>NZ_AP018441.1:2400000-4800000 GCF_009937975.1 Undibacterium sp. YM2
AGAGCCGCCTGAACACGTCAAATTCATTCTTGCCACGACAGACCCGCAAAAAATTCCAGTCACGGTCTTGTCACGCTGCCTGCAATTCAATCTCAAGCAAATGCCGCCTGGCCATATCGTTGGCCATCTGGAAAATATCCTGGGGCAAGAGCAAATCGAATTTGAATTGCCCGCCTTGCGTTTGCTGGCACAAGGTGCCCATGGCTCCATGCGCGATGCCTTGTCGCTGACAGATCAGGCAATTGCCTATGCTGCCGGTAAAGTAAGCCTTGATGCGGTGCAAGGCATGCTGGGTGCGCTGGACCAGTCTTATCTGATACGCCTGCTGGATGCCTTGCTGGCCCAGGATGGCAAGGCCTTGCTGGATGTTGCCGACGAAATGGCAGCACGTAGCCTGTCTTATAAGGCTGCCCTGCAGGACCTGGGTAGTTTGCTGCACCAGATAGCCGTGGCGCAAATGGTGCCAGCAGCAGTGGCAGAAGATATTCCTGAGCGTGAACAGGTATTGCGCCTGGCGCAGAGTTTCGCCAAAGAAGAAGTACAACTGTTTTATCAAATTGCCGTACATGGCCGCAATGAGCTGGCGTTGGCACCTGATGAATATGCAGGCTTCAGCATGACACTGTTGCGCATGCTGGCATTCAAACCCGTCAGTGGTGAGCAATGGGCGCAGCCGCCCGCCAGTACACCACCGGCTGGTGGGCGTCCGGCTTTGCCGGTGAATCATGTTAACAATCAGGCTCCCTCACAAAGCGCTGGTCGTCCGGGTTCTGCTCCTGCTTCCGGTCCTGCAGTCGCAAATGTCAGTGGTTCCGTACCGATCGCAAGCGCAGTACAGGCAGTTGCGCCTGCCAGAGTTACTGCAGAAGTAGCGAAACCGGTAGTACAGGAAAAAATAGATGCGCCCGCACCAGCACCAGTGCCAGCTACTGGTGCCCGGGTAAGCCCTGTCATGGCGGCCTTGGCCGCTGCACGTGCAGGTGCAGGTGCCAAGGGCGGTACGCCAGCCCGCTCGGCTCAGTCTGAAGCCGCGCCGGCATCACAAGTCAAGGCTGTGATTGCGCCCGTGGCCCCGGTTGCTCCAGTCGCGCCCGTCGCTCCGGTTACTCCGGCTGCCACGCCAACTGTCAAAGTCGCACCGCCATCCGCGCAGCCATTAGTCAAGCCAGCCCAGCCGGTGTCTGCACCCGCGCCTTTGATTGCCGAGCAGGATATGCAATCCATGGGCATGGATGATATGCCACCACCCTGGGATGAAGAAATGTTCTTCGATGCAGAGCCTGCAAAACCGGCGATGCTACCACGAGTGACGGCTCCCGCTGCACCTACTGTGCCGCAGGAGCAAGCCGCGTCAGTTGAAGTGGCCGTGCTAGCTGACCAGGAACAGCAAGCTGTTGCTGCAGAAGTTGTCAAACCCAGGGAGTCTACTACCCCGAATGCTGATCGGCTGATCGCGAATGCACCAGTGCCTGAGCTGAATTGGGATGGTCATTGGCCAACACTGGCTGCCAGTTTGCCAGTGCGTGGTGTAGCGCAGCAAATGACACAGCAAAGTGAACTGGTCAGTTGCAAGCAGGATGGTAATGCTCATGTATTCCGCCTGCGCCTGCCTTTGGCGACTCTCCTGTCTTCGGGCAGTGTAGAAAAACTTAGTGCAGCCCTGACTGAGCGTTTTGAAAAAAACATACGGGTAGAAACCGAGATAGGTGCGGTTGAGCATACAGCCAACGCACAGGCTGTGGCTGAGCGTGAAGTGCGCCAGCAACAGGCAGAGAAATCCATACAAGGCGACAGTTTCGTGCAGACTTTAATGCGCGAATTTGGTGCCACTATCGTCACAGGCAGCATACGGCCGATCTGAGATCGGCAATGTGTAAGTAAATGTGTCTGTGCTTGTGAGCATCTTTCAAACAAATTCTAATTTTATTTTCGGAGAAATTTTTATGATGAAGAATCAACTGGCTGGCCTGATGAAACAAGCCCAGGCTATGCAGGACAATATGAAAAAAGCCCAGGATCAATTGGGCCTGGTAGAAGTTGAAGGCCAGGCGGGTGCTGGCTTGGTCAAGGTTGTCATGACCTGCAAGAATGATGTCAAGCGCGTTACCATCGATCCATCTCTGCTGGGCGATGACAAGGACATGCTGGAAGATCTGGTCGCTGCTGCATTCAATGATGCAGTACGCAAGGCAGAAGCCACTTCACAAGAAAAAATGTCCGCACTGACAGCTGGCATGCCTTTGCCACCCGGCTTCAAGATGCCATTCTGAGTGTGAAAAAACTCGGTAGTCTGGAAGCCTTGTCTGAGGCATTGCGCCGCTTACCCGGTGTTGGGCCAAAGTCTGCGCAGCGCATGGCTTATCACTTGCTGCAACATGACAGGGAAGGCGCCGCCATCCTTGGCATGGCGCTGACTCACGCGGTTGAGCGGATACAGCATTGTGCATCCTGCAATACCTTCAGCGAGAGCGAAGTTTGCGAAACCTGTCTGGATGCTGTGCGCGATACCAGTCTGCTATGTGTGGTGGAAACACCTTCTGACCAGATGATGATAGAGCAGACCATGACGTACAAAGGCTTGTACTTTGTACTCATGGGACGACTCTCGCCGCTTGATGGCATAGGCCCGAAAGACATACACCTGGAAAAGCTGGTTACCAGAGCTACTGACGGTAAAGTGCAGGAGGTGGTGCTGGCGACCAATTTCACCAATGAGGGCGAGGCAACTGCGCATTACATCAGTGAGACGCTGAAGGCACGTGGCTTGCGGGTCAGCCGTCTGGCGCGTGGTGTGCCGGTTGGTGGTGAACTCGAATATGTGGATGCAGGTACGATTGCCCGCGCCATGCTGGATAGACGGACTACTTAATTATAATAATATAAGCCATCATGTTTCTGATCCCCGCCGAACAAAAAAGCAAATTGCAGTTGCAATGGTCAGACCTGATACAGGGCTTGGCGGGTAGTCCCCGGCATGCCAAAGAAGTCTGGGCTTTACTGGACAAACACTACTCCGAACCTCAACGCAGTTTTCATAATCTCACGCATATCCAGTCCATGCTCAGGCATGCTGAAGAGCGGCGCGCAGATATCCAGAATTTCCCTGTCGTCTCGCTGGCGATCTGGTTTCATGACATGGTGTATGACACCCATGCCAATAATAATGAACTGAAAAGTGCAGAATTGGCAGGAGAGTTGATGATGCGCATGGAGATCAATCCCACCGTCATCATGCATGTGCAGCAATGCATACTTGCCACGGCCAGACATGAAGTGGCTGATTTTAAAAACCGTGCGGCAGATATTCCCTTGTTTCTCGATATTGCACTGACTATCCTGGGCGCACCCAAGGACGTGTATCAGCAATATAGCCGGGCCATACGCAATGAATTCCGCTGGCTGGAAGCACCTGCTTACAGGGCAGGGCGACTGAAAGTGCTGAAGCGCTTTGCAGGCCGCGAACAACTATATTTTCACCCCATCATGGCGGCGCAGTTTGATGCGCAGGCACGCGCCAATATCGCATGGGAAATCAAGAAGCTGACTTTTGTATAAGT
The DNA here is from genome assembly GCF_009937975.1 of Undibacterium sp. YM2. Lineage (NCBI taxonomy): Bacteria > Pseudomonadati > Pseudomonadota > Betaproteobacteria > Burkholderiales > Oxalobacteraceae > Undibacterium > Undibacterium sp. YM2. The sequence continues at coordinate 2,403,558 of NZ_AP018441.1, forward strand.
CAGTCCCGTAAAACCTTTCTGAGCGCATTTTCTCTTATGCAGTCACAAGCTAAAGCACATGGCCCTTTGGCGGGCATCAAGGTTCTGGAGTTGGGCACACTGATCGCAGGACCATTTTGCTCGCGCATGCTGGCTGAATTTGGTGCCGAAGTGATCAAGGTAGAATCGCCCGATGGCGGCGACCCTTTGCGTCAATGGCGTGTGCTAAAGGATGGTACTTCACTGTGGTGGAGTGTGCAGGCGCGCAATAAGAAAAGCATCACCCTGAATATGAAGCAGGAACAGGCGCGTGAAATTGCCAAACGCCTGGCCCTGGAAGCCGACATCATCATAGAAAATTATCGCCCCGGCGTACTGGAAAAATGGGAGCTGGGATTTGAAGATTTAAAAGCGATCAATCCCGCCACCATCATGGTGCGTCTGTCTGGATATGGCCAGACCGGGCCTTTGAAAGACTTGCCCGGCTTTGGTGCCATAGGCGAGTCCATGGGCGGTTTGCGTTATGTCTCTGGCCACGCTGATCGCCCACCTGTGCGCGTAGGCATATCGATAGGGGACTCAGTCGCCGCCTTGCATGGTGTCATTGGTGCCATGATGGCCCTGCGTCATCGCGATGTCACGGGTGGACGCTGGAATGGCAAACAGGGCGAGGCATGTGTTGCTGGTCAGGGCCAGATGGTGGATGTGGCTTTGTACGAGTCGGTCTTCAATTTGATGGAATCTCTGGTGCCGGAATTTGATCATGCCGGTGTCGTGCGTGAACGTACTGGTGGTGCTTTGCCTGGAATAGTCCCATCGAATACTTATACCACTGCTGAGGGTGAAAATATTGTTATTGCAGGTAATGGTGATGCGATCTTCCACAGGCTCATGAAAGCCATAGATCGTGATGATTTGGCGCAAGACCCTGGTCTGGTGCGCAACGATGGCCGTGTCCCGCGTACGGCAGAAATTGATGCGGCAATTCAAGCATGGTGCTCAGGCCGTGATATAGAAACAGCCTTGCAAATACTGAAGGCTGCGGATGTGCCAGTGGGTAAAATCTACTCTGTGCGGGATATGATGAGCGATCCGCAATTCCTGGCGCGCCAGATGTTCGAGCAGCATGCATTTGATGATGGTACGCCAGTCAAGCTGCCTGCCATAACACCCAAGATGTCAGAGACTCCTGGGCAGACTCAGTGGTTGGGTCCGCGCCTCGGTCAACATAATCAGGAAGTGCTGAGTGCCTTGGGTTATAGTGATGCCGAGATCGCGCAAATGACTGAAGATAAAATAATTTAAAGGACAACCATGAATCGTCAAATGCTTAAACAATTCCTGATTGCCCTGGCGTTGTTCCTGCTCGGTTACTTTAGCTTTAATCACTGAAGGCGCTTGATAAATCGTCTGGTGTGGCTGACCAAGTCCTCAATGCGTGGTCAGCTGTATTTTGTCAGTTCAGGGTTTTCAGATAATCCCTGATCCCCGCCAGCAGCATTTCGACCGACATCGCCGTCAGTATCAAGCCCATCAGGCGTTCGAAGGCCGTCATCGCGCGCACACCCAGTACTTTTTGCATGCGTTCTGCGCTCAATAATACCACCAGCCAGACTATTGCAACGGCAGTCAATGCCGCCAGATGTACCACCATGTCCTGACGGCTATCGGATGAAAATAGCAAGACTGTTGCCAGCGCAGACGGGCCAGCCAGTGCTGGTATTGCCAGTGGCACGATAAAGGGTTCGTGACCATCTTCCACATCGCCAAAAATACCACCTTCCTGCGGGAACACCATGCGCAAGGCAATCAGGAACAGGATCACACCACCACCTATGCGCAAGGACACTTCAGTTAATTGCAGCGCAGTGAGGAAGTGTTTGCCAAAGAACATGAACAGCAAAAGCAGGCCAAAGGCTATCGCGCATTCGCGCACGACCACACGCCAGCGCCGCTCGGGCGCAACATGGGACAGGGCACTGACAAAGATGGGGACGTTGCCAAACGGGTCGGTGACCAATATCAGCAACATCAGGGATTGGAAAAAATCTTGAGTCATGAAGACCTTGTTTTAAAAATGATACCTGGGGCTTGGGGGTTTCAGATTAATGCCAGCGTCGCTTTGACGGCAGCTTCTATGCCAGTAGCAGCTTCAGCAATGTTTTCTGCCAGCATATAGGCTGGTGTGCTGACAACTTTTCTTTGCTTGTCGATGACAAATTCTTTGACCGGGCAATTGATGTGCTGCCCGCCCATGGCAGTGACAGCGCTTGCTGTGCCTTCATCTGTGCCTATGGTGACGGCGACACCATTGCCATAGATGTGGGGCATCATGGCGGGAGCGATGCAGATGTAACATGCGGGTTTGCCTGCATCAGCGATGGCTTTGGCAAAACGCAAGACATCTGGCTGTATCTGGCAGTCTGCCCCTTTGCTGGCAAAATCAGACAGGTTTTTGGCTGCGCCAAAACCACCAGGGAAAAATACGGCGGCATAGTCGTCAGCATTTGCCAGCGCGATATCTTTGATTTTGCCGCGGGCAATGCGGGCAGATTCCACTAATACATTGCGGCTCTCACCTTCAGCGACCAGGCCAGTAAGGTGATTGACAACATGGGCTTGCGGGATATCGGGTGCCAAGAACTCAGGTTCTGCACCGGCTCTGACGAGAGCCAGCATAGTCAGCACACTCTCGTGAATTTCAGCGCCATCGAAGACGCCACAACCGGAAAGAACGACGGCTACTTTCATGATGTACCTTTATATTTGTGAGGGATAGACAGAAAGCAGCCAATTTTCCCGCTGAAGCCTGTAGGCTGTCAACAAAGTCCCTCTGTTTCTGGAAAAATAGAGAGCAAAATAGAGTAAGACCACCAACGCAGTAAACAAAAAAACATTTACTATTAGCCGGGGAAAATGCGAACGCTCGTTTTATTATAAGAGCGCCAAGCTCTCAGGCAAGATTTTCCTGAAAACAAGAGTACATATATATGTCAGTAATAAAGATGGAAGGCAAAGAACGCCCGGACACGCCATGTGTTGCCGTTTGCTCAACAACATTTGATGATGTCTGTCGTGGCTGTGGCCGCACCGTGGCTGAGGTGGCAGAGTGGGTGTTCATGAACACAGAACAGAAGGAAATCGTCTGGACCAGGATATTGGCAGAAGGTTATCCAAGACGGAATACATAAGCACGCCAAATATATAAGAAATAATATGAAGGCGGCAAAAATAAGGGAGACAGCGCATGTCGCAGCTAAAAAAATCAGGACGCCGCCGCTTCATCCTGGGTGGCTTGGGCTTGACGGGTGCATTACTGGTAGGTTGGGGCGTAATGCCTCCGCGCCAGCGACTGAACACCAGTACACCCTTGCCGGTATCAAATGGCGAAGTCGCCATGAACGGTTGGATCAAGATTGTGCAAGATGGCACAGTCAGTGTTGCCATGCACAGGAGCGAAATGGGGCAGGGCATACATACTGCCCTGCAAATGTTGGTGGCCGAAGAGCTGGATGTGCCCATGAGCATGGTCAGGCCCATGTATGTGCCCGCTGACAAAATCTATGGAAACATGGCCGCATTGGCTGATGGCCTGCCTTTTCACCCGGATGATCACGGTAGCCTCAAGCGCACCGCGCAATGGGTGACGCTCAAGTTTGCCCGCGAACTGGGTTTGCAAATGACAGGTGGCTCATCCAGCGTCAAAGACGCCTGGCAACCCATGCGCGAAGCAGGTGCTACGGCGCGCGCCATGCTGATTGCCGCAGCAGCAAAAAAATGGAAGGTGGCTGCGACAGAATGTAGAACCAAAGATGGAGTAGTCAGCCATTCATCCGGCAAGCATGCCAGCTATGCTGAACTGGCTGCTGATGCCGTCAATAGCAAACCTGGTGAGATACAACTCAAGCGTCCGCAAGACTTCAAAATCATAGGCCAGCCGCAGCCGCGTACTGATGCTGCGCCCAAAGGTGATGGCAGCGCCCAGTTTGGTATTGATGCGCGACCAGAAGGCATGGTGTATGCCGCCATCAAACAAAGCCCGACCATAGGTGGTCGCATCAAGTCTTTTGATGCCGCTGCAGTCAAGTCCATGCCCGGCGTTATGCAGGTCATTGATTTCTCCATGGAAGGGGCGGTGGCAGGTGTGGCCGTGGTGGCTCAGTCTTATTGGCAAGCCAGACAGGCATTGGATAAATTGCCCATCACTTGGGATGCGGGCGAGCATGCGCAACTCTCTACAGAAAGTATATTCAAGGACTTTGCCAATAAGCTCGATAGTGAATCTGGTTTTGCCTATCACAAGACTGGAGATGTCGAAGAAACCTTGGCTGGCAAGAACGTAACAAAAACCGTAGAGGCAGAATATCGTGCGCCGTTTCTGGCGCATGCTGCGATGGAACCTATCAATTGCACCGCACAGCTCAAGGATGGCAAGCTGCAAATCTGGGTTTCTACCCAGGTACCTGGTGTGGCCGTAGATGTGGCTGCCAAAGTTGCCAAGCTTAAATCTGAAGACGTCACTCTGCACATGGCCTATCTGGGTGGTGGTTTTGGCCGCAGGCTGGAAGTAGATATGGTCGCGCAAGCCGCGCGTATTGCCTTGGAAATCAAGGGTGCTCCTGTAAAGATGATCTGGAGCCGGGAAGAAGATACGACGCACGACATGTATCGCCCAGCCGCCCTGGCACGCTTCAGGGCAGGGCTGGATAGTGCGGGCAAATTGCTGGCTTATGACAACAAGTCCGTGTCGGGTTCAATTACCCATCAGGTATTGGCGCGCACCTTTGGTTTGATGGGGGCTGGTCCTGATAAAACCACGGCAGAAGGCGAGTTTGACATGCCGTATGAAATCCCGCATCAGCGCATCCGGCATGTCATTGCTCCCAGTCCCGTTGCGCTTGGTTTCTGGCGCTCAGTCGGCCATTCACACAATGCCTTTTTTAAAGAGAGTTTTATCGATGAAATTGCCCATGCAGCTAATCAGGATAGCCTGACATTCCGCCGTGGCTTGTTGAAGGATCATCCACGTCATCTGGCCGTGCTGGATGCAGTAGTACAAAAAGCGGGCAAGCCAGCGGAAGGCAGGGCCCATGGCCTGGCATTGCATGAATCCTTTGGCAGTATAGTCGCCCAGATAGCCGAGGTCTCAGTGCAGGATGGGCAAATCCGGGTGCACAAGGTAACTTGTGCTGTGGATTGCGGCATAGCGGTTAATCCCAATATCATTGCCCAGCAGATGGAGTCTGCCGTGGTATTTGGCCTCAGTGCTGCCTTGTATGGCGAGATCACGATCAAGGACGGCAAGGTCATGCAGAGTAACTTCAACGACTATCAGGTCTTGCGCATCAATGAGGCACCAGAAGTCGAAACTGTCATCATCAAGAGTGCAGAGCTGCCGCAGGGGATAGGTGAGCCAGGCGTGCCGCCGATAGCACCAGCAGTTGCCAACGCGGTATTTATCCTGGCTGGTAAACGTCTGCGCAGTCTGCCGCTGAAATTGAGTTGACACATACTGGTGGTAGTATGAAGTGCAATTCAACAGAATTCATACATATTAATTTCCAATTTTGTGTTTAAATATTGTCTTCAAGGCATTTTTTGTTACTATTCGATACAGAAAGTGGCCCCAGGGATAATCTCAGGATTTATACTGCGTCAGCGTGCAGCTAGTATGTACGCCACGCATTTTTTTATTTTTAGAGTTTTTATTTTTTAGAATTACGCCATGCTTAATTTTTCAGTTCCTTCAGTTTCATTACGTGCAGGCAAGGCCAGGAATTCCCAGCGCGGTTTTACCCTGATAGAGATCATGGTGGTTGTGACCATCATCGCCATTCTCGGTGCTTTTATGGTGCCTAGACTGACGGGTTTTACCCATGAAGCCAGGGTGACTGCAGCCAAGCAGGATATTTCCACCATCATGGGTGCACTGAAGATGTACAAATTGCATAACCAGCGCTACCCGACTACGGAACAGGGTTTGCAGGCACTGATAGAAAAACCAACGTCTGGCCCTGCAGCAAATGCATGGCAGACGGGTGGCTATATAGAAAAACTGCGCAATGACCCATGGGGCAAGCCATATCAATATCTTTCGCCTGGTATCAGAGGTGATGTTGATGTATTTTCTCTGGGGGCTGATGGCCAGCCTGGCGGCAGCGGAGAAGATGCCGATATAGGCTCCTGGGATTTATAAGAAGCAAACATGAAGATGAAGCATGGGCAGCAAGGTTTTACCTTGCTGGAGTTATTGGTGGTGTTAGTCATTTTTGGCCTCATTCTGGGTGCCATCAGTATTAACGCCATGCCGGGCGAGCAGCAACGCCTGGAAAATGACGCCAAGCGTATTTCCCTGCTTTTGCAACTTGCCCGTGATGAAGCGATCGTGCGCAATTTGCCGGTGGCTTTTGAGGTGGATCAGAATGGTTATCGCTTTCTGGTCAGGGAAGACAGAATCTGGTCTCCTATCAAGGACGACATGCTGCGCGAACGGTTTTTTCAAACTGCGCCAGTAGAATTATCCATGCAGCCCCAAGCGGCAGACAGCTCGGTGATCAGGATACTGTTTGGCCGTGAACCCGTCGATAAACCCTTTGTGCTCACCATCAAGTCCAATGACAAACATGTCAGTGTACGGGCCGACGGTATAGGTCATTTTTCAGTGGAATAAGATGCATAAGATGCCGCGCTTGCGCTCACAATCTGGATTTACCCTGCTGGAAGTACTGGTGGCACTGGTCATCGTCGGTACTGCCCTGGGTGCGAGCTTGCGTGCAGTGGGTAGCCTGACGCAAAACAGCAGCAGCTTGCGCGCTTCCATGATGGCGACCTGGTCGGCTGAGAACCGTTTGGCGCAAATACGTCTGGCGCATGAGTGGCCCGCCTTTGGTGAGCGTACCTTTGCCTGCCCGCAAGGCGACTTGCACCTGATGTGCGAAGAGCATGTCATTGCCACTCCCAATCCTTCTTTCAGAAGAGTTGAAGTGTTTGTGTATGAAGCAGACAGCCCTGAGCGCCGCATCATCAAGCTGACGCAGGTGGTGCCGAATGCACTTTAAATGTAGGCCATCCCGGAAAGACCGTACAGCCAATTTGCCGCAGTCCGGTTTTACCCTCATAGAGCTCTTGGTAGCAATTACCATATTAGCGATTATCGCCGTGCTCGGCTGGCGTGGCCTCGATAGTATTGTCCGCGCCCGCACCGTGCTGGCCGAGGAAATGGAGCAGACACGCGGTATACAACTGGCGTTTGCCCAATTGGAGAATGATTGCGCCCATATCGTTGATGCCAGTAATTTGCCGGGCCGTGAAGTTTTCAGCGCCCAAGGGCCGAGATTGGCATTGGTGCGCACTGTATTTGAAGAGAATCAACCCACCCGCTTGCAAGTTGTCGTCTACAGCGTGCGTGGTGGAGTACTTGGCAGGCGCGAAATGCTGCCCACCCGTGAACTGGCAGTGCTGGAGCATGATTGGCAAAATGCCATGTCTGATGCCGAGACCACGCCCTCGATCGGCTTGCAAACGCAGGTGACAGGGTTTGAAATGCGTACCTGGAAAGAAGGTGAGAATGGCTGGCGTGCCGGTGGCAGCGAAGCCGGCGCCAATCCCACACCAGCAGCGCCAGGCATTCCAAGCAGAGCCGGTAAATTGACCGGGCTGGAAATTGCCGTGCAGCTATCAGGCCGTGAGCTGCCTGTCACTAAAGTATTCTTGCTGGGCGCGGTATGAACTCAAAAAATACCCGCCAACAGCGTGGCGTAGCTGTGATTACTGCCTTGTTGCTGACAACCCTTGCTATCACCATTGTTGCCAGCCTGTTCTGGCAACAGCAAGTGCAGGTCAGGTCGATAGAAAACCAGCGCATGCAATTGCAAAAGAAATGGATATTGCGCGGGGCGATAGACTGGGCAAGACTGATATTGTGTGAAGACGGCAAGCAGTCTGCCAATGTCGATCACCTGGGAGAGCCATGGGCTGTCAAGCTGGCAGATACCCGCCTTGATCAATATGTGGAAAATGCCAAGACTGAAAATGAAGATAGCGATGCCACGCTGTCAGGCCAGGTCGTTGATGCGCAAGGAATGTATAACCTGAATAATCTGGCGACAGATGGCAATGTGGATGCACGTGAGGTGGCCGTGTTCAGCCGTCTGCTGGTGAATTTGCGTTTTGATGGGCAACTGGCAGAGGCTGTTGCAGACATGGTGGCAAGGACACAAACCCGGGCGATTGCTGCGCCAGGTTCTTCTTCCGCTGAAACAGGGGCAGGAAAAAGCACCTCCGATTCCGTGCAACCTGAAGTACAATTCCTGCGCTTTACTCAAGTAGATGATTTGCTGGCAATTAATGGATTTACGCCGGAAATGGTGGAGAAGCTCAAAGGCTTTGTTACGGTGTTGCCAGGCAAGACCAGTATTAATGTCAATACGACATTTGCCGAAGTGCTGGCTGCCAGAATTGACGGACTTAGCGTGGGTGATGCTGCCGCCATGATCGCCAGTCGCGATCGTGCGTACTTTCGCACGGTGGCAGAATTCAAGTCGCGCTTTGAAGACAGACTTAAAACACTGACAGACAAGGACGTGGATGTCGCAACCAGATACTTCATCGTCAATGGCAAGGTCAAGATGAATCGTTCGGCACTGGATGTCAGTGCATTGATAGAGCGTGCCGATAATATAGGATCGACGGCAATGACAACAACAGTGCTTTGGGTACGGGAAAATTAAATAAAAATGGCAAGCACACTGTATATCTCTTTGCCCTCCAGAGTGGCGGCACAACACAGGCCTGACTGGTCAGCGCAAGCATTGGCTTTCGCCTTGATATCGGCAGAAGGCCGCTTGCAACAGCAAGGGCATTCCAGCCTCGCTGAATTAAAAACGCTGGCGATCAGCGCAAAACAGGTTGCTTTTATCCTGGCTGCCAGTGACACCAGCTTGCTGAAAACCAAAGTGCCACCGATGTCGGCAGCCAGGTTGAAACAGGCGTTGCCGAATTTGCTGGAAGATCAGTTGATTACCGATCCCTCAGACCTGGTGCTGGTCGGTGGTGATGTGCAGGATGGAGAAGTCACTGTTGCCGTCACGGATAAAGCCTGGCTTGAAGGCTTGGCCAAACGGGTAAAAGACTGGCCGACCAGGAAATTTTCTGCTTATCCAGCACAATTGTCGCTTGCCTATGATGAGGCCAGCCAGACTGCCTCAGCCCTGATAGAAGAAAAGGATGAGGGACTGGAGCTGAGCCTGCGTGACGGTGTTCAGCATGGCCTGGGCCTGAGCCTTGAAAGTGCAGGCATGGGCGATGCGCTTTCCATGCTGGCGCAATTGAGCAACAGTCCTAAAGTTGCTGCTTATGTTCCGGCAACTGCAGTCGAAGCATGTCAACTCGCATTGAAGTCAGATGGCCTGGAAGACAAGATAGAAATCTTGCCGGTAAGCTGGGTCAACCGGGTAGCGGGTGTCAATACCAATACGCCAGACCTGATGACAGGTGTGGCGGCAGAACACATGGCCAGTTTTGACTGGAGCAAATGGCGCTGGCCGCTACGTTTGGCAATAGCCTTGGCGGTAGTCAATTTGCTGGCGCTGAATATTGAATGGTTCAATCTGAGGCGTGAAGAAAAAGATCAGAAGAGTGCCTTGTTGCAGGTATTCCGTAATACCTATCCAAAAGAAACCGTCATTTCTGACCCATTGAAACAGATGCAGCAAAAAATCAACATATCAAAACGGGCAGCCGGACAGTTTGCAATCAATGACTTTGCCGTGATTGCAGCGCAATTCTCGCAAGTATGGGACAGGGTCGGCGTGCCTGGTGGTGTGGCGTCCATAGAATACAAAGACAGGTCATTGTTCGTCAGAATCAAACCGAATGTGCAAGTGCCGATGGATGCCTTGCGTTCTGCACTGGCCGAGCAATCCATGAAAATCAGTACCGCATCAGATGGCGCTTTGCGTGTTTCCACCGGGGTAAAGAATAATGTTCAGTGCAATCAGAGAACAGTTCAATTTCTTTTGGCAGTCCAGGGTAGAGCGCGAGCGCAAAATGCTGATCATTTGTGCCTTGTTCATTATTGCTGCCATAGTCTATGGTTTTTTTCTTGCTCCTGCCTTGAGCGGCCGCAAGCAATTGAGTATTGCATTGCCTGTCTTGAATCAGCAATTGGCAGAAATTACCGAGTTAAGCAAACAGCAGGCCGGCTTGACTGCCAATTTGTCTGAATTTGTTGCGCCTGTGAGCCGAGAACAAATAGAGGCGGTGTTGGGGCGGCGTGGTATCAAGGTGCAAACTGTTGCTGTCAGTGATGATCTGGTACGTTTGCAAATTCCAACCGCTTCTTATGCAAGTTTGATGGAATGTCTCGTGGAAATGCAAAAAGCCTCAAGACTGACCGTGGAAGAAGCAAAGCTGGTGTCCCTGCTGGAAAGTGGTCAGGTAAGTGCGACCCTGACTTTGCGGCAGCAAAGAAGTTCTACCTGAGGCCGGAATACAGCAATGTTAATCACCCGGCGTTTGACGTGGATACTGGCAGCACTGATCAGTGTCATTTTGACTGTAGTTGTGTTTTTGCCTGCGAGTTGGCTGGGCTTTGTGCTTGAAAGACAAAGCCAGGGCAGGTTGAGTCTGGGCGATGTGCAAGGCAGTTTCTGGCAAGGCTCGGCATTTGTGGGTGTGGCAGCAGGTAAAGTCGGGCCGGTGACTCCTTTGTTCCCCGGGCGGTTTCAGTGGCGTATTTCACCTCTGCTGATGTTGGGGCAAATCAAGGTCGAGCTGGAAAATTCTGCGGCCCTGTCTGCCCCTGTCAAGATTGCCGGCAACTTCAGCCAATGGCAAGTCAGTCCGTCGGTGCTGTTGTTGCCGCCTGAACGGCTGGAAGGTTTGGGGGCTCCTTTGAATACCGTAGGGCCTACCGGTTTGTTGCATTTGTCCTGGAATGAGTTGCTGTTTTCGCGCAAGAATGCCCAGTTGAGTATGACAGGACACATGCAGCTGGAGCTGGCAGAAATGGCGTCACGCCTGTCACCTATCAAACCTCTGGGTAGTTACCAGATGGCGTTTGATTTGCGCGGAACAGAAGCAGATATGCAGTTGTTGACGATGAAGGGCCCGATGATGCTGGCAGGCAGTGGAAAAATGACGAATGGTCGTTTCCAGTTTTCTGGCAAGGCATGGGCAGAGGCAGGGCAAGAAGCAAGGCTGGCAAATTTATTGAATTTGCTTGGGCAGCGTCGTAATGACGGTGAAAAAGATGTAATTGCGTTAGAGTTCAAATGAAAACATTTCCATTAAAGCACAGGGTCGCCATGACTAGAAATTCGCTACGCCAACCTATCCAGCAATTGTCTGCATTGACTGGTGCGGCAATATTGACAGCCGGTTTCTTGATGGCACCTATGGCCATGGCACAAGACCCGTCAAAAAATACGGTCGATATCAACCTGGTTGGCGCGGACATAGAGTCGGCCATCAAGGCGATAGGTCACTATACCGGCGTGACTTTCATCATTGACCCCCGGGTCAAGGGACAGATCAATCTGGTGTCGGAAACACCGCTGACCAAGGACCAGGCTTATAAGCTACTGACTTCCACTTTGCGTCTGCAAGGTTTTTCAGTGGTGACGGCGGACGGTTACTCCAAGGTGGTGCCAGAGTCAGATGCCAAGTTGCAGCCCGGCCCTACCCAGAATACAAGTTCAGAAAGAACAGAAACTGCCAAGGGTGACCAGGTCGTCACCCAGATCTATAAGCTGAATTATGAGTCATCTGCCAATATCGTGACGATATTGCGCCCGCTGATTTCGCCGAATAATACGATTAATGGTAACCCCAGCAATAATACGGTGGTCATTACCGATTATGCAGACAACATCAAGCGCCTGAACAAGATCATCGCTGCCCTGGATGTGCCTGCAACCACAGATATGGATGTGGTCCTGATCAAGCATGCAATCGCTTCTGACATCGCCACCATGGTTTCCAAGGTCGTAGATTCGGGCGGCGGCGGTGCTGACCCTACCAAGCCGGTATTGTTGGCTGACCCGCGTTCCAATGCCATATTGGTGCGTGCCTCTTCTGTGGCCAAGGCAAACCAGATCAAGTCGCTGATCGCCAAGCTTGATCAGCCTACCTCACAGCCTGGCAATGTCCATGTGGTTTATTTAAAGAATGCTGAGGCTGAGAAGCTGGCGCAAACCTTGCGCTCCATCGTTACTGGCGATACTTCTTCCTCGCGCAGTTCAAGCAGCACGATTTCCAATGCAGGCAGCGCGGCTAATGGTACCAACAGCCCTGTATCTGCAAATACTACCGGCACGACGCAAAGTAGCATGCCATCATTCAGTAATAACAGCACAGGCAGCAGCTCCAGTGGTGGCGGTGCAGCTGGATATATCCAGGCTGACGCATCGACCAATACCCTGATCATTACCGCGAGTGAACCTGTTTACCGCAATTTGCGCACGGTGATAGAACAGCTTGATGCCCGCCGTGCCCAGGTTTATGTGGAGGCACTGATTGTTGAGATCAGTGCAGACAAATCCAATGAGCTGGGTGTGCAATGGCTGGGCTTGTCAGGTGACAGTACCAGTAATTATCGTATAGGCGGTGGCACGTCGTTCTCTACCAAGGGAAATAATATCCTTAACCTTGCTGCAGGCAATGCCACTACACTAGGCTCGGTGTTGCCGGGCTCAGGCTTGTCTCTGGGCTTGTTCAAACAAGTCAATGGTCAATTGGGCCTGGGCGCATTGGCGCGTGTGTTGCAGACAGATGGCAATGCCAATGTCTTGTCGATACCAAATATCGTCACGCTGGATAACGAAGAAGCCAATATTATCGTCGGTAAAAATGTCCCGCTGATTACTGGTCAATTTACCACTGCATCCAGTGGTACTGCTGGTGTCAATCCTTTTCAGACCATAGACCGCAAACAGGTAGGTTTGAAGTTGAAAATCAAGCCGCAAATCTCTGAAGGCGGCACAGTCAAGCTGGCGATTTATCAGGAAGTATCGAGCGTGGATGATACGACCAATGCCGCAGGCATTATTACCAAGGAACGCTCGATCACTACCAATGTGCTGGTCGATGATGGCCAGATTATTGCGCTGGGTGGTTTGATTGAAGACAGCACCACTGATGGTGGCGAAAAAGTACCAGGCCTGGGTGACATTCCCTTGATTGGCAATCTGTTCAAATACCAGACCAGCAAACGTTCCAAGACAAATTTGATGGTGTTCCTGCGTCCTACAGTGATACGCAATGCAGAGCAAAGCAATAATATTTCTGTTGATCGCTATGACTATATGCGTACCCAGATCGTACCTTCCAAAGATGGCGTTGCAGAGAATTTGTGGCCGTCTGCAGAAAAAGGAAAATTACTGACTACTCCTTTGCTGATCTCTCCTGAGAAAACACCGACAACAGGCAAGGAAGGCAAATAAGCCATGCTTGATCATCGTTTATTGCCTTATGGTTTTGCCAGGGATTTCTCTGTGTTGGCAGTCAGGGACAATGCTGTCATCAATGGCGTCGTAGAAATCCAGATTTCCAAGATGACGCCCTCTGCAGCGATAGCTGAAGTTGGCCGCAAGTTTGGCAAAGTCAAACTGGTCATGCTGCCGCATACTGAGTTAGCCGAAGCAATCGCCAAGGCTTATGCCGGTTCTGGTGGTGATGCGGCCGATGTCGTCGGAGAAGTGGAATCTGATCTTGATCTGGCCAAACTCATGCTGGATATGCCAGCGATTGAGGACTTGCTGGAGTCGGCTGATGATGCGCCGGTGATACGCATGATCAATGCGCTGCTGACGCAGGCCCTGCGTGATGGCGCATCAGACATCCATATTGAGCCATTTGAACAAATTTCTGTAGTGCGTTTCCGTGTTGATGGTGCCTTGCGTGACGTCGTGCGTCCGAAGAAGGCAATCCATGCTTCCCTGATTTCACGTATCAAAATCATGGCGCAGCTTGATATTGCCGAAAAACGCCTGCCGCAAGATGGCCGCATTACCTTGCGCATAGGTGGCAAGCCTGTTGATGTGCGGGTATCCACTTTACCAACCGGCCATGGAGAACGTGCTGTATTGCGCTTGCTGGATAAAGAAGCGGGGCGTCTGGATTTGAGTCATCTGGGCATGAGCGCAGATGTGTTGACGCAATTTGACAAGCTGATCGCGCAACCGCATGGCATCGTGCTGGTGACCGGGCCAACTGGTTCGGGCAAGACCACGACTTTGTATGCAGCTTTGTCGCGGGTGAACGCCGGTACCACCAATATCCTGACGGTGGAAGATCCTATCGAATATGAACTGGCCGGTGTTGGCCAGACACAGGTCAATGCAAAAATCGAAATGACTTTTGCCAAGGCCTTGCGGGCAATTTTGCGGCAAGATCCTGACGTCATCATGATAGGTGAGATACGCGATCTGGAAACCGCGCAAATTGCGGTACAGGCATCCTTGACAGGTCATTTGGTGCTGGCAACCTTGCATACCAATGATTCTGCTGCGGCAGTCACGCGTTTGCTGGATATGGGTATAGAACCCTTCCTGTTGTCTTCTTCATTGCTGGGTGTGGTTGCCCAGCGACTGGTGCGCAAATTGTGTACGCATTGCCGTGTTGAAAAAGAAGGCACTTGGCATGCGGTCGGTTGCGAGCATTGCGGCCATACTGGTTATCAGGGGCGTGTTGGTGTTTATGAGTTATTGCAAACCACAGACGCGATTCGTGCCCAGATACATCATGAGGCGGCAGAAGCAGAAATACGTGCGGCAGCCCAGGCGGATGGCATGAAAACCATGCGTGAAGATGGTGATCGCTGGCTGAAAACTGGTGTTACTACGCCAGAAGAATTGTTGCGCGTGACTAAGGAATAAGTACATGCCAGCATTTCGATATGAGGCTGTTGATAACGCAGGCCATACCAGCAAAGGCGTATTAAATGCCGATAGTGCCCGGGCTGCCCGCAGTGACTTGCGAGCTCAGGGCCTGGTGCCAGTTACTGTAGAGTCCATTGCCAATCAAATGGATGCGGGTGGCAAGCGCAAGACCAGCTTCTTTGCCGATCATCTTTCTACAGTGGAAAATGCCTTATTCACCAGACAATTGTCCAGTCTGCTGGAGGCGGGCTTACCGCTTGAGCAATCCCTGTCTGCCTTGCTGGAGCAATCAGAGCGCACTTATGTCCGTGACCTGGTCGGTTCTATACGTTCGGAAGTCATGGCCGGTAATTCCCTGTCTGACGCGCTGAAGCAGCATCCCAATGATTTTACTGATATCTATTGTGCACTCGTGGCTTCGGGTGAGCATATCGGCCATCTGTCGCGGGTGTTGTCGCGACTGGCTGATTACATAGAGAGACGTAATGCGCTGATACAAAAAGTCAGGCTGGCATTTACTTATCCGGCAATCGTGACGGTGGTGGCTTTTGCCATCGTGATTTTCTTGTTGACTTATGTGGTGCCACAAATTGTTTCTGTCTTTGCCAATACCAAGCAGAAGCTACCTTTCCTGACACTGGTGATGCTGGCCATTTCAGATTTTGTGCGTGCTTATGGCTGGATCGTTGCAATCCTGTTGGTGGCTGCTTTCTCTCTGTGGCGGCTGGCTTTGCGCAATCCTGATTTCAAGATGCGCTGGCACCGCTGGTTATTGCACGCGCCTTTGTATGGCAAGTTTGAACGCAGCCTGAATACGGCAAGGTTCGCCAGTACTCTCGCGATTACGACTGGCTCAGGCGTTCCTATCTTGCGGGCTCTGCAAACCAGCCGCGAAACCTTGTCCAATGTGGCCATGCGTGCACAGGTAGAAGAGGCAACGGCTAGCGTCAGAGAAGGCGTCAGCCTGGCACGCGCCTTGTCGGCGCACAAGCATTTTCCACCCATGTTGATACATATGATCAGGGCAGGCGAGGTGACTGGTGAATTGCCCGCCATGCTGGAGCGTGCGTCAAATACCCAGGAGCAGGACCTTGAGCGCCGGGCAATGACCATGGCTGGCTTTCTGGAGCCGGTATTGATCCTGACCATGGGGATCGTGGTCTTGCTCATCGTGCTGGCGGTACTGATGCCTATCATAGAAATAAATCAATTGGTACGCTAAAAGGATAAAAATGAAACGCTTACCTGTCCTTGTGACATTTCTTTTGTTTATCGCACTATGTGCGTCATTGAGTTTTTGGGCGCTGCGTTTATTCAAGCCGCAGGCAAGGGCGGTTGCTGCCGGGTTTCAGCAAAACAGTTATGAACCAGGTACTGGGCAATGGGGTGGTATTTTCGGTAATAGCCAGGCCGCGCAAGCTACTGCCACCAATTACCAGTTAAAAGGCATTGTGCTGGCAAAGCAGGCTGAAAAAAGTCTGGCCATCATCAGTGCCAACGGAAAACCAGCTGTAGCTGTGGCCATGGATAAGGAGGTTGCTCCTGGCGTGCTCCTGAAAGAAGTGCATGAACAATATGTGATGGTGTCTGAATCCGGCATCATGCGACGTGTAGAATTGCCGCAAATGCCGGATATGAATCGTGGTCCGGTACAAATACCGCCCTTGAATCAGTCCAATACAGTGCCGCCACAAGTGGCGCCTGTCGCATTTCCTTCTGCCAAGCACAATGATGCACCAGGCGGACCTATCAGCAGCCCGCCGCCACCTATGGTGACACCTGGCTTGCCTACGGCCTCTCTGCCATCTGCAATGCCGGGCGGGCAGCAATGAGTTCATGGCAAGATGTGTGCCCGGAAGATGTGTGTCTGGCGATAGAACAGTCACACTCATCCTGGCGGCCTGTCATAGAGAGGGGATTGCAGCGAGTGCATGAAACCAATCCGGATTATTTCCCGGGTTTGACCAGGTCTGACTATCTGCCTAACCAGGCCAGATTATTTGCTGCATTCTCCATGCCCATGGATGATGTACGTTACATCCTGATGGGCGAGGGACCTTATCCGCGGGCAGACAGTGCAACAGGTTATTGTTTCATGGACGGGGCGGTAAAAAGCTTGTGGTCTGATGAAGAGGGTGGTGGCTTGTCCAAGAAAGTCAATCGCGCCACGTCACTGAGAAACTTCATGAAGATGTTGCTGGTCGCTTCTGGTCATTTGCAGCAAGAGGCAACTGCTGGTGACGCCATGGCTGCTGTTGCCACACAGGCGCGTTTGCCTGAGGGCGGTTTTATTCAGACGCTGGACGATTTACAACACAAACTCATCGCACAAGGATTTTTACTATTGAATGCCAGTCTGGTATTTCGTGAAGACACAGCTCCGGTAAAAGATGCAAAAGCATGGCAGCCATTTTTGCAAACAGTTTTATCTGCGCTAGATCAATATCAAAGTGCGCACAAAAAGCAAAAGGCAGTGTTAGTCTTGTGGGGTAAGATTGCCGAACAGCTTCGTGTCATGCCCGAGACCGCACTGTACGAGCAGATCAGTGCTGAGCATCCCTACAACCTGAGTTTTATCGGTAACAAGACAATGCAGGATTTTTTCCGTCCTATGAATTTGTTGGGTAACTTGCCTGAAGGAAAAATTTTGTAATATACGGTTTTACTACTGGCTTGTGGACGAGCTTTGTAGAATAATTGGGTGACACGCATTGAAGCTTTTTTTGCTTATCCAATTCATAACTTTCCCCTGCCTATGTTGAAGAAAATTGAAGTCGCTCAACTGAGGGTTGGCATGTATGTGCAGGAACTGTGCAGTTCCTGGATAGATACGCCATTCTGGCAAAAGTCTTTCTTGCTTGGAGAAATTGAAGAATTAAAAAAAATCCAGGCAACCAAAATCCGTCATGCCTGGATTGATGTCAGCAAGGGCCTTGATGTCCTGCCCGAGGCGGTAGAAAAAACGGCTGCCGAACCTGAGCCAGCGCCACAACCCGAGCCTGCGCCAGAACCGCTGCCAGAGCCTGCTCCATCACCGCGCCAGATTACCTCAGTCTCCATGGATGACGAACTGGGGCGTGCTTCTGCCATTGTCAGCAAATCCAAGCAAGCCGTGTTCAGCATGTTCAGTGAAGCCCGCATGGGCAAGGCGGTAGACGTCGGTAATGCCCAGACCATGGTGGAAGAAATTGCTGATTCCGTCATGCGCAATCCTGGTGCCCTGATAGGTTTGGCCAGACTCAAGACCAAGGATGATTACACCTATATGCATTCGATTGCCGTATGCGCACTAATGGTGGCATTGGCCAAGCAGCTGGGCTTGTCTGAAGAGGCAACCAGGGAAGCCGGTCTGGCTGGCTTGTTGCACGATATAGGCAAGATGATGGTGGATGCTGATATTTTGAACAAGCCAGGAAAATTGACAGATGCTGAATTTGTCTCCGTCAAGGAACATCCTGTAGCTGGATACAAAATGTTGAAAGAGGCCAAGGGTGTCAGTGCAATTGCCCTGGATGTATGCCTGCATCATCATGAAAAAATTGATGGTACCGGTTACCCAAGGCGTCTGAAGGGAGATGAGATCAGTTTGTACGCACGTATGGGGGCTGTATGCGATGTGTATGACGCGATTACTTCAGATCGTCCCTATAAACAAGGCTGGTGCCCTGCTGAATCATTGCGCAAAATGGCTGAGTGGAGTAGCGGTCATTTTGATGAAAAAGTATTTCAGGCTTTTGTCAAAAGTATAGGTATTTATCCTGTGGGTACAATGGTCAAGCTGGAGTCTGGCAGGCTGGCTGTCGTCGTTGAGCAACAGGTTGGAAAATCCCTGTTATTGCCAAAGGTCAGAGTATTCTTTTCTGTTAAATCTATGGCCTACATTGCTCCAGAACTGATTGACTTGTCACGTCCGGGAATGAACGACAAGATCGCCTCACGTGAAGATGCTGCCAAATGGGGTATCAAGGACATCAATCGTTATTGGCTCGGTGAGGCTGCCAACAACCGCTAACAAGTAGTCCCTTTAAGTAGTCCTTTTTGGGGAAAAGACCTCGCACGCAGGCGAGGTCCCGGACTTTATTTCTCAGGTTGTATGACTATCTTGCCAGTTACTTTGCGGGCTGCCAGGTCGTTCAGGGCTGCTGGTGTGTCTTTGAGTGCATAGCGGCCAGAGATATGTGGCTTTATTTTTCCTTCATGCAGCCAGCCCATCAGCTCACGCATGGCAGCCAGGTTGGCTTTAGGCTCACGCTTGGCAAACTCACCCCAGAAAACACCAACCAGAGAAGCGCCTTTCAGCAGGGTCAGATTCAATGGCAGCTTGGGTATTTCGCCATTGGCAAAACCTACCACCAGATAGCGACCGCGCCAGCCTATCGAGCGGAAAGCTGGTTCTGCGTAAATGCCACCGACCGGGTCATAAATCACATCCGGGCCTTTGCCATCGGTAGCGGCCTTGATGGCTTCGCGTAAATCCTGATTGCTATAGTTGATCGTGACATCGGCACCATGCTGCTTGCAGATATCGAGTTTTTCATCGGTCGATGCTGCTGCAATGACACGGGCACCCAGAGCCTTGCCAATTTCTATGGCTGCAAGTCCGACGCCACCGGCAGCGCCCAATACCAGCATGGTTTCACCAGCTTTTAACTGGGCACGATCTACCACTGCGTGATGGGAGGTACCATAAGTCAGGGTGATCGCTGCTGCAACGTCAAAGTCCATGTCTGGTGGCATGGGCATGACGGCATTGGCAGGGGCAACGACCTGTTGTGCAAACGCACCATTACCAATAAAGGCAATCACCTTGTCGCCAGCCTTGATATGGCTGACACCTTCGCCAACGGCATAGACTATCCCGGACAATTCGCTGCCTGGCGTAAATGGCAGTTCAGGTTTGAACTGGTACTTGTTTTGTATGATCAATACGTCAGGGAAGTTGACGCCTGCTGCCTTGACATTGATGGCCACCTGGCCAGGTGCTGGCACCATATCTGGTAAATCTTCTATCACCAAAGTGTCTGGCAATCCCCACTCCTTGCAAACAACAGCTTTCATTTTGATGTCTCCATAAAATAGTACGACCGTTTGATTTTGTGATTATGCCGTAAAAATCTGTTCTCTGTAGAAATTTATATTTCAGCATCAGGTAGAATACAAAACATGAAAATTCTGATCAGTAATGATGATGGTTATCTGGCTCCTGGCATCGTGGCGCTCGCTGAGGCCATGGCATCAATTGCCGAGATTACCGTGGTGGCTCCCGACAGTAACCGTTCCGGGGCATCGAATGCCTTGACCCTGGACCGGCCCTTGAGTGTGCAACGAGCCAGCAATGGTTTTTACTTTGTGAATGGTACTCCTTCTGACTGCGTGCACATCGCCCTGACCGCCATCATGAAAGAAAAACCTGACCTGATCGTTTCTGGTATCAATCAGGGGCAGAATATGGGGGACGATACTTTGTATTCTGGTACCGTAGCCGCAGCGACTGAAGGATTTTTGTTTGGTATCCCGGCAATTGCCTTTTCGCAAACTGAAAAAGGCTGGACGCACCTGGATGCGGCAGCACGCATTGCGCTGGATATGGTGAAGCGTGGTTTCTCAGACTTGGCCAGACCGTTCCTGCTGAATGTGAATATTCCTAATCTGCCGTTTGAAGACATCAAGGGAGTGCGCAAGGCGCGCCTGGGTAAGCGTCATACTTCTGAGCCTGTCATCCACATGACTGATCCGCACGGTCGGGATATTTACTGGATAGGCCCGCCAGGAGCAGCACGGGATGCCAGCGTGGGGACGGATTTTGATACGACGGCCAGGCATTTTGTGTCGGTAACACCTTTACAAATAGATTTGACGAATACCCGCCAGTTGGCTGACCTGGATATGGATTTTGCATGACAACCAAGGATAAGCGCTTTCCTTTGCCCTTGTCTTCTGTGGTCAATCAAAAAGACAAGGCCGGTGGTGGGGCAGTGCGGCATACCGCGATGCCGCAAACTGCCATGCGCAATGCCGCCCACCATTTAAGTGGTGTGGCTGCAGCGAAAGCTGCAAAACCCCAGCAATTGAATGTACCGCAGGGGGCTGCAGGTTCTTCCGCAGGTTTGTCGCCTTCTTTATTGTCTGGCCCCTTGGTGTCTGAAGGCGTAAGGCGTGCCATGGTCGCACGGGTTGCGCAACAAGGGGTCAAGGATGCGACTGTGCTGGCAGCTTTGCAAGCCGTGCCCAGACATTTGTTTCTGGAATCTGGCATGGCCAGCCAGGCCTATGTGGATGCCTCCCTGCCCATAGGCCATCACCAGACCATTTCGCAACCGTATATTGTGGCCCGTATGCTGGAAATCATGCGTAATGGTGGCAAATTGGAGCGTGTACTTGAGATTGGTACTGGCTGCGGCTACCAGGCAGCCGTCCTGTCTGTGATGGTCAAAGAGGTATATTCCATAGAGCGTATCAAGGCCTTGCATGAACTGGCCAAAAGCAATCTGCGTCCCATGCGTATCGCTAATATCCGGCTTTTATATGGCGATGGCATGCAGGGTTTGCCGGGCGAGGCCCCTTTTGACGGTATCATATTGGCAGCAGCGGGAATGGAAGTGCCACAGGCCCTGTTAAAACAGTTGCGGGTAGGTGGCAGGTTGGTTGCACCTGTGGGTGGGCGTAATCAGGTGTTGCAATTGATAGAGCGTGTATCCAATTATGAATGGAAGAGTTCTGTGCTCGAATCCTGCCATTTTGTGCCTTTGCATCCCGGCGTAATTTAGCTTTGCCCATGGCAACAATGAATTTGATAGATTAAAACAGAAATGAAGAAAATACAGCAAATACTACAAACTGGTTTATCCATAACAGTCTTGGCGGTCATGACTGCATGTACCACCAATGTCCAGAATAAGGCGCCAGTTGTGGAGAGGGGCTTTGATCCCAGGCCAGTTGATCCTCCTCCTGTCGTTGAGGTTGTCAAGCCAGTGGTGAAGGCTCCCGATAATACGCGCGGTACCTATGTGGTCAAGCGTGGTGATGGTCTGTACAGAATCGCACTTGATCATGGGCAAAGCTATAGTGACCTGGTTGCCTGGAATGACTTGAAAAACCCGAACGACATCAAAGTGGGGCAGGTTCTGCGGGTTGCGCCACCGGACGCTGCCCAGGGGGCGCAAACTACGGGTGTGGCACCAAATGCCGGAATTGAAGTCAAACCTTTGCCAGTGAACGCAGCTACCAACAAAACCAGCCCGCGCGGCGACAAGCGGCCATATTCAGAGGCTAACCTCGCTGAATTGCAGAAGGCAGATGCCACGGTAGTCGCCTCGGTTGCGCCGACAGTGCCAGTCATTAAGTCTGAAACTTCTGTGCCAGTCAAAGCAGCAGAACCTGTTACGTCTGAAACTGAAAGTGTGGATTGGATGTGGCCGGCTGACGGTAAAGTCCTGGCGACATTTGACGATGTTAAGAATAAAGGCTTCGATATCGCTGGCAAAATGGGGCAGGATGTATTGTCCGCTGGTGCCGGTAAAGTTTTGTACGCAGGTAGTGGCATCCGTGGTTATGGTAATCTGGTGATTATCAAGCATACCAGCACCTTGCTGTCAGCCTATGCGCATAACAAATCCATACTCGTCAAGGAAGGGCAGAGCATAAGCAAAGGGCAAAAAATTGCTGAAATGGGAAATTCTGACAGTGATACTGTGAAGCTGCATTTTGAGATCAGGGTGCAGGGTAAGCCGGTTGATCCGGCAAGATATCTGCCAGCCCGCTAGCTTTTGCGCGCCTTTGTTGTGAAGATGCAGCAAGTGCCGGTGTTTTTCGTAAATTGACATTTTTTATGTAGGGTAATTCCAGAAAAACTGTATTGGTAAATTAATATTGCCATTTTCGACAATAATTTGTTCAAGCAGGACTCACTTACCGGATTTGCAAACCAGCTCAGATCATGCATAACAATTTAAGCACCTACAAGTTGGAAAATTCTTCCGCTAGCGATGAGCCGGATATGTCGCCGGACGGCGCTGATGGTGATGCGCATCCTGCCTCGGATGCTGTGGATATGGATGATGCGGCTGATCTGGCGCAGGAGGGGCGGGACGAGCAAAGTGAAGATCCTGCGGCGCTCATTGTTGCCCCTATTGATGAGCTGAAAAACGTACTTGCTGCCGAGCTTTCTACAGATACCACACAATACTATTTGAATCAGATAGGTACGCGGCCATTGTTTGCCTCTGCTGAAGAGCTGCATTATGCGACTCTGGCCAAGCAAGGTAATTTTGAGGCCAGGCAAAAAATGATAGAGCACAACCTGCGCCTGGTTGTGTCGATTGCCAAACACTATATCAACCGTGGCGTTGCTTTGCTCGACATGATAGAAGAGGGTAATCTGGGCCTGATGCATGCCATCGATAAATTCGAGCCCGAACGCGGCTTTCGTTTTTCGACCTACGCAACATGGTGGATACGCCAGAGTATAGAGCGCGCCATCATGAACCAGGCCAGGACCATACGTCTGCCTGTGCACATGGTGCGTGAACTGAACCAGATACTGCGGGCCAAGTACCATCTTGAATCGCAAAGGCGCGATGGGAGGGATGCGGCACTGGAAGATATTGCCCTGCTGGTCGACAGGCCAGTTGATGAAGTGCAGGATATTCTGACGCTGTCCGAGCATGCCACCTCCCTGGATACGCCGCTGGATAATGATCCCCAGTCCAGTCTCATGGATATGTTGCCAGGTGATAGTGATGATGCGCCAGACATTCGTGCCGAGCAGCATGAAATGACGATCCTGGTCAGGGACTGGCTGTCAAAATTGCCTGACAAGCAACGTATCGTCATAGTGCGCCGCTTTGGACTTGATAATGATGATCCGGCAACTCTGGAAACCCTGGCCGATGAAATGGGGATCACCCGTGAACGTGTGCGTCAGATACAGCAGGAGGCTTTGATCAAACTAAAGCGTTCGTTTGCTTCACGTGGCGTGGGTCGTGACTCTGTGCTTTAGTTGGCTGGCGGCATCTTAAGTTATAGCAGCCAGTTCAATTCGCATATTTCTTGAGGTGCGCGTCCGCGCATCTCTTATAATTCCGTCTTTTAAATCTCACTTCCTCCCGGCGCGATATATCTCGCACCGTTAATTTCCATGAATACAATAGAAATTCGCTCTTTGGATATGGACGCACGTGGCGTCGGTAACTTGCAAAATGAAGATGGTTCCACTGGTAAGGTGGTGTTTGTTGATGGTGCGCTGCCAGGTGAGTTGGTTGAGTTTAGTACCTACAAAAAGAAGGCCAGTTGGGAAGCTGCAACCATGATGAGCCTGGTACGCGAATCTTCGCAAAGGGTGGAGCCTAAATGTGAATTTTTTGGCACTTGCGGCGGTTGTTCCATGCAGCATCTGGATGCCAGCGCCCAGGTTGCCATGAAGCAGCGTGTGCTGGAAGACAACCTCTGGCATATTGGAAAGGTCAAATCCGAAATCATGCTCCGGCCCATCATAGGTCCGACCTGGGGTTACCGCTACCGCGCACGTCTGTCTGTGCGCCATGTGATCAAAAAGGGCACGGTACTTGTTGGTTTTCATGAGAAAAAATCGCGTTATGTCGCGAATATGGAAACCTGTGACATCTTGCCTGCGCATGTGTCCGCCATGCTAATGCCTTTGCGTGGCCTGGTGGCTTCGCTGTCCATAGTTGAAGCCTTGCCGCAAATTGAACTGGCAATAGGTGAGGGTGTGACTGCCATGGTATTGCGCATCATGGCACCATTGACCAAAGAAGATGAAGTGAAGTTGAAGGCATTTGCTGATCAATATCAGGTGCAATGGTGGTTGCAAACCAAGGGGCCGGAAACAGCCACGCCATACTACCCTGCGACTAGCGAATTGCATTATCTGTTGCCAGAATTTGGCGTCAAAATGCCGTTCAAGCCCACTGATTTCACTCAGGTGAACCATCATATCAACCGGGTACTGGTCGCACGCGCCTTGCGCATGCTGGATGTGCAAAAAGATGAGCGTATCGCTGATCTGTTCTGCGGTCTGGGCAATTTCACCCTGCCTATCGCCACGCTGGCAAGAGAGGTTGTGGGTATAGAGGGTAGTGATACTTTGACTGAGCGTGCTCTGGAAAATGCAAAACACAATGGTCTGGCGGCCAAGACCTCGTTCAGTACGCGCAATCTGTTTGAGGTGACGGCACAAGACTTCGTCAAGCTTGGTAAATTTGATCGTTTCCTGATCGATCCGCCTCGCGATGGCGCCATGGCTGTCTGTCAGGCTTTGATTGATCTGGGTGATATCGCGCCTGAATTAAAGCCCAAGCGTCTGGTCTATGTTTCATGCAGCCCTTCCACCCTGGCCAGGGATGCTGGCATGCTGGTGAATCAGGCTGGTTATCGTCTTAGCAGTGCTGGCGTCATTAACATGTTCCCGCATACCTCTCACGTGGAATCCATGGCAGTTTTTGATCTGATCTAGATTTTTGCAATAACAAATCTGTCGTTATGATTGCCCATCGCTGATGGATTTGCCTTATTGCAATGAAATCCCTGCTTCAGATGACATAAGTTCAATTAATTCAGTCTGCGACCAATTGTATTTCTTGAAAGATATATCTGAGCTGGTGGTTTCATGTTAAAATCTAAGGTTAGATGAATTCTTGAAATTTTTCTTAACCCTTTCTTTTTATTGGAGTTTTTAGATGGCTATCGAACGTACATTGTCTATTATTAAGCCTGATGCAGTTGCAAAAAACGTCATCGGTCAAATTTACAGCCGCTTTGAAGGCGCTGGCCTGAAAGTAGTTGCTGCCCGTATGGCGCAGTTGTCCCGTGCTGAAGCTGAAGGTTTCTACGCTGTTCACAGCGCACGTCCTTTCTTCAAGGATCTGGTTGATTTCATGATCTCCGGTCCAGTGATGATCCAAGTTCTGGAAGGCGAAGGCGCCATTTTGAAAAACCGCGACCTGATGGGCGCGACAGATCCTAAGAAAGCAGAAGCTGGCACAATCCGCGCTGATTTCGCTGACTCTATCGATGCTAACGCTGTTCACGGTTCTGATGCTCCAGAAACAGCTGCTGTGGAAATTGCTTACTACTTCCCAGCGTTGAACGTTTATTCCCGTTAATTCAGACTTTGTCTGCATGTAACAGAATAAAGAATTAAGATATGCACCTCATACAGTCTGGTGCTGTTTGAGGTGCGAAAGAGAAGATCATGACGGTACTCACAAATTTATTGGATCTGGATCCAGCACAGCTCGTCGCATATTGCGGTGACTTGGGTGAGAAGCCGTTTCGTGCCAAGCAATTGCAACGCTGGATACACCAGTTTGGTGCCAGTTCGTTTGATGAAATGACAGACCTCGCGAAATCCCTGCGCGAGAAGCTCGCTACGCGGGCGATGATTGCCGCACCCACCGTGATCAGTGACCATACTTCTACAGATGGCACGAGAAAATGGCTGGTTGATGTCGGCCAGGGTAATGCTGTAGAAACTGTATTTATCCCTGAAGAAAACCGTGGCACCCTGTGTATTTCTACCCAGGCTGGTTGTGCGGTGAATTGCCGTTTCTGTTCTACCGGCAAGCAGGGTTTTAACCGCAACCTGAGCGTAGGCGAAATCATAGGCCAGCTCTGGATGGCAGAATTTGAATTGCGCAAGACCAAAGGTATTGCACCTGGACCTAAAGGTGAGCGTCAGATCACCAATGTGGTCATGATGGGAATGGGTGAGCCTTTGCTGAATTTTGAACCAACTGTGACAGCCTTGCGTCTCATGCTCGATGATAATGCTTATGGCTTGTCGCGTCGCCGCGTGACGCTGTCTACCAGTGGTGTGGTTCCCATGATAGACAAGTTGTCGCAAGAATGTCCGGTGGCACTGGCGGTGTCCCTGCATGCATCGAATGATACTTTGCGTGACAGCCTGATACCACTGAACAAAAAGCATCCATTGAAAGAGTTGATGGCAGCCTGCAAGCGCTACCTGGAGTTTGCGCCGCGCGACTTTGTCACGTTTGAATATTGCATGCTGGATGGTGTCAATGATACTGATGCACATGCACGGGAGTTGATCGAGCTGGTGCGTGATGTGCCGTGCAAGTTCAATCTGATTCCTTTTAATCCTTTCCCGGAATCTGGCCTGAAAAGATCAGCGAATCCGCGTATCAAGGCATTTGCCCAGATTTTGCTCGACGCAGGCTTGGTAACAACCACCCGTAAAACCC
The DNA here is from genome assembly GCF_009937975.1 of Undibacterium sp. YM2. Lineage (NCBI taxonomy): Bacteria > Pseudomonadati > Pseudomonadota > Betaproteobacteria > Burkholderiales > Oxalobacteraceae > Undibacterium > Undibacterium sp. YM2. The sequence goes on from NZ_AP018441.1 coordinate 2,430,637, forward strand.
GTGGCGATGATATCGATGCGGCTTGTGGTCAACTGGCTGGTGAAGTGCAGGACAGAACGCGTGTGCAAGAGCGCATGCAAAAAATGGCGGAATATCAAAAGAAGTTTGGCGAAAATTTTGGCAAGATCGTGGAGATCACTCAGTGAAAATTTCTCAAATGCGTCAATGTTTTTTGAGTGGAGTGCTGGTGGTGCTGGCACTTTCTTTGTCAGCATGTGCATCCAAGAGCCTGGAGGGTGACAGGCCAGATCAAAACATGTCTGCTGAAAAGCAGGATGCGCGAAAACGTGCCTCCATACGCATGGAGCTGGCGGTCGGTTATTATCAGCAGGGGCAGCAGAAGGTTGCTCTTGAAGAGATTCGTCAGGCGTTATTGATTTCTCCTGATCTGGTTGATGCTTTCAGCCTGCGGGCACTTATCTTCATGGATATGGGTGAGAAGCAACTGGCCGAAGATAATTTCCAGCATGCACTGAAACTCGCACCAGGTAATAGTGATATTGGCAATAATTATGGCTGGTTCTTGTGTATGAATGGCCGCGAAAAACAAGGGCTTGTGTATCTTGAGAACGCTGTCAAGGATCCCGCCTATAATGCGCCAGCCAAGGCTTTGAATAATGCTGGATTGTGCAGTTTGCGTATCAAGGATACGCTTGCTGCAGAACGCTATTTCATGCAGGGGCTGCGTGAAGATGCTGGCAATCCGCAAATCAATGCGAATCTGGCCGATGTGCTTTACAAACGCGGTGAATACAAGCAGGCGAAGTTTTATATTGGCCGTGTACTCAAGTTGGACGTGTTGGCAGCAAATGTATTTTGGCTTGCCATCAAAATTGAAAAAAAATTGGGTGATGAGGCTGCGGTAAATAGTCTGGCTACGCAACTGCGTCGCCGCCATCCAAATTCAGCAGAATTTTCTCTGTATCAACGTGGAGTGTTTGATGAGTGATGCGGGCGCGAATCTACCTGTAGAACCTTTGGCTTCTGAGATATCTGAGACTAAAGCGGTTTTGTCTGTAGTGCAGACTGCCGGTTCTCAATTGTCTGCTGCGCGCGTTCAACTCGGTTTGAGTGTGCAGCAGGTGGCGGATCAGCTCAAATTGTCTCAACGCCAGATACTTGCGCTGGAGAGTAATCAATTTGATGATTTGCCCAAGATGGTGATCGTGCGAGGTTTTGTGCGCTCTTATGCGAAACTTCTCAAGCTTGACCCCGCGCCAGTGATCGACTGCCTCCCTGCAGAAAAGGGCCTGTCTGGGCTGGATGCAGATTTGCGTCCTACCCTTGCGACACCTTTCATGGAGTCTCGTACGCCTTTTCTGGGGCGTCAGGACAGTAATAATAATCGCAAGTATGTGATAGGTGCGATAGTGCTGGCTGCATGTGCCCTGATCTTTGTGGCGGTGCAAAAGCTCGAGCAAAACGATTACATCAAGAGCCTGATCTCAGGGCAGTCTGCAAAAAAAACGACTGAAGCAGAGCCTGAAAAACCTGTTGAAAATCCAGACGCGGCATCTGTCAAGCCAGAAGCTGACAAGCCGGCGGCATCAACTATTCCCACAGTGCTTGGTACGCTCAATGGTGCAAAACCAGAAGCTCAGGATGTCGTTCCTCCACCCAAAGTGGATCAGGATGTCCAAACTCCGGTGTCTGCGCCAGCGGTTGCTCAACAAGCTCCGGCCCCGGCTTCTGCTCCTGTGGTTGCAGTAGCTCCGCCCCCGGTTTCCGTGCCCGCTGCGGTTGCCGCACCAGCAGCGACAGATGCGGGAAATAATCAGTTGAAACTGAAATTCAGGCAAGACTCCTGGATACAGGTCAAGCGTGAAAATGGCAGTATTGTGACTTCTCATCTCGCCAAAGCGGGTACTGAAGAGGTGTTTGACATGAAAGAGGCTTTGCAGCTCAGGATAGGTAATGCTGCAGGTGTGGATGGCTGGTTGCGTGGCAAATCCATGGAGATTGCGCCTGGCAAGGATAGTAATGTCATTAATTTGAATGTGAAGTAAAGATGACGGATTTTTTATCGGAAATCGGTTCTGGTCCTAAGCTCAGGCGTGCATCCCGTGCTGCCAAAGTGGTATATGGCAACCGGGAAGTTCTGGTAGGTGGCGGCGCACCTGTCGTGGTGCAATCCATGACGAATACTGATACTGCTGACGCGATAGGCACAGCAATTCAAATCAAGGAATTGGCGCGGGCTGGTTCTGAGTTGGTGCGTATCACGGTCAATAATGCGGAAGCGGCGGCAGCCGTACCAGCGATACGTGAGCAGTTGGACAGAATGGGCATAGATGTGCCGCTGGTAGGTGATTTTCATTACAACGGCCACACGCTGCTGAATGATTTTCCTGATTGCGCCAGGGCTTTGTCCAAGTACAGGATTAATCCTGGCAATGTAGGGCAGGGCGCCAAGCGCGATATCCAGTTTGCCCAGATGATAGAAATGGCTTGCCGCTACGATAAGCCAGTGCGCATCGGTGTCAACTGGGGTAGCCTGGATCAGGCCTTGCTGGCTCGCATCATGGACGATAACGCCAAGCGTGCTCAGCCATGGAGTGTGCAAGCCGTGATGTATCAGGCATTGATCACCTCTGCGATTGAAAGTGCGCAAAAAGCTGAAGAGCTGGGTCTGGCTGGCGACAAGATTATCCTGTCTTGCAAGGTCTCGGGTGTGCAGGACTTGATCGCCGTTTACCGCGAACTGGCAGCACGTTGCGATTACCCCCTGCATCTTGGCCTGACCGAGGCTGGCATGGGTAGTAAAGGCATCGTCGCTTCGACTGCAGCATTGTCGGTATTGATGCAGGAGGGCATAGGCGACACCATACGCATATCCCTGACACCGGAGCCCGGTGGTGACCGTTGCAAGGAAGTTGTCGTTGGTCAGGAAATTTTGCAGACTATGGGTTTGCGAAAATTTACGCCCATGGTCATTGCTTGCCCCGGCTGTGGCAGGACTACCTCGACTGTGTTCCAGGAACTGGCTGATAATATCCAGAGTTTCCTGCGGAATCAAATGCCAGTCTGGAAGAGTCAGTATCCGGGTGTAGAGAATATGAATGTCGCCGTCATGGGCTGTATCGTTAATGGCCCTGGTGAATCCAAGCACGCCAATATTGGTATCAGTTTGCCAGGTACGGGTGAATCACCGGCTGCTCCAGTTTTTATTGATGGTGCCAAGGCGCTCACCTTGCGCGGCGACCGTATTGCAGAAGAGTTCCAGGAAATTGTGCTGGACTATGTCAAGAGTCACTATGCCCCAGTGCATGGCGTAACAAATAATTAAATCAGGTAGCAAGCATGTCGGAAATAAAAAAAGCAGAAAAAATCGCTGGTGTGAAAGGGATGAACGACCTTTTGCCGGATGACGCCCCGTTGTGGGAGTTGTTTGAAAATACTGTGCAATCTGTATTGAAGAGTTATGGCTTCCAGCAAGTCCGTACACCTATCGTTGAGCCTACTAATTTGTTCGCACGTGGTCTGGGTGAAGTAACGGATGTCGTCGAAAAGGAAATGTATTCCTTTGAAGACTCCATGAATGGCGACAAGCTGACTTTGCGCCCGGAAGGTACCGCCGGTGTCGTACGTTCTGCGATTGAGCATAATCTTATTTACGATGGTCCAAGGCGCTTGTGGTATACCGGCCCGATGTTCCGTCATGAAAAACCGCAGCGTGGTCGTTATCGTCAATTTCATCAGGTGGGTGCTGAGGCGCTGGGCTTCACCGGCCCGGACATTGATGCCGAACTGATCATGATGTGTCAGCGTTTCTGGGATGACCTGGGGCTGCAAAATGTGCGTCTGGAATTGAATTCCATTGGCGATGCAGAAGAACGCAATCAGCACAAGGCCGCGTTGATCGCTTATTTTGAACAACATCAGGACATTCTGGATGCCGAAGCAAAAAGGCGTTTGCTGACGAATCCCTTGCGTATTCTGGATACCAAAAATCCTGCCATGCAAGAGATGGTCAATGCTGCCCCCAAGTTGCTGGATTATCTGGGTGCAGAATCGCTGGCTCATTTTGAAGGTGTGCAAAAGATTTTGCGTCATAACAGCATTCCATTTACCATCAATCCGCGTCTGGTGCGTGGGCTTGATTACTATAACCGCACTGTCTTTGAATGGGTCACTGACGACCTGGGTTCCCAGGGCACAGTTTGTGCTGGCGGTCGTTATGATGCCTTGTTTGGTATTTTTGGCGGCAAGCCAACACCAGCCTGTGGTTTTGCCATGGGTATAGAACGCTTGCTGGAATTGATGAAAGCCAATGGCGACGTACATCAGCCTGCAATGTGCGATGCTTATCTGGTGCATCAGGGAGCAGAAGCACAAATGCAGGCGATGGTATTAAGTGAGCGTTTGCGTGATGCAGGTCTGGATGTTGTGTTACATTGCGCAACTGCCAATGGTGTAGGCAGTTTCAAGTCACAGATGAAAAAGGCTGACGGCAGCGGTGCGGCTTATGCTGTCATCATCGGTGAAGATGAGGCAAATAATAATACAGTGAGTATCAAGGAGTTGCGCGCGGCTGACGCTGAAAATAATCAGGTTAACGTCCCGTTCGATACTGCGGTGGATTACCTGGTTGATCAAATTGCCGGTAGCGCTGATGCAGATTGCTGTGATGATCCTCATCATCACCATGTACACCATTAATCCATATTAAAAATATTTATAACATAGATAGACAAAGATACTATGGCATACGATTTAGAAGAACAAGAGCAGTTAGATAACCTCAAGGCAATCTGGAAAAAATACGGCAACATGGCTACCTGGGGGCTGATCGTTGTCCTGGCTGCTTATGCTGGCTGGACCGCATGGACATCGCGTCAAAACACCCAGACTTTGCAAGCTTCTCAGTTGTATGAAGAAATGCAGAAGTCGGTTGTTGCCAAAGACAATGCCAAGGTGCAGGCAGTGACAGAGGATTTGAAAACCAAATTTGCTTCTACTTCATATGCACCTATGGCTGCGCTGGTAGCAGCCAAGAGCGCATTTGATGCGAACGATCTGAAGGCTGCCAAGAGCCAGTTGCAATGGGTGGCAGATACTTCCAAGGCTGATGAATACAAGGCCGTGGCAAGAATACGCCTGGCTGGTATAGCGCTGGATGAAAAAGCCTATGACGAGGCCCTGCAGCAATTGTCAGGTACTTTCCCTGCACAATTCGATGCTGATGTGCTGGATGCCAAAGGCGATGTTTATATAGCACAAAACAAGATCGAAGATGCGCGTACGGCGTATAAGTCAGCGCTGGAAAAAATGGCAGATAAAAGTCCAGGTCGTCAGGCTTTGCAAATGAAGCTGGATGTCATCGGTGGTGTGGCAGATACTAAAGTTGTCAGTAAATAAGGGGAATCATACATGCAATTTTCTGCCAAACTGCTCATTGCGTCATCTGTACTCATGGCAATGACGGGCTGTTCCACGCTGTCTTCGCTGAATCCATTTTCATCTAAATCCGACGCAAAAAATCAGCCAGCTGTTTTGACCGAGATCAAGCCCAGCCTGGCGATCAAACCAAGCTGGACAGTGGCAATCGGTACTGCAGGTAACTACCTCTTTACTCCTGCAGCCTATGCGCAAAATGTCTATGTGGCTGCGGCTGACGGCACGCTGGCACGCATAGAGGTGGCGACTGGCCGCACGGTCTGGCGTATCAATGCCGGTACCCGTTTGACGGCAGGTGTGGGCGTTGACGGTACAACTATTGCTGTTGCGGGTGAAAAAGGCCAGGTATTGGCATTTGACCTCGACGGCAAGCTGCGCTGGAAAACCCAAGGCACAAATGAAATTTTATCTGCTCCGGCAGTTGGCCAGGGTCTGGTTGTGGTTCGTAGTATTGACAACAAGGTCAGTGCTTATGACCTGACTAATGGGGAACGTAAATGGTCCATTGAGCGCCCATTGCCTCCTTTGACTTTGCGCCTTGCACCTGGCATCGTGATACAGGGGCAGCAGGCCATTGTTGCCATGCCTGGTGGCCGTATGTCTTCACTGGCGCTGAATAACGGCGGTTTGCGCTGGGAGGCAACGGTCGGTGAACCTAAAGGTGCTACCGAGCTTGAACGTGTCGCCGACGTTTCTGGTGCGCCAGTGATCTTTGGCGGTGATATTTGCGCCAGCTCTTATCAGGGCAGGGTAGCTTGTTTTGATGTGGCTACTGGTGCTTTGCGCTGGGCCAAGCCTTTGTCCAGCGATGTTGGCGTCAGTGTTGATGAGCGCTTTGTGTTTGCCTCAGATGTTGCTGGTGCCGTAAATGCCTTTGCCCGCAACGGTGGCGCAAGTGCCTGGCGGAATGACAAGCTCAGCTATCGTCGTTTGTCAGCACCAATTTCGTATGACCGTGCAGTTGCGGTCGGCGATTTCGCAGGTTATGTCCACTTCCTGTCAAGGGAAGATGGTTCTTTCATCGGACGTGTTACTACCGATGGTAGTCAGATTTTAGCAGCGCCTTTGGTGGTCGATGCTAAACTGATCGTTCAAACAAAATCAGGATCAGTGGTTGCTCTTGCAACCGAGTAATAATAATGAAGCCGGTTATCGCACTTATAGGCCGACCTAACGTCGGCAAATCCACGCTGTTCAATCGGCTCACCCGTTCACGCGACGCCTTGGTCGCAGATTTACCTGGCTTGACCAGGGACAGGCATTACGGCGAAGGCCGTGTTGGTGAACGCCCTTTTCTGGTGATTGACACTGGCGGTTTCGAACCTGTCGCCAAAGAAGGCATCATGCATGAAATGGCCAAGCAGACCAAGCAGGCTGTGGCTGAGGCAGATGTTGTTGTTTTTATCGTCGATGGTCGTCAGGGTCTGACACCGCATGACAAAACCATCACGGATTTTCTGCGCAAATCAGGCCGCTCCGTCATGCTGGTGGTAAATAAGGCTGAGGGCATGAAATATACCTCGGTCACTGCAGATTTTTATGAACTGGGTCTCGGCGATCCTTATGTGATCTCTGCCGCACACGGTGATGGTGTAGCAGATCTGGTCGAAGAAATGGTTGATATCGCCTTTGCCCAGCGCCCTGAGGAAGTTGAAGAGCCTGAATCCCAGGTTCGCGGCATCAAGATTGCCATCGTTGGCCGTCCCAATGTCGGTAAATCGACACTGGTGAATACCCTGCTGGGTGAAGAACGGGTCATCGCTTTCGATATGCCTGGTACCACTCGCGACTCGATAGAAATCCCTTTCGAGCGTGATGGCGTGCATTATTCCCTGATCGATACCGCAGGTATCCGTCGCCGCGGCAAGGTTTTTGAGGCCATAGAGAAATTCTCTGTCGTTAAAACCCTGCAATCGGTGTCAGAAGCCAACGTAGTCTTGTTGTTGCTGGACGCACAGCAGGACATTTCAGAGCAGGATGCCCATATTGCAGGCTTCATCCTGGAATCTGGCCGTGCGCTGGTAGTTGGCGTCAATAAGTGGGATGGTTTGCAAAGTGACAGGCGCGATGAGATCAAGATGGACATAGAGCGCAAACTGAATTTCCTGACATTTGCCAAATTCCACTTCATTTCAGCCTTGAAATCGACCGGTATAGGTCCTTTGATGAAATCCATTGATGCTGCTTATGCCGCTGCGATGGTGAATTTATCTACGCCTAAACTCACACGTGCCCTGATTGAAGCAGTAGAACATCAACAACCCAAGCGCAAGGGCTCTATCCGTCCCAAGTTGCGCTATGCGCATCAGGGCGGGCAAAATCCACCTATTATTGTCATTCACGGCAATGCGCTTGAGGCAGTGGGTGATGTGTATAAGCGTTATCTCGAAAAACACTTCCGCGAAACGTTTTCACTCACTGGTACTCCTTTGCGAATAGAAATGCGTTCTGGCAAGAATCCGTTTGACAAGTCGTCGAAGTAAGATCGTTCAGTTAAGTTTGCTGGCAAGTATTAAAATGTAAGAAAATGCTTGGTTGATCTCCTTTTGCAGTGAAATTTAAGCAAGAGATATGCAATTAAGATGAAAATAGATTACATTACTTTGTAATCAACTTCTGGGAATACTTGTATTCTGATAAGTAGTCCCCAACTCCTAATCACAACAACACAATGGAGCTGTTATGAGCAATAAAGGGCAATTATTACAAGACCCATTTCTGAACGCTTTGCGTAAAGAACATATTCCTGTATCAATTTATCTGGTCAATGGCATCAAATTGCAGGGCCATATCGAATCTTTCGACCAGTATGTGGTTTTGCTGCGTAATACTGTGACACAAATGGTTTACAAGCATGCTATTTCTACCGTTGTGCCAGCACGCGCAGTCAGCATTAACACCGAGCCAGAGGCAGAGTAATTTTTGAGTAATGAAATAAAGAAGCCGTCCATGCGCGCCGCTTTAGTCGGCGTGGATTTTGGTAAGGACGACTTTGCCGCCAGCCTGGAAGAGCTATCTTTGCTTTCGCAATCCGCGGGGGCAGAGCCAGTTACAACCATCACTTGCAAACGATCAAGCCCTGACGCTGCTTTTTTTGTCGGTAGCGGCAAGGCGGATGAGATTGCGCATGCTGTTGCCGACGCTACGCTGGATATAGTCATTTTTAATCATGCACTCTCGCCGGCGCAACAGAGGAATCTGGAGCGCCACCTGAAAGTGAGGGTGGTTGATCGTACCAGCCTGATCCTGGATATTTTTGCTCAACGAGCCCAAAGTCATGAAGGTAAGGTCCAGGTAGAGTTGGCTCAGTTGCAACATCTTGCCACGCGATTGATACGCGGCTGGACGCATCTGGAAAGACAAAAAGGCGGTATAGGTTTGCGCGGCCCAGGCGAGACTCAGCTTGAGACTGATCGCCGCTTGCTGGGGGAGCGTGTCAAAATGCTCAAACAAAAGCTCGATAAGCTACATAAGCAAAGGGAAACCCAGAGACGTTCGCGTGGCCGTAGTAATACCTTGTCGGTTTCTTTGGTCGGTTATACCAATGCGGGCAAGTCCAGTCTGTTTAATACCATGACCAAGGCAGGCGCTTATGCCGCCAATCAATTATTTGCAACGCTGGATACTACTTCGCGCCGCTTGTACCTGGGCGATGCGGGTAATATCGTCATTTCTGATACGGTTGGTTTTATTCGTGAATTGCCGCATCAACTCGTTGCAGCGTTCAGGGCAACATTGGAAGAAACGATACATGCCGATTTGCTCTTGCATGTCGTAGATGCAAGTAGTCCGGTAAGGTTTGACCAGATACAACAAGTCAACCAGGTGCTTGAAGAAATCGGCGCGGATCACATACCACAGATACTTGTGTGGAATAAGATAGATCTTGCTGAGCTGGAGCCTTCGGTCGAGGTAGATGATTGTGATAAAATCCAGAGGGTTTTTTTGAGTGCCCGCACCGGAGCAGGTATAGGTTTGTTACGCGAAGCTATCGCCGAATTCGCACTGGCAAAAACGTCTGGCATTGCGCAAACGGCAACGCCAGAGGCAGTTGATGCCCGCTTTGATTTTCAGTAGTCCAACCCACTATTCATTGGATAGCGACAGAATGCTTGTTTCATTTCTCAAAAGAATTGGTTTGACCATGTCCATAAATGATCCGCAATGGGGGCGTGGTTCACAAAACAATAATCAAAATAATAATAAGCCCGATGGCAAAAAACCACCGGAAGGCCCACCTGATCTTGATCAGTTATGGAAAGACTTTACCCAGAAATTGGGGCGTCTGTTCGGGCAAAATGGTGCTGGCGATAATGGTGGCAATTTTTCACCAGACTCATCTGGCGCTAAAGTTGGTGCATCCCTGATTGTTGCCGTAATCGCGCTGGTATGGTTGTCCAGTGGTTTTTTCATCGTGCAAGAAGGGCAGACTGCTGTCATCACGACATTTGGTAAATTCAGCCATCAAACTTCTGCCGGCTTTAACTGGCGCTGGCCTTATCCTGTCCAAGGACATGAGATAGTCAATCTGTCGCAAGTCAGAACAGTGGAGATAGGCTACAAAAAAGGCTCAAAAGAGCGCGAATCCCTGATGTTGACTGATGATGAAAACATCGTCGATATTCAGTTTGCTGTCCAGTACACCTTGAACAATGCCGCAGACTGGCTGTATAACAACCGTGATCAGGAAGAGATGATACTTCAGGTCGCAGAAACTGTTGTCCGCGAGGTCGTCGGTAAAAGCTCCATGGATTTTGTCTTGTATGAAGGTCGTGAAAAAATAGCACTTGATGTCAGCGCAGGCATGCAAAAAATCCTGAATGCGTATGGTTCAGGTGTGCTGGTGGCGCAAGTGACTATGCAAAATGTGCAGGCACCTGAGCAGGTCCAGGCTGTTTTTGAAGATGCGCAAAAAGCAAAGCAGGATAAAGAGCGCCTGAAAAATGAAGGCATAGCTTATGCCAATGATGTTATTCCAAAAGCACGTGGTGAGGCGTCCCGGATGATACAAGAGGCAGAAGCATACAAGGGAAGTATCGTTGCCAATGCCCAGGGTAATGCTTCACGCTTCCAACAAGTGCTGGTTGAGTATCAAAAAGCGCCTGCCATTACCAGGGACAGGATGTACCTGGAAACCATGCAGCAAATATTTGCCAATACCAGCAAGGTGATGATGGATACCAAGACTGGTAATAATATGATTTATCTGCCTCTGGATAAAATCCAGGGCGATCAGGCAGCGAAAGTCGCGCCGGCGGCTCCTGCCCAGGTAACTATTCCCGCAGCAGAGCAGATACCTACCGTGGAAATGCGTTATGGCAAGGATGGAAGATCAAAAGATAACCGTGATACACGCGAAAGGGAGGGCAGATAATGAATAAGTTAGCTACTTTCCTCATTGCCATCTGTGGTGCAATTTTAATTGCTTACTCGACTATTTTTGTTGTTGATCAGCGTTCGCACGCGATTGTCTTTGCTTTGGGTGAAGTCAAGTCTGTCATCAGTGAGCCTGGCTTGCACTTCAAGTTGCCACCACCATTCCAGAATGTCTTGTTGCTGGATAAACGTATTCTGACTATTGATACGAATACTGGTGATCGTTTTGTTACGTCGGAAAAGAAAAACATCCTGGTTGATTCGTATGTGAAGTGGCGTATCAAGGACCCACGTCTGTATTTCGTCAGCTTCAATGGCGAAGAGCGCAGAGCACAAAACAGGATGTTGCAAATCATCAAGGCTGCCTTGAATGATGAAATTACCAAGCGTAAAGTTGGCGAAGTAATATCTACACAGCGTGGCAAGGTCATGGACGCCATCAAGAAAAAGGTTTCTGACGAAACCAGGCAGATAGGTGTGGAAATTATAGATGTGCGCCTCAAGCGTGTTGATTACGTAGAGCAAATCAATAATTCGGTGTATGAACGCATGAAGGCCGAGCGTACCCGTGAAGCAAATGGTCTGCGCTCTACCGGTGCAGCTGAAAAAGAAGAAATTAGCGCAGATGCTGACAAGCAAAGATTGGTGATCAAGGCTGAAGCTTATCGTGAAGCGCAAAAGATACGCGGTGCAGGTGACGCTGAAGCTTCACAGATTTATGCGCAGGCATTTGGTCAAAATCCAGAATTTTATAAGTTCTATCGCAGCCTTGAAGCGTATACTGCGTCATTCAAGAATAAGAGTGATGTCTTAGTAGTGGATCCAAACTCTGAGTTCTTTAAATATTTTAAGAGCCCTTCTTCGGTAGGTGGTAATGCTCCTGCTGCAAAGGGTAAGTAACACTCGCCACTGTAAATAGTGACTGTAGTGACCGACAGCGATCTGCACAAATTTTGTGCAGATCGCTGTTTGTCGGATAGACTCAACCAATTTCTTGTTTTTTTTGATTGTTCTTCATGCCAAATTGGCTTTTACCTGAAAATATCGCTGATATCTTGCCGTCCGAAGCACGCAAGATAGAAGAGTTGCGCCGTGTTCTCCTGGACAATTTCAGACTGTATGGCTACGAGCTGGTCATGCCGCCCATGCTGGAATACATAGAGTCCTTGCTGACCGGCGCCGGTCAGGATATGGATTTGCGTACCTTCAAATTGGTAGATCAAATCTCTGGCCGTACCATGGGCCTGCGGGCTGATATGACCACGCAAGTAGCCCGTATTGATGCGCATCTCTTAAACCGCCATACTGTTACCCGTCTTTGCTATGCGGGCAGTGTCTTGCATACCAAGCCTTCTGGTCTGCACGCCACACGCGAGCCTTTGCAAATCGGCGCAGAAATTTATGGTCATGCTGGTCTGGAAGCGGATGCTGAAATCCAGGAGCTGGTATTGGCTTGTCTGGCACTTGCGCATGTGAAAGATGTCAGGCTGGATATGTGTCACGTCGGTGTCTTGCGTGCCTTGCTGGCGGCAGATCCGCTCGCCAAAGCGCAGGAAAATACTCTATATGCCTTGCTGGAGGCAAAGGATTTGCCTAGCATCGATAAGCTGAGCAAGGATTTTTCACCCGAGGTGCGTGCTGCATTAATGGTTTTGCCAGGTTTATATGGCGATATTTCCGTTATCCAGAAAGCGCGTGCGGTACTGCCTGCATTTGAAGGCATACAGACCGCGCTCGACGAACTGGAGCATCTGGTGCGTTTGACTGGCACAACCCATGTCACGATAGATCTCGCTGATTTGCGTGGCTACCACTATCATAGTGGGGTGATGTTCAATGTATTTGTACCAGGTTTGCCAAACGCAGTGGCGCGTGGTGGTCGGTATGACCATGTGGGTGAGGCTTTTGGCCGCTCACGTCCGGCGACTGGATTTTCCCTGGATTTGCGTGAGCTGGCGCGTCTGCTGCCATCCGCAGAGAGAAAGGATGCGATCCGGGCTCCCTGGGGTAGTGACCCTGCATTGCGGGCAAAGATCGTAGAGCTGCGTAGCGAAGGTGAGATCGTTATTCAAAGCTTGCCTGGGCACGAGAACGAACAAGACGAATTTGACTGCAATCGCACGCTCATTTTCGATGCGGGTAAATGGATTCTTCAAAATGTAGGTTGAGTGATGACACAAACTAAAATTGCAAAAAACGTAGTCGTAATCGGTACCCAGTGGGGCGATGAAGGCAAGGGAAAAATCGTTGACTGGTTGACGGATCACGCTCAGGGCGTCGTACGTTTCCAGGGCGGTCACAATGCTGGTCACACATTGGTCATCGGTGGCCAAAAGACAGCCTTGCAACTGATACCTTCCGGCATCATGCGTGCTGGTACTGCCTGCTACATCGGTAATGGTGTGGTCTTGTCTGTGCCTGATCTCTTGCGTGAAATTGACAAGCTGCAGGCAAACGGCGTTGAAGTTGCTTCACGTCTCAAAATTTCAGAAGCTTGCCCAGTTATTTTGCCGTATCACACTGCACTTGATGCAGCACGCGAAATTGCCCGTGGTGCCGCCAAGATAGGTACGACAGGCAAGGGCATAGGTCCTGCCTATGAAGACAAGGTTGCCCGCCGTGCGATACGCGTTGCTGATTTGCTCAATGAAGAGCGTTTTGCCGAGAAGCTGCGCGAAAACCTGGATTACCACAATTTTGTGTTGACCAATTACCTCAAAGCACCTGCAGTTGAGTTCCAGAAAACACTGGATGATACCCTGGCCAATGTGCCGCGTATCCGCCCCATGGTAGCAGACGTCTCCAGTGCCTTGTATGCAGCGCATAAAGCCGGTGCCAGTCTCTTGTTTGAAGGCGCGCAAGGCAGTTTGCTGGACGTCGATCATGGGACTTACCCCTTTGTTACCTCCAGCAATTGCGTGGCTGGCAATGCAGCGGCAGGTTCTGGCGTTGGTCCTAACATGTTGCATTACATCCTGGGTATCACCAAGGCTTACACGACACGTGTAGGTTCTGGCCCATTCCCGTCTGAATTGCCAACCGATGCCGGCGTAGGTAAGCACCTGGCCAGCGTTGGTCATGAATTTGGTACGGTTACTGGCCGTGCCCGTCGTTGCGGCTGGTTCGACGCAGCCTTGTTGAAGCGTTCCGTGCAAATCAATGGTGTATCAGGCATGTGCCTGACCAAGCTGGACGTGCTGGATGGTCTGGAAACACTGAAGCTGTGTACCGGCTACAAGGTCGATGGCAAAGTCGTTGATATCTTCCCGGTTGGTGCTGAAGAAGCGGCGCGCTGCGAAGCCATTTATGAGGAAATGCCGGGTTGGTCTGAAACGACAGTTGGCGCGCAAAGCATGGATGCTCTGCCAGTCAATGCCCGCAATTACATCATGCGTATTCAGGAGCTGGTTGGTGTTCCTGTCGATATGGTCTCTACCGGACCAGATCGCGAAGAAACCATCGTGTTAAGGCACCCGTTTATCTAAGAAGGAAAAATAAAAATATGAATATGCCTGCATCTACAGACAAGGACTTATGGGTTTCCTGGGAAGCCTATCATCGTTCCATTGAGCAGCTTGCATTGAAAGTGCATGAGTCTGGCTGGAAATTTGATCAGGTCCTGTGTCTTGCCCGTGGTGGCTTGCGTCCTGGTGATATTTTCTCCAGAATATTTGACGTGCCTCTGGCGATTTTATCGACCAGTTCGTATCGCGAAGAATCAGGTACCGTACAGGGCACTCTGGATATAGGAAAGTATATTTCCATGACCAAGGGTGCGCTGCAAGGTAAAGTTTTGGTGGTCGATGATCTGGTCGATTCTGGCGTTACTCTGGAAAAAGTACTTGTGCATTTGCGTGAGAATTTCCCGGCTGTGACTGAAGTAAAATCAGCTGTGATCTGGTACAAGGCATGTTCATCAGTGGCTCCGGATTACTATCTCGACTATCTGGCGAACAATCCATGGATACACCAGCCTTTTGAAGAGTATGACAGTATCAGGCCTCATCAGTTGAATGCCTGGTTGAAAAAGGGTGCAGCTTAACTGACAGTCATGAAAACGGAAGCAATTTGCTTCCGTTTTTTTATGTCTACGCTATGCGATTATCTTGTGCTTTATTGCAATGGGTGTCTTGTGTTCTGTGGAGGGGGGGGGGCTCCCGCCAGACTTTGTTTGATTTGGATAATGCAGATATGATGCAGCTTGCGCTAATGATGAAGGCAAATGAGGCAAATGGAGCAAATGTGGAATTGAAAAAGCCCGCTGATTTTCATCAGCGGGCTCTCAAATTTGTGGTGCCCACGGAGGGACTCGAACCCCCACATCCGAAGACACATGGACCTGAACCATGCGCGTCTACCAATTCCGCCACGTGGGCAACGGAAGGCGTAATTATAGAGTATTTGACTGGCTTTGGGGAAATATTTCGGAGAAAATTTCGCATTATGGTGCCGGCAGGTAGAAAGTCGTTGGCAGCTTGGGCAGGAAGTGCAGGGTCAGGGGATTTCTTGCTTATACTTGCAAAACTGAATGCGTGGAATGTGCTGAATGTGAAATTCGAAGTGGAATTGAAAAAGCCCGCTGATTTTCATCAGCGGGCTCTCAAATTTTGGTGCCCACGGAGGGACTCGAACCCCCACACCCGAAGGCACATGGACCTGAACCATGCGCGTCTACCAATTCCGCCACGTGGGCAACGGAGAACAACATTATAAATTAATTGAAGCATTTGTCAAGGTGAGCCACCTTGCAGATACAAGAATTGTTAGGCGAAAGAGGTTTGCTACAGTAAACTATGGCCTGATAAGATTTTGGCGTGAGCCAAATTAACTTTTTTAAGAAAAAATACAAAATTTGAACAAGCATTTATACCCCATCCCCAGTCGCGAAGAGATACTGGGTGTTCTACGTACTAACACGGCAAAAATGACGGCTACTGCAATAGCAGATGCGTTGTCAGTAAAACCTGAGGAGTTAGATGGCATGACACGACGTTTAAGCGCGATGGAAAGAGATGGGCAAGTCAAAGTAGATAAAGGTGGAAATTATTCCATCGCCAATCACGATAACTTCATCAGCGGTAAAGTCAGCAGTCATCGCGAAGGTTATGGTTTCCTGATTCCTGATGATGGCAGTGAAGACCTGTTCCTGCCAGAGCGCGAAATGCAAAAGGTCTTGCATGGTGACCGTGTCATGGCACGCGTGGTAGGTACTGACAGGCGTGGTCGTCTTGAAGGCGGCATACTTGAGATACTCGACCGTGCCAATACTCATGTCATCGGGCGGCTGTTAAATGAAAACGGCGTCTGGATAGTTGCGCCTGAAGACAAACGCTTCAGCCAGGATATTTTATTGACCGGCGCACCGGGCAAAGCCAAGGCTGGTCAGGTTGTCAGCGTCGAGTTGACCGAACAACCGACCCGTTATGCGCAGCCAGTTGGCAAGATCGTTGAAATTCTGGGTGATGTTGATGACCCCGGCATGGAAATCGAAATCGCTGTCCGCAAATTTGGTGTGCCTCATGAGTTTTCTGAAGCGGTAAAAAAAGCCGCAGCCAAATTGCCATCCGAGGTACGCGATATTGATCTGGCTGACCGTGTGGATCTGCGTGACATTCCATTGGTGACTATCGATGGCGAAGACGCCCGCGATTTTGATGATGCAGTGTATTGTGAACCAGTCAAGATAGGCCGCAGTAAAGGTCACAGGCTGATCGTCGCCATTGCCGATGTCAGCCACTATGTCAACCCGAATGATGTGCTTGATGAAGAGGCGCTGTTGCGCAGTACGTCGGTGTATTTCCCGCGCAGGGTGATACCGATGTTGCCAGAGCGCCTGTCGAATGGCCTGTGTTCGCTTAATCCTGACGTCGATCGCCTGACGCTGGTGTGCGATATGGTGATTACGCAAGACGGTGAAGTCACGGCTTACCAGTTTTATCCGGCGGTCATTCATTCTGCTGCGCGCTTCACTTATACCGAAGTGGCAGCCATACTGGGTAACACCAAGGGGCCAGAGGCTGCCAAGCGCCTGACCCTGGTGCCGCATCTCCTGCATTTGTATGAGGTCTTCCAGTCTCTATTGAGGGCACGCCATGCGCGTGGGGCCATCGATTTTGAAACGACAGAGACCTATATCGTTTGCAATCCATCTGGCAAGATAGAAAAAATACTGCCACGCACACGCAATGATGCACACAAGCTGATTGAAGAATGCATGCTGGCAGCCAATGTCTGCGCAGCAAATTTGCTGGAAACCTACAAGCATCCAGGCACTTATCGTATTCATGCAGGTCCGACCAAAGAGAAGCTGACCCAGGTCAGGAATTTCCTGAAACAGGTAGGTCTGTTCCTCAATGGTGGCGACAAGCCTTCAGCCTCGGATTATGCTGAGCTGATGAATAAAATTAAAGGGCGGCCAGATGCGCCGCTCTTGCAAACCATGCTGCTGCGTTCCATGCAGCAAGCGGTTTACAGCCCGGACAATATCGGCCATTTTGGTTTGTCGTATGATGCTTATGCCCATTTCACCAGCCCTATACGCCGTTATCCCGATTTGCTGACCCACAGAGCGATCAAGGCTATTTTGCAGGGGCGTAAATATGAACCCAAGGGCATAGACCTGACGCTCTTGAATACTTCAGTATCGAATGCCGCCAGAAAACAGCAAATTGCTGACAAGGCCGCGGGCAAGAAGAAGGAAGAAAAAGAACAGACCATCTGGGATGCTCTGGGTGTCCACTGTTCTGCCAATGAGCGTCGTGCAGATGAAGCTTCACGTGATGTCGAAGCCTGGCTCAAATGCTACTTCATCCGTAACAAGGTTGGTGAAGAATTCACTGGCATGATCACTGGCGTGACACAGTTTGGTATCTTTGTCCAGCTCGATGAAATTTTCATCGAAGGCCTGGTGCATGTCACTGAGCTCGGTGCTGACTACTTCCAGTTTGACGAAGCACGTCATGAGTTGCGTGGCGAACGCACGGGCAAGCGTTATCAGTTGACTGACAAAGTCACGGTGCAAGTCAGCCGTGTCGATCTGGATGCACGCAAGATAGATTTGGCCATAGTCCAGCCTGTATCACCACGCTCAGCTGGTCTGGTAGATGCTCGTGGTACAGCCACGAATGAAAAAAATCGCAAAGGTGCTGCCAGTGCCAAGAAAGCCTTGCTGGTACCTGAAGAAAAAGCCGTGGCAAATTATGGCAGGGGCGTTAAAGCTGCTCCAGCCAGGAAAGTAAAAGAAGAAAGTTTTTCTGGTGGACGTCGCCAGAAATCTTCGCCTGCTGCTGCCAGTGCAAAGAAAAAAGCACCAGCTGCCGCTGGTAAGTCAGCGAAGAAAAGACGTTAGTACCTCAAAGAAATGCATGTAAAGAAAAGAATGAAATGAAAAGTAAAATGATTTTTGGTTTCCATGCGGTGACCTCCCGGATCCGTCATGAAGCCTCTTCTGTCGAAGAAATCTATGTAGATTCGTCCCGCGTCGATGGTCGTATGAAAGACCTGCTGCAGGCAGCAAAAGCTGCTGGTGTGCGCATCATTCCGGCAGATGATCAGCGCCTCAGCAATATTGTCGGTACACGTCGCCATCAGGGTGTAGTAGCGAAGGCCAGTGAATTGTCACTGGCACGTAATCTCGATGAATTGCTCGATGCGATTGATGGCCCGCCTTTGTTGCTGGTGCTGGATGGCATCACGGACCCACATAACCTGGGTGCCTGCCTGCGCGTGGCTGACGGCGCGGGTGCGCATGCAGTTATCGCTCCAAAGGACAGGGCAGTGGGCTTGAATGCGACTGCAGCCAAGGTTGCCAGTGGCGCTGCTGAAACAGTGCCTTACATCACCGTCACCAATCTGGCGCGCACCCTGCGTGAATTGAAAGACCGTGATATCTGGCTGGTTGGTACCTCAGATGAAGTCGAAAAAAATATCTACGATGTTGATTTCAAGGTTGGTTGCGCCATCGTCATGGGTTCTGAAGGTGAGGGCATGCGCCGCCTGACCCGTGAAACCTGCGATATGCTGGTCAGTGTCCCCATGTTCGGTTCTGTAGAAAGCCTGAATGTCTCCGTGGCTTCAGGTGTTTGTCTGTACGAAGCCCGCCGTCAGCGTCTGTAAGCCATCGTTTCTGTAAGCCTGTACGTCTGCTACCCGGTGATTTTGGTTGGCGGACGCAGCTTTTACAGAAATACGCTACTATCTTATTCCCTTCCGTCATATCCATAAAAAGTTCATGTTTAGCCGCCTGAGAGAAGATATAGCCAGTATTATCAAGAAAGATCCTGCCGCCCGTAATGCCTGGGAGGTGATCACTTGTTATCCTGGTTTTCAGGCGATACTCATGCATGGCTGGGCACAATGGTGCTGGAAGCGTGGCCTGAAATGGCTGGGCCGTTTTATCTCGCACGTTGCCCGCGTATTGACAGGTATAGAAATCCACCCTGGTGCGACCATAGGCCGCAGGGTATTCATAGACCATGGTTTTGGTGTGGTTATTGGTGAAACGGCAGAAATTGGTGATGACTGCACGATCTACCAGGGCGTGACTTTGGGAGGAACTTCCCTGTCGCGTGGCGCCAAGCGTCATCCTACGCTGGAGGCGGGTGTCATTGTCGGTGCCGGTGCCAAGGTGCTGGGTGGTTTTACCATAGGTGCGGGTGCCAAGATAGGGTCTAACTCTGTGGTGCTCAAGCCAGTGCCTGCTGGTGGTACTGCAGTTGGTAATCCTGCTCACGTCATCAAAAAAGAAGTTCCATCGGCAGATTCAGAAACTGCGCATTTGTTCACCGCTTATGGCGTGACTCAAAACAGTGATGACCCGATTTCCAAAGTCTTGCACAAGCTGATTGATCATGCTGCTGCACAGCAAGAGCAGATAGAAAAATTGTCCGCTGCCTTGGCACAGTCTGGTATTGCCTGCGATGCCCGCTCTGAAGTCGGTAAACTGATACCGGAACAGATTAATAGCCTGGTTGACTGATTCCTGGTCCAGTCGGGAATTAATTGTTGGTTTTAGGTTTTAGCGTGATAGGCAAATTGATTGATATGAAGCCTGATCTCTGGCAATAACTCACTGGCAGTCAAACCTATAGGCCCTGTTCCGTTTTTTACCAGTTCATCTGCTGTATGACCATGCACCCAGGTCGCGATTCTTGCCGCATCCATGCTATTGCCAAGCTGCGCCAGTAAGGCACCTGCCACGCCTGCCAGTACATCACCAGTGCCGCCGCTGGCCAATGCCGGATTGCCAGTCGTATTGATAAGCAACTCGCCATCAGGGGCGCAGATAATACTGCCGGAACCCTTGAGTATTACTACTGCATTGAATCGACTTGCCAGTTCTTGTGCTGCAGGCAGGCGATTATTCTGTATGTCAGCGATGCTCTTGTGCAGTAATCTCGCTGCTTCCAATGGGTGTGGTGTGAGTATGCATGGAGTACTTCTGTCGTGTAATAAAGCCTGCAATTTGCTGTCCGCAGCAATCAGGTTCAAGGCGTCGGCATCAATGACCAGTGCTTGCGCAGTCTGAGTCGCACTGCTGAGTAAGGCATGCGCAGCATTTGAAGTGCCTAGTCCTGGACCAACGACCACAGTTGCCTCTGCCAGACTGATATCCCCAGCATGACGAAACATGATTTCTGGGTGTAGACTATCGTAAGCGGGTGCTTCAGCCAGCATGCTGCAGTAAATCCTCCCGGCACCTGCGTACTGTGCAGCCCTGGCCGCAAGGATGGCAGCGCCTGTCATTCCCCTGGCACCGCCAAGCACGACGACGTCACCAAAGCTGCCTTTATGACTGTTTTGTTTGCGAGGTTGTAGAATCTGCAGCAGGGGAGTGCGTTCGTTCAGATGGCTGTGGCATTCAGGAAAAAAATCGTCAGAAATATCCAGTTGGTTAACTGTGACATGACCCGCATAGTCTTTGCCTGATCCTGTGTGCAGGCCAGGTTTGTTGGCAATAAAAGTAATTGTATGGCTGGCCTGAATAAGCACGCTGTCGTGGCTCACTGGCTGCCCGGTATCGGCATTCAAACCACTGGGGACGTCAATCGCCAGTACTGGGATAGTTTTTTCAGATGCGAGTTGGTTGATGAAGTTGATTAGCCTGGCGATGTCAGCTTCTGGTGCCCGTTTCAGACCTATTCCGAATAAGCCATCAATAATCAGGCCCCAGTTTTGTGACGGGGTATTGAGTAACGTCTGAAGCTCTGCAAACTCCAGTCCCGAGCTCCGGGCTCTTTGCAGCGCAGCCTGTGCATCTGGTGAGTATTTCTCAAATACCCCGCACATGAGACAAACGACTTTGAAACCCTGTCTGGATAAGTGATATCCGGCCTCATAAGCATCCCCTCCATTATTACCTGGTCCTGCCAGTATCAATATGGGATATTGCTTGTTCGCGCAAATTTTCGCTGCCAGTTCTGCCGTCGCCAACCCGGCTTTTTGCATGAGTGTGACTTCGCCCTGATGTGCCAGTGCACGGGTCTCTATTTCACGTATCTGTTCTACGTTATATAGTCTGGCTTCGCCGGTAAATACGCTGCATGACATGATTTACCTCTTTACAGGGAGCGGTGTAGTCTGGCTTAAAGACTGTATCATTTCCAGGCCACTCTGGAACAGGTTTTGCAGCGGCAGCAGCAGGTAAGGCATGATAAGGGCGACCATCAAAAAACCTACACCTATGGTGATAGGAAAGCCGATACCAAACAAATTCAATTGAGGCGCAGCGCGCGTCAATATGCCAAGAGCGACGTTGGTTACCAGCAGGGCAGCAACAATGGGTAGTGAGAGATGCATGCCTACGCTAAAAATTTGCTCCCCCAGATTGCCAGCTTTTGATAATTGAGACCAGATTGATAAGTCGTGGCAATTGGTATGGTATGAAAACTTTCCACCAGCGCCGCCAACATGGAGAGGTGCACATTCAGTGTCAGCATCAGCAAGGTGGATGTCAGCACAAGGAATTGTGCAATGGCCGACGATCGCCCCTGCGTCTGTGGATCAAAAAAAGTCGCAAAGCCCAGCCCCATGGTCAAGCCAGAAACCTCACCAGCCATTTCTATGGCAGAAAAGACGACGCGCATGACAAAGCCCATTGCCAATCCTATGATGAGCTGCTGCGCCAGCACCAAAATGCCATTCAGCGAAACCGGATCAAGATTGGAAATGGCTGGCAGGGTAGGGGCGACGATCAGCGATAAAACTATGCCCAGCGCGATCTTGATTTGTACCGGAACAGTGTTATTGCCAAAGGGCGGGGCAACAGCAATCAGCCCCAGTATCCTGGTCAGGGGCCAGATAAAGGAGTTGATCAGTGCGATCAGCTCATTGCTGGAAAAAGAAATCATGGAATTGCGATGGTACGCAAATCAGGCTGCCATGGTGGCGATGCTGGAAAACATCTGGCGCATGTAATCCATCAGGACGGAAAGCATCCAGGGCCCGGCAATGATGAGCGTGACAAAGATGCCTATCAGTTTGGGAATAAAAGACAGGGTCGTTTCATTGATTTGCGTGGCTGCCTGGAAAATACTGACGATCAGACCTATGCCCAGTGCCACCAGCAATAAGGGGGCAGACACCATCAAGGTGACTTCCATGGCCTGGCGGCCTAATGTCATTACGCTATCGGGTGTCATGGTGAACCTCAGTAAAAACTTTGTGCGAGTGAACCTATCAACAACTGCCAGCCATCGACGAGTACGAAAAGCATGAGCTTGAAGGGCAGCGATACGATAGCAGGTGAGACCATCATCATACCCATGGACATCAGCACGCTGGCAACCACCATGTCGATGATGAGGAAGGGGATGAAGATGGCAAAACTGATTTGAAAAGCAGTTTTCAGTTCACTGGTAATGAAGGCAGGGATCAAAATTCGCAAAGGCACATCTTCCGGCCCTTGCAACTCAGGGGTATTGGATAATTTTACATACAGGGCAAGATCAGTCTGCCTGGTTTGCTTCATCATGAATTGTTTCAGCGGGGTTGCACCCTTATCCAGGGCAACCTGCATGGTAATCTTGTTTTCAGTAAATGGCTGATAAGCTTCAGCATAGATTTTGTCAAACACCGGCCCCATGACGAAAAGAGTCAGAAAAAGGGACAAGCCCACCATCACCTGATTCGGTGGTGCAGACTGGGTGCCCAGGGCTTGCCTGAGTAAAGATAAGACGATAATGATGCGGGTAAAACTGGTCATCATCAGCAAGGCCGCCGGCAAGAAGCTTAATGCTGTCAGGAATAGCAGCGTCTGTATGCTGAGGGAATAGTTTTGTCCGCCACCAGGTGCCGGCGTGCTGGTGATGGCTTGCAGGCCACCATTGGCCTGGGCCATGGCGGCTTCTGGCAGGGCTAGTCCGCACAACAAGAGAGCCAGCCAGATGAATGGCAGATGAGAGCGCAAAATTTTCATGCGATGTAATTACCTGTTATCAGACGGCTCTGTAGATTGCTCAGGGGTACGCCCGGTATTGCGTTTTTCCAGCGTGCGTTTAAGCCAGGCGGAAAAAGGATCATTTGCGGCTATTTGCGCTGATTGATTAAGCAGTTCTTGCTGTTTGGGCATGCTGCCCAGATTATTGATATTGCTTGCGGTCACGCCAAGGATCAGCCATTGGTCGCCCACTTCAACTACCATCACCCGTTCGCGATTGCCTACGCTGATGCCGCCAATGATTTTAACCGGAATTTTATTTCCTGCATTCATGGGGCCCAGGCGGCGCATGAGCCAGGCGGCCATGACCACCAATCCCAGTACTAAAAGTAATGCTGTAGCAATTTGCAAAAAACCGCCGCTAGGTGACACTGGCGCAGTCTCGGCAGCAAAAGCAGAGCTGCCAAGTGTGGCTAATATTAGCGGCACAAAATAAGACAATTTCATCCTCATTTGTTGAGCTTGCGTATGCGTTCTGCAGGCGTCACGATATCGGTCAGGCGTATACCGAATTTATCGTTGACCACAACCACCTCACCCTGGGCAATCAGGCAGCCATTGACCAGCACATCCATAGGCTCACCCGCCAGGCCGTCAAGTTCTACGACAGAGCCCTGTGCCAGTTGCAGCAGGTTTTTGATGGCGATCTTGGTTCTGCCCAACTCTACCGTCAGTTGAACCGGAATATCCAGAATGAAGTCGATGTCATTATGGGTTTCAGGTGCGTTACTGCTCTTGCCGCTGAACTCTTTAAAAATGGCAGCGCTGGCCGGTGGTGCTTCAGCTTTTTCGGCTGCCGCAGCTTCGGCTCTTTCCTGCTCTGCAATTGCAGCACCCCAGTCATCTTCACTGATGGGGGAATCGCCGTTGTCATCCATGATTTTCTCCTTGTGCTACTTCCTGTACGCTGGAGCTGATCAACTTCTCCACGCGCAAGGCATATTGCCCGTTAAACACGCCGTATTTGCACTCCATGACCGGAGTGCCATCGACTTTAGCTGAAATAATTTCTGGTACTGAAAGCGGAATGATATCGCCTTCCTTCATATTCAGTATATCGCCCAGAGTGACGCGCGTGGTGCCCAGATCTGCAACTATTTCAACTTCTGCTATCTGTATCTGTTGCGTCATCAGACGCACCCAGCGTTTATCCACCTCCAGGGTTTCGCCTTGCAGGCTGCTGGTCAGGATGTCGCGTATGGGTTCTATGGTGGAGTAGGGCATGCATAAATGCATTTCACCACTGACTGGCCCCAGTTCTATCGTGAACGTGGTGGACACCACTACTTCATTCGGTGTCGCAATGTTAGCGAACTGGGTATTCATTTCTGAACGTATGTATTCAAACTCGATGGGATAAACAGGCTCCCAGGACTTGGAATAGGTTTCGAAAATGATTTCCAGGATGCGATGAATGATACGCTGCTCAGTCTGGGTAAAATCGCGGCCTTCGACACGGGTATGGAAGCGGCCGTCACCACCAAACAGATTATCCACCAGCAAAAACACCAGGCCAGGGTCAAGCACAATCAGGGAGGTGCCGCGCAAGGGCTTCATGTGTACCAGATTCAGATTGGTTGGTACCACCAGGTTGCGGATGAACTCACTGTACTTTGATACCCTGACAGTACCGACGGATACCTCGGCACTGCGTCGCAGGAAATTGAACAAGCCTATGCGCAACAAACGGGCAAAACGTTCATTGATAATTTCCAGCGTCGGCATACGGCCACGGACGATACGCTCTTGCGTGGCAAGATTGTAGGGCCGGACACCGGAGGTATCCTCCAGAGATTGCGAGTCGTCCTGATCTCCCGTGACGCCCTTCAAAAGGGCATCAACTTCTTCCTGGGAGAGAAAATTATCTGACATGGTTTATTGAACTACAAAAGACGTAAAGAAAACACCGCTGACTTTTTGCGGTTCTCCCTTGGGCGTGAAAGGCTGGGCAACTTTTTCTATAATGTCGTTGACCAGTTTTTCCTTGCCTTCGGACGATAAAATTTCAGTTGAATCCTTGCTCGACAACAGCAGCAATAAGCGGCTGCGCACTTGCGGCATATTGGCCTTGATCAGATTGACCTGCTCTTCATCCTGTACTTGCAATGTCATGCTGATTTGCAGGTATTTATCACCATTATCGGATTGCAGGTTTACAGTAAATGGTTCGAGAGCAAGAAATACCGGTGCTTTTGCTGGTTCAGCCTTATGTTCCTTTTCTTTGTTGGCCGAGCTTTTTTTTGACAGTAAAAGGGCTGCACCACCGCCTGCGGCGACCAATAAAAATACGACGGCAGCAATGATGATCAGGAGTTTTTTCTTTGATTTTCCTGCTGGAGCATCACTTGCTTCCGCTGCTTTGGCTGGTGCTTTCGCCATGGTTTTCCTCTCTGTAGGCATGAAATGCCATGATTTTTAAGTATTATGCTTGATGGCAGGCATTTAATATCCAAGAAAAAGAGGGCGTATTTCAGCTTATCTCTAATGTTTGCAAAGTAGTGTGGCCACTTCATCGCCCGGATCAGCCTGTTCATGATCATTCTACATGCATGTACCGGTCTTTTTCCAGAGAGTGGGGCAGGATCTTGCTGCGCAAGAGCAATACTTTTGTGTCAGAGAGTGAAATGAGGGCTGCAACAATGGGCCGGTGTGCAAATCCGGCCATCATTGCAAGGCCTTAGCTCAAGAAAGGGTAGTCGCGGCAAAAAACTCAGGCAAAGGTATCTACCAAGCCGTTATTTGTCTGTATCCTGGCTGGTGCTGTACTTGTTGTATTGATCGTATTGTCAGGCAAGTCAACGCCAGTTCTTGTTGAGCCCAGGCTGCGTGGCTGTTGTTGCGCGAAATTTTGTCCCTGGCCCGCCGCCTGTGAATTGACAGAGAAACCTGTCAATTGTACGCCCGCATCGTTGAGCATTTGTTTCAAGCGCGGTAAGGCTGCTTCCAGTGCTTCCCTGACTTCTGGCTGGGCGGAAGAAAAACTGGCGCTGGCTTGTTCATTGCTGACCTTCAGCACGACCTGCAAGGGGCCGAGATCCGGCGGGTTCAATGTCAGCTCTGCTGATTGCAAGCCTTCACCCACCATCCAGACAACTTTCTGGCCTACTGCTTTATCCCAGCCATTGCTGCCGACTCGTGGTGCAATTTGCTCTGCCGCCAGCACTGCGGCATTGAATTGCGTACTACTGACGGCATTGGCTGCAATCGCAGGTGGTGCCATGACTTGCTGACTGTCTTTGGTAGTTGCACCCGTTTTGACTTCAGATATACGTTCTGCCATGGCATCTTTTGCCTGTGCAATATCAGTGGCAAACGATTTTGGTGTGTCTGCCGCACTTGCTACAGTGCGGGCATCCCCGGTCTTGTCGCTGGTGGCTTTAGCCAAACTCAGGTCGCTGATCTTGGCGTCACTAACTGCCGTTTCAGATGGTGTGTCTGCGCCGACTGTAGTTGCGCCCTTGCTTGTCAGTGTATCTTTTGGTGCGGGAGAGGTGAGCTCAGCCGCGCGGCTAATGGCATCCGTCAATTTGCCTGCCTCTTTATCGAGAGATGACGCTACCGCAGTTTGCCCAGTCTCTGCCAGTCTGCCCGTGGTTTTGCCATCAGCCTTGCTGGCAATCATTTGCGCAGCAATTGCTGCAACATCAGCTTTGCCGGCAGGGTCCTCAGACTTGACCTGTTCCTTGCCCGTTGATTTGCCATCAAGCTGGGTAGTGGCCAGATCCTGATTTTCTGCGCCTGACTTTGCCAGGCTGGCGACCGTATTGCTATCGATCAGATCGCTTGCCGCTGAGTCTGTGCTGGCGACGGCTGCAAGACTATCATTTTTACTGGCATCAACATCGCTTGCAACAGGTTTTTTGGCTATATCTGCAGCCACAGGCGCAGGATTGAGGTTGCCTACCAAGGCGAGAATTTGTTCGCTTACACTGAGTCCATCTTCTTTTTTGACATCAGTTTCGTCTTCTTTGCTGACTGTGCCATCAGTACTCGCTGCGTCTGTTTTTGCTGCACCGGCATTGCCAGGAGCATTATCGTCATTCTTTGCCAGTTTATTGCCAGCATTGGCCTGGTTATTGGCGTTGCCGTTGTTGTTAACGGTATTGTTGGCGTTGTTATTTGTCGCGTTATTATTGTTTTTGTTCGCCTGGGGAGGTTTGTTAGCGCTGCTGGCAGGGCGCGGCGCATCCATCTCTGGCCTTCTTGATCCAGAGATTTCTTTATTCAGCATTTGATTGAAGCTGTTTTCGGTATTGCCAGACGAGTTGCTTTTGCTCGTTTTGGTAGCCGCAGCCGTCTTGTCTGTTGCCGTCAGTATGGGATTAGCTTGCATTTGCGGTACCTGTAAATAAATTAGCGCTTATAAAAAAGGGCGCGGGCAGCCATTTCATCGGTTTGCTTCTGATCTCGCTTGGCTTCTTTTTTTTGCTGTACCGTGAGCGCACGATTCTGCAAAGTATCGTAAGAGAGCCGCTTTTTCTCAGAGGCCTGCCATTCTGTTCTTGCCATCACGATGCGATGTTCTGCATCCATGACGACTTGTTTTTGTCCATCAATAGCCGAGTCCAGCTTGGCGAGGAAAGACAAGAAATTCGTGTATTGCGATACAGTCAGGCCCTTTGCCGCACCATCCTGTAGTCTCTGCGCGTAATCATCGCGGTATTGTTGCAATAAACTCAGTTTTTTTTCTGTATCTTCATGTGCACGTATGGCTTTACCCAGAAGTTTGGCGGCATCGTCAACTTCTTTCTCTGTCATTTCTATCAGTGTGCTAATTGGTGATTTCAACGCCATGGTGATTTAAGTATAGTCGCTGGCAGGATTTTCTAAGCGTTGAATAGAGCCTGAAGTTGCCCCAAGCTTTCGGGAATGCTGCATTTTTCGGCAATATCTTGTTGTAAAAATGAAACGATTCGGTCGCGCAGGCGGATTGCCTCATCCAGTAGTGGGTCTGATCCCGGTGAATAGGCGCCTACGCTAATCAAATCACGGCTGCGTTCGTAACGGGAATACAGCTGTTTAAGTCTTCTTGACAGCGCCTGGTGTTCCGGTGATGTAATGCTGTGCATGGCACGGCTGATCGATTGCTCTATATCGATAGCGGGATAATGCCCGCTTTCAGCCAGGGTCCGGTTCAGGACGATATGACCATCCAGAATGGCCCTTGCGGCATCTGCTATCGGATCCTGCTGATCATCACCTTCGGTCAGGACAGTATAAAAGGCTGTGATTGAGCCGCCACCAGATTTGCCATTGCCCGCTCTTTCTACCAGGACTGGCAGCTTGGCAAATACGGATGGCGGGTAACCCTTGGTCGCTGGTGGTTCGCCTATGGCCAGGGCAATTTCCCTTTGTGCCATTGCATAGCGCGTCAGTGAATCCATGATCAGCAATACACTACGGCCCTGATCCCTAAAATATTCAGCGATGGTGGTCGCGTAGGCAGCGCCCTGCAGGCGCATCAGGGGCGGGGCATCGGCTGGTGCTGCCACCACGACTGAGCGTGCCAGGCCTTCGGCACCAAGAATTTGTTCGATGAATTCTTTCACCTCACGACCCCGTTCACCTATCAGGCCAACCACGATGATGTCGGCGGCGGTATAGCGCGCCATCATGCCCAGCAAGACGCTTTTACCCACGCCAGAACCGGCAAACAGACCCAGGCGCTGGCCCTTGCCGACGCTGAGCATGCTATTGATGGCGCGGACGCCCACGTCCAGCGTTTCAACGATAGGAGCGCGCTCCAGCGGATTATAGATACGCGCACCCAGGGGGCTGATTCGTGGGTGCCGAGCGGGCCCAGGGTATCAAGAGGGCGGCCATTACCATCCAGCACGCGACCCAGTAATTCGTAACCTACTGGTAGATGACGGCTACGGTCACTAGGTCGGCGACGTGGGTGATTGACGATTTCATGTGCTTCAGGTTCCGCCGGGAAGACCGGTGCTCCTGGTGTGACGCCGTCAAGATCACTATGTGGCATCAGGAATAACCTGTCGCCATCAAAACCGACTACTTCGGCATCTATCTTTGCACCACTTTGTAAATGGATGGCGCAGGCGCTACCTACTGGCAAGCGCAAGCCAACTGCTTCCATGACCAGACCCGTGACCCGGGTGACGCGGCCAGACATGGAGGTAGTCTGTACATGCGAAATCTGTTCCCGGCTTAAACTGAGCCTGGATTTCCAGTCATTGATGAAGGTATCCTGCATGCGTATCAATCTGTTTTGTAGTCACTGATTTGCATACTGTCGAGTAGCTTTTTCCAGCGGGTGGAATAACTGGCATCCACCAGGTTATGCTGGGTGACCAGCTTGCAGCCACCACGTTCCATATTGGTGTCAGACACGATGCGCCAACCATCTTCAGACAGAGCTTCTCCCAGCTGATTTTTTACCATTGCTACGTCATCAGGGTGAAGCAGAATTTGCGCTGGCTGCTGTACGCTGGCCAGCTGTGCAATGGCTTCTTCGACGATGGGCAGGATCACGGTAGGGTCGCTATCCAGTTTGGCCTTGAGCATGGCTTGCGCCATGTCCATGGCCAGATGCATCAGCTCATTTCCCATTTGTTGCGACGCTGAATGCAATTGCTCTGAAAATGCTTGCGCCATTTGTTGCAGGGCCAGGATTTCCAGTTGCACTTGTTCCATGGTTTCTGCATAAGCAGTTTCCTGGCCATCTTTCAGGCCACGCTCATAAGCTTCTTTATAGCCCGCAGCAAATCCTTCCTGCTTTGCAGCTTCCCTGGCATGTTCTGCTTCCAGGCGTTGCCGTGCAGCGACCTGAGCGTTCGCAGCCTTGACTTCTTCGACCTGGGCTGGCCGGTTATCGCCAAACGAAGCCATTTCCCAGCGCTGGAAAGCAGTCATGTCACCACTGCGCGTGGCATTAGACATAGGCGTCCTCACCTTTTGCACCTAACATGATTTGTCCTTCATCAGCCAGACGTCTGACGATGAGCAGGATTTGTTTTTGCTGTGCTTCCACTTCTGACAAACGTACCGGACCTTTGGATTCCAGGTCTTCGCGCATCATTTCAGCCGCACGTTGCGACATATTCTTGAAGATTTTTTCGCGCATGTCCTGGTTTGCACCTTTCAGTGCCACGATCAGGGAGTCGGACTGTACTTCGCGCAACAGCAACTGTATACCCTTGTCATCAATCTCAAGAATGTTATCAAAGACAAACATCTCATCCATGATTTTTTCAGCCATGTCGCCATCATATTTGCGCAGATTGTCCATGACTGAAGCCTCATTCTCGCCACTCATGAAGTTCAGGATTTCTGCAGCAGCGCGTACGCCACCTATGGATTTTTTCTTCAGGCTTTCATTGCCGGTCAGCAGCTTGGTCAATACATCGTTCAGTTCGCGTAAGGCAGTTGGCTGGATACCATCCAGGGTAGCAATACGCAGCACGATGTCATTGCGCAGGCGTTCAGTAAACTGATTCAGGATTTCGCAAGCCTGGTCACTTTCCAGATGAACCAGGATGGTGGCGATAATTTGTGGATGCTCATTCTTGATCAGCTCTGCGACTGAGGGCGAATCCATCCACTTCAGGCTTTCTATGCCGCTGGCATCTTTGCCACCGAGGATACGGTTTAATAAAGAAGCTGCCTTGTCGTCACCCAGGGCTTTGGTCAGCACGTTGCGGATGTATTCGTCTGAATCCAGACCCACCGAGGAACTGAGGTCGGCCGCTGCCTTGAATTCTTCCAGCACCTTGGCGATGGCCTCATGCGGGATGGCACCAATCGCAGCCATGGCTGCACCGATTTTTTGCACTTCGCGTGGCCCAAGATATTTCATGACCTCGGCAGCACCATCTTCACCCAGTGCCAACATCAGGGTGGCGGCTTTTTGGACTCCATCTTCACTCATTGCTGACCCATGCCTTTACTACGTTAGCTACAATTCGGGGATCGTCTTTTGCCAGTTGTTTCGCCATTTCCAGGTTCATTTCATAGCTGGAACCATGCCTGGTATTTTGCAATTCTGCTTCTTTCGATAAATTCACAATGGCAGCTTCTTCTTCCTCTTTTTCTGCTTCTTCCTGAGCGCGTTTTTCAGCTTCGATTGCTTCCAGGGTTTCTTTGTCCTTGCCCATCATCTTAAGTAACATGGGTTTCAGGAAGCCAAAAAACAAGTAGGCAAGGACGATGGCAACACCTATGTATTTGGCGATTTCCTTAGCCGTTTGCAATACATCAGGCTGTTTCCACAGTGGTAAATCTACTATAGGCTCTTTTTCAGGGCTGGCAAAGGGGCTGTTGACTACGTTCAATGTGTCGCCCCTGTCTTTGTTGAAGCCCATGGCCTCTCTGGTCAAATCAGTGATCTGGGTTTTTTCTATGTCTGTCA
Organism: Undibacterium sp. YM2; assembly: GCF_009937975.1. NCBI lineage: Bacteria > Pseudomonadati > Pseudomonadota > Betaproteobacteria > Burkholderiales > Oxalobacteraceae > Undibacterium > Undibacterium sp. YM2. Next base: position 2,462,214 of record NZ_AP018441.1, read on the forward strand.
AAGGACGTGTTGTGGTCTTGCCATTTTTGTCTGTTTCTGTTTTGTAATTGATGACCACCGCGACAGACAGACGTTTCACACCGCCCATGGGTTGCTGGGTATAGCGTATGGTCTTATCGACTTCAAAGTTCATGGTGGAGTCTTTTTGCATCAGGCCAGCGTTGGATGCCGCACTCTGCGTATTGGCAGCACCGCTGGCGACGATAGGTGCTGTCGCCGGGACAGGCGGCTGATTGCTCAATGCCCCAGGGATGCCAGACGGATTGCCTGCTTTGTTGTACGACTCGCTGGTTTGCTGGCTGCGGATGGCAGAAGCTTCCGGCGGTGAATTAGGTTTGTACGTTTCAGCAGCTTGTTCTGAGCGGGAGAAGTCGATGTCTGCGGTCGCTTCGGCACGCACATTATTTGCACCTACAATCGGTGAAATAATCGACTCTATGCGCTTGATAATGTTTTGCTGATATTCCTGCACATATTTGAGTTGTGAGGGATCAAGGCTGTTATTTGCCATTTGCTTGGCAGGATCGGACAGCAAATTACCATTCTGATCGACAATAGTGACATTCTTGGCAGATAACTCAGGCACGCTACTGGCCACCAGGTGAATGATGGCGCTGACTTGCTGCTGATCAAGCACACGGCTGGGGTAGAGATTCAATAAAACCGAGGCAGTTGGTTTTTGCTGATCGCGGATGAAAACCTGTGATTTGGGAATGGCCAGATGTACGCGCGCAGTCTGGACGGCAGAGACCGCCTGAATGGAACGGGCCAGTTCGCCTTCCAGTGCACGCTGGAAATTCACTTGCTCCAGAAACTGTGAGATACCCAGCTTCTGGTTTTCCATCAATTCAAAACCGACATTGCCGCCCTTGGGCAAACCTTGTGAAGCCAGTTTCAGGCGTGCATCGTGCACCTGGCTGGCAGGGACGAGAATGGCATTACCACCTTCAGAATATTTGTAAGGAATGTTTAACTGTTGCAATGAGGCAACGATAGCGCCGCCATCCCTGTCATTAAAATTGGAAAACAAGACTTTGTAGTCAGGAGTCTGGCTCCATAGCCAGACGCCAACCATGATGGCCAAAGTAATGGCTGCGCCTACACCCAGAAGGATATTGCGCGTGGCAGGCGTCTGCGGCAAGCCAAATATGCCTGGCAAGGCAGGGCCAGGCGGGGCCATTGCTATATTTTCTGCGGTTGCCATAGTTCACCTTGTACTAAGTAATGTGTCAGCGGATTGCATGCTTGCTATTCCAGATATGGTTTTTTCCTTGATAGCGATTTTCCACTTAATTACTAAAATCAAACGCAGGAAAAACGATGCCTTTACAGTTCTTTTCCAAGCTCCCGTTTGCCATCTGGCTGTTAATGTAGCAAATGTGAAAGTCCACAATATAGGTGATCAAATGAAAATGGGGGGCATAGACGCCAGTCGGATAGAAGCCATGGTTGCGCAATTAAAGGCAACTGCGGCCAGGATGGAGGCAGGCTCGGGCCTGGGAGTAAGCCCGGCAGATGGTGCAGCACCGCCTGGCAGGCTGGATTTTGCAGAGGCTTTGAAGGCCTCGCTGGAGAGTGTGAATGAGTCGCAGGTCAGCTCGCAGCAACTGGGGCAAAAGTTTGCCATGGGCGATGATAAGGTCAGTTTGTCCGACGTCATGATTTCCATGCAAAAAGCCAATATCTCATTCCAGACCACCGTGCAGGTCAGGAACAAGCTGGTATCGGCGTATCACGACATCATGAACATGCAGATATAGCTTCCCGGTAAGACTTGCAGCAGGCTAGCCTCTGGCACCTGTATCTTGCCTGGGTTTGAAAAAATTAGGCCCGATTGCTGGAAATCGGGCCCTGTCTTTGTAACTATCTGACTGACTGTTTAGTTAATTGTTTAGCTAATTTTCTTAGCGTATGCCAGTCAACTTGGCATTGCGTTCCCGTTCCAGTTTCATGATGTAGCGCTGTACGCTTGCCAGGACGCTATTTGACATGTTAATGAACTGGCAGCCGAGGCGGCGGTTTGATTTTCCATTCAGCAGAACCAAATCCTGAGAATTGCGGATTTGCAGTATCACATCCACCAGGCCTATGGTTGGCAAATCCAGTTTGCAATGCTCATAGATGGTGCCTATGGTGCTATCGAGGACTTTTCTTTCATCCAGTATAGCTATGCCACCACAACTGATATCTACCAGGGCAAGTTTCAGTGTTTCCTGATGCCCCTCCAGATGTACTGGTATCAGCGCGCGGATGGGGTTGGATAGCGGAGTGTTGATACGATAATATTCGCGCCTTTGCAGGCGTATCATACTTGCCGGTATCTCAAACTGCAGTGCAGGGCGGTCTTCAAACTCTATGCGTTCAAGATTAGATGCAGAAAATTGTATGCTGATTCTGTCGAGCAGGCCTTCAAACGACACCCTTGGTGCTTCAACGATGCGTTGATTTGCCAATTGACCAGGGGCGCTGTCTATGATCACCAGATTGCTGCTGTCATCGACATCAAGTATGGAGGTAATGAATACTTCCGAGCCATTATTGATCAACATGCTGATCAATTGCTTGCTTTCTTTCAGGCCGCGCAGCAAACCGATGATTTCCCGACGGGAATCAACTTGAAACGGGCTTTGATTTTCTGTACCCAGACTCGGAGGTGTCGATGGCATATTTTTATGATCACATTGTAAAATTGGGGCTGTTTTTTTATTGTCGCCCTGAAGTCTCCGAAATTGTCCCAGACTTTTCCGTATCAATATGGTAAAGCCAAGCGAGCAGTTCTGCAACTGCCCGATACAGGGCAGGGGGAATATCGCGGTCAAGATCCACCTTCATGAGCAAAGAAACCAGCTCTTTGGACTGGTGCACATGGACCCCATGCTCTTTTGCCCTGGCAATGATTTCTTCGGCAATCAGTCCTTTGCCCTTGGCAACTACCTTAGGCGCGGCATCACCATTCTGGTAAGCCAGCGCAACGGCGTTTTGTACTGGTTTGAGAGGTGGATCAGCTGCGCTCATTTTTATTCACCACAAAAGACATCAGCGGTGAACCGGCCACCTGCATCGCAGTTGCCAGTTCACTTGCATGATCCTTCAGGGCGGAGACAGTGGTACTTTGCTCAGCCCGTAAGGACAGGCCCAGATTACTTGACTGCAGATTGATGATGGCCGTGACTGGCCCCAAGTTAGGCAAATCAAAACGAACCACCGATTGCCAGTTTACGTTCTCAATATCTTGCTGATTGCGCTCCCCCTGGCTTTCTTTTTTAATTTCCCATTCGATTTTTTGTCCGGGGAAAAGCTCTCCTTGCCATCGTACGATATTTTGCTCCAGAACATTTAGTTGCTGGTGAATTATTTGGCCCATTTCTTTGTTGGCCGGGTTTAAAGCTGAAGCAGAGGTGCTGGCGGTGGCATCAGAAGAGGCAATTTGAGATTGAGGCTCAGCCCTGATGTCATTAATAGGACGTTTACCCTGTGCCCATTCTGCAACATGTGACTCATAAAACAAACCACTGGTGTTGATCTGGTGCTGGAGCTTGCTGGCGGTGGCGCTTGTGTCTTTCAATTCCGCTGCTGTCGCGACGACCGGGGTTTGGCTGGCAATACTCAGTTTCTCCCCTTGACTGGGAGTTGCCTGCAAAATTTGTGTAATAAATTTCCCGGTGCTGCTCAATGATGTTGGGGCGCTGCTCAGATGGTCTGGTGTCGTATCAAAGGCGTTGTTATTGCCGGGGATGAGCTTACCGTTGATTTCTGTCGGTTTGGCCGTGGTTACTTCCTGTGGGCCGACCTTGGGTGAGTTGACAGTGGCGTCGTTGCTGATCTTCTTGCCAGCTTCATTTACTGACAAACTGACTATACTCGAAGTATCGGCTTTGGCACCTGTTTCTGGAGTGACTGGCCTGCTGGCAGTTTGAAGGCCTGGAGTATCTACCTCGTCAGTTGCCGCACCCAGATAATTACTGGACTGGAGTTGCGGGCGCTTTTCTGCGCCTGTTGCGTAGTTTTGCGGTAGCGGGGTAGGGAAATGGGCGTCCCCGTCATGTTCCAGCAGAAATGTGGGGCGGGGTTCGGTCGCGATCAGGCGCAGTGGAATCTGGTCGCCTGTTTTACTGCCTTCGGGCAGCATCATCTTAGCGGTAATGCCTGCCACTCTGACGGTAAAACTGCCGTCCATTAACTTTGACAGGATTTCACCCTTGAGCAATTGCCCGGTAACCAGCTGCGCCAGTTTGGGGGTGATGTCCTGCCGGGTTTCGTTAATGGACAGTGCTGCTGCCGGTGCCTCGATATTGGCAACTGGTTTGGACAGAATATCGAGCCGGGTCGCCATAAAAATCAGGCTGAACTACCTGCACCATACGCATTGGATAATTTTCTGTTGGTACTGGAGTTTTTCATCAGGTCTGACAACTGCGCCATCCATGGCTCGGTAATGTCGCGAATTTCCTTGTCGTCGGCAAGAATTTTCTTGATGATGCGGACTTTTTTGTCACGCATGTCTGCGGGCAGATCAAAAGGGATTTCGCTTTCACGTATGGTTTGTACGCGGCTGGAGCAGTCATTTTCCAGTTGTTCCAGCAATTCCCAATTTCCTGAGCGCGCAGCTTCCAGCATATTGCCTGTAATCACGGCAACATTTTCATACAATGAGATCAGTTCCAGACTATTCATCTTGATTCAAGCCTCAACAAAGTTGGCAGGACGAGGGGACAATGGGTCGATATTCATTTTGGGTGCTTCCGCAGCAGGTTCGTTGCTGGGGGCAATTGCTTCCCATGAAGATTTTAAATCCCTTAATAGATTTTTTACTTCATTGAGCATGTCATCGTTATTGTCCAGATTGGCGCGAATCAAACGGGCACTCATATATTCGTAAAGGGCATCAAGATTATTGGCTATTTCACCACCGGCCTTCTTGTCCAGGCTGGCGCGCAGTCCGTTTTCGATAATGGCGATAGCTTTCGAAATTGACTGACCTTTAGAGGCTATTTCACCATTGCTGAGGTGCTGCGATGCATTGGAGATCGCTACGATTGCTCCTTCAAAAAGCATCACGATCAATTTATGGGGACTGGCAGCAATCACGCCAGTCTCTATGCCTACTTTTGCGTAGGCATTTGCACCACGTACTTGAGATGAGCCAAACATAGCGATTAATCCTCTCTGATATTATTGGTACTGCTAACTTCGTTCACTTCGTGCTTGACGTCAGTGCTGCCAGTTGTTGTGAAAGAAATGAACTTGTATTATTCAAACTGCTTACAATCGAGTCCAGGGCTGTAAATTGCGCCCGGTAGCGTGCTTCTGTATCGAACAGGCGGCTATTCAAAATATCCCTTTGTTTGCCTATGTCCTTGATACTGCGGTTGATACCATCTGTAGCACTGGATATTGAGCCGGAAGTGCCAACCACAGTAGATAGCAAAGACGATACCTGTGACGCATAACCCCTGGAAAAATTCACTGTTCCGCGGGCTCCCAGTGAGCCACCACTGACCAATATTTTCAAGCCCTCGGTATCAGAGCCAGTAGCACCTGTCAGGAACTGTCCACTGCCAGCCGCTGTAATGCCATTCAGTTTGCCTGCCACGTCCACGCCGGCCGTGCCGTTGAGGACGGTGCCGGTAAAACTGGCAGCACCAGTGCCGGTGCCATTTGCCAGGTTCACATTCGAAGCACTACCATACTTGGTTGATTGCAATTGCAACTTGCCGCCGCTGTTAATGGTGGCAGTGACGGTTGAACCATTGTCTTTGAAAGTGGAATTCCCGTTGATTGAAGTTTGCAGCAAGGTTGCCAGCGAAGACGCTGTGTAAGTGCCTGCGGCCAGTGATACTAGGGATGTTTTCCCATCCAGGGTGACATTGATGGCAGTGTTGGCTGCAATGGTGGTGTTGCCGGTGCTCAGGTCCAGATCGCCTTGCAAGCCACCTTGCGTAGCAATGGCAGTGATTTCCAGGCCATAAGCGCCTTGCTTGGTTGCACTGGTAGAGCTGCTGTAACTGACCAGACTGTCCGTCGCTTTACCAACGGAGGCAAACAAACCGCTGATCTCATTGTAATTCGTCGACAAGGCAGCACTGAGTTTCGTCGAATCGACGGAGAGTGTGCCATCTTTTTGAAAATTGATGCCTATGCTGGCAAGGCTGGTGATGTTTCCACCCAGGCCGTTGACAGCAGTACTGAGTGTCGATCTGATCTGGCTTTGCACATTTCTGGCTGTAGAGTCGCCAATCAGAATGCCACCTTTTTTTGTGCTGGCATCGTAACCGGTCAAGGTTTTTAAGGTTGCCTGAAAGTCATTGTAACCTTTGACAAAACCATTAATGGCAGACTGTATGCCGCTGGTATTGGCACTCAGGGCAAGGCTGGTCGTGCCTACTTTACTGAGGTTCAGGGTGGTACCCTGTATGGCACCCGTTACTGCGTTGGACGTGCTGGAAATCGCAATGCCATTGACCGTCAGTGCTGCATTCTGGGCAGTGGTGGTTTCGGTAAAGTTTTGTGTTCCGGCAGGATCGTAATTCACCAGGCTTTGGATGGCAGCATCGCCCGTGGCAGAAATTTTAAGACTGGAGGTGGCACCAGTTTTGGCAGAAGTGAGCACCAGATGGTAAGGTGTGGCGCTACCGTCACCAACAATGGCGGCAGTTGCGCCTACCTTTGCGGCATTAATTGCGTCACGGATGCCTTGCAGTGAATTGTTAGCGCCATCAATAGTGACTGTGCCTATCGATTGCGTGGCATCCTGAGTAAAGGTAGAGCCCGTATAAACGCCATTTGCAGAAGTGCCACCAGTAATAGTGCCAAACTCAAAGGTGATCGTCGTGCTGGTGCCACTGCCGATACTGGCTGTAGAACTGACTTGACCAGCGCTGGAAATCGTTTGTGCCTGTGCCAGTTTGGTGACATTGACATTATAGTTGCCCTGGGTAGAAACGCTGGTGGTAGTGGCAGACAGGATAGAGCTGTCGCCTGCCGTAGCAGTTAACGACTGAAAAGTGCCCAGATTACTGAGGCCGGTAACATTGGACTGAAAAACGCTGAGCGCGCTGTTAAGCGTGCCATAAGCAGACAGCTTTGCCTGAAAACTGGCTTCTTTCTTCGCCAGTGTAGTCAGAGGCTGACTCTCCACCTGCATTAATTTGGTAATGAGACCGTTGACGTCCAGATTGGCGCCTAAGCCTGTCGATTGTATGCTCACATTGTTCCCCTTGTCAGACCGTACTGTACTAAATTATCGGCAAAGACAAACCAGACTTTAGAGGGGAATTTACATGCCAATTTAAAACTTAGATGCAGGACTGACTATATGATTAGCTAATTACGCTTGTTGTTTGATCAGTAAACCCTGTAGTTTATCCAGAGACCGCGAGATTTCAAGGGCTTCCTCGGACGGGATCTGGCGCAAAACTTCTTTGGTTTGCAAATCAACCACCTTAACGACTACTTTATTACTATGTTCTTCCACACTGAATTCGAGTGATTGTGACAGAGATTGGATTGTCTTGTTGATATCATCGACAGCTTTGGTCACTTTATCGAATTCTGGCGGTGCGGATGCAGAAGAGACTGCCTTGACGGCATCAATGGTTTGCGTTGATGCTGCTGCAGACCTTGAAACAGGGGCGCTGGTATCGGGGCCTGTTGCACGGTCAGTGATCAGTTGTCCTGATGGAGATGCGCTCCCTATCGACCGGATGTCCATGATCTTTTCCTTCAAGAAAAATACCCCTGGTCAAAAAGATGACCAGGGGGACATGCTTTACGCTTTAAGTATAGACCTAATTTACATAAGCCTACTGCTATTAGCCACGCAACAGGGCCAGAACGCCGTTTGGCAAGCCGTTAGCCTGTGCCAAAATCGCTGTACCAGCTTGTTGCAAGACCTGACCACGTGTCAGAGATGCTGTTTCTTGAGCGAAATCTGCATCACGGATACGGCTGCGGGATGCTGTCAAGTTTTCAGAGTTGGTCTGCAAACTTTCAATCGCAGAAGAGAAACGGTTCTGATAAGCACCCAGAGAAGCGCGGGAACTATTGATCGATTGCAGCGCCGCATCGATGGTCGTCAACGCGGCGGTGGCCCCGGCAGCGGTACCCAGATTCAGTGAAGATACACCTGCACCTACTGTTACAGTGGCAGAAGTGAAACCACCTGTCAGGTTGGCAGCTGTCAAACCAGTACCAGTACCGTTAGCCAGAGTGATACCTGCAGAGCTGGTAGAAGTCAGGGACAGTGTCGAAGTGCTGACGTCAGTTGCGCCCGTTGCCGATACAGTAATACCTGTGTTGGCAGCAGCAGCAGCAGCGTTAGTGCTGGCTGTTACAGTGATGTTGCGGCCGTCGGCAGCAGCCAGTGCGACTGCACCAGTTGTTGTGTTGAATGTAGCCGTAACACCTGTTTGTGTGCTGATTGCATTAACGGCTGCAGCAACTTGTGCGCCGCGTTGTGCGCCAGAAGTAGATGCATTCAAGGCGCCCAGATTTACGCCGTTAATTGTAATGTCGCCAGAAGCAATTGCAGTTGCAGAAGTGCTTGCAGTACCAGCAATAGTAGTGGAGCCTACAGTTGCTGTTACGCCTGTGCTGCCGCTGATCGCATTGATGGCTGCTGCCTTAGCGATACCGCTGCCTGTAGAATTGGAGAAGGATACGCCGTCAGCAGCGGACGCACCAACCTGGAAGCCGTTGATGGACAAGTCACCGGCAGCCAGAGCTGTTGTGGTAACTGCACCGGCACCGGCTACTGTCGTAGCGTAGCTGGAAGATGCACCAACACCCAGAGCGCTCGATTTTGCGCTGGAGATAGAAGCGATACTGATTTGATCGTTTGCTGTACCGTTGGCACCGACTTGGAAAGTTTGTGCAGAGAAGCTACCGTCAAGCAGGTTCACGCCGTTGAAGTTAGTGCTGCTGGCAACGCGGTTAATTTCAGAAATCAGCTGACTTGCTTCGTTGTTCAGAGCGGCGCGATCAGAAACGCTGTTGGAGCCGTTGGCGGATTGTACGGCCAGATCACGGATACGTTGCAAGTTGGAACCGATTTGTTGCAGCGCGCCCTCAGCGGTTTGCGCCAGGGAGATACCGTCGTTTGCATTACGTGCAGCTTGATTCAAGCCACCGATTTGTGAAGAAAGACGTTCGGAAATCGCCAGGCCAGCAGCATCGTCTTTTGCGCTATTGATACGCAAGCCAGAAGACAAACGTTGGAGGGACGTATTCAGAGCGGATTGAGATGTGCTCAAATTGCGTTGCGCATTCAGCGAAGCAATATTGGTATTAATAACAGCCATGGTGATTCTCCTTACCTAAGTTATACAATTTTGGCGTAGTAGCCTGAAACTTTGGTCTTTCGTGCTGACTATTGGACCGCCGTTGTAAAGGGTATCGGTAGAGACTAAAAAAGTTTTAGCGTGTTTCTGAAAATAAATCTTATTTTTTCTGCTCAAGTTTTTTTTCTCTTTCCGCTTGTCGGCGCTTTTTTTAAATACTTTAGGGGTAAATTTGATTTAGTTTTCGGCCTTTATTTAACACATGGAAACAAAATCATTAGCTATAAAATAAGCCTGAGCATGGTGGTTTCTGGTATTTTCCAGTGTGGACATGCAGTTTTATTCATTTTGCTTACTTAATTTGTAAGTCAGATGAGGTAATTGTAAAAAAGATTAATGATAAAAAGCTGACCTGGGGACCGGACATGGCAAAAACGAGTTTTGATGCGCGAAAAGCAATGCGCGATGTTCATCGACTTTTCGATGCTGGTTCTGTTTCCGAGGCCAGGCAAGGCTGCCTGACCATCATCAGGCATTTTCCGCGTCACGCAGAAGCTTTATATGCCCTGGCCAGGATGGCTGGGGATGCGGGTGAGAGTGATGAAGCCATGGGATATCTGAAACTGGCTTTTGACGTCATGCCTCACTTTCCTGACAACAGGAAGATTGCTTTCGGCATATTCAATAAATATTTGCTGGCGAAACAGTACCCCCAATTGGAAGAGGCTGGCCTGTGGCTATCAGCTTATTTGCCACGGGACGGCATCGTTTGGGACTATATAGGTGTAGCCAGGATAGAGCAGGCCAAGTTTCCGCAAGCACTTGAAGTGTTGAGCAAGGCTGTTGCCTTGTTGCCAAATAACCCCCACATACTTGCCAATATGGGCAATGTGCTGATTTCTCTGGAGCGTTGTTCCGATGCCATCGTGTATCTGGAAAAAGCACTGGCTATTCAGCCAGAGATGGTTGTTGGCCTCAATAATCTGGGAAATGCATTGCGTTTCATAGGCAAGACAGAGGAGGCGATAGCGAGTATATCGAAAGCAGTTCAATTAGACCCGGGTTTGCCCTATCTGTACAATAATCTTGGTCTCGCTTATCGTGAGCACGGTATGTATAGCGTCGCCATCGAACAATACCGGCACGCCTTGCAACTGCAGCCAGAGCTGGTACAGGTTTATCCCAATCTGATTGATGCACTGCGCCAGAACGGGCAAGTGCAGGAATCCATAGAGTGCGGGCAGCATGCGCTGACGCTGACCCACGATATTCCTGAAATCTGGGGGGCTTATGGTGACACCTTGCGCGAGGCGAACCATCTCGATGCGGCGATTGAAGCTTATATCAAGGCCCTGTCTTTCAAGCAGGATAGCGTGTCTTCTTTCAACCGGAAAATTTACACTAACCTCTTATTTTGTCTGAATTACCATCCGGATTTAACGCCTGAGGTGATTTATAACGCTTACCATGAATTTGATTTGCGTTTTACTGCGCCGCTCAAGGCAACATGGAAGAAATTTGAAAATGTCCGCGTGCCGGGCAGACGTCTCAAAGTGGGCTATGTGACGCAAGCTTTTTATAATCATGTTTGCAAGTATTTCCTGCTGCCGCTGATAGAGGGCCATGACAAGGATCAGGTTGAAGTCTATGCCTACGCAAATCCGCCTTTCGAAGATGAAGTGACTGCCTATTATAAGAAGCAGGTAGATCACTGGGTGCCAACCCGGGATCTGACGGATGAGGCGCTGGCCGAGCGTATTCGCGCCGACGGGATTGATGTCCTGGTGGATGTGGCAGGCCATACCAATGGCAATCGTTTACCGGTCTTTGCGCGCAAACCGGCCCCTGTTTCCTTGCATTGGCTGGAGTATGGTTACACGACGGGTCTAAGTGCCATAGATTATTACTTGACTGACAAGCCCACAATTACGGACAATTGCGCACATTTATTTTCTGAGAAAGTCTGGTGCCTGGATGGTCCGGCCTATGTTTACAGGCCAGATACGCGCAGGGCAGAGCTGACGCCTTCACCTTTTGAAAAAACAGGTCTGATTACCTTCGGTAGTTTATCGCGTTCAACCAGGATAAATCATCGTGTAGTGCGCGTCTGGGCAACGATACTGGATGCAATGCCAGATTCGCAATTAATAATCAATAGTGGTGACTTTAAAGACCCACAAGTACAGGAAGAAATGGCATCACGCTTCATGCGCTATGGTATAGAGCGCTCACGATTACATATAGGATTCAGTACACCATCCTGGGAAGTGTTGAAACACATCGATATCAGCCTGGATTGTTTTCCCCATAATTCGGGAACGACTCTGCTTGAGTCGTTATATATGGGCATACCCTTTATCTCTCTGGCAGACCGGCCTTCAGTTGGTCGCATCGGCGCCAGCATATTGACAGCAATCGGGCATGAAGAGTGGCAGGCTTATACAGAAGATGAATATGCGCAAAAAGCGATTATCCTCGCACATGATCTGGACGGTCTGCGCAGCCTGAGGGCTGGTTTGCGCCAGGAAATGGAGCAATCCCTGCTCATGAACGAACCGGCATTCGCACGTTCAGTCGAAAAAGCTTATCGCCAGATGTGGCAAATTTATTGTGAAGGACAGGAAGAGTGAAGGCCGTTATTTTAGCTGGTGGTCTGGGTACCCGTATTTCTGAAGAGACCCACCTCAAGCCCAAACCCATGATAGAGATAGGGGGCACCCCATACTCTGGCACATCATGAAGTCGTACTCGGCGCATGGTGTGAATGAATTCGTGATTTGTTGTGGTTACAAGGGTTATCTGATCAAGGAATATTTTGCTAATTATTTCCTGCACATGTCAGACGTTACCTTCGACATGCAGAATAATAGTATGGAGGTGCATGAGCACCATGCTGAACCCTGGAAGGTAACCCTGGTCGATACCGGGGAAGACACCATGACTGGCGGGCGTCTCAAGCGTGTTGCACGCTATTTGCAGGGCGAGGAAGCTTTTTGCTTTACCTATGGTGATGGCGTTGCAGACCTGGACATTGCGGCGTCCATCGCATTCCATAAGCAACACGGCAAACTGGCTACCGTTACAGCAGTTCTGCCTCCCGGACGCTATGGCGCACTGGAGCGCAACGGCAATCAGGTCGCCGGTTTTATCGAAAAGCCGCGTGGTGACGGCGGCTGGATCAACGGCGGATATTTCGTGCTGTCTCCGAAAGTACTGGATTTTATCGAGAATGACAGTATCAGCTGGGAAGCCGCTCCACTTGCTGAATTGGCAAAGCGCCAGGAATTAATGGCCTTCGAGCACAGTGGATTCTGGCAGCCCATGGATACCTTGCGTGAAAAAAATCTGCTGGAAGACTTGTGGCAATCCGGAAAAGCACCTTGGCGAGTATGGTAAATCATCCCACACAAACAAGCATCGTTGATCCGGCCTTCTGGCGCGGGCGCCGTGTCTTGCTGACCGGGCACACTGGTTTTAAGGGAGCCTGGCTGGCACACTGGCTGTCTGGCATGGGTGCCGTAGTGCATGGCCTGGCTCTGGCTCCGGTTACCGAGCCTAATTTGTTCGATTTGCTCAATATTGAAGACAAGGTCTGCAGCCACATTGGCGACATACGCGATATCCATGCCGTGACTGCAGCGGTGGAGGCATGTCAGCCAGAGTTTGTATTCCATCTGGCGGCGCAAGCCCTGGTGCGCGCGAGTTATCGTGAGCCTCTGGTGACTTTTGCCAGCAATATCATGGGCACCGCCAATCTGCTGGAGGCTATCAGAGGGCGCAGCGATGTAAAGCTTGCGCTGATTGTGACGACGGATAAAGTCTATCGCAATCTTGAGCAGATCCATCCCTATCCGGAAACCGCTGAATTGGGCGGACATGACCCGTATAGCGCGAGCAAAGCTGCAGCAGAACTGGTGCTGGCTAGTTATCGTGCTTCATTCTTGGCCGGGCAGGGTACAGCCGTGCTGGCCGCCAGGGCCGGGAATGTGATTGGCGGTGGCGACTGGTCTGAAGACAGATTACTTCCGGATGCCGTAAGAGCCTGGCAAAGCGGCCAGACTTTGCAGATCCGCCGTCCCGACTCTGTCCGGCCATGGCAACATGTACTGGAGCCGCTGTCAGCTTATCTGTGTCTTGCCCAGTATGCCCATGCAAATCCACACGTTAGCCATGCGTGGAACATCGGCCCCGATGATGCTGCAAGTGTCAGAACAGTGGTAGAACTGGCTCAGGCTGCTTACGGTAGTGGACAGACTGAATTTGCGACTGATATCGTTGGCCCGCATGAAGCAGGTTTATTGGCATTGGATGCCAGCAAATTGAGGCAGACCCTGGGAATTACCCCGCGCTGGAATCTTGAGCAGGCGGTCAGCCGCAGCATGCACTGGTATCGTGATTTTGCGCAAGCTCAGTGTGCTGCAGAATTGTGTGACCGTGACATTGCCGCTTTCATGGCAGGTAATGCATGATGAAGCTCTCAGCCTCAGGCCGTTTTGAAATTTTATCGACGCCTCTGGATAGTCTGTACCTGCTGCAAAGAAAAGTGCTGGGTGATCAGCGCGGCTATTTTCAGCGCATGTTTTGTGCAACAGATTTGGCTGAATTGGGCTGGCATGAACCTATAGCGCAGGTAAATCATACCTATACCTCAGTAAAAGGGTCTATACGTGGCATGCACCTGCAATTGCCCCCCAGTGCAGAAATGAAATTAATCACTTGCATGAAAGGCGAGGTCTGGGATGTGGCCGTAGATTTGCGCGCTGATTCTGCCACTTTCTTGCAATGGCATGCTGTGTTGTTGTCACAAGCGAATCAGCGCTCGTTTTTAATACCTGCCGGTTTCGCCCATGGCTTTCAAACTCTGTCGGATGAGGTTGAAATGCTATATTGTCATAGCAAGCCTTATGTACCGGCAGATGAAATGGGGTTAAATCCATTTGATGCCCGGTTGGCAATAGAATGGCCTTTGGGGGCAACCGAGATGTCGGATAAAGACCGCAACTGGCCCATGTTAAGCAAAGAATTTCAAGGAGTGATTGTATGAAGTGCCGGCATTGCGCGCATGAGTTGACGCAAACCTTTCTCGATCTTGGTTCAGCACCGCCATCGAATGCCTATTTAAAACCAGAAGCCCTGAGCCAGGCAGAAATCTGGCTGCCTTTGAAAGTAATGGTTTGTGATGCTTGCTGGCTGGCACAAACCCTGGATTTTACCGGGCGTGAAAATTTATTCGATGCCGACTACGCCTATTTCAGTTCATTTTCTTCCAGCTGGCTGGCCCATGCGAAGAAATTTGTTGAAACGATGCGTCAGGATTTGAGCTTGAATTCGCAAAGCCTGGTGATGGAAGTTGCGGCAAATGACGGGTATTTATTGCAGTACGTGCAGGAGGCTGGCATCCCGTGTTTTGGGGTGGAACCAACTGCTAGCACCGCTGCGGCAGCAAGGGAAAAAGGCATTAAGGTCATAGAACGCTTCTTTGGTGTGGAGTTGGCAAAGGAGATACTCGCACGTGGTCAGCGCGTTGATTTATCGGTCGCCAATAATGTATTGGCGCATGTACCTGACATCAATGATTTTGTTGCTGGTTTTAGCTTGGTCTTAAGCGAGCAAGGTGTCGCCAGTTTTGAATTTCCGCATTTGTTGAATATGGTGGAGCAAAACCAGTTTGATACTGCTTACCATGAACATTATTCTTATCTGTCACTGCATGCGGTCAAAACAGTGTTTGCAAAAAATGGTTTGCATGTATTTGATGTGCAGGAGTGGCCAACGCATGGCGGCAGCCTGCGTGTACTTGCTCAGAGAATGGATATCAGGTACCGCGAAGAAAAAGCCAGTGTCGCACAAATACTGCAAGCAGAGCAGGCAGCGGGTATTCTCAATACCGGCTTTTATGAGGCAGCACAGGCTAAGGCAGAATCTGCCAAGTTCGCATTGCTGGAGTTTTTGCTCAATGCAAAACGCAATGGCACGCGTGTAGCCGCCTACGGCGCTGCCGCCAAGGGCAATACCTTGCTGAACTTTTCTGGAGTCAGGCCTGATCTCTTGCCGTATGTCGTGGATATCAACACCCATAAGCAAGGTAAATTCATGCCTGGCAGCCATATACCTATTGTTGATATTCAGCATTTGCTGGCAGATAAGCCGGATTTCATTCTTATTTTGCCCTGGAATTTGCAGGCAGAAATCATGCAAGACCTCGCCCAGGCAAAAAACTGGGGTGGGCAATTCGTCGTTGCGATTCCTCAATTAACGGTGTTGTAAGAGCTCAGCATGATAGAGATACATCCAGATGCGCGAATTTCTAAATTGGCTGATATTGAAGATTCAGTCAGGGGGACGCGCATTATCATAGGTGCTTTTTCCAGCATAGACAGCTTTGTCAAATTCAAGCCTGCCGGTGGCGTGGCCGATGTTGTGATTGGTGAGCGCAGTGTCATCAATTCTGGCTGCGTCCTGTATACGGGAAACGGCATCGTGATAGGGAATGACGTCGCGATTGCCGCGAATTGTACTTTTGCGCCAGTCAATCATGCCTATCACGACAAAAGCCGGCGCATCAATCAACAAGGCTTCTTGCCAGGCAAAGGCGGTATCATCATTGAAGACGATGTCTGGATAGGAGCAAATTGCGTGATACTTGATGGTGCCATCTTGAGGCAGGGCTGCGTCATAGGTGCAGGTTCTATCGTCCGCTCTGAAGTTGCTGCGTACTCCATTAATGTTGGCAACCCCTTGCAACAAATCGGGATGCGCAAATGAGCGAGGCTTTGCGCGCAACCCTGATAGGTGGCAAGGGCTTTGTCGGGCGGCATCTGCACCAGGCTTTGCAAGCAAAGGGATGGGACAGTTATGTCGCAGAACGTGATGATCCGCGGCTGACAACAGATGACCTGGGTCATGTTTTTTATTGCGCTGGTCTGACGGCCGATTTCCGGCAACGTCCCTATGCCACAGTAGATGCCCATGTGCATCTGCTATCAAGTATTTTGCAACATACTCGTTTTGCCAGCCTGACTTACTTGTCGAGTACCCGTGTTTACGCTGGTGCTCTAAATACACAAGAAGACGCAGCATTGACCGTCAGCGCTCACTTGTCTGGCGATTTATATAATATTTCCAAGCTCATGGGTGAAAGCCTGTGCCTGCATGGTGGTCGCAATGTGCGTGTAGTTCGTTTATCGAATGTGTATGGAGCAGGGATGCCAGAGCAGAATTTCCTGGCAGATATCTTAAATTCCGCAACGAAAACCAAACGGGTGGTATTTCGCAGCAGCCCTGATTCGGAAAAAGATTACATTTCCATCACAGATGTCGTGCGTTTTTTACCCATAATTGCCACACAAGGTGAGATTGGCATATACAATTTAGCCAGGGGCAGGAATACTACGCATGCCAGAATCGCAGCATTGCTGGAACAGTTCGGCGTCAGTTGTGAATTCGAAAATCATGCACCATGCATCAGTTTTCCGCCTATTTCCATATTAAAGCTGGAGTCTTTGTCCGGGCAGCCGGAATTGGATATAGCAAGTGAATTACCAGCGCTTTTTAATCATTACACAAAAAAACCATGAATCCGATTAAACAATTTGAAGCAGAACGCGATGCCCGCATAGAGCAATTGGGCAAAGACCTTGAGTTCCAGGCGCAGTCCCGCGACTGGCTGGAACAAAGCATGCGTCGTCAGTATGTTTATAATTTTTCATGGTTGGGGCGCCCCATCATACAAAACCCGATAGACATGATGGCGATGCAAGAACTGATCTGGACGGTGCAGCCCGATCTCATCATAGAAACCGGTATTGCTCATGGCGGTTCGATTATTTACTCCGCTTCCTTGCTGGAGTTAAACGCTGCTTGCGGCGGTAATCCTGACGCTAAAGTTATTGGTATCGATATTGATATTCGCGAACACAATAAGGAAGCAATTCTGCAGCACCCTATGTCCAGGCGTATACAGATGCTGCAGGGATCAAGCGTCGCCACTGAGATTGTGGACCAGGTGAAGGCCATTGCACAGGGCAAACAGAAAGTCCTGGTTTTCCTGGATTCCAACCATACCCACGAACATGTATTGGCTGAGCTGCAGGCTTACGCACCACTGGTAACGAAAGACAGTTATTGCGTCGTATTTGATACTTTTGTAGAAGATGTGCCGGCAGACGTATTTGATAACCGTCCATGGCAGCCGGGAAATAGCCCGAAGACAGCAGTGCATGAATATCTGAAAACTCATCCAGAATTCGTGATAGACAAGGCCATGGACTATAAATTGCAGATTACCGTGGCACCTGACGGCTTCCTGAAGCGGGTCAGCTAGAAAAAAAGTTCAAAAAAACACGGAGGACATCATTTTGTCTTTCGTGTTTTTTTGTATTCGCTTTTTACTTTTTTACTGATACTGATCAGCGACATATTTCCCCTGATCTGCTGATCCCTTAATATCAGCCAGCCTTGATGACGCGGTTTTTGCCAGACTGTTTTGCCTCGTACATAGCCTTATCGGCACGCTTGATGGTTTCTTCTTGTGGCTCGCGTGGATTGCGCAAGGCAACGCCCGCACTGAAAGTGATGAACAAGCGTTGATCATTGGCCGTGAAGAAGTGCTTGGTCAGTTCTCTTTGCACGCGCATCATGGCCTGGGCAGCTTCTTCCAGCTGCGTTTCTGGCATGATGATGACAAATTCCTCACCGCCGTAGCGTGCTACCATGTCTATGGATCTCAGGGTTTGCTTGACAATGCGTACCAGGTGAACCAGCGCCTCATCACCGGCGGCGTGGCCGTGGGTGTCGTTGAGCTTCTTGAAGTTATCAAGATCCAGCAGGGCTACGCAAAGTGGCGTGTTACGTCGGTCAGACCTGTCGGCTTCGCGTTCAAATACATCGTCCATACCCCTGCGGTTCAGGCTGCCTGTCAGTTGGTCTTCCCTGACCAGTTCACTCATGTGGGCAAGTTTGTTTTCCAGTTCCTTGATGCGTGCCTCTGCTTCGCTGACCTCTTTTTGAGCAGCGACTATCATGTCACGCGAACGCAGGGTTTCAGACTGGACTTCCCTGGTTTCGTTGAGGATATTCCTGATCAGGTCGCTGACCTCGGCAACATTCTTGGCTGAACTCAGTTGTTGTGAGTAGGTGCCCATTTTGTGCTGATAAGCGCCGGTGCTGTCTGCCATGGCATTCAATCTGTCGATAAATGCCGTCATCATGTTCTTGACTGAGGTTTTTGACTCGTCAATACTGGTTTTCAATACGCCTTGCTTGTAGATGACATCTTTCAGGCTGCGCGTGGCTTCTTGCAGGGCACGGTGATCAATCGGGCCCGCGATGAGATTTTGTACCACCTCGATCTGGCCGCGTAACCAGTTATCGTTATCAAGCAGATCGTGGATATTGGTCAGCAGCAGGTCGAACAGGCGCAGCAGCAATTCCTGTTGTTCAGCGCTGTCACCGCTTTGCAGTTCAATCTGAAAGCACAATTGCTTGAGTCTGCCAGCAATCATGTTCAGCTCACCTTCATTGACCGCAACCTTGACCGCTGTGCCCAGGCTTTCCGACTCTTCGGCAAGTTGCGGGCTAGGTTTCAGTAGCGAGGTGAGGGCAAGGGTCAGGGTGCGGTACAGTAAGTCCTTGAGGATGCGCAACCTGCCATCCTCAACCGGGCCATCATCAACCAGTGAGATGCTCTTGCTGGCAACAGGCGTTGGCAGCGGATCGACGAGACTGATGTTATTGGAGGCAGTTGGCGGCGGAGCCGTAATACGTTCAGCCAGTTGTGTCAGGCCACGGCCATAATCTTGCCAGTTGCCAGTTTTGATCGCACGGCTGAAGCGTTGCCCAAAAGTGGACATCTCACCTGTCGAAATCTGCAGGCTGTTGGCAAAATTGGCAAGTAAAATCTCGGCTTGCGGAATGACTGGAGTTGCCTCCATTTCAGGCGGGGCTTCTACCGGAGTATCCGGAACACCTGCTATATCATTATAGAGTTTGCGGTAGGCCTCTGGTGTTGGCGCAATGCGCTGTATTGCCAATTGTCTGAATGTCTCGCGCGCAATATCTGTAGGACTTTTAAACTGCGAATTATTTGGAGTTTTCGACATTTTGCTTTGCCAATGACCTTGCTAACAAGAGTATTGCCCACGACATTAATATTGCCGTTTAATCTACAAGCTGATTTTTTATTGCATAGTGCGTTAATTCAGCATTGTGCCGCAATTTCATCTTCAATAGAATTCTCGACCTGTATTCGCTAATGGTTTTTACAGAAAGTGACAATTCTTTTGCGATGTCGCTAACTGACTTGCCTGAGGCGATCAGGGTCATGGTTTGGAACTCACGGTCAGACAGGGTTTTGTGCAGTGCATCTTCATGTTCCTGGTTCAGGTTGTTTGCCAGTTCCTGGGCAAGTTGCGTGCTGATGTATTTCAAGCCACGGGCGACTTGTCGTATGGCTTCCAGGATTTGCACGCTGCTGCATTGCTTGTTCAGAAAACCAGAGGCGCCGGCTTTCAATGCCCTGACTGCATACTGGTCTTCTCTGTGGATGGAGAACATGAGAACTGCGATATGTGGTTTTTCGGACTTGATTTGCTTTAAAACTTCTATGCCATTCCTGTCTGGCAGGGCAATGTCTAGCAACAAGACCTCAAAATCGAGCTGGCGGCTCAGGCGTATCGCCTCCAGGCCGGTTTCTGCCTCTGCGATGATGGCCATATCTGTTGTGGTTGAGATAATGCTTTTTATTCCCTCTCTCACAACGGCATGATCATCGACGACGAGTACATTGATTGCTGCTTTTTCTGTCATGCAAAATCCATTTTCTTAATCAGGCAACCTGACATTACCCAGCATCCTATCAGGAGTGATATTGAATGGTAACGGCAAGCAAACTATTCTTCCATTTTATAAGCTAAGTGTGGGCTTTCGGTGGCACAAAAGAAATTATTTTGATCAACTCCGCTACAATGTAGTAATGAGCAAAGCATTTATCAAAGAATCAGATTCCGACGACGAAGAGGAGTTCGGCGCGCCAGCCATTCCTGCGGGTGTAAAAAACTATATGACGCCGGAAGGTCATCAGCGCATGAAGGATGAGTTCTTGCAACTCATGGACGTGGAGCGGCCCGAGATCGTCAATATTGTGCACTGGGCTGCCTCCAATGGTGACCGCTCGGAGAACGGCGACTATATCTATGGCAAAAAACGCTTGCGTGAAATCGACAGGCGTATACGGTTTTTAACCAAGCGCCTCGATATTGCAGAAGTCTTCGACCCGCGTATTCATCATGGTTCTGATCAAATCTATTTTGGCGCCACTGTCACCTATGAAAACCAGCATGGTGAAGCGCATACTGTGACAATTGTCGGTGTTGATGAATTTGACCCCCTGCAAGGCAAGATCAGCTGGATTTCCCCTGTTGCCAGAGCACTCATCAAGGCAAGGGTAGATGATACGGTGACCTTGCGTACGCCAGGAGGGGTAGAGGAGTTGACCATACTTGAGGTCAATTACCCGGCATAAGATTTTTAATTTCCCTATGAATCCACATGTCCCTTGCTTATTCCAAACTCAATCATCCCTTACGTGTACCTCTGGCAGCAGAAGTTCATTCCAGGCCTTCGTTGCGCTTGCATGCCCCAGAGACGCTGACCCATCTGGCGATTTTTGCCAGGAATGATGCCCATCTGGGTGGTGATAACCTGCTGACCCAACAAGTCATACTGGGTGATTTTTGCCGTCATTTTGCTGTGGCGAGTCCCTCGGGTGATGCCAAGTATTTCTTCCATGATTTTGGTCGTTTCCGCCTTAAATGGGAATGCCATACAGAGTTTGCCACCTATACCTTTGTCGAAAACCAGACAGAGCCGCAGGATAGCGTTCAGCATGAGACGGAGTTGGCCCAGGTATTTGCCAACGCCCCCATACGTCATTTGCCTCAACAGTGGTTATTCGAGTTGCAAGAGAAGGTCATGGTCGCCACCCATGTGGCTCTTATCCCGGCTGCACAGGAATTTCATCCACCGTCACCCGTAAAACAGATATTTGAGGGTGGGGTGGTGGTGGGTAGTGAGGTTTTGAGCCGTGGTGAAGTATGGACAGATTTTCTGATACAGGCAGATGGCTTCAGCCGCTTCGTCGTCAAGGACAATGGTTTTCTGGATCAGCAGGCGGGGCGGACGGTGCAGCGGCTGCTGGAGATCGAGACCTACAGAATGATGGCATTGCTGGGTTTGCCGCATGCGCAAAATGCTTCTTTTGTATTGAATGACATAGAGAGGGACTTGGTCGCCCTGACTGCTGCAATGACGATGGCAGGCAATGGACAAGGCGAGGCAAGTTCGACTGATGCCGAGCAAAGCTTGCTGCGGCAAATTATCGACCTGGCTGCCCGCACTGAAAAACTGGCGCTGGAAAACAGTTATCGCTTCGCGGCATCCAAGGCTTATTTCAAGCTGGTGCAGTCGCGTATTGCCGAGTTGCGTGAATTCAGGATAGAAGGCGTGCCAACCATAGGTGAATTCATGGACAGACGTCTGGCACCAGCCATGAACACCTGTGAAGCTATCGTAAGACGGCAGGAAACATTGGCAGAACGTATCGCCAATACCAATGATCTGTTGCGCACCAGGGTAGGCATCGTACAGGAGCAGCAAAACCGCAAGATACTGCAAAGCATGAATGCCAGGGCGGGCCAGCAATTACGCTTGCAGCAAGCGGTCGAGGGTTTGTCAGTCGTGGCAATCAGCTATTACATGACAGGCCTGGTCTATTATGCGGGCAAGGGTCTGAAGGCGATGGGTTTACCTATTAATCCAGATATGCTGGCTGGCTTGTCTTTACCTGTGATTGCTGGCGTGGTCTGGTGGGGTTTGCGCAAGATGCACAAGACCATACACTGACAGTATTGTTAGCCGTGCTCTCTGACTATGCGCGTAACACCAGCCAGATGCTTGATGTTACGCATGATTTTTGCCAAGTGGGTGCGGTCTTCTATCTGTATCGTGAAGTGAATATTGGTCATGTCATTGGCATCGCCATCTTCCATATTGACATGGCTGATATTTGCATCTGATTCGCCAATCTCGGCAGCGATGCGGGCAAGGGCGCCACGTTCGTTCGTCACCGTTACGGCGATGCGGCAGTCAAAGCGGCGGTTCAGGTCTTCACCCCAGTTGACATCAATCCAGCGGTCAGGCTCCTTGATATGCAGGCGTTTGGCATGCTCGCAATCATCCGTATGCACAACCAGACCCTGATCGCGCTTGAGTTGACCAACTATGCCATCTCCCGGGATGGGCAGGCAACACGGTGCCAATTGTACCGACAAGCCCTCACTGCCATAAATAATGACGGGGTCGCGCTTGTTGTTGATCTTGTCTCCAAATTGCTGGAAGGGGATGGACGGTGAGTCATCTTCCACCAGGTCCAGTATATGCCTTGCCACCAGCGCAGCCATGCGCTTGCCTATGCCAATATCGGTATGAATTTCATCCAGTGATTTGGCGCTGGATTCATTGAGCAATTTATCGACCAGGCTGTCTGGCAGGTCAGGGTTCAGGTTGACTGATACCAAGGCCTGGGCCAGCAATTGTTTGCCCAGTTCTGTCGATTCATTCAGGTTGATTGTGCGCAGGTAATGGCGTATTGCCGACCTGGCCTTGCCAGTACGCACATAAGTCAGCCAGTTTGGCGTAGGGCGCGAATTGGGTGAAGTGATGATTTCGACGATATCACCATTCTTCAATTCAGAACGCAGTGGCACTGGCTCGTGATTGATGCGAGTGGCAATCGCCTGATCACCAATATCGGTATGGATTGTGTATGCAAAGTCCAAAGCTGTTGCTCCGCGGGGCAGGGCAATAATTTTGGATTTTGGCGTGAACACATAAACAGAGTCAGGGAACAGATCAATTTTGACATGCTCGAGAAACTCGGCAGAGTCGCCAGTCTGTTTTTGTATGTCCAGCAGAGACTGCAGCCAGGCGTGCGTGCGCTGTTGCAAGTCAGTCAGGCTGCCTTCTTCGTTCTTGTACAGCCAATGCGCAGCAACACCCGATTCTGCGACATGATGCATGTCACGCGTGCGTATCTGAAACTCGACTGGCGTACCGTAAGGACCAATCAGCGTCGTATGCAGGGATTGATAGCCATTCGTCTTGGGAATAGCAATATAGTCTTTGAACTTGCCCGGCATGGGTTTGTACAAGGCATGCAAGCTGCCCAGCGCATAATAGCTGTCGCGAAAATCACTGACCACGATACGGAAACCATACACATCCAGCACCTGGGAAAAACTCAGGTGTTTGTCGTGCATCTTGCGGTAAATACCGTACAGGGTTTTTTCGCGACCATACACTTCGGCCTTGAGGCCAGCTTCGGACAGGGCCGTCTTTACCGCATCCATGATCTTGTTGACGACTTCCCGGCGGTTACCACGTGCTGCCTTGACCGCTTTGGACAAGGTGCGGTAACGCATAGGATAAAGATGCGAAAACGCCAGATCCTGCAGCTCGCGGTAGATATTATTAAGCCCCAGCCTGTGTGCGATAGGCACATACACATCCATGGTTTCGCGTGAAATACGGCGCTTCTTTTCCGCCGACATGAAACCCAGGGTGCGCATATTGTGCAGGCGGTCTGCCAGCTTCACTAGGATCACGCGTACATCCCGCGCCATGGCGAGCAGCATCTTGCGGAAATTCTCTGCCTGCGCTTCTATCTGGCTCTGGAATTCGATCTTCTCAAGCTTGGAGAGACCATCAACCAGAGTGGCAACCGGTGCGCCAAAGCGCTCAATCAGTTCATCCTTCTTGACATCCTGATCTTCCATGACGTCATGCAGCAGTGCGGCCATGATGGCTTGCACATCCAGCTTCCATTCGGCACAGATTTCTGCCACGGCAATCGGGTGGGAAATATAGGGTTCGCCAGACTTGCGTACCTGACCCAGGTGCATTTCATCAGAAAAGCGATAGGCTTCCTTGACCAGTTTTAATTCACTGGCCGACATGTATTCGCTGATGCGGTTGGTGAGTGCCGTAATGGAGGCGACACCGGTATTCGTCGATGACGCACGAATACTGTCTAATTCATCCAGGGGGGAACTGTGTTTGTTGATGCTGTTCGCAGGGCTGCGTATGGCAGCCAGCGCGACTGCAGCAGAATCGGCCGGTTTGCTTTCCAGAGATGAATGACTGTCATTGAGGTTCATTCTGTGATTCCCGGCCGGATAAAGGCTTAAAGAAGGGGCGGCTAAGAATGTAGGTGCAGCGGCTTACACCGGCACTTTTTTCAACATTTCTATACCGACTTTACCTTCAGCGATTTCACGCAGGGCGATTACCGTAGGCTTATCCTTGGAATCTACCTTGGGAGTGTGGCCTTGCAGCAATTGGCGCGCGCGATAAGTGGCGCACAGTGTCAGCTGAAAGCGGTTAGGGATTTGTTTCAATGCGTCTTCAATGGTAATACGTGCCATATTTCTTCCTCAATACTAAAAAATACTCAATTGGGTTTGCGAATTAATTCGCGTTGGCGTGAATGCCAAGTTGGGTAAACAGCTCGTAGTGGCGTGTTGCCTGTTGTGCAAACCGGCAGCGCGTGGCTTTCACGATTGCATTCAATTCTGACAAGGCTGTTGCAAAGTCTTGATTAATAATAACATATTCGAACTCCGGGGAGTGCGCCATTTCACCGCCAGCAGCCAAAATGCGCTTGGTAATGACGTGCGGCTCGTCCTGGCCGCGCTTCTTCAGGCGTTCTTCCAGGGCAGGTATCGACGGCGGCAAGATAAAAATGCCAACAGCACCGGGAAATTGTTTCCTGACTTGCTGCGCGCCTTGCCAGTCTATTTCCAGCAAAACATCGGTGCCTGAACGCATCTGGTCTTCTATGGTAATGCGCGAAGTGCCATAGTAATTACCGAATACTTCTGCTGATTCCAGAAATTCACCCTGTGCCTTGCGCGCCAGAAAATCTTCGGGTGTCGTGAAATGATATTCGCGGCCATCTTGCTCGCCCGGGCGCGGTGCACGGGTAGTGTAGGAGATCGACAATTTGATCGCCGGTTCTTGTGCCAGCAAGGCATTGACCAGTGAAGACTTGCCTGCACCGGAGGGGGCGGCGACCACAAAAAGACTGCCTGCAGTCGTATTATTGGTTTTCATGGCATTCCTCCGGTAGGTTTAATTCAGGTCATCTCAGGTCTTCAGCAAGACAAATTGGGCTGCATACTCCCATCATTCACCGTCCCGCAATATTTCCCAAGAAAAAGAGTGCGGGAGTATAAGCAAATGCGCCTGTTTATTCAAGGTTTTGCACTTGTTCGCGCATTTGTTCTATGAATAACTTCAATTCCATGGACGCATCCGACAATTCCTTGGATGCCGCTTTGGAACCCAGGGTATTTGCTTCGCGGTTCAATTCCTGCATCATGAAGTCCAGCCTTTTGCCAACCTGACCACCTTTTTTCAGTATATGCCTGGTTTCTGTCAGATGGGCTGACAGGCGCGCCAGCTCTTCTGCTACATCCACACGTATGCCATACATGGTCACTTCCTGGCGGATACGGTCCAGCGCTTCTTCGCGCGTGATCGTCTGGCCAGCATTGGAGCCGCTGGATTGCAAAGCAAGGCCCAGGGCTTCTTCCAGCCTGCTAGTAGCTTTTTGCTGGAATTGCTGAACAATTTGCGGCATCAGTGGCGTGATGCGGGTGACGATTTCTTCCATTGCAGCGATGCGGCTCAGCAGTACTTGTTCCAGCGCCGCACCTTCACGTTCACGGCTGACGATGAATGCATCCAGCGTCTTGTTGATGGTGTCATTGATGGCCGCCTGCAAAGATTCTGCATTGATTTCGCTTTCTTCTATGACGCCGGGCCAGCGCAGGATTTCATTGGTGCTCAGTGCCGCCGCGTCAGGGAACTGCTGCTTCAGATTGATCTGGAAACTGGCAAGCTGTTCAAGCAAGCTGGTGTTGAGGCTTTTATTATGCGTTTCTGTCAGTTTTTTACCAAAGCTGAAACGGCATTCCACTTTACCGCGTGCCAGCTTGCGTGTTAATGCTTCGCGAAATTGTGATTCAACTGAGCGAAACTCGTCATTAATACGAAATTGCAGGTCCAAAAAGCGGGAATTGACGCTTTTGATCTCTATGGTAATGGTGCCAGCATCTGTTTCATTGGTGCTGCTGGCATAACCTGTCATGCTGAAAATGCTCAAGGTATTTCCTTAAAAAGGCGTGAACTGTGTATTACTGTGCATTGGATTGGCTAAATTGTGCATTAGACACTAGGATATTCTTTACAAATACCGCAATAATCAACACAATCCGTTTTGTATAGTGAATTGGACGATTGATGGCCGCACAAAATAA
Organism: Undibacterium sp. YM2; assembly: GCF_009937975.1. Classification (NCBI taxonomy): domain Bacteria; kingdom Pseudomonadati; phylum Pseudomonadota; class Betaproteobacteria; order Burkholderiales; family Oxalobacteraceae; genus Undibacterium; species Undibacterium sp. YM2. Next base: position 2,488,867 of record NZ_AP018441.1, read on the forward strand.
CGCACCTCTGCCAGATGGACTGGAAATTGCCGGATACCGCATTGTAAAGAAAATTGCGTCCGGTGGCTTTAGTATTGTATATCTGGCTTCTGACGAAGATGGCAACGCAGTTGCAATTAAAGAGTATTTGCCCAGCTCACTGGCCTTGCGCCAGCAAGGTGAGCTGGTGCCGGCGATCTCAAATGAGAATCTGCCGATTTACCGCATAGGATTGAAGTGTTTTTTTGAAGAAGGTCGTGCACTGGCGCGCATCTCGCACCCGAATGTGGTCAGCGTTATCAATTTCTTCCGCGCCAATGAGACTGTCTATATGGTCATGGCCTATGAATCTGGCCGTTCATTGCAGGAACATATCCTACGTCGTCGTGACAAGGGTGAAAAGCCGCTGGTGTCAGAGCGCTTCATCCGTCGTATGTTCAATCAGGTCATGAATGGCTTGCGTGAAGTGCATACCAATAAACTGCTGCATCTGGATTTGAAACCAGCCAATATCTACCTGCGCCTGGATGGCACGCCTATCTTGCTGGACTTTGGTGCGGCCCGCCAAACCCTCAAAACTGACATACCCAAGCTCTACCCCATGTATACTCCGGGTTTTGCTGCACCAGAGTTGTATTTGAAGAACGGCAATCTGGGCCCCTGGACTGACATTTACAGCATAGGCGCTTCGATTTTTGCCTGTATGGTAGGTGCGCCGCCGCAACCCTCAGACCAGCGCAAGACCAGTGACAAGATGGAGGGGCACTACCGCAAGCTGGAGGGTTTATACTCTTCAGAATTGATAGAAGTAGTGCGCTGGTGTCTGCAACTGGATCCGCTGGAGCGGCCACAAAGTGTGTTCGCCCTGCAAAAAGCCCTGGCGATTCAGGCGCAACCGCAGCGCGAACTGACTTTTATGGAAAAAATGACATTAAAGTTCAAGACGCTATTTGCTGGAAAAAGAAAAAAAGTCGAAAGCGACCATACGACCATACAGGAAAGCACCCTGAATTAAGGTTGCGTTCGGCTGTTTAAAGCCGTGTTGGCTGTGAATGTTCGCCGCTGGCCAGGCTCTGGAGCAAAAGTATGCGCTCCCTGGCCTGTTTGTATCAATAACCATTATAAAGTTTTAAAAATCTCATGCGTTTTTCCGTTTATCAAGAAAGTCATATTGGTGGCCGCAAGGTCAACCAGGATCGTATGGGTTACAGCTTTACCCGCGATTCGATTTTGCTTTTGCTGGCGGACGGCATGGGTGGTCACATCATGGGCGAAATGGCTGCAGCCATTGCCATGCAGACTATAGGTAACCTGTTTCAGCAGCAGGCACACCCGATGATAGGGCGGCCTGAACGCTTTATGGAAGACAGCTTCCTGGCTGCCCATCAAGAGATACATCGTTATCGCGCCATCAATAATTTGCCAGAAACGCCACGCACGACCATCGTTGCCTGCCTGATCCAGAATGGCTATGCGTACTGGGCGCACTGTGGTGATTCACGTTTGTACTGGATGCGCCAGGGTCAGATTTTGTTGCGCACCAAAGATCACTCTCGTCTGGAAACCCTGATCGCTCAGGGCAAGGTTGATCCGGCAGAAAGACATACTCATCCTGACCGTAACAAGCTGTTCAACTGCCTGGGCGCACCCAACGCACCTATTGTTGAATTGTCTCGCCGTGCGGTGTTGCAGCCTGGTGATTTGCTGTTACTGTGCTCTGATGGCCTGTGGTCAGTCTTGCCCGATCATATGCTGGCGCAGCGCCTGCACGATCACACCATCGTGCGTGCCGTGCCTGAATTGATACGCTCTGCCGTTGATATCGCTGGCAAGCAAAGCGACAATGTCACGGCGCTGGCCATGATGTGGGAGGGCGATGACCGCATGGATAATTCCACCATCATCTCGACCAATACCTTGCCTATAGGTTCAGTCACGACCACCATACAGGCACCAGTCGATGCAGAAATTGAAACCACCGATGGTGACGTGTTCAATGACGCCGAAATTGAAAAAGCCATAGCAGAAATTCGCAACGCGATACACAAATCATCACGCATTACTTCTAAGAACTAAATCATGTCAAACTCATTTCGCCCTAGCGGGCGTTCACCGGACGCATTGCGTCCGGTGGTTATCAGCCGCCATTTCACCAAGCATGCAGAAGGCTCTGTCCTCATCGAATTTGGGGATACCCGTGTTATCTGTACAGCGAGTATAGAAGACAAAGTGCCAGGCTTTTTGAAAGGCAAAGGGCAGGGCTGGATGACTGCAGAATATGGCATGCTGCCACGTTCGACCCATAGCCGTATGGACAGGGAAGCAGCCAAGGGCAAACAATCTGGCCGCACCCAGGAAATCCAGCGTCTCATAGGCCGTTCCCTGCGCTCTGCCTTTGATCTCGAAGCCTTTGGTGAACGTACCCTGCATATCGATTGCGATGTGATCCAGGCGGATGGCGGTACCCGTACCGCTTCCATCACCGGTGCCATGGTCGCTGCCTATGATGCATTTGCCAAACTGGTAGAGCGCGAAGTCATCCCCGCCGTACCACTCCGCCATTTTGTGGCAGCCATCTCGGTTGGCGTGTATCAGTCTCAACCCGTACTGGATCTGGATTATCCAGAAGATTCTCAATGCGACACCGACATGAATGTCGTCATGACTGAACATGGTCACTTTGTTGAGGTGCAGGGCACGGCAGAAGGGGAAGCATTTGACCGCATGACCATGAATGCCTTGCTGAATCTGGCACATGATGGTATTGCTGATCTGATCGCCTTGCAAAAAGAAGTATTGGGTTTGCAGGTCAGTTGATTGGATGGAAGTATGAGTATGAGCAAAAACCAGAAAATAGTCCTGGCCTCGAATAATCAGGGCAAGCTCAAAGAGTTTTACCAGATACTGTCACCGCTGGGCATAGATCTCCGGGCACAATCTGAATTTGACGTGTCTGAGGCTGAGGAGCCTTATCCCAGCTTTGTCGAAAATGCGCTGACCAAAGCCAGGCACGCATCGCGCCTGACGGGTTTGCCGGCGCTGGCTGATGATTCCGGCATCTGCGTCAACGCCCTGCAAGGTGCGCCTGGTGTGCTGTCTGCCCGCTTTGCTGGCGAGCCCAAGTCTGATGTGCGCAACAACCAAAAGCTCATCGCAGATTTGGCTGGCATGGCTGACAAATCCGCCTATTATTACTGTGTGCTGGTCTTTGTGCGTTCAGAATCTGACCCGCAGCCGGTAATTGCTGACGGCGTCTGGGCAGGTGAAATCATTGCCGATGCCCGTGGTGAAAACGGTTTTGGCTATGACCCGCATTTCTTCATCCCGGGTTTGAATAAGACCGTGGCTGAACTTGCTGCAGCAGAAAAGAATCAATTGTCGCACCGTGGGCAAGCCTTGCGCGCCCTTGTAGAAAAACTGAAATGATACCCATCAAGCCCATAGCGGCAAGCCAGCCAGTACAAAAAAAATCACCGGATTTATCAAATATACCCGGTGACGTGGCCAGCCAATATCTTGCACCAGGCAGCCTCAATCTGACGCAGTTACCGCCGCTATCGCTATACATCCATTTCCCCTGGTGCGTACGCAAATGCCCTTATTGCGATTTTAATTCGCATGAAGTCAAAGGCAGCTTTGATGAGTCAGCCTATCTGGATGCCATGCGCGCTGATCTTGAGGCTGCCTTGCCACTGATCTGGGGTCGCAAGATTTACACTATCTTCATCGGTGGTGGCACCCCCAGCCTGATGTCGGCAGCAGGCCTGGACAGATTGCTTTCTGACGTGCGTACGCTCTTGCCACTGGATGGCAATGCAGAAATCACCATGGAAGCCAATCCCGGCACCTTTGAAGCTGAAAAATTTCGCTCTTATCGCCAAAGCGGTATTAACCGTTTGTCGATAGGCATACAAAGTTTCAACTCCAAACACCTGGCAGCTTTGGGTCGTATTCATGATGGTGACGAGGCACGCAGGGCTATAGAAATCGCGCAGGCAAATTTTGACAACTTCAATCTTGACCTGATGTTTGCTCTGCCAGACCAGACCATGGATGAAGTCAGCGAGGATGTGGAAACAGCGATTTCTTTCGCACCACCACATCTGTCGCTATACCACCTGACGCTGGAGCCCAATACCTATTTCGCCAAGTTCCCGCCAGCCATACCCGATGACGACCTCAGCGCAGAAATGCAAGACCTCATCCATGGCCGCATGGCAGCAGCAGGTTACGGCAATTATGAAGTGTCTGCCTATGCGCAAGCGGGTAGGGCATCAAAACACAATCTCAATTACTGGAACTTTGGTGATTACCTCGGCATAGGCGCGGGCGCGCATTCAAAAATATCCTTCCCACACCGGGTAGTACGCCAGGCGCGCTACAAGCAGCCCAAGGCTTATATGGACGCCATGGCTGCAGGTAATTGCGTGCAAGAGTCGCATGAAATTCCTGTCGATGAAATGGGTTTTGAATTCATGTTGAATGCACTGCGCTTGCAACAAGGGTTCAAGGTTAACTTGTTCCAGGAGCGTACTGGCATGCTGCTCAACAGCATAGAAAAAGAATTGCTGGTTGCCGAGAACAAAGGTCTGCTTTACCGCGATCATGAAATCATTTGCGCCACGCCGCTGGGCAAACAATTTTTGAATGACCTGCAACAAATTTTTCTCGGCAGCGAATAATTTATTTGCCTGATGCGAGTCTGATACGGGCCTGATGTGAACCCAGTAAAGCATGGCATTTTTACCACATGCTTTATTGGTGAAATCTAAAATATCTCCTATGCTGATAGCAGGGTATCGGCATTCAATATGTCTGTTGCAAAATCAGCAGCCTGACGCTTTTAAGCCCGATTTATGGCAATTGTGTCAGATTGCACTCATCAAGTATCAAAATACCTCACCTGTCGCTTTAAATTGTGTTGCAATTGGTTAAGTCCCAAACTAATATCTCTACCAATTTTTGTAACATTTGATGTCCTTCTTTATGACTCTGGCTCGTGGAATAGGCACTTTTTTGCCCGTGATGAACAGCAAGCAACAATTGCTTGCGCTTCAAGCTGATTTTGGTGCTTTGCCAATCGGCGATGTCATTGCTTTACTCCAGTTTTTGCATGAAAAAGAAATCTTTTCCAGACTTTCTGGCATTTCTGTTCTGGTCAGGATGGCAGACCCTCTGCTTGTCCCGGCAGATATTGATACACGCCTGCCATTGGCACGCATACTCTTTGCCGTACCGGTAAAAGCGGCTGAAGACAAGGATGTGCAAACCAGGCTCAAGTATTTCAACTCGCACGGTGCCCGCATCATCATGGATGATTTGCAGGCGCACGACAATGCGATATGGGAAGGGGCAAAGAAAATCAGTGTCGATTGCAGCAAGGATATTCCTGCCCACATCAAACCCTTGCTGTTGCGCCTGCATGGCGGAGAGCACCTGGCGCAACATCTGCCCCATGCAGCCTTGCAAGAGCAGGCGCATGAAGCCGGTTTTAAATGGTTCTCTGGCGACTATGCATTTCATCCACCCGTCAGCAACAAGGCAGCAGACGCTACTGCCAGAACACGCTTGTTGAAATTGCTGGGGCTGGTCGCCCGCGATGCAGAATCGCGCGAACTGGAAGAATTGTTCAAGCAAGATGCAACCCTGTCATTCATGCTGTTCAAGCTCGTCAGTTCTGCCGCCTTTGCGCAAACCGTGCGGGTGTCCAGCTTTGGCCAGGCCATTAACCTGCTGGGGCGCAGGCAGTTGCAAAGATGGCTACAGTTATTATTGTATGCACGCCAGCAAGATCACAGTGGCAGCTTGAACCCCTTGATGCCGCGCGCCGCTTTTCGCGCCAGCCTGATGGAAGCAATTTGCCTCAAGCGTGGTGGCAACAAAGATGAGCTCGACTGTGCTTTCATGGTCGGCATGTTTTCTTTGCTCGACAAACTGTTTGGCAATCCCCTGGGTGAAGTGCTGCAACCTTTAAACCTGAATACAGAAGTGCTTGATGCCTTGCTGCATAAATCAGGTGCGCTAGGTAAAAGCCTGGATCTGGTAGAAAGGGCAGATCGTCCTTTCAAGGACTTTGATGCTGGCTTGATAGGCGAACTTGGCTTAAGTGCCGAAGATTATTACGACTGCATGATCACTGCTTATGCGTGGGTGAACCAGGTTTGCCAGGACATGTAGCCAATGACCAGTCAAGCTGCGATACATGAACTCGAAGTTGGTGCCAGTCTGGGAGAGGCTGTCTTGTGCCTGCAAGGCCAGGAGCTTGATGCCGCTTTAAATCGCATAGTCAAAGAAGTTTTTCGTGATGCCAATGCGGCATTTCGCCGTGGCAAACTCGATGAACAAAAAATACAGGCTGATGTGCTTTGCATGGCATCACCAGAAACCTATTACATCCTGTCTGGTAAAAAAGGTCAGATCAACGAAGCCGACCTGGCAAAACTGAATACCCTTGCTAGTCTCACGGCCAAGCTGTTTTCCAAACGCGCAAAACTTGACCAGGAGTTGCAGGCATCTGCCCAGGCACAATGGCAACAGACTCAGATCATCGACCAGATTCACGAGTCCGTCATTACCATGGATTTGGCAGGTTTCATCCTCAGCTGGAACCGCGGCGCAGAAAAACTCTTTGGTTATGCCGCGCAAGAAGTCATAGGCAAAAACATCCTGTTCCTATACGACGATGAGGGTGAGCCAGATACGCATTTGTATGACAGCTTCCTTGAGCATGGTGGCCGCGAGATGGAAGTGCGCCGCAAGAAAAAATCGGGTGAAGTATTCTGGGCCAGTCTCAGCCTGTCACCATTGTGTGATGCCCAAGGCCTGCCCATAGGCATCATAGGCTATCTCAGCGATATCACTGCCCGCAAAGAAGCAGAACAAAAAATCAATCACCTCGCTTATTACGATGCGCTGACCAGTCTGCCCAACCGCAGCCTGTTCCGGCAACTCGTCGATAATGCACTGTTGCACTCACAAAGAAACAGCAGCAGCGCTGCCATTATCTTTCTTGACCTGAACCGTTTTAAACTCATCAATGACACCCTTGGTCACGACATAGGCAATGAGTTATTGCGCCAGGTCGCAGCCCGGTTCTTGCTAACCCTGCGCGAGAATGACATCGTAGCCCGCCTCGGCAGCGACGAATTCGCCATCGCCGTACTTGACATCAACCAGCATTTTCATGCAAGCCTGGTCGTGCAAAAACTTTTGCAGGCATTGAATGACGCCTTCATCGTCTCTGGCCACGAATTGCGCGTCGGTGCCAGCATAGGTATCAGTGTCTTCCCGCAAGACGGCAATGACGCCAATGCCTTGCTGCAAAAAGCCGACATCGCCATGTACAAGGCCAAGCGCAGCGCCGGCAATGTATCCGGCAGCTTTGTGTTTTACAGCGACAGCATGAACCAGAGCATCGCTGGCAGACTGTATCTTGAATCCAGCATGCGCAAGGCGCTGGAAAACCAGGAATTCTATTTGCAGTACCAGCCCAAGGTTGATATCAAAAGCGGCAAAATCATCGGTGCAGAAGCTCTGCTGCGCTGGCAACACCCAGAAAAAGGTCTGATCTCGCCAGCAGAATTCATCCCCGTCGCAGAAGAAACCGGCCTGATCCTGCAAATCGATGCCTGGGTACTCGAAACCGCCTGCGCCCAAGCCAGGGAATGGCAAGTCAGCGGCATAGCGCCGTTCCGCATCGCAGTCAATGTCACAGCGAGAGAGTTCACCAACAGCCTGCCACTGCGCGTTAAAGAGGCCATGCAACGCTACCAGATATCACCACGATGGCTGGAGCTCGAAATCACCGAGAGCATGCTCATGCACAGCACCGAGAGCGTCATCGCCATCATGGAGCAAATCACCGCCCAGGACGTCGTGCTGGCCCTCGATGATTTTGGCACAGGCTATTCCAGCCTTTCATACCTCAAACGTTTCCCTATCGATACCCTGAAGATAGACCGCTCCTTCATCCTCAACATCCCCACAGACCAAAACGACTGCGCCATCGCCAGCGCCATCATCATGATGGCCAAGCAACTTAAGCACAAAGTCATCGCAGAAGGCGTAGAAACCCGCGAACAACTGGCCTTCCTCATCAACGCCGGTTGCGACGAAGTGCAGGGCTACCTCTACTCCAGACCCGTCAGCCCCCAGCAATTGCTTGCTTTGCTGGATAAAAATTTCCATTTCGAAATTTGATCCTTGCCCAAGCTCGCCACTCAGGTTATACTATGCGGCTCGGAAGCTTGGCAGAGCGGTTGAATGCACCAGTCTTGAAAACTGGCGAGGTGTTAAAGCCTTCGTGAGTTCGAATCTCACAGCTTCCGCCATTTACCTATATAAATCAAAGACTTATTAAGCCTAGGTGCAATACTTAACTTGTTGCCTAAAGGTTTATAACGTCAAATATCTCAAGATCATTTAGGCTTAAATTAGGCTTAAAAATCTCCTCAAAATTGTACCATCCCAGTTCTTCCCAACAATCTACCATTTCAAGTTCTTTTGCACTTGTTTCTTTCCCTAGAACCTCATCAACTTCGAAGTACGTTTTGCTTTGTACTGTTCTGCCCATGCAATAGCTGCTTCTGCTGGGTCTTCAAAGTTAGGAAGCTTTAGTGTCAATACTTCAACTTTCTTCTCGACAATAACCCATGCATCGTACACTTTTACCTGAAGCTTGTAGCTGTAGGACATCAGCATCAGACATGCTTCTCGTTGAGGGAATTCATAGACTTCTCTGGTATTATTATTGCCATACTTTTGCGATGCTAAAAATTTTGCAGCGTAATTTCCTTCACCTATGACTTCTGGTACTTGAACATGCCCTAAAAATTTAGGGGAAGTTATATACCTTGTATTCCTGCCCATTTTGCCCATTTCTGAGGTGTCCCAAAAATTTGGGAGACCCTTCCAGTCCTAAAACTTCTTGCACTTTTACCATGAATGATTGTGACGCAGTTCCATATACTTCTCACCAGTGCCATTAGTCTTCTGCATAGTCACCCCAAAAAATTTTGGACTAACCTCTTCGCCCTTGTTTAACAGATGCAAAAAATTTTGCAGCCAATCCTTTATAAAAGATGCTCCTAAAAATTTAGGGCTAACTCTTGAAAGAAGTAACCCATTGATTCTTGGGCTACGGTAATTAGAGTGACGCTCCTCTTTTTAAGGAGTGGGTCAGGCTAGCAAATTGGCCTATCTTTGAGCGTAAAAATTCTCTGCTTAGATAAGCCTGATATGCATTTACGTCATTAAATAAAGCATCTGTTTTAGCTTGGCTGTAGAGTGAAACAACCTAATTTTTCTTATTCTCTGTGCCTATTATTTGTGCAAATACGCTGCCCAAAAGTGTGCAAAAAAGAGAAATATATTTTTAAAGCCACTATCCTAGGTACTAGACATATAGCACTTTGGTTGTAAACTTGGGGCATGTGCAGAGATGTTCTGCCTACTCGACCAACGAAAGTAATTTGTATATTGAAATGCCTATGACATAGCCGACATAACATCCAGCCAGCACATGCCCATGCATGAGGCCAGCTATTCAACATACAAAACCACACCGCGATGAAAAGCCTGTGGTTTTTTCTTTTGGTCGTTTGATTAATTATTAACGCAAAGGAATATATGAAAAATGTACCTACAGGGCTGATGCAAGCCCTGCTTCATTGCAAGAAAACAGGCCATACACAGAAAAATACGGCTGTCTATCTTAACGAACTGGGAATAAGAACCCCATTTGGTAAGGCATGGACGGGGGATTCTGTAAATACAGTGCATACGAAATTGCAGAACCCAGAGGACTGGCCTAAGGCAATTGTAAACAAGGCCAAGGAAGCGATGCTTAGAGCAGGAGAGCTAACTCAAGCGGATGCAGACATCTTGACTGCTAAAAGATGGTGGCTTCAATGACTGCACCTATGAAACCAAGGGCTGCTATTCGTACAGAATTAGACAAATGGCTTGATAGCAGCGGCTTTGAATATAAGGCAGGTATGACGGTCAAGGAAGTATCAGACCAAGCTTGCAAAGATTTTCCCACCGTTGAGGGCAGAAATTATTTTGCCCTGAGCATCATAGCTGAGGTGCTGCTACTAAATAAGTATGTCATCGCAGGGGATGAAAAGCTAAAGCAAGCAAAAGTTTACAAGACGTTCAATGAAGCAGTTTATTTACACAATTAAGGGAAACACTATGACAAACACAGAGCAATTCACAAATGACGCATCAAAAGCAGTAGCACCAATTAACGGCGCTATCTATGTTCAAACATTCACTAACTCCATAGGAGAGCAACATCATTTATTTAATCCTGACTCTAGCAAATTTATATTGCCTAGCGAGCTTGCTGTACTGCGTAGGGCTAACGCCAAATACTATAAAGCTATTGATAACGACCGCATGGTTAAAGAGGCGGCAGAAAAAGAAACAAACAAGCCAAAAGAACTAACTGGGGATGAGAAGGCCGTACAGCGGTATGAGGCTCATAAGAAAAGTATGAGTAGCCTCGAAGCGGTAGTAAATGCAGAGACAGTTAGACAGCAAGCCCATCAAACGTATCTGGAAAGTTCGCCCGATGTGGCAAAAATTCATGCACTCTCAATTGAGAATTTTGTTTCAGAGCTTGGACACTGGATGAGTCGAAAGTACACACCTATGCTTGCCTCATTAGTTGATTTAGGCGCTGGAGCATACGCCATTGAGTTGCATAAAAAAGGTTACGTTGTGGACGTTGATGCAGAGGGTAGGGCATGGGAGGCGCGTTGCAAAGCGGCGAAAGAGCAACGTGAGGCAGAAGAAGCAGCAGAGAAAGAACGCTTGCAACGCATCGCAGACGACCTTGCTATGGCTGCACTCCAGGAGCAAGAAGCATTAAAAGCAAGGATAGCTGCTAGAGCAAATTAAGCAGCTTGTAAGGCGATTTTTGCACTGGGGTATAGATATGCACCAGAAAACAAGTAGAAGGCATAGCGGGGCTATAACGGCTTTTCTATGCCTTCCTTACTTGAGGGGCTGGCAGATGGTCTGCTGGCCTGATTGTAGCCAATTTTGGCAGTATTAAATAAGAGGAAAAACAGAGTGAAGACAAAAAAGAACGCAGCAACAAAAAAGAGCAAGTATATCTTTATTAAAGGCCAAAAGAACTTGATTAAAGATGTTCGTGGGCAGGATGGTAGGTGGCTTACATCAGTCACAATTGATGGCGTTAAGTGCCATACGCAAGGCTACAGAATGTATAGCGCTATGATTGGGCGTTGTCACAAAGGCTGGGGCAGGTTTATCAAGCAGAAAGCATATTCTGATGTGAAGATGTTTGTGGAATGGATGCAGGAGATGGATGGCTTCCAGAAGTTCGTTACATGGGCTAATAAGCAGAAGGGCTACCGCAAGGGTTATAGCCCCGACAAAGACCTGATGGGAAGCAAAGCTTATTCGCCTGACACAGTGTGTTTTATTCCTACCGAGATAAACGGTTTTTTAGTAGAGCAAAGTAGAGGGAAATTACCTGCTGGGGTGCATGTCAATGGTAAAGGCTTTCGAGTGAAACAAAGTATTGATGGTAAGAATATCTATTACGGCACATTTCCAACCATTGCGGAAGCTTCAGCAAAGTATGCATCTGTGAAAGAAGCAAGAGCAAAGGAGCTTGCAGAGAAGTGGAAGACTAGGATTAGCAAAGCAGCCTATGAAGCATTGATCGCCTACAAAGTACCAGCACCGAAACCAGAGCCTAAGCCATTATTTGACGTAGTAGAGTTTTTAAGAGGCAGATACGAAGCTGCACAGAATAGGCAGGTTTTAGAAGTCTGTGAGTAAAAAGGCGTGACTAAAAATTTAGCGCGCCCTAGATGAGGAGAGGGAAATTTTTCGTTCTCCTCCAGATACAAAAAAGCCCCTTAACAGAATTACCTGTAGGGGCATTTATTGTTTGCATACCCCACAACAGGGAGCAACGTCACCAGAGGAAATGAATACAGGGAGTGAAACCTGTAATCGCGGAAATTGTGATGATATTGCTGCATACCTGTTGTGGTCTGCAAAACGCTTGCTTGAGGAGACAAACGAGGAGAGAAAGAGGAGCAATCAGAGTGCAGTAATTAGCATGGACTGATTGCTGATGCTAGGAGACAAACCTAACAGAGGAAGCATGACAAACTAAAGGAATTATATCACTGAAGAGCATAGCGTCAACTGCCTGCCAAGGGGCGTAAGCGTGATAAGTGAAGTATTTTTATTGCTGGATTTGCAGAGGAAATGCAGGCTTTAATTTTCCCCAAATTTGGGGGAAATTCCTTAGGCCAGGAAAAGAAAATCGCTCGACCATTTGAACGATGAAGGGGCGGTTATTTTCTATTTTTTAAATTCGTGTGATTGTCTTAGAGGAGGCAAGCACACATACAACGAAAGGTATTACAAATGAGAGAAGAGAGAATAGCATCAAGAGCAGCAACGGGCAACAAACCATTAACGAGTTATGAACTGGTGCAGAAGATAATCAAAAGTACAGTGCTGCCGATAAGTGATAGTGCAAAACTGGTTTTAGTTATTTTGGCCTCGCATTGGAATCACGACACAATGCAGTGTAATCCATCAATTGAAACGATATTGTCAATGACTAATACCTCTGACAGAACCGTTAGGCGCGGAATCGGTGAATTGGTGAGCTATAGTCTGATAAGCAAGCAGCAGAAAGGCAATACAAAGAGTAACGACTACACAATAAATACGGCGTTGATTATTTCTGGTGCTGTCCCAGTATTGAATGCTGAGAAGCCAGCTAAGACGGTGCGCAATACTTCGGGTTTGCTGAAGGGGAACGCAGCACCAACAGCTAAGGCTGTAGATGCAGAAATGGGTCATGTTTATCTAGATGTGCCTGATGATGGTCATGTAGTGGGCGCATCGTGGGCGACTATTGATGTGAAGCTTGATAAACAACCTAGTGTTGCGGAGTCTTTTACTTGGGATGGCTGGGATGACGAGGAAGACGACATAAAACCACGAAATAGAAACCCTCTACAGTCAGGTAAGAAATTTGAGGGCAAGGAAGACTGGGAATTGAGAGAAGGAGGGTCGCCATTTGATTAATTCAAATGGGAAGTGATCGGTCAAATCTTCCGTAAGTGATCGGTCATTTTGTCCAATGTGATCGGTCAAATCTTCCGTAAGTGATCGGTCATTTTGTCCAATGTGATCGGTCAAATCTTCCGTAAGTGATCGGTCATTTTGTCCAATGTGATCGGTCAAATCTTCCGTAAGTGATCGGTCATTTTGTCCAATGTGATCGGTCAAATCTTCCGTAAGTGATCGGTCATTTTGTCCAATGTGATCGGTCAAATCTTCCGTAAGTGATCGGTCATTTTGTCCAATGTGATCGGTCAAATCTTCCGTAAGTGATCGGTCATTTTGTCCAATGTGATCGGTCAAATCTTCCGTAAGTGATCGGTCATTTTGTCCAATGTGATCGGTCAAATCTTCCGTAAGTGATCGGTCATTTTGTCCAATGTGATCGGTCAAATCTTCCGTACTAACAAATAATGAATAAATAAAGAAGAAATAAATCAAGAAATAAAGAATAAATAAAAGAAGAGACCTATAGGTATTTATAGATATTTTATGCTCCGTCCATCTGGCTTACGCCAGAAAGAAAGAAAAAAAAGAAACTATAAGTATTTATAGGTATTTATAGGTATCGGCTATCGCCTCTTCGCTTTCGCTCTCTCTCTCTTTGCACAAAATCCGCTTACGCATGGTGCTACCTTTATCATTACCTTAGGTGCTTATAGGCAACTCTGTTTTTGTGTCTTTGTCGGACACAAGATGTCTTGCTGTGCAGTGCAATCAAAAGTATTTGCAAATCCTGCCAGCGTAACGGTTAGTTAATGTTAGTGCTGGCAGTGGTTGCTAGGTATGTATTCCTATATCTTGGCAACTAATTCTCTACCAAGCGCCTCGACAAACGCCTTTACGTCGTCTTTTAAACGATCATAGTGGTTTGAGCAATCTGATATTTGAGCATCTAATGTCCATTTGGGGAAAACAGAAAGATCGTCGTCCACTCGACCACTATGTTTAAGGCAATTGTTTATCAAGCGTAACTCATCCAATGCTTTATATCCAGTGAGAATTTCAATGTCTATTGATGCTTTACTTTTTAATTTAGACTTGAGAATGGGATGAACATACATCTTGCCTATCTCTTCATCGGTAAATAAATCACTTATTTTGAGCATCCGTTTTATCGCTATTTCAGCGGTTTTATACATAGCGATTATTTGCATTTCTCCTATTAAAAATACAGTTTGCTCACTGGCATAGTATTCATCAGCATATGATTCATTGATATCTTGTTTTTGCCAATCCGTAAGTGAGTCATCGACCTCAATTTTCGCTGATGTTTCGCCAAGTTCTTTGAGTAAATTTTCCTTTGCGACCAGAGCGTAATCGTACATTTGATTGATAATATTCAGATCTAAATCTGAAGTCCACTTGATTGATCTTTTTTTAAAGTTATTTTTGCTTTGTGCCTTGAGTGTCGCAAGATCGACCATTGTTAATTGCTCCTTTTTTTTGGGGGGAGGGTGCTGCAATATGTAAATCGAATTGGGATGACGCAAACGTTTGAATAGCTAGTCATCAGCCACATGAAAACGAATTACATTCATTACGTGCTGATTGTGAATCGGTAGCCTTGGACTTCATTCATACTACTGAATTTCAATAGATTTTGCCCACTCAATGTTGAAAAGAGTTTCAAGGGCACGATTAAAGACAGTGGCAGAATGCAAGCCAATTGCAGTCTCTACCATGTCTGTTTTCCCAAAATCAGAAGTTGCAACCCAAACTGTTTCCGGTGCAAGCAATACCAGCTTCGCATTCATTTTCGGATGCAGCACTATTCTTACTTTTGGGAATGCTCTTTTAATTTGCAAAGCATTCTGTCTTGCCGCTTCATTCGCAATAATAAAAATATTCTCCGCTCTCTTTGAGATAATTTTTGCTATGTAATCTGGATTTGGTAAGAGGTTGGTCATGATGTAAAGAGCGCCTTTGGCAGTCCCTAGCTGTGAAAGACGTGTATTCCACGTGCTTGCATTCAACATGAATTTTCCGTCATTACAAACAAACGCAAAGCCGCCGCTATCATCACTAAAAGCCATTTTTTGCTCCTATATTCAGAATCATCATGTTATTCACTCAGTGACTCAATATGCCTGAATTCACCACAATTTATGCAGTGATACATGCCTGTGTCTCCTTGTTCGTGCATTCCGCAGAGGCAGGCGCAGTATGGACAGCATTCGTAAATCTCAAAGTCTTGCCATTCGCATACACCTAAATATTCAGGTATTGCGTCATTGTCATATCCAACAATTTCATACGAATTCTTAGGCGTGCCAACAAATCCATTTTCTCGCTTGAGTTCGGTTAGCACTTCGCATGAATCAATGTTAAACCACTCACCTAGTTCGCACCAATCTTGGTATGTCTGATGAAGTCTGCGCTCTACTTTTACCTCGTCATTTACATTCATCCAGCCCATGAGTTGAAGAGGGCTGGGATTACCTGTTTGTAAATCTCGAATACGTTGCTGTACATTTTTTGAGCGCCCGATTTTAATTTTTTTTCTTACCGTATCTTTTAAGAAGTAGATGGGCATTTGATTGCTCAGTTGTCAGGGTTTATTTTTGCTATTTGGAAGAAAATGAGTAAAGCTCTCAAATTGCATCAAACTGGCTCTGATGTGTTAATTTTTGATGCTGTTCAAATTCATTTGCCAGTTTGTTAGCCCAACTTGAATTTTGAAATTGTTTAATAGCTGCGTCCATGTACTGCTGGTACATTAAATTCATGTCGCCTTGATTCAATGCAAGTTGCTCTAGAGGTATTGAAAACTCGACTTGGCTTCCATGATCTAAGCGCACTAGATGAGTAATAATGATTGCTGGACGCTTGTTTGGATAGCCGACGAAAGCAAGAAACATTGAGTTGCCTTTCGATGTCTGAACATAAAATGGCTTAGGTGGAATTTCGGTCATACTTTTTCCTTAGTCAAATAAATTTTATGCTACCACGACTCCAGAATTGATAAATTAGATGAATTTAATGCAATTTACTAAGGGGAAATCTTAGCAAAGTTTAATTTAATTCCATTCTTTAAATGTGCCTTTGATATTAGTTGAGCTTAGGAAAGTTGATTTTAGGAAAATAATCATACTTTTTATTAAATGTCACTATTTGTCTATAAAATACACTGATACGGCTCCCTAGTCGCTAACTCAGAAAGAATTGTATGGACACACCAAGAATATTGCACAGAGATGAGTACACACATGGTGAAACGTCTGATTTTCAACATGATATCAAGGCTCATTCCAGTACCTACTTGCTAGGTGAAGTAGCTAAATCCTTCACGCTTGGCACTGTAAATGTTCAGATGTTCAGCAGTATAGAAAAAGGTCAAAATGGAGGCGTAGCAATTCGTATTACTATAGATGACAAAGGCAGCTCCTCTTTACCCGTATCAAAAAATATAGATGGCGGCATAGAGTTTCATGTATCTGGAGACATTGAAGCGAGCGCCGTAATGGCTGCTTTGAAAGAGGCATTAGAAAAGTTGTGAATAGCTAAGGGCTATCTTCCCCAATCTATATGTTTTTCGCCTGTTAAATCTGTAGCCTTGTAGCGACACTTTGAAACTGAAAAATTAATAAAAATTTTTTAGCTCATTGGGGAAATGCTGACAGCCAGGAATTTGATACCCAAAAATAGTAGGACTCAAACAGTGAGGCTAATAGGGGTTTTTGGTCTGAAAATGGTTTGAGGTAAGTATGGTGCTTAACCGTAGGCCGTGCAGCCTGTTTCAAAAGAGCCATAATTTTAAAATATCCTGACTCTGATGATATATCAGGCTTCAGCTTTCACTACCTTAGCCAGCTTTGCAACCTGAGCACGTGATACCCCACATAGATCAACTATCTCACTCCATGAATGAGTGCCAGCCTTCAAGAGCTTGATTACTTTGTCATTGGTTACAGTATTAACCTTGCGACCTGTCAGCTTGCCTTCTGCTCTTGCCTTTGCCATTCCTTGTGCGGCACGTTCACGCCTCTGCATATAGTCCTTGCGTGCCATAGCTGCCATGATATCTATAATCATGCTGTTAATTGCCTTCATGATGGCAGTGGTCACGTCATCGCCTGCATTACTTAGGTTTATGTGTGAGGTGGGGAGGTCGAGCATAACCAGACGGATACCCTTCTCATTGATTGATTGCTTGAGAGTGTCCCATGCTTCATTAGATAGACGTGTCAGGCGGTCTGTAGATTCACATAGCAGGATATCGCCTTGTTTGCTGGCAGCTATGAGCTTGAAGAGTTCGGGGCGTTCTAAGGATGCACCGGATTCATTCTCTATGAATGTGTGTACTACGTTGAGCTTGTGCAAGTTAGCGAACTCAAGCAGGGATGCTTCTGCCCTAGATGCATTTTGCTGGTCTGTGCTGGCTCTCAGGTAAATACGTGTGTTGGTTGTCATGTTTGCCCCTTGTTTGTCCATGGGGTCTATTATGACTGGTCTATTAAGCAAAGTCTATTAATTCTGGTGTATTAACTGCGACTGGTTTACTAATGGATGGAGTTGTATGGGTATGCCTTAATAGACCATCCGACCAAAGAGGGATGCAAGAGCGCTAGAGGCTGTATTGCTTACGGGCTAGTCATGCTCGAAAGGGGAGCAGAAAGCGCGCAAATAGTAATGGAAGGTGGATGATGTACGGTGGTGGGAATTTGATCTATTTGCCACAGAAGTGTACCAGCAGCAAAAAAAGATTAAAAAAGGCTAGCACTGATTAAAAAATCAGCATTATAATACGCGCACCGCCCAATCCATTGCTAGAGGGGCGGCACAAACGACAGCATCTCGACAATGCTGTAATTTTAACAAACACAGAAACTACTGGTTTGGTCTTCACAACCATAAGATTATAAAGAATTAGGGAAGTATCACAACCCTTGTTACAAATAATTTTACGACTGGTAGGAGTATGTGGCTTTATAAAGGTATAGACATCATGTCTAAATCAGTAAAACCCGTAGTAAGAACCGTTTACCGTAGTTCGGTTGACGGGGAATTTGTAACGGCTGAATATGCAAAGCAGCATCCTCGTGAGACTGAGAAGCAGCGCATACGTTTACAATCCCCACCGCCACCTAAAAAACCTAGGTAGGTAAGTAAAAGAAGAGTCATCGGTAAAGTGGCTCTTCTTTTCATTTCTCATTAGCAATTTGATGTCTCTGCACCTGGAGATATCTGGTCGATCAGTTTTATAGGCTAGTGTTATTGGGAGTATCTACTTCGTTTTCCAAAAAGTGGCGTTATAGTTCAAATAATTGGGGTCAGAGTACCTTGTTTTGAGAGTGAATTGCTTGGAAACCCTTACTGGCTATACTTACAAAGCTGAGATTGTAAAGTTTCTGCAAAAATCAGCATACTACTCAGGTTGTGTTAGACAATAAGGGCTTTCCAAAAATAAGAGATATAAGAATACCTCTCTTTGTCTGCTGAGTTTACCCCAGTCTCATTGCCAAGTTTGCCGCCTTTAAATGTGTATATCGTTTGAGCATGGCTAATGTTTTGTGACCGCTGATTGTCGCTACCTCCATAGGGTTAAATCCTAGCTCAAAGAAGCGTGATACAGCCTCATGCCTTAAATCATGAAACCTGAGATTGCGAAGCATGGGGTCTTGCTCAATAGCTGCAAGTGGCTTGCCTGCTTCTAAGCAATCGCTTTCGTATGTCAACCTTGCACGGACTACAGCAGCACGGTAAGCTTGTTTGATGCTGTCTGCGTTGACAGGGAAAGCAGCATCTGAATTGAACTTTTGGGGCAGTAATTGAAGGGCTTTAATTGCTCTTGTTGAGAGTGGCACATCTCTATCTGTAGAGTTCTTTGTGTCGTACAGATGGGCAACGCGATTGACATAATCAATGTCACCTCTTTTAAGTTTTGATAGCTCACCGAGGCGCATTCCTGTTTCAATAGCTAGGATAACGATGCATGATAAGTACCATGCTTTCGATTGTCTGCAAGCAGCAAGAAGTAACTCTTGTTCCCCATCATATAGCCGACGATCTCTACCAGCAGGAGCAGCAGGGCGTTTAAGCCCCTTGACAGGGTTTTGAACTTCAATGCTCCATTCCATCCGGCAGGCTTCAAAAACTGCTGATAGCGTGTTTAATTCGTTTTTGACGGTATTGGCTGCTACTTCCTTTCTTCGGTCATCCCTGTATCTGGCTATGTCAATGCTGCGAATGCTCGAAAGCGATTTTTCCGCAAGGGGAGAGCGCATTAAGATACCTATGGTGTAGCCTTCTTGTTTCACGCCTTTCTTTTGAGGAGTAATTTCTGTGCGATACCGTGTTAAGGCTTCGCCTAAGCTGATTTTTTCAATAACTGACTGAGAGACAAACACGCCTCGCTCAATATCTGTTTCAGTTTGTTTTGCCCACCTTACCGCATCCGTTTTACTGGTGAATGTTTTTGTAATCGTGGGAACGCCTTTGCGTTGAATACGGGCTTGCCATTTGTCAGACTGTTTTCTAATCGTTGCCATGTTGTTTCCTTAGATTTAGGCTTAGATTAGGCTTTGGGTTAGTTTTGCATAGCTAGGCTTTACATAAGTCATTGATTTTTAAGGCTCTGCGAAGCATCCGAGCCTTAAAATTAACCAGTCTTGAAAACTGGCGAGGTGTTAAAGCCTTCGTGAGTTCGAATCTCACAGCTTCCGCCAAATATTTTTATTAAGCCCTTGATTTTCAAGGGCTTTTTATTTATCTGCAATTCTTGGTATGCCACTCAGTATGCCATTACATCTTGGATTCAATTGGTCTTGGTTGGAATGGCTTCGTATCGCTCATTCTTACCTCTAGCTTCGAAAAGTCATATTTTAGCTGGAGGGCTGTGGTGCTTTATTTCTCCCACTTCCCTTGATCTTTGTTGATACAATTGTACTCAGTGTCTCGATTATTTCCTGTCCTTAGACTGGACTTAGTATCTAATTTATCCCACATCGGCTAGTCTTGTTATTTGAGTGTTTTTTATGAACAAAGTGTTGAGGTTTTCACGTAACGAATTGACTTTCGAAAAATTTTTGGAATTAACCCTGAAGAACTTGTCCGATTATTTTTCCGAACTTAACCCAGGGAAAAGCTTCGAAAACTTTAAGATAGAGATATTGGACAAAGTCTGGGTCACTGATAATCCAGAACTTGAGGACCCATATGAAATTCTCTGTACGTTACTTTCTTCCGATGATCGCGAAAAAATAGCTAAACACCCCATGGGACCAATGGTAGTGTCGTGTGCATATTTGGTGCGAGCGATAGAGGCTCATAGGGCTGATAAGCTCAATTATGCGTGGTCTTATATGGTTGATTCGAGATATTGGTGTGGCGTAGCTTTAGCTAGCAGAGGTATTGACAGCGCTTACCACAAAACAAAAGTTGAGACTCGTAAAGAAACCGCAAAATCGGGAGCTGATGCCCGTGCCAAGAAATTTGAACCATTGGTGCAAGAAGCCTACCGTTTGACCCGGGCACTTAAGCCCGCGACTAAGGGATGGCGCTCAAGGAATCATGCTGTTCAAACAATCAAGCAGCAGGTTTTAGATTTTTCCGCAGAAAAAAGCGCAGACGTAAAACCTTTAAGTGAAAAACAAATCGAAAAAACGCTGCATGAATGGCTTAAAAATATGCCTGATGCCAATGAGTTGTTTCCCGCCAAAGTGAATTGAGCGCAACTTGATCCGACAGTTATTCATCTCCTATAGCTGGCAGTTGTCAGATCAAATTCAACTATTCGATGTGACGTTCTAATTACGCCTCTCTTCTTCCTGTCACTCAAGTTTCTAAGGGCTGACATTCTCAGCACATTCTTCCCTGATGTTTGCTTTCATATCGCCGTAAAACGTCAGCCAGATCGCTAATGAATTTTGTAATTTTAATAATTCATAAAATTTCTATTGAACTTCGCGTGCCCTAAATTTTATAGGGCCTGTCTATATGGCCGTTTGCAAAGGTCACGTGATTTTTGTTCGCTTCTATTTACTGTGTTTACTCGTAAAGCCGGCGTACTTGGCTCTTAGTCGAAGCAGAAGTGCATCCGAAAGAGGTCAATGTTTGCGGAAAAGCAAACTGACGAATCCTTGCATTTACTGAAATTTCATACACTGTTTGCTAGTAAACGGTACTTTTTTCGTTACTTCCGTAGAGGTATCTTTCGTTGTCGAAAAAAATTTGATACGAAAGGAATCTTCGATGACGAACAATTATGTAACTTCAAATACTGTTTTGCGCCTACCTAAGCTGAAGAAGAAGCTCGAATTATCGGCAAGTAGCGTCTACAACAAGCTTGACACGAACAGCAAATATTTTGACGAGTCTTTCCCAAAACCAATTCGTTTGGGTGGTAAAGCCGTAGGCTGGATCGAGGCAGAAGTCGATTCATGGCTTGAATCGCGCCCTCGTGCTACACAAAAAGTGGAGGCGTAATTATGCAAAATCATACGCTTACAATCCCCCGTTATCCATCGCATATCTTTCCAGGGTTGCTGTGTGAAATTATGCGCTGTCTTACAGTTGGTAGTGTTGACGCTGAAATGGTTGGCACACAATTGATGGCGATGGTTTCTCTGCTGACCCAAGGTATTGCCGATGTACTGTGGCCAAACGGTCTTACCTCGCCAATTGGTGCCAACGGACTTCTGGTAGCGCCATCCGGTAGTGGAAAAACTGTGATATTCAAAATTTTAAGTGGGCCTATAGAGCAATATCTGATGGACCGTCATGCTGAAAGTGACGCTGACAGGCACTTAGACTTTTTTATAGAGGATGCCACACGAGAGGCAATTATCCAGAGCTTGCATGGATGGCCAGTGGCAGGTCTGTTCACTGATGAAGCAGGACAGATCAAGGGCTTGCTAAGGAATGGATCGACGTTAGTCAAATTGCTTGATGGCTCGCCTATACGCAATTCTCGTGCTTCCACTGGCCGTGTTGCACTTTTTGGCCAACGTTTTTCTATGCTCTTGTTGGAGCAACCAGAAGTGTTTGAAACAACAAAAATGCTTCTGGGCGCAAGCAAGGGTGGTGTCGGCATGATCAATCGCTTTTTTGTTGCTCAAGCCAGTGGTGTTGTGTCAGGTGGGGCAACCCATCAGCGATCGCTTTCCACAGAAGTGAAAAACGGCTATGTAACAAAGATTCGTGAATTGCTTGATGCGACCATTCTGCACATAGACAATAACATTAAAGAACGACCAGCCTTACCCTTAAGTGATGCTGCTGCACGATTCTTGATGAGTATTGTGGATGAGGCGCGCAGGAATTCAGGTCAGGGCTCGCCATGGTTTTATATTTCAGAATATATTTCACGTCATGCTGAGCGTGTTCTGCGGCTTGCCGGTGCTTTTCATGTATTTGAACATGGGGCTGTAGGCGAAATTTCATTGGAGACTTTGCAGCGTGCCGCAACGCTGGGTGAGTGGTATGTCGAGGCATTCGCTCAGATGATGTACACCCCACCTAAGCTGACGCAGGCAGAAGTAGATGCGTCAGATCTTGAGTATGCTTTCCGCCAATATCACAGGACGACAGGTGTCATGAAACTGCGTCAAAGTGAGGCGCGCTCACGCTCATTGAACTTGGGAATTACTCCTGTACGTTTTAATAAAGCGCTTGCAGTCTTGTGTAATGTGGGGGTAGTTCGCGTGGTCATAGAACGCAATATCCCTTGGCTGGAATTGAGCGGCTTCCAAATTTATCAAAACCGATAATCTCCAATATCGCTTGCTGGTACGCACACTGCGTATCGGTGAGCTGATATGTCCTGGCACTAAAAACCGGAACAACTTCGCATATTAACTTCTTGAGAATTTCTTCAGAAGATCGGGGACTGCAATCAAAAAATGGCATGAGTTCCCATTGGTTTTATTGAAAGGCGGGTTTTGGTTATTAGTAAGATATATGCATTCAAAATACATATATCAAAATACCAATAAGAAATATTGAATGCTTTCCTATATCTATAGATTATAGATAAGCAGTATAAAAAATTAAGGATTATAAAATGACTTTGAACTTCACCCATTACAGGCTAAAAGGTAAAGACAACAAAACCTACCTGCTCTCGTCAGCTCTAGAGGGTATTCAAATGTTAATGACTTTTATGACGAAAGTTATTTACGGTTCTGATTTATTTTTCACTGTTTTCAGGACTGTGGCAGGTGGGCAAAAGAAGACAGTATCGTCTTTGGGACGACACATGAATCGAATTCATCATTACGCCGAACTTTTCTCGAGTGAAGAAAAATTCTCACCATTACTGGCATTCTTTTTTGAGGAATATCGGAAGCACCCTATTAAGAATCATGACTTTCCCCGCACTGGCTATTATTCTGAAGATATTACCCTGTTCGATAATTTTGTCACAACTATGCGAAAAAATGCATTGACGGTCAAATTGAAAAAATATGTCGCTGATTGGGAAAGTAAGTCCAAAAAAAATATATGAAAAGCCTGGTCAAATTTGAAGCTGAATTATTCCAGCGCTTTAGCCGCCTTATGGTTGTGCGGTTGGACTTTAATTATCACAAGGCGACCTTCACGCCTGAAGAAATTGATGAAATCATGAGAGAGCAGGTGTGTCACAAGGCGCAAGACCTGGCAACTTTTTTTGCCGGTGAAAATACTTCAACACCCAGCAAGATTGAAGGGCGTGTGGCGTTTGAAGAAGTGCAGAAAGACCGCAAACGCTTTTTCACAAATGTAAAAGGCAAACCATCATTATTTAAAGAACTGGTCGGTTATGTCTGGAGTATCGAATGCGGACATGTGGCAGGTTATCACTTGCACGTGATGCTGTTTTTTAATGGTGCCAAAGTTCAGAAACATCAATTTCTGGCGCAGGAGATCGGACAGTATTGGGCCGATTCAATAACGCAAGGTCGTGGTTATTTTGAAAACTGCAACCTTAATGAAAAAAAGTATGGTGATGATTGGGCAATGGGTGAGGTCAATTATTGGGATTCTGCCAAGCGTGAAAAGCTGCGATACACAATGCAGTATTTCTGTAAGACCAACCAGCTTGTCCAGGTAATCCCCTATTCTGGTTGTCGCCTTTTTGGCTGTGGTTTTGTACACCGCCAACATAAGTTGCCAGGCGGTCGTCCGCGCACAAAGGGCGTCGCTGGTCATGAAAACCAGCGTCTTTAACAGCGAATCTCCATATCTGTTTTTGTCCTTTTCTTTTTAAATCATAGGTTTACAGAGATTAGCATTTGCCGGGTATGGGCGTGGTTATTTCCGCTCATATCCAACTATACAAAAAATATTGAGAGTGAATTTAATATGAATAATGGTGAAGATGGAAATTTAAAACGTCCCACACAGATCGTTTGCAAGCTGCTGGCGTTGTTAGCCACGTCCATTTCCCTTTCGCTGTTGGCGGTCGCAGGCTGGCAACTGGGTGAGTCGCCGGTAGGAAAGGTGATCTTGATGGGATTTGGCGTTCTGTCGGTGTTAGGCGCACATTTGTTGTTATCGTTATGCCAAAAGGCGTCGATCAACGTCAGGGTGGTTGCTATTGTGCTGTGGTTGTTTTGCATGACGTATGTAGCTTTTAACCACGCGAGTTTTTTCTTGTTGTCACAACAGCAGGCAGGCATACGTCGAGTGGCTCTTGTTGATCAGTCGTTATCAAAAGCAGAACCTGTCCGAAACTTGACGGCTATTGTATCTGATCAGTCCAAGATCAAAACTGAGCTTGCAATTAAATCGCAGATTCGTTGTGGTAACGGCTGCGTCACTCTACGGGCTAAACTTACCAGTTTGCAGGCTACATTGGATGTACTGGAAGCGGAGGCAGATGATGTCAGGCGTTGGCATCGTCAGCAAGACCGTCAAATTGAACTTCAGGACCGGGTTCGTGACGACCCGGTAATGATGCAACTGGCAAAGTGGTTTGGCGTGACTGCTATGCAGATGGGGCTGGTCAAAAGTTTTCTTTTTTCAGTAATCTTAGAAGGCTTGGCATGCTTGTGCTGGTACATGGGACTCCAGTCCCGTGACTTAACTGTGCCCCTTCCTGTGACTCCTCCTGTGACTCAGTTGGTCACGGCGGTCTTAGATTTGGAGGAAGTCGGTAAGGCTGACGATACTGAGTCACGTCCTGAATTGAATAATCAAGTGGAAGAACTGGTAAAGGCGGTCAGGGCGGGGCTGTTACCTTTAACAGTCAGCGCAGTACGGAAACATTGCCGCTGCGCTCAGAAGAAAGCGTCAGAGCTTAAGCGACTGGTCGATGCAAAGTTGAGCGCTGAGACTCAGACTTGCTAACATGTTGATTTCTGGGTAGAGGTTTAATTACCATTACTGATGAGCATTTATACCAATCGGTTGATGCCAGGCGGGTTCTGATTTTTGCCTGCAATCTGCATCAACCGATTGATTAAAAGGTGATTGGTTATTTTTAATATTCTAGATATTGAGTGAGGTAAAAAGTGAAATTTAAATTTGAAATGCGTGTCTGGATAACTTCACATTTGATAAGCTCTGAAAGTAAGATAGAAGAGTTGTGGAAAGGAAAAATATAGTGTCGCTAACAACTAAACAGATATGTGATCTGCGAACATCCATAGATGGATACAGTTTTCCTCCCGTTTATTTTGATTTCTCAAAAAATACTGAAGTGCTTGTCGCCAGCATCTCAGATGTTGAAAAGTACATCAAAAATTTGCTCATCTCAGATAATTTGCAAGATATCGAAAATGGCTTAGCCAATGTGGTCTTTTGGGGTAATGCTAATGCTGGCTACCAAGTGCACCGGGCGATGCAATTCAAAAATAGAATAACTGCGGTTCAGCTACAAAAATTTCAAACTCTGGTATCTTGCGGAAAAGTCCCTTCGCTACAAGACATTGCCAAACTTAAAATGCCTCAGTTTTCTGGAATATCATTTATCTCAAAAATTATAGCGTTCTTGGATCCGGTTAATTACTGCGTTCTCGATTTACTGACTTCCAGGCTAAGCGACTCTAAACAGAGTAATGCGTTAAGTCGGCTGAAATCAACGACAACAATAGCAATCACGAAAAATAATAGTTTATGTTACTACTCGTGGTGTCAGGAGTGCATTTCGATTAGCAATCAGTATTTTGGTGGCAACTACAGGGCAGTTGATATTGAACGTGGGTTTTTTGATTTGATTCAAAACAAAAACTTGCAGACTGCGCAGGAAATGTATTTTGCCGCATATTAGGGCGTGTTGACATCGTAGTTTCAAAAGGCGATTGAAGCGCCACTCGTTGTTCAAACGAAACGTGCCTACACGGATGTCAACATATGCCGACAAATAAAATTTTACCCATACGAAGCTTCTAATAAAAATAGCTGCCAAACAGCAAGTGCAATGGCAGCTTTGGGACTACTGTGGAACTTTCCCTTCCTTGCACCAGAGTTCCCACTCGCTGATTTGGTCACTCGCAATGGGTGTGTCTTCACCGACTACCTTTTTATGCGCAGCAATCCACAGATCGACACAATTGTTTGATGCAGTGCTTGATGCTGTGGCTGGCCTAGAAGGTGTTGCTTCAACTACACCGTCTTTCCAGATGGTTTTTTCGATTAGCTTGCCGGTAGCTGGGTCATATTTTTCAAGCGCACCATGTAGCTTTCCGTTTGCGTAGTTCGTCTTTTGAATCAGTGTCTTACCGTTGCTGGTATAGCTGAGTAATTCCCCATCATATTGACCTTTCACGAGATGCCCTGAAAATATGAGGTTCCCCGTATTTTTATCAAAACCTTCTTCCAGGCCGTTGGCAAGACCATCTTCCCAACTGGCCTTATTTATAGTCTTTCCGGTTTCGGGGCTATTGATCAAAGATTGGCCATTTAACTTTCCATCTTTAAAATTCGCTTCGGCAAGCAGAGAGTTTTCCTTGTCTGGAGAATTGAAAACGAACTTTCCGTCGATTATATTTTTCTTGTACGGAATAATCAGAAGTACCTTTTCTGAACCGGTGGCTTTGCATATCGCATCACCATCCAATAGGCCTTGATCTATCTTTACGTCGCAAAGTAAATGGTTTCCACCGCGATCGAATAACACACCTACTGATGCTTTCAATAGGAAAGACTCTAAGGTGTTTGTCTGGCTTGCCGCACTGAAAACCTTTGCAAACTGCGCCAGTCCTTGGGTGGGCATCTTGTTGTATTGCAGGTTCGTGATCTTCCCATTAAACGGAGTATTGTCACCTTGCGAATAAATTTTTCCGTTTGAAATTTCAGCATTGCGATAGTCCAGCGTCTTGCCGCAACCAGCCAGCAGAATGGCTGAGCTCAGCAGTACGCAGCTGCATTTGAATTGCTTGTTCATTGTTTCTCCTGTTTGTATATTTGAATTTCACTAAAGCTGCTAAAGGCGTTGACGGGATTAGTCTTGTTAACAGTTAAAGTGCGAAGAGCTTATTTTTTATAGGTCACGGTTACAGTGCCAGCGATTTTGTTCTTACCGATTTCATAGTCAGGATTGATTGTTGCCAGATTGTGTGCAGCGATGCCGATAGCTGCCGCTGCGCCAAGAAGTGCAGTTGGACCAAAAAATGATCCGGCAATTGCCGCCTTTCGATATTCGGTAAAAATTCTGCAAGTCAAGTCTGCTAAAGCGATGCGCCCCTCAATTTCAGTAACTACTGCGCTTATATCTGAGACCGCGACGATTTGGAAAGATTGTCTGGAAGCTATAAGTGAATCGATTTTTGTGCTGTTTAAGTCATTTGAAGCTATTTTCAGTATGTCTATAGTCATAAGGTCTTTCTTGGAGAATATTGAACTTCGGAAGATGGGCCTAAAACGCATTTGATTAGAAACCGATTTAGCGCGTCAATTTATAAACAGCATTGTGAAGTCATCAGTAATTCGAGCCAAAATAATAACATATGCTACTCAAACTCTGTAGACTCAAAGTCATCTAAAAAGCAATCTTCGGTCAGTGATGACCAAAGATACAAAACCGCTAATTAGACAACTTGCCAAGGTACGTTTTGGCTTGAGGCTTCGGCTTGCTCGCGAAAATTTGCAGTTATCGCAAGAATTGCTTGCTGAAAAAGCAGGGCTTCATCGCACTTACATCGGTCAGGTTGAACGAGGCGAGCGAAACATTTCTATCGACAATATGGAAAAATTGGCTGCTGCTGTTGGTCTGGAAGTTTGGGATATGTTGCGGCCAGAATAGAGAACTGAAGTTCGAAGAGAATGGCGGTCGTTGATTGCTGCATTTGCCTCGGAATTGACACTTTAAGGCAGTTGAATTTTCCTATACCTTAGTGGCTTTCAACATCACAACAGAAACGCTGGTACCTGCAAACTCATTGTCATAAGTCCGCACCCATTCCAACTCCCAACCCGGCAACAAGTCTTTCCCTCTCATGGATAAAGGCAATATCGCCACAATACATCCCTGCGATCTGACTAGGCTTGCCGCCGCCTCTAGATGTGACGACGCCCGTCCATCAGAAAACGGTGGATTCATCAACACCTTGTCAAACCGCTGAGCCGTTGTCTTCGCATATTCAAGGAAATCCATTTCCAAAGTGTCGAACCCTTTCTCGTTCAGTATTTTTGCGTGCAACTGACTGATCTCAACACAGCGGGTTCGCGCCTTTGGCAGGTACCTGGCTAAGTTACCCAGCCCCGCACTTGGCTCCAGGCAGATGTCATCATCGGCAATATCCAGTTCCCCAGCTGCGTCTTCTGCAATGGCTTCTGGCGTCGGGAAATACTGGTAGGTTGTCTTGTCTGGCAGGCAGCCGCTGGCAATCATTTCATTGAGCACCACATTCGGCTTATAGTCAAATTCGACATTCCCCTTTTTATTAATGACGCCACCAAGATATTGCAATACCCTGATTGCCTCCACCTTGGCTGGTGAAGAAACACAGTGCTGATAGTCAAACTGAAACTCAAGCGAGTTATGCCGACTACCCCGCAAGCAAGCCAACACGTCAAGAACGGCGAATGGTAATGGCCGGTTAATCAATTGATAGTTCTTCTCCTGTTTGGCTGGTTTCTTGCGAAACTGCGCCGGAATCGCCATAGGGTAGATAGAATGCAGGACCTGGTTCAAGCGCCATGCCATGTCCGGATGGACTTCCAGATGCGCCGTACCCTTCAGATAGCAGCGTATCCGCAGCGCACCACCGTCCAACGTCACCCATTCACCATGACGCTGTCGGGCCATGCTCACAATTCCTGATGTTGCATTCCACTTAGGCTCATCCCTGCCCATGAACTTGGCAATCACCGCACGCAGGTCATTGATCAGCCCGGCCCTGCTGGTATCGGTACTCCACTCACTGGTGACATAGCCAATAATCATGCGTTTATTGAAACCTGCAGGCGAATTCGTGACGTGCTCGCCTGACAGTCCACGGAATATCCCGTCTACTCGTTCAGCAAAGAATTTGTGGCGAGATGCAAGCAAGTCACTGATGGTAGGGCGGACTGCTTCTTCGGTAAAATCAGGTGCGGTCATATCGCTGATGGTTTTGTTCCATTCATCACGACGTTTTTGTGGCATGACGTTTAGCACATCCGTCATCGCCAGCGTTTTTGACCAATAGGCTGCATTCAAGGCAGCAATCGCACCAGCCGGATTGAACAGCTTCTGAACGCTGGGTTTGAAGCGATTGTGCTCATCGCCGTTTCCATCCAGAAAATACTCCATAGCTGCCGATAGTTCACCGTCGATCATGGCCGCGATGTTGATAATACGCTGACGCGTGCTGTCATATTGCCCCAACAGGCTGTCAATCAGATCTGAAGAGACCGGTGCGAAGAACTGCGCCGTATCATCCTCAATAGTAAAATCCGTCATGGTTATGTCAGTCATTGCATATGCTCCTGAGAATAGTAAATTTGTAGAGACTCATTGCTAATTTGGTAATGTAGCAAAAAGGATTGAAAAAAATGGGGGGAGAGATTTGCCGGGAGTAAATCCCTACAAAACAATCAGGAAGATTTCTGTAACGAGGTCGGATTTTGCAGACTGAGTTTTTTGTCCAACTTATCGACCAGGCTGGGTTTGGGCCTGACCAGTGCAGGAAGCTGTTTTTCAGAGGGGGATATTTCTTGTGAAGCGGTTGCTTCAGGACGATTCTGCTCAGGATAGAATTCCTCTACGATGCCCTGAGCTTCTTCTTCACTTTCCTCAAACGCCCCTTTCGCAAACCCGAGCGCTGCGGCAGTATCCAACGCCACCTGGTCATACCCGCTATCCCTGCGCCTTTGATCCGTTTCCCTTGCTGTGGCAATGGCTGCCTCCAGCGACATGCCTTCCCGCACCGTTAAATCCACGTAATAAATAGGAGAACGATGGCTCATCGTCGTGCTTTTCCCCCTAAGCCGCAGTTCCAGCGGCAGGCATGCCAGCAAGTTGCCAGACACCGCCTGGTAATAGCTAAGACGTGCTGCCAGGGTGCGGATGCTGTTAAACCCGGTTGTCCTGAAGATGAACGACCCCAGTTCATCCTCATCCCCGATCTGCACATTCAGACGGCCATAAGGTTTGCAGGCACCACCCCTCGCCAGTTCACAACCATCCGGCGAAGGGCAGGGAAGGCTTTGAAGTCCTGATTTGGTATAGCGTCTGCACGTTTCCCCGTTCCCCACACATAGTGGTCGGCCAGTCTGCCGGTCAAACATACTGTACTCGGCCCGCAAGTTCAGGTCGGGTTCACTGAACAGTACCCGTACTGGTATAGAGCGTAGCTTGTCTGTTCCTCCTGCCTTTTTCCGCAATTCTTCATTCAGTGGATGATCTACCCATCCATTTCGCCCCTGTACCTGTGAAGTGATAGTAAAAAATCTTCCTTGACTGGCAGACGCTTGCCATTCGTTTCAACAATGCTTCCTATGGAAATGCGGCCCAATATGGGAGGCGTGATAGCGAGACCTTTGATCATCATGATTCCTTGAAATAAAAAAAGAAAGCCTGTCCTCTGGTAATCAGGGGCAGGCTGTATGAACTTGCGGAAGGGGAAAATGCAGCTTGATTAAACTGGCAGTAAAGGGAAAATTCGCCAACATCCGGATTGCTCAGTCACCAGTTTCAGGAGCCAGCAAGAATCGTCGGCTACCCGGTCTGAGCAGCGGATAACGCTCAAGCAAATCCGGTTGATCCAGCAGCAGCTTCTCAACATCAAGACGTCCACTGTCTTTCGAACGCTTCCAACTGACACGACCAGTTTCAAAACTCGCCGTACTCGCATTCTCCATGCGCTGCTGGATTTGCTGTGCAAGCAAAGCGGCCAGTTCTTCCCGGTTCGCTATATCCGTCCGCAGATTGACCAGATCAGCAAAGATGGCTGACATTTCCGTATCATTGGTGAAATCGAGATGATTGCCAGAATCATGCGGATACAGGCAGCGCAAAGCGATATCGGCAGATTCTGAGCCGTCTGCCGGTGGCGGTGTATCCGTTTCCACGTAATACCAGAACTGTCTTTCCAGTGCGATCAGTCGGGCAATCAACTCATCATCACGGGTAATCCGGTATATCCTGATTTCCTGCCCACATACCAGCACGCAGACATCGGCAGCGGTTTTGCCTGTCACGGCAAGCTGATGCTGTACCTGGCAGATTATGTATTCCGGCACCCCCTCACGCCACAACCGGACTCCAAATTCCCCGGCAGTCTTGCATTCCAGTATTTGCACATCTGGTGCGCCAGTCACTTCCCGGTCAATATTTGCCAGCATCCAGAATTTATCGGGATCAGGATGCTGTAGTACCGCATTGATCTTCCTCACCCGGTTGCCCGTGCGGCGGGTGTAATGTGCTGCGACTATGGGTTCCAGCAAACTTCCCCAATAGGTGGGACTGGTTTCATCATTGGGGTCAATTTTAGGCAAACCCGCATCCCGGCCAGTCTTGATCATCCACAGTTCCAGAGGTGACTGATAGGGATTCAGGCCGACTGCGGTACCGGCATCGCTACTGCCTATGCCTTGTTTGCGTATAGTCAACCAGTCATCGCGGCTGAGTTCCTTGGTTTTAACCAGCTTCAGGGCAGGGCGGCTGGATTTAAGTAAAGCATCTTTTTCTGCGACAGACATAGGTGTCTCCAGATTTATAAAAATAAAAGGGAATAAAAAGCAAAAAGCCCGGTAAGCAAAAGCTACCGGGCAGCAGGGTTGACGTTTCCAGTTTATGGTGCCCGAAACGTCCATAGACACTTATATTTGTTATTGACGCTATTGTTTCGATGGCTGGTAGCAATGAATATGCCTATGCCACCATCAACAGCGCCTGATCCAGAGCTTTTTGCTTCAGAGACGCACCCTGACCAAACCAGGCTGATTCCAGCCGGTGGTCAGTGGTACGTGCCCGTTTCTGGTGATCTACGTATTCAGTAACAGAATTCAGCAAGCCAAATGCTGTTCCCTTGGAAGAACTCAGTTCCGCACCTTTACCCTGGCCGTCATACAACTCCTGTACTTTCTTCATGGCACGTTCATTTGTGAGACCAGAAGCGGTGTTGCTGGGATCAGTGAAGACACGCAGGAAGTAATTCATGGCTTCATGCGATTTCACCTTGCGTTCAGAGAGAGTCTTCATGCGGTACATGAAGGCATCCCAGGAAGCGACAGAAATACCTAACTGACGTTTGACGGCTTGCGCATCAAAGTTGGTGTTGTGCGGCACTTTGACAGACCCGCTGGAATTATTCAGAGCTACCGCCAGGGTGTTATTACACACGACGCGGATACTGGTGAACTGTGCAGTGGTCGCCAGACTGCCATCGCAGGCAGTCGCCAGCAGCAGATAGGCTTTCACAACATCGTTACCCTTGATGGTGGCTGACTGATTGGTCTTAGCCAGCGCCCAGACCTTGCGGCCTTCTTTTAGGACGCCAGCTGTTTCCAGCTCAAACCCGGATACTTCCGTCAGGTCACGGTAAAACTCCAGGATTTCGCGGGGCTGCACGACCTGGTAACGGTTGGATACGACTGACAATGCTGCCTTGGTATCAGAGCGGTACAGTACCTTTTGTTCAGGGAAAGTCATGATAGCGCCGAGATTGCCAGCACTTTCGCTCATGTATCGTACTGGCGATTCTTTGATGTCGAAAGCCATTCCGGCTTGTTTGGCCCAGACTTCGATGGGTTGTTTGGCAGTGAGTTTGTTACCCAGGCCGTGCCAGGGCACTTCGTTAACGTAAGCCATGGTTTCGATGAGGTGTGCCATAAATATTTTTCCTTGTTTAAAGATGCAAGTAGTCATGTCGCTGAGACAGAAATACAAAAATCAACGCAGCTTGTAATGACGATGCGGGTGGGGGAGAGGTAATACAGAAAGGGTGAAACGAAGTGTGAAACAGAAATGAATAACGCTAGCAAGAGATCAATAGACCTCCTGAGAATAGGTATGACCGCATTCCTGACACTCATAATTGTCCAGGATGCGGTCATCAAGGACCGCACCCAGTCTGACGCCCACAGAGCAACCGGTAGCACCACCAACCAGGCCTCCGATAATGGCACCGGCAATACTGCCGATGACTATTCCAACCGGACCTGCCGCAGCACCAGTAACTGCACCGACCTCGGCTCCGCCGAAGAAGCTGACAGCACCTGCAGTCACACCAGCTACCGTACCAATGGCACCACCAGCTTTTTTAGCATAGTTGCGTATCTGGACTTGGTGCGAGCCGCACCAGGGACAACTGAGCCCCTGTTCTACTGGCATGGGATCAAAATCCTCTTCCATCAGGAACGCCTCGCTATCAGCGGCAGGTGCGGATTCATCGGTACCGGAATACAAGTTCTGCCGATGAGCATCAGTACCCAATGAAGAGGAAAGGGTAGAACGGCAGACTGGCTTGCCCAGCAGATGACGCAGTTTCCAGACTCTTGCCATGGAAATCAGGAACAGGATGAACGAAGAAAACATTGCAGCCTCCATGTCAACTTCTGCTTCTCCACCAAAGGCAAAGAAGAGATAAGCAATGAATGAAATTAGAAAAAAAGCGGATGGCTGTAAGTAGCTGCGCGAGCCTGGCATTGCAGTAGTCCTACCAAGCAGTGGCCTGGCTCTTAGAGAGAGCTCGAGTTCTGCTAGTTTCCTCGCCATGAAGAGTGGGGTGAACAAAATAATCGATATAAGAATGAGGATGAAATTAAACAGGGTAAAGAAGAGATTGGCTGTCATAAGGATTTCCTTTATGTCGTATGGGTTTCTGAGATAAGGGCATAGAAGCATCAGGCAACAATGATTGCCGGATGCCAGGGGAGTGATATGTGGCTGAAATTATTTTGAATCTGGACTTAATCAGACAAATATCGTCAGATTCAAGTTGAGAGTCTTGATATCGGACGTGTTAATAACTTACAGGAAGTGCCATTTAAAGACTTGAGAGGGAAGGGTACGATCAGGAGGGAAAACTATGCTCAGGTAGGAAATATGAGCGAATTTCTGGAAGTGTGAAACAAACTCAGGGTTTGCCCAACATCATTCTTAGCATCCATACTCTGGACAGGGATATCAGGAATAGGACAAGCAGTGTAAATGCAGCAAAGTACATGTCAACATTTTCGCGGACGGCAATGAACATATACGCGACTAGAGAAATACAAAAATACAGGCATACGCGGATATAACTGCGATTGCTCTTGCGGGCGACAGCTCTTGCCAACGCTGGTCGGGATTTAATTGCTTCGTGCAATGCCTCGGCGCTCGATGCTTTAAGGAGCGGGCGGTAGAGGATAACAGTAGCCAGGGTGAGTACGGCATTGAAGATAGTGAAGAAAATGTTGTGATCCATGAGGATTTCCTTTATTGAATATTCTGATGAGGGAGGGGACTGGGTATCAGGGAGAAACAACTTCTGATTCCAATTTGGTGATATGTGACTGAGAATTTTTAGAAGACAGCTTGGAGATACTTGAAATCTGCTACTAAATTATTGGGGCGGCGTTATAATTTAGTACACACTCGCGATAGCTTCTTGACATCGCAGTGAGGGCAGTAATTGACGGATTTCTGTTGAACTGATTCGAGGTTATTAAAAGCGATATGGCTAACAACGATACAAAACAGAATAAGAGCTCAAATGAAATGAGCAATCGGGTTTCCAATTACTGGAAATACTTCCTGCTCATTCTCAGTGGGATAGCTTTAGTTGCCGGAATCGGCTATCTGTTATGTGGATTCACAGCAAATGGCACAGCCCTGGCCGTGTTAGGCATGGCGATATCAGTATTGGCTATTCCAGAGCGATTCGATTCATTCAAGGCTTTAGGATTTGAAGCAAAATTGAGAGAGGTCAAAAATGATCTCCATGATCAATTAAAGGCAGAATTCCTTGAGTCATCCCGAATTCATGCAAATTTCTTGTTTCAGCAACTGTCTTTACTTGGACGGCGAGAAACGGAGCCAAGAGTGCAGAGCCTGGAGAAAGCCAAGAGAATCTTCAATCATTTGTCAGATATTGGAATGTCTGCGGAAGAACTGGAAGAAGTCAGCAAGCCCTGGCATCGGTCGGTTTTTATTGATCTTATTTCCCCTGCGGATAAAGCCATTCATGCATGTTTAAGTCTGTTGACGCAGCACCTTGTTGAATTACAGAGATCTGGTGCAGACAATAGTGAGGCAATCAAGTTAACTGAACAAGCGATAGCCATTCGTGGAAAGATGCTAAGCATGTTTAATGTCGAACCAGAAGATTGGTTGAAATCTATGCAGGAAGTCCTGCTAGCAATTCGCGGCGCAAATTTAGGAGAGGCGCAGAGTCATTTTAATGATTCTTTCGGGGAGGCCGAATCATCCCTCGGCTATGCGCAAGATTACTGGAAGACGAAGGCTCTGAAAAATGAAGCATATTGGAAGGCGTTGGTCACTCCTGATAACGAAATTTGGCAGCAGTTTTCAAACTCTGTTTAATCCCCATGAATATACTCGCAGTAGAAGACCCGGCTATACCGGAAGTATTGGATTTGTCGTCAGGGCTGCATGTGTCAGCTCATCAAGTCATCGGCACTGACTATGAGAAACTCATCCAGCTTCGTATGAAGATAAAAGAAGGGCTAAAGATTGGGATACCTCTCTATGCTTGCTCAGTCTGTGGAATCGCCGTGAGCTTGCTCATGCACAAAGTGAGTCGCCATTTTTTCTTTAGGCATGTGAAGGAAGATGGCCGGTGTCCGCAAATTTCTCGTGGTGAGTTATCGAGAGAAGAAATCAATGCGCGCAAATACAATGGTGCAAAGGAAAGCGCACTGCATCGTAGAATGAAGTCCTTAGTAGCGCAATCTCTGGCGGCAGACAAAGAATTTTCTGACATCAAGGTAGAAGAGAGGTGGAAGGGAAGCCTCTCCGGCGAGTGGCGCCAGCCTGATATTTGTGCGACATATCGAGGGGTAAAGATTGT
Organism: Undibacterium sp. YM2; assembly: GCF_009937975.1. NCBI lineage: Bacteria > Pseudomonadati > Pseudomonadota > Betaproteobacteria > Burkholderiales > Oxalobacteraceae > Undibacterium > Undibacterium sp. YM2. The sequence goes on from NZ_AP018441.1 coordinate 2,525,331, forward strand.
ATTTGAAATTCAACTTTCGACGACTTACCTGGATGTCATTGTAGAGCGGAGGCTCTTTTACCAGAGAGAAGGGGCATTACTTATATGGATTTTTGCAGAATTTGATGATGAGAATCGCCGTTTGCTTCAAGATGACGTGTTTTACAATAACAATCAGAACGTATTCATCGTGAATGAAGAAAGTGCTGCATTTTCCATTAGTGCCGGCTTATTTCGCCTTTCATGCGTCTGGTCTGAGCCGTTACCGAATGGCGGAAGCTCATTGCTTAGAAGGAAGATGGTTTTGTTCAATGAACTTACACTTAGCAGGCAGACTCAGCGCGCTTTCTTTTTCGATTATGCCGGTGCGTGCGAGAGAATAGCCAAAGAAAAAACTACAGTCGCTGATAGCCTGCGTGAGCGCTTTGAGCAGGCATGGATGGCTTCTCTCGACAATACCGAAGTAATGCCAAGATTGTGGGGGAGTTTTCGTAAGGAATTCCGTGCCCAGGGTGTTCAGCTTCCTGTATATCACAATCAGTTGCACGCTATTTTGATCAATGCTATTTATTCTGCCAAGTACGGACGCGTAGTTGGATGGAAATATACTCGCTTTATTGAGGTTGCACACCTAATTGCAGGTGGATACAAATCCTATTTGTGGATTTTCCGTGAAGCACTGAAAGTCTACGACCGCGGTCAGCAATTGATGGATGAAGACAAATCTGGCCGTTGGGCTGTACGTGTGGAAATTTATAAGGCAGCTATTAAGAAAAACGATCCGGACTATATCTCAGACGATAAGTTTTTTCCTGTTTTGGAGGTCCTTTTTCCGGAGCTATTTTAGTTGTAAAAAAACCATATCCAATCTGATACTTGGCGTCCAATCTGATAGCGTCCACTTTGACAGATTCTTGTCATGAAGCAGACGTTCTTCAGTTCAATATGAAACATATCAGTTAAAAGCTAAGCGTCGCATATTAGAATTATTTGTACAAGTTGTGATTCGATATGACGGGACGTGTCAGAACGTGAATGTCGTAGTTTGCCCAAAGCGGACCTAGGTGATGTGAAGATTTCGCTTGACTGTTTGTGTGGTGTTTGCCGTAGTATTCGTATCCCGAACCACCAAATAGGGAGACCGCAATGTCGACAATCGATCAGGGCCCGAAAACGAGCGAAAAGGAATTTATCAGTGAGGTACAACGCTTCTTGTCTGCTAACGGCTACATTCAGCAGGACGAATGCCATTTTGATGGTGATAATGACGAGCGAGCGGACGTTGAGTTAGTGCTAGTTACATCGCGCTGGCCGGCAGAGATGCCGGGCGCTTTATTGTTAGAGGCAAAATCCCACCATTCGAAGGACTCGCCGAACACAATTAACAAAGCATTCGGCCAACTTCTGAAAGAGACCAACAAGAGCCTGGTCACTCGCGCTCAGCGCGAGCATTGCCTAGGTCTGCTAATTCCCATCGATGGAGCGACTTGGACCGACCCCAAAGGTGAGAGCATCAATCGTGGCTCGGGTATCGATTACTACCGTACTGGCTTTCAGCGCATCGACGCAGACGTCTTTGCAGGGTTCGGGCGCTTAGTCAACGCTCGCTACGTTCTTGCTTTCTCCGTGCTCAATCAATATTTGGAGGTGTTCAACTGGGATGCATTCCATGTTGGCAACCAACCGCTGGCGCGCTTAACGGCGCAGTAGTATTTCCCCGTTACGGTTCGCGTGGTTCAGTCCACTAATTTCCACGTTCTTTATCGGAAGATTGTTGATTTGCACTGAAAATTGCCCCACTTTTTTGCTGGATAAATTGCATCAAAAATTGACCCACGTTTAGCACACAATCCTACTTATCTTGATGAGTGGGGAGTAGGAGTGATTGACGTGGCATTACTAGGTATTATTCGACGCTGGCACATTCGTGACCAGATTCCATTACAGAAGATCGCCAGACGACTGGGCATCTCTCGCAACACTGTCCGGCGTTATCTGCGCTCTGAAGTCACAGAGCCTGCCTATGCGGAGCGACAAACGACTAGTGCGATTGACAAATACGCATTGCAGCTCTCAAGCTGGCTTAAAACCGAAGTAGGTAAAAATCGGAAGCAACGACGCAGCTTAAAACAGCTTCATCTTGATCTGAAAGAACTGAGAATTGAAGGGTCGTATGACCGGGTGGCGGCCTTCGCCAGGTAGTTGAAGGTGGATCAAACTGATAGGGACAATTCAGCTAGCAAACGAACACAGATTTTGCATTTAGTAAATGTTGTGCTGCCAGTCAGGGTAACTGTGAACCAGACCAAATTCTTGACCATCTTAGTGCGCCGCTAGGGACGATTCGGGCACCTTGCCGGTGTGGCAATTTCGCCGAATATACAACGCAATCCTTGACGTTTGATCCCAAATCGGTAACACTGTATTTGTTCCCGTAATGGGATTCGAAATTCGAACCATTTTTGGGAGCGCGGTTTTCATGAGGGTTGTTGGACTTGGTGTGCTTTCTGCCTTTTGTGACAAGCATGCAGACTGTCGAAAGTGGATATCGAACTGGATTGCCGATGCTCAGGCCAGTCAGTGGACGACTAGCCACGATATCAAAGAAAGATATCCGTCCGCCAGCTTTTTGGCGACAAACATTGTCATTTTTAATGTGCGCGGCAACGAGTACCGTATGGAAATCCAAGTGGCTTACAACGCGGGCGTGGTCTCCATAAAGTGGGTGGGCACGCATGACCAGTACACGAAGCGGATGCGTTGATATGGAATATAGAATTCTCAAAAGCGAAACTGAACACCAAACTGCATTGCAAGAAGTAGAGAGTCTTGTTGCCCTTGACCCAGAGACAGGATCGCTGGATGGTGATCGCCTCGCTTTGCTTGCACTATTAATTGAAGATTACGAAAAACGTGCGTATCAATTCGAGGCACTTGACCCAATCGAGATCATTGAATTTAGGATGGCTGAGCAAGGACTTCGGCAGAAAGACCTTGTGCCACTCTTGGGTAGCAGAAGTCGGGTATCTGAAGTATTGGGTGGCAAACGACCTCTTACCGTGCAAATGATTCGCGCATTGTCAAGCGGCCTTGGAATTCCTGCAGATGCGCTGATCGGGAGAGAACCAAACACCGCATCGCATAACGGCGAGAGCAACGTCGAAGAGATTGATTGGAAGCGTTTTCCGTACCGGGAGATGGAAAGGCGTGGATGGTTCAGCGCGGCGAAAATCAGCGGAAAGAATGCGGAAGAAATGCTTCGCTCCTTCCTCGCCCAGATCGTCCCTAGCCGTCAAGCGCCAATCATGTTCAGACGCAGGTTTCGGGGTGATAAACTTGATGAAAAGGCGTATTATTCAACACTGGCATGGACAGCTCGGGTATTGATGCGCGCTAAAGAAGTTGAGAACGATTTGCCTCGATTTGATCCCGCTAAAATTTCTGCTGATACGCTGCGCGACCTCGCGCGACTAAGTTGGTTTAGTAATGGACCGCGCTTGGCAGTCGAATTTCTTTCGAAGTGCGGCATTGTAGTGATCGTCGAACCTCGGTTGCCAAACGCGGTAATAGATGGTGCGGCAATGCTGTCGGAGTGGGGGAAGCCGGTGATTGGCCTCACACTACGGATTGACCGGACTGACTATTTTTGGTTCACCCTTATGCATGAGGTCGTGCATGTATGGAAACACCTTAATACGACCGATGAAGCATTTATTGATCGAGTAGAGAGAATTGCAAGCACTGAGAAGAACGAGCAAAAAGAGAATGAAGCAAACCGTATAGCCCGCGATTCTTTTATTCGCCGCGCAGTCTGGGAACGTTCCTCGGCGAGGCTTGCGCCCACACATCAAAGCATTCAGGAACTTGCGGATAGCCTGCATATTCACCCTGCAATTGTGGCTGGACGAATTCAATTTGAGAGCGGGCACTATGAGAATTTCCGTGAATTTTTAGAGCAAGGATTGGTACAACAGCACTTCAATGAAGTCTTTATGACGTAGGCAGGAGATATCGATGGATAGTCGCTCAGTTTATGTGCCGTTGGTTAAGGGCAAAAGGAATGATTTAGTGGCCGTAGGAAAGGTCAACAATGACGTGCGTCAATTGATGAAGCCATTCGTTGAGGCGATGCCGATCAATCCCAAAAAGCCTTTTGTGGAAGAGCATGTACACAAACTGTGCGGGTACATTCGAAAGCACTTGCCAATGGGAGATATTTTTGTCGATTTCTTTGGTTTGATGCCGGATGCAGTTATTCCGGACGGTACAAATGCTATTCTCCACGGATTTGCGTTGCTCAAAGCGTTCGGTCGCCCTGTTACCCCTGCATTTGGTTTTGAGCGTAACGACAATTTGTGGGATGCGCTTGGCACAATTGCCCGTGATTTTGACAAGGGATTTTGCTTTCGCCTATCCCGCGACGATCTCGCGGAATACCTTTTTGATGACGTATGGGCGCTAATCATTGAGCGTACAGCCCAGATGCGATTGCCTCAAGACAAAATCGATTTGCTATTAGATTTGCGACACATCGATGACGACGACAATACGAATCTTGCCGAGAGTGTAGTCTCCTTCCTATTTCATAATCCCAATGTTGCCGGATATAGATCAATCATTGTCGCCGGGTCGTCTGCGCTGAAAACGGTAAGTGACATTGAAAAGGATAATGTCGGCGAGGTGATTCGCCAGGAGCTGCATCTTTGGTCAACTCTATGGAGAGATATGCCGGATACGGTTAAACCGACATTTGGGGATTACGGCGTAATTCATCCTGATTTCAGCGATCAGAATGCAAGTCTAAAAGTGAATGCCAAGATTCGTTACACAGCAGGCGACAAGATCATATATTTCCGGGGGCATGGTCTTCATCGCCCAGTCAAGGATTATGACCAATACCATGACATAGCTGCTCGTGTAACTTCAGATCGTCGGTACGTTGACCGGTCGCGTAGCTTCGGCGACGCGTATATCGATGATTGCGCCAAGCGCCTCATCAAACCTGGTTCGCTCGGAACGTGGGTCGTCGCAGATATGAATCATCACGTGTGTTATACGGCACGCCAATTGGCCCGTCTCACTCAAGAGTTGGCATCGGTGGCGACTGAAGGTGAAGCTGATATTGCCCTTGCTGCCGTTTAGAACTTTCTTACGTTACTGGCATTCTTCCGACGCAAATTGCGAACACCTTTTGCCATTTCGGAATTTAGGCAAAATGCTCGTATTTAATCCGATTAGTACAGATGTTGCCAAGTGTGCAGCAAGCCTGAGACTCGCAAGAACTGCGCCATCGCGGTCGCAGACTTTAGGGGTTCGTGATCCAATTTCTTCATTTGAAAGTTTTCTAACTCCCACTTGCAAGGCTTGCCAGCGGTCGTGATAAGACTTGGCTTCCGTACCTTGCTCTTCCAAGAAGGGCAAGACTTTGCCATTAAACAGATCTGCTGTGGTAAAAGGTGTCTTCGTGGTGTACAGCTTGGCAGCTGGGCGCTATCCCCCGCAGGGTGTGGAGCTATTCAGAAATGGAAAAATCATCCGAGAACGGTTGACCCCGAATATTAGAGCAGGAATTGGACCGAATCCGCGACCGCACTCAGAACCAGAATGGCAACATTTCGGCTTTGAAGTCACGGCTTCGATGATTTGTCAGGTTTGAGTACTTGCTCAGACATAAGTAATTGCGCATAATGTAATCAATTTGATGATGCCGACCACCTAGCCATGAGCGAAAATTCTGTATCTTTTTTGTTTGACCGTCGTTTCTTATAGATGACGAGTGCGGTTATGCACCCCAACGCGTCGAAAGTATGAGTCACGCCCAGCGTGAACGCTTGGCGTATATCGACTTCCGTCTGTACTTTATGGGTGAGATCGGTAGACCTGATCTGGCAAGTCGCTTTGGGGTGGCCCCTGCGGGCGCAACTCGGGATCTCGCACTTTATCGAGAGATTGCTCCGCAGAACATCGAGTTTGACGGTAGCAGCAAGATCTATCGAATAGGCAAAGAGTTCGGTTCTTTGTTTAACCATATTCCGCAGCGTGTGTTGTCAGCGCTTTCGCTTGGATTTGGTGATGGTGTGAATGGCGACGCGTGGCCAATGCTACCGTGCGAATCCCCGGCTGTTTTAAGCAGTCCGCGTATAGAGGTCCTTGCTTCGATTTGCCGGGCCATTCATGCCAAGCGTCCAATAGCAGTTCGATATCACTCGCTTAGCAGAGGTGATTCTGACCGCGTGATCGTGCCATTCGCGCTGGTTGATACAGGCCTACGCTGGCATGTTCGAGCTTTTGATCGCAAGAGCAGCGAGTTCCGCGACTTCGTCGTCACCCGCATCGAAGCGCCGACTTTGGTTGATGAGGAACCCAAAGCCAACGAGCGCCCTGAGAACGACATTCAGTGGACGCGGATTGTGGAGTTGGACTTGGTGCCGCCCCCGCGCCTTGCTCGCCCAGAGATCATCAGGATGGACTACGGAATGGCTGATAGCTCGATACGCATGCGTGTGCGCGCTGCGTTCGCGGACAATATGCTGCTTCGGTGGAGCGTAGACGCGTCGCCGGATCACAGTCTTAGAGAAGAACAGTACCGTCTGTGGCTCAGCGATCCGCTGGCCTTGTACGGGGTAGAGAACGCCAAGCTCGCGCCAGGATATCAAGCCCCCGCCGCGAAGACAGCACACAAATAGGACAAGACACGATGGCAACTAACGACACAAACAAGAATGGCGGTAATCTCGGCTTCGAGGCTGATATGTTCAAAGCAGCCGACAAGCTGCGCGGCAATATGGAGCCGTCCGACTACAAGCACGTCGCGCTTGGACTCATCTTCCTGAAGTACATCTCGGACGCCTTCGAAGCGCGGCACAAGGCGTTGCTGGCTGAAGATCCTCACGCGGCCGAGGACAAGGATGAGTACCTTGCCGACAACGTGTTTTGGGTTCCCAAGGATGCCCGCTGGTCTCACTTACAAGCCAACGCCAAGCTCCCGACGATCGGGACGTTGATTGATGACGCAATGCGCGCCATCGAAAAAGATAACGAGTCCCTCAAGGGCGTGCTTCCCAAGGACTACGCGCGGCCTGCGCTCAACAAGGTGATGCTCGGCGAGCTGATCGACCTGATCTCTGGTATTGCGCTCAATAAAGAGGGCCATGCATCGCGTGACATCCTCGGCCGTGTCTACGAATACTTCCTTGGCCAGTTCGCCGGTGCCGAAGGCAAGCGCGGCGGCGAGTTCTACACGCCGCGTTCAGTGGTTCGTGTAATGGTGGAAATGCTGGAGCCCTACCAAGGCCGCATCTATGACCCGTGCTGCGGCTCGGGCGGGATGTTTGTCCAGTCCGAGAAGTTTGTGCAGGAGCATGGCGGGCGTATTGGTGACATCGCCATCTATGGACAGGAATCGAACTATGTTACGTGGCGTCTGGCCAAGATGAACCTCGCTGTGCGCGGCATTGACTCCGACATCCGCTGGAACAATGATGGCAGCTTTCACAAGGACGAGTTGCGCGACCTCAAGGCCGACTATATCCTCGCCAATCCACCGTTCAATATTTCCGACTGGGGTGGCGACCGTCTGCGAGAAGACGTCCGTTGGAAGTTCGGCGCGCCGCCTGTGGGCAACGCCAACTATGCGTGGCTTCAGCACATCTACCACCACCTCGCCCCAAATGGTACGGCAGGCGTAGTGCTGGCCAACGGCTCGATGAGTTCCAACCAGTCCGGCGAAGGCGACATCCGCAAGGCGATGCTCGAGGCTGACGCAGTGGATTGCATGTTGGCGCTACCTGGGCAGCTCTTTTACTCCACGCAGATTCCTGCCTGCCTGTGGTTCCTGGCTCGCAACAAGTACCCCAGCAAGGGCCTGCGCGATCGGCGCGGTCAAGTGCTGTTCATCGACGCCCGCAAGCTGGGCGTGCTGGTGGATCGCACCCGGCGAGAACTCACCGATGAGGAAGTTAAGAAGATCGCCGACACCTATCACGCTTGGCGGGGCGAAGAAGGCGCGGGCGAGTACGCCGATGTAGCGGGCTTCTGCAAGTCAGCTTCGATGGATGATATCCGTAAGCATGGCCATGTTCTGACGCCAGGTCGTCACGTTGGTGCGGCGGATGTGGAAGACGATGGCGAACCCTTCGAGGAAAAGATGGCGCGGCTGTCCTCTCAATGGCGCGAGCTACGGGCAACAGCGGCCAAGCTTGATGCTACGGTTGAGGCCAATTTGAAGGAGCTGGGCTATGGCGAATGACTGGCGTGATGTTTCGCTCGGTGACCTCTTCAAGGTCAAACACGGATTCGCCTTCAAAGGCGAATTTTTCACCGAAGAACCGCAAGACACAGTTCTTGTTACACCCGGCAATTTCGCTATTGGCGGAGGATTTCAAGACGGAAAGCGCAAGTACTACATTGGCCCGGTGCCTGAGGATTACGTTTTAAAGCCTGGGCAAGTTGCCGTGACGATGACAGACCTTAGCAAGGAGTCTGATACCCTAGGATATGCCGCGAGCATTCCGGATGACTCAAACATCTGGCTGCACAATCAACGCGTTGGCTTGCTCGAGTTCAAATCTGTCGTACCAACGTCGCCACGTTTCATTCAATACCTATTACGTACGCACGAATATCGTTCTTGGATTGTAGGTTCCGCAACGGGTACAACGGTAAAGCACACGTCGCCTGGTCGAATTGAGAGCTTTGTAACGCGAATTCCACCCATTGAAGAACAATGCGCCATCGCGCACATCCTCGGCTCGCTCGACGACAAAATCGAACTAAACCGGCGCGCGAACGAGACGCTGGAGGCGATGGCAAGAACCTTGTTCAAAGCATGGTTCGTGGACTTTGAGCCAGTGCGCGCTAAGCTGGAGGGGCGCTGGCTGCGTGGCCAATCTTTACCCGGCCTGCCAGCGCACCTCTACGACCTTTTTCCCAGCGGGCTTTCTGAATCGGAGCTGGGGGATATTCCTGTAGGTTGGGAGATTGGCAGTTTTTATGATGCTGTTGAAATTATCGGAGGTGGAACACCGAAAACTTCGGTCAGCGAATACTGGGATGGCGAAATTCCGTGGTTTTCAGTCGTGGATACGCCTGCGGCGAGCGATGTCTTCGTTGTTCAAACAGAAAAGTCGATTACCCAGGCCGGGTTGAATGGTAGTTCGGCGCGGCTGATTACCAAAGGCACGACGATCATATCCGCGCGAGGAACTGTTGGTAATTTAGCTATCGCAGGGTGTGAAATGGCATTCAACCAATCGTGCTATGCGCTCCTGGGTAAGAACGGTTCGGGAAGTTACTTCGTATTTTTATTTGCGCAGCGCATGGTTGAACAGCTTAAAGCAATGGCACATGGCTCCGTGTTCTCGACGATTACGCGGCAAACATTCGAAGCAGTGCGAACTGTGCTTCCGCCAGAAAACGTGCTTCAACAATTCGAGCAAAGTGCGGCTAGTCTGCTCGATGCAATTTTCGGCAACGTCAACGAATCTCGTTCCCTCGCCCAACTGCGCGATACCCTTTTGCCCAAACTCATCTCTGGCGAGCTGCGTGTGCCGGATCCCGAGAGAATTGCTGGAGTTTGATTCAATGAAACTTCAGCTTGATCCAAATATATACGATGCATGCCCGCCATACAACGATTGGCTAGATGAGCAATATTCAGAACAGTCAGGACCGCTTGATATCCTTGGTTATCAACCAAGGCCAAGTTTTGTCCTGTTTACCATGAGCCCGGATACCTATGAGGCTACTTTTTCTGACTTTGTACAACAGCGAGAAGAGGAGATAAAAGGATCTGTATGTAATCTCTTTCCATCCCCGATTGCATACTATTTTTATCGATTTGAAAACGGGTATGAGAACGATTTACAACGTCTCCACTTCCTTAGGGATACTTGGGAGTCCGTAATCGATATCCTACACGCGCTGGCGGTGGCCGAATCCAAGCATTGGCAAATTCCTCTAGTAGTTCCGCTGAAGTTTAAAGATCTGCTCACTGATAGTGTTGCAAAGAGACTTGAAAATATTGAGGGGATAGTAAATCAGTTAGGTGCAAGTGGCATTACTTCAAGCGTCGCTCAAATATCTCCGACAGCGATTCTCAATGCGATGAGAGACCTCAATCAATCACGTAACGCGTTCTCTCACAGCTCGGCACAATCCGAGGCACAGGCGCGAAATTGGATAAGTGAATGTTATGTTGATGTTTTGGAAGTTCTGGCTGGTTTAGATGCCCTAGAAGACATTCAGATTGTTCGATATTTAAGTCAGGTTGATGGAACCACACTTCGATGCGAAGTTTTCAGGGGTCACAGCTCTACCAGAACAATCCAAAATATAAAAATTAGCCACGAGCAAATGGTCGCTTCAGCTAAATATTTTCAGCAAGGTCAGATGCTTGTCATCGCGGGCGGGCTAATTTTCGGACTTCGCCCGATGATTCACTTTCGTGAGGATGGTGTCGGACACACGACACGCCTCTGTATTTTTAGAAAAACTCGCGGGGATGCTCTGGATAGGCGCTTTGAGTACGAAGTGGTCGGCGAAGCTGTGCGTCAAGAAGAGAATCGTGCAAATTTCTCCGCAGAATTGAATGAGCTGCGTGCGCTATTTGATTTAGGAGCGGACTAGCAATGTGCAAACTTAATGGGGCAGGAGAAAAGTGATGGCATTTTTGTCGGAGGCAGCCCTTGAGCTGGCACTTCTGGAGCAATTGGTGGGGCTGGGATACAGCATCGAACGCGAGGAGGATATCGGCCCCGATGGACATCGCCCGGAACGCGAGAGTCACGATGAGGTAGTGCTGAAGAAGCGATTCGAGAACGCCGTTGCGTTGCTCAATCCAGGCTTGCCAGCGGAGGCGCGCCAGGATGCCATCCGCAAGGTGATGCAGTCGGAGCTGCCGTCATTGCTTGAAGAGAATCGCCGCATCCACAAGTTATTGACTGAAGGCGTGGACGTCGAATATTACGCCACCGACGGCACTCTGACTGCAGGCAAGGTATCGCTTATCGATTTTGAGAGGCCAAAACAGAATGACTGGTTGGCCGTAAGCCAGTTCGTGGTCATTGCCGGACAGTATAACCGTCGTACTGACGTGGTCATCTTCGTGAATGGGCTACCTCTTGGCGTGATCGAGTTGAAAGCGCCAGGGAGCGGCAATGCGACCTTGGTCGGCGCATTCAACCAAATGCAGACCTACAAGAAGCAGATATCGGCGCTTTTCCATACCAACGCGCTGCTGGTGACTTCAGATGGAATTACCGCTCGGGTCGGCTCGCTGTCCGCCGATTTGGAACGCTTTATGCCCTGGCGCACGACCGACGGCACGGACGTTGCCCCTAAGGGTTCTCCAGAACTTTCGACGCTAGTCGAGGGCGTTTTTGAACAACGGCGCCTGCTCGACCTGCTGTGCTACTTCACGGTGTTTGGGGAAACTGGCTCAGGCTTGGCGAAGATTATTGCTGGCTATCACCAGTTTCACGCGGTGCGACACGCGGTCAACAGCACAGTGACTGCGTCCGCCCCCGGAGGCAACCAGCGGGTCGGCGTGATTTGGCACACACAAGGTTCCGGAAAAAGCCTACTGATGGCGTTCTACGCTGGGCAATTGGTCAAGCACCCAAAGATGGCCAACCCAACCCTGGTGGTGCTGACTGACCGGAACGACCTCGACGATCAACTGTTTGCGACTTTTTCAATGTGCCGCGATTTGATTCGCCAGACACCGGTGCAGGCAGACAGCCGCGAGGACTTGCAGAAGCACTTGGCACGTGCATCCGGTGGGGTTATTTTCACCACGTTGCAGAAATTTGGCGAGACCAGCCAGGCGCTGACTGATCGACGCAACGTGATCGTGATTGCGGATGAAGCCCATCGCAGTCAATATGGCTTCAGAGCCAAGGTGGACGCGAAGACCGGAGAAATTTCCTACGGCTTCGCCAAGTACATGCGCGATGCCCTACCCAACGCATCGTTTATTGGCTTCACAGGCACGCCCATCGAAGCCGATGACGTTAACACCCCAGCGGTGTTCGGCAACTACATCGACGTGTACGACATTAGCCGCGCCGTCGAAGATGGTGCGACCGTGCCGATTTACTACGAATCACGGCTTGCGCGCATTGAGCTGGACGACGACGAGAAACCCAAGATCGACGCCGAGGTGAACGAACTTACGGAGGACGATCCGGAGGTCGAGCAGGAGCGCTTTAAGAAGAAGTGGTCAACTGTTGAAGCCTTGGTCGGCAGTGACAAGCGGCTGGGCTTGGTTGCCAAGGACATGGTCACTCACTTTGAGGATCGCGTGGCGGCCCTGGATGGGAAGGCGATGGTGGTTTGTTTGAGCCGTCGCATCTGCGTGAAGCTGTACGACGAAATCGTGAAATTACGCCCGGACTGGCATAGTGCCGATGACAACGCGGGCGCTGTCAAAATCGTGATGACGGGCGCGGCGAGTGATCCGCAGGAGTGGCAACAGCATATCGGGAACAAGGCGCGGCGTGATTTGCTGGCCAAGCGCGCCCGTGCCCCCAAAGACCCACTAAAGCTGGTGATCGTTCGGGATATGTGGTTGACCGGCTTTGACGCACCGTGCATGCACACGATGTACGTGGACAAGCCGATGCAAGGCCACGGATTGATGCAGGCGATTGCACGCGTGAACCGTGTGTTTCGCGACAAGCCTGCAGGGTTGATCGTGGACTACATCGGCATCGCGCAGAACCTCAAGTCTGCCCTGCAACAGTATTCCAAGAACGACCAGGAGAACACTGGCGTCGATGAAGCGCAGGCCGTCGCTGTGATGATAGAGAAGTACGAGGTGGTGCGAGATATGTACCACGGCTTCGACTACGCATCCGCGATGAGCGGAACGCCACAAGAGCGACTGGCGATGATGGCGGGAGCTATCGAGTGGATTCTCGATCTACAGCAGAAATTGGCAGCAAAGGAAAAGACAGCGGAAGGTAAGAAGAACGCACATCGCCGCTATCAGGACGCGGTGTTGTCTCTGGCCAAGGCGTTCTCACTTGCATCGGCATCTGACGAGGCTCGCGAGATCCGGGAGGAAGTCGGTTTCTTCCAGGCGATCCGAGCGGCGCTAGTCAAGACTAGCACAGGTTCTGGTGTAACCCAGCAAGAGCGCGAGTTGGCGATCCAGCAAATCGTCAGCCGTGCGGTGGTCTCGACCGAGATTGTTGACATCCTGGCTGCTGCAGGCATCAAGAGCCCGGACATCTCCATCCTGTCCGATGAATTCCTGGCTGAAGTTCAGCAGATGGAGCGCAAGAACCTCGCGCTTGAGGCATTGCGCAAATTGATCAACGACGGCATTCGCTCACGGAGTAAGTCCAACGTCGTGCAGACCAAGGCCTTCTCGGAGCGGCTGGAAGACGCGGTGGCCCGTTACCACGCCAATGCAATCACGACTGCCGAGGTGCTGCAGGAACTGATCCGGCTTGCCAAAGACATTCGGGCCGCGCGCCAGCGTGGCGAAGAGCAAGGCTTATCCGAGGATGAAATCGCCTTCTACGACGCGCTGGCCGAGAACGAGAGCGCCATTCAAATGATGGGTGACGACAAACTAAAACTCATCGCACACGAGTTGTTGGTCAGTTTGCGCGAGAACGTATCGGTGGATTGGGCGCATCGTGATTCTGCCCGCGCACGCATGCGAGTTTTGGTGAAACGTATTTTGCGCAAGTATGGCTACCCACCTGATCTGCAAGACGCGGCCGTGCAAACGGTACTGCAGCAGGCTGAAGCGTTGTCACCGACGTGGACGGTGTCGAGGTCCGCCGGTAGTAACGGTAAATGATTCGAGGGGAGGTCTGATGACAAAACAAATTAAACAATCAGCGTCTGTCATGGCCTCCCTCATCATTAGGCAGACCAAGCTTACGCGGGAGTTGCTTCTGTTCGACAGGATTCTGCTTGTATGAACGACAACTCTAAGCAGTCCCCTGTACGTGTGAAAGTCAGGAGTTTTTCGGATTTATTCGGGAAATCGAAGCATCCGTATGCGGTGGATACATATCAGCGGGGATTTGTCTGGAATGATGAAAAGATTCGGCAACTTGCCGATGACTTGGCTGACTACCAGAAAGCGCCTGATCCGAAGCCACCGTACTATATGGGCACGATACTTGTACATTTTCATGCTCAAAAGAAAAAACGTTTCATCATAGATGGCCAGCAGCGGCTGACGGCTTTGTGCGTGCTGTATCAGCAGTTGCAGGGCTGCTTGCCTGAGAAATGTGCACTGACATACTCGCCGCAGTCGGCCCGTCGCATTCGTTGCGCTGCTGGTATTTTTCGGGAGCACTTAAACCTCCCCAACCCTGACATCTTCCGGCAAATCGTCTTCACGGTGATTAGCGTGAATCGAGTGGATCTGGCTTTTACTTTTTTTGACACGCAAAACAACCGGGGGTTCCGCTTCATGCCACGGACTTGCTCAAAGCCTACCACTTGAGGGCGATCGATGGCGAAACAACAGAACGGAAGGAAGCACTTCAAACGCTGTGTGCACGACGATGGGAAGGTATCCAGCAGGGTGCGCCGGTGATGTCGCATGACCAAGAATTTGCACCTAGTCTTTTTACAAAATTCCTCTGGCGTGCCCGCTACTGGACCGGCGGTCGTGTTAATAACGGCGGTCACGATGCACTTATGGAGGAGTTCCAGAAACAGACTTGGGCGCCAGATGGTGACAATGCCACCATTCCGCTCTACCGTTCGCGGAATAATAGGCTTGGCAAAGCACTTTCGCTCACGCGCGATGGGCACAGTGAAATTCACACCAATCGCATTTCGCTGAGCCCCAACGCCGAGGATTTACCCTTTGCAATCCGACAGCCGATTCACAAGGGTATTGGCTTTTTTCTCTACGCAGATAAGTATTCCGCTCTCCTGCGCCGCTTAGTGCACGAACCTACTGAATCATCCGAAGTGTTGCGCTATCGTTTGGTTTACGAGAAGTTGTTAATGGCAAACTCGATTTTCCTGCGAGAGGTTTTTTTGTTGGCTTCGCTGATGTACTTCGATCAGTTTGGGGATGAGCGGATGTGGGAGTTCTCGCTTTGGCTCGAGCACGCGTTGGGCGCAATTCGGTTAGATAAGCAGCAAGTTCGATATGAGGCGGCACAAAATTTTGTCAGGCAGGACCCCAACAACCCGGGCAATCTGAATTTGCTCGATGTCATTTCAACCGGCTTCCGACCAGAGCAGATTATCGGCCACTTAAAAATGCACCACGCACACAGTGAGATCTATGCGAGTGAATCCATTGAGGTAGGGAAAGGTGTGCAGGGAAGGTACAAAAAAGCGGTGCTAGCCTACTTTGAACAAACAAAACGTACATCACTTGGCGGCAAGAATAAATGGATCGTTGAAAAGCTTAAAGAGGGTGCAGCATGAAGATCGCTTCCGAGCTTTACAGTTTGACAGAAATCGTCGAGGAAAGCCCCCACTGGCACTTCAACATTCCAATTTATCAGCGCTTGTATGTTTGGGGTGAAGATCAGGTACTTACGCTACTGAATGACCTAGTGAATGCCTATGAACGAGGTGAGGATTTATTTTTTCTCGGTGGCACCCTGCTGGTTGAGCAATTCGGTGTTTCAGGGCGACACTTTGATCTCATCGACGGACAGCAGCGATTCACGACACTGTGGATGCTTTGCCAAGCATGGCAAGAAGCTTTGAAACCGTTCCTAACGGTAACGGAAGACACACGCACGCAGACGCGACTAAAGTTCGCCATTCGGCCCGAAGTCAATCACTTTTTAGAAACATTGACTTTTGGATCGCGCGGACAGCCAATAGCTGTAGACGAAGCTACCAAACGGATGCGAACTGCGCTTGATCTAATGAAGTCTGTTTTTGAGAGGCGCCCCCTGCCGAAAGATGTGAGAAGCAAAGAGGCGCATTTAACTGGATTGACGGATTTTGTTTTTGGCAAGGTGCAGTTTGTAATCACCACGGTTCCTCGCGAGACCGACTTAAACAAACTATTCGAGGTTATCAACAATCGCGGGGTGCAGCTTCAGCATCATGAGATTCTCAAGGCAAGGATGCTAGACGCGTTGACTGAGTCCGAACGTGGCCCGTACGCTGTGCTCTGGGAGGCTTGTGCAGACATGGATAGTTTTATCGAGCGTAACCTTGTTGGACTTTCGGGGCTATCGGCAAGTGAGGTCACAGGATTCTATGAGCGCGGTGAATTTAGTAATTTAGAATTCATTCGTCTGGCGCTGAGTAAAAAAATGCACAGCCAGAGTAATCTTCATGCGTTGAACTTGGAAAGTATTCTGAAAGATTTGGGACAGCCTGCGACATCCGATGCTGATAGCGAAATGGAGGATGGTGATCCGACATGGGTGCGAAGTATTTTTGGGTTTCCACTCTTTTTACAGCATACGTTGCGAAT
Source organism: Undibacterium sp. YM2 (assembly GCF_009937975.1). Classification (NCBI taxonomy): domain Bacteria; kingdom Pseudomonadati; phylum Pseudomonadota; class Betaproteobacteria; order Burkholderiales; family Oxalobacteraceae; genus Undibacterium; species Undibacterium sp. YM2. Next base: position 2,541,736 of record NZ_AP018441.1, read on the forward strand.
TTGGCTTTTAGAAAATAAACAGGGTGACTTACCTCGTTTGCTTGACCGAGAGCTTTTGACTCTGTTTGACGAACATTTTTTCCAAGATTCGCTAAAACGGGCAGAGGATGTACGCTCGTTCATTGAATTGCTCTGGAGGCTGCGCGTTATCTTCGATATTCACTTTATTAAGTGGATCGATCAAGGCGAAGAGGAAGTGCATCTGATTAGCAACATCAGCGTTAGTACAAGCAGTGGGAAGCGATACGTAAGCAGGTCGCGCGAGACCGATTCCCATCGGGGATTTTCGCTTTTGCAGAGTATGCTTTATCACTCCCAGGAAATCACGACGCAGTATTGGGTGACCCCATTATTGTTGTATATGTACCGCAATCCAGGCGAGAAGACAGAAACACAAGTCACAAAGGCAAAGCGCTATTTTGACTACCTTCGTCATCTCGACAATCACCTGCTAGGTTCTGCCGCTAATGAGTCCCTGGTGATTAGAACTCGCTCATTTATGGAAAAGCCTTGGCAGCGGCGTAACTTGGTCCATAAAACTGAGTTGATAAGTGCGAAAGGGGTGAAGTTTGCCCACTACTGGTTTTACAAATTAGAGTTTGTGCTTTGGTTTCAACGAACGCGTGAAACAGAGGGATGGAAGAAATTCCGTCTGACAGCAAAAAGCTCGGTCGAACATATCTCTCCACAGACACCGACCGAAAGGGATAGTAATCAAGTTGATCAAGCGCTTGACTGCATAGGCAATCTAGCACTTGTTTCTCGGAGTCTGAATTCAGAATATGGAAATTTGCCTTACAACGAGAAACGTCAACGGTTCCTCAACAAGAACAAGACGCGGATCGATTCGCTCAAGATGGATCTAATCTATGAGAACAAGCATTGGGGCGATAAGCAGGCGTTCGCTCATCAAAAGGAGATGATTGAGTGTCTAGAGAATTACTGCGGGAACACTCCAACGACATAAGCAACGGTCGAATTATGCTGTTTTAGGCAGTCCCATTGATCTGCTCCGCGACATGCATCCCGCCAGACACAGCATACCGAGCGTCTGCCCAAGCTTGCATCAAAGGACGACGCTGTTCCAGCAGATCAGTCCTGTGATAAGTTGCCTCAACCATATTTTCTACTTGATATGCAAGCGAGCGTTTAGCTGAATCATGAGAATGGCCACTCTCAACAATAAGATCATGATTATCCAACGCAATGAGGCATTATGGGTTGTTGAATGGTTGTGGAATCCAGCGACGGAAACAAATGAAATGTAGCAGTAACAGCTAACAAAAATCCCGACTCCTAGTTTCCAGCTCCCCAACAGATGCGACAAATCCACCAGCCGCATCGCAATCAGATGTTTCACATTATGTTGACTCTGCCAACGCCCATACACCCCAATGAGTGAAGCACCATAAATCTCCCTGCGAAACTGCTCAACGACACTCTGCCAGCAGATCACGTTGACATTCCCAGTCTCATCCTCAATCGTCAAAAACACCACGCCGTTCGCTGTCTGAGGCCGTTGTCGCACAATCACAATCCCGCATCCGCGTGCCAGCATGCCATCGGCACTGACATGCAGGACATTGGAACTCAGGAAACGCATTTTTTTTAGCTTCTCCCGCAGCAAAGCCAAGGGATGTCTTCCCAGCGTCAAGCCAAGACTGCGGTAATCCGCAACGATTGTTTCTCCTTCGCTTGGGGCAACCAGTTCGATGTGGTCTTCATGAACACTGGCATCTCGCAGCAGCCCCTTATCCGGGATGCTGACCGCCGATTGCCACATGGCTTGGCGTCTATTGCCTGCCAGAGATTCAAGAGCGTTGGCCTTGGCCAATGCCTGGATGTCATTTCTGTTCAGTCTGGCTCTGCTGGACAGGTCACTGACACTAGAGAATTGCTGAATTGCCCTGGCTTCTTCTATGCGCCAGGCAGCATCCTGTTTGAGACCACTGACATTGTTAAGGCCGAGCCTGACCGCTGGCTGCTTATTCGGTATAGGCTCCAGACTGGCATCCCAATTACTTATGCGTACATCTACCGGCCTGACGATGAGACCATGACGCTTGCCATCTTGAACCAAAGCTGACGCTGAGTAGAATCCCATTGGTAAGCTGTTTAACAGAGCGCAAAGGAATGCAGCAGGCTCATGGCATTTCAGCCAACTGCTTGCGTAGGCCAGTAAAGCAAAACTGGCCGCATGACTCTCTGGGAATCCATATTCAGCGAAGCCGCGTATCTGTCCTATGATGCCTACTGCAAATTCAGGCGCATATCCGCGCTCTTCCATACCTTCAGTGAGCTTTTGTTCAAACTGCTCCAGATTGCCTTTTTTCTTCCAGGCTGCCATGGCCCTTCGCAACGCATCGGCTTCACCGGCACTAAAGCCAGCCGCAACCATGGCAATTTGCATGACTTGTTCCTGGAAGATGGGCACACCTAATGTCCGGGACAGGACTTTTTCCATATCCTTGCTAGGATAAGTCACTTCTTCCATGCCTTGTCTGCGGCGCAGATAAGGTTGGATCATGCCGCCCTGGATCGGGCCTGGCCGGATGATGGCAACTTCGATGACCAGATCATAGTAAGTCCGTGGCAGTAGTCTTGGTAGCATGGACATCTGGGCCCGGCTCTCTATCTGGAACACACCTACCGTATCCGCTGCACAGATCATGTCGTATGTGGCTGGGTCTTCAGCCGGGATGTCCGATAACTCAAACCGTTCACCGCGCTGTTCTGACACCAGGTCAAGTGCCCGCCGGATGCAACTCAGCATGCCCAGGGCGAGGATATCAATCTTAAGGAGACCAATAGCGTCCAGGTCGTCTTTGTCCCACTGAACGACGCTACGGTTTTCCATGGCAGCGTTTTCTATGGGAACCAGACGGGAGAGTTTTTCATGGGAGATGACAAAACCTCCCGGATGCTGGGACATGTGGCGCGGGAACTTCATCATCTTGTCAGCGATATCGGACCACTTCTGGGCTATGTCTGACTCAGGATCGAAGCCACAGTCTGTCATGCGTTGTGCCAGGTTAGCGCTGCTCCAGCCATGGCGCGCTTTGGTGACTTTTTCTACAACAGACAGATCGATGCCCAAAGCTTTGCCAACATCACGCAGTACACTCTTTGGGCGGTAAGAGATGATCACGGCAGTCAGTGCCGCTCTCAGCCGTCCATACTTGTTGTAGATGTACTGAATCACTTCTTCACGCCGCTGATGTTCGAAGTCCACGTCTATGTCCGGCGGTTCGTTGCGCTCTTTTGAGATGAAGCGCTCAAACAGCATGGTTCCACGTGCCGGGTCCACCTCGGTGATGCCTAGGCAATAGCAGACAGTCGAATTGGCGGCGCTGCCACGCCCCTGGCAGAGAATGTTCTGACTGCGGGCGAAGCGCACGATGTCATACACCGTCAAGAAATAAGGTTCGTACTTGAGGTCCTCAATCAGCTTCAGTTCATATTCGAGCTGGAATTGCACAGTTTCGGGAATGCCAGCCGGGAAACGCCAGTTGGCACCTATATAGCTTTCGCGGCGCAAATAGCTTGTGACGGTTTCGCCTGCCGGAACAAATTCCTCGGGATACTCATACTTCAGTTCATCCAGGGAGAAGGTACACAGTCTGGCAACCCGCAAGGTTTCATCCAGTGCCTCCCGGTTATACAGGTTGCCGATGCGCAGCCGCGAGCGCAGGTGTTGTTCAGCATTGGATGCCAGTCGGTATCCGCATTGAGAGATTGGCAGTCCATGGCGGATCGCGGTCATGGTGTCTTGCACAGGTTTATAAGAGCGTACATGCATGCACACGTCACCTGTCGCCACTACGGGTAAGCCGTATTGTTCAGAAACAGCATAGACCACATCCTTGTGCCTGTCGTCCTTGGACCGGTTGTGCAGGCTCAACGCGATGCGGGCACGGCCTGGGCAGGTATGTACCAGCCAGGCTGCCTGCAATGCCAGTGTGCTGGCATCTACCCCATAGGTAGGGGCCAGGATCAATTGGCAGTCTGGCATGCCCTTTAAATGTACCAGGTCGCCTTTGGGATGGGCGATGTCCTCTGGCCTGATCAGGTAAGTACCTTTTTCTGCACGGGTACGACCGACCGTGATCAATTCGCACAGGTTCCCGTAGCCATTCTTGTTCATCGCCAGGATAATGAGATTGAAGGCTGGGGTATGGTTCTCTGGCGTCACCAGCATCTGGCTACCGATGATCAGGTGCAAGCCTAGCTTTTTGGCTTCCACGTGTGCTTTGACGACACCGGAGACACTGCATTCATCCGTGATGGCAATGGCCTGGTAGTCCAGTTTCGCTGCACGCTGGATCATGTCTTCCGGCGATGAGGCTCCGCGCAGGAAACTGTAGTGTGTAAAGGTCTGGAGCTCGGCATAAGCCGGTAGTAAAGATGAGGTCAGCATGGCAACTCACGCAAATAAGCCGTGCAAAAACCAGCGCGGGTCCGAGGTCCGCTCAAGGTAGACCCAGTAACATGTTGCATCACTGCCCTGGGCAACGTAGTAGTCACGTGCTGCCATGGCATTGTCGAACCAGCCGCTTTCTATCCGTTCGGGCCCTTTAATCAGCTTGAGGGGCGAGTTGTAGAATGGACGGTCATCACGCATCAAGAGCTGAATGGGATTTTCTAATACCCAGAATGGCCGCTCCAGGTCGATAGAATCCGATTCTTGCTTGGCACATTTAGTAGAGACCGGCACCCAGCAATTGGCACGCTCAGGGCGATGGTCAGCTAATGGCGTTAGCTTCAGCACATTCTCTTTACCCAGGCGAGCGACCAGTAACTCCAACAGGCGGTTGTGATCCTCCTGCGAACCACCAGGCTCAGGGAATAAGGAATCGGTTGGCGGCAACATATCGACCAGTTGCAGGACTTCCAATCTGAGGGCAATGACGGGAGCCACCAGCTCAAGTCTTCCCAGTCTCTCTTTTAACAGGCGGATCAGGTGATCTTCGTGCCATGCCGGTTCGGCCAGACTGATTTCGAGAACGGAAGGCGCTATGGCCGCACGACCACGCTCATGTTCCAGGAAGAACACAAAACAGGAAACAGCCTTTTGCAGTGACACCAGCCAGCCGACCAGTTGCAATAACAGGCGCTCGGAGCCAAACAGCAGTGCCTCCGCATGCTCAATACGGTCATGTGTCTCCATCCGGGCAGAGAAGGTCAAGGGCGTCTTGATCCATTCAAACAGTTCCGGTGCCATGCCAAAGGCTTTATCCATGGCTTCCAACAAGAGCTTGTTGGTACGCCTCTGCAATCCTGCCCTTGGCAGCTTGCGTAGCTGACCAATGGTGTCACAGCCTATGCCTTGCAGCCATTCAAAGTGCTCGTGGGCAGATGGCAGAAGCAATACAGGCAGACGGTCCAGCAATCTCTCCATGGTGCCAGTCTGAACGACACGCCTGACCTGCCCATATTTCTTACTGAACGGTACTCTGGAGAGCAGCCATGCACCCATGGCTGTGGGGGCAGTGGCCATGGTCGCGGTAAATCCCAGCATGCGCACACACTTCTTGATCTGCCTGCAAATAGCCCGTGGGCCACGGAACAGACTCAGACTGGCAGTAACGTCCATCAGGACACAGAAGTCATCAGCGTAGGTGACTTCAGGGGTGAACCGCAATAGCGCCATCGCGATGGCGTTGAAGGCTATGTCTTCCTTGTGCAGATCACGATCTATCATAATCGCGTCGGGTACGACTGCAGCAACGCCGCTGCGCCGCATTGCAGGACGCACGCCGGCAACTGCCGCCTCCCGGCTTGCAGTCAGGACACGGTCTTGTTCCATTAATACATAGGGACCAGGCTCAGACCAGGATGGTCTGATTGCTTCCAGTGGCAAGAATCGCAGGTGCAGGCAAATCCACATGCGCATGATCGTGTTCCGTTGAGTTGTTGTGGCGACTGACAGGCATGTCAGGCAGGTTAATGAAATGGATAAGGTCTGAATGTGGTCCTTGCCGTTTGACGATTTCCACATTGATACCCGATCGCGCCGGTCGAAGAGCTAAACGCAAAGGTGCCGGAGAAGTATCTCTTTGCGCTGACACTGGACGCATGAGAAAGAAATATGTGTCGGTTGTCTGTGCTGCCAGGTTCAATCGTCGCAAGGCTTCAGCACGGATATTTGCTTGCCAGAGCAGTACTGCACCGCAACTGCCGTTCTTCAAAATTTGCTCGGTGGTCCACAGGGCATCGGCGGTGGTTTTGGCTTTGAGCCACATGAGCCGTTCTGCGGGCAGGTTCCAGCTTTGGCATGTCAGGCCATTGGGGGCATGGGGTGGCTGGATCAAGGCGATGCGCTGTGATCTGGCTATCGCTGCCAGAGCTGGCTTCAAGAGCTGCATTTCGCCGATGCCTGCCTGCTGGACCAACAGCTCGATCAAAGATGAGCGTGGCCAGCCTTCATTGGGTAACTCTGCATCCAGTTCTTTGAAACCAGATGAAAGCGTCGACGCTTTATAGACAGCCATCTCGCTGGCCCGCCAGATGGCGTGCGGCATTTTGCCTAGCACACTGGATAGATTTGGCGGGATTGGTGACTGGGCAATCATGATTTTGTTGCTGACGAAATAATTTTTTGGATTGGAAAAATACTGAATTAATGTACAGTATATGCACAAAAAAATTAAATGTCATCTTCATTTCCGTTTGTTGATTTCTTGAAAATGAAGGTGGTTGGGGAGAGATTTTCCGCTATGCCAAGTTAACGGATCATTTTTGCAACGATTTAACAATTATTTAAATATCTAGCTTTATTTATAATTTTTGTAAAAAAATAAGAAGATATTATTCAATTAGTTACAACCCAATTCATCCGTCACCAACATATGCTGGAAATTGTTTATGACGGCATCTCTGGTTGACTTTGCTTGTCCTTCACAGATAGGAAAATAATGAAAACTTCGATTCTGAATGTAATGTTGTTGGGGCTGATCATGACAAGTTCGATCGCATGGGCAGACAACAAAGCAACCTGCGATGCTGGCAAAGGCAGCTATGTCACAGGAAAAGTGACATCTGCGCCAAAGTTTAAGAGTGGAAAATTTCTCAAGGGTGTCGAACTTTCGCACACCCATCTCAACGTGAAAGTAGACGGCACTGGCGATATCTATGACGTTGCTATCGATAACGTGTTTGCGACGGGCTATGTGAAAAACATGAAAAAGGTGAGTGTGTAGCTCTTTTGATGAAAGACAAACCTATGGCGCGAGCTTACATTATGGTTGTATTAGTAACAACTATTCTCTTTGGAACGCAAATATGTATAGCGAGTCCTCACAAGCAGATTGATCTTCGCAATCAAACCGATGCGGATGGAGAATACACAGTCTCAATTTGTTCGCGCCCCTCACCAGGCCCCGAAGGCTTGCCTGGGCACATGTTTGTCGCATACAGCTTCAAGCCCACTGATCAAGATCGAAAAGTGATTGCATTAGGCTACACGACTAGAGCAGGACTCATCCAAGGGGTTTTGTCGTTCAGCGCGCTGCTCACTATGCCTAGCGGATATCTCGGAGAAGAGAATTTCACGCACATGGAGGAGCAGTGTCTTGAGCTCCTCGTAAACAAAAATGACTTTGATCATGCATGGTCAATTGCTCAGCCGTTCTATAATTTACCAGCACTAAGTTCGGTGCAATACGCTGGAATCTATTCATTAACGAATAATGACTGCGAAACATTCGCAACTCAGGTTGCTCGAACCTTTAATAGCCTTGTAGTGCCTCAAAGGAAAATCCTCGACCTACCAGAGGCCTACGTTCGAAAGCTCATTGACGCCAACTAGTTAAGCAGCGACATGTGTCGCTGATAAGTAAGCGCATTGAATTAAATTCGATAGATGAGAGTAGCTTTACTTTATGGACACAAAATTATTTACACCCTCCGAGGGACGCTCATATTCCAAAAAATCAAGTTTGTATTAATTGGAATTCTGGCTTATTTCTAATTGAATCCAGGCAGCATGTCTGATGTGACTGAGAAAACTGCCCCGACGTAGTTTTGATCTATCGTAAAATCGGCCGTATCATACGATACCAATCCCTGTACTCTAAATGACCACGCGTTTGCATCATTGGGCTTAATCCATTGAAGATCTCGTTTTCCATTTGGACCACAGCTTCGCAAGTCAACAACCTTGGATGGTAGTTTCGACTGATTCGAGATATTGATTGGGGTAATGGTAAGTAACGCCTTCGTAAAAGGCTGGTTGCTACTCGTATAGACCGACGGTAATTCGCATTGGACACTCACCCCAAGTGTTAAATCATTTTGAATAAAGTCAAAATAGGCAGCTTCAATCGAATCGTTTGCGGCGGAAGTATCGAATACAAACTGAACCACGTCTGCAACGGTTACTGCTTGACCAAAACACTCCGTGAGTGAAATCGATGCCTTTGCGGCGATTTTGCACGTCGATATTGCCTTATTCAAGAGTTGCTTGCCTGAGTTATTTTGAGTAACTGCAAATGAGATGGAAACAGTCTCGTCGCTCGTATTTAGTATTTGATCATTCACCAAACGCATCGGGAGAACGCCAACATGAGACTGTAGACGAACGATCACCTGAATTTCAGTAAAGGAGTCACGCTGCTGTGCACTTCTTTTGATCCTCAATGTCACTGGAATCCCGGTCAAACTACGCATTTGATGAAGTATTAAAGCTGCTCTGCTTCTTGGCATAGTGAGACTGATTGAAAGATCACTGCCTACTCGCCATGCTGTCGCTGTGCCCTCCTGCCAAGCTGCCGAATCAATAGCTACGTCGAGTGCCTCCAAAGCGTTCACATTGGTTGAAACTACATCCTCAGAGCGAGATGTAGCCAAGACGACTGCGGGATCTACAAGCAATGTCCCCAAAACCGTGACAATTAGATTCCCAGACGGATCAACTTGGACACTTCCTTTTTGCCGCACTCCATCGACTGCACTGAACCTTGGTGTAATGTGGGTGGGGGCGGGCGCGCGTGCCAGTGATACAAGATCATTGATCACCGTTCCGCTCGAAAGGAATTCAAAACTTTGGGGATTGGTTGGGATAGTGGTTCTAAAGATAGATCCAAAACGAGCTCGATCAGAAATAGCGGCGTCGATAGTCTGTAGTCCCTCGGCAGAGACGCCAACGCCAACGTCAACAATTGGTTTGTACTTACTTAAATAGGAATAAAATTTAAGCGCTTCCTGCCATCGTTGTTGATCCATTGCTTGCTTGGCCGCAGCCAAAATTGAAGGGAGCGCACTTGTCTCCCATGCCTTGATCCAATCTCCGAGCGCACTGCCGTTACTATCCGCACATTCAGGCAGTGTCAGGCGTTGAAGCGTTCCACTAACAGGCGCTGGAATCTTTACATTATTTGCCACATTGACTGCCCCCTTGAGACCCTCACGTAGACGCTCATAGGAGTTTCTCTCAGGATGGTTGCGAGCATCCCAATAAGGCTTCAAGTTGGCATACTCTCCAACCCAGAAACTGTCGGAAACGGACATTTGCGAGCTGGGGAAATCGTCTTCTGAATATTGAGCATTGAGCGCAGAGAGAGCTGCTTGGATTTGATTGAGGCCTGTGCTAACAGCGGTCGGGCCTGCTTGGGTATTTACAACTATTGATGACCCTGCCACTGTAGACGTAGCGTTCACAGCTGCCTGCCCGCATACATTGAAATTGAGGCCAACCTGAGGTGCAGTCGGCGCTTTGTAAAATGGAAAAAGGGTAGACATGCCGTACTTAAATCCAAATAGAGGGTACCCATTTTGCCCTGGAGATCGGTAAGCAAATATTGTTAATGACGCAGATTGATCGACATCCACGTCATCAACAAATAGATGGACGTCTATAAGGTTATTGGCGCCATCAACACTAATAGACGTGTCCGCTGCGGCACCAATACGCCTACCAATTAAGATCAAACGTCTGGTCTTGGGACTAACCGTAATTCGAACATTGCCTGTGGGTTTCCAGTCGAGAAATCCAAGTACCGCAGTCTCCGTATCTGGGAATGGAATGAATACTGTAGCGTCATTAGAAACGAACCGTGCGACCGTCTGCGCGGTGGCGTGACCAGTGAGCAACTGCATCACGAGAGGCAGAATAATGGCCCACTGTATTTTAAAAGCTAACATGTTGGGGTGAATTCTGAACAGTCGAATGCCTTATTTAAAGGCGCATCCTGCCACAGCCCACTCCAGGAAAACGTTCGCTTTGTTCCATCCTTGAAATTGGCGTCAAACTTAATAGATAATCTTCTCGGCAAGTCCAATTGGTCAAACAACAGAAACGTAGGTCTTGGGACGCTTTTTACTCCGTTTAAACTAGCTGGCGAAATGAAGCCTGTACCAATTGTCTTGTCATCTGCTTTCACAGTTAGTATTCCATTTCTAATGCCTGCGTCAACGCCATCTACGCCAGACCAAGGAAGACTATCAAACCTAAATTGAAGTTGCTCTACCATTGGCAGAACATCGTGAATTCCAGCCTCTAGTTGGGTTGCAGGTGTAGTTATTTTTCGTGGTTTTAGATTGAGGGACTTCGTTGTGCCAAGGGTCGGGTATAGTATGCTTCCAGATTGCTCAAGTGAATAGTCCCCCACCTTTGTTACTCCATTCGAAGAGAGTTCGAACGCAAAGTTGCTTACGCTGCGGCCTTGGGCATCTGTCCAAGCACCGGGATCATGCCAGCTAACAAGCTGCTGTTGAGCCTTTCCAGACTTATAAGTAGCCTTGAGAACAACCTGAACGTCAGTTAAGCTTAGGCCGTCAATGGTACCCATTGGAGGAAGCACTACGTATGCAGATGAAAATGATCCTCCTTGTACAAAAGTGTAAAGATTCTTAAGGATAGGATCGTTTTCGGCATACTTACCACCTAGACCGATGAAGCCTTGTACGGATGTTCTTCGGTCAATAGTCCTTCGAAAGGTGAAGGAAATAGTCTCTTGAAGCTTTGTGAGCTGACTAACGTCTTTGTAAGCCTCTGATCTTCCTACGTTGAGCCATCCGCCGCCCAGGCTCGGGTCGTTCGCATTTGCTGGCTCGATTTTTTCTGGTGTTTGCTGGAGCACCAAAACTGACTGCGCTAACCGTTGTAGGATCGGGTCGAGGTATTTGTCAAGATCCGATTGCTGGAAGCCAATCCCAACCTCGCCTGTCACAGTCATCACCCCAGAGTTGATCAACGAGTCACGTACGTTGGAACGTTCTTCTTGATATGTAGCAGATCCCGTGCGGACGAGGCCAAAAAAGCCAAAACTGCCAACGGAAACTCTGGTTTTTACATCTGAACTGAAGTAGGATCGGGCCTTTTGGTAGTCCACCTTGACTTGGAATGTGGATACTGGAGTCAAACCTTCATAAACAATATCCACTATTACGGGTACCCCGTCGCCGACTTAGTCAGGGCCTCATAGACTTCAGTACCCACGTTCGTGAGCGGTAACGAAAAAATAAGGTTTTGAGTACCCACTGTTGGTGCATCCCTGTCTCCCAACTTCGTGCCGGTAACCAGCGCACCATCCGGAGTGTAAAGTGATGCAGTAGCGCTCTTGAACGGGAGCGCTGCGAGCTTGACTTGATTCTCTGCAACGCCTGTACGCGATGACACGGCTTTTCGCAATGAACTCAGGGCTTCGCCAGCATCAAGAGTGACAGCGAACTGCAGGATTCCCGCTTCTTTTAGCTTTCCTGTATTGGCTGGATCTTTGTACTGGTATCGCAGAAGTGAGAACCAAGGTAGTTCGGTACCATTGACAACTCGTGAGGCCAGCCGAGGACGTGTGGGAATGTAGAACCAAAGATCTGCTTGATGCGCATCTCGAACAATTGTGAACTTCTCCTTTGTAGGCACGTGTTCTACTTCCCAAATGGTATCTGCAGAGTCGAGACTAACTTGGGCAAACCCTTTTGGGACCACAAACAACGCCGAAATCGCAATTAGCGCACTAGTAAAAGCGGTGCAAAGCTTTCTTGTCGAGTACATAGTCTACCCCTATTTTATCGTTGCCTAGTGCAAGTTCTGCACATAAGAATTGGCCGTCAAATAACTCCACTCATAATCACTATGCCTGTTCAGAAGGCATGTTTGTTGCTCATTCTCTGCGGCTGCTACTAATTTGTCTTGCTAATAAGTTAATTCTAAAAAATTGTGAGAATTGTACTTATTATTGTCATTTTAAATATTTATTTACTAAATTAAGTTGCTATAAAAAAAACAACTAATGTTAGATTTTAGGCGCTCCATTGAGGCAAAGTCAATGTATTAAATAACATATTGTGAAGATATATATGCAATATTTGATATGTGCGCATGCAAGCAGATTTTTGTCTGAGCTTGGAGACCGCCAGATTGGGCTGAGGGCTGATTTTGAGAAATAATCCATGAGTGACACCGTAAAACCGGATAATGTGAAATCTTGAGACGGTGTTCTTGCAGAGGTGCGAATTCCTTGTGTCGTGTCCATAACCTCAAATGCCAACTACTACACTTTAAATTAAGGAGGATGATTCACTTCTTCCAAGAAAATCTGTCCAGGCTTGCATTAAAGGACGACGTTGTTCCAACAGGTCAGTCCTGTGATAGGCAGCTTCCACCTTATTCTCAACTTGGTGTGCCAACGAGCGTTCTGCCAAATCGCGTGAATGGCCGCTTTCACTGCACCAATCTCGAAAACTCGATCTAAATCCATGAGCAGTGGCAACTCGCCCAGGGGTATCGCTATGCGCTTTAACGCGGCGTAAAAAGCTGGTCATCGCCATGTCGGATAATTCCACTTGATCGCGCGGCGATGGGAATACTAGATCTTCGTGTATCTCTTGTTGCTTCTTTAAAATCTCAATCGCTCGCAATGACAATGGGACTCTGTGAATTAATTTTGCTTTCATGCGCTCCGCAGGAACTGTCCAAATAGCATTGTTCCAATCTACTTCAGACCATTTCATTCCCCTTACTTCCCCTGATCGAGCTGCAGTCAAAATCAAGAATTCCAGCATGGGCCTTGTAACATCATAACGTTCAGCACCATTTAGGTGACTGGCTATAAAGGCAGGAATGTCCTTCCATGGCATAGCAGGATGATGCTTGGTTCTAACCGATTTGCCAGGCTGTTGTGGCAGTAAATGATTAACCACGGTCACAGGGTTCGATTGACAATATTCATGCGCCCAACCCCAGGCCATCACCGCATGCAAGCGTTGCTTTAATCTGCTGGCTGTTTCTGCTTTCTCCAACCAGATCGGGCGCAAAGTGTCTGCAATATGTCTTGGTAAAATTTTATCAAGCGGCAAATTGCCGATAAGAGGGAAGGCGTATTCAGTCAGAGTATTGATCCATTGCTGACCATGCTTTTCATTCTTCCAACCAGGTAACAATTCAGTATGCAAAGCTTCAGCCGCAGCTTTAAAAGTTGGTGTGGCTAATTTGGCTTTGGATCTAATTTTCTCTTCAAGTGGGTCAATCCCTTTCTCAATTTTCTCTCGCATTTGCATGGCAGTTTTCGCCGCCTCAGCGATACTAATTTCAGGGTAGCTGCCTAAGCCAGCATTGCGCCGTTTGCCTGTATCTGGGCTCACAAAGCGTAATACCCATTTGCCACTCCCTTTTTTGTTGGAAGGATGTAATGCAAGACCTGTCACCCCACCATGGGGTAGGGCTATTGAGTCAGGCTTGATATTGCGGGCTTTTAAGTCAGTGAGAATTGCCATAATTATCCATGAAAACAGAAAAACTGGTATGCCATCCAGTATGCCATTAATGCTTGGGTTTTAATAGATTGCGTTGGAAGATATTGGACTGAAGGAATTTTAAGTTATTGATATTTATGAAAAAAATTTATTAAATTGGATTGGATTGGAATATATATTGGCGGACACAGCTTCCGCCAACGAATACAAAAGGCCCTTGATTAATAATCAAGGGCCTTTTTTTGTGCATTTACATTGACTTTATTATAAGAAATAAATAAAAATAGCAAAAAGCAGGCATGGTTATCGAGGCTGCTCTGCAACTTGAAAAGGGGCGCAAAATTTGCTTCAGTTTGCACGCAAATTTGCATTTTCATATTTTGGGTGGGAATGCGATGGGGTATGCGCATCTATGCGGACTAACAATCCATCGCAGCCCTTTATCTTGGGTAAAAATAAGGAATGGCTTCAATACGTATTCAGAATCGATTTCTATCAGCAGTTTGCTTTCGGTCTGAAAAAATGAATTTCAATATCAAGCATGTAGTTTGATGAAGGCAGGAACCGCAGGTTGGTAATGGCGCAAAAAAATGAAATAAGCGGTGATGTAGGCCAGATTGTGATGGGTGATTCAAATGTCGGGCCATCGCTCAGCATTGTCATAAATTTGAACCTGAACAATGATGGAGAAAAACTTCTGACCAAAGCGCAGCGCGACGACATCATAAAAAAAGTAAAAGAATTGTCGGCCGTGTCAGATTTGATTGCGCTCGATATTTACCGCGAATTGCTAAATAAATTTGATACTGACAAAATGGATAATTTTCCACGCAACAAATTTAATGACGCTTGCGAGTACATCGACAAGAAGTATGCAGAATGTATTGATGATGATTTGCAGGCAGATACAGCACAAATAGAAGCACCAGTTCAGATCAAAGAAATTCCCTGCAAAAATTGCCAGGCAAACAGCGAACTACTCAAAAAGACTAATTTTAAATTGCATGTGCTTTTTGGCTTGATGGTGTTGATGATAATCACAGAAGCAGTGTTCTTAATGTCTGCGTCACCTGCAAAAGCAAGCCAAGAGATATTAAGTAATGAAAGACCTCCAGATGAAAGCTGTCACTTTGACGGCAAGGTTCATTCTATAGGCCGTACTGTACGTATGGCCGACGGGATCATACGGCAACGCATGGATGCGCCCGGTGACGCGCCTTCTTATTGGGAAGTACCAATTAAAAATCGTCATTGATTTAGTGATGAATCAACGAAGGAATGAAAGACAATGAAAAATTTTGACACTAGAACATAAACGAACAAGAGAAACTTAATGCTAGCCATTTTTGTCCCTTCAAAATGCTGGCAGATAATATTGCACACCCTAATAATTCATTTTGGATAGTCATAAAGACGTCATCAAATGCAGAATATCAATGCGTCACTCAACAGTTCTCAGCGAGGTTTTTTTCAAGAAATAGAATCACTGCGTGGGCTAGCCGCACTAGCGGTTGTAATTGAACATTGCTTTTGGTTTTTCTTTGAAGCCAAGCCAGGCATATTCAATACGTATCCGGGCGTCCAACCAATTACACACTGGCTGATTCATACGGTGTTTAATGGGCGTGCGTCGGTCCTTCTCTTTTTCATCATGAGCGGCTTCGTCCTGGGGCTGCAACTCAAGAACGAGACCGCATCACTCCTGATTGGCTGGCCAGCCTATGTCGTCCGGCGAGTCCTTCGAATCGTACCGGCAATGTGGGTTAGTGTTTTTGTTTCCTATGGCGTTGCTTTGCTAACAGGCAGTCCGTCCAATGCAGACATTGCCATGTTGGTGAGGACACTTTTTTTCTGGGATTTTTTCCTGCAAGCTCCACTGTGGTCCATCAATATCGAGATGGGATGTAGCTTGGTCTTCCCACTGCTTTATTTCATTTCCACTCGAACGGGAAAAATCACCAATCTCGCTATTTTTGTTTTGTTGATGGCGATGATCTTTATCGTGCCCATGCCACCTTGGGACCTGCGCGTCGAGTTCATGCGCTCCCTGGTCTTGTTTCATGCAGGACTAATCGTTGGCGAATATGGAACAACATGGATGACAGCGCTGGGGCGACTGCGGCGGCCGTTGTTCTGGGGCGCGCTATTAGGATTCGGCCTCATTCCTCAGCTGTGGATATTCCAGTCAACATTTATGTTCTATGATGATAGAAGGTGGACACTGCTTGCAGAAATTCCCTTTTGTTTCTTCATTCTTTCGTACGTGGTCCATGAACGCGGCCAACCTGGTACTGCGCTGCTGAGACAAGCCTGGGCCAGATATTTAGGAAAGGTTTCGTATAGCCTTTTCCTGTTCCATTGGCCAGTCTTGGTAATTGTCCAGTTTTACCTGCTCAATGATATGAGTCCTGCACTGTCGGCGATTGTCCAGCGATATCCACTGGCAGTCCAAGGCGTGCTGTTTGCTGTCGTCCTCAGTATTTCGCTTGTAGTTGCGTCTGCAAGCTATCGATGGGTAGAAAAGCCATTCATTGAGTTAGGAAGAATATTTGGTCGATTCGTGAAAGCGAAAAGTCGTAAAAACCTTATGCCAACTGAAGCAGGAATATCGCTTGTAAAAGCGGACTGAAAAGATGCTTAATAGCAAAAACGATGCTGGTCGCTTTGTTTCGAACAATAAGTCCATCAGCATCTCACCAAGCTTCTTGTATCAGTACCGGCAAGGGGTCTAACATTCATACATTTTCTAAGGGCGCGTGGTCAGGTCTTGCATTCATACATTTTCTTTTGTCTGGAATTGTCGTAATGTCAGACCTGACCCCATTTCCTTGACCCCATTTCCTTATGTGGCGACGAGCTCGATCTTGACGATATTAAAGCTCTTATTGCCTTCAAAAATCTGGACCATCTTTCGATAGCCTGCAGGCAGCTTGGTGATGGAATTGTGCCTTATCTGCTCCAATTTGAAGAACTTATTTCTCTTCATGTTGACGTTGAAAAGATGACAGAAGCCGGGGCACGTGCACTCAAGACCGGCATTGCAAAAGGAACAGATCTTTTTTTACCGATGAACTTGCGAGATTGCTGACATGGTAATGATCAATAGCCTGCGCGACAGCGAATACCTGGGGCTATTCGTGCCTACGCGGATTAAATAATACACTGGTTAAAAAATGGAATCTGCCAAAATTCTTCAAAATATATTGCCTTGCTTTAGGATTGATTCCCATAAGGGGGCGGCTTCGCAAGAAGATATAAGGCTGTTAGAAAACTTCAGTGGGATTCAAGTTCCGGAAGATTATTTGGATTTAGTACAGGTAATGACTGAGGTTGAGATTCTCGTCAATAGCAAAAATTATGTGCGGATATGGGGTCCACTTAGATGTATTGAAATGAATGAGGCATATCAGATTCAAAAATACATCTCAAATTCTCTCGCCATCGGTGACGATGAAGGGGGTAAAGCCTTGATTCCGATAACTGGCAAGCAAGGCTATGGGCTCTATATAACGGGATTCGGTGATTTAGATGCCGATAGCGCAGAGTTCATAGCGCCGACCTTGCATAGTTTTTTTGTTGATGGTGTCGGGGTTAATACCGTTTGATGTTTTTATGATAGCCCGCGTAAGAGCAATCAGGCTGGCTATGATTGTCATGCGTACGAATACGCGGGGCTATTCGTACCTACGCGAGCTAGCTTAGCCAGTAGACCTGATGCAAATTTTCATAATCTTCAAAGATGTCGAATTTTTTAACAAAAGCGCGGCATTTCTCTTTGTAGACATTATGAATATCTTCCAATACTGATATCTCGGCTAATGCGTTGGCTGCAACACCCCAACGCGAGTTTTGGGATTGAAACTTGAGCGTACACCACAAGCTGTACAAGCTAAAGCGTCTGAACTTGGAGTATCGCTTAAGCCAGTAAATCAATCACCATATAATCGTAAATCTAAAAAATAAAAAGCGTCTATCTATCAAATTTTTAAACAAGGGGCGGTAAAGTCTTATCGCACCTTTGAGCATTAGAGTGCGCTAGTACTTTTCCAACAGATGTGATGGAAAAACCATTAGGAATGTTATCCCACCATTCTCTAAGAATTTTTAAATTCGACCGTTTGTCCCATTCTGTCATGAATGATTTAACATTAGCTTGTTTTTTGTTGCCGTCGTTGGAATAAAGATCATATATCGAGTTGAGTGCTTGCTTATGTTCGTCAGACAGTTTTTGTTCGATATTAACTAATCTGCCCTCATAAGTTCCTTGAATGGTTGCAGTTAGTTCATTAATTTTTCCCTTATTGGGAATGCAAAGCCTATGAAAATCACTATTAAGGGCGTGCTCAACTAATATGCTTTGCGTCAAGTTATTGTTATTTAGTATTTCAATTGCCGTATTGTGATTTGCTGAATTGTTTTCAATGCCTAAATCAACATAGCCAGACAAAACCTCTTGGTAATACTCTTCTAATTTTCTAAATCCACCAAAAGGATTTAAGCGCACTGCATCCAATATATCTAAGTGATCAATCCAATCCTGACCTTTTGGAAGCTCGCTGTAAAATAGTTTCTTGCAAAAATCGTTTAATACATCTAGCCCTTGATGAATATCCCCGGTATTTGGAATTATGGTGTTTACTACATGCGCTACGGTTAAGCCTAGTAGCGCCTCATCAGAAATTTTATCAACAATCTCTACAGCAAGACTGATCCCCGCTCGTGTGATTCGATTCTCACCCCTCTGAAATCTGTGTATCAGTAATTCAGACAAGAGATCGTAATCTGCTAATCTTTCGGTAGATGCCGCCGCTTTTTGGGCTTCAATTAAGAGCAGTTGAAAGCTTGGATCTGCAAAAGCCTCTAACGCACCTTCAACCTGTGCCATTTTAGGCATTAGCCTGTTTTCGAACTCCGTAACTCTTGAATTTGCAACATTACGAGCCTCTTGAGTGTATTCTCTTTTTGATTGCAAGATCATTTCTTGATAAATTTCTCTTGCACGTTTTTCATCGATGCCAACAAGATTCACGACCATATGCTGAGCTTGCATATTGGTAGAACTATCTCCAGCATTTTGGCTCTGGCTATTTATCATCCTTTTTACCGCCTATTTTTACATTTCCACCAATCTGTATATTCGTTGAGTTGTCGCCGCTTTTTTGAACTTGGCTATTTCCTCGACTAGAAAAAAACCAGCCTATTATTGCAAGCGGTATTGCAATAGCAATCCCACTAAAAAGCCACTCTTTATTTTGAATAATCCATTCCATTTGCATACTCTCTGACGGTGATGTGTATCTTGCTGTAATTTTCAAAATGGTCAATTAACAAGGAACGCAAAAGCGGATGTCCTGGTTCTATTCTCTGGAGCCCTTGACGTTGCCAGTCTCAAATCTTCTATATGTCAAAAATAGGCGGTATAACAGAATCGACAAACGAGGCTTGAAGACTCAATTTCATTCTACTATTGAAAATGTCTGCTTTACAGTTTTTTTGACAATAATACTGTTCACTTCGCATTGAATTCATGCAAGGTAGAAAAGAAATTTTGTTCATAGGATTTTTTATCTGAAAATCCCAAGACCTGCCTCTCTTTATACTGAACATCACCCCCACCCGCCACAACCCTATCCCGTAGCCCATATTGATGCACCCACGCAATACGGGCTACGCGGCCATAGAAACCCACTTCCAGCCCGTTGCCGTCTGCCTTTGCTTTGAGGTGGGTGTTTGTGCGCAGCTTGTTGAACATGCTGGCTTTTTGCTTCTTTATTCTGCCTTGTTTGCCCCTGATGTTTTTGAGAAGCGCGGGGTCAGGTCTAACTTTCCTACATTTTCAACCAAGTGGACGATTACGCGGCGCTAATCGCCCCTGCGCGTGCTTAGGCTTCTGCGTCAGGCTGGTCACTTCGCCATACCCATCCTGCAGAATGCAAATCGCATCGTGTGACAACCCAGCTAGCGATGATCATTTCAATTCCAGTTGCGCCACAAGTCTCACAGATTTCCAGACTTCGCTCGGCCACATCGTCTAAGTAATCGGTAAATGACGGGTCGTTGCGTGGATCAAGATCAAATCTTAATGCCCCCATTTTTGGAACGCACACGTTATCGATATATGTGGCGGCAAATTTTCGAAGACTTCGTCGACTAAGGGCAACCAGCCCTCACCACAAGTGTCCCGTATCGCTTCTTGCGCCTGCAGCCTAGTCAAACCATTCGCCATTTGAAGCCTCAGTAGATTTCCGTTAAATGTCGGGTGATGTCGCAAGGCACAGGGCCAGGTCTGACATTCATACATTTCCAACCCGGCTGGCGATTACGCGCCACTATTCGCCCTTACGCGGGCTGAATACCTTAAAAGCCGAATTTTTAAATGATTCAGCCTCTGGGCCAGGCTTTGGTGTGGGATATCCTGATGGAATATCAAGGCTCATAAGTCCCCCATGATTCCCCCTACTATCCCACCAGCGATTCCAGCTTGAACCGGTGACATATTTGCAGGAGTACTTCGCATTACAAGAGCTTGGACGGCCGTAGAATCTTCATTAGTAGCTTCGAAAGCTAGTGGGGCTTTCTCTCTTTTGGCTATAGCTTCTCCAAACGATTTTGAGCTGTACGCAATACGACTTGGTGTATAGTAAATAAATGGCATCAACGACAAATCATTAGGAATCCAAATTCCCCCGTAAGCAAGTATTATTTCGTTACCTAGCTTCCACCAAACTGACGGAAGTTGGCCAATGTAATATTTTCCGATCGAATTTTCCAAATGCAATCGGTAAGTACCTTGCAATATGCCGACAGTAGATTCTTTTCCAAATGCGCCAATGACTGTGTAAGAAAGGTTTTCTTTCAGTTCTATTGGAGGAGCATTATTTTGGGGAGGTTTTAAATCTGCTGACACGGGAGGAGTTGCGCATCCAGCCATTGTCATAACAATGGCTATCCAAATGAGTAATAGGTGATTTTTCATGGGTATTGATCTTGTAAAAGAGCCGGGTCAGGGTTGGTATTTCAATTTTCCGACCTCGCGGGTGTTTAGCTTATCATTTTTGCTTTGAATAAGCGGGGGGAGGTATAACTTTCATACATTTCCAACCCAGTGGGCGATTACGCGCCGCTAGTCGCCACCACGCGTGCTGATAGTGTTTTCGTCGCTAGAGTGTCAAATTTCAGATGAAAAAGGCATTCAGAGATGCTGCGACCTCGGGAAAAGGCGGGTTGCCGGGTTCACATAACCATACCGTGCCAGTCCGATTGCATACGCCGAAATAGAAGTCGGAATTAGTTGTAGCTATGCAGATTGGAGCGGCGTCTTGATTCCAGCTACACGCTGTTATTACCCTTTGCGGGGTATTGTCACGCGGTCGTATACGGTTGTATTGATTGCTCTCTTTGGCCCCGGTCAGTACCAGGCTTACTATATCCTGATAGATTTTTGCTGGCAATGTCCTGTCCGTTGATGTACGCGTCCACTTGGCCGAGCAAATCTATTCACTAAGGCATACCTCCATCAGAAACATATTTTTTCCTTTGGTCAGAACGGTCATCAAACATTGATGCGAAGTAGGATGGATGAGCCTTTATTATTAACCCAGCGTAGGAACTCACTGACAAGTTTTGTGGCCTTGGTCTTGTAGATGTGGCGTTCATTGATTGGTATCTTGCCTTAGGTTTTAAATATTTCTTCAGTTGCAAAGAAAAAACCTATGCAGTAGATCTGCTGGTTTTTTGCGATGTTCTTTTGGGAAATATTTAAATGGACAATCGACTCACTACTTGATTCAGGAGTATCACGATGACTACCATGCAAAGCAATACTGCATCTAAAAAAACGGCGATCAAATCCCGTGCACTTGGCTCCAAGCCCAGGCTGACAGAAGAAAAAATTCTGCGCATGGGGGAGATGGAGTATATGAATGATGCGCAACTGGCGTTTTTTAAATCTCGCTTGCAGGAAATTGAATCAACCCTGGTCCAGAATGCTAATGAGACTACGGCCCATCTGCAGGAAAACGACATCATTGCAGACCCTTTTGACCGTGCCACGATAGAAGAAGAGCATGCGCTGGAGTTGCGTGCGCGTGACCGTGAAAGCAAGCTGCTCAGGAAGGTGAGGGCTGCCTTGGTGCGCATAGAGGAAGGGGATTATGGCTGGTGCGAAGACTCTGGTGAGCCTATCGGTATAGAGCGTTTGTTGGCACGACCTACCGCGACGTTGTCGCTGGAGGCACAGCAACGTCATGAGCAAAGGCAAAAATTATTTGGTCACTGATTTTTCATGGTGATAGTCCACAGGAACGCATCTCATGCTATTTATGAAATGAGTTCTAGATAGCAGGACAGGGATCGCTAAGCAATACGGAGGGCATATGGATTTGATTTTTTGGATTTTTGTCGGTGGCATAGTCGGCTGGATCATTTTGATGACTTCTACGGGTGACCACCAGAATATTTATCTGAATGTGCTGGTTGGCATAGCGGGTGGTTTGATCATAGGCTGCCTGATGCCCTCGTATTTGAGTATTGATGCACCCAACGATGGAGGCTTTGATTTTCAGGCCCTGGGCAGTCTCATCGTTGGCGCAATGGCGATACTGAGCATTGCCAGCCTTTTTATGTCGCGGGATTCGCGCTAGGGCGGGCATCGTCACGGGGATTTTTTTATGAAAACAAGCCCTTGTTGGACGAGGGCTCGTTTGTTCTTGCTGATCCGGTGTGTACCGCTTGTTCAGGAAGTCGTGCAACTGACTGGCGGCAAGCCGAAGAAAGATAAATAATTCCCTTGTTCATGCTGGGCGGCGACCTGGTCAAACCATTGTTCTATCAGAGGCTTGCTGGTATCCACCGGGTGAAGTGATTTTGAGGTATTCAGCGCGACACTGCCGCTTGCCTGATTGGTCTGTGTGTAATACGAGCCGTAACCAAATTCGGCAGTATCGATCGCAATTGCGATGAGGTCAATTGCTTCCTTGAGTGTGACGGTGACGTTGTCGTATGTGGTTTCTATGCTGCTGGCTTCTGGTGCAGGTGAATACAGCAGCCCTCCAGAACTCAGATCGTCCGATGCCATGGGGACAAGGTCTATCTCATTATAGTAGCGCCATGAATTGGGGAAGCTTTTGTCATAGGCGTCTGCAAATGCCTGGTTGCCAGCGGTGGGGGCGGCAAAGGTCAGTACGGGGAAAAGTGCGGGAGGCGTTACTTTGTTTTGCTGGAATTGATACAGCAGCCAGGGGGCAAAAACCGTCGTCAGGTTACCACCCAGGCTGTGGCCAACCACGCCGATGGAAATGTCACTGCCGATAGCATTTGCAGCAAGGTACTGGTATATCGTTTGGCCAGACGCATTGACCAACTGTGTCAGGTCATTCAGGCCATCTGACGAGCCCTGCGAGATCATAGGATTTGCGTCGCTGGCTGGATAAGTCCAGGCAGTTTGTTCAAACACATTCAAATCCTGATAAAACCAATTGTCAAAAGCCTGCCAGCTAAAGTTGAGCAGAGAGCCGCGTATGCCCACCACATATTGCGAACTGCCATTGTAGGCAACGAAGGCGATATTGCCGTTGATATCGTTTTGCGCCACCCAGACGGCACTCCAGCCATTGTTCATGTTCTTTAGCGTTGAAGCCGGATCGGGGCAATACGCTACTGCAGCCAGCGTCATTGCTAATCCTGGATTGGGGTCGGATGCATTGCCTATCGATGTACTCATGGTATTTTCCTGGTAGATGTGGGTTGACATGCGTGCAGATTTGTCCGGGATGTGCCAATGCGCATGTCGGGCAAATCAGTTTTTAAATTCCGATTTGAAAATGTAGTTGATGGTGGTTAAAAAGACAAGTTCATTTTATAAATACCTGGCCAGTTGCGCAATTACGGCGCCGTTTTTTTGCCGCAACTTGGAGGAGGGGCGGGGCAGCCTCGCAGCGTCTTTGTGAGATATTCTGGAACCTGTGCAATAATTAATAGTCTATCAAGTTTGCATTTGAGTTCTGGCCGTCAATTTCTTTCTGTTGACTGTGGAATTCAAGGTTTCAAGGGAATCATGGAGTTTGAATTGTTGAATATTTCCCCGATAAAAAATGCCATTATTGGCTCTTCGATCTGGGCGACGATGCTTTTATCAGGCTGTGCTTCTTTGCACCTGGATGAAAGAAATCCACATATAAATGTCAAGGCTGCTGGCGGTGACACCAGTGTTCCACGGGCGCATTACGCGTCGCGGCTAGGATGTACAACAAGTACTGTGGCTGAGAGCGATCCTTGTCCTCATCCCATGTTTGTGGGAGTAGCGATTTCTGGAGGAGGATTGCGGGCGGCAAATTTTGGCCTGGGGTAATGTCGCAGTTGCGTCATTTTGGTTTGTTTGATGAGGTCACGGCATTGTCATCAGTCTCTGGTGGTTCACTTGCGGCTGCGGCTGTGAGTTTGAAGCCATTGACCAGTGAGGCGGATTTTGATGTGATGGCGTCCCAATTACGCAGGGACTATTTGTCATCATGGGTATACCGTTCGGCTAACCCTATCAATTTTGTACCTACGCTGACATCCGGTAAAAATGCCACCCGTATCCTGGCAGATGTGTTTGATACGGGGATATACAAGGGCGCGGTGTATGGCGATTTGGGTGAACGCAAGCCGGGCAAGCCTTCGCTGTATATCAACAGTTCGCATGCGCACCGGTTTGTCGGTGCCGACAGCTTGACGACCAGGGGACTTAATTCCTCAGAAGCGAGCTTGCAGGGTTTTACTTTTACGGATGCTGCATTCAAGGAAATTGGTTCAGATTTAAATCAGTTGCGCCTGGCAGACGCAGTGGCCGCATCTGCTGCCTATCCTGGTTTGTTCGTGCCCTTGGCATTAAAAAACTTTAATGCTGAGACTGATATTTATCATCAGGCCAGCCCGAAATTTTTGCATTTATATGATGCGGGCTCATCTGATAATCTGGGTGTCGATGCGTTGATCCGTGCCTATTCAGAAATTTTGGTGGGCACTCAGGATTTGTCATGCCTGCTGATACTGGTAGATGCGCACGTCAATGACAGGGGGGACTTGAGTGGTTCATTGGCAGATACCAGGAGCAGCATGATAGATTATGTCATCAGCCCATCTATCTATCGTGCATTCGATTCCTTGCTGGAGCAGCGCAGGGAATGGCAGCTCGATATGCTGGGCGTGCCGTTAGCGTCTGATCAGTCATTCAGGTTCAATCCTAACGTCAATATCCCTTTAAAGAATTATGCATTTTCTGGAAAAGGGAATTCGGTAGGACGTGGGCGTCATTTCGCGGTGGACGAATCTCCCGCCCTGACGCCGAGTCGCTCCATCAATCATGCAAATTGCGCGGTTTGGCATATAGGTCTGGATCGTTTGCTTGAGCTAACCAAGAAGGGAAATCCGCGCAAGCGCAATGCATTTTTTCAGCAGGCGGCTGCCGATGAATACAGGGATGATTCCTATCGGGATAACCAGCTCATCAGACTAGACCGCTTTGTCAATTCCATACAAACAAATTACAAGCTTGCCTTGAATGGGCCTGGACGTTGCGATGAGATCCCGATACAAAATTCTCTTTTTGAAGCGGCGAGGGTGTTGATGACTACGGATACTGACTCCAGCACCAAGCTGGTGACATGGCTGAAAGAAAATCATCGCGAAAACCTGTCGCAGAACATCAGTGATTTGCTGGCTTCGAAAGCGATGCAGGACCAAAAGGAGCTGGTCCAGGTGCCACGTTATTTAGTGCAAGAGCCAAATTCTTCGCATCCTTTGGCGTCCTGGATTAATTGTATCAAGTAAGCCGTACCAATAAAAAGACCTGAGCTAGCTCAGGTCTTTGCATTTGCTGGTGTCATATTGATAGTGGCGCTGATATGTTTTTGTATCATGCCGCGATCTTGTGGTCGGCCCAGTGATAATCTATTGCCGCACTTGGCACACCGACAGAATTGGTATTTTCTGAAGACATGCTGATGTGGCGTATATATTCTCCTGCGGCCTGTCTTTGTCTCAGATTCTCAGCAAATTTGAGGGCGGCAATCATGTCGCCGGTATCAAATTCCCTGCAGTGAGACATCTTAATTTGCTTGTGGATTTCTATCCAGAATACAGCAAACATGTTTACCTCCCTTCCTTAGAAATAACGTCAGGCTGGCCGGATTTTTCCCTTTAAGCCTGGGCTTGTCCTTGCGATTCAGGTAAGCAAGGAAAAGCTTGATTAAATGAATATTGTTACTTGCGGGCCTGTGATCAGTACCGGTGTTTCCGTGGCCTGACTGCTAACTACTGGCCACGACCGCTTGCGCGGGTTTTACTGCTGGGTCTGTGTTTTTTGATAAAAACAGCAGATGATTAAACAAAAAGCCCGGAGCTTTTTAAGGGCATCCGGGCTTTTCAGCTTTAAGTAGGGCAGAGCGGGTTTTAATTTGCTCCTGCTACCTGAAGGGCTGGCCTTCGGATGCGGTGATACTGGTTAGGGTTAAACGTAAAATTAACTGGCTTGGACTGCTCGCTGCGGGTACTCACATGTTTGGCGACTGTACGAATAATGCTGTTGCTATCATCGCGTTTGGACGTTGTGCCAGACGCAGCCAGAGTTGTTTGTGCATCACGATAATTCAGTCCCGCCACTGCCTTGGCCGACAATGCTGCCAGCAAGCCCTGTGCGGTTAAGCACATGTCTTGTTGCAGTTGTGGGAGCCAGGTAGATTTCACGTATCGTTCCTAAAGAAAAAAATGTTTAAAAAGTCTTGCTAAATTCGATGAATTGATCTTGCCACAGCTTTTGGAAAAAATCCAGCATGGCGTGGAGAAAATTGAATGTTTCATGTTGTTTTTATGCGGTGACCGCAAAAATTGCCTATATCCTGTATCATCGCAGCCGTTGATTGAGGTTCAATCACGCTTATTACAAACCCTGTAACAATACTTTTCCCCATGTTCGGACACAAAATAAAAGCCGAGCTCAGAATCCGTGAGTTGATGGTTGAGCACAAGATTCGTTCGGTTTCTGCCTTGCACCGCCTGCTGATAGCAAGGCGGGTGACCGTCTCGCATTCCCAGCTATTACGTATCGTCGATAACAAGGCAGAACACTGGAAGGTGGAGTTTATTGAAGCTTTTGCCGAGCTTTTTAATTGTTCGGTACAAGACTTGTTCCGTTTTGAAAAACTCGCCGCCATTGAGGCCTCTGCTGATGCGCTTGTGCAGGATAAAGACTCAGGTGTCAGCGCTGAAAATAAAAGTGCAGGGGTTTGATGTAGCACAAAAGACGATTCATGCAGCCGTCATAATTTTGCGCTATAGTATGTCTAGCTGCTGTACATACAACCGATATGTATGACGGTAGTGAGGTGCGCTTGGTTTGCGTTCAAGCAGACAAGCCACCGTCCAGAATTCAAAAAATGCGGGAGTCGTGTAAGCGGCTTCCGTTTTTTTATTATCTGCTTATTTTCGACGCTGGTGTTTTTCTCTGTAGGCACCCGGGCTCACGCCTGTCCACTCCTTGAAGGCATGATTGAAGGCGCTTTGCTCCTGGTAGCCTAGCAGGAAGGCGATATCAGCCAGGCTGAAACCTGTTTGCTGCAAATAATCGATGGCCATGTCTTTCCGGGTTCGATCCAGGATTTGCTGGAAGCTGATGCCTGCTTCGCTCAATTTACGCTGTAGCGTGCGCTGGCTCAGCAATAGTTCTTGCGCGATCAGCGGCAATCTGGCCTGGTCTTGTGCGAGATTATTGCTGATAGCTGCCCTGACCTGGGCAACGATGCCACCGTCCTGCTGTGCCTGCTGTTTTTGTTTGAGCAATTGTTCGGCATGATGTTGCAAGACCGGGTACATGCTGACATCGGCATTGGGCACAGGCCAGCCAAGCAGGGCTGTGGGAAAACGTGCGCAATTGATGATGGCCTCAAAGTGTACTTCCTGGCCAAACAGACGGTGATGCTCGCTCAAATCATCTGGAGCCGCATGCCTGAAATACACCGGTGCATCAGGCAGTATAGTGCCGGCAAACCAGTTGCCAAACACGCGTATGCCGGCAAATACACTTTCTACCAGGTGCCTGCTGGCCTGCGGATAGTGGCTATGCCACTGATATTCGGTCATCGCATCATCGACGACCAGTGCCGAGCGGCCAAGGTCATGTGCCAGGCCTTCATAGCGCATGGTTTGCTGGAAGGCTTGCTCAAAGTCCTTGCAGCTCATCAGTATCATGCCATACACATTGTAGGTGCCAAGCTTGACCCTCTCGCCTACATGCAAGCCAATGTGCGGGTCCTTGCTTAGTTCTGCTGCCGCATCAAGCAGGCGTATATAGTCTGCAGCAGCTATGCTTTCCTGCAACCTGCTCAGGGCATCTTCAGCCATGCCAGCCATGGTCGCCAGCGTGCACAAATTTAAACTACGTTCGTTCACCAGTTCAAGCAAAGGTTGCAGGTAGGCAGCAGCAACCCGTCCATTGATATGGTGGCCAGCGATTGCTCCTGTATGTGAATTTGGCATATTAAAACAAGAACCCTGTCATGAAAGCGCAATACCTGAAGGTGACACTTGATTAAGCTACAAGTTAATCATTGAGTATACCAAGCTCGGGCTTAATTCAGGGATAGAAAAAATGCGACGTTGGAATGGTTGGGGGGATGACAGTATTCATTATGCGATCAATGCAGATGCATTGAGTTTTTTGCAGGCACGCATAGGGAATGGCGTGCCGCAGACAGATGCAGAACTGGATCAGGTATGCCAGCAAGTGCCAGAAAGCCGTTTGCCACCACATCCACTGACAGATACAGATGCGCTTGGGCGCGTCAGGCATACTCTGGGACAAAGCCTGCCAGACTGGCTCAAAATGCGCTTTGGCAAGATCAGCCATTTCCCTGATGGTGTGGCTTACCCAGAAAGTGCTGCGGATGTGCGCAGCTTGCTGGATTACGCCGCATTACACAACATCGCCTTGATACCTTATGGCGGTGGCACCAGTGTGGTTGGGCATCTGGCCGTTACCGAGAGCGTACAGCCTGTCTTGTCTGTCGACATGTCACGTATGTCGCAATTGCTGAATCTGGACAAGGAGGCACAACTGGCGACTTTTGGTGCAGGTGTCTTTGGTCCTGATCTGGAAGCGCAATTGCGTGCCCATGGCTATACGCTGGGGCATTTCCCACAATCTTTTGAATATTCGACGCTGGGTGGCTGGGTGGTTACCCGTTCATCTGGTCAGCAGTCGTTACTCTATGGGCGTATAGAACAATTACTGGCAGGTGCCAGGGTAGAGACCCCTGCGGGGAGGCTGGATATCCAGACCTTCCCTGCATCCGCTGCCGGGCTGGATTTGCGGGAAATGTTGCTGGGATCAGAAGGGCGCATGGGCATATTGACGGAAGTGACCGTACGCATTACGCCTTTACCTGCATGTGAAGAATTTCACGCGGTGTTCTTTCCTGACTGGGATACAGCACAAACTGCTGTGAGGACTATCGCCCAGGGCAAGCTCGGTTTATCGATGTTGCGACTGTCAAATGCAACGGAAACCCTGACCAGCCTGACATTGGCAGGCCACAAGAAGTTGATAGGCTTGCTGGAATCTTATCTGCGCCTGCGTGGTTGTGATGAAGGTAAATGTGTTTTGCTCATCGGTGCCAGCGGCGAGAAATTTCAAGTGCGCCATGCTATCAAATCTGCATTGAAGATGACAGGCCAGCATCAAGGTGTGCATGTAGGTAAAACCATGGGTGAAAAATGGAAGCAAGGGCGTTTCAGGAATGTCTATCTGCGTAATAGCGCCTGGCAGCAGGGCTATGCGATAGATACGGTAGAGACAGCTTGCGACTGGCCCAAAGTGAAGGCCATGATGTCGAGTATAGAGCAGGCGGGACGTGATGCGATGGCAATCGAGCGTGAACAGGTGCATGCGTATACGCATTTGTCCCATTTATATGGACAGGGGGCCAGCGTTTACTCAAGCTTTGTCTATCGCCTGACTGGTGATTATGAACATGATTACGCACGCTGGCGCAGGCTCAAGTCTGCAGTTTCTGCTGCCATCGTCGCCAATGGCGGCACCATAAGCCACCAGCATGGCGTGGGTAGTGACCATGCACCTTACCTGGAAGCTGAAAAAGGCAGCCTGGGAATATCTGGCATGCGTCATCTGT
The DNA here is from genome assembly GCF_009937975.1 of Undibacterium sp. YM2. Classification (NCBI taxonomy): domain Bacteria; kingdom Pseudomonadati; phylum Pseudomonadota; class Betaproteobacteria; order Burkholderiales; family Oxalobacteraceae; genus Undibacterium; species Undibacterium sp. YM2. The sequence continues at coordinate 2,571,594 of NZ_AP018441.1, forward strand.
TCAAACACTTCGACCCACAAGGCATCATGAATCCGGGCAAGCTGTTGCCGGCAGAAGATGTAAAACAATGAAAACAGCCAAATCACGTGCCGATTTGCTCAAGTCGATTACCCGTCATGAGCAAGATTGGGACATCATCGTTATCGGCGGCGGAATCACTGGTGCAGGCATATTGCTGGAAGCTGCACGACGTGGCTTAAGGGTTTTGCTGGTCGAGCAAAAAGATTTCGCCTGGGGCACATCCAGCCGTTCATCCAAACTGGTGCATGGTGGCTTGCGCTACATTAAAGAAGGCAAGTTCTTCCTGACACGGGATTCTGTACGTGAAAGGCAGGGACTGATGCAAGCTGCGGCAGGTCTGGTCGAGCCACAGAGTTTTGCATTTGCTGACTATCAGGGGCGCAAGCCCGGGCGATGGATGTTTGCGATCGGTTTGGTCATCTATGACTTTCTGGCTGGTTTGCGTGGAAAGCATTATTTTTCGGCGCAAGACTTCCAGATGCTGGCACCGCATATACCTGCGGCTGATTTAAAAGGCGGCTCTTGCTATCTGGATGCCAAGACTGATGATGCCCGTCTGGTGCTCAGAGTCTTGCAGGAGGCGCGTGCTGCCGGAGCAATCGCCTTGAATTATCTTGCAGTAAAAAGTGTCATGTATGAAAACGAGCAGGCCACTGAAATTATCCTGCAAGATGTATTGAACATGCAGGAGTACCAGATCAAGGCAAAAGTCATCATCAATGCAACCGGAGCCTGGGCTGACGACCTGCGTCAGCAGCAAGGGGCAAGTGCAAGATTGCGCCCTCTGCGCGGCAGCCATTTGCTAATGCCTGCCTGGCGCTTGCCGGTGGCGCAGGCGGTAAGCCTGATGCACCCGCGTGATGGCCGTCCCGTCTTTGTCTATCCCTGGGGGGCGTCAGTCTGGTGGGAACGACAGACGTAGATCACTGCTCTGACATGCGGCAAGAAACAGCCATCACGGCAGATGAAGTCGCTTATTTGATGGAAGCCATGGACTTTCAGTTCCCGCAATTGCAACTGAAGCTGGATGACATCATCGCCAGCTATGCAGGCATACGGCCTGTGATTGATACCGGCAAGGCCGATCCATCGAAGGAAGGGCGTGATCATGCCATCTGGCTGGAAAAAGGCTTATTGACAGTTACAGGCGGCAAGTTGACGACTTTCAGGCTGATTGCGCAAGATGCGCTAAAGCACATTGCTCATTTATTTCCTGGTCATCAGTCTGATCAAAAGGTGAGCAATTTATTTGCCCGCCCATCAGATTTAGCTAATGAAAAACAATTAAACCATACACAAAAATCACGGTTGCAAGGCCATTATGGTGAATCCGCTGCTGAGATTGTACAAATTGCTCAAGATGGTGAACTGGATTTCATACCAGGGACACTGACCATGTGGGTGGAATTGCGCTGGGCAGCGCGGCATGAAGCGGTAGAGCACTTGCAAGACCTGATGTTGCGCAGAACCAGGCTGGGTTTATTGTTGCGCCAGGGTGGCATGGCTCTGCTGCCACGCATTCGTGCTATCTGCCAGTCCGAACTAAAGTGGGATGATGAGCGTTGGGAAAATGAGCAGTCAGCCTATCTGCAGATGTGGAACAAGTATTATGCTTTGCCAGACAAGAGTAGTATTCCTGAATGGCGAAATCATCGACAGCACACATAAAATAAAAACATGTCCAGACAATATATCCTCTCCATAGACAACGGCACTCAAAGCGTCAGGGCTATCCTGTTTGATTTGCGCGGCAATATCGTCGCCAAATCCCAGGTACATCTGGAAGCTTATTTTTCAGATCAGCCTGGCTGGGCCGAACATCATCCTGAAGATTATTGGCAGGCAGTGTGCACAGCCTGTCAGCGGCTGTGGAATGAACACGGGATTTCTCCATCGACGGTACACGGTGTTGCAGTGACCACTCAGCGCGGCACCATGATCAACCTGGACAAGCAGGGCCAGCCTTTGCGACCCGCAATTACCTGGCTGGATCAAAGGCGCACCGACATAGTCCCACCGGTTAACCCCTTGTGGATGACAGCCTTCAAGCTGGCAGGCGTCGCCAGTACCATCAATTTTTTTCGAGGTGAGGCAGAAGCCAACTGGATCAAGGCGCATCAGCCAGATATCTGGGACAAGACGGATAAATACCTGATGTTGTCCGGTTACCTGAATTATCGCCTGTGCGGCAATTTCATTGATTCCATAGGTTCGCAAGTCGGTTATTTGCCATTTGATTATAAAGGCTTGAAATGGGCTGGGAAATTGGACTGGAAATGGCAGGCATTGGCGGTAAAGGCCGAAAGCTTGCCTGAGCTGGTGCCACCCGGCACGGTCATGGGGCATATCAACCAGGCAGCTGAGGCAGCAACCGGCATACTGGCTGGCACACCTTTGCTGGCCGCTGCGGCGGACAAGGCTTGTGAAGTGATAGGGGCTGGCTGCCAGCAAGCAAACATCGGTTGCCTTAGTTATGGCACAACTGCGACTATCAACACCACCAGCAAGAAATACCTGGAAGTGACGCCCTTTATACCACCTTATCCAGCAGCAATCCCCGGTTCTTACAGTACCGAGGTGCAGATATTCCGTGGTTACTGGATGGTGAACTGGTTCAAGGAACAGTTTGGTCATCATGAAAAACTGCAGGCGGCAGAGCAGGGCGTCTTGCCAGAGGCCTTGTTTGATGAGCTGGTGAATGCCGTGCCACCGGGCTCCATGGGCCTGATGCTGCAACCTTACTGGACGCCAGGTATCAAGGTGCCAGGTGCAGAAGCCAAAGGCGCTATCATCGGTTTCGGTGATGTGCATACGCGTGCACACATGTACCGCGCTATCCTTGAGGGACTGGCTTATGCGCTACGTGAAGGCAAAGAGCGTATAGAAAAGCGTAGCGGTGTAGCGATCACTGAATTGCGAATCTCAGGCGGCGGCTCTCAGAGTGACGCTGCCATGCAATTGACGGCAGATATCTTTGGTTTGCCGACATCGCGCCCGCATATCTATGAAACTTCAGGTTTGGGTGCTGCTATCGATGCAGCGGTAGGCTTGGGCCTGCATCCCAGTTTTGACGTCGCGATCAAGGAAATGACGCGCATAGGCAAAACCTTTGAACCTATCGCTCATCATCACCAGATCTACAATGAGCTGTATCACCGGGTTTATCAAAAGATGTATGCCCGATTGCAGCCTTTGTATAAAGAGATACAGCAAATCACCGGATATCCGAAAATGCATTGAAGTTACATCGTAGTGCTCGGCCTGCTATCATTATTCGCATGACGACTATAGTTCTCTTGCCTGGCATGGATGGTACAGGCACACTCTATGAGCCTTTGCACAAGGCATTGAATGGTAGATATAAACTACTGGTATTGACATATCCGCCAGATCAAGCGCTGGACTACGCAGAACTGGAGATATTGGTTCAGACGCAACTACCGCAGGATGAAGATTATATTTTGATGGGCGAATCGTTCTCAGGCCCGATTGCCATTTCCATCGCTGCCACAAAGCCAGTGCGGCTGAAGGCCTTGATACTCTGTGCGACTTTTGCATGTAATCCTTATCCCTGGATGGCCGGTTTCAGATTTGTGCATGCAGTTGGCAGATGCTTTGGCACGTGTCAGGCCCGCCAGTTTAAAGGCCCGTTTGCATGCGGTGTTGAGTTGCGATGTCAGAGAAAAACTCCAGGCTATCAAAGTGCCGGTACTCTATCTGCAAGCCAACAGGGACAGACTGATACCAGTCTCTGTCCATGCAGATATCAAAACGCAATTGCATGAAATGGAAACATGCCGATACGATGCACCTCATTTTTTATTGCAGACGAAAGCGGATGCAGTTGCCAAAGATGTTCTGCGGTTGATGTCGAAAGTCGAAGTTGATAAGGAGAGGTAGTGTTAAGTAATGGTGAAAAAGTTGAATATGCCAGGCGCCTGAACAGTGTTCTTGACTATGTAGACCAGCATTTGGATACGTCGTTGGAATTGGATAAATTGGCTGAAGTGGCGCATTTTTCACGTTTTCATTTTCATCGTATATTTGCCGCCTGGATGGGTGAAACACTGGGAGATTATGCGCGGCGGCGACGTCTGGAAACCGCAGCCTGGCGTTTATCCTGCGATCGACAAGCATCGGTACTGGACATTGCGCTCGCATGCGGTTTCGCTTCTGGCGAAGCGTTTGCCCGCGCATTCAAACTCCGGTTTGACTGCACTCCCAGCCAATGGCGGGCTGGTAGCGATGAGCGCAGATTAGCTCAGGTGCGGGCAGGTTATGAAAACCGTGCAAGACATGACAGCAATCTGAGTCAGGTACTCAGCAATTCTGATCAGGTAAACGTGAACGGTATTTGCGAAGATGGTGGCTCTTATCAACCACGTCGAAAGTATCTTATGGAAGTAAATATTGTTCAATTGCCGGCAGTACGCGTTGCTTACCAACGTTATATAGGTCCATATGGCCCAGGTGTTACTGAGTTCTGGCGCAGTAAAGTTACGCCATGGATGCAAGTCCATGGCTTACAGGATCAAGTCTGTTATGGAATAGGGTATGACGATCCCAGCGTCACGGCTGCTGACAAATGTCGCTATGATGCATGCGTCACTATCACTGAGGGCTTCGCGCCAGGTGCTCATGCAAATGTCAAAACATTGCCAGGCGGTGCTTATGCGGTTGCTCAATTCAATGGACCAGCGACGGCTGTGAATGATGCATGGATGGAGTTGATGCGCGAATACTTGCCAGCCAGCGGCATGCAATGTGATGACAGGCCCTGTTTTGAGCAGTTTTCGGCAAATTCTGCTTTGGATCTTCAGACAGGAATATTTTCTTGTCTGTTGTGCATACCTGTCAAGGCGCTATAAAAAATCCTGCAATAATAGTGACATAGTCACTTGTGATGACTAATTCAGCTTGAGTTAATCAAGCAATACCGAGCCATCGGGGCCCCATTTCACTTTGGTGATCCCTGGCTCGGTTTCTTCCAGCCGTTTCATCTCATGTTCCTGTGGCGTGATCATGCCACGTTGCAGGCGCAATTCATCTGCCAGTTTTTGGTCTTCCATGATTTGCTGACGACGCGCTGCTGCCAGTTGTATGGTTTCCAGCAATTCTTCCTGGTTCCAGGGTTTGGCGATGTAGCGAAACACCTCGGCATCATTGATGGCACCCAGTATGGTCTTGAATTCGGCAGAGGCGCTCAGCATGAGGCGTATTGCATGGGGCTGTATTTCCTTGGCAATGGACAAGAACTGAATGCCGTTCATGCCAGGCATGTGGTAGTCAGAGATGATAAAGTCGAAAGCTGTATTACTCAGGCGATTGATCGCATCCTGAGGGGAATTAAACAATTCCATCGTCATTTCCATCTCTTTTGCGACGCTTTTCAGGCTTCTCTGCAGCGCCAGCAAAACATTCTGTTCGTCATCGAGCAATAATATTTTATACATTATTTTCTCCTGTTACTGTGGACACGTATAACTAATTTAGCACCTGCGGGATGCTCGAACAATGTCAATTTGTCGATGATGTGCTGGTCTAGAACATAATCGGCAGGCAGAAGCAGCATACCTTCTTTGGAAATAACGTCTGCAGAAAGTATCATGCCGGGTTGCAGGTGGGCAGTGGTAATTTCTCTATCGTCAATATCTTCAGCCTGATTACTGATGATTTGCTTGAAGGCCGCGACGACTTTGTCATCATAGCGATTGCCGGCACCACGTATGATCAAGGCCTGCGCATCTTCAATATGCACCCGTTTTTGAACCAGGCTGCCATTTTGCAGATTGTCATAGTCACTAGCCAGCGACAATATGCGCGCACCTATGGGGATATTCTCGCCAACCAGCCCATCCGGGAAGCCCCGCCCATCAAAACGTTCATGCTGAGCACGTATGATCTTCGCTGCGCCTTGTAAATCTTGTAGTGGCATTAGCAGCTGTTCGGCGCGCAGAGTATGCTTGTGAAAATGACCCAACTGCTCGCCATTCATTTGATTGACAGGCGTTGCCAATAGCTCGTCTGAAAACCCTATTTTACCTATGTCGGCCAATAAAGCCGCGACAAAAATTTCTTGCGCTTCACGCGTATCCAGATTAAGTTTTTTTGCAATTTTTCTGGATAAATCAGCTACCCGCCGTGAATGTCCTACCAGCTTGTCCCCCGCATCTCTATGACATTGGAAAAAACTTTGATCGAAGTAAGAAAATTGCTTTTTAATTTATCATTGGCCTGCAGCAGGGATGCATGGGCTTTTTTCAAATCGGCGGTGCGCTCATCGACCTTAATTTCCAGACTGGCATTCAGGGATTTAAGCTCTTCATTCTGGCGCAGCGTTAATTCTTCCAGACGTCTTTTCTCTATCTCCAGTGCCTTGCGTTCCAGCGCCTGTTTGACGACCAGTACGATATCGTTGTCATTCCAGGGCTTGGTAATATAGCGATAAATTTCTCCACGGTTGATCGCATCAATTGTGGACTGTATGTCGGCATAGCCTGTCAGGAGCAGACGTATGGTGTCTGGCCATCGGGCTTTGACATGGGTCAAAAATACTGCGCCATCCATGACTGGCATGCGCATATCGGAAATAACCAGATCTATGGTCTCTTTCTCCAGTATCTCCAGACCTTCCTGGCCGCCATTGGCGATAAATATTTTGTAAGAGTGTTGCCTGAACAGTCTGCGCAGAGATGAAAGAATATTCGGCTCGTCGTCAACGAAGAGCAATGCAGGCATCACTTCTGATACTGACTCTGGACTCATTGATTGTCACCGCCATCTTCTTGGGATTGTTCCATGTGCTTGATGGGCAAGCTGATGAGGAAACTGGTTCCTTTACCAACTTCACTATTTACTGTGATTTTGCCGTGGTGTTTTTGTATGATGCCATAAGACAGTGAAAGTCCCAAGCCTGTGCCTTTGCCTATCGATTTGGTGGTGAAGAAAGGATCAAAAATCCGGTTGATAATCTCTTTGGGGATACCACTGCCATTATCTGCAACTTCAATATAGGCCTGAGTATCGTCGCAACTGGTACGTATCGTTATTTTGCCGCGCTCGGCAATGATGGCATGAGAAGCATTGACCACCAGATTCATGATGACCTGGTTGATTTGTGATGCCAGACATTCAATATCAGGGATTTCACCATATTCCTTAATGACGTCAGCCTTGTACTTGATTTCATTATTGACGATATTGAGGGTGGAATCTATGCCCTGATGGATATTGGCCCACTGCCATTCCTGCTGTGAATCAATACGGGAAAAATCTTTCAAATCCTGGACTATCTTGCGTACCCTTTCTATACCTTCACGCGATTGCTGAACCAGCTCAGGAATATCCTCCTTGAGAAAAGATAATTCCTTTTCTTCCTTGATGGCTGTGATTTCATTCCTGATACTTGCAGAGGCAATTTGCTGCTCAGATGACTCATAAACCTGGATGATGGAAAACAAGTCTTTAATATAATTTTCCAAGGTCGCAAAATTGGAAAAAATATAACCTATGGGGTTATTGATTTCATGTGCCACACCTGCGGCAAGCTGGCCTATTGAGGCGAGTTTTTCTGATTGCAGTAACTGCTCTTGCGCCATGGATAATTTGGCATTGAGTTCAGTGAGGTCACTATTCCTGCGCACCAGCTCGTTTTCTATGGATTCTCTTTGCTTGATATCCGCTTCGAGCTTGCTATTTGTTTCTGCCAGTTGCAAGGTACGTTTCTTGACCAGATTTTCCAAATTGCTGTGCGCCTGGCGCAGGGCATTCTCTGCGTCACAACGTTCGGTAATGTCTTCCAAGGTCTCTATGGCGCCTACAATTTCTCCTTCGCTATTGTAGAGCGGAGCCGCTGTAAAGTGTAGCCACAAGCCATGTTCATGCAAGTCTGGAAAAAAATCTATGGCTTCATAAGCACCGCGTATCAATTGAGATTGTGAAAATTTATTGTGGTAAAACTTGTGAACGACGATGTCGTCATGCCCGGACAAAACCAGGTCTGCCAGCACAGGGCGACTATCACGGTAAAAAGGCTTCCATTGATTGCGGGTTGCTAGCATGCTTGCTGCGGAATAACCAAGCACAAATTCGCAAGCCTTGTTCCAATGGGTAATGACATGATCAGAATCGATGACAAAAGTTGGTACGGGGCTGCTGTCCAGGAATTGCGCGAGTTCTATTCCCATTTTGTTGAGCAGAGGTGTGTCAGTTTTAATCCTGTTTTGCTCTATGCGGGAAACGGGCGTTTGAGCATCGGCGGCTCCCGCCGCAGATGCCTGCAAATCATTGTTCTCTGACAGGGAATATTCTTTGTTCATTATTTCACCCGGACTCCTGATTACAGCAACAAGCGTTGTATATTGAATATCCTGATTTGCATTGAATCTCAGTGGCGATGACGGTCATCAATGAGCATGACAATTTTGCCGGTTGATTTTTGTGTCGCCCCCAGGTTTTTCCATTGCGCATTGTAGAGTTGCCCCTGCACCTTGACGGGAAACCATAGCCCTTCAGAAGATTCCCGTATTCCGGGACCTGCGTCCGGTATCATGTAATCGATTTGACAGCCAAGCTCCAGTCTTGATGGAGGGATGATTTTTTCCGCTGAGCTATTGATGAATACCACCATGTCCTCGTCATCGACTGCAATGATGGGCAGGGGTACATACTGCAATACTTCGCGTACTATGCTCAGGCTGAGTTCGTCACGGCTGATTTGCTTTTGTTTTTGTTCCAGCATTTCTGCCAGTAATTTATTGGTATGGATCAGTTCCTGGTTGGTCGTTTGAACCTGTAAGGTCAGCCGCCGGTTTTCATCTTCCATTTCCTTGTAATGAAACGCTTCCCGGATATTGGCACGTATTTGCTCATCATCCCAGGGTTTGGTCAGAAATTTGTAGATTGCCCCTTCGTTAATGGCGTCAGTGATGTATTGAAGCTCGGTATAGCCGGACAAGATGATACGGATAGTGTCGGGATATTTTTGTTTGGCGCTGCGTAAAAAATCAACGCCTGTCATGATGGGCATTCTTTGATCAGAAATAATGACATCGACCCGGTTCTTTTCCAGGATTTCCAAACCTTCATGACCACCGCCAGCGGTCAATATGCGGTATTCATCCCGGCGCAACAGACGCTTGAGTGCACTCAGTATATTGGGTTCGTCATCGACCAGGAGGAGGGTACGCTCAGGTTTCCCCAGACGTAGTAAATGTTTGTCCAGGACATGGTTCTCGCCCAGGAAAAGCTGCATTTGCTCCGAGTTCAGAGGTCTTGCGAAGAAATGTCCCTGTATCTGGTCACACATATTGTCGCTCAGGAATTTGCATTGCGCCTCAGTCTCAACTCCTTCAGCAATAACTTTGATGCCCAGGCTGTGCGCCATGGATATTACAGCTCTGGTGATCGAGGCATCGTCAAGATTGTGCGGTAATTCCTGAACAAAAGATTGATCAATCTTGACAAAGTCAAACGGATAATGCTTTAGATAGCTCAGTGCAGAATAACCAGTACCAAAATCATCCAGAGCCAGGGTAAACCCCTGTTTTTTAAAATCGCTGAATGCTTTGTCTATTTTGTCACTACGATACATCAGTATCTGCTCAGTTATTTCCAGTGATACTTTATCTGGTGTGACTGCCATGCTCTCCAGTATTTCAGAAAGGCGACGGTTAAAGTCACTGCTTTGCAATTGTATGGGAGATATATTAATGGCAATGCAGGGTGGGTTCAGTCCCGCCAGATTCCACTGGGCGATATCCTTGCACACTTGCTTGATAATCCATTCTCCCAGACGCACGATGAGATCAGATTTTTCGGCAACCGGGATCAGTACTGCTGGCGGGATCCGGCCATGAATCGGGTGCTGCCAGCGTAACAATGCTTCCGCTCCTGCCACGTACCCAGTTTGCAAATCGACTGTGGGTTGATAGTGCAAGCTCAATGCTGCGGTATCGATAGCGGTATTAAGCTCCGCCTCTATATCGATTCCTTCTTGTTCTATCGTATTCATTGCGATAGTCCTGTGTAGTCTTCAATATGGTGTAGATGACGCTGCCTTTTGACAAACTGCAGGCTGTATCATGGCTCAGAGGGTGTGTTTATCTGGTTCAATGGTAACCAGACAGTGAAACAAGTACCTTTTCCCACAACGCTTTGTACATCGATACGTCCGCCATGTTTTTTGATGATGCCGTAGGAAAGCGATAAACCCAGGCCAGTGCCACTACCTACGGGTTTAGTCGTAAAAAAAGGTTCGAAGATGCGATTCAGATTTTCTTGCGGAATACCAGAACCAGTATCCAATACCTTGATCCATGCCATATCTTTCTCGCATCCTGTGCTGATTTTGATCATGCCGTTTTCTTTGATGGCATGTGAGGCATTCACCAGCAAGTTCATGACAACCTGATTGACCTGGGAAATAATGCATTTCACCAATGGAACCTGACCGTATTCCTTGACGACATTGGCTTTGTATTTGATCTCGTTTTTGACGATGTTCAGCGTGCTGTCTATCCCCTGGTGCAGGTCGGCTTCCTGCCAGTCTGTTTCGCCGACATGAGAAAAATCCTTCAAAGACTGCACGATATCTTTCACGCGTTTGAGCCCATCCATGGATTCGCGCACCAGATCCTGTATATCTTCCTTTAAAAATTCCAGGTCGGCCTTTTCTTTGAATTCTTCCATTTTTCTGGCGGCGTCTGGAGAAGACTGCTGCTGTATCAAATCCTCATACTGATTGATGACTTCAAATAATTTTTCTACGTAGTTTTGCAAACTGCCGATATTTGAATTGATAAAACCTATGGGATTATTAATTTCATGAGCGATACCAGCGGCCAGTTGGCCGACTGAAGCCATTTTTTCTGATTGCAATAACTGTTCGTGGGCCTCTTGCAGTTTTTTTATTAAAAGCTGCTGTTCTTCACCCTTTTTGAAGAGCGCAGCTTCCATCTCCTTGCGTTTGGTGATGTCAGTCAAGGAACCCACAACTTCAACAGGATTACCATCCTTGTCGCGTATCAGTCTCAGCATGTCATGCATCCATACATACTGGCCGCTGCGGCTCATGAAGCGATATTCGTAGGTTCTTTCACCTTCGGTAAACAATTTGGCAATGCTGGAGAAAATTTCAGGTACATCACTAGGATGTATATGCTCAAACCAAAAATTAGGGTCAGCAACCATTTCATCAGGATGGTAGCCAAGCACATGCAAGGCATTGTTGCTGACAAAAGTCATTTTGAAATCACCCGTAGGTACGCTGCTATAGATGATGGCTGGGGTATTGTCGATCAGGTATTGGAGTCTGGCATCCGTTGAGATACCTACGACCGAAGCGGGCTGTGGGGCAGCATTAGTTGCCGGTAGAACGCTGAATTCGTCGAATTGATTCACCATGACCACCATTAGGAAACAATCAATAAAAATATTGCTTTTTAAAATTCCCTTATGACTACATATTAGAGCAACAAGTATATAAAGTGCTATTTTTTTCAATCAGGTTTGACGGGTTTTAGTATTGCCGTGAGGGAATAATCACAAAAATGTCGGTTTTTAATGATAGTCATAATTTAAGCCCAATAAATCATGAGCTTACGTTAAATAACGTCAAATAATTAGCTGGTTAATCCTTGCTAATCATTTCTTTTTAATATCTATTTATGGGATGTTTTTCTGCTTAACATCCATATCAAGCACTTAAATCTCTATAAAAGAAAATTTTCTTATTTTCCGCACAATTTCGGCGCGAAGATGCACCGAAATGTGGAATTGCTATATGTTTAAGTTGTTTTTGCATCATTTTCATCAAGTTTTTCCGCTGTTTTCATTGAGTATATGCACTGAAATAGTTAGAAAATTTCTCTTGTTCCAGGCATGAGTGAGCTTGTTGACCCCTGTCTATACCGGATTTTCAACTGCGTAGTTATGGGGGATACACGAGGATCACTTTTTTGTTTTTAACAGTTGGCACGTTATCTGCTATCTGCCTTGATGGAAGTTCGGTTTTTCTTTCCATGACCTCACCACTATCAGGAGAAAACATGTCACGTCGTACTGTTTTGAAAGCAACTGCTGTCGCCGCAATGACCCTGGCCGCTTCTGGCTGGCTTACGCAGGCACAGGCCGCCGATACCATCAAGGTCGGCATTCTGCATTCCCTGTCTGGCACTATGGCAATCTCGGAGACATCTCTCAAAGATGTGGCCCTGATGACGATAGATGAAATCAATGCCAAGGGCGGTGTCATGGGTAAAAAGCTGGAAGCGGTGATCGTTGATCCAGCCTCCAACTGGCCGCTGTTTGCTGAGAAGGCCCGCCAACTGGTATCGCAAGACAAAGTATCCGTCGTGTTTGGTTGCTGGACTTCGGTATCACGTAAATCCGTCCTGCCCGTTTTCAAGGAACTCAATAGCCTACTGTTTTACCCGGTGCAGTATGAAGGTGAAGAGCTTGAGAAAAACGTTTTTTACACAGGTGCCGCACCTAACCAGCAAGCCATTCCTGCGACTGAATACCTGATGTCGAAAGAGGGAGGCGGTGCCAAGCGTTTTGTCTTGCTGGGTACTGACTATGTGTATCCGCGCACCACCAACAAAATCCTGCGCGCCTTCTTGCATAGTAAGGGAGTCAAGGATACTGACATCGATGAAGTGTATACCCCATTCGGCCACTCTGATTACCAGACCATCGTTGCCAATATCAAGAAATTTGCTGCGGGTGGCAAGACTGCGGTTATCTCCACCATCAATGGTGACTCCAATGTCCCATTCTATAAAGAACTCGGCAATGCGGGCTTGAAGGCAACTGATGTGCCTGTCGTTGCATTCTCAGTCGGTGAAGAAGAGTTACGCGGTGTCGATACCAAGCCATTGGTCGGTCATCTGGCCGCCTGGAATTACTTCCAGTCTGTAAAAAACCCGGTGAATACTGAATTCATCAAGAAATGGAAAGACTATGCAGTCGCCAAAAAACTGCCTAATGCAGCAACGGTGGTGACCAATGATCCTATGGAAGCGACTTATGTAGGTATGTATATGTGGAAGCAGGCTGTTGAAAAAGCCAAATCCACAGATACTGACAAAGTCATTGCTGCCATGGGCGGGCAGACTTTCAAGGCACCTTCCGGTTTTGAATTGACGATGGACAAAACCAATCATCACTTGCACAAGCCAGTCATGATAGGTGAGATCAAGGCTGATGGTCAGTTCAGCGTCGTCTATAAAACCAAGGCACCTATCCGTGCGCAACCATGGAGCCCTTACATTCCGGGTAATGAAGGTAAACAAAAACTGTAATTCAAGGACTGATATTTAAAGAGTGATGCAGACACTCAGGACTTCTATCACGACGTCCTGAGTGCTGCTCCGGATTTCCCATCCCTGACCTGGTTGCCTATGATATTTCGTAAAATCTGCGCGAGCATAGTCTTGTTCGTGTTCAGTCTGACAGCGCATGCGGCTATCGATGGCAAGCTTTTGCAGGCGCTGGCGGGTGAAGATCCTGATGCGCGTATTACTGCTGTCAACTCCATCGCGGCCATGGGTAATGAAAAGGCTGTGGAAGTATTGACTGCACTCAAAAATGAACAATTATTTGCCAGGGACGTCAACGTTTACCTGGTCGATGGTGAACAGGCAAAAGACCTTAGCACAGGGAAAATGCAAAAGCTGCCGGATGATGCAGAGGCAATCACCATCAATAACCGCCTGCGTGCCGCGCTGGATAGCGCACTGTCAGGCTTGAAATTATTTTCACCGGACAAAAATACCCGCCTCGTCGCAGCCACTGCGCTGGAAAAAGAAGCAACACCAGAACAATTGCCCTTGCTGAACAAAGCCTATCTGAAAGAAAACGATAGCGAAATCAAATCCCGTCTGCAAATGCTGATTGCCACCGCCAATTTGCAGGCCAGTGACACTGTGGTGCGCAAGGCAGCAGTCAAGGCTTTGCTGGATAGTCCCAATCCCAATTTAAAACCTGTGCTGCAAAAAATGCTGGCACAAAATCCTGATGGCAGTTACAACGAAGCCGATGCCAGCATACGCCTGGAGGCTGCTAACACTCTGAATGCCATCGATGGCCGTCTCGCGCGCATGGAATTTGTCGGAAATCTGTTCTATGGAGTATCGCTGGGCAGCGTGTTGCTGCTTGCTGCACTTGGTCTGGCAATCACCTTTGGTCTGATGGGCATCATCAATATGGCGCATGGCGAGTTGCTGATGATAGGCGCTTACACAACCTATGTCTGTCAGATGCTGTTCCGTAAATTCATGCCTGGCGCTGTCGATGCTTATTTGTTGCTGGCGCTGCCTGCCGCCTTCCTGGTTTCTGCCGCCGTTGGTATTTTGCTGGAAAGAACGGTGATACGCTGGTTATATGGTCGCCCGCTGGAGACTCTGTTATGCACCTGGGGTATCAGTCTTATCTTGATGCAGGCCGTGCGCTCGATTTTTGGTGCGCAAAATGTCGAGGTTGCCAATCCGTCCTGGATGTCGGGCGGTATTACGGTGCTGGGTTCGCTGGTGTTGTCTTATAACCGCATCATAATTATCTTCTTTGCCTTGTTCGTGGTGCTGACAGTCTGGCTGATCCTGAACAAAACACGCCTGGGCCTGTTCGTACGCGCCGTGACACAGAATCGCCGCATGGCTGATTGTGTAGGTGTGGCAACTGGCAAGATCGACATGCTGACTTTTGGACTGGGCTCGGGCATTGCGGGTCTGGGTGGTGTGGCCTTGTCGCAATTGGGTAATGTCGGCCCTGACCTGGGGCAAAACTACATTGTCGATTCTTTCATGGTCGTGGTGCTTGGCGGGGTAGGGCAGTTGGCGGGCACCGTGATTGCGGCTTTTGGCCTGGGTGAAGTGAATAAATTTCTGGAGCCGGTAGCCGGTGCTGTCATGGCCAAGATCGTCATCCTGGTATTTATCATCATTTTCATACAACGCAGACCGCAAGGCTTGTTTGCGCTCAAAGGCAGGAGTGTGGAATGAGTGCAACTACGACGATTGCAACAGCAAAGGGGCTGTTTTCCAAGCCTGCATGGACAGGCATATTGGTGTGTGCTGTGATCGCAGTATTGCTGCCTATCCTTAACCTGAGTTTTCCCGCTGGTCATGCCCTGCATATTTCCAGTTATACGATAGCTCTGGTTGGCAAGTTCATGTGCTATGCCCTGGCTGCGCTGGCGCTTGATCTGGTCTGGGGTTATACCGGGATTCTGTCTTTGGGACATGGCGTATTCTTTGCACTGGGTGCCTATGCGCATGGCATGTATCTGATGCGTGCGATTGGCCGTGATGGCGTTTATCAAAGCAATCTGCCAGACTTCATGGTTTTCCTGGATTGGAAAACCTATCCCTGGTATTGGGCTATGACAGACAGCTTCTGGTATTGCATGGCGCTGGTGGTACTGGTGCCTGGGGGCCTGGCCTTTATCTTTGGTTTCTTTGCCTTTCGCTCACGCATCAAGGGTGTATATTTTTCCATCATCACCCAGGCCATGACATTTGCTTTCATGCTGCTGTTCTTTCGTAATAACACTGGCTTTGGCGGCAATAATGGTTTCACTGACTTCAAGCGTATTCTGGGTTTTACCATCACAGCACCTGGCACCAAGGCAGCCTTGTACCTGATTACCTTGCTGATTTTATTGTCAGCCTTGTTCCTGTGCCGCTGGATAGTCACTTCCAAGTTGGGGCGCGTGCTGCAGGCTGTGCGTGATTCAGAATCGCGACTGATGTTCATCGGCTACAACCCCTTGTGGTTCAAGCTGTTTGTCTGGACCTTGTCCGCCATAATTTGCGGTATTGCCGGAGCCTTGTATGTGCCTCAGGTTGGCATCATCAACCCGTCTGAAATGTCACCAGCCAATTCGATAGAAATGGTGATCTGGGCCGCAGTCGGCGGGCGCGGTACTTTGCTGGGGCCTATCATTGGTGCTTTTACTGTCAACGGCTTAAAGAGCTGGTTCACAGCGGCTTTTCCGGATTTGTGGCTGTATGCCCTGGGCTTGCTGTTCATACTGGTGACCTTGTTCATGCAACAAGGTGTATTGGGCCTGGTGAATAAATTGAAAAAACAGCGGGAACCAGCATGACTTCTTATATGATGAGTGGCGTCTTGCGACCGGGGCAGCAATATGAAGGGGCTACCGGTGACCAGGGCGTGTCTTATGGCCGTATCAAACCGGAGGGAGTAGATACCACCCACGGCGCGATCCTTTATCTGGACGACATCGTCGTTTCATTTGACGGTTTCAAGGCCATCAATAATCTGAACCTGGATATCTCTGTGGGAGAACTGCGTTGCATTATCGGCCCCAATGGTGCGGGTAAGACCACGATGATGGATGTGATCACCGGCAAAACCCGGCCCACATCCGGTACCGCGTTCTTTGGCCAGACCATGGACCTGACACGCATGAGCGAAGTCGATATTGCCCATGCTGGCATAGGACGCAAGTTCCAGCGACCAACAGTGTTTGAGCAGCACAGTGTGTTCGAAAATCTTGAGCTGGCCATGAAAATGGACAAGCGCGTCAAAACCACCCTGTTTGCCCGTTTGAACAGCGAACAAAAAGACAAGATAACCGCCATCCTGGAATTGATACGCCTGAATGGGCAAGAACAAAGGCAGGCTGGCTTGTTATCGCATGGCCAAAAGCAGTGGCTGGAGATAGGCATGCTGCTGATACAGGAACCACAATTGATCTTGCTCGATGAGCCAGTGGCTGGCATGTCGGATGCAGAGACCGCACGCACTGCTGAATTACTCAATGAACTGCGCGGCAAGCATTCCATCATGGTGGTCGAGCATGACATGGGTTTTGTCACCGAAATTGCGCAACAGGGCAAAGTCACGGTTTTGCATGAGGGATCTGTACTTGCCGAGGGCACAATGGCGCAGGTGCAAGCCGATGAACGCGTGATTGAAGTCTACCTGGGACGCTAAAGGACGCTAATGAAAGCCAAGCATGCTTGAAGTCAAACAACTACATCAGCATTACGGTTCCAGCCACACCTTGCGTGGTATTTCACTGTCACTCAAAAAAGGTGAGTGCATGGCTTTGCTGGGCCGTAATGGCGTCGGCAAGACCAGCTTGCTGAAATGCCTGATGGGTGTTTTGCCCGTTACTGAAGGGACGGTCAGCTTTGAGGGCCGCGACATCAACAAACTCTCGCCACATGACAGAGCCAGGGCAGGGATAGCTTATGTGCCACAAGGGCGTGAGATTTTTGCCCGTCTTACCGTAGAAGAAAACCTGCTCATGGGCATGGCCAGCCTGCCTGCACGCAAGGCTGGCAAAATCAAGGATGAGGTATATCAGCTTTTCCCGGTATTGAAAGAAATGCTGCACAGGCGTGGCGGTGATTTATCTGGCGGCCAGCAGCAACAGCTCGCCATTGCCCGCGCCTTGCTGGCTGAACCCAAGCTCATCATCCTCGATGAGCCTACAGAAGGTATACAGCCATCCATCATCAAGGATATAGGTCGCGTCATCCGCCTGCTGCGTGAGCGGGGCGACATAGGCATCTTGCTGTGTGAGCAGTATTTCGATTTCGCCCGTGAACTGGCAGATCATTTTGTCGTGCTGTCGCGCGGTGAAGTGATCGCCTATGGCGGCCAGGAATTGATGGACGGTGATGACGTCAAGCGGCATCTGGCGGTATAGTGCAGTTTTTACCTATCGCTAGCTGAATATGGATGTCTGCAGTCCGGCATTACCCCCAAGCGCTACAAAATCACACTGGCAAGCCAGCCTGCAACTGGGCTTTAGCAAGGATGGCGATGTCACGCGCCTGACAGAACGTAAGCACAATGGCCCCCTGCGTGTGCAAAAACCTTTGTATCCTGAAGGGGATGAGGTTTGCCATGCCATCATCATCCATCCTCCAGGTGGGGTAGTCGGTGGCGACCAGTTGCAAATAGATGTGAAGCTGGCTGCTGATACCCATGCGCTGGTAACCACACCAGGTGCGGCAAAATGGTATCGCAGTAATGGCTACCTATCCGCACAACATATCAATCTGAAACTTGATGCAGGTGCCAGGCTGGAATGGCTGCCGCAAGAAACCATTTTTTTTGACGATGCCTGTGTCGATTTGCACCAGACCATCCACCTTGCGGCAGATGCGCGGCTGATTGCGGCTGATATTTTTTGCTTTGGCCGCACTGCCTCTGGCGAAACCTATAACAGCGGCAGAATAAAACAGCATTGCAGCATCTATCGTGAAGACAAAATGATCTGGCATGAACAGGGCAGTTTGCAAGGTGGCAGCGCTGCCATGCAAAGCCCGCTGGGTTTGAATGGCAAATCAGTGTCGGCCATGGTATTGGCTTCTGGTGTCATGCTGTCTGGTGAGCAATTGCAGGCTTTGCGCGAACAAACTTCGGCCTTTTTGTCGGAAGGTGAAGCGGACGCCCTGTGCGGCGTCACGCAAATGAAATCTGTCATTGTTGCACGCTACCTGGGCAACTCCAGCGAAGTTGCCCGGCTTTGGTTGCAACTGGTGTGGCAACATTTACGCCCTGTCGTGATTGGGTGTGATGCCAAAATTCCGCGCATCTGGAACACTTGATTCGTAACCTGCACTACGCTTGATGCAACCCAGGCCTGCCAGGCTGGAACGTACTGCCACATCCAGTGGTGTGCGTGGTTCTTCACCTAAAAAATCTACCAAAGCCTGGTTTGACATTTTGACTTCCGTACGCCACAGGTAACGCATTTCCAGCATTTCCTTAAAGGTTTGCTGGAAAGGTGCCAGCAAAGTGAATAATGGCCATGGGAACCAGCTTGCCTTCAATGTCGGTTGGCCAGTGACACGGCCGATTGCGGCGACCATTTGCTGGCCGTCATGATCCCAGTGGCCTTCCATGTGGAAGCGGGCAAAATTACCGAGTTCTTTTTCACGCTCCAGCAAACGCACCATGGTTTCAGCCACGTCAGGCAAGTATGCCCATTGATGACCAACGCCGGCACTGCCAGGGTAGCGCACTACACTCACTGGCTTGCCCGGTGTTACCAGACCTTGTGAAAACCAGTTGTTGGCAGCTTTGGGGCCAAAGAAATCACCAGCCCTGACGATGAGTGATTTGACACCCTTGCTGGAAGCCAGGCGCAGGCGGTGTTCCAGCTCTACCCGGATTTTCCCTTTTTTAGTGATAGGGAACTGTGATGCATTTTCTGCGATCAGCGGGAATGCATCGGGGCCGTAGTTATAAACAGTGCCTGGCAGCAGTATGCGTGCGCCACTGGCCTGGGCTGCTGCGATCGTGTTGTCTATCATAGGCAGTACCAGTTTCTCCCAGTCGCGGTATCCAGGTGGGTTGACTGCGTGGACGATGACAGATTTTCCTGCCGCAGCTTGCACCACATCATCCTGGACCATGACATCACCTTTCATCCAGATATGGGCTGCCGTTTTATCTTTCACCTGATCAGGATTGCGGTGCAGGGTAGTGACCTGCCAGCCGCGTTGCATCAGCAAGCGCGCCACTTCACCACCTACGCCGCCAGTTGCACCTAGTACCAGGGCTTGCTTATTGTTTTCGATCTTATTGGCTGTTTGCTGGTTCATTTTGTTACTCCTTAATGTTTGGTTGATGTAGTCATTGTGTATCTTTGCTAAGCTATATACAATTCTCTAAAACTGCATAGGTGATATACATTTCTGTATGGATGACAAGAATATCCACTGGGACTACTACCGTACTGCCCTGGCGGTGCTGGAAGAAGGCTCGCTATCAGGCGCTGCCCGTGCACTGGGCTTGACGCAGCCTACGGTAGGGCGGCATATCGAGGCATTGGAGCAGGCCCTGGGCACGAGTTTGTTTGTGCGCAATCAATCTGGCCTGTCGCCCACCATTGCCGCACTGGCCATGAAACCTTATGCAGAAAGCTTGCGGGCAACCGAAAGCGCCTTGCTGCGCAGCGTGTCTTCAGAAGCAAATGAGGTAAGAGGCACAGTGCGTGTTACCGCATCAGAAGTCATGGGCGTAGAAGTATTGCCCGGTATGCTGGCAGGCTTGCAGCAAAACTATCCAGAACTGAGCATAGAACTACAAATAACTAACCACACTCAGGATTTGCTCAAACGTGATGCGGACATTGCCATACGCAACACCGAACCCTTGCAAGATGCATTGATTGCCCGTCGAGCTGGTACGATCAGTCTAGGCTACTTTGCCCATGTCGATTATCTGTCGCGCCAAGGTATACCAGCTGATTTGATGGCACTGAAAAACCATAGCGTAATCGGCTATGACCGGGAGTTTCCCTATATCCGGGCTTTGCAAAAACGTTATCCGCAAGTGCAGCGCTCGGACTTTTCCTTGCGTGCTGATAGCGACCTGGTACAGCTTTCCGCTATACGCAAAGGTTATGGCATAGGTATTTGCCAGGTCGGCCTGGCCCAGCAACATACCCAGTTGCAACGTGTATTGGCAGATGAATTTCAAATTGACTTCCCCGTATGGGTAGTCATGCATGAAGACTTACGGTCCAGTCAACGTTACCGGACTACCTTTGATCATCTGGTCAAGGAACTGCAGGCCCTGCTGCAGAAGGCGTGAAGTACTCAAACCTTGATCAGCAAGTGCGGGTGCTGGGCAGACAATTCCTGCCATGCATCAAAACCGCCCGCAAAAGGCCTGACATCTTTAAATCCCAATTGCCTCAGGGTGTGAGCGGCATGCACGGCACCTGCATCGCCAGGGCAAGCGCATATCGTAATGATCATTTCATGCTGCGGCCAATGTTGGGCAGCATTGCCAACCTGCTTGACCTCACTGACCATGGCATGGGGTATGGTACCGGTTTCTGCAATCAGCGCCGGGCTACGCAGGTCTATGATATGGGGCAGAGCGCTGGTTTTCAGTATGTCTGACATTTCAGTCGCACTGAAATGAGGGATAGACGCAAGTTTTTCAAAGCGTTTCTTTTGCCAGAATTTCCAGGCTAGCCAGCTCAATATCAAGGCAATGAAAATTGCCGCAATACGTATACCCTGTGCCGATAAAAATACCAGACCAGCTTCAATTTGCGCCTGCAAGGCAAAGCCTGCCAGCAATGCCAGCCCTGCCCATAAAGCTGCGCCTGCGGCAGACGCCAGCATGAATGACGTACGCGGCATGCCCAAAGCACCAGCTACCGGTGGCGCCACAGTAGAAAAGCCGGGTATGAATTTGCCCACCACCAGCGACCACACACCCCATCGATGAAACCTTGCTTCGGTCTGATTCACACAAGAACCGGGGTTGATCGACATCTTGCATAAAAACTTCAGTACGCTGTAGCCAAATTTCTTGCCTGCCTGGTACCAGATCAGGTCAGCAATCAATGAAGCGCCTACCGCCGCCATCAACAACACCAGCAATTGCCCGGACTGAGTTGCCTGGCTGGCATTGAACATCATGGTCGGCACTGCTGGCACAGGCAAGCCCAGTTGCTGCAACAAGACGTTGACAAACACCATCAAACTATCGTTTTGACGAAAAAAATCTGCCAGCCAGCCTTGTTGCATATGCAATTCCGTTAGTAATCATGAGTAATCATGCTGTGAACAGGCATGGAACGGTAAATGTAAAATCCGTACATGTTCATGCCTGAGTGAACCCCTATTGTAGGGCATTGCAAGGCTTTGCATATCACGCATGTGATGCCTGTTGCAAACTGAACAGCAGCTTTAGGCGGCCAGCCCGTGCGCTGATGATCCAGCCCTGCCAAGCAATTCTGCATATCTGGCAGGATCGACATTAGATCCGCAGACAATCACAGCTACCCGTTTGCCTGCGATTCGTTCGCGCAATGGACCAAACAAGCCTGCCGTGGCAACCGCAGCAGCAGGTTCAGCCACCAACTTGACGTCATGATATAAATCCGACATGGCTGTACAGATTTCATCATCACTGACCCTGACCACCTCATCCACAAAACGCTGGCATACCCTGAAACTGTAATCCATGGCGTAGGGCGCGCAGAGGCTGTCGGCTATGCTATCGACCTCCTTTAATTTCTCTGGTTGACCAGACTGGAAGCTGCGGTACATGGCATCTGCGCCATAGGGTTCAACTCCATAGACAGCGCAATGTGGTGCCAGTTGTTTGACGGCAGAAGCAATGCCGCCGCACAGACCGCCACCACCGATAGGCACGATCACGGCATCCAGTTGCACCACTTGCTGCATCAGTTCCAGCCCCACTGTTGCAGTGCCAAGTGCAGTCAACGGTCCATCATAAGGATGGATCATGGTGCGCTGCTCTTCTTCCATAATGCGCTGTCCCAGTGCGAATGCCTTATGCATGTCCGCTTCCAGTATCACTTCCGCACCATCTTGTCGGCAAGCCCTGATACGGGTGGGGCTGGCATGACGTGGCAACACCACTTTGCAAGACACGCCCGCCAGCTTGGCCGCATAGGCAACTGCCATTGCATGATTGCCTGCACTGACAGCTACTACCCCAAGCTCGCGCGCATCTGCATCCAGCGCAGATATGCAATTCAACGCTCCGCGTAACTTGAACGTACCGGTTTTTTGAAATAACTCCAGCTTCAGCCAGACTTCAGTATCAGGCTCCAGCTTGTCCAGGGCAGACCCGGTTTGCCAGTGCCAGACAGGGGTGTGCAAAACCTGTTGCGACAAGCTGGCAGCAGTCTTGCGGATATCTGCCAGCGAAGGATAAGGAAAACCTGCACTCAATAAGATGGACGATAAGGACGCAGGGGCGTGCACAAGCCTGTCTGTGGCGACATGGGACATAAAAACTCCAGAATAAAAATCAGCAGAAAAAATCAGAGAAGGCTTGGGCGCGATGGTCACAACAATAAGTGACAGCAATAGCGCTCAGGACATCAAAATAGGATGAGTTGAAGGGCCGCCAGGCACCGGCATACGCCGTAGCTTAACGACCCGGAATAATTCGAATAATGGAAATGTCGCAGATGGAAACAACAGGCAGCGCAATCGCGTGCACGACAGCAGATGCGGCATTAATTGCGCATAAGTTCGTGTTCAGCAGGGGATGGGTAATTGCGTGCATGGAAAAACTATAACCAATCCCGGGAATATTGGCAAGCAACTTTAAAAAAGAGTGGCAGGGCAGGTCGGGAATCCTGGCCCTGCCCACTCACAAGCCCTGCAAAAACGGCCCGGCTGGCCGGAGGGATCAGGGTTTCTTTTCTTCGCGTCTTTCAATAACGATTTTTTGTGCGAGGTTGACGTTTCTTACGGTGTACCCTTCCGGAACAGTAAACAGATTGGCGGCTGGCTCTGTACGTTTCAGGTTGTTCAGACGATAGCTCCATTCACCAGTGCGAGGGTCACTTTGCTTGATAAGAACGGTTAATTGCAAGTCGGGGGAGTACCAGGTTTCAGAACTGACAGTAATCGGATTTTTATTGCCGATCTCTCCGGCAGGGATTTGATAAGAACGCATTTTTCCTTCAGCGCGAACGCCATCGATTTCTTTTGTGCCGATATCCTTGGTGCCCGTTTTATTACTCCAGCGAGTGTCCATGAACGCAGTCGGGAGCGGTGAGGTTTTTATGATGTTAATCAGATTATCTGTCGCACTGATGAAGGCAGTATGAGGTCCTGGTACATAGCTGGAAGATTTAGCATTAATGACCTTGATTTCTTCTCGTGCTTCTTTGTTGCCTTCAGATTTATCATCAGTTTTCTTTTTCAATGTCTTGATAATGATTTCATCATCATTCGTTTGTAGATAAATCCGGCCTGTATTTCCTTCCTGCTTCTCTTTTTGGGCGATGACTTTCCCGTCTGGTGTTTTGGCCAGCATCACTTTGGTGACGGTCTTTCTTTCAGGAATGATGATGTACCGTGAGTTTTCCACCGGATCAGTGATGAAAATTTGCGACAAGTTCCCTTTGCTGTCGCGGACTTCATAGCGAATGCGGCCAGCATTATCTCTATAGACCGAACTGGAAGTTTTATTGCTGATCTGATTGCCGTCAGCTAAGGTCTGTGTTTTTTCGGTAATGATTTCTGCGCTGTATGCCGCATTTTTAATCGTGTTGGAGATATGCATGTCCTGCATGCCAGAGAAAACAGCGTTCATGGCATCGTTAGCATTTCTTGCTGCACTCATTGCATCTGAGATAGTTTTATTGATGGTGCCAGCTTCGGGCAAGTCGGCCAATGCCGCAAGTGTCGGCATGGTTGGCATGACAGAAATTGGAGACATGGGAGCTAAAGGTGGCATCGGTGGAGCGGGTGGCATGGGGGCAAGCGGAGTAGCCCTATGGAATTCAAGTTGCAGGCGTGTTTGTTTTTCTTCTGGCGCAACTGGCGCCGGATTGTCGTTGATGACATTTGCTTGCGCCACAGTCCATGAATAACTCAAAAGGACCAATATTGGAAGTTTGATAGTCATGATGTTTCCCTCTTGCTCATGGTGAAAGGTAGTTGAAATAAAAAAATCAATGTCGAAATTAAAAATTTTGCTCAAACAGATGCATTAATTTTTGAGCAGGCGCATGGCCAAAGGTGAGCCTTCCGCATCCACCAGCATCTGTGCCCGCACCGTCTCCCCAGCAATTTCAGGACTAACAGGCATGCCCAAACTGGCCAACCAGGCAGCTGGCACTTCAGTTTCCATCATGTGAGGTGTGCCTTCTTCCAGACGCTCCATCGGCACCAGAGCGACAAAGGGAGGCAGTTCCGAGTTTGAAACTGCGCTGCTGTCCGGCGTCAGTTGATGCTGCGATGCTGGGAATATGACCGTCAGCATGACCAGACCAAAGCTGCCACTCAGCGTCAGTAAACCTGCCAGCCACGGGCGCAGGCGTTTGCTGCGTGCCTGTTTTTTATCCTTGGCCCGTTGTTTGGCAAAAGCTTGCAATAAAGTCTGCTCGATCGCCGTTGGCGTATTCAGCTCCTGCAAATCTTTGCGCAAAAGGCTGAACTGCTGATCCAGCAAAGCATCGGCATTGCTGGTGTCCTGTGGGGTATTCATAAGGTCTTTCATCTTTGTGTTCCGGTTTTTGCCGCTGCGTCGGGTCGCCAGCCCAGTCTTTCGCTGTATTGCAGTATCGCTGCCCGCGCCCGCGACAGGCGTGAGCGAACTGTTCCTATATCTATGTCGCAAATCACGGCTATCTCTGCGTACGACAGTTCCTGCAATTCATACAAAATAATCACGTCACGATAATGAGGGCGCAGTACCGAGACTGCCTGCCGCACATGTTCAGTCATTTGCTGATGGAAGATGACATCCGCCAGTTCTGTCGTTTCACTCATCAAGACTTCTTCTCCATCTTCGTCGCTATAACCTGGTAATGACTGGCGGCGGCGTTCTGCCTGGTCCTGTTTCAACAATAAATTTCTTGCTACGCCAAACAGAAAATTTTGCAAACTGCCCAGGCCTGCGTCATAGCGGTAAGACTTGCTCAATAAACCCATGAAAACATCCTGCACCACGTCCGCTGCCAGCGCACTTTGGCCACATCGCATCAATGCATAGCGATAGATAGGCCCCTGATGACGCTGGTACAGACGTTGAAATGCAGCAACATCACCATCGCGCATTTTTGTCAGCAAGCTGGAATCTGTCTCTTGGTTATCCACGTTTATTTGTTGGTTGTTTTAAGGTATTACTCTCAGGAGTATCAAAAGTTCCAATTATTTTCGCGCCATCTGCATTTATATGAAATGCACTAACTTGGTGAGATCTTGCCTCTGTTTGGTGCGCATTCCGGTAATTCAGGCTATTTGCCCTTGGTTCAAAACTTGCTGTGTTGCTTTTTATAATGTTTTTAGAGGGCTGGCCTGTCACCTTGGTGGACTTGCTTGTTATTTTGTAAATGGCGATAAATAATAAGTTCGGTGATAGCACAGACAATAAGCGAAAGAAGATATGGATCTGACACCCAGAGAAAAAGATAAGTTGCTGATATTTACCGCCGCCTTGTTGGCAGAAAGGCGTAAAGCACGCGGCCTGAAGTTGAATTACCCAGAAGCAGTCGCCCTGATTACTGCTGCCATCATGGAAGGCGCACGCGATGGCCGCACGGTGGCCGAATTGATGTCGGAAGGCACACAAATTCTCAGCCGTGCCGATGTCATGGAAGGTGTGCCAGAAATGATTCCTGATATTCAGGTCGAAGCGACATTCCCGGACGGCAGCAAGCTGGTCACCGTTCATCACCCCATTCCTTAGGAGAAAATCATGATACCAGGCGAAACCCTGATAGAGGATGGGGATATAGAACTGAATGTCGGTCGTGCCATCGTCAGCATTACTGTAGCCAATAGCGGTGACAGGCCGATACAGGTGGGCTCACATTTTCATTTTTTTGAAACCAATCCGTCCCTGCAATTTGACCGTCAACAGGCCTACGGCATGCGCCTCAATATTGCTGCTGGCACCGCCATACGTTTTGAACCTGGACAGCAACGCAGCATAGAGCTGGTAGCCCTGGCAGGTGACAGAAAAGTCTATGGCTTTAGCGGCAAAGTGATGGGGGCGCTGTGAAAATTTCACGTCACGCTTATGCTGAAATGTTTGGGCCGACTACGGGTGACCGCATTCGCCTGGCAGACACTGGCTTGTTCATCGAAATTGAAAAAGACTTTGCCATCTATGGCGAAGAAGTGAAATTTGGCGGCGGCAAGGTGATACGCGATGGCATGGGCCAGTCACAAAGATCACATGCTGAAGTCATGGATACTGTCATCACCAATGCCGTCATTATTGATCACTGGGGCATCGTCAAGGCTGACATTGGGATTAAAAATGGCTTGATTGCCTGTATAGGCAAGGCTGGCAATCCTGACATACAGTCCGGCGTTGACATGGCAATTGGCGGCGCGACCGAGATAATTGCCGGTGAGGGCAAGATCGTGACCGCTGGTGGCATCGATTCGCATATCCACTTCATTTGTCCGCAGCAGATTGAAGAAGCATTGATGAGCGGCGTTACCACCATGCTTGGCGGCGGCACCGGCCCTGCCACTGGCACGGCAGCAACCACCTGTACTCCTGGCCCCTGGCATTTGCATTCCATGCTGATGGCGGCAGATGCTTTCCCTATGAACCTGGGTTTTATGGGCAAGGGTAATGTCAGCTTGCCTTTACCGCTGGAGGAGCAGATCAGAGCAGGTGCCATAGGCTTGAAGCTGCATGAAGACTGGGGCACGACACCACAAGCAATCGATAATTGCCTGACTGTGGCAGACAAGATGGATGTGCAGGTCGCTATCCATAGTGACACGCTCAACGAAGGTGGCTTCCTGGAACATACCTTGGCTGCATTCAAGGACAGGACTATCCATACCTTCCATACCGAAGGTGCGGGCGGTGGCCATGCGCCCGATATTATTGCGGCGGTGGGTGAGGCAAATGTATTGCCGTCTTCCACCAATCCTACCCGCCCTTACACCGTCAATACCCTGGATGAGCATCTCGACATGCTCATGGTCTGCCACCATCTGGACCCGGCAATCGCCGAAGATATTGCCTTTGCCGAATCACGCATACGGCGCGAAACCATAGCGGCTGAAGATATTTTGCACGATATCGGTGCCATCTCCATGATGTCTTCCGATTCCCAGGCCATGGGCCGTGTAGGCGAAGTCATCATGCGTACCTGGCAAACGGCAGACAAGATGAAGCAACAGCGTGGCTCGCTGGCAGAAGACAATGCGCGTCACGATAACTTCCGTGTCAAACGCTATATCGCCAAATACACGATCAACCCGGCGCTGACTCATGGCATTGCCCATGCAGTAGGCTCGCTGGAAGTGGGCAAGATTGCCGATATCGTCTTGTGGAAGCCAGCTTTCTTTGGCGTGAAGCCATCGATGATCATCAAGGGTGGCATGATCGCCGCTGCCCAGATGGGTGACCCGAATGCATCAATACCAACGCCACAGCCCGTGCATTACCGCATGATGTTTGGTGCCTTTGGTGGTGGCTTGAAAAAGTCGTTTACTTTTGTATCGCAGGCGGGGCTGGATGCGGGGCTGGCAGAACAGTTGAAACTGAACAAGACCCTGATTGCTGTCAAGAACACGCGCCAGATTCGCAAGAAGGACATGATACACAATAGCCTGACACCAAAAATGGAAGTCGATTCCGAAACCTATGAAGTTCGTGCCAATGGTGAACTGCTGGTGTGCGAACCGGCAAAAATCCTGCCCATGGCCCAACGTTATTTCTTATTTTAAACAATGTTGACATTACAAACAAAGATAGAGACTGCCGACAGCATCGCCGGGCAACTGGTTTTGCCGTATGAGTTGCGTGAAAAAAGCCGTTTGCGTGCCACCCTTACCAGCGGTGAAGATGTTGCCGTGTTCACCGTGCGCGGTACAGTCATGCGCCATGGTGACCTGATGCTGGGCAATGATGGCCGCGTGATTGAAGTCGTTGCTGCTGCCGAACCGACGTATAAGGTGGAATGCGATACTGCCTTTAATTTATTGCGCTGCGCCTTCCACCTTGGCAATCGGCATACCCAGGCGCAGGTCGGCGAGGGTTTTTTGCGCATACGCAAAGACCCGGTGCTGAAGGAAATGCTGCAAGGGCTGGGCGCTGTCGTCACTGAAGAGCAGGCCAGTTTTGAGCCAGAATCAGGTGCGTATGGCGGTGGCCATCATCATGGCGGCGATGATGGACATCCGCATAATCCACTGGCACCGATACCTTTGCGCCAGCGCATACACCGTCCTTCCGACAGCAAGGCTTGAGCATGCAGTCTGCAGCCTTACTCCATCTCCTGCAACTGGCCAGCCCGTCTTTGCCCATCGGTGCCTATAGTTATTCGCAAGGGATGGAAGCGGCGATAGAAAAGGGCCTGGTGCGCAACGAAGCCACAGCCCGGGAATGGATTATCAATTGCCTGCATGAAGTGGTGGCCCGCTTTGAAGCGCCAGTACTGTGGCGCTTGTTGCAGGCTTTTGAGAGCAGAGACTTGGCTGCAGTATCGCACTGGACCAGCTTGTTCATCGCCGCCAGGGATACGGCAGAATTTCGGGCAGAGAGCATACAAATGGGTTATTCACTGGGCAAACTGGTGAGTGATCTGAAGATTGCTGATGCTGAGTTACTGGCGATATTGCTGGCACAACATGAATTGCCTTTGCCTACGGCCTTGGCAGCAGCGGCAGTTGCCTTGCAGGTGCCGCCGGAATCGGTATTGCTGGGTATGCTGTTTTCATGGGCAGAAAACCAGGTGCTGGTGGGGGTTAAATCCATCCCCTTGGGCCAGGTTTCAGGACAACGCTTGCTGCTGTCGCTACGCCCCGAACTGGAAAAGGCAGCAAGGCTGGCACAAAAACTGGAAGATGATCAATTATCGAACTGGGCACCAGGCTTGTCTTTGCTGTCCATGCAGCATGAGGTGCAGTACAGTCGTCTGTATAGATCATAAAAATAGGAACAATAAAATGAACACTCCAACACATACATCTTCAGAACCAAATCCCCTGCGTGTAGGCATAGGCGGTCCGGTCGGTTCCGGTAAAACTGCACTCTGCGAAATGCTGTGCAAAAGCATGCGTGATCATTATGAAATGGCTGTCATCACCAATGACATCTACACCAAGGAAGACATGGAAATCCTTTTGCGTGCCGATGCCTTGCCCGCAGAACGTTTGATGGGAGTGGAAACCGGTGGCTGTCCGCACACAGCCATACGCGAAGATGCCTCCATCAACCTGGAAGCGATAGCTCGCATGAGCGCAGACTTTCCTGATCTTGATTTGATCCTGGTGGAATCTGGTGGTGACAATCTGGCGGCGACCTTCAGCCCTGAACTGTCAGACCTGACCATCTACGTCATCGATGTGGCCGGTGGTGAAAAAATTCCGCGCAAGGGCGGGCCTGGCATTACCCGCTCTGATCTGCTGATCATCAATAAAACTGATCTCGCACCACACGTCGGTGCCAATCTCGACATCATGGCACAAGACGCCAAGCGCATGCGTGGCGAACGTCCCTTTGTATTTACCAATTTGCGTACAGGCGACGGGCTGGAGGCAGTCGTCAGTTTCATTCGTCAGCAAGGCATGCTGGATGAAGTCAAAAACTAATTTTCAATCTGGAGAACAATATGAAACTAAATAAATTGCGCAGCCTTTATGTGGTCGCGGTCCTGGGCAGTGCCATGATTTCATTGCCAGCCCTGGCGCATGACAGTGTGCTGCATTCCATGAATGCCCTGCAGGATGGTTTTCTCCATCCCTTCACCGGACTTGACCATTTGCTGGCCATGCTGGCAACAGGCATCTGGGCAGCGCAACAAAAGCATGCACGTGCCTGGTTGATACCAGCCAGCTTTCCCTTGATGATGGTCTTTGGCGGTGCATTGGCTCTTGCAGGCATAGGCTTGCCGGGCGTGGAGCATGGTATCGCCGCCTCTGTGCTTATCCTTGGTTTGTTGATCAGTTTTGCAGTTAAGTTGCCCGTAGGTGCAGGACTGGCACTGGTGTCGATATTTGCCATGGCGCATGGCTATGCACATGGGCAAGAAATGCCAGTGTATGAATCTGCCGTGTTGTATGGCGCCAGTTTTGTGCTGGCGACAGCACTGATTCATGCCGCTGGCTGGTTTGCCAGCAATGCGGCTCAAAAGATGCTGACTAGTACATTGCCAAGGTATGCAGGAGTGATGATCACTTTGGCAGGTGCTTTTTTCCTTTCAGCACTTGCTTGATGCGCAATAATAGTTAATTAAATTTCATTTGCCAGGCAAGGAGAGGCCGTTTCTCCTTGCTTGCTGCATCTTGCTGGCCCCGGCTTACCCTTGTCGCACAGTAATAATCGACTGTGCCGATTTCGTCTTTCAAAATGCATACAAACATCAAGACTAGGCCTCTTTGCAGGCTTACACTTTGTCATGTTCAATCTGACAGCGCGTGAAATAAGTTTGCAAAAGGCTTATATTTACTGTGATCGATTTCTTCGCGATTTGTCAGCATCAGGTTCTTTGATTGATTTTCAAAAATTGACCGGTTTGATCCGGAGATAAGGCAAATATCATGTGGCAAGGCGTCATTCCCGCAGTTACGACAAAATTCAACCAGGACGATACGCTGGACTTCAAGGAAATGGAGCGCTGCTTCCGTTATTTGATGGATGCCGGTTGTGATGGTCTGATCGCTTGTGGCTCTTTGGGTGAGGGACCTTTGTTATCCCATGCCGAGCGTATCGATGTGCTGAAATTGACAAAAGAAGTGACAGGCAACAAGCCTGCCATTCTGACTGTCGCCGAGGCAGCAACACGTGATGCCTGTGCCCTGGCTGAAAAAGCCGCCAAAGCGGGTGCCGATGGCTTGATGGTTGTGCCTAGCACCATCTATCACACTAATCACCGTGAAACCGTAGCAACCCTGCGCAGCATCGCCGCTGCCGGTGATTTGCCCATCATGATTTACTCCAACCGTCTGGCTTATCGCGTCGATGTGACGACAGATATGCTGGAAGAACTGGCTGACGATGCCCGTTTTGTCGCAGTGAAAGAATCTTCTGACGATATCCGCCGCACTACAGAAATCATCAATCGCCTGGGTAACCGTTATGACCTGTTCACTGGCGTAGATAACCTGGCATTTGAAGCCTTGACTGCAGGTGCAACTGGCTGGGTCGCTGGTCTGGTTGTGGCTTTCCCGCATGAGACGGTGGCTATTTACCGTCTCATAAAGGCTGGCCGCTATAACGAAGCCCTGGATATCTACCGCTGGTTCCGTCCTTTGCTGGATCTGGATGTCTCTACTTATCTGGTGCAAAACATCAAACTGGTAGAAGCACTGGTCATCGATTCGAATGACCGCGTGCGTGCACCGCGTCTGCCACTGGAAGGTGCTCTGCGTACCCGTGTAGAGCAAGTGGTCGGCGCTTCTCTTGCCAATCGTCCGGTTTTGCCAACGTTTAACTGATCGTTTGTTTTAGTGAATGTGATGGCGCAGGAGGCATGCCTATGAAGACAACAGTGTGTGTCATTGGTGCTGGCATAGTCGGCACCACCTGCGCCTTGAAAATGCAGGAAGAGGGCTATCAGGTCAGTTTGATTGATGCGGCTTCTCCCGGTTGTGGAGTGACTGCAGTGGGTATGGGGCATCTGGTTGCTCTGGATGAAAGCGAGCAGGAGCTGGACTTGTGTATGCTTTCTTTGCGCATGTGGAAAGATTTCTTCACTGAATTTCCCAGCGTAGGAGAAGTCAGCCAATGCGGCACCTTATGGGTGGCAGAGAACGAAGACCAGCTTTCTGAGGCGCATCATCGCGCGCAAGCAATGAATGCTAGGCTATGGCGTGCCGAAGCCTTGACTGGTGAGCAGGTGCAAAAACTGGAACCTGCTTTGCGTCCCGGCCTTGCTGGTGGTGTCAGAGTATTTGGCGATAGTGTGGTGTATCCACCCAAGCTGGCGCATTTCATGGTTCAGCTTCTGGTCAAGCGTGGTGGCAATGTAATTCTGGGTAAGCGAGTTGCTCAGCTAGCAGCAAACCAGTTGATTTTTGCTGATGGCAGCAAGCTGACTACAGATATCATCATTGTCGCTACTGGCCTCGAAGTAGCCAAGCTCTTGCCTGAAATTGCCGTGTTTGGCCGCAAAGGCCATCTGGCGATTACTGACCGTTATCCTGGTCGTCTTTCACATCAAATTGTCAGCATGAATTATGGTCAGGCTGCAGTTACTGCAGATGCACTGGCGGTGGCTGCCAATGTGCAACCACGTAGTAATGGGCAATGGCTGATCGGTTCTTGCAGGCAGGATGGACAGACAGATAATAGCCTCGACCCCAAGGCGCTTGGGGCAGTCTTGCAATCCGCCATGACGCTATTGCCTTGCCTGGCCGATATGCAAATCATACGCGCCTGGGCGGGTATGCGTCCGGCATCACCCGACGGTCATCCCATTATCGGACCTCATCCTGAGCTGCCAGGTATCTGGCTGGCAGCAGGGCATGAAGGCCTGGGGGTGACTACGGCCATGGCGACGGCAAAAATGCTGGCAGACCAGATTGCTGGGAGGGCGGGAGAAATAGATTATCAACATTATTCGCCTGAACGTTTTTTCCCTGTGCAGGAGTTGAAATATGCGTGAGCAAGGCCCAGACACAAAAATAATCGCAAAAATCTGGATTAACGGCTCTCCCTTTGAGGCAACAACAGAGATGAGTGTAGCTGCGGCCCTGATGCGGCATGACAATATGCAGACGCGCCAGTCGGTTTCTGGCCAGCCGCGCTTTGCTGTTTGCGGCATGGGCGTGTGCCAGGAATGCAGGGTGCGCATCAATGGTCAGCCGCATAAACTGGCCTGCCAGGAATACTGTCGCTCAGGCATGGTGATTAATACTGAAACCGCTGGTCTGGGAGTGTGACGATGGTCTCAGCGATTCTCCCGTTTTCGACGGACATACTTATCATAGGTGCAGGCCCTGCAGGACTGGCAGCGGCGCTGGCCGCAGCTGAATTGTCATCCACCGTCACTGTGATCGATGAAAACCCCGCACCTGGCGGGCAAATCTGGCGCGGTGGCCCAGGCGCGTGGCGTGACCGGAGGGCGCATGATTTGTGGCAGGCACTGGCAAATTGCCTGAATGTACGCATGGTTTATGGGGTACGCATTGTTGCTGCTATTTCTGACAAGGAGTTTTTGCTGGAGACAGCAGATGGCGCGCAGAAATTAAGCTGGAATAAGCTGATTATCTGTAGCGGTGCCCGTGAGTTGCTCTTGCCTTTCCCCGGCTGGACTTTGCCAGGTGTCACTGGTGCTGGTGGTTTGCAAGCCTTGATCAAGGGCGGTATGCCAGTGGAAGGCAAGCGCGTTGCTGTTGCTGGTAGCGGGCCCTTGTTGCTGGCAGTAGCGGAAACAGTCATACGTGCTGGCGGTCAGGTCGTCAGTATCATAGAAACAAAAGCAGTAAAAATTTACGTCAATTTTTCTGGGCCTTGCTCAAATCGCATCGAGGCAAGCTGCTACAGTCGCTGAAGTTGTTTTGGCAACTCAAGAGTGTACGTTATCGCCATGACGCCAGAGTGATCAAGGCACATGGTGAGCAATGCCTGCTCGGAATCAGTCTGCAGTATGGCGACAAGAAAATTGATCTGAGCTGTGATTTGCTGGCCTGTGGATTTGGTTTGTTACCCAATCTGGAAATCGGCACGCTGTTGGGATGCCAGATCAGGGATGGCAGTATCGTGGTTGACGCCAACCAGGCCAGCTCCCGCGCCGATGTCTGGGTGGCAGGAGAAGCTTGCGGCATAGGCGGTGTTGACAAGGCTTTGGCAGAAGGGCACATTGCCGGTCTGGCTGCGATTGGGCAGGCGGCTGAACAAGATGATATTGCGCGCCGCGCCCATGCCTGGCAATTTGCGGATTTGCTCAAACAGAGTTTTGCCACCGATGACAGCCTGCG
Source organism: Undibacterium sp. YM2 (assembly GCF_009937975.1). NCBI lineage: Bacteria > Pseudomonadati > Pseudomonadota > Betaproteobacteria > Burkholderiales > Oxalobacteraceae > Undibacterium > Undibacterium sp. YM2. The sequence goes on from NZ_AP018441.1 coordinate 2,606,003, forward strand.
CAAGTTATGCAAGTCAGATACTTTGGTGTGCCGCTGCGAGGACGTCAGTGCCAGGCAATTGCGGGAACATGACGACTGGCGTACCGCAAAGCTGATGACCAGGGCAGGGATGGGGGCATGTCAGGGGCGTATTTGTGGCGCAGCCTGCCAGTTCATGTTTGGCTGGGATGCGCCAGGACTGAGACAACCGGTTTTCCCGACAAAAACATCGACTCTCGCTACCCTGAGTGGTGCAGCGGGAAATATTGATGAATAAGGTCGACCAACAAGATTGAAAAAACAAGGAAGAATAAAAATGAAACAACTGTATATCAATGGTAGCTGGCATGACGGCGCAAACGTAACTGTCACACACAGTCCCTCTGATTTGAGTGAGGTGGTTGGCGAATACGCCAGTGCGGGTAATGAGCAGGTAGAGCTGGCAATTGCCGCTGCGCGTGATGCTGCAGAAGGCTGGCGTAATTCTGGCGTGCAGCAAAGGGCAGACGCGCTCGACAAGATAGGTACAGAAATCAATGAACGCAAAGCTGAGCTCGGTAGCCTGCTGGCAAGTGAAGAAGGCAAGACCCTGCCAGAAGCGATAGGTGAAGTTGGCCGTGCAGCAGCCATCTTCAAATTCTTTGCACAGGAAGCCTTGCGCATACGCGGCGACAAACTGGCCTCGGTGCGCCCGGGCGTGGACGTTGATGTCACCCGCGAACCGGTAGGCGTGGTCGGTATCATCGCACCCTGGAATTTCCCTATCGCCATTCCAGCCTGGAAAGCTGCACCTGCGCTGGCTTATGGCAACACCGTGATCCTGAAACCGGCAGAGCTGGTGCCAGGCTGCTCATGGGCCATGGCAGAAATCATCAGCCGTTCTGGTTTGCCAGCAGGCGTATTCAATCTCTTGTCTGGCCCTGGCCGTATTGTTGGTGAAGCCTTGAGTAAGGATAGCAGGGTAGATGCCATAAGCTTTACCGGTTCAGTCGGTACTGGCAGCAGGGTACTGGCAGCTTGCGCCGCACGCCGGGCCAAGGTGCAACTGGAAATGGGTGGCAAGAACCCGCTGGTGATTTTGGCAGATGCTGACCTGGATGTGGCAGTCAATGCGGCAATTCAGGGCTCTTATTTTTCTACTGGCCAGCGTTGCACAGCATCTTCGCGCCTGATTGTTGAAGAGAAAATCTACCCGGCATTTGTCGCGGCGATGATCGATAAGTTGAAGAGCCTGAAAGTAGGGCATGCCTTGCAGACAGGCATAGATATAGGCCCAGTGGTAGACAAGTCTCAACTGGACCAGGATTTGCGCTATATACAGATAGCCAAAGATGAAGGCGCCAAACTGGCCTTTGGTGGTGAACGTCTGTCACGCGACACCGATGGTTATTTCCTGAACCCGGCTCTGTTCGTTGATTGCGACCCTGCAATGCAGCATACCAGGGAAGAGATTTTTGGCCCGGTAGCATCCGTCATTCCCGCCAAAAACTATGAGCATGCGCTGCAACTGGCAAATGATACTGAATTTGGCCTGACAGCAGGGATTTGCACTACCTCATTGAAATACGCCACTCATTTCAAGCGTCATGCCCGTGCAGGCATGGTCATGGTCAACCTGCCTACCGCTGGGGTCGATTACCATGTTCCATTTGGTGGCAGCAAGGCTTCCAGCTATGGTGCCCGCGAGCAAGGTAGTGCTGCCGTGGAATTCTTTACTACAATGAAGACCAGTTATACCGGTAGCTGATCTTTTATCGCTCTATAGCAAACAAAAAAGCAGCTTGGCTGCTTTTTTTGCTTTTTATACCCAGTTTTGTCCCATTCCTCCCTTCAAATCACTGTTCAAGCCGTGATTTGCGCATTCTGTCGCAAGCCCATGGAAGCCCCTGATGTTCTTTTATAAGATGCTTACATCGAATCACAGAACACAAAAAATCATCAAATTCACAATTGAGCTAAAGGGAGCCCATCATGACATCTGCTATCACATCACGCATCACCTCAAACAAGCGCACCGCCATCATCCTCTTGTCTGTCCTGGTTTTTGCGGTAATAGTCATGTCATCCTTCCATGGCGTCGATGTGCAGATGGACGGCGACGACATCGATGGCGTGGGTGGATTCTTTGGCTTCTTTGGTGTCTTGTTCGGTTGCGGTATTGCTGTAGTGGCGGTGGTGTTTGCCCTTGGCCTGACTGGCATGGTACTGGCAGGTGTGGCAATATTGTTATGCGTGATTTTCGCGGTAGTACTGGGTTCGCTGGCGCTGGCAATGTTGCCCTTGCTTTTCCCTGTATTGTTGGTAGTGGGGTTGGTTGCCCTGTTCTCTCGCCGTAAAACTGCTTGAACCGAATTCCGGATATGCATAGATTGCGGAGTCAATAAATGTACATGCTTGACACTGTTAGCACCGTCAAGCCAGGCAAATACAGGAAGTGGCTTGCTTCCTTTTTGCTTTTGAGCCTGGCCTTGTTCCTCTCAGCTTGCGCAACTGGCAACAAACTCTCGCCTGCGCAAGTGGAGTTGTCGGGCGACGGTGGAGAGGTGAATATACTGTGGAGTGCCATACCGCGCCCGGCACCTTTGCCGCCACTGGATCATGCAGCCTTGCTTTTGCCAGTGCATTTTGGTGGCAGCGAGGAAAAAATATTCTATATGCAGTTTGATCTGGGGCATCCTTCCACCGTCTTTTATTCCCATAAATGGAAGGAGATTGCCGAGAAATATCAATTTGTAAATTCTGGTGACAAGCTGGCCGCTGTTAATTTCAAACTTGGGGACATGCAAGTGCTGGCCAAAGATGTTTCCATCATGCAGCGCGAAGGAACAGGTGTTGACTGGAGCAAGGACAGCGTAGAAGTAATCGGCACCATAGGTTCAGATTTGATTGACGGCAGGGTAGTGGTGCTGGACTTCAAAAAAGATATAGTGCAATTTGCCCGTGAACGCAAAGGCTTGCATTTGGCAAGCAGCAAATTCCAGCCTTTCAGTTTTTCTGGCCGCAGGATAGTCATGCCTGTTACTTTTGATGGTGAAGAGAAAACGGTGATGTATGACAGCGGTTCCAGCGCTTTTTCCTGGCTAAGCAATGAAAAAACTTTCCAGCGACTGGCAAAGCAGGATGTCAGACCCGTGGCTTATCCCATTCGTTCGTGGGACAAGATATTAACCGCGCATACGGTAGAAACCAGCGCAGAGGCAACAGTAGCAGGCATCAAGCTGCCTGTGAAAGAGATCAGTTACATCCAGGATATGGGTTTCTTGCAAGAACTGGCAATCAGTAGCCTGGGTGCTGGTGGGATGGTTGGGAATAAGCTTTTCCTGGGCAAAAAGCTTATTATTGATACGCGCAAACTGGAAATGGCCCTGGAAGAATAAGTTCTATTCAGGTTTGGTACGCAAAATGAACTGCAGCGCCTGTTCTGCCAGTTCATCTATGCTGATGCCTGAACCGCGCCTATACCATTGTGCTGTCCAGTTCAGCGTGCCAAACATCAACAACTTGTCTATGCGCGTGGGCATGGCCCAATCCCCTGAGGCATGCAGGTCTACGATGACTTTTTCCCACGCAGCTTCATACTTGTCTTTGAGGGCAATGATGCGTGCGCGTGCGGGTTTGTCGAGTGCGCGCCATTCGTACAGCAGTACGGCAATAAAATCATGCTCAGGAGCCAGCAAGGTATTCAGATGGACCTTGACCAGATGCTGAAACGCCAAGCGCGGCGGCAAATCTGCCAAAGCCAGCTTCTCTATTTCTTCCAGTGACTTTTGCATGCCTTGTTCCATCACTGCGACCAGGATGTCCTGCTTGGTCTTGAAGTGATAAAACCAGCTGCCTGACTGTATCCCCACCGCCGCAGCGATGTCGCGTACGGTAGTGTTGTCATAACCCTTTTTTCTGAAAAGCTGTGCTGATTTCCTGATCAAATCCTGGCGTATGCTTTCTGCTTCGTCCAGCACAGGGCGGCCGCGCTTTTTTGCGGTTTCTGAGGCGGGCAATGCTTGCTCTGTCGCGTCGGTAGTAATTTCTTTGGGCATTGCTATTGGGGATAGTCTTCTAAAAAATGTGGTGGTGTGCTTTCCTGATAGCTCTTGATGGTAACCTTAAACATAGCCGCCATCAATCAGGCCAGAAAAAATCAGGCACAAAAGTCTGAAACCATAATATAGGAGACACAGCATGCAAATCAAACCAAGCTGGATGACGCCAGAGCTGGAAACTTTTCGCGACGCAGTACGTCGCTTTGTCGCTGCCGAAGTCATTCCGCACCAGGAGCATTGGAAAAAACAGCAACATGTAGACCGCGATGTTTGGGACAAGGGCGGTGCCATGGGCATTCTGCTGGCCGACATACCTGAGGAATATGGTGGTTCTGGCGGCAGCTTTGCCCATCAATCCATCGTGTTTGAAGAATTGACTTATGCCGGTGACATGGCCTTTGGCATCCATGTACATGCGATTGTCGCTCATTATATTTTGAACCAGGGGACAGAAGAGCAAAAGCAAAAATACTTACCCAAGCTGGCTTCAGGTGAAATGATCGCCGCCATCGCCATGTCTGAGCCAGGTGCAGGGTCTGATCTCAAAGGCATACGCACCACTGCCAGACGTGATGGCGACAGCTATGTTATCAATGGCTCCAAGACTTTTATCTCTAATGGCTATATGGCCGATCTGGTGGTGGTTGTAACCAAGACTGACCCTGAGGCTGGTGCCAAGGGTGTTTCGCTGATCATGGTAGAAACCAGAGACTGTCCAGGTTACAGGGTAGGACGCATACTGGAAAAAATAGGGCAAAAAGGCCAGGACACTTGCGAGCTGTTTTTTGATGATGTGCGGGTGCCGCTGGACAGGGTGCTCGGCGGCGTAGAAGGCAAGGGTTTTACCCAGTTGATGACTGAACTGCCCTATGAGCGCACCATACTGGGTGTATCCGGCGTTGCTGCGATAGAGCGCGCACTGGATTTGACGATCTCCCATACCCGTGAACGCAAAGCCTTTGGCCACGCCCTGATAGAAATGCAGAATACCCGCTTTGTATTGGCAGAGATCAAGACCGAGGCAACAATAGCCCGTACCTTTATCGACCGTTGTATAGTCGATATGATGGAAGGGCGCATGGATACCGAACTGGCATCGATGGCCAAATACTGGATATCCGATTTGCAGTGCAAGGTCATAGACCAGTGCCTGCAGTTATTTGGAGGTTATGGCTATATGCTGGAATATCCTATAGCGCAAATGTATGTCGATGCGCGGGTACAGCGCATCTATGGTGGTGCCAATGAAATCATGAAAGAAATCATATCTCGTAACTTATAAGCAGATAAAAGCAAGAATAAAAACGGAGAACAAAACATGGCTGGACCTTTACAGGGCATACGTGTCATAGAAATGGTGGGCTTAGGCCCATGCCCTTTTGCTGCCATGATGCTGGCTGACATGGGGGCAGAAGTCATACGCATAGACCGCAAGCTCACTCCAGGTGCGAATAATCCTTTTCCCATGCTGGGCACCAAATATGATGTCATGTCCAGAGGGCGGCGCTCGCTGGCTCTGGACTTGAAACAGGCAGAAGCCAAAGCCGTCTTGCTGGATCTGGTAGCGAGTGCCGATATCCTGCTGGAAGGTTTCCGCCCTGGTGTCATGGAAAGACTGGGCCTGGGGCCGGAAGTCTGCCAGCAACGCAATCCACGTCTGGTATACGGGCGGATCACTGGCTGGGGCCAGGATGGCCCGCTGGCGCAGGCTGCAGGGCATGACCTGAATTACATCGCACTCAGCGGCATGTTGCACGCAATGGGACGGGCAGATACGCCACCAGCACCACCTTTGAACCTGGTTGGCGATTTTGGTGGCGGTGCCATGATGCTGGCTTTTGGCGTGGTCTGTGCTGCTTTGGAGGCGCGCAGTTCTGGCAAGGGGCAGGTGGTGGATGCTGCTATGGTCGATGGTTCGGCCTTGTTGGGCGCGATGATTTACGGTTTCCGTGCCTTTGGTGCCTGGTCAGACCAGCGCGGAGCGAATATGCTGGATGGTGGTGCGCATTTTTATGACACTTACGCTTGCGCTGACGGCAAATTCATCTCCATAGGCGCGATAGAGCCGCAGTTTTATGCTTTGTTGCTGGAGCGTGCCGGTATCACCGATAGCGCTTTCAATACGCAAATGGATAGCCGCAAATGGCCAGAGCTGAAAGAAAAATGTGCGGTGCTGTTCAAGACCAAAACTCGCCAACAATGGTGTGACTTGATGGAAGGGACGGATATCTGTTTTGCTCCGGTACTGGATATGGCAGAAGCCCCCAAGCATCCACATAATCAGGCCAGGGCTAATTTTACTGATATCGAAGGCATATTGCAGCCAGCACCTGCGCCACGATTCAGCAGGACCGCGCCAGAAGTCAGCAGACCGCCGGCAGCACCTGGCCAGCATAGTGCTGAGATTTTGCATGACTGGGGAATCAGCGCGGACCGCATATCCAGCCTAAAAGAGAATCAGGTGATTTAAATTCGTATTTGCTGTCTATTTTATTTATTGCTGTTCTATCAGTTTTGCCGCTGACTCAAATTCAAACTGATGCATATAATGCCTGAGTTGTATCATGGCATCCGGGTTGAATTGAGTAGCAATTGCGGTTTCGTTTTCTTCAAACAGGCTCTGCGCATCAGCGTCTGATGCAGCCAGTAAGATGCGCAGCTCGGTCACGATGTTTTTTGCCTCGGCTTCGTCGACGATGATTTCTTCGTGCTGGGGCAAAATTCCTGGTAATACCGTTTTTAACTCATCCAGTACTGCATTAAGTGACTGAGTAAGTGGCTCCAGGGTTTCCAGGATGAATTCCCTGTCTTCTTCTTTGCTTAGTTTGTATTCTAGTTCGGCCGCTATTTTTTGCAGTTTTGTGGCACCTATGCTGCCAGCCAGACCCTTCAGGGTATGACTTAACCTCTCTGCATTACCATACTCCCCAATTTGTATGAGTCTGTTCAATTCATGTAAGGTATCAGCCTGACTTTGTTCAAACCGGTGCAGCATGTTGATATAAAACTCATGACGCCCACCCATGTAATGCAGGCCCAGGCTGGTGTCGAGCTCGTTGAATTGAGGGAATCCGGCATCCTCATCATCAAACACGGTACTGGTGATCAGGCTGCCGGGCACAGGCAGTTCATGTTCCGTATCCATCCAGTGCGAGACTATGCTAAACAAAGCATCCGGTTGTATAGGCTTGGTCAGGTAATCCTGCATGCCTTCACGCATGCAACGCTCCCGAATATCGCCAACAGCATGTGCAGTCAGGGCGATGATAGGTGTGTCATCCAGGCGCGCATCTTGTCTGATTCTTGCAGCGGCTTCATGGCCATCCATGATGGGCATTTGCAAATCCATGAATATCATGGCGTAATATCCAGGCTCATTTGCCATGATCAGGCGCACTGCCTCTTCACCATTGTCGGCAACGTCAGCAGTAATTCCTATCATGCTCAGCAGCTCTATGGCAATTTGCTGATTGACTGGATTATCTTCAGCCAGCAAGACCCGACGGCCAGCATGGTTTTGTATTGCAAAATTACTGTTATGACTATGGTGTGATTCTGCATGTGTGTCAGATGCGGTATGCAGGGTAAAATCTATTTCCAGTGGCAAGGTAAAGCTGAATGTAGAGCCTTTGTTCTCTTGGCTACTGACTTCAATTTGCCCACCCATCAGCTCCACCAGGCGGCGTGAGATGGATAATCCCAGGCCAGTTCCCCCATATTTACGGGTTGTCGAACCATCTGCCTGGGTAAAGGGCTGGAACAGGCTTTGCTGCTGCGCCACAGACATTCCTATGCCAGTATCCCGTACCGAGAATGTCAGGTCCGTCGTTGCAGATGTGGTTGGCGGTCGGCTGACACTGAGTTCAATTTCTCCGCCTGCAGGGGTGAATTTGACGGCATTATTGACCAGGTTGGTCAACACCTGCCCCAATCGCAGCGGGTCTCCACGCAGGTGTGCAGGTACTTCTTCAGCGATGCTGACGATATAGGCTATCTGTTTTTCGATGGCTTTCTGGCTGGTCAGGGTGGATACGCTATTGAGCACATCCTTGATGGAGAAGGGAATATTTTCCACATCCAGCATGCCTGCTTCTATCTTGGAAAAATCCAGTATGTCATTGATGATGCCCAGCAGTGACTCTCCGGCATGATGAATTTTGCTGACATAATCATATTGCTTGGGTGTCAGCCTGGTTTGTAGCGCAAGGTGGGCCAAGCCTATGACCGCGTTCATGGGCGTGCGGATTTCATGGCTCATATTCGCCAGGAATTCACTTTTTAATCTTGTCGCATCTTCTGCTTTCTTGCGTGCCTGCCTTTCTGTCAGGCTGGAAGACTCCAGTTGCTGTTGGGTCAGGCGCAATTCTCGATAGGCGTTGGCATTGTCAAGTGCAATCGCGCCGTAAGAGCACAGCGTGCGAAAAATCAGGCATTCCCTCTCGCCATAAGCATATTCGCGCGGTGTCTGTATGCTCATGACACCGAGGATACGGTCACCTATGCTGAGTGGGGCAAACAACAGGCTCAGGGTTTCCAGTGTATCTGGTACGACAGGGAAATCATTATCCGGCCGTAATTCCAGCTTGATTTCACGTCGTTCGCGAACACAACGAGCACTCGAGGCACGTTCATCTGTCAGCGCGACTTCATGGTAGGGGTGGGGCAGGTTTTCTTCTACGCCAAATGCCTGGGTCAGCATTTGTCCATCTGGTGACAGCATGTAAATGATGAAGGTGGTCGCATCCAGCAAATCCTTGAGATGGAAGTGGATAGCTTCAAAAACAGCTTCGGGCTCCAGGTTGGAGGTGATTTGCTGACCTATCCTGCCCAGACGTTCCAGCGTAGCACCAGCTTCCTGTAAGGTAGCTGCCCGGCGCGCTTCGGATACGGCAACCAGCCTGTGCTGTTCAGCCTCGGCACGTATCAATTCTGTCTCATGTCTTACCTGGGCCATGGCTGTGCGGTTATTTGCCTGCTTCTTGCTCTCACGCTGTTCTGCTGCAACGGCTTTTCGCGCATACAACAAGGCTTTATTGCTGTCACCTACATCGGCCCAGGCATCACTGAGGGCCATCAGTAATTCTGTACTGGCTTGCCAGCCTTCGGTCAGTTCACCTGTCTGCAGGGATTCTTCCAGGTAGTGGATGATGGCATTGGGAGCATCCATTTTCTCCGGCATGGTGATGATATGCCGCGCATGTATTTCGGCCAGCGTCTGGTTCAGGTTGACGCCAAGCGCGGTGAACTGGTGCTGGTGTATCAGGGATCTGGCTTCGTCTATGGCCGCCAGGGCAGCATCGGCCTGGCCTGATACTGACAATGCCCGTGCATAGCGTATCAAGGCCTGCGGCAAGTCGTCCATGGAATGAGCTGCGCGGAACAGCGCAATTGCTTCACCGAAGGCCGCGATCGCCCCAGCGGTTTCGCCCTGCATCAGCAGACATTCCGCCAGTTCCGCATGGACGATGGCCTTGTTGATACCACCTGGCGTCCTGGAAAAACCATTCAGCGCCTCTTCCAGGGTTTTCTGGCTGCGTTCATACTGGCCCAACTGTCGCAGCAGGCTGCCAAGATGGGACATGGCATAGCCTATCAGGGCTGGCCATTCCGTTTCATGTGCGCGTTCGGCAGCCCAGTCAAAGACACCGGCAGCACCTTCGAGGTCACCCACAGTTTGCATGGATTCACCAGAATTACCTGCCGAAATGATGGCCAGCCTGATCAAGCCTGCCTGGCGGGCCAGTTCACTCGACTGTAGATAATACACGGACGCCCGCGCAGGTTCCCGCCTGCCTTGAATGACTCCTGACGCTGCTGTCAAATGGGCAGCAACGGCTGGGTGCTCACGATGTTGGTATTGCTTGTCAAACGCCATGTGCCTGACCGAGGCAGCGAGTGGATCATAAAATGCCAGCTCATAGATGACCCAGGACTCTGCAATGGCGAGCCTGAGTTTGTCATTTGCCTTGGTGTACCAGCCCACGGCTGCTGCACATGCCCGTGCTTCTCTGGCAGGGTCGCCTTGCTCCAGCGCCAGCAGGGCTTCGGTCAGACTGGCGTCCCCCAAGCCTGTATTATCATTCAAGTCAGTGAAGACCGTGACGGCTTCACTGAACAACAGTTCGGCATTTTTTTTGTCGCAGAATAAGGCAGCGATTTCTGCACGTATCAGGCAGAGGCGGGCATGGAACTGTCTTCTCAGGGTTTCCGGGGCATCGAGGTCTGCAAGATCGGCCAAAACCGACATCGCCAGTGTATTGGCCTGCTGGCTATTCCTTTGCCTTAAATACCAGGCCAGTGTCAATTGACTGATGAATCTATCCAGCCCCTGTGCTGAAGTCAGCCTGTTGGCAAGCTGGTTTACTTCTTCGTCAGTAGCAAATAGATTCATGGTCGCAAGCGAAATAGAATTGCTCAAATCATACCTTATGCGAGTCTGCTTGGCGGATTAAGAGTCCCACTGTGTTGCAATCTTCACAGATATGCATGCAGAACAGGTTTGTACCAGGAACTTTTTAAGCCCGGATTCATCTGATTCCACTGATTGATATTCTATTGATATATTATCGCCTGCATCTTGAGACGCTATAGTCCAGAATCGATCAATAATTGAAATTTAAATAATAATCAAAGAGGGGAAATCTATGCGTGTGTCAAAACTGTTGCCTCTGGCCTGGGCTGTCATACTGTGTTTGCCAGCATTGGCGGCAGAGCCAGTCACCAAGCCGGATATAGAAAAAAAGAAATGGGATGTCAATCATCCACCCGGCGAAAGCAAAACAGTCAATATTTACACCCGCACTGGTACCTGGATGAGCGTGGATGTCAGCCCGGATGGCAAGCAACTGGTGTTTGATTTGCTCGGCGACTTGTACACGCTACCCATTGCCGGTGGCGAAGCCAAGGCTTTGACGCACTCCATCGCCTGGGAAATGCAGGCGCGTTTCTCACCGGACGGCAAACAGATAGCCTATATGTCTGACGCTGGTGGCGGTGACAATGTCTGGGTTATGAATGTTGACGGCAGCAATGCCCATGCAGTCAGCAAGGAGGATTTTCGTTTATTGAATAATCCTGTCTGGCACCCGAATGGCCAGTACATTGCCGCACGCAAGCACTATACCGGCACTCGCTCACTGGGTTCTGGTGAAATCTGGCTGTATCATCAGAGCGGTGGCACAGGCGTGCAATTGAATGAAAAACCCAACTGGCAAAAAGACCTGGGGGAGCCGGCGTTCTCACCTGATGGCCGCTATGTCTACTATTCCCAAGACACAACACCAGGCACGTCCTTTGAATACAATAAAAATTCCAACGGCCAGATTTATCAAATTTTCCGTCGTGACCTGCAAGATGGCAAGGTCAAAGCGCTCGTCAGTGGCCCTGGCGGAGCAGTGCGCCCGATACCTTCTCCTGATGGCAAATACCTGGCTTTCGTGCGCCGCATCCGCAATCAGTCTGCCTTGTTCCTGAAAAATTTGCAGACTGGTGAAGAAACAGCAGCATGGCCAGAGCTGGAGCGTGACATGCAAGAGGCCTGGGCTATACAAGGCGTGTATCCAGCCTTTGCCTGGATGCCAGGCAGCAAGGAAATTGTGGTCTGGGCCAAGGGCAAACTCTGGCGTCTTGATCCATTCAGCCGCAAGGCAGTCGAAATTCCTTTTCATGTGAAAGATACCCGGGAAGTGCGCAGCGCCTTGCGCTTCCCGCAAGAAGTCGCGCCTGATCAGTTCGATGTGCATCAATTGCGCTGGGTGAATGTCGCGCCACAAGGGGACAAAGTTGTTTACTCGGCGCTGGGACATATTTATGTCAAGGACCTGCCAAATGGCACGCCACGCCGTCTGACCACACAAAACGCGCATTTTGAATTCTTCCCCAGCTTTTCACGCGATGGCAAGTCTGTGGTGTTTAGTAGCTGGAATGATGAAAAGTTCGGCGCTGTCAGAACTGTGGAGCTTGCCAGCGGCAAGGAAACCATAGTGACCAAGGCTCCGGGTAAATATTTGCAGGCGCGATTTTCACCTGATGGCAAGCAAGTTGCCTACGTCAAAGCCAAGGGTGGCTACCTGACTACGCCCTGGCATGGCATGGAAACTGGCGTATTCCTGGCGAACACAGACGGTAAATCCGAACCTCGCCTGTTGACGGAGGAGGGTGGTTCACCACAATTTGGTAAAGATGGGCAAGCAGTGTATGTCACTCGCACACAATATACTGGTGAAGTCGATTGGACTACCTCGCTGATACGCGTGCCTCTGGATGGAAAACCCGAGCAGCCAGTCGCAAAAAGTGAATTTGCCGGTGAATTTGCGATTTCACCAGATGGTGAATGGCTGGCTTTCGGCGAGCGTTACCATGCTTATGTAACGCCGTTGCCGCTGGCTGGCAAGGCAGTCACCATAGGACAGAAAATGGATGCGCTGCCTGTCAAGCAACTGGATGTGAATGCCGGGCAATACCTGCACTGGTCTGGCGACAGCAAGCGTATCAATTTCTCACTCGGCGATGAATTATTCAGCCGTGAATTGAAAGATGCTTTTGCTTTCGTGCCAGGCGCACCTGCTGAATTGCCTAAACCGGTAGAACAGGGGCAAAAAATAGGCTTCCGCCAGGCTGCTGACAAACCGAGTGGTTACACAGTCATATCCGGCGCCAGAATCGTCACCATGAAAGGCGAGGAGGTCATCGAAGATGGCCGTATTGTCGTCAAGGATAATCGCATCGTTAGCGTCGGTAAATCTGCTGATGTGGCCATACCTGCAGGCGCAACCCAGATCGATGCCAAGGGCAAAACCATCTTGCCGGGCCTGGTTGATGTGCACTGGCATGGCAGCATGGGCGAGAGCGGCATTATCCCGCAGCAAAGTTGGGTCAATTATGCTTCGCTGGCTTTTGGTGTGACGACCATCCATGATCCATCGAACGACACTGGAGAAATCTTCACGCAAAGTGAATTACAAAGAGCCGGACAAGTGCTGGGGCCACGTATTTACTCTACCGGCACTATCCTCTACGGTGCCAAGGGTAATTTTGCCGCCATCGTCAATAATCTTGATGATGCCTTGACGCATTTGAAACGCCTCAAGGCAGCAGGCGCGATTTCAGTCAAGAGCTACAACCAGCCAAGGCGTGAGCAACGCCAGCAAGTGCTGGAGGCTGCACGCCTGACACAAATGATGGTCGTGCCGGAAGGTGGTTCGCTGTTCCAGACCAATATGAGCATGGTAGTCGATGGCCATACTGGCGTTGAGCATGCCTTGCCAGTTGAGAAAGTGTATGACGATGTCAAGCAACTGTGGTCGCAAACTCAGGTAGGCTATACCCCGACCCTGGGAGTCGCCTACGGTGGCCTCGATGGCGAGCACTACTGGTATGCCCATACCGATGTCTGGAAACATCCTCTGCTGAGTAAATATGTACCGCGTTCAGTGCTGGAACCACGTAGCGTCAGACGTGAGACTGCACCGGAAGAAGACTTCAATGTCATCAAGGTGGCGCAGACTGCAACCGCCTTGCAACGTGCCGGTGTTCCCGTCAATCTGGGTGCGCATGGTCAGCGCGAAGGTCTGGCAGCGCATTGGGAATTGTGGACCCTGGTCAAAGGCGGCATGACTCCGATGGAGGCGATACGCAGCGGTACCATCAATGGCGCACGTTATCTGGGCATGGATAAGGACATAGGTTCTCTGGAAGTTGGCAAACTGGCTGACCTGATGATTATTGATGGTGATGTCCTCAGAGACATCCGGCAATCAGACAAACTCAGCCATGTCATGTTGAATGGACGTTTGTATGAATCTGCTACCTTGAATGAGGTGGGTAAAACCAAAAAAGTGCGTAAAGCTTTCTTTTTTGAGGGTAAGAGCGGCGCTGAAATGCCCATAGAGGCCGATGAGCATGCGCACGGCCACTAATGCCTGAATAAGCTACTCAGTGTAATGAAGAATGCAGCTATTGAAAAATAGCTGCATTTTTTACATCTTCTCACGGTCAAGATATACAGTTCCTTATAACGATTAAAGCGGCCTGTATCCTAAGTTGCTGGTGGCATGTGTCACAATAGAGGCTTGACGCATTAGTCTGGTGCATTTTATATTGCTTTAGTGATATTAAATTGCCGACTTTGCAGCCTTGATTCTATGTCCAACCATCTGGAGTTCTATCATGTTTCAGCACGTCGAAGCCTATCCTGGCGATCCTATCTTGTCCTTGAACGAGGCCTTTGGTAAAGACCCCCGCACCAACAAGATCAATTTGTCTATCGGTATTTATTTTGACGATGCTGGCAAGATTCCCATGCTGCCATCTGTACGTGCAGCAGAACACAAGGTCGTGGCAGATGCTGGTGCCCGTCCTTATTTGCCTATGGAAGGCGCAGCAAATTTCCGCACAGCAGTGCAGGAACTCTTGTTTGGCGCAGACAGTGCAGCAGTCAAAGCTGGCCGTGTCGTCACTATCCAGGCGGTGGGTTCCAGCGGTGGCCTCAAGGTGGGCGGTGATTTCATCAAGCGTTATTTCCCGACATCGACCATGCTGGTCAGCGATCCTACCTGGGATAATCACAAGGCAGTATTTGAAGGTTGTGGCCTGACTGTCAAAACCTATCCTTATTATGATGCTGCAACTGGTGGCTTGCGTTTTGATGCCATGATAGAAGCCTTGAAAGCCGCAGAAAAGAAAAGCATCGTCCTGCTGCATGCCTGCTGCCATAACCCTACAGGTGTCGATCTGACGCAAGAGCAGTGGCAACAACTGGTGCCGGTATTGAAAGAGCGTGAACTGATCGCCTTCCTCGACCTGGCTTATCAGGGCTATGGCGACGGTATCGTCGAAGATGCCTATGCCGTGCGCTTGCTGGCTGACCAGGGCTTGAGCTTCTTCGTTGCGAATTCCTTCTCCAAGAGCATGAGCCTGTATGGCGAGCGTTGCGGTGCCCTGAGTGTCGTTTGTCCGGATGCGGCACAGGCAGTGAATGTGCTAGGTCAGATGAAAGCAACGATACGCCGCAACTACTCCAACCCACCTCTGCATGGTGGTCAACTGGTAGCCCGCGTATTGAGCGACCCCGAGCTGCGCCCTATGTGGGAATCAGAAGTTGTCGCCATGCGCGACCGTATCCAGCTCATGCGCCGTAAATTGCATGATGTACTGGCTGCAAAATTACCAGGCCGTGATTTTAGCTACTTCCTGACGCAACGCGGCATGTTCAGCTATACAGGTTTGACGGCTGAGCAGTGTGATCGCCTGAAAGAAGAATTCGGCGTTTATCTGGTCCGTTCTGGCCGTATGTGTATTGCCGGTTTGAATACTGGTAATGTTGAAGCGACTGCGAATGCAATCGCGGCTGTTTTAGGCTGATTGTCATTGTCCCTGTCCAAACATCTTGCGGGCAGGGACTTTCATCGTTGTGGCTTTATATGAAAAATAGTTACCTCTTGTCTTTGCTGGTGTTTTTGACCGCAAATGCTTCTTCCGCTGAGCTGGTTTATAAAACCTATGTGAATGGTCGATATGGTTTTTCGATAGATTATCCAGATTACCTTATCCCGCAAGGTGAAGCTGCCAATGGTGACGGCCAGGTGTTTTTATCTAAAGATGGTGAGGCTGAGTTGCGTGTTTATGCCAGGGCTTGCATAGAGGAATGGGATACGACTCCGACAGAATTCCTTAAAAAGGCAGAAACAGAAAAAGTAAAAGAGGGTAGGGCCATTTCTTATCGCGCCAAAGGAAAAGGTTTTGCCGTTGTCTCTGGTACCAAAGGCAAGCAGATTTATTACGATAAATTACTGACGACTGGTAACTGGTGTACTTTCTTCCAATGGAATTACGCCGCCAGCAATAAAGAAAAATATGATGAAGCAACCAGGCTTATCGCCAACTCTTTCAAGCCCTGATTTTTCTATTTTGAAATAGAAAGGTCGTCAGTAAAATTATCAAAAAAGATAATTCTTGCGATGATAAATTAAACTCCAAATGTTAATATGGCATCTTTGCCATTTTTATTCCATGTGGAGTAGTCATGAAGCCAGCAGTGCAATTATTGTGGTGGATGCGTGTGTACCTGCTGGGGCTTTGTATTGCGCTCTCAGGGTGCGCAACCCAACTGGCACCCGCTTATGACAAAACAGTGGTTGATGGCTTGGCCGCCGTCAATACAGACACCATGGTTTTGTTCGCCAGCGTGTCTAACGGCAGCGATAAAAACAGCTTCCCCTCCCGCGTTGATAATTACAATTCACTGATTGGTCGGCTGGACGCACTGAGTTTGCAGGCCGGAGCCCGGCCCATGCCAAAAAACAAGGTGACCGATACCATTAATCAATTACTTGATAAACGTGGCAGCCCGGCCATGTCGGGTGACGACGGCACACCGCCTAGCGCCTATGCCATCAAAAAAGTATCGGAAACCCTGAGTAAAATGCGTGATGTTGACCGTCTGCAAGGCGTGACTGCTTATGAGGCGCAGGCTTTCAAGGGGCAGGCCGTGATCTATCTCGATCAGGCAATTACGTATGAAAATTTCTTGCAGCGTTAATTTGGGGCATAAATATGGCACTTGATCTTGATCAACTCGTCGCTGACATGCAGGCCGCAGCTTCTGGTGTTTTACAGGCTGACGTGACAACCTTGCGCGGATTTACGCAACAACAATTAAAAGCCATAGCGCAACAGGCTGGGCTGGTCAGTACCGGCATATTGACCAAGCAGATTACGCCTGAAACCCAACAGTTTTTCCTGGATGGGCTGGAGGATATGGCCTTGAGTTTCGCTAAAACCTTGCGGGAGTTACTGATGGTCACCATAGAAAAAGTCTGGAATGCAGTTGTAGGCGTACTCTGGTCTGCAATTTCCAAGGCGACCAATCTGGTATTGCCTGTACCGGTCATGAATTCTTGAAGCTTCTTGGTACATTCCGAAGCCGATTTTTCTAAGACAAACTGCACGAGTCTTCATTGCATCCCACGGCCTGCTTGGGTTTGCCTTCATTCGCGCTGACAAGCTCTTCTGTAGCATCTGTCTCTGCCACCAACTGGCCCAGCATGCTGCCTAATTTGAGATCATCAATGTGGCCAAAGTGATGAAATCTAATGCGCCCCTGCCGGTCTATGAGCAAGATGCTTGGCGTGCCGCGCAAGCCATATTTCTGCATGCTCAAAGGTATTCCACTGACAGGATCTGGCATGTCAATGGCAATCGGGAAGCGTAAACGGTATTCATGGATGAAGGCTTTTAAGGCTGCTTTTCCCATCACCTGATGATGTTCAAACACCGTGTGCAATCCTATCACCGCAAGTTCTTGTTGCAAAAATTCATTCCTTACTGCGCTTGCCTGTGGCAAACCATGCGTGACACAGGCAGGGCATAGCATTTGAAAACTATGCAGTAACACGACTTTGCCGCGTAAAGACTGCAAGCTGATAGCTTTATCAGTGTTGAGCCAGTCTGAAGTGATCAGTTCAGGTGCGATGCTATTGATCATAGACATTTTTATTCTTTCCGTTTTATTTGAATTTATCTGAGTAAGGTGCGGAGTTATCCGCACCTTTAAAAGCTGATTAATTTTTGCTGGCTGCGTTCAGCTTGATTTTGGGAAAATCAACCGGTACATCCAGTGCCACATTGATATAGTTGGTGTACAGATTGAGAGCGACGTGGGCCATGATTTCAACGATGTGTTCATCGTCATAACCATGTGACCGTAAAGCTTCCACATCGTCTTTATTAATTTGTGCCTGCTGACTGACTACCTTCAATGCAAATTTAAGTGCTGCATCAGTTTTCACGTCGTCTGAATTGCCTGATTGGGCTGCCGCCATTTCTGAGGCACTGGCACCTGCTTTTTGTCCCAATACGGTATGTGCTGCCAGGCAGTATTCGCACTGATTCTGATTTGCTATGGCAACTGCAATTTGCTCTCCCAGTTTTGCCGGGATGACGCCATTGCCAAGGGCCGCAAACGCAGACCACATGCTGTTGAGCGCCGCCGTAGAGTTGGCGACAGCGCGGAACATATTTGGTGTGGCACCAAAGGCAGTATTAATGTCATTCAAAATGGCATGGCGAGTACCAGATGTTTCTTTGAGATTGATGAGTTGAACATGAGACATGGTGATTCCTTTTGGGTTTGCGATGTTGGCTTACTGATTGAATTTACCTGGCAGGCTGAGATTGCCTGAGGCGACTTTGAAAACATTGTTTACGCAAAGCAGTGGTGCATGGACACTGGCATTGACACGCAGTGCAGCAGTGACACCGTCAAAGCCAGCAGACTGAATGCTGGCTATATCATCAAAAGGCACGCGTACTTCCAGCGTTTTGCCTTTGAATATAGGGTTCCAGCCCGGGCTGTCTATGAGTATCGGCAAGCCCGGCCAGGTTTTTGGCAGGCGGGGTTTGCTACCCTCGGGAATATCAACAACTTTCAGCGCATCTTTGCCGCAAGCCTGATCGGGCTGCAAGACTACCCAGTGTGAGTGCCAGGCATTGCCATCATTGTTGGGATTGCCATCGCCGTTTTCATCAAACAGCGGGGTGTCATCAAAGTCAGGGTGAGAAGTTACGGCAAAAGCCAGGATGCCACTTTTAGGCTCGAAACCTACTATGGATGGGTCCAGAGTGGTTGGCCAAACATAAGAGAAAACAGAGCTGCCCGCGAGCTTGCCTGATTTAGAAGGCTTGGTTTTGCCAGCCTTGCCGGAGACGGCAATATGAAAAATTGCCACATTGCCTTCAGTCGTAATCTTGGTATGGAAAATATCAAAGTCAGGTTTGATCTTGCTGCTGGCTTCAGTTTGTATACCACCCTGATGTGCGTGATCATGAGCCGCGGCCCAGTGCGTTGTACTGGCGATGGTCAGGCTTAGACCTAAACCAAGACTGAGGCAGAGTTTTTTGTATCTGTGTTCCATGTTTATCTTTCAAATGTCATGTGACGGTTCTGTTTATCGACACGCATTGCCAGGCTAATTTCTGATGCGTGTACTGCTTACATTCGATGCAAGAACCTCAGCATCAAATATTATCAATAGGAGTCCTAAGTAAATGGAGTAAAAAAATAGGCGATCTGCCCCAGCTAACTCTTCTTCAGCTATTCCATTCTTACTTATCCATTTTCATTTCATTTCGATTTTCTTCCAGTTATTGCGAATGATGTTGTTTGCTGTTTGTTGATGTTCAGGACAATCCAGGCGCAATTGCTCTTTGCGTAAAGGCGCATCCACCAGGGCACAATGGTGGGGTGCGAGCACATCTTCGTGTCTGTCCGGCATGAAGTGTGCACAAGTGACACAGGCGCGGATGTCTGGAAAATGTTCGGCTTGCTGCAGTGTGCCTATCAGGTTTAACAGGTTGGTAAAAGTTTGTTCTTGTGCTGCAGGTGATAATTGCGCTATGGCTTCGCTGGCAAAACCGGTTGCACCAGCTATTTTTTTGACCAGGGCATGACCATCACTAGTGAGTCTCAAGGCAATGGCGCGACCATCGTCTGGTGCACGGGCTTTTTCTACCAAGCCTTTGGCAGTCAATGAACTCACAGAGTCGCTGGCACTGGCCGTGCTGACACCCAATTGCTCGGCTATCCATGACAGCCTGACAGCATCTTTGCGCGCCGCCAGCATGTCTATGATATCGACTTGGGTAGGGTTCAAACCTTCAGACGTGGCGAACTGCCAGGTGCCCGAGCGCAATACGCCGGCAATTCTGGCAATCGCATCCAGTATGCGTTCACTGGTTGCTGGTGTTTCGTCCCATGGATGCTTGGCTGGCTTTTTCATGCAAGCATTATGGCGCAATAAAATAGATATGTAAAGGAGTCCTAATTAAATTATTTGTAGTTTGATTTACTGTGGATTTGCCTGCTTCTATACATTGGGTTTTGCCAGTGTGGTCATAGGCGGGTGCAACTGATGCTGAAATCAGGTGCTGAAGCTGGAAACACTTAATTTGTCTTCTGGTATGTTAATCCACTGGGTACAGGCGTGTTTCAGCTTTTCTGGATTGCCGCTGGTGTAAGCATTAATGTGGGGAGTATCGCTATTTCTGGTTGTCAGATCGCGTTCAGCTAGCAAACGTTGTATTTGGGATGCGACGGCTTTTCCGGTATCGATGAGTTTGATGGGTCCGCCGTCAGGAACATGCGCAGACGCGAGCTTCTGTATGAGGCCAGCTACAAAAGGATAATGTGTGCAACCCAGTACCAGTGTATCGACTTTTGCGTCAAGCAAAGGGGTCAAATATTTTTTCAGTAAAAGCCGGGTTTCATCCGCATTTGCTTCGGCTTTTTCTATTTGATCGACCAGGCCTACGCAGGCTTGCGGAATAAATTCCACGCCGGTCTCTGCACTTAACTTTGTGCTCAAGTGCTGATACTTTTCGCTTTGTATTGTGGAGAGGGTGGCTAGTACACCGACTTTCTTTGTCTTGCTGAGCAGGCTTGCCGGTTTTAAACCGGGTTCCATGCCAACAATAATGAGGTCAGGGTAATGTAATCGCAGGTGCTTGATGGCGGCGGCGGTTGCCGTATTGCAGGCAACTACCAGTGCCTTGATTTTTTTTCTCAACAAAAAATCTGTGACAGCGATGCTACGCTCCAGAATCTCCGCACTGGTCTTGTCACCATAAGGTGCAAAACCTGAATCTGCCACATACAGCAATGCTTCATGTGGCAGGGTCTGGCGTATGTGCTGCAAAACCGACAGTCCACCAAGGCCAGAATCAAATACTCCAATCGGAGCAGAGCGTGAAAATTCCTCTGATGCCATAAGGAGTATTTATTCTTGCTTCAGCCAGTAATAGTCAGTGATAGTCGGGGTGCGATCAGGATGCGCTGACAGGGATGATGCCTATCTTCGCTTGCCATTCTTTCGGGCCGGTATTGTGTACGGATGTGCCGCTGGAATCAACCGCAACCGTGACTGGCATATCGACGACATCAAATTCATAGATCGCTTCCATGCCCAGGTCAGCAAAACCAACTACCGTAGCTGATTTGATCGCCTTGGAAACCAGGTAAGCCGCACCGCCAACAGCCATCAAATATGCTGACTGGTGTTTGCGTATGGATTCTATGGCGACCGGGCCGCGCTCTGCCTTGCCTATCATGGAAATCAGGCCGGTTTTTTCCAGCATCATGTCGGTAAATTTATCCATGCGGGTGGCGGTCGTCGGGCCGGCCGGGCCAACTGCTTCATCACGTACAGGATCAACCGGGCCCACGTAGTAAATCACGCGGTTGGTGAAATCGACAGGCAGTGACTCGCCCTTGGCCAGCATGTCCTGAATGCGCTTGTGGGCTGCATCGCGGCCAGTCAGCATTTTGCCGTTCAGGAGCAAAGTCTGGCCTGGCTTCCAGGAGGCGACTTCTTCCTTGGTCAGGGTGTTCAGATCAACGCGTTTGGATTTTTCTGTATCAGGTGCCCAGCTTACATCTGGCCAGTCAGACAGTTTTGGTGGTTCTATATAGCTGGGACCAGAACCGTCGAGCACAAAATGCGCATGACGTGTTGCAGCGCAGTTGGGGATCATGGCAACCGGCTTGGATGCCGCATGGGTAGGGTACATATTGATCTTGACGTCGAGCACTGTCGTCAAGCCGCCCAGACCTTGTGCGCCTATGCCCAGAGCATTGATCTTGTCGCACAGTTCTATACGCAATTCTTCAGTCTTGTTTTGTGGGCCGCGTTGCTTGAGCTCATACATGTCGATGTCATCCATCAAGGATTCTTTCGCCATCAGCATGGCTTTTTCTGCAGTGCCACCTATGCCTATACCCAGCATGCCAGGAGGACACCAGCCCGCGCCCATGGTCGGCACGGTTTTCATGACCCAGTCGATCAGTGAATCGGAAGGGTTCAGCATGACGAACTTGGTTTTGTTCTCAGAGCCGCCCCCTTTGGCTGCGACTTTGACATCGACAGTATCGCCAGGAACCAGTTCCATGTGTACTACGGCAGGTGTATTGTCCTTGGTGTTTTTGCGTTCAAAGTGCGGGTCTGCGACGATAGAGGCGCGCAGTTTATTGTCAGGGTCGTTATAACCACGACGCACACCTTCGTTGACTGCATCGATGATGGAACCACTGAAACCTTCAAAGCGTACACTCATGCCGATTTTCAGGAATACATTGACGATACCTGTGTCCTGGCAAATTGGACGGCGGCCTTCTGCGCACATGCGCGAGTTGGTCAGGATTTGTGCAATCGCATCTTTTGCTGCCGGGCTTTGCTCGGCTTCATAGGCGCGTGCCAGATGGGCGATATAGTCGGCTGGATGATAGTAACTGATGTATTGCAGCGCTGCGGCTACGGACTCGATCAGATCGTCTTGCTTGATGACTGTCATGATTTGGCTCTGGGCTAGGTGAAAGAAAACTGGTGTTGTAGATATTACTGTTGATAACTAAAAGTAAATTACTCAAACTTGTGTGTGCTGCATGACAGAATTTTTCATTGCCATGCAGCTCTTGTTGTTAATTGTAGTTGTTAGTCTGCGACTCTCAATAGGTAACTATCAATAGGCAACTATCAATGTTTATCGGCCGCCAGTGCGGTATGCGTCATGATGCGATCGCAATGTGCAATTGCCAGGGCCGATAACAGAAACACCATGTGTATGCCAGTCTGGGCAAGTATGACATCACCTCCATAATTGCCTGCATTGATAAAAGTTTTTAATAAATGGATGGATGAAATGCCAATAATCGCCATGGCCAGTTTGACTTTAAGTACTGATGCATTGACATGAGACAGCCATTCGGGCTGGTCA
Source organism: Undibacterium sp. YM2 (assembly GCF_009937975.1). Lineage (NCBI taxonomy): Bacteria > Pseudomonadati > Pseudomonadota > Betaproteobacteria > Burkholderiales > Oxalobacteraceae > Undibacterium > Undibacterium sp. YM2. The sequence continues at coordinate 2,628,787 of NZ_AP018441.1, forward strand.
GGATGTCCATCCAGGCCCAGGCGAGACACAAAAGTCTCATAACCGCCAATAATGACCATGATGAGCAGGTTGGAAATCATGACGACGTCAATCAAGCCAAGCACGACCAGCATGATGGTGGTTTCTGTGAGTTTGTTTGGCCTGGTGCCACCGGTGGAAACTGCGTCCAGTATATGCTTCAGCGCGGATTCGTTACCCATTGCTGCGCCTATCAAATCCACGAGTTCTACCCAGAAGTGGAATACATAAACGCATTGCGCAAGTATTAATCCGAGATAAAGTGGTAGCTGCAGCCAACGGCTAAAAAAAATCAGGCTGGCAAGAGGCGATAGTTTGGTTGAAGAAACTGGTTTGGTCATGTCGGCAATCGTTGGTGGAAAGGGCAGTTTTTGATGCGAGCCCGTATTTTACATGGGCAGAGCCAGCTCGTGTAGCGCTGCTGATAATGTTGGCTATGTAGTGGAGGTGTAATGGTATCTTTGTGGTATCATTTTTCAAAAGTGCAAGCGTAAGGCTTGAGTAAGTCTCCAAGTTTATGGTTTGCCCTGTGCTTAAAGGTGATAATTACTGCCACAATCTGGTGCAATGCCAGTTTGGGGTGAAGCTGTAGTGAAGATTTTAATCTAACGATAACAAGCTGGAGATAACAATGTCTGACCTCAACGCTGCGCAAGCTGAAGCTAAAACAGAATCCCGCGTTTTTTACCCACCGGCAGCATTTGTTGCCAATGCGGCTATCCCAAGCATGGAAGCGTATGACGCGCTATGCAAAGAAGCTGAGCAAGATTATGAAGGCTTCTGGGCACGTCTGGCACGCGAAAATTTGCACTGGCATAAAGATTTCAATACCGTGCTGGATGAATCCACAGCACCCTTGTACAAATGGTTTGAAGATGGTTTGCTGAATGTGTCTTACAACTGCCTGGATGTGAATCTGCAGAAAGGCAATGGCGATAAAGTAGCGCTGATTTTTGAGGCGGATGGTGGTGAAGTCACCAAGGTGACATACAAGGACCTACATGCAAAAGTCTGCCAGTTCGCCAATGGCCTGAAGTCTCTGGGTATTAGTAAGGGTGACCGTGTTGTGATCTACATGCCCATGTCTGTTGAGGGCGTGGTTGCCATGCAGGCCTGCGCACGCATAGGTGCAACACACTCTGTAGTGTTTGGTGGTTTCTCGGCAAAATCCTTGCAAGAGCGTATTGTGGATGTGGGGGCGGTCGCTGTTATCACGGCCGATGAACAAGTCCGTGGTGGCAAGCATTTGCCTTTAAAAGCGATTGTGGATGAAGCACTCGCTCTGGGCGATTGCGAGAAAGTGAAAAATGTCGTCATCTATAAACGCACTGGTGGAAACATCAATGTTGCGGCAGGACGTGATGTATGGATGCATGAACTGGTAGCCGCCCAGGCGGCAGTGTGTGAGCCTGAATGGGTCAGCGCAGAACATCCTCTTTTCATACTGTATACGTCAGGCTCTACCGGCAAACCAAAAGGTGTGCAGCATTCATCGGGTGGTTATTTGCTGTGGGCTATCCTGACAATGAAATGGACTTTCGATGTCAAGCCCTCAGATGTGTTCTGGTGTACTGCTGATATAGGCTGGGTAACAGGTCACACCTATATTACCTATGGCCCGCTGGCAGCAGGCGCCACTGAAATCGTGTTTGAAGGCGTACCTACTTTCCCCAATGCCGGGCGTTTCTGGAGCATGATAGAAAAACACAAGGCCACCATTTTCTATACTGCGCCAACAGCGATACGTTCGCTGATCAAGGCTGCGGATGCTGACGCCAATATTCATCCTAATAAATTTGATTTATCATCCTTGCGCTTGCTGGGCTCTGTAGGTGAGCCTATCAACCCTGAAGCCTGGATGTGGTACTACAATAATATAGGTCGCACCAATTGCCCTATTGTTGATACCTTCTGGCAGACAGAAACAGGTGGTCACATGATGACGCCTTTGCCAGGTGCCACGCCTATGGTGCCGGGTTCCTGTACTTTGCCTTTGCCAGGCATCATGTCTGCTATTGTTGATGAGACAGGCCATGATTTACCGAACGGACAGGGTGGTATCCTGGTTGTCAAGCGTCCATGGCCGTCGATGATACGCACGATCTGGGGCGATCCTGAGCGCTTCAAGAAAAGTTACTTCCCGGAAGAGTTCGGCGGCAAAGTCTATCTGGCCGGTGACGGTGCGATACGCAATAAAGATACCGGTTATTTCACTATCACTGGCCGCATTGATGATGTGCTGAATGTATCGGGTCACCGCATGGGCACCATGGAGATTGAATCTGCCCTGGTGGCGAACCCACTGGTGGCTGAAGCTGCTGTCGTAGGCAAGCCTGATGAAACAACAGGGGAGGCGATTTGCGCCTTCGTGGTATTGAAGCGTGCACGCCCGACTGGTGATGAAGCCAAGCAAATTGCGACCGAATTGCGCAACTGGGTAGCGAAAGAAATTGGCCCTATCGCCAAGCCCAAGGAAATCCGCTTTGGTGATAATTTGCCCAAGACACGCTCTGGCAAGATCATGCGTCGCTTGCTGCGGGTGTTGGCAAAAGGTGAAGAGATCACCCAGGATATTTCTACACTGGAAAATCCAGCTATTCTGGAGCAACTGAAGCAAGCGCAATAAGCAAGCAGCAAATGCATTAGTTGAGGAGTAAAAAAAATGGCGCTGCAGTGCAGCGCCATTTTTGTCATTGCATCTTGTCAGCGATTGGTACGTGACATGAATACCAGGCGCTCAAACAAATGCACATCCTGTTCATTTTTCAGCAAGGCACCATGCAGGGGAGGGACGATCGCCTTATTATCCTTGCTGCGCATGGCTTCTGCGGGTATATCTTCAGCCAATAAGAGCTTCAACCAGTCTATGAACTCTGAAGTGGAAGGTTTTTTCTTGAGGCCGGCAACGTCGCGGATTTCATAAAAGGTTTGCAGTGCCTGCGCCAGCAAGTCTGACTTTAATTTTGGGAAGTGGACATCGACGATCTTTTGCATCGTTTCCTTGTCCGGGAATTTGATGTAATGGAAGAAGCAGCGGCGCAGGAAGGCGTCTGGTAGTTCTTTTTCATTGTTGGAAGTAATGATGACCAGTGGGCGATGCTTGGCGCGCACCATCTCACGGGTTTCATAGACATAAAACTCCATACGGTCCAGCTCGCGCAACAAGTCATTCGGGAATTCTATGTCGGCCTTATCGATTTCATCGATGAGTAAAACCACGGGCTCGTCAGCAGTAAAGGCCTGCCACAGCACACCTTTGACGATATAGTTGTGGATGTCCTTGACTCTTTCATCGCCGAGTTGCGAGTCACGCAGGCGCGAAACAGCATCGTACTCATACAATCCCTGTTGTGCCTTGGTCGTGGATTTGATATGCCATTGCATCAGGGGCATATTCAGGGCTGCAGCGACTTCTTCCGCCAGCATGGTTTTGCCTGTGCCAGGCTCACCCTTGATCAGTAGTGGGCGTTGCAGACTCAGGGCGGCATTGACTGCCAGTTTCAAATCATCGGTAGCGACATAATTGTCGGCACCGTCAAAGCGTAAAGTAGTTGGCGCTTGTGTCATGGATATAAACTCGACGTGTAGGGTTACTTGAGAGTGTAAAGAGTATAAGCGAGAATTTGTCCTCTTGTGAACGGCTGTTCTTTTTTCTGTGCATGCAACTCAGAAAGGCAATTATTTTTTTGCCTGGAGTTGCGTAAGTGCAGCTTTTTTACCCTTTGGAGAGGCGCGTGTACCAGGTTTTTTACGCAAATTTGATTGTAATCAGCTAAAATGCTGAGTTATATCAAAACACTGAATTTATTGATCTGCCTGCTAATTAATAATCGCTAATATGAAAAAATTGTTTGCACTCCTCGCTATGGCGAGCCTCGCTCAAGCTGCTACTGCGGCAGATCCGGTTGGCAATCCTAAAGATGCTGCTGATAAAAAAATCGCGATGTGTATTGGTTGCCATGGTATTCCTGGCTACAAAGCGAGTTTCCCTGAGGTATATCAGGTGCCTATGATAGGCGGGCAATCTGCCAAATATATAGAAAGCGCCTTGAAGGCTTATCAAAAAGGCGATCGCAAGCATCCATCCATGCGCGGTATTGCTGGCAGCCTGACTGAGCAGGACATCGCAGATCTGGCGGCATATTACTCTCAACAAAAATAAGAATAGGACAGATCATGAAGAAAACTCTGTTGATGGCAACTTTGTTGTCCACCTTGTCTTTCGCAGTTCATGCGGGCGGCAATATAGAAGCCGGTAAAGAAGCGGCAAAAAAATTCAATTGCGCTTCTTGTCATGGCGACAATTACTCCAAGCCTATCGATCCTAGCTATCCTAAGTTAGCTGGTCAGCACGCCGATTACATTGCCCAGGCTTTGCACGCCTACCAGCGTGGAGGTGATGCAGCAAATGGCCGTTCTAACCCAACCATGGCTACGCAGGCCAAGGCCTTGTCTAACCAGGATATACAAAATATCGCCGCTTACCTGCATAGCTTGCCAAGCGAGCTGGTGTTGAAGAAATAAGTTCTTGCAAAGAACAGTTTTTGCTTGATAAAAAAAGCCACGATGATTCGTGGCTTTTTTTATCTTTGCGCTTTAAGTCGATTGCTTTTTTATTATGACTGTTTGCCTATTTCAAGGCGAAAAAAAACCGGCTAAAAGCCGGTTTTTCTTAAGTAATTAAAAATTACTTGGAAGCAGATGCGGAAGCTGCTGCTGGAGCGGAAGCTGCTGCAGATGCTGCAGGAGCTGCGCCAGAAGCTGCTGCTGCGTCAGAAGCTGCTGCTGGTGCTGGAGCTGCTGCTGGGGCTTCTGCTGGAGCAGATGCTGGTGCAGGAGCTGCTGCAGATGCGGATGCTGCTGGAGCGGATGCTTCAGGAGCTTTTTTCTCGCCGCAAGCAGCCAGAGTCAATGCCAACAGGGAAACGAGCAAGAGTGATTTTTTCATGTTTGTACTTTCAATAAATAGATCAAAAAAGAAGATCAAAACTTTGCGATGAATAATTACCGGTAATTATCGCTCTATAGGTTAATTCGCGAGCTTCTCGCCAAAACGACATTCGGCCCCTACGAAAGTTTCCTAACCCGGAATTATAATGATTTTTCCATTAATGGAATAGGCATAGATGCATTTTTGCACTCAAATCAATCATTATTTCTAGACAAGACGCTATTTTTAGTAGGAAATTTCAGGTTTTCCATGAAAATAAACTACTTTTCGGAAGAAAATTTTCTTTCATATTTTAAAATAATGACGCGTTGCAGCAATCATTGACGTATATCCAGCCAGCCGTCTTCATACCAAAGGCAGAAAGTTTCTATCGCATCTGCGGAAATATTCGCCAGATCAGCACCATCCAGCTCTCTTTGATTTGCCAATTTGCTCAGACAAATCTTGTCTTCCTTGCCAACCGCGAATGATTCGCCATTGATGAAAATATGTTTTCCTTTATATAACATCAGCGACTTGCGTGACAGCTTCAGGCCATTTTTCAGGGCTGACTGATGGAAACGTTTAGGCGCCAGAGGTTTTTCCGGCCCAGTGAAGAAAACACTGGGTTTGGGTTCTGTCAGGTGCTCACCCAGGAAAATGAGTACGTCATCGTCAGTAAATTGAATCTTGGCAATTTCTTCAGCAACCTGTTCCAGCATTTCATTGCTGATTTCTGCCGGTTTGGTGCTGACTTTCAAATCAGGGTCAGCATATCTTCCTGGCAAGTCTATCGAGTCAGACATGAAGTGCAGGAAGGACTCACCCAGTTCCTGGTAAGACGGCGCACGGAAGCCAATGGAGTAAGTCATACATTCACCGATGGCGATGCCATCATGCGCATATTTTGGCGGTAGATACAGCATGTCGCCCGGCTCAAGCACAAATTCTTGCTCAGCCTTAAAGTTGCGCAAAATCTTGAGAGGCATGCCATCAATCAGCGTCAAGTCTTTTTGCGCACCTATGCGCCATTTGCGTTGACCATGCGCCTGTAGCAGGAATACATCATAAGAATCAAAATGCGGTCCAACACCGCCGCCATCTGCCGCAAAGCTGATCATCAGGTCATCAAGACGGCTGTCAGGGATGAAGCGGAATTGCCTGAGCAGGGCATCAGCCTTGTCATCATGCAAATTAACGCCTTGTACCAGCAGCGTCCAGTCTTTCTTTTCCTTGACTGGTATGCTGGCTTGTGGGCCAGACTTCATTTCCCAGTGTTTGTTGAAGAAGCTGATGAGCCTGGACTCAACATCGTCACGGCCAGCCATGTCAAACAGGTCAGCTTTTGGGATCAGAGGCTGAAAGTCAGGGATAGCCTGGCGTATCAGCAAGGGCTTCTTGTGCCAGTATTCGCTGAGAAACTCTTCTGCTGTAATGCCGCCCAGCAGGGGCAGGGGGATGGTATTTTTTTTCATGCCCGCATTATAGGCTGAGGCAAAGGACTCGACTAGACGGGTATAATCTCAGGGCAAATAAATTTTTAAGGAATTGCTATGAAGATAGGCAAAAATTCAGTTGTTACTGCAGTCTATACCTTGAAAGACGCACAAGACAATCTGATAGAAGAAGGTCAGGAGCCTATGGTTTACCTGCATGGCGGGTATGACAATGTGTTTCCCAAGATAGAAGAAGCCCTGGAAGGCAAGGAAAAGGGCTTCAGCACCATTATCCAGTTAAACCCTGAAGATGCCTTTGGTGACTATGATGCCGCCCTGGTGAAAGTGGAACCGCGTGATCGCTTTCCTTCACCATTGGAAGTTGGCATGCAGTTTGAAGGCATGCCGGAAGAGTCGGATGATGATGCCGATGAAGACAATGCCCATATTTTTACCGTCACGGATATCGCGGATGACAAGGTCGTACTGGATGGCAATCACCCGCTGGCAGGCATAGCCTTGCGCTTTAGTTTGACGGTAGAAGATGTGCGTGCTGCTTCTGAAGAAGAAGTCGCTCACGGTCACGTGCATGGCGCTCATGGCCATCATCATGACGATGATGATGAGGATGATGGTGCGGGCGACGAATATCGTAGTCACCAGTTGCACTGACAAGTAGCCATAAAAAATGCCGTTGACTTCAACGGCATTTTTTTAGCTGGATATGTTTTGGTCAGACCTTGTTTGCCAGGCTCTTCAATTCATACAAGGCTGCCAGTGCTTCCCTTGGGGTCATACTATCCGGGTCTATGGTGTCAAGAGTATCCATCAGCTCAGTATTAACGGGCGCTGACTCCACAACTTCCACTTCAGGCGCACCAACCGGGGAAGAGAATAAATCAAACTGAGGCGTTGATTGCAGCGACTGCGCTTCCAGATCAGCCAGATGCTTGCGTGCAGAGCGGATAACTGGCTGAGGTATGCCCGCCAGTTGCGCCACCTGCAAACCATAGCTTTGTGAGGCAGGGCCAGCCTGTACAGCATGCAGGAAAACGATGTTTTCCTTATGCTCAACCGCAGATAAATGCACATTTTCTGCCGATGGGTGGACTTCAGGCAATTGCGTCAGCTCAAAATAATGCGTGGCAAACAAGGTATAGCTCTTGGATACCTGTATCAGATGCTTGGCAATTGCCCAGGCCAAAGCCAGGCCGTCAAATGTCGATGTACCGCGACCCACTTCGTCCATCAATACCAGAGAGTGGTCAGTCGCACCATTCAGGATGGCTGCCGATTCTGTCATCTCCACCATGAAGGTAGAGCGGCCACCTGCCAGGTCATCCGCTGCACCTATGCGCGTGAAAATACGGTCTATCGGGCCTATCGTCACTTCGGTCGCGGGTACATAACTGCCAACGTAGGCGAGCAGCGTGATCAGGGCAACCTGACGCATAAAGGTCGATTTACCACCCATGTTAGGGCCGGTGATCAACAATAATTTGCGCTCGGCAGAAAAATCACAATCATTGGCGATAAAGCGTTCTATCTGGTTTTCGACCACAGGATGGCGACCCTGGACGATATGCAGGGTAGGTTCATCCACCAATTGCGGTGCGCACCAGTTATTCTTGGTCGCATGCTCAGCCAGGCTGACCAGAGTGTCGAGTTGGGCAATCGCATTTGCCACTCTTTGCAACAAGGGTACTTGCGGCAACAGATCTTGTAACAGACGCTCATACAACATCTTTTCACGTACCAGGGCACGTTCTTGTGCCGATAATGCCTTGTCTTCAAAGGCTTTCAATTCTGGTGTGATGTAGCGCTCAGCATTTTTCAGGGTCTGGCGACGGCGGTAATTATCCGGCACTTTATCGCTTTGTCCGTTTGTGACTTCAATATAAAAGCCATGCACACGGTTGTATTCAACACGCAGATTGGCAATGCCTGTGCGTTCACGTTCAGACACTTCGAGGTCTATCAGGAATTGCCCGGCATTCTCAGAAAGAGCGCGCAATTCATCGAGCTCTGCATCAAAGCCGGCGGCTATCACGCCACCATCGCGTACCATGTTGGCGGGTTGCAGCATCAAGCCACGTTCCAGCAGGTCCAGGCATTCTGTCGGTGTATCCAGATCAGACAAGACCTTGGTCAGCAAACTGGTTTGGTTATCGGCGATACACAAGCTCACATAATTGCGCAGGCCGGGCAGGTTTTGCAGGCCATCTCGGAGTGCAGATAAATCACGAGGTCGCGCAGATTGCAGGGCTATGCGTGTGGTGATGCGCTCTATGTCGGGGATAGCCTTTAAAGTGGTAGCCAGGCCATCAGTGGAGTCTGCCTGTATCAGCGCCTTGATGGCGTGATGACGTGCCCTGGAGACGGCTTGATCGCGCCGTGCATGGTGTAACCAGTGACGCAGCAGACGCGAGCCCATGGCTGTGCGGCAATGATCAAGCAAGGAAAACAGGGTGGGCGATTCTTGGCCACGCAAGGTCTCTGTCAACTCCAGATTGCGACGTGTCGCGGTATCCAGCCCTATGAATTCATGCTCACTCTCAACATTGAGCGTATTGACATGCTTCAGGCCACGGCCTTGCGTGCTTTCAGCATAGCGCAGCAAAGCACCAGCGGCGCCCAGTGCCGCACTCAGGTTTTCTACCCCAAAACCGGTCAATGAGGCAGTGGCCAATTGATCCTGCAAGGCTTTTTGCCCTTGCTTGACATCGAAATGCCAGTCAGGCAATTCAGAGAATTTGCCCGGGAGTTGAGCATAATGCTCATCTAGCAATAGCGTGCCAGCGGACAGCAATACTTCAGCAGGGCTGATGCGTTCAAGTTCCTGTTGCAGGCGTTGTGGCAGGGATTTCTCGTCAGTCGATACTTCCATCAACTTCAGGGCGCCACTGGCCAGCGATAACCATGCCAGACCTATGCTGACGGTTTTTCTTTGTTGCAGCATGCATAGTGACAGCAATGGACGGTCAGATTTCTCAGGCAACAAATCAGTGTCAGTCAGTGTGCCCGGGGTGATCACGCGCATGACTTTTCGCTCTACCGGCCCCTTGCTGGTCGCCGGGTCGCCTATCTGTTCGCAGATTGCCGCTGATTCACCTATCTTGACCAGCTTGGCCAGATAAGGTTCCAGTGAATGGAAGGGCACGCCCGCCATCTTGATCGGTTCGCCGCCAGAACTGCCGCGCTGGGTCAGTGTGATGCCTAACAGACGCGAGACTTTTTCGGCATCACCAAAAAACAGCTCATAAAAATCGCCCATCCGGTAAAACACAAGGGTTTCTGGATAGTCTGCCTTGATGCGCAGATATTGCTGCATCATGGGGGTGTGTTGTGTTTCTTTTGCGGTCATAAGACTTTGATTTTATTCGTTTTGTTTTCTTGTTTTTGCCTGCTGAAGCACTGGAATTTATACCCAGTCAGTTCAAATTTGGTGCGCACCATATCATAGACGATTGCCTTGGTCTACGGTTGTCTAGCTTTATTGTGGATATCAATAACTTACAGGCTGCAGAATTGTCAGGTAAAAGCAAAAACTATCCAGGATATTGTTAAAATCAAAAATCTGATTGTAGCAATATCCTTTTTTGTGTCGAAAGGGCGCTGACCGATGACAAATGAATTTATGTATGGACAAAGCACTGCCCTGATCGTTTTCCTTCTTCTTACCTGTATGCTGATTGCCACCGAGCTTGCATATAGAAATGGCCTGCGCAAACAAATGGTAGCAAATGATGCGGCCAAATCACAGATCAATACCCTGCAGGCTTCTATGCTGGGCTTGCTCGCCTTATTGTTGAGTTTTGCTTTTTCTCTGGCGCTGCAAAGGTTTGATGAGCGCAATCAATCGGTAGTCAATGAAGCGAATGCAATTGGCACCACGTATTTGCGCACCCAGCTGTTACCCTTGAGCGTACGCGAGCATACGCAGACCATGTTGAAGCAGTATATAGACCTGAGAGTAGAAGAAGGGCAGGTCAGTCTCGCAGATGTGGAAAAACGTGATGCCTTAATAAAAAAAACCAGCCAAATCTCGGATCAGTTGTGGGCGCTCGCCATGAAGTCTGTCGAGTTGGATAAGAGTGCCGTGACCACTGGCATGTTTGTACAGTCGTTGAACGATACTATCGATGCATTTGGTAAAAGGGATGCTGGCTTGCAAAGGCATGTGCCTGAGACAGTTGTGTTGCTCTTGTTGATTACCATCATCATGACAGCTGCGACCATAGGTTATGCTTCTGGCCTGACTGGGCAAAGGGCGGTCTTTGCAACTTTGGCTTTGCAGATTTTGATCAGTATGGCGGTATTTTTAACCATAGACCTGGATCGCCCACGACGTGGTTTTATACAAGTGAGCCAGTTGAGTATGCTGAATTTACAGCAGTCAGTACATGCAAAGCAGTAATTGAATTTGTATAAAGTGCAAAGGGCCAAAAAATGGCCCTTTGTGCTTTTAATCCTGCCAGCTAAGGATCAGCCATTACCACGGCTACCAGACCTGCGTGGAGCGGACTGCTTTACCGCCGGTCTTGGGCCTGCTGGGCGAGGTTTGGCTGCCTGTGGCGCAGCTGCCTTACCTGGTGTGCGGGCTGGCTGTCCGCGGCCATTACCTGCAGGACGTTGACCTCTGCCACCTCCGCCACCGCCACGATGATCAAAGCTGCGCAACTGTATGGGTTCAGCCTTGGCATGCGGGTCAGGGATGAAGCCATCAATGATTTCTTGTGGTATCTGACGCTTGATGAGTTTTTCTATGTCAGCCAGCAATTTGAATTCATCAACGCAGACCAGGGAAACTGCTTCGCCAGTAGCGCCAGCGCGGCCAGTGCGGCCTATGCGATGCACATAATCTTCTGGCACATTCGGCAAATCATAATTGACGACGTGAGGCAACTGGTCAATGTCGATACCACGGGCAGCGATGTCGGTCGCGACCAGTACGGTCAGGCTGCCATCCTTGAATTCGGCCAGAGCCTTGGTGCGCGCAGACTGGCTCTTGTTACCGTGGATGGCCATGGCGGCAATGCCATCTTTGCCCAATTGCTCTACCAGCTTGTTGGCACCATGTTTGGTGCGGGTGAACACCAGTACTTGTGACCATTGATGGGTCTTGATCAGGTGTGCCAGCATAGGGTGTTTTTTATCGCGATCGACCGGGTGCACTTTTTGTGCGATGACTTCAACCGTGGAATTGCGACGCGCGACTTCTATCATCGCCGGGTTATCCAGCAAGCGGTCTGCCAGTGCCTTGATGTCGTCGGAGAAAGTGGCAGAGAACAGCAAATTCTGCCGCTTGGCAGGCAAGATCGCCAATACTTTTTTGATGTCATGGATAAAGCCCATGTCCAGCATGCGGTCTGCTTCATCCAAGACCAAAATCTCGATATTGCGCAGGTCTATCGTGCCTTGCTGGTGATGATCAAGCAGGCGGCCTGGCGTTGCCACCAATATATCGACCCCTTGCTTTAACAATTTGATTTGCGGGTTAATGCCAACACCACCAAAAATCACGCCGGAATTCAGTGGTACATATTTGCCGTAGGTATTGACGCTTTCTTCTACCTGGGCTGCCAGTTCGCGGGTTGGTGTCAGTACCAGGGCGCGGATAGGGCGTCTGCTGGTTTTGTCTTTTGGGGCATTGGCTGAGGTAGACAGGCGCTGCAATATAGGCAGGGTAAAACCCGCTGTTTTGCCAGTACCGGTTTGCGCGCCAGCCAGCAAGTCGCCGCCTTTGATGACAGCGGGAATTGCCTGCTGTTGTATCGGGGTTGGGGAGGTATAGCCTTGTTCGCTGACTGCGCGGACAATGTTCTCGGATAAGCCGAGTTCGTTGAATGATGCCATGTGGTTTTACTGTGTTTCTTTATGACCGGACTGGTTTTCATCAGTCCGGAGAGAGGGGCGTCCCGCTAAATGCCAGCGGGACGTGAGAAATTACTTTTTAGCTGAAAACGCTTGCAATGCATTGACCATCTGGGCAAATACTTTCGGTGTGCCAGCTAATACATCACCTTTGTGCAGATAGTCGGAATCACCAGAGAAGTTGCCGACGATACCGCCAGCTTCGGTGATGATGAGTGAGCCTGCAGCGATATCCCAGGGTGCCAGACCTTTTTCAAAGAAGCCATCAAGACGGCCGGTTGCGACATAAGCCAGGTCAAGCGCGGCAGAACCTGGTCTTCTCAGACCCTGGCATTTGCTGGTCATGACTTTGAACATGGCCAGGTATTCATCGAGGCCCGACAAGTCGCGGGATGGGAAGCCTGTACCTATCAATGCATCAGCCAGTTTGTCGCAACGGGTAACGCGGATACGTTTATCATTGAGGAAAGCGCCGGCACCTTTGCTGGCCGTGAACATTTCATTGCGCGTAGGGTCGTAAATAACGGCTTGTGTAATCACGCCGCGTTGTTGGAGCGCGATAGAAACGCAATATTGTGGGAAGCCGTGGATGAAGTTGGTCGTGCCATCGAGTGGATCAATGATCCAGACATTATCATTTTCGTCGTGCAAATTAGCGGATGCACCTGATTCTTCTGCCAGGATGGCATGGTCAGGGTAGGCAGAAGTCAGCACCTCAATGATGGCAGCTTCAGCAGCCTGATCGACTTCAGTCACGAAATCATTGAATTGTTTCTCTGTGACCTGGACACGGTCGAGGTCAAAAGATGCGCGATTGATAATAGTCGCGCCACGACGAGCGGCTTTAACTGCCGTATTCAGCATTGGGTGCATAAGGTTTCCGATAAAATGGCAGCATGCAAGCGACTATCCCTCAAAAAAGAGCAAGGATGTCATCAAGATGCTAGACAAAAATGATAAAGAGCGTGCGTAATTCTTGTCCGACTGCCATCCGTCTGATCAATAAGACGTACAACAAGACGCACAACCGAATAAAAATTAACGCGGGATACCGCTATTTTAAATGAACTTGCCCAAAACTGACACATCTCTTTTTCAACGCCTGTGCTTTATCCTGGTTGAAACCAGTCATCCGGGCAATATAGGTTCGGCTGCGAGAGCCATTAAAACCATGGGGTTTAGTGAGTTGATCCTGGTAAAGCCACGCTTTGCCGATGCCCTGCAACATCCTGAAGCGATAGCCCTTGCCAGCGGTGCGCAAGACATACTGGACAGTGCCCGTATCGTCGAACATATTGATGAGGCTCTGGATGGGTGTGAATATGTGGCCGCCGTCAGTGCCAGATTGCGGGAATTTTCCCCGCCTATCCTTAGTCCAAGAGTATTCGCTGAATCCATGGTGCAAAGCCAGCACGCCAAAATCGGGCTGATATTTGGTAACGAGCGATTTGGTTTACCTAACGAGATCGTCATGAATTGCCATGCCCTCATCAATATTCCCGCCAATCCGGCCTATTCTTCATTGAATCTGGCGCAAGCAATACAACTGCTATCTTATGAATGCCGCATGGCTGCTGATACCGGTGTGCCAGTTGCCGGTAATGTCGGTTTTCAGGGGCAATTGGCAACCGTGAATGAAATAGATGGAATGTATACGCATCTGGAGCAGGCACTTGTCGCGATAGAGTTTTTGAACCCGGATAAGCCCAAGAAGTTGATGCCACGCCTGAAACGTATGTTGTCACGTACGCAATTGGAAGTTGAAGAGGTGAATATCTTGCGTGGAATTGCAAATAAAATATTGGATGTCAGCAAAAAACAGGCAATGCCTGAAAAATAATAAAATTTCTGCTTCAATACTTTAATTAATAAGATGTAAATCAAGCTTGAATAAGACATAAATAATTTGTTTTTTTATTTTTTGTGTCTTTTTGGCAAATTAAATTGTACATTCCATCATCAATATTACAATGATGTTGACTCGTAGTTTTCCTTCAAATATGTCGAAAATGCATTAAGTATTCACCTTGCGCCATCTGAAGTGATCGGGAATCAGTGTTGTTGCAATTGATAAATATGTTGAAATCAACAAACATTGTTACCTTTGTTTGCGTTTTACATTTGGTAACGACTTCAAGGATTGTTATAAAGCCAGTAAGATTGCAGTTAATATACATTCAGGAATAACAATTGATTTTCTGAAGTAATTACTTTCTTTCTGAGGTCATTATTATTTTTGTTCCATTCCGCCGATCAACGTTATATCTGCTTTGCCTTGGTGCTCTGGCATCCGGCGCAACAGGGAATGCGTATGCCCTGGGGTTTAGCAATCTGACTGTACAGTCAGCCTTGGGTCAGCAGTTGCGGGCTCAATTGGAGTTGACGGGGAATGATGCGGCAGAAATTGATCAGTCATGCTTTAAGGCAAAAGTAGAGAGTCCTGACGGATATGCCATCGCACCTGTGAACATCACTCTGGTGCAAAAGGGGAGTGCGCGTTTCCTGACGCTGGTAACCAGAGCCAGCATCGTTGAACCAGCAGTCAAGATACTGGTCAACATGGGGTGCGAAATTCAGCTGCACAGGGAGTTTTTGATTTTGCTGGACCCGCCATTGTCAGCGCCAGCCTTGACGACGCCAACGCCTGGCTCTGCCAGAGCAACGGCAAATCCAGCTCCAGTGGTCGTTGGCAAAGATCCCGTGACGAGCGAGCCATCGCCTCAGGTAAAAGTCAGGCCTCGTATAAGAAAAGACAAACCCGCTAGTGAATTGACAGAAATTGTTGGTGCGCCTGTTAATGCGCCTGCAACAAAAAAAAAGCCAGCCAGGTCAATTGACAAACAAATTAGTCAGCCCAGGGACACCCTGAAACTGTCCGATGACTTGCCGGTGCTGACTCAAGGGTTGCGTTTGAGTGAGAACTTGTCCACCAACACCTTGCCGTCAAATATCGAAGAGTTACGTGCAGCGCAGGCACAACTGGCTGCCATGTTGCGGGATGAAAAACCAGCGCAGCCTGCGGTGGATAAACTCAAGAATGAGCAACAGAAAATTCTGAGTCTGCAACAAGAGGCGCAGCAACTCAAGCGCCAGAGTCAACTGGATAAGGCGGCTTTGGAAGAGGCCCGTGAAAACAGTTTTTCACGCAACTGGGTGATGGGTCTGAGCGTATTCATCGCTGCAGGCCTGGCCATCATCGCTTTGCTCCTGCTCTACGTCAGTCGCATGCGTAAGAGATTACACGAGAGCTGGTGGCAACAAAAAGAACCTGCTTCTGAGCCCGAGGCCAAAAAGAATATAGAAGAGATCGTTGATAGCATACAGGCTTCTTACGGGCCAACAACGACCAGTTCGCTGTATCAGGTGCATGATGATGACGATGAGCCCGGTTCCAGTCGCCCGGTGACAAAGCCATCCAGAAAAGCTGCGGCAGATACTGGTCTGGGTAAGCTCGACACACCTTCCATATTCAGTAAAGCCTATGTCCCGACACTGGAGGACAGTAACAGCAGTACCTTTAATTTCTTTTCCACCAAAGGCCAGTCAGTCAAAGTAGAAGAAATTTCTGATGTAACTCAGGAAGCTGAGTTCTGGATTTCCGTCAACGACCCGCAAAGGGCAATTGAAATTCTTGAACCCCTGGCTGACGTTGATCACCCTGAGTCGCCCGTGCCGTGGCTATATCTGATCGATTTATACAGGGTTACTGCCAATAAAGAAAAATATGACACATTAAGAGACAGGTTCATTGTATTTTTTAATGCGAATGTACCTGAATTTGAAGTCGATCCGGCGACCTTGCCCAGCAGACACCTTGATGACTTTGAGCATTTGATGAACCGCATCTGCAATATGTGGAATTCAAATGACATTTTGCCTTTCCTTGAAAGTCTTCTGGTCGATGACAGGGATGGCAAACGTATGGGTTTCGAATTGCCGGTTTACCGCGATATCCTGTTGCTGATCTCGGTCGCAAATGAGCTTGAGAAGTCGAATTCTTTTGGTGCCCCTGAAAGAAATCGCGCCTGGGCAAATGTGCCAGGTTTGCCGCCGGATGAGCCTGCCAGTCAGGAGCAACAACCGGAGCCAGAGTCGAATGTCATCGATTTTGAGATGATAGATTTTCCGAAAGAAAAATAACACGATTAATTCGGGGAAAGCCCAAAAGTAACATCCCAGTTTGCCTGACCAGGCAGTCAGTCTTTGCTGTGCCAATAAAAAAGAATGGAGATATATGATCAAACTTTGCGGTTTTGCAGTCAGTAATTATTACAATAAAGTCAAATTGGCACTTTTGGAGAAAGATATTCCCTTTGAAGAGCAATTGGTCTGGACTGGAAAAACACCTGAATTATTGCAGCATTCACCTTTAGGAAAAATTCCCTATATAGAAACTGAGCACGGCTCGCTGTGTGAATCTCAAGTGATCGTTGAATACCTGGAAAAACGCTTTCCTGATCATCCCCTGATGCCAGCAGACCCGTTCGCAGCCGCTAAATTACGTGAATTGATTACCTTTATTGAGCTGCACATGGAGTTGCCCGCACGCGAGCTTTATGCCGAAGCTTTTTTCGGAGGCAAGGTTACTGACGAGGTCAAGGCAAAAGTAGAAAAGCAACTGAGCCGCAATATCCCCGCATTTGCTACACTGGCAAAGTTTGATCCATTTGTCGGTGGTAAAGAGTTCACATTGGCCGATTGCGCTGCCGTTGTGCATTTTCCACTGATATCCATGGCGACCAAGATTATTTATGGCAGGGATTTTCTGGCGGATTTGCCTACACGCGACTATGTGAAGTTTATTTCAGAGCGGCCAGCCATGCAAAAGGTCAATGCTGATCGCAAGGCAAATCAGGAATTGATGGCAAACAAGGGTAAATGAATTTGATGGCGCTACAGAGCTAATTTGTAGCGCCATCAGCGCAAATCTAGACAGCTCTGCGCATTTTTTGCACTGTATATGTTTTGGCTTGTGCGGGTGGCTCTACCAGTTTGACAATCGCAAAGGTGCAATTGTCACCGCGGCCACTTGCCCTGTCCCTGGCTTTTCTGATCAGGAACTCTGAAGCCTGACGAGGACTGTTGGCCGCAACAGCTGCTGATAGCTCATGATCTTCAAAATAATGCCAGAGGCCATCTGAGCACAATAAGAAACTGTCATGCGCTTTCAAAGGCGTATGCTCACCAAAGGTGATATAGGGGGCCGCAGTGCTTGAGCCAAGTACGTTTACCAGGATGTTCGATAGTCTGTGGGTCTTGGCTTCTTCTGCGGTAATCTTGCCTTCATCCACCAATTTTTCTACATAAGAGTGATCTTTGGTTTTTTCGGCATAATTCGGGCCGTCGAACCGATACAGGCGGGAATCGCCGACATAGGCCCAGATAGCTTCTTGCTGCGGGGTAATTACCAGTGCAACTACCGTGCTATGTGGTTCTTTTTCTGATGAAACACCAGACAATTTAATGACAGTGTGTGCTTCGTTGACGATATTTTCTAAAAGACTGCGGACATCATTCCCTGGGTAAAATTCATCAAATAATTGTTTTGCCGTGCGCACGACCTGCTCAGCGGCAAGTGCGCCACCGCTTTTGCCGCCCATGCCATCGGCCACCACGGCCATGACATAACCTGGCGCATGTGGTGCCGCAAAAAGTGCTGTGCGGTCTTGTTGTTCCTGCCTGTCGCCGATATGTTGTCCGGTTCCAGCTTCGATCTTATATTGGCTCATACGTCTTGGTAGATTAAACTAACGGGATAAACCCAAAAATGGTCTTTCCTTAATTAAACTTTATTTTACTGCAACCAGAAGACTATGAGCCACCCTGAACAAATACAACAACGCATTATCGAGCTCGAGGTTGAACATAGAGACCTGGATGTGGTAATCGAGACACTGATTAAAGATCCCTCTCATGATGAGTTACAACTGCGGCGTCTTAAAAAACGCAAATTGCAGCTGAAAGATCATATTACATTACTAAGAATGCAATTGACACCTGATGTCCCTGCATAATTATCCACTTTTCCTTAGCTTTATAGTTAGTTTCTGATTGCCTCATTTTGACTGAACCACTCGCCACACCGAATGCAAACGGCATTCACGATACAGAAGTAGAACATATTTTTGGCTTGACCGGACCATTAAGTGCGTCTATCAATGGTTATCGCCCGCGCCAGGCGCAGACAGAGATGGCAAAAGCCATCGCCGACGCCATTGCAGGGCAAAAAACCTTGCTAGCAGAAGCGGGGACCGGAACCGGGAAAACTTATGCATACCTGACTCCGGCATTATTGTGGGGTGGCAAGGTTATTGTCTCTACGGGGACAAAAAACCTGCAGGATCAGTTATTTTTACGCGATATTCCTACGATACGCAAAGTGTTGAAGGCACCTGTATCGGTTGCCTTGCTAAAGGGCAGGGCAAACTATCTGTGCCATTACCATCTGGAAAGAACCATACAAAATGGCCGCCTGAGCTCGCGCGAAGATGTCGGCTATTTACGCGACATAAGCCGTTTCATTAAAACCACAATGACGGGGGACAAGGCTGAACTGGCACGGGTGCCGGAAAATGCCTCAGTCTGGAGTCTGGTGACCTCAACTAAAGATACCTGCATGGGATCAGAGTGCCAGTATTATCAGGACTGTTTCGTCATGAAGGCGCGCAAAGAGGCGCAGCAGGCAGATGTGGTTGTGGTGAATCATCATCTGTTCTTTGCCGACGTGGCCTTGAAAGATACTGGAATCGCAGAGCTATTACCCTCTGCCAATACAGTCATCTTCGATGAGGCGCATCAATTACCAGAAACTGCCACCCTGTTTTTTGGCGATACCGTCTCAACTTCGCAAGTGCTGGAACTTTGCCGTGACGTACAGGCAGAAGGTTTGTCGCATGCACGGGATGGGGCAGAGTGGTCCAAGCTGGTTGCCCCTGTTGAGCGGGCTGCACGCGATTTGCGTCTGGCCTTCCCACAAGATATCGTACGCTATTCCATAGACCAGATTGCGCCATCCAGCCCTTTCTTTGAAGCCCTGGAAGCCTTGAAATCCAGTATGGATGCCATGATTTCCGTGCTGGAGAAGCAGGCCGAGCGTGCGGAGACCCTGGAGCAGTGCCGTGCACGCGCCATTACTTTGGCTGAGCAATATGAAAAATGGAATGCCGCAGATGACGGTAAATCCGGTGACTATGTTTTGTGGGTAGAAGCGTTTTCTACTTCCTTGCAATTGCACCGCACCCCCTTGTCCATCGCTCCGATTTTCAACAAGCAGCGTGAAGGCGTTCCTCGTGCCTGGATATTTACATCCGCTACGATGGCCGTCAAGAATGACTTCAGCCATTATGTGTCGCAAATGGGGCTGTGGGACCAACCGGCGCACACCTGGCCCAGTCCTTTTAATTACCAGGAGCAGGGTTATTTGTATGTGCCTAACGGCATGCCACAGCCCAATTCCTTTGGCTACATGGATGCAGTCATTGATGCTGCGTTACCAGTCATAGAAGCGGCTGGTGGCAAGACTTTCCTGTTGTGTACTACCTTGAAAGCAGTGAAGTACAGCGCAGAACGTTTGCGCGAAGAATTCCAGAAGCGTGGCCTGGATTTTCCTTTGTTTGTACATGGCGATGCTGGCAGAACCGAATTACTTGACCGCTTCAGGGCAGCAGGCAATGGCGTGCTGATAGGCAGTCAAAGTTTCTGGGAGGGAGTCGATGTGCGCGGCGACGCTTTATCCCTGGTGATTATCGATAAGCTGCCTTTTGCTCCACCTGATGATCCAGTATTGTCCGCCCGCATCGCTGCGATGGAGAAAAAGGGCTTGAACGGCTTTGTTCATCATCAATTACCAGAAGCCATCATCAATTTGAAGCAGGGCGCCGGTCGCCTGATCCGGGATGAAGGTGATAAAGGTGTATTGATGATTTGTGATCCACGTCTGATCTCAAAACCCTATGGCAAACGTATCTGGCAAAGCTTGCCGAGTTTCGCGCGCACCAGGGAGCTGGCGGATGTACAGGCTTTTTTCAAAAAAATTCAGACTCCTGTTGCTTAGAGGTAGTATTTTAAGTTGTTTTTTTAAATAAAACGGCAGTCCGTCGTTCTGCCGTTTTATTTGAACCGCGTCATTTAATGTTCAGACGTCACCAGATATTAACGCGCTCTGTTGGCGCCAGATACATCTGGTCTCCTTCTTTGATTTGATAGGCGTCATAAAAACTGGAAATATTACGCAAGCTGCCATTTGCACGTATTTCCGCTGGTGCCCTGAAATCGTTTTTTAATTGCGTGATCATGAAATTTTTCAAGGCTTTGCTACGCCAAATCTGGGCGTATCCCATGAAGAAACGCTGATCGCCGGTCAAGCCATCGATAGTTGGTGCAGCTCGGTCAGCGAGCGATAGTTTGTATGCTTTGTACGCGATAGTCAGGCCTGCGTTGTCCGCAATATTCTCATTGAATGTCAATTCCCCATCAACCCAGTAACCCGGGATTGGGCTGAAAGAGTTATATTGTTTAATGATAGGACGGGCTTTTAGCGCGAATTTGTTACGGGTTTCTTTGGTCCACCAGTCACGCAATTTTCCCGATGCATCGTATTGTGAGCCTTGCTCGTCCAGGCCATAACTGATCTGACGTCCAATGATCGCACCTATAGCACCATAATTGACAGCATCATTTGCGTCGGGAGTAAAGTACGGCTGGCGCAACATGGCTGCCGGAACAACGATCTCATTTAATTCTGGATTGTAGTAGACATTAGCTGTTTGCGGAGTGATTCCCCATTCATCACGGTTAATCGACGAGCCCAATTTATTCAGATTAAATTGTGAGTCGAAATTATGGATGTTGCGCAGGTTTCCAAGTGGGTCTCCTTTTTTTATAGCTAATCCGGAATAATCACGCCATTTTTCTGGATAAGCTATTTTGGGCATGATGGTGTCCAGTTTTGCCAGTGCCTCCTTTTTAGTTTCAACATCCATCCAATCGAGCGTAGTGATACTCTGTCTGTATGCAAGCAGCAAATTGCCAACTATTTTTTTTATTTTTGTTTTATTTTTTACAGAAAAATATTTGGCAACATACATTTTCCCCAGGCTTTCACCCATACCGGAATTAATCAGACGTGTGCCTCGCTTCCAACGTACTTCCTCAGTAGTTATGCCGCGCAGGGTAGTGGAGTTAAATGTGAAGTATTCATTACTGATATCTTTCGGCAATGCACTGACAGCAGAGCGAAGTATGTGCCATTTGAAATAAGTTTTCCAATCGTCCAAAGAGGTGTTTTGTAATAATTTATCCAGAGCTGCAAAGTAACTTGGTTGGCTAATAATGACATAGTCGATTTTATCTGTGATGCCCAGATCTTTAAAATAGATGTTCCAGTTATATTCAGGCATCAGTTGATGCAATTGATGGATTTCGAACCTGTTATAGGCTTTAATCGGGTCGCGCATGTCAACCCTGCTCCACTGGATTTTCGCGAGCTCCGCTTCTAAAGCAATGATGTCGCCAGCATGTTTTGTTGCTTCCTTGTCGCCGCCGAATGTCAGCATTTTTTCAATATGCTGTAGGTATTTTTTTTGTATGGTTTGCAGTTTTACATCGTCGTGTCTTAGGTAATAATCACGATCAGGCAAGCCCAAGCCAAATTGCACTAAGTCAACTACATACTTGCTCGTGTCCTTGCTGTCCAAATGAACCTGGAATTCATAAGGCGCACTTATCTGGGATTTGTTTAGCCAGGCAATCAATGTGGGAATTTGACTTTTATCAGTCATAGCATCCACTTTGAGAAATTCAGCTTGCAAGGGCTTGTTTCCCAAAGCTTCAATGTGGGCTGTATCCATGAAAGCAGAATACAGATCTATCATTTTTCTTTGCTCAGCGTCTGCTTTGCTTTTTGATTTGAGCAGGTCTTCAATGATCGATTGCAGAGCCGGAAATGTGGCTTCATTTAAATCACTGTAGGCACTGACAGATGATTTACCGATTGGAATGTCTGTATTTTTTAACCATTTCCCATTTACGTAACGAAAAAAATCATCTTGTGGCCGTACCGAAAAATCATTATTAGCAAGGACAATTCCCGACTGTATCGATGCTGTTTGAATGTGATCAGCCGCATGATCAAGACTGCTAATGCCTATGCTTGTTACTATCAGGGCAAAAGTTTTATGGATTTTAAATTTCACTTGAAGTTGGAGAGCAAGTTATGTTGTGGATTTAAATTTGAGGGGCGCTGGTACAGCGCATTTTTTAGCCTTGAGTCTGACAATAAATTTATGTAATTATAAATACTTGCCTTGGTGCCTACTCAATGATAAGCAGTTGAAAACTGCTAGAAGTAAAAAGAAAAATAATAAGGCAGGTAACATGAATTACTTAGTTACCTGCCTTGCAGTTGCTAGGCTATGAGTCTATGACGATATAGTCGTTACCAGATACTGACACGCTCAGCAGGTGCCAGGAACATCTTGCCACCTTCCTTGAGTTTGTAGGCATCATAGAAACCCTGCATGTTGCGCAGGCTGCCATTTGCGCGAATCTCTCCAGGTGAGTGTGGATCTGTCTTCAAGCGTGCAATCATGGTTGCTTCGCGCATTTTTCCACGCCATACCTGCGCAAAACCCATAAAGAAACGCTGATCGCCAGTCAGGCCACCAATGACTGGTGCTGGTTTGCCACCCAGTGACAGTTTGTAGGCTTTGTAGGCAATTGCCAGACCAGAATTGTCTGCAATATTTTCACCCAAAGTCAACTCGCCGTTGACGTTGTAACCGGGGATAGGACTGAAGGCACTATACTGCTTGACCAGGACAGCAGTTTTGGCCGCGAACTTGTCATGATCTTCTTTCGTCCACCAGTCGCGCAAATTCCCCTGACCATCATATTGTGCGCCTTGATCATCAAAGCCATGACTGATTTCATGACCAATGACGGCACCTATGCCACCGTAGTTGACTGCGTCGTCAGCCTTGGCATTGAAGAATGGGGGTTGCAGTATCGCCGCCGGGAAGACGATCTCATTGAGTTCAGGATTGTAATAGGCATTGACGGTTTGCGGCGTCATACCCCATTCGTCACGATCTACTGGTTTGCCAAGCTTGTTCAATTCAAATTGCGCGGCAAACATGCGGGCGTTGCGCAAGTTGCCGACTGCATCGCCTTTAGTAATGTTCAAGCCAGAATAGTCGCGCCATTTGTTTGGATAGCCAATCTTGGGCGTGAAAGTAGCCAGTTTTGCCTGTGCTTCTTTCTTGGTTTCCGGGCTCATCCAGTCCAACGTGTCTATACTTTGTTTATAGGCCAGCAGCAAATTGCCAACCAGCTTCTCCATTCTTGCTTTGCTTTCAGCTGGAAAATGCTTGGCTACATAAAGTTTCCCCAAGCTTTCGCCGAGTGCGGAATCCGCCAGTCGCACGCCACGTTTCCAGCGCGGCTCCTGTTTTGGAACGCCAGCCAGAACGGTGGAGTTAAACGCAAAACTTTCGTCGCTGAATTTTGCTGGAAGTTGAGCCGCAGCAGAACGCAGGATATGCCATTTGAAATAGACTTTGAGATTGTCCAGGGCCGTATCTTGAAAAACCTTGTTCAGGCCAGTCAGGTAGCTAGGCTGGCTGACGATGATGTAATCTACCTTGCCTTTGACGCCCATTTCCGCAAGATAAGCATTCCAGTCGTAGCCTGGTGTCAAGGCATCGAGCTTGTTGATCTCAATTTTATTGTAGGCCTTGACAGGGTCACGCAATTCAACCTTGGTCCATTGTATTTTTGCGAGCTCTGTTTCCAGGGCCAGTATGTCTGCAGCATGTTTGCCAGCCTCTTTGTCACCAGCGAGCGTCAGCATTTTTTCTATATGCGCCTGGTATTTGATACGGAAATCTTTTAATTTCGCATCGTCATTATTGAGGTAATAGTCACGGTCAGGTAAACCTAATCCAGCCTGGGCTATGTCAAAAACATATTTGGTGGAATCCTTGTTGTCCTGATGAACCTGAAAATCATATGGCGCGCCTATGCTGACACGGTTTAGCCATGCCATCAAACCGGGGATCTGTTTTTTGTCGGTCATGCCATCTACTTTTGCAAATTCAGCTTGCAAAGGTTTCAGACCCAGGGATTCAATGTGTGCCGTATCCATGTAACTGGCATACATATCCGCAATTTTTTGCGCGTCTGTGCCAGGCTTATTTTTGGCTTTGGACAAAGCTTCGATGAGTGAATGCAAATGCGGGATAGTCGCTTCGCGTAAGTCCATGAAAGCACCTGCAGAGGACCTGTCTGAAGGAATTTCGGTATTTTTTAACCAATGACCGTTAACATGGCGAAAAAAATCATCCTGGGCACGCACTGCGGCATCATTATGCTTGGATTCTATGCCTGACAACAGAACTGGTGTCGCTGAGGCCGCTTTTGCTGGTTCTGCAGCAGTTGCGAGTTGACTGCCAACTGTGCCGGCGATCATCAGCGCGATAGCGCTAAGTACATGTGCTTTCACTTTGGGGTCTCCTGAGAGTGAAGGTAGGAATGAAAATAAGACAGCCTTTTAGACTGTCTTTGGTAATTGTTGTAAAACTAAATAAATCGTTTGCAACAATTCCTCGTCTGCTTAAGACTGCAAGAGTTTAACGAAGTTCGCGAGATTTAGTAAAAGTTTCAGGTAATTTCTTCTACTCTGTGGCAGGCGACCAAGGTGTTGTCAAACGAGCGCAGCACAGGTATTTCTTTACGACATCTTTCATTGGCGTGTGGGCAGCGATTATTGAAGGCACATCCGGGTGGTGGTGCCAGTGGGGATGGTAATTCACCATCCAGCATCATCTTTTGCTGGCGTTGCGCAGGGTCAATGCGAGGCGTCGATGCAAGCAGTGCCCGGGTATAAGGGTGCAGAGGACGTTTGAATATGCTTTGCTTGTCACCATGCTCAACGGTTTTCCCAAGATACATGACCAGCACATCGTCCGCTATATGCTCAACCACCGACAGATTATGAGAAATGAACAGATAGGCGACACCATTCTGTTGTTGCAAATCCATTAACAAATTCAGGACTTGCGCCTGTATGGACACATCCAGGGCAGAGACTGGTTCGTCCGCGACGATGACTTCAGGATCAAGCATTAGCGCCCTGGCAATAGCAATGCGCTGCCTTTGTCCACCCGAAAACATATGGGGATAACGCCCATAATGTTCAGGCCGCAAGCCTACTTTTGTCATCATGGCCCGCGCTTTTTCTTCACGCTCGGCAGATGGCAGGCCAGTGTTGATGATCAAGGGTTCTTCCAGCATGGCACCCACTTTTTTGCGCGGGTTCAGGCTGGCATAAGGGTTCTGGAACACCATCTGCACAAGCGGACGCACTTGCTTGAGTGTGAGTTTGTCCGCATGGGCAATATTTTTTCCACCCATCCACAACTCGCCGCTACTCGGCGTTTCTATCATGGTGATCTGGCGGGCGAGGGTAGATTTGCCGCAACCTGATTCACCCACCACGGCCAGGGTTTTGCCAGCAGTCAGCTGGAATGAGACGCCGTCCAGCGCTTTCGCCAGTGCTTTGGGTTTGAGAAAACCTTGTGGCACAGCGTAATGCTTGGCCAGGTTTTTTGCTTCCAGTAAGACAGGGGTAGTCGTGGTATTTTGCATCATGCTGCCTGATCAATTTGTGGTGCTTGCCATCCATTGCCCGGCACACCTTGCGCATCCAGAGGGAAATGGCAACGCACCTGGGCATTGGCTTGTCCTTGCAATTGCGGTCTTTCAGTTTGACAGCGCTCTGTCGCATAGCTGCAGCGCGGTGTGAGCAGGCAGCCTGTTGGCCTGTCATACAAACCTGGTACTACACCTGGTATGGTTTGCAGGCGTGCTTTACCCAGATTATGTTCGGGCAGAGCTGCCAGCAGAGCCTGGGTGTAAGGGTGTTTGGGGGCATCGAATATTTCTGGCACGGTACCAGTTTCAAGTACCTGGCCTGCATACATCACCACAACCCTCTTGGCAGTCTGGGCGACCACGGCCAGGTCATGGGTGATCAGCATCAACGCCATGCCACGTTCACGCTGTAATTGCAGTAATAATTCCAGCATTTGCGCTTGTACAGTAACGTCCAGCGCAGTGGTAGGTTCGTCCGCTATTAGCAGGCGAGGGTTGCAGGCAATGGCGATCGCCACCATGACGCGCTGGCTCATGCCGCCCGAGAGTTGGTGGGGATAGGCATTCATGCGCCTTTCCGGGTCGGGGATGTCGACCTGCTTCAATAAAGCCAGCGCCTTGGCGCGCAGGTCTTTTTCTTTGCCACCCTGATGCAAGCGCAGGGTCTCCATCAATTGAAAGGCTACGGTGTAGCAAGGATTCAGGCTGGTCATGGGGTCCTGGAAGATCATGGCAATATCCTTGCCCAGCAATTGCCGTCTTTCCTTGTCCTTCATCTTCAGCAAATCGCGTCCATCAAATTCCATTTGATCTGCGCGTACACGTCCAGGAAAATCGATCAGGCCCATCAAGGCCAGCGAAGTCACACTTTTACCTGAGCCTGATTCTCCGACGATTCCAACCACTTCACCTTGTTCTATGAACAGATCAAGACCATCAACTGCCTTGAATGGCTGAGCTTCCGAGCCAAATTCAACGCGTAAATTTTTAATATCCAATAATGGTTTCATGTTGAATCTTTGTTCAGCGTTTTAACTTGGGATCGAGTGCATCGCGCAGGCCATCACCCATGAGGTTAAAGGCCAGTACGGAAATCAAAATCGCCAGACCAGGGAAGGTGACCACCCACCAGGCGCTTTGTATAAATTCCATGGCACTGGCCAGCATAGAGCCCCATTCTGGTGTTGGCGGCTGTGCGCCAAGACCCAGGAAGCCCAGTGCTGCCGCATCCAGTATCGCCGTGGAAAATCCTAGTGTAGCCTGGACGATAATGGGGGCCGCGCAGTTCGGTAATACACAATTGAACATCAGGCGCAAATTGCCTGCGCCAGCTATACGGGAGGCATTGACATAATCCTTGTTCAGTTCACCACTGACTGCTGCCCGCGTCAGCCTGGCATACGAAGGCATAAGAACAATCGCAATGGCATACATTGCATTCATCAGACCGGGGCCGAGTATCGCTACGACTGCGATTGCCAGCAACAGACTGGGCAGGGCTTGCAGGATATCCATGAAGCGCACGATGATCGTTTCCAGCATGCGGGCAAAGCGCCCGGTCCAGCTACGTGAAAAACCGGCGATCATACCCAGGGTCACACCCACTCCCATGGACAGGGTGACAGAGACCAGGCCTATAAACAGCGACAGGCGTGAGCCATGAATGAGGCGTGACAAAATGTCGCGACCAACCGGATCAGTGCCAAGTATGAATTTACTGTTGCCCGTTACTGTCCATGCGGGCGGCACCAATGTGGATTCGCGAAACTGTTCTATGGCGGAATGTGGTGCTATCCATTCCGCGAACAGGGCGCATAAACTCATTATGCCAACCAGCGCCAGGCCGATGACGGCGCCGCGGTTTTGCTTGAAGTAATGCCAGAACTCAATCAAGGGATGCGGTGGCGATAAGCTTGCGGTAGCAGCTACGGCATTTGCAGGTAAATTGGTATTGCTCATAATTCTGCGATCAAGTCTTTTAAACGATGAGTGAAATTGGACATCACATTAATGGCGTATGCGCGGATTGATCACGCCATACAACACATCGACAATCAGGTTGACGGTGATGACGATGGTGGCGATCAGTAATATCCCACCCTGCACGGTCGGGTAATCGCGCCTTTGTATCGCTTCGATGAGCCATTTACCTATGCCAGGCCAGGAGAAAATGGTTTCAGTCAGAATGGCGCCCGCCAGCAGCGTACCGACTTGCATGCCGATGACGGTGACGACTGGTATCAGTGCGTTGCGCAAGGCATGTACCCAGACTACCCGCATCCAAGACATGCCTTTGGCACGCGCAGTACGGACGTAATCTTCCTTGAGTACTTCCAGCATCGCAGAGCGGGTCATGCGGGCAATCACGGCCAGTGGAATAGTGCCTAGTGCAATTGCGGGCAAAATCAAATGCATGACGGCTGACTTGAAAGCACCTTCTTCACCTGACAGCAGGCTATCGACCAGCATCAGGCCAGTCACATGCGGCAGATCAAACAGGATGTCGATACGGCCAGACACTGGCGTCCAGCCCAGGGTGACAGAAAACATCAGGATCAGCAAAAGTGCCCACCAGAAGATAGGCATGGAATAGCCGGTCAGGGATGCGCCCATGACAGAATAATCAAGAAAAGTATTACGCTTCAAGGCAGCCAGTATGCCTGCGGGCAAGCCTAGCACAACGGCAAAAATAATCGCGCATAGCGACAATTCCAGCGTTGCCGGGAACAGAGTGAAAAATTCTTTGCTGACCAGTTCCTGGGTGATGATGGAACGACCCAGATCTCCTTGCAGAACTTTGCCCAGATAAGAAAAATACTGCTGATACAAAGGTTGATCCAACCCATACAAATGCATGAGACTGGCATAGCGTTCTGCATCCATGCCACGCTCACCCGTCATGGCTTCGACAACATTACCGGGTATCAGATGTATCAAAGAAAAAACCAGCAGCGTGATGCCAAGGAAAGTAGGGATGACTACACCCAGGCGTCGGAGAATAAAACCCAGCATCGAAAAACCTTTTTTTTAAGACAAGCCTGCAAACAGCATCATAAAGACTGAAAAAGCAGCAAGCAGATACAACGATGGCACCAAATTGCAATTGTTCAGCAAAATTGGTGCCACGTGTTGTTCACCAGTAAGCAGTACTTATTTATCCAAATCTACTTTTTTGAAGTAATGATGGGCAGTTGAATCCATCTTGAAGCCAATTACATTTTTGCGTACCGGTGTATAACGCAAAGAATGTGCCAGCAGCAATAAAGGCGCTTCTTCCCTGACTATTTCTTGCGCTTTTTCGTAAAGCTTGGCCCTTTCAGACTGCTTAGGTGTCAATTTGGCTTTCTGGATCAGGTCTTCATAATCCTTATTGCACCATCTTGGAATATTGCCGCCACCTTTGACGGCTTCACATCCCAAAATTGGCTCAAAGAAATTATCCGGGTCGCCATTGTCGCCGGACCAGCCAAACATCATGGCATGTTGCTCACCAGTCTTGCTGCGCTTTTTATACTCTGTCCATTCGTAAGTAGTCAGCTTGGTTTTGACGCCAATTTTTGCCCAGTCTGCCTGTATCAACTCAGCCATGCGTTTGCCGTCCGGGTTGTAGGGGCGGGATACAGGCAAATACCAGAGTTCAACTTCCAGGCCATTTGCATAACCAGCTTTTGCCAGCAAATCTTTTGCCTGGGCGACGTCGTAAGGATATTCCTTTATCTTATCGTTATACGACCACATCGTAGGCGGGATAACGTTTTTGGCGATTTGACCCGTACCCGCATAGACGGATTTCAATATCGATGCACGATCTACAGCCAGATTCAAAGCCTGGCGCACCAGCTTGTTATCAAAGGGTTTTTTCTCGACGTTGAAGCCGACGTAACCAATATTCAAACCTTGTTGTGACAACAGTTTGATATTTGGGTCGCTCTTCATCAATTCCACATCTGCCGGTTTTGGCAAGGCCATGACATGGCATTCGCCTGCTTTGAGTTTGGCGTAACGCACTGACGCATCCGGCGTGATCGCGTAAATCAGATTGTCGATTTTTGGCCGGCCATCCCAATAGCCATCATGTGCCTTGTAGCGGATGATGGCATCTTTTTGGTAAGAGACGAACTGGAAGGCGCCTGTGCCTATGATTTCTTTATCGATCAGTTCTGGCGTTCCTGCTGCTTTCATTTTCTGCGCATATTCAGCAGAGTGAACAGACATGAAGTCCATCGTCAGCGTGGCGAGGAAGGGGGCCTCCTGACGCTTGAGTTTAAAGCGTACAGTCAGGTCATCGACTTTTTCGAGTTTATCAACGATCTTGTTAATACCCAGATCCTGGAAGTAGGCATAGGTTTGACCTGGCGTGTTCTTATGGAAAGGATGATTTTCATCTGCCATGCGATAGAAGCTGAAAAGTATATCGTCGGCATTGAGGTCGCGGCTAGGTTTGAACTTGGCATTGCTGTGGAACTTGACACCTTTGCGCAGCTTGAAGGTATAGGTCAGGCCATCTGCAGAAATATCCCAGGATTCTGCCAGGGCAGGGGTGATATTGGTGGTGCCGGTTTCCATCTCGACCAGACGGTTATACATGGGTACTGAGCCTGCATCTGCCGTGGTGCCTGTGGTAAAAAATTGCGGATTAAAACCTTCTGGACTACCTTCAGAGCAAAATACCAAAGTCTTGGCGGCCATCGCTGCGCCAGCATGCAAACCTGCAAAAGCGCCAATCACAACCAAAGCGCCAGTCTTCAATAACCAATTACCTTTTTTCATCCAGACTCTCCACAGTGAATAAGTACCAGTAAAAACGACAAAACGATTGTGCCATAGCCGACCGCACAGATTTTTGTATTGTGCAGCAATTCGATAAAATTTGTATTATTTTGTTACAAGGCCGAAGAAAATTTTGAAAACAAAATCGACAAATCACATTGCCACCATGGAATGAAGTCTCTTGCAAAGAAGATTTGCTCAGTGTTGCAAATATGATGCATGGTAGAGAATAAATTTTTTCACTTTTTTTTGCGCGGAACCAAAAGATTGCTTGTGCCGTCAAAATCGATATACGTTTCAGGTATAAGCAATTTACAAAAACAATGCACTTCACTATTCATCTCAGCGTTTCATGCATACTAACTTAGAAAAAATCAACTGGTCGGATGACATATTCCCCGATGTTATCGCAGGGTTCCCGGCAGGGCCTGGTCCGTTTCCTGCAGTGATATTGGCACCAGGTCTGCGCTATGACATGCACCGGCCAGTCATGGCACAATTAGCCCATCACTTGCTGTTGCAAGGTTTTGCTGTGTTCAGATTCAACTGGTCTTTTTATACTTCTGACGCGGCCCGTGGACAGCCTTCAGCAGATTTAATACCGGAGTTGCAGGACATGACATCAGTGTTGCGCCTGGCAACAAATGATGGGCGCATACAACAACAGAATATTTCGATCGCAGGGAAATCTTTTGGCTCCATAGTCGCCTGGCGCTTTTTTCAGCAACAGCCTGCTGTGAAAAGCTGTGTGCTATTGACGCCCTTATGTGTGGCAGACAAATCTGGAGAGGAAGAACTCAGCCTTGTGAAACAGAATTATCCCGGCGCTGAGCTAGAAAAAAGGCCAGTTCTTATGCTGGCCGGGAATGCAGATCCCTATTGCGAACTCGATACTCTGCGGGAGTTTGCCGGGCCCATGGCAGCACGATTCAAAATTGTCGTGCTGGAAGGTAATCACAGTATGGAGATACCTGATGAAGATACGACGGTGGCTACCAGCAAACTGGAGCGCAACCTGGCTTTGCTAGCCTGCCACATCCAGGGTTTCTTGCTTCAGTAAATTGAGTGCCACCAATACGGCGTTAATCTATGTGCTCCACCATTAACTGTACTCTGGTGACACCATTGTATTCATTGGCATCGAGCCTGAAGGCAACGTGGACGTTTTCAGGCAGGGTGTCGGTATGGCCGAACCAGATTGCATCATAGCGCAGCTTGTTTTTCTCCAGCACCAGTTTTAAATGGCGCTCTTTTAATATTCTCTGGGATATCAGTTTAAAGTCATCGCAAAATATGGGGGGAGGGAAACCTTGCCCCCATACTTGCGTATCCAGCAGGCGGATAAAGTCTGTCGTGTAATAGGCCTCTTCCAGTGGACCATCAGTTTCTACCACCCGCTCAAGCTGGTGTGCCTGTAACCAGCTTTTTCCTACGGCTTCAAAAGCCTGCTGGAATGCCGGGAAGTCTTCAGACCGCAAGGTCAGACCTGCTGCCATTGCATGACCACCAAATTTTTGTATCAGGCTGGGTGCGTGCTTGGATACCAGATCAAGCGCATCACGCAAATGAAAGCCTGGTATGGAACGACCCGAACCTTTGATCAATCCCTCGCCTCCAGGTGCAAAGGTAATCGTGGGGCGATAAAACTTGTCTTTCAGGCGCGAGGCGACGATACCAATGACACCCTGATGCCAGCTTTCATCAAACACGGTAATGGTATTGCTATCTTGTGGCTGGAAATCATCCAGGTGAAGCAGCGCCACATCCTGCATTTCACGTTCTATGTCTTTGCGGTCAGCATTGATGCTGTTTAATTCCTGCGCGATTTGCCAGGCGCGGCCTTCGTCATCCGTGGTCAGGCATTCTATGCCCAGGGCCATGTCAGCCAGACGACCAGCAGCGTTGAGTCTGGGGCCAAGAGCGAAGCCAAGATCAAAAGGGCTGGCATTGTGTGGTTCGCGGCCAGCTACGCGGAATAGTGCAGCTATGCCCGCACACATCCGGCCAGCGCGCATGCGCTTCAGGCCTTGCGCCACCAGGATGCGGTTATTGGCATCCAGTTTAACCACGTCAGCAACCGTACCTAGCGCAACCAGATCCAGTAAAGTATCAAGCTTGGGTTGATTTTGCTGGTCGAACACGCCGCGCTGGCGTAGTTCTGCCCGCAAAGCCAGCAAGACATAAAACATGACGCCTACACCGGCCAGGTTCTTGCTGGGAAAGCCGCATTCAGGCTGATTTGGATTGACGATGACAGCAGCATCCGGCAAATGATCACCCGGCAAATGGTGATCCGTGACTACCACGGCAATGCCCTGGGCATTGGCCGCTGCCACGCCATCCACACTGGCAATGCCATTATCGACAGTGACGATGACATCAGGGGATTTCTCTTTTTGCGTCAATGCCACGATTTCTGGCGTCAGGCCATAGCCATATTCAAAACGATTCGGGACAATGTAATCAACATTTGCTCCCAGCATGCGCAAGCCGCGCAAACCTACCGCACAGGCAGTCGCACCATCGCAGTCGTAATCGGCGACGATGACGAGTTTTTTATTTTGCGCGATGGCATCTGCCAAAAATTTCGCAGCCTGGTCTATATGCAAAAGCCCGGCAGGCGGCAGCATGGCATTCAACTCGGTGCTGAGTTCTTTTTCTGCTGTTGCACCGCGTGAGGCATACAGGCGCGCCAATACGGGATGCAGGCCATTCTGGCGCAGCATTTCAGATTCACGGAAAGGGCAGGGGCGTACTGTAATGCGTGTCATGAAATCGAAAATAAGTGATGTAATGAAGGCTTGACCCAGAATTTACGCAAGGACCACGGAGTGACATCAAAGCTGGCAATTCTGTGGCCATCACTGAAGTGCAGTTTCAAACTGCTGACTTGTTTGTTGCGCAAACCTGTCAGCAATGGAGAAAACCATTTTTTTTCCAGCACATGAATATTGTCCAGCCAAAGCGCCCAGTCATTGTTGATGGCTGCTTCAGACAGATTGCCGAGCAAAGCTGGTGCGTGCTTGTTTCCGGCTGGTGACTGGGCCAAATGCTGGGCGTAGTCAGTCGCTTCGCTAATTTGCTTCATTTCTGGATGCAAGCTTTGCGCGCCGCCTGATATCCAGACGGAATTGATGACTTTTGCACCGCGCATCTCACGTTGAGCATTGATGTCGTGTGTGAACCACTGCATTTGTATTTCATTTTGCAGTTTGCGCCACGCCCTTTCAAACTCACCTTTGGGCATCCAGATATCGATATTGTGACCGCAAGCGGCATCCACCGTGGCTGTTTGCAGTTCAGGCCACGCGTCAGCGCGCAAGAACCAGTTCTGGGCGTCGCCAAACAGGAGCTGCAAGCCTATTTCTTCGCAGCTCGCTTTAGCCTGCTCAAATAAAACGCGGGACTCGGCTTCGCCGATATGCAGCCGTCGCTGATCTGTCAATACCAGATGATCCCGGGCAATATGAATATGCACGGGCTGTAGCAGGAACCAATAGCCTGCTTCCGGTGTCAGACCGCAAGCTTTCATGCGGTTCCAGGCAAGAGGTGGGCTATTTGCTTTATCCCCAGGAGGAAACTGGCTGGCAAGCCAGTATTCGTAGCTTAGTGCGCGTGAAAAATCGTCTATTGCCTGTACTTTAGCCTTGCCTGCGCTAGCGATCAGTCTGGCTAATCCAGGGGTGTGCATTTCTTTTAACAGGTCTTTGGCCAGGCTGGCAGGGGGAATCCCGAAAGGGATTATCAATTCTAAATGGCTCATAGTGCTGTATTGTATGGCAAACGTATGGCAAACTGCTGGCTGCTTTCATAACAAGTGTAAATGCAGTGAAAAATCTCTCTTTTGAATGGCTGGTCGGCTTGCGTTATACGCGGGCAGGGCGGCGTAGTGGGCGTAACGGCTTTATTTCTTTTATCTCGCTGATCTCCATGGCGGGTATAGGACTGGGTGTGGCAGCCATGATTGTTGTCATTTCAGTCATGAATGGTTTCCAGAAAGAAGTTCGGGACCGCATGTTGTCCGTACTGGCCCACGTCGAAGTCTTTGATGCCAGTGGTGCCTTGCCTGACTGGCGTTCAACAGCGCTGGAAGTGCAAAAAAATCCTGCTGTCACGGGAACAGCTCCCTACGTCGATGGTCAGGCCATGATCATCCGTGAAGATGTCATGCGCGGTGTTATTATCAGAGGCATCTTGCCTGAAGAAGAACCCAAGGTCTCGGATGTCGCTAGCAAAATCAAGTATGGCAAATGGGCAGACCTCAAGCCTGGCGAATTCAATATCGTACTGGGATCAGCACTGGCCAACAGTTTGCGGGTACGCATAGGTGAAAAAATTACCTTGGCTGCGCCCGAGGGGCAGATGACGCCTGCGGGCGTTGTTCCTCGCCTGAAAGCCTTTAATGTCGTCGGCATATTTGAGGCTGGGCACTACGAATATGATTCTGGCATGGCATTCATGCACATAGAAGATGCGCAAAAATTCTTCCGCCTGAATTCGCCATCCGGCCTGCGTCTGCGCATCAAGGAGATGCTCAAGGCACCACAGGTGGCGCTGGAGTTGTCGCGCACTTTGTCAGGCGATTTGCTGATCCGTGATTGGTCACAACAGAACAAGGTGTATTTCGCTGCCGTAAAAGCAGAAAAAACCATGATGTTTATCATCCTGACCCTGATCATCGCCGTGGCTGCGTTTAACCTGGTTTCTACTCTGGTCATGACGGTCACAGACAAGCAGGCTGATATTGCCATCTTGCGCACCCTGGGGGCGGCTCCTTCATCGATCATGAAAATATTCGTGATACAAGGCACCATCGTTGGTTGCCTCGGTACGCTGTCTGGTGTGGGGCTGGGCCTGTTGATCTCCCTGAATATTGACGTCATCGTGCCTTTCATAGAAAGCATATTGGGTATACAACTGCTGTCCAAAGAAGTGTATGTCATTAGTAAACTGCCATCGGATGTGCAGTTGTTTGACGTGCTGACTATTGGTAGTGTCGCTTTAATTCTGGCCATGCTGGCCACTATCTATCCTAGCTGGCGTGCTTCACGCGTGAAACCTGCGGAGGCATTGCGTTATGAATGATCAAGTATTGAGTCAAGAAAAGAACAAACAAGAAATGATTTTATCCTGCAGCGGCCTGGGTAAGACGTTTTCGCAAGGGCTGGAATCTGTCAATGTCCTGAATGAAATCAATCTGAGCATCTACAAGGGTGAGCGAATCGCCATCGTCGGTGCATCTGGTTGCGGCAAATCTACTTTATTGCATTTGCTGGGTGGGCTTGATACCCCAAGCAAAGGAACGGTTACCTTGCAGGGCAAGGATTTTGCCAGCCTGAATGAGACCGCGCGCGGAGAGTTGCGCAATCATGCGCTGGGCTTTGTCTATCAGTTTCACCATCTGTTGCCTGAGTTTTCTGCGCTGGATAATGTGGCCATGCCCCTTATCATCCGTCGCATGGCAAGAAGTGAAGCGCAAAAAGTGGCACAGGCAATTTTGGAAAAAGTGGGCCTTGGTCATAGACTCAAGCACGTTCCTGGTGAATTGTCTGGCGGTGAAAGACAGCGTGTGGCTTTGGCGCGCGCTCTGGTAACACAGCCTGCCTGCGTGTTGGCAGATGAGCCTACAGGTAACCTTGACGGTAGTACAGCACAACAGGTGTTTGCCTTGATGCTGGAATTATCGCAAACTCTGGGTACGGCATTTGTGATTGTTACCCATGATGCGGAGTTGGCCGGGCGCTGTGACCGGGTTTTCCGTTTGACTGAACGCGGCTTGCAACAACAATAAAAATGGCATGCGAAAAACCAGCAAAATGAATTTCAGGAGACGTGATCCTGCGTTTTCCATAGCTCATTTTTCTACCGGACCAGGTGGCTGGGTCATGCTTGGTCTGTTATCTGTGCTCGCATCATCTACATCGGCTGTACATGCGGCAGATACAGTAGAGCTGGTGTTGCAACTGGAAACTTCGCTGACCAGCGACAGTAATCCGTTTCGCTTTTACGAGCAGACAGCCAAGCCCACACAGCCTGATCAAGGTGACCAGGGGCAAGGTGAGCAGTCAGGTCAGCCTGGCGTTGCCGACGACAAAAAGTTTCGCAATCGCGATAGCATAACCGGCACCGATGTGCGGGCTGGCGCCATCATCCCCATTTTATCGGACCGCACCCGCCTGATATTGACGGGCTCGCTTGGTAACCGGCATTATAAAAACTATAAAGAACTCGATCACCATCTGTTAGCAGGCGATGCCACGCTCCAATGGGCAGCAGGACAGATTATTAATGGCCAAATCACTGCGGGTAAAGAAGACAGGTTATTTCAATACATCAATGGCAGCCTGACAGATAAAGATATCTCGCACCAAAAACGTGCTTCTGCCAATGTTAATTTTAAACTGACTGATGAATGGTCCTTGAATGCCAGTCTGGACAGGGCTGGCCTGAATTATGATTTGCCCCTGAATCAGCTATATAACTTTGACGAGCGTGGCAGGCAATTGAGTGGGCGCTACTACTCTCCAACTGGATCAAGCGTTGAAATCGGGACACGTTTGTCGGAAACGAATTTCCCGGACCGTAATGAGCAGGATATTGCCGACCTGGATAAGGCATATAAAGAGTCAGAGGTCTTTCTCGATGCTGAATGGCGTTACAGCAGCAAGTCTGTTACCAGTGCGCATCTGGGGGTGATCAAACGCAAGTACGATGTGCTGACAGAACGCGACACCAATTTGTCGAATATTTTATTGCGTGGTACCTATCATTACTCACCAAAATTGCGCCTGGATTTGCAGTTGTGGGACCGGCCTTTTACCATTGTTGACCGCACTGTCGTCTATGTGCTGAGCAAGGCATTACGCTTTGATGCACAGTGGAAGTATTCAGACAAATCGCAGATGAATTTCTCCACGCTTTTTCAAAATAGCGATAATGTATTGGTGCCGCGTCTTGCGACACTGGCCGATGGCACATCGCGCAAAGAGAAATTGATACGCGTCGGTTTGGGCGGCGCTTATGAATTTGAACGGGGTTTCCGACTGGTGCTGGATAGTTTTTATGAAAAAGTCCAGCGTGAATCTGATGGCATAAATCTGAAGCAGGCCGTGATTAAATTAGGACTGGAATATACCTATGAAAATTTGCCGGGGAGTAATTCGCGCATGGGTTTGAAGCGCTACCAGCACTCCTTGAGCGCCTCGGATAGTTTGCGTTGATCATGGGGCTAGCACAAAGATTGAGCCGATTTGCGGCACGCCACACAGCAAATCGCTGGTTGCCACTCAATAAGGGCAGGGGAGTGGTCAGTTTCAGTTTTGACGATGTACCCGCCAGTGCCTGTCATCAGGGAGCCATGCTGCTGGAGTTATACCAGGCACGCGGTACTTTCTATATCTGTGGCAGCCTGACCGATGGCGTTGAGCAAAACCAGCCTTGTCATAGTGTGGAGGATTTGCGGCGCCTGGTAGAAAACGAGCATGAAGTTGGCTGCCATACCTATTCCCATACTAATTGCGCTAATGCTTCTTTAGATTTTTTAGCGGCTGACTGGGAACGCAATCAGGCTTTTTTCAAGCAACACAATATCGCTAATCGCGGTTTTGCCTTTCCTTTTGGTGCCTATGACCTGGGTAGCAAGCTGGCAGCAGCCAAACGATTTTCATATAGCCGCATTACCGGCGGCGGCACCCAGACTGGTCGTGCCGACTTGTCTGCCTTGCGCGCACAAGCCCTGTACTCTGCGAACAATAATCAAGATGAGATCATTGCCCTGATCAAGCACACTGCTTCTGTAGGTGGCTGGTTGATTTTATACAGCCATGAAGTCAGTGAAACACCAGGGCCATGGGGGACAACTCCGGCTCTGTTGGAAACTGCACTGCAGATGGCGACGCAGGAGAGTTGTCAGATACTACCTGTTCATAAAGCCATAGATTTTTTTCTTTCCTGACGCTGTGCATGGTTTTTTTCAATTCTGATTTGAGTAAGTTACAATCCTTGCAGTTTTAATCTTAATTTTTCAGGTAGCCGACAACATCCATGAGCCAACATAGCCAGTTTACCCTGCTGTCGCAGCGCCGTTTTGCCCCTTTCTTCTGGACGCAGTTTCTCGGCGCATTCAATGACAATGTGTTCAAGACAGCCTTGCTGACCATACTGACGTATGACGCCTTGTCCTGGACTGACATGAAAGTCGGGCTGCTCAATAACTTGATTCCTGGCTTATTCATTTTGCCCTTTGTACTGTTTTCTGCGACTTCAGGGCAATTGGCTGATAAATTTGAAAAAGGTCGCATGGCCCGCAATGTCAAACTACTCGAGATTGGCATCATGCTGGTAGCGGCTGTCGGCTGGCAGACGCATAATCTGTGGCTCCTGATTGCGGCTGTTTGCGGCATGGGGATACATTCCACTTTGTTTGGCCCGGTCAAATACGCCTATTTGCCTCAGCATCTGAAGACCGACGAGCTGGTTGGTGGCAATGGCCTGATAGAAATGGGTACTTTTGTCGGTATTCTGCTCGGAGAAATCCTCGGTGCCATGCTGGTGGTGCGTAAACCCTGGGGGACTGAGCTGGTGGCTGGCGGTGCGATAGTCGTCGCCATCATGGGCTACCTGACGGCTTTGCGTATTCCCGATTCGCCTGCGCCTGCGCCAGAATTGAAAATCAACTGGAACCCGGCCACTGAAACCATCAGGAATATCAGTTTCAGCAAACAAAATCGTCCTGTATTTTTGTCTTTGCTGGGTAACTCCTGGTTCTGGTTCTATGGTGCTATCGTACTGGCGCAGTTTCCTCAGTATGCCAAGGATTATCTGCATGGCGATCACAGTGTCTTTGTGCTTTTACTGACGATTTTCTCCTTTGGCATAGGTGCTGGTTCTTTGTTGTGTGAAAAACTGTCTGGTCATAAGGTGGAGATTGGTCTGGTGCCGTTTGGTGCCATAGGTTTGTCGGTATTTGGTTTTGATTTGTATTTATCCAGTCTGAGCTATACCAATGTGGCAACTGTCGGTGCAATGGAATTCATCAAGCAGGCTGGCAGTTTGCACATTCTGTTCGATATCACGATGATAGGTATTTTTGGCGGCTTATACATCGTGCCTTTGTTTGCCTTGATACAGACACGCTGCGATCCAAAGCATTTGTCGCGCACAATAGCAGGCATGAACATCCTGAACGCTTTGTTCATGGTGGTCGCCTCCTTGTCGGCAGTAGCCATGCTGGAAAAAGGCTTTACGATACCGCAAATCTTCATGGCAACCGCCATCCTGAATGCCATCGTGGCGATCTATATCTTTAGTCTGGTGCCAGAATTCCTGATGCGCTTTATTGCCTGGCTGTTGATACACACTATCTACAAGGTCAAAACTATCAACACTGAACGGATACCCGATGAAGGTGCGGGCATCCTCGTCTGTAATCATGTCAGCTACATGGATGCCATCGTCATCATGGCGTCGAGCCCGAGGCCGGTACGCTTTGTCATGGATCACCGGATATTTAAAATACCTTTCCTGTCCTGGGTATTCCGTACTGCCAAGGCCATCCCGATTGCGCCGGCTAAAGAAGACCCGTGGTTGATGGAGAAATCATTTATCGACGTAGCCCAGGCTTTGCATGAAGGTGATCTGGTCTGCATTTTCCCGGAGGGTAAATTGACCGCCACAGGTGAGTTGAATGAATTCAAAGGCGGGATTATGAAAATACTGGAACGTAGTCCCGTTCCGGTTTATCCACTGGCTTTGCGTGGGCTATGGGGCAGTGTATTTTCAAGGGATAAAAGCAATTCATTCGGACGCGCATTCCGTCGCGGACCATTTTCCAAACTGGAACTGGTCGTGGGCGACGTTATGCAGCCTCAGGATGTGACGCCTCAGGCGTTGCAGGAAAAGGTCAGTGAGTTGCGCGGGGAATGGAAATAAAGTGCTCTGCTCAGTTTGACAAAGCCACCCACAGCTGGAATATGACAGAAAATTTTGGCACCTTAGGGTGCCAATTTTTTTGTGGTGAAATAATTTTCAATTTCTCCAATGATTTGTAAGCCGATTTACAACAAATTATTTATATAATATTCAATTCGCTTGACATACCTTGGTAAGGAATTAATACTTAATACGCAATTTAACATTTTTTATAAAAGTTAGCTTGTACTGTGTAATTAGTCTGCTTGATAGTTCTTTCAGGGAATGACGACTACACATGGTTGTGATGCACTTGTTTGGTGCATGGGATCGCAGACCATGTACCTAAGCACATAAAATCTGCGCAATCATAGGAAATTTTGATAATGAATATCCAAGCTGAAAAAAATCAAGCGAAGGCTGATGTTATGGGAATGAAGATTGCACGCGAATTGAGTGAGCAGGAAATATTGATGGTTTCTGGTGGTGATAATAGTGATGGCGGACAAAACCACGATCCAAGTGCAGGTGAGGAACCACCTCCAGGTTATGTTCCTTATCCATGGGAGTTGCCTAAACCTTAATGGTTTCGTTATGGGTTCTACTCGAGTGAATTCATGAGCAGCTAAAAAAATGGCACCCAAATTTGGGTGCCATTTTCAATTGCCGCCAGCTATTTATTGATTACAAAATTTCGCTCGCGTGATCTGCCAGACGTGAACGCTCACCGCGAGCCAGTGTCACATGGCCGCTATGCGCCCAGCCCTTGAATCTATCTACGACATAAGTCAAACCGCTGGAACCTTCAGTCAGGTATGGCGTATCGATCTGGGCAATATTACCCAGGCAGATGATCTTAGTGCCGGGGCCTGCGCGTGTTACCAAGGTCTTGACCTGTTTGGGTGTCAAGTTCTGCGCTTCGTCGATGATGAGGAATTTATTGACGAAAGTACGGCCACGCATGAAGTTCAGGGACTTGATCTTGATCTTCGAACGTATCAAATCCTGAGTGGCAGCACGACCCCAGTCACCGGCGTCATTATCAGACTTGTTGAGCACTTCCAGATTGTCGTCAAAAGCGCCCATCCATGGCGACATTTTTTCTTCCTCTGTACCTGGCAGGAAACCTATGTCTTCACCTACAGGCACAGTAACGCGCGTGACGATGATTTCATTATAGGTTTTGGTTTCCAGCACTTGTGCCAGACCTGCAGCCAAAGCGAGCAAGGTCTTGCCTGTACCAGCCTGACCCAGCAGGGTAACGAAATCGCATTCCGGGTCCATCAAGAGATTCAAGGCAAAGTTTTGTTCGCGGTTACGTGAGGTGATGCCCCAGACACTATGCTTGACATGGCCATAGTCACGCAAGGTTTGCAGTACCGCAGTCTTGCCATTGATCTGCCTGACCTGGCCATAGAAAGATGCTTCACCATTCTTGGGCTCCAGATACACAAACTGATTCACCAGCAGGGATGGGATGACAGGGCCGGTAATGCGGTAAAAAGTTGTGCTCAGGCCATTGCGGTTTTCTTGCCAGGTTTCTATACCCTTGCCATGCTTGTTCCAGAAGTCATCAGGCAACTGCACGATGCCGGAATACAGCAGATCAGAATCTTCCAATACATGGTCATTGAAGTAATCTTCGGCAGGCAAGCCCATGGCGCGCGCCTTGATGCGCATGTTGATGTCTTTTGACACCAGTACCACAGGGCGGCCCGGCATTTCTGTTTCCAGCGCACGGACTACACCAAGTATCTGGTTATCTGCCTTACCTTTAGGCAGGCCAACTGGCAAGTCGGCACTTTGCAGCTTGGTCTGGAAGTACAGATGACCCTTGGCATCCTTGTTGCCCAGTTTGGACAGCAAGATGCCTTTTTCTATATCGTGATGATCGATATCACCTACCAGGGCATCCAGCGAGCGTGATACCTGACGCGCATTGCGGGCGACCTCGGACATGCCTTTTTTATGATCATCCAGTTCTTCCAGCGTGATCATAGGGAGATATACATCATGCTCTTCAAAACGGAATAGCGATGATGGATCATGCATGAGGACGTTGGTGTCCAGTACAAACAATTTGGTCGTGCCAGATTTATCCGCAGCACGGCTGGTACCTGACTTGACCCGGCTGTCATGGGTTTTGGCCTTGCTGGCAGCAACGACAGGCAAGCTTTTGGCGATGGCTGCCGGTACCGGTTTCTCTGCAACAGGTTTGCTCACAACAGCGGGAACCGTTGCGATTTTCTTTCTTTGTGGTGCCGGGGCGACATCAATAGCTTTGATTTTCTCTGGCGTTGCGGATTTTATTGTTTTGGCTGGTTTGCCTTTTTCTGCCTTCGGATAATCCTTGGGTGAAAGCAGTGCTGCTGGCTTGGTCGGCATTTTTGGCAATGGCATGAAAACCTCAATCAAAAAGTGAGAGCTGAAAAGTTAAAAGCCGCTGAGGACATACCAACATCGCTGCTGGCACTGTCTTTCGCGGCTTTTATCAAGAGTAATTCTGGAGAGTTCAATTAAGTTTGGGCGCTCACAAATTCGAGTACTTCATCTACGTGTCCTGCTACTTTGACTCCACGCCATTCTTTCACTAATTTACCGTTGCCGTCAATCACAAATGTGCTGCGCTCGATGCCACGTACCTGTTTGCCATACATGTTCTTCATTTTCATCACGTTGAACAACAGACACAGGGTTTCATCAGGATCAGAAATCAACTCGAAAGGCAGACCTAACTTGCTCTTAAAGCCTTCGTGAGAGCGCAGACTGTCACGGCTGATACCAAAAACGACAGCATTGGCTAGCTGAAATTGTGGGTGGAGATCACGGAAGGCGATACTTTCCGTAGTACAGCCTGGGGTGTTGTCTTTTGGGTAAAAATAAATAATGATATTTTTACCAATGTAGTTACTTAATTGAAACGCTTTGTCGCCAGTCATGGCAGCGGAAAATTCAGGTACCTGGCATTGCAGTGCAGAAGGGGTCTCAGCCACTTTCATCTCCTTGGTTAGGGGTGGAGAAATGTTGCTGACTGACTAGATCAGGGCGACCAGCTCTCCGGAACGGCCTGGCAAGCCCGCCCATGATAATGGACGTGTCGGTAAATCCTCATTTTTGATGGATTCATAATAATCCGCCATGGAAATGCAACGATAACCTTGCTTGCGCCAGCCTGTCAGCAATTCCTCGAATATGGGGGCGAGTTTCTGTCCTTCAAGCTCTGCATGTAAGGTAAATACATGATCTTTTGGAATTGCTGTCAGTCCCAGTATATTCGCAGCGATATTTGACTCGCTAATGACATTGCCTGCAATGTCGCGTCCCAGCAACTCGTCGAGAGTAGGCAGGGTTGTTGGCATCTGTATACAGGACATAACATTGGCACCCACTTGCAGGCGGTAAGGGCCAGCCTTCGGATCGCTGAGACCGCCATCTTCATTGAGCATGGCGCGCCCATCGGAAGCGTATTGCATGCCGAACTGGTCAAGCTGGGCAAAAGCGTGATCATTCATTTGCCAGCCAGCCGCACCATGGGTTTTTGGCGTCGCACCAAAAATCTGCTGGAAGCGCTGGTGGGCTTGCTCCATCTGCTTACGAGTCCAACTCAGGTCACGCACCCGCACATTGTCTTGCCAGACTACATGGTCCCAGGTATGAATGCCACACTCAAAACCAGCATCACGTACTGCCTGCATTTCGGTCGTGCAACTACCTATATCCGGGGCAGGCAGGAACACGCCATACATCAGGGTCTTGAAACCATAGTGTTCCAGAACCGAGGTGCGTGACACTTTTTGGAAAAAACCAGGACGGAATGCCCTGCGCAAGGCCCAGCCAGTGTGGTCCTTGCCCAAGGAAAACAGGAAAGTTGCGCCTGCATTATGCTTCTTGAGAATGCGCACCAGATTAGGTACGCCTTCTTTAGTGCCGCGATAGGTATCGACGTCGATCTTGAGAACGATGGTAGGCATGTAATCCAGTATTAATCCATCAAGGCGCGTGCTTCCGCTACTTGGCTTCGGTAAGCGTCGAAAATATTGCGCATGGTGTCTGGCATGGTCGTTACCGGCTTCCAGCCCAGTTCTTCGCAGGTGTTGGTAATTTTTGGAACGCGGTTTTGC
Source organism: Undibacterium sp. YM2 (assembly GCF_009937975.1). Lineage (NCBI taxonomy): Bacteria > Pseudomonadati > Pseudomonadota > Betaproteobacteria > Burkholderiales > Oxalobacteraceae > Undibacterium > Undibacterium sp. YM2. Next base: position 2,673,495 of record NZ_AP018441.1, read on the forward strand.
ACGTCCTGATAACCTTTACCATAGTAGGCTGCAGAAGTGGTTTCTGTCAGCTCTACTTTTTTGGCTGTCTCAGCATACTCTGGATATTCAGCAGCCAGATCCAGCATCATGTGTGCCAGCTCGCGGATGGAGAAATTATTGGATGGATTACCGATGTTATAGATCTTGCCGCTGGCTACGCCGTTTTTGTTATCAATAATACGCATCAAGGCGTCGATACCGTCGTCGATATAGGTGAATGCACGTTTCTGCGCGCCGCCATCGACCAGGGAAATATTTTCACCACGAACGATATGGCCAAAGAATTGCGTCACGACGCGTGAGCTGCCTTCTTTTGGTGTGTGGATGTTGTCCAGGCCAGCGCCGATCCAGTTAAATGGGCGGAACAGGGTGAAGTTCAGGCCTTCCATGCCATAACCCCAGATCACGCGGTCCATCAACTGCTTGGCGCAGGAATAAATCCAGCGTGGTTTATTGATAGGGCCGCAAATCAGTTCAGATTCTTCTGGATCAAACTCTTCATCATGGCACATGCCATACACTTCAGAAGTGGATGGGAATACCAGGTGCTTGCCGTATTTTGCGGCAGAACGGACGATAGGCAGATTGGCTTCAAAATCGAGCTCAAATACGCGCAAAGGTTGTTTTACGTATGTGGAAGGTGTAGCGATCGCCACCAGGGGCAGGATGACATCGCACTTCTTGACATGGTATTCCACCCATTCTTTATTGATGGTGATGTCGCCTTCAAAGAAATGCATGCGCGGGTGATTGAGCAAGTCGCCCAGACGCTCGGTTTGCATGTCCATGCCATACACTTCCCAGTCTGTGGTTTCGAGGATGCGCTTGGACAAATGGTGGCCGATAAAACCGTTCACGCCGAGTATGAGGACTTTTTTCATAATGAATTCTTTTTAAAGTAAATGTTGATTGCTAGTTCAGATGCGCAAAACAGAGGCTTATGCCACTTGCTTTAACAGGGCCGCCAATTCCTGCGTGCCCACGACTTTGCCATCCATTAACAATTCAATAATATGCAGTGCGTGACCATCGCCACACACGCCAAGGACGTTATTATCTACTACATGTAAGCCTGTCGGCAAATTTGCCGCGTTGCCTTTGAATAAACGTGCTTTTACGATAATAAATCGATGACCAGCCTGATCGGTAAATGCACCCGGATAGGGAGGGGCAACGGCCCTGTGCAGGTTATATACCTGTTGCGCAGTCTGTTCCCAGTTGATGCGGCCATCTTCAGGTTTGCGGCCGCCAAAGTAACTGCCGGCGGACAAATCATTAGGCAAACGCCTGGCTGTACCTGCGATCAAGTTGGGCAGCGCAGTCCAAAGACATTGTTCTGCTGCCACCGTCAACTTACCAAACACCTCATAGGCTGTGTCATCCGGCAAAATGGGCGCTGATACTTGAGCAAGAATGTCACCTGCATCAGGTTTCAAGGCCATTTCATGCAGGGTGGCACCAGTTTCAGTTTCACCATGCAAGACTGCCCAGTTGACTGGTACACGGCCACGGTATTTAGGCAGCAAAGAACCATGCAGGTTGTAAGCTCCGCGTTTGGCCAAAGCCAGCACATCCAGCGGCAACATGTGGCGATAATAAAAGCTGAAAATGAAATCTGGCGCTATGGCTGCTACCCGCTCTTTCAATTCAGCTGATTTTGGGTTATCAGGTGTGATGCAGGTTATGCCTTGCTCACGGCAAAGATCGGCCACTGATTCAAACCAGATGGTTTCTGCCGGGTTATCAGTGTGGCTAACAACCAGTTTGACGCCTATACCTCGTGCCAGCAAAGTCTTGATGCAACGCACACCGACGCTGTGATAGGCAAAAACCACCGCTGTTGCAGGGGAGGATGCTGATGTTGTCATCTCTGCTTTCTTAATTAACTTCAGGCAAATCCGGGGTGGATTGTTCCAGGATGGTCTGCACCACATAGCGCGGACGGCCACGCACCTGCTGGTAAATCCGGCCTACATACTCACCGAGCAAACCTATGCCAAACAGGATCACACCCATCAGGAAGAAGGCGATCGCAAATAGCGTGAACAGACCTTCTGCTTCAGCGCCCAGCACAAAGCGGCGTATCAGCAACAGCAATACCAGGCCGCCAGACAAGACCGACAGCACCATGCCCAGCATGGAGAACCATTGCAGGGGCATGATGGAGAAGCCAGTCATCAGATCGAAATTCAGGCGTATCAGGCTGTACAGTGAATATTTTGATTCGCCGGCAGAACGTTCTTCGTGCTCAACGATGATTTCCGTGGGCTTGCGCGCAAAGGTATAAGCCAGGGCAGGGACGAAGGTATTCACTTCACTGCATTGATTAATCAGATTAATCACATTGCGGCCATAGGCGCGTAACATATTGCCCTGGTCCGTGATCTTGATGCGCGTGATTTTTTCACGGAAGCGGTTCATCGCCTTGGACGCATAAGTACGCCAGGCAGAATCCTGGCGCTTGCGACGTATGGAGCCTACGTAGTCATAGCCTTCACGCATCTTATCGACGAGGGCACCGATTTCTTCTGGCGGATTTTGCAAATCCGCATCCAGGGTGACGACGATTTCACCGCGTGTAGCTTCAAATCCAGCCAGAATAGCCATGTGCTGGCCGTAATTGCCATTGAACAGCACGACACGCGTAACATCCGGGCGCAGGCGATACTGGTCAGCCAGCAAGGCAGGCGTGTTATCGCGGCTACCATCGTTGACAAACACTATTTCATAGCTGACACCACGCGCGGCAAGCGTATCAAGCGCCGGGTACAGGCGTTCAAACAGCTTGGCCAGGCCAGCTTCTTCGTTGTAGACGGGTATGACAACAGAGAGTTCGGGTTTCATTGGTATTGTTCTGCCGATTTCAGAGAAGGCAGGATTTTACCGCAGACACGACTCTTTCGACATCTTCTGTGTTCATGGCTGGAAATAATGGCAAAGTAACAATCTGCTTACCTATGCGTTCTGCAATCGGGAACATGCCATCGGTAAAACCGCGCTCGCGGTACATGCTGAACAAATGGATCGCGCGATAGTGGTAACCCAGGCCAATTTGTTGATCCAGCATTTGCTGCATGAAAGCTGCGCGATTGACGCTTTCTGGCAAGACCAGGTGGAACATGTGCCAGTTACTGTTTTCAAAGTCGGCAATGGGCAACTCTGCGCCTGTCTTTTGTTCAAAGTCACTACCAAAGCTGGTGAAATAGTGCTTTGCCAGGGCCGCGCGCTTGGCATTGAACTCTGTCAGATGTTTCATTTGCCCCAGGCCTATGGCGGCGGCAATATCTGTCATATTGTATTTGCCGCCGAGTACGTCAACATCGATACCGTCAAGACCACTGCGCGTTACACCTTGCAGTCTGTATTTTTCTGCCAGGCGTGCTTCTTCTGCATTGTTCAACACCAGGCAACCACCTTCACCAGTCATGATGTTTTTATTGACCTGGAAGCTGAATGAGGCAAAGTCACCGAAAGAGCCTATGCGTTTGCCTTTCCAGGTGGAACCTATGGCTTGCGCTGCATCTTCTATGACACGCAATTTGTATTTGTCGGCGATGGCGTAAAGCTTGTCCATGTCGCAAGGCAGGCCGCACATGTGCACGGGGATAATCGCCTTGGTACGTGGTGTTATGGCAGCTTCAACTTTGTCGAGGTCGATATTATGTGTTTTTGGATCAATGTCAGCAAACACAGGGGTTGCACCAGTTTCTATGATGACGTTGGCGGTTGCCACCCATGAATTTGGTGTCGTGATCACTTCATCGCCCGCGCCTATACCAGCTATACGCAGGGCAATTTCCATGGTGCAGGTACCAGAATTGAAAGTGCGCACAGGACGGCCACCAAAATATTCAGATAATTGCGCTTCCAAAGCTTGTACTTTAGGCCCACTGGTCAGCCAGCCAGAACGCAAGACTTCTGTTACGGCAGCGATGGTTTCTTCATCGATAGTCGGTTTGGTGAAGGGCAGGAATTTGGGTGTATCACTCATGGTGAACCTTTCAATAAAACAAAGCTATTCTTATGGAATATGAGATGGGTGCCAATGAGGCAATTCAGCTTTTTACCAGCAAGGCTACGCCAATGATAATGACACCAATCGCCAGCATCCTTTGCATGGACATGACTTCACCCAGGAAATACCATGCACCGATGGCATTGACGATATAGCCTAATGATAGCAACGGGTAAGCAATGCTGACATCAACGCGTGACAAACCGATGATCCAGACGACGACAGAAATGACGTAGCATGTCAGGCCACCAATGATGGGTAACTGCGTTGCCAGTTGCAGGCCCGTTGAAAACCAGTTCTCTGCAGTGAGATGAATGGCACCAACTGCATTGGTGCCTTTCTTCAGCAAAAGCTGGGCGACAGCATTGAGCATGATGCCGGTGAAGATAAAGCCAAAGGTATTGATATTCATAATTGTTTATTTGTTTTTATTAACCAGATTGGCGACGATGACGCGGCGCGGGTCCTTGGCGATTATCCGCATGGGGAAATCAGTTTTTTTCAAATCGTCATAAATATCATTACGCAAGATGGCAACGGCAGCTTCGCCCTTGTCCTGATGCATCTGCCATTGTTTGACGAAGTCTTCACGCTTGGGTATCCATAATTCAGGTTGATGCTCAAGACCAAACTGCATTTCATCAGGGAACTCAACCAGTGTTGTGGTGCGCTCCAGATAAAACGGCAAGGCCTGTTCATAGCGGCCAACTGCATAGAAAGGTGTAGTTGGTGAGATCAGTTCAGCCTTGATTGCAGGTATGTATTCGCTGCCTGCAATATATTTTCCCCAAGGATTATGTCCCAGAAAACCTATCTGGCCTACCAGATAACCGCTGGCAGCGAGGCAAATAATTGCCCAGTCTTTTCCTGTCGTGCCTTTACCTGCCAGTAGCCATGTAAGCGCCCCGCCGATGATCGCCAACACGGCTACGCAAATTATCCAGGGTTTGTATGCAATCGCCAAGGCTTGGTCGAATGCGTCTGCTTCATGTAATTTGCCCAGATAGATTGTGAGGCCGACCGCGATAGCTATGCCAAATATAATGAACAGGATGCCTGCTATTTTCACTGGGCGATTATCTGATTTCTCCAGATGGCAAGCGATAAGAAGGGCGAGCGCGGGGAAGATAGGCAGAATGTAGCCTGGCAATTTTGAGCCTGAAATACTAAAAAAGAAAAACAGGAAGGCTGCCCAAATGAGCAGCATTTTTTGCGGTTGAAAACCCGGTGTTTTATCTTTGACTCCAGACCATAAGCCTTGAAGCAAAACACCTATCCAGGGCACGATACCGACGATGAGCAAAGGACTGAAGTAATGCCATGGGCCACCACGCTTATGTACAGTACTGGTAAAACGCTGAAAATGTTCGTGGATAAAGAAAAAATGTGGATGCTCAGGGTTTTTTATCGCGATCAAGATAAACCAGGGCGCCGTGATAGCAAAAAACAGGATTAAACCCTTGCCCATATGCAGGCGTTTCCATAAGCCCCAGTCACGCGTCACCAGGGTGTAAATAACCAATACCCCCCCGGCAATACAAACCCGATCAAGCCTTTCGACATCGTCGCCAGCGCCATGCCCGCCCAGCAAACCAGCATGGCATTGCGCTCCGTCTTGCTATTGGCACCAGACATTTGCGCGACCAGCAATCCACACAGAGCCAGAGTCATCATGCCGGACAAGCCCATGTCCAGAGAATTGACGTGGCCCATGCCTGCCCACCAGAAACTTGAACCCAGTACCAGAGCCGCAACGATACCAACGCGACGGCTGAATATCTTGTTGCCGGTATAAGCCACAGCGGCAACACCAAGCAAGCCATTCAGGCCAGTCCATAAACGAGCCTGCCAGTCGCCCAGACCGAAGATGGCAAAGGTCAGGGCATTCATCCAGTTTTGCAGGGGGGCTTTTCAAAATACTTGATGCCGTTCAGGCGCAGGGTAATCCAGTCTCCTGATGCCAGCATTTCACGTGCCATTTCTGCATAACGGCCTTCATCGGTTGGAACCAACGTCCTGGCACCCAGCATGTAAAACCAGACCAGCAAGAAGGCGATCGTCAATGCCCACAGCGTGCGTGGAGAGTCAAAAGGGGAGGTCTGTTTCATGCAGCTTCCATAATCAGTGCCAGCGCAACCTTACGGCCCTCGGCCATTAGAATATTATAGGTGCGGCAGGCAGCTTGATTGTCCATGCATTCAACGCCTATACGTTTGGCAGCCAGTGCAGCCGTCAGCTTGGGATGAACAAAGCGCTGTTTATTGCCTGTGCCTAAAATGACAACATCGGGAATAGTGGCTTCAATTTGCGCAAAATCTTCAGCGCTCAACTGCTCGAAACTGGTGGCCGACCATTGCTGCGGCTTGGTCTCTGGCAACACGATCAGGCTGTAAGTGTAAGTAATTGCATTAATTTCTACACTGTCTTTTTCATAAGCAGTGATGGTCTGGTATTGCTGCGTAGGAGTAGAGTGCAACTTCATCGATATAGCTCAAGGTTAAGACTGTAAAGTGGCGCATTGTAACGTTTTTTGTACGCTGTCATGGGGCATTCAATTGCTGCGGGTCTATTTTTTTGACCATGCATCCCAGCCAACGCGGGTAATTTTGGCGATCGTTAAATCACGGGATGCATGAGGAGCCTTGCTATCCGTCAAAAATACAGCTACTGCCATGTGGAGACCATTTGGCAAGGTAACAATGCCTACATCATTATGCGCAGCAGTCAGACTGCCATGCGTAGGCGAGCTACCAGCTTTGTGAACTACGGCTGTGCCCGCAGGCAGTAAAGCCTTGATGCGGGCAGCATTGGGATTCGGGGAGGCGTTTGACGTGGATTTCAGGTCGACTTCAGTGTCTGTCATCCATTTCAGTAATAATTCACGGCTTTTGGGACTCAGGGCTTTGCCTTCCTGAACAGTTTGCAGCAATTTAATCATGGCTTTGGGGGTAGCTGTATTGCGGTATTGCATATTCCAGGATTTTGCCAGGTCCTTTTCTGTGTCCAGAACTTTGATATCTTTTATGTCGAGTTGCGCAAGATATTGCATGACAGCAGGTGGCCCGCCGAGCAAGCGTAGCAAAGCATCACTGGCAGTTCCATCGTTATCGACGATGGCATGGTGCATTAATTCCTTGGCGGTAATTTTGAAATTGCCCTCAGGGTGCTCATCACGCAATGCGCTGGGTAAGTCCGCAGGGATCAAATCTTCTTTGTTGATAGTGACTTTTTGATCCAGCTTCAGCTTGTTTTTATCGACTGCGGCCAATGCTGCCATGACGATAGGCAGCTTGCTGACACCTTGCATGGGGGCAGCCGTGTCAGGCAATATCCACAAACTCTGCCCCGTTTCCAGTACCAAAAGGCTGGCACCCAGTCTGCCGCCGCTGTCCATGGCAATGGATTCGATCACATTCTGTGCAAAAGCAGCATTCACGCTGACTATACTGAACAAGAGGGATAGGAGCAGTTTTTTCATGGTGGTTTTTACTGAATTAAGTACACAGTCCATATATGTGTACTTGGGGCCGATACTCAATATTCAATATGTGATACTCAGACCGGCAAGTTTGGTTTTTGTTCTGACCGATATGTTTGTTCGGGCCAATTAGGTTGCAAAACCATCATTTACGATACATGATGCGACTCTATCGACGAAAATCTCTTCTGGAATTCAGCTTTTGCTAAGTTCTGATTGATAAAATTCGGCGCATTGTGCAGAATGGAACGTTCGGCAGTGCAGCATTCCTGTACTGCAGCTTATCATGCGCTTGCATTCAATTTCAGCTTAGCTTGCAAGCTGGATGCAGCCAACTCATGAATATTATCAAGGATTGTTGCGGTGCGCCCCATACAAAAATCACAAAAACTGGCAGACGTTTGTTATGACATCCGTGGTCCTGTCATGGAAAAAGCCAAGCAGATGGAGGATGAAGGTCACAAGATCATCAAGCTCAACATCGGTAATCTGGCAGTCTTCAATTTTGATCCGCCCGATGAAATCGTGCAGGATATGATACGCAATATGCAAAATGCCGCCGGTTATACCGACTCCAAAGGTATGTTTGCACCGCGCAAAGCCATCATGCATTACACTCAGGAAAAGCATATCCGTGGTGTGACCATAGAAGATATCTATATCGGTAATGGCGCTTCTGAATTGATCGTCATGGGCATGAATGCCTTGCTCAATAGCGGCGATGAAGTATTGGTGCCTGCGCCTGATTATCCCCTGTGGACAGCTGCTGTCAGCCTGTCTGGCGGCAAGCCTGTGCATTATGTCTGCGATGAAAGTGCAGACTGGATGCCGGATATCGACGATATCAAGAGCAAGATCACGCCTAATACCAAGGCCATTGTCGTCATTAATCCAAATAATCCTACCGGTGCCTTGTACCCGGTTGAGGTCTTGCAGCAGATAGTTGAGGTGGCGCGTCAGCACCAGCTCATCGTTTTTGCAGATGAAATTTACGACAAGACTTTGTATGATGGCGAAGTGCATACCTCCATTGCATCTCTGGCTGATGATGTACTGTTCCTGACTTTGAACGGGCTGTCCAAGAATTATCGCTCTTGCGGCTATCGTGCTGGCTGGATGGTGGTGTCAGGTGAAAAACGTCATGCCAAGGATTATATTGAAGGCTTGAATATGTTAGCCTCCATGCGTTTGTGCGCAAATGCACCTGGCCAGTTTGCCATTCAGACTGCACTTGGCGGCTACCAGAGTATTAATGACCTGGTTGGGCCAGGTGGACGTTTGCTAAAGCAACGCGATCTGGCGCACAAGCTGTTGACGGCAATTCCCGGTGTGACTTGCGTTAAACCCAAGGCTGCGCTGTATATGTTTCCCAAACTGGACCCCGTGATGTATCCCATCAAGGATGACCAGGAGTTTATCCACGAACTGCTGACCGAGCAGCGCGTATTGCTGGTACAGGGAACGGGATTTAACTGGATTAATTCCGACCATTTCCGTGTTGTGTTTTTGCCCAATACGGATGATTTGACAGATGCTTTCGGGCGTATTGCTCAATTTTTAGAGTCATACCGAAAGCGTCACGGCACCAATTAATTAATTTAATTTACTGTTTAGAAAACTTATGAAACCCATCAAAGTAGGCCTGTTAGGCATAGGCACCGTCGGCTCCGGCACTTTCAACGTTTTGAAGCGTAATCAATTAGAGATTACGCGTCGCGCAGGTCGCTCGATTGAGATTGCCATGGTGGCAGACCTGAACGTTGAACGGGCACGTGAGTTGACCAATGGTGAATGTGAAGTTGTCAATGATGCCAATCTGGTGGTCAGCAATCCTGATATCGATATCGTCATCGAATTGATAGGTGGTTATGGCATTGCCAAAGACCTGGTCATGAAAGCCATCGCCAATGGCAAGCATGTTGTTACCGCCAATAAGGCTTTGCTGGCAACACATGGTAATGAAATCTTCAAGGCGGCAGAAGAAAAAGGCGTGATGGTGGCTTTTGAGGCGGCGGTTGCTGGTGGCATCCCTATCATCAAGGCTTTGCGTGAAGGTTTGACGGCCAATCGCATACAGTGGATTGCTGGCATCATCAATGGCACGACCAATTTCATCTTGTCTGAAATGCGTGACAAGGGTCTGGACTTCTCCGCTGTGCTGAAACAGGCGCAAGAACTGGGCTATGCAGAAGCAGACCCTACTTTCGACATCGAAGGTGTCGACGCTGCGCATAAAGCGACCATCATGGCATCCATTGCCTATGGCATTCCCATGCAGTTTGATAAAGCCCACGTCGAAGGCATCACCAAGCTGCAAGCCAGCGATATTCGCTATGCTGAAGAACTGGGTTATCGCATCAAATTGCTGGGTATCAGTAAACGTACTGAGGCTGGCATAGAACTACGCGTACATCCAACCCTGATCCCAGAAAAACGCCTGATCGCGAATGTGGAGGGCGCCATGAATGCAGTGCTGGTGCATGGTGATGCAGTTGGTGCGACACTGTACTATGGCAAGGGCGCAGGCTCTGAACCTACTGCTTCTGCAGTGATTGCCGATCTGGTTGATATCACGCGCCTGGCAACGGCTGATCCTGAGCATCGTGTGCCATACCTCGCTTTCCAGTCCAATTCCCTCAGTGATTTGCCAGTCTTACCTATGGCAGAAATTGTCACCAGCTATTATCTGCGCATGCATGTAGCAGACAAGCCTGGTGTTCTGGCGGATGTCACGCGCATCCTGGCAGATTTGACGATTTCTATCGATGCCATGCTGCAAAAAGAACCAGCAGAAGGCGAAACGCAGACAGATATCATCATCCTGACACATCAGACCAAGGAAAAAAATATCGTTGCAGCCATAGAGAAGATAGAAAAACTTGACTCCGTTTTTGGTGCGGTGACGAAACTGCGCCTGGAAGAACTAAGCTAAATCATCAGGCTTCAAACGAAAAAGCGCGGTCATGGAATAATGATCGCGCTTTTTTATTTTTTAAAGACAGCACGAACAGGATGATATGCAACGTCTCTCACTCTCGCAATTGCTGTCCTATGCCATGTTTGGCTTCCCACTGGCGATGGTGGCATTACCCATCTATGTCTATGTACCGCAGTTTTATGCTGACCGCCTGGGCATGTCTTTGTCTGCGATAGGCACAGCACTATTACTGACACGTATCATGGATGCCTTCATTGATCCTTTTATTGGTACGGTGATAGACCGCAGGCCGCAAAGTCGTAGTTACGCGCCGTATATCGCTCTGGCATTGCCATTATTGATTGCCGGTTTCATTGGCTTGTTCCATCCTCCCCAGTTATCAGGTAATCCTGCTTTTCTGTGGTTCTTCGTCACTCTGGTGGTTGTGTATGCAGGGTTTAGCCTGGTGAGTATTGCTTACCAGAGTTGGGGTGCGTCCCTGACGCAAGAGCCTGGGCAAAGAGTAAGGCTGACCAGTGTACGTGAGACATGTGGTTTGGTTGGTGTGATCGCGACCGCCGTCATCATCCAGTTTGGCAATGTCACGATCTTGTCTGGCATGCTGAGTTTGAGTCTGCTCATAACTGCATGGTTGCTGATACACCATACACCGCGAAAGTCCGGGGTGGCAGGTGTGGCTCATGTACCGCTGTCTTTGCGTCATCTATTCGCCAACCGCAGTTTCCGGGCCTTGTTCCTGGTCTTTGTGGTTAACGGCATTGCCGCAGCGATACCCGCAACCTTGTTCCTGTTTTTCACCAAAGACCGTTTGCATCTGGCGCATTTGTCTGGAGTTTTGTTGCTGATGTATTTTCTGGCGGCTGCTTTATCCATGCCTTTATGGACTCGCCTGGCGCACAGAAAAGGGGAAGTCAAAGCATGGTTGTTGGCAATGCTTTTGTCTGTACTCAGTTTCGTTGGCGTACTTGCATTAGGTATCGGCGATGCCTGGGCTTTTTCGATGATTTGCATTTTTTCAGGTATGAGCCTGGGAGCCGACCTGGCTTTGCCACCCGCCTTGCTGGCAGGAGTCATTCATGCAGCGGGGCATAGCGAAAAAAACGAAGCCAGTTATTTTGGCGTTTGGAACTGGGCCAGCAAGATGAACCTGGCGCTGGCAGCAGGTCTGACTTTGCCAGCGCTGGAATATCTGGGCTATGTACCTGGAGTTGCCAGCGAGAGTGGTTTGCGGGCACTGACACTAGCTTATGCCGCTTTGCCCTGCATATTAAAATTATTGGCCGCAGCCTTGCTGTGGAAAGCCAGGCTGGAAAAAGTATGAAGTGTAGGCTGTATGCCTAAACTTATCTAGCGCAACAACTTTTCATTGAATTCTGCTGGATAGTCTTTATGGACTTTGACTACCGTAGAAACCCGGGTGCCATAATTCGGCGAGACTATGCAGGGTGATGACAACAGGCGTTCCATTTCAAATGAAACGCCGGTGTCAGGCAATCGGCAATCGGGAGCAGGGGTGGTATTGGCCAGCACTTCAAAATAAGCATCCACTGGCGCTCGCTGACATATCATGCTGGCAAATTCTGCCTTGGTCCTGACAACTTTTGGCCAGGGCGTATCCAGTGATGCATTCGAAATGCCATAAATACCCGGAGGCAGGGGCTGTCCATTGCGCACATCATCCTGATTGCGGTTGGAAAACCAGATCAGGTCTTCCTTGTCGCCGATCAGCAAATTGAAGCCGTTATAGTCCGCAACAGTGTCGCGAATACTGGCGATATACTCTTGTGCACTCAAATCACCCTTGAGGTAATTGGCAACCAGTTCTCCGCGAGATGGGGCATCTTCACGCTTTTCAGAAGGTGCACGAATATTGGTAATGGCGGCAAATTTGCTGGTCAGGCTATCTGCGCCATCCATCGTAGTCATGCCCAACCATGTGCCGCCAGATTGCAGGTCGCGCCCGGCGTATATGTTGGGGTAGTCTTGCCACCAGTCAGCCGCAGCAGCGGGCCGGTCGTAAAACTCGTCGCGGTTACCTGCAAACACGATAGGTGTGCAGGGTATCAGTTTCCAGGCAAAGACGATCAGGCACATAAGTCTACATCCAAAAAATATTCCATATGTCGCTCACCAGACTGTAATTGCTTCAATCCGGTTTGCGCGTAAGCCAACTCAAGGCGCTGTTCAAAATCAGACGTGACCTGATGATAAATCTCCATCCAGGTATGCATGCCATCCTGTTCTGTCGGGCGTCTCTGCAAGCCTGAGCTTTGCTGATAGGCCTGGCGCATCAGATTTTGCAACAGCCGTTCCTGCTGCAGTACTTCTGCTTCTTTGCCAGCGCTGGCTTTAAAATAGATATAGCAATTCATATGCCTGCTTTTGATTCTTTATTGCGCGATTATTGTGTAATATCTGTAATCGCGTACGGCAGCGCCTGCAGTTCTATCGTTGCGCCAGTTGCCGAGCCTAGAGTGAGCTGACCGCTCTCCTGATCGGCCAGCTTCATTTCTATCAAGGCCAGTGAACTGTCTTCCTGATGTTGTTCTGCATTAACGATCATGCCGCAAGGCTGGCTGACATCATCGCTATGAAATACTTCGGTTCCTGCTACTACATCTGTCGCATGCACCAAGGCTATTGCCATGCGGCGCTTGAGCTTGCCCAGATATTGGCTGCGAGCGACTATCTCCTGCCCTGGGTAACAGCCCTTTTTAAAGTTCACACCACCGATAAGTTCAAAATTGATCATCTGCGGGACAAACTTCTCTTGTGTGCTGGCGATGACGATGGCAATGCCAGCCTGAATCTCAGTCACGCGCCAGGCGCTGGTGTTTACCGCACGCAATTGGGTGCTTAATTTTGGCCACGCCTGCTTTGCAATCTCTACAGGTGCTATCCACTGATAACGCGGTGCATTGTTGGCGTCAGCAACGCGTAGCAAGCTGCCATACTCATTACTCAGCTTTTGGTCGGGTCTGGCTGGCATTACAGGAAACCATTCGTGCAGTGCCGCCGGGGCAGCTGCCCCCCCAGCCCGAGAACGACGTATTCGGCATTGATATCGTGCAATTTGGCTTTTGCCCGTAAAACAAACATTTGCAAGCGTTTTTGTACAGTAGCTTGTATGCTTTTTGATAGCTGCAAGATAATATCCTGGCCATCTTTCCAATATACAAAGCTGGCCAGCATGCGCCCTTTGGGGGTGCAGTAAGCAGCACGGCGCAGCTCGGCAGCACTCAGATGCTCTACATCATTGCTTAATTGATTATGCAAAAATGACGGGGCATCTTCACCGGTAACCCTGATCAGGCCAAGGTCGGTTAAAGCGGCTATAAATCCTGTTTGCAGGGCACCTGACTGCCAATGTGGGGCAAAACCGGTCGTATTCAGATCTTCCACAGTGGCACCCTGGCTGGATAAAAAGTCTTCCCACGTCATATTGTTATACTCACTCTTCTTTGCTGATTCGCTTATTGTCTGCGCTGGCTTTACAATACCGCCTGCACCTGTTCAGGCGAATTATAGTAGCGTCTGCAAAATCTCGTCAGAACTCCCTCAATTTTGATTAAGCTGCCTACATGGGTTTCATAAAAAAACTATTTGTATTATTGATCCTGCTGGCGCTGGCCGCAGGTGGCGGTTTCTATTATTGGATGCAGCAAGCCATTTTTACAGAGGGCGAGGTCAAGGAATTCATCATCAAGCCGGGCAGTAGCGTGCGTGCGTCCGCCCGTCAGGTGTATGAGGCTGGCGTACCTGTCCAACCTCTGATGTTTGAAGCACTGGCACGTTTGTTGGCTAAGGAAAATCGCCTGAAAGCTGGTTCTTTCGAAATCGAGGCGGGTAAAACGCCAGTGGACTTGCTGAACAAGATCGTCAATGGCGATTTTTCCATGGCCAGCCTGGCGGTCATAGAAGGCTGGACATTCCAGCAAATGCGCAAGCTAGTCGATGCGCATCCTGCCATCAAGCATGAAACCCAGGGTTTGAGTGAAGCCGAGTTGATGCGCAAGATCACGCCTGATTTTCCGCAAGCTGAAGGTTTGTTTTTTCCTGATACCTATCGCTTTGCCAAGGGTAGTACAGACGTGCAGTTGTATCAGCAGGCGCATAGCCAGTTATTGAAAAAACTTGATGAGGCCTGGAAAAAGCGCGTTGATGGCTTGCCTTACAAGAATCGCTACGAAGCCCTGATCATGGCTTCCATCATAGAAAAAGAGACAGGGCAAAAATCAGAACGCCCCATGATAGCCTCGGTTTTTGTGAATCGCTTGCGTACCGGCATGTTGCTGCAAACCGATCCTACCGTCATCTATGGCATGGGCGAGCGCTATCAGGGCAAGATATATAAGCGTGACTTGTTGACTGATACCCCCTATAACACGTATACCCGGGTTGGCCTGCCGCCCACACCGATTGCCTTGCCAGGCATGGAATCCATTTCTGCAGCTTTGGACCCTGCTCATAGCGATGCTTTATACTTCGTGGCGCGTGGAAATGGTACCAGTCAGTTTTCCGATAACCTGAATGACCATAATCGCGCAGTGAACAAGTACCAACGTTGATAGCGTCAAGGTGCATTAATAGAATATAGAATTAAATAATGAAGCACTCAGGAAAATTTATCAGTTTTGAAGGCATAGACGGTGCGGGTAAGTCCACCCATATCGCCTATGTGGCAGAGCGTTTGCAAAACAAGCTGCAAGCTGAAGATGTAAAAGTGATTTGCAGTCGTGAACCCGGGGGGACGCCACTAGGTGAGACCTTGCGCGAATTGCTATTAAAGCAAAAAATGCATCTGGAGACAGAGGCTTTGTTGATGTTTGCTGTCAGGCGCGAACACATTGCCCAGGTCATAGAGCCAGCTTTGGCGCGCGGCGACTGGGTCATTTCTGACCGTTTCACTGATGCCAGCTTTGCCTATCAGGGCGGTGGCAGGAATTTGTCACTGGATAAACTCAATGCCCTTGAACAATGGGTGCACCCTGATTTACAGCCAGACCTGACTCTATTGTTCGACGTTCCTTTGGAAGTGGCACGTGCACGCCTTGATGCGACCCGTGATCTGGATAAATTTGAACAGGAAAAAGCAGATTTTTTTGCTGCCACCCGCAATGAATATCTGCGCCGCGCCAAAGAGTTTCCTCAACGTTTCAGGATTATCGACTCCACGCAGAGCATAGAGATCATACGTTCGCAACTGGATATATTGATTGACGAGTTACTGGGCTCTGCTCAGCAAACAAGATGACGCAACATCCCCTATATAGCTGGCAAGAAGATGCCTGGCAGCAGATACAGGCTTTGGGACAACGCTTGCCCCATGCCTTTTTATTGCATGGGCCGCAAGGCATAGGTAAAACTGTGTTTGCCGAGCATCTGGCGCAGTCACTGCTTTGCGAAAACCCGGGGCAGGGTGGGCACGCCTGCCAGCAATGTGGTTCTTGTGGCTGGTTTGCTCAATACAGCCATCCCGACTATCGCCGTGTCAGGCCAGAACTGCTGGACGAAGAAGATGCGCCAGTTGGTGAAGAGGCTGAAGCTCCTGCCAAAACCAGCAAGGCCAGTAAAGCGCCTTCCAAGGAAATCGTCATTAATCAAATCCGCGCGTTGTCGGATTTCATGAATATTTCTACCCACCGTAGCGGCCGGCGCGTCATCGTTCTGTATCCTGCCGAGGCGCTGAATGTGCCTGCGGCAAATGCTTTGTTGAAATCCCTGGAAGAACCCAATGCCAATACGGTATTCATTCTGGTCTCAAACAGCATAGACAGGTTGCTGCCAACCATCTTGTCGCGTTGTCACAAGTTTGGACTTGGCTTGCCGGATGCTGGTATTGCGCTGGAATGGCTGCATAAGCAGGGCATCAAGGATGCCGATGTTTGGTTGGCTCAACAGGGTGGAGCGCCTTTGGCAGCATTCGACATGGCACATTCAGACTTGCGTGCTGATCTGGATGAATTTATACGGTTTTTGAGTAAACCTGGTACAGAGTTGAGCCTCAAAACTGCCGACAAGATGCAGAAAATGGAAATGCCAGTCGTCGTCGGCTGGCTACAACGTTGGCTCTACGATATATTTTCCTATAAACAAAGCGGCAGAATCCGGTATCATCCTCGCTATGAGAAGGAGTTGAAGTCATTGTCCATGCAGGTTGATGAGCCAGCCTTGCAACAATTCATCAAGAATTGCAATGAAAGACAGGCGATTGCCAGTCACCCTTTGTCGGCCAAATTATTTTTGGAAGATATGCTGCTTGAATATTCCGCATTATTCGGCACTATTTGATTAAAGAATTGCGAAAGCCAGAACATGTCAGATTTACCAGCAGATCCCGGTGCACCGCTTAATATGCCTTCACCGAATCGTCCTTCGGTGTTGTCGCTGGCGATTAAAGAAAAAGCTGCTTTGTTTGCAGCCTATATGCCATTTTTAAAAAATGGCGGCATTTTCGTGCCTACCAATAAGACTTATCGCTTGGGTGAAGAGATTTACCTGATTTTGACTTTGTTGGATGACCCTAATAAATATCCTATCGCTGGCAAGGTTGCCTGGATTACACCTGCCGGTGCAGGAAATAATAAGTCACAGGGTATAGGCGTGCATTTTCCGGAAGATGAAAGTGGTAACCGCATACGCTTGCGTGTAGAAGAATTGCTAGGTGCGGCAGTACGTTCTTCCCGGGCTACCCATACAATTTAATGACGATGGCAGCAGAATTTACTCATAGACTGGCGCAGTTTGAAGATTTGCCGCAAATTGTTGCCATTTACAATTCCACAGTTGCTTCGCGCGTGGTTACCGCCGATACAGAGCCAATTACGGTAGAATCGCGCCATGCATGGTTTCATGAGCACAAGCCGGAATCTCGTCCACTCTGGGTCTGCGAACAGGATGGTCAAATCATAGGCTGGTTATCATTCTCAAATTTTTATGGCAGGCCTGCTTATTCCGGCACTGCTGAATTATCTATCTACTTGCATGAGGCTGCACGTGGTCAGGGACTGGGGCGTTATTTCCTGACGCAGGCTATTGCGCATGCCCCTGAAATCAAGGTTCACACTCTGTTGGGCTTCATTTTTGGTCACAATGTGCCTAGTTTGAAGTTATTTGCTGCATTTGACTTTGCAACCTGGGCAAATATGCCAAAGGTGGCAACGCTGGACGGCATAGAGCGCGATTTGATCATACTCGGCAAACGGGTAGGCTAAGCTAGCTGGCTAAATTAGCTGGCCCGCCACTACCTGTCACCGCTTGCTACCATTTTCGGGCGACTTGCCAGCGGCAGGTCGCCTATTCATTTTTGAAAGATTTTATTATGCTGAGCTACCGCCACGGCTTTCATGCCGGTAATCATGCCGACGTCCTGAAGCACTTTGTCTTGATTCAATTGTTGGAATATCTGGGGCAAAAAGACACTGCCTACACTTATATAGACACGCACTCCGGTGCTGGCCTGTACGCCCTTGACAGCGGTTATGCCAGTAAAAATGCTGAGTTTGAGACTGGCATTGCTCCCTTGTGGGACAAAAAAGACATGCCCGAAGCTTTGGCATCGTATATGGATTTGATCAGAGGGCTTAATCCCAGTGGAAAGTTGCGCTATTACCCAGGATCACCCTATTGCGCCAATATAGTCATGCGCGAGCAAGACCGACTGCGCCTGTTTGAGTTGCACCCTAGCGAAATCAAGATACTCAGTGAAAATTTCCGCAAACTTGATGCCCATGCGGCTGAGCAGGGTAAGCGCCAGACGGTTAGAGGCAAGCGTGTGATTATCTCGGCTGGCGATGGCTTTGAAAGTCTGAAGGCATTGCTGCCACCACCTTCACGACGCGGCATGGTGTTGATAGATCCGCCGTATGAAGTCAAGGATGATTACCGACGCGTCAAGGTATCTCTGGAGGATGGCTTGAAACGTTTCCCTACCGGTACCTTTGCTGTTTGGTATCCGGTACTGCAACGCCAGGAGTCCCGTTCTTTGCCAGAAAAACTTAAACGACTGCAAGCGAATAGCTGGCTGAATGTTACCTTGTCCATCAGCGGCCCAACGCCAGATGGTTTTGGCTTGCATAGTAGCGGCATGTTCATCCTTAATCCGCCATGGACTTTGCTGGCTACTCTAAAAGAAGTCATGCCCTATCTGGTCAAGATATTGGGAAAAGATGCAAAAGCAGGTTTTGTGCTGGAGTCGGGGGAAGGTGGTCCTCCAGGCAAGCGTTAAGAAGGCGGTAGGCTAGAGGTGTCGGACTCCTTTTTCGACACAAAGTAAATTTGTTGAATGGTGCGATGCGGGAGAGCTTATCTCCCGCATTTTTGTTTGTGGAGGAGCTAAAACGGAAAGGATGAAAAGAGACTACTTTGTGCATTGCAGAAAAAATACTGATTGACGGATTAGTACGGTCGTACAAAAATCGGTAAAGAATAATATTCAGCAATTTGCGCGATTACCAAAGTAATCAATAACGCTGCACATTTCAGGAGAACAAATGTCGTCTTATGTGAAGAGTCCCTTGATGGGGCAAATGATGAGCAAGCCCATGCTTATTTCCAGCCTCATTGAACATGCTGACCGTTATTTTGGAAAGAATGAAATAGTTTCCCGCCGGGTAGAAGGGGATATCCATCGCTATAACTACAGCGAATGCCATAAACGTTCAAAAAAACTCGCGAATGCTTTTGCCAAACTGGGCGTTAAAATCGGTGACCGTATTGCCACGCTGGCCTGGAATGGCTATCGTCATCTGGAGGCTTACTATGCTGTCTCAGGTTCGGGCGCTGTTCTTCACACCATTAATCCCAGGTTGCATCCAGAACAAATCGCCTATATAGCCAATCATGCAGAAGATCAGTACTTGCTGTTTGATATGACCTTCCTGCCTATCGTGCAGGCAATTGCTGCGCATTGCCCTGGTATCAAAGGCTATATCATGATGTGCGACCGGGATAAATTGCCTGCAGATGGCAAAATTCCGAATCTGACGGCCTATGAAGATTTAATCGAAGCCAATAGTGATGATTTTGTCTGGCCACTCTTCGACGAAAATTCTGCTTCCAGTCTGTGTTATACCTCAGGTACGACAGGCAATCCTAAAGGGGCTCTGTATTCTCATCGTTCAACCATCCTTCATTCTTATGGCTCATCCTTGCCAGATGGCTTGAACGTATCGGCACGCGATTCTGTTTTGCCGGTAGTACCGATGTTCCATGTAAATGCGTGGGGCCTGCCTTATTCTGCACCATTGAACGGTGCCAAACTGGTTTTCCCGGGCCCGCATCTGGACGGCAAATCCCTGTATGAATTGTTTGAGCAGGAAAAAGTCACTTTCTCTGCCGGAGTACCTACCGTCTGGCTGGGTCTGCTGACTTATGTGGCACAAAATAATCTGAAGTTTTCGACTTTCAAACGCACAGTGATTGGTGGTTCTGCCTGCCCGCCAGCCATGATGAAGACCTTGCGTCATACCTATGGTGTAGAGGTAGTGCATGCCTGGGGCATGACAGAAATGTCACCGCTTGGTACTGCTGGTACCTTGATGACCAAACATGCTGACCTGGCCGAAGAAGACAAGCAAGCGATACTCCAGAAGCAAGGCCATGTCCTGTATGGCGTAGATATGAAGATCGTTGATGACGCTGGCCAGGAATTGCCATGGGATGGCAAAACCTATGGCAACCTGCTGGTCAAAGGCCCCTGGATTATCAATAGCTATTACAAGAATGAAGGCGGTGATGTTCTTGAAGGTGGATGGTTCCCGACTGGTGACGTGGCTACCATCGATGATGATGGTTATATGCAGATTACTGACCGCAGCAAGGATGTGGTCAAATCGGGTGGCGAGTGGATAGGTACGATAGACCTGGAAAATGTAGCGGTCTCACACCCGGCAATCCTGCAAGCGGCCTGTATCGGTGTATTCCATCCTAAATGGGATGAGCGCCCATTGCTGCTGGCGGTCAAGAAGCCTGGTGCTGAAGTCACTAAAGAGGAATTACTGCAATTCTTTGACGGAAAAGTTGCGAAATGGTGGCTGCCTGATGACGTGGTTTTCATAGAAAGCCTGCCATTAGGCGCAACAGGGAAAATTTTGAAAAATAAACTGAGGGAGCAATTCAAGGAATATAAACTACCAACTGCATAAGAAGTGCAGAACCTGACTATGTATAGTTCAGGTTCTGGAAGTAGCGATAAAACGAAAAAAATCTAGATTCCAACAATGAGAATACCGGAGAGAGACAAATGAAATTTCCTTTACGTGCCAGCCTTGCTGCAGTCGCTTTAACCTTCGCCGTACCCGCAGTGATGGCTGATACCATCAAGATCGCCTACATCGATCCACTGTCAGGTGCTTTTGCGCCAGTTGGGCAAAATATTCTGAACTCCTATCAATACATTGCTGATAAAGCCAATGCTGAAAAATGGGCGGGGGAACATAAATTTGAAGTTGTCGGTTTTGATAATAAGGGTAGCCCACAAGAGTCACTGAATGTATTGAAAACAGTCATTGATAAAGGTTTTCGCTATATCACACAGGGCAATGGCTCGGCGGTAGGTCTGGCTTTGCAGGATGCCGTCAACAAGCATAATGAGCGCAATCCCGGTAAGGAAATTGTTTATCTGAACCATGCTGCTGTTGATCCTGACATGACCAATAGCAAATGTAGCTTCTGGCATTTCCGTTTTGATTCCAACTCGGACATGAAAATGGAAGCGCTGACAACCTTCATGGCTGCTGATAAAAACATCAAGAAGGTATATATCATTGGCCAGAACTACTCGTTTGGACATCAGGTTACCCGCGCTGCCAAAGAGTACCTGGCACGCAAACGCCCAGATATACAAATTGTTGGCGATGATCTGCATCCTATTGGCCAGGTCAAGGATTTCTCTCCCTATGTGGCAAAAATCAAGGCTTCCGGCGCGGACACCGTTATTACCGGCAACTGGGGTGCCGACCTGGCCTTGCTGATCAAGTCCGCAAAGGATGCTGATCTGAAATCAAATTTTTATACCTATTATGCAGCGACAACGGGCGTGCCCACGGCGATGGGTGCTGCTGGTATGGATCGCGTCAAATATGTGGGTTACTGGAATCCAAATAACGAGACTTTTGCTGGCAAGGATATCGTAGAGGGCTTTAAAACCAAGTATAAGGATGACTACTATTCCATGGCGACCTATTCTGTCCTCGCTGCCATGGGGCAGGCTGTCAAGCAGGCCAAATCTGTTGATCCAGTCAAAGTTGCATTCGCACTGGAAGGCTTGAACTTCAAGAGCCTGAATGGTGACGCGAACATGCGTAAGGTTGATCACCAGATACAACAGCCTTTGTACATAGCAACCTGGGTTAAAACCAATGGCAAGGATGTTAAATTTGACCAGGAAAATACTGGCATGGGTTGGAAAACCAATCAAAAGATCGATGCATTTGTCGCGTCACAGCCATCTTCTTGCCAGATGAAACGACCAGGCTAGTCCTTTAAAAAAAGAGAGTCGCTTCATGCGCACTCTCTTTTTTTTCCTATAAATAGTACGATCGTTCAAGAATTTTCTGAAAAGGATCTTGGCTGTGGAATTCACACTGATCACTTTGCTGAACGGTGTCAGTTACGGATTGCTGTTGTTCATGCTTTCATCCGGACTGACGCTGATCTTCAGTATGATGGGCGTACTCAACTTCGCCCACGCCAGTTTTTACATGTTGGGCGCCTACTTTGCCTATACCATCAGTATCAAAATCGGCTTTTGGCCAGCTTTGTTTTTGGCTCCGTTATTGGTTGGTTTGCTAGGTGCAATGGTGGAGCGATATGGCCTGCGTTCCGTGCATAAATACGGGCACATCCCCGAATTACTATTTACCTTCGGGCTGTCTTATGTGATTGTCGAACTGGTGCAACTGATTTGGGGCAGATCTACTGTTCCTTATCCCATCCCTGCGTCTCTGGATGGCCCCTTGTTTACCCTTTACACGACGACATTCCCCATCTATCGCGGTTTCATGATGCTGGTTGCGCTGGTAATGCTGGCTTCGATTTACCTGTTGCTGACACGTACCCGCATAGGTCTGGTGATACAGGCTGCTCTCACTCATCCTGATACTGTGGAAGCGCTGGGACATAATGTCCCGCGCGTTTTCATGCTGGTATTTGGCGGCGGTTGCGCATTGGCCGGGCTTGCCGGCGTTGTGGGCGGTAATGCCTTTGTCACCGAGCCAGGTATGGCAGCGACTTTGGGAAGCATAATTTTCGTCGTCGTCGTGGTTGGCGGTATGGGGTCGCTGGCAGGTGCTTTTGTGGCGTCGCTGCTGATAGGGGTATTGCAGACATTTGCCGTAGCGCTGGATTACTCTTTCGTCTCCGTGTTCGCAAAACTGGGAATGATCATCAGTGCCACAGCGCCTGGCTATGCCTTGCTGAGTCTGACGATTGCACAGGTAGCACCTATCTTGCCTTATCTCTTGTTGGTACTCATCCTGATTTTCAGGCCCAGAGGTTTACTCGGCACTCGTGAAGGATAAAAGATGAGCAAAGCTTTAGTATTCAAACCTATCAATCTGGCCCGCTGGATTATCTGGGGCAGCTTTGCCATGCTGCTTATTCTGGCACCGATGATATTCAGTAGCGGTGGATCATTATCTCTGCTCTCGCAAATCGGTACACTGATGATCTTCGGCCTTTCTTACAATATGCTGTTGGGGCAGGGCGGTATGCTGTCATTTGGTCACGCGGTTTATTCTGGCCTGGGAGCTTTCTTCGCCATCCATGCGATGAATCTGATCACTGCTGGCAGCCTGGTTTTCCCGGTCACCCTGATTCCTTTGATTGGTGGCGTTGCAGGCATGTTTTTTGGGGTGTTGTTTGGCTACGTTACGACCAAGAAGTCTGGCACGACTTTCTCCATGATTACTTTGGGTATGGTGGAGCTGGTGTTTGCCTGTTCCCTGATGTTCCCCAGTTTCTTTGGTGGCGAGGGTGGGATCTCGACCAATCGCGTCATAGGCCAGTCCTTCCTTGGTATTACTTACGGCCCGCAAATCCAGGTGTATTACCTGATTGCCATGTGGTTGTTTATCAGTACCGTAGGCATGTATGCGTTTACACAAACGCCTTTGGGGCGCATTGTCAATGCCGTTCGCGATAATCCTGAACGCGTTGAGTTCATAGGCTACGATACCCAATGGGTGCGTTACCTGACATTGATATTGTCAGCTTTTTTTGCAGGTATTGCTGGCGGCTTGTCTGCCATCAATTTTGAAATCGTCACTGCAGAAAATGTCAGCGCCATACGTTCAGGCGCTGTGTTGCTGTTCACTTTCATTGGTGGCGTGGGCTTCTTCTTTGGCCCAATGATAGGGGCAATCATAGGGGTGTTCCTGACCGTGATGCTGTCAGACCTGACCAAGGCATGGCAGTTGTACCTGGGTGTTTTCTTCATCCTCATCGTCATGTATGCGCCTGGCGGCATGGCTAGCATCATCATGATGAATTTGCGCGTGGCGAAGTTTGGCATGTTCAAACGGGTATGGCCCAGTATGTGGAAACTGGTGCTGGCAGCGGCAGTGACCACAGCTGGAGCCATTCTGGCAGTGGAAATGCTGTATCAACGTACACTGGAGGCCAGCCAGAGTGCTGTCATAGAGATGTTTGGTTTTTCCATTGACACGGCCAGCAGTGTTTCCTGGGGAATGACCGTGGTCGTTATTGCCTTGGGTATTTTTGCCTGCGTGAAGTTGAAGAATGGTTTTGCCGAACATTGGGGCGAAGTCAATACTGAAATCGAAGAACAAATGCGGAGGGCGCAAGCATGACAGGCTTTTCGCTTGAATTAAAAGACGTACGAAAATCCTTTGGCAGTGCGGAAATTATCAAGGGTGCCAATTTGCAGGTGCCAAAAGGCGAACGATTTGCCATTATCGGCCCTAATGGTGCAGGCAAATCCACGCTGTTTAATTTGATTTCTGGCCGCTTCCCTATTACTTCCGGGGATATCCAGCTCAATGGCGAGAGCATCACGCAATTGAAACCGTATGAAATCAACCGACGTGGCCTGTCGCGCAGTTTTCAGATTACGAATATTTTTCACCGTCTGTCCGTGTATGAAAACCTGCGCTGTGCAGTCTTGTGGTCATTGGGATATAAATACTCATTCTGGCACAGGCTGAACGGCTTGAAGGATGCACATGAAAGGGCAGAAGCAGTATTGGAACAGATAGGCCTGAAACGCAGGCGTAATGTCACGGCCGGTTTGCTAACCTATGCAGAGCAGCGTGCGCTGGAAATCGGTATCACCATCGCTGGCGGTGCAGATGTTATTTTGCTCGATGAGCCTACTGCCGGTATGAGCAGGTCGGAATCTGATGCGGCAGTTGAACTCATACGCAAGGTCACGGTCGGCAAATCCCTGTTGATGGTGGAGCATGACATGAGCGTGGTCTTCGGCCTGGCCGATAAAATTGCCGTGGTCGTCTATGGTGAAGTCATTGCCTGCGATACGCCTGCCAATATCCGCAATAATCAAAAAGTCAAAGACGCCTATCTGGGTGGTCATGCGCCGGTGGAGGTTGAATGAGCTTACTGACGATAAAAAATCTGAATGCATACTATGGCAAGAGCCACGTCCTGCATGGTGTTGATATGCAGGTCAATGCGGGGGAAATTGTCAGCCTGCTGGGGCGCAATGGCGTAGGGCGCTCGACTACCGTCAAGGCAACTATGGGACAGGTCGATGCGACTGGCTCCATCTTGTTCAAGGGCGAGGAAATCATCGGTCTGAAAGCTTTCCAGATTGCCCATAAAGGCCTGGGTTATGTACCTGAAAACCGTGATATTTTTCCTGGTTTGACGGTGGAACAAAATCTGATGCTGGGAGAAAAATCCGGTCGCCCCAAGGGAAGCAAGCCGCGCTGGAGTTTGGAAGACATGTATCAGATGTTCCCGCGTCTGCGTGAGCGCAGGAATACCCAGGCAGGGGTGATGTCCGGCGGTGAGCAGCAAATGCTGACGCTATGCCGCACCTTGATGGGTGATCCTGACCTGATCATGATTGATGAACCCACCGAAGGATTGGCACCAAAGATTGTTGAACTGGTAGCAGAATACTTGAAGGAGCTGAAAAATCGCGGTATCTCCGTTTTATTGGTAGAACAAAAATTGGCAATTGCGCTGGAAATTTCACAGCGTGTATATGTCATGGGACATGGCAGCATTGTGTTTGAAGGCACACCTGCAGATTTGCGTGCCAACGACAATATCCGTAAAGAATGGCTGGAGGTGTAAAAGCTTCCTGCCCCATGCTGATAAATGCTTGGGTACTCGCGTGCTTCTGCCTATGGTATGTCTTGATCAGTTTCTAACCTGGTTGCCTCAATTAGGTTGGAACCTGATCATTTTTATTTTTTATGTCATCAAGATCGTCCGTTTCTACCCGATTGCGCCCATTTTCCTTGGCGCGGTAGAGTGCTTTATCTGCGACTAGCAATAGTGCTTCAATATCAGGCACGGCTTGGTGGATGAGGCTGATTCCTATGCTGACAGTGACCTTGATTTGCTGGTCATCACCAATGGCTATGGGAGTACTGGCAAGTTTGCTGCGTATCCGCCCGGCTATCATTTCAGCGTCCTTGCGGCTGCAGCCGGGCAATATGGCCGCAAATTCTTCACCACCGATACGACCCAGTGTATCGACTTCACGCAAGCCAGCGCTGGCTATGCGCGCAAACGCCACCAGCACGCGGTCACCACCAGCATGGCCATACGTATCATTGACATCCTTGAATTTGTCGATGTCCAGCATCAGTACTGCTACCGGGCGCCTTTGTTCAGCCAGGGCGCACAATTTGCTGGAAGCCCGCTCATTAAATGCCCGCCGGTTCAAAAGGCTGGTCAGTTGGTCGTGTTCTGCAACGTACTTGAGTTGACGCAAGAGTTCTTCGCGCGCTGCCATGACGCAGGCTACAGTCAGTGGCGCCAGTGTCAGCAAGCTTACTCCTATGCGTATTGATAGCAGCATGGGGCGTGCATTCATGTTGACGATGGATATTGGCAGGTAGCCCATGGACATGGAAATCAATACCCAGCAGCTGTAAAACAAGGTCAGTAAGCTGGTGATGAAAATGTCATAGCTGAGTGCGCACCACAGTAAAGCAGGGATAGGGAAAACCGGGGCACCCGGGCCGCCTATGATGATGCCCAACACAAAGGACGCCAGAAGGGCGCAGACAGGTAGAATCTTGCCAGGCTGGATGCTGTAAGTCTTGAAAGCACGGCGACGGTTTAATCTGAATCCTGATAAATCTGGCAAGCTGAGCATGACAGGTAAAATTGCCATCAAATTGACCAGTTCATTCACGAACCAGAATGCCCAGCCTTTGAGCGGACCAGCATTTGACAGGCTAGTATCAGTCATGGTGCCAAAGACACCGGCCGTCGCGGCGGCGCAAGAAGCTACAAGCGCAAGATAAAAGACAGAAAGCGGGTGTTTTAAGCGTCTATGTTCTTCATTAAGCCATGAAAAGAGCAGTACGCCAGTGATGACGCAAACCAGATTTCCGCCAGTTAACAATAAACTGGATGACCAATTGTTGCCCATCATTAAGTAGGTTGAGATGTACGCCGATATCGCGGCCAGCCATCCGCAGGACTTGTTTAGCGATGGGAAGTGTACAAACAGGCCTATTATGATGGCATTGGCTGGCCATAGTGCCGCAAGATGTCCCAAGGGGCGGCTGAGTATTCCCAGTGCACATGCAGCAAACACGATGAGGCCAGTGATGGCTGCTGCTTTGATTTGCTCAGTCCAGGTTGGAATAGGATGCATTATTAACTCAAAGACTCCGGTGCCCGTTGGCTTTACAAGGTATAAGCTGCTTCTTATCCCATCATAGTTTGAATCAGACTTGCGCGACTAGATTTTCCAATGTGGGCATGCTTAATAGACTAAAGTACTGTAGCGGACAGTCGGTGCCGCATGCACTTTTTTCGGGGCTCAAGATTATTTTTATACCCATCAGCACCGGAACTAAAATAAAATAATACGCTCGTACTATTTTGCGGTATAGTAATCAAAAATAAGCTTACACCAGATTTTTAAAAGCACTGAACTGGCAAATCCAAGCAGTATTTCACCTATAGGAAGAGACATGAGCGCCGAATATCAAGTGAATGGCAATATCGCCGTAATTACCCTGAACAATCCACCTGTGAATGGCCTGGGCCATGCCACCCGCACAGCAGCGGTGAACGGCATGAAGCAAGCCTTGAACGATGACGCTATCAAAGCCATCGTCATTACAGGTGCCGGTAAGGCATTCTCCGGCGGTGCGGATATCAAAGAATTCAATTCCCCAAGGCGTCTGCAGAGCCTAGTCTGCATACGTTGATCAATGTGGTGGAAGGATCTGACAAGCCAGTCATCGCTGCTATTCACACAGTGTGCATGGGTGGTGGCCTGGAACTGGCGCTGGGTTGTAATTACCGCGTCGCATCCAAAGGTGCGCAAATTGCCTTGCCTGAAGTTAAATTGGGTATCTTGCCGGGTGCTGGCGGTACGCAACGTCTGCCGCGCGTGCTGGGCCTGGAAATGGCATTAAACATGATCGTCTCGGGTACACCCGTACCCTCTGAAAAACTGGCCAAGACAGCGATCTTCAATGAAGTTGTGGAAGGCGATGTACTGGAAGCTGCACTCGCATTCGCTGCAAAAGTTGCTGATGTGAGCCCATTACCAAGAGTACGTGATATCAAGATTGATTATCCGAACTATGAAGCCTATCTGCAATTCTCACGTAATACGGTACGCGCCATGGCCGGCCCTTTCCCAGCACCTTTGAAATGCGTGGAAGCAGTCGCAGCCGCAGTCACCAGGAAATTTGATGATGGCATCAAGTTTGAGCGTGAATTGTTTGTCGATCTGGTACAAACCACAGAATCCAAAGCCTTGCGCCATGCCTTCTTCGGCGAGCGTGCTGCCAGCAAATTGCCAGATGTGCCAGATGACACGCCAACTCGCCCCATTAAATCGGTTGCCGTTATCGGTGCGGGTACCATGGGTGGCGGTATTGCGATGAACTTTGCCAATGCCGGTATCCCTGTACAGATTCTTGAAATGAAGCAGGAAGCACTGGACAAAGGTCTTGCGACTATCCGCAAAAATTATGAAAACACACTTAAAAAAGGCAAGCTGACTCAGGAGAAGTTTGACCAGCGTGTGGGCTTGATCACTGGCACTTTGTCGTATGAAGAGATTGCTCAGGCAGATATCGTCATTGAAGCCGTGTTTGAAGACATGGGCGTCAAGGAACAAGTCTTCAAAAAGCTTGATGAAGTCATGAAGCAGGGCGCCATTCTGGCATCGAATACCTCTACTCTGGATGTCGATAAGATTGCTGACTTCACCAAGCGCCCTGAAGATGTCATCGGCACCCATTTTTTCAGTCCTGCAAACGTCATGAAGTTGCTGGAAATCGTGCGCGGTAAAAAAACTGCCAAGGACGTGCTGGCAACGGTGTTGGGCCTGTCCAAGAAAATCAAGAAAACCGGTGTGGTATCTGGCGTCTGCGATGGTTTCATTGGCAACCGCATGATAGAGCAATACAGCCGTCAGGCAGGCTTCTTGCTGGAAGAAGGTTGCACACCTGAGCAGGTTGATAAAGCGGTAGAAAAAATGGGCTTTGCCATGGGGCCATTCCGTATGGGTGATCTGGCTGGCAACGACATCGGCTGGTATATCCGCAAACGCCGTTACGTAGAAAAACCACAAATCACTTATTCCAAAACAGCAGATTTGCTGTGCGAGTTGGGCCGCTTCGGGCAAAAGACCGGTGCAGGCTGGTATGACTATAAACCGGGTGACCGCAAAGCTTATCCGTCTTCCATTGTGAATGACATGATCATCCAGCACTCTGCTGATCTAGGTATTACACGCCGCAAGATTTCTGATCAGGAAATTGTCGAGCGTCTGATATTTGCGCTGGTCAATGAGGCAGCATACATCCTGGAAGAGGGTATCGCGACACGCGCATCGGATATCGATATGGTGTATCTGACTGGCTATGGCTTCCCATTGCATACTGGCGGACCTATGTTCTATGCAGATACCGTGGGCTTGCCCAATGTAGTCATGGCCATGGAGAAATATGCGAAAGGCCGCCATGGAGACGCCTGGAAACCAGCTCCTTTGCTGGCAAAATTGGCTGCCGAAGGAAAAACTTTCAATTAAATAAAGTTAATTGAAATTAATAAGTGGCTTGTCTGAGGAATTAGCCTTCAGGCAAGCCATTTCCTATTGGTAAAGAAGTAATCTCATCTGCAAAAAACTGCCGGGCTACCAATATCTCCCCCCAAATCCCATAATTTCTCTATAAATCATGGGCTTGTCTGCAAGTCACCAAAAGCACAATGCTATAATGTGCGGTTAATTCCCATCTTTATTGCAAAAGGTTTTCTGTGCTTTCTACCGCTAATATCACCATGCAGTTCGGCCCCAAGCCGCTGTTTGAAAATATCTCAGTTAAATTTGGCGAAGGTAACCGCTATGGCCTGATCGGTGCCAATGGCTGCGGCAAATCCACTTTCATGAAGATTCTCGGTGGTGACCTTGAGCAATCTTCAGGTACGGTCATGCTGGATCAGAATGAACGCCTCGGTAAATTGCGCCAGGATCAGTTTGCCTTTGAAGATATGCGCGTACTGGATGTGGTCATGATGGGCCACACAGAAATGTGGGCAGCCATGTCGGAGCGGGATGCGATTTACGCGAATCCTGAAGCAACTGACGACGACTACATGAAAGCAGCTGATCTGGAAGCCAAGTTTGCTGAATATGATGGTTATACCGCAGAAGCACGTGCTGGCGAATTATTGCTGGGCGTTGGTATACCAACTGATCAGCATCAGGGCGTCATGAGTGCCGTTGCACCAGGCTGGAAGCTGCGCGTCTTGCTGGCGCAGGCCCTGTTTTCCAACCCAGATATTTTGCTGCTTGATGAGCCAACCAATAACCTGGACATCAATACCATCCGCTGGCTGGAAGACATTCTGAATGAACGTAATTCCACCATGATCATCATTTCCCATGATCGCCATTTCCTGAATCAGGTATGTACACACATGGCGGATATGGATTATGGCACCCTCAAAGTGTATCCGGGCAATTACGACGACTACATGCTGGCATCGTCACAGGCGCGTGCACAGCAAATGGCGAACAATGCCAAGGCCAAGGAAAAGGTCGCAGAGCTGCAAGATTTTGTCCGTCGCTTTTCTGCGAATAAATCCAAAGCGCGCCAGGCAACTTCACGTGCCAAACAGATTGATAAGATCAAGATTGAAGAATTCAAACCATCAAGCCGCCAGAATCCTTTCGTGCGTTTTGATGGCGAGAAAAAATTGCACCGTCTTGCAGTGGAAGTGCAATCCCTGAGCAAGGCTTACGACAAGACCTTGTTCAAAAATATCGACCTGATGGTTGAGGCAGGCGAAAGAATCGCGATCATCGGTGCCAACGGCATTGGTAAAACGACTTTGCTGCGATGCATAGGTGGTGGCGATATCACTGGTTTGAATGCGGATTATGGCACTGTCAAATGGGCAGAAAACGCCAATGTCGGTTATATGCCGCAAGATCCTACCGAAGAATTTGCATCTGATAAAAACCTGACTGACTGGATAGGTCAATGGACGCAAGAAGGTGATGATGACCAGGCAGTCCGCTCCATTCTGGGTCGTTTGCTGTTCGGTGGTGATGATGTCAAAAAATCGGTCAAGGTATTGTCCGGTGGTGAAAAAGGCCGCATGATGTATGGCAAGCTGATGCTGGGTCGCCACAATGTCCTGTTGCTGGATGAGCCTACCAACCACATGGATATGGAATCTATCGAGTCACTGAATATCGCGCTCGAAAAATATGCTGGCACCCTGATTTTCGTTTCGCATGACCGCGAGTTTGTTTCTTCTTTGGCGACACGTGTTCTGGAAATCAAGGAAAATGAAATCATCGACTTCCAGGGCAGTTATGAAGAGTACCTGAGCAGTCAGGGTATAGAGTAAAAGCAAAAAGCCAGGTTCACCTGGCTTTTTTTGGGCCCTGATATCCGCTTATCGGCTCAGGGCTTTCCTAGCAACAAATCAAGTCTGTCACTCAGGCTGCGCGCCATTTCTGGTCCTTTGGCTTTTTGAACTGCTTCGACATAGGCCTGTCTTAATGTGCGGAAATCGTCAATGTTTGCTGCACGTTCCACCTTGAGTTGCAACCCATAACCGCGCAAGCCTATGGCACTTTTAATGGTCTCATTGTAGAAGTTATATAGCGCCTGAAATCGCTCTGCATCTGTCATCGCAGGTGCAGCAGAACTATCGGCAACCGGAGACGTTGCTGCTGCAGTTGCGTGGGGAGGGGATTCAGAGGCGCCATTGGCAGACTCTGCTTGCTGCGCAATTTCAACAATGAACTCTTGTTCCAGAAGTTCTTGCAGGTTCTGTTCTGTCAAACCCAGTGCCGACACCTTTTTCATGATGTCTGCGGCGCTTTGTTTGCCGTCTATCATGACCAGTAAGGTGCGCAATCTGGATGCCAGTTGATGCTTCCTGGTTGTAATTTCTTCCCGGCCTTTTTCGGTCTTGTCGTAGATGCTTGCGTTCATATCCAGCTACGGCCTTTGCTTGTCTCAATATGTCAGAAATTATTTCTGCTTTTTTTGAGGATACATCAATTCAGCCGGACTGCCAATGAAATGAGGGTAAATGCCGCTCCTATCTTTAGTTCGGTAGCTTGCGAACCAATTTGACAGTTTTTAATTCGGAGGAGCTGGTACATGTGTCGTTTGTTGAGGACGAACAACTGCTGCAACCGGAACCGCATCCTGCGGTTTGTTTGACTGCTTTAGTCAACAGTGGGGCGAGGGCGGGGAAGTGGCGGGCACAAGTTGTCCTGATTTTTTCTCTGGCGGCTGCTGGCATCCATTTTAATAACAAATAAGCAGCAGCTATAGCCAGTAATAAAGCGGCGATCAGGTTTTGCATAGGTCTTATCTCCCCAGAAAAAAGCTGGAAATATGATAGGTCAGGAAAGACGCGCAATAGGCCAGACCAAATAAGTACGCTGCCATGATGACCGGGTAGCGCAAGGTATTGGTCTCACGTTTGACCACACTCAAGGTCGCCACGCATTGTGGAGCAAAAACATACCAGGCCAGCAGGGACAAGGCCGTTGGCACGCTCCAGGAATGCGCTATCAATGGCTCCAGCGAGCGGCTCAGTTCTTCGCCTGATTGCGAGAGTGCATATACTGTACCCAAGGCCGCTACGGCAACTTCACGCGCTGCCAGTCCTGGTACCAGGGCAATGCAGATTTGCCAGTTAAAACCAATCGGCGCAAATATCACTTCCAGTGCACGGCCCAGGTAACCGGCAATGCTGTAATAAATTGGCGGCTGGGTTGCATTTTCTGGTGCGCCAGGAAAGCTGCTGAGGAACCACAATAAGATCATTAAAGACAGGATGATGGTACCAACACGGGTCGTGAAAATCTTTATTCTTTCCCATAAACCGAGGAGCAGGTTGCGGACGTTTGGCCATCGATAATCGGGCAATTCCAGCATCAGGGCCTGTTGATGTACTTCGCTGCCCCATTTCTTTTTAAAGAAGTAGGCCACCAGCATGGCAGATACTATGCCGCCGAGATACAGAAGAAATAATACCAGCCCCTGCAAATTCAACATGCCCAGAACGGTTTGGTCAGGAATGAAGGCGGCGATGATGAGCGCATACACAGGTAAGCGTGCGGAACAGGTCATCAGCGGGGCGATCATGATGGTCACCAGCCTGTCGCGCGGATTTTGTATGGTCCTGGTTGCCATGATGCCTGGAATCGCACAGGCAAAGCTGGACAGCAGCGGAATAAAGGCGCGACCAGACAAGCCGACTTTACCCATGACTCTGTCAAGTAAAAAGGCGGCACGTGGCAAATAGCCAGAATCTTCCATGATCAGGATGAAGAAGAACAGGATCACGATCTGCGGCAAAAACACCAGCACGCTGCCTGCACCGCCTATCACGCCCTTGACCAGCAAGCCTTGCAGTATGCCGGGTGCCAGCGCTGATTCAACTGCAGTGCCAGCCGCATCGATGCTTGATTTGATCAAATCCATCGGTGCCTGTGCCCAGGCGAATACTGCCTGAAATACCAGGAACATCAGGGTCGCAAAAATGACGGGGCCAATAGCCGGGTGCAAAATCCAGCTATCCAGGCGATAACTCAAACTGGCCGCACGTTCGCTGGCGGCGTCAACATCTTGCGTGACACAGGCTTCCAGTACCGCGTTGGCTTGTTGTTGCAAGCTCTCAGGGCTCTGTGCAGAAAGTGCATGCGGTGTGATGTTGCCATTTGGTTGCAACGTTTGCGCCAGTGCTTCCAGCTCAGTCAAAAGCGCATCAATCCCTTTTGGATCGACTGCAATGGTCTCGACCACAGGGATATTCAGCTTGCGGCTCAATGCGGCGATGTCGATATGGATATGGCGTTTTTTAGCGATATCCATCATGTTCACTGCCAAGATCAATGGCTGACCAAGTGCAAGTAATTCAAACACCACGCGCAGGCCGCGTTTCAAATTGGTGGCATCGACTACGCACACCACAGCATCCGGCATGGTTTCATCAGTTCGTTGGCCGGTGACCACTTCCTGGGTGATTTTTTCATCAGGTGTGATGGCGTGTAGGCTGTAAGTACCTGGTAAATCCAGTACCTGCCATTGACGCCCTGCATCAGAACGGAATTTACCTTCTTTCCGTTCTATCGTGACGCCCGCATAGTTTGCTACTTTTTGTCGAGCACCTGTCAATCGATTGAAGAGTGCAGTTTTTCCGCAGTTAGGGTTACCGACAAGAGCGATGAGCGGAGAAAACAATTCGTTCACTATGTTCCTACTTTTTCTGAATGACTAACACCGAGATTGGTAACGCCTATGAGGGCTGCTTCAAAATTTCGCAACGCAAAGGTCGATTGGCCTATCCTGACGGCCAGTGGTTCTCCACCAAAATATCCTTTGTGTAATATTTTTACAGGCTCACCTTTGACAAAGCCTAGTTCTTTCAGGCGACGGGTAATATTGAACAGGCTATCGTCTTTTGCATCGCCTTGCTCCTGCACATCGACAACGACGCCAGAATCGCCGACTTTCATCAGGTTCAACGTAGTAGAAACTGCTTGCTGTAATGGCGAACCGCTCATCGCTATTTTCCCGTGACCAAAAAATGCAACTCTAAATGATAATGAGAATATATATCAATACCAATTATGTTTCAATCGTCATAGAGACTGTGAGCGTTCAGCTTTGCGTTTCCTCATGCGTAAAGTGAATTATTTTTCTTTATGTAACAAATTTGGAAATATATCCGCCCATTACTTTATTTTTCAGGCAAGCCTTCATATAAATCCTTGCGCAATTACCACCCCAGGAATATAGTTGTATTGTACAACTATAGGTGAATGGGTCATGGATGCTTCAATATCTTCGCTAACTGTTCAGGGAATTCGCGACGCATCGCGCAGGCTGGTTCGTGAATTGGGTTTCATGAAGCCCACTTTGGCTGGCACCATGCTTCCTGCGTCCGCTGTGCATGCATTAATTGAAATAGGGGACCACGGTGTCCATAGCGCGACTGCATTGTGCGAAATACTGGGCCTGGAAAAATCCAGCGTCAGCCGCATGGTTAGAAAACTTATAGAAGGTGGCGAACTGGCAGAGGCCGGCAATTTGAAAGATGGCCGGGAAAAACAGCTTGTGTTAAGCCCGAAAGGCAGGCAGACCCTGCTTGCGATTAACCGGTTTGCCAGTTTGCAGGTTGGCAAGGCTCTTGAACGTATTCCGGTTTCGGCGCATGGCAAAGTACAGACAGGGTTGAACATGTATGCAGAAGCGCTGGCAGTTGCGCGTAAAGGTGACTCAGCCGCTACCGCACATGATACGTACATCCAGTCAGGTTATCACCCTGGCATACTTGGCCGTGTAGTTGAAATGCACGCTCGTTACTATGCACGCTATGCTGGTTTCGGGCATTTTTTTGAGGCCAAAGTTGCCAGCGGCATAGCTGAATTTGCAGGGCGTCTGGAAAATCCAGGCAATCAACTATGGTTTGCAATCCGCGACAATATCATCCTTGGCAGCATCGCGATTGATGCCGAAGACCTGGGTGGCAATATTGCCCATCTTCGCTGGTTTATTGTTGATGACGAATTGCGTGGCAGTGGCATAGGGAGGCGCTTGCTTGCTGAAGCTATTTCTTTTTGTGACCGACAACAATTCAGCGAAATACATCTATGGACTTTTAAAGGGTTGGACGCGGCGCGGCGCTTGTATGAAGAAGCTGGGTTTGTATTGCTTGAAGAATTCAGGGGGCAGCAATGGGGGGAAGAAGTCCTGGAACAAAAATTCTCCCGCCCACATCCTGCTATTCTCTGAGCCCAGGTATTTGTATGAAAGAGGTGCTACTGGTGGCGAGTCTGCAAACTTATTCTACCCTTTGAAAATTCATGATCCAATTGGTTTCCCAACTGATGCCGCCGTCCACAGAGAATGCCTGCTCCCAGCGTGGCTGATCGGGAGCGGGCATGCTCCAGATAAAACGCACACGTATCGGTTTTCCCGCAAAAGTATCGTCAACATAAAACATACCCGCGCCATTCTCAAAACGTCCCTGCATGGGAGTATCCAGATGCGTGGGGTAGCGACCATCCAGCCACCAGATGGACCAGATGCCTTTTTCTATATCGAACGAACGCAGAGTTGCTGCACGATATGTGCAGCCCGGCATGTCAAGTACATTGTCATCCATATTGCCAGCCCCTCCAAGGATAGCGATGACGGACGTGCTCCCATTAAACTCCAGCCACTCATCACAACTGGCAAGCCGCTCCTTGAGGCGGCGATGCCTTACCTGCCAGTTGCCTATAAAAAAATCAAAACCCCTGGCTCCGTCTGCGATGCTGACAGTATTTATTGTTGTGTTCATGTTTCCTCTTTTTGATGATCACACTCCGGGCGAAGTGACAGAACGAAGGATAAAGTGTATATAGGACATAATTTATCCTATTTAAAATATAAACTAGCCGCATGTCTCAAAATTATCAGCCAACCACACGTGTTCTGGCCCTGCTGGAACTCTTGCAAAATCATGGGCAAGTCAGCGGAGCAGAACTGTCGCAGATGCTGGAGATAGACCGGCGCAGTTTACGTCGCTATATTGTGACTCTGGAGGAAATGGGCATACCCATCATGACTTCACGCGGACGCTTTGGGGGTTATTCCATCATGCCGGGTTTTAAATTGCCACCCATGATGTTCAATGAAGAAGAGGGCTTTGCCATTTCCATTGCCTTGACTGCGGCGCGACAATTGAAATTGCTGGATGTCGCGCCATCCATAGAAAGTGCGCAGTCCAAACTGCAAAGAATTTTGCCAGACCAACTCAGGCAAAGACTGCGGGCGGCGGATACCGCAATAGAACTTAATCTCCAGCCTGCGGCAATGCCGGCAGACAAGGAGGTATTGGTAAAACTAAGTCACGCGGTCGCGCACAAGCAAAGCATCAATTTGCAGTACAGGAGTGTCAGCGATATGGTAAGTGAGCGTAAGCTTGACGCCTATGGTCTGGCTTTTCATGCCACGCACTGGTATGTCGTCGGTTTTTGCCATTTACGGCAGGACATACGCAGCTTCAGACTAGACAGGGTGATGCGGGCCGAATTACTGAGCCAACAATTCACTTCTCCTCCTGATTTCAGCGTGATCAGTTATTTGCGCAGCGCTGTGGCGAGTATTCCTCGTGCCTATAGCGTAGAACTCCTGCTCAAAACAGATATGCAGTATGCACGCAGATATCTGTCAGATGCAATTGCCGTTCTCGAGCAAACGACCGGAGGGGTATTGCTATACAACCAGTCAGAGGATTTAAGCTGGTTTGCCAGGCAACTGGCGGCCTTGCCTTTCGATTTTGAAGTACGCAAACCAGCGCAGTTGCAGGATGAGCTCAGGAAGGTGGCTGAGCGGCTGTTGAAAAATTGCTCATAAAACCTGTTTGAAATGCCACATTTAATTCAAATTCTTCTTTGAATGAAGAAATTATTCTTTAAATGGCTTGTTTGTTGGGCTGAACTGTGACAAGATGGCATGGTAAAAATAAAAATATTTGGAAATTGGCAAGAAATGTACACCCAGATTAATCATCAGTCGCTGAATCAGACCAACGCTGGCTACATGGCGCGGGCTGTAAGCCATTTGCGCATGTGGATGCGCATTGGTGAAGGTACGGTTTCAGCTAATGACTTGGCGACAGAGGAAGTCGCTGCGCAGCTGCCTGTTGGCAAGCATGCCACAACCACAGATTTTTGCGCACAGGATAGCGGCTGGGAGCTGGCGCTGCGCAGGACTATCATGATGGACATTCGGGGGAGCAATCCTTGAAATCAGAGTAGCAGACAAGCTGCTTACTGAATCAAAAGCTGAAAAGCCCGGTTGCCCTTAAAGCTCCGCGCTTTTTGCCTTTAATGGTTTTTAGAGATATTGCTTTGAGAAGCGAACCTTAAAAGCCGAGTAGTAGAACCCGCCGTTTGGCGGTCGTGCCGGGAAACGCCGGATAACACGGGATTCTTTAACAATTCGGGAAGATGTATCGAGAGGCCTTGCCACTGTGTGTTCAAAGCATGCAGCAGGGAAGGGATGTGCTGTGAATATCATGTGGTATTCACAGCATGTTAAAAGTGACCTGAGTCAGGTGATGCAGGTCATTTTTAACATGCTGCTGCACTTCATTTTGCGATGAAGCCTATACTTCGAGACATGGATAACTCTTCGTTAGAGAAAAATACCCATGCCGGAATACAGCAGCACTTTGTCATCCTATAAAAACAAGAAAAATAGAAAATTATGTTTATGATTTATTGGTCCATCTGCGTAGATGGAAAAGAGCAGGCATGCTCGCAGGAGTTTGGTAGTGAAAGTATGGCGGATGCGTTGCGATTCACTGAGTCCTTGCGGGCAGAGCGGCGGCAGGGGGCAGCAATCCGCCATATCACCATGTCATGTGAAAACCCTGATTCCGTTGGCCATGCAGGTGTTGCTGACGCAGGACCTGAATACTCCTGGAAAAAGCGTCGTTAAATGCATTTGAAAGTTAATTCGGCTGAAATTTGATCATCATGCCTTACAGCATCAGCAAATCGTGGCTACAATGAAAGAGCATGTCGCTGGTGAACACCTATCAATCCGTCTTCCCAAATTGGAAAAACATCCCAAACAAACAGGTGATGTATGCAACAAATATTGGTTTTGGATATAGCAGGAGTACCCTATGACTGGATAAGTCAGAATGATGCTGCGACTCAGTACGCCGCAAAAAAAGTGGCATGGGATATAGGTGACCAGGTCATCATGCTGCGTGGTGGTTATAACAAGGATGGCGTGCAATCAAAGATCTTCATCAAGCCCATCATTTCCATACGTAATAGTGAACGCATGTCCAGGAACAGCCGTCACCAGATACCTTTGGGAGATGGAAATCGCCTGCTGTATGCAAGAGACAGACATATTTGTGCCTATTGTGGTGAGACTTTTCCTTATCAGGAATTGTCACGCGATCACATTCTGCCAACTTCTCGTGGTGGAAAAGATGTCTGGGAAAATTGCGTAACCGCCTGCAAGGAATGCAATCACGCCAAAGGTAACAAGTTCGTGCATGACTTCAAACCTTTGATTTATGTGCCGTATGCACCTTGCCGTTTCGAGCATTTCATCCTGAGCGGCAGGAATGTGATTGCTGATCAACTGGAGTATCTTTCAGCGAAATTACCCAGACACAGTCGTCTATTGTAGCGAGTGGGAGCATGAGTCCTTGATGTGTGTAAACGGACTCATGCTTTTTAAAATTCAGGATTTAATTCAAGATGCACGATTGTCATTGTAATTTATAAAATGTATTTACAATGCATGTTATGTGGGGTATGATGGCCGCACATTAACTTTGAATTTCACCGCTTGTTTAAAGTCTTTCATTTTCATTTGGCTTTAAACATGTATTTAAAATACATTTATATAATTGAATATGTTAAACATCAATACAAAAAATCTAGTAAAAGCCACGGTACCGGTATTGAAGGAACATGGTGTCGCCTTGACCCGCCATTTTTATGCGCGCATGTTTTCACATAACCCGGAATTGAAACCTGTCTTCAATCAGGGTAATCAGCAATCTGGCAGTCAGCAACAAGCTTTGGCAATGGCGGTATTGGCGTATGCCGAACATATTGATGACCCTTCGGTCCTGATGCCGGTTTTGACTCTGGTCGCGAACAAGCACGTCAGCGTTGGCATCAGGGCAGAGCATTATCCTGTTGTTGGCATGCATCTATTGGCATCGATCAAAGAGGTATTGGGAGACGCTGCCAACGATGAGTTATTGGCAGCCTGGGCCGCAGCGTATGAGCAACTGGCAGATATATTGATTGCACAAGAGAGCGCCATCTATGCAAAAGCTGCAATGACCCCAGGTGAGTGGACAGGATGGCGTGGCTTCATCGTCAGCAAAAAAGTAGTGGAAAGTGAAGAAATAACGTCCTTCTATTTGCAACCTGCAGATGGTGGATCGGTGCCTGATTACAAGCCAGGTCAGTACATCTCAGTCAAAGTATTTGTTCCTGAATTGGGTATGATGCAACCGCGTCAGTACAGCCTTTCATGTGCGCCTGGCCAAGCCTATCTGCGTATATCCGTCAAACGTGAGGCTGCAATGGCGACCAAACCCGCTGGCCTGGTTTCCAATGTATTGCACAGGGATTGTCATGAAGGTGCATCAATTGACGTGGCGCCACCTATGGGGGATTATGTCTTGCATGAGGACAGGGATACACCCGTGGTTCTGATCAGTGCTGGTGTAGGTGTAACTCCCAAACTTGCCATGCTGGAGCATTTACTCAAACGAAACACCGGGCGCAAAATTCGTTTCGTGCATGCTTGCAGGCATGGTGGAGTACATGCATTCAAACAACAAGTTCGTGAATTGAGCGAGCAATACGGACAGATAAAATCATTGACGTATTACGAGGTGCCGCGCGCAGAAGATCTGCAGTCCATAGATTATGATCAGCAAGGGCGACTGGATCTGCAGACTGTGGCGAGTGATTTTATTTTACCTGAAGCCGATTATTACATCTGTGGACCGCGTCCGTTCATGCAAGCGCAAATCGCCAGTTTGCAGAGTCTGGGCATCACATCTGCACGTATTCATAAAGAGGCTTTTGGAAGTGGCGGATTTGCACACTGATGAGCCACCGCAATATGAGGCTTTGTGTAATTTGAAACCTATGCTATTGCCTTGCTTTAACTCTGTATTAATGTGATTTCTCGGATCAAATAAAATCAGGTGATGGTACAGTGCGCAATTCATGTTGCTAACGAATTGCGCACTGACTCAATCTGAATTTGTTCAGGAACGGGTAATTGGCAAGCCTAGATCTTCATTCAGGCTGATGTGCTTGGCCAGTTCCAATTTGGCGATTGCATTTCTGTGCACTTCATCCGGGCCATCTGCCAGGCGTAAAGTACGGTTGCCTGCCCATTGTGCTGCCAGCGGGAAGTCGCCAGAAACACCGCCAGCACCGTGCGCCTGTATCGCCCAGTCCAGCACTTGCTGAGTGACGTTCGGTGCAAGAACCTTGATCATGGCGATCTCTGCCTGCGCATGCTTGTTGCCTACGGTATCCATCATGTACGCTGCCTTCAGAGTCAGCAGGCGTGCTGTGTCAATTTGTATGCGCGACTCTGCAATGCGTTCGCGCCAGATGCTTTGTTCCGAGATTTTCTTGCCAAAGGCAGTGCGGCTGTTCAGGCGTTTGCACATCAATTCCAGCGCGCGCTCTGCGACACCTATGGCGCGCATGCAGTGATGGATGCGGCCAGGGCCAAGACGACCCTGGGCAATTTCAAAACCACGGCCTTCACCCAAAAGAATATTCGATGCAGGCACACGTACGTTTTCAAACAGGATTTCGCAATGACCATGTGGTGCATCGTCGTAACCAAAAACGGGAAGAGGGCGTACTACCGTAATGCCCGGGGTTTTGGCATCCACTAATATCATCGATTGTTGCGAGTGGCGCGCAGCGTTGAAATCAGTCTTGCCCATCAATATATACACGGCACAACGCGGATCACCTGCGCCAGATATCCACCACTTATGACCATTGATGACATAGTCATTACCGTCGCGGTCTATGCGGGTTTCTATATTGGTGGCATCAGATGAAGCAACGCCAGGTTCTGTCATGGCAAAGGCAGAGCGGATTTCGCCACGCAAGAGTGGTTCCAGCCATTGTTTCTTGTGCTCTTCGCTGCCATAGCGTTCTATGGTTTCCATATTGCCGGTGTCAGGTGCGGAGCAGTTGAATACTTCTGGTGCCCAGCTTACACGGCCCATGATTTCGCACAGCGGCGCGTAATCCAGATTCGACAAGCCTTCTGGCGC
Organism: Undibacterium sp. YM2; assembly: GCF_009937975.1. Classification (NCBI taxonomy): domain Bacteria; kingdom Pseudomonadati; phylum Pseudomonadota; class Betaproteobacteria; order Burkholderiales; family Oxalobacteraceae; genus Undibacterium; species Undibacterium sp. YM2. The sequence continues at coordinate 2,715,462 of NZ_AP018441.1, forward strand.
ACGTACCGATTTTGGCAAGAATAAATTCCACAAACCTTGTGCACGCGCTTTCGGTTTTAAATCTTCAATGATCTGGGTGGCGATCCAGCGATTACCTTTTTCCAGACCATTGCGGTCAATTTCTTCTTTATAGGCTTTTTCATTGGGATAGATATGTTCATCCATGAAACGCAAGAGCCTGGCTTGCAAGTCTTTACAGCGATCTGAGTATTCGAATTCCATGTTGTCTCCAATAATATTGTCGTTTTGCGCTGCTTTGGAACTGAGAGTATGTGCTGCCTCAATGGGTGACTATTTTTTAGCGTAGCTCCAGCCCAGTTCAGCCATGGGGCGTGCCGCTTCGCCAGATTTCTTGGCCTGGGCGCTGGATGCTGTGCCATCAACATAGCGTTTCATGATGCCCTGCAAAATCCCCGCCATGCGGAACAGGTTATAGGCAAGATAAAAATTGAAATCTTCCTGGCGTATGGTTTTACCTGTACGCTCGCAATATTTGGCAATGTATTCCTGCTCGTTCGGTATGCCCAATGCCTTGTGATCAAGACCGGCAATGCCACGGAACTGGCCAGGGGTTACATGCCAGCTCATGCAGTGGTAAGAGAAATCAGCCAGTGGATGACCGAGTGTTGATAGCTCCCAATCCAGTATCGCCATGATGCGTGGCTCGGTCGGGTGGAACATCATATTGTCGAGGCGGTAGTCACCATGCACAATACTGGTGTCGTCGCCAGGCGGGATATTATGCGGCAGCCATTCAATAAGATTGTCCATGGCTTCGATTTTTTCAGTCTCGGAAGCACGATATTGTTTGGTCCAGCGATCTATCTGGCGGGCAAAATAATTGCCTGGCTTGCCGTAGTCGGCCAGACCAATAGCGGCATAGTCGATGGTATGCAATTGCGCGATGACGCGATTCATTTCGTCGTAGATTTCACCGCGCTGAGCTGGCGTCATGCCGGGCAGCGATTGATCCCACAGCACGCGGCCATCGACAAATTCCATGATGTAGAAGGCGCGGCCTATGACATCTTCATCGGCGCACAAGGCATATTGGCGCGCAGCGGGAAAGCCTGCCTTGTTCAAGGCATTCATGACTTTGAATTCACGTTCTATGGCATGGGCAGAAGGCAGCAGTTTTGCGACCGGACCAGGTTTGGCACGCATGACATAACGCTGATCACCCGCACTGAGTTTGAAAGTAGGGTTGGACTGCCCGCCCTTGAATTGTTCCACCACCAGCTTGTCTGCCAGCGTAGCGTCGAAACCTTCCACATGCTGACGCATATAGTCTGCCAGTGCCGCCACATCAAATTTTTGACGTTCAGCTACCGGCATGGTGCCCATGAATTCTTCAAACATCGGTGTCTCCCAATTGTTTCAGTTTTTGTATGATCTTACTCCTGGCACAGGTGGATGTGCTGGATGAGCTGAAACTATTCTAACTCAAATAATAGAACGTCCGTACTATTATTTGAGTTGTGAGGAAACCTGTTTGTATTATTGCCTGTTTTTGATTCGGGACCTGTCTACAGCAAATTCAATACTCCATCCAGGCCCACAAAATTCAACGCCACATCTGCCTGTGCACGCACCACAGGCTTGGCCCGGAATGCGACTGACAGGCCAGAAATTTTCATCATCTTCAAGTCATTCGCACCGTCACCCATGACGATGGCCTGGCTGGTGGGAATGTCCATCTCATTACAGACGCGCTCCACGGTTCTTTGCTTTTCATCAGCATCGACAATGGTGCCTATGACTTTGCCAGTCAATTTGCCGTCCTGAATTTCAAGCACATTGGAGTGGGTGTAGTCCAGATTCAGGCGGGACTTCATGCGGTCGGTGAAGAAAGTAAAGCCGCCGGACACCAGCAAAGTCTTGAGACCGGCTTGCTGTATGGCCTTCAACATCTGATCCGCCCCCAGGGACAATTGCAGACGTTCGTCATACACGCGTTGCAGAGCACTGGCATCTAGTCCTTTGAGCAAGGCGACGCGACGGATCAGGCTTTCCTGGAATTCCAGTTCGCCGCGCATGGCGGCTTCGGTAATTTCTGCGACTTGGGGTTTTAAACCTTGCATGTCAGCGATTTCATCGATGCATTCTATTGTGATCAGGGTTGAATCCATATCCATGGCGATCAGCTTGAAATCTGATATGGCAAGTTGCTGGTCCAGAGCCGTGATATCCAGTTGAGCAGCAAAGCAGCTTTCGCGTATTGAGCTCAAGGTCTGTTCATCATATTCTGCATCATCGAGGCGCACTGCATGGGCATTCAATTGCACCAGTTTTGCTCTGGTCTGGCTGACGATATCCTGGATGAGTGCGGTGTTATTGCTGAGCGTATTGTTCAGGCCTTGTATGGTCAAATGCATAGTAGTCTCTTTTTATTCACTTATTTTATTCGCTGATTTTATTCACTTATTTTATTTAACTAATTAGTGCAGTGCCTTGATGGTAGCCTTGATCTGGGCTACGCGGCTGGCAAGGTCGGGCATGATGGCAGTGATGCGCAACTTGTCCTGACCATTGAGTTTGATGTTTTTGTTTTTTTGTACCAGTTCTATGATGCGCATGCCATCTATCGGTGGTTTGGGTTCAAACTGCAGGGTCGCGGCTTCGCTGTGCGCATCTATCTTGATGATACCGAGAGGTTTGGCTGCGACGCGCAGTCTGTGTGTTTCCAGCAGTGATTTCACGGGTTCTGGCAGTTTGCCAAAGCGGTCTATCATTTCTTCCTGCATGTCATCAATGCCATTGGCGCTGCTGCAATTGGCCAGGCGTTTGTAGATGGACAGGCGTTCATGTACGTCACCACAGAATTCATTCGGTAGCAGGGCAGGGATGTGCAGGTTGATTTCTGTCGTGGTCGACAGCGGTGCTGCCAGATCGGGTTCCTTGCCATTCTTCAGTGAGCGTACTGCTTCACTGAGCATGTCGGAATACATCTGGAAACCTATCTCATGCATTTCACCAGACTGGTTATCGCCCAAGACTTCACCTGCGCCACGAATTTCAAGGTCATGCATGGCCAGGTAAAAGCCGCTACCCAGTTCTTCCATCTGCTGGATAGCTTCAAGACGACGATTGGCCTGTTTGGTCAGGCTTTGTACATCATGCACCAGCAAATAGGCATAGGCCTGATGGTGGGAGCGACCTACGCGGCCACGCAATTGATGTAACTGCGCCAGGCCAAATTTGTCGGCTCTATGCATGATGATGGTGTTGGCAGTGGGTACGTCGATACCGGTTTCGATGATCGTAGTACACAGCAAAATATTATGGCGTTGGGCCACAAAGTCACGCATGACTTTTTCCAGGTCACGCTCATGCATTTGGCCATGTGCCACGACAACGCGTGCCTCTGGCAGCAGGGCTTCCAGCATGGCCTTGCGGTTTTCTATGGTTTCGACTTCATTGTGCAGGAAATACACCTGGCCGCCACGCTTCAGTTCACGCAAGCAGGCTTCGCGGATGACGGAATCATCTTCGCCGCGAACAAAAGTCTTGATCGCCAGCCGCTTTTGCGGTGCTGTCGCGATGACAGAAAAGTCGCGCAAGCCTTCCAGTGCCATGCCCAGGGTGCGTGGTATTGGTGTCGCTGTCAGCGTCAATACATCGACTTCTGCACGCAAAGCCTTCAAGGCTTCCTTCTGACGTACACCAAAGCGGTGCTCTTCATCAATGATGACCAAACCAAGGCGCGAGAATTTGACGTCATCAGACAGCAGTTTATGTGTGCCTATGACGATATCAACAGTGCCGTCGCCCATACCTTTCATGGCAGTGCTGATTTCCTTACCAGAACGGAAGCGTGATAATTCGGCAATTTTCACCGGCCATGCGGCAAAGCGGTCAGCAAAAGTCTGGGCATGTTGTTCGGCCAGCAGGGTGGTAGGTGCAAGGATGGCGACTTGCTTGCCACCCATGACTGCTACAAAGGCGGCTCGCAGGGCGACCTCTGTCTTGCCAAAACCAACGTCGCCGCAAATCAGCCTGTCCATGGGCTTGCCGGATGTCATGTCACCAATCACAGCGGTGATGGCGGCTGCCTGATCCGGTGTTTCATCAAAGCCAAAGCTGTCAGCAAAGGCTTCATAGTCACGCGCAGAATATTCAAAGGCATGGCCCTGGCGCGCAGCGCGGCGGGCATACAGGTTCAGCAGTTCTGCGGCGGTATCGCGAATTTGCTGAGCCGCTTTTTTCTTGGCTTTTTCCCACTGACCAGAACCCAGGCTGTGCAAGGGTGCGTCATCTGGCGAAGCACCGGAGTAACGTGAAATGACATGTAATTGCGATACCGGTACATACAGCTTGGTATCTTTAGCGTATTCCAGATGCAGGAATTCAGTTTCACCTTCACCCAGATCCATGCTGATCAGTCCCATGTAACGGCCTATGCCATGGTTGCTATGGACGACGGGATCGCCAATTTTAAGTTCTGACAGATCGCGCACCATGTGCTCAACCTGAGTAACTGCTTCCTGCTTTTTACGGCCTATGCGTTTGCCACTGCCAGCATAAAGCTCGGCTTCGGTAATAAACGCCAGACCATCGGCCAGCACAAAGCCCGCATGCAAGGGCGCAACGCCCAGCATCAGCTTGGCATCTGCCGTGGCAAAGTCGGTATAGCCTTCACACAGGCTCAGGCGGATATCGTATTCAGTGAAATATTGCTGCAAGGTTTCGCGCCTGCCCAGAGTCTCGGCGCAGATCATTACGCGTTTATCTGTTTGCAGCAGGAAGGAGCGCAAGTTCGTCAGCGGATCATCGGCGCGGCGATTGACGGCGATATCTGGTAAAAAGCTGGACACTTCTGAAGCCGCAGCGGCCTTATCTGTGGCCGCGATAGTCCAGCGTGCCAGCGGTTTCATCGCAGCAAAGAAGTCTTCGTCGCGCAAAAATACGATTTCTGGTGCCAGTACCGGACGCTCTCGGTCAGACTTTAAAAACTGATAGCGTGAGCGGGTATCGTTCCAGAAGCGTCTGATCGCATCGTCGATATCACCTATCAAGGCAAAATGCGGCGCTTCTGGCAGATAATCAAACAGGGTAGCGGTTTGTTCAAAGAACAGCGGTAGGTAATATTCTATGCCAGCTGAAGGTATGCCATTGCCTATATCTTTGTAGATGCTGGAACGTGAAGGATCACCTTCAAAAGTTTCGCGCCAGCGGCTGCGAAAGGCAGCTCGCGCAGGTTCATCCATGGGGAATTCACGCCCAGGCAGCAAGCGTACTTCCGGCACAGGGTAGAGCGAACGCTGGGTATCGGCATCAAAGGTGCGTATGGTTTCTATGGTGTCGCCAAACAGATCCAGACGGTAAGGCAGGGCCGAACCCATGGGGAACAAGTCGATCAGGCCGCCGCGCACAGAATATTCACCTGGAGACATGACCTGGTTGACATGGCTATAACCTGCCAGCGTAAGCTGGCTTTTTAGCTTCGCCTCATCAAGACGGTCACCTTTTTTGAAAAAGAAGGTGTAGGCTGCCAGGAAAGAAGGCGGGGCCATGCGCAACAAGGCCGTCGTTGCCGGTGCCAGCAAGACATCGCAATTGCCATTCTGGATTTCATGCAGGCTGGCCAGACGCTCAGACACCAGGTCCTGATGCGGTGAAAAGGCGTCGTAAGGCAGGGTTTCCCAGTCTGGCAGCAAATGGCAGCGCAGTTCTGCATTAAACCAGGGGATTTCATCCAGCAGGCGCTGGGCATCTCCTGGGTTGGCGACAAAAATGGTCAGCATGCGCTTGTCAGCCTTGAGCGCCGTCGCTGCTTGCGCCAGGGCATAAGCATCGGAAGAACCATGCAAATTGGGGAGTGCCAGTTTATGGCCGGGTTTTGCTAAGGATTTGCTGAAATCAAATGACATTGCGGCTATACATGTGGAATGCCGTAAAAGCTGCTTACGGAACAAGATACGCGGTTAAAATGAGCGCCTAATTATAAACGAAGGGGCTCTTTCTTATCGGGGCAGCCCCAAGAGCTTGTGACATTCATGGAAAAACAATTGCAAGAACATCATTTTGACGCGGAAAAGCTGATAGATACACCTCGCTATGTTACGCTGATTCCTGCTGCGGGCGTGGGTTCGCGTATGGTGGCAACTAGACCTAAGCAATATATGCGTATAGGTAGTAAATCAGTTTTGCAGCACACTGTCGATGCCTTCCTCAAGTTTTCCAAAATACAGCACACCTATGTCGTCGTCAGCCCGGATGATGCTTATGTTGATGAATATCTGGCAAAAGCAGAAAACCTGAGCGTCTTGCGTTGCGGTGGTGCCAGCCGCCGTGATACGGTCAGAAATGGCTTGAGCGAGTTAGCCAGTACTTTGAGTAATCAGGACTGGGTACTTGTACACGATGCCGCCAGGCCGGGTTTGACATCTGGCCTGCTGCAGCATTTAATTGATAGTGTTGCTGACGATGCAGTTGGCGGCTTGCTTGCACTGCCTGTGGTTGATACCGTCAAGCGGGTGGAAAACGGCAAAGTACAAACCATACCTCGTGATGGCTTGTGGCTGGCACAAACCCCGCAAATGTTCCGTTATCAGTTGTTGTGCGAGGCCCTGGATGCGGCAGATCAGGTTACTGACGAAGCCAGTGCTATTGAAGCTGCTGGCCATGTCCCCATACTGGTTGAGGGGCATGTGCGAAACATGAAGCTGACTTTGCCCAGCGATATGGCATTAATCACCCAATATTTGAATAGCCCGCAAGAATAAAGGAAGCTTGATGCAAAATAAGATGTTACCGTTCAGAATAGGTCAGGGTTATGACTGTCATGCATTGGTGCCTGGTCGTAAATTGATTATTGGTGGTGTGACTATCCCTCACACCACAGGTTTGCTTGGGCATTCAGATGCGGATGTGTTGTTGCATGCGATTACCGATGCGCTGTTTGGTTCAGTCGCCTTGGGTGATATAGGCAAGCATTTCCCGGATACCGACACCCGTTTTGCCGGTGCTGATTCGCGTGTTTTACTGCGTGAGGCTGTCAAACGTATTCATGCCGCAGGTTATGAGGTGGGCAATCTGGATGCCACCATCATTGCCCAGGCACCGAAGATGGCACCGCATATTGCAGGCATGGTGGCAAATATTGCAGAGGATATGCAGGTTGATATCAGTCAGGTCAATATCAAGGCAAAAACCAATGAGCGTCTTGGTTACCTGGGTAGGGAAGAAGGCATAGCTGCCGAAGCCGTGGTACTGGTTTTTCCACGAGTCAGCAACTAGACTGCAAGTAAGCTGCAAAAAGCTAAGCTGCAACGAAGTTAAGAATGTTCCATCAAGGAGATACGATATGAAACAAGAACAATTGAAACATCTGCTGGGCCTGTTGCATCAAGAACTGGCAAGCACTGAAGCGGTTGATGATGAGTTGAGGTCCTTGCTGGAGAAATTGAATGAGGATATTCAACATGTCCTGGCGACTACGCAGAGTCATGATGACCCTGTGTTCGCGGCCTTGAGTGAACGCTCGCAGGCCCTGTCAGCGAAATTTGCTGCACAGCACCCCAAGCTGGAACCAGCTTTGCGTGAACTAGGTACCATGCTTGAAAAAATTGGTGTTTGAGAGGCCTTCATCAATCCCGCTTCGCTTTTAAAACCGCCGCTGGCGGTTTTTTATTGCCTGATGGGAAATGAAATTACACTATAACCACGCTAAGTCAGGCACCAGCGACTCTTGAAGAAAAAATATCTCGAACCGAAGAGATAAAAGAACAAAGATAGCAAACGCAAACAATAGAGAGTAGCTCTGCTACAATACGCGGTTAGCCTATTGAAATGGGTGCTTGCAGGCTTTATATGGCTAGGTATCTGGGCCTTTCATGGGTTTCTCATTTCAATCTTGTCGCAATAATGCGCAATTACTCTATTTATTTGTCATGCAAATCACACAAAATACCGCTGTTACTTTGAATTACACCATGTTCAGTGCTGAGGGCGAGGTCATAGACCAGAATCAGCAGCCCATCGTTTATTTGCATGGTGGATATGATAATATTTTGCCAGCAGTGGAAGCCGCGCTGGATGGTAAAGCCGTAGGCGACATAGTCTCTGTGACTTTGGCACCAGAAGAAGGTTTTGGCGAGTTTGATCCAGAATTCGTGCGTGAAGAAGATATCAGCGCTTTCCCTCCTGATATCGAAGTTGGCATGATGTTTGAAACACGTGAGCCAGAAACTGGCGAAACCATGCAGTTTCGCGTTACTGCTATCGATGCAGGTGTGGTCACAGTCGATGGCAACCACCCCCTGGCTGGCATGACCATACGTTTCGATGCAGAAGTGCTGGAAGTTCGTGAAGCCACTGACGAAGAAGTTGTGCACGGTCACGTACATGGCGAACACGGTCATCATCATTAATTTGTATGCACAGGATTAGCTGAATTCTGGCTTGTCCTTGCATAGGGGATTCCATATACATGGTTTCCCTTATTCTTCGCTGCTGATCTGCAGTGTCAATTCAAGTCCAAGTGCAAGCCAAGGGTGTGTATGAAAGACTATTATTTTATTCTCGGTATTGCCACCAATGCGAGTCTGGCAGACGTCAAGAAGGCGTTTCGTCAAAAGGCTGCAGAGTTTCATCCAGACAGAAATGATTCTGAACTGGCGCCGGAAAAATTCCATGCGGTCAAAGAAGCTTACGATATTTTATCGGATGAGGCAGCACGTACTGCCTATGATGAAAATCGCAGGCGCAATTTGCTGGACTCTCCTATCGAGACAGCGACCGAAATCTGGAAAAATTATTTATCAGGAGTATTGCAGTGAAATTGTCACGTTTTTTTGAAGATATTATTCCGCTCTATAAGGCTGAATTGGAGGATTTGAAATCCGATTCCGAGGGCAAAAACGTGCTCAAGGCCAGATTGCGTGAAAAGGCGGAACAACTGCCGATGTTGCTGCCCATGATGGCCAGTAACCCAGAAATGTTGGCAGTCGCTTTCCATCAAGGCTTCATTTTCATGAATCCATTGACGATGGAATCATTGATCACCAAAGAAGCCAGCAAATTTCCTTCCTGGAAAACTTTGTCAGCAGCAGTCAAGCTGGAACCTTGGGCTGAACCACTGAGTCGCATCGTCCTGAAAGACCCTGACGGTGAAGCTTTCCTGGTAACGGCGGCAGCACTGGAATATCTGAACCGTAGCAATACTACGCGCAAAGCTGGTGCCAGTGATGCTGCTGGCGCTGACGAGGATGAGGATAAAGAAGCCAATGAGGAAAATGAAGAGTTGAAAGAACATGGCGATCTTGATGGCCAATATGGCAGGCATGGTCGCGATGACGGTGATGATGGTGATGATTATGATCTGGGCGAAGCCGGTGCAGACTGGTTGGCTGAGCAAGGTTTTGACCGCAAAGAATAAGGAGTACAGATGAATTATCCTGCATTAATCGAAGCCCAAAGCCTGGTCAAGGCGGGTGACATCGCCGGTGCTGAACATGCACTGGCCAATCTGGCCGAAACCGAAGGCGACAAAGCGCTGGTAGCCGCGCTGGATGAATTTCCCGCCAAGGATTTGCTGGCGATTATCCGCGAATACGATGCATCGAAAGAGTCTTTGGTGAACCTGCTGGTCACCCCTGAGCAATTTGCCCAGGCCGTGGTGTTGGAACGCCGCTATGGCGACCAGACCCATGAGCAATTGCGTGGCATGGTCAATTCCGTCATTTTCCGTGACGGCGCTGACCCGGCAGAATTTTTGTATGAAATCGCCGAAGTGGAGGGCGGCTATGACGCTCTCGTCGACTACCTGCTTGACAGGGCGCAAATGGTAGAGCATTTCTACCGCTATGCGACTTTCGATTTGTATGAATATGGCGATGACAACAAAACACAGGCTCGTGATGATGATTTGCTGAACCTGACACGTGACACCGAGAGCCTGGCATCGCCTTTGGATATGGCAAATCTGGAAGATCATGATTGGATGCAGGTGACTTACATCCTGCGTTATGAATTGCCTGAAATCTTCCGCGAAGTGTTGATGAAATTGCGTGCGCGTTACAAGGCTTATCAAGCCAGCCTTGCACAAGATGAATTATTGGAAGGCGGCGAGGGCGGCACTGAAGAAGAGCAGGAAGAACGCCCTAAAAACAATGATGATGGCGACGACAAGGATGATGACGAAGAGTCAGCCTTGTAATTGTTGATGTTATTTTGATGCACGTGGCAGGCAGGATTTTTTCTGCCTGCTTTTCATTTCCATAGTCTGCTTCTATTCTGGTATTTATGCCTGAAAATACTTTTGAAATTGCCCTGCTTGATAATCGCCCCTATTTTGAAACGGCGCTGCGTTATGGCGTGCAAAAGGCGATTATTTCCACCACCAAGATTGCTGCGATTGAGGCAGAAGCCCCAAAAGGCATGGTGCAGATAGCGGATGCTTTCGGCAGTAAATACCTGCGTCCTGAAATTGAAGCGGCACGCAAACGTATCGTCAACCTGGCTAGCTTGTATCTGATCGAAACCACAAAGGGCGACCTTGAACTGGCTGCCAAGATGATACGCGATAATACCTTTTTGACTTTGTCGCGCGGCGGTTCTGGCTTGCTGAAAGCCTTGTTCGCCATGCCGGAATATGCTTTACTGGGCCACGAGGCCAAGGGCAAGGTAGAAGATTTTCTGGAAGCCTGGTCACTCAAGGAAAAGCCGATTGAATACAGGAACACGCTCGAACACCGGCAAATGAATGCGCTGGAAATCGAGGCTGGTTACTGGTTTGGTGAAGAACTGGGCTTGTCTGCCAGTTACCTCAAAGAAGAAGATGTCGAGGCTGTCTCCGTAGTCCGCACTGCCTTGTTGTTGCAAATGTTTGGCAAGCCTGAAGCGACACTGCAAAATCAGGTGGAGTTCGCCAGCCTGATCGACTCTATCCGTGCATATACCGCAGCAAAATTGAAGAAGGCTTTGTCAGCCATTGATCTGGCTGATATCCCTGAGAAATTTCATGTCATCGTCGAGCGCGTAATGGGTGAGATCAAATCACACGATCTGCCGCGTCTGCAGGATAAATCGGCATCTCTCGACAGGCTGGTATTTGAGCTTAAGGACCGCTACTATTTGCGCGACCATGAAGTCGAAGATACTTCTGAATACGATGCCCTGGTGTCCAAGGAGTGGACCAAACTGACCAAGGGTAAAACCGATATTGATTCACTCATTACCCTGTTCGTTTGCATCACTGGTGAAATACCACCTAAAACGACTTTGCCAGAAAAGACCGCAAAAAGCCTGGTGAAAAAATTCCGTGATCAGGGCTTTAATCCTGAGCTGGCAACAGACTGGATTAAAACAGCAGCACCTCACGAAAAGCAGGAAGGTTTGCTGGAAGACTGGAATAATTTCGTCGAAGAAGCAAGTAATTATTTAATGGATGACTGGGATACCAATTACACGGGAGCCATGCGTTTCCTGGATGCGAATTGTCATATTCAAAAAACAGTCAAGAAATAAATCCCGATGCCGGATTGAGTTCTTGTTGCAATTTAATTCGGTATGCTTTTGTGTCATTTCGAGCCCGACAAGACACCGTATCAAGTCAATATCTTTCGATTCAAATTTGAATTTTTCATTTTTGCCCCGCCCTGGCAGTTGCAGTATTTTGCAGTTCCGGGTGTTCGGCAAGCATTTGACCTTGCATGGCCGTGATGCGGCGTAGTTTCTCTTCGCCCTTGGCAATATCTGCAGCAGGAATGCCCATATCGCGTGCCCGGACTATCGCTTCACGCAGGCGTGGTATTTCTTCATTCGCAGCTTTCACATAGGCGGCATACAGACGGCTATTTTGTCTGGTTTCATATTGCTGGTAAGCCTTGGTATCGGCAAGTTCGGCTGCCGTGGGTGTTTCCTGCATCGCATCCTCATGCTGGATGGGCGGCGTGCGCGGATCGCCATCGCGGGTGGCTACCAGACTCTGGGCCGCAGAAAGCTCGGGCCCGGTAGGCAGTAGTGGAACAAATTTTCTCTCCTCTACCGATTCAGGAAATGGTGGCGGCCAGGAAGATGTCCGCATCTGCTCAGGCCTGCCGGTTGCAGTGGTGCCGGATGGAGAAACTGTTTCTGGATGGCGGGCTTGGCTATCTTCAGCTTGCGGCCAAAGTTGCCAGATCATCAGTGTTGCAGTTGCAAGGATGGTCATCGCAATGAGTATGCCTTTGTTCATAAATACATTGCCTCACAATTTCAATTAATTTGTCAGTACGGTTTTGTAAACGTCGATTCTTGCATTTTTACGTAATTGCGCTTGCAGAGCAGATAGCTGATGGATCGCTTTTTCCTGAGCAAGTGCCCGGCTGGCTTGATAACGTACTTCTTCTGAGGCGGGGTCCTGGTAGCCTTCATTGCGTTGTTCCACAAGCACAATTTCCCAATGGGCTTTCTCATCAGGTGCAACGGCGGCGCGAATGGGGGCGGACACTTTGCCGGGCTCTTGCATGTAAGCCAGTTGCTCCAACCAAGATAGTTGTCCGTTGTGAACAATCATGCCCATGTCGCCGCCTTGCCGGGCATCTGCCGCAGTGGAATATTGCTGTGCCAGACCGGCGAAATTGCTGCCCTGGCGCGCCAGTTCGGCAACCTGCCTTGCCTGTGCTTCATTGTCGAGGCGGATGTGGCGTGACCTGACAGAAACAATGCGTTTAAATTCTTCCTTATGGTTGCGGAAATAGGCTGACACTTCTTTTGGTTTTACCTCGGCAGCGAGCTGGTTTAAAAGCCGGCTTTCTGAATCGGTATCAGCGCCTATGCCATGCAGACTCTTGATGGCTCTGACCGAATTTTGTTCCGCAACTGCCTGCCGCAAATCCTTGAGTGCCGCTTCGCCAAAACGCAGGCGCGCCCAGTCAAGCACATACAGGTTGGCCAGATAAAGCTGGGCTTGCTGGCGTATGAAGTCACGGTTGCGGTTAAAAAACTCTACTCGCCCTTGCACATTCTGGCGGCGGAACACATCATAAAGGCTGATGTTGGTGGCGGCTGCAAAGTTGCAGCGCAGGACGGTCACTTGGGCGGCGGCAGCCTGTTGGGCTGTGCCCAGGGTGTAATCGAGTATCACTCTGTTCCTGGGGCCGAAAACACTGTTCAGTTCATCTTCTCCCAGCTTGCCCTGTTCCTGTATCAGTGCATCAAGCCTGCCACCAGGGAGTTTGTTGATGGCTGCTTCCAGATCCTTGAGATAAACGGTGCGCAAATAGCCACTTAGCTGGTTATCCAGCATGACATCCGGCTCGAAGGCTACCCGGCGGGACGCTTGCAGTTCTTCATCAGAAAACTGGCTACGCATTTTGTCAGTGAGCAGACGATTATTGATGATGCTGTCAAGGATGTCAGTGCTTCTGGTTTTTGGTTTCTCCAATTGCGCCATCTGGGTAAGTACATCCAGTGTCAGTCTGTAAACCGGCGCGCCATTGAGATGTACTGCCAACTCGGGCTGCTGCGCTATTTGATTCAGTTTTGTTGCTGGGACAATATCTACCGCCACTGCGGCGGCAGATATTGTCAGGCACATGACAGACAGGCAATAGCCTGTAATGCGCATACTCCATTGCAGGTTATGGCCTGGTCTGTACATGGTAACCTCAGCTATTGAGACGGTTGGCAGCGCGGTTCAATACATGAACCATCATGGCAATGGCGTGCGGCACTACCAGGCGACCAACGCGGACGCGGTCATTCTGATCGGTGGAGGACAGCACGATGCCACCGTTTTGGTAAGAATATGTGCCACCCTGTGTCAGCAACTGGCGTATGTCGGTCGCATTTGCAGCCAGGGGAGTGAAGTCAGCCATCGCTGCAGCAACCAGGGCTGGGTCATTCAGTTGTTGGCTATCGTAATAGCTGCTGACCCACTGCTCCCAACCTGAATGATTGCGGGCTGAAGTAGTCCAGGTGTGATGCGGTTGCAGCAAGTCGGTGGAATGCATGACAAACCCCAGGCTTTGCAGGCTGGGGCTGCTCAAAAATTGCTGAAACCAGTATTGCGCCAGGTTGTCTATGGGCTGGAATGGGATTTTTTCAAAATCAGCATACTGACTGGGTGTGGAGTAGCCGCCCAGACGGTAATGCGCTTCGGTGACGCCGTAAGTGTTGTACTTGCTATTGTCGCCAAACCAGCCCTTCATGCCGCCAGGGCCATCATCAAGATAATCGCCGACCAGCCAGGACGCTGCCAGATTATCCACATCGCCAGCGACAGTGAGTTTGGCATAGTTATAGCCACCAAATGGATTGCCATGCACATCAGGGCCAGCAGTATGGTTTTGGAAATGCCAGTAAGAAGTATATTTGACGATACTTTGTGCTGCGCCCCAGATGGGTGCCAACTGGCAATCGCCGGTCACTGCACCACAAATATAAGTGTCGGCAAAATCGTCAACATCATAGGCACCCTGGCCCATGGCCGTGGCGAACTGATCCACGGTAATGCCTGCCCGCGCCAGACCACTGGCCAATGCTTTGTAATTGGTTTTGTCGGGATTGTTTTTCATGAAGTTGACGGCATCGATAGCGATTCGGCGATGGGTCTCTTGCAAGAAAGCATGTGCAGGGGTAAAACAACAGAGCAAGGCGGTGACAGCAGCCAGTTTGAAAACGGATTTCATGGAACGTCCTTCAGATTTGATTTGTGAAAAGGAGCGAAACTCAGACCGCTGAAATGATTGCCGTGACAAACTCCCGCTCTTTACAGAGCGAAACCGGAAGCAGCCGCTGGCATGTGTAGATATTGGAATTTAATAATTTCAGCGAATTGGCTTTTTAACATGGAGGAAAACGCCAGCATTACTGTTTTCTCTAGAAGTTGACCTCTAGTTTTCCGTAATCAATATGTCATTTTTTGTGCGTAGATATAAGAAAAAGTAATCTTTTTTGATTGCTGTGATGCAAACTTCGGGACGCGCACAATGCTGAGGAATCTCAGACAGGATATGAGGTTGAGGCTGACTTGTTAATGCATTGCGGTGCAGCAGATATTCCTTGAGGAATAATATCGGGAGGAGGAGCTGGCGATGAAAATTTCAAAAATCACAGAGGGTGATGTTGTTAAAACGTAACGGTAGCATTTGCCGGGATTTGCCATCCTTTCATTTCAAAAGATGGCAAATCTCATGTAAGCACCTTACAGACTTAATTCCAATACCTGACGGCTGACATCCAGCGTCACATCACGTTTCTCACCCAGGCTGACCATGCGATGGGTTTCCAGTGCTGACAGGATAGGTGCAATATCGTCGCTGCCGAGTTGATAATCGCTGAGACGGGTTTTGACACCCATTTGCTCAAAGTAATCCTGCATGCGGCTGATGGCCGTTTCTATGCGGCTGTCTTCGTCTCCATCGCGCAAGCCCCAGACGCGTTCGGCAAATTGCAGCAGCTTTGCCCGTTTACCTTCCTTGCGCACGCGCAGCATGCTAGGCAGCACGATGGCCAGGGTTTGAGCGTGATCAATGTTATGCAAGGCGGTCAGTTCGTGACCTATCATATGCGTGGCCCAGTCTTGCGGCACGCCGGTCGAGATCAGGCCATTCAGGGCCATGGTGGCGCACCACATCAGATTGGCGCGCACATCGTAATCTTCTGGATTCGCCAGGGCCTTCGGGCCTTCTTCTATCAGTGTCAGCAACAAGCCTTCAGCAAACCGGTCTTGCACTGGTGAATTCACCGGGTAGGTCAGGTACTGTTCCATTATGTGGACAAAGGCATCAACGGCACCATTGCCTATCTGGCGCACTGGCAAAGTGTAAGTTTTAGTCGGGTCCAGTACCGAGAATTGCGGGAAGCAATGACGGCTGGAGAAAGCCATTTTTGCCTTGATGGATTTGCGGGTGACGACGCCGCCGTTATTCATTTCAGAGCCGGTGGCAGGCAAGGTCAGTACGCTGCCAAATGGCATTGCCTTGGTCACATTATTGCCGCGTTTTTCCATGATGACCCAGGGGTCATCACCCTCAAACAAGGCTGCAGCAGCGATGAATTTGGTGCCGTCAATGACAGAGCCGCCGCCAACTGCAAGCAAAAAATCTATCTTGTTTTGCTTGATGAGTTCGACAGCCTTCATCAGGGTTTCATAGCTGGGATTTGGTTCTATGCCAGTAAATTCTGTCACCTGGCGCGTGCCAAGTGCCGCGATGACTTCATCATAAACGCCATTTTGTTTGATGCTGCCACCACCATACAGCATCAATACATGGGCTTCAGCCGGGATGACTTTGTTCAGGTCGGCTATGCGTCCTTTGCCAAACAGGATTTGTGTGGGGTTATAAAAATCAAAATTCAGCATGTGCATTTCTCCAGAAAAAAGACATCTTAGCGCAAATAGAAAAAATCGACCGGTCGTGCACTTTTTAATTGCTCAAGAATAAGAAAACCGTCGGTTTCTTATGAAAATCAGGGCCTTGTTGCTTGCTTAAATTGGCTTTCCACTCAGCCGCAGTTTTGGTTTGTAGCGATTCTGTATTGAGGCTCAAATCCGTTGCTACGCATATCAGCGTAGTTGGGTGGCAGTGATTACTCAAGGCTTCCAGCATGGCTGCATTGCGATAAGGGGTTTCTATGAGCAATTGCGTTTGTTTTTCTTTTTTTGATCGCTCTTCGAGTTCTTTGATGCGCTTTGCACGCAACGCAGCATCTGTCGGCAAATAGCCGTGAAAGGCAAAGCTTTGCCCATTCAGGCCGCTACCCATCAAGGCCAGCAGCAAGGAAGAGGGGCCAACCAGTGGGCGCACCTTAATATTGCGCTGATGAGCAAGTCTGACCAGGTTGGCGCCAGGATCAGCAACGGCAGGCACACCAGCTTCAGATATCAAACCCACGTCCTGACCTTGCAGCAGCGGTTGCAACAGGCCCTCCAGCGCTTGTGCAGGTGTGTTGATATTCAACTCGCTGATCTGGATTTCCTGCATGGCTTTTTGCAGGGGGTGTGCCTGCGACAGGTATTTCAGATAAGCGCGTGTGGTTTTTGCATTTTCAGCAATGAAGTGACTGAGTTCCGCCGTCATTTTTTGTACGGTATCAGGGATGATGCTGGCAAGTAAATTAACTTGCTGATCTTCGTTCAGACCCAGGGTATTTGGGATTAGATAAAGCGTGCCTGTCATGGGTTTTAATTTTTTATTTTATTAAATGGATGAAGCGACAAATTCAAAGATTGAAAAAGCTCAGACCGGTATTGCGCAACATGCTGGTCAGAGCAATAAGCGGCAGGCCAGTTAATGCGGTGGGATCGTCACTTTTGATGCTTTCTATGATGGCAATGCCCAGTCCTTCATTCTTGGCGCTGCCTGCGCAATCATAAGGTTGTTCTATGCGTAAGTAGGCCTCGAGTTCAACATCGCTTAAGTCCCTGAACCTGACCATCGTGCACACGTCTTGAATTTGTAAAGGAAAGGCTGCCTGTTGACGGTTGTCCAGGACGCACAAGGCGGTATGAAATGCTACATCCCGCCCGCGCATGAGCTGTAACTGCGCTAAAGCGGCTTCATGATTGCCGGGCTTGCCAATTTGCAGGCCATCCAGTGTTGCGACCTGGTCTGAACCTATAATAATGGCCTCTGGCTGACTTTTGGCTATCACCTCAGCCTTTTGTTGCGCCAGTCGCAGAGCTGTTTGTTCGGGGCTTTCTCCGGGTGCAGGGCTTTCGTCGAGTTCAGGTGCTATACTTTCGAAATCGAATTGCAGTCTGGATAATAATTCGCGGCGGTAAACAGAGCTGGATGCCAGTATCAGCCTGGCGGCTTGCATTTTTCTTTGCATTGTGAAAATATTTCCCGTGATTTTCATCGTCATGGCGTGAAAAAATCACGCCAATTCTTTGACTACTTAGGTGTAATCCTGTTATTATCGCAGGTTTTCTGGGTTCAAATAATCCTATGCAAGTATTTGTGATTGACGCTTTCACGTTCTCCCGGCTCGAAGAGCAGCGTTCGGGAAGCATTTTAGTCGCAGATTTGCCTCGCCTGTCAGAAGAAAGTGCAAGCACCGAAGGTGCCTTGAACTGGTCTCTGCAAGGTGGTAAAGACAAGCTGGGTCATGCACAGTTGGAGTTATCTGTGAATGGCACGGTACAGTTGATGTGTCAGCGCTGTTTGACGCCGTTTGCATTTGATATTGACTCTGAATCCATATTGATACTCGCCAAAAACGAAGAAAATGCTGATGAAATTGAAGCATTGCTCGAAGATGACGAGGTCGATGTTGTAGTGGGTAGCAAAACATTCAATGTCATGGATTTGATAGAGGATGAGGTGCTGCTGGCAATACCCCAATCGCCCAAACATGCAGTATGCCCGGATTTACCGTTGGCTTCAGCAGATACTACTGCAGCGATTGACGCGGAAGTCGGCAAAAAAGAATCACCTTTTGCCGTGCTGAAGAAAATTAATGGGCGTACCTAGTGGCATTATTCTGAAAAAACACTCAGGTCGAAGTATTGTTAGGGATTCTTGGTTGGCGATGTTCGCATTCTTCAACCAGGTGTGTTAAATTTTAGAAACATTTTTTGAAGTATTAGGAGTTATCATGGCAGTTCAACAAAACAAAAAGTCCCCATCCAAGCGTGGCATGCACCGTTCCCACGATTTCCTGGTTGCACCACAACTGGGTATCGAGCCAACAACTGGTGAAACACATCTGCGTCACCACATCAGCCCTAACGGCTTTTACCGTGGTCGTAAAGTATTGAAAACCAAGAACGACGAGTAATCCCTGTTCCTGGTGAAAAAGCGGCGTGACGAGTCCCTGACTTGCCGCCGCTTTTTTGCGTTAACTTTCCTGTGCTTTCTTGAGTAGAGCATACTTGCAGAATTAGACAGGCGTCTAATTTGCTTTTTGATTGAATTGTTGGTGGTGAGTCTTTGGATTTTTGAGATAATCCTGCTTTTGCAAGAATTAATTCGGGGTGATGTCTGTCCCGGTTTGATACACTAGCTGTTTCGGATTGAAGTTTCGTATCACTACATGACAATTAAAATTTCCATAGACTGCATGGGCGGAGATCATGGCCCTGCGGTTACAGTGGCAGCAGCAGTTGCTTTTGCCAATCGCGAACCTGATGTCGAATTTCTCCTGGTGGGTTCTGAGCCCGTTATACAGGCCGAGCTGAAAAAGCTTCATGCCAGTGGGCATGCACGTTTGAAAATTATCAATGCCACAGAAGTGGTGGAGATGGATGATCCGATAGAGGTTGCCTTGCGCCGCAAGAAAGATTCCTCCATGCGCGTCGCCATCAGCCAGGTCAAAGAAGGGGCTGCGCAAGCTTGCGTTTCTGCCGGTAATACCGGGGCATTGATGGCCGTTTCCCGTTACGTGTTGAAAACCATGTCGGGTGTGGACCGCCCGGCAATTTGCAGCATTTTGCCGAACCAAAAAAATCTTCCCACCTACATGCTTGACCTTGGGGCAAATGTCGATTGCGAACCTTTGCATCTGCACCAGTTCGCCATCATGGGTTCTGCCCTGGTATCTGCACTGGAAGGTAAAGATAAACCGAGCATAGGCCTGTTGAATGTCGGGGAGGAAGATATCAAGGGCAATGATGTTGTCAAGAAAACGGCGCAATTATTGCGTGCTGACCATGAACGTGGTCTGTTGAATTTTTATGGCAATGTCGAAGGTAATAACATTTTTGAAGGCACGACCGATATTGTTGTCTGCGACGGTTTTGTCGGTAATGTCACCCTGAAAGCCGCTGAGGGTATGGGGCGCTTTGTGAAAATCACCCTGACGGCTGCTTTCAAGAGTAATCCACTGAATATTCTGGGAGCCATCTTTGCGCGCGGCGCCTTGAAATCCATTTCGCGCACGATGAACCCATCCAACTACAATGGCGGCAGTTTGCTGGGCTTGCGCGGCCTGGTATTTAAGAGCCACGGTAGTGCAGACAAGTATAGTTATGAGTGGGCAATACAGCGCGCATTCGATGCTGCGAAAAATGATGTATTGTCACGCATTGCGACTTCAATGGCGAAACTGATGCCAATGGCAGATGCTGACGCAGTTGCTGAGGTGGTCGCTCCGGACAACAATGAACTCTTGGTACAGAAAACCGCATGACTTTCTATAGCAAAATTATAGGGACGGGCAGTTATTTGCCTCCCAAAAAAGTAAGCAATCAGGAATTAACGGATCAACTGGCGGCGAAGGGAATCGAAACTTCGGACGAATGGATATTTTCCCGCAGTGGGATTTCTTTCCGTCATTATGCTGAGCCTTCTGTTGCAACCAGTGATATGGCAGTGGAAGCTGCAAAGCGTGCGCTTGATGCTGCAAAGATGCAGGCCAGCGATATTGACCTGATCGTGTTGGCTACTTCAACCCCTGATTTTCTCGGCGGCTTCCCTAGTACTGCATGCGTAGTGCAAAACAAGCTGGGTATCACGAATGGCGGCGCGGCTGTTGATGTGCAGGCGGTATGTAGTGGCTTCATGTATGCCATGTCTATCGCTGATAGCATGATCAAGGCTGGCAACCATAAAAACGTGCTGGTGATCGGTGCTGAGGTATTTTCCCGTATCCTGAATTTTGAAGATCGCACTACCTGCGTACTGTTTGGTGATGGCGCTGGTGCGATCGTCATGTCCCGCTCAGAAGAGCCGGGGGTGCTCGCCACCAAATTGCATGCTGATGGCAGCTATGCCAATATTTTATGTGTGCCAGGCAATGTGCAGAGTGGTGTAGTTGAGGGTAGCGCATTTTTGTATATGGATGGTCAGGCTGTCTTTAAACTGGCGGTTAATTTGCTGGAAAAAGTCGCCAATGAAGCACTGGAAATCGCAGGCCTGACGACAGACCAGATCGACTGGCTGATACCGCACCAGGCGAACATACGCATCATGCAAAGCACCGCAAAAAAAATGCGCATGCCTATGGATAGGGTGGTGGTCACGGTTGATCAGCATGGTAATACCTCTGCCGCGTCGATACCGCTGGCACTGGATCTGGCGGTGCGTGATGGCCGGGTCAAGCCTGGTCATACAGTGATGCTGGAAGGTGTAGGTGGTGGTTTTACCTGGGGCGCGGCCATCGTAAAGATTTGAGTGTCCCGGAACGAGAGTTGGGCAACCAATAATAAACATTAGAGATAAGAAATGACGCAATTTGCATTTGTATTCCCTGGGCAGGGTTCGCAAGCGATAGGCATGTTGAATGGCTTTGCTGATAATCCTGTCGTGCAGCAAACCATTGCTGAAGCATCTGATGCGCTGCAACTGGATTTGGGCAAGATGATTAATGAAGGTCCAAAAGAAGCGCTGGATCTGACCACTAATACCCAGCCTGTCATGCTGACAGCGGCCGTGGCTTGCTATCGCGCCTGGATTGCTGCTGGTGGAGCAGCTCCCAGGCTGGTGGCCGGACATAGTCTGGGCGAGTATTCCGCGTTAGTCGCTGCCGGTGTTATCGCGTTCAAGGATGCGGTACCTATGGTGCGTTTCCGTGCGCAAGCCATGCAAGATGCTGTGCCAGTGGGGCAGGGCGGCATGGCCGCTATTCTGGGCTTGTCAGATGAGGAGGTGCTGGCAGCTTGTGCAGAGGCAGTGGTTGCCATACCAGGGGAAGTGGTTGAGGCCGTCAATTTCAATGCGCCAGCGCAAGTTGTCATTGCCGGCAGTAAAGCTGGTGTAGATCGCGCTTGTGAAATTGCCAAGGCAAAAGGGGCCAAGCGTGCCTTGCCTTTGTCGGTGTCGGCGCCGTTTCACTCATCCTTGCTCAAGCCTGCATCGGATAAGTTGAGTGAGTATCTGGCTGGCATTCAGTTTTCTGCACCGGCAATCCCATTGATTAATAATGTTGATGTTGCAATCGTGAATGATGTCGCAGCCATCAAGGATGCATTGGTCAGGCAGGCGGCGCTTCCGGTGCGTTGGGTGGAAACTATTAACAAGATGCATGCTGATGGCATTAGCCATGTGATTGAGTGTGGTCCGGGCAAGGTCTTGACTGGCCTGACCAAGCGCATTCAGGGCGAATTGACAGGTGATACTGTATTTGATCAGGCAAGTTTGGAAAAAGTATTGGAACTCTTGAAATGACACAACAATTGGAAAATCAGGTGGCATTGGTCACTGGAGCATCCCGTGGTATTGGTAAGGCAATTGCCATTGGCCTTGCCAAGGCTGGCGCCAAAGTCATAGGCACGGCAACGACAGAATCAGGTGCCGCGGCAATTACCGCTTATCTGGAAGAAGTGGCTCCAGGTGCTGGTAAGGGTGTTGCGTTCAATGTCAATGACGTAGAGCGCGCAAATGGCTTGGTAGATGAAATCCAGAAGGAATTTGGCAGCCTCTCCATCCTGGTTAATAACGCTGGCATTACCCAGGATCAATTGGCCATGCGCATGAAGGAAGAGGAGTGGGATAGTGTTATCTCTACCAACCTGACTTCTGTTGCGCGTTTGTCGCGTGCAGTATTGCGCGGCATGATGAAGGCCAAACATGGCCGTATCATCAATATTACCTCGGTGGTGGGCTCTTCTGGCAATCCTGGGCAAATGAACTATGCTGCTGCCAAAGCAGGAGTGGCTGGTATGAGTCGCGCTCTGGCAAGAGAAATCGGCAGCCGCAATATTACCGTTAACTGTATTGCTCCCGGCTTTATCGATACTGACATGACCCGGGCTTTGAATGACGACCAGAAAGCCGCAATTTTGCAGCAAATTCCACTCGCCAAACTCGGCCGGCCGGAAGATATTGCAGCGGCAACCGTGTTTTTGGCATCGCCAGATGCAGGATATATCACTGGCACGACATTGCATGTGAATGGTGGGATGTACCTCGCCTAATCATTTTGTTGATTTTTATAGGCAACTTCGACGAAAATAGCAGGAGTTGTTGCCGAGGATCAGAGGCTTGCTTTTTTTGCTCACAAACCTGCTAAAATGCGCGCACTTTCTGTAGGCCCTTATTTTTTTGATTTTTTCACTGGAGACACACATGTCCGATATCGAACAACGCGTTAAGAAAATCGTCGCTGAACAACTGGGCGTCGCTGAAGCTGACATCAAAATCGAATCTTCTTTCGTAGATGATTTGGGTGCAGACTCTTTGGACACAGTTGAACTGGTGATGGCACTCGAAGACGAATTCGAAATGGAAATCCCTGACGAACAAGCAGAGAAAATCACTACTGTTCAGCAAGCGATTGACTACGCTAAAGCCCATTTGAAGGCTTAATAGTCAAACTTTTTCAAATCCAGGAGAAACGCTTGAGTCGTTCGCTTAAACGTCGAGTCGTTGTAACCGGGCTCGGTTGTATTTCGCCAGTTGGCAATACCGTTGCAGATGCCTGGAGTGCCATCACTTCAGGTAAATCCGGCATCGCAACGATTACCAAATTTGATGCAACTCCTTTCACTACGCATTTTGCAGGCGAGGTGAAGGGCTTTAATGTCGAGGATTATATTCCGGCAAAAGAAGCGCGCAATATGGACACCTTTATCCACTACGGCATTGCTGCAGGGATGCAGGCGTTTCAAGACTCTGGTCTTGCTGTCACCGAAGAAAATGCAGAACGTATTGGTGTCATCGTAGGTTCCGGTATTGGCGGTTTGCCGTTGATTGAGGAAACCAAGGAAACACTGATGGCGCGTGGACCACGCCGCATCAGTCCTTTCTTTGTTCCAGCCTCGATCATCAATATGATTTCTGGCAATCTGTCGATCAAGTATGGCTTGAAGGGACCAAATCTTTCCATAGTCACGGCTTGTACGACTGGTCTGCATTGCATAGGTTCTGCGGCGCGCATGATTGAGTACGGCGATGCTGACGTAATGATTGCCGGTGGTGCCGAATCAACGATTTCTCCTCTGGGTCTGGGTGGTTTTGCTTCGGCAAGAGCACTCTCTACCAGGAATGACGATCCTGCTACAGCATCTCGTCCGTGGGATAAGGACCGTGACGGCTTTGTCCTGGGTGAGGGGGCTGGCGTCATGGTGCTCGAAGAATACGAGCATGCCAAGGCGCGCGGGGCGAGGATATATGCTGAAGTCATAGGCTTTGGCATGAGTGGTGATGCTTATCACATCACGACGCCGACCATGGATGGTCCACGCCGCAGCATGATCAATGCCATGAAAGATGCCGAGATTAACCCCGAGCAAATCAGCTATCTGAATGCTCACGGTACATCCACATCCATTGGTGATCAGAACGAAACGGACGCAATCAAGGCTACCTTTGCCGACCATGCATACAAAATGACCATCAATTCGACCAAGTCGATGACAGGGCATTTGCTGGGCGGTGCTGGCGGTCTGGAATCCTTGTTCACGGTTCTTGCTCTGCACAACCAGGTTTCACCACCGACCATGAATATCATTAATCAGGATCCTGCTTGTGATCTCGATTATTGTGCAAATGTTGCACGTGATATGCGCATAGATTATGCGATGAAAAATTCGTTCGGCTTCGGTGGAACGAATGGCACGTTGATATTTGCAAAAGTCTGATTTTAAATAATTAGCCTTGGCACTTCATTTCTGATGGAATGAAGTGCCATTTTTTTTGCCATGACGATAGCGCTACATATAATCACCCGCGCTTCACGCACGCTACTAACGGCATGTTTTTGCATGCTGGCATTGGTGCATCTGAGTATCTGGCTTTTATTTAGCTACAAGACGATGTCGTTCGTGTTTATTTGCATGATTGTCGCCAGTTCATTTTGCGGCAACTGCTATCTTGTTTTCAAATATTGGCAGCGTGTGCAACAAAGCCGGCAACTGAGTATTTCTGCGACGGGGGACATCGTATTGCACCTATTGCTCGAAAAAGAAGTGCACAAGGACGTGCAGGGGAGGGAGGTTGGGCCGCTGACGGGGTTGAATGTGCGTTTAAGTCACAAAACCCGTATTTGGCCATACTTTTTATCAATTTTTTTGCTCGATGAAGCTGGCAAGGAACATAAGTTGCTTATACTGCCAGATTCATTGAGCCCTGCTGCATTCCAGGCATTAAGAGTGAGCTTGATATGGATTAGTCAACATCAGGCGAGTTGACGTGAATTTTACTTCTGCTGAGGAACTTTTAGGAATCATGCGGACTCTGACAGTATATAAATCGCGTATGTTGACGGTAATAACATGCATTTGGGACGGGCTTTTCTCTTCCCATGCAAATCTAGGAATGAATGAGTGACGACAGAACGCGAAATTGATCAGCTATTGGTTGAGCGCGTCCAGCGTGGTGACAAAAAAGCATTCGAGCTTCTGGTTTCCAAATATCAAAGGAAATTAATGCGGCTCGTGTCCCGGCTCGTCTATGACCACGCAGAAGCGGAAGATGTAGTGCAGGAAGCATTTATCAAGGCGTACAGAGCATTACCGAATTTTCGTGGTGAATCGGCTTTTTATACCTGGTTGTACCGTATTGGAGTAAATACGGCGAAAAATCACCTGGTTACGCAAGGACGCAGAGCCCCCACGTCGACAGAATCTGATGTGGATGAAGCGGAGTCCTTTGTTGATGCAGATGGATTGAGAGATATTAATACGCCGGAATCCTTGTTGGCGAGCAAACAGATAGCTGAGACTGTGAATTCGGCCATGTCCACTCTGCCGGAAGAATTGCGTAATGCAATCACCCTGCGGGAGATAGAAGGCTTGAGCTACGATGAAATCGCAGAAGTCATGCTATGTCCCATAGGGACAGTCAGAAGCAGAATATTCAGGGCGCGAGAAGCGATAGCAGAAAAATTGCGACCCTTGTTGGGTACGACACTGGAACAACGCTGGTAAAGCATGGGTCAAAGTCTGTATCCAAATGAAAAGCAGTACAAACGAATTTAAAAATAGTGGTAAAAGGTGAAAATGATGAACAAAAGCACAAATCAACACGAGAGCATTTCAGCCATGGCAGATGGCGAATTGAGTGATGCTCAGCTGGATTCCCTGCTTGCGAGTTTAAATGAAGCAGAAAGCAAGGATGCATGGGAAATTTATCACCAGATCGGCGATGTGCTGCGTTCAGAAGAATTGGCGGTCACTTTTAGTGCTGATTTCTCTCAGCGGTTTTCTGCAAAATTGAATGCTGAGCCTGTCATCCTGGCACCAAGCACCATGCAAAAAACAGACTCTCAGGACAAGCAAAGAAAACACAAGTTCTTGGGCGCTTATGCAGCCGTGGCCAGTATGGCGGCCGCTGCCGTGTTTGCTTTTATCATGATCCCGCAATTGCAGTCTTTCCAGACTAAGCCTGACGCTGCGAGTCAGATCAGCAGCAGAGCGGTAACCCCGGGTAGTGTCCAGTTAGCCAATCATAGCGGCAACCAGAGCGGCAATACCCTGGCTGCAAATGAGCAGACCAGACAGCCTGCCCAGCTCGCACAAGGCAGCGATAAAAAAGTCGCAGAACTGGATATGTTGCGGGACCCCAGAATTGACAGCTATCTGATGGCACATCAGCGTTTTTCTCCTGCCATCAATAACGGAGCGCAATACGTTACACACGCTAACGCTGTTTCATCTGCTTCGGAAAAATAAATATGATGTGCGTATGGCGTTTTAACATCGCATTGGCTGGGTCCGCGTGCCTGCTGGGTTTATTGGCACCAGCCATGGCACAGGACACGATAGACGATAAGCGTGAAGTGCATAGTGTATTGCGTAAAATGCAGGCTTCTGCGCAAAAAATGAATTATTCAGGTACTTTTGTTTATCAACAGGCCAATCAAATCCGAACCTCCAGAATCACGCATGTTCTTGATGGAAATAATGAACTGGAAAAACTGGAAATTCTGGATGGTCAACCCCGTGAGTATTTGCGAAAAAACGAAGAAGTAACCTGCTATCTCCCTGACAGCAAAACCTTGCAGGTGGAGAAAAATGCAACACAAGAAGTATTCCCTGCCTTGCTGACCTCGAATGCGCAATCCCTCCCAGAATCTTACGCAATAAAAAAAGCCGATCTCAGCCGCGTGGCAGGTATTGATTGCCAGACATACTTGCTGGACCCCCGTGATGGCTTTCGCTATGGTTATCGACTCTGCGTAGAAAAAAATTCTGGCTTGCTGCTGCGTGCGCAAACGGTCAATACCAAAAATGAAGTCATAGAGCAAATCGCGTTCACTCAGTTGACTATTGGCGACATCGATAAGCAGAGGGTAAGACCTACCTTTCAAAATACTGCACAGTGGCAGGTTGAAAATCTGACGGTGCAGTCCAATATTCACTCAGGTTGGGTTGTTAAATCCCTGCCAGCCGGTTTCAAGAAAACCCGCGAGATGAAACGGTTGATCCCCGCTGCCGGGAATGCAAAAAACAGCGATGGAACAGCGATCAAATCGCATCAGGTAGTGCAAATGATTTTTTCTGATGGACTGGCAGCGATTTCTGTTTTTATTGAACCGGATAGCGAAAACCG
The DNA here is from genome assembly GCF_009937975.1 of Undibacterium sp. YM2. NCBI lineage: Bacteria > Pseudomonadati > Pseudomonadota > Betaproteobacteria > Burkholderiales > Oxalobacteraceae > Undibacterium > Undibacterium sp. YM2. Next base: position 2,742,824 of record NZ_AP018441.1, read on the forward strand.
TACTGAAGGCAGTTTGCAGCAAGGGGCGATGACCATCATGGGCAAGCGCCATGCGGAATACTGGCTCACAGTCGTGGGTGAAGTACCCGCCAGCGCGATCCGGCAAGTGATGAACTCAATTGAATTTAAACCTAAATAAGCGAATGACACCATGAAAGCGAATAAACTTTTTCCAATTGAAAAAATTGCTTCCACCCTGGTCCTGAGTGCCTGCGTGGGTTTTATAGCACCGACCGCAATCAATGCCAACCCTGTTGCAGAAGCCGCTTCCACAGTTGGCTTGCCTGACTTTACCGAACTGGTCGAGAAATCTGGTCCGGCTGTCGTAAATATCAGGACCACAGAAAAAGTTCAGTTAAACCAGAATGGCATGAGCGCTGAAGATGAGCAGATGCAGGAATTTTTCCGCCGCTTCTTTGGTACGCCTATGCCAACCCCAAAACAACAGCCCACGCCCAAAGGCCGTAAAACACCTCAACAACAAGAGGAAGAAGTTCCGCGCGGCGTTGGCTCTGGCTTCATCATTTCCCAGGATGGCTATGTGCTGACCAATGCTCATGTGGTCGATGGAGCATCTGAAGTCTATGTCAAGCTGACAGACAAGCGCGAATTCAAGGCTAAAGTTATTGGTGCGGACCGTCGTACCGATGTGGCCGTCTTGAAAATTGAAGGCAGCAAATTACCCCGCGTCACCATCGGTGACTCAGACAAGATCAAGGCCGGTGAATGGGTAATCGCCATAGGCTCCCCTTTTGATCTCGACAATACCGTGACCGCCGGCATTATTTCTGCCAAGGCGCGCGACACTGGTGATTACCTGCCTTTGATACAAACTGACGTCGCAGTCAATCCAGGTAACTCTGGCGGCCCCTTGATCAATATGCGCGGTGAAGTGATAGGCGTGAATTCGCAAATCTATAGCCGCTCTGGCGGCTATATGGGCATTTCATTTGCGATTCCCATAGACGAGGCCATGCGTGTTGTTGAACAGCTTAAATCTGCAGGTAAAGTAGTGCGTGGTTATCTCGGTGTAGAACGTATTGATGTAACCAAGGAAATTGCGGATGGTTTGGGTCTGGCAAAAGCGCAGGGTGCACAGATACAACGTGTCATGCCTGGTTCTCCTGCTGAGAAGGCGGGTATTGAGCCAGGGGATGTGATTCAAAAAGTAAACGGTATTGTCATTGACAAGGCAGTGGACTTGAATCGTATCGTCGGCGACATCAAACCTGGTGGCAAGGCAACAGTGACGGTATGGCGCCGAGGCGGCGTAAAAGATATAGTCGTTACTGTCGCCGAAGCAGATGCAGAAAAAGCACCGGCAAAAACTGGAAAGCAAAAGGCCGAACCTGCTTCGAATGTATTTGGATTGACAGTGACCGACCTGACTGAAGCCCAGAAGCGTGATGCGCATGTCAGTGGTGGCGTGATACTGGAAGGTGCCGAAGGCGGTGCAGCCCGTGCAGGCCTGCAAGCCGGCGATATCATCACACGTATCTTCAATGCAGATATCAAGGATGCCAAGGAATTCGCCGCTGTTATGGCAAAAGTTGATCAAAAGAAACCAGTATTGCTACTGGTCAAACGTGGCGACGTATCTAAATTCGTTGCGGTACGTCCGACCAATCAATAAGCTTTTCAAGTAAAGTGAGGGCCACCTGCATTGCGGGTGGCCTTTTTTCTTTTGTAGGTCTGATATTGGCGACTTATAATACAGACATGGAGAATGCATTACTCGCATGATGTTAGCAATCTCAACCACTTTAGGCAGGAATGATGATTCAATTTACCCTTTATTCACGCAGTTATTGTCATCTCTGCGATGACATGCTTGAGCAACTGCAAGCCTATAGCCCTGAATATGGTTTTACCGTCAAGGTGGTCGATGTCGATCAGGATGATGAGGTACTGGCCTTGTATGACGAGCTGGTGCCCGTACTGGTAGGCCAAAAAGAGGGGCAGAGTCAGCAAAGAATTTGTCACTACTATCTTGACCCCGCAGCACTGAAAGCCTTTTTCCATGCATGACCTGACACCTGGTTTATCTCTGTTTGATTATGAAAATGAAGTGATTTGCGGTGTGGATGAAGCAGGCAGGGGGCCATTAGCCGGACCTGTCATGGCCGCAGCAGTGATCCTTGACCCGAATAGGCCCATTGCAGGCTTGCGTGACTCAAAAAAACTCAGCGAAGCAAAGCGCGAGTTGCTGGCGATAGAGATCAAGGAACACGCCCTGGCCTGGTGTGTTGCCGAATGTTCTGAACAGGAAATTGATGAACTCAATATACTGCAGGCCACCATGCAGGCCATGCGCCGTGCAGTTGAAGGTTTGTCTGTCACACCGACACTGGCACTGATTGATGGCAATCGTTGCCCGGTAATGTCTATTGCTTCGGAAGCCATCGTCAAGGGCGATGACAAGGTAGCAGCAATATCGGCTGCATCCATACTCGCAAAAACTGCCCGTGACCATGCCTTGATGCAATTACATGAAACCTACCCACAGTACGCGCTTGATCAGCACAAGGGCTATCCTACGGCCTTGCATCTTGAGCGTTTGCGCGAGCATGGTGTATCACCGATACACAGAAAATCTTACGCGCCTGTCAAAGCTTTACTCAAATAAATGAAATCGATTACTTCCCGCGATAATCCTCTGTACAAGGAATTCAAACAGCTTGCCACCAGTTCGCAGGCAAGGCGCAAGGCCGGCCGCACCTTGCTCGATGGCGTGCATCTGTGCGAAGCTTATTTTCAGCATCTTGGTGCACCAGAGTATTGCATCGTTGCAGAAAGCAGCCTGCATCATGCAGAGGTGGCAGCAGTGCTGGCGCAAAGCGAGCAACAGAGAACACAATGCATTTGCCTGCCAGATGCCTTGTACAAGGCGCTAAGCCAGGTTGAGCACGGGGTGGGTGTGATGTTTATCATTACTACGCCTGCGCCTGAATTTCCAAACGATTTGGCTTCATCTTCCGTGGTGCTGGACAATTTGCAGGACCCTGGCAACCTCGGTTCTATCCTGCGCAGCGCGGCGGCGGCAGGCATAAAAAATGTATTTTGCAGTCCGGGCACTGCATTTGCCTGGTCGCCCAAAGTCATGCGCGCAGGCATGGGGGCACATTTTTTACTGAATATTTTTGAAAATGTCGATTTGCCAGCACTATTGAGAAATACCACTATCCCGGTGTTGGCGACTAGTTCGCACACCAGGCAAACCATTTATCAAAGCAACTTGAATCAGGAAGTGGTTTGGCTATTTGGTCACGAGGGACAGGGTGTTTCACCAGAATTGATGTCCATGGCCACCAGTACAGTGACCATACCCCAGCAAGCGGCGATAGAATCATTGAATGTGGCTGCCAGCGCTGCCATCTGTTTTTTTGAACAAGTACGGCAGCAACTGGATGCAAAAACTGAGAGGCTGCCGCAAAATTGACCTGGCGTTGTTGCGCCGCCTTGCCGTACTAAAGTACTGTCTGCCCCGGCGACGCCTAGCCATCTTAATTTTGCAGCAGCCTCCTAGTAAATCCGCACGTCAGATTTAATTTCCTGCAAAATCGTGGTCGATATTTCTTCTATCGATTTTGCAGTCGATGACAACCAGCGTATGCCTTCACGCTTCATCATCAGTTCCGCCTCGTTGACTTCATAGCGGCAGTTTTCCAGTGAGGCATATTTGCTACCTGGGCGACGTTCATTGCGAATTTCTGACAGACGTTCTGGTGCAATGCTCAAACCAAAAATCTTTCCTTTAAATTCGGGTAATGCTGATGGCAACTTGCCGCGTTCAAAATCATCAGGGATCAAAGGATAATTTGCTGCCTTGATGCCATATTGCATGGCCAGATACAGGGTAGTTGGCGTTTTTCCTGAGCGCGAAACACCGACAAGTATCACATCTGCCGTTGATAAATTCTTGTTGGACTGACCATCATCATGTGCCAAAGAGAAATTGATGGCTTCTATCCTGTTTTTATATTCTTCAGAATCTGTAATGTTATGGCTGCGCCCTATGGTGTGAGTGGACTTGACACCCAGTTCCTGCTCAAGTGGTGACACAAAGGTTTGTATCAAATCCATGTGCAAACCCTTGGATTTAAAAACAACCCCAGCCAGGTCAGTTTTAACAAGAGTAGAGAAGACGATGGGGCGATTGCCTTCAGCCGTATAGGCGTCATTGATTTTGCGCACGGCATCGTGGGCTTTTTCCAGAGTATCTATGAAGGGTAAGCGAACTTGTTTAAATTTCAAGTCAAATTGTGTCAATACCGAGTGACCAAAGGTTTCTGCAGTGATGCCGGTACCGTCCGAGACGAAAAAAACGGTACGGTTCGCTGCAGGCCGTGCTTGCTGGAGAGTATCTGACATAGTAATTTTATATGAATAATGGCAATAGGCTGGACGAAATATATTTGTACTCTTAGAAACAAAAAAGACTGCAAATTCTTATTCCGTTTAGATAAATCTTGCAGGACACAATGTAAAATGCTGCAACAGCATGTCAAGCGTGGCTCGCCTCAAGAATAACAAAAAACCAGCGGGATACGAAGCAACACGGCATTAAACAGCAAAGATTTCTTACCATCAAAAAGAGGTTGTTATGTCCAACGCAGCAAATACCGAAGCGACTTATGTTGCCTCGTTTGAGCATTTACGCATGACGGATGTTGAATCCGTCGGCGGAAAAAATGCTTCTTTAGGCGAAATGATCAGCCAACTGGCAACTGCCGGTGTGCGGGTTCCTGGTGGTTTTGCCACCACGGCACAAGCTTTCCGTGATTTCCTGACACATAGTATCGATGGCGGTCTGCCATTGGAAAAGCGCATCGCTGACCGTCTTGAGGGGCTTGATATCGACGATGTCAAAGAGTTGGCAAGAGCAGGTGCCGACATCCGCCAATGGATCATAGACACACCATTCCAGCCGCGCTTGCTCAAGGAAATAGAAGAGTTCTACAGCAAGCTGGTTTCTGACTCTACCGCTGAAATGTCGTTTGCCGTGCGTTCTTCGGCTACAGCAGAAGATTTGCCTGATGCGTCTTTTGCAGGTCAGCAAGAGACTTTCTTGAATGTTGTCGGAATTGACAATATTCTGGAGGCAATGAAACATGTATTTGCCTCGCTGTATAACGACAGGGCGATTTCCTACCGTGTCCATAAAGGTTTTACACACGCTGAAGTCGCCTTGTCTGCCGGTGTACAGCGCATGGTGCGTTCAGACCTGGGTGCCGCTGGCGTGATGTTCACAATAGATACAGAATCCGGTTTCAAGGATGTGGTTTTCATCACTTCCAGCTATGGCTTGGGCGAAACCGTGGTGCAGGGCGCGGTTAATCCTGACGAATTCTATGTCCATAAGCCTATGCTGGAACAGGGCAAATTGCCTGTCATACGCCGTAATATTGGCTCCAAGCTCATTAAAATGGAATTCACAGGCGAAGCCAAGGCTGGTCGTTCGGTTAAGACAGTCGATGTGCCGGTCGAATTGCGTAACCGTTATTCCCTGAATGATACAGAAGTAGTAGAGCTGGCTAAATACGCGACCATCATCGAGAAGCATTATGGCCGCCCTATGGACATCGAATGGGGTAAGGATGGCCGTGACGGCAAGCTGTACATCCTGCAAGCACGTCCGGAAACAGTCAAATCCCAGCAAAAACATACTGATGCACAGCAGCGCTTCAAGCTCAAAGGAAGTGGCACTGTGCTGGTGTCTGGCCGTGCGATTGGCCAGAAAATCGGTGCAGGCCGCGTGCGCGTCATTCACGATCCTTCCGAGATGGAAAGAGTGCAGCCAGGCGACGTTCTGGTAGCCGACATGACTGACCCTAACTGGGAACCTGTCATGAAGCGCGCTGCCGCTATCGTCACCAACCGTGGTGGTCGTACTTGCCACGCAGCGATTATTGCGCGTGAACTCGGTGTTCCAGCTGTAGTCGGTTGTGAAGATGCGACGGATGTGCTGAAAGATGGCACCCTGGTCACAGTGTCTTGTGCAGAAGGTGATGAAGGCAAGATTTACGATGGTTTGCTGGAAACCGAGGTCACAGAAGAAGTACGCGGTGAATTGCCCAAATTGCCTTTGAAGATCATGCTCAATGTCGGAAATCCACAACTGGCATTTGACTTCCAGTCTGTACCGAATGATGGCGTTGGTTTGGCGCGCCTGGAATTCATCATCAATAACAATATCGGCGTGCATCCAAAAGCAATACTGGAATACCCGAATATTGATGCCGACCTCAAAAAAGCAGTGGAATCTGTTGCGCGTGGGCATGCCTCTCCAAGAGCCTTTTATGTAGATAAACTGGCAGAAGGCATCGCGACTATTGCGGCTGCATTCTGGCCCAAGAAAGTTATCGTCCGCTTGTCAGATTTTAAATCGAATGAATACAAGAAGCTCATAGGTGGATCGCGCTACGAACCGGATGAAGAAAATCCTATGCTGGGTTTCCGCGGTGCTGCGCGTTATCTGGCACCGGATTTTGCCGAGTCATTCGAAATGGAATGCCAGGCAATGAAACGTGTACGTAATGAGATGGGCCTGACCAATGTAGAAATCATGGTTCCTTTCGTACGTACTCTGGGTCAGGCTGAAAAAGTCGTGAACCTGCTGGCAAAAAATGGACTCAAACGTGGTGAAAATGGCTTGCGCCTGATCATGATGTGCGAAGTGCCATCGAATGCAATCCTGGCAGAAGAATTCCTGCAATTCTTTGATGGCTTCTCTATCGGTTCCAATGATTTGACGCAGCTGACACTGGGCTTGGATCGCGACTCTGGTATGGAATTGCTGGCAGCAGATTTTGATGAACGTGACCCTGCAGTGCGCGCTTTGCTGTCACGCGCCATCGCTGCTTGCCGCAAACTCGACAAGTATGTTGGTATATGCGGCCAGGGCCCATCTGATCATCCTGACTTTGCTGAATGGCTGATGAAAGAAGGAATAGAATCAATTTCCCTGAACCCTGATTCTGTGATTGATACCTGGCAGAAACTGGCTGCAGTCGGAAAATAAATAGTTTTTCTCTGGAAGTAAAAAACGGGAATTTCTTGCAAAAGAATTCCCGTTTTTGTTGTTGGTGCGCCGCAACATAATTCAATTGAAGCCCCTTGTATTTTTTAGAATTAAGACTAGACTACCGATGTCGAAACTTAAGAAAAAGAAAATCAATACTTCAACAAAATTCCTGAGAAAGCCCTCGTTACCACGCCAGGTAACGGGGGCTTTTTTGTGGGTAAATTTCTATGACGATTACCGATGAAAAATATAAGCCAGTCGTAGAAAATGCAAATGTCGCAAAGTAAATAAGTACAAAAACTGATAAGGAGAATAAGAATATGAACGGATGGATGATGTGGATGATACTGGCTGGTGTAGTCGTGATCTTTGAGTTGTTCACTGGCACGTTTTACTTGTTGATGATTTCAATTGGTTTGGTTGCCGGTGCTCTGGCTGCTGTTTTCCAATTGGGTTCAGCAGGACAAATGATAGTTGCTGCTGTTGTTGGATCGCTCGCAACCATAGCCTTGCACAAGAGTAAATATGGCTGGAAAGAAAATGCAAATGCGGCCAGAGACCCAAATGTGAACATGGATATAGGGCAAACCTTGCAAGTCAATGAATGGAAGGAATTAGGTAATGGCAAGTTTGCCGCGAGAACCATGTATCGCGGCGCGATGTGGGATGTCGAATTACAGCACTCGGCAGGTTATCCCGGTGCTTATATTATTGAAGAGGTACAAGGTAGCCGTTTGATCGTAAGACCGTCGTAGCAGTGCAAAGAATAATTGAAATCACATAAGACAATCTGAATAACAATAAAGGTAAAAAAATGGAAAACATAGGTACAGTCGCTCTGGTTTTACTGGTATTGGGCATAGTGTTTATCTTCAAGACCATTAACGTCGTACCACAACAGCATGCCTGGGTTGTGGAGCGACTTGGTAAATATCATGCCACTCTGGGGCCGGGCTTGAATATCGTGGTGCCTTTTGTTGATCGCATCGCTTATAAACACATACTGAAAGAAATCCCGCTCGATGTTCCGCCGCAGGTCTGTATCACCAGAGACAATACGCAATTGCAGGTAGATGGTATTTTGTATTTCCAGATTACTGATGCCATGCGTGCGTCTTATGGTTCGTCCAACTACATCTCTGCCATCACGCAACTGGCGCAAACCACCTTGCGTTCTGTCATCGGTAAGATGGAGCTAGACAAAACTTTTGAAGAGCGTGATCACATCAATACCACCATCGTTAATGCGATTGATGAATCGGCAGCCAACTGGGGTGTCAAGGTCTTGCGTTATGAAATCAAGGATTTGACACCACCAAAAGAAATCTTGCATGCGATGCAGGCGCAAATTACTGCTGAGCGTGAAAAACGTGCCTTGATCGCTGCGTCAGAAGGCCGCAAGCAAGAGCAGATCAATATTGCGACTGGTGAGCGTGAAGCGTCGATTGCCAAATCTGAAGGTGAGAAACAGGCATCGATTAACCGTGCACAAGGTCAGGCTGCAGCCATACTGGCGATCGCAGAGGCCAGTGCAGAAGCGATACGCAAGACAGCAGCGGCGATACAGTCACCTGGTGGTGCAGATGCGGTCAATCTGAAAGTCGCAGAACAATATGTCAGTGCATTTGGCAACCTGGCTAAAACCAATAACTCCATTATTGTTCCAGCCAACCTGGGTGATATGAGTGGCCTGATCGCTACTGCCATGCAAGTTGTTAAGTCTCAAAAACCCGCAATCACCGAGTCGCCACGACGACCCGTCTGATCAAATGAGGAGCGTGACAGGCTCCTCATTATCGTAACACTACCCACACAAATTTCCGTTGTACTGCTGGCATCTACCAGATGCCAGTAGCGCTGCTGCATGTCCGGAACAAACCGGAACTTTTAAAAAGAAGAGGCTAGGTATGTTTGAAATTATTTTGGCAAGCATCGTTGTTATACTTATTTTGCTGTTGTATAGCAGCAATGTGCTCGTATATATCTCGAATGAAAAAATTGGTATCGTCGAAAAGAAATGGTCGGCCAGCGGTTCTGTCCAGCATGGATTCATTGCCCTAAATGGCGAAGCCGGTTTCCAGCCCGAAGTATTGCGCGGTGGCTTTCATATGTTCTTCCCGTTTCAATATTCCATACACAGACATGACCTGGTGACCATACAGCAAGGCACCCTGGCCTATGTATTTGCCCGTGATGGGCAGGCCATGGCTCCAACCCAGAATCTGGCATGCAATAAGGAGGCAAATGACTTTACCGATGTCCGCAGTTTCCTGACCAATGCTGGCCAAAAAGGTTTGCAACGCAAGATACTGCGTGAAGGTACTTACGCGATCAACCTGGCACAATTTGTGGTGCTGACTGCTGAGCGCGTTTATGCCTTGCCTTTACCTGGTGATGGCAATATCAGTAACGATGGCATCGTGGTTGGCCAACTGGCAGAAATGCTGGATGAACTGCGCTCACGTAACGGTTTCCTGCCCTTGGTGATACGTGACGATAAGCTGGCAGTCATCACCACGCATGAAGGACAGTCTTTGCCCGAGGGCACTATCGTTGCACCTGTAGTGGGCGCTGATCCGCATGAGGGTAATAGTTATCACCATGACTTTCAAAACCCAGAAGTGTTTATAGAGGCCGGCGGTTACAAAGGACGGCAGTTGCAGGTGCTGGTGGAAGGTACCTATTATCTGAATGCCCGTTTTGCCAGTTATGAAATAGTGGAAAAACGTGTAGTGCCGGTTGGCTATGTTGGTGTAGTGGTGTCTTATACCAGTAAGGCTGGTAACGACGTAACAGGGGATGCTTATCGCCACGGTGAATTGGTCAGCAGTGATGAAAAAGGTGTACAGGTAAGCCCATTATTGCCTGGCAAATATGCCCTGAACCCCTATGCTAAACGTGTTATCGATGTGCCTACGACCAACTTTATTTTGAAATGGCAGTCAGGCCAGGTGGGTTCACATGAGCTGGACAAACACCTGAGTGAAGTTTCACTGATTACCAAAGACGCATTTGAACCTGATCTGCCTTTATCTGTCGTCGTCAACATCGACTATAAAATGGCGCCGCTGGTCATACAAAGGTTTGGGGATATCCAGAAACTGGTAGAGCAAACCCTGGACCCTATGGTTGCCGCGTATTTCAAGAACATAGGCCAGGGCAAAACACTCATAGAGTTACTGCAAGAACGTTCAGACATACAGGAACGCGCCAAAGCAGAAATGCGCAAGAATTTTGAAGGTTATAATCTGACCCTGAATGAAGTATTGATAGGCACGCCGCGTGCCAAGACTGGCGACACGCAGATTGAAGTGATTCTGAAGCAATTGCGTGAGCGTCAGGTCTCCAGGGAGCAACTGGAAACTTACAAAACCAAAGAAACCGCCGCCGTACAAGAGCGCATCCTGCGTGAGGCAGAGGCCAGGGCAAAGCAACAGACTTCCATCACCGAGTCGGAACTGGCCGTCAAGATCGCAGAAAATCAAGGTAGTGCAGCCGTGCAGAAAGCGATCAAGGCTGCTGAGGAAGCACGTCAGGTTGCCTCTGGTGCCGCTGATGCCAAACGTACTCTGGCGAATGCTGAAGCTTATCAAATTCAGCAGATAGGTGAAGCACAGGCGAAAGCGACTGAGTTGAACGTAGAAGCTTATGGGGGCCCAGAGCTGCAATTCCAGCAAACAGTCTTGCTGCGTTTTGCCGAAGCGATAGAAAAAGGCCACATCGCCATGGTACCAAGCATACAGACTGGTGGCAGTGGTAGCAGCTCCGCCGTAGATGCTTTCCTCGCACTCGCTGCAAAAGACCTGTTGAATAAAGGGGAGGGGAAAACCGCAGTGATTAATGCCGGTTAATCTCGTATTTGAGAAGTGGCTTTGATCAGGCCAAAGTCACTTCTTCTGTCGTCAGCAAACCAAGCGCTTGCGCTTGTGGCTGCCACAGGCAAATATCTGCCAGTAGTGCTTTCATATCCAGTCCTGTTTCTTGTGATGACTTTACTGCGCACTCATGCATATCTGGATTGTTGTAAGCAGCTTGCAAAAAATAATATTGCCATGGAAGCAGGGTGATCAGTTGCACGCGGTAATTCTGGCGAGTAAATGCGAGGTAACTGGTCTCTGGTTGTGGCGGGGCTGGTAAATCCTGGCCCGCAGGTGTGTGTTTTGCCTGCTCCCAGTAGGCCAGTAAAGGAAAGCTGGTTTTCAGTAGCCGTACGCAGGCCGGGATATGGATGTCTGCATGTGAACCCATGAGCAAGTCAAACGCATTGTGGGTTTTGATATTAAGGTTATTCTCCAGTCCGGGTGCCCGTATTACCTCGGTAAATGCCCGTTCCAGTTTTGCTATCTCCACCGGAAACTGCAATAGCAGGTCTGCTTCGCCAGCTTTTAATGCGTCTGTATTTTGGGCTTGACTCTGCAGAAGGAAGCTGGCAAAACCAGCACCTAAATCATACAAAGACGGCGCACGGGAAGGATGTCGCCAGATATAGTTATGGGCAAAAAAATTAAACAATTCATCGCCCATCAAACGATGTAGAACCGGGAAGTCAGCTTGCAGGCATTCCTGTAAACGCAGGATATAGCCATGGGCATAAATATGCATGCGCGATTGCTTGCCCGGCGTGATCTTGATTACGCGTGACTCTTCCAGTCCCAGATGTTCCTGCGCCAGCAACAAGCCTCTCGCCAGACCACCGGGAGCAGTCATCACTGTTAAAAACCAGTGCTGTAATTGCGATAGCGACGGATCAGGTGCAGGCTGGCTCATGAAGTGCTGAGTTCTTCCAATTGAAAATGCACGGGCGTAGAAATGCTTGAACCCGATGCAGCATTGATTTTCATCTCTGGAAAATGACCAGTCATGACCAAGCGTGCCTTGTCCAGTTCTGCCAGCAAGTCAGGGTAAGCCGGGATATTGGCATCCCATTCCAGCAGTGTAGAAACACCACCCGTCAAGGTTTGTGCCAGCGCATATAAATGCCAGACTGGTGTTGGTACTGGCTGATCATGCGTATCTATCATATAGTCGCCATGATGACTAGGTCCCGCCAGATGAATTTGCACGATGCGGTCCGCAGGCAGGTTGCGTATATAACGTTCAGCATCAAAGCCGTGATTGTAGGCAGACACATAGACATTATTGACATCCAGTAGTAACCCACAACCGGTTTTTTCAGTTAACCGACTTAGAAATTCATCCTCCGCCATGCTGGACTGTTCAAATTCTACGTAGGTACTGGGGTTTTCTATAATCAATGGGCGTTCCAGAAAATCCTGCACTATGCGTACACGTTCAATCACATGCGCTAGCGTGACCTCATTCAAGGGGAGCGGCAGCAAATCATGGGTATTCATGGCTGCAGCACCCGTCCAGCACAAATGATCTGATACCCAGGAAGGTTGCAATTCCTTCGCCAGTTGCCTGAGCTTCTTTAGATAATCGAAATTCAGCGCATCTGTACTGCCTATCGATAGCGAAACACCATGCATGACGATAGGACAGCTTTGCGCTATGCGTTCCAATACATGACGTGCATAACCATGGTTATCAATGAAATTTTCTGTAATCACTTCAAACCAGGCGACTCCGGCACCATGTTCAAGTATGTGCTCAAAATGGGTATTGCGCAGACCAACGCCCAGACCCAGATTGGGCAGGCCCAGGCGTGGCTGCAAAGTGTGCATAGAGTACTGCTCAGGCATGCTTAATCATCAGGTTGATGGTGGCAAAGCCAGGCGCAAATCATTTGGCTTGGGCTTTTCCCCCGGGTTTTTATGGCGCGTGCTCATTACCGTGCTGTAGGCCGCCCAGGCCGTGTCAAACACACTGTCACCTTGCTTGAATTTGATGTTCTTGTTCAATAGATGCTCTGCATGTGGTGGCGCATAATCAAAAGTATACAAAGTCATCGTGCCGCTTGCGGGAAACAGTTGCGACGCAGAGATGGGCACGGCACAGCCACCATAGGTTTTGCAGCGGTTATCGCTTGGCGCGCTATATAAGGTGCCTGTAGGCGGTGGTCCGGGAGGAGCGCCGCAAATACCATGCGAACCACGGTCTGGAGTTGCGGCTACAAGTGCTTCTTTGTCCGCTTCTTTTTCCGGCTTAACAACCATATCTGTCTGGGCAAAACCACAACCACCTTGGGCCTTGCAACCGTTTGAACCACGGCAGCTATGATAAACCGCAATTGCAGCGCATTGACTATTTGCTTCTTCTGATTCCGTCACCTTGTTGGCGTTGAAATCCAGGCCCTGGCAAGAGTGGTACAAAATATTCTTGTCTGGTAGTGGAACACTGACTGACAAATTTGGTGAACAGCCTGTGATCGCCCAGCAAATCGACATACGGTCGCCTGAACCCACCATGGATGGGTAGGGAAAGCTTGTGTCTTTGTTCGTCCAGTATTCGTCCAGTACTGAGGTAATGCCATAAATCGCACCTGCAGATACGCTGCTTAACATCTGCACAGTTTTTGCTCCTTCACTTTTCAGGCGATTCAGTGCACCGGCAACGTCATCAGGTGTAGGGATATTTTGCGGTGCTGACGCCGCATCGTATTCCTCATTGGTCAACATGGCGGCAGTCCACTGATTGCCTGCAACCGCATGCCATTGTTCCCACGTCAACAACTGCTCAGATGCAGCTACTTTAGGGTGCAGTATGTCTTTGCTGATTTCCTGGAAGCGCTCATAGTGATCAAATGCCGCGCTGTGGAAACGTGCAGCAGCATCTCTCGATGCCGCTAACTCGCCATCACCGTCATACGCAGGATAATCAAGCTTCAAGGCTTCGTCGGATTCACGATAATCAGGCTGTACGGCACGCAGTAATTGCGTGCGACGGTAGTGCGTGATCCCTGCGGAATTACCTTCGCCCTGATCGGTAATGGCGCACATCATATCGATGGCCTTGTTTTGAGAGCCTGCCATGCCGCCATCAAGATCTTCAGGGCCGAACAAGGTGTCAAATTGCGGGTATTCTTTTTGCGGATGACTGTCGTTCGGCTGTTTGGGTGTGCTGTGGGCATTGAACATGTCTTTTTGCACCGCATTGTTATCAAAGAGTTTTTCCCATAGTGTCTGACCATCCGTATACTCCATGCTGATGTATCTGGCATAGCATTCATACATATAGCCTATGGTGCCGAACAGTGGCAGGTCAGCAAATCCCTTGTCAGGGTTCCAGTCGGCCAGTGGTACATCAGGGAAGTACTTATTGGCATTGTGGCGCAACTCTTCGCGCGCCTGCTTCTCTGGCTGCTCGATTGCCAAAAACAGTTCTATCTGATTTTTGTTCAGGGACTCCAGATTGACCCTGACATCCTTATAGCTGTTGGTGTCCCTCAGATCAACAATGCAAGGTATGGTGTGCTTGTCTGGCCCGTAACAAATCCAGCCACGCTGACTGTTTTGCAGACCAGAATTTTCAGTAAAGCTGGGATTGACTCCAATCGCTGTAGCGATATTCGCTGCCATCTGCAAATGCAGCATTTCCTGTATGAATACACTGAAGATGACATTGAAGGCACGCTCATTGGCTGTCACGGCTTTTGCTGTGGTAGCCATGCCCGGCCATTGGCGGCCCTTATAATAGTTGTTGCCCTTGGAATTGATCTGGTGCGTGCCATAGATCGAATACATGGAATTCATGTACAACGGTATCGTAAATAATTCGACACTGACAGTCGCCTGGGCAATGGCCCTCACGGCAGCAACATCGGTATCAAATTCTGACAGTGGGCGATTCTTGATGGCGTGCTGCGGTGCTTCAGGTATGGCTGCAAACATGAGACGACTCCTGCGCTGGCTTGGTATCATTAGGGGATATGCGGACGGGGTGATGCAGTAAGGCGTGAACAAAAGCACAATGACTCTAACATAAAAAAATGTGTGCTTGAAAGTATTTGAGCGCACCCGATTCTTTTAAGCCGGCTTGTTTTTTTCGGTATCTTCACAATTCTGGTGCAATCGATATGAAAGAAATTATCAGTCAATGTCAACTCAGTTTATTGCCGCTTGCTGACCCGGTACGGGCACTTGCCATGCGTGCCTATATGAAAAACCGTTTTGAATTTCTGGGCATTCCCGCACCTGACAGGCGCAAGGCGTGTGCAGATATCATCCGGCAATTAAAAACGGCTGATGCGGATGAACTTTTACAGATCGCAAATGGCTTGTGGTCCTGTGAACAGCGCGAATATCAGTATCTGGCAGTGGATATCCTGGCCAGGCATTACCGGCGTTTACGTTTGGAAGATGTGCCAGCCTTGCTCACTTTGGTGCAGCAAAAATCCTGGTGGGATACTGTCGATGGTCTGGCTGGTGTTGTCGGCGACATATTGCAGCAAAATTTGACGGCGAGCCGGGATATACAAGCTGGCATGGATAAAGCTCTTGGACATCCCGATTTTTGGGTAAGGCGCATCGCCTTATTACATCAGTTAGGTTGGCGCGAACAGACCGATGTGAACAGATTATTTAGCTATGCTCTGGCGCTGGCAGACGAAGAAGAGTTTTTCACTCGTAAAGCGATAGGCTGGGCCTTGCGTGACTATGCCTGGCATGATCCAGTTGTCGTAAGAAACTTTTTGCAAGAAAATCAGAGTCGGTTTTCTGGCCTGAGCTACCGTGAGGCCGCTAAAAATTTGGAGAAACTGGGCAAATAGTTACAAAAAAACTTTACAGTTCATTCTGCAACAGCACATTAAGCCACCATGCAGTACGGCATTTGCAATATGATATCGCTTGTTTGTTAATTGCCAGTCTGCATTTCTCCTGATGAAACCTCAAAAACTTATCTTGTCTGCCGTTGCAGTAGTCGGCGTAGCTGTAGCTTCTTATTTTGTCGTTCAAAAAACTAGCCAGTCTCCAGAGAGCAAAGCAGTAAGCTCTCAGCTTGAGCAAAAAGACACATTTGATCCTGCCAAATTGCCAGAAGATTTGAATGGTTTATTGGTCGCGTATCGCAAGATTATCATCTTGTTGGCTGACGAGAAAAAGCTTACTACCAAAGAGCGCAGTGAGGCAAACCGGGTAGGGCAGGCATTGTTCCATGAAAATCTGGTCAGGCTTAATGATCTGGATACTTTTTTCGGCAAGCTGAAGTCACTCAGCAATGCCAAACGCGAAGCCAGTTTTGACACTATCCTGACCTATATAGAATCTGGCGAAGATTTATACGACGCAGATCGTCTCGCATTCCGCGAAGTTTTGCTTAAAATGCAAACATCGATAGCTACAGAGCAGACCCTGCCAGCTATCAAGCTGCACAAGCGTGTTACCGATGACTTGAATGCACTCAGTGAAATTGAAAAAGAATACGACAAAGAACTCAAAGAAATTTTCTCGCGATTTGAATCCCGCTCCATAGAACTTAAGCGTGAACGCTGGGATGACTACATCGTCAAATTGCGCAAGTTGTATAACCGCGAACAAATCCTCAAGGATTACGGCTTCATCCTGCCTTACCCGGAAAAACCGGAAGTAGCCGATGAAAAAGATAAGGAGATTTTCGGTCAGGGCTTGCCACCGAAGACTGTGGTGCTGACGTTTGACGACGGCCCTCACGCTACCTATACCGATGAAATTGCAGCGATACTCAAGCAATACAATGTGCCAGGCGTGTTCTTCCAGGTTGGCAAGAACGTTGGCAGTGTCGATGCTCAGGGCAAAGAATCGCTGAATAAAAACGCTGCAACCAGCAAGAAACTGTTGAGCGCAGGCCATGTGCTGGCCAATCACAGTTTCAGCCACGCTTTACTGTCCAAGCAAAGCGGCGATAATCTGAACGCAGAAATTGAGCAGACAGATAAACTGCTGAAGGCCATAGACCCGGCACGATCAGCTCTGTTCCGTTTCCCTTACGGTGCAAAGAATAAAGAAGGTATGCAAATCCTGCACAAGCTGGGCTTGCGCTCGGTCATGTGGAATATTGATTCCCTGGATTGGGCTGACCCTGTGCCTAATTCGATTGCAGGCCGTGTACTTGGCACTTTGGAAAAAGAGCAGCGCGGCATCATTCTTTTCCATGATATCCATGAACGCACGGTAAAGGCCTTGCCGCTGGTACTCGATAAACTGATTGCCGATGGTTATAGCTTTGCCTCTTGGGATGGCGCGGACTTCAAGATTGCCAAAGGTGGCAAGCCAACCCCAGAAAAAGTCAGTATCAGTACCGACTATCAAAATAGCTGGGCTATCGTCATTGGCATCAATGACTATGCAAAATGGCCCAAGCTGCAATATGCAGTGCAGGATGCCAATGCTATCCGCGATACACTGATTAATCGCATGGGTTTTGCTGGTGACAAAGTACTGACACTGACCAATGCAGATGCGACCCGCAATAATATCCTCGCCTTGTTCCATGAAAAACTGGGACATGGGCAATTGAAAAAAGATGACAGGGTCTTCGTCTTCTTTGCAGGCCATGGTGCAACCAGAAAGCTGAGTTCTGGACGTAACCTGGGTTACATCATTCCCGTTGATTCTGACCCTGAACAATTGTCTGTCGATGCCATCCCCATGACGGATTTGCAGAATATCGCAGAGAGTCTCAATGCTAAACATATTCTGTTTGTCATGGATGCCTGTTATAGCGGGCTGGGGTTGACGCGCGGCGGAGGCACCAGCGCATTCCTGCGTGAAAATGGTAAGCGTCTGGGACGCCAGATGCTGACGGCGGGTGGCGCCGATCAACTGGTTGCTGACGGCGGACCTAATGGTCACTCCGTCTTTACCTGGACCTTGCTGCAGGCCCTGAGTGGCAAGGCAGATATGAATGGTGACGGCATGATTACCGCAACAGAACTGGCAGCCTATATTGCACCTGCAGTATCGAGTGTGTCGCAACAAACGCCTGCATTTGGTAGCTTGCCAGGTTCTGAAGGCGGTGAATTTGTTTTTGAAATACGTGGTGAAGGCGAGTTCCTGAATGCAAAAACCAATCAGTTGTCTGCCGATGCCATTGCACTCAACAACAAGCTTGATGGTGCTGTGAGCAAAGCAGGTAGTGACACGCCCATAGTCATCAAGAACCTGAACGGTGGCGAACAAAAAATCGCGGCACCTAAAATGGTAGATGGCTCATCAAGGCAACTGGCACAAAGAGCCAATGACCATGGGCTGCAATTGTATAAAGAGAAGCAATATACCCAGGCAGAAGCCGCATTCACTGAAGCTTTGAAATACAGGCCTGACTTTGGGTTGGCGGCAAACAATCTGGGCTTTGTTTATTTTAAACAGCAAAAATATGCAGAGGCAGCGCGCTGGTTTGAAAATACTTTGCAGATTGATCCTTCCCGCTCAATTGCTTACTTGAACCTGGGTGATGCCCGGGCGTTATTGAATGAAAATGAGAAAGCCAAAAAAGCTTACATGAGCTTTCTGGAATTATCGCCAAATAGTTCGAATGCCAATTATGTCAAAGAAGCGCTAAAAAAATTGAACTGAGCTTTTATTCATTAGCAGCAATTAAATTTTGAGTAAAGAATAAATATGAATGGTGTAAGTTTGAAGGCTATGCGCAGTTTGCTGCATTTCAACCAGCATGAAGCGGCAGAACTGATTGGCGGTGTCTCAGTACGCACCTGGAGCAACTGGGAAGCAGGAGCGCAAAAGATACCGCAAGATGTGATATCCATGATTAATTACCTCATGGTGTGCCGCAAGAAGGCAATTGCAGATACGCAGGCAGCGATAAAAACCTACTACCAGCAAATGCCGCCCGGGGCCAGCAAAAAACCAGTAGCACTAGTCTGGTACGACAGCTTTGAAGACTGGTGTACCTTACCGTATCGTGAATCAATCATGTGGAGGCCACAGCAGTCTGTGGTTGCACATCTGATTTCAGTGGAAAACTGCAACGTCGTACAGTTTGATGCAGGTGCTTATGAATCGTGGCTGGGCCGACGTCCGGATAGTGATTCCATGCGTAATCAATGGGCAGAAGAGCAGGTGACTGCCTGATCATGCATCACAAAGCTGCGGTGCCGCGGCTTTGTGATGCCACATGCTTCTTGTTTATCTTTGCCCTATGCGGGTATCACCAAACAGGTTTTTCTGGTCGCGTGGTTGCGAGCGCCAATACTGTTTTGGCGCGTCCACTGTAGCGCCTAATTGCGCTGCTGCATGCCATGGCCAATGCGGGTCATACAAAATGCCACGAGCTATGGCAATGGCATCAGCTTTGCCCGCCGTAATAATTTCTTCTGCCTGATGGGCATCCGTAATCAGGCCCACCGCAATGACAGGTATGCTGCAATGCTGTTTGATTTCTTCTGCCAGATGAACCTGATAACCAGGCCCCAGCGGGATTTTCTGGTCAGGTGAAACCCCACCGCTGGAAACATGGATAAAGTCACAGCCTCGCTCCTGCAATTGCTGGACAAAGAGTTTGCTTTGCGAGATATCCAGACCACCTTCGACCCAGTCGGTTGCCGACAATCGCAGGCCAACTGCCATGCGGTCTTTAGGAACCGCTGTCCGCACAGCATCAAATACTTCCAAGGGAAACCTTAAGCGGTTTTCAACAGAACCACCATATTGATCTGTGCGTTGGTTGGAAATGGGGGATAAAAATTGATGCAACAAATAACCATGTGCTGCATGTATCTCAATTGCATCAATACCCAAGCGGTGTGCGCGTACCGCTGCATCAACAAAAGCCTGTTTCACGCGTTGTAGGCCGGCCTCATCCAGTGCCAATGGTGCACGCTCAGCTTGCGCATGCGGCACAGCAGAGGGTGCCACCATTTGCCAACCACCGTCTTCCAGTGCAATCAATTGACCGCCATGCCACGGAGCCTGACTAGATGCTTTACGTCCGGCATGACCCAGCTGTATCGCAATGGGCATGGCAGAATGCTTGCGTATCGAAGTCAATACTTTCGCCAGCGCCGCTTCTGTTTCATCTGACCATAAACCCAGGTCACCGGGAGAAATGCGGCCTATCGCTTCTACAGCTGTGGCTTCCAGTATCAATAAACCGGCACCTGACAAGGCAAGCCCACCCAGATGAATAAGATGCCAGTCAGTCGCCTTGCCATCTTCTGCAGAGTACTGGCACATGGGGGCAATGATGATGCGGTTCTTTAAACTTAGCGAGCCAAGCTTGATGGGGGAGAAGAGAGTGCTCATGTCTTTGAGAAATGCCTGAATGAAAGAAATAATCTGATTTCTTCATTATGCCTGCGCTTTTCTTTTGCTGCAGGGAGCTGCTCATTCTTCAGCTTGCTTCCAGAGCTTCAACGATGGTTTTGATCTTGACTGCTTTTTCAAAATGATCAAACTTGTTTTCCATGATCCACCATGTGGCAGCTTCCATCAATAATTGTGGATCATCGTTTTTATTGGCAAAGAAGGCATAAAATGACAGACCAACATTGCTGCCTTTTTGCCCGATTTTGTCATTGCATACTTCTATGATCTTCTTTTTGAGGCTGCTTCTCATTATTTATTTGTATTCAAGGTTAATGACTGCAACGCTCGGTAAAATGAGGCGATGTGCAGTGCTTGAGAGAACTCATTGGTTTCTATTTTTTGCTGTATTTGAGTAAGCGACAGAAAATTGAATTCTATATCTTCTGATGCATCCAGTTGTTGCCTGGCCTTTAATTTAAGCCCAGTGGCAAAAAATAAATGGATGGTATTGGTCTGGCGGGCTGGGTTGGCGTACATTTTTCCCAGTGGCTGCCAATGAGCTGCGGTATAGCCGGTTTCTTCCAATAACTCCCTTTGTGCTGCACAGAGAGGTGTTTCACCTTTGTCGATGACGCCACCAGGTAATTCTATGCAGACCGTTTTGGCTGCATAGCGAAACTGTTTTACCGTCAATATGCGGCCATCATCTGCCTGGGCAAACACATGCACCCAGTCTGCTTCGTGAAGCACATAGTAAGGCGTGATTGTTTGCCCATTTGGGATCAGGCAGGTATCTGCTGTCAGTCTTAGCCACGCATCGTTGACCAATATTGTTGAGTTTATGGTTTCCCAGTGTTTCATAATTGTTGGTTCAAGCTGGTAAGAAAAAAGTCAGTGTTTGTTATATTTTTATGAAATTGATTAATTCATATTATTTTATACCGTGTGATCTGATAAGCTGGTTTTCAAGGGGCCGGCATTTATATATTAATTGCTATTGAGTTTGCCCCCATTGCTCCCATTTGCATCTGATCAACGAATGTCAGATGCAAATCGCATTCGCAATCCTCATGAGCTTGTCGATATGGAATGGTTGCTCCTTATTCTTGTTTTACTCGTACTTGGCGTAGTTGTCTTGCCCAAGCTGCGTTTGCGTCATGTGCTGTCGCAGGCTTTTCCGCTAAATTATTCAAAAATATTACGCAAAAACCTGCCTGGATACACGCGTATGCCAACCGATTTGCAAATGCAATTGAAGAAACGCATACGTCAGTTCCTCTATCAAAAAACCTTTGTCGGTTGCGGTGGTTTGATTATTACTGATGAAATCAGGGTAACGATTGCGGGTAAGGCCTGTTTGCTGCTGCTGAACCGTGAATCGGATGTGTATCCGCAGCTTACGCACGTGCTGGTATATCCTTCAGCATTCGTGGCGCCCCGGACACAAATGAATGCTGACGGTATCGTCACGCATACCAATCAGGGACTCAGTGGCGAATCATGGAGTGATGGCAGGGTTATACTTGCCTGGGATCAGGTTGCGCATAATCCCGACAATGAAGCGCGAGGACAGGATGTGGTTATTCATGAATTTGCTCACCAGCTTGATAGCGAAACGGGAACGACTAATGGCGCACCAGCCTTGAAGTCAGCCGCAGCTTACAAGGCATGGTCGGCGTTGATGGAAAGAGAGTATGCTCAACTGCATCAGGCGATAGCCAATGATGTTGCTACCGTCATTGATCCTTATGGCGCGACCAATCCGGCAGAGTTTTTTGCTGTCGTTACGGAAGCCTTTTTCAAAAAAAGCCGCGACCTTGCTCAGTATCACACCGCCTTATATGAGCAGTTGCGGGCGTATTACCAGGTTGATCCATGTGACTGGGTTTAATCCTTGAATCAAAAAACAAGGGGCGCTACATGCGCCCCTTTGCTTTATTCTACTGCTTCCAGAAATTCCTGCTGTTCCAGCCAGTCAGCTTCGATTTGTCCCAGTTCCTTGACGACATAAGCCTGATCAAGTAACAGTGCCTTCAGCTTTTCCTTATTGGCATCGTTATAGATTTCACCATCTTCCAACTGCGCATCGATGTCTTTCTTTTTGATGTTCAACTTGGCCATCTGCTCTTCAAGACGTTTGATGCGTGTTTCTATTGGTTTGCGCAGATTGGCAAGGCGCGTGCGTTCGTCAGCGTCGCGTTTACGCTGTTCCTTGTCATCGACTTTTGCAGCGGGAACAGGTTTCGCCTGAGGTAAAGCAGCTTCCTGAGCCTTGGTTTTTTCTGGCAGGGCGGGGTTGGCCTTTTCCAGTTTGTTTTTGAACAGCCAGTCTTTGTAATCGTCCAGATCGCCATCGAATGGCTGCAGCTTGCCATCAGCCACGATGATGAACTGGTCCGTCGTGGCGCGCAGCAAATGCCTGTCATGGGAGACGACGACAAGTGTGCCTTCAAACTGCGCCAGGGCATCAGTCAGGGCTTCGCGGGTTTCCAGATCCAGATGGTTGGTTGGTTCATCGAGCAACAAGAGGTTGGGGCGCTGCCAGACGATCATTGCCAGCGCCAGGCGGGCTTTTTCACCGCCTGAGAATGGCTTGATAGGGCTGGTCACCATGGTGCCTGGGAAGTTGAAACCACCGAGGAAGTTACGCAACTCCTGCTCACGTACATCAGGAGCAATATGGGCCAAATGCCACAGCGGTGATTCGTCATGACGCAACATCTCTACCTGGTGCTGGGCAAAATAACCGATGGACAAACCCTTGCCAGTTTGCATGATACCGTTCAATGGTGCGATATCACCGACGATGGTTTTGATCAGCGTTGATTTACCGGCACCATTCACACCGAGAAGGCCAATGCGCTGGCCAATTTGCAGCGTGAACTTGACATCGCCGACGATCTTTTTCTCAGTAAAACTATGATCAGTTTCTGATTCGATACGGTAGCCACAATCCACATCTTCCATCACCAGCATGGGGTTTGGTGCACTCAGAGGTTCACGGAACTCAAAAGAAAATTCTGCAGCAGCGCGCAAAGGCGCCATTTCTTCCATGCGTGCCAGGGCCTTGATACGGCTCTGTGCCTGCTTGGCTTTGGATGCCTTGGCTTTGAAGCGGTCGATAAAGGATTGCAGATGGGCGCGCTTGCGATTTTGTTTCTCCAGCATGCCTTGCGCCAGTTCCAACTGTGCTGCACGCTGGCGTTCGAAACCGGAATAGTTGCCGCCATAGCGCTTGAGCTTGCGCTCATCAATATGGACGATGACATTTACCACGCCATCGAGAAAATCGCGATCATGGGAAATAATGATCAGCGTGCCTTCATAACGCTTGAGCCAGTCTTCCAGCCAGATAATGGCATCCAAGTCCAGATGGTTGGTCGGTTCATCGAGCAGCAGTAAATCGGATTTACACATCAGCGCCTGCGCCAGATTCAGGCGCATGCGCCAGCCACCAGAAAAACTGGCGACTGGTTGTTCCAGTTCATTGATCTTGAAACCCAGGCCCAATAGCAATTGTTCGGCACGCGGGCGTACGGTATAGGCATCGGCATCGGCCAGTGCACCATACATATTGCCAATGGCAATACCGTTTTCATAGCTTTCTGGTTGGGCTTCGAGTTCAGCCAATTGTGCTTCGAGTTTACGCAGGGCGACGTCGCCGTCTATTGCGTAGTCAATGGCGCTGCGTTCCAGCGGTGGTGTTTCTTGCGCGACGTGCGCAAGCTGCCACTTGGCTGGGAAATCGATGCTGCCCTGGTCCGGATGCAATTCACCACGCAACATGGCAAACAGGCTGGATTTGCCTGCACCGTTGGAGCCGATCAAGCCTATCTTGTCGCCGGGATTGAGCGTCACATCGACGCTGTCAAATAAAGGTTTAATGCCGCGCGCCAGGACGACTTGTTGAAGACGTATCATATAAACTTAATTAATGGGTAATGCTATTGTTGATGCGAAAAAATGGAAAAACGGGCAAAACTGGTTTTGCCCGTCTTCATGATGTTTATTGCACTGTACTTACACTGATTTATGCAGTGAAATTGCTCAGTTGGTCAGCCTCTACCAAAAATACCATGTCGTCACCGGCACTGGTACTCAACCAGGTCAGGTTCAGTTCAGGGAAGGCAGCTTCGGCAAAGGCACGTTCATTGCCAATTTCCACCATCAGCAAACCATCTTCGGTCAGACGTTGTGCTGCCCCTGCGACTATCTTGCGTACCAGGTCCATGCCATCGTCGCCGCCAGCCAGGGCAATTTGTGGTTCATGCATGTATTCCTTGGGCAGCTTGGCCATGGAGCCTGAGTTCACATACGGCGGATTGGTGATGATCAGATCATATTTCTTGTCGGGCACATTTGCATACAGATCAGACTCGATCAGGGTAATACGGTCCTGCAATTCATAAGTCGCCACATTACGCTTGGCCACCTCCAGCGCATCTTTGGAAATATCTACGGCATCGACATGCGCCTCGGAGAACATATCTGCCAGCATGATGGGCAGGCAGCCAGAGCCGGTGCACAGTTCAAGTATGTTGGTGATGGCTTCCGGGTCGGTAACCCATGGTGAAAAATGCTCAGGGATCAGTTCAGCGATGAAAGAGCGCGGCACGATAACACGCTCATCTACGTAAAAATTATAAGTGCCTAGCCAGGCTTCATTGGTAATGTAGGAGGCAGGCACACGGTCTACTGCACGTCTGTCAATCACGCGCAATACGGCATCTATTTCTGACGGCAATAAATGCGCATCCAGGAAGGGGTCTATCTTGTCCAGTGGCAGGTGCAGGGTATGCAGCAGCAAATAAGCAGCTTCATCCAGGGCATTGGCACTGCCATGACCAAAGAACAGTTTCTCTTTGTTGAAACGGGTGACCGCATAGCGCAATAAATCACGCAGGGTCAGGAAGGTAGTAGCGGGTGTCGTCATATTGTTTCCGTATCGGCCAGTGGTGAGCTGAACTAAAGCTTAGGTCAGCAGGTTTTCCAGAGTGCGGCGATAAATGTTCTTGAGCGGGTCTATGTACTGAAGCTCTATGTGTTCGTCAATTTTATGGATGCTGGCATTCGGCGGACCAAATTCCACAACCTGTGGACAGATCTTGGCAATGAAACGGCCATCAGATGTACCTCCAGTAGTGGAAAGTTCGGTTTCTATGCCAGTTTCAGCACGTATCGCATCACCCAGTGCATCGCTGAGGCTACCTTTGGGTGTCAGGAAAGGATGTCCACCGACTGTCCACTTCAACTCATATTCCAAGCCATGTTTGTCGAGTATGGCATGCACACGTTGTTGCAGACCCTCGGCTGTGCTGGCAGTGGAAAAACGGAAATTGAAATCGATAACCGCTTCGCCAGGGATAACGTTGGAAGCACCAGTGCCGGCATGAATATTCGACATTTGCCAGGATGTGGGCAGGTAATACTCATTGCCTTCATCCCAGACTTCAGCCACCAGTTCAGCCAACGCAGGGGCGGCCAGATGAATTGGGTTTTTTGCCAGCTGCGGATAGGCGATATGGCCTTGCACACCTTTGACGATCAACTTGCCCGACATGGTGCCGCGACGGCCATTCTTGATGGTGTCACCCAGTTTATCTACGGATGTTGGTTCGCCAACGATGCAATAATCAAGCTGTTCGCCACGAGCTTTGAGCTTTTCGCAAACGACCACTGTGCCGTCCGTGGCCGGGCCTTCTTCATCACTGGTGATCAGGAAACCGATGGAGCCTTTATGATCCGGGTGGTCAGCGATAAATTCTTCTGTTGCCACGACAAAGGCGGCGATGGAAGTTTTCATATCAGCAGCACCACGGCCATACAGCTTGCCATCCCTGTGAGTAGGTGTAAATGGGGCTGACTGCCATTGTGTGACAGGGCCAGTAGGTACTACATCAGTATGGCCAGCAAACACCAGCAAGGGCTGAGTCTGACCACGTCTGGCCCACAGATTGGTTACGTCACCAGACTGTATGGTTTCGCACTGGAAGCCCAGAGGTTCCAGCAGGGCGATCAAAGTGTTTTGGCAGCCTTTGTCTTCAGGTGTGACAGAATCCAGCGCAATCAGCTGTTCGGTCAGGGCAAGTGTTTTGCTCATGTTTACTTATGGAAAATGGACTGGTATTGCGGCACCGAAAAGCCGACATTCACTTGGGATTTGCCATCGTTATTGATCAGCAATACCGGGCGTTTGATGACAGATGGCTTATCCAGCATAAGTGCGATGGCCTGTTCTGTATCTTCAGCCGAAGCTTTTTCTGCATCGCTGAGCGCACGCCAGGTGGTACCTTTGCGGTTGATCAACACATCCAGGCCTTGATGTTCCAGCCATGTTTGTATGGCGGCACGGTTCAAACCTTGTTTTTTAAAATCGTGGAATTCAAAAGCCAGTTCCTGCTCTTGCAGCCAGGTACGGGCTTTTTTAACGGTGTCACAGTTTGGAATGCCAAACAGGGTAATGCTTCGCGTCATACTTTTTTATACGTTCAAGGTAAATTCTGTGAAAGAAGCTTCTTCTTTGGTTTCTGGCTCTGGTTCAGGCTTTGGAGCTACAGCAGTGGATGCTTCATTGTTCAGCAGCCATAACAGGTTATTGGCAGAATCAGAATTGGCCAAACCTTCTTCTTGCGTGATCAAACCTTCACGTATCAAATGCATAAGGGCGCGTTCAAAGGTTTGCGAACCAGGTGACAAGCTTTTCTCGATCGCTTCCTTGATCTGGAAAATATCGCCTTGTTCTATCAATTCAGCAACGTAGCGGGTATTGAGCATGATCTCGACTGCAGGGCAGCGGCCGCCATCTTTTGCACGTATCAGGCGTTGCGAGATAATCGCGCGTATGGAAGAAGACAAATCCAGCAGCAAGGCATTACGCGTTTCCATGGGGAAGAAACTGATGATACGGTTTAAGGCCTGGTAACTATTGTTCGCATGCAGGGTCGCCAAGACCAGATGGCCGGATTGCGCATAGGCAATCGCTGCCATCATGGTTTCCAGATCGCGAATTTCGCCAATCAGGATGCAGTCTGGTGCCTGGCGCAGCGAATTCTTCAGTGCTGTTTTCAGACTTTCAGAATCACTCCCAATTTCACGCTGGTTGACGATGGATTTTTTACTGCGGAACAAGAATTCAATCGGGTCCTCCAGCGTCAGGATATGACCAGTCTTGACTTCATTCCTGTGATCCAGCATGGATGCTATCGTGGTCGATTTGCCTGAGCCGGTCGAGCCGACCAGCAAGATCAAACCACGTTTTTCCATAATCAGCTCAGACAATACCGGAGGCAAGTGCAGGGTATCGAGTTTTGGGATGTCACCAGGCACGTAACGGAAGACAGCTGAGATGGAACCACGTTGGCGGAATGCCGACAGGCGGAAACGGCCTATACCGGCGGCACCAATACCAACATTCAGTTCATTTTCTACTTCCAGCTGTTCCATGTGCTCAGGATCTACCACTTCACTGAGCAGCGACAGGATGTTTGCCTGATCCATCTTCTGCTGATTGATAGGGAGCAGATTGCCATTGATTTTCAAATGTATGGGCGAATTCATCGCGAAAAACATGTCAGATGCATGTTTTTCCTTCATCAGTTGAAATAACCTCTCCATCGCTGCCATGATGTGTCCCTAAGCTGAGCTAATTATTAAAATAAAATGCAAAAAAGGCGTCAATACAACTTAATCAAGCGCCACGCAACAATTCATTGATGCTGGTTTTGGAGCGTGTCTGTGCATCGACACGTTTCACAATCACCGCACAATACAGGCTATATTTGCCGTCAGCAGATGGCAGGTTGCCGGAAACAACCACTGAACCAGCAGGTACGCGACCGTAGCTGACTTCACCTGTGGCGCGGTCATAAATCTTGGTCGATTGGCCGATATATACACCCATGGAAATCACGGAATTTTCTTCAACGATCACGCCTTCAACGATTTCTGAACGCGCACCGATGAAGCAATTGTCTTCAATGATGGTCGGGTTGGCTTGCATAGGTTCGAGTACGCCACCAATACCAACGCCGCCAGACAAATGCACGTTTTTACCGATTTGTGCGCAGGAACCAACAGTCGCCCAGGTATCAACCATCGCGCCTTCATCAACATAAGCGCCGATGTTGACATAAGAAGGCATCAACACCACGTTTTTTGCGATAAAGCTGCCACGGCGCGCCACTGCTGGTGGCACCACGCGGAAGCCGCCTTTGACGAAATCTTCAGCCGTGTAATTGGCGAACTTGGTTGGCACTTTGTCAAAGAATTGCATATGTTCACCAGAAGGCATGGTGATATTGTCTTCCAGGCGGAAAGACAGCAATACAGCTTTTTTGATCCATTGGTTGACTTGCCAGCTACCCTCAATTTTTTGCGCAACGCGCAGAGTGCCTGCATCAAGTTCGCTCAAGACATGGGCAACTGCTTCGCGGATTTCTGCCGGCGCAGATTTAGGCGAGAAATTTGTGCGGTCTTCCCAGGCTTGATCAATGATTTGCTGTAATTGTTGAGTCATGTTGAGTGTCTTCAAATGAAAATGTAAAAATAAAAACCGAAATAATCTTGTGTCTGCGTTTGGTTGCTGTTTGGCTGCAGTATCAGGCTGCTGCCGGAGTAAAATTCTTGCAAAAGCTGACTATCCTTTGTGCTGCTTCCAGGCATTCTTCAGGTTCGGCCACCAGGGCCATGCGTATACGGTTTTGCCCAGGGTTGATGCCATGGGCCTCGCGCGCCAGATAACTGCCGGGTAGAACCGTTACATTATATTCCTCGTACAAGCGACGGGCGAACTCTGTATCTGATAAACCCATGGCATCAGGAATTCTTGCCCACAGGTAAAAGGCAGCATCAGGCAGCTTCACATCCAGCACTTCTTGCAGTATGGGTGTGATCTGGGCAAATTTGCGTATGTATTTGTCACGATTTTCCTGTACATGCACCTCATCATTCCATGCTACGACTGAGGCAGCCTGTATGTTTGGGCTCATGGCGCTACCATGATAAGTCCGGTACAGCAGGAATTTTTTGATGATTTCGGCATCTCCCGCCACAAAACCTGAACGCATGCCAGGCACATTTGAGCGTTTTGACAGGCTTGACAGGGTAATCAGACGCGGGTATTCATTTCTTCCCAACGCACGTGCCGCTTGCAGGCTGCCCAGTGGCGCTTCTTCCTTGAAGTAAATCTCTGAATAGCATTCATCTGCGGCAATAACAAAGCCATAACGGTCTGACAGGGCAAATAACTCTTTCCAGTCGTCCAGATTCAGCACTGCACCTGTAGGGTTGCCAGGCGAGCAGATGTACAGCAGTTGTACACGCTGCCAGACTGATTCGGGGATGCTCTTGTAGTCAGGCGCAAAATTGCGTTCAGGATCAGCATTGGCAAAGTAGGGTTCAGCCCCGGCCAGGTATGCTGCTCCTTCATAAATCTGATAAAAAGGATTGGGACACACCACTAATGGCAAGCCATCTTTGCAGACACTGGGGTCTATGATGGTTTGTGCCAGGGCAAACAAGGCTTCACGTGAGCCTATCACCGGTAAAATCTGGTTTGCTGCATCTAGCGGTGGTATGCCGTAGCGACGTCCCAGCCAGGCAGAGATGGAATTACGCAAGGCATCCGAGCCAGCAGTGGAGGGGTAACTGGCCAGACCAGCCATATTATCTACTATGGCATCCTTGATCAAAGCGGGAGTGGGGTGCTTGGGTTCGCCTATGCCCAGACTGATGGCTGGAAACCCGGAATTTGGCACAACATCGGCAAACAGGCGTTTCAGTTTCTCGAACGGATACGGCTGCAACTTACTGAGGTAGGGATTGAATGTCATTTTTCGAATTGTTGTCGATGCCAAACAGGCTTTTTAGCTAATTTCTCTGGTCTGTTGGCCGTATTCCGGCATTTTATTTGGTCTGCTTGAGCTTGTTACTTCTTATTTGCAATCCGTATTATAGCGTCCTGAGGATTCTACAGAGAAAGGCTTTCATCTGTACTTGTGCGAAATACTGATTAATATGTAAATTGTGTCATAAGTTTGAAAACTGAAAATTTTGCTCTTACGATGGTATGATGCAGCGATACAGGAACGTGGCTGGCAGTGATGGCCTTGGCATTAATACGATACGCGGTAGATTTGACTGCAAAAGATAATAAAATTATATAAAGTGCGATTAACTTCTATTAAATTATCGGGATTTAAATCTTTTGTAGATCCCACCCATTTTCAGGTTCCTGGCCAGCTGGTTGGTGTCGTCGGCCCTAATGGCTGCGGCAAATCCAATATTATTGATGCCGTGCGCTGGGTTTTGGGGGAATCCAAAGCCTCTGAGTTGCGTGGTGAGTCCATGCAGGACGTTATCTTTAACGGTTCTACCCATCGCAAACCCGCTGGTCGTTCATCGGTCGAGCTGGTTTTTGACAATAGTATGGGGAAAGCTGCTGGTCAATGGAGTCAATATGCTGAAATCGCCGTCAAGCGCACATTGACGCGAGATGGCACATCGACCTATTACATCAATGGGCAGCCTGTACGCCGTCGTGATATCCAGGACATCTTCCTCGGTACAGGCCTGGGTCCGCGCGCTTACGCGATTATCGGCCAGGGCATGATTTCGCGCATTATTGAAGCCCGTCCGGAAGAATTAAGGATTTTCCTTGAGGAAGCTGCCGGTGTTTCCCGCTATAAAGAACGCCGCCGCGAGACAGAAAACCGCATTCACGACACCCATGAAAACCTGGTGCGCGTTGAGGATATCCTGCGTGAGCTGAATAACAACCTCGAAAGATTGGGTGCGCAGGCTGTTGTTGCCAATAAATTCCGAGAATTGCAGACTGACCAGGAAGAAAAACAAAAACTGCTGTGGTTGCTGCGTAAAAAAGAAGCAGAAAACGAACAGAAAAAGCATTTTGCCGAGATAGAAAAGACCCAGACCGACCTGGAAGAACAAACCGCCAAGCTGCGCCATGTCGAACTGGAATTGGAACAAATGCGTCAGGCGCACTATGCAGTCGGTGACCGCATGCATCAGGCGCAAGGTCATTTGTACCAGACCAACGCTGAGATAGGCAGCCTGGAAGCGCAAATCAAATTCGTCATCGAATCACGCAGCCGCTTGCAATCACAATTGCAGTCACTGACCGCTCAGCGCGATCAATGGCAAAACCAGAGCAGGCAATTTCAGGATGATTTGTCTGAAGGCGAAATCCATGTAGAGGAACTGGCCATGCGCGCCGAGCAGGCGCTGGAAGTCAGCCAGCAACAGCAAGACAAACTGCCAGCGATGGAACAAATATGGCGTGAGT
This sequence comes from Undibacterium sp. YM2, assembly GCF_009937975.1. Classification (NCBI taxonomy): domain Bacteria; kingdom Pseudomonadati; phylum Pseudomonadota; class Betaproteobacteria; order Burkholderiales; family Oxalobacteraceae; genus Undibacterium; species Undibacterium sp. YM2. The sequence continues at coordinate 2,774,292 of NZ_AP018441.1, forward strand.
CGCAACTGAAGACGACAGAATCACGCGCCAAAATCATGCAGATGCAACAGCAGATAGAGCTGGAATCTGCGCATCAGCGTAATGCCTCGAACATCCTGAATACCCTGGCATCCAGGCGTGAACGCCTGATGCAGGAAAAGCAAGGACTGGTTTTGCCGGATACGACGCACCTGGACAATCTGTCCATGCAACTGGAAGAGAAAAAGCAGGTGCTGGAAGAACTCACCATGCAGTTGGAAGAGGCGCAAGAGCGCCTGCCTTTGCTGGAAGATGAGCGCAAACAGGCACAGCAACAAGTGAACCAGGATAGTGCTGAATATGCGCAGCTGGAAGCGCGCCTGCTGGCACTGAAGCAATTGCAGGAAAAAGTGCAAAGTCAGGGCAAGGTCCAGCCATGGCTGGAAAAACACGAATTGAGTGGTCTGCCAAAAATCTGGCAAAAACTGCATATTGAAGCTGGCTGGGAAACTGCGCTGGAATCCATCCTGCGCGAACGTACCGCAGCGCTGGAAATGTCGAATCTGGACTGGGCCAAGGCCTTTTTTGGTGATGCGCCCCCTGCCAAGCTGGCTGTTTGCGCGCCGACTATCGCAGCAGAAACTACAGTGCCTCTGGCCGGCTTCAAACCCTTCATTGATTTGCTGCAACTTAATGATGCCGGTTTGCGTGGTTTGATGCAAGATTGGTTGCATCAGGTGTATATCGCCGAAGATATTACTTCTGCCTTCATGGACAGGGTTAAATTGCCAGCCGGTGCCTGTTTTATCACCAAGCAAGGCCATGTTATTGCCCGCTCCAGTGTACGTTTTTACGCCTCCGATTCCGAGCAGGATGGCGTATTGGGGCGTCAGCAAGAGATAGAAAACATCGCCAAGCAATGCCGCGCCAAGCACATGCTGGCAGATGAGTCCAAGACCCGCGCAGTGCGTGCTGAATCTGTCTATACCCAGGCAACACAGCAATTACAGGACTTACGCCAGCGCGTGGGCAGCCTGACGCAGACTACCCATAGCCTGCAAATTGAATTTATGAAACTGTCTGAAGTGCAGGAGCGCTTTAATCAGCGCAGCACACAGATAGGCAGTGACCTGGCAGAGATTGCTGCACAAGAAGCCGAACAGCAGCAAATTCGTGCTGAGTCCGAACAAAAATTTGAACAGTTGGACATGGATCTGGCAGAGCTGCAGGAAACCCATGAAGAAGGGCAAACAGCTTACCTGGAAAAAGAACAGCAACTGAATGAAGCCAGGCAGCGTTTGCGCGATCTGGAACTGGCTGCGCAAGAAGCTGCTTTTGCAGAAAAATCCCATCGCAGCAAGATGGAAGAATTACGCCGCAGTATTGCGACTGCTCTTGAGCAATCTGCGCAATTATTTGCCAGCATGCAGCAAGGCCAGTTGGAACTGGAATCCATGGATGATCAGGCAGCACAAGCAGGCCTGCAAGATTTACTGGACCGCCGCAGCTCTCAGGAAGTGGCATTGGCAAACGCACGCCATGAACTCGATCAATTGACGCAGCAACTGCGCCATCACGAAGAATCAAAAATGCAGGTCGAGCGTAGCCTGCAACCACAGCGTGACCGTATCGTTGAATTGCAATTGAAAGAACAGGCCGCACGTCTGAGTCAGGAACAATACGCAGAGCAATTGCGCAATTTTGAAGTCGATGAAGAAGTCTTAGCGCAAAAACTGCATGATGATCTCAAGCCATCTTATCTGCAGGGCGAGGTTACCCGTCTGACCAATGCGATTGCCGCTTTGGGTGCTGTGAACATGGCTGCCCTTGATGAACTGGCGCAGGCAACCGAGCGCAAGACTTTCCTCGACGCCCAGCATGCAGACTTGACTGAGGCAATCACCACCTTGCAAGATGCCATTCACAAGATTGATATTGAAACACGCGACTTGTTGCAAGATACCTTTGACAAGGTGAACCATCATTTCGCTGAGCTTTTCCCGATTTTATTTGGTGGTGGCCAAGCGAAACTGATCATGACAGGCGATGAGATACTGGATTCTGGCGTGCAAGTCATGGCGCAACCACCTGGCAAAAAGAATGCCACCATTCATTTGCTGTCTGGCGGTGAAAAAGCCCTGACGGCAACAGCATTGGTGTTCTCGATGTTCCAGTTGAATCCTGCACCTTTCTGTTTGCTGGATGAGGTTGATGCACCGCTGGATGACTCAAATACCGAGCGCTTCTGTAATATGGTGAAACGCATGTCGTCAAACACACAATTTTTATTTATCTCCCATAACAAGATTGCGATGGAAATGGCCCAACAATTGATTGGTGTCACCATGCAAGAACAGGGGGTTTCACGAATCGTGGCGGTAGATATGGAATCTGCCGTCAATTTTGCTACTGAGGTTCAAGCAGCATGACAGATCTACAAATCAGCTTGTTAGCGATAGGCGGAACGCTGGTGGTTGGCGTCCTGATTTTTAATAAATGGCAAGAGTATAAAGCCAAGAAAACCGTCGAAAATGCGTTTGGCGACGGACATGATGATGTTCTCATGCATCCTGATGCACCTGTCGATTCCATCGTCAGGCATGAACCCAGTCTTGATGGGGATGTGCAGCCTGTTGAAGATGTGCCACAACACCATGCACCCATGCACACAGATGCTGCCACTGAAATGGAAACACCGGTAGCGATACAAAATAAAGAACTGCCAGTCGATGAGTTAATCGATTGCGTGATTCCACTTGAGTTTGAAACACCAGTGCGCGGCGAAAAAATCCTGGCAGAAATTGCTGACCTTAAATACGTGGGTAAAAAACCTGTGCACTTTATTGGACAGAGTCATAGTGGTGAGCGTGACGTGATTGCCGTCGGTGGTGCCTACACTTGCCTGTTTGCCGGTGTACAAATGGTCAGCCGCAATGGACCTTTGAATGAGCTGGAATATTCCGAGTTCATTATGAAGTTGCGGGCGATTGCTGATAATCTGAGTGCGCACCCTGATATCCCGGACATGAACAAGGTGATGGTCAATGCCCGAGAACTACATCAATTTGTCGCTGAACACGATGCGCAATTGAGCGTGAATATCGCTGCCAATGGGGCACCATGGGCTCTGAATACTTTGCTCGCAGCATTGGAAAAAATGGGCTTTGATCAGCGCCCTGATGGCCGCCTGATGATGCCAGACGGTGATGGTGGTAGCCTGTTCACATTATCCACGAATGTCAGCGTCAGTGAGACCATGACTTCACGTCTGACCTTGCTGCTGGATGTGCCCTGTGTTGCTCCTGCGCGCGACGGTTTCGGCGCCATGGCGGCTTGTGCGCGCTCGCTGGCAACTCGACTGAGTGGTACGGTTGTGGATGACGGCAATCAACCCATTTCCAAATTGGCGCTGGATGAAATATCTGGTCAGGTTCACGAATTTTATGCGGCAATGGCAGAGGCGCAGATTCCTGCGGGCTCTTTGCGTGCCCAGCGATTATTTTGTTAATTTATTCCAGACATGCAGAATGATCTTTTGGATGCTGCCGCCATGGCGGCAGATATTTCAACATTGGTAGCACAGGCAGAAAGCCTGCGCGCAGAGTTGAACAGGCATGCCCATGCCTATTATGTGCTGGATAACCCCAGTGTCCCCGATGCTGAATACGACAGACTGTTTTCGGAACTTCAGCATCTCGAAGAAGCGCATCCTGAATTAAAGACCCTGGATTCACCGACGAATAGAGTAGGTGGAACACCCTTGCCAGAATTTGGTCAGGTACAACATGCCGTGCCCATGTTGTCCCTGAATAATGGCTTTGAAGATGAGGATGTCATTAATTTTGACCGCCGTGCCCGTGAGGGGCTTGATGCGCAAAATGAAATTGTCTATGCGATAGATTTGAAGTTTGATGGCCTGGCCATCAACTTGCGTTATGTCGATGGCGTGTTCACGCAGGCAGCAACGCGCGGTGACGGTTTTACCGGCGAGGATGTCACCGAAAATATTCGCACCATACGCAGCATCCCATTGCGCTTGCGGGTAGAAAATCCGCCAAAGATATTGGATGTGCGTGGTGAAGTATTGATGTTCAAACGCGATTTTGAAAAACTAAATCAGCGCCAGCGAGATGCCGGTGCCAAAGAGTTTGCCAACCCACGTAATGCTGCTGCTGGCAGCCTGCGTCAGCTTGATTCAAAAATTACTGCCCAGCGCAGCCTGCGTTTCTTTGCCTATGGCATAGGCTTGTTGGAAGGCATGAATGTGCCGCCCTCACATCGCGCCTTGCTGAACTGGTATAAGGAGGCAGGCATCCCAGTCTGCGAAGAAAATGCTCTGGTCAGTGGTGCGTCTGGTTTGCTGGAGTTTTACAAGGCAATTCAAGCCAAGCGCGACAACCTGGATTACGAGATTGATGGCGTAGTCTATAAGGTTAACGATTTTGCCAGTCAGCAGTCGCTAGGTTTTGTATCACGCGCGCCACGCTTTGCAATTGCTCACAAATTCCCGGCCCAGGAAGCTTTAACGACAGTACTGGATATAGAAGTGCAGGTTGGCAGAACTGGTGCCATTACACCAGTTGCCAGGTTGGCCCCGGTTTTTGTCGGTGGCGTCACGGTAACCAATGCGACCCTGCACAATGAAGAAGAAATACAGCGCAAGGATATACGCATAGGTGACACGGTTTCCGTACGTCGTGCTGGTGATGTCATACCTGAGGTTGTCGCCAGCATATTGGAAAGACGTCCGGCAGACTCTCGCCAGTTTGTCATGCCAGTTGAATGTCCGATTTGTGGCTCGCCCATACAAAAACCGGAAGATGAGGCGATTGCCCGCTGCAGCGGCGGCTGGATAAAATGTTCGGCGCAGCGTAAAGGGGGGCTGTCTCATTTTGCCTCCCGCAAGGCCATGAATATTGATGGCGTTGGCGAGCAGCTCATTGATCAATTGGTTGACAAGAATGTGGTTACAACTGCCGCAGATTTATATAAGCTTGGGTTGCGCTCACTGGTAGAACTGGACCGCATGGCAGAGAAGTCTGCGCAAAATGTATTGAGTGCGCTGGAAACTTCCAAGCTGACCAGTTTCCCTCGCTTTATCTATGCGCTGGGCATACGCCATGTCGGTGAATCTACAGCAAAAGATCTGGCTGCGCATTTTGGCAATACAGATGCATTAATGAAAGCGACAGAAGAGCAGTTGCTGGAAGTGCCCGATGTTGGGCCAGTCGTTGCAAAATCTATCTTGCGCTTCTTCTCTGACCCACTTAATGTGGAACTGGTGGAGCAATTACTGGCGTCCGGGATACACTGGCCCGTTATTGAGGTGCAGGAAAAAGGCGAGCAGGTATTGGCAGGCAAGACGCTGGTATTGACAGGTACACTGCCCACACTGAGTCGCGATCAGGCGACAGAGGTCATAGAGAAGGCTGGTGGTAAAGTGTCAGGCTCAGTATCAAAAAAAACCAGTTATCTGGTTGCCGGTGACGATGCGGGAAGCAAGCTGGTAAAAGCGCAAGAATTGGGTATTAGTATTTTGACAGAAGCAGAATTGCTTCAACTTTGTTCCGGGAGCTGAAATGAGAAAAATTAAAAAAGCCGTATTTCCAGTGGCAGGTTTGGGTAGCCGCTTCCTGCCAGCTACCAAGGCACAACCAAAAGAGATGTTGCCTATCGTAGATAAGCCACTCATACAATATGCGGTTGAAGAGGCAGTGGAAGCTGGCATTACTGAAATGGTGTTCATCACTGGTAGAAATAAACGGGCGATTGAAGATCATTTTGATAAAGCCTATGAGCTCGAAAGCGAACTGGAAGCAGCAGGTAAAGAAGCCTTGCTGGATCTGGTCAGGAATGTGATCCCCAAGAATATCAACTGCATCTACATACGCCAGACAGCTGCATTGGGTTTGGGTCATGCGGTATTGTGCGCACGTCCTGTCATTGGCGACGATCCTTTTGCCGTGCTGCTGGCAGATGACTTGATGGATGCTGACGCCGGCCAACCTTCTGTCATGGCGCAAATGGCGCGCCAGTATGAGGCAGAGGGTGGAAGCATTATTGCCGTGCAAAACGTGCCACGTGAATTTACACGTCAATATGGTATTGTCAGTGGCACCCCTTATACTGAAAGTCTGGAAAGAGTGCAGGGCATAGTTGAGAAACCTATGCCTGATGTTGCGCCATCCACCTTGGCAGTAGTTGGGCGTTATATCTTGTCTGGTCGTATTTTCTCTTACCTGGAAACTTTGGGAAAAGGTTCGGGTGGCGAAATTCAATTGACCGATGGTATAGCTGCCATGCTGAAAGATTTTCCTGTCTATGCTTTCCGTCCGAATGCAACACGGTATGACTGCGGCTCCAAGCTTGGCTACCTGAAAGCCAGTGTCGCCCTGGGTTTGAAACACAAAGAAACCAGTGCAGAATTTACCGAATTCCTGCAATCTTTGAATAAATAATGCAATTCTGCGGCCAGCTACAAACTGGCCGTATTTGTGTTAAGTCATTTACTCTTACTACATTTGGTGCACCATGATTCATCCTATCCTGAAAATGGGCGATCCGCGGCTGTTAAGGGTTGCGGAGCAAGTCACCGCCTTTGATACGGCAGAATTGCATGAACTTATCAAGGACATGTTTGAAACTATGATTGCTGCTAATGGCGCAGGGTTGGCAGCACCTCAGATAGGTGTGAACCTGCAACTGGTGATTTTCGGTTTCAAGAATAACCCCCGTTATCCTGATGCACCTGTCGTGCCAGAAACTGTATTGATCAACCCTGTACTCACGCCTTTATCTGAAGAGACTGATGACGCATGGGAAGGTTGCCTCTCGGTACCAGGCATGCGTGGTCTGGTGCCACGCTGGAGCGCCCTTCGCTATGAAGGTTTTGATCAGTTTGGCAGGCGTATCTCTCGCGATGTTGATGGTTTTCATGCCCGTGTCGTACAGCATGAATGCGATCATCTGAATGGCATACTGTATCCCATGCGCATACGAGACCTGACGCAGTTTGGTTTTACTGAAGTCCTGTTTCCTGAGCTTGATCCTACCGACGACGATTGAGTCAGTAACTTCAAAACACAAGGGCAAGAATTTCAATTCTTGCCCTTTGTTTATTTTGATGAACACAAATTAAAACTGCTCATCTTCACGCAGATAGCGCCACTGGCCTTCTGGCAATTTACCCAGTTTGATCTTGCCTATGCGCACACGTTTGAGGCCTATGACTTTCAGGCCTACCATGTCACACATGCGCCTGATCTGGCGTTTTTTGCCTTCGCGCAGGATGAAGTTTAACTGGTCTTCATTTTGCCAGGTGACTTTGGCAGGCAGCAGTTTCTTGCCATCGAGAGACAGACCATGATTCAGGCGGCGCAGATCTGCATCGGGCAGACGTCCGGGCTTGCTGTATTGCACGCGTACCAGGTATTCCTTTTCCACCACCGTGGTTTCGCCTATCAGGTGCTTGGCGATGCGGCCGTCCTGGGTCAGTACCAGCAGGCCAACGGAATCAATATCCAGGCGGCCAGCGGGTACCAGGCTACGCAATTGAGTAGGGTGGAACTGGGTATCAACTTCATCTTCAATCCAGCGGTTTTCTGGCTTGATCAGGGCGATTGCAGGTGTGTAGCCATCTTCAGCCTGGCCGCTGACATAACCTACCGGTTTGTTGATGAGTACCGTGACACGTTTGGATTGCTCTGCAGCGGCCTGTCTTTCCACTGTTACTTTTTGATGCGGGAGTACCTTGCTGCCCAGTTCAGAGATGACTTTGCCATCAACCCTGACCCAGCCGCGCGCTATCCATTCGTCGGCCTCGCGGCGGGAGCAAAGGCCAAGTTCGGACATGCGTTTGGAGAGTCTTACAAGTTCAGTCATGATGCTTTTAGAGTAGTCTCGCCTGAGTCTGGTTGTGGGTCAGGTGAGGGTGTTGATTATTCGGTTGTAATATTGCGGTGTCAGCACTTAAATTCTGAGTGCATCCAGCAAGTCGGTTTCAAACTGTATCTGGCTACGCGCACCTTGCAAGGCCTGGCCATCAACGATGAAAACGTCTTCTACCCTTTCGCCCAGGGTCATGATTTTGGCCGTATGCAAATTGATTTTATACTTGGTCAGGATATTTGCCACTGCGTATAACAAACCATTTCTGTCATTCGCAGAGATCGACAGCAAATAATACTGGCCACGGTCATCTGGTCGTAAATCGACTGTAGGCACGATAGGGAAGGTGCGTGACATGCGTGACAAGCGCCCCCGGTTAGGTGGGGAAAGGGGGGTCTGGCGTGTCAGTATCTCTGTCAGCTCATGTTCGATCAAATTAATGATGTCACGATAATTATTGGCAAAAGCCGGTTCTATGACCAGGAAGGTATCAAGGGCATAGCCATTTTTGCTGGTATGAATTTTTGCATCGAGAATGCCAAAGTTCTTGCCGTCAAAATAATTGCAGATGCGCGCAAACAAATCCGGCTGGTCTTTGACATACACCGTGATCTGTAAGCCTTCGCCGATAGGTGAGAGGCGGCATTTCACCACGGGTGTCTGGCTGTCTATACGGTCATGCAGGGCGCGTGTTTGCCAGGCGATATCTGATGCATCATGGCGCAGGAAATAGGCGACATCCAGTTGTTGCCAGAATTTTTCATGGGCGTCAGGTGCCAGGCCATACAGACGCAAGGCTTTCAACGCATCTTCCTGACGATTTTTTAATTCCCTGTCCTTGCTCGGTGCTTCTCCACCCAACACTCGCAAAGCCATGCGATACAGGTCTTCCAGCAGCTTGCCTTTCCACGCATTCCAGACCTTGGGGCTAGTGCCACGTATATCGGACACCGTCAGCAAATACAGGGCTGTCAGGTGGCGTTCATCCTTGACGATGTTGGCAAAATTTTGTATCACGTCAGGATCAGACAAGTCCTGCTTTTGTGCCACATGCGACATGGTCAGGTGATTTTGCACAAGGAAGATAATCAGCTCGGTATTGGCTTTGCTGAGTCCATGGTCATAACAGAATTTTTTTGCATCAGCCATGCCAAGGATGGAGTGATCGCCGCCACGGCCCTTGGCAATATCATGGAACAAAGCCGCGATATACAAAACCCAGGGTTGATTAAAATTCGCCATCAATTGGCTGCAGAAAGGGTACTCGTGTGCATGCTCAGGCATGGTGAATCGACGCAAATTGCGCACCACCATGAGAATATGCTGATCCACCGTGTAGGCATGAAACAAATCGTGCTGCATCTGGCCTATGATGCGGCGGAAGTTCGGTAGATAGCGCCCCAGAATACTCATCTGGTTCATGCGCCGCAGGGCATGGGTAATCCCTTGTGGCGACTGCAGGATTTGCAGGAACAGTGAGCGATTGAAAATATCGTGGCGAAATTCTGCATCGATCAGCAAACGTGCATGCCACAGTGCACGCAAGGTCCTGGCCGTCATACCCTTGAGCTCACCATGTTTGGCCATCGCCAGAAATACTTCCAGTATGGTCGATGGATTTGCTTCAAAGGTGTCATCCCTGGCGATGTCAATGAAGCCATTCACTTCATTGAAGTGTTCATTAATGGGGCGGGGCACAGAGGGCTGGGGAAACAATACGGCCTCTATGTTTTGCAGTAACACGGTATTGAGCTGCGTGACTGCCTTGGCGGCCCAGTAATAGCGCTGCATCAGGTATTCGCTGGCACGCCTTGATTCTGTGGTCTTGAAGCCAAAGGTTTCTGCTATCGGTGTCTGGACGTCGAAAATCAGACGATCTTCACGGCGTCCTGCATAAATATGCAGCCGTATGCGTATATCCTTGAAGGCGCGCTCATTGCGCTTTAACTGGCGGGCCTCGATATCGGTGATCAGGCCGCGCTCTGCCAGCTCACGCCAGGAGTTGCCCAGATTGGCTGCCTTTGCTACCCACAGTATGACTTGCAAGTCCCTGAGTCCACCCGGGCTCTCTTTACAATTTGGCTCCAGGCTATAGGGCGTATCTTCGTATTTGACGTGGCGCTGTTGTAATTCCAGCAGTTTTTCCTGAAAAAACTTCTGTGGATTCAAGGCCTCAGCATACCGTTGCTGCATTTCCTTGAATAATTTACGGCTGCCGGTAACCAGGCGTGCTTCCAGCAGGCTGGTTTGCACGGTGATGTCAGCTGCAGATTCCTGCAGACATTCATCAATGGTACGTATGCTGTGACCAATATCCAGGCCAATGTCCCAGAATAGCTGTACCAGTTTTTCCAGTTTGTCGCGCAAGGCGGCGTCCGGCCTTTGCTGCAACAGTATCAACACATCAACGTCAGAGTAGGGGAAAAGCTCACCGCGTCCGTAACCACCTACAGCGACCAGCGCTGCCTCTTTCGGAAACTCAAAGTGACGCCAGATTTTACTGAGTTGCTGATCGACATTGCGGCACAAATCATGCAGCAGTTGCTCTGCCTTATGATTTTCCTTGAACGCATTGATGACGATCAGTTGCGCTGATTTCAGTTCTTCCTTGAAGGAAAGTGCCGGTGTCTGCATGTGACCAGGGTCTTAATCGAGTTTGATTTAAGCAAGTTTGATGAAATCCGGGATAGGCGGATAGCCTGCCGACAATGTCAGCACTTCATAGCCGGTTTCTGTTACCAGCACAGTATGCTCCCATTGCGCTGACAAACTGCGGTCCTTGGTCTTGATGGTCCAGCCGTCCGGCATTTCCTTGATGTCGCGCCTTCCGGCATTGACCATGGGTTCTACTGTAAAAATCATGCCAGGCAAGAGTTTTTCCATGGTGCCAGGTTTGCCGTAATGCATGACTTGCGGTGCTTCATGGAATATCTTGCCTATGCCATGACCGCAAAATTCACGCACTATGCTATAGCCCGCACGCTCAGCATGCTGCTGTATGACATGGCCGATGTCGCCGAGATGTGCGCCGGGTTTGATTTTATCTATGCCCAGCCACATGCATTCATAAGTAATGGCATTCAGGCGCTTGGACAGGATGGATGGTTCGCCCAGCAGGAACATGCGGCTGGTGTCGCCATGATAGCCATTTTTGATGACGGTAATATCCAGATTGACTGAGTCTCCGTCTTTTAAAACCTTATCTCCGGGTATGCCGTGACAGATTACATCGTTGACCGATGTGCATATCGCTTTGGGATAAGGCGTGTAGCCTGGCGGGCAGTAATTCAGCGGGGCGGGGATGGTGCCTTGCACATTAGTCATGAATTCGTGGCACAAGCGGTCCAGTTCACCCGTTGTCACGCCAATTTTAACGAAAGGCGTGATGTAATCGAGAACTTCCGAAGCCAGTTTGCCAGCGATGCGCATGCCGGCGATATCTTCCGGCGTTTTGATATTAATAGCTTCCATACGTTTTCTTGTCGTTTACCAAGACTTGTATAGCGTGCAAATGGGGTAATCCTGGCAATTTTGTGCCAGGCAAGTCCAGGCTTGCTTATCCGCTACAGTCTTGGTTTGAGTAAAATTGCGAAAGTGTTGCAGAATCGGAATTATAGTCCATGAAGGGCGCTGCCGTATCGGGCCGGCATCCTTGCAATATTATGCGACCGAAGACAGCACTTGAGGGAAATGCGATTTTCATAGTAGAATAGATGGTTAGCTTGTAGATGTATAGAAATGCGGTACTTGCTAATTAATATTTTATCAATCGAATCCGGTCGAAAAGGGTGTCTCGCAGCGCTTAATTATTGAGCCTGGACTGCTGAGATCACTGGCTGGATTCAAGACCTAACCCTGGAGTTATTATGTCTGTAACAATGCGTGAAATGCTGGAAGCTGGTGTGCACTTTGGTCACCAAACCCGTTTTTGGAATCCAAAAATGGCACCGTACATCTTCGGTCATCGCAACAAGATTCATATCGTCAACCTGGAAAAAACATTGGCAATGTACCAGGACGCGATGAAGTACATCCGTCAATTGTCTTCCAATCGCGGCACAGTGTTGATGGTTGGCACCAAGCGCCAATCCCGTGACATCATCGCAGCAGAAGCACAACGTGCTGGCATGCCTTTCGTTGATCAACGCTGGTTGGGTGGTATGTTGACTAACTTCAAAACAGTCAAAACATCTATCAAGCGCCTGAAAGACATGGAAGCTTCCATCGAAGACGGTTCTGTTGAGAAGCTGTCCAAAAAAGAAGCCCTGATGTTCCAGCGCGAAATGATCAAGCTGCAAAAATCCATCGGTGGTATCAAGGACATGGGCGGCGTTCCTGATGCAATTTTCGTGGTTGACGTTGGCTACCACAAAGGTGCGATCACTGAAGCAGCGAAACTGGGTATCCCGGTTATCGGCGTGGTTGATACTAACCACTCCCCAGAAGGTGTTGCATACATCATCCCTGGTAATGATGACTCCTCCAAAGCAATCGCTTTGTATGCTCGCGGTGTTGCCGATTCCATCCTGGAAGGCCGTGCAAACGCAGTGAACGAAGTTTTGGAAGCTGTTAAGCCAGGTTCTGATGAGTTTGTAGAAGTAGAACAAGCTTAATTGCCTGTTCTGGCACATGGTTTCAAGCCGCCGATGGTGGTTTGAAACAAAAAATGGGGCAACAGTCGTTCGCCCTTTTTTTTAAACAAAATTTGATATCGGTGTTTCTTTAAACACCATTGAACTAGGAGAATGACATGGCGGCGATTACAGCAGCTTTGGTAGGTGCACTGCGCGCAAAAACAGATGCGCCAATGATGGAATGCAAAAAAGCGCTGACAGAAGCAGAAGGCGATATGGACCGTGCGGAAGAGATTCTGCGTGTAAAACTGGGTAGCAAAGCTTCCAAAGCATCCTCCCGTATTACTGCAGAAGGCGTTGTCGCATCCTATATCTCTGGTAATGTTGGTTCCCTGATCGAAGTTAACTGCGAAACAGACTTCGTGACCAAGAATGATGATTTCCTGGCGCTGGCTAATACTTGTGCAAAACTGATTGCTGAACACAATCCTGCTGATATAGCAGCTTTGGGTGCATTGCCACTGGATGGCAAAACAGTTGAAGAAGTGCGCGCAGCACTGGTTGGTAAAATCGGCGAAAACATGTCTTTCCGTCGTTTTGTCCGCTTTGACACAACTGCCAAACTGGTTTCTTACCTGCACGGCACGCGTATCGGTGTGGTTGTCGAATTCGACGGCGCAGATGAACAAGTTGGTAAAGACGTGGCAATGCATATCGCTGCGATGAAACCAGTATCCCTGTCTTCTGACCAGGTGCCTGCTGATCTGATCGAAAAAGAGCGTTCTGTAGCGGCTTTGAAAGCTGCAGAATCTGGCAAGCCAGCAGATATCGCTGAAAAAATGGTTGAAGGTTCCGTACAGAAATTCCTGAAAGAAGTTTCTTTGCTGAATCAGACATTCGTTAAGAATGACAAGCAAACAGTTGAACAGATGTTGAAATCTGTTAATACAACTGTTAAAGCATTCACCATGTTTGTAGTTGGTGAAGGCATTGAGAAGAAGCAAGATGACTTCGCCGCAGAAGTGGCCGCTCAAGTGGCTGCTGCAAAACAAGCGTAATTGGCGAAATAAAAAAACGGGCCGAAAGGCCCGTTTTTTTAAACCCAGCGATTGTAAGTATTTGTGTCTGAGCATCAAATTTGTGTATTCAGGTGTAAATATGAGTGTGTGATAAGTGAGTGGTGCTCCATTTGCTTTGTGTATTGCCTGACCGGGCTAGTTTGCAAATCAAATGGTCATTGAAGAGCCTTATCCAGGTGACTTCATCCAGTATGCATTTCATTTCAATTATTTAAACTACCAGAAGGAGTCCTATCATGACAAAACCTGCTTACAAGCGTGTGCTCTTGAAGCTCTCTGGCGAAGCCCTGATGGGTGATGATCCGTTTGGCATTAACCGTGCGACGATAGAGCGCATGGTGGCCGATGTGGCCGAAGTATCAAGAATGGGCGTTGAGTTGGCCATCGTTATCGGTGGCGGCAATATCTTCCGTGGCGTGGCACCTGGTGCACAAGGCATGGACAGGGCTACTGCTGACTATATGGGCATGTTGGCGACAGTCATGAATGCCCTGGCATTGTCAGATGCCATGCGCCAGGTAGGTCTGACTTCGCGCGTCATGTCAGCCATTGCCATCGACCAGGTTGTTGAACCTTACGTTCGCCCTAAAGCCTTGCAATACCTGGAGGAGGGCAAGGTCATCGTCTTTGCTGCAGGCACTGGCAATCCTTTCTTTACAACCGATACAGCAGCAGCTTTGCGCGGCTCGGAAATAGGCGCTGAAATCGTTCTGAAGGCGACCAAGGTTGATGGCGTGTATACGGCCGACCCTAAAAAAGATGCCACGGCCACACGTTACACGACGATTTCGTTCGACGAAGCTATTGCCCGTCATCTGCAAGTCATGGATGCAACCGCGTTTGCTCTGTGCCGTGATCAAAAATTGCCCATCAAGGTATTTTCCATTATTAAACCGGGTGCATTGAAGAATGTCATTCTGGGGGCAGACGAAGGCACCTTAGTGCACGTATAATCCTGCACTTCGGATTGTTTCATATTAATTCGGCAAGGAGCGCGGCCACAGCCGTCGCTCGTGCCCAGATGTACAGGAGAGCGCGATGAGCGTAGCAGATATCAAAAAAAGTTCTGACCAGCGTATGCAAAAGTCCATCGAGACTTTAAAAGCTGATTTGTCTAAAGTACGCACTGGCCGTGCCCATACCGGCATTCTGGATCATGTCCAGGTTGATTATTACGGCACACCTACCCACATCACCCAGGTTGCCAATGTTACTTTGATCGATGCGCGCACAATAGGTGTGCAGCCTTGGGAAAAGAAAATGTTGAATGCCATTGAAAAAGCGATTCGTGATGCCGATCTCGGCTTGAATCCATCTTCACAGGGTGAACTGATTCGTGTACCAACACCACCGCTGACTGAAGAGCGTCGCAAGGAAATGGTTAAGCTGGTCAAGACGGAAGGCGAGAGCGCCAAGATTGCGATACGTAACATCCGCCGTGATTCTAACGAGTCTCTAAAAAAGTTGCTTAAAGAAAAAGAGTGCTCTGAAGATGATGAGCGCCGTGCGCAAGACGACATCCAGAAGCTGACAGACAAGTTTGTTGCAGAAGTCGATAAACTCCTGGCTGACAAAGAAAAAGAAGTGTTGACAGTTTAAGCCGTCTCCCGCGTATCAACACATTCTGGATTTACATGACCCATACAAGTTCCACCAAGGAAATTCCGGCAGTTGGCGCAATTCCTAAACATATAGCAATTATTATGGATGGCAATGGACGCTGGGCAACCAAGCGTTTTTTGCCACGAGTCGCCGGGCATGTAAAGGGCGTTGAGGCGGTCAGGGGCATCGTTGAAGCCTGTGCCCGCCGCGGTGTTTCTTACCTGACCTTTTTTGCCTTCAGTTCAGAAAACTGGCGTCGGCCCGCTGAAGAGGTTTCGCTACTGATGCGTTTGTTTGTCACCGCTCTTGAAAAAGAAGTGGCGAAAATGCACGCCAACAATATACGTCTCAAGGTCGTTGGTGATCTCACCAGATTTGATCCCCAACTGCAAAACATGATTTCGGCAGCAGAGCAAAAAACTGCCAGCAATCAAGGCTTGACTGTGACTGTTTGTGCCAATTACGGTGGGCGCTGGGATATCATGCAGGCCATGAACCGCCTGCAAAAAGAGCGTGCCGCTGCAGGGCTGGCCGATCAGGAAATCACAGAAGATCAGCTTTCCGCCTATCTTTCAATGGCCTATGCGCCTGAGCCGGATTTGTTTATCCGTACCGGCGGCGAGACGCGCATTTCCAATTTTCTGCTCTGGCAACTGGCGTATAGTGAGTTGTATTTCACTGATACATTCTGGCCTGACTTTGACGCAGCAGCTCTGGACTTGTCCATATCCTCGTATCAAAACCGCGAACGTCGCTTTGGGCGTACCAGCGCTCAGGTGTCTGAGCAATCTGCCCAGCAAGAAAGCAAGTAATGCTTAAAACCCGTGTCCTGACTGCTCTGGTTCTGCTGGCCATTTTGCTGCCAGTCCTGTATTCGGCCAATTTTTATGCTTTCTCTGTATTGGCGGTGGCTTTTTTTGCTGCTGCCATGTGGGAATGCCAACGCCTGTTCAAAAAACCTGGCCCCATCATCATGGCTGCGTTGTGGGTTGGTCTGCTGGTGTATTGCTTATTTCATCTGGCAGACTTTTCCCACCCCTTGCTGTTTGCACTGAGCACGGCATTCTGGGCTTTCAGATTGGTTCCCACATTGGCGCGTGGCCTGCCGGAAACGCATAATTTCTCCAGTGGCATGCTGAGTACTTTGTATGGCATCAGTATTTTTGCCTGCTTCATCGCGATTGCTGTTTTCTTTCAGCGCTCACCGATGTATCTGTTTTCTGTCATGGCGATTGTCTGGATTGCTGATATTGGCGCCTATTTTTCTGGTAAAACTTTCGGCAAACGTAAACTGGCGCCCACAATTTCTCCTGGTAAATCGTGGGAGGGGGCGATCGGCGGCTGGATTTGCGTCTTGGTGCTGGCGACAGCGACCAGCTTTATTCCTGCATTGGAAAATACCTTTACCGCGCAATTAGTCGCAAGAAAAGGATGGCTCATCTTTGTCTGCGCCATGACTCTGATCACTGCGGCCAGCGTAGTGGGAGATCTGTTTGAATCTTCATTGAAACGCCGCGTCAGTATGAAAGACAGCAGTAATCTCTTGCCAGGGCACGGTGGCGTACTCGACAGGATAGATGCCTTGATACCCGTGCTCCCCCTGGCGGCTTTGGTTGATTTGTGGCGATAAAATACATGCAGAAAAAACAGCAGCTTTGCATATTAGGTTCTACCGGCTCCATAGGCGTATCGACTTTGGATGTGGTGGCACGCCATCCGGATCGCTATGGTGTTTTTGCACTGACTGCACATACCCAGGTAAAAAAACTGGCCGAGCAATGCGCGCAGTTTTTACCTCAGGTTGCAGTGGTTGGTACTGCGCAGGCAGCAGATGAACTGGCGGTTCTGTTAAAAGAATTGCATTTACCTCAAATCCAGATATTGTCTGGCCCAGAGGCCTTGTGTTCCGTTGCCAGCGCCAGTGAATGTGATAGCGTGATGGCAGCCATTGTTGGTGCTGCCGGTTTGCCTGCGTCTTTGGCTGCTGCAAAAGCAGGTAAAAAAGTCTTGCTGGCGAACAAAGAGGCACTGGTCATGTCTGGCCAGCTATTTATTGATGCCATTAAAGACAGCGGTGCTGCTTTACTGCCTATCGATAGCGAGCACAACGCAATCTTTCAATGCTTGCCCGGCAACTATAACCGTCAACCCGGCCAGCATGGCATACACAAAATATTATTGACAGCCTCTGGCGGGCCCTTCCTGAACAGGGATGTCAATACCCTGGATGATGTCACGCCTGAACAGGCCGTGGCTCACCCCAACTGGGTCATGGGTCGTAAAATCTCTGTCGATTCAGCGACGATGATGAACAAGGGGCTCGAGGTCATCGAGGCGCACTGGCTGTTTGCTACGCCAGCCGGGCAGATTGATGTAGTCATCCATCCGCAGAGCGTGATTCATTCCATGGTGTCTTATACAGATGGTTCAGTGATTGCACAAATGGGCAACCCTGACATGCGCATACCCATCGCTTACGGCATGGCCTATCCTGAGCGTATAGACTCGGGAGTCGCACCACTTGATCTGTTGAAGGTCGCCAGTCTGAATTTCATCAAGCCAGACTTCCAGCGTTTCCCTTGCTTGCAACTGGCTTATGATGCATTGAAAGAGGGCAAGTCGGCTGCAATCATATTGAACGCAAGTAATGAAATCGCTGTCCAAGCATTTTTGGACAAGAGAATAGGCTTCCGCATGATCAATCAGGTCATAGAGCATACGTTGAGCAAACTTGCCGCGAGCGAGACGCCAGATCTGGAAAGCATACTTGCCTGCGATGCTGAAGCACGCCGGGTTGCAGAGGCAATGATTTCCTCATGATTGTCTTGCAAAAAACTCTGGCTTTCCTTTTGACCCTTGGCATATTGGTCACTATCCATGAATTGGGGCACTATATTGTCGCGCGCTGGTGCGGCGTAAAGGTGTTGCGCTTTTCTTTAGGTATGGGCAAAGTCATTTATTCAAAGCGACTGGGTAAAGACCAGACTGAATGGGCCATCTCTATGCTGCCACTGGGCGGCTACGTCAAAATGCTGGATGCACGTGAGTTAGGTGCAGAAAATATTGACCCAAATGAACTGCCTCGCGAATTCTGCCAACAGTCAGTATGGAAGCGCATCGCCATCGTCGCTGCTGGTCCAATAGCCAATTTTCTATTGGCTATTTCCCTTTACACCGTGTTGTTTGTGCATGGCGTACCAGAACCGATTGCTAAATTGCGCGTAGGGTCTGAGTCCTCTGTTGCTTACAAAGCCGGGTTACGTTATGGCGATCTGGTAACTGCCGTCAATGGCGAGCAGATACAAAGCTGGTCAGAATTTCGCTGGAAGATGCTGCAGGCTGGCATCAATAAGCAAAATCCGGTACTGGAAGTACAGCGTGCCTATACTCAAAAAATTACTGGCAACGTACCAATTTCTGTAGAAATTCCACTTGAACAACTTAGTACTAGAGAGGCTGATGCTGATATTTTGCAGCATCTTGGCTTGAATCTCGCTGGTAGTTCAGAAGTTGTCCTGGACGATTTTTTGCCAGACAGCCCTGCAATACGTGCAGGTTTGCAAGTCGGTGACCGCATTCTTGAAATAGGGCAAAAACCTTTGCTTGATGTCATAGATTTTCGTCAAGTCGTCAACGCAAGCCCGGAGAAGCCGTTGAAGTTATTGGTTCTAAGGAAAGGTAGTAAGTTTGAGGTAGAGGTCACACCTGTAAGTCAGGAGCTCAGCGGACAAACAGTGGGATTGATGAAAGTGAAATTGCAACCTATGGTTGCTGAAATGACAGTAGTACAGGCACGCCCTCTGCAGGCATTTATAAAGTCTGCTGAAAAAACTTGGGATACCAGTATTTTCAGCCTGAAGATGATGGTCAAGATGTTGACTGGTAGTGTTTCTTTAAAGAATATAACCGGACCACTGACTATAGCTGATTATGCCGAACAAACAGCCAGAACAGGTTTGATTACTTACCTTGGCTTCATAGCGGCTATCAGTATTAGCCTTGGCGTGATGAATTTACTACCGATACCGGTTTTGGATGGTGGGCATTTGTTGTATTATTCGCTGGAAGTTTTAACGGGGAAACCTTTAAAAGACCGTTATGTCGAAATGGGGCAGCGAGTCGGAGTTTTTTTGCTATTGACGATGATGGCAATAGCTTTTTTTAATGACATCGCCCGGAAAATGTCATAATAGTCGGCTTGATGACAGAAACTCATTTTAGATAGCAATATTGAGAGTATTGAAAGAAATTTATACCCAATGAAATTACATATCGAGCAGTTCACTTTAGCCCATTTTCGTCGTCATGCTTTATCTCTGGCTGCATTGGCACTTTGCACCGGAAACGCATTGGCGATTGAGCCCTTCACCGTCAAGGACATACGTGTAGAAGGCTTGCAGCGGACGGAGGCTGGTACTGTATTTAGCTATTTGCCTGTCAAAGTCGGTGAGCAATTTGATGACGCAAAAAGTACAACTGCGATCAAATCCCTGTATGCAACGGGTTTCTTCAAAGACGTTCAGATTGAAGTGCAAGACGGTATATTGATCGTTTTGCTGGAAGAACGTCCTACTATTGCTGGCGTAGAATTCACCGGCACTAAAGAATTTGAGAAAGATGCACTCGTCAAAGCCTTGAAAGACATAGGCGTTGGTGAATCACGTATTTTCGATAAGGCAACGGTAGATCGTGCCGAACAAGAGCTCAAACGCCAATACCTGTCCAAGGGCTTGTATGGCATGCAAATCACCACCACCATTACGCCTATAGAACGTAACCGTGTGAACGTTACATTTGCGGTGGATGAGGGTGAAGTAGCCAAGATTGCCCAGATTAATATCATCGGTAACAAAGATTTTTCTGACGGTGAAATCCGTGATCTGTTGACCTTGACGACACCAGGCTGGTTTACCTGGTATACCAAGGCAGATCAATATTCCAAGCAAAAACTGTCGGGTGATATCGAGACCTTGCGCTCGTTCTATCAGAACCGTGGTTATCTGGAAATGCAGATTTTATCGACGCAGATTTCCATTACACCGGACAAAAAAGACATTTACATCACCATCAATATTGATGAGGGCGATAAATATACTGTCTCCGATATCAAGCTTGAAGGCGATACCATGGGCAGGGAAGAGGAGTTGGCCTCTTTGTTGTTGCTCAAAAAAGGCAATATTTATAATGCCGCCCGTCTGACTGAAAGCACAAAGCGTATTTCTGAACGCATGGGTAATTTTGGTTATGCGTTTGCCAACGTTAATGCAAATCCTAACCTGAATAAAGAAAAGAAAGAAGTTGCTTTCACCATCTTTGTTGATCCGGGCAAGCGTGTTTATGTGCGCCGCATCAATCTGGCTGGAAATACCCGCACACGTGATGAAGTTATCCGCCGCGAATTCCGCCAGTTTGAGAGTTCCTGGTACGACGGTGAGAAAATCAAAACATCACGTGACCGTGTAGAGCGTCTTGGTTATTTCAAAGATGTCACTATAGAAACACCTGAAGTACCAACCAGCGTTGATCAGGTGGATGTCAATTTGACTGTGACTGAAAAACCTACGGGCAACCTGATGTTTGGTGCTGGTTACTCCAGTGCTGAAAGACTGACGCTGACAGGCTCTATCCAGCAAGCCAATGCTTTTGGTAGTGGTGATACGATAGGTCTGGATATCAACACCAGCCGCCAGAACCGTACTATTGCACTTTCTCACACTGACCCATACTTCACCGACGATGGTGTAAGCCGCAATGTGGAAGCCTATATCCGTACTACACGCCCAATTATTGGTAGTGTTGGTGACTATAAGATCCAGACTACCGGTGGTGCCTTGCGTTTTGGTGTGCCGTTCTCTGAAGTGGATACAGTCTTCTTTGGACTCGGTTTTGAACGCACCAAGGTTGAGACTTACTTTGGCAGCCCATACCGTTACCTGAAATATGTCTCTGATTACGGTACTGGCTCCAAGGATACGACTGCCATTGATTATGGTATAGGCGAGGCCGTGACAAACTCCTTCCCATTGACAGCCGCCTGGCAAAGGGATAGCCGCGACAGCGTATTGACCCCAACGATTGGTCGTTATCAACGTGCCAACCTGGAATTGGCAGCGGTGGGTAGCTTTAAATATTATCGTGCAATTTATAATGCGCAATTATTCCAGCCGGTTTATCGGTCTGTTGTGCTGGCATTGAACGGTGAAATTGATTATGGGCATGGCCTGGGTGGCAAACCATATCCATTGTTTAAGAACTTCTATGCTGGTGGTATAGGTTCGGTGCGCGGTTATGAGCCATCGTCCTTGGGCACCAAAGATCCAAATGGTGACGCACTTGGCGGCGCAACCCGCTTGCTGGCTAATGTAGAATTGCAGATTCCTTTCCCGGGCGCTGACAAATCCTTGCGCTGGTTCACTTTTGTGGATGGTGGTAATGTATTTGATGAAGGTCAAAAAATCCGGGCGAAAGATTTACGTTTTTCTGCTGGTATAGGTATAAGCTGGATATCGCCGGTTGGCCCATTGAAACTGAGTTTTGGTAAAGCTTTGAATGCCAAACCGGACGACAAGAAGCAGACATTCCAGTTCCAGATGGGTACTGGTTTCTAATTGCTTATGTTCGGCTGTGTTTTGTTTTAGTACGTGTTACGGAGATTATTTTGAGTCAACATACTACCCCGACCAAATTGTTGCAACGCTTGATGGTTTGTGCGGCTTGCGTTTTCAGCGTTGCTCAAGCTCAGGCGCAAGATACCAAAATAGCGATATTTGACTCTCAGAGAGTGATGCGCGAATCCGTTCCGGCAAAAGCGGCTGAGGCTAAGCTGAAAGTTGAATTTCAAAAGCGCGGCGAAGAACTGGAAAACCTGGCAAAGAAATTGAAGGCGACGGCTGAGAAATATGAAAAAGATGCGCCTTTATTGTCAGAATCTGACCGTGTTGTCCGTCAGCGTGAAATTACTGAGCTCGATCAGGCTTTCAAGCGCAAACAACGTTCTTATAATGAGGATGTGAACCAGCGTCAGAATGAAGAAATTGCCTCATTGGTGGAACGCGCGCAAAAAGTGATCAAACAAATCGCAGAAGCCGAAAAAATTGATCTGGTCTTGCAAGATTCCGTGTATCACAGCGCCCGCATCGATATTACTGACAAAGTTCTAAAAGCACTCTCCAAATAATTCCTATGACCGCAAGCATTCGGCTGGGTGAATTGGTCGATCGCTTCGGTGGTCAATTGACTGGTTCACCTGATATTACTGTCACTGGCATTGCCCCTCTGGATGAGGCCAGTGAGCAGCATATTACCTTTCTGTCCAATCCTAAGTTCCGGCACAAGGCAGCGGCTACCCAGGCTGCTGCCTTGATTTTGACACAAACTGATTACGAACAAATTGGCAAAGACTATGCTGGTATTTGCCTTATTGTGCCGCAACCTTATGTGTATTTTGCCCGTGCGGCGCAGTACTTTGCGTCACTCAATGCAATACCGGCAACGGTCGGCGTGCATCCTGCGGCATGGGTCAGTCCCCACGCAATAGTCGCTGCCACCGCCAGCATTGGGGCTAATGCCAGTATTGATGCCGAGGCAGTGATTGGTGAGCACGTTGTCATCAAGCCAGGCGTCGTGATTGGCCGTGGCGTAGTGATCGGTGACCATAGTCTGATCCATGCAAATGTCAGCATTTATGACTACTGTGTTCTGGGTCAGCGCTGCATTATCCATTCTGGCGCAGTAATAGGCGCTGATGGTTTTGGCTTTGCCAATGAAAAAGGCCAATGGATCAAAATTCCGCAAACGGGCAGGGTGCTGATAGGTGATGATGTAGAAATCGGTGCAAACACCAGTATAGACCGTGGCGCTTTGGCTGACACCATCATAGAAGAGGGTGTCAAGCTGGATAACCAGATACAGATAGGCCATAACTGCCATATAGGCGCGCATACAGCAATGGCAGGTTGCGTGGGTGTGGCAGGTAGTGCCAAGATAGGCAAATATTGCACATTTGGTGGTGCGGCCATGGTGCTGGGGCACCTGACCATCGTCGATAATGTACATATTTCTTCTGCCAGCATGGTGTCGCGCTCCATACTGGAGCCGGGCCAATACACGGGCTTCTATCCATTGGCAAAAAATGCCGAATGGGAAAAAACTGCCGCCATCGTGCGCAATTTATCGGGCATGCGTGAAAAAATGCGCTATCTCGAAAAAACAATGAAAACACTGACTGAAAAAGATCATGAATAGCCTGGACATTAATCAAATCAAAGAATACCTGCCACACCGTTATCCGATGTTGCTGGTGGATCGCGTACTGAGCTGGGAAAATGGCAAGACCATTACCGCCATCAAAAATGTCACGGCGAATGAAGAATTTTTTAACGGGCATTTCCCGAATAAGCCCGTCATGCCCGGCGTACTGATGATAGAAGCGATGGCCCAGACTGCAGCCATCCTCTCATTCCTGACCATGGGGCAAAAGCCGGACGAGAATACTATTGTGTATTTCCTCGGCATTGATGGCGCGCGTTTCAAGCGTCCGGTTGAACCTGGTGACCAGTTGAAAATGGAAGTCGAAATCATCAAGGTTGCACGCGGCATCTGGAAATACAAGGCCAGGGCAACAGTCGATGGCCAATTGGCAGTAGAAGGCGAACTGATGTGCACCATGCGTACGAAAGATGAAGCCTAGGAGGGCATTATGCATATCCACCCGACCGCGCTGATAGACCCCAAAGCCCAACTGGATAGCTCCGTTGAGGTCGGTGCCTATTCGATTATCGGCCCCAATGTGACGATAGCTGAGGGTACCAAAATCGGCCCGCATGTTGTCATTGAAGGACATACGACAATAGGCCGTAACAATACTTTCTACCAATTTTCTTCCATAGGTGCTGCCCCGCAAGACAAGAAATATGCGGGTGAACCTACGCGCCTGGAAATTGGTGACAATAACGTCATTCGTGAATTTTGCACCTTCAATCTGGGCACGGTTCAGGACAACGGTGTCACCCGTCTGGGTAACGATAACTGGATCATGGCCTATGTGCATCTGGCACATGATTGCCAGGTAGGCAACAACGTCATATTCGCCAATAACGCCGCTTTGGCTGGTCATGTGCATGTCGGTGACTGGGTGATTTTGGGTGGTTTTACCAATGTCCATCAGTTCTGCAAGATAGGTGCACATGCCATGTGTGGTATGGGGACCTCCTTGTTGCAGGATGTACCTCCGTTCGTGATGTTGAATGGCAATCCGGCTGCTGCCCATGGCATTAATGTCGAAGGCCTGAAGCGCCGTGGTTTTAGCCGCGAACAGATTGCAGCGATACGCCAGTCTTATAAGCTGATCTATAAATCTGGCCTGACTCTGGAAGAGGCCAAGGCAGCGATAGATGAGCAGATTGCCGGGCTGGAAACTGATGTTGCTCTTCACGTGCAGTCCATGCGTCATTTTCTCGATGCTGCTACACGCGGCATCGTCCGTTAAGTTTCGTTGTGACAAATCAAGCTAATCGTCCCATTATTGCGATGGTTGCCGGAGAAACTTCCGGCGACATGCTGGCCAACCGCCTCCTGTCAGGTCTGCGTCCGGCCTTGCCTGATGCTCACATGCACGGCATAGGTGGTCCGCGAATGGCTGAGCACGGTTTCATTAATGACTGGCCGATGGAAAAACTGTCTGTGCGTGGGCTGTTTGAAGTGCTGGCGCATTACCGTGAAATCAGTGGCATACGCAAGCAATTGCGTGAACAGTTATTGCTTGAAAAACCGGATGTCTTCATCGGTGTGGATGCGCCAGACTTCAATCTGGATCTGGAAATCCAGTTAAAGCGGGCTGGCATTCCCACCATGCACTACATCAGCCCCTCAATCTGGGCCTGGCGTGGTGGCCGCATCAAAAAGATAGCGGAAGCAGTTTCCCACATGCTGGTGGTGTTCCCGTTTGAAGAAGAGATATACCGCAATGCGGGCATACCTGTGACTTATGTTGGTCACCCGCTGGCGCAGGTCATTCCCATGGAAACGGACATGGCCGCCGCCAGGGACGAGCTGGGTCTGGACAAGAACGCCAGAGTCGTTACGATCTTGCCGGGCAGCCGCATGTCCGAGATCAAATACAATACCGAAGCTTTTATCCAGACAGCTAAAATACTATGCCAGCGTGATCCACATCTGCAGATTGTGGTGCCCATGGCTGGTGACAAGCAACGCAGTTATTACATCAAGCTGGTGGTTGAAGCCAAGCTCGATAATGTACCCGTGTTGCTGATAGATGGCCGCTCCCATACGGCCATTGCAGCGGCGGATGCGGTACTGGTTGCCTCAGGCACTGCATCACTGGAAGTAGCGTTATTTAAAAAGCCCATGGTGATTGCCTACAAGATGATGGAAGCTTCATGGCAGATTTTGCGACACATGGGTTACCAGCCCTGGATAGGTTTGCCGAATATACTTGCGCGTGAATTCCTGGTCCCAGAATTTTTGCAGTCAGCAGCCAGGCCAGATGCGATGGCTGATGCTCTGTGGCAGCAGTTAAGTGACGAAACCTTGCAGGAACGCCTGAAACAGCGCTTCATCGACATGCATCATTCTCTTTTGCGTGACACTGCCAACGTCTCGGCGCGAGCCGTATTACAATTGATTTCAGCAAAATGAGGCTTAGTCCTCCATTTATTGACTGATCATTGCATCAAATTTCCTTTAGAGTAGCAAGCATGTACATTGATTCCCATTGCCATATTAATTTCCCTGAACTTGCCGTGCGCATGCCGGAAATACTGAGCAAGATGCAGGAAAATAGTGTGACACATGCACTATGCGTTTCTGTTGATTTGCCTGATTTTCCCCAGGTGCTGGCACTTGCAGAGCAGTATCCTCATATCTACGCATCCGTAGGTGTGCATCCTGATTATGAAGAAACAGAAGAACCAACGGCAGAGCAATTGGTTAAGCTGGCGGATCACGACAAAATTATTGCCATCGGTGAAACCGGTCTCGATTACTTTCGCCTCAAGGGCGACCTGGAGTGGCAGCGCGAGCGTTTCAGGCAACATATCCGCGCCTCACGCATCTGCCGCAAGCCACTTATCATTCATACCCGCGCTGCAGCTGAAGACACCATACGCATTATGAAAGAAGAGGGGCAGGCACGGCGCAGGGGGGCGTGGCCGGTGTCATGCACTGTTTCACCGAATCTCTGGAAGTGGCGCAAGCTGCAGTGGACCTTGGCTTTTATATTTCATTCTCAGGCATACTGACTTTCAAAAGTGCCAAAGATTTGCAGGCTGTTGCCAAAGCCTTGCCGCTCGATCGTATTTTGATAGAAACTGATTCACCCTACCTGGCACCAGCCCCGCATCGTGGCAAGATGAATGAACCCGGTTTTGTGCGCCATGTCGGTGAATTTCTGGCAGATTTGAAAGGCATATCTGTCAAAGAAGTGCAGGAAACCACTACCAGAAATTTCTTTCAATTGTTTCAATTCGCTCAATGAGGTCTGGCATGCAAACAAGCTTGCAAAGAAGTGTTTATTGGCGTTGCCTTGCTTGTTTTTTGTTGTGGCTAATTTCCTCCTGCGCTTTTGCTGACGACCGCGAGGATTTGATATTTGCTGTGCGTTTTGACCAGGTAGATAGGGTTAAGGAACTATTAGGACGAGGTGTAAGTATAGATATTACTGAACCCATTCGCGGTGAAACCCTGCTGATGATCGCCTTGCGGGAAGATTCAAAAAAAGTCTTCCAGGCCTTGCTCAATCATAAAGATATCAAGCTTGAAGCCAGGGCCAGCAATGGCGATACTATCCTGATGCTGGCCAGCTACCTGGGTAATTTTCCTTTCGTTAAAGCCCTGGTTGCGCATGATGCCGAGATTAATCAGGTGGGCTGGTGTGCCTTGCACTATGCCGCTGCTGGCGGCAATAAGGAGATCGTTGCCTTATTGCTGGAAAAATCGGCCTACATAGACGCCGAATCCCCCAACAAAACCACCCCGTTGATGATGGCTGCCCGTTCAGGTAAGCACCTTATTGTCAATCTTTTGCTGGAAGAGGGAGCAGACCCATTTCTCAAGAATGATCTGGGCCTAACCGCTCTTGATTTTGCAATTGAAGTAGAGCAGAGAGAAATTGCCGCTGTCTTGAAAGAACGCATGCAAGCTACAAAAAAATAAGCTTTTTGCGCTGCAACATCTTGCTTGCGAAACAAAGTCTATGTTAAAGTTCGCGCATCTCATTTTCGGAGCACATCTGTGGACAGTTATAGTTGTAGATATTCACTCAACTTGGCAATGTAAGCACAGATTTTCTCTTGCTACCTTGCCATTTGGCGGGTAGTAGTCTTTTGCAGCAAACACGCTGCTCCCTACTTTTACCCCTATCTTAAATTTCGCGTGGCGCTGGCTATTAACCAGTATGCATGTGCGTAGCTGCGCGTTTCATCTTTGTCCAGACTTTGTGTTTGTGACAGGAGGTATGGTATGTCTCATTTTTTCTTTTGCGTTTTGCATGAGTTGAGGAGCATTCATGTTTGAATTGTTCCGTTTCCAGGCACGTGATGTCGTCACCGAAAGTAAAGGGCCAAATCGCTGGGATTGGGCTTTGCTTCCTCTGGTATTGGCTGTATTGGGAATTTTTGCATTTGCGGCCATGCAGATGAGCCGTCCTTTTGCCGTAGGCGAGGCTTTGCAGATCAGTCTTGATCCTGCCTATCTGCCTTACTATTTATTGCGCACGATTTTGCGCATGTTCACGGCACTGGCTTTTTCCCTGGTTTTCAGCCTGATATTTGCAGCCATCGCAGCCAAATATGCGGCAGCTGAAAAAGTCATGATACCGGCGCTGGACATCCTGCAATCTGTACCTATTCTTGGTTTTCAGGCGATTGCGATTGCCCCTTTTATTGCCTTGTTTCCTGGTAATTTGCTGGGTGTGGAGTGCGCCGCCATTTTTGCGATTTTCACTTCCCAGGCATGGAATATGGCATTCAGCCTGTATCAATCGATACGCAATGTGCCACCTGAATTGAAAGAAGCGGCGCAGATATTCAGGCTGTCTGGTTGGCAGCGTTTCTGGCGCCTGGAATTGCCATTTGCC
This sequence comes from Undibacterium sp. YM2, assembly GCF_009937975.1. NCBI lineage: Bacteria > Pseudomonadati > Pseudomonadota > Betaproteobacteria > Burkholderiales > Oxalobacteraceae > Undibacterium > Undibacterium sp. YM2. Next base: position 2,802,485 of record NZ_AP018441.1, read on the forward strand.
ATGCCAGGTTTGCTCTGGAATATGATGATGTCCATGTCCGGCGGCTGGTTTTTCCTGGTGGCGGCAGAGGCAATTTCTGTGGCTGGGCAAGATATTAAATTACCAGGTATAGGCTCCTATATTGCGGTAGCGATTGAAGCGAGGGATGGCATGGCGATCACCTGGGCAATTGCTGCCATGCTGATCGGTATTTTGCTGTACGACCAATTATTTTTCCGCCCTCTGCTGGCCTGGGCCGACAAGTTCCGCTTTGAAGAATCTCAGGGTGAAACGGCACAACAATCCTGGTTGCTGGACTGGATGCGTAGCAGCCGTTTGTTTCGTGCCTGGATTGCCAGGTTCTGGCTCTTCCTCGGCCGCGGTTTGTCTTGGTTTAGTGTGCAGGGTGATGGCACTGCCGTACAAGTAAAGCCACGCTTCAGTCATCCTGTTTGGCCAAAAATCTGGGATGCGACCTTGCTGCTGGCTTCTGTTTTTGCCATGTACAGTCTTCTGATTTTCATACACAGTGTAGTCGGCTGGGCTGAAGTAGCACATGTACTGGGTCTGGGTCTGGTAACACTGCTACGTGTCATGTTGCTGATTGCACTGGCTTCATTGTTCTGGGTGCCGGTTGCTGTCTGGATAGGTTTGCGTCCACAGTATTCGCAAAAGGTACAGGCGATGGCGCAGTTTCTGGCTGCTTTCCCTGTCAATCTGATGTTCCCCCTGGTGGTGTTTGCCATGGTGACCTTCAAACTGACACCGAATATCTGGCTTAGCCCATTGATGGTGTTTGGTACGCAGTGGTACATCCTGTTCAATGTCGTGGCTGGCGCTGCCACCATCCCCAATGAATTGCGGCTGGCGGCAGACAACCTGGGTTTGAAAGGCTGGCTCAAATGGAAGCGGGTGTATTTGCCTGCTGTTTTCCCCAGCTATATCACTGGTGCAATTACTGCCAGCGGCGGCTCCTGGAATGCCAGTATTGTGGCTGAGTATGTCACCTGGGGCAAAACCACACTGGTGGCCGATGGTCTGGGGAGCTATATCAAGCAAATGACAGAAACCGGTGACTTTCACCGTATTGCTTTGGGGATAGGCGTGATGTGCGTATTCGTCATGCTGCTGAACCGCTTTTTCTGGCGCAAATTGTATTTGCTGGCAGAAGACCATCTGCGTTGAGCCAGTGAGCTTACGCCTGGATTATTCATCAAGGAGTTCAAGATGACACAAAATTTATTGCTCGATCTGAATCAGGTAGCCAAATCCTTTAAGGCAGCAGATGGTAAATCGCGCCTGATACTGGACAAGGTTGATTTTCAACTCAAAGATGGCGAAATCGTCGCCTTGCTCGGTAAATCTGGTTCCGGTAAATCTACTTTACTGCGCATCATGGCTGGTTTGATACCAGCAGATGCAGGCAAAGTGGCTTATCGCGACAAGGCAATTGGTGGGCCGGTGGCAGGCATAGCCATGGTATTCCAGTCCTTTGCCTTATTCCCGTGGCTGACTGTGCAACAGAATGTGGAACTGGGTCTCGAAGCCCAGGGTGTGCCAGCGGCAGAGCGTGAACAAAGGGCTGACGCGGTTCTCGAATTGATAGGCCTGGCCGGTTTTGGTGGTGCCTTGCCGCGTGAACTTTCTGGCGGCATGAAACAACGTGTGGGTATAGCTAGGGCACTGGTTACCAATCCTGACGTGCTGCTTATGGATGAAGCTTTTTCTGCTCTGGATGTGTTGACAGGTGAAACCCTGCGTAACGACATGCTGGAATTGTGGGAAGAAGACCGTATATCGACCAAGGGCATTTTGATCGTTTCTCACAATATTGAAGAAGCCGTCATGATGGCAGACCGCATCATTATTCTGTCCAGCGACCCCGGTTCAGTAAGATGTGAAATCAAGATAGACCTGCCCAGGCCGCGTGATGTGGATTCGCTGGAAGTCCGCGCCTTGATTGATGAAGTATATGGTTTGATGACTATGCGCGCGACGCATGAGGCTGCGGCAGATACGCCCAATACGCGCCACTTGGGTTATCGCTTGCCTGAGACTGATGTCAGCCGCATCGAAGGTATTCTCGATTTGCTGGCAGACGCCCCATTCAATGGCCGTGCAGACTTGCCGCAACTGGCAGAAGAGGCGGAATTGTCGGATGAAGAATTATTCCCGACCTATGAAGCTCTGAGCCTGCTGGGCTTTGCCGTGCTGGAAAAAGGCGACATCATGCTGACGCCACTGGGTAAAAAGTATGTGGAAGTCGAGCAAGCCCATAAACAGGAATTGTTTGGTCAGCAATTGCTGACTCATGTTCCATTGGCAGCGCACATACGCCGCAATCTGGAATCAGATGCAAGTGGCAGTCTGTCAGAGCAACCGCTGATAGATTTGCTGGAAGAGTTTTTGAAGGCCGACGAAGCAAAGCGCGTACTCGAAGTCGCCATCGAATGGGGTCGTTATGGAGAAGTCTATGAGTATGATTATCATACTGGCCGTCTGACTTTGCCTGATGATAATCAGGAGTAAAAGTAGCAGGCACTGTCAATTTGCAGGGCATAGGACTCAACAAAAGTTTCTGCTGCCCACTTCCAATTGACCCAGAAGATGTGACATATCCACCAGGCGTTTGGCAACCAGATGCCTGACTTCGGCTTCACATTGCCAGATACCATATACACCGAGCAGCGGCGCACTCAAGACTTCACTGCGCTGCTTTTCCAGCACATTTGGCCAAATAATCACATTTACGGGGCCGGTCTCATCTTCTATGGTGATGAAGATGACACCTTTGGCTGTCTGCGGTCTTTGTCTTACCGTAACCAGGCCACAGCCGCGGGCAAATTGCCCTTGCTGAAAGGTGTTCAGCATTTCTGCTGGCAAGAAGCGTTTGGCCAGTAATTGTGGCCGTAACAAAGCAACTGGATGGCGCTGCAGACTGAAGCCGGTCGCGTGATAGTCACTATAAATCTCCTGTGCCTCTGAAGGGGCTTTCAGTTGCGGCACTTGTTCCTGTATGCTGGTGACGCGTAATAAGTCCTTATCCGGCATTGCACCTACTGCCTGCCACAATGCCTGCCTTCTATGCCCAGCCAGACCAGACAAGGCATTACCTGCAGCCAGCACATGTAAATCGTGCTGGCTTAATTGAGCACGTTTTGCCAGATCTTGCACATCAACAAATGCCTGTTGCTGACGCGCCTGCATGATACGCGAGGCAGCGTCCTCGGACATGCCATACAGCAAAGAGAAGCCCATGCGAACGACAGGCTGCATGGTGCCGGTAAATTTATTATGCAGCGTCTCTGTCTCAAGCGAAGAATCCCAGTCACTGCAAGTCACATCGATGGCCCTGACTTGCACATCATGGCGACGGGCATCCTGTATCAATTGCGAAGGCGAATAAAACCCCAAGGGCTGAGAATTCAATAGCGAACACAAAAACACCGCAGGTTCATGACGCTTGATCCAGCTACTGAAATACGCAAGGATGGCAAAGCTGGCTGAATGGCTTTCAGGGAAACCATAATCACCAAAACCCTTCATTTGTTCGTAGATACCTTGAGCAAAATCACGCTCATAGCCATTCTTGACCATGGTTTCCACTATTCTGGCTTCATAGGCTTCCAGTCCTCCCTTGCGTTTCCAGGCAGCCATTGCGCGGCGCAATCCATCTGCTTCCCCTGGTGTAAAGTCAGCCGCATGCATGGCGATCTGCATGACTTGTTCCTGGAAAATGGGTATTCCCAAAGTGCGTTCCAGCGCCGCCCTCATACCCGGATTTTTATGAATTTCTACAGGCTGCTTGCCCTGACGCCTCTGCAAATAAGGGTGGACCATGCCACCCTGTATAGGGCCGGGCCGGACAATGGCGATCTGTATCACCAGGTCATAGAATTTTCTGGGCCTCAGGCGCGGCAGCATACTCATCTGCGCCCGCGATTCTATTTGAAACACTCCTATGGTATCTGCCTTGCAGATCATGTCATAGGTCAGCGTATCTTCGCGTGGCACATCCTGCATGCACTTAGGTTTGCCTGGCAAGCTAGCCATCAAATCAAAAGCCCGCCGCAATGCCGACAGCATGCCAAGAGCCAGCACATCAACCTTGAGCAAGCCCAGAGATTCAAGGTCATCCTTATCCCATTGAATCACATTACGCTTTTCCATCGCTGCATTTTCTATAGGCACCAGCCTGGATAATTTGCCGCGTGCGATAACAAAGCCGCCACTGTGCTGCGATAAATGACGCGGGAAACGTAGTAATTTTCTTGTCAGCGAAGCCCATTGCTGGGCAACAGGAGAACTGGTATCCAGCCCGCATTCAGCAAAGCGTTTAAATAACTCATGTTTGCTATCAAACCAGCGATGCGATTTTGCCACCGCATCGACGATCGCCAAATCTATACCCAGGGCTTTTCCAACATCGCGCAAGGCACCGCGTGGGTGGTAAGTGTGCACAGCAGCAGCTATGGCAGCGCGGTCACGTCCATATTTATCATAAATATACTGCATGACTTCTTCCCGACGCTGATGCTCAAAATCGACATCGATGTCTGGAGGCTCCCCCCTTTCCTTGGACAGGAAACGTTCAAACAACAGGGTATGTGTCTCTGGGTTGACTTCTGTGATATGCAGGCAATAGCAGACCACGCTGTTGGCTGCCGAGCCGCGTCCCTGACAAAGTATTTTTTCATTCCTTGCGAAATTAACGATATCAAATACCGTCAAAAAATATGGCTCATAAGCCAGATCATTAATCAGTGCCAGTTCATGCTCTATTTTATGTTTTACCGACGATGGCAAACCTTTTGGATAGCGTAGATCGGCTCCTTTATAGACTTGCAGCTTTAAATAACTGGCAGGCGTATAGCCTTTAGGCACCAGTTCGTGCGGGTATTCGTAGCGTAATTCATTCAATGAAAAACTGCACAGGTCTGCAATCCTCACTGTTTCGGCCAGAGTATGTCGTGGATAGATCGTTGCCAGCCGCAAGCGTGAACGCAGGTGCTGTTCTGCATTCATCGCCAGCGTGTAACCACATTCAGTGATGGGCTGGCATAAGCGTATGGCCGTCATCGTGTCTTGCAAGGGCTTACGAGAACGGACATGCATGGTGACCTGTCCAATGGCAACAACGGGTAATTGCACGGCTTCAGCCACAGCCTCAACTTGCTGTTTTTGATATTCATCTGCAATTTGCACCAATAAATTCAAGCCTACCCAGGTACGGCCAGGAAAGTTTTTCTTTAACCATTTGGCCTGTTTCAGTAGTGCATCGCTTTCTGCAGGGTAGGCTGGTACCAGTATCAGCAGGCAATCTGGCAAGCCAGACAAATGCTCCAAACCCGGCGGTGGCGTGACGAAATCCTTGGGCGTCAATAAGTAACTACCCTTGGTCGCCCTGCATCTGCCAAGAGTGATCATTTCAGATAAGTTGCCATAGCCCTCACGGTTTTGTGCAAGGGCAATCAGGTGCACATTATTTTCAGGAGTCTCTGTATCTTCCAGTCTAAAGTGAGCCCCAATGATGAGGTGTAAATCGGTATTTTTTGCTGCTGCATACGCTCTTGCCACGCCAGCCAGTGAACATTCATCGGTAATGGCCAGGGCGCGATAATTCAGTTTAATCGCACGCTCCACCAGTTCTTCTGAATGTGATGCCCCATGCAGGAAGCTGAAATTGCTAATGCAAAATAATTCGGCATATTCGGGCAAGAAGGTACTCATGCTGATTTATCCCAAAAATGCTATCCAAAAACACCGTGTAAAAACCAGACAGGTTCTTCACTGTCAGGATCATTGGCACGCTCGCGATAAATCCAGTAACGCACATGGCGCTTATCAACAGCAATGTAATAATCCCGGGTTTGTATCTGCTCATGCCACCATCCGGCTTCTATGCGTTCAGCCGGAGAAACAAGTTGGAGTTCTGAGCCGTAATAAGGACGATGCTCGTGAATGTCCAGCGCCAACGGCTGCGGCAATAACCAGTTAGGGCGCAAGGCATAGCCGGCCAAAGCGGATGCCGGGCAGGGCGACGGAGCTTTCTTGATGACAGAAATCCAGTGATTGGCAATATCAGCCCTATGGTCTGCCTGTGGTGCTGGCTGCAAGACATTCTCTTCGCCCAGACGGGCGACCAGGAGTTCAAGCAAGCGCTTGTGTTCATTTGCCTGCCCGCCGGGTTCGGGGAACAAGGTATAGCTTTGTGCTTCGCGCAAGATGGTCTGTTTTACTTCCAGCAGCATGCCGATGACGGCACTATGCAGCTTGAGCTGGCTGAATTTTTCTTTAAACAAACTTAGCAGATGCGACTCTTGCCAGCATGCTTGTGCCAGTTGCAGATCAAACATGGTTGGTGGAATGGCCTGGCGACCACGTTCATGCAATAACTCCATGTGTATATGCGTAACCGCCAGTTGCTGCGCAGCCAGCCATCCCAATAATTGGGCTAGCAGGCTACGGGCAAAGATGAGCAGGGACTCTGCCTGCTCTATGCGGTCTGGTAATTCCATTTTGACTTTGAATTCTGGCGCTGCCAGATACCATTCGTGTACTTCTGCCTGCTCACCATAGGCTTGATCCAGCTCTATGAGTAAAGCTTTACCACAACGTCTCTGCAGGCCAGGGCGTGGTAATTGACGTAAATCTCTGAGGTTATAACAGGCTATGCCTTGCAGTAATTCAGTCAAAGGTTCAGCTGCGGTGAGTAATTTGACCGGTAGCCTGTCCAGGCGCTGGCTCAATCTTTGCAGTTTAAAGACATGCTGCCCTCTGGGGAGTTTGCGCGATGCCTGCTTGGCAAATAGCCAGGCAGCCCTGGCAACGGGAGCAATGCCTGTCGTTGCTGTATAACCCAGAATGCGCATGCTTTCCTGCACGCGTTTACGTAAAGCGCGTATGCCACCAAACAAACTCAAGCTGGCACTGATATCAACCAGTATGCAATCGTCTTCTGCCAGGCAGACTTGTGGTGAGTATTGCAGCAATGCAGTTGCTGTCGCCTGTAATGCCAGCTTCTCTTTATTGTGATCGCGCTGATAATAATCTGCATCAGCAGACAGCATCTGCACACCCCCTGCGCGCATGCCCAGACGTACGCCTGCCTGATCGGCTGATGCAGACATGGATGTCACCCGGCCTTGATGGAGTATCACACTGACTTGCGTCTCTTGCTGAGCAAACAAGGGAGTGACGAACACCTCAAGCTGGAGTAAAGGCAGGTGAACGGCTATCCACAATGGTGGGCAAGTTGCCATAGTTTGTCGCAAGTTTTTCTTTGCCTGGATGAGCATAGGCATACAAATAAGGATGATCGGGTACATGCAATGTCAGCGGCGCATCACGCTGGCTGCCACGGCGTTTGAGTATGCCCAGCTCCAGGCCATATTGACTGGTTTGCACACTCAATCGCAAGGGGGCAGGAGAGGCCTGCTGTGCCGCCCGCATGTCACGCATCAAAAAAAATAAAGTCTCCGAGCTTTGTGCTGCCAGATGCAAACGACGCAAAGCTTCACTACGGATGCTGGATGTCCAGAACAACAGCGCGCCACAACTGCTATTGCGCAACACCTGCTCAGCCGCCCACAAGGCATCGACATGCTTCTGGCAGCGTATCCATATCAATTGCGATGCCTGCAAGCCAGTGCATGAAAAAGCCAATGCCTGCGGTACATAAGGTGGCGTCAACAAAACAATGGGACGCCCATCAAGTTGGTTTAAGGCGGGTTTGAGCAAGCTGAGTTCGGCAGTGCCAACCTGTGGCAGCAAAATTTCGGTTAATTGCCCCTGTGGCCAGCCATTGCCAGGTAGCTCATTATTGAGTTCTGCATAACCACTGGGCAAATAGCCGCCCTGACCACGCGCCAGTTGCGATGCACGCCACAGTGCGGGGTGTATGCGTTCAGGAAGAAGTGAGGAAACGTGGGCCATATTACATATACTGATTAAATATACAGTATATGTAATATGGTGAAAGACTTCAAAGTTTATTTTATGTGTCAGTACTATGAGACGGGAGCAAGAAATCACAGGTAGACGAGAAAACCACAGTTTACAATATACTGATTGCGCATACAGTAGTTTGTGTTAAAGTTCGACCTATGGATGAACGCATGGCTGTTTTGATGAAGTTCCTCTATCACATACCAACCGATATGGAGATTGAAATTATGGCAAACCTCGAACAGTCCTTTGATACGCGTTTCAGCCTGCAATTTGCACCAACATCATTTTTGATGCGCCTTGGTCGTCGCGAAATATTTGTCTGCCGCGACTTCAGGCAGCGTACTTACTATGTTAATCCGATACTGGATTGCAGTACAGGCATACAAGCCGGACATCTGGAAGTACTGGTACTACGTAAGTGGTTGATTATTTTGTCTAAAGCCAACTGGTAAGTTCAGGCTATGGTGTTTAATCAGGCGACCAATTTATCCTTTAGCAGAATGAGCAAACTTCTACCGCAACAAAACCCAGATATGTGCTGTAGAGTTTGCTCCCATCAGGATAAGTTTTCTGCCGATCTGGATATCCAGATCTAAGCCCGCAAGAAAGGACCAGTGCCTGGCCAGGCTTGATCTGTAATAGGCGGAGCCAGTGCCTCATCACATCCCTGGCTCACACTCCACGCCAGATAACGGCTGCAGCGCTGAGTGTCTTCCAATGTGTGAATGTAGGTAATTTTGCCCCAACGCATACGCATGAATTGCATCACAACATTCTTGTAGGGGCCATCTGGCTGGTGTGGCACGATAAAATCCAGTACAGCATGGATGCGGGTATCCCACGGTGGCCCGATGACAGCAACTTCTTTTACTTCAAAGTGCAGTCCTGGAAACAGACGATATAAGCGCTCCCACCATAAAGCCATGGATGCGCGTGAATTACGCAATCCAGAAATAGGAGAATCTCCTTCAAAGCGATAAGTGAAATCAGCAGCGAGGCTATCCAGCATCAGGCCGACATCGCCTGCGTTGATGGCGGCAAAGGTCTTACGAAGTTTGTTTTCAACGATATAAGCATACATGGCGAACTTTCACTGGCATAATGCAAGTAATATAAACAGTTAACTTGCATCAAGCAAGCCAAATTATGGAGCGCAGTTCTTTTTCCGATTTTTCCTGCTCGATAGCCCGCACGTTGGAAGTGATTGGTGAGTGGTGGACACTCCTGATCTTGCGTGATCTGTTTCTGGGGTTTGAACGCTTTGATGATATCCAGCGCAATCTCGGAGTGGCATCGAATATTCTGACCGCCCGTCTGAAAAAAATGATGGAGCAGGGCATAGTCGAGCGACATACCGATGTTCAGGATAAACGTGTCTGGCGTTATAGCCTGACGCAGCAAGGGCGGGATTTATATCCAGTATTACTGGCATTGACTGCCTGGGGAGATAAATGGCGCACAGCAGAAGGGCAACAACCTTTACTTGTCCGTCATCAGCACTGCGGCCATGTCACCAGCGCCACACCATTTTGTGCCATGTGCAAAGAAGAATTGCAACTCGAAGATATACGATTTGAAGCAGGCCCAGGTGGTAAGGAAACACCTGGTACCGCATTAATGGGACAAGTGCTGGGTCGACCAAAAGCACTTGATAGTAACCCAAAGAAATAAAAATAATGCAGTATCAAGTCGAGGCTTATCAATTTGTACCAACTTAAGAGGCTGTTACAAAATTAAGATGGCTAGGTGCCCCCGGCTAGGAGTCGCCGACGCAGGCAGTACTTTAGTACCGGGTTTTACATTCTGGAGGCGCAACAACGCCAGGTTAAACTTGCAACAGCCTCTAAGTATTCTCTACAGAATGCTCTGCCGCGGTCAAATCTTTTATTGCCTTGTCTTCTTCGCTGAATTTTCTATCCCCCGAAATTTCGAGTGCGATTCCAGCGGCGGCTTCTGCTGGCATGCCATCAGTACGCCTTAAATATTCGGCCTCGCCAACAATATCATCTCTCTGCACGGCCAAATCCCTGGGTTGCGGGCTTTCACCTGGTAATTCAACTTTCAACTCATCGACCAGCATGAGCAGGGTCGCCGCAACCGGCAATGCGAGCAGCGCACCTCCTATACCATATAGCGAACCTCCCGCGATCAATGCGAACAGTACTATGGAAGAGGGTAAGCGTAGCGCGCGCCCATAAACGACCGGGATTAATATCCGGCTTTCAAACTCTTCATAGCAAAGTAACAGCACAAATACTACGGATGCAGCAACGCCACCAACAGCCATGGCAGCCAGCACAGCAGGTATCATGGTCAAAAAAATCCCGACAAAGGGAAGCACATCCACAATCCCGCCAAAAGCCGCAATTGCTATCGCATTAGGCACCCCACATGCTGTGAGCAAAATAAACAGAAAGACTGTCATCATCGCACAAGTGAGAACCTGGCCACGCACATAGCCACCAACAATAGTCTCAAGATTGAGCATGATACGCGCCAGCTTGATATGGTGAGCGCGCGGAATCACAGCAAACAATGCGCCGCGCAACCGGTCACGGTCTATCATGATGTACAAGGCAAGAAAGAAGGCACCTGCACCATACGCGATAATCTCGAAGAAACCTCTTGAAAAAGCCATTGCTTCGCTGCTGTAGGATTTGAAGAGTGCGGCATATTGAATATGCCGCAAACCATCTGCCAGAGATTCAGTAACGGGATAAGCAGCAAGAAATTTAATCAGGCGTCCGCGCAATTCTGGTTCTTGCTGAATCAGGCTAACCACTTGTGCAATAAACGGTGGCACGGTAAAAACAGTCAATACAACCAAAACGATCAGCAGCACCGTAAACACCGTCGCAATACTGGCAAAGCGACGTATTTTACGACGCTCCAGCCAGTCAACAGCCGGATTCAGAGTGCCAACCAGCATCAGCGCAGTGATCAATACGAGAATGACGGGAACCAATTGTGAAAGCAGTGCGAAGCCAAGCACTACGGCAACAATCGCTACAATCGTAGATTTCGCTAATTCAACGCGGATAGTTTTCTTAGCCATTGGGGTGGCGGGTTTTGGCGCAAATTTTTCCGGATTTTTTGTCATATCAGCGCTTGTATTCTGTGCCATTTCTGCACAAGTTCAGTGAATCTGTATAAAGTCTGTTTCATCATGACAGACTACCCTGACAGCAACTGTGCGTTATCCCGCATCCAGCTTTCACATTCGCCGACATGAATAGCGGAAGCGGGTTAGTCAATTAAATTAACACGCTCAAACCTGGCCCCACGCGACTGCGCAAGGCCAGTTCACATGTACAAATCAAGCCCCCATCATGGCAGCAGGGCACCCACGCCAACTGGAATTAGCGGGAATATATTCCCCCTTCATGACCAGCGTCAACGCACCAAGACTGGCACCATCTGCGACCACAGCGCTATATAGAACTGAGCTGCGCGGCCCCATATAGACCCGCTCACCAATACTGACATGGTCAATTTTCATAACCCTGTCTTCAAACAAATGTGTTTGCGGGCAGGCCAGGGCATTGATCTCGCTATAGTCACCTATGCTCACGCAGTCAAACTCGGTAATATCAGTGGTGTCCATGTACACGCCTCGCCCAATTTTGCAGCCCAACAAGTTGAATACCAGGGGCAGCCAGGGTGTACCACGCAAGTAACGCATGAAATTTGGCACGGCAATACCTTCATACAGATTGGTGATGCCTTCTGATATCCAGACAAAAGGTGTCCACATGGGCACGCTGCTTTTCTTGTAGCGGAAAATCAGTATCCATTTCAACACCAGCACAAAGGCAAAACTGCCTACCCCATATAGCAGACCAGCAACCACCAGGTAATACACAACCTCACTCCAGCGATCATCTCCGGCCAAAGGCATCAAATCCAGAACGATGGTATAGCCAACAGCGATCACCATCGCATGCGGCGCAATGATGCGGAAAGCCTCAATCAAACCACGTCCCAGACGGCGAATAAGAGACGGCCGGAAAGTCAGGTTCTCAGGAAAGCCCTTGGTTTCCTCACGGGCAGGCAAATGGATAGCCGGCGAACCCAGCCAGGTATCACCCTCACGCATTTGTTCATTATCTGGTGCGCTGGAATGTACACCTATCAATACATTCTCAGGCAAGATCGTGCCATCAGGCACGTATGCACCATTGCCCACAAAACTGCGGCGAGAAATGACGGTAGGATGCATGCTCATCCAGCCGCAATCAATTTGCTCATCACCCAGCAACACTGCATCAGCGATAAAGGTTTCATCACCTAGAGTCAGCATGTCCGGCACAACACCCAAAGCGGTAGAAATTTCAGCGCCACGCCCGACTTTGGCACCCAGCAAGCGATACCAGAAGGGCGCATATACCGTTGCATATACCCCGTGCAAGACATTCAGGCTGGATTCCTGGATCTGGTTGACCAGCCATTTGCCGCAATAAGTGTTGCCATGAACTGGATATTGCCCTTCCTTCAAGGTCGGCAAAATACTCCAGCGTATGCCCGCAGAGAGCAGGGCTGTACAAACAATCAATACCGCAGTGGCAGGGAAAGCCAGCAAGAAATATTTCATGAGCTGGAAAATCACGGAATTACTTTGCAAACCAGGGAACAGCTCAGAATTATCAAACCAGTCTATCGTCACAAAGCTTGGGAAGACAGGCATGAAAAACAGGGCGCTGATCAATAGCGAACCAAATACGAAGAACACAGCTTCCCCTGCCAGGCGCAAGCGTGAAACCTGTGGTCTGGGCGGGAAAATTGATGCATCAAATGCGCCTGCATCTCTGGCAGGCGAGCCTTTCCAGATTCTGGATTTTGGTATGCGCTGCCCTTCACTTAAAGCAGATTGCCCTTCAAGATGGCCACCACCTTCAATATGTACATTACCTTCCAGCACAGCATATGAACCAGCATAGGCATCATCTTCCAGCGTAATTGTGCCCAGGATTAACTCGCCATGCTGAACTCTGGCATTTTCAAAATTACTGGCATTACCTATGCTGCAACGGTCGCCGATGCTTAGCAAATCAGGCGCCCGCAAAGTCATTGAGCCGATCACGACATCAGACCCTACTTTTGCACCCAGTGCACGCAACCACCAACTGTATAAAGAAGATCCGCTTAACATATAGGCAGGCGCAGCCTCCACCAGCCTGTCTGCCAGCCACCAGCGATAATAGGTCAAGCCCCACAAGGGATAACGCCCGGCCTTCAGACGCCCGGCAATCAACCATTTTCCGATAATGGCAACGGCAAATTCGGTCAGTGTCAACAACAAGAAAACACCAACAGACAAGAACACAGCCCTGGCAATGGAATCTTCAGGGTCGCCTGTAAAGAAGTGGTAGGCAAAAAACGGTGCCAGCCATTGCACCATGCGCATGGCCACTAACCAGGGTATGGCTGCTGCTTGCCCTATGCCGCAAAGCCAGCGTTTCCATTCAGGTGCAGTGGCCCATTGTTGCTTGCTTGCGGCGGCTGATGCATCCTGTGTTACACCAGTGGATTCCAGTACTTGCAGCATCCTCGCAATCACCCGGTGCGTATAAATGTCGCTTATTCTGAAATACGCAAAGCGTGGATGTTTGCGCAAAATCGACACCAGTTTTGCTGCCATCAGAGAATGGCCGCCCAGATCAATAAAAAAATCAGACCCACGTTGTATCGCCTGCCCTGGGAACAGGCTGGCCAGGGCCTCAAACAGCACGGCCTCAGTTTCGTTTTCTGGCGTATCTGACGCATGGTTTGCAGCCTGCTTTGCCAGAGTCAGCTTTTTGAGCGTATTGCGGTCAATTTTGCCCGAGGTCAGTCTGGGCATTTCAGGTAGATACTCAAAGCGTGCAGGCACCATATAAATAGGCAAAACCCTGCTTAACTCGGTGCGCAAGACAAGCGCATGCTGTGCAAACACGCTGACATCAGTATCGGCAGGGAGCTGATCATTGACGATGAAAGCCACGATCTGGTCAATGTCTTCGTCCTTGCGCAAGACAACCGCAACCGCACCCACGCCAGCTTGTTTGGCCAAAACAGACTCAATTTCGCCCAGCTCCACCCTGAATCCGCGGATTTTTACCTGATCATCAGCCCGCCCCAGGCATTGCACACTGCCATCTGGGTTAAAACAAGCCAGATCACCTGTGCGATACAGTCTGGCCTCATGCGCATTTCTGGCCCAGGGATTGGCAAGAAATTTTTCAGCTGTCAGATCCGGGCGCCCAAGATAACCAATCGCCACACCGGGGCCAGAAATACAAAGCTCCCCGGTTTCACCCGCAGGCAAAAGACGCAAACCGTTTTCAACATCGGTAGCAATGACAAGTAAAGAATAATTAGGTAAAGGCCTGCCTATGTTCACAGCCCGTTCCGGCTGCAATTGCGCCAGGCTGGCAGAAACACTGGCTTCAGTCGGCCCATAAGTGTTGAACATCTGCCGTCCGGGGCGCGACCAACGCTTGACCAACACCTCGGGACACATTTCGCCACCCAGATTGATCAGGCGCAGGCTGTCAACCTCATGGCTGAATAAAGCGAGCAGGGTGGGGACAGCGTGTAAAACACTGATGTGGTTTTCATTCAAGGCCAGCGGCAGGGCATCTGGATCAGCCGTAATTTCTTTTGGTGCCAGCCACAAGGTCGCACCAACCAGGTAACTGATCCAGATTTCTTCAAATGACATATCAAATGCCAGTGAAAATCCCTGATACACGCGGTCATCATGCCGAATGCCCAGCACATGATTTTCACTACGCAAAAAATGACAGATACTGGCCTGGTTCACCAATATGCCCTTGGGCTTGCCAGTCGATCCTGAGGTATAAATCACATAAGCCGGGTCGCTGCCTTTGACGGCTTCACGCCTTAAAATGGCTTGCCCAACATCGGCCAATGCATCTTCAGCCAGCCATTTCTGGCAGTTCAGCTCAATCAACTGCGCTTCAAAAGCCTGGCAGCTCAAGATGCCAAAGGCATTTGCATCATTGAGGCAAACGGCTATCCTGTCTATGGGAGTATCTGCATCAAACGGCAGCCAGGCTGCACCAGTTTTGGCAATCGCTGCCTGCATGATCAGCAAATGTATGCCGCGTGGCAGCCACAAGCCAATAATATGTCCGGGCCTCACACCAGCAGCGATCAAAACAGAGGCAACACGATCTGCATCAGCATTTAATTGCCCATAACTGACAGATACTTCACCGGAGATTAATGCGGTCTTGTCAGGAAAAGCAGCCGCGCTTGCCTCCAGCAAATCAGCCAGTACTTCTTCTCGTAAAAAATCGAGCCTTTCCTCACCGTACAAAATTTCTGGGTTTGTTATTGTATTTGTGCTGCTAAACGATTGCATAAAAAATCTGAAAGAGAAAGGTCACTTAATATAGGCTAAATTTTGGCGGCAAAAGCCAAATTCTTTCTCATGTTGAGAAATCACAACTAAAGTGTCAGTTTACCATTTTGATAAATTCATCTTTGGGAAATATGCGTAACGAATTATTTTGTTTCAATTGGTCTCCATCGAGATTTAATGGGTAACAGCCGATACAGAAGAGCAAAGATGACTCCAACAAGACCACATTGTAATCCCAATTCATCCTTAATTTCGCATAATTTATATTATGTAAAATAGCCTCCGATATGAAGGCATGGATTTTGTCAAAAATTAGATCGGCAATAAGGACAATCTTTACCTCGTTTACATTTCAAACGGCAACAAGCTAAGTAATCTAAAATCTCCCTTTTTGAAACGCCTGACATCATCAGGCGTTTTTTTTCGACCTCAATTCTTCGATAGGCTTTGCGGCGCGGCGCATCGCCAAAACGCCAGGAGCGCGTGTTTCGTATCGTCCAATAATGCCTTTTAATAATTTCAAATATTTGTTGTTTTTCGGCTACGCTCATCGGCTCGAACGGGAAAAGCTCTAACTGCATGTCGTTGTATCAGGGGCAAGTAATTTGCAGATGATACAAGATATCAAAGGCTGAGTTTGGCTTGCATGGCGCACAGTCGGCCATCAGTTGGCGTACATCAAACTGCGGAGTCAGCCAACCATGATCGACCAGCCACCACAGCATTCATGGGGTCTAAAGCGACCCCATACCCTGCAACTTTAAAGAAAGTTCCCGCGTGAAGAAATGCTGCCTGTGATAAACGTGTATGAATCAAAGTCGCATCGTTCGTACTTCTGCCCAGCAAAATAGATTGCGGCATTTTCTTCATTCATGCGCCAGCGTGTCCGAACCATTTTCTTTTTACCTGGCACCTGATAGCGCCAAAAATAGATGGTCTGCTCGTCGCCTTCCTTGTATTTGTCTGTATGCTGCATGATATTAACCACTGTATAAATAAGCAGCATAAATCTTGGACAAAAATCTGGGCAGATGCAACTTGTATGGATGTGCACCAAAACAAAATACCCATGTTTGTATGTCAATACACAAACATGGGCATTTAACTTATTTCTTCTTGGAATGAATCCAATAAATTAATCCAAAAATCAGCAAACTACCGCCAAAAGGATTACTCTCAAATGTGATCGCCAAAAAAGCGAGCGCGTCTAAAGCTCGATAAATATCGACAGGCATATTAGCTCCCTAAAATTAAATAAAATAAATCCAGCACTAGGTGAAGGAAAATTTAAAAAATTTTCATATTTCCACTCTTTCTTCATAAAAGAGTAAGAAAAGAACAAGAGCTAATAAAAATGAAAATACACAGCAAAGCAGATAGTTAATAAATAAAAAAATATCTACCTTTGACAAAAAAAATCAAATTACGTTAATTTGATCTGGTATAGTTTCAGATGTCTGCTACGACAAAGTTCTGTTCTAATCTTACTTAGTTTCGGAACACCTCATAAAGTGCTGTTTTGGGTTGGTCCCCTTAACAGCATTTTTCTTTAGCACTATTCAAATCTAAAATTTCCCAACAATTAGTAAAAGCCCTGAACTGTTTGGAAACAATGTCAGTATAAGGCAAAGATCGAAATTACCGTGCTAACTCAATACTAACAAAACCTGTGTGCGCAAGATTGACAACTGGAACCCGTTACCACGACAACGATTCAATGTTAGCGACCACAAACAGCACGCATCAATTTTGTGGTTTTTAAGTTCGATTCAACTGAAGAACAAGCAAAATTTCCACCTTTGAATTTTCCGTGCCTTTTGAATGAAGAAACGATGGCAAAAACGACAGGCCGGAATGAGAGCCGGTTTGCTTATCCTGTGAGAGTCCGCCCAGGACAACCACATCGCCATCTTGAAGGCTCAGGCTGGTTTCCACTTCACGCTTGTTGAGCGTCGGGCTGTTGTTGACACCTGTCGTTGTGGTCACAAAGTCGCTGATCTGCTGCTTTACCTTCAAATCGACTACCTCGTCTCTGACACTTGGCTTGACCTCAAACGAAACGCCGCTGTTACGGTATTGCACGTCCTGGACTGCCTGGCCTGCGCCGGATGGATACGATACAGCACCCAGTACTGGTACTTCTTGGCCGCTGTTAAATCTGCCAGTGTCGCCGGATGCAACACGCACGCTTGCCTTGCTGATGACATTGAATCTGGAGTCACTCGATAGCGCAGAGAATACGGCATCGATGCTGTTGGTTTTCAGGCGTATAGCACTGTCAAGCGTTGCAGATCCACCGTTGATAACAGAGAACTTGCCGCCGAGGATACTAAGCGCCAGCGCAAATGCCGAACCTTCCTTGGCACTACTGGCAACCTCATACACCACGCCCCTGACCATCACTTGCCCCTTTGCTTCGTCGATCTGTGGCAACAGTCTTTGCAGCGTCGCAATCTCCTTGGCCGTGCCTGTAAAGATCAGCACATCTGCATTCTGATCAACCATGGCAGCGACTGAACCCTCAGGGACAGACCTGTTAACCTTGGCCGACTCAGGAGCGGCAATACTCCTGTTTACCGCAAAGGAGCCTTGAAACACTGGCGCAAGCACCCTGCTGATATAGCCTACCTCTCGATGCTTAGGCTTGTACACGAACGTTTCCATGTCGGGCGGCAGTGCTTGCTTTTTATCTTCCGGCAGCCTGCGCGTAATGTAATCCACACCTTGCTTGGTCTCGATAGCGAAGCCGAGCGTGTCCAGGAAATTTGCGAGGAATGCACGTGAATCACCGTTTGCAGATTCATAGCGGAAGCTCACCAGTCTGGTATCGGCCAACACATCAGGATGAATCACATAAGGCTGTTTCAGGGCTTCACCATAGACTAACTGGACGACCTGGCCGACATTGATCATACGAAAGTCGAATTTCACAGGGACACTAGCCGCTGTAACCGGGGATGCCTGCACGCTCTGGCAAATCAGACCGAGCGCTAACAGTGCATAGGCAAACATCTTCATTTCTTTTCTCCAGTGAGCGCACCTGTCCACATCGTTACCTTGCGACCGTCAACCGTACCGATTGCAGTCGCATCATTACTACTGAATACAGACGGTGACTCCATGCGCACCCTACCCTGACTATCTGCGACTACCGCCATGTTTGCGCCGTTCTTATCGAGATAGGTGCCAACATACCGCCATGTATCAGAAAACGTCTGAGAATCGCTACTATGAGCCTTACCAGACGCATTTGCTGTTGCATCTGGCGTTACAGCCTGCGCCTGCGCTTTATCCTTCTTGACACTTGGCCCGGTAAAGAACTTGTACATGTTGTAGCCAGAGTATGAACCAAACACCAAAATGCCAACGATAAACACATAGACCATCTTGTTATTCCAGATGTTCTGGCGCTTGTCCACTTGCACTTCCTTGCCTTTGCCGCCCTGATAGCTGCTGTACAGTGGAAAAATTTCCTTATCGTAGTGCCTGTAAAAACTGGTGACATGAAAAGACTTTGTGAGCCTGTACGACTCATACATATCTACGCGGTACTTGCTGGACAATCCTAAGCTTTTCAGCTTGGTAGTCTTGAACGTTGCCTCAACGACGACTTTTAGAATCCTGTTCAAGTCACCGATATCCTGCACCATGAGAACGAGGTCACATGCAACGCTGGTTTTCTCAGACACGTAGTGACGATGCTCACGAAAAAACACGGCGTGATTGTGGCAGACCTTAGACTTGGTGCCCCAGAACTTCCACGCCTCATCAATCACCACCAAATCACCGGGACGGCAGAATGTATCGACGTCTTCACCATACGGAAAAAAATCATCCTTTGACACGTCTGCATTCTGGCAGTGCCTGACCTGGCCTAGCTGCTCAAAACTCGCGCCCTTCTTCTCGACACAATAAGCAGCAATCGCATCTCCATCGATGCCATCGACATTGGTAACAACATCACGACCAGCCAGCACAGCCGGGATAATGACGTTGGACACCGATTCATAAGACTTGCCTGAACCCATCAGGCCGCAATAGACGTTTATGGGCATGTTCTATCCGATCACAGGAATTCTGCGAATAATGAAGGCTGTCACCTGAGCAGAAATCATCATCGATATACCAGTGCTGATAGCAAAAATATCCATGAAATACCAGACACCGGAAGGCAGGCCAGCGAACGCACTATTTAACTGACTGGCTGATGGAAAAATTCCAGAAGAAACCAGCACCTGCAGGAATTCGGTAGTAATCAGGTAAAGCGCAAAAAACACAAAGAATTTGGCGATGACAGACCGAACCACAAAGCCCAAAACGACATTAAACGCTGACAGTAATATCCCGAACATGATTAAGCCCTCAACACAATGAACAGCGACATAATCGTGAAGCACAGAATCATGGTGGCATGTATGGTGCCTCTCCCCTGCTCCAGCAATTCACAATGCTTGTCAACCGTATAGCTCTTATTGAACGCAGACAGCGAAAATTTTGGACACTCGCCACCACCTCCCGGAACAGTGTAATTTTTCAGGTCAGGTAGCAAGTTCAAGATTGGTGCCAATATCTGCGCAGCAGTTGGGATGCTCTCCAGATTAGGTGCGCCTATGCCCGGATCGACACCGAGGTTAGTAGCTGGCTGACTGGCAGCAGCATTCGTACCTGTATTCACCTGGGTATTATCGACAGAACCAGCCGGAGAGCCTACCAAAGGCAAATCGAAGGGATTCGTTCCAGTATTTGGCCGGGTGAAGGAATCCACGGTAGGCGCAAAGCCCGGATTAGCCGCAGTCCAATTATTCACATCGTCCACTGTAATGGGCTTGGTGTAGTCGTAGGGAATGCCGTTGTAACCGGGTGTCGCTGCCGCGTCTATCCACGCCTTATTTGCAACAGCAGCAGTAATCGCAGGATTGAGAGGCTTAGTCAAATCCAAGCCGGGAATACCTGCCACTGCATCAGCCAGAGGAATAGGAGTGCCGTTTGTTCCCGTCTGAACAGGAGTGAGAGCAACACACTTGCCATCTTTATCAACGTATCTGCCAGAACCGCAGGAGATAGGTGCGCCAGTCTCAGCAGACACCACATTAAAGGAACCTGCGTTGTAATTCCATTTATCGGCTACAGAGTCATAACTGTAAACGAAACACATCCACTGCGTCGCAGACTGAACCGAGCAAGTACCTAATCTGCTGCCTGCCGGATACGCGACACTGATCAACTGTGAAGCGACAGAATTAACTTCTGTACCTTCAGCAAGAATTTTGCCGCCCGCAGCAGCCCAGAGATGTTTTCCACCTTGTACCATAGGAGGCGTATTAGGTACGGTTACAGGCGTAGTGACAGTAACTTTCTTGGGGTTGTTGTAGTTCCATAGCCAGGTCGCAGCAGCCTCACCAGCGTACATACCAAGCACTACAGCACCATAAGCCAAAGCACCCCAGCCAGTGCCTATAAACGCGGTCGTGGCAGCGGCAGCCCCCCATCTTGCAGCAACACCACCAACAGCACGCAAAGTAGCGAACACACGCGGGTCTGCCAAGCTAAATCCACGGCCAAGCATGTTGGCATTCAGAACACCTGTAAGCGTATTGGCAAACGGATTGACTGGCACAGTAGTTGCCCATGCACATTGAACATTCAGGGCAAGGAACCATGCGCAAAATAATGTGATAAACAGTTTTTTCATTTTATGCCCTCCACTACAGCCCACGCGCAAATCATGCCGAGACCGAAAGTAAACAGATACCAAAAGTGTGCGCCCATCACATGCCCCTTTTAATGATATAAATTATTTTGATCGAAAAAAAAGGCGCGCATCTGCCCGCCTTCTTTTCATGGTGTTGGCCGATTATTTTTTCTTCGTCATGTGCAACACGTATGCAACTGCCATAACGACCATTGCAATCGCCATCAATCCACTGGCCATTTGCATGACGGCCGAATTAATCGGCGCTGGGTCAAACTGAGACGTCAACGGCGTTAAATCGATAGGCGTGGGACCTGCTGCCAGCGCTGACTGAACACCAGCGGCAGAGACTGCACCAAAAGCTACAATTTTCTTGATCAATTTCATGTTGATACTCCATTTAAAAATGACTGGAACGTCCAGCCCCGTACTGCTAACTACAATCTTCTTTTGCGAACCATGTTGATTACTTCACCGAACGAACGGCCAATAAAGAAGCAGATCAACACTGGCCCGAATCCGGCGCTGAACGCTTGCGCCAATAACGCAGGGTCAAGTGGTGGCACGGTTTCCTCAATTTCGATAGAACGCAAATTCTTAGACTGACAGCCGATGTATATCTGACCCTCCCCACCATGAATAGGATAAGGATTCTGGTCTTGTTCACAGGCTGTAATCCAAGTAGTCACGATTAATTTTCTTCGATCAAATCAAGCGTATGCTCAACAGGCACTACCGTTTTCATCTCGCCTGAAGACTTGTCCTTGACGGTGAACGCCTTGCGCTGATAACCGCCCAGGAGACACCTGACGGTGACAATCTCACCTTTCTCACCAATGCGATTCTTACTGCGGACTTCCAGCAACTGAGGGCGTGAGAACTCATCAACGGAAGGAGTCATGATCTTGGTAGAGCGCGTACCCTCAAAAACGCTGCTGCCCTCGATACGCCCGCGTACCACAACCTGCATCAAAGCCTGCGCTGGTTTGTCTTTGATACTTGTTACTACATTTTCTGCTGCTGCCATGGTGAACCCCTTTTTACGCGGCTATCCGCATTTGTTCCCTGCTTACGTTGTACTCTTCACGATTGCGTGCAGGTAGGTAACACAATCGCTTATCCGACCTAATCGGAGCAAAATCAAATGGCAAGGCTGAATCATTCGCCACAATGACAAGGTCAGTGCCACGCCAGCACACACCCGCTTCTTCCAGGTGTTTTCTGTGCCTGTAAAAACTAGCCTTCGGATACAAGGCACGCGTGTAGTCGTCGCCTTCAGTCGCTAGCGTCGTCCAAAATCCATGGAGGCGATCACCGTTTAAATCGCCGTACATCTGGCGCAGGCGCTGGCGCACTGCTCTTGTAGTTCTGACCTTGTCCATACCCTGCTTTCCTTCCCTTAGGAGCTTTTCCACTTCCTTGTCATAAACGCCTTGCAGATAAGCGTCGGTCACTTCGCTGACCAGTGGATTCTTGCCAAAGTCGTACTGGAACTTGTCAGAGTGAATCTCAACCTCACCCCTGAGCCTGTTGTCTGCCAGTCGCTGCAACGCTTCAATTTTCCGTTTGACTCTCGATGCATTTTGCAAATCGCCCTTGCCATAGATGTGCGCAAACAGGCTGCTAAAAAACTGCTTCAGGCGTGAGCGTTCATGTACTGCAAACTCACTGCCCTTGTGGTAAAACTTGACGGTCGTGGTCTTGCCTGCGAAATACACAGCCATGTCATACTTGGCCGCGCCTTTCTTCCGGCGTGGGAAGTTGATAAGCTGCATCCCTGCGAAGAATTCCTTGCACGCCTCTTTCGAGAGTCGATAGACCAGCGCCACGTCCACCCGGTGCACAGTCCAAAGGTTGGCAGGCGGCAGCTCTATCTCCAGCAGCTCTTCCAGCAGTACAACGAAATCACTACACACCTTCTGAAAATCTGTTGGACCGCCATACACGTTGTGGCCGTTGAATACCTTGTGCACCGAGGCTTCCACCAAGATGTAAGGCTCACAGCGCTGCAAGACCGGATGGCCAGCGCTGTTAATCTGGTATTCCTCATCCTTTGGCACCACAGAGATACGGGCATCCCATGAGCCCAGCAACTCACCAGTAAAAATCTCATAACGCACTTCACCAGATGACATCTCGACGCCGGAGCGGAAAAAACACTGGTTTTCGATCATCTGAATGAGCTTCGAATTCAGAGCCGGTGAACGCAATTTAATGGTGTCGTAAGCCACTACTCAAACCCTTTGAAATCAGTTGAACCAGAAACTGTAAAAGTCTCACCCGTGAGACCGTCAGGCGGTGCTACCACGCCCGCCTGACAAAAATCAACGTCAACACCAACAGCGAAAAACCCACTTCCAGACCCTTCAAAAGCGGCTGTCCTCGCTCCGCTCCGGGCAGGCGCTTTTGTAGTGCTGGAAGTGGAACGAACCGCCACAGCAGCCGATATCTTTTTGTCATTGAGGGCGCGTAAAGCTGCCTTGATGTCAGCAGAGGGGACGCGCTTGCGGTTTGGGTAGAAAAACTGAACTCGCAGGGTTGAGTAAGGGAGCAGCTTCAGCCAGGCGCGTTTGGCCTCTTTGGCAGCAGCAACACAGACGAGGAAATCAGGAGCTGCACCATAGACGAGAATGCCGGAGGCACAGGCAAGCTGGAAACGGATATGGAGACACCTTGGGCGGCGAGGCTGGAAGCTCATGCCCTGCCCCATTTGTCCGGTATAGGCGTTTATCATTTCGACTCGCTCAGCAAAGACAATTTGTGGCGCAGATAGGCCATGGAGCCAAGCACAATCACAAAATTGCCACACGCTAGGATGGCAAGGGCTGCCAACAGGTTGGACAGGTCGCAGTGATCTAGCATCATGGCGCGTCGTGCAGAAGCGAGGTAATCAGCCAGCCAAAATAGCCACAGGCTCCGGTAATGCAGGTGAAGGCGACGAATTCGAAGACGAGATGCATGTCCATGATTCACTACTCCGTAGCAGCAGGAACAGCACGCATCGTGCGCAAAGAGTTCAAGCACTCGATAGCCTGACCGATCAAGCAGATTTCAGCCGCGAGCGGGTCTGAGTAACCATCGTGTGCTATGAAATCTTTGCCGACCTGGACATGGTCACCCTGTAATTGTTCAATGAGGTCAGCAAGTGCTTGATCTGTCAGTTTCATTTTTCGTTACTCCGTAACTTTTAATCAGAGAAACCATCTTGAGCAATGTAATCGCCAAGCTCGGATTCAAAATCAGTGAGAGCCTCACCCAGGCTTTGCAACTGGCTCAGAAAATGCTCATCGATATCGCCCCAATCGGCAGACATTGCTTGCAGCTTTTTTGCTGTAGAGCGAAGAAATGCAGCCTGGATTTTTGCTTGAGCCACAGGGTCAGATGTGCCTTGCTTGACTGCCTTGCGATACCTGGCCTGGCGCTGAGCATTTGTTAAAGGTTGTAAGACTGGAGGACGGCCACGGCGTGGTGTCTCAAATGCGTCACGGGTAAACTTGTCTTGTTCTTGTTTCATTTTTCGTTACTCCGTAACGATAATTGCATATAATGCTTAAACGACAACATAAAGAGGAGAAAAAACATGTTCAGCCCAGCAGTTGAAAGCATCATCAGACTAGTGATGTACGGGCTTATATTCGTATTAGTCATAGCTGGCTTACAGTCAGTCCTGACGAGAGACCGAAGCAAGAACAACAGAAAACTGACTTTGGTCGATGAGGCAAAGGCACCATTGATTGAGGAGAAAAAGGCAGCAGAACCTCTGCCAGTAAAAAAGAAAAGACCTCTTACTGAGAGAGAAAAACCAATGTTTCCGAGACTCGTAAGTGCGTTTCCTAACCATATCGTTCTTACGCAGGTCGCATTCTCAGCAATCATCACGCACGAGAGACAGGACTGGGCAACTGACAGAGCAACTCGTTCCAAATTCAACAGGATGGTCGTTGACTTTGTGATTTGCACCAAAGAGTTCGACGTCCTTGCGGTCATAGAACTAGACGACTCGACACACGACGGAAGAGAAGACAGAGACGCATCAAGGGATGCATTGTTGCAAACTGCTGGGTACAAGGTTTTCAGATACAGGCAGATACCAGACGTGCTCAGGTTGAGACAAGACATAACGCCGGACGAAGCTACATCTGGCGAACCTTCGCGTGTAGCAAATATTGAAACAGCGTGAATATGTGTCAAATGTGTCACGGGTAACTTACCTTCGTTAGTATTCGTGCTAGAGTCTCGCTAATTCTTCACTCAAGTGAGTGCACTCAGGTGAGAGCATGCACTCAGGTGAGAGTACTAGTCAAGGGATAATTATGAAAAGCGCAAAATATTTGGAGCAGATAAAGGCCAAACACGGCCTATCGAACGATAGACAACTTGCTCTTCATCTGAAAAAGTCGACTGGAACGATCAGCCAATACATGAATGGCACACGCGTAATGGACGACGAAATGTGCCTAGCGATTGCCTTAGATTTAGGAATCAACCCTATTGAAATAGTGGGCGCTGCATGTATTGACAGAGCTGAAAAATCAGGTCAGAAATCGTTGTGGGAAGTTTTTATGACGAGGATGGCAGCGACCGCTAGCGCCCTCCTGTTGTGTTTTAGTGTCAACTTATTTGTGACCCTAGAAAAAGCGGAAGCCGCACCAGTATTGGGTTACAGCCATGTTGATGAAAGCGAAAACTTTATATTATGTAAAATGACTTCCAGAATGAAGGCGTGGATCCCGTTAAAAATATCGGCTGCAATGCGGACATTCTTTGCCACGTTTGCACTTCAGACGGCAGCAAGCTAAGTAATCCAAAATCTCCCTTTTTGAAACGCCTGCCAAAAGCAGGCGTTTTTTTTCGACCTCGATTATACGCTTTCTGGCGCGGCGCATCCCCATATCGCCACGACCTAGTATTACGTATCGTCCAATAATGGCTGCTAATGTTTTCGAGAATTTGTTATTGTTCGGATCCGGACAGCGTATCGAATGGAAAAAGCTCAAGTTGTATCGTCAGCAAAAAAATTGCAGATGATACAAGAATTTGAATAACTAGCTGATTTGTATTATGGGGCCGCTTGTCGGCGATCAATGCCCCCCGCATTGCTACACGGCTTGCCCGCTCAAAATCCAGGTAGTCGGTAAGTCGCGACTTCTAAGCGCACGTCTTCGACTTAGTGTTGATCTGGCTAGATATTTTGCCTCGCTTTGCGCGATCGCTTGTATCATGAGTAATAATAAAAATGTTACGCTTATAACGTTGCCAATAAATAGGCTTTTAAATCTAACTAACCAGCAGCGTTAATATACAAAAAAGAGAACCTATGAGCATAGATAGACTTAAGCAAATATGTACTGATAATAAAATTAAATTCGAAGAAACTTTATTGGAAACACTGAATGCACGACGTCTTTCTATCTCTATGCTAAAAGCCGATGAGCCAACTTGGATATATGCATTCGAAGGACGAAATCTAGGACAATTCGGAGAATTTTTAGATTTTTATGAATACCGTCTTATAAAAGGATATACAGGCATATGGTCAGAAAAATATAAAATGGTCGAGTGCACTATTGATGGCACTATCGGAAATCTTACTTTGAAGCTTCTAAGAAGATGTATCTCAGAAGAATGTTGGGATATTACAGATCAAAACAATATTTTCCTGAAGATACCATCTCCAATAGCAGATACAACGATTGAAATTGGAAAACCTTCTAATGCATTTGATCTGATCGATAACGCAAGAAATGAATATCCATCGCATTCAGACTATAGAGACGTACTTCCGTACCACACCATAAAAATTAAAAACTTGACGATTACGTCGCATGACGAAGCCATTAAATTGGTCAAAAGCATATTTTCCACAATTTGCTTTAATGTGAATATTCTTACCGATATCCAGATACAACTTCGGCCTGATCAATCTAGCTCAGTCAATTCAATTCCAATTAGCGATAAAAAAGTTAAATTACATGCACCAAGGTACCAATATCATTCCGAGCCTTTGTCCATGTTTTGGCTAGCAGATAAACTTAAAGCTATGCCTCTACAAAGATATTTTTTGTTATATCAAGCAATTGAATTCTATTTCACGATATATGCCGAGAAAGAGGCGCAAAATAAAATAAGAGGTCTTTTGAAAAATCCAGCATTTAATGTAGACGACGACAAAGAGCTTTCAAAAGTTCTGAACGTAATAAAATTCAGCAAATCCAGCAACACATTCGGTAACGAATTAACTCAGCTAATTTCTACTGTTTCTCATTGCGTAAATGAATATGAACTGAAAAAGTGGCTGTCAGAAAATGACGAAAGAAAAGAATTTTTCAATTCAAAGGAGGCAAAAAAAATTTCAACTACCGCATTAAATATCGACAAAAACATCGAATTAACCAAAACAATTTCGGAGAGAATTTACAATATTCGCTGCCGAATAGTCCATACAAAAGGCACCGAGAATAATGTGGAGGTATTCCATCATTTGTCTAATGAGGCGAAATATCTAAAATATGACATCGAACTTATCGAATATATTTGCAAACAGGTGATCGCGTTCAATGGCAGCCCAATTTCAATTTAATTGTGAACTTCTTTTAGAAATACCTACAAATCGGCACAGCAAATCTGCAGGCTTAATGAAGTTTTGACTTCACGCTTGATCCTTTGCACTACTACTGAACATTAGCTCTGATCAATGAGAGGAACGGCCGGGATTACGGTTTTTTTCGCCAAAGTGTGCTTAACCCACTGATTTAAAATGGAAATTTGAAAATTTCCCTATCTTCCCTGAGAATGTAGAATTGGCCCGTAAAACCATTGGTGAGCAATTAGATAAACACTATTTCTACAGCGTTTTAAGTTTACTTTTTGGCTTTCCTTTTACATTTTAATCGTCGTTTTGATCCGCATATTGCACCTGGTCATCACACCAATTACAACAGCCCAGTTTCGCAGTAGCGTGATTGTTGGCCAACTGCTTGTCCAACTGCTCTGCTGCGCGTCGTAGCGCAAATGATGCGGCCTGCAACTCTTTGGTCATGCAGCCAACCTGCTCCGCCTCAGAAAATTGTACAAAATCATCCAATAGAGTTTGAAGCGACACGCTTACCACTTCGTGCAGCCTTTCCTCAAACGTGGTTTGCAGATAGATCATCAGTTCCTGCTGCCTTGGTGCTGCGTGCAGGCGGAATGCTTGATGCCAGCTGAATACTGGGTTAAATAGATTTTTGTCGTCAGAATTCATCAATATTTTTTTAAAGTGACATCGAGGGCCCGTTTCAATTAACCCATGCACGCGGCTGCAAATCAATATGATGGTCTGTACAGCGTCTTGCTTAAGAATAATTTACTGCGGTTTCACATTCAAGAACGTCTTAAATTCATTCATCATTAGCTGCTGAGCATTAAGCTTGGCAACGGTCTTGGCCAACTCCAATTGCAAACTGCTTATCTGGGTCTCCAATGCCTTATTTTGCGTCAAAACCTCAGCATGCTGCTCTTGTAAGTCAGTGATCCGGGCAGTCTTTTGAATCAATTGAGTCTCCATCTGCGCGACACGCTGCGCGATGGCTCGTTGTGCATCTAACTCAGTCTGTGTCTTACGACTTTGATTTTTCTCTTCATATAGCGACTTCTGCGCCTGGGACAATTCTGCAATCAGCTTAGCCCCATCCTGGTTGAGTTGCGTCACTTCGTTCTGCTTGAGTACAAGGCTCTGTTGCAAATGACGCATCTCAGCCTGTAGTTGTTGAATTTGCTGTTCATGACGCCTGATATCCTGATCGCGCTGCTCTTTGACGGATGATCTGTAATGCTCCAGGGCATCCCGTGCATGATTGTGTTTTTCTTCCAATGATTGCCGGTGTGTTTCATTCTCAACCAAGCGCTCCTTCAGATCCGTCACTTGCTGCGTCAAAGTATGTCTGGCGATGGATTCGCTCTGCAATGCTTCCCTGGTTTGCTCGTGGGATTGAATTTCTTGCTTGATCGCGGCGATGGTGAGGTCGAGTTTTTCTTGGATGGCAGCATTTGCTGCAGTCAGCGCTTTAACTTCTACTTCATGCAGGCGATCTTTCTCGCTATGCCGCGATTCCAGTTCAGTAATGCGATTACTTGCCTCAGCCTCCAGCTGAACAGCCAGGCGTGCCACCAGATCCTGCAGCGCTTCACTGATGGAGGTTTTGCGATCAACGTTGCCGCCATTCTCCTCTTCTAACTCCTTCAGGTACTTGTGTATGGTGGACTTGGAGCCAGTGTTCCCCAAAGCAATTCTTACTGCATCGACTGATGGATGGCGGCCCTGAGCAATGAGTGAATTGCGTGCTTTTTCGACTTCTGACTTATACAATCCGGTTCTGGCCATCATTTACTCCATTGAATATCGTAATGTATTACGTATCATGTAATTACATACTAAATATGGTTTAACTTCAAGTGGAAATAAATGAATATTCAATGCAGGATAAGATAAGGTTATCCAGTGTGAATACGAAAAAAGCGTTAAAATTGACGCAATATTTGGTACAGCCCCAATTTGCCCACTGATCTTGAAATCTAGGGATGCATAGCATGAGCAAAATCGATCACTATCTCCATGCCGGCACGCGTGACAATACCCGCATTGCCTACCAATCGGCCGTTCGGCACTACGAAATCGAATGGGGTGGCTTTTTGCCTGCCACCAGCGAAAACATCGCTCAGTACCTTGTTGATCATGCTGAAAAGCTGGCGATCAACACGTTACGGCAGCGCTTGGCAGCTTTGGCACAATGGCATATTGACCAGGGCTTCCCAGACCCGACCAAAACACCCCTCATCAAGAAAGTCCTAAAAGGCATACAACGAGAGCATCCTGTACAAGAGAAACAGGCCAAACCATTTCAGCTTGAGCAGCTTGGCATGGTAGATCGCTGGTTAGACCAGGCAATTGCTGCTGCAAATGCATCTGGGAGCCGCGCTGGAGAACTACGACACACTAGGAACCGTGCCTTGCTACTGCTTGGCTTCTGGCGAGGTTTCCGTGGAGATGAGCTTACACGCCTGCAGGTCGAGTACATTGAAGTGTCTCCTGGTCAAGGCATGAGTTTTTTCTTGCCACATACAAAAGGTGATCGCCAGAATAAAGGCGTGACGTTTAAAGCGCCAGTCCTAAAGCAGTTTTGTCCAGTTGCAGCTTACTCAGCCTGGAAGGAATTAGCTGCACTTGAGTCTGGCCCAGTATTCCGGTCAGTTAACCGCTGGGGGCAAGTTGGGAATCATGGACTTCATATGGATAGCCTGATACCTTTGTTGCGCACCATATTCAAAGATGCAGGCGTCGCTGGGTCCGACGAATACTCAGCACACTCACTCCGGCGCGGGTTCGCCAATTGGGCGACGGGAAATGGCTGGGATCTAAAAACCCTCATGGAATACGTGGGCTGGAAAAGCGTGCAAAACGCAATGCGATATGTCGATGCGGTTGATCCTTTCGCTCGGCACAGAATTGAATCAAGTTTGGACACTTCTGGTCAAATGACGTCATCAATTCTTATCGATCCCTCACTAAAATAGTGACCGGTTCAGGCCCACATTTGATGAGTCGATGAGCGATGCCGCACAGACCAGTCGTTGCATGAAGAGTAACTTCAAAATCAGATAGTTGATGCCTGCTTGGCTTTGCCTGGAGGGCCACAAGGAATGTGCAGTGCAAGCAACTCCAACTTGCCATGAAAATTGAGTGGCGATAGCAACGTTCATCGCCTGGTTACAGTGCCCAAATGACTTATGGCGGCTACTTTTTTAAATTGATGCAGATCAAAGCAAGTAGCGATAGCCTGCAATGTCGCACCTTACCGCTAGACTAATGGCAAGTTGTTGAATACGCTGAGGGATACAGAACTTCCACAGGTTCGTCAGATTGCCACCTCTAAAAAAATCTGACATACCAGAAAACATGGAACTATTTCTGGCGCTGCTAACACTCGCCAGGTAGCCAATACAGCGGCCAATATAGGGGCTAATACTGCAGTTTTTTTTCGACTTTGAGAGTACAAGCGCACCCGTAAAACGAATTATCGGTTGTCTATGATGGAGTCCCATTTTATGCGCTTATCTAGCGCATAAAATTCTTGGAGCAATAAAAATGCGTAAATTTTGGATGATCTTGTTTGCCCTGGTCTCACTCAATCTGACAGGCTGCGGTTACAACACATTACAGGCCAATGACGAGCAAATTAAGGCGAGCTGGTCAGAGGTTATCAATCAATATCAACGTCGTGCGGATTTGG
Source organism: Undibacterium sp. YM2 (assembly GCF_009937975.1). NCBI lineage: Bacteria > Pseudomonadati > Pseudomonadota > Betaproteobacteria > Burkholderiales > Oxalobacteraceae > Undibacterium > Undibacterium sp. YM2. The sequence goes on from NZ_AP018441.1 coordinate 2,833,740, forward strand.
TTCCCAACCTGGTCAATACCGTCAAAGGTTTCGCAGCCCAAGAAAAGGATGTTTTACTCGGTGTGACCAATGCTCGCGCCAAGGTCGGCAGCATTCAGGCAACACCTGAACTACTCAACAACCCTGAAGACTTTGCCAAATTTCAGACCGCCCAGCGAGAGATGTCAGGCGCACTCTCGAGGCTGCTGGTGGTAACAGAGAATTACCCACAACTCAAATCTGACGCGAACTTCCGCGATCTACAAGCGCAGTTGGAAGGTACAGAGAACCGCATTACCGTGGCACGCAACCGCTATATCGTCGCCGTCAAGGAGTTCAATATAACGGTTCGCTCTTTCCCTTCCAATCTGACGGCAATGGCCTTCGGCTATAAGGAGAAGCCCAATTTCACGGTGGATAACGAAAAGGAAATCGCCAAGCCGCCCCAAGTCGATTTCAGTGCTACGCCAGCCAAGCCACAAGTAGATGCCCAAGGAGCTTCGAAGTGAGTACGTTCACTTGGGCAAGACTCCCTATTCTTGCCAGTATCTTTTGTATTTCTTTGATCGCGGGAGCGCAAGTGCCTGTGCCGCCCTTGACCGGGCATGTCACTGATCAGACGTTGACCTTGAACGCCGAACAAAAATCTGCCCTGGAGCAGACCCTGCAAGCATTTGAGGCAAAGAAAGGTAGTCAGATAGCGGTTCTACTTGTTCCCACCGTCAGTCCGGAAACCATTGAGCAATATGCCTTGCGTGTCGCTGAGGCATGGAAGCTGGGACGTAAAAAGGTCGACGACGGTGCAATTTTGGTGATTGCCAAGAACGACCGTGCCCTGCGTATTGAGGTGGGATATGGCCTGGAAGGCGCACTTAACGATGCGACCAGCAAGCGTATCATCAGCGAAATAATAAGCCCCCGCTTCAAGCAAGGAGATTTCTATGGCGGTATTACTGCTGGGGTCAATCAGATGCTACAGGTTATCGATGGCGAACCATTGCCGCCACCCAGAGGCACTGGCAATTCCAATGTCAGTTTCGGCGCTATCCAGCAGTATGCGCCAGTCATCTTTGTGATGGCTGTCATCTTTGGTGGACTAATGCGTACCTTGTTCGGTAGATTTCCGGGCGCAATTGTTACGGGCGCGGTCGTGGGAGGCATGGCATGGCTGTTTGCCGGAGCCATATCGATTGCTTTGGTCTCAGGGGTGATCGCATTCCTGTTTACCTTGATCGGTGGCGGTATGATTGGGCGTGGCATGGGTGGCCTAGCTGGCGTATATGGTCGCGGTGGAGGGAGTTTTAGCGGTGGCGGCGGTGGATTTGGCGGCGGTGGTGCGTCAGGAAGGTGGTAACGATGAACATCAAGCGCATAGTCAGACATCTCACGATGACCCACTGGCAAGTCAACCAAACTTTTACCCGCCAGGTTTTAAGCACCATTGAACAGGCGATCAAACACAGCGAAGCAGCGCACGTTGGGGAACTTCGATTTGTCGTAGAAGGCGCACTGGACGGCATGCCACTCTTTACCGGGCAATCCGCAAGAGGTCGTGCGATTGACGTATTTTCTCAATTGCGCATGTGGGACACTGAATATAACAACGGCGTGCTGATTTATTTGTTGTATGCCGATCGCGATGTGGAAATTATCGCTGATCGCGGTATCCACTCAAAGGTGCACTCCAGGGAGTGGGCAAAGATCTGTCATCAGATGGAAACCGCTTTCAGTCAAGGCGACTACGAAGGTGGCGTGGTCCGTGGGATTGAAGCGGTGACAGCATCTCTGGCAGAACATTTTCCCTCCGCGGGTGCCAGCCGCAATGAACTGTCTGACAAACCGGTAATGCTTTAAATAAGAGATCTTGCTGCGCGGTTGATCTGGCGCAGCGAGATTTGACGCTTGCTACTCAGCCCTCTTTAATCAACTCTAAATAGAACGGAGCACTACCATGCAAACAGAGCATTTAAAAGTGACGGGAATGACTTGCGGAGGCTGCACCAGCGCTGTAACAAAAGCCTTGGAAGCAGTCTCCGGCGTCAGTGACGTAAGAGTGTCACTGGTGGAGGGTGAGGTTACTGTGCAATACGATGAGTCAAGGAGCTCCCTTGATCAAATAAAGACAGCCATAAAGGAGGCTGGCTACGGCGTGGATGTGCCTTTGGAAGCGTACAGACATCAATCCAAGGGAGGCTGTTGTAGTTAGGTTGACTGACCTCAACATTGGAAGGTCAAAAGAACTAGTATCCAGGAGATGTTTATGACTCCGGCATTCGATATGAAGAAAGTTACTACGCCGATCCTGCTTCACATGCTGAAGAGTGAGATACGATTTCCGCGATTGTTTCTTCTCAACTGTAAGCTTACGCTCGCTCAATTCAAAAAAACGATAGGCAGACAATTTCCTGCCGAGTTAGTCGAACTCGCTGCATTACCTGTTTGGGTCTATATCAACCTGAAGAATAAAATTGGCCAACCCAGAGCGTTCGAAATCCTGCGTGTAGCCTTGCTAACCGGTGGAACTGCAGCACAGAATTTGCAGTTTGACACCGTCCACCAGAAGCGTAATTTTCAGAACTTCTCAGAATTGGAGATCGAGAACAATCGCACCGGCCTGGTACGCTGGAACAAGATGGAAGTCATTGAACGCTCGGCGCGGCGCTTCGAAATCAAGATAACGCGATGCATGTTTCATGAATTTGTCGTCTCTATAGGGATTCCAGAGATGACGCCAATTGTGTGCCAGATCGATAATGCGATGTTCAATTCTTATCTTCCAGATGAGATGACATTTGATCGAGGTGGCGTCGGGCGACGGATTGCCGATGGCAAACGTGAATGCAATTTCGTCTGGGAATTGCGTCAATAGCCGGAAACATTCGTTTTAAGATGTCATGCCAGACTTAAGGCTTCCCTCTTGTTGATTTGCACTGAAAATTGACCCACTTTACTGGATAAATTGCATCTAAATGTGGAGCGACAAACAACCAGTGATATCATCAAATATGCATTACAGCTTTCAAGCTGGCTTAAAACCGAAGCAGGTAAAAATCGGAAGCAACGACGCAGCTTAAAAGACATTAAAACGAGTGGGTCAGTATTTGATGCAAATGTCGGGTTATAATCCAGCGCAAAATAACAGATCTGATATTAGGTTGGTTTATCTATGCTTTTTTGGAATTTTTTGTGACTGCAAACCTGATCGCTCAATATAAAACCGACCCCGAATCGGTCTATAACACATGGTTTATTGGCGGCGAACAAAGGATGAAGGCGTTCCGGGCAATACGCCGAGGTGTGAAAGATACCGTTGACGCCATTGCAGCCGGTAGCTTTGGCAATGATTTTAAGGGCTCTCCTTTAGAAATCGTCCTGGCCGCCATTACCGAGCAAAAACAGGTATTCGAAGGAGCGGCCCATCCTTTCTACTGGAAACCCAAGCTGCGCATCCCGGATATTTACGAAAATACACAGAATCAGCAAAAGTTTGGCGCTTTTTTGAATGCATGCCTGAATGCTACGCGAGAAGATCAGGTCCTTGACGAGATGAGTCGCCTGGCAGATGCCAATATTAAAGGCTTAGGTCCGTCAGTAGCGACCATCGTTTATTTTTTACATCCGACGCTGGTGCCGCCGTTCAATACAGCCATCGTGAATGGGTTTAATGCACTGTTCGACGCCAAACAAAAATTAGGGTCCTGGCAAAGCTATTTATCGATGCGCGAAACAATAGTACAAGCCAATGCGACACACCGAAGCTTGCTGTCCAAGGACTTGGGTGCTTTCGCCGGATTGCTGTTCGAACTTGGTAGCGGTAGATTGATCATTGAAAATAATGCTGACAATGTTCTGAAAGATCTACAGGAAAAAGCGGAGAAAGCTGCGGCACGCCGCCATAGCCAGGTTGTAGAGGAACACAAGGAAGAATCCGAGCATACGCAAGTGCAGCATATGTTGATCAAAATAGGCCAGGCTTTGAAATACCAGGTATTTGTGGCGCGTAATGATCGTCATCGTTCTTGTCATGGCGAGGCATTTTCTCAACTCACGATTGAACAACTACCACCATTAGAGGTTCCTTCAGAGGTGCTGGATACTATAAGCCTCATTGACGTTTTATGGATAGACCCCAAAACCTCCAAGATCGCATGTGCTTTTGAAGTGGAAAGAAGTACTTCCATTTATTCCGGTATTCTAAGGATGAAGGATTTGGCCCGTTCAATTCCGTCGGACAACTGCCACTACTATCTGGTGGCACCAAATAAGCGTCAGCATGAAGTGATGGCGCAAATCAGCCGCCCCGCCTTTCGAGGCGATTCGGCTGACTTGTCTTTGGGGTATTTGCCGTTTGATATTTTGAGACAACATTGTGATGCGTTATGCATGCTGGGCGAAAATCATTCCGTTCTCAAGAAAATTGCCCAGTTCAGTGCTTAGGAATAGAAAAAGGCAAGGTTAATTCCCTTTTCATCGGATCACAATTTCCTTCGGCGCAAAAGCAAATACACTGCTGGCACAACAAACATCGAAAGCAATGGTGCGGTGATCATGCCGCCCACCATAGGTGCAGCGATGCGCTTCATGACTTCCGAACCTGTACCCGTACCAAGCATGATCGGAACCAGACCTGCAATGATGACAGCGACCGTCATTGCCTTCGGCCTCACTCGCAGTACTGCACCTTCCCGAATAGCCTCCAGCAAATCTTGTTCATCGGCTTTTCCAATGGCGACACGCGCTTCCCAGGCATGCTTCAGGTACAAAAGCATAATCACGCCGAATTCAGCGGAAACACCCGCCAGTGCGATAAAGCCGACACCACTGGCGACCGATAGATTATGGCCAAGCGCCCACAGCAGCCATATACCACCAGCCAATGCAAACGGCAAGGTCGCCATGATCAGCGCTGCTTCGTCGACACGCTTGAAGGTCATGTACAACAGTACGAAGATGATCAGCAAGGTCGCCGGTACGACGATTTTCAATTTGGCTGTAGCACGCTCCAGATATTCAAATTGCCCGGACCAGGCAATTGAATAACCTGCTGGCAGCTTGACTTCGCTGGTAACGACTTCCTGCATTTCACGTACTGTCGAGTTCAAGTCACGATCACGGATGTCAACGTATACCCATCCAGACAGCCGGGCATTTTCGCTCTTCAACATAGGTGGCCCGTCATTAATGCGAATTTCTGCGACATCACCCAGCCGGATTTGTGCGCCACGTTCAGTCAGCACTGGTAACTGCCGCAGTTTTTCGACGGAGTCACGTACTTCTCTCGGATATCGAACGTTGATCGGAAATCGCTGTAAGCCCTCAATGGTTTCGCCGATATTATCCCCGCCAATCGCTGCGGACACGATGCTTTGTACGTCTGCGATATTGAGACCGTAGCGCGCCGCTGCATCCCGGTTGATATCGACATCGATATAACGTCCGCCATTGAGTCTTTCTGCCAGGGCTGAAGACACTCCAGGAAGGTTTTTGATAACACGTTCAATATCGCTGGTAATCCTGTCTATTTCTTTCAGACTGGTGCCTGCCACTTTCACGCCCACGGGGCTCTTGATACCGGTCGCCAGCATATCGATACGATTCCGGATAGGTGGCACCCAGATATTGGATAGCCCAGGGACTTTAACTATACGATCCAGTTCTTCTACCAGCTTATCGGTCGTCATGCCAGGCCGCCATTGATCTTTCGGCTTGAATTGTATCGTGGTTTCGAACATTTCCAGAGGAGCCGGATCAGTCGCACTTTCAGCGCGCCCAGCTTTGCCAAATACACTTTTTACCTCTGGCACAGTCTTAATCAATCGATCAGTCTGCTGGAGTAACTCTGAAACCTTGCCAGCGCCTATGCCTGGGAGTGCAGACGGCATATAGAGCAAATCACCTTCATCCAGTGGCGGCATGAACTCACCGCCAAGCCGTGCCATTGGCCATACCGTTACTACAGCAACCAAACCTGCGATCACTAAAGTGGTCTTAGGGAAACGTAATACCATATCCAATAAAGGCCGGTATATGGCAATCAAGACGCGATTCAAGGGGTTCTGTTGTTCATCAGGTATCTTACCCCGGATCAGGTAACCCATTAGTACAGGTATCAAGGTCACCGCCAAGCCCGCTGCTGCCGCCATGGCATACGTTTTGGTAAATGCCAGCGGAGAAAATAAGCGTCCTTCCTGCGCCTCCAGGGTAAAGACCGGTATAAAGGACAAGACAATGATGAGCAATGAAAAAAACAGGGCTGGCCCTACCTCAGCGGCCGCATCGCCGATCACTCGCCAATGGGTTTCGCCGTGAAGTTTTTCTCCTGGATGCATATGGTTCCACGCCTCGATGTGCTTGTGAGCATTTTCTATCATGACCACTGCGGCATCAACCATGGCACCTACTGCAATGGCAATCCCGCCCAGCGACATGATATTCGCATTCACGCCCTGGTAATACATGACGATGAAGGCTATCAGGATGCCAATTGGCAAAGTAACGATGGCGACCAAAGCTGAACGCAGATGAAACAGGAAGATGGCACAGACAATGGCGACAACAATGAATTCTTCTATTAATTTCTCTTGCAAGTTCTTGACGGCACGATTGATTAGATTGGACCGGTCATAGGTAGTGACAATTTCCACGCCAGCAGGCAGACTGGCCTTGAGCTTTTGCAGTTTGACTTTGACTGCATCGATGGTTTCCAGTGCGTTTTTGCCGGACCGCATGACAATCACGCCACCAGCGACTTCACCTTCACCGTTCAAGTCGGCGATGCCGCGCCGCATTTCAGGCCCGATTTGTATACGGGCCACGTCGCCCAGACGCACTGATACACCAGCATCTGTGGTCATCAAAGGTATTTTACGAAAATCATCCAATGATTTCAGGTACCCGGATGCACGTACCATATATTCAGCTTCCCCCAGTTCCAGCACCGAACCACCGGTTTCCTGATTGGCTTTCTGCACAGCCTCAATGATTTTTCCATGCGGGATGTTGTAGGCGCGCATCTTGTCCGGATCGAGTTGTATCTGGTACTGGCGTACCATGCCGCCTATGCTCGCCACCTCAGACACATTCGGCACTGATTTCAGTTCGTACTTCAAGAACCAGTCCTGGAATGCCCGTAATTGCGATAAATCCATCTTGCCGCTGCGGTCCACCAAGGCATATTCATACACCCAACCTACACCCGTGGCATCTGGGCCGAGTGAAGCTTTTGCCTGTGGCGGCAAGCGAGACTGCACTTGGTTCAGGTATTCCAATACGCGGGAACGTGCCCAGTACATATCGGTGCCATCTTCAAACAATACGTAGACGAAAGAATCCCCAAAGAATGAATAACCACGCACCGTCTTGGCACCCGGCACGGACAGCATGGTCGTCGTCAAAGGATAGGTAATCTGGTTTTCAACAATTTGCGGTGCCTGGCCGGGATAACTGGTGCGGATGATGACTTGCACATCCGACAGGTCAGGAATCGCATCAAGTGGTGTACGCGACAAAGACCAGATACCCCAGGCAGTCATCATCAGCGTTGCTAGCAGCACCAGAAAGCGGTTGGCGATTGACCAGCGTATTAGTTTGGCCATCATTTTTTTGCTCCTGCAGAAGACGAGGGCATATTCATCGTATCGTTCATCGCATTAGACGATGGATTGGTCTTAGGTGTTTCAGCCGTTGGTGAAATAGAGGTAATCTGGTACATACCGTCCTTGGTTTGGCGTATGTCAAAAATCACCATGTCGCCAACGGCAACGTTTGCAGGAAAACCATTCGCTGGTAGCTTGAAGCCCATCGTCATCGCTCCCCATTTCAGGGACGATATAGGAGCGTGAGATAGCGTGATTTCATTCTTATCTATCTTTTCGACTTTGCCACTACCATGATGTATCGCTGCGGTACTCTTGTCGGCACTGTCCACTGGCGCATCACTCATGCGCGTCGCTGTACCTTTCAGGCTCGCTTCGGAATCGATCAGGAATTGGCCGGATACGACGACTTTTTGTCCAGCTTCCAGGCCGTTACGGATTTCAGTCTGGCCATTTGTCTCTATACCGGTTTCAACATCAACGGGCATGAATTTACCATTGCCTTGTGCGACCATCACCACAGCGCGAGTGCCAGTCTGGATGATGGCTTCGGTTGGCACTTGCAAAATATCGTTGCGGGTCTCAGAACTGAAGCTCAGATTGGCAAACATGCCGGGTACCAGTTGACCGGAAGGATTCGCCAGTTCGATGCGGGCTTTCAGAGTACGGGTAGCAACGTCAATCTGGGGGAGTATGGCACTGACCTTGCCTTTAAAGATAACGCCTGGCAATGACGGAGTACGTGCTTCGACGGCATTCCCTAAGCGCATCTTGGCAGATTGATTTTCAGGGATGTCGGCATTGACCCAGATCGTGCCCAGACCATTGATACGGAATAAGGGTGCACCGGTCGTGACGGTCATACCTTCACGTACAGACAATTCCGCGACTACGCCGCTGACCGGGGCCGTGACAGAGATACGTGTGTGCACCTTGCCGCTAGCCTCTACTGCGCGTATTTGATCGTCGCTCATCCCAACCAGGCGCATGCGTTGCTTTGCCCCGTCCATTAATCCGGCAATACCGCTAGCCTGCATGCGCTTCGCCGTCAGGTATTCCTCCTGTGCAGCGACCCAATCTGGCACATATAGCTCAGCCAGTACCTGACCTTTCTTGACTGTATCTAGAGGGGCGCGAACGTAGAGTTTTTCGACAAAACCATTGCTACGTGCCTGCACCAGAGCGACATCACGCTCGTTATAAACGACACTGCCAACCGCTACCACAGCCGATGCCAGGCTACTGCGTGTCACTTCTGCAGTGCGGATACCAAGGTTTTGTTGTACACGAGGACTGATGCTGACAGAACCTTCATCGCCGCCATCGGCATATACAGGTACTAATTGCATGTCCATGAAAGGCGATTTGCCAGGTTTATCAAATTTTTGACCGGGAACCATTGGGTCATGCCAATACAATACTTTTTTTACGCCGGTAGCAGAACTTGTTGTTGATGCACTTGAGTGCGGCCCGTCAGCCCCTTGCATTCCTTGATTGAGGCCAAGGCGATACAGACCATAACCACTACCAGCCAGTACGCCAGCAGTAACCAGGGCGATGAAGATTTTCTTATTGTTCATGGCATATCCTTTTTCATGGATTGGGTTGGATACGTCGCTTGGACATCGACAGGAAACAGGAAATTAAGTTGCGCCCATAAACGGGCAGTGTCGGCTTGTAGTTGCAAGGCCTGTAGTCGTACGTCGGTTTCGTTGCGGCGAGCCGCCAGCACATCACCCAGACTGGACTTGCCGCCGCGATAGGCACCCAATATGGCTTGAGTACGCTCTTTTGCCAGCGGTATCAATTCGTGCTCATAACGAGTACAGCGTTCGAGGTCAGTTTGCCACTCTTCTATCATCGCTTTCGTTTCCGCAACATGTGCACGCAATGTTTCATCACGTTCTGCCTTAGCCTGTTCGACCATTGCCAATTTGGAAGACAGTTCACGATCTTGGCGATTCTTTTGATCCCACTGGAAAGGCAGTGATATGCCGACCGAAACCATATTGGAATAAGCTGGGCCACGTTGCTGGAACGCGACTTCAACACTCCAGTCGGTTTTTTTATTGGCTTCGGCCAATCTGGCATCTGTCTCAGCAATCTCCGTTTGCCTGGTCAGCACTGCAATCTGGGGATGGTGAGCAAGTGACTTGTCCAGTGCCGATAAATCCAGGCGAATCTTCTCGATACTGGGCTCACCTGCCAACGCAAGTTCTGGGTCACCTCCAGTCCAACGGCTTAACATCGTCTTGGCCGTACGCACTTTGCGTAAGATTTCACTTTGACGGTCATCGACCATGCTGAGTGCACTTCGGGCTGCGAAGATATCTGCCTGGTTGCCACGACCAGCGCGGTAACTACTCTCGGCCGCTTCAATTTCAAGTTTGGCCTGAATGGATTGTTCTGTGACTACAGCAGCCATACGTTCTGCGTAGTATCGATCGAGCCAAGCGACAGCGGTGTCGCGCTGGATAGCGGCAATCGCGCTGCTTTTCTCTGCCAGGGACTTGTCGGCTAGACGGTCATAGCGCTCTGCGCGTAATTGGCGTTTGTCGTTTCTGGTCAATTCTTGCATGACGCCGATGCGACGCATGGTCATGAAATCGCCAGTCAGACTGCCGCGGTCAGGGCCACTGACTGGCAGATTATCGATTCCAGCCCTCAATATAGGATCAGGCAACTGACCGGCAGCGGCAGCCATTTCGCGGGAGGCAGTGACCGCCATATCTTGCGCGATCAATTGACGGGAACGGGCGACTGCAAGATGTTGGGCATTGCCCAAAGTCAATGGAGACTCTGCAGCGTTAACATAGAGAGGAGTAAGCACAAAAGCAATCGCTACAGGAATCACAACCAGGAACTGAGTATAAAGTTTTGTTTTATGGTGCGCAAACATAGGTGCACGGAATGAGAATGACATGAAACCTCCAGATAGCAAGAAACGGCACTTCCGTCGACAAGACGTAGCAGTGACAGACTAGGCAATCTGGAAATTTAAATGCGGAAACAGCAGTTGCGTATTGCGATGGGCGGAGCGCTGGAACGCGCCAGATAGGAGGGTTGTGGTTGAAGCTCTTGTTGTAGACCGGCAATATCCATTACTTGCAAGGTCAGCGTCAATCCCGCCACTACAAAGGGCTGCACATTGGGCATTTGCGGCTTATCCAATGATTGTTTTGCATACGGATCATCGGCATGTGCATGACACAATGCAGGCTGCTCTTTGTCCATGCCAGCACAATTGACCATTGCGACAGAGCTGAGATCTCCGGATAAAGCAGGAATTTCACTACCCGTCATATGACCCGGGCAAACGTATGATGCCACAGCAAGCTGCATAAACAGCATGCTGAAGAGTACGATCAACGCAGTGAACAGGCGATGTGGACGGGATAATTTCACGTAATTATTGTATTTAATTAACATTAAAAACAAAATGGATTAGAAAATCAGTGAACAGCATCAATTTCCTTACGCAGATTATAGTGCCTTTGCCAGATATTTCCTTGATCAGTCTCATATAGTCAGGTGTCGACACCATGTGTTCTCAACCGCAGAGCATTGCCTATGACGGAAGCTGAGCTCAAACTCATCGCTAAAGCAGCAATCAGTGGAGAAAGTAACCAGCCGGTCATCGGATACAAAACGCCAGCAGCGACTGGAATACCCAAGCCGTTATACAAGAAAGCAAATAGCAGATTTTGTTTCATATTTCCAACTGTGTCGTCCGACAATAAGCGTGCAACAGAGATGCCGCGCAGGTCACCTTTAACCAGGGTGACTTGGGCACTGTTCATAGCGACATCGGTGCCGGTACCCATGGCGATACCTACATTGGCTTTTGCCAGTGCGGGTGCATCATTGATCCCGTCACCTGCCATGGCAACGATGCGACCTTCTTTTTGTAGACGTTCAACCAGTATAAGTTTGTCTTGCGGCTTTACCTCTCCAAAGACTTCATCCAGGCCGAGCCGGTTACCAACAGCTTTTGCCGTGGTCAGGCCGTCACCCGTTGCCATAATGATGCGAATTCCTGATGCTTTAAGTGTGGCCAGGGCTTCCGGGGTGCTTTTCTTGATTGGGTCTGACACCGCAAGCAATCCTGCCAGTTGATTGTCCACAGCAAGGTACATGACGCTTGCGCCCTCGGCACGAAGATATTCTGCCTGCGTCATCAAGTCTTGCACTTGTACGCCCAATTGCTCCATGAGTGTCGTATTTCCCAGAGCAATCCCATGCTGATTGATGGTGCCACGCACGCCAATACCTGAACCTGATTCAAAATTCTCTGGTTTGTCCAGATTGAGCCCCCGCTCGCGAGCTGCTCGTACAATGGCATCGGCCAAGGGATGCTCGCTACCCTGATCGAGACTGGCTGCCAGGCGCAGCACTTCGTCTTCGTGGTAGCCAGAGGATGGAATCGCTTTATTGAATGCGGGACGCCCTTCAGTCAAGGTACCGGTCTTGTCAACAATCAGGGTATCAACCTTGCGTAAATTTTCTATGGCAGCAGCATCCCGGAATAAAACGCCTTGCGTGGCACCACGACCAGTTGCCACCATGATAGACATAGGAGTCGCCAGTCCCAAGGCACAGGGACAGGCAATGATCAGTACTGAAACAGCATTGATCAGGCCAAAGACCCAGCGCGGTTCTGGTCCCCAAAAGCCCCAGGCAAAAAAAGTCAGGATGGCAATGCCGATCACGGTCGTCACGAAATATCCAGCCACAACGTCCGCCATTCGCTGCATCGGGGCCTTTGAACGCTGCGCCTGCGCAACCATCTGAACGATTTGTGCCAGCATCGTGGCAGATCCTACCCGCTCAGAGCGCATGACTAAAGCACCATTCGTATTTAAAGTAGCACCAATGACTTTATCTCCAACCCGTTTAGTCACAGGGACAGGTTCTCCGGTCAGCATGGATTCGTCAACGGCGCTACTTCCCTCCGTCACACTGCCATCAACCGGAACTTTTTCACCAGGGCGAACACGCAATAAATCTCCAACATGAACGTTGGCGAGAGGTATGTCTTCTTCGTTTCCATCCGCGTTGATGCGCCGAGCAGTCTTCGGAGAAAGGCCTAGCAAGGATTTGATCGCCGCCGAAGTCTGTGATCGCGCTTTAAGTTCCAGTACTTGTCCGAGTAAAGTCAGCGAAATAATCACCGCCGCCGCCTCAAAATACACTGCAACACGTCCCATTGAAATAAACGAATCTGGAAAAACGCCAGGAGTCAATGTCGCAACCACGCTATAGATGAAAGCTGCACCAGTTCCCAAGCTGATCAATGTCCACATATTGGGACTACGGTGCAACACAGATTGCCAACCTCTTGTGAAGAAAGGCCATCCAGCCCACAACACGATAGGTGAAGCAATGGCCATTTCCACCCAACTTTGAACAGACATCTGCATCAAATGTAGCGACTCACCAGACATGGCAAGTACAAAAACAATCACGGTGAGAGGTAAAGTCCACCAGAAGCGATGCTGAAAGTCCTTCAGCTCGGAATTATCATCTGCCTCAAGTTCGGGAATCACCGGCTCCAGCGTCATACCACACTTAGGACAACTGCCCGGATGATCTTGCCGTATTTCGGGATGCATGGGACAAGTATAGATAGCGGCGGAAGATGTTTCTTCCTCCTTTTCTGGAGTAGTCTTTGACAATATGTACTTGCCAGGTTCTGCATTAAATTTAGTATGGCATTTGCTGCTGCAAAAGTAATACATTTTTGAGTCACGTAGCTCCTTATGTTCGGACTGTTCGGTGACGGTCATGCCGCATACAGGATCTTTTAGGCCCATGTCTTTCGCAGAAGCGGGTACAGTCACTGTATCGTTCATGGTTATTTCCATTTAAGGTGTTGTTGATTCAATGACTAGCCGGACTGGCAGATAAGTACGGGAAAAATCGTGGAGTCTGCGTCGCGTATCGGGCGAATTCCTCACCAAATTGCGCCTGCATCTCTTTTTCTTCCGTGACAGCCAGACGACCATACATGATTAGCAAGATAGGGAACATGACCAATGTTAATACTGTAGGCCACTGTAATAAGAACCCCAGGAGAATTAAGACAAAAGCGACATACTGTGGGTGGCGGATTTTGGCATAAGGACCCGCAGTCGCCAGCGTATGCCTTCTTTGGGCATGGTAAAGCACATTCCAGGCACTGGATAAGAGGTAAAAGCCGAACCCCAAGAACACATAACTGGCGATGTGCAATACGCCAAAATGCGGATCACCTTTTTCTCCAAGCAAGGTGGACCATAAGTGCCCTGCGTTGTGCGACAAAATATCCAGATTGGGGTAACGCGTCTGCAACCAGCCTGACATCAGGTAAATAGTGAGCGGGAAGCCATACATTTCTACGAACAAGGCCACAATGAATGCAGAAAATGCGCTGAAACTACGCCAGTCACGCGCCGTTTGCGGTTTAAAGAAACTGAACGCAAACATGATAAAAATGGCTGAATTGAGTATCACCAGCGACCAAAGGCCGTAGGCGTTTTCACCGTGGTCCATGGCGGCTCTCCTTATTCGCGCTGGCATCCTTGCCTTCGTCACTTGGCGACTCTGCATCGTGATGATGGTTATGATGTCCATGTCCGTGATGCATGAAGACGTGCATCAGCGGACAGGCCAGCAACAACAAAAATGGTAACGCGCCGATCACGTGCGCCAGATGTTCTGTCAATAGAAAATAGGCAGCAACTGCACCAATGACAAGATATCCCAGAGCGTATCTGGAGCGCCAGAAACTGCCTGGTTCATTCTGATTTTCGTGTTCGTGATTCATGGCGCATCCTCTTATTTGGTAATGGCTGTCGACGCAGGCATTCTATCCATCATCATTTGCATCATGCCTTCCATCATTTCCATGCGTTTTTCCATCATTTTGTGCATGGACATGTCTTTTTGCATGCCTCCCTTTGCTTGGGCTTTTTTATCGTCGGCCATCTTGCCCATCATCGCCATGCCAGCCTGCATCGCTTTCATGTGATCCGCCATCAAGGCACTGCGTTCCTCTGGACTCTTTGCATTCATCATATTTTCATGCATGTCATGCATCGACTTGATCTGGTCATCTATTTTTTGCATGGATACCTTGTTTGCGCTTTCAGTGGCTGCATCGACTTTGGCAGAGGCGCTGGCAGAAGCCGGGTGATGCTTTGTATGGTCTACAGGTTCAGCGGCCCATATGCTTGAAGCAACCATCAGCAAGCTTGCAATACTTAAGACTGGACGAAGCGATATCATCGTTAACTCCTTTGTATACGATCGTTTGAAAAAAATCTACACCTTGAAAGTAGCAAATATGAATAGAATTGTTTCTGAAAATGTGTTTGCCTGAATTCACTATAGGCGCTGTACCCGGGTACGGAGTCAATCATCATTCATGCGTATTACAATCTGTTTGATCTGCATCAAGTACCCGTCTTCGTACTATGGAAAAGATCGCTTGAAAGACAACAAATACTACATTTTTCACATGAAATGAAACATCGGACACTTATTTGGGCTTTCTTGAAGACCAGTGCACGTGGACGATCTTCCATTTGTCGCCGGTTTTTTGTTGCAGCGCGGTTTCTGTCCCCAGAATGACGACATCTTTGCCACCGATCTTTGTCTTGGTTTCTGTCTCTTCCCAAATCACGGCCAAATTGCCTTCAATGCGCTGGCTTTGTTGCAACACAGACCGTTTTGATGCTTTAGCAAAAGTCATATCACCTGGCATGTGATGCTCAGCATATTCAGCCCGGGAACGTTCGACATAGCCGGATTCATAAATAGTGACATCAGCTGCCAGCACTTCGCTTGCCTTTGCCTTGTCACCAGCTACAAGTGCGGTGTGGAAGTCTGCAAGTGCTTCTTTAGGTTCGTTGGCAAAACTGATGATGGTCGCCGTACTGAGCAATGCAATGGCAGCTATTTTTCGCATGGTCGTTATCTCCAGTATTTAAATATGATGAATAGGACTGGCCAGCAACAAAAGAGTGCTAGCCAGCGCTCCCACAATAGCGATTACTTGGCAACTTGAATCTCGGTCGCAAAAATGGCACCGTCAGCCTTTTCAGCCTTGAACTTCACCTTGTCGCCCACTTTAAAAGTATCCAGCACTGCGGGATCTTTGAGGCGAAATACCATTGTCATACCGGGCATATCCAGGTTCTTGATATCGCCGTGTTTCAACGTGATCTTGTTAGCACTTTTATCGATTTTTTTGACTTCCCCATCGGTCATGTCACTATTGGTGCTATTTGCGGAAGCGGAAGCTGTTGCAGACATTGAGTGATCGGCAGCAATAGCTGTATGGAATGCGGCAGCAGTGAAAATGCTCAGCGCCAGAAATTTAATGATGGACATGATGTTTCCTATTTTTTTGAATAATCAATTTGCCGGGCAGTCAGTTGATCGCCCGGTATTTACGGTTAATGCTTGTGTTCGTGAGCATCAATATCAGCTTTAGCAACAGCTTTGCCTCTTGCAACGGTAACTTTGCCCTTCATACCGGCGTCATAATGACCTGGTTGGAGGCAGGCAAAATCAATCTTGCCCGCCTTGGTGAACTGCCAGACAACTTCACCAGCTTGCCCACCAGCCAAGGTGATCATGTTCGGATCACTGTGTTCCATTTCCGGATTTTTCTTCATGACTTCGTAGTGTTCTTTGAGCTCCTTTTCCGTACCCAAGACGAATTCATGTTTAATGCCACCAGAATTTTTAATCACGAAACGAATGGTTTCACCTTGCTTGGCGACGATGTTGGACGGTGTAAATCGCATGTTGTCAGTCATATTGACATTGACGGTACGGGTAGTTGCGGTGGCGGTGCCTGGTTTGCCGATGGCTTCGTTGTCATGACCTTGTGCGTGGTCATCATGGGCGAAACTGGCCTGAGCGGCGAATGCGAGAGCCAACGTGACTGCGATGGTAGTAAGGCGAGTTTTCATGGGGTGATCCTTTCAGTGTTAAAAATTAATGTTCCATCTTGCCGACAGGTTTGCGGACTTGTATTTCTACTTGTTGCTGATTTCTTTGTTTCAAAGGCATGGATTTACCGCCTACAGTCGTTGCCCGTGCAGGTTCCGCGATGTTGCTGGTCCATTCCTGTGCAACTGTTCCTGGCGGGTGCTTGTACCATCCGTGATCCTTGTAGTCGCCTCGCTTCTGGTCTTTCCTGACTTTGAGGACACTGAACATGCCGCCCATCTCGACACCGCCAAATGGGCCTTCACCCGTCATCATTGGCAAGGTATTGTCCGGAAGCGGCATTTCCATCTCTCCCATATCAGCCATGCCACGTTCACCCATGGCCATGTATTCAGGGATGAGGCTGGTGATTTTCTTAGCAACGCCGGTGTGATCAACGCCAATCAGGTTAGGCGTGTCGTGACCCATCGCGTTCATGGTGTGGTGCGACTTGTGGCAATGGAAGGCCCAGTCACCTTCTTCATCTGCCAAAAATTCGATCTGGCGCATTTGGCCTACCGCAATATCTGTCGTAACTTCTGGCCAGCGCGCAGAATGCGGAACCGGGCCGCCATCCGTGCCTGTGACCTGGAACTCATGACCATGAATGTGAATAGGATGATTTGTCATCGTCAGGTTACCGATACGGATACGAACCTTGTCGTTCTTGCGGACGACAAACGGGTCAATCCCAGGGAAGACGCGGCTATTCCAGCTCCATAGATTGAAGTCCAGCATGGTTGAAGTCTTGGGGGTAAAAGCACCAGGATCAATATCGTAGGCATTGAGTAAAAATACGAAATCGCGATCCACTTCAGCAATCTGCGGATGTTTAGCTTTGGGATGCGTTACCCAAAACCCCATCATACCCATCGCCATTTGTGTCATTTCATCTGCATGCGGGTGATACATGAAGGTGCCAGGCCTGCGTGCGACAAACTCATACATGAATGTCTTACCAGGCTGTATCGACTTTTGGGTTAGGCCTGAAACACCATCCATGCCGTTCGGCAGGCGTTGCCCATGCCAGTGCATGCTGGTATGTTCTGGCAGCTTGTTAGTGACAAATATTCGCACGCGGTCACCTTCGACCACTTCAATGGTGGGGCCAGGTGACTGGCCGTTATAGCCCCACAAGTGTGCTTTCATGCCTGGTGCCATTTCACGCACTACAGGCTCCGCCACCAGATGAAATTCCTTGACACCATTATTCATCCTCCATGGCAAGGTCCAGCCATTGAGGGTCACCACAGGGTTATAGGGGCGTCCTGTATTTGGCACTAGCGGTGCCATGGTATCCGGCGAGGTCTGGGTGACTGGTTCTGGCAATGCTGCCATGGCGACTTTGCTGACTGACGCAGCGGAAGCTGCAGCAGTAATAGCGCCGAGGCCGCTTAAAAAATTTCTTCTTGAACTCATTTTATTTCCTCTATTGTGCAATGCGCGATGTCATCAATGTCCAGCAGCCGGTGCATCGCTGCCCCCTATACCGCTCATCGGTGCTGAGCTCATGCTGGGACGGCCCAATAAACTCATTTCCAGATCGGCCTGCGCAATCCAGAAATCACGGCTGGCCTCAATCGCGCTGTTGACACCGGCGATTTGGGAGCGTGCATCGGCCAGCAGATCAAACACGCCGATCAGCATGCCGTTGTAGCGCAATTGGTTTTCTTCAGACACGCGCTTCTTCAAAGGCACGATTTCGTTTTGATAATGCATGGCGACGTCATAGCTTGAGCGATAGCCCAGATAGGCTTCCCTGACTTCAGAGCGCGCATTGATGGCAATTTCTGCCGTGCGATTGACTGCCTGCATATATAGTGCTTCCGCTTTCGCGATTTTGGCATCGCTCCAGTCAAACAATGGCAACTCCAGTGTCACCGAGTAACCTTTCTGTATTGGTTGATCATTGAACGTATTACGGATGGCACCCACTTCCAGCACATTGATGAAACGGGTAGCCTTACTTAGTCCCAGATTTTTAGCCAGTTGCTCTGTACTCAGACGAGCCGCCTGAACATCCAGGCGTTGTGTCATCGCTAGTTGCTCGACATTCGGTATGTCATCTGGCTTTTTAGGTAGGTCGGGCAATCTAAGCGGCAAGGTAAAGGCTGTTTGAGCCCCCCATAACCCCATCAGGCGCGTCAATTTCTCTTTGCTACGCGTTTGCGCCTGCTCAGCACGCGCCAGATTGAGGGCGGCTTCAGCAAAAAAACCTTGTTCGCGGGCCTGTTGCAGTTTGTTGTAATTACCGGCCTTTGCAAGCCGTCCTGCCAACTCTGCGCCTGCGTCAGCGGCTTTTTTGACCTGTTGCATGTACAGCATGGTCTGGTCTGCAGCCACTGCCGTGTAGTAGGCTTTGCGCGTTTCCGCAGCCAAAGTCAGCATTTGCATAGTCACTTCACGCTTGGTTTGCTCGAAGCGACGTTGTTCCATCTGCCTGGTTAAAGGCATGGTCAACAGGTGGGCAATATTAAAAGTCAAGCTGCGGTCGATTTCAATTTCACTACTTTGCCGTGTACGGCTGAATGAAAAACCGGGATTGGGTAGGCGGCCGGCCTGCACAAAATCAGACTCGGAAATGCCCAGTTCATAGAACGAAGCCTGTAGCCCGCGATTATTGAGCAAGGCGATTTGCACAGCATCGTCGACAGTCAAGGGAGACGCAAGTAATTCTTTTACCCTTTTTGCTGCGGTATCAGTTGCGTTATCAGAGCGCTGCCAGCTAACTTCCTTGCCAAGGCGCTCCTTGGCAACTTGCTCTACCGTAGAAAATCCGCCATCGGCACTAAAACTGGCGCAACCGCCCAATATCAATGGGAGGCTTATCAGCGCAGCGAGTTTGCCTGACAGGTGGAAAAACTTGCCATTTGAGGCTGTTCGCATGGTAGGTTCCTTTATTTTGTATGACTGCTGTGATCCATCGACTTGGCCTTGTCCGTTGCGGGAGTTTCCTTTTCTTTCGCGGCAGGCTTCGTGTCGGTGGTGTCTGGCTCTCTGGCCTGTTTGGCATAAACTCGCCATCCGCCTATACGCGCCGTTGTGTCATTCAACTCCTTCCAGGAGCCAACTTCCTGATCTGTAAAGGGACGATAGTTTTGTAAAGTGGACAGGTAGACCACCGGTGGCACGATGGCCTGGGCGTCTGCGGGATTTGGTCGTTGGCTGCGGCTTGCTTCCTGGGCAAGGACGTTCTGACCCATGGTAAGCAAGGCGAGCATAGCCAGTACCAACCGTAGCCCTGACGGAAAAATAGATGGATTCATGAAATCCTCAGTGAGTAATAGATAATGTGTCCAAGACGAACCGTGCAAATACAGACGCGGCAACGCAATGGCGGATATCAACGCATGGCTAAGCTGATTGAAACAGACGAATCAGCGCCTCTATAGCTTCAAATAGCTATTGGCGTTGCAGGTGAAAATTAAGCGCGGGGAGGTCGTTCGAGGCCATCACTGATATGGCCGAAAGGAGAAGAAAAAACCAGACTGATTTTTTCTGATGAAGGAGCGGAAACGGGGGGACAGTAGAAACGGTGACCAGAGCCGCACCGACACAGCATGAAGCGCAAGCGCTACACTTGTCTTTCATAGACTTGGCGGTGGGAGACACTTTAGCTACTGCATGGTCAGAGACTTTATCAGCATCACTGTGCTGATGATCGTGTTGTCCGGCTTGCGCATCGTCATGATCATGCGACTCACCTGGGAATGCATGGTGATGTTCCGTGTTGCAGTCCACCATAGCCGCAGCAGCGAAGCCCTGGAAGGGTATCGCGACGAATATGATGCATAGCAGAAAGAGTCGGAACAGCTTTTTCATGTGTTGGATTATAGCGCAAATTTTTCTGGATGCTACTCCCATCAAAATGGGGCGCACATACATAGGTTTGAATCGCCTACTTACCAGGCTGGCTGGGACTCATGCTTGCCTTATGCTTTTTTAGTCAGGTACAGACTTACACCAAAATTTGCCCAATTTGTAGGCTAATTTGCATCTAAAATTTACTCACATTTAGCACTTGACCATTTCCGAATCGAAGGATTGGGTTCTGCCTATACCTAGACCATGTGAAAGTGTATGTCCTGCGGGCAAAGTCTTAGTAGTCGGCCCTTAAAAATATCCTTCTTGACAAAACAATTGTTGAGAAGCTATGTTTTGCTTTGATGAAATATACATAAGGCATTTGGCCAGTTAAACAGATGAGCAGTGTTCACGAAACCGCCTATCCCCGACTGAAGCTTGAGTTTACAGAACAAGAGCTTATCGCCATTTACACACCAACACCCGCCGAACTCAAATTTGTTGCAGCCAGATACCGCCAAATTTCTCAACAAACTCTGCTTTTGCTGCAATTGAAACTCCTGCAGAGGTTAGGTTATTTTGTGGCGTTAAGCAGTGTCCCCGCGGTGATCATTGAGCACATCTGCAGCCGGGCACAAGTACGAAAGCCATCCAAAGTCGCTTTGTCCAAGTATGACAAATCTGGTACCAAGCACCGCCAACAGGCAATTTTGCGGGACTTTGTTGGCATTCAGGAAATGACAGATACCACAGAAAAGTGGCTGGCAGAACAAGCTCTCCAGGCTGCACAGACCAAACAGGAGCTACCTGATATTATCAATGTCCTCATTGAAGAACTGATACAGCGCCGCTTTGAATTGCCCGGATTTACTTATTTGTTTCGACTGGCACGGAATGCCAGGGTAACAATCAACGACCGCATTTACAAAACCGTCGCAGGCACATTGTCCGAATCAATTACGACAAGAATTGATGGCTTGCTGAAATCGGTTGCTGGCAGAAGTGCCTGGGACAGTCTGAAACGGGAGCCTAAACAACCCAATGTCAGGGAAGTTACAGATTTCTTGCAGCATATTGATGGCATGGCCAAATTGGCGAGCGATCTGCCAGACACTGGGCATATCGCTGCGACCAAACGCGAGCAACTTGTTCTTGAGGCGCGTGCACTTGATATGGCAGAAATGCGCGCATTAAAACCCCTGAAGCGCTACACCTTGGCAGTGCTCTTAATCCAGACTCAGCTACAAAATGCAATGGACGATGTCGCTGAAATTTTTATCAAGACCATTCGAAACTTGCATAATGTGGCAGAAGAGCGGCTACGCCAATATCACCTCCAGCATGCCGACCAGGTTGAGCGTCTGATTGGTCAATTTCGAGAAGTGTTAACCGTTTTTAGTGAAGACGGGCCAAGCGAACAGCGTGTGTCACGCGTCGAGAGTTCGCTTGATGGAGATCTGGCAAGCTGGATAAGAGAATGTGATGAGCATATGGCATATGCGGGAAATATTTATTTCCCATTCATGCTCACAATCTACACCGGAAAACGAAGCCTGTTGTTCAAATGCCTGGAAGCGTTGACGCTACGTTCAAGCTCACAAGACGAGAGCTTGCTGGCAATGATTGCACTGACACAAAAATACCGGTCCAGCCATAAGGAGCATCTGTCTATCGCTGAGAGTCAGATCGATATGCTGGCATTGGACTGGATGCCAGAGAAGTGGCGTACTCTGGTGTTCGGTAAGAGGCTCAGTGCACCACCTACCCATTACCACCGGAAATACTTCGAACTGGCGGTATTTTCTGCGGTCATGGATGAATTGAAGTCAGGTGATTTGTTTGTCGAGCATAGTGGTGACTACGATGATTACCGCAATCACCTAGTTTCCTGGGAGGAATATGAGCGAGAAGTACACGCCTATAGCGAAATGGTGGGCCTTCCGGTAGAACCCCAGGAATTTGTAGCGCAATTGCGAACGCAGATGCAGGCACTGACAAAACAAGTCGATGAACGTTTTCCTGAGAATGGGCATGTTGATATTGATGAGACAGGGTTAGTCATACGCCGTGGTGAGAGACAAAAGCCACCAGCTGAACTGGCAATTGTGGACGAGGCCATCCGGACGCAAATGAGCGACGCCAGCATTTTGGATGTATTAACCGAAACAGAGAAATGGCTGGACTTGCATCGCTTGTTCGGCCCACTTTCTGGATTCGAATCGAAGGTTGATGACCCCCGTAAACGATTTATTACGACCTTATTCTGTTACGGCTGCAATCTGGGACCGACGCAAACTGCAAGATCAGTCAAAGGACTAAGCCGGAAGCAGGTCGCTTGGTTGAATCTGAAGCATGTCACCGAACAACGCCTGGATAAAGCGATCACCAAGGTCATCAACGCCTACAACCGTTTTGCTTTACCAAGATATTGGGGCACTGGGAAAAGCGCATCTGCTGATGGCACCAAGTGGAATATGTACGAGCAGAATCTGCTGTCGGAATACCACATCCGCTATGGTGGGTACGGAGGTATTGGCTACTACCATGTGTCCGACACATACATCGCGTTGTTTAGCCATTTCATTCCATGCGGTGTATACGAAGCAGTCTATATTCTAGACGGTCTACTTAAAAACCAATCCGATATACAACCAGACACTCTGCATGGAGATACGCAGGCGCAAAGTACACCCGTTTTTGGGTTAGCGCATTTGCTTGGTATTAACCTGATGCCGCGTATCCGCAATATCAAAGACTTGACGTTCTATCGGGCTGATAAGGGTGATCACTACGAGCACATTGACAGTCTGTTTAGGGGATCGATTGATTGGGATCTGATTGCCAGGCATTTGAAAGATATGTTGCGAGTCGTTATCTCCATCAAAACAGGAAAAATTGCTCCATCGACAATTCTGCGCCGCCTGGGTACCGCTAGCCGTAAGAATAGGCTCTACTATGCATTTAGAGAGTTGGGAAGGGTAGTTCGTACCCAGTTCCTGTTGAAGTACATCAACGATGCTGAACTCAGGAAAACAATCCATGCCGCAACTAACAAGAGCGAGGAATTTAACGACTTTGTGAAATGGCTATTCTTTGGTGGAGATGGAATCATTGCGGAAAATATTAAACATGAGCAGCGTAAGGTCGTGAAGTACAACCAGCTCGTGGCCAACATGGTCATCTTGCATAACGTCCACGGAATGTCACGCATTCTAAAAAACCTTCAGATAAAAGGCTATGTGCTCACTGAGGAAATTCTTAGGGGTACAGCGCCATACAGGCGTGAGCATATCAACCGTTTTGGAGAATATCCACTGGATCTCGACCGGGAAGTAGAGCCGATAAACTATAAGATCGATTTCACCATATAAATCATCAACTTACGTGTGCTTTGGCGAAAAAAACCGTAATCCCGGCCGCCCCTCAATGAGAGACTGCCGAACCTCCCGGTACCTGCTTTGATAACTACCACCCTGCTCTCAGTCAGGCTAGAAAATTTCCTTGCATAGACAAGGCTCTCAGGCTGCACTGCTTTACTTGCCCGCATGAGGCTCTTCATCTTCTGGCTTCATCCTTTCACGGAGCAAGTTTTTTAATTCCACCATCATCATCTCCTGTGCCTCAATCTTGGCTTTCGCAGCATTCAAGTCCAATTCTATCTGGCGCAGGTGCTGCTGATGCTCGCTATCTCTGGAAGAAAAATCTGTCAGGCGGGTTTTTAATTCTTCGATTAAAACGTCCTTCTCATTCAGTTGTGGCTCCAGCAATCTGGCGCGTTGTTCGATTACGCGTAATGCTTCTACCTGGCTATTGAGTTTGCGGAAATTGGTTTGCTCTTCATAGATGGTTTTTTGTGCTTGCGCTATTTCTGCCACCCAGCGGGCACCATCCTGGTTGAGTCGCGTTATTTCATTTTGTTTATTGATCAGGCTTTGCTGCAACTGACGTTGCTCTGCCTGCAGTTGCTGCACTTGTTGCTCATGGCGTCGGATATCCTGATCACGTTGCTCTTTCACGGATGCACGATAGTGTTCAAGCGCATCGCGGGCGTGCTGGTGTTTTTCTTCCAGTGATTGCCGGTGAATCTCATTTTCTGCCAGACGCTCCCGCAGATCAATGACTTGCTGGGCCAGAGTGTGGTGGGCCATGGACTCGGTTTGCAGGGCTTCCCTGGTTTGCTCGTGCGATGCTATTTCTTGCTTGATGGCGGCAATTGTCAGGTCGAGTTTTTCTTTTGTCTGCGCATTGCTGGCTTTGAGCTCGGCAATTTCTACTGCATGAAGACGGTCCCTTTCATTGCATTGAGCTGCCATTTCAGCAATGCGATTATCTGCTTCAGCTTCCAGTTGAGTGGCCAACTGTGCCACCAGGTTTTGCAGGGCTTCACTAACGGGCGCTTTGCTGCGTGAATTGCCGCCGCCCTCCTCTTCCAGCTCTTTGAGGTATTTGTGAATTGTCGTCTTTGAGCCGGTGTTGCCAAGGACAATTCTTACCGCATCGACTGACGGATGGCGACCCTGCGCTATCAAGGTGTTGCGCGCTTTTTCTACTTCTGACTTGTATAACCCGGTTCTCGCCATGACTTCTCCCATGAAATATCATAATGTATTACGTACCATGTAATTACATACTAAAATATTACTTTAACTTATAGATAAAATCCACTTAATTAACACTGGATAAATTAATATTATCCTGTGCTAGGCTGAAAATCATTTAAAATTACCCCCACAACCACTGGACATCCAATTTGGACGGACTATGGCGAAAACAGCATCGGCAGGCTTATGAGCAAAATCGATCACTATTTGCACGCCGGCACGCGTGACAATACCCGCGCCGCTTATCAGGCAGCGGTCAGGCATTACGAAATCGAATGGGGTGGCTTTTTACCCGCGACAGGCGAAAATATCGCTCAATACCTGGTTGATCATGCAGAATCACTGGCGATGAATACATTGTGTCAGCGGCTTGCTGCATTAGCGCAGTGGCACATAGACCAGGGCTTTGCTGATCCAACCAAAGCACCGCTGATAAAAAAAATACTTCGCGGAATACAACGAGAGCATCCTGCCCAGGAAAAACAAGCTAAGCCGTTCCAGCTTGAGCAGCTTGCCCTGGTTGATCGTTGGCTGGAGAATTCAATCGCCGCTGCAAACGCATCTGGCGACCGCGCTGCAGAATTAAGGCACACCAGAAACCGTGCTTTATTGCTGCTTGGGTTTTGGAGAGGGTTTCGTGGCGATGAACTGACGCGACTGCAGATTGAATACATAGAAATCGTTCCTGGCCAAGGCATGAGCTTGTTCTTGCCGCATACAAAAAGTGATCGCCAAAATAAGGGGAGCACTTTTAAAGCACCTGCGCTAAAGCAGCTTTGCCCTGTTGCCGCTTATACGGCCTGGAAAGAATTAGCGGGGCTCACATCAGGGCCAGTATTCAGGTCTATCAATCGCTGGGGACATATTGGAGATGAAGGCTTGCATATGGATAGCCTGATCCCCCTGCTGCGCAGCATCTTCAACGATGCAGGTGTAATTAACGCAGATGATTACTCGGCACACTCGCTCAGGCGTGGATTTGCGAATTGGGCGAGCAGCAGCGGCTGGGATTTAAAAACGCTGATGGAGTACGTGGGCTGGAAAAGCGTACAAAGCGCGATGCGCTATGTAGATGCAGTTGATCCATTCTCGCAACATAGAATCGAATCAAGCTTGTCACTACAAGGCAACGCATCAAGCCCAAAATCACGCATTACGGCAAGTTAATTGTTTGTAATTAAATATTGCTAAATATTTAATTTGTATATGTCAGGCGCCAGCAAACAAATCCTGGAAGCACTACCCTTGTCACTTTTCAACGCAGTAATGATCTTGATCATCGGGCTGCTATTTGTGGCGATGGCCGTTACTTACTGGCAAATACTTAAACAAAGAAAATATCCAGACAAGTACAGAACTGCAGAAGTTTTTGCGTCATTGCGCGCTGTTGGGATATCAACACGAAAAAGGCCGGTGCTCTCCATGCGAGAGCAGCCTATGTATGGTCAACTGGTAAAGGCCTTCCCTGACTATGTGGTGTTGGCGCAGGTATCGATCAGTGCTTTGCTTGAAACGAATGATCAGGCAGTCAGGAATAGATACTGCAGAAAATATGGAGATTTCGTCATCTGCACCAGGGCATTTGGCGCAATTGCCATCGTCGAATATGATGACTCCAGTCACAATGGACGGGGAAAGGAAGATGCAATACGAGAATCTTTTTTGATAGCCGCTGGCTACCCTGTTTTCAGATACAGGACTATTCCAGATCTGCAGAAATTGAGGCAGGATATTACGCCTGAAGCCTTGAAATTTACTAGCCCCATGTTGCCGGCATCTCTGGCAGAACAGACATAGCAAATGTAGGTGTCATTCTGGATTGCCGCTACTTATGCCCGGCACTTTCCAGTTTTGTCGTTGCATTGACTCGTATCAATAAAGGTGATGATGATGTTTCCATGCCATGCTGACGCGCCAACTGATCTAATTTCCCCCGGAGTTCACTTTCATGGACAGTGATACTGCGCCCTGATTGTTCACAGACCAGGCATATTTCTTCGGCAGCTATGCTTGCATGAGCTAATCGGTATTTGGCCTTACCTTCTACATCAAAAGAGCGCTGCAAAAAATTGATCGACGTCAAATCGGCAAGAACTCGATAAATCGTTGTGATGCTACCTAGCCTGCCCTGCCTTAACAGTTCCCTCAAAATATCTTCTGGATAATGGTAGCCTTCACCAATTTGTATAATTGCCACCAGCATTCCTACGCGGCCAACAGTCGGGCGTAATCCTGCGCGCTGCAACTGTTCGGCCAGACCCGGTATTTCTCCCGAATTCATCGAGTTGAGTCTAATTTTCTTTTCCATTTTTACCATTCAAACATGCCTGTAGGGAATGCAATTGGCTATGCGCTACCAGAATGGCATATGCAAATGCAACAAACAAATAATAATGATTCTCATTAATATTTACAAGAGGTATGTTTATATTTTTATACTCTAATGCGGGTTTTTACGTTCCACGCTATGGTCCTGGATATAAATAGGACTTACGCAAAATTGGCCTCGACGATTTTTGCTTCGGCCATGCATAGATCACAATGAGCACAATAAATACAGCGAACCCCAAACCGTCATTCCCGCATGCTTTTAGCGGGAATCCATCGTTGATCAACCGTAGACCGGTGGGGCCGATCAGACATGGATACCCGCCTGCGCAGGTATCACGAATTGGGCAGTACGGTAGGCTGCAAGCTTGGGGCGGTTTTGCGTAAGTCCTAATAAACCTTATGCTGACGATTAATTGAAAAGTATAAAATTAATGTGACGTCAAAACTTAGTGAGGACGAGGCCAAGAATGCAGTCATGAAGAGTTTTATATTTTTACAAATTTAAATTCACAGAAAAATTTACTTGATCTGCAACGGGTGCGCCTCAGTATTAAAAGTAACTTTATCGAAATCCAGGGCAGATTTTGGCGCAAACAAAAGGTAATAATATTTGAAGGTTTCGGCAAACAAGAAGCTTTCCATGGAATCGTCCTTTTCTTTGCTACGCACATCTTTCAAGGCAGCATAACCAGCCTCACTGCGGCAATATTTCACGAAGTCTTCAAAAAACTCCTTACCCATGAGGCGGTATTTTGCGTCACCAGTAGTGCGGTACAGGTAATAAGCTGACTCAATAATTTCTGGCCGCAAATGATAACTGGCAGAAGTGACCGTCATGGTCTTATAGTCGAGCGACTCTGGCTCAATGCCATGTATTCGCCACATCTTCAAACCAGAATCCTGTAATCGCTTGGCACGATCTACATCGCCACTCAACACCAGCAACGCGGGCATGAACGCATCAAGTGCGCCATAACGGCTTGCAGTGCGTGCCCCACTTTGCATGTTTGCACGCCCATACCAGTATCCACTATCGACCTCATCTCCGAGATAACGGTTAACGCTGTCGATACTGGTATCCCACATGGCCTTGCAATCAGCATCGCCAAACAAGCGCCAGCATTTGTAGATGTACTCGTAGTAAGAGTCGATACCACCGCCGATGTGAGAGTTCTGGTCGGCCCACTCCCCTG
Source organism: Undibacterium sp. YM2 (assembly GCF_009937975.1). NCBI lineage: Bacteria > Pseudomonadati > Pseudomonadota > Betaproteobacteria > Burkholderiales > Oxalobacteraceae > Undibacterium > Undibacterium sp. YM2. Next base: position 2,862,222 of record NZ_AP018441.1, read on the forward strand.
TTTCTACATTGATGCGCGCTCCAACCAGGCCGATGGATGAGCGGCGCTCATAGGTTGCCACCAATGCCTTCTTCGCTTTTTGGAAATAGATAGGCTTGTTGCTAAGTTTGCTCAGCATGCCAAACTCCAGTAGCAGCGTACCTGTCTCTGCGGGGTTGCTGACATTGCCACGCACTTGTCCGGTCTTGAGATTCACATGGGTATAGGGCAAGCCGGTCGGTGTTTCAAATACCGGTAATAATCGCTGCCCCAGATCTTCAGCGAGATTCAGCAGACGCTGGTCTTTTGTTATTTGGTAAGCGGATAGCAGGCCACCCAGCAGGCGAATCGTGATTTCAAAATTCTGAACATAGATATCCTGGTCAAAATTGAGCTTGGAGACGATCAGGTCTTGCGCTTCTTTTGCTTCTTTTTTCAAGCCCATGATCAGGAAAGTATCCAAGGCATCCACCGGTGTCATTAACAGCGAAGTACCATACCAGTCATGTGGCGTGCGGCTCAATGGTTTTACTGCGTCATGACCCCAGGCAAATTGCTTATATGCTTGCCAGGCATGTTGGGTTTCGCGCTTTACCTTGTTGGCCATGAGCTGCGATTGCGCTTCAGTCATGCTGTTTTCTGCATGGGCTAAGGTACTGCCAAGCAAAAAAAAAAGTAAGGCACAACTGATGCGTAAGGTCTTCAACATAGAAAATTCTCCGGGTTAATTTTTCTTGATTTGTTCGTACAGGGCTGACACTTGCGCAAGTTCAGGCGCTTGCGCACCAGCCGCCAAACATGCTGCTGCACCACTGGCGACAGAGAAATCCAGGTGTTCTTGCCAGGTTTTTTCTGGTGTCTTGTGCAAGCTATAAAGCAAGCCCGCGATACTGGCGTCGCCAGCGCCTATCGTGTCGATGACATTGATCTGGGGTGGCAATGCTTGCCAGGTCTGATCGCCCAGGTGCAAAGAGGCGCCTGCTGCACCGCAGGTATACAGATAAACCGCTTCGGGATTGAATTCACGTAATTGTGTTAAGGCCAAGTCGGCGTTTTCCTGGCGAAAAAGCCCACGTAAATCATCGTAAGATATTTTTATTACGTCAGCCAATTGCGTCATTGTGCGCAAAGTAGCATCATATCTGTCGTCCATAAGATTACGGAAATTGGGGTCATAACTGATCTTTACCCCATCCTTTTTGCATTGCCTTGCCAAGGAAATCAATGTTGTTGCCAGCGGCTCGCGCGCCAGGCTAATGCCACCAAAATGTATCCATTGCAAATCGCGGTTCCATCCATCTGGTAGAGCCGCAGGTGAAAAATACAGATCCGCACTGTCTTCACCAATGAAGAAGTACTTTGGCGGCGCAGTCTCAGCGACAATCGCGAGCAAGGGTGATCTTTTAAAGCGTTGTAGCAGACGCATGTCCAGGCCAGCCTGCTCATTGGCTGCATACAATGCATCGCCAAATACATCTTCACTGATAGCCCCGGCAAAACCTGTGCGCAAGCCTAGTTTTGCCAGATTACGGGCGACATTCCAGGTGGAGCCGCCGACCAGGCTTTTCCAGTCATCTGAGTCAGTGCGCAGCATGTCGGTCAAGGCTTCACCAGCACAGACAAATTGAGGGAAGTCAGTCATGATGTTTGCCCAGTTTTAATACATTCAACACTTCATAACATGCGCCCATAGTATGGTAATCAGTCTTTCCGGCTGGGCTTTTTTCATCGCTGATTTTATGGTTACTGTTATCCAGGATGCGGTACCAGGCACCGTACTGGTGGTCAACAAAATGCGTCCAGCTGTATTGCCAGATTTTGTCGTACCAGTCCCAGTATTTTTGCTTACCTGTGCGTTGTGCCAGACAAGCTGCAGCAGCGATTGACTCAGCCTGCACCCAAAAGTATTTATCGCCATCGCAAATACTGTGATCTGGGGCAAAGCCATAACAAATGCCACCATGCTCTTGATCCCAGGCGAGATCCAGCGCTATGTCAAACAGACGCTCGGCTGTTGGTAAAATCCATGTCGAATCGCCTTGCAAATTTGCAGCCTCTGCATCCAGCAGTACCAGAAGTTTAGACCATTCAGTGAAATGCCCTGGTTGGAATCCCCAGGGACGGAATAGATTTGCCTTGTCCTCAAGATTGTATTTCCAGTCTATCTGCCAGGTATTATCGTAATGTTCCCATATCATGCCGCCGGCTTGTGAGGCTTGTCGCTGGGTAATGGATTTGGCTATCATTTCCGCACGGTGCAGATGCTTGACTTCACCAGTCGCCTGATAGGCTGCCAGCATCGCTTCACAGCTATGCATATTGGCATTCTGACCGCGATAAGTGTCGAGGTGCGTCCAGTCGGCACTGGCCTGGTCTGCATAGAGTTCAAATTCTGGTAGCCAGAACTTTTCTTCCATGAGAGCCACGGTTTCATCGATATAAGCATGTGCCTCTTCCATCCCTGCCATTACTGCGTGGGAATAGGCGAACAAAACAAAGGCCAGGCCATAGCAATGATTATTATCGTCAATGACATGTTTCTTGCCATTGTCCCAGCTCAGTTGCCAGGCATAGCCGCCATTGACGGCGTCACGGTGTACTTCGCGCAAGAATGTGACGCCGTGTTGCACCATGTGCAAATAACGTGGATCAGAAAACTGTCGGTAGGCCATTGCGTAATCAAAGATGAAACGCGTACTGCTGACCAAATGACGCGACCTTGCATCATAAACCTGACCGTCATCTTTAAAATAATGATAGAAGCCACCGCTGATATCAATACAGCGTGGATGATAAAAACGCATGGTGTGTGCTATGTGCTCAGTCAGAGTACTGGCAGCACGAAAATCTGGAAAAGTCATTGTCATGATCTGGAGTTGCTGGGGTAATTAATGCGCGGTAGTTGCTTTTCTTTATAAATCTATTCCCTGTCTGGCCAAAATGGTTTTTACCTTCCAGGAATAAAAAGCCAGATAAGAAAAACAGCCTACGCCGACGATGTAGCTCATTTGTATACCGACCTTGTCGGCAACAAAGCCTTGCAGCCAGCTCACAACACCGCCGCCCATGATCATCATGATCAGGAAATTGCTACCCTGCCCCGTATGTTTGCCGAGACCGCTGATAGCCAAAGAGAAAATGCACGGCCACAAAGTGCTGCAAAACAAACCTATGCTGGTGAATGCATAAATGCTTACCATGCCGCTGGTGCACATACCGAGTATCAAGGCAGAAATACCCAATACAGAAAAAATGCCCAACATGTTTGCGGGATTTCCCTTGCTGGCAAGGTCAGCAAAAATCAACACCAGGACAACAGCACCATATACATAAAAACGGCTTAACTCATGTTGCGCTATCGCGTTCACAGCAAGAAACACGCTGAAGGCCAGATACGGCGCAAGAAATTTCGCCAGCTTTGCTGCACCGTCACTCAATTGAAAAGCCTCGACCGCGCCCGTCCAGCGGCCTATCATCAAACTACCCCAATACAGCGAAATGAATGGTGCGATATCCTTGGTCAGATAGCCCTGAGTCAATTCCATATAGGCAGGTAAATTACTGGCAGTGGATACCTCGACACCCACATAGACAAAAATCGCAAGCATGCCCAAGACCAATTGTGGGAACTGTAATGCAGAGCTAGGGCCATGTGTACGGCTGTCTTGCGCGTCTTCTTCCAGTGCCGGGCGGTCAGGCAGAGATGAAAATTTGAGGAAAACAGCAACCAGGAAAAATACCAGCCCCAAAACCAGGTAAGGTATTTTGACGCTTTCTATACTGGCGACCGTATTGTTTGACGATGGTGTGCCAAATATGGCAAAGCTCACTATCAACGGGCCTATGGTGGTACCAAAATTATTAATCCCACCAGCAAGGGTCAGTCGTTGTGAGCCGGTTTCGCGCGAACCCAAGGCAATCGCCAGTGGATTAGCCGCCGTTTGCTGTAATGAAAAACCCAGACCCACGATAAACAAGCCCGACAACATCAATGTAAACGAGCTTGAATTAGCTGCCGGATAAAATAACAAAGTACCCAACGCAGATATGCAAAGCCCTAGCGCCAATCCATTTTTGTAACCTATCTTCTGTATCAGATCCTGTTTAAGTACGGCAGAAACCAGCAGGTACAGCAAGGAGCCAACCGTGTAGGCAACATAAAAAGCAAGCGATACAAACTGGCTTTGTGTTTGCGACAGATGGAACGCTGCCTTGAACACAGGGATTAAAATATCATTGCTGGCTGCAACAAAGCCCCAGAAGAAGAATACCGTCACCAGTGGTATGAATTGTCCCCAATACGTGCGTGCTGATTTTTTCATCATCGGCCTCATTGATATGGTGTTTGTGTATAGGGTCGGGCATCCTTGAGATTGCCCCACTTCTTGTTTGGCTCAGCCTGCATGACAAACACCAGCTCGCCACCAGCCATGATTTGTTCATGACGCAGATAGTTTTGATCCAGCACTTTCCCATTCAAACTAACGCTTGCCACATAGGGGTGAGCATCACTCAGATTCTGGGCGCGTATGGTGAACTGTTTGCCATTCGGTAAATGCAAGGTCGTTTTATCCAAAAACGGGCGACCAAGTATGTATTCATTACTACCGGGAGCAACCGGGTAAAAACCAAGACTCGTGAAAACAAACCAGGCAGACATCTGACCAAGATCATCATTGCCAGACAATCCATCAGGTTTGGCCTGATACTGGCTTTGCATGATTTGCTGCAAGCGTTGCTGGGTTTTCCATGGTGCGCCGAAGTAATTATATAAATAAGCGACATGATGCGAAGGCTCATTACCATGTGCGTAATGCCCTATCAGACCAGAAATATCTTCCATGTGCGCATAGACTTTGTGATCCACTTTTGCATCGAATACCTGATCGATTTTCGAGATGGCAGCAGCATCACCTCCCAGCATGCTGATCAGGCCGGCATTATCATGCGGCATATACCATGAATATTGCCATGCACTGCCTTCGGTATAATCACTGCCAAAATTAGATACGGTCGGGTCAAAAGGGACGCGGAACTCACCATTCGATTTACGTGCACGGATGAAACCGGTTTTGGTATCAAACACATTACGGAAATTCTGGGCGCGGGCATAATATTTTTTCGCGATATCAGTCTTGCCCATCTTCTCGGCCATACGCGCAATTGTCCAGTCATCAAAAGCATATTCCACGGTTTTGGAGGCGGCTTCCGGTTCCAGATCGGTTGGAACATAACCCAGTTTCATATAATGTTTCAAGCCGCCGTAGGGTCCATATTCAGCGCTGGCCATCATTGCATTCAATGCGCTATCTGCATCAAAGCCGGGAATGCCCTTCATGTAGGCATCAGCTATTACTGGCACTGCGTGATAACCTATCATGCACCAGGTTTCGAGACCATGAAATTGCCATACCGGCAGTATGCCCTCAGGACTATATTGCTGGGATGCCAGCAGCGACCGCACAAAATCAGCATTGCGCTGTGCTGGCTGTATCAAAGTTAGCAAGGGATGGAGAGCACGGTAAGTGTCCCATAAAGAAAAGGTGGAATGAAAACGGAAGCCTTCAGCCTGATGCACCAGATTATCCGGCCCACGGTAACGGCCATCCACATCCATAAACAGGCTGGGACCCATCATGCTGTGGTACAAGGCGGTGTAAGCCTTGGTGCGCATCTCTGGCTTAGCCTCTATGCTGACTGCTGACAGGGCATCGTCCCAGGCCTGCTTCGATTTGGCGCGCTGCGCTGTAAAGTCCCAATCCTGGATTTCAGCCAGATTTGCAATGGCGCCATCTTCACTGACAGCCGAAATGGCCACTTTGACCATCAGAGTCTGGTCGTCGGGAACACCAAAATCCAGCGCGGCAACCAGCGCCTTGCCTTCGACTTTGGCTTTATCCTGAGGGCCACTGCCCGGCCCGGCAAAGCCACGGTATTCAACTGCATCTTCACGGTTATGGATTTCACGCGTCAATAATGGCCGTGAAAATTGCATGGCAAAATAAACCTGCCGGCCCGGTGCCCAGCCTCGGGTTTCACGCATGCCGGTGATAATACCGTCCTTGCGTACGCGCATGCTGGACCACAGGTTTTTTGTTTTGTAATCGTAAATACTGCTACGCAAATCGACGATCAACTTGGCCGCCTCACCTTTGGCAAAACGATAGCGGTGCATGCCTACCCTGTCACTCGCCGTCAATTCGACATCAATCTCATGATCCAGCAACTTGACTGCATAATAGCCAGGCTCAGCGCGCTCTTCTTTGTGACTGAAACGCGAACGATAACCGCTGAAAGGACGTTCTGGATAGCCTGGCTCGAGTTTGGTGTCGCCGCTATAGGGCATCAACAATACGTCACCCAGATCAGAATGGCCGGTACCGGAAAAATGTGTATGCGAGAAGCCAAGTATGGAATCATCTTCATAACGGTAGCCAGCCGCCCAGGGATAACTCTGGCGGAAATGTCTTACCTGCGTATCGGGACTTAATTGCACCATGCCAAAAGGACGTGTCGCCCCGGGAAATGTATGACCATCACCGCCGGTGCCTATGAATACATTGACGGCATCAACCGGACGTGAACTACTGGCTGGCGCGGCATCAACACTGCTGGCGATGACTGCGCCCAGGAAAATTAACCCGCAAATACGAAACATCATATGTACCTTTTCAGTGGATTCTTTTAAAGCGACGAATACAACAACTGCCTGAATTAAATTTATTCAAATGAAGGTGGTAATTCACCTGGCTTTATCGCCCATTTTTTATTGGCTTCCCTGCCAAGTTTAAAATCCAGGTTCAGCTTACCGTCCAAGGCAGTTTCATCGAGCCAGGATTTCGTCAATGATTTGCCGTTCAAGGTCAGGCTTTGCACGTATTTAAATTGCGTGCCAGTCTGATCTGTATTGATGGTCAATGGTCCTTGTTTTCGTTGAACCACGATTTTCTTGAAAGTCGGGCTGGCAATCAGTAATTCTGCCCGGCCTGGGTATTGTGGATACAAGCCCATCGCTGCCCATACATACCATGCAGACATCTGACCCAGGTCATCGTTGCCAGGTATGCCGTCAGGGCGATTGTGCCAAAGCTGCCCTAACACTTCGCGTACCACTTCCTGGGTTTTCCAGGGTTGCGCGGCATAAGAATATAGCCAGGCTGCGCCAATCGAGGGTTCATTATCCATTTCCGAATGATGTGCGCCAGAGACAGTCAGTGTCCATGCGCCAAAATCACTCTTGAAAAATTTATCCAGCCGCTGCGTGGATTTTTCAACGCCGCCCAAGGTCCTGATCAAGCCATCAGCATTGAATGGCACCATCCAAAGATACTGCGCACCACTGCCCTCTACCATGCCCTCGTCTGAGGCCGGGTCAAACGCGGCGACGAACTGGCCATCCTGTTTGCGTTCCTGCAGATAACCAGTGGCAGGATTGAAGTGATTTTTCCAGTTTTGCGCACGGGCCAGGAATTCTTTCTTAGCAGCCTGATCGCCCAATTTTCCAGCGAATGAGGCCAGCGCAAAGTCGGCACTTGCATATTCCAGTGCATCAGATACCATGCCCCAGCCTGGCGCTGATTGTGGCATATAGCCATACTTTATCCATTGATCCAATCCCGGTCGTTGCCCTACACACATGACAGGACAGCCATCTCTGGACAAATCCAGCTTGGTCGGGGTACGCGCCGCCTGAGTGAGTGAGGTAAAAGCTGTAGCCACATCAAAATCACGCGCGCCAAATGCGTACATGCTGGCAACCGACGCAGTAGCAGGATCACCATTCATAACGCCAGTGGCACCATTGTTATGCGTCCAGCGGTCCCACACGCCATTGTTCTGCTGGGCCTGGTTCAATAAAGACTGTGCTATGTCACTGGCGATTTTTGGTTCGATCAGGGCGATCAATTGCACTTGTGAGCGGTAGATATCCCAGCCTGAAAAATTGGCATATTGCGCCAATTGGGTAGCCTTTACCTTGTGTGTCTTTTGATCAAAACCTGCATACTCACCATTGACGTCACTAAAAAGATTAGGATGCAGCAAGGAGTGATATAAGGCAGTATAGAAAATCGTGCGCTGGTCTTTGTCGCCACCTGTCACATCAATTTTGGACAGTTGCTGATTCCAGGCCTGGCGACTTTCTTTTACGACCGTCTCCAGAGATTTTTCTGAAGATATTTCTGCATTCAGATTTTCTGTGGCATTTGCTACGCTGACATAAGAAATGCCAATCCGTGCTTCAACATTTCTGGCATGACCAAAATCTATCCAGGCACCTGAGCCTTTGTTGAGTTGCGGGAAGCCTTTATCATCCAGCTCTGTCGCACCTTCTGCTGCTATACCATTGGGAATGATTTTCTCGTTTTGCCAGGTTGCGGTTGCCGCAATTTTTTGGTTAAAGCGGGCGACGAAATGAATTGTGTAATAAGGCCTGCGTGTCACAGGGTGCAGATATCCGCAAAAATTGCCGCTGCTAACCGAACCGCTGACGGTATTCGTCGCAGTATCAATTTTCAAATTAGCCGCAAAACTGCCTAACTGCGAATCAGAATTGCGTATCAAAATCGCTGCCTTACCCTGTGAAGGATAGACAAAGCGCGCAATACCTGCACGCAGGCTTGCACTTAATTCAGTTTGCACGCCATTTTCCATGCGCACTTTGTAGTAACCAGGTTGCACGGTTTCATTTAAATGGGAATAGCGGCTGGCGTAATGCTCGTCCTTGCTGTCCAGCGACGGTGAAGTGCTGAGCTCTGTTGTGACTGGCATGAACGGTATGTCACCACTGGCACCACGACAACCTGTACCTGATAAATGCGTCAGACTGAAGCCACGTATTTTCCTGGCTTCGTATAAATAGCCCCCCGGAGCTGCTGCCTTGTTTTTTTCACCTTTGCTGGTCTCAGGACTAAAGCTGAACATGCCAAAAGGCATGACTGCCCCTGGAAAAGTATTGCCCAGATTTGTCGTCCCTATCAAGGGATTGACCTCTGCTGCAAGATCAGTACCTGCCTTTGCATAAAGTGGTGGCACACAAAGTAACGTAATCGAAGCAAATAAAATGGTAGAACGACGCATGATTTTTCCAAAAATTATATGGCGTTGGTGACTTAGTTCGATGAGGTTCAATCTTCAAACAGATTGCACACTGCTGCCCCGTACAATCAATTGCACTGCAAGTGTGATCTCAAGGCTCTCTGGTTGTGCATTGCGCAGTAGCATGGCCACGCCCTCTGCGCCCAGTCCTTCCTTATCTACGGCAATACTGCTTAAAGTTGGGTGGGCTCTCGCTGCGGCCCGGATATCGTCAAAACCGACAATGGCGATATCTTCAGGGACCTTCAATCCCATATCCAGACAAGCAGTCATCGCAGTCAGGGCAGTATTGTCGTTGTAGCAAAAGAGAGCATCTGGTGGCTCGGACATGGACAACAAATCCGTCACTGCCTGCCTGACTATTTTTTCTTCTTCAGCCTGATGCGGAATCGCAATTTCATATTCTGGATTGGCCAGCATTTTTGCGTCAAACAAGGCCTTGCGAAAACCATGGATACGCTCTTGTATGCTGTAGTGCGCGTGCGGACCGCTTAACATGGCTATACGCTTGCGTCCGGTGTTGATCAAATGTTGCGTGGCTAAATAACCGCCCAGACGATTATTCGGGTTAATTGAGGCATAACCGGCCAGATGCATATCAATCAGCACCAAGGGTTTTCCTGAAGTGCGTATCGCCTGCAATAATTCTGCTTCGAAAAATCCCGCACACACAATGGCGTCCGGCTGATGAACCCTGATTTGCTCCATCACTGGCTCAGCCGGGCCCACGGCGACAAATGACAATGCAATGCCGGCTCGTCTGCAGGCAGCTTCTGCCCCGTGCAAAACGATGGAATAAAATGGGCTGCTCGACAAATTATTGTGCTGCCTGTGCAATAGAAAAGCGATACGTCGTATGCGTCCATGCTTTAACTTTGACAGGTCGTAACCCATTTCTTGCGCAGCGTTAAAAACCAGGGCGCGCGTGGCTTCTGTCAAACCAGTCTGGTTTTTGAGCGCACGGGAAATCGTGCCCACTGAAAAACCAGTGGCTTCGGCCAGGTCGCGTATGGTTATGCCCATGCTGATAGAGGAAAAAACAAAGTCATCATAATCTGCTAAACAAATTTAAGAAATTGCTGTAAAAACGGTATTTGATGGTAGCTTTGTCTTGAAAAATCGGTCAATCAATGTCTGATTGCGACTTTTAGTTTAGTTAGTTTACTAAACAATAATGATGGTTTTCAACAACGCTTTGTTGTTGCTAAGAGTCTTTGAAGTCGTGTAGTTGCAGCGCTTCATACCATGCACAACGATATGCCACGAAGCGCTTAGTCAGGTTGCAGGAAAACCTACTGCTTGGTCAGATGCTTTAGCGCTTTTTCAGTACACGCTCACCTGATAATTTTTATTATAGAAGTGCCCTGAACCAGATTTCACTTCAGTTCCTGCCTCTACCGTCATCACATAGTAGGTGCTCTTGAATACATCGGCCCTCCTGCGCGCTGCTTCTGCAAAAAAAAATTTCAGGTTTTTATTGAAGTAACGGGCATTCACCCGTTTTCGAAATTGCATGACTGGCCAGCTATTGCCGTTGGACGTCATGGTCGCTTGCCAGACATCCCAGGTTTCGCCATCGAGCACAAAGCTGGCAGCGTCTTTGACACCCCAACCCGCGGTCTGCGAGTTAGCAGAGGAGTCAGGTATGACCATGATTTCTCCTTTCAGGTAACTCGTATTCCAGATGTTGGATGAATGAAAGAAGACGTCAATGGCATGGTTGTAGGTGCCAACAATATTGCCCGTTCCATCGTAGCCCGCTGTGGCAAAGCTCCATAGCACATCGACATTTTTTGTATTGGCGCCAAACTGATAAGGCAAACCAGACGTGGCCGGATTATTCTGACTATTGCTGGCCCCCCGGCGTATGCTTGGGTATGACTTGACTGTACTTGTATCACCGCCAAATCCCGTCCATTTATAACCCGCCCCATCCATGGTACTGGTTGAATTGGTGAAGATGGTTTCAGACCAGTTCGTACCTGCGCCGCTGATACCCCACAGATTTGTAGAGAGATCATACTGATCTACATAAATGTGCTTGTTGCTTGCGTCGGCAGGGTTGGCCGAGGCGGATGCTGCCTGCGCCTGATGGCAGAAGCTAAGCCCCAGCAGCAATCCGGTTATAAGCAGTCTAACCTTCGCGAGATTCAAGTTTCTTGTCTTAATCATTATTGTCTCCATTTTTTTATGTTGATTGAATTCGATGATGATCGAATTTGATGAACGAATTTGACACACGGGGTATTCCATGGCAAATGTCGATGGCGGCCCGCGTACGCCGCTGGCACCAGAGCAAAGCTGAGTGGTCGTGAGTGTTGCATCAATTCACCTCAGCTTTTACGCATCCAGATAACAGCGGTAGTTAAAACGTCATCTCGCTCCTGGATGTCAGGGAAACGCCCTCCTGTCTTGCGCCTGATAAGAGCTCTCGAAGACAAGCTCATGCGGCCCAGTCTGATCTGCTGTTCCACGAGGAAATAGTCACTTTTTACATCCAGGAAAGTGTCCTTCACCAGCAATGCTTCGTCTGATTGTTGGGGCTGTTGGGATTGTTGCGTTATTTCGGCGCGCTTGCGTATTGCCTGCCGCTGCCGCGCTTGTGACAGCATCATGGTGTTTTGCTGTGATCCGGTCACGGCGAATAGCAACACTAACGAGGCTGTATTGACATTCAAGGCAGTGGGCTCGGGCAACAGCACGATAAACTCCCTGAGGCTGGCCAGTATCTGAGGGGTATATCCGGAAATGGTGACGAGATCATCAATGTGAACGAAGGCGAATATACTTTCACCTGCTGTTCCTGTCGATTGAGTGGCTGCGATAGCAGTTGCTGTCAGTTCCGCCAGGGCGGTATCTATTTTCAATATCTGAAGCAAGCGCCGGTAATTGCTCACCTGGCCCTCATTGATCTTGCCACCAGTCGCCAGATTCATAAGGTTGTAGCGGGATTGAGCATCTATGACCCGGATGGTCAGCGCGGCAATGCTTGATTCTGCGTACTGTAATAATTCATTTAACTTGATTGTGGCATCAGATTTAGCCCAAGCTCCGTCCAGGCTGGTAACGCCATCATTTTCCATCGCATCCAGCCTTAATATCTGACGGGTCTTGTCCAGCACGCCTCTTTGCAACATACGCATCCGCTGTTGTTCGAGTTGATTTTCAAGCGACCAGAACTGGATATGTTGTGGCCAGAACATCCCGCTGACCACAGCAACTGCAAGCGCCGACAGCAATAGTGCAAGTACGACGGCAACTCCTTGCTGGTGAGACCATACCTGATATGAATGGTCGTACGAGTATGGGCTGCGATTTCTTTGTGCGGGCACATAGTTGGCATTCCCATCCCTGGTCTCATGAGTTCATTTATTTTCCAGGTAGTCGCACTCAACAATGGTAGCGCTACCTATGATGGCATGTCAACTACTTTTCCGTTATTGCGAAATTAGCAGTTAAGCCGCAGTTAAGTAACAGTGCTTGGTAAAGCATTACGCCGGGCCAATCCGACTAGTTTTAGTCTGTTAATTTGATCTGAATTGCACTTATAATGCCAAATATACAATGTCATCCGTTGCCGCAAACAGGGAAGGCAGGCGATAAATAGAAACCTGACTGGCATGCATTACTAATCAAACACCCTATCGAAGTACGACAACCGTATTGCATCAAAAAAATAAAATAACCGCTTTCATATGAATGAACTCATCAAAATCACTGACCATCTGATTGCTCTATTTGCAATCTACAAAGACGAAATTTTAGTCCTCAGCCTGACATTAAACATGTGTATGTTATTGATACTGTTGATGCATACAACGAGAAAACAAGGACGTACGCAGCAAGATAAAGCCAAAGCTGCGATCTACAATCCCAAACCATTCCGCAAAAACTGAATGCCCGGCTGACAGTATGTCAAGTTGATGCGGCGGCCGGCTGACAGCATCAATATCTGCGCCCACGCCGCACGCTGATAAAATGGCGCTCGCAAACAGGCGCATATTTAATATTTGCTCCCCAAAAATCAATAGCCTTATTTGGCTGATTAAGACAGGCTATTCATGTTTTCAGACACCTTCTCTCATCTGCTATCGCAATACATGCGCAGGATACGTGCCAGTGCGGCTGGCGTTGCTGCAGAAATTGGACTAAGCCGGGAGTCAGTCAATAACTGGAGAAACGGAACTTCGCTCCCCAGCGCCAGATCGCGCGACAGTTTGCATGCGTGCGCGCGTTATCTCAGGCTGACAGAAACTGAAACCAATCTTTTTTTTGCTGCTGCGGGTCTTGCACCTGAATTCCCATTACAAAACGAAGAAATCAATGAAACACCGTTTGCGGAATTCATGGATCAATTGTTTGTGCGATTGGCTCAATCTACGCCCTACCCTATCACCCTGCTGCTGTCGCAAGCGCACTGGGGACAACCTCCATTCAGGGAAAAATTACTGGCCCGCGCACGTGTACAGTACGGTGAAAAAGCGACACTTCATATACAGCCCCCTTACAGTATCAGCGCCGACAGCAGTGAATATTTTGCGGCTATAGGGCGGCAATGCGGGTTTGAGAATGTCAGTTCAGATTATGAATTTGAAGCGGCACTGGAACAGAGACTGCAAGCAGGTGAACGCGTATTTTGCCTGGTCAGCCGGTTCGAGCAAGGTACCCCAGTCTTGCGTGAAGCGTTGGCAGGCATCTTGCGCAGCCTGAGTGAAATGCATGGCGGTCGCCTGCACCTTTTGTTATGCGGCGGTGAGGCGCTGGCCGACCTGAAATACCGCAGCGGCGATTTGTCGCTACTGAATATTGCCCAGGTCAGCCATTGGCCAGATGCGGACACAGAAGATTTGCATATCCTCGTCAAGCAACGCTGGCCAGACCATGTCATTGCATCTTCCAGACTGACTGCACTGGCATCCATGTGTGGCGGCCATCCGGCGCTCTTTGAAGAAGGTATGCAATGGCTGGTTGATAATCAGGCTTCGATGGAAAACGATGCGGCAGCATTGCGCACATTTTTAACTCATAGTGCTCGCTTGTGGCAGACCTTTTTGCCGCTGACACAAAATCCAGCTTCTCTGCTGCGTCTGCGCAGCTTGCTTGAGACTGATGATCTGGGACGGGCTCGTCCCTATCTTCAGGATGAAGATTTGCGCCGCCTTTTTTGGGGAAACCTGATACACGTCCGTGGGCAAGGTGATCAGGCCCGGCTTTGCTGGCGTTGCGACATTATCCGTGAAGCTGGCTTGATGGTGCTTGAATGATGCAGGGAAATCTTTTGTTGCGACTGCCAAAGAAAATTGTACGCACTATTTTCATTATCGTGCTGACATTATTGCTTGGAACTGCGCTGCTTGCACCAAAGCTGAATCCCTTTACCAGGGATGGTGTGCTTGCTGCTGAAAACATTGGCCCTATCTGGAGTGATATAAACCAGTGGCGCCTTGCTTTGTCTGAGATGCGTAACATTAACGATGAATGGCCTTCTGACATTAAAAAGTTAGAACCACAAACGATTACGCCATATCTCGTAGTGACCTCACCCCGACCAAATATATTGCAGATCAATTTAATAAAATATGCCCAGTTAGGCTCCCTGTCGGGGACACAGTTGATATTTGAGTTCAATCCATCAAATCACTCATGGAAATGCCGTGCCGGCACGCCTCCCGTGCCTGCCAAATTCATGCCAATGAATTGCGAAGGTGCCACTTCAGACACTGTAACTCTGAGCAAGCTAAAGACCTTGCCCCTGGTTTGTGCATTGATTTTCATAGTCGCTGGTATTTTTGCAGTTGTAAGACACCCTTTACTGGGGCCATCACAATTGCGCCCTGACCGCCTGCGAAGAACACCCTACCGTATCTTGCCCAAACTTGATCGTTTGCTGGGTATTACCGGCAGAAGACAGGCGACGTTGCAAGCTGCGGGCATCTCCACTGCCTCCTGGCAGCGCGCCGTTGCCTATGTCAATGAAGGTGCAAATAAACAGCAGGAATACCTGGCTACCCGGCTGTCAGTGCAAAGCAAAGTCAGTGCGGGGTGGTCACTTCCTGGCCAGGTTTTTGAGTGGCAATTTGCCAGCAATCTGCCTGTGTCGCTGGACAGATGCCTGGTGTTTATCCCCTATGTTGATGTCAACGATGAGGCACTGATAGGCGCGCTAATATCCGCGCAAATTGGTTCGGATGTGATGCTGATACTTGCCAGATCCGAGAGTGAAACAGAACACATTGCACTGCAAGCTTATTGTGAAGATAAAGCCAATATGTTTGTGATGCTCGACGGCGCGAGTCAGACTGAGTGCATGCTTAGCAGACAACCTGCGGCTGTATTATTGCGTCTTCTTGCTGAACAATTACGTGTAACGCGCATATCGCCCTACCAGACCAGAGGGGCGGTTACCAGTGCGGGTGCATTTTTTGGGCGGGAAAAATTGCTGTCACGCGTCATCGGTCGCGATCCCTCCAATTACCTTGTCGTGGGTGGCCGCCAGCTTGGCAAAAGCAGTCTCTTGAAAGCTGTCCAGCGTAGCCTGCAGGGGCATCCACACATAGTCTGTCATTACATTTCTTTGCGCGATCATCGCCTGGCTCCTCGCATGGCACTTCAGTTTGGCCTTGATGCAACAACGCCTATCGAAGATATTATTTCTCATCTGGAAGCCAACTTCGCAGGTAAACGATTATTCCTGTTGATCGACGAAGCTGATCTCTTTTTCCGAGATGAATCCATCAATAATTACCCGCAATTATCAGCCCTGCGCTCCTTGAGTGATGAAGGCCGTTGCTGGTTCATGCTTGCAGGATTTTGGGATTTATATGCAACTGCGGTGCTTGATTATCAGTCCCCACTGCGCAATTTTGGCGAAGTATTGACGATAGGTGGACTGGAGCAGGATGCCTGCAAAGAATTGGTCACGGTACCTTTATCGCGCTTGCGCTTTGGTTTTTCCAGCAACCAGTTAGTAGATCAACTGGTGGAAGCCAGTGGCCAGCGCGCCAATTTGCTCGCCATCCTTTGTCAGGAATGCCTGGAAGCTTTGCAGCCAGGAGAGCGTGCCATAGAAGTCCGCCATGTCACGCACGCACTATCTTCGCAAGCTGTGCAAGACGCTTTGGCTGGTTGGGGTAAATTAAGTAACGATGAAGCCTCTTGCCGCCTCGACCGCATCGTCGTCTATCACACGGCGCTCAAGGGCAAAACGAGTTTATCTGCACTTGCTGCCCTGCTTGCTTACAATGGTCTGACTGTAGAACCTGAAACCATGCGTCATGCCCTGTCCCGTCTGCAATTAGCCTATGTACTCAAGCGCGATGGATCCGAGTTTGTATTTGCTGTTCCTTTGCTGATAAAACAATTCGAGCAAAGTGAGCTCATGCTTTTGCTTAGCCAGGAACTGTCATCAATGAAAACCGTCGATGTGGTCTAAGCAAGCCTGGCGATTCCACAAAAAGTGATATATTTGTGAGACATTAATCAAAAGGAGAGCATCAATGTCGGAGTACATTTCTGTTTTGCAAATCTATATGAAGGCGCTTGGTGATGCCGACTACGGCACCATCAAGAGCTTGTTTGCAGAAGATGGAAAGGTTCTTTCGCCGTTTCTTGGGGAAATGGCAGCTGGCCCTTTCTTTGACAGACTGGCAGAAGCTTCCAGCCGCAATGTGATTACCCCTATCGACATCTTTGTCAGCACGACAAAGAAACATCATGCAACAGCTTATTTCCAATATGACTGGACAGTTCGTGACGGGACTTTAATTACCTTCAAAGTCATGGATCTGTTTACGTTTGATGCCGATAGCAACAAAATCAAGTATCTGGATTTGATCTATGACACGCACCCTATCCGTTCCACTGCAGGCAATAAATACGAGCTTTAACATCATCAGATAAAAAAGCCCTGCAATGTGACTTGCAGGGCTTTTTACTTTGAGGCAGTTGCTTGATTACTCAGTGCCCATTTCCTTCAACAGACGATCAGCCTTATCTACATGTTTCATTTGCCATAGCATGTAACGCAGATCAACTTGTATAGAACGGGAGTTGGCCTTGTTGTAGTCCCAGTCAGAAATAATGGAATCCAGAGTGCCATCAAATGCCAGACCGATGAATTCGCCTTTGGCATTCAAAGCAGCGGAACCAGAATTGCCGCCCGTGATATCCAAAGTCGCCAGATAGTTCACCGGAACTGTCTTCAGTTGCGGATCAACATATTTGCCGAAGTCTTTGGCCTTGATCGCAGCCAATTGCGCAGCTGGCGCATTGAATTCACCAGTGCCGGTTGCTTTTGGCGGAATGCCATTGACTGTTGTGAAGGCGCTCCATGCCAGGCCATCAGCAGTACCGTGATCACGTCCCGTCACTTTGCCAAAGGTAACGCGCAAGGTGCTGTTGGCATCTGGATATACTGCCTGCCCTTTGCTCTTCATGTAGGCAATTTTTGCCTTCATGTAGTTGCCGTAGGCTTGCTGGATTTTACCCATCAATTCTTCATCCTCAGCTTCACGCTTCAAGCCACCGTCATACATTGCCACGGCTGCTTTGATAAAGCTGTCATTGCTGGCTTTGAAGTCTTCTGGTTTTGCCGTCAGCCACGCGCTGCGTGCTGCCTTGTCACCCAGTTTGCTACCAGCATACAGGGTATCAAGCAGGGATTTCAAATCAGCTTCCGACATGCCATCCTTGATGCCCAACGCTGCATCAAAATTGGCATTGCGGTCAGCCTTGGCTTGCGCAGCGTATTTGCTCAGGTTGTACAAGACCAGGGCCTTGTCGACTTTTTCATCATAGTTGCGTTCGACCGCATCTACTGAGGCTTTGAAGCGAGGCAGGTCGCGTACCTGGAAGCCTGCTTTGCGTTCCGCATCCGCTTTTGTTGATTCATTCGACAAGCGGTACAAAGTTCGCGCTGTAGACAAGAAACGTGGAGAAGAACTGGCCAGGTAAAAATCTCGCTTACCCAGAGCATCGCGCTCTGCGATCAATTTTTCTACCTGATCAATATCGCTGGCAAATTCTTTGGCGCGTGCGGGATTGCTGTTGATCCAGGCCTTCAGCTCTTCATGCTCTTTGGTTTTGCGTGCCAGGATATCGCTGCCCGCATAGCTGTCGAGCATACCCTGACGGTTTTTGTAGTAGTTGTTGATGCCTGCAACCTGACCGGCGTATTTGAGTTTCGCATCTGGATTGCTGCTGGTTTCTTTGGCGATGATGGCCAGCATGTCACCTGAACTCTTCACAAACGTCGGATAGTTCCAGTCAAATGTGTAAGCGACTTCTGATGGCAGGCGATGACGGTTGGTGCGGCCTGGGTAACCCAGCACCATGATAAAGTCACCTTCCTTGAGATTGTCTTTGGCCAGCTTCAGGAAATGTTTTGGTACGTAAGGTACATTGTCTTTGCTGTAGTCGGCAGATTTGCCGTCTTTGCTGACATAAGCGCGGTAAAAACCGTAATCACCGGTGTGGCGCGGCCACATCCAGTTGTCGGTATCACCGCCAAATTTGCCTACACCTTCAGGCGGTGCGTGAACCAGGCGTACGTCCTTGATTTCCAGTTGCTTGATGAGGTAATACTCAAGGCCACCGTAGTAAGGATAAACGTTGCAGCGATGGCCGGCGTCTTTTTCGCATTCAGCGATGATGGCTTTGGAATTTTTCTCAATGGCATCGACACGCGCCTTGCCATTCAATTTGGCAGTATTTTTATCGATGATCTTGTTGCTGACATTGTTGACTTCTTTCGTCACAAAGATACGAGAGCCAGGAGAGGCAGGCAATTCCTCTTCAAGGCTGCTTGCCAGAAAACCATTAGCCAGCAAGTTACGTTCTGGTTTTGAATGGTGGGCAACACTGTTGTAGACGCAGTGATGGTTAGTTGCAACCAAGCCTTGCGGGGATACAAAGGAAGCTGAGCAACCGCCGAGACTGACAATGGCTCCCATAGGAAACTCAGTCAATTTGGTCAATGTTGCAGGGTCCAGTTTTAAGCCGTCTGCCTTAAGTTGCTTGGCAACCTGTGGCAACTGCTGAGGCATCCACATGCCTTCATCTGCGCTAGCTATCTGGCATAGGCTCATGACCGCCAGCGTGGTAAGTGTTTTTTTCATCATATTGTTATAAAAAGATGTGAAAATTATGAGTGATTCCCTCTTGGTACCTTGGAGCAAGCCCAAGGCGCGACAGTTTAGTCTTAAAAATAGGCGGAAAGTTCACTATTTTGTGCGAACTTTGATGAATTACGTGGGTTTTGGCAGTTAGAGGCTTAGAAACTGATATTAAATGTCAGCAAATTGCAATTCAGACATTCTTCTATTTTCGCAAACAAGCATGTAGGAAAAGCAAGTCATAACAGGACTGGCTTAAGACACCAAAAAATCACAGTATCTTCCTCAGCGCCTCACGCAACTCTGATAGTTTGGGTGGTTTACTCAGCACGCAATCCACATGCGAGGGTGAGTCGCCGTCATCGACCAGCCGCTGCCCCCATCCCGTCAACATGATGATGGGTGTCATCGGGGACACTTGCTTGATGGAGCTGGCCAACTTGCGGCCATCGATATAGGGCATGCCAAGATCGGTGATGACAACGGCAAAAGTATCCCCTCTTTCATGTGCCTCATTAAACGCATTTATCCCGGCCTGACCACCATCAGCCGAGAGTACGCTATGACCGTCAATCTCCAATATGTCGCGCAAGGACTTTAAAACCATGGGATCATCATCGACCACCAGTATGCGCCTGTGCGTAGGCACAGATTCTGCAGCCGGTGTTCTGGCAATCGGACTGACCGTAGTGGGCACAAGAAAACTCATGCGCATGGTCGTACCCTTGCCAACTTCAGTCAGGATGTCGATATGGGCACTATGTCT
Organism: Undibacterium sp. YM2; assembly: GCF_009937975.1. Classification (NCBI taxonomy): domain Bacteria; kingdom Pseudomonadati; phylum Pseudomonadota; class Betaproteobacteria; order Burkholderiales; family Oxalobacteraceae; genus Undibacterium; species Undibacterium sp. YM2. The sequence goes on from NZ_AP018441.1 coordinate 2,882,175, forward strand.
TTCTATCATGCCATAGACCATGGCCAGGCCCAGCCCGGTTCCGCGCTCACCTTTGGTGGTAAAGAACGGCTCCAGACACCTGCGTCTGGTATCGTCAGACATGCCTACACCTGAATCGCTGACTTCGATGTGGACTTGTTTCAAGATGACTTCTTTAGTCGATTCCAGCAAATCCTGAACGACACTGGTGCGTAAAGTGAGTACCCCACCCTCCGGCATGGCATCCACCGCATTGAAGATCAAATTAGTTAATGCTTCCCTTATTTCACCGTGCACACCCATGATATCCGGCAAATCTGGTGCAAGCTCGGTATGTACATTGATGACAATGCCGCGCTGCTGTGGCATGTCGCTCCATCTGGCACGGGTGAGGTCTATGACTTGTTGAACCAGGCTGTTTACATTGACAGGTGACAGAGATAATTGTGGCGCACGCTGGCGATAAAATTCCCTCATTCTGGCGACAGTTGCGGCAACATCATCTATTGCGCGCGAAATAACTTCCAGATAATTTCTGCCTTTAACACTCAGGTTTTTTTCTGTTTCCAGTAAGGATTCAGTATAAAGTGCAACAGGTGAGATTGCGTTGTTGATATCGTGAGCTATACCGCTGGCCATTTGTCCCAGGGCCCGCAGACGTTCTTGTTGCATGATAGATTGTTGGGTCTGGCGTAAATCATCATAAGCTTGTTGTAGTGCAGTATAGAGTTGCGCCTGATTGGCAGCCAGGGCCACATGCTCGCTCAACTGCCTTAAAAACTCACATTCACCGCTATTAAAGCTATGAGCTTCACGCTTGGCAACGACCAGTACGCCAAACACGGTACTTTCTGCCCTCAGCGGTGCCATCACCAGGGCACTGAGTCCCCCAGCAGCCAGTCTTTGTGGAAAAGGAAAATTGACTTTACTGATGTCCGCTTCATAGACCAGTTGACCGCGCACACAGCGCGACAGGCCGTTCTCATCAATGGAGACCTGGGTATTCTGGGTCATGGATAATTGTTGCGCCAAAGATTCGCTGTGCAAACCTACACTGGTGACCTGCAACTGGTTTTTGCCCTGGTCATAAAGACAGACGCAACTGAAATCTACAGGAAGATGGTCTTCAAGGCTACGGATGACGACCTGGAAGATACTCCGTAAATCCTGGCGCTCACCTATGGAGCGTGTAATCTGATGCAGCAAATTCAAGCGGGCGAGCTGGGCCTGTGCTTTTTTCTCGATTTGCTGACGCTCTATGATTTCTGCCTGCAAGGTTTCGTTGATATCAACCAGGGCATCACGTGAGACCGTGGTCAGTTTGAGTTTTTCTGTCATACCATCAAATGCACGGGCCAAATCCCCTATTTCATCCTGACTATCAAATTGCAGGGAAAAGTCGAGATTGCCTGCACCAACGATGGCTGTACCTTCACGCAATTTTTCCAGGGGCGGCTGACACTGCGCAAGGTAATATAAATAGTGACTGTTACAACCAGGACGACTATGCCCCCGAAGAGGATCACCGCATTAAAAGCACGCTGCTGGGCGTTCAGGGCGCCGATACGGCTTTGTTCAGACAAATTCAACGCATCAGAAATCATAGCCTGGGTTTTATTCGTGATCTGCCCCAATAACCGCGATTCCAATTCTTCAAGTATCTCAGCCTTGTCTTTTTCTTTCATCAATTCATGATGATTGCCTACCAATAAAGCAAAAAGCTGCGCTATATTTTCATTGCCATCTCTCAATTCGACTATTGCCTCTTTATCCGCTGGTTCGGTAAATTCTTCAGGGCCCGCCAGTCGCTTTGCCAAAGAAGTGCTGCGCAATTGCCACTGTGCCTTGGTGCGCTCATCGTGACGCAAGGCATATTCCAGTGTGAGATAACGCAAAGAAGTTACTGCCTGCAATAACTCGCCAGCCGCTTCATTTTTGGCAATTTCCCGCTTCATTTGCAAAGTCGTGGACAACAAAATCACAACAATCATTGCCACGATGGCTAAAGATATTAATTCCGCAAATTTCAGTCGGGTCGAAATTTTCACTTTGGAATCTCAATGAATGATGGTCACTGCCGACGGTTTGACTTTTTCCATGCCGTCCAAATATATATAGTCAAGGTAATTTGGCACTTCAGTTTTATTGGTCAGCTTGTTCTTGATTGCCCACCGTGCCTGATCTTCCAGTGCCAGCAATAATCCCTGATCGAGACCAATTTCAAAGCGATAGGTAGCCCATGCTGTTCTTTGTTCTTTGGTATTGGTTTTTTTACCTGCTTCATGCAATATCCGGGCGGCATCAGGCATTTCGTTACAGTAATTACTCCCCTGATCAAGAGCACGCAATACTTTCTTGATCGTTTCAGGCTCAGCAGAAATGTAACTGCGCATGCCAACGACGTTGTACAGGCTTTCATACACATCTTTGCCATAAAAAATCACACCATTGTCACCAAGTCGCGTCATCATGGTATTCAGGAAAGGCTCCCAAGTAGCGACAGCATCGACTTCACCACGCTCTATCGCATCAGCAAATTCTTCCGGCTTGTAATTGATCATGGTCACGTCTTTGACCGATAGTTTCTGGCGGTTCAAAAAAGCGCTGAGGGTGAAATGGCTCGATGAGCTAAGCGTGACGCCAACTCGCTTGCCTTTGAGGTCCGCAGGCTGCAGTATGCCCCGGTCACGGCGCCCGACTATGCCATGGTCTTTGTCGGTTTTAAAAATCGTGGCTATCGCCGCAACCGGTCTTTGGTCCAGCCCGGCAAACATGACAGGAATATCGGCTACGGTCCCGAGGTGTGCCTGCCCCTGAACGACAGCTTCCATGGCAGCCTTGCCACTGGAATGTGACTGTATGAGTACAACGATACCTTCTTTGGCGAAGTAACCCTTCTCACGGGCTGCGGTGATGGAACAGGTGCCTACATATTCAGTATTGGTAGCGATGATGACTTGCTCCAGTGGCGCCCTGGACACCGGTGGCCGAATGAGCCAGACATAAATCAAACTCAAGAAAAGGATTACACCAAGCATACAGGCAAGCCAGATGAGAACTGTCTTGTGAAAAAATTGCCCGAGCTTTATGCCTGCCATGCCGCTTCCCTCTTTTCCGCATTCACTTTACCAACTCATATAGCAATATCCAAAATAAGCGTGAGAGCCGAGCTGAACATTGCAGAGTGATATGAGTATGTATTTTTAATTGCAACTTGCATCACATCATGCAATGATGAAACATTGTTTTTTATTCTAGTTCTTCAAGTAAATTTAAGCAAGCAATAGCGGTTTTATTGTCCAGATCCTCTTCTTCATGCCATGCGGAAACAGACACTGCGACCAGTTTGAATTGGCGCAATACAGAAAAAAGAGCGCTCATCTGAGCATGCGAGGGGCCTTGCCTGACGTGATATTTAAGAGCAGGTAATTTAGTCCTGTCATCAATCACATCGGTATCAAAATGCAGATATATGTTTTCATGTGGTGACAGGTGCTTGCTTATCTGATCGATGTTGCAAGTGAGTATCTTTGAACTTTCCAGTGACTCTTTTTCACCGGGATCGAGATCGCGGGCATCAGACAGAATGATTTGCTCCTCTGGATAAGGCTTGATACCAACTTCTTTTAAAAAAGTGCCAATGGCATTGCGTTCATTCCTGCGTCTGTCGCGCCGTCCAACCAGCATGGCCAGAGGCATTCCCCCAAGGTATTTGGTAAGCGTGGTTTCCCAGGTGTGAAAATCTCCGTGTGCATCCAGCCACAATATACGGTCTGGTTGCCTGCCCGCTTTTTGCAGTCCCGTCACTACAGCCAAAGTAGAAAAACAGTCGCCGGCTATACAGACTGCCCTGTCGCCGTGCTCAGTGATTTGCTGAACCCTGGTAGCCAGATTTGCATAAATCTGCCCCATTCTGCGCAATTTTTCATTCGCGTCAGCAATGGCGGTTTCCTTGAATTCAGGGATATTCACTATTTCCCAGGGATGTACACTGACGTCATTAACGCGGCCAAGACCATCCCTTCTTTGCCCGGTCAGAAAGGGAATGAGTAAGTGTTTATTCATAGCCATGTTTCCGGATTCATGGAATAAGCCAAGCTATCCATCATCATTTGCACATCCTGTCTTTTTCCCATGCGTAGCAAATCGGTTTCACGCTTGTGCCATCGCCGGAACTTGGGCGCCTCCGTCGCCATCGTCACTGGAAAAACAGGTAAACTCAGCATTTCTGGCAAGTCCAGATAGGAAGTAATTTTCTGTATGATTCCAGCGGGGTCTGATAAAAATTCTTCAAATGACACAGACAAAGAGCTAACCCGACTATCAATGATGGCCTGGTGTGCAGACAACCACTGATTCAAACAGACTTCTTCCAAACTTGTATTCAAATATTCTTGCCAGTTCGGTGGTAAATCAAATTTCCACCAGCGCTTGCCAAAACTAACGGTATCGGAATATCCCTTGATTGATAAATCGAGTCCTATACGTTCCAGATCATGTGAAAAAAAAGCAACGGGTGATAACCAGCCATCCATCAAGCCATTCACTGATTGCGCATAACCCCTGGTCAGATGCAGATACCGGATTCTGGCATTTGGAAACAACTGTTCATACATGCCTATCCTGTATACATCGGGCGGAGTCTTGAATAGCAAGATTTTTTGTTCAACATCGTCGGGCTCTAACTGCCTTCGATGCTGTCGGGGGACAACAAATGGCGGTTCTTCCAGTTTGAAAGGTTCATTGAAACTATGGCTGGCTGCAGGATTTTTTTTTCCGTCGTAATAATCCAGCCGCCAGGTTTCGCTCTTGAAAACGCGCGACAATACCAAATCTTGCAGCATGACTTCACTCTGAATTTTCTTTTCTGCGGCCAAACGAAAAACTGCATCCAGATCATGTATGAGCTGTTCATGAGCCCGATCTTCAGAGAATAAGGCAGGGAATTGCAATAGCAGGCGCTTCCTCCATCTGTCCTTGAGAAATAGATAGTCAGACTCGCCTCCTGCAGGCAAAGTCATGTCATCAAAAATATTATCCAGCAGTACGTCCTGATTATCGATGGACTTGAGCGCGTCGCTGCCTGCATTAAAGGAAAAACCATTTCTCGTCAAAGCAAGAAATGGCTCCATTTCACCATCAAGTGAGGCGATTTCGGGATGCGATGACAGCACGCTTTTAAGCAGGCTGGAGCCTGATCTGGGCGATGTGAGGATAACAGCAACATTCTTGACGCGCGCGGCCAGATCCGTATGCGTCACCCGGCGCAAATCATTGACAGCGTCTATGACGTCCATCATTCACCCGGCTGCTTTGCGCGCCTCATGACAAAGGCATAGAATTTTTTTGTCTCTGCCTTGTCTGCCGCTGCACTCGCCAGTGTTCTGACAGTCAAACCGGCAGCTTTTGCCAATGCCTTGATCTCATCAATGGCACCAAAATTGGATTGAGAAAAATAAATACGGCCTTCGGGCTTGAGATACTTCCCAACCTCCGCAAAAAATTGCGTATTCGTCTTGAAATCAGTATCCCATTGCGAACTGGCGACTACATCATGCGCTGGCTTGTTGCGAAATGGCAGGTTAGCGGTAATGACATCAAATTGCTCTCCTTCCAGGGCCTGAAAGAGGTTGGATTTTTTGACTGTCATCAGCGTCTCAAAACCATGCATCCTGGCATTGTGTCTGGCACTTTTTATGGCAGCCGGATTGATATCGACAGCCGTCACCTTGCTGGCACCACCGTAGCAGGCAAAAATAGCAATCACCCCTGAGCCCGTACCTACATCAAGCACGCTTTCACCCCGTTTGATTTTAAAACTCTTCACCAACGGCTGACTATCTGTGAATGGCCAAAAGGTCTCCGGAAAAACCAGGAATTCTTTTCCCAGGTATTTCACTACTTTTCCTTCAGGAGGGATGGTCTTGAATGCCTTTTGCCTGTTCTTTTGCCACCTGTCTATGTGTGCAAGGCTATTTGTTGATGTCTGCTCCATGGCCATCCTTTCTGATGTAAAACACTAAGAAGTGTTCATCAGCATGACGATGCTGATGCTTTAAATCGGGGATTTATTTGCAACGAACTCCAGTGCCTTGTCCACAGCAAATCCAAACTCTTCAATATTGATGGGTTTGGTAATGTAAGAAAAAAAACCAGCTGCTTTTCCATTTTCAAGATCAGCAGGCATTGCATTTGCTGTCACAGCAATTACCGGGATGTGCGCAGTCCTCGGGTCGCTCTGCAAAAACCGCATGGTTTCTATACCGTCTATACCTGGCAAATTGATATCCATCAAAATAAGGTCTGGCAAATGCAGGCGTGCCTGCTCTATACCTAGCAAGCCATCCGTAGCGGTCAATAAAATCAGGTCAGAGCGCAGACGTATCAATTCGGCGACCAGCCTCAGATTGGTAGGATTATCTTCAACATATAGCAGGCATTTTTGCGTACTTGATTTTGGGTCCTGCGCAGACTCATAAAACATCGTTTTAATGTCTGGTTGCCGGTATTGGCTGTCGGCAGCAGAACCGGGGAATCTGACCCAAAATGTACTGCCTGAACCTACCTGGCTATTAATGCCTATGCGACCATTCATCGCCTCGACAAGGTGTTTGACCAGTGACAGACCTATGCCGGTTCCTTCTTCATTGAATACTTCGCGCCCAAGACGGTTAAAGGGCTGGAAAATGGTTTCCAGTTGAACGGTACTAAGGCCAACGCCAGTGTCGATGACTTGAATACAGACATGCAGATCATCTTCCAGATGTGCTACAACACTGACTGTACCATTTTGACGGTTATATTTGATGGCATTCGACAACAGATTAATCAATACTTGCTTCAGGCGAATCCGGTCAGCATTCACATGCAGGCAAGTGTTTTCTGCAAAACTTACATTAATTCCGCGTTTCTGGGCCAGCGGTTCTATCATTGTTTTACACTCTGCAAATACCTCATCAAGAGTGATGACTTCTGCAGTTAATTTCATCGCCCCTGACTCTACTTTTGCCAGATCAAGAATTTCATTAATTAGTGCTAACAAATGGCTGCCAGCTTCCTCTATGTGCTTGGCGAATTCTTTTTTCTCATCGAGACTGGTTTGCAGACTATCAGATGCCAGAATCTGGGCAAAACCAAGTATGGCATTCAGGGGTGTGCGCAATTCATGGCTCATGTTCGACAAAAATGTCGATTTTGCACGATTTGCAATTTCTGCCTGCAACCTGGCTTGCTCCAGGTCCTGATTCAAGATTACCAGTTCGGCAGTATGTTCGCGTAGTTGCTGCTCCAGTCTGGCATTCGCCATGCGCAGCTGACGCGTCTCCATGGCACGCACCAGCACGGGCAGGATTGCTGAAATTTTGAATGGTTTGATAATGTAGTCAAGTGCGCCGACCTTCATCGCCCTGACTGCAGAGGTTATACTACCTTCACCCGTCATGACTATACACGCAAGATCAGTGTCAATCTTGCGGGCAGACTCAACCATGGCAATGCCGTCAAGATCAGGCATCATCAAATCTGTCAGCAACAAGTCAAATGTATTGTTGCGAAGATATGCCAGCGCTTCAACGCCATTGGCAAAACCTGTAGTTTCATAGTTATGGTCACGCAACAAATCACACAATGCCTGCATGTGTGCGGTTTCATCATCGACTATCAAAATGCGGGCTTGCATCTGGGATACTGTCATCTGAACTCCTGGCATTGGCTAAATGCTCATATTGGCGCTTTCCCAGCCGTAGCTATTTCTTGCCAAGAAATTATCTTGCTTGCAAAAACATCATGCCTACGTGCCAGATGGTCTTATTACATGACCTTGTAAGCATATTAGCATTTTTTAAAAAACAATAATGAGGAATAAGCAATACAAGATTCAATGACGAAAGAGATGGTATATCGCCCATGAAGATAGCTGGTCAGTTTCCAGGGCATTTAAGGAAGATGCTTGAATTTTGCACTATCGATAAAACCGGATTGATGCAACATGATGATAGCTTCCTGTGTCCGGCCGCCGAGAGCGTCTTGTAGTGTGTATTGGTCAAGCTTAGTGTAAAACACCAGCAATGCCTCATCAAGTAAAGACTTAAGCTGGCAATTGCCACGCAATGCACATGGCGGGGTGACGCAGTCTATCAAGGCATCCCCACCTTCAAGTTCGCGAATGATGCTACCCAGCCGATAAGACTTTATGTCTTGCGCCAGAGCCATGCCGCCGCCCTTCCCCCTGGTCGTGATAATCCAGCCCTTTTGCGCAAGAAAATGCACCACCTTGACCAGATGATTACGGGAAATGGCAAATTTACTGGCAATCTCACTGATTGTCACAGGCTCTTGTCTGTCTTTGTGACTCAGATACATGAGCACGCGTAGTCCCAGGTCAGTAAAATGGGTCAATTGCATAAATGATTTTCTGATATTTTTAAAGCATAGTCATGTTAATACAATTAGGGGATTCTTTTGCACATCAATGCAACCGGCAAAAAACGACTCGCTCACGATCGGTTGGTCGCATACATTGATGTCTGACACGGATATTTCAGTGGATCGTGCATCTGACAGCCCTGGGGTTTCGTCTGCAGCAGCCTTGAAAGACTTCAGTTCAACATCCATCTCTGCAATATCTGCCGGCAAGTCATCGAGGCACTTTCGTTGATATGTGCAAAGGAATATGCTGACAATGTCCCGGCTTGAGCACGTGCGGAAACAAGCACAGCAAGAAAAACACGGAATAGCACAAATTCATTGATATTCACTGACCATATTCATTTACTAGGATAGAAGCTGGTGGCAGACATGCTGTCACCAGCCTAGCGTGTCTACTTCAATTTCCAGACAAACTGCACTTTAGTCCACAGCATGGTATTAGCGCCATTTACCTGCCCAGGAACAGCCTTGAAAGTACAATTTTCGAGGGCGCTGACAACCGCTTCGTCCAGATCAGGGAAGCCTGCTGAACGATCTACTTTGGTTTTCAATATTTTCCCGTCCGCACCTACCAATACCGAAGCATGGACGACGCCAGTTTCTTCGCGTCGGATTGATGCTCTTGGATATTGTGGTTTGCAATTATTAAAATCAACAACAGGTTTTTTATCGCCATTTTTGACATTGGCAAATTTTGCTGCATCCATGGCTTGCTGACTAATATCGACTGCAGCTACTGTTACTATAGGTGTATTTGCCTGCGCATAAATAGCCAGGCAACTGGCGCTGATTCCCAGGATGGTAACTGCGGCCCTCCAGTTGAAAGGGCTTTTTTCTGGTTTCACAAGACGTTTGATACGGGACATAAGATTTCCTCCTTGGGCCGCCTGGGCCAGTTGAGGGGTTATGAATTGGAAATTAGCCAATTCAGAAAGTGCAAGAGCAAGACGCCGCGGTTCGCCTGTGACTCTTGCGGCTAGATCATCCGCAATTTCTTCTCTGTTATTACGAATCTGCCTTGATATCCACCAAACTGCCGGGTGGTAAAACAAGATGATTTCTATCAGCGATTGAATCAAATTCAACAAATAGTCATGCCGTTTGATGTGCGCCATTTCATGCGCCACCAGCATTTCCAGCAAATCAACTGGCATGCCCGTGAGCATTGCACTGGGCAGGAGTATCATGGGGCGGACTATACCGACAGTGACAGGGCCCTTCAGATCATCAACTACCCTGAGTATCACCTTGCTGCGGATGAGAAATTTTTCGCTCATTTGATCAATGCGCGACTGCCATCGTGAGTCTGATTTGCTGCGATGTGGGTGGGCATAAGCAGAAATCCAGAACAAGCCCATGCTCAGACGTATTGCCAGAGCCGCGACACAGATGAGCCATACCCCTACCATATCGCTCAAATGCATTTCTACCCATGGGAAAAACCCCATCCATGCCGATGAAGCATCAAATCCCAAGTAGGCAGGAACTTCACTCAGTGTATTGAATCCATTACTGACATGTACGGCATCGACTCGCAGGAAAAATTCCCTGACAGGAAGGCTAATGCAGGCAAGCAAACCAATATATGCGATTGCATAACGTGCTCTTACCTGGGTAGAACCAATAAAATACAAGGACACAGCCAGCAGCAAGGCTATCAGAAAACCTTGCCAGACAAAATGCAACAAGGCCCAGCCCAGCGCAGTGACGAGGTGCTGAAAAAATGGGCTCATTTTTCATCCTCATTCAGCAATTTTTGAATTTCTTCCCGCTCTTCTTTGCTGACATGGCCGCGCAGGGCTGCCATCACCAAATCTTTGGCTGAACCTGAAAAAGCCTTGTGGATCAAATCCTTCAAAAGATTCGTCTGCAGAGAGTCTTGTGCCTGGGCCGCAGCATAGACATGGGAGCGCTGAGTTTCGTCCCTGCTGAGCAAGCCCTTGGTATGCATGACCTGCATGAGCCGCAATACGGTTGCATAAGACAACTCCGGTCTGTCCTGCACCGCTGCCTGATGTACATCCTTGACGGTTGATGGTCCCAGTTGCCACATCAGGCGCAACAAATCCAGCTCTGCAGTCGTCGGTTTACGTGAAATGATTTTGCCCATATCGCGCTCTTGTAGATAATTGATTAAGATGTAGATTATATGGTCTAGATTATTTTGTCTAGACTATTTTATCTACTTCCATGCGAAATCAAAACAGATGCAAAAAAGATACAAATGATGGGCTTATCGGAAAAGACAGGGGCAGGCCTGGACGGTGAACAAACTAGTGTGCCTGGTGCCGATAGCTGGCATAAGCGGTGGCTACCATGATGATGAAAGCGCCGGTTAATTCGAGCATTCCCGGTGTTTCCCGCAAAAACAGGAATGCCAGCAACATGCCATACACTGGTTCCAGTGAAGTCATGATACTGGCAAAACTGGTCGATAAATGACGCAGGCTGAACATGAACAAGCCATGAGATAAAGCGGTAAACACCACCCCCAGCAATATCAACCCCGACCAGGTTTGTGTAGTATTGCCTGCAAGGTCACCTGCCAATAATATGAAAGGTAAAAGCAAAAAAGCGGCCACAGCATTTTGCAGAAAGGCCAATTTAAATGGAGGGATATGATTCCCTTGCCAGCGATTCGCCATCGCCAGCAAAGCGAAACTGAAACCAGAGAATACTCCCAGCCCCAAAGCAAGGAGTGCACCATTACCCAAGAAGTGTCGCTAACCATCACCACCATGCCCAATACAACGAACAAGGCAGCCCAGGCGTCCTGCGCCCTTCTTGGTTCTTTAAAAAACCACGGCTCCAGCAATGCCACAAATAGAGGAAAACTGGCAAAGCCCATCAAGCCAAAAGCAACCGATGCGAAATTGAGTGAGGCAAAAAAAGTCAGCCAGTGTACAGCCAGTAGAAAACCGCAAAGTATGACACTCTTTGAAACATCTCGAACATGCAATTGCCGCTGATATGCGAGCACAGGTATCAGGCATAAGGCTGCAAACAAGGTACGTCCAAATACCAGGATTAAAGAACTGACGGCCAGCGACTTGCCAAGCACGCCTGCAGCACCGAATAAAAACACGGCAATATGCAGGGCAAATAAAGCAGGCAGTGAAGTTTTTTTCATCTTAACTTTATGCTTGGTGAGCATTGAGTATAAAGCCGAAGTATAAAGTCGTAGTGCAGCATGTCAGTTGCGGGGCAGCACTTTTATTTTGGATTAAAGCGCAAATGCATGAATCTATGCATAATGGATACTTGCTGTTTTCATCAACCCATTAAAGAGGGAAGCAATGATAGACGTTTATTCCTGGCCGACACCAAACGGACACAAAGTACACATCATGCTGGAAGAATGCGGCTTGCCTTACCGCGCCATTCCAGTTGATATTGGCGTTGGCGATCAATTCAAAGCCGATTTTCTGGCGATATCACCAAATAACAAGATACCTGCCATCGTTGATGCAGATGGCCCTGACGGCAAACCTATCGCTTTGTTTGAATCTGGCGCGATACTGATTTACCTGGCTGGTAAAACAGGTTTATTCCTTGGGAAGACCGACAGGGAAAAATATGAAGCGCTGCAATGGCTGATGTTCCAGATGGGCAGTGTTGGCCCCATGCTGGGCCAGGCCCATCATTTCCGTATCTATGCGCCTGAAAAAATAGCCTATGCCGTTGACCGCTATACTAACGAAACAAAGCGCATCTACGGTGTTATCGATAAACAGCTGGAGAAAACCACTTATCTGGCAGGAGAGGAATATGGCATCGCCGATATAGCCACCTTCCCGTGGACACGTTCATTCGCCAATCAGGGTATAGACTGGGCAGAATTCCCGAATGCCAAGCGCTGGTTTGATACCATCAGCCAGCGCCCTGCAGTACAACGCGGCGTACAAGTATTGGCTGACTTGCGCAAACCGCTGGAAAATAATGACAAGGCAAGAGAAGTTTTGTTTGGAAAAACACAGTACGCAAAGAAATAAACTCATTCACCGGGGGCAAGGCAAATTGCCGTTACAATGGGCTTAACCCCCTCTACTCTATTTCAGTATGCGTCGCCCTATAAAAAGAAACCGTCTTAAACTCGCCGCTGAAAGCCAGCGCGTCGCCAATCTTGCGCTCGCAGTTGCACAATCTGCCAGCCGCTTAGAAGACCTGGACTGGCAGGCCAAACTGGATGCTCTGGTGACCAAGAGTCTCAAGCAACATCATCAGGATATGCTGGAGGCAGCCACTGAACACTTGTTCCAAACTCATCCCAATGGTTATGAGGTCCTGACCGAAACGCTGGAATCTGTGAGCACCTGTGCGCAATTTGAGCATGATGGGCAATCTTATACCAGCTTGCTGATCGCTGCCCCCATATTGGCATGGACGCGTTTTGAAATTGCCTCGGGTAGCATTCCCACAGAAGCGCTGGGTATACTGCACACACAATTGCAGGCGCATTTATTGGCTGAAGAAACACAACTGCGCTTGCTGCCGGGATTGTATTCCATCGATCAATTACCGCGCAGCCACGTAGAAACCTATGCTTTGCTGGAGCGGCATAGTCTGGCCATGTTAAAACATCTGCCTGCACCGGTAGAAGCTGAACGTGCTCATACCATTCCTTTTTTGGCAGATATACGGTATGTGCTTGGTGTGCTGCTTGTCAAAAAAGGCGACCCACTCTTCCAGTGGCAAACTATTGAAGCACCCTATGATTGCGCACAAGCCAAGAGTGATGCTTTGCTGGAATGGCAGCAGCAAACCGATGCCACCATCAAGCGCCTGTTGCCTGGATGCGGCATAGAACTTTTACTGCCCGAAGCCTATTACACCGCCTGTCGTGAAGCAGATATCAGAATACGTCCGGCGACCATACGCTCTGCCATGTTTTATCTGACGCAAACTCTGGGTAAAGAGGCAGATCAGTTCACCGTCATCATTGCATCTTTTGGTGAGCAGGAAAATCCCGGGCAAATTGATGAATACCGCATCAGTTTTTGCCTCCGTGATGCTCCTGAAGTAATCTATGGCGTAGTTTGGCCGCTGTATCAGGCAGAAGATCAGATCATTGCCGTCAATCTGGATGAAAACGAGCAACTTGCTGGCGAAATCCCCAACATTTTGCAAGAGTGCGGTGTTACCGACATTATCCAACTGGAAGAAATTTTCGCGATGGAATTCTGCGATGATTGCGGCACTCCCCTGTTTGCAGACCGGGAAAATGATCTGGTACATACAGAAATGCCGGATGACACACCAACTCCGGGGGCAACACACTTTCACTAAACGTCGAAATTTGTCTAGTTTGGTGGAATAGATGGCGACAACAGGTAACCCTGCACATAAAAGTGAACAAACCATCTCTGGCATGAAGCCTGAACTTCATTTCCGGGATGGCTTGGCTGCTGACGCTTTGATCATCAGTCAATTGATCGCGTTGTTCGCCCGCGATTTTTACGTCAATCCGGATGGCAGCGGTGCCGATTTATTTTTACAGTCAGTATCAGAATCTGCCGAACTTTCTTATCTCTCTGATTCACGCTATCACTACATTCTTGCATTGCACGGTGAAACGCTGGCTGGCTTCATCGCCATGCGCGACCTGAGCCACCTGTTTCACCTGTTCGTTCATCCCTCATATCAGGGGCACAAATTGGCAAGCAAGCTATGGCAGCGTGCCCGCCAGCATGCTGCCGTACAAGGACATACAGGTAGTTTCACTGTCAATTCTTCCCTGAATGCCATTCCCGTTTATGAGCGCTTTGGCTTCCTGGCTAAAGGCGAGATAGTAGAAATGCATGGCATTGCCTTTTTGCCCATGCAAAAGCCTTAAGCCCACCTGCAACAAGTTTTTACCACTCAAATATTGGCTGCCAATTTTGCCTGGCACATTTGTGAAAATCCGTTGTACAATTAGTTTTGAACGGTCGTGCTTTTTTCTGCTTTCTTATTAATTGCTTGCTGCGGCCATCATAAAACAGGAGACAACATGGATTTGAACTATACGGCAGAAGACCTTGCCTTCCGGGATCAGGTGCGCACCTACCTGGAAGCCAATCTTCCACAAGACCTGCAGCAAAAAGTACTGAATCATAAACGCCTGTCCAGAGAAGACTTTGTTCGCTGGCACAAAATACTCGCCAAACAAGGATGGGTAGCCACAGGCTGGCCAGCAGAATACGGTGGCACAGGCTGGACAGCCACTCAACGCCATATCTTTGAAGAAGAATGCGCCCGCGCTGGCACGCCAGCCATCCTGCCGTTTGGCGTGAATATGGTGGCACCTGTCATCATGGCATTTGGCAACCAGGCTCAAAAAGACTATTACCTGCCACGCATACTGAGTTGTGAAGACTGGTGGTGCCAGGGTTACTCTGAGCCAGGCTCAGGTTCTGACCTTGCTTCGCTGAAGACCCGCGCCGAGCGCGAAGGTGATCACTATATCGTCAATGGTCAAAAAACCTGGACCACCCTCGCCCAGCATGCCGACATGATTTTCTGCCTGGTGCGCACAGACCCCAGCGTACGGAAACAGGAGGGCATCTCCTTCCTGCTCATCGATATGAAGACACCGGGTATTACCGTGCGCCCTATCATCATGCTTGATGAAGAGCATGAAGTAAATGAAGTCTTCTTCGACAATGTCAAAGTTCCGTTAGAGAACCTGATAGGCGAAGAAAACAAGGGCTGGACTTATGCTAAATACCTGCTCGGCCATGAACGCACGAATATCGCTGCAGTGGGCCGTGCCAAACGTGAATTGCAATTCCTCAAGCGCATCGCCGCAAAACATCAAAAGAACGGCCTGCCGCTGATTGATGATGCAGTGTATGCCAGCAAGGTCGCCAGCCTTGAAGTGGAACTGATGGCGCTGGAAATTACAGTCCTGCGTGTCATTTCGCAAGACAGTGGTCGCCCTGGCCCGGAAGCATCCCTGCTCAAGATCAAGGGTACGGAAATCCAGCAAAGGCTGACGGAGTTGATGGTAGAGGCAGTTGGCCCTTACGGCTTGCCATTTGACCCGTCCTTCCTCGAAGGCGAGACTGAACATAGCATAGTCGGTGACGATGATGCTGCGCCTTTGGCGCCGTACTACTTCAATTTCCGCAAAACTTCCATTTATGGTGGTTCCAACGAAATTCAAAAAAATATCATCACTCAGATGATCCTGGGTCTGTGAGGAGAGCAAAATGGATTTCAACTTAACACAAGAACAAACACAGTTTGCTGATGCCTTGCGTCGCTGGGTAGAAAAAGATTATGGCTTTGAACAGCGCAAGCAAATTATAGAATCTGCTGGAGGTATATGCGATAAAGCATGGGGTGGTCTGGCCGAGCTGGGCGCACTGGCCTTGCCTGTGCCAGAAGAGCAAGGCGGCTTCAATGGTTCTGCCATCGACATGCTGGTCATCATGCAGGAACTGGGGCGCGGCATTGTTATCGAGCCCTACTTTGCCACTGTCATGGGTGCAGAGTTTTTGAAAAAATCCGGCAAGCATGCAGATGTGCTGGAGCAAATCGCTGGCGGCGAAGTCAAACTGGCGAATGCACTGGGCGAAAGGCAATCACGTCACGACCTGTTTGACATTGCCACCACGGCCAGCAAAAGTGGCGATGGCTTTGTACTCAATGGCAGCAAGACTGTGGTGCTGCACGGCGCCCAGGCAGACAAACTGATTGTCTCTGCGCGCAGCAGCGGAGGACAACGCGAAACGAATGGCATCAGCCTGTTTATCGTTGAGGCCAATGCAGTAGGCGTCAGCCGTCGCGATTACCGCACCATCGATGGTTATCGTGCTGCTGATATTAGCTTCAGCAATGTACAAGTCGGTGCAGATGCGTTGTTAAGCGCAGTGGATGGTGGTTGGGAATTACTGGATGCGGTGGCTGACTACGGCGTTACCTTGTTGTGTGCAGAGTCCATAGGCATCATGGAAGCAATTACCGCAGCCACTCTGGATTATTTGAAAACCCGCCAACAATTTGGCGTACCTATCGGCAAGTTCCAGGTCTTGCAACATCGCATGGCTGAAATGTTCATGGAAATGGAACAGGCACGCTCGATGGCAACACTGGCTGCCGTCAAGATAGCCTCTGATGATGTCGAAGAACGCCGCCGCACGGTATCTGCCGCCAAGGCCAGGATAGGCCAGGCTGCCAAATACATAGGCCAGCAAGCCGTGCAATTGCATGGCGGCATGGGCGTCACCAATGAACTGCCGGTTGCCCACATGTTCAAGCGCCTGACCACGATAGAGCTGACACTGGGTGACACTGATCATCATCTGGCCAGATTTGTCGCACAACCCGGCTTTAAAAGCGCAGCCTGAATGCTGTAGGAAAATCCCGACTGCGTTCGGGATTTTTTTTGCCTTTTAAGACAATAAGGAAACAACGAGGACACACTATGAGTATCAAAACAGATCGCTGGTATTTTGAAGATTTCATTCCCGGTACAGTCATAGAACTGGGGCAGCGTGTAGTGACAGAAGAAGAAATCATCACATTCGCCAGGCAATTCGACCCACAATCCTTTCACGTCGATAAAGAAGCAGCGAGTCATTCCATCTTTGGCGGCGTCATCGCCAGCGGCTGGCATACCTGCGGCATGATTATGCGCATGGTGGTCGATGGCTTCCTGGCCAATTCATCGAGCATGGGCTCTCCTGGCGTAGATGAAATACGCTGGATACTGCCAGTGCGCCCTGGCGACACCCTGACTGTCACAGCCGAAACCACAGGCAGCAAACTGTCCACTTCAAAACCAGACCGGGGTGTAATCAATACCTTGTGGAAAGCCTACAACCAGGAAGGCAAGCTGGTTTGCACGATCACTGGCATGGGCATGTTTGGTCGCCGCACAGAGTAAAAATAAACAATAAGGAGACATGATGAGAGAATTTAATAGCCTTGCTGAATTAAAAGACTTGATAGGCCAGGAAGTTGCCCACTCAGAATGGGTAGAAATCAGCCAGGAAAGAGTGAATACTTTTGCTGATGCGACTGGCGACCATCAATGGATACATATCGATGTAGAAAGAGCCAAACGTGAATCTCCTTTTGGTGGGCCGATTGCACATGGTTTTTTGACTTTGTCCCTGCTGCCCATGCTGGTTGCCAATGCCATCAAACTCACTTACGTCAAAATGGGCGTCAATTATGGACTCAATAAAGTACGCTTCCCCTCCCCTGTACCTGTCGGCAGCCGGGTACGTGCGCGTTTGAAACTGCTGGAAATCGAAGACATCAAGGACGGTGCGCAATTCACCTGGGAAGTAACAATAGAACGTGAAGGCCAGGATAAACCAGTATGCGTAGCAGAATCAATTTCACGCGCCTATTAGTCCTGCTAAACCTCATCTTTACGAGACCGAATCCATGCCCAGTCAAGATACATTGAAACGCTTCATCGCCAAGGTAGAGGCGAACCAACATGCCGCAGCATGTGAAGAGTTTTATACCGAAAATTCCAGCATGCAGGAAAACCAGGCAAAGCCCAGGATAGGCCGTGCGGCGCATGTAGCCTCTGAACATGCCGTCATGTCACGCGCCAGGTCAGTCACATCTACCTGTGTTCATCCGGTCTTGGTGAATGGCGACCATGTCGTCATACGCTGGATTTTCAGGTTTGAATGGCTGGACGGCAGTGTCACGCAAATGGAGGAGCTTGCCTACCAGCGCTGGGAAGGTGAATGCATAGCTGAAGAAACTTTCTTCTACGACCCAGCGCAACGCATTCCACAAAGATCCAGTACTTGAAATGCAAGAGGCCAAAGTACGTACTTTGGCCTCTTGTCTCATGTGAATGAGGTTAATAAAATTTAACGGCGTAAATCGGCGGCAGATTAACTGATATCTGGTACCAGTCATCCCCTTCATTCTCACTCGCCCACAAATTGCCCGTAGTCGACGCCATCAGCAGATTTTTGCCATTTTCCGACACCGCCAGTCCATGGCGATACACAAGGTCATAGCAATCTTGTTGCGGCAAACCGCTTCTCAAAGACTCAAAGGTCTTGCCTCCATCCCGTGTACGCGTGACACTCATGGCGCCATGCAGGGGCACACGCTTTTGATCCGCCACTGCAGGCACAAACCAGGCAATATCAGGGTTGCGCGGGTGAGCGGCTACAGCAAAACCAAAATCTGGAATACCTTCAGGCAAATGTAATTGTTGCCAGCTCACCGCATCGTCTTCACTGCGCCAGATGCCATTATGATGCTGGCACCATAAAACATGGCTGGCGAATTTGCTGCGTGCGATCAGGTGCGGGTCCTGGATATTTTGCTTGTCTGCCAGATCAGGCGGCATATAAGCGGCATGCATACCGGATGCACATAATCCCCAATTCTTCCCACCATCTTCAGTTTTCCAGGCACCGCCACAGGATATGCCAAGTAAAATATGCTGAGGATTTCGCGGGTTGACGCATATCGAATGTATGCCAGGTGTGTCATAACCACCACCCATCCACTCTTTGCGCTCTTCCCTGTCCCATAGGCTGCGCACCAACTCCCAGCTATTGCCACGATCAGTTGAACGGAACAAGCCACCAGGCAAGGTACCGGCCCACAACACACCCGGCTCTTCACTGCCACCAGTTTCCAGTGACCAGATGGCTTTCAGTTTCCATTCGACATCATCATCTGTTTTGGCATGTTCAGGGTAGGCTGGCACGGCGATCTCAGTCCAGTCGTCACGGCCTTCATCGCGTCTGTGCAGCTTGACTCCAAAGTGTCCAAGGTTCAATGCCGCATAAACAGCGCCATCGCGTTTGTCATGCAGGCACATGCTCAGGGGTTCACCCAGAAAACTGATCTGATCCAGCTTCCACTTGCCGTCCATATGGATCAATTCAAACAAACCCTTGCGGGTTGCTACCATTGCTTTCATCATTAGCCTCCTGAAAGAGCCTGCAATACATAGACTTGGCTATTTGAATTTAAAGGGTCACGCAAGCCACTGCGCTGCACGACACGCTTGCCGTCGATAAAAACCACCACATGAAAACGCAGATCGCCCTGTTCATCCAGGATATAGCCACGTAAAGTGGAGTTGACCTGAAATGCTGCTTCCAGCGCATCACGCAGATTATCAGCCGCAGTTTCCACCTCAGGAACTTCAGTAAAGCGACTGAGTTGCTGGGTAAAAATCAGCCTGGCCATGATTATGCCCAGTCCTTGTAGGGATGCTTGAGCAAATTCGCATTTGCGTAACGCCTGTCATGGCTGACTTCTTCACCCAGCCAGGCCGGGCGCTCAAATTGCTGTTGTTCGGATTCAAGCTCGACCTCTGCCACGATAAGGCCGAGATTATCACCAATGAACTCATCCACTTCCCAAATCAAACCGGCAAGAGGAATGCGGTAACGTGTTTTTTCTATGAGAGGTTGCTGGCAGACTGTGTCCAGCAAGATTTGCGCATCGGCTAGTGGAATGGAGTATTCCCATTCGCCACAGCTAATGCCCGTTGACATGCCCTTGATGGTCAGCATCGCACGCTCTGCTTCTATGCGTACCCGTACGATGCGACCTGGGTCAGAACAAATATAACCCTGGCGCAGAAATGTGCCCTGCCCCTGTCGTTTGAAATCCTGATTCACAACAAGGAATTTGCGTTCAATTTCTACGCCCATCACTACTCCGATCAATAAATACCGGAATTATGCACTCAATGTCGCCAAAATCGGTTGCAACATTGCTTCACCGAGTTTGATACTGCGTGAACCGTCCCAACCCACTTCTGCATCCGGCAAATTGGCATTGTCCTTGAATGGCAATTCCAGAGTCAGCGAAACGCATTTGAAGGTATGGCCAATATACTTGGATGCCAGCTTCAACACATCTTCATTGTATTTGGATGCTTCGTAACCGTATTTGGTCTGGAAGTCAGGACTGGCCTTGCAAAAACTATCGACAAAATGCTGCTGCTCCTGCGCCTGCTTTTCGCTAAAACCTGCCAGCATTTCACTGCCAGCCACGAAGATGTAAGGCAAGGCTTCATCTCCATGGATATCCAGGAAAAGATCACAACCTGTTTCGTGAATCTTGTTCTTGACGTAATACACTTCAGGGCTGGTTTCCAGCGAAGGTGTCATCCATTCACGGTTCAGGTTGGCACCAGCTGCATTGGTGCGCAGGTTGCCGCGTACAGAACCATCTGGATTCATGTTCGGGACGATATACACCACCGCTTTTTCCAGAATGCTGCGTGCGATTGGATTGGATGGGTCCAGCAAGGCATTCAAAGTGCCCTCCACCAGCCATTCAGCCATGGTTTCGCCTGGATGCTGGCGCGCAATGATCCACACTTTCTTTTCAGCAGCAGGGTCACCGACAACGATCAGGTTCAGGTCACGGCCATCAACGGTATTGCCCAGGTCTTCAACACGGGCGACAGAAGAATTCTCTACCCCACCCAGCAAGGCCAGGTGACGTTCCCAGGTGTAAGGCTCAAAATAAGCGTAATACACGCTGTCACGTTCAGGTGTATGACGTATGGTCATGACCTTGCCATCAAACTCGGTATCTACACGGAACCAGTTAGCCCTGTCATAACTTGCTACCGCGCGATAGCCTTCCCAGCCCTTGGCATAAGTGGCATCACCCGCATTGATAATGCGCATGACAGTCTCTTGCCCACGTGCGCCCTGCAAGCGAAAGTGAAACCACTGCCAGATGTCGGCATGTGAATCCTTGCGCAAATTTAAATCGATGGCCCCCGCCTGTTCCGCCTTGACGACTTCGATCGCTCCCGCGTCGAAGTTCTGACTGATTTTAATTGTCATCTTGTATTTATTCAGAAATGTTTTTAAGCACCGTAGTGATACGGCGACCTAGGACTGGTATTTTCACAGTTTTTTCTGAATTATGAAAATATTTCAGTCAAATAATGAATAAAATCGGACAAATATTTTCACCAAGGCAAGCATTTAAGAAGTTTCTGGTCAAACATAGCAAAATTCGCCACGATATACTATAATCTTTCGCTCAGTGTCGGGGCGTAGCGCAGCCTGGTAGCGTACGTGCATGGGGTGCACGGGGTCGGAGGTTCGAATCCTCTCGCCCCGACCAATGAATACAAAAAGGCTTGCAGATATCTTATCTGCAAGCCTTTTTTATTTGATGCGAGCTATTAAAGTTAACTCGATACGCTCAACAAGCTTTGTCCCGCAATGATGCAATATGAACAATCATTAAGGATAATTCATGCTATTTTCCTGGCAACTGTACGCTGCGGTAGGCGTCGAGTTGAGCAGCATCAACGAATGGCCAAAGTTCTGCGTCCCATTGCATGTCAAGAATTTTCAGTTTTTGCAGGTATTTATCAGCGGCCTCATACGCGTGTAATACCAGATAATCCCTGCCATTGAAATAATAGGCGCTATTGTGTCCCAGTGCCTTCCAGTGCTCAGTGCCATGTAAAAACAGAGAGCCGCCGCCTTCAAGCATAGCTTTGCCATTTTTGTCCAGATATGGCCCTGTCAGACTTTTGGAGCGTCCGACAACCAGATGATAGGTGCTTTTTTCTTCCTGACAGCATAGGCCCCAGGAAACGAAAAGGTAGTAGTAGTCCCCTCTTTTAAAAATAAAAGGTGCTTCAATTTCTGCGGGCCCAGCTGATTCATCCGGTGTAAAAGCCGGACGAGCACGCTTTGCAATCGCATGCCATTCCTGTGGCTGTGCCAAACCTGTCCATGCCTCGTTCAATTTCACGAGTTTGATGCCGGACCAGAACGAACCAAATGACATCCAGGCCTGGCCCTCGCTGTCGGTGACAATATTCGGGTCAATGGCATTCCACAAATCGCGTCCTGGGACGGACTGCAATATCATTCCCTGATCTTCCCAGCGATAATCCGGTGAGTGAAGATTGAGCGTCTTGTTAACCGTGACACCAATAGCTGAAGTCAGCTTGCCAAATCCAGATATTGAATAATATAAATAGTATTTTCCGCTGTGGAACTGTATGTCTGGCGCCCAGATGTGGCCATTGAAGTCCGGCACAGTATTGCGTGCCCAGACAGGTTCACCAGCGAACACCCTGCCCTCAGGCCGCCAGTCTTTCATATTGGCAGAGCTATAGAAAGTAATGCCTGGCCCGGTGCTGAACAGGTAATATGTATTTCCCTCTTTTGCCATCACAGGGTCGTGCACACTGACTTCTGCAGCGGCAAGTTGACATTGCGGCTGCAAACAAAAAATACTAACCATGAAGTACAAACAGAGAGATTTCATGCAATTCGCCTTTAAACTGAACTGTTTGCCTGATTGCATTACGACAGCGGCTCTACTTCCTGCACTAACTTCCTCATCGGCATGATTTCAGATAGTTGAATAACAGGTATCTCGCCATTATTCAAGCGCCACCACAACTATCGCCTTGGCTGGGACACTCAATGTCAATCTGCCTGCTTTTGCACTGGAATTAAAATTGTCTGGCTGTACTGATTGTGGCCGGATAAAAGTGTTGTGTGCATCCATGGTCTTTGCAGTCAGTACGCGGCCTTTGGCAGCTTCTATTTTTTCGCCTGCAACATCAACATCTATCTCAACACTCTCATTGGGATTAGTGTTCACCAGCGACAAATATACTTTTCCATCAAGCGCACGAGCTGCAGAAGCACTTATTGCTGGAATACTGGTTTTGCCAAAACTGTATTCGTGGTTATTGCTTATCGTGAGTGGCAAGTTTGTCGCATTTTGGAATGGCACATACATTTCAAATGCATGATAAGTTGGCGTTAGTAAAATTTTGTCTTTATCAGTCAATATCATGGCCTGTAAGACATTAACCATCTGGGCAATATTGGTCATACGCACACGCGCTGCATGTTCATGAAAAATATTGAAATTCAAGGCAGCAACCAGAGCATCGCGCAAACTGTTTTGTTGATATAAAAATCCAGGATTCGTACCCGGTTCCACGTCATACCATGTTCCCCACTCATCCACATTGAAAGCAATTTTGCTCTTGGGGTCATTGACCTCCATCCTGGCAACGTTATTCCTGATCAGCCTATCCATGCGCAATGTATTTTTTAGCGTGGATATCCATTGATCCTCCCCAAAACCAAGCGCCTTGCCTTTCTTTTCCCAAGTGCCGGTTGGTAGAGTGTAATAATGAAAGCTGACACCATCAAAACGCATATTCCATTGTTCGTGGATGTTCCTGGTCAAATAATCTGTCCAACTGGTGTCATCATCATGACCACCACTGGCAATGATTTTTGGCATGTAAGCCTTTGGAGCTTTCAAAAAACTGGCGTATTGATTGAACAGGCTGGTGTAGTGCTCAAGCTTCATATTGCCGCCACAACCCCAGGCCTCATTACCGATACCAAAGAAAGCGACTTTAAATGGCTTATCACGGCCATTTTTGCGGCGTAATTCTGCCAAAGTTGACTTGCCGTCACCCGTCATATACTCCAGCCATTCTGCCATTTCCTGCGGCGTGCCAGAACCAAGATTGCCATTCACATAGGCATCTGCACCCAGCAGATCAATCAAGTCAAAAAACTCATGGGTACCAACGGCATTGCGTTCTTCCACATTGCCCCAGTTGGTGTTCATCTTGACTGGACGGTTCTCACGTACGCCTATGCCGTCCCGCCAATGATATTCATCCGCAAAACAACCACCTGGCCAACGTACCAGTGGCACATGTATCTTTTTTAGCGCCGCGACAACATCATTGCGCCATCCCTTTGTATTTGGAATAGCTGAATCTGGTCCTACCCACATGCCTTCATAAACACCCCTGCC
The DNA here is from genome assembly GCF_009937975.1 of Undibacterium sp. YM2. NCBI lineage: Bacteria > Pseudomonadati > Pseudomonadota > Betaproteobacteria > Burkholderiales > Oxalobacteraceae > Undibacterium > Undibacterium sp. YM2. The sequence goes on from NZ_AP018441.1 coordinate 2,906,346, forward strand.
CAAATGTTCTGCAAACTGGCCGTAAACATTTTTATTAATGACTGGGCCAGGTTTTTTCGCATCAATGCTGATACTGACTTGATTGCCAGCAAAAACCGGAACGGCAATAGCTACAAATACAAGCGCTGCCGAACAAAATACGCCTACCTTTATGCTGGCTTTCAACACAAACATTTCTCCTCCTGATTTATGAGGCATTGTCGACACCAATTTATTCCAAGCTAGCCTCGAAGATCACTAGATCATGGCTTATTCATGGCCTCGCTAGTTTGAGCTGCAATGAGCTATCATTGATTTCAAAGGTATTGGTCCTCATCAGGTTGATGACCTCTGCACCGGCCAGCAATACTGGGCCGTAGCTATGCGCGGCAAATACATTCACCGGGCGATAGTAATAAAACGCCGGGTCAAAGCCCATGCCTGTACCCACACAAGCACCTTCCACCTGGCCTTTTTGTGTCACTTTACTGGCTACCGCATTCCATGCCAGCATGACTACCGGTGCGTAAGCACGTTTATCGATAAAGCCGCGATTGATGGCATGTGCCATGGCATAGGTGTAGATGGCAGTGGCAGACGTTTCCAGGTAACTGTCATTGCGGTCCAGCAGTTGGTGCCAGAAGCCTGTGCCATGCTGGTAAGAAGCCAGACCTTTGACATGGGCCTGCAATTGCGCCAATACGTCTGCATAGCCAGGATGGTCTGGTGGCAGTACATCCAGCAATTCAACCATGGTCATGACGGCCCAGCCATTAGCCCTGGCCCAGTGGAATTGCGGATGCACGCCCATATCCTGGACCCAGCCATGCATGTACACACCTTTTTCCTTGTTGAACATGCGTTCAGAAAATAGTTTGACCTGTTTTACGGCATCGTCATAATATTTTGTGTCGCCTGTCAATTTGCCCATTTGCGCCAGGGCTGGCACGCTCATGAACAGATCATCGAGCCACAAGGTATTCGGTTGCGGACGGTTACGGGCCAGGGTGCCATCCGGCAGACGGAACTCTTTGGTGCTGACGTAGCTGCTGCAAATATCAATCAGGCTGGACAGTTTATTGGACACGCCTTCCCTGGTGGCTTTGATCATGGCGGCACACATGGCACCCGCATCATCCAGTGCATGGGGCTGCAACAATGATCGGATAGGTGAGGGGCTCTTCGGATTAGCCTTCAGACGGGCAATGTAATGCGGTGCCAGGTCAGCCAGCAAACCAAGGCGCTCACTGGCATAATTGCTGAAACGTTTATCACCCGTGGCACTGCCAGCCAGCAACATGCCTGCGTAGGTGACACCCCATTCGTAGCTGGTCAGGCGATAATCGCCCGGGGCCAGTATCGTATCGTCATTGATCTGGGAAAAATCAGTAATCTGCTTTTTTGTTTTGCCATCAATAATTTTGGCAGGCGTAACATTGTCCAGATAGGTATGCACACGGTACAGCACTTTCTTGACATCTTCTGCTGTCGGTTGCCCGTACGGCGTGGGGTAATCTGGTTGCATCAAATGCAGTGGTGCCGTCACGTCATTGGCTGGTTTGCCTGTATTGTTTGTTTTGCCTGCGGCTACTGCCGTGCTCATGCCCATACTTAATGGCAATATGCAACTGATGCCTGCGATGGCCAATAATTTCAATGTTGAACGCAGGCCTGACTGGTTTTTTTGTCTCATCTTTATCATCTTTTTTGCTCTATAAATAAATCTTGCGGGTATTCATTCCAACTGATAAATCTTGAAATCACGTACTTGTTGTCGGGATTGGGTGGTCCGGAATCCAAAGTAGCCATCCCGCAAGGCATCTTTGTCCTTGTATGAAAAGAACACTTTGCCATCGACCAGAACGCGTGTGCAGCCTTGGTACACCGTAGTTTCTATGACGTAGTCGCGGTTCGCCTGCAATAAGGTGTCGCGCTCATTCAACTCTGTCAGCAAGCTACGTTCACCATTGCCCTGGTATTTACGAAACCTGGTCGTGGTATTGGTGTTGCCGCCTATGCCCGCGTAATACAGACGTAAATCATCGTATTGTTCAAAAACGCCCTTACGGGTAAAGATGTTTTGATCACGCGGGTCGGTCGCCATCCAGAATTGATTCAAGTCAGACAGCCGGTCATTGCGTCCCTGTTCCATGACGACCCTGCGGGTATACCTGATCAAGATATCGCCAGATAATTTTTGCTTGAACCACACCGTTGCACCTTTCGCTGCATCAATCAAAAGCTGGTGATTGGCAACACTGATGTCGGAATTCTTTGTGTCGGCGGACTCTACCTGCCACTGTCGCAGGTCCGTATCAAAATCATCCTGGTAAATTAATTTACCAAGCTTGCCTGACTGGCTGCAAGTGATTTCGGCGGATTGCGCAGCGGCAGGTACAGCCTGAGTCATAACGACGATGGCTGCAAGCGTCATCCAGAACAGTTGCAGTTTCGTTCGACAATGGGAAGTGAATATCATTTCTGTAGTGCTATTTGACTGATGCTGCCGTCGATTTCAGATCAACCGATTTATCATTTAAATAGTTTTTCAACTGTGCATATTGCAAAGTTTTAATACCTGCCACAACTACCTTTGCATTAAATTCTGCACCGGCCAGATTGGTGTGGGTATGTTCATCCGGTGTCACTAAGGGGAACAGTTTCATCACCTCATCCTTACCCATGATGTCATAGGCAGCGGCGATGTTTTCATTCAGATCGATGAAATCCGCTTTTTCCTGTTTCGCCACCTGTTCAGCCCAACCCCCATAGCTGGCTTTGCTGCGGTTGATTTTTCCATTTGCATCCCAGTTCTTGCGGGGAATGGGAGAACATACGATGGCCTGCACGCCTTTGGCTCTGGCCTCGGCAATAAATTTGCGCAAATACCAGCCATAGCTGTGTACTGTCTCTGGTAATTTTGTCAGCAGATTATCGATTTCTTCAGCTTCTTCACCGATGCCTTTGATGGTCCCTCTTGCACGGCTGGTATCGTTCAAGGGGCCATTATCATTGTGGCCAAATTGCATGATGACAAAATCACCTGGCTTCATCAATGCCAGGCTTCTTTGCCAGTGCCCGCCAGTCAGATAAGTGCGGCTGCTAAGACCGCCGATGGCGCGGTTAACAACATTGATTTTATCCGTCTGAAAATAAACCTTGATGGGATTGCCCCAGCCCCACTGCCCTTCTGCACCCTTGTTCTGACCATCATCCCGGCCATTGCGCACGGTTGAATCGCCGATAAAAAAAACAGAAGGTAATTGCGGATTCGCCGGTTCTGGCAATACGATACGTGCTGCTGCATTGGGGTCGGTGTTCACCGCTGGTGGTGGCGTAGTTTGCGCCAGGGCAGAACAAGTCCAGCCCAGCACACTTACACAGATCAGGCGGCGTACCGCAGACATACTGGTATTCATAAATAGATGACAGGAATAATGGTTAAGTATCGTCGGGTAGCGAAAGACTGAAGGTCATCATACACGTGAGTACATATGGGTAAATCAACAGCCTCGACATATGATTTCATTTTATTCGAGAGCTTGTAACTGACTGCAAGACTTGTTTAAAGAATCAAAAAAATGATCACTATTGATTGTGCAGTGCAAATTATGAAAAAACTGCCTGAAAACCAAGCACAATAGGCAGCACTGATGCCATTCCACTCAAGCATGTTGAGAAAATGCGCATCCGGAATTTAACCGATTACTCCCACACATATCAAAATTCCATGAAGCGCTTATCTGTTCGTATCTCTGTTCGTATCTTGCCTGTTCGCATGCCCAGTTTTTTCCTGAATCTTTTCCTGTGCCTGTTCTGCCTGTTGTCCGCGTCTGCATTTGCGCAAATAGGGCATCGCTTCCCCAGTGAGCGAAAAGTGGTCAAAGACCCGGTTACTGGAGTGATGCTGACCTTTCTGACCAGCCAGCCGCATGGCGATTCAAAAATCTATCCTACCCATCCACAATGGACTTCCGATGGGCAATGGGTGATCTTTCGCTCAGGTATCGCAAAAGGTGAAGCGATGGCCGTCAATGAACAAACCGGAGATATCGTACAGGTATCTGAAGGCGGCTATACAGGCATGCTGAATGTGTCGACACGTGCCATGAAACTGTATTTCATGCGCAGCACGGATAAATCTCCACGAGAAGGAAAAGTTGGTCGGCCACGTCAGGCCGCACCGGTTGAACTGGTAGAGGTTGATCTTGCTGCGGTATTTACCGATAGCAAAGCTGGCAAGATGAAGCCTGCAGAAAGCTACCAGCGCATATGCGGCGTAGTACCTGCTGAAGTCGGACAAGCTGCCGACCTGGCGCTGGATGCTGCCGATGAATGGATATACTTCCGCGAGACATCACAGGAGGCGGCAAAATACCTGGCAAAAAATGCACGCATAGAGAAAAGCTTCGGCCCCAGAAACATGGGGGCCGGCCCCGGCGGCATTGCAAAAATGCATGTGAAGACAGGTGAAATCCGCCATGTTGTTTCAGTACCCTTCCAGATCGGCCATATTCAGGCGAACTTGTGGAATCCGGGTGAAATCATTTTTTGCTGGGAAACTGGCGGCAAATCACCTCAACGCACCTGGGTGGTGATGGCAGACGGCAGTGGCTTGCGCCCGCTGTATCCTGAAGCGGATTATGAATGGGTGACCCACGAAGCCGTCATTTCAAAAGATGAAGTGGCAATGGCGATTATGGGGCATCGCAATATAGGCGGAACAAATAATAGCGCCAACAAAGGCACTGCCGTTGAAGGTGCCAATCCGGGGCAAGATCCGGGTTGGGGTAATGCCGGCACACGCGAAAAACCCAGTGGCCTTGCCATTGTGAATTTACGTACACGTGAAATGCGTATCGCTGGGCAAACACCATCAGGCAGCGGCTTATGGCATGTGCACGGATCAAGCGATGGTCGCTGGGCTGTCGGCGATGATTTCAGCCGCAGCATTTATCTGATAGACCGTTTAAGCGGCAAGATGAGTCTACTCAGCACCGGGCACAAGGATACAGCGGCTGATCACCCTCACCCAACATTCAGCCCGGACGGCAAGAAGATAGAAATCCAGTCGGCCATGCTGTCTGCAGACAACCGGACACTGAATATCTGCATTATTCCTGTATCCAATTGACCAAGCTGTCCAGGTCATGCAACGAACATGGCCTGGCTTGCGGACATCAATCGTGTATCAATCCTGCATCAATCGACCATCAATCGAGTTTTTGAATGCGCACATTGCGCAGTTCATAGGCGGTGCCTTCAAGCTGAAAGCCGATGTGACCAGAGTCTGGACTGGATTTGCTGATTTTGTTTTGTACTATGCCATTGATCCTGACTTCAACCGATCCATCTTTGGCAAGAATGTCGCAGCTATTCCATTCGCCAACAGGTTTTTCGCTATCGGCCAGTTTTGCCTTGATGGGAGGATACGCGCCCTCGGCCGTAGTCAGGGGTTCGGCAAAGCTGGCACCGGCCATGGGCAGCAGGTCACCGACATTTTTGTATTTGGTTTGAATTTGCAGGCTCAGTGGCCAGACTTTGTCTTTGGGGCCAGAACTGATGTGTATCAACACGCCACCATTGCCAGGGGCAGCGGTCCAGCGCCATTCTGCATGTAGCGAAAAATTTTTATAGCGTTCCGTCGTAGCAATGTAACCTGAAGGTTTGCCAGCAGAAGCAATCACACCATCCGCTGTGATACTGAAGACTTCTTCAATCTTGCTTGCCGGTGTAGTTTGAATTTCCCAACCCTTGAAATCGCGGCCATTGAACAGTTCATCCGCATTGGCAACAGGAATGACCATAACAGACAGAATAGATGCCACAGGCAATACTGATAATTGAAAAGACTTCAAAAAACGGGAAAGTTGACGCATGATGTTCTTTCTCAAATGGAATCGATATTTTTTTGTATTGATACAAAACTGCTTTACACAGGATAGCCGGATTTTTTTATAACATACTTCATTTACTGCCATGAAACGACTTTTTTTCACTTTGTTACTGACCTTGTCGGCCATTTCTTCTCATGCACAATCCGGTGCCATCAGCTTGTGGCCAGAAGGCGTACCGGGCGCGAAAAACATAAGGCCAGAACAGGTGGCTGATGGCCGCACGTCGAATGTCAGCGAACCGAATCTGACTTTTTATCCCGCTGCTGCCGACAGAAAAAATGGCAGCGTAGTGATCATTTGCCCCGGCGGCGGCTATGTACGTCTGTCTACCCTTCGTGAAGGCGAGCAATATGCGCACTGGCTCAGTACCCTGGGTGTCAGCAGTTTTGTGCTTAAATCCCGCCTGGCCGAATTTGGCCACCCTGCCCCTTTACAGGATGTCTTGCGTGCCATTCGTCTAGTGCGTTCCAGCGCAGCGCAATATGGTATAGATCCCAATCGCATCGGTGTGATGGGCAGTTCGGCGGGCGGCCATCTGGCAGCCAGTGCCGGCACCCTGTTTGATCACCCTCTGGGGCGCACCGGTGCTGCGCTTGACGGTGTCAATGCACGCCCTGACTTCATGATACTGATGTATCCCGTGATTACCATGCAAGACCCGTCGGTACATGCGGGATCCCGCAAAGCCCTTTTGGGTGCATCACCCAGCGCAGAATCCATGCAACTGATGTCGCTGGAAAAACAGGTGAGCAGCACGACACCCCCTACTCTGTTGATCCATACCCAGAATGATAAAACCGTTCCGGTCGAAAACAGTATCCTGTTTTATCAGGCTCTGACCAAAGCTGGTGTACCAGCGGAAATGCTCTTGTTTGAACGCGGTACACATGGCATGGCTATGCGTCTTGGTAACGGCAATGCATCCGATTGGCCGCATCGCGCCGAAGAATGGCTGAGGGACAGAAAAATACTGCAAGCCGACAGCCAGTCACTAGGGAAATAAGCAGTAAAATAAACTGAAAAATACATATCAAAATCGCCAGCCCATATCAGATTATAGGCTGGCGATTTTTTATTTACTCGAAATAAAACACAGGTTTCAATGCCAATTGTTTGGGACGGTTATCGGCCTCGACTTCCATCAGGTCTGCCATATAATCCCACCAACGTTGCATGACTGGATGTTTGGGCAAGTCATCGATCTGGTGATCAGGATGCAATTTGAGTACACCAAACAGATGCAAAGTCTCTTCATCCAGAAAAATGGAATAATCATAGATACCGGCAGCACGCAATGCATCTGCCAGATCTGGCCACAGATCATCGTGACGGCGATGATATTCATCTACATTGCCTGGTTTTAGTTTCATCCGGAAAGCACGCGTTATCATGACTGGCTCTCCTGCTGTTATTTCGCTGGTTTGACTGTGACCATCTTCTTCAATTCGGCAGCGGCCAGCATGAAGCCGCCGACACCATAATCAAAGCTGGATGCTGGCCTGTAAAAGGCTGGCTCGGCACCGGTCTGCTGTATGCCGCCCAACCTGCCATCTGCATAGACGTGCTTCAGGATACCCTTCCATGCCTTGGCGATTACTGGCTGGTATTCTTTGGGGTCAAGAATGCCGCGATTGATGCCATAAGCCATGCCATATACAAACAGGGCTGAGCCAGAAATTTCAGGCAAGGGATACGTAGCGGGGTCCAGCAAACCGGCATGCCACAGACCGTTTTCATCCTGCAACTGTGCGATGCGGGCTGACATTTCACGTAACTGTTGTACGTAGAATGGGCGTTGCGGATCGTCTTTGGGGATATAGTCCAGTGTCCTGGCTATACCACCCATGACCCAACCTTCGCCGCGTGACCAGAAAATTTTCTTGCCATTGGGTTCAGTCTTGTTGATATAGCTGACGTCGCGGGCATACAGGTGTTCTTGTTTGTCGTACAGCAGATCGTAAGTGTTTTTCCATTGGGTATGGACATAATCCAGATATTTGCGCTCACCTGTTGCCACATACATTTTCGCCCATACCGGCGGTGCCATGAACAAGGCATCACACCACCACCATGGCAGACGGTCGTCACCTGGTTTAAGAGTCTTCAGATCAATCAGGGTATCGAGGTCGCCTTTGGTTGGGGCGATGAATTCAGGCTGCTTGTTGAGGAAATACAAATCCAGATAAGTCTGCGCCACACTCTGGTCATCCGCATTCGGCAGGCGTTTCGCCAGTTGCCATTGATGTTGCTGGCTCATGGCCAGCATGGCGTCTTTATATTTGCTGTCATTTGTGGCTTCTGACGCTGCCATGAAGCCGGTGTACATCACGCTGGATGTCCAGATACGCCCAAAGTGCGCCTGCGAACGGGCCAGTTGCCAATCCGCCACCTTGCGCAAGACATTTTCTATCGCTGCTGGTTCCAGCTCTGCAGACAGATCGGTTGCCAGAGGGCCGCCATCAGCAGGTGCATCACCAAAATGACGTGAAGTATCCTTGTCGATGATCGCCTGCATGGCTGGTGTAGGAAGCGGATAGTTCTGCGTCCAGGCCAGGGCTGGCAACATGCTGCCGACAAAACCCAGGCTGGCAAGCATCAGGTATTTTTTTTGAAATTTCAAAGTGCTCTCCTTCATTTTATTGTTGTTTACTTCATTCTTATTTTGCAGGTCCGGAGCCATTGACGGTCAGCCCGGATACTTCAGAATCTGCGGAAATATTTACCGGTTTGCCATCCTCAAAAACCAGCCTGGAATCCGACATTTTCCAGCGCTTCACGTAACGGATAAAGCCACCGGTGTTTGCTTCAATATCGAGTTTGCTGAGCTTAAAATCCTCTAGCGGCGCTTGCGCGTATCCTTCAATTTCAAAGGCGGTTTTTGCGCCACGTGCCTTGATGCCGGAGATATTGACACGGCGCAGTCTGGATATACCGTCTTTTTCTGGTACCGGCGTGACCAGTACTTTCCAGTAAGTCGGTACATCTTTCACATCATCAGGAATCTTTGCATAGCTGTATTGCGGGTTCCAGTTCATGATCACGCGCAAAACCACTGGCACGTCATTCATGACAAAATCATGGATATTCAGGTCTTCGCCAAAACCACCACGTGTATGTGCTGATTTGAACAGTATGCCTACGGGTACATCTTTCATTACCGTGAAGCGATATGCTTCAATACGACGGAATCCACCTGAAGTCTCGCTACCAAAACTCAATCCGGCAACTGCTTCCCGGACAGTGATATCGCGTATGACCACATCTTCTGTTGGGCGATTGACCCGCAGGCCATCAGAATCCCGCCCGGCCTTCAAGACGATCGCATCATCATTGACGGCAATATCTGCGTGCTGGACCAGAATGTCTTTGGATGAATCGATATCTATGCCATCAGTGGATGGGCCATGTCCGCCTTCGTTATTGCGAATGGTGAGGCGATCTACGACCACTTTGTTCGAGTAACAGATATGCAAAGTCCAGAAACCTGAGCGACGCAACAGCAAGCCGTCACCCACACGCACATCGGATGCCTTATAGATTTGCAACAAGCGAGGGCGACCGGCATCATAGTCCGATGCCCATCTCAGGCCACGTGGTTCATAGGCCTTGCGCAGGTTCCAGTAACTTTCCCAGAATACCTTGCCGTCACCGTCAATCACACCTTCACCAGTGATGGCAACCTTGTTTTGTTCATACACATTGATCAGCGCTGCTGGCCAGCTCATCTCTATGCCGGCAACCCGGGTAGGCATGACAGGATAATCCTGTATGTTTTGTGAACCCAGCAAGGTCACGCCCTTATCCAGTCGCAGCGTCACGCCAGTTTTAAGGAACAGGGCACCGGTCAGGTAGGTACCCGCCGGAAAAATCAGCGTACCACCCTCTTTGGCAGCAGCATCAATGGCACTCTGTATGGCGCTGGTATTGAGCGTCTTGCCATCGCCGATGGCACCGTAGGTACCGGCACTGATTTCTTTTGCCGCTGCGGTAAACGATGTCAATAGCAATACGGACATCAAAGCCGCAGCGACTGCCAGATGCAAAAGCACAGGCAAGACAAATACCATATCAGTATGGCGTAACCAGCGCCGGGCCAAGGATTTCATTGCAACTTCGCGCCTATCAATTTGACTGGTCCAAGAATACCGGCAGGCTGAGCTTGTATCAGATGAGTATCCTGCGGGATGAATCGTTGTCCATACCTGGCAGACAGCAAGCGATAGTCCGGCAAGGCATGGCCAGCCAGCGCATTCAAGCCCAGGTTGGCGACCTGTATTTCAAGACGGTTATTACCGGCACGCAGCAATTTGCTGATATCCAGTTGATAAGGTGGTTTCCATACCGAACCGGCACGCTGACCATTGACGAAGACGACTGCAGCTTCCCGCACCGGGCTGTCAAGCATGGCACGCATGCCGCTCGGTACTTTGGGCGTGACCTCCAGTGGTGTGCCCGGACCGAAATCCAGAGTCAGCTTGCTGTCGTTTAATTGTACCGCGCTCAATTCCAGGTCTTTGGTATAGCTTGCGATACCAGAAAAATAACGCGTTGCTTCATCTTCAGTCCATGAACGCAGACTGGACATATTGACCGCCTGTGGTTTTTCGCTGAACTGCACTTTCCAGTCACGGCTTAAATCAACAACGGTGGTGGCATCTGCCAGTTTTGGTTCCGGCGCTGCATTCTGCGGTGTATCGGTCAGTACCAGCACCCGTGATTCATAAGGTGCGAGACGCAGAGTCGGCTTGACATCGGCATTGCTGATCTTGCCGTCATACGGATTCCACCAGTAAGCTGTTTTGTACTTGCTGCGGAAGGCGGCATTCGCGGTCACATCACGATTGCTGGTGTTGGCGATGAAATAGACATCAGAATGAGGCAGTTGTCGACGAATGAAGCCTATGTTTTCTTTTTCAGCACTCAACTCCATGTCTGCGGGAACTGCAGCCTTCAAAGCGGCACCCACGGCGCTATCGCTGCTGACCAGGCTGACCTTGTCCTGATTGGCAAACAGGGCATCTGATGCAGTCTGGACTTCTGTACTGATGCGCGCTGCATTCAGGTAGCCTGGTGCCAGCGATGGCTTGTTGCCAACCGCAATGATTTTGCCACCGGCACGCACATAATCACTCAATTTGGCAATGACTGCCGGTGACAGCCGACTCACATGCGGCAAAATCAAAACGGGATAATTGATGCCCAGCTCCATGACGGATTCGGCATCCACGTAATCAATGTTATGGCCGGCATCAAGTACCTGCGCGCTTAGCTCTGGCGTCACATATTTGCCCATTTCTGCCGACACAGACACCTTGCCCAGAGACAGGGTTGCGTACACGTCATCAGTAGGCAGGAATACGGCAACCTGATTTGCCGGTTTCCCCTGACGCATCAGGTAACTCATTCTTTGCAGATAGCCATTGACGTCCGGCATGACATTCCACCACGGCAGATGGGTGTTGAATACCGCCGCCGCATAGAATGCGTAGCCAGGTTCCAGCGTGCCCGGTGGTGTATAGGGCCAGCCATGGCCAACGAACTGATTAACACCCTGCAACAGCATGCGGTCAGCTTCGACCTTCATATCCAGCGGCGTCGCGCTGAAAGCAGGCGAATGCAGCCAGGTCCAGGTTTCAGCAGAAATGACGGGGCGGCCATAAAGGTGACCCGCGGATGTTGCCCAGCGTGTAAATGAAAACTGGCGGAACTGATAGCCCTCACCTTCTGGCAAATCAACCAGTTTATTACTCGACATGGTCACCGCCGGTTCACCATAGGTTTGGGAACGGAAGCGGGTACCGTGGGCTTTGGCCCATTGATTCACTGGCACCAGATAACGTTCGTTTGCCAGTTCGGTTTGTGTCAATGCCCAGTCACGCCGGATGGCGGCAGCATCTGCACCAATGCCAGATTCGATTTTTGGCAGATGTGGTTTCAGGTCATAGCCACGACGACGCTGAAATTCGGCCAGGAAATCATCGGTCCAGTCGGTACCATAGGCTTCCAGGCTGTCAGAAAATACGGCGTATGGTGGATTTTTTCCGAAAGCCTTCAACAACGGTTCAGCCACGGTTTTCAGGTGATGATCAATGGCCTTGCGGCTCAGATGGTCAAGTACAAAACCTTCTGCCCCTAAAGCTGCACGTTTAACCTGCTGGCCGGTACGGCTGGCGATATAACACACCACTACGCGGTCAGCGGCAGCAGCCTTGATGCCTGCCCGGCCACTTTTACTTGCCAGCAGTTGGGGTTCAAATAATTGCAATTTGCTGCTATCCAACTGTTTTGGCGTACCATCGACCACGAAGCTGGCCAATAATTTCTCACCATTCATGATGGCTGGCAAGGCAAAACTCTCATTACCGGCTGGCAGCTCAATCACGGCTACCCGCAAACGACCGGCAGCATCAGCTACAGCGACATGTGGACCGCCGTATGGCCAGCCGCTGCCCAGCGTAATATCAACTCTGAGTTTGTTGGCACGTGCCTTGTCATTGGCAAAACTGACGTGTTCAAGAAATTGCTTCGACAAATACGGATAATTGTGTGTACCTTTGGCAGCATCATCCAGTTCCATGGGGTAGACAGCCTGAATCTCAAAACCACCAAAACCGCCTGCCTTCATGTCCAGTATTTCGCGTTCCAGCTGTTTCTTTTCCACGGATGGTCCGAACCACCACCAGCGCACCATGGGACGTGCATCATCGGGCGGCGTGGCAAAGGCTTTGGCAAGTTCTTTCACAGATGGAGAATTCGCTGCTGCCCTGGCTTGTGCCATTGTTGGTGCGGCACATAGCATGGCAAGAGAAAGCAGGACGCAGGTGCGCAATTTATTAAGCGCAAATGCAGGCAAGGTAGACTTGGTCATAGAAAATGATAATCCAGACAAATAGAGAACAGGCGTCTATCCTGAATGGACATCAGCTTATTGCTAAGTCTATTCCATCCGGAGACATGGCTATGAAAAAATCCCCCTGAAGCAGATCACCATTACGCAAAAATGCGCAACAGCAAATATGCTTCAGAGGGAGTTGAATCAGACTATACCGCTACCGCTGGCGCCAGCCTTTGGTGGACGGAGTGTAGCCTGTTTTTCACGATAGCCAGTTGCACGATAGCAGGCAACCGGATCAATAGCCGCACCAGAACGGGCGCGTGCCATAGCCAGGATGGGACTGACATCAGTGCGGAACGCCTGTTTCAGTGTTTGCGCTGCCAGCAGCACATCATTGTTTTCCTGATATGCGCTCAATGCCTTGCGGTCTACCAGTGCAGACTGTACAAAAGAACGTTGTACTTCGATAGCACTGGACATCAGACTTTCTATAGGATCGGTCACATTGTGTGACTGATCCAGCATGTAAGATGGTTTGAAGGCATCACCGTCACGCTGTGCTACATCGGCCAGCTCATTGAAAATCAGGAACAGCTGGAAAGGATTGATACTGCCAGAATCCAGATCGTCATCACCATACTTGCTGTCATTGAAATGGAAGCCACCCAGTTTGCCGAATTGCGCAAGGCGGGCAACAATCATTTCTATGTTGGTATTTGGCGCATGGTGACCAAGATCAACCAGGCATTTTGCCTTAGGGCCCAATTCGGTAGCACAGGCGTAACTGGTACCCCAGTCAGCAATCGTGGTGGCATAGAATGCCGGCTCAAACAGTTTGTGCTCGATGTACATCAGCCAGTCTGCAGGCAGTGCCTTGTAGATGTCGCGCATGCTGTCGAGATAGCGTTCGAGCGCACCACGCAAATTGTGCTGCCCCGGGAAGTTGGCTCCATCGCCTACCCATACGGTCAAGCCTTTGGAACCCAGTGCACGACCCAATTCTATGCATTCGATATTATGTGCTACAGCCTGCTCACGCACGGCTTTGGCATTGGCTGTCAGGCTGCCGAATTTATAGGTCTGTTCCTGATTGGCCTGATCCTGGAAAGTGTTTGAATTGACAGTGTCAAATCCCAGGCCATGTTTGCTGGCAAATTCACGCATGGCAGCCGGATCACTGCTTTTATCCCAGGGGAAATGCAGGGACACGGTAGGTGTAGCCTGTGTCAGTTGATGGATGACAGCACAGTCTTCCAGTTTTTCCATGACATCGCGTGGCTCGCCTTTGCCTGGGAAACGTGCAAAGCGGGTGCCACCGGTACCAACACCCCAGCTTGGCAAGGCTACGGCAAAGGTCTGGGCTTTGGCTGTCAGTTGCTCAATATCCTGTCCGCGTCTGGCCAGGATGCTGCCCAGGGCAGCATAATCGGCATCCAGATTATTTTGCAGTTTGGCGTTGTGTTCTACCACCTGGCCATGATCAATTACTTTATCCATCTTATGTCTCCGTCTTGTTGCTGACCCAGATCAGATACCTGATATTGGGCATCTGATCCAGGTCAGTCAATTTTTATATTTTAGCGCGTGAATGCAGCAGCATTGCCAGCATCTACGTTGATGATGTTACCTGTGCTCTTGGCAGACTTGTCACTGGCCAGGAAATACACTGCTTCTGCGATATCTTCCGGCAATACGCTGAGTTTCAGCATGCTACGCTGACGATAGAATTCTTCGATATCATCTGCATCGATTTTATTCGAGACAGCACGCTCTTCTTTCCATTTGCCATCCCAGATACGGGAACCGCGGATCACGGCATCTGGATTGACGACATTGACGCGTATGCCGTGGGCCGCACCTTCGAGGGCGATACAGCGTGCCAGGTGGATTTCAGCCGCTTTTGCCGTGCAATATGCAGACGCACCAGCAGAAGCAACCAGACCATTTTTGCTGGCCACAAACACCATGCTGCCACCGATTTGCTGTTGCTTCATGATACGGAATGCGCTGCGGCTGACCAGGAAGTAACCCTTGACCAGAATATCCTGATTGCGTTCCCAGATTTCCAGTGTCGTTTCATCCAGCGGCGCTGAAGATGCAATACCGGCATTCGAGATCAGCAAATCGATACCACCAAACCGCAAGGAAGTTTCGCTCAGTATGGCTTCAACATCGCTTTCACGGGTAATGTTGGCGCTGATGGTTGCCACATTATCTTTGCCTGCTACTTTGGACAAGACCTGATGTGCCTGGCTTAATGCCTCGCCATCGATGTCTGTCAACATGACACAAGCGCCCTCTTGCAACAACTGACGTGCCACTGCCTGACCGATGCCACCGGCAGCACCAGTCACCAGTGCAATGCGACCAGCCAGACTTTTCGGCTTGGGCATGCGTTGCAGTTTGGCTTCTTCCAGCAACCAGTATTCGATATCAAAGGCTTCCTGCTCTGGCAAACCTACATAACTGTCAACACCATTCGCACCGCGCATTACATTGATGGCATTCACATAAAACTCACCAGCGATACGCGCAGTTGCCTTATCTTTTGCAAATGACAACATACCGATACCTGGTATCAGGTAAATAATCGGGTTGGCATCACGCACTGCCGGGCTATTGTCGTGCTTGCAACGTTCATAATACGCAACATAGTCTGCGCGATATTGATTCAGGCCTTCATCCAAACCGCTCAAAAGTTGATCAAAGTTAGGATTGGAAGGATCAAAATCAATCACAAACGGGCGAATCTTGGTGCGCAGGAAGTGATCAGGGCAAGATGTACCCAGCGCTGCCAGTGCCTGCAAGTCTTTGCTGCACACAAAATCCAGTACTGTGGTGCTGTCATCAAAGTGGCCGAGTTTGAATTCTGTTTTACTGATTTTACCGCGCAGTACCGGCATCAGACGGGCAACCAGGCTGGCACGCTCTGCAGCTGGCAGCGCGCTGTATTTGGCACCGCCGAATGCTGGCTTGCGGCTGTTTTCTTCCAGCCATGATTCGGCACGCTGGATGATTGCCAGTGTAGTTTCATAGCAAGACTTGGCGGTATCACCCCAGGTGAACAAGCCATGACCTTCAAGGATGATGCCTTTCAGATTTGGTTGGGCTTGGGAAACTGCTTCCAGTTTCAGGCCCAGGTCATAGCCAGGACGCTGCCAAGGCAACCAGCCCAGCTCGCCTTCGAATATTTTTTGCGTCAAATCCTTGCTATTGGCGCAGGCCGCAATAGCGATGACTGAATCAGGGTGCATGTGATCAACATGCTTGCGATTGATATACGCATGCAGTGGCGTATCGATACTGGCAGCGCGCGGGTTCAGGTTGAACGTACAGTGTGGCAAATAAGCCACCATTTCATCTTCCAGCGCCAGACCGCGATAGCGGCCTTTCAGTGAGTGCAGTTTATCCATGTAAAGCGTTGAGAAACCATCCATCTTGATGCTTCCCAGATCACCGCCAGAACCTTTAACCCAAAGTACTTCTACCTGCTCGCCAGTCAGGTAATCCGGCATCATCACCTTGGCAGAGGTATTGCCACCACCAAAGTTGGTAATGCGCATATCAGAGCCGAGCAGATTTGAGCGATACAGCAATAATTCTGGCTCAGTCAGGCCAGTTGCGTATGCATCGTCCCAAAGTGAAGTAATAGGCTTCTTCTGCTCGGTTTGCATCGTTGAGGTCATACATTCTCCGTGATTAATTAGTGTTTTTATGACAAATTCTTTAGCCTGAAGCCTTGAGTGATCAAGAGCTGAGCGGATCAATCACATCACTTGCTCATGTGAAGCATTTTGTCCGTTTTGGCAGTGGCAGTCAGTAGAAAACAGCCAGCTTTGAGTGTCAATACAGAAGTAATCAAGAAGCTGATCGAAGTCACAATAGTCAGCATGATGATTGAAATTTTCATAGCCAGATTAATGCATAGGAAAATAATCAGTTATTTGATCAATTTATGATTGACGCGCGATTTTTAAGTGATTAGTCTCGCTATACGCCAGCAAATTACTACGAAATAATGACTGGTAGCATGCCGCAATAAAGATAATAGACGGCAACAGACGGAGACAAAAATGGTAAATCACAAACGCCGTAAGCGTTTGCTGAAGCTGCTCGCCGAGCATAATTCAGCAAGCGTTCAGCAACTGGTAACATGGCTCAGCGCATCCCCCGCTACTGTCAGGCGCGATATCAGTTGGCTTGCAGCCCGTAATCTGCTTACCCGTACGCGTGGTGGCGCAGAAAACCTGCAGCAGGTAAAACGATCAATTGCGCTCACCAGCGAGACCTTCCAGAACAATATCAAATGTTATGCCGACAGAAAGCGGGCAATCGCACGCTATGCGGCAAACATGTGCAATGACGGTGAAACCATCATCATCAATGGCGGTACGACGACCTTCATGATGGCTGAGTTCCTGGTCGATAAGAAGCTCAAGATACTGACAAATTCTTTCATGATGGCAGAGCGCCTGCTGGTCTCCAGTGAAAATGAAATCATCGTTCCTGGCGGTCGCGTGTACCGCGAACAGAATGTCATCCTCAGCCCTTTTGACAACGACATCACTCAGCATCATTACGCTGGAAAAATGTTCATGAGTGTTTATGGTCTGTCATTGCTGGGCCTGATGGAAGTAGACCCGCTCTTGATACAGGCTGAAAAACGCTTGATCAGCCAGGCTGAAGAATTGATCGTTCTGGCAGACAGCTCCAAATTCGCCAAAAAAGCTGGTCTCATCCTATGTGGCTTGAATCGCGTATCTTGCCTTATCACTGATCATTACGCGTCTGACTCTGCCGTACAGTTGCTTGAGCAGTCTGGCGTCAAAGTCATTACCGTAGCACCGGAAGAATTGCCAGCAAAAGACATATTAAATAAATTTACAAATGCTTATGACACTGAGTCTGCAAGCATATTCCAGACGGAGACAGTTTGATGAAAAGAAGAAAAGTGATACTGGCAGCAATTGCATTGAGCATGCTGGGTGCCATGCAGGGTTGCGAACAGAAATCAGATAAAATAAAAATTGCCATCGTGGTTAAAAATCTGGGCAATGGTTTTTTTGACGCTGCACACGAAGGTGCCAAAGAAGCGGCCAAACAAATTGGTAATGTAGAAATCATTTATACAGGCCCGACCACACCCAGTGCTGAGGGCCAGATAGAAATCATCAACTCGCTGATCAGTCAAAAGGTCAATGCCATCGCCATCTCAGCAAATGATGCCAATGCGCTAGTTCCTATCACCAAAAAAGCCATGCAACGCGGCATCAAGGTCATCTCTTTCGATAGCGGGATCGCGCCAGAAGGCCGGTTGATGCAACTCAATCCATCTAATGCTGAATTGATAGGTATCAAGCAGCTGGAAATGGCATCCAATGCGACTGGTGGCAAAGGTGAAATCGCCATCCTGTCTGCATCTGCCCAGGCGACCAACCAGAACATCTGGATTAATGTCATGAAAAAAGGCCTGGAAAAACCTGAGTTTGCCGGCCTTAAACTGGTGGCAACTGTGTATGGTGATGACCAGTCCGATAAAAGTTACCGCGAAGCGATAGGCCTGTTGCGCAGCAATCCAAATCTGAAGGTCATTATTTCCCCTTCCACTGTTGGCATCAACGCTGCCAGCAAGGCCGTGGTCGATGAAAAACTGGTCGGCAAGGTATTCGTTACCGGACTGGGCTTGCCATCAGAAATGGCGGGACACGTCAAAAGCGGTGCCGTTAAGGAATTCGCCATCTGGAATCCCATTGACCTTGGTTACGCTGCGACTTATATCGCCAATGAATTTATCAAAGGCAATCCAGATGCCAAGGCAGGTGGCAGCTTTACCATAGGCCGCATGGGTACGATCAAGATTGATGCCAACGGTGAAGCAGCAATGGCCCCCCCTTCACTTACAACAAAGAGAACGTAGAACAATTCTCCAAGATATTTTAAGTAAAGACACTTGTTCAGTACCGGCCCGTGATGCACTTCAACGGGCTGTCTGGAAATAGAACCAGTTGCATGTGAAAATTTATGCCAGCAGCACATGCTTGTGCTTGCCAGTTTTTTAAGCAGGCAACTGACTTCTTTTCTATTATTGCCTTGCCTTATATTAATGACCTTAATGACGAACGAGCACAACCCGTTTCCCATCGCCCCGGATGGTTCACCTGCGGCACCTATTCTGACATTGACCGGTATTTGCAAGCGCTTTCAAGGCATCATTGCATTACACGAAGTCGCACTCAATGTGCGTGCAGGTGAGGTCATGGCGCTGATAGGTGAAAACGGCGCAGGCAAATCCACTTTGGTAAAAACACTGACTGGCATTTATCAGCCAGATAGTGGCAGCATACACATCGCTGGCAAGCAAGTTCGTTTTACCAATCCGCAAGATGCCATGCTGGCAGGCGTTACAGCTGTCCATCAGGAAACCGTCATGTTTGACGAATTGACGGTGGCAGAAAATATTTTCATAGGCCGCCAGCCCATGTGCGGCTTTCCGGCACGGGTAGATTGGGCATTGATGGAAGCTCAGTCTGAAAGACTGTTTGCAAGGCTGGAAGTGTCGCTGCCGGTACGAGCCAAGGTCAAGGACTTGAGTGTGGCACAGCGCCACTTTGTCGAAATTGCCCGCGCCCTGTCGCAAGATGCACGCGTGGTCATCATGGATGAGCCGACCGCATCGCTGTCACAACGGGAAATTCAAGAGCTGTACCGCATCATCAGGCAATTACGCGCTGCTGGTACCGCAGTGATTTTCATCTCACACAAGTTTGATGAAATCTATGCTGTTGCCGATCGATACACCGTCTTACGGGACGGTCATTTTGTTGCTGAAGGTGCACTGGCTGATATCTCTGAACCGGATCTGGTGTCTCTCATGGTAGGTCGCTCCATTCATCAAACCTTCCCCAAGCAAGATGTGGTCATAGGCGACACCTTGCTTGAGGTAAAAGATTTTTGTCACCCTACCGAGTTTGACAAGGTCAATTTTTCTTTGCGCAAAGGTGAGATTCTGGGGTTTTATGGTCTGGTGGGTGCGGGCCGTTCAGAAGTCATGCAAGCCCTGTTTGGACTCAGCAGTGGCGTCACTGGCAGCGTAAGCCTGGAAGGCAAGGTATTAGCCATCAAATCAGCCAAAGATGCGATATCCCATGGCATAGCTTATGTACCGGAAGACCGGCAACATCAAGGTGGCCATCTGACCATGTCGGTGCAGCAAAATATCACCTTGCCTATCCTGGATCGCATAGGCTTCCTGCTCGGCAGGCGACGCAGCGAAGAAGCAGCAATTTCAAGACACTACAGCGAACAACTGGAACTCAAGGCTAGTCATTTGACGCAACTGATCGCCGAGCTATCTGGTGGCAACCAGCAAAAAGTCATCCTGGGCAAGTGGCTGGCAACCAAACCCAAAGTCATCATCCTGGACGAGCCAACCAAGGGCATCGATATCGGTTCCAAGGCTGCGGTGCATCGTTTCATCAGCGAACTGGTTTCAACCGGATTGTCAGTGATACTGGTGTCATCCGAATTACCGGAAGTACTGGGCATGTCTGACCGCGTTATCGTCATGCATCAGGGACATATCAAAAAAATATTTGACAGAGCACTTGCCACGCCAGAGAGCGTAGTTGCTGCGGCGTCTGGCAGTGATGCATCAATAGTGGAGATAGCAGAGGAAATGGCAGAGGAAATAGCATGAACCGTTTGAAGTATTTGCAGCAGAGGGAAGTTCTGCTGGGATTGATGATCGTTTCTCTGATAGTCCTTGTTGGGCTACGTGCGCCTGTTTTTCTCAGTGTATCAAGTCTGTCCAACTTGCTGACCGACAGCACGCTGTTGATCATGCTGGCGGTGACCCAGATGTTTGTCATCATTACACGTGGCATCGATTTATCAGTGGCATCCAATCTGGCGCTATCAGGCATGATGTCTGCCTTGCTGGCTTCCAAATTTCCTGATCTGCCTCTACTACTGATTATCTTGGTGGCAATCACCATAGGCCTTGGCCTGGGATTGATCAATGGCTACCTGATCGGTTATCTGGGTCTGCCGCCTATCGTCGTAACGCTGGGCACCATGAGCGTCTATCGCGGCCTGGTGTTTGTATTGTCTGGTGGTGCCTGGGTATCGTCACACCAGATGCCTGCCGCCTTCATCGCCTTTCCACTCAGTCAGTTACTAGGAATTACGCATCTGGTCTGGATTGCCGTCATCGTTATTGCTGTGATGTGGTATCTCGCCCACTATACACATTTTGGCAGGGACTTGTATGCCATTGGCAATCAACCAAATGCTGCCAACTATATAGGCATCCCTACCCCACGCCGCCTGTTCTGGACGTATGGCTTGTCAGGATTGATGGCTGGCTTATGTGGTTACCTGTGGGTGGCACGTTATGCAGTGGCCTATACGGAAATTGCCTATGGCTTTGAATTTACCGTGATTGCAGCCTGCGTCATTGGCGGTATCAATATCGCCGGTGGTGCGGGTACAGTATCTGGTGCAGTACTGGGCTCACTGTTTTTGGCAGTCATCAACAACGCCCTGCCCATCATGAAAATTTCGCCCTTCTGGCAAAGCGCACTGACCGGCGTTGTGATACTTACCGCGGTCATGATCAATGCGCGTAGCAATAAAAAAAGCAGCCGCCAGATTTTGCCTTTGCAACTACTGCAAAAAAATGCAATCAGGAGCAGTACGTGAACACGACTATCATGACACCCTCAAATAACAGCTCACGCTACACCATACGCGACCGGGAAGATTTTCAGTTAAAGAAAATTTTCTCGCATTGGGAAACTCTGCTGGCCATACTGTTTGTCGCAGCCTTCATTGTCAACAGCCTGGTGTTGCCGAATTTTTTTGATTTGCACAATTTGGCTGATGGCACGTTCAACTTCAGTGAAAAAGCACTGATCGCCTTGCCCATGGCCTTGCTGATCATCTGCCGCGAGATTGATATTTCTGTGTCCGGCATATTGGCATTGTGTTCAGTTGCCATGGGGCTGGCGAATTCACATGGTTTCCCAGCTTACACTTTATTGTTCATCGCCATATTTACTGGTGCAGCCTGTGGCAGTTTGAATGGCTTGCTGGTCACTCGCTTTGCCCTGCCTTCCATCGTCGTGACGATAGGCAGTGTGTCACTGTTTCGCGGTCTGGCCAGCGTGGTTCTTGGCGACCAGGCATTTACTTCTTATCCGCAATTATTAATCGACTGGGGCCAGGGCTATTTCTTTGATCTTATTCCCCGACAATTCATCGTCCTGTTGTTCTTTGTTGTACTGTTCGCGATTCTGCTGCATGCAACCAGTTGGGGACGCCGCATCTATGCGATTGGCAACAACCCTGTTGCTGCCAGATTTTCTGGTGTGGCAGTCGATAAATACCGCTTCATGCTTTTTACACTGACCGGCGCCATGGCTGGCCTTGCAGCGTTTTTCCTGACGGGACGCATCGGCAGTACTCGCCCGAATATTGCTACAGGATGGGAGCTGGAAATCATTACCATGGTGATCTTGGGTGGTGTCAGCATCTCGGGCGGCGCTGGAACCATTATCGGCGTGTTCCTGGCTGTATTGACATTAGGTATCGTCAACTATGGCATGGCATTGGCAAACATCCCCGGCATTATCATGACCATCATCGTCGGCATCCTGCTGCTGGTCACGATTGCCCTGCCCCGTCTGATGAATCTTAAGAAACAAAGAAAATAAAAAGCAAATGACGCAGAATGCCAGTATCGTCCTTGACATAGGCAAGACCAATGTAAAGCTCAGCCTGCTCGATGCGCAGGCAAATACTTTGGCCGAGCAACGCTGCCCTAATAACATCGTCCAGGACGGCGTCTATCCACATCATGATACCGAGAGGATATGGTCGTGGATGCTGCAGATATTCAGTGAGTTTTCCCGGATTGCCAAGGTGTCAGCAATCATCCCTGTGACCCACGGTGCAACTGCTGCGCTGGTGAATGGTAATGGCTTGGTGCTGCCAGTTCTGGACTATGAGGCAGAATTGCCTGAGCAGGATAATCATCAATATCAGCCGCTACGGCCGCCATACCAGCAAAGCTATTCTCCTGATTTGCCAGCAGGCCTCAATCTGGGTCGTCAACTGGTCTGGCTGCAAAACAACTACCCACAGGAATTTGCCAAAGCCTCACATGTACTGATGTATCCACAGTACTGGGCATGGCGCTTGTCCGGTGTTGCAGCAACTGAAGTCAGCTCACTGGGTTGTCATACAGACTTGTGGGACACCAGCCAGCAGACATACTCTACTTTAGTGGAAAAAAAGGGATGGACATCTCTTTTTCCACCCATGCAAAAAGCCTGGACCAGGCTGGCAAGGATACGTGCCACATTAGCAAGGGAAACCGGTTTGCCAGCAGACTGCCAAATAATATGCGGTGTGCATGACAGCAATGCATCTCTGTTACGTCATCTGAAAGATGCGGGTAACAAGCACCGTACAGTTCTATCGACCGGCACCTGGACGATCGCTGCCGCCTTGGGCGCAGATCAGGAAAGGCTGGACGAACATGCGGATATGCTGGCCAATACCAATGTGCTTGGTAAAGCAGTTTCCTGCATGCGCTTTATGGGCGGGCGCGAATTTGCCATTCTGGCAGGCCAGGAGCCAGTGACTTGTACGCCATCCGATATCAGCAAACTGATCAGCCAAAATACCTTTGCCTTGCCCTGCTTTGCCGAATCAGGTGGCCCGTTTTCTGGACAATTGGCCAAAATATCAGGGCAGGCACCAGAAAACATGCAGGAAAGATATGCTCTCGCCACTCTGTATTGCGTACTCATGACAGATTATTGCCTGGAAAAACTGGGGTCAGAAGGCGATATCATTATTGAGGGGAGTTTTACCAACAATCCCTACTTGGCAGCAATGCTAGCCAGTTTGCGGCCGCAGCAAAACATCGAGCTGTCAAATGACACCAGTGGTACCACTTACGGGGCCTGGATGTTGCATCACTGGGAAAATTTGCCTGACCTGGATTCACAAGCTGGTGCCGTGAGCAAACTGGAACCGCCCGGATTACTCACATACAAGGCGAAGTGGCGCGAATTGGTGACGTCAAGATAAGTCAAAATCGATCCAGAAATTCATCAATGGGAACCTGCTACCTGGTTCCCATTTTGCGTTTTTCAGCCGCTAATCATTTGATAAACGGACATAAGCAGGTGCATCACGTTCAGCCTGCAAGCCCTGCTCAGTCAGTAATAACTCAACGACCTGCAAGGAACTTCGTCGCTGTTCCTTGCCATCTTTTTTCTGGTCGGCACCACGTTTGCCAGGATGGGTGAAATAAAATAAAAATGCCCTGTCACCGTTGACCACAACATCGGGATGCCCGCCGATGACGCCGTCATCTTCGCCATGCCCTGGTATTTCAAGCAGATTACCGCCCACCTGACGCTTCCAGCTCAGTAAGTCATCTGAACGATATACAGCCAGCCCACGCCACACATCAGTAATCATCCACCATTGCTCTTTCCAGCGAAAAACCTTGGGCCCTTCCCCGCTTTGATCGCCAACGGCCTTGCCTTTGTCTATCCAATTTTCAAGATCAGCGCTGTCAGCATAGTAAATAGATTTCTTATCTACTTCATTGTTGTACCACATACGATATCCGCCTTCTGGCAAACGCAGTACCGTAGCATCAATCACCCTGTCAGAAGCAAGCTGCAATATCCTGGCATTGCGCCAATGACGTAAATCCTGGCTACGCAGATGTACCATGTAGCGAGGATGTTTCCAGTCATTAAAGATACCGGGTACCACAGTCAGGAACATATGGTAACTGCCGTCATCAGCCCGGATGATATCCGGTGCCCAATGCGTCGAGTCCATTCCCCCATGAATGGTGGCAACTCTATGTCGGCTTCGCCCAAGTAGTGCCAGTTCGCTCCATTATCATTTGATTCAGCTATGCCTATACGTGTTCCATGCACCCATGCGACACCAGGGACATCATTAGCATTCGCCCGTCGGTTGGTGTAAAACATCCACCATTTACCCAATGCGGTATTGCGCACCAGTACGGGATCTGCAGCTCCATCCATGATGGGATCTCTGAACAAGGGCTTGGCAGCCAGTTTGCCCTGATTAATCATGGGCGCACCAGGTTGTCCAAAATCTGGTGTTCCGTCAGCGTTCCAGCTGAATGTCTGAGCACGGGTATGTCTGTTCGGGTCATACAGCGCATTACCCTTGATGTCCCGATAATCACGAGCGTGATAAACCAGTACATCTGTTTTACCATCTGCCGTGGTCGTGAAGGAATTGTGTCCGGGACCATATTGATTACTTGCAGCATTGCTCTTGAATACAGGCTGAGAAGATTTGCTCCATACCTTTGCATCAAGCAGATTTGCGTTTGCCGGTGCCGTCAATAAGCCCATACAATAGTTTTCATCGATGGCGCTGGCTGAATAGGTGATGAATATACGCCCATTTCTGATCAATACTGCCGGTGCTTCATTGACTTCATACTTACGCTTCTCCCAGTCATAATCAGGGCGCGACAATAAAGTCGCTGGCCCTGCAATAGACAAAGGAGTATCCATCTTCGCCAGATAGATATTGGTATTCTTTTTATCCGGCGCAGGATCACGCTGCGTCCACACCAGGTAACGTTGGCCAGCATGAGAGAACGTGGTTGCGTCCAGTGAAAATGACTCCCAACCGGTCTTGAGCTGTCCCCGCTCCAGCCACTCGCCGTCAACAGGATTGGCCGCACTGCTTTCCAGTACATACAGACGTATATCCCAGATCGCGTCAGCCCTGCCAGCTGTGAAATACACATACCACTTCCCATCAATGAAATGTAATTCCGGGGCCCAGATGTGATGACTCATGGGGCCGCTAGCGTGTTTGCGCCAGATGACTTTGGCATCTGCCGTGGCAAGTTCATTGATGCTGCGTGCGCGTCTCAATTCGATACGATCATATTCTGGCGCTGTGGCGGTAAAGTAATAATAGCCATCTGCATGCAAGAATATTTGTGGATCTGCCCGATTCTTCACTAATGGATTATTAAAAACAGGCTGGGCAAACGACAAACCAGGGACAGACATGAATACTGTCCATATCAGGCTAAAGAAAACCATCCTGCACTTTGCATGTGAAGTCATGAGAAATAGTCTGAAAATATGAAGCTAAAAAAAACCAGCCATCTGCACTAGCATGGCTGGATCAAATACTGCGATTAACAAAAGTCTTACTGATTAATTCTTGATCGATACACCGATGAAGTAGCGACGGCCAGACCATGCCAGTTCATTCGGGCGCGACAAATCACCTGCATCCGTAATATTTGCCTGATCGGTCAAATTCTTGCCTTCGAATGAAATAGTGATATTTGGGCTATAGCGATACTGGAATTTTGCATCCAGATAACCAGTTTTCTCGATGAAGTTAGGATTACCAGATACATCATTGGTACCTGTGTAGTAACGGTCACGATAATGATAGGCAAGGCGCGCATTGAACTTATCCTTGTCATACCACAGGCCCAGGTTATAGGCATTCTTGGACAAACCGGCGTAAGGCAAGATAGAGTTATCCAGGGGATTCAAACGCTCTGTTCCTGGTGCATAGGTAAAATTCATGCGGGTGTAATTGGCATCAATACCAAAACCACTGAAGAAGCCAGGCAAGAAAGTAAGTGCTGTTCTTCCAGCAAGTTCTATACCGCGCGTCACTGCACCTGGGTAATTGATAGGCATCTTGACGTCCCACAAAGTGCCATCTTTGAACAGATCCACATTCTTCACGTTAGTCGATACACTATTACCGACAGTGATGTTCTTGCGAAATACTGCCAGGCTGAGCTGACTATCAGCATTTGGATAATATTCCAGGCTCAGGTCTGTATTGCTTGCCTGGAATGGCTTCAAGGCGGGATTACCAGCAGTGCAATCATCCGTGCCATCGCCACCAAACTGTGCTGCGCCGCTGTTTTTGGTACATGTAGCATTCGGAACGATATCCAGTATCCTTGGTCTGGCCATGACCTTACCCCAGCCTACACGTACCAGGAATTGATTTGGTATCAACCATGCACCGGCGTTAAAGCTTGGCAATACATTCGAATAAGTATTGTCTATGCTGGTAATGGAGTTCGACAAAATGACTGTATTGAAAGTTGTCGAACCAGGTGTTTTCTCGACATTGATCTGTTGTTTGAACAGGCCCTGAGAGACATCGCGCGTTTGTGTATATCTGACACCGATGTTACCGAAGATATCTTTGCCAAACAATTCAGTATCAAAATCTGCACGTAAATAAACTGATTTGACTTTTTCATCGACAACATAAGCAGGAATCTGCGCATACATTTTACCGTCACTGCCAGGCGCGTTATACAGGTAGTCATGGTTAAAGTGGGTCAGATCAAAATTGGAACCCACATTTGCAAATGAAGGAGCAACCCAGTTTGTGGGTACATTGCTGATGCCACTATAACCTTTGAAGAAAGTACCAGGCGAAGTCGAGAATACAGATTGCGCCAGCGCAGCCATGGCAGAGCTGTTGACCGACCTGGTCCAGGCATTAGCGTCAGCAAGATTTGTCGGGCCTACTGTTGCACGCACCACATTGGTGGTATTCAATGGGTCGTAACTATAAGTCTGGTTGATGTTTGCTGTTTGCACATACACATCGTCAGCAGTACTGTTCAAGTCATTGCCAGCACTGGCAAGATAACCGCCACCGTTATACTGACTGGATTTTGCCTGCTGCGACTGCACACCAAACCAGATGCGGGACAAAAAGTCAGTTTTCAGCTTATATTTAAAATCAAGCTTGAGCTGATCTTCTTTGTTGATCGTTTCTGAAGGGCGGTACTGCAATTGAGCAGAAATATAGGAATTAGGGTTCGAAGGACTATAGCCTGTTGGAAAAGTAAATCGTGGCAACCCTGAAGAATCAAGATTGACCTGCAAACCAGGGGCATTCTGCGTCAATATCAGGTTATTCGAATCACTGCTGTACGTGGATTTAGCTGACGACGCCAGGCCTTCTACATCCAGACGTTCGCCCTTATAGGTAAAGCCGGCTGTCGTATATTTGGAATCAATTTTTAAACCAAAATCGCGCAAGGATGTGCTAAAGCCGGCCTGCCCGCCGTTTGGCGAAGCCGCACTGCCCGGTACCAGGCAGTTACCCAATACATACTGGGTAACGATATGATTTTCCACGATCATGCCAGCCGGTGTCGTGGTTGTTGAAACCGGTGTGCATGAGCCGCCAGTTGGCACAGCAGTGGTCGCAGCATAGGTGGGCAAAGTACCTGTGCTGGACAAGCGCGTTACCGCACTGAAGTCTGTACCGTAGTTGTAATCCCGGAGTTTTTGATTCTGGATATTGGTCTGGTAGCTTACCCAGGCGTTCAAACGATCAGTGAATTTGTATTGCGCCGTCAGTTCAGCAGAAGTTCTTTCATGATCACGTTCCCAGATACCATAACGGGCAATCTGTGGTGAATAGTCATTCCATTGTGAGACACAGCTGGCCTGCAATGCGGCGGTAGCAGCAGCCGCAGTCTGCGTTGCATTTGCAGGGCTACTCAGATTGGAACAATCAGCTTTGGAGCCTACACCTGCCAATACCGGATCAATACTAGGAACCGTTTTTTGCGGAGAAAAGTCCCAGTCACGGAAGTAACGCCATGAAGTATTTCGGGAAAAATCACCGCGCGTCAAGACCTTGTCGTAGATAACATTCGCCATCAGCCCGAGACGGTCATCAAAAAATTTGTCGGTGATAAAGAGATTGACACGTGGTTGCACGCCACCACGTTGCGGTGCCTGCTCACCGGCAACACTGCCAACAACAGTCATTTTTTTGAAATCGAGTGGCTTGCGTGTCGAAATTTGTACTGAGCCGCCAATACCACCTTCAGTCATATTGGCTGTCACACCTTTGATGACATCTATCGAAGAAATCAATTCTGCTGGCAATTCACGCAAATCAGCACCACGACCGGCGGTACCAGTCGTACTCAGTATCGATACACCATTGATTTCAATACGGTTTAGATCTGGTTCTACGCCACGAATGGAAACACTGGTACCTTCACCAAATGAGCGTTCCAGTTGCACGCCTGTAACGCGCGACAGCGCCTCACCAACGTTCTTGTCCGGGAATTGACCAATATCTTCAGCAACGATGGAATCCGCTACCGTATCCGCACGCAGTTTTCTGTCAATTGCGGAGGCTACTGATTTGCGGGTGCCAGACACAACGACAACATGATCAGCCTGCTCTTTGGTATCTGCAGGTTTTTTTGCTTCTTGTGCCATGACTGAATTGGCAGCCATGACAGATAGTACAGCCAGGGCTGTACCTTTGAGTTTGGGATTAAAAAATTCTTTTTTACCGCGATTGTTCAACACAATTGTCTCCTCCATTTGTCGGCCATGTATAGCCTGTGTTATTAGCTGCATCCGACCATTTTGTTTGGTCTGTCATTCAATCCAGCTGATTCAATGAAAAAGATTTTAAGTGATGATGAAATCCAATTACGCACATAAAAAAAAGAATCAAGAAAGTGATTGGTTTTTAAGCAGAAATTTGATCATTTCAGACGAGAAGATGAAAAACTGATTGAAACTGATTATAGATTCTCAAGGCATTTTATGCGATGCAACATGAGATATCAGAGATAAAAACACATCAAAAAGACACTGAAAAAATTTGAATGGGAGTTTGTCATCGCCTGAAGAGCAAGGCCAGACAAGGCATTCGAAATCCCTCATTAAGAAATGCGGGAAATGCATAATTGAAATGCCTTGCTATTCACTTGTCCGTATCTTGCACTGCCAACTCGCGCAAAATATCAAGCATGGCTTGTGCTCCAGGCGACAAACGATGTTGCTTTCTGGTGACAATACCATAGGCATCCATACGCAATCCTAGATCAAATGGCAGCACGAATAGCAGCTCGGCATCAAGATAGGTACGAATCAGGTCTTCCGGCAAAGCAGCCACCATATCAGTGGCCATCAACAAGCTGGTAATCACCGGTAGCGACAAGGTTTCTACAGTTTCTACCGGTTGATCAAGGCCGTGCGACAAGAAAAGAGAGGTGAGGCGATCACGCAAAATACTGCCATTTGGTGGCAGTATCCAGGCCTCTTTCGCAAGATCATTCAGAGTCAGTTTTTTTCGCTGTGCAAGGGCATGCTTGCCGCGTGCAATCAGGCTGTGAGGCTCGTCGGTCAAGGGCTCAAAATTCAGTTCTGCGGCAGATTCAGAATCGAGAATGCGGCCTATGACCATGTCCAGTTCTCCAGCACGCAAACGCTGTATCAGTATTTTGCTGGTATCAACCTGTATGGCGACATGCAAGCGCTTATGGCGGGATTTAAGCAAGCTTACTGCTTGCGGGATGAGATTCATCGATGGTGTCATGACTGAACCTATCGAGACAAAACCGCTTAAACCTGATAACAACTCCATGACTTCCTGATGGGCTGCATTCATTTCTGCCAGCGCTGCACCTGCTCTGCGTATCATGATCTCGCCATACCAGGTAGGTGAGATGCCGCGTGGCAGGCGTTCAAACAACTGCACACCGAGGGCATACTCAAGTTCTGTCAGCAATTTGGAGGCTGCTGGCTGAGTCAGATGCGCAGCCTCAGCCGCATGAAAAATCGAACCATGGCGTCCCAACTCAACCAATAACACCAGATGGCGTGTTTTCAGGTGTGTGCGTACAAAGCGATCGGGCTTGCTATTGCTCATGCTGTCAGTAGTAAAGACAAAGATCAATCATGATACAACTGCGAGCGCCCTCCATCAATCAGGATATCCGTAGCATTGATGAAACGTGCTTCGTCGCTGGCCAGAAAAACTGCCGTGTAAGCGACTTCTTCTGGCATTCCTATGCGACGGCAAGGCAACAGCGCGGCCTGCCGTTGTTGCTCGGCCACCGGGTCAGGGCAACTGGCAAACCAGGATTGTATGGCTTCGGTCATTATCAGGCCGGGTGATATGGAATTAACCCGTACCCCTCGTGCTGCATATTCTATTCCCAGAGATCGGGTCAGACCTATCAAAGCATGCTTGGCAACCGGATACGGAAAACATCCCGGTATGATTTTATGTCCATG
The DNA here is from genome assembly GCF_009937975.1 of Undibacterium sp. YM2. Classification (NCBI taxonomy): domain Bacteria; kingdom Pseudomonadati; phylum Pseudomonadota; class Betaproteobacteria; order Burkholderiales; family Oxalobacteraceae; genus Undibacterium; species Undibacterium sp. YM2. Next base: position 2,937,188 of record NZ_AP018441.1, read on the forward strand.
TACAGAAGCGATATTGATGATGCTCCCTGCCGACTGTTCAAGCATGAACGGCAGCACTGCACGCGTAGTATTCCAGGCACCTTCGAGATCGACAGAAAAACAACGTTGCCACTCTTCATCAGTCATCTGCAAGGGATCTGCGAACACGTTCATGCCCGCATTGTTGACCAGTACATCCACTTTGCCAAATTTTGCTACCGTCTTATCGACCAGGGCCCGCATGGCCGCAGCATCGGCAACATCTGCCTGGACAAAAAGACTGTGCCCGGAGCCCAATTCAGATGAGATACGCTCAGCAGCGGCATCATAAATGTGACTATTCAGTACGACACGTGCGCCTTGTTGCACAAAAAGACGTGCTGTAGCAGCGCCTATGCCCAGGGTGGAACCAGTGATGATGGCAACCTTGCCACGCAATCTTTCGCACATCTGATTATTATTGACTGAATATGAATCGTTCATGATTTCCTCGCAGACCGGTTTTTTAATTGATCCAGCAATACCGCTGCCAGCAAAATGAAACCACGCATCAGGTACTGATAGAAAGCATCTACATCCAGCAAGTTCATGACATTCTCTACCGTCCCCATGATCAGAACCCCGACCAGTACTCCGGTGATTCTGGCTTTTCCGCCTTGCAGAGAAACGCCACCCAGTACGCAGGCAGAGATGACATCCAGTTCAAAACCTTGCGCCGAATTTGGTTGCCCGCTGGTGATGCGCGATGCGAGTATCAGTCCTGCCAGTGCTGTCACCAGTCCTTGCAACAAAAATATCCAGATACGCAGGCGTTCGACGCGGATGCCCGCAAGACGTGCGGCATCTGGATTACCACCAATTGCCAAAGTATTTCTTCCAAACACAGTGTGATTGAGCAAAACACCAAATATCAAAAAACAGGCTGCAACAACCAATACTGGAAATGGCAAGCCAAAAATACGACCGTCACCAAAACTGATGAAAGTCTCATTGGAAATACCGACCGCCTGGCCTTTTGAAACAATGAATGCCAGGCCGCGCACCATCAGCATTGTCGCCAGTGTCGCAATCAGGGCATTCACCCGCAAATAGGCAATCAATACTCCATTACCTGCGCCTATCAGTGCGCCAGCCAGTAAACCGCCGCCAACTGCGAGCGTGATACTGCCGCTACGTTCAAGGATGATAGCGCCCAGCACGCCAGTGAAGGCAATGGTCGATCCTATGGATAAATCAAAATCACGAGAAGCAAGACACATCATCATGGTACAGGCGACCATGCCTATCTGTGCCACAGAGAGCATCAATCCGACAATATTGGTACCTGAGAAAAAATTTTCTACTGAAAAGGACAGCACAATAAAAAGTAAGGCATATGCCAATGGCATACTCTGCTCATGCAACCAGTGCCGGGTCGTCTTCATCATATTCTTACTGTTCATTCTATTGTTTTGTCCCGGTTTTATTTGCTGAACTGTTGATACATCATCTGTCTGTGCAGGATTAAGGGAAGACATGAAAGATTCCTGTAATAATTATGCTGCGTACAAATCCGGCAGTGCCAATTGCAAAACTGCTGCTTCGTTCGCCTGACTGCGCTCAAGTTCACCACTGATCTGCCCTTCACGCATGACGATGACGCGATCACAAATGCCCAATATTTCAGGTAATTCGCTGGACACCACGATCACACAGCAACCGCGCTCGGCGACTTCATGAATGATGCGATAGATTTCATTTTTTGCGCCCACATCTATGCCACGCGTCGGCTCATCCAGGATGAGTACTTTCATACCCGGTTCTGCCAGCCAGCGTGCCAGAATGACTTTTTGCTGATTGCCACCGGACAGCAAACGAATTTCCTGTTCGCGATTCGGTGTTTTTATTTTTAATCTTTGAATAAAACGATCAGCCAGTTCTGCTTCATGTTTATGTCTTAAAAATAGACCTGCCAGCAGACCATGGCGGCGACAACTGATATTGATGTTTTCTGCGACAGATGCCTCTGCCAGAATGCCTTGCTCTTTGCGGTCTTCAGGGCACAAGACTATGCCTGCCTCGATCGCGGCAGCCGGCCCACGATCAGGCACATTGACACCATCCAGCACGACACTGCAACTAGCGTCTTTCTTGTCTGCGCCATATAACAGCCGCATCAACTCAGTGCGGCCAGCACCAACCAGGCCAAAAAAGCCTAGCACTTCGCCGCCGCGCACACTGAAATTCTGTGCCACATTAAGCGTCTCGCCTTTCAGTTGCTTTACCACCAGCCTTTCAGACTGTAGTTGGCGTGGCCGGTAATCGTAAATATCACTAAGTTCACGTCCCACCATATCGTTGATGAGTACATCGCGTGGCACATCGGCCATCACAGGATGGGTGACGATTTTTTGACCATCGCGAAAAATCGTGCAGGTATCGCATAGGGCGTATAACTCTTCCAGCCTGTGAGAAATATAGATGATGGTACGACCAGCCGTACGCAAATCGCGTATCAGACGAAACAGAATTTCACTTTCGCGATAAGATAAACTGCTGGTCGGCTCGTCGAAAGCAATGACCTGTGCATCTTGCAGCAGGGCCTTGCATATTTCTGCCATTTGCCTTTGAGCTATCGATAAATCACAAAGCCGGGCACCAGGATCCAGATCAACACCCATTTGTTGCAGGCGCAGGCTTACCTGACGCCGCGCCTCAACCCGGTTCACAAAACCCAGTTTTTGCGGCAAACGCCCTAATAACAAATTTTCTGAGACAGTCAGTTCCGGAACATATTGCAATTCCTGGTGAATGACGGCTATGCCCGCGGCGATGGCATCACCAGCAGACGAGAAATGACAAGAGCGTCCATTCAACAACAAGCGCCCGCCATCCGGTTTGTACTGACCGCCCAGTATTTTCAATAGCGTTGATTTGCCTGCGCCATTTTCACCAAGCAAGCCGTGCACCGTACCTGCATGGGCGTCAAAACTGACGCCATTGAGTGCTTTCACACCAGGGAAATATTTACACACATCTTCAAACTGAAGAGATGGGGGCTGAGATGATGACATGATCCGCTATGTCCTAAAGTCCGAATTCTGCACGTACATCACTCTGATTCCGGCGTGTCATCAAGACCCCAGTAGTCAGTATCATTGGTGCAGGAGTCTTGTTTTCAGCTATCCATTTGTACATGTTCACTGAAGTTTCATAGCCATGACGCTTGGGACTGATCAATACTGTGCCATAAAATCCAGTTGGATTGGGTTTGGCAAATTCATTCAATGCAGTTTTACTGCCACCTATGCCTATTCCTATGACAGCGTCACTGCGTAAGCCCCTACCCTCGGCTGCACGCACTGTACCAAGAACAGCTTCATCGTTCATGCCAAATACCAGCCATCGTTTGAATTTTGTTTGTTTGGTCAAAGCAATATTGGCGGCATTGAAGGCACTTTCAGTATCCGTTTTTGCCTGTGCTGCATCAACTATGTTCGCAACAGGAAAACCGCCAGCCTTTAAGGCATCCAGCGCCCCCTGAGTACGTTCACGTGCCGTAGGCAGTTGGTCAAAGGCCATGCGCATGGCACCGACTTCAGTCATGTTCCAGCCACGTGACTTCATTTCTTCCATCAGGCCCTGTCCAACCTGCTTGCCAATTTCATAGGCCGAGATACCCATGTGCGGGATAGATGCTATCGGTTTGCCACCGCCATCGACAAGCTGATCATCGACCGACATCACTTTCAGGTTATTTCTTTTGGCGGCACGTTCAACCGCCATACCCAGTTTGACATCCGGTGCGCAAATCACAAAGCCCTGGGCTTTCTGTGCGGCTAGGTTGTCTATGGCAGCCATCATCTTTTCACCATTAGCCACACCTATTTTCACCAGGGAAAATCCTTTTTCCTTAGCTGCCTGTTCTGCATAACGCCATTCATCCTGGAACCAGGGTTCTTCAGCCTGCTTGACCAGAAAACCTATTTTCACTGGATCGGCCGCCTGCGCTGCGGATACAGCTGCAAGACTGAAACAGCCAGCTACCAAAGTGAAGCCAGCGGCATTTAAGAACTGCAAGCATCTATCTCTTATTGTGTTTTTCATCATCATTGTCTCTTTATTGTTTTAGGGGCAAGGGCAATACTGAGCCCGCATCACTGTCGTCGAACAAGGTATCGGCAACAGCGAGCGGCGCATCCATCTGCATCGCAAACAAACTACCGGCAGCTGGCATACGGGATAATTCTTCGGCACTCATTTCCTGTCGTGCGCTGCTAACCATGAGATAGTCACCATTGACACCGCCAAATGCAGGGCAGGTAGGATTTTTTGTTGGAACCGATAATCGCTGCAGGCAACGCCCGTCAGGCGCGTACTGTGCCACACTGCCAGCGCCCCACTCTGCGTTCCATAAGCATCCATTCCTGTCAATGACAGAGCCATCTGGATAGGCTTCATCGCCCTCCGGTATGGCGAACAAACGGATATTACTGACACTGGCAGTTTCAGCGTCATAATCACACTGCTGTATGCGACGGCTTAATGTGTCGGTAAAGTACATGATCTTGCCGTCCAGGCTAAAGCAAATACTGTTGGCAATCGCTACAGCAGGCAAAGCCAGCCTCCGTAGGCCGTAAGACATGGAAAACTGGTAAAAACTGGCAATAGGACGTTTGTCCGGCGCTTCATTCATGGTGCCAAATACGAAGTAACCGCGTCTGTCGGTACGCCCATCATTCACACGTGTGCGCGACTCTGCCGGATCAACCGCAACCAGCGACTGCACTGCCAACTGGGCTGCCGCAGAAGCACTTGTCGTCAACTGTGCAGATGAAGCAGGCACTGCTGCATTTTTTGGCAAGCTGGCAAAACACAGGCGCTTTGCCAACCCAAGCAAAATACGGCCTGAACGACAATGAACAAAAGAACCCAATCTATCTGGCAATTTGTAAGTGACTACAGCCTGACCAGGTTTCCAGTTTTGCAAACTCGCTGCCTCAATATCAGTCCACCACCAGCTTTCTGTATTATCTTGCCAGCTCAAACCCTCGCCCAAGGTAGCTGTATGCGCCAGAGCCTGTTGCAGATGATTCATTGCAAAGCCTCATTTGTTTTTTTCGCCATGCCTGCTCTGAGGGCTTTTATAAAATCAAGTGCCTTGACTCTTATTTTTCCAGCATCCATTCCTGGTTTATACAAAGCTGAGCCAAGGCCAAATCCATTGACACCTGCCCGTAGGTAGTCATCCATGTTGTCAGGAGTAATCCCTCCCACTGGCAAGAGACGCAGGCTGGCTGGCAAAACGGCCCGCATCGCTCGTACTATAGGCGGCGTGACCAATTCTGCAGGAAAGAGCTTGACTGCATCTGCACCTGCATACATCGCCGCAAATGCTTCTGTCAGTGAGCTTGCCCCTGGTACGCAATACAGGCCCTGTTTTTTTGCTTCCCTGATGACCATTACATCAGCGTGTGGCATGACGATCAAACGTCCACCCGCATCACGTACCTGACGCACGGCATCCAGAGTCAACACAGTACCTGCACCTGTCAGCGCATCTGGTGGCAGACAGCGACTTAGCATGCCTATCGATTCGAGCGCGGAGGGTGAATTCAGCGGGACTTCAATAATGCGAAAACCGGCTTCATATAAATCTGCAGCGATGGATTCCACTTCTTCAGGATGTATGCCGCGCAAGATGGCAATCAAGGGTAAATCAGCAAATGCCTGATCAAATGTGGCGGGAATGGTTTTCATGAAATTCCTTCGGGTGGTGTTGATGTCCATACTCAGGATCTCAGCATGCCTGCGGTGAACGCCAGATGCCATAAACCCGCCGGTGCGCTATTCAGCAATACGGCGTCTGGCTTGACGCCAAAACGTGAAAGCGCCAGGGAATAACGCCCACAAAGAGATGCATCCCCTGTCAATATCAATGGCGCATGTGCCAGACCTTGCTCAGAGCGCCAATGCAAACCAGCCAGTAACTCATTGGCGATCAATAAACCAGATAAGTAATCCGCCAGTCCATCAGGTGGCATATCACCCATCAAGCCCAGGGTGCGCACACTGAACAATTGATGACTCAAGCCTTGCGCCATCATCTTGCGGGCAACATCCAGGCCGGCAATAAAACTGACATCACTGCTCTCCCCCTGCACGGCAGGCATCAAACGGCCAAGAACCGAATGCTGCTTGAGTACGGCAAACAATTCCCCTGTCATGTGTGTGGTAAAAGCCTGTACTTTTCCATCTACAATACTGGCCCATTTCGAATGTGTGCCGGGCATGACTATGCATGACTGGCTGGCCCAGTCTGGCTGACCTTGCAGTGCACCTACGATCTGGGTTTCTTCGCCACGCATGACGTCAGGCGCATCGCCGCGATATAGCAAGCCCGGTACAATACCCAGGCGTGAATGCACGGGGCGTAAATCTCCGGCATCTATAGATAGAATATTGATAGCGATATCATGGGCGTCTGCCGGACTTTGTACATAGGGCACCTCTTGCCAGCCATGCTTGCTGCCAACCATGCCGCAAGCCAGCAAAGGAACATCAGGCCAGCTTGTCAGCCAGTCACCGGCCAGCTCCTGCAACACCCGCACATAAGCGGCTTGCCCACCCTGTATGACAGAAATACCGGAGGCTGCTTCCCGGCTATCGATAAGTTGACCATTCTGTCCGATCAAGAAAATCCGCAAGCCTGTACTACCCCAGTCAATACCGATCAGGCTCACATTTTCTTTCGCGTCCAAAGGCAGAACTGCCTTGCCTTGCGCGGTATTCGTTTGTACCATTCTTACCATTCCGCAACGCTGCCGTCAGGGTGACGCCATAGCGGATTACGCCAGTCAGGTGCTCGCAGGCTGGCTTCTTTCACGCGCTCTTCATCAATTTCCACGCCCAGACCTGGTTTAGGCAAGGCGGCAATATAGCCATCGGTAATGCGCAAATCCTCGCGGTTGACGACGTAGTCAAGCAGCTCTGCATCCTTGTTGTAATGGATGCCCATGCTTTGCTCTTGCAAGACTGCGTTATGGGCGACAAAGTCGAGTTGCAGACATGCTGCAAGCGCAATCGGCCCCAAAGGACAATGCGGTGCCAGGGCAATGTCATAGGCTTCTGCCATTGCGGCAATTTTATGGCATTCGGAAATACCACCAGCATGGGACAGGTCAGGCTGGACGATGGCAATACCTCCCTCCTGCAACACTCGTTTGAATTCAAAGCGCGAATACATGCGTTCGCCTGCGGCCAGCGGTATAGCCGTACTTTCTGCCAGGCGTGGATAATATTCAGCCTGTTCTGCCAGCACAGGTTCTTCCACAAACAAGGGGCGATATGGCTCCAGAGCACGCAACAATACCTTGGCCATGGGTGCTGCAACACGGCCATGAAAATCAATGCCGAATTCAATCTGACTGCCAAACGCTTCACGAATCTCGGCAATACGCCCTACCGCGGCATCAACCGCCGCCGCACTGTCAATGATGCCAAATTCTTCGGTGCCATTCATCTTGAAGGTATCAAAGCCTGCTTCGCGCAGACGACGAATATCAGCAATGACGTCAGCAGGTCTGTCACCGCCGACCCAGCTATAGGTTTTCATGCGGTCACGCACCAGGCCACCCAGTAATTGATATACCGGCACGCCCAGGGCTTTGCCCTTGATATCCCACAGTGCCTGATCAATGCCTGCCATGGCGCTCATGAGTATGGCTCCACCGCGATAAAAACTACCGCGATACATGACTTGCCAGAGGTCGTTGATGCGGGCCGGGTCTTGCCCTATCAGATAAGGCGCAAATTCCTGCACTGCTGTTTCTACAGTTCGCGCCCGCCCTTCTATGACAGGCTCGCCCCAACCGACGATACCCTCATCGGTTTCTATCTTCAGCAACATCCACCTTGGAGGAACGCGGTAAGTAGTCAGTTTTGTTATTTTCATGACGCAATGGCTAAGCAAATGAAGTCATGAGTGTAGATGGGCACACACGATAAGAAATATGAATTAACTGACCGAAAGTATATGAATTTGGCATAGCTGTTGACATGCATAATTCAAGAGACCCATCAATAGAAATGCCACAGCACACAACTACAGGCTTTCGCGCTCCACCTGTTTGCGCTGGATATCTGCCATACCGCTGCAATCTTTAACAGAGAAGTCTTTTACGTCTTGCAGACTAAAACCCGGTGTACCCTGTTGAAGAGGAAAATTCACGTGGTCAAAATTAGCACGGCTCACATCATGCAAAGCAAAGGCTGGCCTGTTGTCTGGCTGCACACATTTGACATCAACATGATGCAACTTCAGATTATTGACATGACGTGCGAACACCGCATGTGCGGGGCTGAGGCCAAACATGCTGGGCTCGGGATAACTACCAGCATTTTCTGGTGGATTGACAGCTACGTTGCCAAGCTCACCACCTCCCTGATGCAAGACGTGCATATTACTGATACGCACATCTTCTACAGGATAGCCAGGCACGCCACTAATGATGGATGCATAACGTGAATCAGCACCTGACACCGTGACATTACTGATATTAATACGCCTGATAGCCCCGGTCACCGCGCCTTCCGGTGCGCGCAAACGGCTGCCCAGGCGGATGAAGATAGGGGGATTGGTCAAATCGCGCATGGTCAGATTGCTGACACTGATGTCCTCAATCATGGCGCCATCGACGCTTTCTATGGCCAACCCGCGGCAACGCTCAAAAACACAATTTGAAATGGCGATATTACGAAAACCACCGTTAGATTCAGTACCCAGCTTGATGCGCCCGGTCACGCCCTCCTTGTCTGGAGCAAACTCTTGCTTGCGCTGAAAACTACCATCCAGAAATGTACCAAGATCAAAGCCTGATACCTGGCAATTAGTGATGCTGACGTTTTCAGTAAAACGCTTATAACCCAGTGCAAATGAGCTTTTCAGGCAGATGGCATCGTCATTGGGAGAGTTGATACTGCAATTAGAGATGTGAACATTGCGGCAGCAATCTATGTCAAAGCCATCCCTGTCGGTATCCACTTTCAAATTATCTATCGTCATATTGTCAGCAGCTGTTGCCAGCAAGGCAAAGTGCCCGCCGTTGAAAATACTGATATCACGCAAGATAATGTTTTTACAGTTTTTAAGGGCAATCGCCTTATTGCCTTTGCCCACCATATCAGCGCCGTAAGCCTTGTTGCCACTGCGCTCACCGTGCGGATCGCTATTGCCAAGGCTGAGTGGCATATCACCAGGCTTGGCCACGCGACGCGGTCCAGGGCCAGCATGTGTCAGGCCCTGGCCATAGATGAGTCCGTTACCCAGAATAGCGATATGTTCAAGACCTTCGCCCCAGATCAGGCTATTGTGCCAGTGGCTGTGCCCAAAATCCTGATAAGCATCCCATTCGTTAGGCTCCGCCTCGTCGTAGCTGCCACCATGCTTTGCCGGGTCTGCAGCAATCAGGGTGGCACCTGCATCCAGATACAGAGTGACATGGCTTTGCAGGCGAATCGAGAAACTCAGGTATTTACCAGCAGGAAAATATACTGTCCCACCGCCTGCCGCAGCAGCAGCTTTGATGGCGCGATTGATCGCATCAGTATCAAGCTTCTTACCATTGCCATTGGCACCAAAACCCCGGACATTAAAATTGCCTGCCAGATTGGCTTTCCCAACAATTTTTCCTTGCGCCATTACCGGTAAAGCATGCAAAGGCAACATGCTAGCTACAGCTCCAGTACCAAATATACGCAAAAAGTTTCGTCGCAATGGCGATGATGTCTGCTTACTCAATTTTTGTCCCCTACTTATTTTTTTGGATATGTTTTCTTTTTATCCATGGCGCTATCGATTGAGATTACCATTAAAAAACCAGGGAACGTCCAGTCAAAATGTTCAACTTGATGATTAATAATGAGCAGATCTCTGAGTACTCCCCAAAAAAACATCAATTACCGTGAGCTGATTTGGTGAATAACACATAACACGCCGTAAATCGCCTGAAAAAAGCCGGAATAATCTGCTATTGCTCATTAGCGTGATTACATCGCTCGCTGCAGTTGACAGGTTTTAACGCGAAATTGATACTCGAAACAATAAGCTGCATCTTTATTTATTAATGTGGCGATAAAAACAGAGACATCTCACACCAAGCCCAGGCCAATCAAGTACCTGAGCCAGACAGACATAGCGCATCGCCCGGTGTGGGCATACATCTACTCATTCCCAATTCTTTGTTTGACCACGGTCAGAAGGAAAATGATGAACTCAGTAGTACGGTCAGGATTGACGATCTTGGTATTGACGTGCAGCGTGTGTCTGGCACATGCGCAAATGCAGCATACTGCACCACCACAAAATTCGTCTCAAAATCCACCAGTCACTGGTGATGCCCTGATGGATAGTTTCGGGCTGACCAGTACCAACAAGGTGCAGACCAATAGTACGGTTGCCCCACCAAATGCCAACCCCAAAGTGATTCCGCTCAAGGGTGACACCAGCTTCCTGATGTCAGCCTTTCCTTCGACATCACAAAACAAGCTCAGCCTGTTTACATCCTATGACGGCACCAGCTTTGCACCGCTGGCTTCCGAAGCGTATACACCGCCACAAGGCCTGCTGCGTGACCCTTCCATTTTGCATGCAGATGATGGTTATTACTATGTGATTTACACTACCGGCTGGGCTGGCGACACGTTTGGCGTTGCCAAAAGCAGCGACCTGCGCCATTGGCAGCACGTACGTGACGTGCGCCTGCAATTACCGGATGTGAATGCCAAAATCAGCAATGTCTGGGCACCCGAATGGTTCACTGACAGTGATGGCACTGTCCACATTGTCGTGTCCATATCTACACAGGGAACCAAGGGCCCCTTTGGTGCCTATGTGCTACATGCGCTGGACAAGACGTATGCCAATTTCTCGCCAGCTCAGGCCATGGCAGGTCTGCAAAATAATTACATTGATACTTTCCCCATCAAGGATGGGTCACGCTATGTGGTTTTCACTAAAAATGAAACCAGCAAGTACATAGAAATGGCGACCGCCCCTGCCCTTGCGGGTCCATGGAAAGTGGAAAAAACGGGTGACTGGGCAGGCTGGGGCAAGCCTTCGGAAGGTCAGGCCCTGGTCAAGCTAAAAAATGGCGGCTGGCGCATTTACTTTGACGACTATACGACCAAGCATTACTGGTATTCCGACAGCAAGGACAATTTCAAAACCTGGACAGCCAAGCAGGAACTGGGTGGTGTATCCGGTGCGGTACGCCACTTTACTGTCATCAGTGAGCCGACCAAAGTCCTGGAGCAAGCCATTGCCGCAAAATCGCCAGCGAAAAAGATCACCTGGGATAAATACTCGCTAGTGATAGACGGCAAAAGGGAAATGATCTGGGCCGGTGAATTTCACCCTTTCCGCTTACCCAATCCCTCACTTTGGCGTGATGTCATACAGAAAATGAAAGCCACGGGGCTCAACACTGTAGCCATCTACTTTGACTGGGGTTATCACTCGTCACGCCCAAATCAATATGACTTTTCCAGCATACGCAATGTAGAACTGGCGATAGAAATGGCCGAACAGGAAGGCATGTATGTCATTGCCCGCCCAGGCCCCTATGTAAATGCTGAACTGACACTGGGCGGTTTTCCTGGTTATCTGGCCAGGCAAAAAGCAATTGCCCGTACTGATGCTGCTGAATATATGCAGTCTGCAGATGAATGGCTGACCCAGATTGACGCGATTATCGCGCGCCATCAAATCACCACTGGTGGTGGCACTGTCATTGCCTATCAGCTGGAAAACGAATTATCCAATACCTCGGATACGCATAAACGCTACATGCAGCATCTGGCCGACAAAGCCAGGGCAGATGGCATCAGCGTGCCGCTGTTCCACAATTCTGCCGGTCGTCTTCCTAACTGGACGCCGCCCAATTCCAGCGCGCCCTATGCAGTCCCTGGCCCCACCGATTTGTACAGTTTTGACGGCTACCCGGGTGGTGGCTGTACCAATACCAAAGAAATTGGCAAACCAAATGTCGTGCCCAACTGGGGCATGTATGGTGAAATTCCTGCCAATACAGGAACCGGGCCAGTCAAGATTGGTGCCCTCGCCTCGCCAAATACACCAGGTTTTGCGGCAGAAATGGGGGGCGGCTGGTTTGATTTCTGGGGCAGCGTCGGCACCTATGACTGTACCGCGCAGCGCACCGGATCGAATTATGTGCGCACGTTCTACGGCGCCAATTTGATCAATGGCATTTCCATCCATTCCATCTACATGATGTATGGCGGCACATCCTGGGGCTGGCTGCCGGCGCAGGTGGTGTACACGTCCTACGATTATGGCGCAGCCATCGACGAAGGCCGTGGCTTGCGTGAAAAAGCCCTGACACTGAAACAGATGGGGCATTTTGTAGAAGCCGCCAAATCTGTGTTGAGCGCCATGGATAAAGGCGAGACAATCACCACCTCCAATCCTGCGGTCAGGCTGTATCACAATATCAGCCCGGTGAATGGCTCGCACCTGATTTTCGCCATCCATACCAAGACCGATTCAACCACCGAAGAATTGTTCAGCTTCAAGCTCACCACACGCGATGGCAGCTATCAGATCCCGCAGGCAGGTACTTTGCGCATCAAGGACCAGAACGTCAAGCTGCTGTTGTCTGACTATGCAATGGAGCGCCAGCATCTGGTCTACACCACATCCGACACCCAGACCCACCTGCAACAGGATGAGCGCGATATCGCCTTGCTGTATGGCCGCAAGGGCGAAGATGGCGAAACCGTATTGCGTTATCAATCAGCGCCAAAGGTCGAAGTACTGGAAGGTGCAGCCAATACAGTGTTTGATCAGAAGACAGGCGATCTGCGATTGAATTATGTACATAAGGATTTGATACGCGTACGCATCAGTGGTGGTGGCAAAGCAGATTTACTGTTGTTGCTTGCAGACGATGAAACCGGTCGCAATTTCTGGCGCCAGGAAACCGCACACGGACCTGTCCTTGAGCGTTCGCCAGCACTGGTGCGCCAGGCCAATGTGCAAGACAACACCCTGCACCTGAGTGGCGACACCCACGAAAGCAGTAAGCTGGACATATGGGCACCAAAAGCCGTCACACAAATCACCTGGAATACTGCTGCCATCACCAGCAACAGTAATGCCGACGGCAGTTTGTCAACTGAGCCCCTGGCTGGCCCTGCTGACATTGTTTTACCAAAACTGATGCAACAGACATGGATGCGCCGCATGGATTCGCCAGAGGCTGCCAAAGTCTTTGACGACAGCAAATGGCGCAAGACTGACCTGACCACCACGGCTGCCACCGTGAAGACCACGCCTCCTGCTGGCCAACCCATACTCAGCATGAGTGATTACGGCTTTCACCATGGCGATGTCTGGTACCGTGGCAACTTCAAGGTTCTGGCCGGGAAACCACTGCCTGAACAATTGGAAATCAGTTATGGCGGTGGTGGTGCAGGCTTCATGCAACTGTGGCTGGACGGTGTCTACATCGGTGAAAATGAAATGCCAACCGGAAAACCCAAGCCAGATAACTGGGACACAGCCAACTTCAAGCTGCCCGCCGAAGCATTGCATGCAGGCGAACATGTACTGTCGGTCATGGTCAGAAATAATTCCCACAACTGGGATCTGGCGGCGGATGACGAACATAAAGTCGCACGTGGTTTGATCAGCGCATCGCTGACGCATGACTTCAAAGAAAAATTTTCCACACCAATTACCTGGAAAATCCAGGGCAATAAAGGCGGTGAAGAAATTGCTGACCTGGTACGTGGCCCCATGAATAATGGCGGCCTCTATGGTGAACGTACAGGCTGGTATTTGCCGGTCAGCAGTAAGGCCGAATCCAAACCAGACAACGGCGGCTGGGAAAAAGCCAGTCCAGATGCGGCGCCACCAGCCGCTGGTACGTATTGGTTACGCACCAATTTCACCCTGGATATGCCAGCAGGTCATGACGTGCAACTGGGTCTGGCCATAGGCGATACCAGCCAGCCACGTTCTGACCGCAGAAACCGTGTCCTGATTTTCGTCAATGGCTGGAATATGGGAAATTTCATTTCTCATATAGGTCCGCAGCGTCTATTCATCCTGCCACCAGGCATATTGAATCCGAATGGCGAAAATACGCTTACATTGGCAGTCAGTACAGATGGCAAGGCTGCGAATGCACTGGAGCCGCTGGAATTGGTCAAGATACGCGCCGCCCGTGGTGGTGCGCCACTGGAACTGGTACCAAGCCCTTCCAACCTGCAACGCTGATGACAAACGGGAAATCTGCATCTATGAAAATCCATCGTGTAGTGACCGGCATACTGGTATTTGCCAGCCTGGCTGGTGTTTGCAGCAGTCAGGTGCAGGCCGAAGCGACCACTGCCGCTGTTAAAGCGAAAACGATAAGCCCTGCCAGCGCGTCACCGCGCGGCAAGCAGATGGAAAAACTCGATCGCGGTGTCGTCGCAATCTATACTGGCAAAAGCAATTTCATCAGTTGGCGTCTACTGGGAACCGATCCTGACAATATCAGTTTCAACATCTATCGTGGACAGGAGAAATTAAACCGCGTTCCCCAGCGTGAAACCAATTTCACCGATGAGGCAGGTACAACCGCCAGCAGCTACACCATACGCCCGGTCATAGACGGTGCCGAATTGCTGGCAGATGCACCAAAAAGCACGTGGAGTAATTTGTACAAAACCATACCGGTACAAAAACCTGCTGATGGTGTCACGCCCAATGGATCTGCCTATATCTATGTGCTGAACGATGGCTCAGCCGCTGACCTTGATGGTGACGGCGAATACGAACTCATCGTCAAATGGCAACCGACCAACGCCAAGGATAATTCCCAGGCTGGCTACACCGGCAATACCTACGTAGATGCCTACAAGCTCGATGGAAAGCTGTTGTGGCGCATTGATCTGGGCAAGAATATCCGCGCCGGGGCACATTACACCACCTTCCTGGCGTATGACTTTGATGGCGATGGCAAGGCAGAAGTCATGATGAAAACTGCGGATGGCACCGTAGATGGCAAAGGTAAAGTCATAGGCAATGCTGCTGCCGATTATCGTAACGATAAAGGTTATATTTTATCTGGTCCTGAATATCTGACTGTTTTCAACGGCATGACGGGTGCCGCCATGGCCAGCACCAACTATATCCCTGCACGTGGTAATGTCGCAGCCTGGGGGGATGCCTATGGCAACCGGGTGGACCGCTTTCTTGGCACGGTAGCGTTTCTGGATGGAGAACGTCCAAGCGCGGTCTTTTCGCGCGGCTATTACACCCGTGCAGTCATTGCAGCCTGGGACTGGCGCGATGGCAAACTCACCAGCCGCTGGACATTTGACAGCGATATCGAAGGCGGCCCGGTCAATCACCAGGGCGCACACTGGATGTCGGTCGCTGATGTGGACGGCGATGGCAAGGACGACCTCATCTATGGCGCTGCCACGGTAGGCAGCAACGGCAAAATGCTGTACAGCACCGGCCTGTGCCACGGTGATGCTCTGCATGTAGGCAAACTTGACCCCAATCGCCTGGGACAGCAAATTTACATGGTACATGAAACGCCAAGCTGCTATGGCGCACACGGACTGGAAATGCATGATGCCGCTACCGGAAAGATACTCTGGAGCGTAGATGGCAAAGGTGCCGATGTCGGTCGTGGCGTCTGCATGGACATAGACCCGGCTTATCCCGGCGAAGAATGCTGGGGATCAGTCGGTGGGCTGATGAGCGCCGCAGGTGTGGAAATTTCACCCCAGCATCCACGTCGCGTCAACTTCGCTGTCTGGTGGGATGGTGATCTGTTGCGTGAATCGCTGGATGGCACCCTGATAGAAAAATGGAATCCAAAAGCCTTCGCCTTCGAGCGTTTGCTCAATGGTGCGACTTATAACGCCGCATCCAATAATGGCACCAAATCTACACCTGTGCTGTCGGCCGACTTATTTGGCGACTGGCGTGAAGAAGTCGTCTGGTGCAATAATGACAGCACTGCCCTGCTGGTATTCAGCACCACCATAGCAACACCACATCGCATCACCAGCCTGATGCACAATCCGCAATACAGGATGCAGGTGGCGGGACAAAATGCCGGGTACAACCAGCCTCCACATCCCAGTTTCTACCTCGGTGATGGCATGGTCATTACCAAACCTGAGCTCATACATACACCCTGATTTTCCATGCGCGATCAAACAACAGGCACAGCTATCTCCAGGTTTATAAAGTAACGGATAATGTATAAATTAACACGTCGCAGCTTCATCAAAACAACGGCAGCCACAGCGCTTGTCAGTCATTTGCCTTCTCTGCAGGCGCAGAATCTGTCTGCGGGTAATACAGGCATGGAAATAAAGGCAGATGAGTTTATACGCCTGAACTGGCTGGAAGGAAAAGCGCCGCAAGTATTAACAGGCGCAACAGTCGGCGTGCCATGGCCAAGAGGCAAGATAGCCAAAAGCCAACAGTTCCAATTGATCAATCAGGATGGCAAAGACTTGCCTACTCAAAGCTGGCCTCTGGCATATTGGCCTGATGGCACCTTGAAGTGGACTGCACATGCCGTGGGCGCGGGTGTCAGCCTGGGTTCAGAATTGCAGGTCAAGCCTGTAGCAAAAACTGCCCCGCCATCTGAAAACATTGTCAGTGTCAAACAAAGCAAAGACGGGTATCTGATAGATACCGGCGTGATGCTGTGTGATGTCGCTACTCATGGGTCACAGCTTATCCGCAGCGTGCAGCGTGATGGCAGAGACATCATGCGCAATGGCCACCTGGTTGTCATCAGCGATGATCAGCCAGATGGTGAAAGCGGCACTACCCGCCAGCACAATTACCTCAGCAATATCAGCCAGGTCACCCTTGAACAACATGGCCCGGTACGTGCGGTGCTGAAGGTGGAAGGCATGCACAAGGACGCCAAACGGGCCTGGTTGCCTTTCGTGCTCAGGCTGTATTTCTATGCAGGCGCGGATACCATACGTGTCATGCACAGCTTTGTTTATGATGGCGATGAGCAACGCGATTTCTTGCGCGGTATAGGCTTGCGCTTCGACGTCCCCATGCGTGATGCGCTGTATGACAGGCATGTGCGCTTTGCCGGTGAAAATGCCGGCTTGTGGGCAGAAGGTGTGCGTAATATGACCGGCCTGCGCCGTGACCCTGGCCCCGCAGTACGCAATGCCCAACTGGCAGGGCTTGCCTGCCCACCACTGACACAGTTCCCAGAGGTGATACAGCGCCTGATCCATCTGGTACCAGCATGGGGTGATTACACCCTGTCACAACAATCGGCAGACGGTTTCAAGATACGCAAACGTACCAAATCCGGTTATGGCTGGGTAGAAGCCGCCTGGGGACACAGGTCACCTGGCACAGGCTATATAGGTGGCATCAGTGGCGGTGTTGCTTTTGGCTTGCGCGATTTCTGGCAACGCCACCCTACCCAACTGGATATCCGTCAGGCGCATACAGACACCGTCCAGGTCACCGTCTGGATGTGGTCCCCAGATGCCCCTGCCATGGACCTGCGCTTTTACCATGACGGCATGGGCATGGAAACCCATGATCAGGAACGCGAAGGCCTGGAGATCACCTACGAAGATTATGAAAAAGGATTTGGTAGCCCCATGGGTGTGGCCCGCAGTAGCGAAATCACTTTATGGGTATGCGCCGCCACCCCGTCAAGGGAAAAACTGGTGCAGTTTGCTGATGCAGTACAGACACCGCCACAACTGGTGGCAAAGCCCAGTCATTTCCTGGCGACTGGCGTGTTCGGCGGACTGTGGAGCTTGCCTGATCGCTCGCATCCGGTAAAAGCTGCACTTGAAGATCAGCTCGATTTCCGCTTCAATTTTTACAAGGAACAACTTGAACAGCGCCACTGGTATGGTTTCTGGGATTATGGCGACATCCGCCATACCTATGATCTGGACCGGCATGAATGGCGTTATGACGTCGGTGGCTTTGCCTGGGATAATTCCGAACTATCCCCCGACCTTTGGCTCTGGTATTCCTTCCTGCGCACCGGACGGGCAGACATCTTCCGTTTTGCCGAAGCCATGGTCCGCCATACCAGTGAAGTCGATATCCATCACCTGGGGCAATTTGCCGGCCTGGGTTCTCGCCACAATGTACAGCACTGGGGTTGCAGTGCAAAGCAGTTGCGCATTAGTGCCGCCGTCTATCGCCGCTTTTATTATTACCTGACAGCAGATGAACGCATAGGCGACATCATGCATTCACTGATAGATGCCGACAAAAAACTGGAAAGCACAGATCCGGCGCGCAAACTAAAACCTAGAGAAGATATCAGTAATATCAAGGCACATGCCGGTTTCGGCACGGACTGGGGTTCACTCGCCGGCAACTGGCTGACCGAATGGGAACGCAGCGGTGACATCAGATACCGCAACAAGATATTGACCGGCATGCGTGACATTGCCGGCATGCCCCACGGCTTTTTCAACGGTAACAGCTTTGCCTATGACGCTGACACCAGCCACCTGATCAATGTCTTTGGTAAGCGCGCATCAGCCAGCCATTTGAATGCTGTCTTTGGCGCAGTAGAAATTTTTGCCGAACTGTTGACCCTGACTGACGAACCCGGGTTTGTACGAGCATGGCTGCAGTACTGCGAGCTCTTTAATGCAGGCAAACAGGAGCAGATCAATGCACTGGGCATGCCGCACGGTGCCGGCAATGCCTTGCGTAACGGCCACTCCAGACTCACTGCCTATGTCGCTTGGAAAAACAAAAATCCCGCATTGGCACAACGCGCCTGGAGCGAGTTTTTTGGTAACCGTGGCGTGCCCGGCCCATTGCTGAAGACCACACGCGTTCAGGGTATCAATAGCCTTAATCCCGTCGATGAAGTGCCATGGATCAGCACTAATGACACTGCCCAATGGGGCTTGGCTGCGATACAAAATCTGGCACTCATCGGTGAGTATATTCCCTCAGTGACAGACCTGAAAAAAATGACTCTTGCAGACCCGGATTGAACAAATGAAGCACCCGCATCTACTGACAACAAACTGATACAAAGCAAGTTGAACAAGGCAGACATTTTTACGTCATAGTGTTGGCAATTTCATCTAATGGCATTCAACTAGACCCAAATCATGACTACACGCCGTAAAAAAATATGCCCAGCGACAGTAACGCAATTTGTCCGTCATGGTCGCAAGACAACGCGTAACCTGGTAGTGGGTGTGCTGATCACAGAAGCTTTTTGCATGAGTCCAATTGCTTATGCTCAAACCCCGGATAAGCCAGCTGTACCTGCCACACCGGCCAAAGCCGCAACACCAGTCAAGCCTGCAGAAACCAAACCAGAAGAAACAAATAGTAAGACTGGGCCGGTAAGCAAAACAGATAGCAAGCCTGTGACATCTGATGCGCCAGTAAGCAGCAGTGGCGAGCCACAATCGGTGACCGTACAAGCAGAGCGCCCCAGCAATCGCATTGATCGTCAGGTATATGATGTCAAATCAGATGTCGCCAGTACCAATGGCACGGCCGCCGACGCCCTTAACAATATCCCTTCTGTATCCGTAGATCCAGATGGCACAGTCAGTCTGCGGGGCAGCACTAAAGTTCAAATCCTGATCGATGGAAAACCATCCGCCATGATGCAGGGCGACAATCGTGGCGCATCGCTGAATGCCATGCCCTCGCACGACATAGAATCTATAGAAGTGATCAATAATCCTGGCGCGCAGTTTGGCAACGAAGGCGGTGGTGGGCCCATTCTCAATCTGGTCATGCGACGTAATCGCCAACCCGGTGGTTTCGGTGTCGTCAATGCTAATGCCGGATCAGCGGGTCGCTATAACAGCGCTGTATCTGGCAGTTATCATGAAGGCCTGTTTGGCATACAAGGTGGGATGAATTTCCGCCATGATGGCAGAAATTCAGTAGGCGAGGCTGTCCGCGACCGGCTTGATCTCGGTCAGCACAGTACTCAGGATTCTGCTTCTGCTGGCTTGAATAATTCTTCCGGTGTCAATGCTGCGATTACGTACAACATCGGCACGAAGGATACACTCGGGGCCAATTTCTCTTATGCCAGACGCAACAATGACCAAAAATCGACAGACCACTACCTGAACACCGGTCAAATCAATAGTGACTATGTGCGTTCCACCCAGCGCGGTGGCGAAAGCACCAACTACAGTTGGGGTGGACGCTATGACCACAAGGGAGATATCAACGGTGAAATAATGCGGCTGGACTTGCGTGTATCAGGTTCGGACAATGCCAGCTCCAACGCCTATTCCAACGTATACTCTAACGTAGATGCGAGCAGTCCGATTATTTTTACCGATGTGCACAGCAGGCAAAATAATGCCAACAATATCAAGATCGTCGATTTTACCGGTGACTATGAACGCCCCGATGAAAAGGGTCTTTTAAAAATGGGCTACAAGATAGCCAACAACAAAAGTGAATTTGATACCAGCTATTTTAATATTGATCCCATCAGCAACACTGCCATCCTCAATCCATCACGAACCAATAGCTATAATCTGGATGAAGCCAATATTGCCCTGTACGGATCGTATCAATTGCGCCTGAATGAAAAATGGGGTGTACTGGCAGGCCTGAGGACGGAGTATACGCATATCGATATTCAACAATTGACTGCGCGCATAGAGGCGACCAATCACTACATTAACTATATTCCCAGCTTCTTCGCCAGTTATAAGGCCAGTGACGACACCACCCTGCGTTTCAGTTATGCCCACCGCATACGTCGCGCCAATGCCAATGAGCTCAATCCTTTTGTTGTCTATCGTGACGAGCTGAATTACTCTAGCGGCAACCCAAAATTGAAGCCGGCGCAAACAGACTCTTTTGAATTGGCGTATGAAACCAGAGTCATCGGGCTGGATATGAATATCCGTGGCTACTATCGCACAGAAAGCGACAGTATTTTGTCTCGAAAAATCCCGATCAACGACACTGTCGTGCTGACCACGCTGGAAAACGGTGGCGGCAATCATTCCAGCGGCGTTGAATTCACGCTCAGCGGCAAGCTGACTCCCAAGCTTTCCATCAATACCAGCGGCAACCTCTTATTCATCGAACAAAAAATCCTGAATACTGCCGGTCAGGAAATTCAGCGTTCAGCATCTTCATTAAGTTTGCGCGGACGCTTTAATTATCAACTCAGCGAGCAAGATCAGCTGCAAATCAGCCTTAATTCCCAGGGGAAAACTCTGTCGGGCGAAGGTTATCGGCAACCCAATTCCACTGCTAATTTCAGCCTGCGCCACACCATTACGCCTAGCCTGAATCTGGTTTTGAACGTCACGGATGTCTTTAACTCAAACAAAATTGAGACCATCGTCGATACAGACACACTCAAAGAACACAATATCCGGCGTTATGACGGTCGCCTGATATATGTCGGGCTGTCTTATCGCTTTGGCGGCAATACAGCCGGCGGCCAGGGCAATAATCGTCAGGAAATGCGCCGCCCGCCTCCACCTGGCCAATCCTGATGCGGCCTTACCGCAATCCGGCAATCAACGGCCTGTCGAATACTATAGACAGGCCGTTTTTCATCGAATGCCAATCACCACTCTGATTGTTTTTCTGAAAAACGGCCTTTGCCCCATAGCTACCCTAAAATGCATCAATAATTTCCAGAGCTTTTTATTACTGCAAGTATTTCCTGAGCTTATTCCGATGAAAAAAATACCGACTTTCAAGCTATTGATTTTTATTGGCAGCATCGCCTTTAGTAATACGCTCTACGCCCAAACATATTCATTTGATTTCAGCACAAAGCCTGCAGCGCAGTCCAAAGCGGTGAAAACAGATGCTATCTATTCAACAGAGACCGGATTTGGCTTTGAGAATGGTGCTCAGATCAGCACTACCGGCAATGGCATCAGCAGCGCTAAACCCTTCCTGTTTTCCGTTGCTGTACCCGAGGGAAATTATCGCGTCAAACTCATGCTGGGTGATGATGACGGCGAATCTGAGACGACCGTCAAGGCAGAAACCCGCCGTCTGATGCTGGAAAAAATCAAAACCAGGAAAGGTGAGCGCATAGAAAAAAGCTTCATCGTCAACGTACGTCGCCCTGGTATTGCTGACGGTGGCGAAGTCAAATTGAAGCAGCGCGAAACAGGAGAAGAACAATTTACCTGGGATGACAAACTGACGCTGGAATTCAATGGCCCACGCTCCAGTGTAGATACCATCAGCATTGAGCGCGTAGAAAATGTGCCCACGCTTTATTTACTGGGTGACTCTACTGTCACCGATCAACCAGGCGAGCCTTACGCCAGTTGGGGGCAAATGCTGCCGCGCTTTTTCTCCGCAGATGTCAGTGTCGCGAATTATGCGCAGTCAGGCGAATCCCTGGCATCTTCTAAAACGGCACGCAGGCTGGACAAAGTACTTAGCCTGGTCAAGCCTGACGACTATGTGTTGATCCAATTTGGGCACAATGACATGAAGGCGGTGGATGTTGCCACTTACAAAAATAACCTGAAGATCTACACCGCCGCACTGGCTGAAAAACATGCGCAGGTGGTATTGGTCACCCAAGTACAACGCCGCACATTTGAAGGTACGACTATCACCAATTCTCACAAGGGCTATCCAGATGCAGTACGTGAAGTCGCAAAAGAAGAGAACCTGCCTCTGATTGATCTGCATGCCATGAGCAAGGTCTTTTATGAAGCACTGGGGCCAGAAAAGTCTTTGCTGGCATTTAAACCGGGGGACGGCACCCATCACAATGCCTACGGTGCTTATGAGCTGGCCAGGTGCATCGTGGAAGGTGTGCGGCAAAGCAAATTACCTCTGAAAAAATTCATCCTGGCTCAGCCGGAAAACTTTGATCCTGCCAAACCGGACGCGCCAGAGTCCTTTTTCATACCGGCCAGCCCGGCTATCGTCAGTATAAAAAAGCCAGATGGCAGTTGAGTTGTCGTTGATACGCGTCTTATAATCAGTTGATTTAATGACTGCCATGGCACCGTTTAGAGGACTTTTCATGATTATACGCAGCACAATCCCTATTTCGTTGAATAAGGCCTTGCAGGCTTTAATCCTTCTGGCGGTAGTTAGTGTAGCCTCAGCACAGACAGTGAAAGAAGATGACAGACCAGTTGTGGAAGAAAGCAGGCAGATCGTCAATCAGGCGGCTGACCCTAAATTGCCCTCCTTCTTTATCGTTGGCGACTCCACAGCCCGTAGTGACGCACCCATGCGTGGCTGGGCTGATGAAATAGCACCCTATTTCGACTTAAAAAAAATTAATGTCATCAATCGTGCCATAGGCGGGCGTAGCAGTCGTACCTATATACAGGAGGGCCGCTGGGACAAGGTATTGGGCGAAATGAAGGCTGGTGATTTCTTGCTGGTACAGTTTGGGCATAATGATGTTGGTCCGGTTGATGCCAGAGGCAAATTCAGAGGCACATTGCGCAGCACTGGAGAGGATACCGAAATCATCAACAGACCAGATGGCAGTGTTGAAATCGTGCACAGTTACGGCTGGTATTTAAAAAAATACATACAAGATGCCAGGGCGAAGGGTATTTCCATCATTATCGCAACCCCAGTGCCGCACAAGGACTGGGCTAATGATTTTGCCGAGCATCGCAAGCTGGCAAGCATAGTCGCCAATGAAACCCAGGTAGCCCTGATTGATGTGACAGCCATTACAGGCAAGACATACGACGCCCTCGGCAAGGAAAAAGTCGATACCTTGTTTAGCGACCAGCGCACCCATACCAACGTCACCGGCGCGAGGATTAATGCAGAATCCGTCATTGCGGGCATCAAAGGTCTCTCAGGCAATGGCTTGAACAACTATCTTTCACTTAAAGCTGGCCTTATATCACCGCAGCCTGAGTGAAATTTTCTGGCAACTCACAATTCTATATATTCACTTCATGAAACGCTTAATTTTATCTGCCCTTCTGTTTACTTCTCTTTGTCATGCACAAGTAAGTTCGCTACCTGTCAAACAGCCTACTACGATTGCAAGTGATCAGAATTACAGTCTCAAATTGGCTTATCAAATATACTTTAATGACTATATAACACTAAGGAAAAATCGCCCGGCTGACCTGATTTTCATTGGTGACTCGATTACAGAACAATGGCGATGGGGAGCGGGCTCTACTGTTTGGAAAAAACGTTTTGAAGAGCGCGCGATCGATTTTGGGTTGGGATCGGACAAAACCCAACATACTATCTGGCGCTTGGAAAATATCGACATGTCAGCTTTTACACCCCAGGTCGCCATCATCCTGATTGGCACAAACAATGTACAAGATACGCCAGAAGAAATTGCCGACGGTGTGAAAGCCGTCATCGCCGCCACTCAAAAGAAATTCAATGGCATCAAGATTGTTTTGTTGAGTATTTTACCGAATGCACGTGCGACAGAAAAAATGTCTGCAACCAATATGTTGCTGGCGCCACTGGATGACCAAAGAAACATTTATTATCTCGATCTCGCGGCGCAACTCCCACCTGTCGGTGACAACTGGAAAGGCATGAGTAAAGACAAGTTGCATCTATCCGTTGAAGGATACGAAATTTGGGCAAGCGCCCTGGGGCCTTTGCTCTCGACAATAATGAATCAAAAATAAATTTGCCATTTTTTTGGCAAATTCAATTTTTTTGGGCACAGCGCTGGTAAACAAATACTCCGTCTTTGTTTTAATTTTCCGCATTCACATCTACGTGGAAATTAAATATTGATCCTCAAATTGCAAGGAAAATAAATTCTTGCAGCAAATGTTTGGGTCAAATCCCTGTTGTTGCAATTATTTTGCGCTAACATAATCATTTCAAGGATTTTAGCCAGAACATCCTCAGCGTCAAAAAAATTTCTGGTTTTTCTCTTTCAGCAACTGATAGATAACAGGAGTTATTCCATGAAGACTTTGATGACAAAGAAGTACAGCACACCTTTTCTGAAGACAACGCTCATTGCCTGCGGTTTATTGGCTACACCACTGATTGCGACATCACAAACCAAACCAGCCGCCAGTACGCAAGGCAAAGCCCCAGCTACAAAAACTGGCACACAAGTGGTCAAGCCACCGATTGCCTTTGCATATATCGATCTGGCGACCAATGCCAGTGATATGCCGGGTAGTATGATGGGTGGAGCTATGCAGGGTGCGCAGTCTGGCGGCTTCTTTGGTGCCTTGGGTGGCATGGCTCGTGGTGGCACTGGTAACAATGACAGAGGCAATGTTTTCGGCAATACGCATTCCATGGGTTTTGCCAGTGGCAGATTCATGGATGTGTCAGTTTTCACAAACAAGAATACCTCTCTGACAGATGCCAACCAGATGATTCCTGCTGGCATGAACCTCGGGGATAGTTTGAAACTGGTAGCGCCTGCGCCAGAAAAACCAGTGCAATACACACCTTCTGAAGAAACACCATCCGAGCCCAGTTATGAAAAACCCAAAGGCAAAATTTCTATTTATTGGGGTTGCGGCGAAACCATAAGGCCGGGGCAGCCGCGTACTCTCGATGCTGCAAAAGCATCGCCAGAAGATTATGCAAAATTCTTTACCATGCGCGGCAAGGTCACCAAGGGTGCGCGTTCACAACCTGGCAATCCTGCATGGCCAAACAAGAACGATGACAGGAAAGTGCCGGACACTGCTTCACTGGTTGGTCAGCATCAATTTGTCGGTAGTGGCATGCCTGAGAGCTTCAAACTCAATCTGGCGTCAAACAATGATTTGATGGCAGCGATTGAACTGGTACAAACCAAGAAGGCTGGCGGGGTTGGACTGGAGTGGAAATCAGTGCCAAATGCGCGTGGCTATTTCATCAGTGTCATGGGTGGACAGTCGGGTGGCGGCGATAACCCCGAAGTCATAGTCTGGACATCCAGTGAATTGCCAGACTTTGGCTTTGGCCTGGTCGACTATCAAGCCAATGCAGATGTCGATAAGTGGCTTAATGAAAAAGTCATCCTGCCCGCCAGCACGACCAAATGCGATGTTCCAAAAGGTATTTTTGGCGAGCAGGGAGCGGGCATGCTGCGCATGATTGCCTACGGCTCAGATGCTTATTTTGCCTACCCTCCCCGTCCCAGCGATCCCAAAATTGCCTGGGAACCAGATTGGCAAACCAAGCTGCGCATGAAATCGACTTATAGCTCCATACTAGGTGGTATGGGCGACATGGGTGGACGCAGGTCCAATAATGCATCGCAAGCAGAGCAACAGCAAAGGCCTGAACAGAAAGAAGAACCCAAGGTCAAGGCAACAGATGTCCTGAAAGGTTTGCTGGGTTTCTGATTCAAGCTTGCAGCTTAGAGCGGCGGCCAAGGTATTGATCAATGCTTTGATGAATGCATTGATCAATACCTTGGCCGATGAATCAAGCAATGCCCTGCAATGATATGAATGGAAAACGCTATCCATTCATATCATTAAACGTTCTTCCTTCAATACCCTTTCACTCTGTCTACCGTCACAGGCAACTCTCCCGTGAATCTGTAACGCCGGATATTATTGGCCACAATCAAAGAAGCCGTTTCTCTGTCTGTGGGTGCGGAGCAATGCGGCAATACTGTCACAGACGGATGCTGCCAGTGCCATGCAATGGTGGGCAAAGGTTCTGTTTCAAATACGTCGAGAACTGCATGACCGATATGCCCGCTATCCAGGGCGATATGCAAATCATGATCATTGATGATTGCCCCTCGCGCGAAATTGATCAGCGATGCACCTTGCGGCAAGGCTTGCAGAGTTTGGGCATTGACCAGTCCTTTGGTATCTGGTGTCAGTGGTAGTAGACAAACCAGGATATCGGTTTTTGCCAGCATGACTGGCAATTCATCTGTACCTGCAAAGCATTCGACACCTGCAAATTCTTTGCGGTTGCGGCTCCAGCCAATGACGTTAAAGCCTGCACGCAGCAGGCTGTTCGCCGCCACTTCACCCAGCGCACCGAGACCCAGCAGACCTATAGTTTTTTGCTGAGGCCGCAGATATTCACGTGGCTGCCAAAGCTGCTGCTTTTGTTGTCGCGCGTAAGCTGGCATATCTCTATGCAGGTAGAGTGTCCAGGCCAGCACTGCTTCGGCCATGGTGGTGGCCAGTTGCTGGTCTATCAAGCGGACAATTTTCAGCTCCGTGTCCGCCAAATCCGAAATCAGTCTTTCCACTCCCGCCCAGACACTATGCACCCATTGCAGTTGGGGTAATTGCTTCAGCTGGGCAGGATCAGGATTGGCAACGATCGCGACTTTACAAGTAGCTTTGTCCTCATCGTTCATGCTGTCAAAGGCGACAATCTGTTCGTCTGGCAGATTCTTTTGTAGCGCATCTACCCAAGCCTGGGTATGGGAGTAAGCAGGCGCAGCCAGGAATGGGATTTTAATTGAACTCATTTGTCGTAAATACTTTCCAAATTGTTGAAACCTTTGATTTCTATGGGATTGCCTGAGGGATCAAGAAAGAACATGGTTGCTTGCTCACCCGGTTGCCCAGCAAAACGAATCGATGGTTCCAACACAAAGTCGAGATCATGACCACGCAGGCGATCGGCCAGTATAGCCCAGTCCTTCATCGCGAGTATTACACCCAGGTGAGGCATGGGCACCAGATGATCCCCTACCCTGCCTGTATTAGTCGTGGCGAACGGCGTGCCCAGATGCAAGGAAATTTGATGACCAAAAAAATCAAAATCTACCCAGGTGGCCGTACTGCGCCCTTCTTTGCAGCCCAATATGCCTGTATAAAATTGCCGGGTCTGATCAAGATCATGCACATGATAGGCAAGATGAAATAAAGCTTTCATGGATATGGTTCCGTATTGAATTATCGCTGTTCAGATGGTGATTCACAATATTGCATGCTAGCGTCATTTCTTCATAAGAGATAGCATATTATTTTTAATCCATTCGAAAGAATTTTTTATGGATAGTCGCTATCTACAAAGCCTGATTACCACGATAGAACATGGCTCCATAGCTGAAGCCGCAAGGGTTGAAAACCTGACCGCAGCGGCGATCAGCCAGAGAATTCAGGCTTTGGAGAGGGAGCTGGGTTTTCCCTTATTGTCGAGACAGACGCATGCGGCAAAACCGACCCAGGCTTGCCTGCATCTGCTGCCACGAGCACGAAATATCGTGCGCGCGATTGGCCTGTTGGCTGGTGATGCCGACCTTGATGGCTTGACAGGCACAATCAAGATAGGCGCCATTTCCACCGCGATGACAGGCATGCTGCCAACTGTCTTACGGTATTTGACTAGACATGCGCCAAAATTGAAGGCCGGCATCGTGCCTGGCACCTCCCGCTCTTTATATCAGTCTGTGCAGGATGAAGAGATAGATGCAGCAATACTGGTTGCACCTCCATTTGATTTGCCCAAAAGCCTGATAGCGCACCACATAAAAACAGAGCACCTGGTCTTACTTTCCAGACAAGCACCACAAAACGATATCTTGTCCACGCTACAATCAAAGCCCTATTTGCGTTATGACCCGACAGCATGGGGTGGCCGTTATGCTGAGAAATTTCTTCAAGACCAGGGCCTGGCGCTGGAAGCCATGTGCGACCTCGATGCACTGGAAACCATCGCCATGCTGGTCGCAGATGATGTAGGCGTCAGTTTGGTACCGCATTGGTCAGGCTTGGCAAGATTGGCGAGACATTGCGTATTAACACCCATCCCAGCCCCTGCCTATGCACGTAACCTTGTTTTACTCAGCAAAACACAACATCCACGGCCTGCAATGTTGGGCCTGTTGCTGCGCTCATTGAAAACCAAGTCTTAATCTGACCGCATCTGAGTAAGTGCATCAGCCAGTTGATTTTTGTGCCTGGGCACCCAGGACACGCGCAACTGCTCAAATGCAGAGGTTAGTTCCTGTGCTTGCTGACGATACTGCTGCATGCGTAACAAGCTACTCAACTTGATATGGTTAAAGTCATCAATGACAACCTGGCTATCGCCATGCACAAGCAAGTTCACTATTCCATGTTGTCTCGCTTGCTGTAATAGCAGTATCAAACCACTGTATTCTGCGTCACAGCTGTCGCCGTACTCCATATGAGCTATGTGTTCGAAATTTTGCCCGTCGGGCGCTTTGAGTATGCAAGCAATCCGGCATTTCCCCGGGTTAGGCACAGCCGAGCCATCGAACCAGCCCAGCCAGGTATTTGCAGGCAGCAAAGTTAAATCTCGATCTTTTTTACTCTTTTGCTGTGCAGCTTTCTTGACCAATCTTTGAGCAGCATCCGCCACCTTCATGGCTTCCCGCTGTTGTGCCAGCTCTGAGATATTCTGCAAACCTGAATTGTGCGCCGCTGCTTCCAGCAGCTTAATAAGTGCTTCCACAGCTTGCAGCTTTTCCTGCTTTGCCAATTGACGACTAAGCACGCGCTCTTTGCGCGTAGCAATACTGACTAGTTGTTGATATGTAAAATTGAAATCCATAAAGCTTTGTGATTTAGATTTAGCAGATGTCCGGATATGACCGACTCTGGTCGCTATCTATGCTGGCATATACCATTCAAACTGATATTCTGCTTAATATTCACCCACGACAGAAAGAAAATGTATCATGCTTGAACTTAGACCGAATTGCGAGCGCTGTGACTGTGATTTACCACCGGATTCTGACAGGGCCCGCATTTGTACTTTTGAATGCACCTTTTGCGTTGACTGCGTGGAGGGTCCTTTACAAGGCATATGCCCGAATTGCGGTGGGAATTTCGTCCCAAGGCCAATCAGGCCACAAAATAAGCTGCTGAATAACCCTGCATCGACCAAACGTGTACATGCAAAACAAATTAAGCCTTAGCCAAGCCATGTCCAAATCTGTCCTTAGCACACGTCACATCCTGATCGCTGCCATCGTCGTTTTGTTGTGGGGAATGAATTTTGTGGTGATCAAAATAGGATTGAAAGGCATCCCTCCCTTCTTGATGGGCGCTTTGCGCTTTCTGCTGGTGGCGTTTCCCGCTATCTTGTTTTTGCCACGCCCAAAAGTGTCATTCAAACTGTTATTGGCGTATGCCATGTTCATCAGCCTTGGCCAATTTGCCTTTTTGTTTTCAGCAATGGCCGTCGGTATGCCAGCGGGCTTGGCATCACTGGTTTTGCAGGCACAGGCTTTCTTTACCGTGGGTTTGTCTGCCATGCTCTTTGGCGACAAGCTAAGGCCCAGCAATTTGCTAGGCATGCTGGTAGCCAGTGCTGGTCTCATATTGCTGGGTAGCGCAAGCATTGCCAGTTCGGCCAGCCAGGTAACGCTTGCTGGTTTTGTACTCACCTTATGTGCCGCATTCTCATGGGCCAGCGGTAATGTCATTAATAAAAAGATAGGCGTGACCAATGTACTAAGTCTGGTGTCATGGAGTGCCCTGGTACCTATACTGCCGTTTATTTTATTATCTTATCTGTTTGAAGGTGGCGATGTCATTTTGCACAGTTTAAGCAATATGAGCCTGTCATCTGGTCTGACCATCGTTTACCTGGCCGTCGCAGCTACCCTGATTGGCTATACCTTATGGGGAAAACTACTAGCCAGCTTGCCTACCCATCTCGTTGCGCCGCTGACATTGATGGTGCCTGTGGTTGGATTGACAGCCGCGTGGCTGATACTTGATGAGGCATTAAGCCATACCCAATTACTGGGGGCAGTTATCGTAATGGCAGGCCTGCTCATTAATGTATTCGGTACAAAACTGGTTCATAACTTGCGCAATATATTCGCCTGATTCATCATGCCCCGTGTTCAGTCAGTTTATTTTCTGTTATTGCAAGACACCTTATTGCTGGACATTGCCGGGCCAGCAGATGCCCTCTTGTTTGCCAATCGCTACCAGGATGAAGTGCGGTTTGAAATGCACTTCATCAGCCCGCAGCAAAGCGTGAATTCTTCTGTGGGCCTGCAACTAGGCCCGCTGCTGCCTTTGCCGGAACAACTGAGGCCAGATGCCATCCTGATTTTGCCTGGCCTGATCGGTGGCAATGAAGTCTACGCTTTGCCAGATGCACAGATTGCCATCCGGTGGTTGTCAGAAAAAGTGCAGACAAGCCACAGGGTTGTATGCATTTGTTCTGGCGCGCTGATGGCGGCGCATGCTGGTTTACTGAGCGGGCACAAGGCGACGACACATCATAACCATTGCCACGAGCTGGCAGAAATAGACAGTTCAATCAAAATAGAAGAAAACCGCATCTTTGTTGAAGATGGACGCATCAGTACCAGTGCCGGCGTTACCGCAGGCATAGATCTCGCCTTGCATCTGGTCAGTGAACTTACCAGCCCCTTTGCTGCGAGTGCTGTTGCCCGCAATCTGGTGGTGTACATGCGTCGCTCTGGCAATGACCCACAATTGTCACCCTGGCTGAAATACCGTAATCATCTGCACCCTATTGTTCACAAAGTACAGGATGCCATGGTCAAGGATCCTGCTCACCCTTGGAATTTAACTGAGTTGTCCAATATCGCCTGCAGCAGTACGCGGCATATTACCCGGCTGTTCAAATTGCACGCTGAAGTGTCGATACAAGCCTATTTGACATCACTGCGTTTATCGCTGGCGACAAAATTTCTGGCCAACACCGATTGGTCAATAGAACGAATTGCAGAGGCGTCTGGTTTTGGCTCGGCAAGGCAATTCAGACGCATTTGGAATAGTCACTTTTCAGCACCTCCTTCGGCTGAGCAGTTTAGATAATTAATTTTTAAATCTCACCCTCGACGATAATTAGCAAAAATGAAGCATAAAAAAACCCACCGCTTTACAGAGATGGGTTTTTTATTTTTACACAACAGGGAGGATGTTCTCTCCCTGCTGCATGGGTAGCAAGCTACCCATTTTCCTGCATAGCTTACTGAATTAAGCGATGAAGTCGCCAGCGACGATGGAACCTGCGCCAGTGATTTTAACGATAAAGTCAGTTGCGTCAACTGTACCTACAGTGCCACCGATGTTTTGGAAAGCATAAGTACCAGCTGCTGTACCTGCGGCTACAGTAATAACGTAAGCCTGGGTATTCGCTGCCAGAGCCGCGCCAGCTGCAGTTGCTGCTGTAGCGATCGCTGCTGCCAGAGTAGATAC
Organism: Undibacterium sp. YM2; assembly: GCF_009937975.1. Classification (NCBI taxonomy): domain Bacteria; kingdom Pseudomonadati; phylum Pseudomonadota; class Betaproteobacteria; order Burkholderiales; family Oxalobacteraceae; genus Undibacterium; species Undibacterium sp. YM2. Next base: position 2,969,282 of record NZ_AP018441.1, read on the forward strand.
ATCAGCAGTTGCGATAGACAACAGGTTCAATGTTGTTGCTGCTGTACCTGTTTTGAATACGTCAGCGCCAGCAACTTTGAAGTTTGCCACTGTATCGATGTTAGCCAATACAGAACCGGAAGCAATCACATCAGCACCAGTTGCAGTGGTGGACAGGTTGATTGTATCCACGCCAGAACCGCCAGTGATGGTTGTGTTACCAGTACCTGCACCCAGAATGTTGAGAGTCTGACCACCTGTACCCAGAACAACATTATTGATGTCAGTAGCGGCAGACTTGGTGAAGTTCAAAGTCACGCCAGCACCGTTTTCATTAGTAACAGTCCATGCAGCTGTAGTACCACCAGTTACATTGATAGTTTCAACACCAGTTGTTTTTGTGCTCAGGTTGATCGCTGCTGTAACTGCACCAACGTTCAGAATATCAGTACCCAGGCCACCGTTGATAGTAGCGATGGAAGCATTGTAGATTGCTTCGCTGATGTTCAGAGTGTCATTACCTGTGCCACCAACTACGGAAACTGCACCTGCTGCTGCGGTGAATGTGTTTGCACCGTTAGCCAGAGTGTAGTTTTCGATAGCGGCAACACCAGCAACTGTACCTGCTGTTGTGAACGTTACTGTTTCTGCACCAGCAGCTGTTACTGTACCTGTGAAGGCTGCGAATTGAGCAGCTGTCATTGTTACAGCAGAGTTGTTAGCCAGAGTCAGTTGTTCAAAGCCAGAAACGTTAGCACCGGCGATGTTGGAACCTGTCACCAGAGACAATGTATCAGTTGTACCTGCACCAGCAGTGAAAGTGCCAGTGTAAGCAGAACCTGCCAGTATCAATGTGTTGTTACCTGTACCCAGGTTGACATTACCAGCCAGGAAACTGTTAGCAGCAACAGTCAGATCAACACTGTCGGCACCTGTGCCACCATTAACTGTTGTAGTACCAGTTGTAGCGTTAGCGAAAGTAACAACGTTAGTGCCATTGCCCAGGTTCAAGGTTTTGATATTGGAGATACCAGCACCATAAGTGAAAGTACCTGCATCAGACAGAGTGATGATGTCTGTGTCAGCAGCATTACCGTTGACAGTTGTACCAACCAGGGAAGCAATATTGCCTGTGAAGTTGTCGTTCACGTTGGCTGTGCTATTGAATGTACCACCAGCTGTCAATGCTGTTGGAGACAATGCTGTACCGCCACCATTAACTGGGTTAGTACCGATATTGCCTGTTGTTACTGTTGCGCCGCCAGACAATGTCACTGCATTGGATGTAGTGATGTTGTTGACGCTGCCACCAGTTGCATTGGAAGAAGATGTTGTGTCGATCACCAATGTGCCGCTAGTGACAGCGATCAAGGACAGATCGATGTTATTCACGCCAGCGATGTCATCAACGATAGTCAGTTGATGTGGAACATTGCCTGTGAATGTGATTACTGGTGTGCTCAGGGACAGAGCAGCACGGGCAGCAACCAGAGCAGCATATTGAGAAGCAGTGATCACAACAGCAGAGTTCGCTGTGATGTTTTCAATACCAGACAATTGTGCACCAGCCAGGTTGATCGCACCGTAAGTCACCAGTGTATCGTTACCTGCACCCAGGTTGATGGTGTCTGTCACAACACGTGCCACTGCATTTGCTGTGGATTGTGCGTTCAGGGAAACACCGTTTTCTGTACCCAGGTAAGTACCGGCAACATAGTTACCCAACAAGACAACGCGGTCTGCACCAGCGCCGAGTTGCAGGAAGTTGGCGCCGCGGGCCAGTGTCACGTCCAGAGCAGATTGTGCTGTCAATGCGCCTGCATCGATGGAAACACCAACAGTGGCGTTAGCAACGTTGACGTTGTCGATTGCACGGATAGTCAGACGTTCTACGTGGGTTGTTGTGTTAGCAGCTTGGTAGCTGTCAACCAGTGCATCAACGATAGTATCGTTCAACTGGATTTGGGACACTTGGGTGACTGCTGTGTCGTTAGTCAGTTCGATGTTACCAACGTTGGAGATGCCGTTGAAGTCACCGATCGCTGCGTTTGTTGCATTGCGCAGTTCGATCACGTCGTCGTTCTTCTGGCTGTTGTTGGTGCTGTTGTTGTCAACTGCACCGCCGTTGATGGCGTGGGAGCCATTGAAGTTGGCATCAGAGAAGATGATGCGGTCGGCTGTGCGGGAAGCACCTTCTTCGCCGTTGTAGCTGAAGCGGCTTGTGGCGCTCAGTGTACGTGCGTCGATGACGACTGCGCTTTCAACGGCTGTACCAGCTGTGTCTGCGGCGTTAGCTGCATCATTGGCTGTGTCGTTGTCGTTGACGATAGCCAGAACACCTGCGTTGTTGTTGGCAGCGATCAGGGCATCTGTCAATGTCAGACGGTAGTTACCTGCACCGTCAACACCGGCGTTGTTGGAAGTACCAACCAGACGGATAGTTTCGAAACCGGAAACGTTAGTCCATTCAGACGCGCCCAGAGCGATGGTGTCGCCCAGTGCTGCACCTGTCAGGTCGCCGTCGATGACCAGTGTATCTGTACCAGCGCCACCTACGACTGTGTCGGAGATCGTCAGGCCAGCACGTGTGTCCTGGATGTTATCGAAAGTGACTGTGTCGTTACCAGCACCCATCTTGATGTTTTGCGCGCCGTTGGCTGCACCGCTGGTGGAAACGCGAACGATAACGCTGGCGGTTTCTGCGGATGCATCGATGTTAGCGGCGATCAGTTTGATCTGACCTGCTGTTTTGGACAACTCTTGTACGCCAGCGATGTTGGCTGCGGCGCCGCCTGTTGTGTCGATACGGTACAAACCGCCGTTACCAGCAACTGTGGTGTCGAGGTTCAGGAAGGTTGTTGTGGAACCAGCACCTGCTGTTGTACCAATCGTGATGGTGCCTGTGTGGGCAGCAACGTTGGCCAGGGCAACTGTGTTGGATTCTGTATCAGCATCGACCAGAGTGATGTTTTCTACAGCGTTGGTGTTCAATACGAAGTTGAAACGTGGGTCAACGTTCAAACCTTCAGCGATAGTGACAGCAACTGTATCGGATGCACCAGTAGCAGTCGCCAGATTGGCGTTGATGGTGGATTGGCCGATGGCGTTGGAGCCTGTGTCGCTATGACGGATGGTGATGGCTGCAGCTTGACCAACACTCAGGTTGTTGAGTGTGAACACGTCTGTACCAGCGACTGGTGCGGAGTTCGCAGGAGCTGCTACGTTGGTGTTGGAGACGTTGCGGACCAATACGCCTGTCACATCTGGCAGTTTGGCGAAGTCAACTGTGGAAGCGGCGTTGTTCAACAGAACTTGAACTGCTTCTACTTTGGTGATGATGGAGGAACCAGCTGCACCGGCTGTGACGTTGCCGCCGTTGACGATAACCAGGGTATCTGTACCGTCGCCGCCTGTGATGCTGTCGCCTGTTTCTACTGTGTCTGCCAGGTAGAATGTGTCGTTACCAGAACCACCAGTGATGGTGACGTTTTGAACGGAACCGGAGGTGTCAGCTTTACCTGTGGTGAAGATGCCATTGCCGAGGTTGAGTGTCAGGTTGCCTTTGAATGCGGATGCATCAATGGCGGACAGACGGCCTGCTGCTTGCAGGATACCACCGGAGAAGTTGGTGGATTCAATGGTTGTTACACCATTGACAACATTGGATGTCTGGGCCAGTGTGAGGTCTTTGTCGCCAGTGATGATGACTTTGCCTGCTGTACCTGTGTCCATTGGCAGATTCAGTGTGCCGATGTTGTTGGTGTTGCCTGTGCTGTTGATGGTCAGTGTTTCGTAACCTTGGTTGGCAACGCCTGCGGCGGATGTGCCGGAAACGTTTTGACCAATGTTGACTGTACCAACTTGAACGTCGGACAGGTTCAATGTACCTGTGTTAGCGCCGAGCAGTGTGCCATTGCCGAAGGAGAATTCAACCACGCCTGTGTTGTTGGCGTTGGTGCTGGTCAAATTCATTGTTTCTACAGCTTGCTTGATGTTTTCAATACGGGCTGTGTTGGTACCTGCTGTGGAGGCGATACGGTTGATGCCAACTGTTTTCAAGCCAGTGCCGTCTTGCAGGTCAACTGCAACAACAGCGTTGTTGTTGACGTTGTTGCCATCAGCGGAACCTGTGAAGGTGAATGTGGCTGTCTGGATGTTTTTGAGCGTTGGTGTGACGATCGCTGCGCCGTTGTCATTGGAGTTACCCAGTGTGGCGGTCAGTTTGTTGTTGGCTGTAGCGGATGTGTTGGAGCCTGTCAGGACGTCTTCGTCTTGCAGGGCATTCACACGGGAACCACCGTTTGGTGTGTAGACGAGGCCAGCTGTGAAGTTTTCAGCTGTGGCGATGTCTGTGTTGCTTGTCAGTGTGAAGTCTTTGACGCCGCCGCCATTGACGATGGATGTCAACACTGCATCTTGAACTGCGATTTGGGATGCTTGTGTGGCGGAATCCAACACTTTGCTCAACCAGTCCTTGGCCAGGGCTGTGTTGGCTGGCAGGGAGTAGGCAACGATTTCTTCGTTGGTGTCGATGGCTGTTGTGAAGGATGTCGCTGCAGCAACTTTGGAGTCAACAGCAACTTTGTCTGCACCGGTAGCACCACCGAGGATGGCCAGAGCGGCTTGACCCAGGGTAACTTTGCCGTTCAGCAGTTGGCCTGTCCAGTAGTTGAGACCGGCTACGTCAGCTTTGTGGCCGAACAGGTTGTTGTAAATGGTGTTGACGGTGTCTTCTGTTGTTTTACCAGCATACACTGTTGCGTATTCTGCTTGTTTGGAGAAGCTGTCGGCGATTTGACCCAGTGTGAAACTTTGGGCCATCCAGTAGGCCAGACCATTTGGGTCTGCTGGGCGGTTGAAATATGCGATGTAAAGCTTTTGGATGTCTGCTGCTGTATTGGCCATGTCAAGTTTCCTGTTTATTTAATTATTAATACGAAAAATACAAAAATCTAAATTTCTTTAGAGCTGGACTTTTTTAACGGGTGCAGATTAGCATGTGAGTCTGTTTTTCAATGTGACGCAAGTCACATTAATTAAAAATGTGAAAAATATTTACAGGACACTTGCACAGATTCATCGAATTATTCACTCTTCAACAACTACACTATCATTTCCTTTTTGATTACCTTTTGGTACATAAATTGTTTGCAATTTAAGTAATTGCTGATAATTCATGATTTTAATTTGATGATTAAAAGGTCAACCCTCCACCTGTAACAAAATTTGAACATTCATTCACCAGAAAAGATACTTACCTTGGAGACTAGCATGTGCTTTAAATTTGCATTATTTGCCAGCATCCTGATAATGGCCAATAACAGTTTGGCGGATAACACCATACAAGATCTGCAATGGCTACAAGGCTGTTGGCAACCTGTTGGTGCCGAAACTGGCTCGGAAGAACACTGGCTGACACCAGCAGGTGGTTCTATGCTGGGTGTGGGGCGCACTGTGCGTAAATCCAAAACCATCGCATGGGAATTCATGCGCATACAAGAAAATGGAGATAGCCTGGTTTTTACCGCCATCCCCTCAGGTAAACCAGAGGCCAGTTTTCAATTGTTGTCACTGAATAAGCAGAGAGTGGTTTTTGAAAATCCCAGACCTGAATTCCCACAGCGCGTCATCTATCAATTGAATGCAGATGGCAGTTTGCTCGGACGCATAGAAGGCCAGATGAAAGATCAGGAAAAGGGAATCGATTTCCCTATGCAAAGGATTAGCTGCAATCAGCAGTAATGAATTGTTTTTCCAGCACCCAATAAAAAAACCGCATCAAGCGGTTTTTTTATTGGGCATCACAGTCTGAAAACGTTCATTACAGACCAGTATTTTTTGCAATATAAGCTTTCATCGCATTCACATCGACAGCCATGACTTCAAATCGCTGTGGTAGCGCTTCTATATTTTCAAAGCCAGCCGGGCGCTCAGCATCACGACCCAATGCCTCTTTGATGGTTTCATTGAACTTGGCCGGTAAGGCTGTTTCCAGCACAACCATAGGAACACCTTCTTGCAAGTGCTCAAATGCGACTTTAATGCCATCCGCAGTATGCGTATCGATGGTGATGTTAAATTCTTTCTCTACCTGGCGTATGGTTTGCAAGCGGTCTGCATGAACAGATTTGCCTGACACAAAACCAAACTTGGCAATCTTATTAAATTCATCGCCATCGCTACCTGGCTTTCCCGATAAATCAAAGCCACCTTCGGTTTCAACTTTCTTGAACAGAGCCGCAACGCGGGCAGCATCCCTGTCCAGCAAGTCATAGATAAAACGCTCAAAATTCGACGCCTTGGATATATCCATCGATGGACTGGTGGTGTGCCAGGTTTCTGCTGATTTGCGTACGCGATAAACGCCGGTGCGGAAAAATTCATCCAACACATCATTTTCATTGGTCGCCACAACCAGCTTATCGATAGGCAAACCCATCATGCGGGCAATATGACCGGCGCAGATATTACCGAAATTACCAGATGGCACTGTGAATGAGACTTTTTGCTCATTGCTGGTCGTCGCACTCAGGTAACCGCGGAAGTAATACACTACCTGAGCAACCACACGTGCCCAGTTAATCGAATTGACCGTACCTATTTTTTGGCGATTTTTGAATTCCAGGTCATTTGACACAGCCTTGACCATGTCCTGGCAATCATCAAACACGCCTTCGACAGCGATATTGAAAATATTCGGGTCTTGCAGACTGAACATCTGGGCGGTCTGGAAGGCACTCATTTTCTTATGCGGGGACAGCATGAAAACCCGTATGCCCTTCTTGCCGCGCATTGCATATTCAGCAGCGCTGCCAGTGTCACCAGAAGTGGCTCCAAAGATATTCAACTCTGCATCATTCTTGGCCAGGGCATATTCAAACAAGTTACCCAGCAATTGCATGGCCATATCCTTGAATGCCAGGGTTGGGCCATTCGACAAGGCTTGCAAAACCAGCTTGTGGCCATCCTTGTCTTGCAATATACGCAAGGGTGTAATTTGCGCAGCAGATTCATCACTGCGTGCGTTTTTGTAGACATCTGACGTATAAGTTTTGTCTACTAGCGCCCTTAAATCGGCCTCTGGAATATCTGTGGCAAATTTTTTCAAGACTTCAAATGCCAGCCCGGCGTAAGACAGCTTGCGCCATGCATCAAGCTCAACGTCAGTTATCTGAGGGTAAGTTGTAGGCAGATAAAGGCCACCGTCGGGGGCCAGGCCACCTAAGAGTATCTCCGAGAAATTTTGTGCTGCGGTATGCCCGCGTGTTGAAGCGTATTGCATAAGTCGACAGGATGAGGGAAATTGATTGGAAGGATAAAACGAATATTCTTCCTATTATAACTTTCTTACAGGCTTAAAACCTCTGTAAATTTGGTGAAAATCCAATTTCATCCCTGCTTCATTCGGCCTGCATTCTTTCAGGATGGGTATAGACCACGTAACCATGCTGTCTCACAAAGCCTATCAGGCAAATGCCCGCCTGCTCCGCAAGTTCGATGGCAAGTGCCGTCGGAGCCGATAACGCAGCCAATATGGCAATATTGGCTCGTGCCGCCTTTTGCACCAGCTCATAACTAAGCCTGCTACTCATGAGAACGAAACCTTCGTCCGACGATTTAGGTTTTACTTTTGGAGTTGCCAAAACACCAAGCAATTTATCCAGGGCATTATGCCGACCTACGTCTTCGCGCAACACCAGGATTTCCCCTTGCATATCAACCCAGGCCGCAGCATGAACGGCACCGGTATGCAAATTAATGGCTTGCAAGGAACTCAGGCTGCCCAGTGCTCTAAGCAAACTAGCGCGTGACAATTGCTGAACGGGCCCGGTCTTGATCGCCGGTAGATGCATTTGCAAAGCCTGTAGACTATCTTTGCCACACAAGCCACAACCTGTATTGCCTGCAAGATGACGGCGACGCCCTTTCAATGCAGCAAACCTCGCTGCCGATATCTGCACATGAACTTCTATGCCCTGCACTTCTGGATTTTGCTGGCATTCCATGTCATAGATTTCACTAACATCACCGACTATGGCTTCAGACAAACTGAAACCAAGCGCAAAGTCTTCCAGATCCAGGGGAGTTGCCAGCATGACTGCATGTGAAATGCCGTTATAGACCAGCGCAACCGGTACTTCCTGTGCAATCTGGTCCATCAAGTCCTCGGCGACATGATTGGAGAATGCATGTCTTTGCACCTTGCGACTTACAACGCCCGCCAGCGTCGCAGACTCACCATCAGACTTGCCCGTCGTCGCTTCGCAAACCCTTCGCCCTTCTTTAGTCAGACTGAGCAAACTACGTTCACCGTCCTGCTGCAGATGAACCCACCCTGCCCCCTTGTGCTGGCCGATAGATTCTTCACCAAGATAAGCAATGCAGCGCAGCAAGGTACTTTGCCGCACCCTTAGCCGTTTGCACAGACGTGGCAATGATAAAGCTTCTGTATGCTGAGCGAGTTCAGCCATCAGGGCATGACTGAGTTTATCCTGCGAATAATTAAGCGATTCCATTAAGACCTGCATTAAACCTGCACTTGATGCGCGTGGATGATCACAGGTATAGATTTGGATGTGGGCGTACGTGCGTGATCAGCAAAACTTGATAAAGGTACCAGACCATTCGTCTCGGGGAAGTAGGCTGCCAGGCAACCCTGGGGAATATTGTAGGCCACCAGCATGAAGCGCTTTGCCTGCCGCTTTACACCGTCGTCACACAGGCTTTCCATATCTACCCAGTCACCCGCCTGCATGCCCAGAGCACTGATATCTTCCTGACCTATGAAAAGCACGCGACGTTCACCGAATACACCACGGTAACGGTCATTCATGCCATAGATAGTCGTATTATATTGATCATGCGAACGCATGGTGGCCAGATTGAAAACGGGCGACTGCCTATTCCTGCGCGCCTGATGGATAGGCAAATCAACCGGGACAGCATGAGTATTGAAATTAGCTTTGTTGGTTGCCGTTACCCATAGCCTTTCAGCGGCAGTATTACGCAAATGAAAGCCACCCGGCACTTTGACGCGCGCATTAAAATCAGCAAAATCATCAAACACAGCGGCAATTTTGTCACGTATGCGGCTATAGTCAGCCAGTAACCAGGCCCACGGTGTTTTGCTACGGTCTTTCAGGGTAGCTTGCGCCAGACGCGCAAGTATGGCCACTTCAGACAGCAAATTTGCAGAAGCTGGCGGATTGATGCCAGATGACAGATGCACCATGCTCATGGAATCCTCCACGGTCACTGCCTGTGGCCCAGTCTCTTGAATATCTATTTCAGTACGGCCAAGACAAGGCAGGATGATCGCCTCATGACCGCAAATCAAGTGGCTGCGGTTGAGCTTGGTAGTCACATGCACTGTCAATGCACAGTTTTTCAGGGCCTTGTGGGTGACTTCTGTATCTGGTGTCGCAGTAGCAAAATTCCCACCCATGCCAAAAAATACTTTACCGCCTTCCTTCAACATCGCCTCAATAGCGCCCACGGTATCGTGACCATGTTTTTGTGGCGGCGTAAAATCAAAAACCTGCCCTAAGCGCTCAAGGAACGCCTGCTTCGGCTTTTCTATGATACCCATAGTGCGGTCGCCTTGCACATTACTATGGCCCCGCACAGGGCAAGGTCCCGCACCAGGACGACCGATATTGCCACGCAAAAGCAAAAGATTAACGATCATCTGTATGGTTGCCACAGAATGCTTGTGCTGGGTGATACCCATGCCCCAGCAGGCGATGACCTTACCAGCGCCCATATAAGTATCTGCCGCGCGTTGTATCTGCGCCCGGTCCAGGCCAGATTCTCTGACAATGACATCCCATGATTCTGCCAGCGCCTCGGCAGCAAACTGTTCAAAATTAGCGGTATGTTCAGAGATAAACTCTACATCGATAATTCTGTGCCGCCCTTCAGCTTGCGCCAGTTGATCTGCTTCCAGCACACATTTGATCATGCCTTTGACTGTTGCCAGATCCCCGCCAATTTTCAACTGAAAATAATCGGATGAAATAGTCGAAGACTGGTCTGTCAGCATATCCAGCGCATTTTGCGGGTTCTGGAATTTTTCCAGACCGCGCTCACGCAAGGGATTGAAAGAGACAATGGCAGCGCCACGCTTGGCGGCAGAACGCAACTCCCCCAACATACGCGGGTGATTGGTGCCAGGATTTTGACCGAAAATCAAAATCGCGTCCGCAATCTGGAAGTCAGACAGCAATACTGTGCCCTTACCCACACCTATCGCTTCACGCATGGCAAAGCCAGAAGGCTCATGACACATGTTTGAACAATCAGGAAAATTATTGGTGCCAAATTCACGTACAAATAACTGATACAGGAAAGCAGCCTCATTACTGGTACGGCCTGAGGTATAGAAAATCGCATCGTCAGGTGTTGGCAAGGCATTCAGACGAGCCGCAATCAACTCAAAAGCCTGATCCCAACTGATGATTTTATATTTGTCACTGGCGCGGTCATATTGCATGGGCTGGGTCAAACGCCCCTGCGCTTCCAACCAGTGATCAGACTTCTCTGCCAATTCACTCACTGTCAAACTGGCGATCAGTTCTGGGGTGGCGCGGCGTGCTGTCGATTCAGCCGCCACTGCCTTGGCACCATTTTCACAAAATTCAAAGGTCGATGTGTGATCGGCATCTGGCCACGCGCAGCCCGGGCAATCAAAGCCATCTGGTTGATTGGCGGACAACAGGGTCAACGCCCCTTTGCCAGGAATCCCTTGCTCTATGATTTGCTGGGCAACACTTTTCAATGCACCCCAGCCACCTGCTGGCCGATTATAGACTTTGATTGTTTCGTTCTTACTCATACTGCTTAATCTCCACACTACCAAGGCTTGATACGACCAACATTATTGCAGCCAAATGGCAAAATATTATGTGGCGAACAAGTTTTCAATCCAAATGTTACCAGAATCCATGCTTCAGCATAGCTGTTGAGCGTTATCGATGGATCACTACCAGCAAAGCCTTGGCCTCGGTCTTACCCAAGTTGCGTATAGCATGATTCTTGTCGGCGTTATAACGTGCGGTTGCACCCAGCTTCAACTTTTTGCATACACCATCGACTTCCACCTCAACACTGCCATGCAGCAATGTCAGATGCTCGGATGCTCCGGGGTCATGGGAATTCGACACCAGTGCGCCGCCAGGTGCCAGCGTCAGCTCATACCATTCATATTTACCTGCCAGCTCCATAGGGCCAAGTATGCGCAGGATATAGCCTGCATGCTCACCCGGCAAAGTAGGTGTTTCGTGTGACTCCAGTACCCGTATCGCGTCTGGCTTGGGTAATTCTGATGACAATAGCTCCGCGATACTGACGCCCAAGGCATTTGCCAATCGCCATGCAACGGCTATAGTGGGATTAGCCTTTTCTCTTTCTATTTGGGACAGCATGGACTTTGAAACGCCAGCGGTACGCGACAAATCTTCCAGCGTCAGGCCACGTTCCAGACGCATTTTTTGCAAAGTCGCGCCCACTTCCGGCGGCGTATTGGATAAAACTTTTTTCATAGAGACTCTTGCATGAGTAAAAAAGCTAGCTTAATATTCGATATATCGAACTTTAGTTCCAGATATTGAATTATTCAAATATTTTAGAAAATTCCAACAATAGTGTAACAGTGCGATTGATACGCAAGCATGAAATTGCCAGTAATTAAGCAATAATTATCTGAAAACAAGCTATCCGCACAGCAACACAACAGTAAACAATAATCAGGGGACATCATGAGCCAGAACACTTCCAGGGCAAACTTCATCGGCAATTTAGCTGGCAATCTGGACAATTTGCGCGAACAAGGTCTGTACAAGCCAGAACGCGTGATTGCCTCCCGTCAGGGTTCTGAAGTCACTTGCGATGATGGCCGCAAGCTCATCAATCTGTGCGCCAACAATTACCTGGGCTTGTCTGGTGATGAATCCATGGTACAGGCATCCATCGCGGCGACTGAGCAATATGGGTACGGTCTATCCTCTGTACGCTTTATCTGCGGCACACAAACTGTGCACAAACAACTCGAAAAAGCATTGTCGAGCTTTCTCGGCACAGAAGATTGCATCCTGTACGCAGCCGCATTTGATGCCAATGGCGGCGTATTTGAGCCCTTGTTTGATGAAAATGACGCTATCATCTCTGATGCGCTGAATCATGCCTCCATCATTGATGGCATACGCCTGTGCAAGGCTGCACGTTTCCGTTATACCCATAACGACATGGCCGACCTGGAAAAACAATTGATTGCCGCTGCCGACAAGCGTCACCGCATCATCGTGACTGATGGCGTGTTCTCCATGGATGGCACGATCGCCCAGCTCGACAAGATCTGTGACCTGGCTGACAAATATGATGCACTGGTCATGATCGATGAATGCCACGCATCCGGCTTTATGGGCGCAACTGGTCGCGGCACACATGAGCATCACAATGTGCTGGGTCGCATTGATATCATTACCGGTACTTTGGGTAAGGCGCTGGGTGGTGCCATGGGTGGCTTCACAGCGGCACGCAAGGAAGTGATAGATACCTTGCGTCAAAAGTCCCGGCCTTACCTGTTTTCGAATACTCTCGCGCCTTCCATAGCGGGTGCCTCGCTATCTGTTTTGGAACGTCTGTCCAGTTCCACCGAACTACGTGACCGCCTGCATGCGAATACTGCGCATTTCCGCGGTGAAATTGAGTCTTTGGGCTTTACCATCAAGCCTGGCACCCATCCTGTCGTGCCCGTCATGCTGTTTGATGCGCCAGTTGCGCAAAAATTTGCTGCACGCCTGTATGAGCTTGGCGTATTAGTGACAGGCTTCTTTTACCCAGTGGTGCCGATGGGCCAAGCCCGCGTGCGTGTGCAATTGTCTGCCGCACATACGACTGAACAATTAAATACTGCCCTGGCTGCATTTGCTCAGGCTGGCCGCGAATTAAACATCATTAAGTAAGGACAAACATGGAACGAATATTAGTGATCGGTGCCAATGGCCAGATCGGCAGCGAGTTGGTAGAAGCGCTGGCAAACCAGCATGGTGCCGATAATGTCATCGCCGCCGACATCAGGCCAGGGAGCCTGTATGGCGCAAAAATTTACGAAGTCATTGACGTATTGAATACCGAAAGACTGGCGCAAGTCGTGGCTCAATACGACATTACCCAGGTCTACCAACTGGCAGCCATGCTGTCAGCCACTGGTGAGCAAGCACCATTGAAGGCCTGGACCTTGAACATGGATGGCCTGCTCAACATCCTTGAACTGGCGCGTACCCGCAATGAAGCTGGCAAACCCCTGAAAGTATTCTGGCCCTCATCGATTGCTGCATTCGGCCCGAACACGCCACCAGTCAATACACCGCAATACACAGTGATGGACCCAAGCACCATCTATGGCATCAGCAAGCTGGCAGGCGAACGACTGTGCGAATATTACTTCCAGAAATATGGGGTTGATGTCCGCAGCATACGCTACCCAGGCATCATCAGCTACAAGTCTCCTCCAGGCGGCGGCACTACGGACTATTCGATTGCAATCTTCCATTCAGCTCTGCGTGGCGAAACCTACGAATGCTTCCTGGAGTCAGAAACCAGCTTGCCCATGATCTACATGCCAGATGCCATACGCGCCACCATTTCATTAATGGATGCGCCAGCGGCCAAACTTTCTATACGTTCTTCTTACAATGTTGCCGGTTTAAGCTTTAATCCACGGGAATTAGCGTTTGCAATCAAACAAAATTTGCCTGCATTTGACATACACTACGCGCCTGACAGCCGTCAGGCAATCGCCGCATCCTGGCCACAGAGTTTGGATGACACAGTGGCGCGAGCAGACTGGGGCTGGCAAGCACAAGTAGGCCTGCAACAACTGGTGGAAGACATGCTAAAGAATATTCGTGTCGATCAAAAGGAGTTGAAGGAGTTGAACCAGGCCGCATAAATAATTATCAGAGACTAGTAAAAAGAGGTGAATTGATGGACATGCGTGTATTCGAATTATTTAAAATAGGCGTGGGTCCGTCCAGTTCCCATACGGTAGGACCCATGCTTGCCGCACGCCGTTTTTTACTAGAATCCGCCGATCTTTACAAAGCTGTCAAAATACAGGTTGCTTTATATGGTTCTCTTGCCCTGACAGGTCACGGTCACGCGACCGACAAAGCAACCTTGCTGGGTCTGATGGGTGAAACCCCACAGGACGTGGTACCTGAAAGCGTAGATGAAAAACTCGCCAACTTGGCGACGTCAGGGAAATTGAATTTATTGGGTGAATACCCCATCAAGTTCGATGTCGCTACAGATATCCTGTGGTTCAAGCAAGAAGTGTTGCCCGGCCACCCAAATGGCATGAAGTTCATACTGACCCGCAATGACGGCAGCAGTTTTGAAAAAGTTTATTACTCTACTGGTGGTGGCTTCATCTATTCAGCAGACGAACTGGCGAATACGAATAAAACTGAAAGCGCCGACAAAAAACCTCTTCCCTATCCTTTTGCGACCATGGCTGAACTATTGGCCCATGGCAAACGTACTGGCTTATCCATCACGGATATGCTGCGCGCCAATGAAAATGTGTATTGCACCGATGAAGAGCTGGATGCCGGCCTGGATAAAATCTGGGCGGTAATGAAGGGTTGCATTTCACGCGGCTTGCAAATGTCCGGCGAATTACCCGGTGGTTTACATGTCAAACGCCGTGCCGCCAAACTGTGGCGCGCGGCCAATGAAACTGCCGACGTATTGCCACATGATGGCTTGCACCGTGTCAGCCTGTATGCCATGGCAGTCAATGAAGAAAATGCCGCTGGTGGCCGTGTTGTCACTGCCCCTACCAATGGCGCAGCTGGCATTATCCCGGCAGTGCTGCGCTATTACGCCGAAGACTGCAAACCCAGCCACCCGGAACAAGGCATACGCAATTTCATGCTGGCAGCGTCTGCCATAGGCATGCTATGCAAAACCAATGCATCCATTTCTGGGGCTGAAATTGGTTGCCAGGGCGAAGTTGGCGTAGCGTGCGCCATGGCTGCAGCGGGACTGACTGCTGCTTTGGGCGGCACTAATGAGCAAATCGAATCAGCCGCTGAAATTGGTATAGAACATCACCTGGGCATGACTTGTGACCCTATTGGTGGCTTGGTACAAATCCCCTGCATAGAACGCAATGGCATGGGCGCGGTCAAGGCGATTACTGCCGCTTCGCTGTCATTGCGCAGCGATGGCACACACCATGTGAGCCTGGATGACGTGATAGAAACTATGCGCGCAACTGGCTTTGACATGCAGGCTAAATACAAGGAAACCTCATTGGGTGGCCTGGCGGTGCATGTGGTTACCGTCAATTACGCAGCCTGCTGATATCTCAAATTTAAATGAAGCACTGCAATAGTGCTTCATTCCCTAGCCTTAGCTCCAAAACTGTAACGCACGCCCAGCCATATCATGCGTGGCGCACTGGGAGTGTAGAAACTCGTCCCCTTGGCGTCAGAATTGCTGTAACCGCCATTGGCGGTGATCGCATAAGGGCCAAGCTGTCCAGCCGTGTAATAAGGCTGATCAAACAGGTTGCTGACATTGACAGAGAATTTCCATTGCGGGTTTGGCCTGTAGCTCGCGGACACGTTGACGACTGCATACCCCTGAATATTACCCGACCCAAAATTTGTCAGACCATCAGGTGCATGGGCATTGTTTTCATTGCCCCGTACAAAACTCTTGCCCACTCCCAACACTTCAATGCTGGCTGAAGTTTGCGCATTGAACTCATAATTTGCATGGACTTTAAAAATTTGTTGGGGAATCAGCGGTATCAAGTCACCAGGCTTAACGCTGATATTGCCACTGGCATTTGCCAGGCCGTTATTTTGCGAACCCAGGATATCCGCACTCTGGTAGCTTGCTTTCAACCAGGTATAGTTCAATCCATAGCTAAAATTATCCTGACTGCTTGCAATACCTGCCTCAAAGCCCTGCCGCCTGGTTTGTCCAAAGTTCTTGAAATAACCAGTTGCAGCAGAATTGGCCACGAACAGGATGTCATCTTCGTTTGTTCCCCTGAAAACACCTGCGTTCCATACCATCTTGCCAGGCAATTTACCACGCAGGCCAGCTTCCCAGGTTTTGGAAATCACCTGCTTTAATGCCGGATCACCCGCCATGGAATTTGGCAAGCGGCAGCCAAAGTCAGGGTCAGCGCAGCCCAACTCTATGGAAGTTGGTGCCCTGCTGCTCTCGCTGTAAGCTGCATAGATATTCAAAGCAGGATTTGCTACATAACTGACACCAACAGCGGGATTAAAACGCCTGAAAACATGATCCCCATCCAGAGAACTGCGCTGAGCACCCCTGGTAGTGGCGTTGTTATAGGGGTAGAGTCGGTCAGTATTTTTAAGGCTGCTATTATTGTAACGGGCTGACAACGTCAGATGCCAGGCGTCTGACAACGTCAGAGTGTCGCTGCCAAACAAACTCCAGGCTCTTGTTTGCCCATCCAGATTGACGCGCTGGTCAAAAGCATTTTCAGAATTTTGTGTGCCGTCTGCATAAGCATTGACAGCAGTGATGCTGCGATCAGGGTTCAGGTAGCCAAACTGGCTGGCCTGATTAAAGCTGGCGCGACTGGCATCATAAGCTGCACCAACAACCATCTGGTTACTATATCCAGGCGCTTTGCTCAGTGAACTCAATTGCGCACTGAAGCCATAATTTTGCTGGCGGGTGCTGGTATTGGTAATAATGCCTGTGCATTTTTCGTTAGGCTCAGTATTCGTACCAGCCTGGGCAATACAGCGCAGGCTTGGGAAAGAAAAATGAGGACTTGTCCTGCTGTTACTGCTTTCAATCACCGGGTTATAGCCATGCGCCAGCAACCAGTTCTTATCCGCTGCTTGTCCGGTGTAATACAGAGACTCACCCAGAGCTTCCTCATTCAGATCACCATTTGTCGTGGCAGTATGGGTATTACGGTAGTAGGCATTTCCGGATAATTGCAAGGTGCCACCAAGATTGGTTCTGGCTTCCAGGTTGATGAAACTGGCCCGGTTTTTTGTCACATCTGGCAGCGTGAATACGCTGGAATAGCGACTGTAGCGATTGTCCAGCAACTGCTGCTCCTGAGATCCATTACCTGTCATCTCGCTGCTAGCCCATGCATAGCCAAGTTTGAGTTCGCTTTTGCTGTCATGCCAGCCCAGCTTGCCAAAGAATTGCCTGAGCCTGGATGGGGATGCATCCCGCCAGCCATCTTCCTGATAATTATTGGCAGTAAAGTACCAGTCCAGACCTTGCTGATTTGCCCCACCATGCTCAATACTGGCATTGCGACGTGCATAAGAACCTGCGCCTAATTCCAGAGAAGTTCCAGCATCGTGCAGGCCGTCTTTGGTTTGCAGCGATAATGCACCTCCAAGTGTATTGAGGCCGAATAAAGGGTTTGATCCCGACATCAGCGTCACGGAAGAAATAGCAGATTTTGGAATCAAATCCCACATCACCACATCCCCAAATGGCTGGTTCAGACGTACGCCATCCAGATAAACCGATAATCCTTGCGGGGTACCCAATAGGGGCGATGCCGTGTAGCCGCGGTAGTTTACGTCATTCATGAAGGGATTGCCCTGCACGTCATTGACATGCACGCTGCCCAGATAGCGATTGAAGAAGTCAGAAATATTCAGCGCCCCACTCTTCTCCATGTCTTTACTATTTGCAATCTGCACAGCAGTCGGGATCTGCTCCTTGTTCAAACCTGTGCCAGGCAAGACGGTGATGCCTATGATTTCTACCGGAGGACTGATGATAGTTTCAGTAGCAGCGCTGGCCTGATCAGCGAGGCTGGAAAGAGATAGGGCAAAAACACAAAACAAGGGTTTGGGGAAAGGCAAATAATCCATAGCTTCACACATTTGCTATTTTCACAATTTAATTATATATAATACAATAAATGTGGAATAGACAAAAAATATCACCCCAAGTGTGGCCTCAGGGTGACATTTGAAAATATGGACAAATCATAAGTAACTATTGATGGCAGCCCTACATCAGGGCTGCAAGGAAAACCCCTTTTGCCCTGCCTGCCAAAGCAGGAATGCCCAGTTATCTGCCTGCTCAGCCAGAGCATCCGCCTTCCACACATTAGCGAAATCAGTACGAAATAAAACAGGCCTGGACTTATTCACCGTTGCAGCCTGGAAGCGTGCGACGAATTTGCTGCTCATCCAAATTGGTGTATCGGCAACACCAAAACGTGCAGAGATCAAGGCGGCTGGATAAGGCTGGCCATCGCGCAAGCTAAGATAGGGATTGCCGTTTACAAGCTTGGCCTTGTCTGCCGCAGTCAATTTTTTAGATTTACCATTACCTGTCGACTCAGACTGCAAAGCTGCACTTTGTACCGCAGCAAATAATTCCGGACGATGGCTGATTGCTTGTGCCAGCCAGCGCTTACCCGGACTTGGCTCTTGCGTAACCAGTTTCCCGGAACTGGTATAGCCTTCACTCACCAGATAGTCAGCTGCTGCAAGAAACTCATCAAGCCCATCATTAGCGCTTCTTTGTTTGATATTCTCGTTTGCAGGAACATAGACTATCGCCATCACGGCATCCTGCTCCAGCCAGGCCAGGCGCAAGGCATCGAACTTCGCCAGCTTCGACAAACCCGTACCAGTTTCCATGGTCAGCAATAAAGGATGTTTGCCATCAAGTTCCATACCTTGTGGATAGAAGAGCGTCAGTGCAATTTGTTTATTAGTGCCTGGCTTGGAGATGCTCAGGTTTTTACTGGCAATGCGATGAAAGCCAACTTGCGGCGAACGGAAAACTTCTACATTCCTGATTTGCCCTCCTGCCAAAGCGCGATAAGACAAGGGGGCGGCATTTGCCGCTTCCAATACAAACAACGCACCCTCTGTTTCTGCATCCGCGTTCAATTCACTGATACGACCAGAATAAGGCAAAGTCAGCTCTTCTTTTTTACTGCCATCCAATTCAGTCTTGATGAGCTTACTGTAGCCAGCCTCGGCAGCATGAATATATAGCGCATTTTTTGCGACCACCATATTCAGCAATTCATCGCTACTGGCCGGTACTACTTCTTTGGCTGCACTCAATTGCGGTGTTTTTAAATCCAGCTTCAGGATTGCTCCTGCACTTTTCTTCTTTGCCGATAAGAGGTAGATCTGCTCGCCTGCCAGCCAGGCATTTCTGAGTTTATCTGTAGGTGATGCCAATTTTTGCCAGGCAGTTGCAGCGCCCTTTAGCTGATCTTGCTTGATAAGATACAAACTTCGATCCTGACTCTGTCCGTGTTGAACCTCGGCCAACAGGTAAGCAGAATTTTGATTACTTTTAATTACTACCGCATCAGTGGCGGTAAACCGCCGGCTTTTGCTGACACCAGGGCCTATGAGAGGCAAATCTGTTTCCAGCTTGCTTCCCAGTACATGTTGCCAGACTGCGCCACGGTCGGCACTAATTTTGGCGGGTGCCTTGCGATAATAAATCGCAGTCGAGTCAGGCTTCCAGGTTACCTCATTGCTGTCCGGGGCTATTGCATCCAGATTATCCTTCAGCATGCTAGCGTCGCTGGTTTTGATAATGCGCAGGCTATGCCGCTGGCGCCCTGTGTTCACAATATCAACAGCCACATGACTGCCATCGAGAGATGGGGTAAAAAAGCCCAGGCTCTGTCCAGGCTCGGTTAGTAATAACAAACGCTCAGCATTGGTAGCAGCATTGCGCATAAATAGTTGTTGTCGGTTATCAGCCGTTGTGCGGGCAAAAAACTGCATGCCACGTACCTCGATCAGCCTACCAGTGCCAAACTCGGTAGCTTGCAAGACTTTGAGTCGCTTCAGCAAGCCATCGCGCCCAGTGATGCGGGCCAGCACAGTATTACTAAAGTCCGTCTGCTTTTTCATCCAGGAACGGACTTGCGTGTCGCTTAATGACTCCAGGAAGCGATACGGGTCAGTCAGCGCTGAGGTTTGCCCTGTCACCGCCTGCCTGGGTAATGCGGGGTAATCACCCCAAGCCTGCAACTGGGCATGCGCCAGCGCAGGCACAATGCCAAGTACTGCCAATAGTTGTTTTATGTTCTGTTTTGCTGGCATGCTGATTCCAAGTCCTGGTTTCCTGACAGGGCTACAGTATCTCTCACACCTGCGGAAAATTGCAAAAATCACCTGATTTTTTTAATGCAGTCCTCACTGCTCATGTTTCAATTCTTGAATTTCATCCCTTACTTTCTGCATTTCATCGCAAACGCATGGCAGACAGGGAGCAGCTTGCTTAAAGTGCTCACATTGCAAGAACAAATGAAAACCAGGGAGAAAAAAATGAATATCATTAAGAAAAGCAATTTAACACTCTTAACCATTTGCGTATTTGCTGCTACCATAGTGCCAGTGGCTACATATATTAATAAACTTGCTGCAAAAACAAGTGTCCCCACAGTCACAATAACAGCGCAAAGACTGACAGAAGAACAAAAGATCGCTTTTGATATCGAACAGACTGGCAATACGATGCAAACCGTCTTCATTGCGGCTAAACGCCTCAGCGCAGAAGAAAAATTCGCTCTTGACCAGCTCGACAGACAGACTCAACAGGCAAAAGTGCGCGTACACAAGAAACCGCAATTGCTTGTTTAAGCCCTGCTATCCAAAAGATGCACTTTTGCAAAAATTAACATAACGCTCATCAACCACATACTGCATATTCACTATGCGGTTTCGTTTTGTAGTGATGAATGATATTTGTTTTGACATTCGCAGCACTTCTTAATTTGCAGGCAATCATGTTAAAAAAATCCATCTTCCTGTGTTTGCTGTCTTCCACTTTGCTGGCTGGCATTGCCTTTTCGCAGGATTTTATGTTTGCGCCCTCCATTCCCACTCAGCATGACGAGCAGGACAAGACAACAGAGATCATGCAGGAGGCACAGACACCGGCAGCACCAGCACCTTTGCAACTGGACCGTAGCGGGGTCGATCGCGCATCAGTGCACTTGCAAATACTGCAGCAATCAAACCAGCGTTTTTCTGACAATGCGCAAACAACTCCTGCGCCCGCCAAGAAAACGGCTTCCGATGATAAAAAATCTCAAGCCAAGTCAGCAAGCAGTACTTAACCTTTCCTCACAACCCGGATTCCATGATGAAATCCGGGTTTGCCCCCTACATATTCCTAAAGAGCACCGCGATCTATCCTCTTACTCAGTATGATTGAGGTTGAGGTCTGTCTGACCCCATCCAGCGCACCTATCTGATCCAGTAATTTATCCAGCGTTTCGGTATTACTACACCGCAAGGTCAACATATAGTCAATGGCACCACTGACTGCGCATAGCGTCTCAGTTTCTGGCAATTGCTGCAGATATTTGATCAGCCCCGCTGCGTAGCGCGCCTCCACTGACAAGCCTACATACGCACGGACAGCAGGCTGCACCATTTTCTGGTTCAACTTCAACCCATAACCGGCAATGACACCGCGCTTCTCCAAGGCAGCAATGCGGGCAATCACGGTCGTTCGTGCTATGCCTACCGATTTGGCGATGCTGGTCACAGGCAAACGGGCGTTATCCATCAGCAATGCCAGGATTTTGTCATCTATCTCATCAAGATCAGGTTTCATATCGTCATTATGTCGAATTATTTAGACATATTATCTCGCAAATACACAATATGACGATAACTTTGACGCTATTAACTGACAAAACTAAGGCCTAGACTTCAGTATCAATCTTATATTTTCAATTGCAACTCATTTACAACTCACTTACAACACGAACAGATACTGGAGACTGACATGGCAACTAAGTTAATTCTTTTGGGTGCAGGCAAAATTGGCGACGCAATCCTCAATTTGCTGTCCCATACTGGCGATTACGAAATCACAGTGGCTGACCGTGACCCGGAACGTTTGAAATATGTAGAACAAGCAGGTTTTCCCAATACCCGCATTGTCCAGGCTGACCTGGGTGATAAAGCGGCAGTCACCGAGTTGATACGCGGCCATAAAGTGACTATGTCTGCCTGTCCTTACTTTTTAACACCCATCATCGCTGGCGCAGCACGTGAAGCCAATTCCCATTATTTTGATTTGACTGAAGACGTAGAAAGCACACGTATCGTCAAACAACTGGCTGAAGGTGCGGATTGTGCCTTTGTTCCACAATGCGGCCTGGCACCAGGCTTTATCTCCATCGTGGCCAATGATGTAGCAAAGCGTTTTGAAACCCTGCGTGATGTCAGCATGCGCGTCGGCGCCCTGCCCACCTTCCCTAACAATGCATTGAAATATAACCTGACCTGGAGCACGGACGGTCTGATCAATGAATATTGCAATCCTTGTGAAGCGATTGTTGATGGCGAATTGCGTGAAACCGCAGCCCTGGAAGAAATCGAGCATTTCTCCCTGGACGGCATCGACTACGAAGCTTTCAATACTTCCGGCGGCCTGGGCACTTTGTGCGAAAGTCTGGAAGGCAAAGTACAAAACCTGAATTACAAGACCGTGCGCTACCCTGGTCACCGCGATATCGTCAAAATGTTGATACGCGACCTGCAACTGGGCAAACTGGAACGCCGTCCAATTTTGAAAGAAGTCATGGAAACCGCTATCCCAATGACAAAACAGGACGTGGTACTGGTGTTTGTCAGCGTCGTTGGCATGCGCGATGGCCGCCTGGAGCAAGAATCCTATGCCAAGAAAATCTATGCGCAACAAGTTAATGGTCAATTGCTGTCAGCCATACAACTGACAACTGCCTCCGGCATTTGCGCTATGGTTGATCTGGTGGTGACAGGTAAATTGCCTCAACATGGTCTGGTACGTCAGGAACAAGCTGTACTGGCTGATTTCCTGGCAAACCGCTTTGGTCAATACTACTCCGCCTAATCAGAGGCGATGCAGCACTGGGCACAAGATCGCTGCCAGAGCTACAATATAGAGACTGACATTAAACCCACCCAATAAACTTAAAGGCAGGCTTTCCAAAAGAAAGCCTGCCTTTATAAAACATACCGAGGCAAACAAGATGGAAAACACCACTTTGCAAGCAATCCTGAAAGAGCTTGATATCAATTTAAGCGATTATCAGGGTAGCGACATACACAGCATTTCCCCTATAGATGGCAAAAAACTGGCCAGCCTGCGCGCTGATACCGCAGAAGAAGTCAAGCAGCGCGTAGATCGCGCCCATGCTGCATTTTTGCAATGGCGCAATGTACCAGCACCGCGCCGTGGTGAACTGGTACGCCTGTTTGGTGAAGAGCTGCGCACGCACAAACTGGCGCTGGGTCAACTGGTGACGCTGGAAGCAGGCAAAATCCTGCAAGAAGGCCTGGGCGAAGTACAGGAGATGATCGATATCTGTGATTTCGCAGTTGGTCTGTCACGCCAGTTGTATGGCCTGACTATCGCGTCTGAGCGTCCTGGCCATCGCATGATGGAACAATGGCATCCGATCGGCGTCGTTGGCGTGATCTCCGCCTTCAATTTCCCGGTTGCCGTCTGGGCCTGGAATGCTGCGCTGGCATTCGTTTGCGGCAATAGCGTGACCTGGAAACCATCTGAAAAAACGCCGTTGACAGCCATCGCCACGCACGCCCTGTTCATGAAGGCAGTCGCCCGCTTTGGCAGCGATGCCCCTGCTGGCCTGGCAGAATTGATTATCGGTGGACGAGATACTGGCGCACAAATGGTAGAAGACAAGCGCATCGCCCTGGTCAGCGCCACTGGCAGCACCCGCATGGGCCGTCAGGTTGCTGAAGTCTGCGCCAAGCGTTTGACCCGCACCATCCTTGAGCTCGGCGGCAATAACGCCATGATAGTCGCACCTAGTGCCGACCTGGAAATGGCCGTTCGCGCCATCACTTTCTCTGCAGTTGGCACTGCCGGACAACGCTGCACCACCCTGCGCCGCCTGTTCGTGCATGACAGTATTTATGACACCCTGGTACCGCGCCTGAAGAAAATCTATGCAGGCCTGCCAGTCGGCAATCCTCTGGAAAAGACAACTTTGGTCGGCCCATTGGTCGATGCGGCTTCTTTTGATGCCATGCAAAGTGCTTTGGCAGTTGCCAAATCCGAGCAAGGCCAGGTATTTGGCGGTGAGCGCAAAGTAATTACGGGCAATGAAGGCGGCTATTACGTCAGCCCGGCCCTGGTAGAAATGCCAAGCCAGACGGCGTCCATGCACCATGAAACCTTTGCGCCCATCATGTACATCGTGCGTTACAAGGATTTGCAACAAGCCATCAGCCTCAATAACGAAGTTCCGCAAGGCTTGTCGTCTTCTATCTTCACGACAGATATGCGCGAAGCTGAGACCTTTGTCTCTGCTGCTGGCAGTGACTGCGGTATTGCCAATGTCAATATCGGCCCTTCTGGCGCTGAAATTGGCGGCGCATTTGGCGGCGAGAAAGAAACAGGCGGTGGCCGCGAATCTGGTTCTGACGCGTGGAAAGCCTATATGCGTCGCACTACGAATACCTTTAACTACAGCAATTCCTTGCCATTAGCACAAGGTATCAGTTTTGATATTTGATCCAAGTCAAATTTTTTAGTTTTAAAAGACCGCCAAATGGCGGTCTTTTAATTTATAGCATCAAGAATTCGTTTTACAATTTCGATTCTAGGAATTCGCGCAACCAGAGCGGCAAAAAGACTCATGAAAAAAGCACTTACATGCACCGACATCAAACAGTTGGAGCAACTGCCAAATGTCGGCAAAGCAACGGTTGCTGACTTGCACCTGCTGGGGATTATCGAGCCAAAGCAACTCAAGGGACGCAATCCCTACCAGATGTATGATGAACTTTGCGCCATGACCAAAGTCAGGCATGACCCCTGCGTCTACGACGTTTTCATTTCCATAGTAAAATTCATGGACGGTGATCCGCCTCTTGCCTGGTGGCACTACACCGCAGAGCGTAAGGCCCATCTTGCATCACCCTCCTCACTCTAAGCCCATTCCTGACAAAATTACTCAAGTTTGTTATACTTGACCAAAATGCTCAACAACTCAGGGCATTCAGCTTTTTCTTGCGTGGAGTATCTCCGGAGTAACATATGCGACTGACCACCAAAGGACGTTTTGCCGTGACGGCCATGATAGACCTGGCTCTGCGTCAGGATAAGGGACCAGTGACCCTGGCGGGCATCAGCCAGCGTCAGGATATTTCCCTTTCCTATCTTGAACAATTGTTTGGAAAACTGCGTCGCCATGAAATTGTTGAATCCGTGCGTGGGCCCGGTGGCGGCTATAATCTTGCCCGCAAGGCACAAAATGTGACTGTTGCCGATATTATCATCGCCGTTGATGAGCCCCTTGATGCAACGCAATGCGGCGGCAAAGGCAATTGCCATGGCAGCGACCATGAAAATGGCCTGCACTGCATGACGCACGACCTGTGGGCGACGCTGAACGCCAAAATGGTCGATTACCTGGACTCTGTTTCACTCCAGGACCTGGTCAATCAGCAAAGACAGAAAGCATCAGAAAACCATGTAGTCGTCATGCATCATACGCATGTCAATCACATTGCCTCTTGAATATTTGGAGTTTTGAATGAACGCCCCTTTGGAAAAAAGCCTGCTCGACACTTTAAAGTCACCGCACTTCCCTATCTACATGGATTATTCGGCGACGACACCGGTCGATCCTCGTGTTGCTGACAAGATGATTCCCTTCTTGCGTGCGCAGTATGGCAATCCTGCGTCACGCAGCCACATGTACGGCTGGGATGCAGAAAAAGCCGTAGAAGATGCACGTGCGCAAGTGGCCGACCTGGTCAATGCGGACCCGCGTGAAATCATCTGGACTTCTGGTGCGACGGAAAGCAATAACCTCGCACTCAAGGGTGCGGCAAATTTTTACAAATCCAAAGGCAAGCACATCATCACAGTAAAGACAGAGCACAAGGCTGTGCTGGATACTGTCCGTGAACTGGAGCGTCAGGGCTTTGAAGCCACTTACCTGCAACCAGGTGATGATGGCCTCATCACAGTCGAACAACTGAAGGCGGCTATTCGTCCCGACACCATCCTGGTATCCGTGATGTGGGTCAACAATGAAATTGGCGTCATCCAGCCTATCGCTGAAATTGGCGAGCTGTGCCGTGAAAAAGGCATCGTGTTCCATTCCGATGCAGCCCAGGCCACTGGCAAGGTGCATATCGACCTGGAAAATACCAAGGTGGATCTGGTGTCATTCTCGGCCCATAAAACTTATGGCCCAAAAGGCATAGGTGCACTGTATATCCGCCGCAAACCACGTGTACGTCTTGAAGCGCAGATGCACGGCGGCGGTCATGAGCGCGGCTTCCGCTCCGGCACACTGGCAACACATCAGATTGCCGGCATGGGCGAAGCCTTCCGTATTGCCAAAGAAGAAATGGAAAGCGAACTGGCACATGTGCGCACCATGCGTGACCGCCTGGCAAAAGGCTTGCAAGAAATTGAAGAAACCTATGTCAATGGTGACATGGAACACCGTGTACCACACAACCTGAATGTCAGTTTCAACTATGTTGAAGG
The DNA here is from genome assembly GCF_009937975.1 of Undibacterium sp. YM2. NCBI lineage: Bacteria > Pseudomonadati > Pseudomonadota > Betaproteobacteria > Burkholderiales > Oxalobacteraceae > Undibacterium > Undibacterium sp. YM2. Next base: position 2,995,811 of record NZ_AP018441.1, read on the forward strand.
TGAATCCCTGATCATGGCAATCAAGGATATCGCGGTCTCGTCCGGGTCTGCCTGTACTTCTGCAAGTCTGGAACCATCTTATGTATTGCGCGCACTGGGTCGCAGTGACGAACTGGCGCACAGTTCAATACGCTTTACCATAGGCCGCTTTACAACTGAAGAAGACATCGACTTTACGATAGACCTGCTGAAAACCAAGGTTGCCAAGTTGCGTGAATTGTCGCCTCTCTGGGATATGTACAAGGACGGCATTGATATCTCCACTATCCAGTGGGCTGCGCATTAATTCAATTTGAATGTGTATTTAAAAAAACGCATTTGAGAAACGCATGTAAGAAATACATGCAAGAAAAACAAGGAGCATCAAAATGGCTTACTCAGAAAAAGTGTTGGATCACTATGAAAATCCACGTAATGTCGGCGCCTTTGAAAAAGGTGATGACACAGTAGGTACCGGCATGGTCGGCGCACCAGCTTGCGGCGACGTCATGAAATTGCAAATCAAGGTAGGTGCTGATGGCGTTATCCAGGATGCGAAATTCAAGACTTATGGTTGCGGCTCTGCAATTGCCTCCTCTTCCCTGGTAACTGAATGGGTCAAGGGCAAGACTTTGGATCAGGCACTGGAAATCAAGAACACAGCTATTGCTGAAGAACTGGCACTGCCGCCGGTCAAGATTCACTGCTCCATCCTGGCGGAAGATGCAATCAAGGCTGCTGTGCTGGATTACAAAAACAAGCACGGCGCTGAACAAAGCGCCTGAAACTAGTTTCAAGATTCGCGTCAAGAAAATTGGCAACAAAAGTTTAGTAGCAAAAAACTGGAATAAATATGGCTATCACACTCACAGAAAAAGCGGCAAAACATGTGACCCGTTATATGGAACGTCGCGGCAAAGGCATAGGCCTGCGCTTTGGGGTACGTACAACCGGCTGCTCAGGCATGGCTTACAAGCTTGAGTATGTGGATGAAGTCGGCAACGACGACCAGATTTTTGAGTCGCACGGTGTCAAGGTGTTTGTTGACCCTAAAAGCCTGCCTTATATTGATGGCACTGAGCTTGATTTTGCCCGCGAAGGCTTGAACGAAGGCTTTAAATTCTACAACCCCAACGTCAAGGACGAATGTGGTTGTGGCGAAAGTTTCAGGATTTAAGGCTGGCGCAGATGCAGAATCATTTTGAGCTGTTCCAGTTGCCACAGCAGTTTGCACTTGATCAGGGACAACTGGATGCAGCTTACCGTGAGGTGCAGAATCAGGTGCACCCGGATAAGTTTGTGCAGGCCAGCGAAGCTGAAAAACGCGTCGCCATGCAATGGGCAACCAGGGCCAACGAGGCTTATCAAACACTGAAAAAGCCGCTGCAACGCGCACGCTATCTATGTGAATTGCAGGGTGTGGATCTACAGACAGAATCCAATACCTCCATGCCTGGTGCATTTTTGATGCAACAGATGGAGTGGCGCGAATCCTTTGATGACGCACGCCAGGACAATAATGAAGCTGCCTTGCTACGCCTGGAGCGTGAACTGAACAGTGCCCTAAGAACGCAATTGCATGCGGTTGGCAACTCGATAGACCTGGGTAACTTTGAAGAAGCTGCGCAGCAAATCCGCACCTGCATGTTCCTGGAAAAATTCATTGCCGATATCGCTGCACTCGAAGAGTAATTTCAAATAACCCGGCAAATACGGCTATGCCGATTTGCCATTTTATAGATGCTTAGCCATCCCCCATTTCATCATGGCATTACTGCAAATTTCTGAACCTGGCATGTCCACAGCTCCACACCAGCACAGGTTGGCAGTAGGCATAGATCTGGGTACCACAAATTCCCTGGTTGCAACCGTACGCAATAGTATCCCTGAAGTATTGAATGATGAAGAAGGTCGTCCGCTGCTGCCTTCTGTTGTACGCTATCTGCCGAATGGTCATGCGCATATAGGCTTCAAGGCCCAGGCCGAGCAAAGCAATGATCCACGGAATACGATAGCCTCAGTTAAACGCTTCATGGGCCGTGGCTTGAAAGACATCGCCTATGCTGAAAACCTGCCGTATGATTTTCATGATGAACCTGGCATGGTACAAATCAAGACCGTGGCTGGCATCAAGAGTCCTGTTGAAGTGTCCGCACAAATTCTGGCCACTTTACGCCAGCAGGCGGAAGACGCACTGGGCGATGACCTGGTTGGCGCCGTCATTACCGTCCCCGCGTATTTTGATGATGCGCAAAGACAGGCAACCAAAGACGCCGCCAAACTGGCTGGACTGAATGTCTTGCGCCTGCTAAATGAACCTACTGCAGCAGCAATCGCCTACGGCCTCGACAATGCATCTGAAGGCATTTATGCCGTCTATGATCTGGGTGGCGGCACCTTCGACATCTCCATCCTGAAAATGAGCAAGGGTGTCTTTGAAGTCCTGGCTACTGGTGGTGATTCTGCCCTTGGTGGCGACGATTTTGATCACCGCCTGTTTTGCTGGATTTTGCAAGAATCCAAACTGGCACCACTGTCAGACGAAGACACCAGCGCCCTGATGGTCAAGGCACGCGAAGCCAAGGAAATCCTGTCAACCAAACCCAGCACCTATATCGACGCCAAACTCAATTCCGGTGAGTCTGTCCATTTACAAATCAGTGCAGCAGCATTTGCCGAAATGACGCAAAACCTGGTGGTAAAAACCACGACGCCTTGCCGCAAAGCCTTGCGCGATGCTGGCCTCACTGTAGATGATATCGATGGCGTGGTACTGGTAGGTGGCGCTACGCGCATGCCGCATGTACGCAAGGCTGTTGGTGAATTCTTCCAGACTACGCCACTCGCCAATATTGACCCCGACAAAGTGGTAGCTCTGGGTGCAGCGATACAGGCCAATCTGCTGGCGGGCAATCGCGCTCCTGGCGATGACTGGCTGCTGCTGGATGTCATCCCGCTGTCGCTGGGCGTGGAAACCATGGGCGGTCTGGCTGAAAAAGTCATTCCGCGTAATTCCACTATCCCTTGCGCACGCGCGCAAGAATTTACTACCTTCAAGGATGGACAAACTGCCATGGCGATTCATGTCGTGCAGGGCGAACGCGAACTGGTGAGCGAATGCCGCTCGCTGGCACGCTTTGAATTGCGCGGCATCCCTCCCATGGCTGCCGGTGCTGCACGTATACGTATCACTTATCAGGTAGATGCCGATGGACTGTTGTCGGTATCTGCACGCGAACTGCGCTCTGGCGTAGAAGCGGCTATCACGGTCAAACCATCTTATGGTCTGGCCGACGACGAAATAACACGTATGCTGCAAGACTCATTCACCTCGGCAGATGCCGATATGCAGGAACGTGCCTTGCGCGAAGAAATCGTCGAAGCTGAACGCATTTTGCTGGCGACCCAGTCAGCACTGAATGGTGACGCTCATTTACTGAATGATGCAGAGCAAGGACAGATCAGAGAATTGATGAATGAGGTCAGCAAGCTGAAGAATGGCAAAGATCATCAGCTACTCCACGCTGCTATCAGCGCACTTGCTGATGGCACGGAAGAATTTGCCGCCCGCCGCATGGATCAAAGCGTGCGCAGTGCGTTGGCTGGAAAAAAACTGGATGAGATTGCCTGAGCGATATTACCTCTTACCGACCCAGACAACATTGATACATATTGAGATAGCCAGATTACGAGAACAACATGCCCCAAATTATTGTCCTGCCCCACCCCCAGCTTTGCCCCGAAGGAACTGTGATTGATGCACCCGAAGGCAAATCTTTATGCGAGGCACTGGTTGAAAGCGATGTCGAAATCGAACATGCCTGTGAAATGTCTTGCGCCTGCACCACTTGTCACGTGGTCATACGCGAAGGTTTTAATTCCCTGAATGAGTCTACGGATGATGAAGAGGACTTGCTGGATGCCGCCTGGGGTCTGGAAGCAACTTCGCGCCTGTCCTGCCAGGTTAAACTGGGTAAACAGGATATCACCATAGAAATCCCAAAATACACCATCAACCACGCACGCGAAAATCATTAACACTGATTTTGCATCTGCATGACATCTACACTAAGTGGAGCGCAACATGAAATGGATAGACACCTTCAGAATCGCCGAAGCACTTTGCGATAAATTTCCTGATGTTGATCCTCTCACGGTGCGCTTCACTGACTTGCATAACTGGATTGTCGATCTGGAAGAATTTGACGACGATCATACACGTGGTGGCGAGAAGATACTTGAAGCCATACAAATGGCCTGGATAGACGAAACCAAGTAATCCTGAACATACCCCACTTGCAGACAAGTCAAGCGACTGCTTCAAACAACAATTTGCCCATTTTTGGACATTTGGACACACAGAGTGAACACTCCAGAATCATAACTTGCTGAAACGCAAAAAACCTTTTAGTATTTTGACTTGTTTGTGCGATCATCAGACATGGATACCCATGTTTGATCTGTATATGAATGTCTGGTGGGAAATTGCATCCAGTTCCGCCTGACTATACCTTCCGGGAAGTGCTGCACAAGGACCTCGCAATGCAGTTTAGACATCTTTTATCTGCACTACGCAGCCGGATCACGCTGAGACTAGCGATTATTCTGGCTGTTGTATTCGGATTAACCGTCCCTGCTGCCATCCTCATCCCCTATCACCTGCACACCATAGAAACTGCGGCCCAGCTCAGAAATGCTGAGGATCATAATCGCCTGGTCGAAATCCTCTCCGTCATACTGAGTGAACCCTTGTGGCAAATCACGCCCGAGATTGCCAATATCTCCAGCGAAGTGGTGTATTCCGACCCCAGGGTAGCAACCATAGAAGTGATCACCCTGCCCGACCGCAAGGAATTCATCAAGAACGATACCAGGAAAAAAACCCAGCGAGGGCCATTCACCAGCATGGTTAGAGAAATCAAGCATGGAGGTCAGGTCATAGGCCAGGTAAGACTTACCCTTGCAGAAGACTTGCTGCAAGAAAGCCTGGCATCTGATTTCCGGCGTTATGTCACTACAGCTGTGCTTTCATTGATACTGGCTATCCTGTTTATTCTTGTGGTATTGCAATGGCGCCTCGTACAGCCAGTCAGGATACTCATGGGCGAGTCTGACAGACTGGCAAATGGTGAACTTAATGACCCTATCGCCCTGAACCGCGAAGATGAACTGGGTCACTTGGCAACCAGTCTGGAAGCCACCCGCCAGGCTTTGCAAAGGTCATTTGGCGAACTGGAAATCAAGAATCAACAATTGCTTGAATACTCAGGCACACTGGAATCCAAAGTCCGTCAGCGTACACAAGAACTGGAAACCGTGAACCAGAACCTGGAAGCGGCCTTGAATAACGTCAACTCTGCTCAGGCAGAACTGGCAAGGGTAGAACGCATGGCGGCACTGGGCTCTATGGTCGCAGGCGTAGCGCATGAATTAAATACCCCACTTGGTAATTGCCTGCTGGTTGCCAGCACCCTGGAAGAAGAAACCCGCAACCTGGTCAGGATGGTCGAAGAAGGCAAGATGAAGCGCTCTGACCTGACACGTTATGCAACCACGGCAGTAGATTCCACCAAATTGCTATTACGCGGGCTGCAACAATCTGCCCATCTGGTGGGTGACTTCAAACAGGTGGCGGTTGATCAGTCAAGTGCCCAGCGCAGGCAATTTGCTCTATTGGTCATGTTGCAGGAGCTCACGGCCCTGCTGCATTCAAGCTTGCGCAAAACCCCGTTTACCCTGGAACTAGACATCCCTGGTGAAATCCAGCTTGACAGCTACCCTGGTTTGTTGGGACAGGTTTTCACCAACCTGGTCAATAATGCAGTCGCTCACGGTCTCGAAGGACGTGAAGAAGGTCACATGCGCTGCACAGCCACACAACAGGGCGACCATGTCCTCATTATTTTTGAAGACAATGGCAAAGGCATTTCGGCAGAAATTATTAACAGGATATTCGAACCCTTCTTTACCACCAAGTTTGGCCAGGGCGGCAGCGGCCTTGGGCTGAGCATCACTTTCAACATCATTTCCAATGTACTTGGCGGCAGTATTCATGCGAGCAGTATAGTCGGCCAGGGAACCCGTTTCGAAATCAAATTGCCACTCGTGGCACCAGGCGAACCAGAATCCAGCAATCCCCTGCTGAGCAAACGCTGAGTCAGCCAGACTGTAACCACACTAGCTTGCTCTCAGCTGCGGTGGATGAGACTCATTACAATCTCCAAGAGTTTTATCTTTCCCTAAGGTATACTAGCGCCTGACCAAGATAGCAACTCAACATAGCAATTTATTAAGCCCATGCATCAATACCTTGACTTCATGCGCCATGTGAAAGAACACGGCACCCAAAAAACTGACAGAACCGGCACAGGTACAGTGTCAGTGTTTGGCTACCAGATGCGCTTTGACCTGAGCAAGGGCTTTCCATTGGTGACCACCAAAAAGCTGCACCTCAAATCCATCGTGCATGAACTGATCTGGTTCCTGGCAGGCTCGACCAATATCAAATACCTCACGGATAATGGTGTCTCTATCTGGAATGAATGGGCGGATGCCAATGGTGATCTTGGCCCGGTTTATGGTTCGCAATGGCGCAACTGGCCTACACCTTCCGGCGAACACATAGACCAGATCAAACAAGTGATCGAGCAGATACGCAATAACCCTGACTCACGCCGCCTCATCGTCTCTGCCTGGAATGTTGCTGATGTCCCGCAGATGAAGCTGCCACCCTGCCATATGATGTTCCAGTTTTACGTCGCTGACGGCAAATTGTCCTGCCAGTTGTATCAGCGCAGCGCAGATATATTTTTGGGTGTGCCTTTCAATATCGCGTCCTATGCCTTGTTGACCCATATGGTGGCGCAACAAACCGCTCTGGAAGTTGGTGATTTTATCTGGACGGGTGGTGACTGCCACTTGTATTCCAATCACATGGACCAAGTTAACGAACAATTATCACGTAGCACTTTGCCACTGGGTCAATTGATCATCAAGCGCAAACCTGAATCCATCTTTGATTATCAGTTTGATGATTTTGAGTTTGCAAATTATCAATTCCACCCCGCAATCAAAGCACCTGTTGCTGTTTAAACCCTGGATTCATGAGCATGTCATCTTTAAGTATTATTGTTGCAACCGACTCCAAGCTGGGCATAGGGATAGATAATAAGCTGCCCTGGCATTTGCCTGAAGATCTTGCCCACTTTAAGCGGACCACCACTGGACACGCCATCATCATGGGCAGGAAAACCTTTGAATCCATAGGTCGCCCCTTACCGAACAGGCGCAATATTGTCGTCACACGGAATCATGAGTGGCAACATGCGGGAGTGGAAGTAGTGGCTTCACTAGATGCAGCGCGGGCTTTGCTGGACCAGGAATTGGCTTTCATCATAGGCGGAGCCGAGATTTACAGCCAAAGCATGGAATTGGCCAATGAACTGGTCGTGACCGAGATACAACAGGAGTTTGCATGTGATGCTTTTTTCCCAGTGATCAATCCGCTAATATGGAAAGAGACGGGAAGAGAAAAACATTTCTCCAAAGAAAAAAATTTACATTTTGCATTTGTCACTTACAAAAAGATTTAGGATTACTATGTCAGGACACGGGTTTCACGTACACGGACCGCATGATCATGAGTTGGAACATGCAGCCCACGGCAATGATGATTTTGCCAGCAAAATTGCAGTAATGACTGCGATCATGGCAACTGTCGGAGCCTTGTTTGGTTATGAAGGCGGCGCAACACAAAATGATGCAGCCATGTTCAAGAATGATTCGGCCATTAAAAAGACCGAAGCATCGAACCAATGGAATTATTATCAGTCGAAGTCAAGCAAGCAAAACCTCGCGGAATTGGCAATGGTGATACCAGGTGCTGATGTTGCAAAGTACAAAGCAGAAGTTGAGCGCTATAAAGTAGAAAAAGAAGATATCAAGAAAAAAGCGGAAGCACTGGAAAAAGAAAGTCAGGACTGGGAAGAAAAATCCAAAGAAGCCTTGCATCAGCATCATCGCTGGGCGCAGGCCATGACTGCCGTGCAAATTGCCATTTCCCTGGCAGCAATCACCTTGCTGACCAAGAAAAAATGGCTGCAGTATGCTTCTTATGGTGTAGCTGGAGTTGGCGTAGTACTGGCGGGACTTGCTGCCCTCCACATATAACAAAGACGAGAACATAATGAAAAAAATACTCGGTATCACATTATTGGCGATGGCCTGTTCCGCAGGAGCGCAGACCTCGCAATTTGTGCAACTGGTTCCCACTAGCTACCTGCCCAAGGACGTGAACTTTTCTCTGGGTGCTGTTGCACTCAGCATGCCTAAATACACAGGCTCTGATGAGCGCCGTCTGGCAGCTTATCCCATGTTTGATGCGCAATGGAAAAATGGTGCCTTCTTTAGCGCCGTTAATGGTCTTGGCTATAATTTCTCAAAGAACGCCAGTCTGCAGTACGGCGTGCGTATGTCGCTGGAAGCCGCACGTGATGAGTCGCGCTCCAGCAAATTGCGCGGCTTGGGTGACGTCAACATGGCAGTTGAACCCGGCGCTTTCCTCAACTACAACATAGACCAGAATTTTTCTCTGGCATCGTCTGTACGCTATGGATCAGGTCTGGATCATAACGGTGTACAAGTCAGCTTTGGCGTACGTGCGACCACTTTACTGAGCCCACAACACAGGCTTTCTGCCAGCATAGGTGCAAACTGGGTTAATTCTGCTTACATGCAGTCATACTTCGGTGTAACTGCCGCACAATCTGCCTCTAGTGGCTACGCACAGTACACACCTTCTTCCGGCATCTCAGATATCAAGCTTGGTGCCAGCTGGCATTGGAATATTGACAATAACTGGTCTTTAACAACCGGTGCCTCAGTTAGTCGCTTGAATGGCGATGCTGGCAGGAGCCCGTTTGTATTCCAGAAAAACCCTGTCACCATCTTCTCTGCAGCAAGCTATCGCTTCTGAAAACGCACTTTGCAATGCATGATCAGATAAAAGAGTGTTTGCAAAAACACTCTTTTTTTATTTATTCAGCAAGCGAAGCGAGAGCCTAAAGGCGATGATTTGTTAAATAAAATTTATCGCAGCCGCCATTTGACGATGCAAGATATGGTACGAATCCTGATTTGATGACAATCAGATGAAATTTTGCATTTCATGGCTAAAAGCTGAGATTTTTTAACATCAGCACCCACATATCTGAGAGAATTCGCTTCTTTGAATTTTTCGGCGCGCAAGCGGTTGATTTAACTTGCCCAGGCGTCTCCCTTGTAACAAGTTTTTTTGGAGACCTCCATGAAATTCCGCTTCCCCATCGTCATCATCGACGAAGACTTCCGTTCTGAAAACACCTCCGGTCTTGGCATACGCGCACTTGCTGACGCGATAGAAACCGAAGGCATGGAAGTACTGGGTGTAACCAGCTATGGTGACCTGTCCCAGTTCGCCCAGCAACAATCGCGCGCGTCCGCCTTCATCCTGTCGATTGACGATGAAGAATTTGGTGACGGCACCGATGAAGAGACTGATTACGCGTTGAAGTCCTTGCGTGCCTTCGTTGAAGAGATTCGCTACAAGAATGCAGACATCCCGATTTACCTGTACGGTGAAACCCGCACTTCACGCCACATCCCAAATGACATCCTGCGCGAATTGCATGGTTTCATTCACATGTTTGAAGACACGCCAGAATTCGTGGCACGTCATATCATCCGTGAAGCCCGCTCTTACCTGGATGGCCTGGCACCACCGTTTTTCCGCGCCCTGGTACATTACGCCAATGATGGTTCCTACTCCTGGCATTGCCCTGGCCACTCAGGTGGCGTGGCCTTCCTGAAGTCGCCTATCGGCCAGATGTTCCACCAGTTCTTTGGTGAAAACATGCTGCGGGCCGACGTGTGTAATGCGGTAGAAGAACTGGGACAGTTGCTCGATCATACCGGTCCGGTTGCTGCGTCTGAACGCAATGCTGCGCGCATTTTCAATGCGGATCATTGCTACTTCGTGACCAATGGCACCTCGACCTCCAACAAGATGGTCTGGCATTCCACTGTTGCACCTGGCGATATCGTCGTGGTAGATCGTAACTGCCATAAATCCATCCTGCATTCCATCATCATGTGTGGTGCGATACCGGTTTTCCTGATGCCGACACGGAATCACCTTGGCATTATCGGCCCTATCCCGCTGGAAGAATTCAGCATGGAAAGCATACAGAAGAAGATAGAAGCCAATCCTTTTGCACGCGAAGCCAAGAACAAGAAACCACGTATCCTGACTATCACGCAATCGACTTACGACGGCGTGTTGTACAACGTCGAAGTATTGAAGGATTTGCTGGATGGCGAAATCGACACCCTGCACTTTGACGAAGCCTGGTTGCCGCACGCGACCTTCCATGACTTTTATAAAGACATGCATGCCATCGGCAAGGACAGGCCACGTGCCAAGAAGTCAATGATTTTCTCGACCCAATCTACGCACAAACTGCTGGCGGGTATTTCACAGGCGTCGCAAATCCTGGTGCGTGAATCGGAGTCGCGCAAACTCGATCGTGACAGCTTCAATGAAGCTTACCTGATGCATACTTCGACTTCGCCTCAATATTCGATCATCGCCTCTTGCGATATCGCAGCAGCGATGATGGAAGCGCCAGGCGGTACGGCATTGGTAGAAGAATCCATACTCGAAGCACTGGACTTCCGCCGCGCCATGCGCAAGGTTGATCAGGAATGGGGCAAGGACTGGTGGTTCCAGGTCTGGGGACCGGAAGAATTTGCAGCAGATGGCATAGGTTCGCGCGATGACTGGATGATACGTGCGGAAGATGACTGGCATGGCTTTGGCAAACTGGCGCCTGGCTTCAACATGCTGGACCCGATCAAGGCCACTATTGTGACACCAGGATTATCACTGGAAGGTAAATTTGGCGAAACGGGCATTCCCGCGTCTATCGTCACCAAGTACCTGGCAGAGCATGGTGTTATTGTTGAAAAATGTGGCCTGTATTCCTTCTTCATCATGTTCACCATCGGCATTACCAAGGGCCGCTGGAATACTTTGCTGACCGCCTTGCAACAGTTTAAGGATGACTACGACAAGAATCAACCTATGTGGCGCATCCTGCCAGAGTTTGCAGCAGCCAACCCCCGCTATGAAGGCGTAGGGTTGAAAGACCTGTGCCAGGGTATACATGAAGCCTACAAAGGTCATGATGTGGCACGCCTGACGACAGAAATGTATTTGTCCGACATGCAACCGGCGATGAAACCATCTGATGCCTTTGCCATGATGGCGCACCGTGAAACTGAGCGGGTATCGATCGATGAACTCGAAGGCCGCGTCACGGCCATCCTGTTGACCCCTTATCCCCCAGGCATCCCGCTGCTTATTCCTGGCGAGCGCTTCAACCAGACTATCGTTGATTACTTGCGCTTCGTACGTGATTTCAATGAAAAATTCCCAGGCTTCGAAACCGATTGCCATGGTCTGGTCAAAGCAGAAGTCGATGGCAAGCGTGGCTATTTTGTTGATTGCGTCAAATCCACGGCAGAAAACGGCAAATAAGCCAGGCTCAAAAAACCTGATGCGTTCAGTCTGACAGAGCACTTATTGCCATTCCCTGGCAATAAGTGCTTTTTATTATACAAACGCACAACAAGACGCTTAATTTGCCTCAATTTTCGATATACAATCAGAGCGACAATCATGATTATGGATATAGGAAATGGGTGGTGCAACAGGACTAATGCCGATCAAGCATGCTGAAATCAGCGTAGGTCAGACTGCGCCCTGGCCCATCTATGATGAGCAGGGCCATCTGCTGATGGCGTCAGGCGTCAAAATTGAAAGCCAACACCAGTTGGAAGGCTTGCTGGAACATGGCTACTGCAATCCCGATGCCATGTGGGACACTATCCCCTCAAAACTCACGCCCATTTCCAAACCAGTTTCATCTCAATCTTCAGCACCTGGCTCCAGTCCTGCTCCGCAAGATGCGCATAAAGATACGCTGATGGAGTTGGACAGCGTACGCTGGAATGTAGGCGAGACCCTGTATCTGCAAGTTCATGATCATACTGCTGTGCGCTATACGGTGAAGTTGATCGGTTTTGTCAAAAATATGTCCATCATGGTGACTGCACCGGCCATCGATGGCAAGGCCGTCATTATTCGTGACGGACAAACCTTTATAGTCCGGGCTTTTCCCGGCAAAAAAGCTTATGCGTTTACCGCATCAGCGATCAAATCCGTATATTCCCCCCATCCCTACCTGCATATCTCTTATCCCAAGCAAGTTCGTTGTACCACCATACGCCAGGGCTCGCGTGCCAATGTCAAAATTATTGCATCCGTCACCATAGGCGACCCAGAGCAAACTGCCGCGGCCACTCTCGGTGATTTGAGTATGGGTGGCGCCTCCGGCGTCATGAAAAAACCTGTTGGAAAAAAAGGTGATGCCGGGGTCATCAAATTCAAAGTCAGCGCTGCCGGGAATGACGAGTATCTGACTCTGAATGTCATCTTGCGCTCACAGGCACAAACTGAAAATGGCCTGGAATACCGGCATGGATTTGAGTTTGTCGATGTTTCAGCGCAATCCAAGTTAATTTTGTCAGCATTTGTGCATCAAACCCTGGCTGAAATGGATTAGCCTGGCAAAGCCAGTGCGCCTATTTTGATCTCATCAAATGCTGTCCGGCATTTGCAAATTCAGCACCAATAACGGGCGCCGCATTACATTTGCTTACCATTCATAGTGGTTTGTGTAGTGCCTAACCCTTTGTTACACTTTATGGTGAATGGCACTATATGCTTGCATTAGAATTGCCTTCCAGAATGTAAAATCTGAGTGTGGACAATCAGGAGTCACCATGACCATCATCAAGCTACCCGCAATCAGGCAATGCTTGCTTGTTTTATCTGTTTTCGTATTGAGCTCATGCGGTGGCGACCAAAAGACCAGTTCCACATCCGCAGAACCTGCTGCCAGCCCTCCAACAATATTGGAAAGATTGTTTGCGCCAGCACCGGTAGTCACCAGCACGACGATCAGTTTTGGCGGTAATCGCTCAAATTATTCGATTACCCAGACCAGTACGGGTTATTCAGTCAAAGACAATATAGGCACTGATGGCACAACCGATGTCAACTCCAACATTCAGCAACTGATATTTAAAGATGTCTCAGTCAATCTGCAGATCGCCAGCCTGTCTACCAGCATTGCAGCCAATGACCTGAATAACATCATTGAGTTGTACATCTCTTATTTCAACCGTATTCCTGACGCGAATGGCCTGGCCTACTGGATCACCCAATTCAAAAATGGCATGTCCATAGAAAAAATTGGGGATTCGTTTTACATTGCAGCCATACAGGATGCGGCACTTACTGGTTATGCACCAGACGCCAACAATGTCGATTTCGTCACCAATGTTTACCGCAATGTATTGAGCCGCTCACCACCAGATAAGGCCGGACTGGATTACTGGACGAGCAGCCTCGCCAATGGCACGGTAACGCGTGGAATAGTCGTTCGCTCCATGCTGATTGCCGCCCATGGTTATGCGGGTGATGCAGTCAATGGCTGGGTAAGTACCCTGCTCGACAATAAAATCAATGTCGCCAAGAACTTTGCCATTCAGCAGGGTTTCACTTATATAAGCAAAGCAGACTCCATCACCAAGGGAATGGCACTGGCCTCTACGGTCACGCCAACAGACTCCAGTATTGCCAACGGCATGATACAAGCGCTGGTAGGCTTTCAGTCGAGCAATAATGCCAACGCGCCGACTCCAGCTCAGGCATCCCGCTTCCTGGCGCAAGCCAGTTTTGGCGCGAACAATGCTGACATCAATAGTCTGACGAACAGCAGCTATAGTGCATGGATAGACAAGCAGTTGGCCATGCCGCAAAAATTGCACCGCAGTTATATGGATGCCCAGGCTGCTGGCTTCATCAATGGCTTGAGTGATTTAAGCCAGAACAACTTTTTTGAATCATTCTGGCAGCAGGCAATCAAAGGCGATGACCAATTAAGACAGCGCGTTACCTTTGCTCTGTCACAAATATTCGTGGTGTCCTTCCAGGACAGTAATGTTGCCAACTACCCGCGTGGTGTTGCTGGCTATTACGATACGCTGGGAGCCAATGCCTTTGGCAACTTCCGTAACTTGCTGGAATCAGTCAGCCTGCACCCCATGATGGGCACCTACCTGACTTCTTTACGCAATCAAAAAGAATCCGGCACCCAGGTTCCTGACGAGAATTATGCACGTGAAGTCATGCAACTCTTCACTATCGGCTTGTATCAGTTGAATCAGGACGGTACTTATGTCATGAACGGTGGCAAACCGGTTGAAACCTACTCCAGTACAGATATACAGGGTCTGGCCAAGGTATTCACCGGATGGAGCTGGGCAGGCCCGGACAAGAGTGATAACCGCTTCTTTGGTGGCAATGCTGATGCCAACCGTGACTGGTTGCCTATGCAAAGTTATCCCAAATACCATTCTGTATCAGCCAAAACTTTCCTTGGTGTGACAATTCCGGCCCAGTCGCCAGCCAATCCCGAAGCAAGTTTGAAAACTGCGCTGGATACCTTGTTCAATCATCCCAATGTCGGCCCTTTCATAGGCAAACAATTGATACAGAGGCTGGTCACCAGCAATCCTAGCCCACAATATATCTCCAGGGTTGCGGCAGCTTTCAACAACAATGGCTCAGGCGTCAGGGGTGACATGCGCGCTGTCATCAAGGCGATCCTGCTGGACAATGAAGCACGCAATGACACTACACTGGCTTTTGCCAACACAGGCAAACTGAGGGAGCCGGTATTGCGCCTGGCGAACTGGATGCGTGCATTCAATGTGAACTCCACTTCTGGTCGCTTCCTGATGACCAGCATGGATGACCCGCTCAGTGGCTTGTCAGAAACACCGATGCGCTCACCAACGGTATTCAATTTCTACCGCCCCGGTTATGTACCACCAAATTCCGGCATCGCCAGCGCAGGCCTGGTGTCGCCAGAAATGCAAATCACTGGTGAAACCTCAGTCGTTGGTTACCTGAACTTCATGCGCGATGTAATACCTAACGGTACCGGTTCATCGCGTGACGTCAAGGCAGATTACAGCAGCCTCATCAATTTGGCGGCAACACCGGATCAATTGCTGGATCAACTGAACCTGACCCTGATGTCCAACCAGATGAGCAGCAACTTGCGCAGCCAGATTTTGACAGCTGTTAATTCGGTCACGATACCAACCAACAATACAGCCAATGCGGATACAGCGAAGAAGAATCGCGTCTATTTGTCAATTTTCCTGACTATGGCCTCTCCTGAATATCTGGTCCAAAAATGAACGGGATCCATCATGACTAAATTGAACGCTTCGCGCCGCGAGTTTTTGCGCTTCTCCACTGCACTTGGTGTTGCCGGTGCTGCAGGCAGCGCCAGCCTGCCCTTTGCCATCAATCTGGCAACCATGGGTTCCGCTGCGGCACAAACCTCTTCCGGCGGCTACAAGGCACTCGTATGCCTGTTCCTGTATGGTGCCAATGATCATGCCAATACCGTACTGGCAACTGACAGCACGTCCTGGAGTCAATACACCACAGTGCGTACCACCAACGAGGCAGGATCAATAGCCCTGCCCGCTGTCGGCAGCAATGGCGG
This sequence comes from Undibacterium sp. YM2, assembly GCF_009937975.1. NCBI lineage: Bacteria > Pseudomonadati > Pseudomonadota > Betaproteobacteria > Burkholderiales > Oxalobacteraceae > Undibacterium > Undibacterium sp. YM2. The sequence continues at coordinate 3,011,476 of NZ_AP018441.1, forward strand.
CGTCTTGCCTATCAGCCCGACCACATCCCAGGCTGGCCGCAGCTTCGCATTACATCCGCAGCTAGGCCCACTAAAAAGCCTGTTTGACAATGGCCGCGCAGCGATACTCAGCAATGTTGGTCCGCTGATCGTGCCGACCACTCTGGCACAATACAAGGCTGGCAGCGTACCACTGCCACCGAAACTGTTTTCTCATAATGACCAGCAGTCCCTGTGGCAAGCCTATGCACCTGAAGGTGCAGCTTATGGCTGGGGTGGGCGCATGGGTGATATGCTGGCCGCATCGAATGCCTACCCTGTATTTACGGCGATATCAACGTCTGGCAACGCTGTTTTTCTTGCGGGGCGCAACATCAATCAATATCAGGTCAGCGCGTCAGGCGCAGTGCCTATTGGCGGCCTGACCGGCACCCTGTTTGGCTCCAGTGCTGCTGGCAATCCTTTAAAGAACATCATCGCATCAGACTCTGCCAATCTGTTTCAGAAAGAGCATGCGGCGGTCACCAACCGCTCCATCAACGCACAAAGCCTGTTGAGTCCTGCAATGGCTCCTGCAGGCGCTACTGGCGTTCCCAACCCCACACAATATACCAACCCCAACAATGGCAATCTGGCCAACAATGGCCTGGCCTCCCAATTGCAAACGATCGCCAGGATCATCGCCGGACGCAGCGCCCTGGGCGCACAAAGACAAGTGTTCTTTGTCAGCCTGGGCGGTTTCGATACGCATGACTTCCAGCGTACGGCGCATGCAGACCTGATGGCCAGGCTGGCTCATGCCATCAGTTATTTTGATGGTGTCATGGGTAACTTGCAGGGCACTGACATGCGCAAGCAGGTGACCCTGTTCACGGCCTCGGATTTTGGCAGGACCTTTACCAGCAATGGTGATGGCACCGATCATGGCTGGGGCTCTCACCACTTCATCGTTGGTGGCGCGGTCAAAGGTAATAATATTTATGGTGATTTCCCGGTAACGGGGCTCAAGCATAGCCTTGATGTGGGGTCCGGCAGCCTGCTGCCACAGATATCGGTTGATCAGTATGGTGCCACACTGGCAAACTGGTTTGGACTGAGCACGAGCCAGATTAATGATATTTTCCCGAATATCACTAATTTTTCCAACCGCAATCTGGGATTCCTGACTTAGACCATACACCACTGCAAATGCATAATGCTTGCAGTGGTGTCAGTGGTGTATATCGGAAATCAAAAAATGGATCTGGCTGTCAGCGTGGTGAAACGCTCCAGCGCATAAGTACCCGCCAGCGAATTGCCGGTGGCATCCAGCCCCGGCGACCAGACAGCTACTGCAAGCTCACCCGGCACCAGCGCCAGAATACCACCGCCAACACCACTCTTGGCGGGCAAACCCACGCGGTAGGCAAAATCACCTGCCGCATCATAGGTGCCGCAAGTCAGCATCAACGCATTCAGGCGCTTGGATGAGCTGGCATCGAGAATTTGCTGTCCACTCCAGGGTACGCTGCCATGATTGGCCAGGAAGCTGCCCGCCTTGGCCAACTCAGCACAAGTCATGGTCAGCGAGCATTGGCGGCAATAGCTATCGATGACGGTTTTGACGGGATTATGCAGATTGCCAAAATCTTTCATTAAATGAGCAATTGCATAATTGCGGTGTGCGGTCTGCCGTTCAGACTGGGCAACCGCCATATCAAAATCGATGGTAGGTTCGCCAGAAATGGTACGGGCGAACTGCTGGACCGCAATATCAGATTGTACAAAGCGAGCCGACAAAATGTCAGCAATGACCAGCGCGCCCGCATTAATGAAGGGGTTACGCGGCTTGCCACGCTCGTATTCCAGCTGGACCAGGGAATTGAAAGGATTACCGGAAGGCTCGCGCCCTACCCGCTCCCAGATTGCATCGCCTTCGCGGGAAAATGCCAGCGCCAGCGCAAACAGCTTGGTGACGCTTTGCAAAGAAAATTTTTGCTGGCTATCACCTATGTTGTAGGTGCTGCCATCCAGGCAATACACAGCCATGCCAAAATGCTGGGCTGATACTTTGGATAACTCAGGAATATAGGAAGCCACTTTCCCCTGAGTCAATAAAGGCTGGACTTCAGCAAAAATGGTCTGAAGTATGGCTGCGTAATCAGGCAACATCTATACTAAAAGCTCAAGTCTTTGGAAGAGTCACACCGACCTGACCCTGATACTTGCCACCTCGGTCTTTGTAAGATGTTTCGCAGATTTCATCGCTCTCAAAGAACAACACCTGGGCGCAACCCTCACCTGCATAAATCTTGGCTGGCAATGGTGTGGTATTGGAAAATTCCAGTGTCACATAACCTTCCCACTCAGGCTCAAACGGCGTGACATTGACAATGATGCCGCAACGCGCATAAGTGGATTTGCCGAGGCATATGGTCAATACACTGCGCGGAATACGGAAATACTCCATCGTGCGCGCTAGCGCAAATGAATTTGGTGGAATGATGCAGACATCGCCCTTGAAATCGACAAAGGATTTTTCATCGAAGTTTTTAGGATCCACAATGGTGCTGTTGATATTCGTGAAAATCTTGAATTCGTCGGCACAACGTATATCGTAACCGTAAGAAGAAGTACCATAACTGACGATGCGGTTGCCATCACGCTCACGCACCTGACCTGGTTCAAACGGCTCTATCATGCCGTGTTGTTCTGCCATACGGCGTATCCATTTGTCTGATTTAATACTCATGCGCTTCTCCTGCCAAATTAATATTGGCGCGATTTTACGCGAAAACAGCTATATCTAATATGGAATTAGCCGCAAAAAGGGCAAACAAATTTATAGGGAATTTTGCGCAACTGTAAATATTGCAGGTACGCAGGAAGTTGAACCATTGCTGCGCCAGGAGCCTGATAGTGAATGAAATTAGCAATAAGATCACTTCAACTTCTTGCAAGCTTTTGATTTTTCAGAAGAATTTCCTTGTCGACACACAAAACAAGTAGCTTTCCGGTACAATTCGGCCCATGAACGCTCAGCCTAAAAATTTATTCTCTTTCCCACGTTTTCGTCCTGAAGTCGGCGGGAAAAATACTGCTCCATTCCTCCCCATGTCACGCGCCGAAATGGATGTATTGGGCTGGGATAGTTGCGATGTCATCCTCGTTACTGGCGATGCCTATATTGACCACCCCAGCTTCGGCATGGCTCTGATTGGCCGTCTGCTCGAACATCACGGCTTCCGTGTTGGCATCATCAGCCAGCCGGACTGGCAATCTGCCGATGCCTTCCGTGCGCTGGGTAAGCCAAATCTGTATTTTGGTGTCACAGCGGGCAATATGGATTCCATGGTGAACCGCTATACGGCTGACCGCAAAATACGCTCAGAAGACGCCTATACGCCCGATGGCGACCGCACAAAACGCCCCGACCGTGCGCTGGTGGTGTATGCCCAGCGTGCCCGTGAAGCTTACCCGGATGCCAATGTAGTTGTAGGCAGTATAGAAGCCAGTTTGCGCCGTATTGCGCATTATGATTACTGGTCTGACAAGGTAAGACGCTCGGTCTTGCCCGATTCAAAAGCCGACATCCTGTTGTTTGGCAATGCCGAACGCGCACTCATAGACCTGACCCACCGCCTGGCAAGTGGCGAAGCCATCAAGGATATCCGCAATCTGCGCGGCACCGCCTTCATGACACCAAAAGGCTGGCTGCCAGATGAAGACTGGACAGAAATCAACTCTGTCAAAATTGATACGCCAGGCAAGATAGAAGCACATACCGATCCGTACGCCATGGTGCCTGAGAAAGAGGCAAAATGTGCCACCGGCGATGCTCCTGCCGCTACATCCATGGAAGCCAGGCCAGAGGTCAAAACCGAAGCCAAGGCTGACGTCGTCCAATTGCAAGCCATACGTATCATGAGCCGCGAAGAGCGTCAACTCATGCTGCGCAACAAGCAACACAAATCTGTCATACGCCTGCCTTCCTTTGACGAAGTCAAGGAAGACGCGGTTCTGTATGCCCATGCTTCACGCGTATTCCATCTTGAGGCCAATCCCGGCAATGCCAAGGCGCTGGTGCAAGGCCATGGCGACCGCGATGTCTGGCTGAACCCGCCACCGCTGCCACTGGCCATGGACGAAATGGATGGCGTGTATGACCGCGCCTACGCACGTGCGCCCCACCCTGCCTACGGCAAGTCACGCATACCAGCTTGGGAGATGATACGTTTCTCGGTGAATATCATGCGTGGCTGCTTTGGTGGCTGTACTTTCTGCTCGATTACCGAGCATGAAGGCCGCATCATACAAAGCCGCTCTGAACCTTCAATTTTGCGCGAGATAGAAGAAATCCGCGACAAGGTCAAAGGCTTTACCGGCACCATTTCTGATCTTGGCGGCCCGACAGCCAATATGTATCGCCTGGCCTGCAAGGACAAGAAGATAGAAGAATCCTGCCGTCGCTTGTCTTGCGTCTATCCTGGCATCTGTTCAAACCTGGGAACCGACCACAGCAAGCTGATCTCGATTTACCGCAAGGCACGTGCGCTTCCCGGCATCAAGAAGATACTGGTCAGCTCTGGCCTGCGCTATGACCTGGCTGTGCGCTCGCCAGAGTATGTAAAAGAACTGGTCACTCATCACGTCGGCGGCTTGCTGAAGATTGCGCCTGAGCACACCGAAGCCGATACATTGTCCAAGATGATGAAGCCCGGCATAGGCAGCTATGACGAGTTCAAGGCCATGTTCCAGAAGTATTCAAAAGAAGCTGGCAAGGAACAATACCTGATCCCTTACTTTATCGCCGCCCATCCAGGCTCTACCGATGAAGACATGGTGAACCTGGCTGTCTGGCTCAAGAAAAATGATTTCAAGCTGGATCAGGTGCAAACCTTCATGCCTACTCCTATGGCGCTGGCAACCACCATGTACCATACCCGCAAGAATCCGCTGAAGAAAGTCACTGCCGATTCTGAGGTAGTGGAGACAGCACGCTCAGGCAAGATCCGCAAATTGCACAAGGCGTTATTGCGTTATCATGCGCCAGAAAACTGGGAAATCATCCACGAAGCACTGGTACGCATGGGCAGGCGTGACTTGATAGGTAGTGGGCCCAAACACCTGATCCCGCTGCGCCAGCCACATATACCGATTACCATCGATGAGAGTGGTGTTGCCAATGGCAAGCGCGTAGCAGCGCCAAGAATTGATACTTTTGGCAAAAAGTCTTATGCACGCGCAGCATCAAACGCAAAAACAGCACCCGCCAGCCCTGCTCGTCCGGCATTGGCTTATAAATCAGCCAAGCCTAAAGCGGCTACCAGCAAAACAGGCAGACGCTAAAAGATTCCAAATAAGCAACAACAGTCTGGCAAAAGATGAAAGCTGTGTTGACCTGCACCGGTCAACACAGCTTTTTTTCACTCCAGCTCTTTTCATGCTCTTGCACTGATGTAGAATCAAATCATCACTTGCCACCAAATCCAGGTCATCAACACCATAGGGAGGAAGTATGAAACACATGAAAACAGTATTGATACTTGAGCATACTGAAGAGGTTTTCGACAAGCTCACCTGTGATGTCTGTGGGGCAGAGTCAAAGTGGGATGAAAACTGGGCAAGCAAAGAGCACGAAAAATCCATTACCACCCTGCAACTGGAAGAGGAAGAGTCTTTCCCTCATGGTGGCCAATCTACCCAGACGCAATACCATATTTGTCCATCCTGCTTCAAAACTCATCTGGCGAAGTGGATGGAAAGCCACAGGGAATCGAAACCCACAATCACTAACTCGGTCTGGTAACAGCACAAACCAGGCTTTGAGCCAAATGCACTTTTGTGCAAATGCGCAAAAATGAGCGATAAACCCAGGCAAATCTGTCTGGGCTTAGTCTGAGTTTAATATCATTTAAACATATCAATGTGAGCAAATTACTTCAAGCGCCTTACAGCAAGGTATAATGCAAGGTTTGATTGCATTAGAAAAGTACACCTATCATGGAAGCAGAACGCCTCAATAGCCTGTCCGCCCTGCTCGCCGACCTGACAGTCCGCGAAGCCGAACTCCGGAGGTATCTTTGACTTCGATATCAAGTCAGAGAAACTGGAACAAGTCAACGCCGAACTGGAAGACCCCGCTGTCTGGAATGACCCCAAACGCGCCCAGGAACTAGGCAAAGAAAAAAAATCTCTGGAAGCCGTAGTCAACACGCTCATCAAGGCTGACAGCGGCCTGCGCGATGCCAACGACTTGTTCTCCATGGCGCGCGAAGAAAATGATGACGACACGCTGGAAGCCATAGAAGTTGACGCACAAGCTTTGCGTGAGCTGGTCGAAGGCATGGAATTCCGTCGCATGTTCAACAACCCCATGGACCCGAACAATTGCTTTATCGATATCCAGGCCGGTGCTGGTGGTACGGAAGCCCAGGACTGGGCATCGATGTTGCTGCGTCAATACCTGCGTTATTGTGAGCGCAAAGGCTTCAAGGTTGAAATTCTGGAGCAATCCGACGGTGATGTTGCCGGTATCAAGACTGCGACCCTGAAAGTAGAGGGCGAATACGCCTATGGCTTCTTGCGCACGGAAACCGGCGTACACCGCCTGGTACGCAAGTCCCCATTCGACTCCAACAATGGCCGCCACACATCCTTTTCCAGCCTGTTTGTCTATCCTGAGGTAGATGACTCGTTCGAGATTGACATCAATCCGGCAGATGTGCGCACCGATACTTACCGCGCTTCTGGTGCCGGTGGTCAGCATATTAATAAAACCGACTCTGCTGTTCGTTTGACACATGGCCCTTCCGGCATTGTCGTCCAATGTCAGAATGACCGCAGCCAGCACAGGAACCGTGCAGAAGCGTGGGAAATGTTGAAGGCCAAACTGTTTGAACTCGAATTGCGCAAGCGCATGAGTGAAAAGCAGAATCTGGAAGATTCCAAGACCGACGTAGGTTGGGGTCACCAGATCCGCTCTTATGTACTGGATCAATCCCGCATTAAGGATTTACGCACGAATTTTGAATCAGGCAACACCAAGGCAATTTTGGATGGTGACCTGGATGAATTCATCGCGGCATCCTTAAAGCAAGGCGTTTAATACATTGCTTACAGTGCGCAGGCGATCGCCTGCGCAGCCTTAAAGAATCAAAACCCGCAGGCCAGATGCCTGCCCTCCCTTAGGGAAAATTATGTCCGACATCAATAACACAACTCCAAATGGAGATACGCCAGTCGATGAAAGCTCCGTCATGGCAATTCGTCGTGCCAAATTGGACGCGATCCGCGCCAAAGGCATAGCCTTTCCAAATGATTTCCGCCCACTGCATAAAGCCGCTGATCTGCATGAGAAATACGGATCAAAAACTCGTGAAGAGCTGGAAGCAATGAATGTTGAAGTGACGATTGCTGGTCGTATGATGAAACAACGTGAAGCTGGCAAAAAAGCCGCCTTTGCTGAACTTCAAGACGCTTCTGGTATTAAGGCTAACGGTTGCATACAGTTGTATGTCACCACAGACAAAACCGGCGAAGCCGAAATGGAAGCCTTCCGTCACTATGACCTGGGCGATATCCTGGGCATAGAAGGCGTACTGTTCAAAACAAAAACTGATGAATTGACAGTCAAGGTCACGACCTTGCGCATGCTGACCAAGTCCCTGCGTCCTTTGCCTGACAAATTCCATGGCCTGGCCAATCAGGAAACCAAATACCGCCAGCGTTATGTCGACCTCATCATGAGCGAAGACACACGCCGCACTTTCAAGGCGCGCACGGCCGCCATGAACTCTATCCGCTCCTTCATGAACAGCAATGATTTCATGGAAGTGGAAACGCCAATGTTGCATGTGATACCTGGCGGCGCGGCAGCCAAGCCTTTCATCACGCATCACAATGCGCTGGACATGCAAATGTATCTGCGTATCGCGCCTGAGCTGTACCTAAAACGTCTGGTGGTTGGTGGTTTTGACCGCGTGTTTGAAGTCAATCGCAACTTCCGCAATGAAGGTGTATCACCACGCCACAATCCAGAATTCACGATGATGGAATTCTATGCGGCCTATGTCGATTACAAATGGCTCATGGACTTTACTGAACAAGTCATACGCAAAGCCGCTGAAGATGCACACGGCACAGCCGTATTGACTTATCAGGGTCGTGAACTGGATTTGAGCAAGCCTTTCCAGCGCCTGACCATTGTTGGTGCCATCAACAAATACGCACCAGACTATACCGACGAACAATTGCATGATGCTGAATTCATCAAGAAAGAATTGCTGAAGTTTGGCGTCAAACCTTTCGCCACCGCTGGTCTGGGCGCATTGCAACTGGCCCTGTTTGAAGAAACGGCAGAGGCGCAATTGTGGGACCCGACCTATATCATTGACTACCCTGTCGAAGTCTCGCCACTGGCACGTGCCTCTGACACGGTTGCAGGCATCACCGAACGTTTCGAGCTGTTCATGACGGGCCGCGAAATCGCCAACGGTTTCTCGGAATTGAATGACGCAGAAGACCAGGCAGCGCGCTTCCAGGCGCAGGTTGCAGCAAAAGATGCTGGCGACGAAGAAGCCATGTACTACGACGCTGATTACATCCGCGCCCTGGAATATGGCCTGCCACCAACTGGCGGTTGTGGCATAGGCATAGACCGTTTGATGATGTTGATCACTGATTCACCTAACATCCGTGACGTGATTTTGTTCCCGCATTTGCGCCGGGAAGAATAATAATTGACATAGTCAAGCATAAATAAGGAAGGGACTGTAGAATTTGCAGTCCCTTTTGTTTTCTGCTCATCTTCTGCCATCTTCTGCCATTAAGTAAATCCTGCCATGCCGCCAGTCCACCCGCTTAAAAAACTCCTGAATTATGCCAAGGCCTATAGAACAGATTATCGGCTGGCGACCATGTATTCGATATTGAACAAATTCTTTGATGTCCTGCCAGAGGTCTTGATTGGTGTCGCAGTCGATATCGTCATCAATGGCGACAAGAGTTTTTTGGCAAAACGGGTGCTGGGTGGTTTCGGCATAACCGATACCTGGCATCAACTGATGTTCCTTGGCGCAGTCAATGCCCTGATCTGGGGCGGTGAATCCTGGTTCGAATATCTGCTTTCGATCAAGTGGCGCAAGCTGGCGCAGAACCTGCAACATGATTTGCGGCTTGATACCTACGACCATGTGCAAAAACTGGAGATGGCATATTTTGAAAACCAGCGCACTGGCAATCTGATGTCCATCTTGAATGAAGATATCAACCAGATGGAACGCTTCCTGAACGGTGGCGCGAATCAGATCATCCAGGTCATCTGCTCTTCCATCATGGTCAGTGCAGTGTTTTTCACTTTACAGCCTTCTCTGGCAGTTATCTCCCTGTTGCCAGTACCGTTGATACTGATAGGTGCATTCTGGTTTCAAAAACGCCTGGCACCACGCTATTCTGAAGTACGCGAAGCGGCTGGCGATGTCAGCGCTCGCCTGAATAATAATTTGCTCGGCCTGGCCACCATCAAAGCCTTTGCGACTGAGAGTTTTGAAAAGAATCATATCGCCGAAGCCAGCAACACTTATCGCGAGGCCAACAGCAATGCCATTGCCATCAGTGCCGCCATCACACCTGTCATCCGCATGGCGATTCTGGCTGGCTTTACAGCAACCCTGGTCTACGGTGGCTGGCTAACTTTGCAGGGTGACCTGGCTGTCGGTGCTTATTCTGTATTGGTGTACCTGACGCAACGCCTGCTGTGGCCTATGACAGGCCTGGCTGAAGTCGCAGACATGTATCAGCGTTCAATGTCAGCCATAGACCGTGCCATGGGTTTGCTGGATACCAAAATCAATATTCCCTATGAAGGCAAGCATGTTGCAGTTTCACAGATCAAGGGTGAGTTGCAGTTTGATCAAGTCGATTTTGCTTATGGTGACCAAAAGACCTTGCAGCAGATCAGCTTAAATATACCTGCAGGCAAAACCATTGCCTTTGTTGGCTCGACCGGTTCAGGCAAATCGACCCTGGTGAAATTGCTTTTGCGCTTCTATTCTGCACAAGCAGGAAAAATCACACTTGATGGCATGGAGATCAATGACATCAACCTGCAAGACCTGCGCCGCTGCATAGGCTATGTTGCACAAGACAGTTTCCTGACTGACGGTACGATAGCCGACAATATTGCCTATGGCATGCAGGATGCTGATGATGCGGCCATCCGGGATGCGGCGCAGGCAGCAGAAGCCATGGAGTTCATTTCCAAACTGCCGCTGGGCTTTGCCACACGCATAGGTGAACGCGGGCAAAAACTCTCTGGCGGTCAGCGCCAGCGCCTGGCATTGGCCAGGGCCATTTTGAAAAACCCACCTATACTGATACTCGATGAAGCCACCAGTGCCGTCGATAATGAAACCGAAGCAGCAATTCAGCGTAGCCTGGATGTCGTCAGCCGCAACCGCACCACCATCGTCATCGCCCATCGTTTATCCACGGTACGCCAGGCAGATTGCATACACTTACTGGAAGCTGGCAAGATCATAGAAAGTGGCACGCATGACGAATTGCTGGCACTAGATGCCGGTTATGCGGCCCTGTGGCGCTTGCAGACCGGTGAACGCGCTCATGTATAATCTGAATCAATAAGTAAATTGCAAAAAGTTAAACAGCTTCCTGTTTAACTTTGTTTTTCATACTGGATGGCAATTCGGTGCTACTCTTACAACATGGGAGAGTATAAAGCATGAAAAAATCACTGACGATAGGCGTAGCTGCCGTTTTGCTGACCTTGATGGGTGTTACCTCCTATCAGGCTATCGCCTATGTCACGCAGGCACAGCCGGCAAGCGCTACGGCTGTTAATTTGCCCGTCAAACCCTTTGAGGTTGATCCATCCTGGGTCAAGGAAGGCAAACCGAATTTCCGTGCCGCTGAATTTTTCAAATCCCATGATGGCGACACCAGTTCAGGCATTTTTGAGTGCGATGGCCCCTCTACTTTTGAATGGCATTACCAGCTTGATGAAAGTATCTATGTGCTGGAAGGCGGCGTGGATATTGAATATGAAGGGAAAAAGTTTTCCATGCAGCCTGGTGATACCGTGCTCTTCCGCGCTGGCACAAAAGCGCTTTGGCATGTACCCAAAGGCATACGCAAAAGCTGGACTTTGCATGATGCTGGCAAACCCGCGCGCGGGCTCGCCAACTTCCTCAAGTAAATCAATCGCAGGAATTGATCAAGAAATTGTCTTTGCCAGTGCCAGCGCACTGAGGAAGGCATTTTCCACCTTGCCAGCACCTTCAAGACCGGCAGCAAACCAGTCGCCGCAGACACCTATACCCTGCTTGCCATTCCACAAGAAATCAGAAGCCACTGGTTTTACGGCCTCGGCATAACGCCAGCGGTGCACGACAGCATGGATGGGCTGTATCCATGAACCTGTAGCCTCATGAAAAGCCTTGGTCAGTTTTTCCTTGACCCTTTCATCATCATCTTCCAGATGCTCAATACTCCAGGCCTGAGTAGCGTGGCAAACCCATCGTTCACCCGCCCTGTGCAAGGGCTTGGCATCGTCATGCGCTATCCAGCCCAGGCGGGAATTATTGATCCAGGCACCGTCATAAGGCAGGTCCAACGAAGTCTGGAAACCCAGCATCAGTGTCCAGCAAGGTGCCAGATGTGCCTGCCTGGCCTGCTTGGCCAGGGCTGGTGCAGCACTCAACAGAGGCTCAGCCTGATCAGCAGGTATCGCCAGTACCACTGCATCAAACGGCCCGGCAGTTGCCGCGATGGGAACGGTTGCTGATCGGATGGACAACAACCATTGCTTGCCATGGGCTTCCAGCGCACTCACCTGCTGCTCAGCACGCACATCCAGTCCATGCGCAAGTTGTTTACCGAGCGAACTCATGCCAGGCACAGCGATATAACGCGTGCCACTACGCCCCGCTGGCTTGCTATTACCCGCCTCCAGCGTCGCCAGCTTGGCAGTCCATGGAACGACCCAGCCAAATTTTTTCCAGTCTGCAATTTCTTTCTTAAAGCGCTCGGAGCTGGCAGTGAAATATTGAGCACCATGATCAAAACCACCCAGCTCCGTATGTCTGGTACTCATGCGGCCACTGACGCCCATGCTCTTTTCATACACAGTGACATGGTGGCCTTGCGTCTGTAATTGCCGCGCAACTGTCAACCCTGCTAATCCGGCTCCAACAACAGCGATATGCATATTATTTTCCTTATCTAGCGTCCAAACAGACAATAAAAAACGCCCGCTATACAAGCTTGCGGGCGTCAATTGGTTTAGTGCATATTGATATCTACTTTAGGAACAGCATTCTCACGGCCATGCAGGCTGGCACGACGTGCTGTACAGTCAGGAACACCACCTCTGAGAAGGCGCAACATCCTGGCAGCCCTGCTGTCAAGCACATTGAGCATGACTCTCGCAGAAGGTATAGGTATCCCAGAGAAACCTGAACTTGCTGCGCCGCTGCTAAGTTTCATGCTAAGTTTCATTCGCGATCCTGAAATAGATATCGACACACCTTGAACTTTACACGTTGATCTTTATTGATCAATGCGCAAACATTCGTGCTTACTGCTCGTTTTCTTCAACGGGCCAGTCACGGATATAGGCTTTCAACATCTTGTTTTCAAAACTTTGCGCTTCCAGCACGGCCCGGGCTACGTCATAGAATGAAATAACGCCCAGCAGAGTTTTGGCATCCATGACAGGCAGGTAGCGTGAATGCTTTTCCAGCATCATGCGACGCACTTCATTGACTTCTGTCTCTGGTGTCACAGTCAGTGGGTGGTCATCCATATACTTGCGCACCGTGCCATTACCAAGTGAGCCCTGGTTTTTATGAATTGCACGTATGACTTCACGGAAAGTCAGTATGCCGACCAGATCGCCGTATTCCATCACGACCAGAGAACCTATGTCTTTCTCTTCCATGACGCTGACGGCTTCGGTGATGGGGATATCAGGTGTGATCGTGAAAAGGATATTACCTTTCACTTGAAGTATCTCTGAAACTTTCATGATGTCCCTCCTCTTCTACATTTTTGTGAGCCTTCATTGCAATGTATCGCAAGCCTTGCAAAAAATCCAGCATGTAAAATATTTTATTCTCGAATTCACGTGCATTTTGCATGCTTTGCATCAGCGATGGTAGCATTGCTGCCTCACAATATGGAGACTCACATCAATGAGCGGCCCTAAATACCACGGCTTCGATACCTTGTCCCTGCACGCGGGCGCAGCACCCGATCCAGCCACAGGTGCACGCGCCACCCCCATTTACCTGACATCCTCTTTTGTATTCAAGGATTCAGATCATGCAGCTTCTCTCTTCAATATGGAAAGAGCGGGCCACGTCTATTCACGCATATCCAATCCGACCAATGCAGTGCTGGAAGAAAGAATTGCTGCACTCGAAGGTGGCGTTGCAGGCATCGCCGTTGCCAGCGGGCAAGCTGCCATGCATCTGGGCCTGACAACCATAGCCGGGGCTGGCTCACATGTCGTTGCTTCGCGTGCCCTGTACGGCGGCTCGCAAAACCTGCTGGCCTATACGATGAAGCGCTTTGGCATAGAAACCACTTTTGTCGATCCGCGAGATCTGGATGCCTGGCGTGCTGCCATACGCCCGAATACCAAGGTACTGTTTGCCGAAACACTGGGCAACCCGGGTCTTGATGTGCTGAACATCCCAGCAGTGGCAGAAATTGCGCATGAGCATCATCTGCCGTTGATGCTGGACTCAACCTTCACCACGCCTTATCTGTTGAAGCCATTCGATCATGGTGCCGACCTGGTGTTCCATTCAGCCACGAAGTTCCTGTGCGGCCATGGTACAGCCATAGGTGGTTTACTGGTCGATGGCGGCACGTTTGACTGGCAGACAGCCTATGAAAAGACCGGACACTTTGCCGAACTTTGCGAGCCTTATGATGGCTTCCATGGCATGGTATTCAGTGAAGAATCCACAGTCGCCGCATTTTCACTCAGGGCCAGACGGGAAGGCTTGCGTGATTTTGGTGCCTGCATGAGCCCGCACAATGCATTCAGCATCCTGCAAGGCATAGAAACCCTGGGCCTGCGCATGGACAAGCATGTGGCAAATACCCGCAAAGTCGTCGAATTCCTGGTGGCGCATCCGGCAGTCGATTCAGTCTCTTACCCTGAACTGGAAAATCACCCCGACTATGAACTGGCAAAGACGCTTCTGCCCAAAGGTTGCGGTGCAGTATTTTCATTTAACATCAAAGGTAACCGTGCCGCCGGGCAGCGCTTTATTGAATCACTGAATATCTTTTCACATCTGGCCAATGTCGGCGATGCTAAATCCCTGGCGATACATCCGGCTTCGACTACACATTTCCGCGTACCAGCAGAGCAATTGCTGGCATCCGGCATTACCGAGGGAACCATGCGCCTGTCGATAGGATTGGAAAATGTCGAAGACCTGATTGAAGACCTGTCACGTGCTCTCAAAGCTGCACAGAAAGGAGCCTGAGATGTTATTTGAAGTCTATGGCCAGACAGCCTATTGCTATACCGGTGGCAAAGCTTACAACCCTGCCCTGCCTACACTGGTATTCATCCATGGCGCACAAAATGATCACTCGGTCTGGGGTTTGCAGACCCGCTATCTGGCACATCACGGTTTTAATGTACTGGCAGTCGACTTGCCCGGCCATGGCCGCAGCAAAGGCCAGGCGCTGACCAGCGTAGAACAAATGGCAGACTGGCTGCTGGCTTTGCTGGATGTGGCGGGCATAGCGCAAGCCACGCTGATCGGACACAGTATGGGTTCCCTGATCGCGCTGGAGAGCTGCTTTAAAGCGAACTCGCGTGTCAGTAAACTCATCATGGTTGGTACCGCTTATCCCATGAAAGTATCCGATACCTTGCTTAATGCCGCCCGTGATGAAGAGCAGACTGCTATCGATATGGTGAATATCTGGTCGCACACATCCATCGCACACAAACCATCCTGCCCTGGCCCTGGATTTTATGTCATGGGTGTCAGCCAGCGTCTGATGCAGCGTATTTCTGCCATCAATCCTGACAAGGTTTTTTATACCGACTTTGCAGCCTGCAATGCTTATGCCAACGGTGAAGCAGCCGCACAATCAGTCACTTGCCCCAGCCTGTTCATACTCGGCAAAAAAGACATGATGACACCAGCAAAGGCCAGCCTGACTCTTAGCAAAGCCATCGCAAATAGCCAGCAAAAGATCATAGACAATTGCGGCCATTCATTGATGTCAGAGCAGGCCGATCAGGTGCTGACGGCCATTCATGATTTTGTGAAGGCATAAACAGCGATGGCAATGAATCTGGAAAGCTGGGCCTTGTTTACAGCCACAGAGGCAGCCTTGTCTCTGTCACCCGGCCCCGCTGTCATAATGGTGGTTGCCTATGGCATAGCCAGGGGTTGGCGCACCTCCCTGTTTGTCACGCTGGGCATATTGACGGGCAATGCGATTTACTTTGCAGTATCGGCAACAGGCATAGGTTCGCTGATACTGGCTTCACCCAAAGTATTCTTGGCGATTAAGTACCTGGGTGCGGCTTATCTGGTCTATCTTGGTTTGTCTGCCATCTTCGGCAAGCCATCACCATTGACCATATCCAAACTGGATGGAGTAGTGCTCAGTGGCAGGAAGATATTCAGCAGCGCGCTGATGCTGCAGTTGACCAATCCTAAAACCTTGTTGATGTTCGTGGCGATATTGCCGCAATTCATAGACCCGAGGGAACCGGTAGGTGTGCAGATGCTGATACTTGCGGCCTGTTCGATCATCCCTGAATTTTTTATCCTGTTGGGATATGGCATGCTGGCCAGCAAAGCCAGTCACTGGGCGACGCAGGAAAGGTATGCAGTGATTACAGAAAGAATAGCCGGCACTCTGGTGACAGGTGCCGGCATCATGGTTGCGCTGGTATAGCTTTACTTTATGCGTGAGCAGGCAAGCGCTGGTTCAGGCTTGCCAGGTAATCTGCCCTGAAGCGGCGCAAGACATAATCCTTGTAATTGTCGTGCTTCAGGCTGTCCCAGGCTTCTACCCTGCCTTTGCTGGATTTATCCTTAGCTGCCGCAAGCACTTCTGGACTTAATTCCAGATTGGCATCCGTCATCATTTCATAGCCATACAATTGCATAAACTCTTTGGTCAGGCTTTCTATGACTTCAATTTCCTGCATGCTCAGTTGCTGCTTGAACTTGTCCTTGTTGGCCATGACGGGCGGGAAGCGGTTTGTTGCCCACAATGCCGACATCTGAGATATCTGCTGTGCTTCGCTGGAATGGGTAACATCGAGCATCTCGGGCAAGAACTGTATGCCAAAGAATTGACAAATCGCCCGCAAGACAGTTTCCTGGTTACTCAGAAAATCCTCATAACGTATGGTCAGTACTCTATCGG
Organism: Undibacterium sp. YM2; assembly: GCF_009937975.1. Lineage (NCBI taxonomy): Bacteria > Pseudomonadati > Pseudomonadota > Betaproteobacteria > Burkholderiales > Oxalobacteraceae > Undibacterium > Undibacterium sp. YM2. The sequence continues at coordinate 3,027,871 of NZ_AP018441.1, forward strand.
GATGACGCTGGATAATATCGCGCGACAACTGGTGAGCCTCCAGCCAGGCCAGTGCATTCAGTGTCGAATCATAATCGTGAATGATGGCCTTGTTCATGGAGGCAACCTGCGCCCTCGGGTCCCGAACCACATTCAGGAACAGCATATTCGGAAACAGCTGCAATAGCTCTTCTGCATAGTGCACACTATCGAGTGACTTATCCATGACGATACTGGCATGGTGATGCTCACCTGTACGCAACAACAATTCCCACAATATCCTGTGCACGCTGCGCTGATCATTCTTGATGGATTCAAACACATCTACCGGATCAAACACCATGCCTTTCCATTTCACCATGCTGGCGGCTTGCAAGCCAACCACATCAACGACCAGCCTGAAATATGACTCATCATCGCTCAAGTCACCATAGCGCGGCACCAGGGGCATGAAGTCAACGATATGTAGGGGATAAGGCGAATAAAATTCCTTGCTGTTATTGAGGCGCAAACGCAGGGCATGGCTACCACAGCGGCGCAAGGGTATCATCAGGACAGGCGTCGGTCGTTTATTGGAAGTAGTTGTTTTTTCTATACTGCTTGCACTATCTGATTCTGCCATGATGCTCTCCCCATGCTTGAAGGTAGGAATCTGGAAAACCGCTTATGTATCAGTCAGCTTAATTAAGCTCAAGTCAGACTGAGCTGAGGTATTTCCATTTTCTCAAAATAAGCTATAAAAGCTTGCACAAAACTATCCACTTCTGATGCCTGCAAATGATTGATGCCACCCGCGCCGCGCCTGCCGCCACCTGTTGCAAACGCAGAACAAAATTGACCCGCTGGACAACGATCTGCATCACCTGAACGTATGCTGACGACATAATTGCCATCTGGCTTTGCTGTCAGCACCGCGAATGATTTCCCAGGTTCTTCTTGTGTCAATTGATTTGCCAGAATGCCCGACACCCGCCTGGCCCAGGCCTGAGCAGGCAAGATATATATGGAGGTCAATTCACTTTCCCTGTCAGCATGCAGGCCTTGCATGAATGCCATATCACTGGCATAGGCATTACGCAGCAGCGTAAATTGCGCCGCATTATGCAAAAAATCAAAAGGATCGATATAGTCATGCACAGCCTGATACAAGGCCGCTGGGTGAAAATGCAAATCATCCACTGATTCGCCATAAGCGTTGTAGTTCAGCAAAGTACCTAGTTCCTGCAAGTGCTCGCGTTGCGATTGACTCAGGCCAGCATCGCCAGCCATCACCGTTGCGACTGCTGGCAAGTTATCACCATAAGCCGCTACCACGGCCCATTTCCAATACAGGCCATTTAAATAGCGATTGACCAGTATGCTGCTGCATACATCTGCCGCCAGGTCGCAATGCAAATCCAGGTGCTCATGCTCAAAGGCCTGAGCTGCATTGTGATGATCGAAGTAAGTGATCTTTGCACCTGCATTAAGATGCTGGCGCAATGCTGAAATATTGCTGTCCAGTGAAATATCCACCACCGTCACCCTGTCACCTGATTTGGTGGAGAAACGATTCAGCAAATCAATATCCCGCTTGGCACCTGTAATCAATTCTGCCGTAAGGGGCTCAGCCAGCCTGAGCTGGTGCAAGGCGCAGATGCCATCTGCGTCACCATTAAATACATCATAGGCTGCTACTGAATTATTGATCTCTGCTGACATGGCCGACGTCATCTTCCCGCTATTTGATATAGCACAATCCTATCAGATGTCTGTAGAGCTTTTCCGCCGCTTCCTCTATGGTATGTTGCTCGGAATTGATTTCCAGGTCAGGATCAAGGGGAGCCTCGTAAGGCGCTGAAACCCCGGTGAATTCTGGAATTTCTCCCCGGCGGGCTTTGGCATACAGACCTTTGGGATCGCGTCTTTCGCAAACGACCCCGGGTGTGCTGACATGCACTTCGACAAAGCGCTCCTGGCCTATGATTTCTTTCGCCATCGCCCTGTCGTCCCGGAATGGCGAGATAAATGCGGTGATGGCTATCATGCCAGCTTCATTCATGAGGTGCGCAACCTCAGCCGCCCTGCGTATGTTTTCACGTCTGTCGTGCGCCGAAAAACCAAGGTCGCTATTCAAATGATGGCGCAGGTTATCGCCATCAACAACGAAGCAGCAATGCCCGCGTTCCAGTAATATTTTTTCCAGGGCATAGGCCAAAGTAGATTTTCCCGCGCCACTCAAACCAGTCAGCCACAAGGTAGCGGGACTTTGCCGCATCAGGCGTTCACGTGCATTGGAATTGACGATGCCATAGTGCCATTTGATATCCACCCCACTAGTCTGTGGGCTTTGCACAAAACGGCCAAATTGTGTCCTGCGCTCTACCCGGACTGCAGTCTGCTCAGCTTGAGGCTTGTCTTCCAGTATGCTCGTATTCGCTTGCATAGATTGCTCCTGGTTTTACCACTGATGCCTAACAATCAATTCAATTCGTTAAAACTCTTCCCAATCAGCATTGCCGGACTGAGGATTGCTATTCGCATTTGCCACTCGCTTGATCTGCTTCACTGGAGCATTATTTTGCGGTGCAGCTTTTTTAATCAAAGGAACGATTTTTTTGTTTTCCAGGACTGGCTCCTGCCATGCAGGCTGGGCATTTTTTTCTGCTGCCAACTGGAAGGTGCTGACCAGTTCAGACAGATCGTCTGCCTGGTTCTGCAGGGCGGTAGCGGCAGCAGCGGCTTCTTCTACGAGGGCAGCATTTTGTTGGGTGACGTCGTCCATCTGCACGATGGCTTCATTGATCTGCTCTATCCCTGTTGTTTGCTCCTGGCTGGCCAACATGATTTCGCTCATGATGCCGGTAACACGTTTGATACTGACCACAATTTCTTCCATGGTGACCCCGGCTTGATCAACCAGTTTGGCACCGACCTCCACCTTCGTGACAGAATCATCGATCAAATGCTTGATCTCACGTGCGGCCTCTGCCGAGCGTTGCGCCAGATTTCTGACTTCAGTTGCGACCACGGCAAAGCCACGGCCTTGCTCGCCAGCACGGGCAGCCTCTACAGCGGCATTCAGCGCCAATATATTGGTCTGGAAAGCAATGCCGTCTATCACACCGATGATATCGACAATCTTGCGTGAAGACGTATTGATGGAACCCATGGTCTGGACAACCTCAGACACGACCGTACCACCCTTGACTGCAACGTCTGAAGCGGATTGTGCAAGAAGATTGGCCTGCCTGGCACTGTCAGCATTTTGTTTGACGGTGGAAGTCAGCTCTTCCATCGAGGATGCTGTTTCTTCCAGCGAGCCCGCTTGTGCCTCAGTGCGTGAAGACAAATCCATATTGCCGGAAGCTATTTGCCTGGAGGCAGTCGCTATGGTGTCTGTACCAGAACGTACCATGCCAACAATGTCGGCCAGGCCTTTTTGCATTTCATGCATGGCATGCATGAGACTGTGTTCATCCTTGTCGGCCAGCCTGATAGGCACGGATAAATCGCCTGCTGCTATCCTCTCGGCAATTTGCACTGCATAGCGGGGTTCGCCACCCAATTGCTTCAGCAAACTCCTGACAATCAGCCAGGCGGCCGCCATACCCACAAACAGGGCTGCAGCGCCAAACAGGTACATGAGTTTTTTTGCACTGTTATAGTCTTGCTCCGCCTGCACTATGGCCGCTGAGTTTTGTTTTTCTTCGTCAGAAATAAAATCATTCAGCAAATCCCACCATTTTTTTTGTACAGGACGAAATTCGAAGCGTAGTAATTTATAAGCCTCTTCCCCCTTTTTTTGCACGCCGAGATCGGCGCCTTTGGCGATAAAAGACTCTGACAGCTTGGCCTGGTCCCTGATTTTACCCAACAGGGCAATTTGCTCTGGAGTGGCATTGGGATCGGCATTCAGCATCTGGGTGAGTTTGTCTTCGGCCTCAGTATATTTTTTTGTCTGTGCCGCTATCCTTTTTACTTCAATCTGGATTTCGGCTTCGTCTGACAACAAAATAAGATTTCGCAAAGCCAGTGCCCGCTCCGTCACAGTCAGGTACATGGTTGAAGCCAGTTTGGACTGTACATTATTGACATTGGCGATCTCATCAAGGCGCTGGTGCATTTTCGCCATATAAGTTGTACCCAGGAGCAGAACAACCAGCAGCAAGCCCAAGACCAGGCCAAAACCTGTGATCAGACGGGTTGAGACTTTCGAATTCTCAATATTCATGATTCCCCCAAAAACGTTGTCAGCGACAAGAATGTTTGACTTGGTTTGTACTATCAGGGCTTGCATAAGTTTGTTCGACAAACTCATATTGCCACATAGAATTTAATGCCACAAGGAAATTATTAAAGATTGTGTCTTTTGAATAAAGCTTTTAACTTCAATTATTTACATCATTAAATATAGCTATCATCAGCCCAAATCCAGTAGCACAAATCATATATAGTTATGCCTTAATTTTATATCACTGAATAATAGTAGATATTTTTGCAATGTCAATATTGCAATTCATTATCATTTATATGGCCCTGGTACACAAATAGATAAATCATTTTGAAAATTCTGGAAATTGAGTGCCCAAAGCCATCCTATGACCTAATATGCCTGTAGCAAGACTGTGCCGCTGTCATACGAAGCAGATGTGATAAGGAGTCAAAATGGCAGAGAAATTTACTGATTTTTCAAAGTTTTATGTTTTTTACCTGACTGAGCACAGCAACAGGACTTGCAGGCAATTGCATTTCATAGGAAGCAGCCTGGTTATCTTGTGTATCGCCACATTTATCGTGACCGGCCATGCTGGATATTTGTTGGCGGCGCCAGTCTGTGGTTATGGTTTTGCCTGGGTGGGTCATTTTGCTTTTGAAAAGAACCGTCCGGCCTCATTCAGACAGCCCTTGTATTCATTCATGGGGGATTGGCTTATGTACTGGCAGTTGCTGAGTGGGGAAATCAGCTTTTCCCCGCAGGATGATGTACGTAAAACATAACATCAAGACACAGCCCTGGCTCAACCCGGGACTGTGCTCAAATTCATCAGGCAAAACGATAAATCATGCTGACATGAGGAATGCCAGCCTCTTCAAAAATCTCGCCATCGCGACTGTAGCCTTCCTTGAGATAGAAATTCTCGGCTGACTGCTGTGCATTCAGGCAAACGGCCACCTCACCCCTCGCCTGTGCCTCTTTCATCAATGCACGCAAAATCGTTGCACCAATACCCAAACCTCGAGCAGACGCTAATACTGCCATGCGGCCTATGTGCGCATCTGGTAACAGGCGGCCCGTTCCCACGGCCTTGCCATCTGCATCATAGGCAACTGCATGCAGGCATTCAGCATCAGCGGCATCCCATTCCAGTTCCGCAGGGATTTTTTGCTCTATGACAAAGACTTCATAACGTATAGCCTGGGCGTCTTTTTGCAGCGTGGCCCAGTCAGCAATGACCAGGTGCAGGTTTTCAGTATTCATGATCGGGTATCGGCAGGCGCAAGCGTTTCAAAGGATGAAATTATCGCACGCCATCCATCTGAAACAGCAACTGCCTTGCGCTTTTCTGTATCGGCATAGACATATACCAACTCGCCGGAGATCAGATGGTTTTCCCCAAGATAAATTTCGAGAATGAACTGCAGAGAGGACCTACCTATGCTGGCACAACGTACGCCGATATCGAGCTCATCATCAAACCTTGCTGGCGCCATGTATTCGATAGTAGATTTGCGGGCAAACAATTCCTTACCCTCGGCTGCCTGGGTAATCACGTTTGGCAAACCGGTTGCACGCCAATATTCGGTAAACGCCACATCAAAGTAATTGAGGTAATTGCCATTAAAGACGATGGCTTGCATGTCGACTTCTGACCAGCGCACCCGCAAGCGGTGAAAGAAAGCAAAATCTGCTTTGGCCATAATCCCTAACTCTGTAAAAATTGACGGATAAGACGGTTTACACGTTCGGGCTGTTCATGAATAACCCAGTGTGAACCCTCTGCAATGCGCTGTATCTGGATATCATCGACAAAATTCTCAATACCGTCGAGCAAGGTCTTGGGCAAAGCTTTGTCGTTTTCACCCCAGATGACACGGGTAGGTACCTTCACCTGGAAATCAGCCGGGTTCAGATTCAATTGCAAAGGCCCGGGATTTTTGTCCGTCGGTGGATGCAGTGGCGAAGCGCGGTAATAATTCACTCCACCTGTCAAACCCCGCGCCCAACACGCATGATAAGCAGCTTGTGTCTCCGCATCAAACCAGCTTGCCTCACCCTGCCCCATGCCATTGAAAAAACCATCCATAAGGGCAAAATCATCTTTGGCTAGTGCTTCTTCAGACCCTGGATTGCGCAACCAGTTCATGTATTCACTGGAAGCTCTTTGCGCAGAGTCAGTTGCCAATGCCTGCATGAACAGGTAAGGATGCGGTGAATTGATGATGATCAGTTTTTCAAACAAGGCAGGCAGGGCAATCGCCATATTCCAGCATACCGCCCCACCCCAGTCATGCGCGACGACTATGGCTTGCTGATAGCCCAAATGGGCGATCAGCAAACGCAAGTCATCAACGATATGCCTGGCCTTGTAAGCAGCAACATCCGTTGGCATGTCTGACAGATTGAAGCCGCGCAAATCCGGTGCCACGGCAAAATAATCCTGTCCAAACTCAGCTAGTTGAGCCGACCATTCGTACCAGAATTCTGGAAAGCCATGCACGAACAAGATCAATGGCCTGCCGCGCTCACCCGCACTGGCAAAATGCAGGCGTGTTCCATTGCCCAGTGTGGCAAACTGATTACTTAGTATCTCTGCTGTCATCTAAGCTTCTCCCTGATGCTTGAAAGTGGTAATCAGGCCTTGAGTTTGGCTCTGAGCATGTCACGGATATGTGGCGCAGCCTTGTAGGGGTCACCAGGATTGCGTTGCAGGACGATATCTTCCATGCGTTCTTGCACATTACCCAGGGCACCTGGATGAGAGAAGATGTAGAACTGTTCGTCAGCAATTGCCTTGAAGGTATTTTCAGCCACTTCCTCGGCAGTTACTTTGCCAGAATTCACAGCCTTGTCTGACATGGCCTGCGCTGCTCTCTGGCTGGCAGTTGGTGCAGAACCTGGCACATCGTCAGGCCGATTTCTATGTGATTGTGAAATGCCTGTTGGTACAAAATATGGGCACAACACAGATGCGCCTATCGGTGCTTCTACCAGTTTCAAATCCTGATACAGGGATTCTGACAAAGACACTACTGCATGCTTGGAGACGTTATACACACCCATGGTCGGCGCATTGAGCAAGCCTGCCATGGAAGCCGTATTCACGATATGGCCTTCAAATTGCGGATCTTTCTTTGCACATTCCAGCATCAGATTGGTGAAAATGCGCACGCCATGGATAACGCCCCAGAGATTCACGCCTATCACCCAATCCCAGTCAGCCTGGGTGTTTTCCCAGATCAGGCCACCAGAGCCGACACCGGCATTATTGAATACCAGATGCACGGCACCAAATTTCTCCATGGTGGCATCCGCCAGGGCCTGTACTTCTTCTGCATGGCGTACATCGCAACGCATGGCCAGTACTTGAGCACCTTGTGCTTCCAACTCGGCTTTGGTCTTGTCCAGGGCATCTTGCTGTACATCAGCCAGCACCAGCTTCATGCCCAGGCGCGCACCGATAATCGCAAACTCACGGCCAAAACCGCTGGCACCACCGGTAATCACGGCTACTCTGTCTTTGAATACTTTCATGTTGTCTCCTGTATGTGATTTATTAAATTTATTTGTTTTGGATTAATTTATTTTGCGCGTTTCATCTGGAAGCCTACACGTGGGAAATGAACGACCACAGTTCCGACTCGTTCATCTTGACGGCGCACGGCCAATTCATTTTCACTGGCGATGACAAGTTCGCCCACGACCGGGTCCAGCGCATAGTCGGTCGGCATGATGGCAACTTGCTCACCCAACGCTATGCCATGGCTGTCAACGAAGTTACGACCATCCGTATCAAATCCCTGGGCATTTTTGGCTATGTCCAATGCTTCTGCACTGCTCAGCGCTTCAGACTGGTGATGCCCGAAAGCGACTACCTGCTCCATCCATTTCAAGAGTTTTGGATAAGCGTCGAAAACAGGATTGATCGCTGGAGCCAGTCGTATCAGCCACAAAGCCTGATACACAGAGAAATCTGCAACGCTGGCTTGTGTACCCAGCAGAAACGGCGCATCGCCGCTGAGCATATTTTCCAGACGACTTAAGTATTCTAAAAGCTGCCCTTTGGCTTCACCCATGCTGGTGCGCGGCATATTGCCACGCATGGTGGCACGGTCTGCACTGAAGGCTTGCAATTCTTCAGCACTGATATTGCCGAATATGGATGGGATGGCCGCTGGCTGAAATGCATAGGGGATTGCTGTCCAGAACAGCGTAGTATCAGCCCATTGTGCCAGATTGCGCGCCAGACCATTGATAGCAGCCGGGTATAGAGCAGGTGCGGGCGATCGTTTTTCCAGCACCTCGGCAATCAAAGATGTATCACAATAAATATCCCCGCCAATTTGCAATATGGGTGTACGCCTGTAGCCACCCGTCAACGCCGTCACATCTGGCTTGGGCATGATGATGGGTACTGTTACAGACTTCCACTTCAATTGTTTGAAACCGAAAATCAGGCGGATCTTTTCTGAAAATGGAGAAATTGCAAAATTATGGAAAATAAGGTCGGACATGATTGCTCTGTGCTCTTCAGGTTTATACGACTAACTCAAATCAGCTTCACCAACTGCTTGCCGAAGTTTTTGCCTTTCAGCAGGCCAATGAATGCTTCTGGCGCAGCAGCAATGCCTTCAGCAACAGATTCGCGGAACTTCAGTTTGCCAGTCGCCACCAGGCCACCCAGTTCTTTCAAACCTTGCGGCCACAAATCCATGTGTTCAGAGACAATGAAGCCACGCATCGTCAAACGCATGGTCAAGAATACGCGCGCATTCTTGATGCTCAATTGCTCGCCGTTGTACCCGGCAATCAAACCGCACAGGGCGATACGGCCAAAGGCATTCATGCGCGCCAGGCTCGCATCAAAGATTTCACCGCCGACGTTTTCAAATACGGCATCAATGCCATCCGGTGTTGCGGCGGCCAAGTCAGCTTCGAGATTGCCTGCCTTGTAATCGATGCAGGCATCAAATCCCAGTTCATTGACAACATAAGCACATTTGTCTGAGCCACCCGCTATACCAACCACGCGGCAACCCAGTTGCTTGCCCAGTTGACCAACCACACTGCCCACGGCACCGCTGGCAGCAGACACCACGATGGTTTCACCGGCCTTGGGTTGCATGATCTGCGTCAGGCCATACCAGGCTGTCAGTCCGGGCATACCAACTGAGCCGAGGTAGGCTGACAATGGAATATACGTGGTATCGACTTTGCGCAACAGCAAGCCATCAGACACACCCATTTCTGACCAGCCCAGCATGCCTATGACTTTGTCACCCACATTGAATTTGGCATTTTTGCTGGCGACCACTTCACCTACCGTACCACCTATCATGGTTTCACCTATGACTTGTGGGGCGGCATAGCTTTTGGCATCTTCCATGCGGCCGCGCATGTAAGGGTCAAGCGACATATAGTGATTGCGCACCAGTAGTTCACCATCCTTGAGTTCTGGCACAGGCAGGGATTCAAGGCGGAAATTTTCTGGCACAACCTGGCCTTTAGGACGAGAGGCCAGCACGATACGTTGGTAAGAAAGTTGAGAATTAGTAGTCATGATTTGCTCATTTCATCAAGTGATTTGCCACAGCCTGGAAGGCGCGGTAAGTGACAGGGTCAGTCGCGCCATTGGCAGCAATGGGATGGGAAGAAAATTTAACGATGACCATTTCGGCCACCGGGTCGATGTAGATACGTTGTCCGTGTATGCCACGGGCTTCAAAAGTCTGGTGGCTGTTGTGCGCTACCCACCACATATTGCGGTAGGAGTAACCTGGCAAAGTGGCATAGCCCGCCTTGGCAAACTTAGCCGAGTCAGCACCCTTGCGTATATCTTCCACTGCAGCGGCGGGAATGATTTGCTGGCCATTGAATTTGCCATTCAGGCGCATCATTTCACCAAAGCGTGCCATGTCACGTAGCGTCAGATTCAAACCACCGCCACCCTGCTCGGTGCCTACGCTGTCTACCGAAAAATAGGCATCATTCTCGGTACCCAGTTTTTGCCAGATACGTTCAGACAAGAGATCAGACAGATTTTGCCCGCTTGCGCGCTTGACTATCCAGGCCAGCACTTCTGCATTCACGGTCTTGTAGGCAAAGGCTTCGTCATGCTTGCCTTCTTTTTTCAATTTCACCAGGAAATCATAAAAAGTTTTAGGCCCGTCATAAGTTGGGGCTACAGGCAACAGCCCGCCTGATCTGGCGTAATCCCAGACTTCAGCTTTAGGGTCAGCGTAATTTTCAGAATACTGCACGCCTATGGTCATATCCATGACCTGGCGAACAGTGGCGTCACCATAGGCTGTGTCTTTGATCTCAGGAATATATTGCGTAACAGGTGCACTTGGATCAAGCCTACCTTCCGCAGCCAAAGTAGCAGCCAGCGTACCAACAAAGGACTTGGTGACCGACATGGCGATATGCGGCAAGTAAGTTTTAGTAATCCCAAGGTAGCGCTCGTAAACGATCTTGCCCTTGTGCAGCACCAGTATGCTGTCGGTGTAAGTATGGGCTTGCATATCAGCCCAACCAATCTCGCTACCCTTTTCATCTGCGAACCGCAATTTATCCAAATCACGCAAAGCTACTGGCAAAGCTGACACTGGGCCAGCACCATGCCAGACATTGCTGGTAGGCCCCAGTTCACGCCCATGAGAAAACGACCAACGTGTGCGCGGGAACTGGTAATTGCTGCCATTTGCAAATTTGATGAGCTTGTCAGGTGCCGGTGGGAAGCCCTGCATCCAGCCCATTTTTTGCGGGTCGCTTGCCTCAGCATCAGGCAAGGCTGTTTGTGCCGAAGACATGCTCATGAATGGTCCACAAATTAAAGCTGAAAAAAGTACTGCAAAGCGGGTCTGCTGCATGTTGGTCTCCATTTATTTTTATAAGACTTGCAGAAACGACGTCAATTTTTTATTTTTAATCAGTCACTACCGTAGAGTTTTTTCATATTCTCGCCAGACTTCAAGCGTCGCAAGTATTTGAAAGTACCCATGGCTTTGGCAATCAGCTTGTCGCCATTCCAGACCTCTCCCTCGCAAAAGCACATGGTGGTGGATTGATGGAAAGCCTTGCCACGCGCTTCCATACGGCCACCTGGTACACCGCCTGGCTGCAGGAAAGTGGTTTTCATTTCTACCGTGACGACTCCCTTGAGGTCGCTACTCATGGACCGGCCAGCCATCGCCATCACCACATCAAGCATGGTCATAATCACGCCACCGTGGGCAATTTGCCAGCTATTCATGTGCCGTTCGCTCAGGTCAAGTGCCAGTCGTGCATGACCATTTTCCATTTCCAGGAACTCAACGCCCAAGTCGTGTAAAAAAGGATTCAATACCGGTGTTGGTTGCGCAATGGGAAGCGCCGCAGCAGACTTGGCCTCTGTCATACAGCAGATACTCCGCCATCCACTGCCAGGGTTTGGCCTGTAATGTGCTTACCAGCATCACTGGCAAACAGCATGGCCACGCCCTTCAAATCTTCATCATCACCTATGCGCTGCAAAGGCGCTTCTTTGGCGAGTTTTTCTTCGCCCAGGTTTTCCAGTATGCCCTTGGTCATTTTTGAGGGGAAAAATCCCGGTGCAATCGCATTGACGGTAATGCCATGCACACCCCATTCACCAGCCAGCGTGCGTGTAAAGTTAATGACGGCTGCCTTGGAGGTGTTATAAGCAATGGTCTGCATGGTACCAGGCGCATTACCAGCCAGACCGGCGATAGAGGCGATATTGATGATGCGGCCATACTTGCGCGGTATCATGGACCGTTTACCGACTGCCTGCGAGATCAGGAATATGCTGCGGATATTCAGGTTCATGACCTTGTCCCAGGCATCAACTGGATAATCTTCCGCCGGAGCACCCCAGGTAGCGCCTGCATTATTGATAAGGATATCGATATGTCCCAGACGGGCCAGTGCTTCATCTACCAATGGCTGCACTGCTGCTTCTTTAGACAAATCAGCAGCAATCGCGCTGGCATCTATGCCACGGCTTTTCAGGTGGGCGACAGCTTCATCCAGATCAGATTGCTTGCGTGAAGACAGCACCACTTTGGCACCCTGCTCACCCAGCGCTTCTGCCATTTGCAGACCCAGTCCACGCGAGCCGCCAGTGATCAGTGCTGTCTTGCCATGCAAGTCAAATAATTGTTGTACGGTACGAATTGCTTTGCTCATTTTTTGTCTCCGGTATGTGCGACTACCACCTGTCTGCGCGCAGACAGGAAGGACATCGTTTGTTATGTGTTTTTGATTATTTCAAGGCTATGGTTCAGAACCAGGCATCCTGCATATCGAAAGTCGTCATATCGATATTCGACAGCAAATCCAGTTGGGGATGAACGCGTGGCAATTCCCAGTGGAAGAAGTATTTACAAGCCTGCAGCTTACCTGCATAGAAATCAGCATCATGGTGATTTTCTTTGTTCAGACACAAGCTGGCTTGCTCCAGCCACATCCAGGCAATCACGGCATGGCCAAATACTTCCAGATAAGCCGAGGCGTTCGCCAGGGTCTTGTTGGTATCTCCCACGCCGTGCAGTTGCTGCGTAACGCTGGCCAGTCTTTGCAACACACGTGCCAGTGATTTGGTATAGGCCAGCAATTCAGGATGAGCCGCAGCTCTAGCCAAAGTCTTGTGCATGATTTCGCCCAAAGCTTCAAGCGCGGCACCGTCTTGCATGACCACCTTGCGGCCCAATAAATCCAGTCCCTGTATTCCGTGCGTACCTTCATGGATGGGATTGAGGCGGTTATCGCGGTAAAACTGTTCTACATTGTATTCACGGGTATAACCATAACCACCATGCACCTGTATCGCCAGATTATTCGCTTCCAGACACCATTGTGAAGGCCAGGATTTAGCAATCGGTGTCAATATCTCCAGCATCTGCGCAGCATGGGTACGTGCCTCAGGCGATGGCGCAGTACGCTCTTCATCGACCAGGCGGGCACAAAACAAATTCAATGCCAGGCCACCTTCGACATAGGCTTTTTGTGCCAGCAACATACGCTTGACATCGGTATGTTCAATGATAGGCACTTGTGGTGCAGCCGGGTCTTTGTTCAGCGGTGCACGTCCCTGTGGACGGTTACGGGCATAATCCAGTGCATGCAAATAACCGGTATAGCCCAACATGACAGCACCCAGGCCTACACCTATGCGTGCCTCATTCATCATGTGGAACATGTTTGCCATGCCACGGTGCACGGTACCCACCAGATATCCTATCGCACCCGCTTTACCTTGCGGTTTGAATTTACCTTCACCAAAATTCAGCAGGCAATTGGTGGTGCCGCGATAACCCATTTTGTGATTCAGGCCAGCCAGCACTACGTCATTACGTTCGCCTAAACTACCATCAGCATTCACCAGTTTTTTTGGCACGATGAAAAGCGAAATGCCTTTAACGCCAGGTATCAGCTTGCCGTTTGCGTCCGGTACTTTGGCCAATACCAGATGCACGATATTCTCGGCCAGTTCATGCTCCCCTGCCGATATCCACATCTTGTTGCCCGTCAACCGGTAAGTGCCATCTTCTTGCGGCTCAGCCCTGGTGACGATATCAGACAGGCTGGAGCCAGCTTGCGGTTCAGACAAACACATGGTGCCAAAGAAACGGCCTTCCAGCATGGGTTTGACGAAGGTTTCTATCTGCTCAGGTGTACCGCATTTGAGCAAGGTATTGGCATTGCCTATGGTGAGGAAGGGATAAGATGCCGTCCCAACATTCGCCCCTTTGAAATAAGCAAAACCAGCTTTTTCAACCACGCAGGGTAACTGCATGCCGCCAACATCAAAATCTTGCCCTGCGGCCATCAAGCCAGCTTCGCAAAATGCTTTCAGGGCAGTCTTCACTTCAGGAATCATGTGCACTTCTTCGCCATCGAAGTGCGGCTCCTGCTGGTCATTTTTTTTATTGTGGGTAGCGAACAGGTCTGTCGCTATTTGTTCGCAGGTATCAAGGGCGGCATTGAACGTTTCGCGGCTATGATCGGCAAAACGAGGCCTTTGATTCAGTGATTCTACATTCAGCCATTCATACAGCATGAATTCGAGATCACGGCGGGAAAGAATTTTAGATTGCATGGCTTTATCTGGACAAAAGAGATGAGGTACTCATTTTGCCCAAACCGGATGACAACATCATACGGTCCGGGCACCCAACATGCATCCAGCTTAGACTACTTCAAACAAACCTGCAGCGCCCTGGCCGCCACCAATACACATGGTGACCACGACATATTTTGCACCACGGCGTTTGCCTTCGATCAGCGCATGGCCAGTCAGGCGTGCGCCTGAAACGCCGTAAGGATGTCCCACTGCAATTGCGCCACCATTGACATTCAGTTTATCCATGGGGATACCGAGTTTGTCTGCGCAATACAAGACTTGTACGGCAAATGCCTCATTCAATTCCCACAAACCGATGTCCTCAACTTTGAGGCCGGCTTTTTTCAACAATTTGGGAATCGCAAAGACCGGGCCTATACCCATTTCATCTGGCTCGCATCCTGCGATCGCAAATCCACGGAAAATACCCAATGGTTGCAAGCCCTTTGCCTCAGCCAATTTGCTGCTCATCAGGATAGCAACAGAAGCGCCATCAGAAAACTGGCTGGCGTTACCGGCAGTAATCACACCACCTGGCACTGCGGTACGGATTTTGGAGACGCCTTCGAGTGTCGTATCTGCACGTATGCCTTCATCGGCAGAAATGGTGACTTCTTTGGTGATCAGCATGCCAGTCGCTTTATCAGCCACGCCCATGGTGGTAGTCATAGGCACGATCTCGGCATCAAACAGGCCCGCGGCTTGTGCAGCAGCTGCGCGCAACTGGCTTTGTACACCATATTCGTCCTGGCGTTCCTTTGCGATGCCATAACGTTTGGCGACAGTTTCTGCCGTTTGCAACATGGGCCAATAGACTTCTGGCTTGTGTTGCTTCAGCCAGGTTTCAACGATCATGTGGCTATTGGCTTCGTTTTGTACGCAAGAAATAGACTCGACACCGCCTGCCGCATAGATATCGCCTTCACCGGCAATAATTCTTTGTGCTGCCAGGGCAATGGTCTGCAAGCCGGAGGAGCAAAAACGATTGACCGTCATGCCAGCAGTAGTTACCGGGCAACCTGCACGCAAAGCGATCTGACGAGCAATATTGCTGCCAGTTGCGCCTTCTGGCGTGGCACAGCCCATGATGACATCTTCCACCTCGCCTGCTTCAATCTTTGCGCGGGTAATGGCTGCATTCAATACATGGCCACCCATGGTAGCACCATGCGTCATGTTGAAAGCACCCTTCCAGGATTTTGCAAGGCCAGTGCGGGCGGTGGATACGATAACTGCGTCAGACATGTAGATCTCCTGATTAATATAAGTATGTGTACAGGCTGGAACTGCTGATAACCATCATAAGTAGTAATTTGCCCTTTGCAAATCAACATGCAGGAACAAACTTCCATAGCCCTGTTTTGCTTGAATCGAATTGCCTGAAGTAAAAGCATATAGATCAAGCTCAAAAACTAGAATATCACATTTTAGTACGACCGTTCGTAAATTAATTTCATGCAATTACAGTGCTCAATATTGCTCTTCTTTACATATTCAGGATAGCGCCTTTGTAAGTTTCTGTAAGTTTCGAGCAAGCAAGCCGTAAGTTTCGACTTGCACACTTTGCTTGCAATAAAAATTATGTCGGAAATGTGATAGTGGGATTCCGGCCATTTTTTAGCATACTTAATATACATAAAACAGGAGACAAGCATGGCGACAGCACCTATCGCAACGTCAGGCGGCATGACAGCAGAAGAACGCAAGGTTATTTTTGCGTCTTCACTGGGAACCGTCTTTGAATGGTACGACTTTTATCTATATGGCTCACTTGCGGCCATCATTGCAAAACAGTTCTTCGCTGGCACTGACCCCAATACTGCATTCATCTTTGCCTTGCTGGCATTTGCAGCAGGCTTTATCGTGCGGCCCTTCGGCGCATTGGTCTTTGGTCGCCTTGGTGACATGATAGGCCGCAAATATACCTTTCTCGTCACCATCCTGATCATGGGCGGCTCGACCTTCTGCGTTGGCTTACTGCCTAGCTATGCCAGCATAGGTATTGCAGCGCCAGTTATCCTGATCACTCTGCGCATCTTGCAGGGGCTGGCATTGGGTGGCGAATATGGTGGCGCAGCAACGTATGTTGCAGAGCATGCTCCTCATGGCAAGCGCGGCGCCTACACGGCCTGGATACAGACTACAGCTACACTGGGATTGTTCCTTTCGCTGATGGTGATCCTGGGCACCCGTATGGCCATAGGCGAAGAAGAATTTGGCAACTGGGGCTGGCGTGTTCCCTTCCTGGTATCCGTTTTCCTGCTGGCTATTTCAGTCTGGATACGCTTATCCATGAACGAATCTCCTGCTTTTGCCAAAATGAAAGCTGAAGGCAAAACTTCCAAGGCTCCATTGACAGAATCTTTCGGTCAATGGAAAAACCTGAAGATCGTTATCCTGGCTCTGCTGGGTTTGACAGCGGGTCAGGCTGTGGTCTGGTATACAGGCCAGTTCTATGCACTGTTCTTCCTGCAACAAACACTCAAAGTCGATGGCCCGACTGCCAACGTTCTGATCGCAGCATCGTTGGTCATAGGCACGCCATTCTTTATCGTATTTGGTACTCTTTCGGATAAAATTGGCCGCAAACCGATTATCCTGGCAGGCTGCCTGATTGCAGCTGCGACCTATTTCCCAATTTTTGGCGCACTCACACATTATGCCAATCCTGCTCTGGAAAGCGCATTGAAAAATGCACCAGTTGTGGTAACGGCAGATCCAAATGACTGCCAATTCCAGTTCAACCCGACAGGCACGAAGAAATTTACCTCTTCATGCGATATCGTCAAGGCAAAACTGGCAGCCGCTTCAGTCAATTACTCAAACGAAATAGCTGCACCAGGAACCATTGCATCCGTCAAAGTTGGCGATAAAGTCATTACTTCTTACAATGCAAATGGCTTGCCAAAAGATGAAGCCACCGCAAAAGACAAGGCCTTCTCTAAAGATCTGGGTGAAGCGATCAAAGCTGCAGGCTACCCAGCCAAAGCTGATCCTGCACAAGTCAACAAGCCTATGGTACTGGTCTTGCTGATCATCCTGGTCATCTATGTGACCATGGTGTATGGCCCTATCGCTGCCATGCTGGTGGAAATGTTCCCGACACGCATACGTTATACCTCGATGTCCTTGCCTTATCACATCGGCAATGGCTGGTTCGGTGGCCTGTTGCCAACTACAGCGTTTGCTCTGGTTGCCTTCAAGGGAGATATTTACTTCGGCTTGTGGTATCCGATCATCATTGCCTTAGCCACTTTCGTTATCGGTCTGTTGTTTGTCAAAGAAACCAAAGACAATGACATCTATGCTGCCGATTGATCAGTAAGCAAACCGTCGATTGAAAAAAACGCCCGTCTGTTGACGGGCGTTTTTTATTGTGAGCGGCTACAAGTTGTAGTTCATGACCAGGCTGGCCCGTCCCACTTCCACATCCAATTGCGCCTCGCTGCCAACCACGAGGCTGGCACGGGTTGAGATGTGGCCAAACGGCAAACCGGTAATGACAGGCACATTGATCACACTACGAATGTAAGCAAGCATTGCATTGAAGTCATAGCCATTGTCATGAACAGCCAGTTTGTAGGCAGAAAAATTCCCGAGTACGATCGCTTTTTGCTTACTCAACACTCCGGCGAAATGCAGTTGCAGCAGCATGCGCTCTATGCGGTAAGGATGCTCGCCTATGTCCTCCAGGAACAATATGCCACCTTCAACTTCAGCCCAATATGGTGTACCGACGACATGGGTCAGCATGGCCAGATTACCGCCCCATAGCTTACCGTCAACATGCAAATCTTGTTCTGTAGCAGTTTCAAATTCAACTGTGTGCATGGTATTGCTGACACACGCCTGGAACTGCTGCAAGGTATATTCAACAGGCTGCTCACGTATGTAATCATCACACAGCATGGGGCCTGCAATACTGGTACGGCCACGCGCCAGCATTGCCAGATGCACGAGGGTAAAATCACTATAGCCAACAAAACACTTGCCACTATTTGCCAGCAAATCAAAATCAAGCAAAGGCATCAGCCTTGACATGCCATAACTGCCACGCAGTGCCATGACTATCTGCACATCAGGATTTTGCGCAGCCTCATGGGTTTGCCTGACTCGTTCTGCATCCATCGCTCCAAAACGTTGAAATTTGGCATCAGCATCATAGTAGCTATGCACCTTAAAACCTTGTCCGGCCAATCGCTGCAAGCCACGCTCAATCAGGCTATCGTCGAGAGGTGCGCCACTCGGGGCAATGATGGCGATTCCGGTTTGCGTGCTTGATCCAGGCATAATGTATTTCAGTCTTGTATAGGAAGTGTACTGACATCAGAACTCGCAGCAAGTTTCTTTTGTGCGGCCACGGCACGCCGGTGGGCAAAAAAGTCCTTGAGCATACTGCTGCATTCGTCTGCCAGCACGCCACCCGTCACTTGCGTATGATGATTCAATTGCCCATGTTCAAATACATTCAGCAAAGAACCGGCCACACCAGTCTTGGGGTCGCTGGCAGCATAAATAACACGCGCCAGTCTGGCATGCATCATCGCCCCCGCGCACATCATGCACGGTTCAAGGGTAACGTAGAGTTCACATCCGGGCAGGCGGTAATTGCCAATTAACTCAGCGGCTGCGCGCAGGGCCATGATTTCTGCATGGGCGGTGGGGTCGTGTCTGCCTATGGGGCGATTATAGCCTGTAGCAATGATCAAGCCATCCTTGACGACCACAGCACCTACTGGCACTTCGCCTTCATTTCTGGCTAGCAGGGCTTGCTGGTAGGCTGCCTGCATGAACTGTATATCATGCAGGCTCTGCTGGTTCTGCTCACTTTGCGGCAGCAGATTTTGCGCGTCGGCCATTATCCGTCTATCTCAGCCCAGCAATTTGGAGTTTCATACAGCGTGACTTTGGTCAACTCCAAAGTGCGGCCAAACCTGCCGTGATAAACCACCTTCAGAATATCGAAGGCGATCTTGGCCAGATTTTCTACAGTCGGCACGCGATCAATGACCACCGTCTTGTGCCCTGGCAGTTTCTCCAGGAAATTCTTGATGATGTAATCCTTCTCATAGACGATGAAGGAATGGTCCCACAGATTCACCAGATGCTCGTTGGCGAGCGCCTTGATATCACCAAAATCCATGATCATGCCGTTGTCCGACTCGCCATCTTTCTGGACGACCTCACCGGTCAGGGTAATTTGCAGGGTATAGCGGTGACCGTGCAAATTGCGACACTGGCTGCCGTGATCGGGAATACGATGACCTGCATCGAATTCCAACTTTCTGGTAATCGTTAACATGAAAACTCAAGGAATCTGTAATAGTTTATGGGTTTGCAAACTCAGCTTCCATTGCGGATGCTGTTTGCAGTATTCAATTGCAAGACGCAAATTATCGTCTCTTAAAGGGCCATCCATGGCTTGTACAAAGTAATGTTCAAAATCAAGATTTGCGTATGCAGCCATATCCTGACCAAACTGCGGGATCACCACTTTGAGCTCACTACCTTTTCTGACAACCAGTTCTGATCCCATTTTTGGGCTGACGCATATCCAATCTACACCATCAGGAACAGGCAAGGTACCATTGGTTTCTATGGCGATCTCAAAACCCACTGCGTGCATTGCTTCAATCAAGGCCGCATCAAGTTGCAACAAGGGTTCGCCGCCAGTAAACACCACGTACTTGCTTGCAGTATAGGACACCGGCCACAAAGCATTGATAGTCGCAGCCAGCGCTTCAGCCTGTTTGAACTTGCCACCGCCTTCACCATTGGTACCGACAAAATCGGTATCACAAAACTGGCAGACAGCCGTCGCCCTGTCTTCTTCGCGCCCAGACCACAAATTGCAGCCAGAAAAACGGCAAAACACCGCCGGACGCCCAGCATGATTGCCCTCGCCTTGAAGAGTATAAAAAATTTCCTTGACGCTATAAGTCACGTCTTATTCCCGCATGATGATCAGCAGCGACTTTAATGGCTGCACTGGCAAGGCTTTTCGACAAAGCCGCTCTCTTTTTACACTGCAAGCAAAATGCAATATATGAAATTTTAGCGTGTTTTTGGAACGCAAAAGGCTACTATGATACCACGTAGCAGGTCATTACCCCCAACTTGTCTGGAACTTGCATGCCAGCACGCCAATTATTGATATTTTTACAAATAGTTCCTTGCTGTGCAAAGAAAAAGCGCAAAGCAGGAAACCTGCCTTGCGCTCTCATTTGTAACGATGTTCAGAAAATCAGGGGGCGTCAGGTATTTTTTCCAGGGTATTAATACTGATATGCGGCCACTGGATCAAGCCCTTTCCATCAGGGCGCGGGAAAAACTCCAGTAACACCAACTGCGAATATTGCAGGCGCATCTGAGGTTTGTTATTGGCATCCAGAATCTCCTGTATCCAGAAGGTAGATTTCATCGTCACTGCGTTGGCCTGCTTGACAACAAAAGGAATATTGTGGATACCGCCCGTTTCTATCGTTGTATCAACAGACAGGATCGTTGTTTTCTTGATATTCACCCCTTTGTTAGCCTCATTGAGCAAAGCGTTAGGCAATGTAGGATCAAACAAACCGCGGAAAGGCTGTGCATGGAAATGGCTATATGGTGCCAGGTAAGGGTCGGTGAGACTCTGCGGTACACCTATGGGCAAGCTATTGATTTCACGGATTACTGGTGCACCAGCAACTTCAGTGTGCTGGCCTAATGCCAGAACGGAGTCACCATGGGGAACACTTGATAACCGTGCGATATCGTGACCGGTCGAGACCTGATTCGCCATATGTAACCATAAACCGGGTTCAAAATGAATGGCAGCACCTGGATTGCCAGCCAGGCCGCTGACCGGGAAATCCTGCGCAGCGATTTGTGTTACCGATTGCTGGTAACGCAAGGCCGCCAGGAATTGATCCGAATTGATCAGGCCATTTGCTGTTTTGGTCAGGCCACGATTGGGAACACCTTTGTCTACCAGGGTAAAGTCAAGCTCTTCGTTATATTGATTCAGCAAAAGCCGGAAATCTGTTTTGGCTGGCGCCGGTGCCACGAATGGCAAGGCAATCATATTCCAGCCATGCCCTTCCAGGCCATTCACGTTACGCCACTTACCTGCCAATAATTTAAGTGGACCAAGTTCATCATCTTTAATGCTGGCTTTACTGATAGTACGGCCTTGCGCCTTCATGGCCGTAAGTTGCTGGCTGCTGAGCATGGTGAATTCCCTTCCGCAATTGTTTGTAGGATTGCCCGCCTACGTCATTGAAGTCTTGCCCTTGCGGTCAAAGCCCCTTGCAAAAGCTTCCTGTATGACAATGTTTTCCCAAGCAAATACCTATCTGGATTCAGTACTTGAGTTTTTTGCGAGCAAATCATTTTAGCAACTTAAACTTCAAATAATTATCTTTTTTAATAATAAATTTAATAATTAAATTATATTTTTAAGTAGACTTAAAGATATCCACAATAAACAACGGAATTTTCACGGATTGTTACCAGACAGGAACAAAAAAAACATCATCCAGATATGGCAAGGCACTCTTGCTTAAAAGGCCCTGAGCAAAAAACGTAAACATTCATCAACCACTACACCAGCCCTCCCCAAAAATAACAAGTACATCACTCTTCTTTCGCAAGAACGATCCCAAGCTGATCCACCAGTTCCCTTATCTGGCTATTTTTCCGCCATTAATTAGCCCGCCAGCCGGGCAGCAAAAAGCCCGCAATGACGCGGGCTTCTGGGGTGTTTCGTGCTTTCAGTTGCCTGATATTGCCAGACCTAAAATCATTCCCACTCTATGGTCGCAGGCGGCTTGCCCGAGATGTCATAGACTACGCGATTGATACCACGTACTTCGTTGATGATGCGGTTGGATACTTTGCCCAATAACTCGTGCGGGAGATGTGCCCAGTGGGCGGTCATGAAATCTTGCGTTTGCACCGCACGTAAAGCAACCACGTATTCATAGGTACGACCATCACCCATGACGCCGACGGACTTGACCGGCAGGAATACGGCAAAAGCCTGACTCGTTGCGTCGTACCAGCTTTGCGGTTTTTCTGCATGCGGATCGACAAAGGTGCTGCGCAATTCTTCAATGAAGATGGCGTCAGCACGGCGCAGCAAGTCGGCAAATTCCTTTTTGACTTCACCGAGTATGCGTACACCCAGGCCAGGACCAGGGAAAGGATGGCGATAGACCATGCTATGTGGCAGACCCAGAGCTACGCCCAGCTTGCGCACCTCGTCTTTGAACAACTCACGCAGTGGTTCAAGCAATTTCAGGTTCAGGGTATCTGGCAAGCCACCAACATTGTGATGGCTCTTGATGGTGTGCGAGCCTTTTTTACCTTTACCGGCGCTTTCGATAACGTCCGGGTAAATCGTGCCCTGCGCCAGCCATTTGGCATTGGTCAACTTGCCGGATTCAACCTGAAAGACTTCGACAAATTCACGACCTATGATTTTGCGCTTGGCTTCCGGATCTGTCACACCTGCGAGATGCCCCATGAATTGGGCAGTCGCATCAACATGAATGACTTTGACACCGAGGTTCTTGGCAAACATTTCCATGACCATCTTGCCTTCGTCAAGACGCAACAGACCGTGATCGACGAATACGCAAGTGAGTTTATCGCCTATGGCGCGGTGTATCAGCGCAGCAGCTACACTGCTATCGACACCGCCGGACAAACCGAGTATGACTTCGTCGTCACCAACCTGGGCCCGTATGGACGCAACAGCTTCGGAGATGTAGTCAGGCATGTTCCAGTCAGATTGGCAGCCGCAGATTTCGTGCACAAAACGGCTGATGATGGCTTCACCCTTCAATGTATGCGTGACTTCAGGGTGGAATTGCACAGCATAAAAACGGCGCTCTTCATCTGCCATGGCAGCGATAGGGCAATTGTCTGTAGATGCCATGAGTTTAAAGCCTGGCGGCATTTCATTGACCTTGTCGCCATGACTCATCCATACCTTGAGCATGCCATGACCTTCTGGCGTGACGAAGTCATTGATGTCCTTGAACAGGGCTGTATGGCCACGGGCACGGACCTCGGCATAACCAAATTCTCGGACCAGGCCATTTTCAACCTTGCCACCAAGTTGCTCTGCCATGGTTTGCATGCCGTAGCAAATGCCCAGCACTGGGACACCGACTTCAAATACGGCCATAGGTGCACGAGGGGTGTCGCCCTCTGTTACGCTGTTTGGACCACCAGACAAAATAATGCCGGCAGCGCCATAGTTCTTTATGAACTCATCACTGACGTCATAAGGATGAACTTCAGAAAACACACCAGCATCTCGAACGCGGCGAGCGATCAGTTGCGTGACCTGGGAACCAAAATCGAGGATAAGAATTTTTGAGTGCATAAATCAAATTATCATGTCAGGTTGTGCAGGGGTAGCCTGGACAACACAATTGTTTCCTGCATTTCTGGCGGAAAGCAGGGCTTTTTCTGCGAGGCTAATTAAAGTTTCTGGTTCGGCATCAGGAAAGATGTCAGTTGATGCGGTGCCAGCACTGATCGTCAAAGCTGTATCGACATCATTCATTTTTTCAGGATGCATGAGCACGGAAGCACGTATGCGCTCCCCTACTGCTGTAACCACCAGGTGGGATGCACCCGGCAATACCACCAGCAGCAAGTCAGTGCCAAAACGCCCCAGGGCGTCAAATGGACGCACGCAAGAGCGAATACGGCTGACAGTCTTGACCAGTATCATGTCTGTGATGGCGATACCATGCAGATCACGCAAATGTTCCATCTGATCCACACTGGCTATCAGCAGGGCCAAAGGTTTCATGGCCTTGGCACAGCGCTCCATCTCCAGTTTCAATGAACGGATGATGGCAGATTTTGTTCCACGTGCCCAGCAAAGGGTCTATCAGTGAATCACGTTTGAGATTGCGGTTTTGTTTGATGACTTCGAGCTGCGTCTGGTAAAGGGCACTGAAAGCCATTTCGCGCTCAACCATGGAAGCAAGATCAGCAAATGACTGCCTTTCCTCATCATCCAGGTCACGGCTTTGATAGTCGATCAGAATGACACTGCCGATTAACTGGTTGCCATGATCAAAAACGGGATGAGAAGCAAAGAAACGTATGGAGGGTGGGCCTGCCACCATAGGATGCTTGCCCAGATGTTCATGCAGACGCAGGTCAGGTATGACCAGGATTTCATCAGCAGGTGGAACAGAATCGCAAAACTCGGCTTCCATATTGGTAATGGAATGCACCAGATGGTCAAACCTTGGCACCAGCTTGCCAAAACTGACCAGGCAGTTAGCCACCCCAAACAACTTGATGCCAAGTCGTTCAAAGCGGCCCAGGCGCAGCTCCATCCGTTCAGAAACCATGCGCTCAAAACCCGAACTGACTGGTGTCGTTGTCGATGGGCCGGAACGATCTAGGTTCGTTGACATTCCACT
This sequence comes from Undibacterium sp. YM2, assembly GCF_009937975.1. Classification (NCBI taxonomy): domain Bacteria; kingdom Pseudomonadati; phylum Pseudomonadota; class Betaproteobacteria; order Burkholderiales; family Oxalobacteraceae; genus Undibacterium; species Undibacterium sp. YM2. Next base: position 3,052,613 of record NZ_AP018441.1, read on the forward strand.
CTCCAGGCGTCCTCAATTCGGGTCATGCTTCTCAAGCGCATTTCAAACATTAGTCAGCACGGTAATTTGGCGCTTCTTTGGTGATTTGCACATCATGCACATGTGATTCACGCATGCCTGCCGAGGTGATTTCAACAAATTCAGATTTGGTATGCAAATCGTCTATTGTCGCGCAGCCACAATAACCCATGGAAGAACGTACACCACCTACCAGTTGATACAGGATGGCCAGCACGCTACCTTTATAAGGAACACGTCCTTCGATACCTTCAGGCACCAGTTTGTCGGCATTATTGGCCGCGTCCTGGAAATAACGGTCAGCAGAGCCATCGGCCATCGCACCCAGACTACCCATGCCGCGATAAGACTTATAGCTACGGCCCTGGAACAGGATAACCTCACCTGGCGCTTCTTCAGTACCGGCAAACATGCTGCCCATCATGACAGTAGATGCGCCAGCAGCAAGAGCTTTGGAAACATCACCGGAAAAACGCACGCCGCCGTCAGCGATACAAGGTACACCAGTGCCCTTGAGCGCATTGGCTACATTGGCTATTGCAGTAATCTGTGGTACGCCAACACCGGCAACAATACGTGTCGTGCAAATAGAACCTGGGCCTATGCCAACCTTGACTGCATCCGCGCCATGTTCAACCAGGGCCAGGGCAGCTGCTGCAGTAGCGATATTGCCGCCTATGACTTCAATATGCGGATAATTGGTTTTCACCCAACGCACACGGTCCAGCACGCCTTTGGAATGACCATGGGCTGTATCAACAACGATAACATCGACACCAGCTTTTGCCAGCAAGTCTATGCGCTCTTCATTATCGGGGCCTACACCAACTGCTGCGCCTACGCGCAATTTACCCTGATCATCTTTGGATGCAAAAGGATGCTCTGTTGATTTTTGGATATCTTTGACAGTAATCAGACCGCGCAGCTCAAATGCCTCATTGACGACCAGTACACGCTCCAGGCGGTGCTTGTTCATCAAGCGCTTGGCTTCTGCCAGATCTGCTGTTTCATTGACACAGACGAGTTTTTCACGTGGCGTCATTTTGGCGCGCGCTTCTGCGTCCAGTTCTTCTTCGAAACGCAAATCGCGGTTGGTAATAATACCAACAACCGTCTTGCCTTCTACGACCGGGAAACCGCTGATGCCGTGTTGTTGAGACAGGGCAATGACTTCGCGAATTTTCATGTTCGGCGGGATGGTGATAGGATCACGCAATACACCGGACTCAAAACGTTTGACCTTGGCAACTTCGCGGGCTTGCTCTTTTGCCGTCAAGTTTTTGTGGATAATACCGATACCACCTTCTTGAGCCATGGCAATAGCCAGGCGCGCTTCAGTGACTGTATCCATCGCAGCTGATACCAGAGGGATATTCAGATTGATGTTGCGAGTCAATTTGGTCGCAAGTGAGGTATCTTTAGGGAGTATGTTCGAGTATGCAGGGACGAGTAGCACGTCATCGAACGTGAGTGCTTTTTGGAGTAAACGCATAGTATTTCCTATAGGCGCAAAACCGAATTATACAGAAAACTTGCGAAGTCGTCTTGCTCCGTGTAAAACTCTTGCATAATCCCATGTTTTTCTTGAAAGCAAATTATGTCTATCTTACGAATATCACGATCAGGCGCTGCACTTTTAATGTCTTTAGCATTCTGCGCCGTCGCTCATGCGCAATATGTGTGGATTGATGATAAAGGCAATAAGCAGTTCTCAGACCTGCCACCACCGAAATCCGTGCCCAAGGATAAAATCCTCAAAGCGCCAGGTGGTGCCAAGGCTGCCCAGGCACCAGCAGCAGATGACAAAGCAGCTTCTGCCAGTCAGGCCGCGCCCAAGCTCGAAAAACCCGTAACGTTGGCGACCAAGAACGAAGATTCAACAAACGCCGTGCCGAGCAAGCCGAAAAAGACAAGAAGGCAGAACAAGAAAAAACTGCAGCTGACGACAAGGCAAAAATTGCGAAAGAGCCCGTAATTATCAACAGTCGCTGAATTCTGGCGCTCGCCTGAGCCGCACTGACAAAAATGGCGAACGTAGTTTTTTATCGGATGCTGAGCGTCAACAAGAGCTGGATACAGCAAAAAAAGCTCTGGCTGATTGCAAATAGCAGAAAATCAGGTCTCTGCCTGTTTTTTAGCCCTGCGCCTGCGCGCCTCCATGGGATCTGCAACAAGGGGGCGATAGATCTCTATCCTGTCCCCTGCGTGCAATTGACTATCAAGTGCCTTAAGTTTGCCAAAAACACCTACCTTGAGAACGCTGACATCAATCTCAGGATGCGCTTGAACAATGCCACTTTGCTGTATCACCTGCAGAACCGTGGCATACAGAGGCACCTGGACATCCAGTAAACTGGTCCTATCCAGTCCGGCATAGCAGACCTGGACAATCATATTGATTTGCTCAACCATATAATGTCTCGGCACGGGCGCAAAAAGAATCGACAAAACTATTGGCGATCTTGGAGAAAACAGGACCTATCAAATGCTCCAGCAATTTGCTGGAAAATTCATAGTTAAGTTCAAATTCAATTTTGCAGGCATCTGCGCGCAACTCAGTAAACTTCCAGCAACCCGATAATTGCTTGAATGGTCCCTCAACCAGACTCATCTCAATAGAATGCGGGCGTTTATTACTATTACGCGTCGTAAAATGCTGTTTTAAACCATGATAATTAATAGCAAGCGTGGCAACCAGCTCATGATCGGTACGCTCTGCCACCCTTACCTCGCCACACCATGGCAGAAATTTAGGATAATTTTCCACTTGATCAACCAGAGCAAACATCTGCTCAGTGCTGTAAGCTACGAAAACTGTTTTATGTACAACTGCCATCAAGAAGAACCATTTGGTAGAATCACAGGTTCGCATTTTAACCGAGTCATAAGCAGTACCAAAATGCATTCATGCATTTCCGCACTCTAATTTGACCAATTTTCATCCTACATGAGCATCGCAGATAAAAAAAAGCATTCCACGATTATTTTATCGAGGAACAATACGAAGCTGGCATCGTCCTGCAAGGCTGGGAAGTCAAAGCCATACGCGCGGGCCGTGCGCAGTTGAAAGAAGCCTATGTCATCGTCAAGAATGGCGAAATTTTCCTGTTTGGCGCGCATATTGGCGCCTTGCCGACGGCCTCTACCCATATTCACCCGGACTCTGTGCGCACACGTAAATTATTGTTAAATGCGGCAGAAATCAGCAAACTGATAGGCAAAGTGGAGCGTTCTGGCTACACCATGGTGCCGCTGAACCTGCATTTCACCAAGGGGCGGATCAAATGTCAGGTCGGCCTCGCCAAGGGTAAAAAGCAGCACGACAAGCGCGATACTGAGAAAGAAAAAGACTGGCAGCGCGAGCAACAGAAAATAATGAAGCAAAACAGGCGCTGATATCTGTTGAGAATTTGGGAAAGGATATGGAAAGATTTAGCGGGCTGGGCGATATAGTTCGTGCCCGACATCCTGAATCTGGCGACGCAGGGCGCGCTTTTCTTCTGGCGTGAGACGACCAGCTTTTTTGCTATCCTCAGCACTGCCACAAGCGCGTTCGCCAATATGGCGAGCGTCATTACAGCGTTCAAGCAAGCTGTTTTTTTCAGCCTGTTTATTAAGTTGTCGCTCGCGCTGTTTCTCTTCTTTGCGCGCTGCGTCATTTTTTTGCTGGACATTGCCGTTATTAAATCGCCCCCATAGTGCCGAACCACCATTACCTTTATTATCCGCCATAGCCCCAGCAGTCACGATCAGTGACAAGAGCAGGACAGAAATTTCTTTGTACGGTATATTCATCGACTTGAAAACAAATGGCCTTGCAAGCAAAACCGGTGAGGCAAGCAAAAAGATATAAATGGATTGCAATTCTAAGTGCAAATGGCTGTGCCTTACCAGCATCAATTTGTATGAATTTAGTTTACGATAGCCACATGAATTGCGCAGTCCCATTCCGTAAAGTGTGTAACAGTTTGTAATCCAGAATATTAATTTTGTTTGCAAGCTCACTCTATGACAGTACTATTAAGCCCATGAACACGACGCCCCTACCCCAGACTCCACAAATAACAATTCCAGCAACCCCAAGGCTAAGATTCTAGTGGTTGATGATGACCTGCGTTTGCGCGATTTGTTGCGCCGCTATCTGACAGAACAAGGTTTTCAAGTCGTCAGTGCAGAAAATGCACAGGCCATGAACAAGCTCTGGATACGTGAACGCTACGACATGCTGGTGCTGGATCTCATGTTGCCTGGCGAGGATGGCCTGGCCATCTGCCGCCGCCTGCGCGGTGCCGGCGACAAAACACCCATCATCATGCTGACCGCCAAAGGCGAAGAAGTCGATCGCATCATTGGGCTAGAAATGGGTGCAGACGATTACCTGCCTAAACCATTCAGCCCACGCGAACTGGTTGCCCGCATCAATGCCGTGTTGAGGCGTAAAGCTCCGGACGAATTGCCAGGTGCACCTTCCGACGGCCCACAGACTTTTGCCTTTGGTGACTTTGTCCTTGATCTCGGCACCCGTACGCTGAAAAAAAATGATGACAATATTTCACTTACTACAGGTGAATTTTCAGTATTGAAAGTCTTCGCCCGTCATGCCCGCCAACCACTTTCGAGGGAAAAGCTCATGGAACTGGCAAGAGGTCGCGAGTATGAAGTATTTGACCGCAGCCTGGACGTACAAATTTCACGTCTGCGCAAACTGATAGAACCAGATCCCAGCAATCCACTTTACATACAAACAGTATGGGGGCTGGGCTATGTGTTTATTCCTGATGGCCAATCACATTGATATCCGGGCTATTTTTACATCAGATTGTTTTCTTTGCAAAACTTGAATGCGTGACTACCTCAACAGTCTGGACTGGCTAAAAAGCGGACTGTTCTGGCGTACCTTCCTCATGCTGGCCGTGCTTGTCACCGCCAGTATGCTGGCCTGGATGTCCAATTTTCGCACACTGGAAACAGCACCACGGGCGCAGCAGATGGCGGCGCAAATTGTCTCCATTGTCACCATCACGCGTGCGGCTCTGACCCACTCTGCCCCAGAGAAACGGCATGAACTCTTGCGCGACCTGGCCAACAAAGAAGGTGTGCAGATCTACCTGCTGGAAGATACTGATCGTGTAGAAGAGCCAGAAGCCACGCCCTTCTTTCTTGAATCCCGGCCCCTGATGTTGCGCGGACTGGGGAATAACACCCGCTTTGCCAGCAAACTCAACGGTATCAGCGGCTTCTGGATCAGCTTTGATATTGAAGATGATCATTACTGGCTGAGATTGGAGCAAGACCGCCTGGACCCTCCTATAGGGCAGCAATTATTCAGTTGGGCTATCCTGACTCTCTTTTTGACCTTGCTGGGTGCGGCCATCATCTCCAAGCTCATTAATGACCCATTATCACGTTTGAGCAATGCAGCACGCGCTGTCGCCAAAGGCAAACAACCACCACCTCTGCCACAAAAAGGCCCGAAAGAAATCCGGGAGACCAATGTCAGCTTCAATACCATGATGGAAGATCTGGTCAGGATAGAAACCGACCGGTCCATCATTCTGGCCGGTATTTCGCATGATTTGCGCACCCCGCTGGCACGCATGCAGCTTGAGGTCGAAATGGCCAGCCTCAGTGATGAGGCCAGGACCGGCATGCAATCCGATCTGCAGCAAATGGATGACATCATCAGCCAGTTCCTCGATTACGCCAAGCCCCTGGACAAAGTCGAATTCGAACGCATCAACATCAGCGAAGTCATGCAGCAAGTCATGGATGAGGCTTTTCGCTTTCAAAACCTGCGCCTGCGCACCGCGATCAAACCAAATATCTATGTCAATGGCAATCTGACTGAACTCAGGCGTCTGTTCAACAACATCGTGGAAAATGCCTGTCGCTACGGAAAAACCCCAGGTTCCCCCGTCATCACACTCGACGTGCAATGCTCACGCAAAAACAAGGACAGAAAGCTGGGTATACAAATCAGCTTCCGTGATCATGGGCTGGGTGTGGCAGAACAAGACCTGGTCCGATTGCTCCGCCCCTTCACCCGTGGTGATGCTTCGCGCAGCCAGGCCAATGGCTCTGGTCTGGGTCTGGCCATTGTCGATCGCATTATCAAAAGCCATGGCGGCAAATTGCGCATCTACAATCATGCTGAAGGCGGTTTTGTCATCGTGATAGCACTACAGGAAGCAAAAGAAGCCTGATCCTCTACTGACTCCAAAGATGGTTTTGATCCGACAACCTGACCTTAATACCGGAACAAATAGCCTGACGCACATCAATAAAACCCTCTGTTACAGAAAAGTTTAAATGTTACAATTGCCGCAATTTTTAGGGCTCTTAAAGACCAATAAACTCATGCGTAACCAAATTTCAGCCCTGCTCGTCACCTGCATTGCAATCAGCTTACCTGCCTTTGCAGAAACTTATCCTCCTTCGGCCTATAAAGATGGCGCTGTAAAATGCATGCAAGTACGCAGCTATGATTGCGCAGAAAAAAACTGGAACCAATACATCAAAATGCGTCCCACCGACGCAAAAGCCATCGCCAGTCTGGCAATCACTTATCATTGGGCAGACAAACCGGAGGCGAGTATCGTTCAGGCTGAAAAAGCCATCAGTATGGGAGAGGGCGCCTACGACTTGTTCGCTGCTTATTCAGAAAGCCTTGGAAAAACCGGTCGCATAGAAGAAGCCATAGGCTGGGGCTATAAAACACTGGCAATAATTCCCAGTCTGGTGAACGTGCGTGGCGACGTTGCGAAATATCTCGTCATGCGCAAGCGCGAATTTGAAGCCCTGGCCCTGCTCGCCTCATTCGATTCGTCACTGGAAGCACAGGGGCACGGCCATTATTTCGACGGCCAGCGCATCGCCATTGAATCGTCATTGGAACGCCAGGGACAAACTGCCACCACAACGGTGAAAAGCATGCGCCTGCCAAAGACCAAAGAGCATTTTTACGCTCCTGTAAAGCTTGGCAACAACAAAATAGAAGCCTTTATGGTTGATACCGGCGCCACCAAAACCACGCTCAGCGACGATATGCTTAACGACTCCAAAGTGTCCTACAAAGTGGTAAAACCGCTCGTTAATATGCAGACTGCGGATGGACGGATCATACAAGCCCGCGTCGTCACGATCGACAATATGAAAGTTGGTCCATTTGAATTACGCAAAGTTACCGCCGCAGTGTGCAAAACCTGCCAGCCACTGCTGGGCCAGGGATCGCTGTCGCAATTCAATATGGCGTCTTCCAAGACGCAAGGAGTAGAATTTTTGACTTTGGAATTGCGTTAATTGCGTTAGTTACCTGCGCACATTAATCGCCCATTGCGATGCAATAGTTAAAAAGCCGCGCAAATTGCGCGGCTTTTTTTGTCCAGGCGTTACTTCTATTTAGCGACTACCCGCCAAAGCAAGCTGAGTAGCTGCAGCCTTACTGCCCTCGTCTGCCTGAGAGGGTGCTGGATCAGCAGGAGCAGCCAACTCATAAGTCATGTGCAAGCCGCCATTCACTTTCTCGACTGGCGCAAGTTGTTCCAACACGGCCGTTTTTTGCGTCACTGCGCGGGAAGCTGTCGCGCCGCTCAACGCAAAATTACTGAAACCGGCAAAACCTGCAATACCAGCACACAACAACAAACCGGCGATGACAGATGGGCGCAGGCGGAAGCGTTTTTGTACTTCATCTTGCGGAGCTGTCGCATCATAAGCCACAGTGATCGGTGCTGCTGCCAGCATTTGCTCAACCTGTTGACGCCATTCTTCTGATGTTTGCCTGTTGCTAAGCAGTTTGGTGATCAAAGCTTGCGCCAGTTGTTCTGCTTCATGATGTTCGGCTTCCAGCGTTTGTTTCGCCATTTCTGCCTCAGCTTGCAACTCTTCTTGCTGTTGCTGGATCTGCAATCTGCTTTGCTCTTGCCATTCCCTGGCAGATGCCAACGCCTGTTCAATGAATGCCTGAGCAGCAGCTTGTTGCTCAGCACGTTGTTGCAACATGGCTTGCAGTTCTGCTTCGTCGGCAGCTTGTTTTTCCAGTTGCGCCTGCAAGGCTTTTTCATCGGCGATACGTTTTGCTGCCGCATCTGCCAATGCCTGTTGCTTTTGCTGGGTTTGAACTTCAACCGCAATTAATTGCTGCTGCAGCTCTTCTTGCAATGCCGCTTCCAATGACAATTGTTCTTCGAGTTTGGCTTGCAGCGCACCTTGCTCTTCCATGCGTTTGGCGATAGCAGCATTAAGTGCCTGTTCTTTTTCCAGCCTTTGTGCTTCAGCCGCTTCCAGTTTGGATGCCAGCTCAGCCTGCAATACTGCCTCTACTGCCAGGGCTTGCTCAGCCTGCTTGAGCAAGTCATTCTCTTTCTTTGTACGTGCTGCAAAGCTTGCGGCCAAAGCCTGTTCTTTTTCCAGTCTCTGGACTTCAGCAGTTTGCAGTTTCGATGTGAATTCAGCTTTCAATTCTGCTTCCACAGCCAATGCCTGCTCAGCGTGGGCCAGCAATATGTTTTCTTCTTCAACACGTGCGGCTATCGCTGCAGCCAGGGCTTGTTCTTTTTCCAGCCTTTGCGCTTCCAGGGTTTCAAGCTGGCTTTCTTCCAATAATTTGGCACGCAGTTCTGGCAGTGCTTGTTCATCGGCAGCGATTTGCAAAGCTGTGGCCTCTGCAATTTCACGTTCCAGTGCCAGTTTTTCTTGTTCCAGGGCGTTAGCGATCAACAGTTGTTCTGCGCGTTGCTTGCTTTGTTCTGCCAATTCTGACTCCAGACGTACGCGCTCTTCTGTCGCCGTAATGACCAGACGTTCAGCTTCCATTTTTTCTTCTATGAGGCGCAAGGCATCCTGCGTCATTTGCAGGCTATCCATCTCCATCTGTCTTTGCTGCTGGATGGTGATGATTTCGCGCTGCGCCAGCTCTGCACGTTGTTGTTCCGCTTGCTGCAAGATGAACAATTCTTCAGCACGAGTCTGCGCTGCTTCAGTGGCTTGTTGCTCGGATATTGCCAGTGCATTTGCCAGCTCAGTTGCTTCTTTTTCGCTTTGCAACCTGGCCTGTATGGCGACATTGGCATCTTGCTCTGCGTTGGCGCGAATTTCGCACAGGCTCAGGTATTCTTGCTCCGCCAGTTTGCGTTGCTCTGCTTCTTGCGCTGCTTTTTGTTCTGCCGCCAGTTTTTGCTGTACGAGGCTCAATGCTTCAAGCTCAGCAGAAGCGCGCTGGTTTTCTGTCATGGTCAGAGTTTCTGCTTCGCGCAATCTGGTTTCTGTCGCTTCTGCTGCCAGACGCTGCGCTTCTGCATGTTCAGCAGAACGGGCCAGCAAGGCTTGTTCAGCATTTGCCAGGCGCAAGGTGGCTTCCAGAGCTTCTTGCTCTTTATAGGCACGTTCGCTTGCGGCTTCGGCAAATTCACGTTCTATCGCCAATTTGGCTTGCAGGGTGATTTCCGCAGATTCTTCCTGTTCCAGTTTGGTTTTCAGTTCAGCACTGATTTGCTGTTCGACAGCAATTTTTTCCTGGCTGGCACGACTCAATTCCAGCAACAAAGCTGTTTTTTCTTCGAGTGCGACGGCTGCCTGGCGTTTGATCAATGCTTCCTGAGCCGCTTGTGCCAACCATTGTTTTTCAGTTTCATTGAATTTTTCTGCCAGTTCGCGTGCTTGGGCTTCAGCAGCCTGGCGCTCAGTGATCAATTTGTGTTGCGCTTGTTCTGCCACCAGACGCGCTTCTGCTTCTGCAGTAGCTGCCAGCTCTGCCTGTTGTTTGGCTGTCAGGCTGTCCAGTACCGCTTGTTCAGCAGCGATACGTTGTTGTTGTGCAGCCAACAATTCCTGCTCTTGTTGCAGACGTTGTGCCAGCAGCTCAGCCATGAGACTTTGTGCATCAGCATGAGCAGCCAGTTCCTGGAACAGGGCTTTTTCTGATGCCAGGGTTGCCTCGGTTGCGGCGCGGATAATTTTTTCAGCACGGGCGCGAGCTTCAGCAAACTGTTGTGCCTCAGCTTCGCAGGACAAACGACTTTGCACGTCTGCGTGCGCTTCTTGTTCTGCCTGCAGTCTGGCTGCTGTGGTGTCCAGCAAGGCCTGATCATCTACCAGGCGTTGTTGCAAGACAGCGTCAAGTTCAGCAACTTTTTTATTCTTTTCAATGACCAGTTCGTGGGCTTTATGCTGGCTGGCAGCATAGGCTTGCGCCTGGATTTGTAAGGCTTGTTCAGCTTGCAATTTGGCGGCTGCCAATTCATTGGCTTCTTGCTCTGCCCTGGCCCTGACTGCTGCAGCCTGTGCATGTTGCTGTTCTGCTTTTGCTCTGGCAGCGGCTGCTTCTGTGGCAATTTGTTCTGCGGCAAGTTTTTCTGTTGCAGCTTTTGCTTCCAACTCTGCAGCATCAGCTTTTCGTTTTTCCAGCCTGGCTTGCTCCTCAAGAGCCATCGCTGCCTGCTGCTGCGATTTGGCTTTTTCCTGTTCAAGTTGCGTCAATTGAGTAGCAGCTTTCACCCTTGCTGCAGCGGCAGTTGCCGCTTGTTGTTCAGCCTTGGCTTGTTGATTGTTTTGCTCCAGCAGTTTTTTTTCTTCTGCGACCTTGCTTTCCATCGCAGCACGCAAAGCTTGCTCAGATTGCAGACGGGCCAGGTGCTGGTCACGTTGTTCTTGCTCTACCGCTGCCTTGGCTTGCAATTCTGCTGTCAGGCGTTTTTCTGCTTCCAGTTTTTGCTGAACCAGGTTCAGGGCTTTTTGCTCGGACTCTGCACGCAAGCGCAAAGTCTTGCCCAGCTCCTCAGCCTCTACTGCCTTGGTTTGTGCCAGTACTGCAGACTGCTTTTGCAAATCTGCATGTTCCTGCATTTTTTGCAGGCGTACTTGTTCAGCGGCAATCATGGCTTGACGCGCCGCACGGGCTTCGGCCTCTTGCTGTTGGCGTGCGTTCAGGACGTCAGTATGCTCACGGTCAGCATGCGCACGGGCAATAACTTGCTCGGCGGCTGTTTTTTCAGCCTCCAGTTTTTCCTGAGCAGCTCTTGCCGCCTGCTTTTCTGCTTCCAGACGCATTTGTTCTGCACGCGCCATTTCTGTGGCTTGATGGCTAATCAGCAAAGCGACCTTGGCTGCCTTGCATTGCGCATCTTTTTGCAGCTCTGTTTGTTCCAGAGTAGTTTTTTCAGCATCGAGTTTCGCTTCCAGCGCCAGTCTTTCTTCGCGTTCAGCTTGCTCCCTGGCGGCGGCAATTGCCTTGGCCTCCTCTTCTGCGCGTAACCTGGCTTCAGCTTCTTGCTGGGCGGCTTGTTCAAGTTGCAGTTTTTCCTGGGTTGCCTTCAGCACTTGTTGCACTGCATTGGCACGGCGACGTTCTGCCTGTAGTTTTTCTTCCTGAAGTTCCATCGCTTTCACCTCATCATTAGTGCGTTGCTGTTGGACGCGCAGAAGTTCGCTGGCATCTTGATTTTTTCTGGCAGCGGCTGCGGCCATTTTTTGCTGCAATTCCACCTGCTCCATGGTTTTTTCCAGGTTCAGTTTTTCTGCCACACATTCTGATTCCTGAGCGATGCGACGGGCATGCTCTGCCTGTTCTTGCAGACGCAAGAGTTCGGCATGAGATTGCTCTGCCTTGGCCAGGGCTTCTGCTTCTTCTGTCATTTTGCGCTCAGCAGCCAATTTCTCTTGCAAGGCGGCAGCAGCTTTTTGTTCTGCTGCAGCGCGCATTTTTTCAGCCATCATCAATTCCTGGGCTTTTTTTGCTTTATCTGCGGCAGCCAGATTGGCGCGTTTCAGCAATTCAGCCTGGAATGCGCTAGCGCTTAAGGCTTGTTGTTCAGAATCGGCTTTTTCACGGGCATCTTGTACTGCCTGTTTTTCGATCTCCAGGCGCTCTTTGGCCAGCTTGGCAGCGCGTTGCTCTTCAGCGACGCGCTGACGGGCATTGTCGGCAGCTTCTTGCTCAGCCAGACGGCGTTGGCGTGCTTCTTCTGCCAATGCGGCTTCAGCAGCTTGTCTCGCGCGTGCCTGCAGGTCGGCTTGCTGTTCGTTTTCTATGCGCGTCATGGCAGTTGATTGCAGTTCGCGCTCTGCGCGTATGCGCGACTCAGTCACCATGCGAATTTTGTCTTCTGCTTCACGACGGGCCTGTGCTGTCGCAGCAGCAATTTTCTCTGCCTGTTCGCGTTTGTTGGCAGCAATGCGCAAGTCTTCTTCTGACTGCATGCGCAACTGTATGGCTTCTGCTGCCTTTCTTTCAGACTCCATTCTGGCTTGGGCAATTGCCTCTTGACCTTGCTCCAAGGCAACGCGCGCCAGTGCATCTTCACGGGCGCGCAATTCCACTGGCGCGCGATTGATGGCATATTCCAACGCCATGGCTTCTGCCTGGTCGCGTTCTTTGCTGATTTGCAGGGATTCGCTGCGGACTTTGGCGAGCATTTCTGCCGTTTCACGGGCTTCGCGGTCGCGTTTTTCACGTTCGCGTGCCAGTTCAGTGATACGGGCATCAGCGCGGGCGCGTTCTTCTGCCTGTTGGCGTGCAGATTGGGATGCGGCAAAGCGTTCTGCAGCCCAGTTGCGGGCATTGGCAGTTTGCGTTGCGAGTTTTTCTGCTTCGGCATGGGCTTGAGAAGCCAGTTCTGACTCAGCCTTGAACTGATGCTCGGCTTTTTCTATGGCTTGTTGTTCGAGTTTGGCGCGTTGTTCTGATTGTTCACGGGCCCGTGACTCTATCAGTGCGCGTTCTTGCAGATTCCTGGTTTCTTCGGCGGTGGCAGCTATTCTGGCTTCACTGGCAGCACGTGACTGGCGTTCTGCCATCAGTTTTGCCTGTGCAACGGCAATGGCTTCTTGTTCCAGTGCCAGTTTGCGCTGCGCCAGTTCGGCGGACTCTGCTTCTGCCTGCGCCCTGGTTTCTGCCAGTGCCCTGGCTTGCGATTCTGCTTTCAGCCTTGTTTCAGCTGCTACGGTGGCCCTGGCTTCTGCCTCTACCCGTGCGATGGCTTCACGAATACCTTTCACATCGATGCGTGTGTTGGACTCAATTGCCTCGTCTGGTGGCAAATAATTGTCCTTGCGGTCGCCATGGCGATCGAGGGAGTAATCTCCCAGAGATAATTTATTTAACAACGCCTGATTGCTGTCCATTTATGCACTCCTGATCTGATAGTCGTTCACCGTCATCGCGGGCCCTGCCATGCCGGAACTTCTTATACTGGATTATCAATCAAGAAAAATTTGATGATGGCTGGAGCAGAAGTGGAAAAACACCTCAATTCCTGATTTATCCGTTTCCCTTAATGCTGGCTGGGACGTAAAATAGCGGTCAACTCAACATTGCCGGAGAATTACCTTGAACGAACTCGTTACCGAAATCAGACACCCGCTGGTGCAACACAAGCTGACCCTCATGCGCAGCAAAGACACGCCGACGGATAATTTCCGCCGTCTGTTGCGTGAAATCAGCCAGATGCTGGCCTATGAAGTAACCCGTGATCTGCCGATTGAACTGGTCAAGATCGAGACACCGATCACCACCATTGATGCCCCAACCATCAGCGGCAAAAAACTGTGCGTAATCTCGGTATTGCGCGCTGGCAATGGCATCCTGGATGGCATGCTGGATTTGCTGCCAAATGCACGTGTAGGCCATATCGGCCTGTACCGCGACCCTGAAACTTTGGAACCAGTTGAGTACTACTTCAAGGTGCCGGAAGATATTGCGGAACGCCTGGTGATCGTGGTTGACCCCATGCTGGCAACTGGCAACTCAGCCGCTGCCGCCATTTCCCGCCTGAAACTGCGTGGCGCGACGACGATCAAATTCGTGTGCCTGCTGGCTGCCCCGGAAGGTATCAAGGTCATGAATGCGGCCCATCCTGATGTACCTATCGTGACTGCTTCAATTGATGACCATCTCAATGAACATGGTTATATCGTGCCTGGCCTGGGCGATGCCGGTGACCGTTTGTTTGGTACAAAATAATCGTTTTATATCAATCGCTTATAGTTTTTGAAGAGTTTCACTGATGACGACTACTGCCCGCTTCGTACCTGAGTCTAAATTGCCCGAAGTGGGCACCACCATCTTTTCAGTGATGTCTGCCCTGGCAGCAGAGAAAAAAGCGGTCAATCTTGGTCAGGGCTTCCCTGACTTTAGCTGCGACCCTGCTCTGCCTGCTCTGGTAGCACAGGCCATGACGGATAATTACAATCAATATCCGCCGATGCCAGGCATGCCGCAGTTGCGCGAGCAAATAGCCACCAAGATCAAGAACATCTATGGTCACGCTTATGATGTGAATACTGAAATCACCGTCACTGCTGGCGCGACCCAGGGTATTTTGACCATCTTGCTGGCCTGCGTACATGCAGGTGATGAAGTCATTGTCATAGAACCTGCATATGACAGCTATGTATCCAGTATCAAGCTGGCAGGCGGTGTGCCAGTATTTGTCAGCATGGAACTGGGTGAAAATGGCTATACCATTCCCTGGGATAAAGTAAAAGCCAGCATCACTGACAAGACCCGTTTGCTGATGCTGAATTCACCGCACAACCCTACCGGATCGGTGCTAAGCGTGGATGACATCGCCACCTTGACAGATATCGTACGCGACACCAAGGTCTTGATCGCCTCAGACGAAGTGTATGAGCATATGGTATTTGACGGACAGCGCCATGAATCGCTGTCGCGTTACCCTGAACTGGCCGAGCGCAGCTTTATCATTTCCAGCTTTGGCAAAACGTATCATGTGACAGGCTGGAAAGTTGGCTATGTAACGGCACCGGCAGCACTGATGGCAGAGTTCCGCAAGGTCCATCAATACAATGTCTTTACCGTCAATACACCTATGCAGGTGGGACTGGCGCAGTATATGAGCAAGCCTGCTCCGTATCTGGAGCTATCGGACTTTTATCAAAAGAAACGTGACCTGTTCAGGGCCGGCCTGGCCAATTCACGCTTGCGCTTGCTGCCATGTGCTGGCACTTATTTCCAGTCGGTTGATTATTCAGCAGTTTCCGACATGACTGAACTGGAATTTGCCCGCTGGCTGACGACTGAGATTGGTGTGGCAGCCATCCCGGTTTCTGCTTTTTATCAGCAAGGCAAGGAATCTGGCATCGTGCGTTTTTGCTTTGCCAAGCAGGATACTACCCTGCAAGACGCCTTGCAGCGCCTGCAAAACATTTAATTCCCATTACAAGACCTGAGCAAATACTCAGGTCTTTGCCTTATCTTCTGACATATTCTTCAGCAGGGACCATACCATCCCGCCCAATAATAATAAACCAACACCTAATGCCGCCCATAACCAGGGTTTGTGCTCTTTGGCGGGTGTCTTTTCAGCGACTGGTTTGACCACAGCCTGAGGTGCGACATAGTCGGCAATTTCCACACTGGCGATATCAGCCTGCACTGGCTTGCTCAAATCCATTTTGGGAATGAGCGTTGTCAAAGGTATTGCAGCCCCCTCTTTGTTCTCCATTCCCCATTCGAGTTGATAAGGCGGTTTGCCGCGCGCCAGAAAAACCAGCCTGCGCGGTAAGCTGGCGATCTGTATCTCAGGCAGGGTTTTGCCCAGCTTGCTGAATGGGCTATCGGTTTGCAAGCGCAAAGTCTTATAACTGGCACCATCCAAGAGCAAATCAGGTGATTTCACTTCACCATTCTGAAGATTGATTTTATAGACCAGGCTGTCATTCAACCAGACTTGTTGATTTACTACCTGCACTTCAGCATTACGCTTCTGATTCCTTAAGACATGCAGAGGATATAACGGACTATGTCTGTGATGATACGAAGACACCGGCGCAGTTGTCGTCGTCACCTGCGCCAGCACCGTGATATGTAGCAGGGTGTTGGGCTCGCTGACCAGCAAACGCAGGCTGTCGATAGGCGTGTTGTCCGGGATAGAGTAATCACAATAATTTGCAGCACAAGCCTTCACAGGAATAGGCTTACTCCATTGTAAAACTGGTGGTGTATAGACTTCTTGCTGGCTGTCTATGCTGACATTGTCCAGCCAGGGTGCAACTGCAGGATTATTCCAGCGCAGGCGCAAATACTGGGCGCTGACATGGTGTAGCCTGATACCAAGATTCTGCAACATGGAACCCTGGTGGCGCAATTGCACCAATTGCTCGCTACCCAGCGATTGCCAGTTTTTCAGATCGTTGCTGCTTTCCAGTGTGAAGCCGAACATGCCATCCACCTGCTCAGCTATACCGAACCTGGCTTGCAATAACTTGCCCTTGATTTTGCTGACATCGATAATCCAGGCAGGCACAGGATTTTGCCTGGTGATTTTCACTTGCGACAAGGCGCTTAGTGAGCCATCTGCATTTTGCCGGAAACTGCTGAAGCTGCTGCTTTGTATATCTTTTAAAGGAAACGCACTGACCGTAGCACTCTCAAGCTTGGCACTCGCCGTCTCTGCGTCTGCCCAGGCAAAAGACAAGAGATCACCATCAGCATTGCGCACACGTACATCATGCAGATCGGGATGCAGGCTGCCAGGGTAAATACTGGTTGGTATATCCAGTTGAAAATACGGGCCCCTCCCGTGCTGGTGATGACAGCGTGTTTTAGCTGCGGTGCAATCGCCTGTGCCAAAACCACATTGGAGGCAATTGCACAAGCAGCCAGCAATGAAAGCTTCGATTGCAATTTCAGGGTCAGCTTGTTGATACGCCTGTTGATACTCATGATGCCTTCCCCTGATCTTCCGGTGCGTCACTATCCTCTGCCAATGTCGTTTGTGGCTCTTTGGGCTTGACAGGCACAGGGGCAAAATAAGCAACCACCAGCACCAAGATACCAACACCAATGAAAGAGACGATACGGTAAACGTCGCCACGGTCTGCCAGTTCTATCAGGAACAGTTTCACTACCACGACGCCCAGGAGGGCAGCACCAGCTATCCAGGTGCTGCGTGACATGCGGCGGTTACCAAACAACATGACAGCCACACTACAAATTGCCCAGGTAATGGAAACAGCAGCCTGACTCAGGCGCGAAGCAAACAAGGCATCTGCATCCCAAGGCACGCCAGCAAAATGATGGCAGCTACGCAAGACCATGCCTGTCAACAAAGCCAGGGCTGTAGCGGCTACCAATGCTGTCGCAGCATGTTTGGTGTCTGTCTTGAGCGCAGCCAGAGGTAAAGCGCGCCACCAGTGCAATAAGGACGCCAGCACCAGCCATTGCCCCAATTCCAGCGGATTCAGTAAAGGCAGATAAGGCAAGGGGCTGGCATCGCCCGCGCTGAAGGCATTGGTCAACCAGCACCATGCCAGCAAATACAGGGCAACGGGTGCGCATGCCTGCTCTATATAGGCTTTACGGTAAGAATTGAGCGGCCATCTGACTGCCAGCGGTTTGGCACCAATGAACCAGAAGACCAACGCAGGCACCAGCACCCAACCCAGTAATGGCCAGCTTGACCAGGTATCAGCCAGTGGCGCGAGGCGTGCCTGACCTTCGCGGGCTGCCAATAACAGGAAGAACCAGAAACCGGCGATATGCGTCAGACTCAAGAGTGGCGAAGAAGCAGCCATCCAGTTTTGCTGCTTCTTCAGTAGCTGCAAATGCCAGGCCAGTGCCAGAGGCCAGGCCAGCCAGCCCAGGTTTGCAGATGGCAAATAAGATCCATCCGCGCCGACCATGCCTATCAAACCAGCAAAAATCAGTAAGGGCAAAGTGACGATCGTGGCAAAACCCATTTGCGGCCAATGACGCCAGCCTGCCAGAGCCGCCATCAGGACTGAACTGACCAAACCTATCACGATAGCAACGGTCGAAGAATAATTGCGGTGATCTGTGCGCACCAATGCTTCCAGACTCTCAGGGAACCAGGCACTCAACCACAATACCAGCCCCCATACAACTGGCAAACCAAGCGCCAGCTTGCTGTTGCACCAGGGATTGAGCCAGACCGATGGTAGTTTTTGCCCCGAAGTATTGACCTCATCCGGTTTTGC
The DNA here is from genome assembly GCF_009937975.1 of Undibacterium sp. YM2. NCBI lineage: Bacteria > Pseudomonadati > Pseudomonadota > Betaproteobacteria > Burkholderiales > Oxalobacteraceae > Undibacterium > Undibacterium sp. YM2. The sequence goes on from NZ_AP018441.1 coordinate 3,070,586, forward strand.
AGCATGACCGAACCCACTCAAGTCCAGCAACACTGTACGCATTCTGGCAGCTTCAGCCCGGATCAGATCAGCACTGAGCCATGCAGACACAGCCAGCGACAAAGGTACCAAAAAGCCCAGGTGTGCAAATGCCGTGCCCTGGTATTTGCCCGGTTCCACCAGGCACAACCCAGCCGCAATGACTTGCAAAGCAGCAGAGAAACCTGCCAGTGCACCATGCGACATGCGCAAACCGACCCATAGCAAGAGACAAGCAGTTAATGGCCAGATCAATGATGCCTGCGTCAGGTTGATGGCAAACAGCATGGCCAGATGTAACAGTGCGCTGCCACTGACAATGGCCACCTGGTTCCAGATTGACCAGGCTGGCGGCAAGGATTGCGCCTGTGCAGTCTGCTTGGTCGCCACCATGGAGCGCCCGGCACTGAACAATATGCTGCCAGCAATGATCAGGGCAGCCAGGCCACCTTTCCAGCCATCTTCCAGTGCAGCATTGCCATTGGCGGCAACATGCAGGGTCAGCATGAAAGACGCCAGCGCTACCGCCTGTAAAGTGGCAGAAATATGTTCAAAAGCCTTCAGCACATAACGACGGGCAATGGCCGATACCAGCAAGGCCATGACAGCCATCGCCGCAGCTGCAAACTGTGGAACCAGCAACATCCAGGGCAATAAAGCCAATGAAGCTGTACCCAGCCACGGCAAGGCTGCATTTGGCATGGTTTCCCAGCTCGCAATATTCTCTGGTTTGGCTTTTCTATGCAGATTCCAGACCACAAAGCAGCTAATTGCCAGCAATACCGGGCCCAGCAAACCACCCTGCAACAATGGCCCCGTTGCCTCGGGATTGACGTAGATACCATGCAAGAGCTTGTACGCCGCCCCCACCATGACAACATAGGCAAAACCGCGTGCATAAGGACGCTGCTGGCGTATGCCCAGCCAGTACATGCCGGCACCCTCTATGGCCCAGGCAGCACCTGTCCATGCGCCTTCCAGCCCCAATGGTATTGCCAGCGTGGCAAAGATGGCAGCCACGATGACATAGGCTTCTGCCAGCAGAGCCAATCCCTGCCTGGCTTTGGAAAATACGAACCTGGCCAGCAGCAGGTAAAAGAAACCGACTGCCAGTGCTGAAAAGGCTGCACCAAACTCGGTATGTTTGACCAGCATGTATTGCATGCCAAAGGCGGTGATGGGATTGCCAAATACCAGGGCACTATCAACTCGCCCTACCCGCTTCAGGGTATCCAAAGGGCCTTCCTGTACTTCCGCTTCTTTCAGAGTGCGGCGGGCAAATAGCAAGCCTATCAGGGCAAACAGGACGAAGAAAAAAATCAGGAAAGGCTGGACTATGCTGTACTGGCTATCGGTATAACTCCGCTCAGCCCAGCCCAATGCCAGGGTAAAAGTACCAACAAAACCGATCAGGTTCAGCACACGCCAGGCATTAAACCAGGCGACCACGAAGATACCTATATCCAGCACGGCCATATATGTGAACAAACCTAGCGGACGGTTTTCACCGGTGGAAATCAAAACAGGGGTGGCAAAACCTTCAATTGCGGCAACAATGGCCAGCACAGGGGCATTTTGCAAGACCGCCAATATGGCACTGAGAACAGACACCAGAAACAGGAAGCCGAAGCCAACATCAGGACTGATAAGCGCATGCAATTTCATTGCTGACAGTGTAGTCAGGTAAAACACCCCTATCGCCATGCCTTGCAATATCAAGGCATAGTCGCGGCGCTTGCTACGCAAGAACCAGCCCAGTGCCAGCAAGACCACGCCAGACAGAGCCACACCTGCGTAACGCAGCTCCACCGGCACCGTAACCCGCTCTGCGGTATAGCGCAGCAAGAAGGCCAGGCCCAGGAACAAGATCAGGACACCGACTTTGACCAGTGCATTACCACCAAAAATCAGTTTCGCCAGCGGTGCAGGCAAGCTTTCTCTCAAGGTTTTTGGAGGCGGTGGTGGTGGGCGCTTGGATGCCGGCGGTTTTACGATGGCGGGACTTACTATTGGCGATTCAATTGCTGCAGCTTCTACAGTTGCCAAGGGCTCTGTAACTTGAGCCACTGTCATTGGAGTGACTTGCTCTGTAACGACCGCGGAAATTTCTTTGGCAAGTATCGCTTCTTCCAAAGGCTGTATCTCCAGGTCCAGCGCTGGTGGCTGCGCATTCTCTTGCGCGTCAGCAGTAACAGCTTCAGCCTGTGATCCAAATGCCGTTGTCAGCGGCACAGCTACGCTAGTGCTGGCGTCGGCTGCTTTTGCAGCAGCAAGGGCTACCTGGGGTTCTGCCACTGCTGTTTCTTCTGCAGCCGGCTGACTTACCGGTTCTGGCTGTGCTGCGACATTCTTGATGATCACGCCGCCGGCTTTGAGCTCGGCCATTTCACGTTCCAGCGTTTGCAGCCGGTGTTCAAGCGTGAAGATTTTCTGGCGCATCTCTGCCATTGCATCGACAGGTTTGTTTTGTGCAGGCTGGTTTATTGGTTTATTCGCCACCGGCTTGGTATTGGTATTAGTCTTGCGCGAACTGGCGATCAGATATCCAACAAAGCCGCCGGTCAAAGCAAAAAAGAACATGGCGGCACCAGAACCGGTCGCCACGCCCAAAATAAAGCCTATGATTGCGCCCACAAACCACATATATCATTTCCTTGGATTACAGTATGCCAATGCGGCTAACGCCAGACTGTAAGGAAATTTTTAGAGACTTGCAATACTTATATCGCAGCGCAGGATGGGATTCCATATTCAAATCTTGCCGCGTGCAACAGACAGCTATCACTTGTGGGCATTGCGCCAGCAGTGCTATCCCGGTTTCAGTAACTAAAAACCCGGAGGCCGCCTTCAAATAGCGGCATTTGATAAGGAAAAAGACTTACAGCCAGTTACAAATCTCTCAGCGATCAGGGCTTGGCCTGGCGTTGCGCCAGCTCTCTGTCTAGTTGTTCTATATGGAGTTTACGCTGCAAGGCTTTGGCTTCCAGGGAAATTCTCTGCAAGGCAACGATGTATAGACGGCGCTTTTGTTTAACATCACTGAGACAATCATTGACAAAAAATGTATCGTGACAAGCTCGCTCAGACTGTTCGTACCAGCTTTGCAAACGCAGTTGCGCTGCATTACTTTCTTGCAGGGCAATTTCGGCCTGCTCTGCGCTGCTGATAGTACCTGCAGCATATTTTTGATCCAGACTCGCAGACAGATTGGCAATCTGTGTAAGTTCAGTACTACCAGGAGTAGCCAGCGCATGTGCAGCAAATATCATTTGCGCAAGCAATACGAGGATTACAGGCAATAAACGATTCATCAGGCAATATTCTCCGCAAGTTGGCGTTGGTCAGCATCCATGTATTCTTTTGATTGCATTTCTATGATGCGTGACACTGTTCTGTGAAACTCATTAGACAAGGTACCATTGGTATAAAGTTCCTCAGGCGGCACTTCTGCCGACATAATCAGTTTCACTTTGTTATCGTAAAACACGTCTATGAGCCAGGTGAAACGCCTGGCCTCGGAAGACATGGCTGCCGACATGCGCGGAATCGACGACAAAACAACAGTATGAAAGCGACTGGCGATTTCGAGATAATCATTTTGCGAGCGTGGTCCGCCACATAAAGTGGCAAAGTCAAACCAGATCACGCTGCCAGCACGGCGCAAGGACTTGAGCTTGCGCCCCTCGATATCGACTTGCGGGTCTTCATCACTGGTTTCTGCAACCCGGGCAAAAATATCGCGCAAAGTCTTGTCCGTAGCTGCACTCAATGGTGTCAGGTAGGCCTGTACCTGTTCCAGAGCACGCTTGCGATAATCATTGCCGGAATCTACATTTAGGATATCGAGTTTTTCTTTCAGCAAGGCAATCGTTGGCAGCATGCGGTCGCGATGCAAGCCATCTGGATACAAAGTATCAGGCTGGTAATTCGATGTCATGACGAAGGACACGCCATTTTCAAACAGGGCATTGAGCAAGTTATACAACAACATCGCGTCTGCCACGTCAGACACATGAAATTCATCAAAGCAAATCAGACGATATTTCTTGGCGATCCTGCGTGCCACTTCATCGAGCGGATCAGCGACTCCTTTGAGTTCGTCCAACTGCCTGTGCACGGCGCGCATGAATTCATGGAAATGCAGGCGGGTTTTGCGCACCACTGGCACAACTGAATAAAAACTGTCCATCAAAAATGATTTGCCGCGCCCGACTCCGCCCCACATATAAACGCCACGCGGTACTTCAGGACGGGTGATCAGACGGGTAAATTTATTCGCACGCTTGCCCTTGTACTCCACCCATTCTTCATAGGCTGTCTGCAAGCGATCAACTGCGCGCTTTTGCGCCTCATCGGCCTGAAAACCGCGCTGACTCAAGGCATCCTGATAATACTCTATGACATTCATGGGCGAGGGATACTATCTTTGCTGGCTTGCCTGCGCATGGCAAGCGGGTAAAAAGCGACGCACCCTACCCCAATCAAACTGAGGACAGAGTGCGCTGCCAATGTGGGCGCGAGTTTACGCCCAGATTTCAAACAAGCGACTTGAATCAGAAATTCAATGAACGCTTATCGACTGCCAATGCTGCTTCTTTCGTTGCTTCAGACAGAGATGGATGTGCATGGCAAATACGGGCGATGTCTTCTGCCGATGCCTTGAATTCCATCGCCACTACAGCTTCGGAAATCAATTCAGATGCCATAGGACCAACGATGTGCACGCCGAGGATTTCATCTGTCGTGGCATCTGCCAGGAACTTGACCATACCTGAAGTATCACCCAGCGCACGGGCACGGCCATTCGCCATGAATGGGAAAGTACCGGCTTTGTAAGCCACGCCATCAGCCTTCAATTGCTGCTCAGTACGGCCTACCCATGCGATTTCCGGAGATGTGTAGATGACCCATGGGATGGTATTGAAGTTCACATGACCATGCTGACCGGCGATACGCTCAGCCACGGCAACACCCTCTTCTTCTGCCTTGTGTGCCAGCATAGGGCCACGTACCACGTCACCGACGGCCCAGACATTGGCCAGGTTCGTTTTGCAATCACCATCCACCGCGATGAAACCACGTTCATCCAGTTGCAGGCCAACAGCTTCTGCATTCAAACCATTGGTGTTAGGTGTACGGCCAATAGAGATGATCAGTTTGTCGAACACTGCCTTGTGCTCAGCGCCCTTGTCGTCAGTGTAGTTGACAGTCACATCGCTGCCACCGTTGACGATTTCACCTATCTTGACGCCCAGATTGATGGACAGGCCTTGTTTGACGAACAGTTTGTGTGCTTCTTTAGCGATTTGTTCATCCACAGCGCCGAGGAAAGTCGGCAATGCTTCCAGCACTGTCACTTCAGCGCCCAGACGACGCCAGACGCTACCCATTTCCAGACCAATCACACCAGCGCCGATCACGCCGAGTTTTTTCGGCACTTCTGCGATCTTCAATGCGCCATCGTTCGACAGGATAGTCGTTTCGTCAAATGCAGCACCAGGCAATGCACGTGCATTCGAGCCAGTCGCCACGATGATGTGTTTGCCAGTGATGGTTTCTTCTGTCTTGCCAGCAACCTTGATTTCGTAACCGGCGGCATCGCCTTTAACAAAAGAACCATGGCCGTGAAAGAAAGTCACTTTATTCTTTTTAAACAGGAACAGGATACCGTCATTGTTTTGCTTGACGATAGTGTTCTTGCGACCCAGCATCTTGGCCACATCCAGACCCAGGCCTTGTACATTGATACCGTGGTCAGCGAAAGCATGACCAGCATGCTCATAATGCTCGGAAGACTGCAACAGAGCCTTGGATGGAATGCAACCTACGTTAGTGCATGTACCACCTGGAGCCGGGCCACCTTTTTCATTGGTCCATGCATCGATACAGGCAGTAGAAAATCCCAGTTGGGCAGCGCGGATTGCGGCGATGTAGCCACCAGGGCCACCACCGATAACGACGACGTCAAATTGTTTGCTCATGAAAATATCCTGATTTTGTGTATATGAATTTAGCGCCGAATTCAGTCGTGACGTCCACTCTTCGCCTTGTAGTTTTCAGCTCTCTTCGGGGATGAAGATCCAGGCCAGCAAATAAGCCACTGCGCCAGCGCCAAAGTAAAGACTGAAGAAGACAAACATCAAACGCCATATCCAGGAATCCAGGCCAGTAAACTGTCCAAGACCACCACAGATACCACCCAGCCACTGGTCACTTTTTGACCGGCGGAACTGGTTCAAATGATTAAAGCCCTGGCTCTGTTGATTGCCGGATGCGGAAGTGTCACCAGTTGCCAGCAATCTGGCTTTGGCTTGTGCAAATTCTGCATCAGACAGGGCTCCTGCCTGATGCAGTTCATGCAGACGTTTGATTTCGTCAGCGATATTCACGGAATGATTCTCGCTTTGTGGGTTGAACCTGAATTACAGATCAAGCAACAGGCGGGCTGGATCTTCCAGCGCGTCTTTCATTGCCACCAGACCCAGAACTGCTTCACGACCGTCAATGATGCGATGGTCATAAGACATTGCCAGGTAATTCATAGGACGGATCACGATCTGGCCATTTTCAACCACGGCACGGTCCTTGGTCGCATGCACGCCCAGAATTGCGGATTGTGGTGGGTTGATAATAGGTGTAGACAACATGGATCCGAAAGTACCACCATTCGAGATGGAGAAAGTACCGCCAGACAGATCGTCCAGTGTCAGTTTGCCGTCTTTTGCCTTGGCACCGAATTCACCGATTTTCTTCTCGATCTCAGCAATCGTCATTTGGTCCGCATTGCGCAGGATAGGTACTACCAGACCGCGTGGGGAACCAACAGCGATACCGATGTCGAAGTAACCGTGGTAAACGATGTCGTTACCGTCAACAGAAGCGTTGATGATAGGGTATTTTTTCAATGCAGCAACGGCAGCCTTGACGAAGAAAGACATGAAACCCAGTTTCACGCCGTGTTCTTTTTCAAACTTGTCTTTGTACTTGTTACGCAAGTCCATGACAGGTGCCATGTTGACTTCGTTGAAAGTTGTCAAAATAGCGTTGGTCGATTGCGATTGCACCAGACGTTCAGCGATACGGGCACGCAAACGGCTCATCGGTACGCGCTCTTCAGGACGGTCACCCAGGCTGGCGATAGCTGGTGCAGCAACTTGTTGTAGTGCTGGCTTGCCAGCTGCAGGAGCAGCCAGAGGTGCAACTGCTGGTGCCGCAGCAGGTTTGGCGGCTACGGCTGCCAGTGCATCACCTTTGGTAACACGGCCATCTTTGCCGGAGCCGTCAACTTGAGCTGCAGTCAGATTGTTTTCTGACAGGATTTTTGCTGCTGCAGGCATTGCCACGCCAGCAGAAGATTTTGCGTCAGAAGAAGCTGCCGCAACTGCGGCAGGCGCAGCAGCAACTGGTGCCGCTGCTGGAGTTGCTGCAGTACCGGCACTTGCGGCTGTATCCAGGATAGCGATAACTTCGCCAGCAACAACCGTGCTGCCATCACCCTTGATGATTTGTGTGATCACGCCAGCATCTGGGGCTGGCAGCTCCAGTACGACTTTGTCAGTTTCCACGTCGATCAGGTTTTCGTCACGGCCAACTGCTTCGCCAACTTTTTTATGCCAGGACAACAGGGTTGCTTCTGCGACGGACTCAGATAACTGAGGAACTTTTACTTCGATAATTGCCATTTTTTACTCTCCGATTCGGGTAGCCAAATGCGGTACCAGCTTCTGGCACCGCATCGCGTCATTATTTGGTCAGGACAAAGCCTTTGAGTTTGGAAAATGCCGTTTCCAGCAATGCTTTTTGTTGTGCATAGTGCTTGTCATAGTAACCGACAGCAGGCGATGCACTGGCTGGACGACCTGCATAAGCAAGTTTTTGACCTTCTTCCAGGCTTTCAAAAATATTGTGCTGGATCTGGAACCATGGTCCCTGATTTTGCGGCTCGTCTTGTGCCCAGACCAATTCCGCCATGTTCGGGAATTTTTTCAGTTCTGCGGCAAAACTCTTATGCGGGAAAGGATACAGTTGTTCAACACGGATAATCGCTGTATCTGTCTGACCACGCTCTTTACGTGCATTGACCAGGTCGAAATACACTTTGCCAGAGCAAGCGATAACACGTTTGACTTTCTTCGCATCGATCTTTTCATCCACTTCACCGATAACGGTGTGGAAGCTACCCTTCGCCAGGTCAGACAAAGGTGAACCTGCATCCTTGTTACGCAACAGGGACTTAGGTGTCATGATAACCAGAGGTTTGCGGAACATGCGTATCATCTGACGACGCAACAGATGGAAAATCTGCGCTGCAGTCGTAGGCTGTACCACTTGCATATTATTGTCAGCACACAGTTGCAGGAAGCGCTCAGGGCGTGCAGATGAGTGCTCTGGACCCTGGCCTTCATAACCGTGTGGCAGCATCATGACCAGACCGGATGCACGGCCCCATTTCACTTCACCAGAACTGATGAACTGATCGATAACAACCTGGGCACCATTGGCGAAATCGCCGAATTGTGCTTCCCAGATAGTCAGTGTATTTGGCTCTGCTGTGGAGTAACCGTATTCAAAACCCAATACCGCTTCTTCAGACAAAACGGAGTCAATGACTGTGAATGGTGCCTGCTTGTCAGAAATGTTTTGCAGAGGGATATACGTACCCGCATCCCAGCGTTCACGGTTTTGATCATGCAATACAGCGTGGCGGTGAACGAAAGTGCCACGACCTGCATCCTGGCCTGTCAGACGGATGGCATAACCGGAAGAAACCAGGGATGCGTAAGCCAGATGCTCGCCCATACCCCAGTCCAGGTTCATGTCACCACGGCCCATGGCTGCACGGTCACCCAATACTTTTTCTACCAGGCTATGCGGCTTGAAACCTTCAGGTACGACAGTAATACGTTCAGCCAGACGTTTCAATTCCGTGGATGGCACAGCTGTGTCAGCAGCATCTGTCCATTTACGGTTGAGGAAAGGAATCCAGTCAACAGCGTACTTGTTTTTAAAGTTGGAGATGACAGGGTCATGCGTATGCTTGCCTGCATCCATGGCATCACGGTAAGCCTTGACCATCTGATCGCCGCCATCCGCAGGGATAGTACCTTGCGCAGACAATTTGTCTGCATACATACGGCGCGTGCCTGGATGCTGACCAATCTTCTTGTACATCAAAGGCTGAGTCAGTGCAGGTGTATCTTGCTCGTTGTGACCCAATTTGCGGTAGCAGATGATATCAACGACAACGTCTTTCTTGAATTCCATACGGTAATCCAGAGCGATCTGGGTCGCCAGGACTACTGCTTCAGGATCATCCGCATTGACGTGCAATACCGGTGCTTCAATCATCTTGACGACGTCGGAGCAATACAGGGTAGAACGTGAATCGCGTGGATCAGAAGTCGTGAAACCGATCTGGTTATTGATGACGATATGCACGGTGCCACCTGTACCATAGCCGCGTGTTTGCGCCAGGTTCAGGGTTTCCATGACTACGCCCTGCCCTGCAAACGCGGCGTCGCCGTGTACCAGGATAGGCAAGACTTGTGAGCCATCTTTGTCACCGCGACGATCCATACGCGCTTTGACAGAACCCTCAACCACTGGATTAACGATTTCCAGATGGGAAGGATTAAACGCCAGGGATAAGTGAACCGGGCCACCTGGAGTCGAGATATCAGAGGAGAAGCCTTGATGGTATTTAACGTCGCCAGCTGGCAAGTCATCACCGTGTTTGCCCTCAAATTCAGCGAACAGGTCCTGAGGCATTTTGCCCAGGGTGTTGACCAGTACGTTCAGACGGCCACGGTGAGCCATACCGATAACGATTTCTTCGACACCGCGCTCACCGGCGCGCTGGATAGTTTCATCCATGGAGGCGATAAAGCTTTCGCCGCCTTCCAGGGAGAAGCGCTTCTGACCAACATATTTGGTATGCAGATAGCGCTCCAAGCCCTCAGCCGCAGTCAGGCGGTCGAGGATATGTTTTTTCTTTTCAGGAGAGAAAGATGGCGTGGAGCGTATCGCCTCCAGCTTTTGTTGCAACCAGCGCTTTTCTGTCGGGTCGCTGATGTACATGAACTCAGCGCCGATGGAACGGCAATAAGTGTCACGCAGGGCATTCAAAAGGTCGCGCAATGATGCTGTTTCTGGCCCGAAATAGGTATTGCTGATATTGAACTGTATGTCCATATCGGCATCGGTAAAACCGTAGAAACTTGGTTCCAGCTCTGGAATACTTGGGCGCTCCTGGCGTTGCAGCGGGTCCAGATTGGCCCAGTGGCTGCCGAGGAAGCGATAAGCTGCGATCAGTTGCTGGGCAGCGACGCGTTTGCGTCCCATTTCAGCATCAGCAGTCGCATTGACTGTGCGTATCGGACCTTGCTTGGCACGTTCTGCAAACGATGCAATAACAGGTGCGTGGGCGACGTCTGGTTTGGCTGAGCCATCAACGGCAGGCACGTTTTGCATGGCGTCGAAATATGCGCGCCAGTTGTCAGGAACAGAACCGGGATTATTCAGGTACGCTTCATACAGTTCTTCTACATACGGCGCATTGCCGCCGAACAAGTACGAGTTAGCGTTATATTGTTGCATCATCTTGCTCACCTTTCTTCGCGTTTCGCGAGATTAGCGGGTTAATCTAACCTTCCGCGACACGGCCTGACCGGTTAGCGGATTGCACATCAAGTTGTGGGGAAGGGCTTAATTCAAACTATCCTCATGATTAAATCAAAAATCATGTCATTTAAATATGTTTTTTGATTGAATCGCGAAAATTATTCCTAAAAATCACTTTCGTGGCGAAGCATAGCATAATTACTGAAGAAAAAAAAGCGAGTCGTAAAGACTCGCTTTTTACAACAACATAAAATAACTAAAGATTAACGCTAAATCAAGGTTTTGAATTAATGCTTCAAATTGACGCTTCGAATTAACGCTTATCTATAGCTGGTACATCACGTTTGGCTGCGCCAACAAACAACTGACGTGGGCGACCGATTTTTTGCTCAGGATCAGAAATCATTTCTTTCCACTGAGCGATCCAGCCTACTGTACGCGCCAGAGCAAAGATACCGGTGAACAATGCAGTTGGGATACCCAGTGCACGTTGTACGATACCAGAGTAGAAATCGACGTTAGGATACAGTTTGCGGCTGACGAAGTATTCGTCTTCCAGCGCGATTTTTTCCAGTGCCATGGCCAGCTTGAACAGTGGATCATCTTGCAGACCCAGTTCTTGCAGCACTTCATAGCAAGTTTCACGCATCAGTTTGGCGCGTGGGTCATAGTTTTTGTAGACACGGTGACCAAAGCCCATCAGCTTGACGCCAGAGTTCTTGTCTTTGACTTGAGCGATGAACTCAGGGATATTATCGACGCTGCCGATTTCTTCCAGCATGCTCAATGCAGCTTCATTTGCACCGCCGTGGGCAGGACCCCACAGGCAAGCGATACCAGCAGCGATACAGGCAAATGGATTGGCACCAGAAGAACCTGCCAGACGCACTGTCGATGTAGAAGCATTTTGCTCGTGATCTGCGTGCAGGATCAGGATACGATCCAGGGCGCGCACCAGCACTTCATTGGTTTTGTATGGCTCACATGGTGTAGAGAACATCATGTGCATGAAGTTCGCGCTGTAAGACAAGTCATTGCGTGGATACACGAAAGGCTGGCCGATAGAATATTTATAGGCCATCGCAACCAGTGTAGGCATCTTGGCGATCAGGCGGATAGCTGACACTTCGCGGTGATGCGGGTCATTGATATCTAGCGAATCATGGTAGAAGGATGCCAGTGCACCTACTGTACCAACCAATACCGACATAGGATGCGCATCACGGCGGAAGCCGCGGAAGAAGAATTGCATCTGCTCGTGCACCATGGTGTGATTGGTGACGGTCGCTACAAATTCTTTCTTCTGGTCTGCATTAGGCAATTCGCCATTCAGCAACAGGTAGCAGGTTTCCAGGAAGTCACCACCATTGACTGCCAGTTGCTCGATAGGATAGCCGCGGTACAACAGCTCGCCTTTGTCGCCATCAATATAAGTAATGGAAGAATTACAGGCGGCCGTGGACATGAAACCTGGATCATAGGTGAACATGCCGGTAGAACCATACAATTTACGGATGTCGATGACATCGGGACCAATAGAGCCCTTGTAAATCGGCATTTCCAGGGCTGGTGAGCCATCGGAGAATGATAGGGTGGCTTTTGTTTCAGAATTTGTCATGGCTCTTCCTTCAGATAAGAGGTGAGTCGTTAATCAAAAAAACACAAGAAATCAAATTGACTTACGCCGTTTGCAGGCGCAGCAATAATGCATGTACATGAGGCAGATCGACTTCGGCTTCCGGTTTTGTCTTGGCCATGATCAGATCCATTAATGTATTGTCCGGCAATTCCATCAGGCGGCTGAAGGCATCCACTTCCTCATCTGTCAGGGATTCTTCATTGGCATCAAGAAAACGTGTCAAGATCAGATCGTTTTCCAGCAAACCGCGCCTTGCCCGCCACCGCAGCCTTGCCCGCTTTACCGGGTCGCTTTGATGGGATATAGCTTGTGACTCAGACATAATTAATTCTCTTCCATACTGACTATTTCATGCGGCTCTCAGCTCGCCTGGAAAACCGCATGAAATAGCAGCGATACTCCCTGAGGAGCATCGCTGACGAACAACAACTTAGACCGCGCGACGAACCATGAGTTCTTTAATCTTACCGATAGCACGGGTAGGATTCAGACCTTTAGGACAGACATCCACACAATTCATAATCGTGTGGCAACGGAACAAGCGATAAGGATCTTCCAGATTATCAAGACGTTCGCCAGTTGCCTGATCACGTGAATCGGCAATAAAGCGATAAGCCTGCAGCAAACCTGCCGGACCGACGAATTTATCAGGATTCCACCAGAAAGATGGGCATGAAGTCGAGCAGCATGCGCACAGAATGCACTCATACAGACCATCAAGCTCTTCACGTTCGGCAGGAGACTGCAGGCGTTCTTTTTCCGGAGGAATGGAATCATTCATCAGGTAAGGCTTGATGGAATTGTATTGCTTGAAGAATTGCGTCATATCCACGATCAAGTCGCGAATGACAGGCAAGCCTGGCAAAGGGCGCAAGACGATAGGCTCGCTCAATTCATTCAGATTGGTGGTGCAAGCCAGACCATTTTTACCATTGATGTTCATTGCATCAGAACCACACACACCTTCACGGCATGAGCGGCGCAGCGCCAGGGAGTCATCAACATCAGACTTGATGCGTTGCAAGGCATCCAGCAACATCTTGTCAGTGTCTTGCAACTCAACGGTCAAGTCCTGCATGTAAGGCTTGGCATCCTTGTCCGGATCGTAGCGATAGATTTTAAATTTCAGTGTACGTGCCATATCGGTATCTCTTTAGAATGTACGGGCTTTAGGCTTGAAGGTTTCTACAGTCAGTGGTTTGGTCACGACTGGCTTGTAGTCGAGGCGATTGCCTTCGGAATACCACAAGGTATGCTTCATCCAGTTCACGTCGTCGCGCTGTTCGTAATCACGGTGCGCATGTGCGCCACGGGATTCTTTACGGGCAGCAGCGGATGTGATAGTTGCCTTGGCTGTTTCGATCAGATTATCCAGTTCCAGTGCTTCTACACGGGCAGTATTGAAGACCTTGGATTTATCCTTGAAAGAAACATGCTTGCGACGCTCATCAAGCTCCATAATTTTCTTGTAGCCGGTTTGCAGCAATTCATCAGTACGGAACACGCCGCAGTACTGCTGCATGGTGCCGCGAATCGCATTGGCAACATCTTGCACGCGCTCGGAACCCGTACTGGTTTCCAGCTTGGACAAACGTGACAGCGCCAGATCAGCTGCATCAGCAGGCAAATCTTTATTGCTGCGCGCCTTGAGGTTACTTGCAACCACATGATTACCCGCTGCACGGCCAAACACCAGCAAATCAAGCAGGGAGTTCGTACCCAGACGGTTTGCACCATGCACAGATACACAGGCACATTCACCAATTGCATACAAACCATTGACGATTTCGCTGCCACCGTTTTTCGGAGCAACTACCTGACCATAGATATTGGTCGGGATACCACCCATCTGATAGTGGATCGTAGGAACGACAGGAATCGGTTCCTTGGTTGCATCCACATTGGCAAACTTGTGCGCAATTTCCAGAATCGATGGCAAACGTTTTTGAATGGTGTCAGCACCGATATGACGCAGGTCCAGCATGACGTGATCTTTATTCGGACCACAGCCACGGCCTTCCTTAATTTCCTGATCCATGGAACGGGAAACAAAGTCGCGTGGGGCCAGATCTTTCAGTGTAGGCGCATAACGCTCCATGAAGCGCTCGCCCTGGCTATTCACCAGAATACCGCCCTCACCTCGCACACCCTCAGTAATCAGGACACCAGCACCGGCAACACCGGTCGGGTGGAATTGCCAGAACTCCATATCTTCGAGTGGCAAACCAGCGCGAGCAGCCATACCCATACCGTCACCGGTATTGATAAATGCATTAGTAGAAGCAGCCCAGATACGACCGGCGCCGCCAGTGGCAAATATCGTGGTTTTGGCTTCCAGCATCATGACTTCGCCAGTTTCCATCTCCAGCGCGACAACGCCCAACACATCACCTTCCGCATCACGGATCAGGTCGATTGCCATCCACTCAACAAAGAAATGGGTACGGGCGCGGACGTTACGCTGATACAAAGTATGCAGCAAGGCATGACCTGTACGGTCAGCTGCAGCGCAGGCACGCTGCACTGGTTTTTCACCAAAATTGGCAGTGTGACCACCAAAAGGACGCTGATAAATCGTGCCATCCGCATTACGGTCAAAAGGCATACCGAAATGTTCGAGCTCATACACGACCTTTGGTGCTTCACGACACATGAATTCGATCGCATCCTGGTCACCCAGGTAATCAGAACCCTTGACCGTGTCAAACATATGCCAGTACCAGTTGTCTTCGGACATATTACCCAGGGAAGCACCAATACCGCCCTGCGCAGCCACCGTATGAGAACGGGTAGGAAATACTTTAGACAGTACGGCAACATTCAGGCCAGCTTCTGCCAATTGCAGCGAAGCGCGCATGCCGGAGCCACCGGCACCAACGATGACCGCATCAAAACGGCGGCTTGGGATTGTGGATTTAATTGCAGCCACTTTTATACTCTCCACAAAATCTGTGCAGCATAGCCAGCACAAGCAATCAGCCACAGAATAGTGGCAACTTGAAATACCAGACGAACAAATACGTTGTGCGTCACATAATCCATCCAGATATCACGCATACCAACCCAGGCGTGATAAAGCAGGCAGATAACAACAGAGAAAGTCGCCAGCTTGAACCATTGCATGGCAAATATGCCAGCCCAGGCAGCCTGATTGAAGTTTTTGCCCGTCAAAAACAAACCCAGCAAAATGACGGTGTACAGTGCCATGACGATGGCAGTAACACGCTGCGCCAGCCAGTCACGCAAACCGTAACTTGCTCCCACGACCAGGCGCTTTGGTCCAATATTATTATTTGCCATTTTTAAAATACTCCGAACAGTTTCAAGGCTACCAATGCTGCCAGCACAAGACTGATCGCCAACACACTCACCGCTGACTGACGTGCACTGTCCTTGTCGAGACCGTAGTGCAAATCCATCAGCAAGTGGCGGATACCAGCGCAGAAATGGTGCAGATAAGCCCACGACAAAGCCAGGATGATCAGCTTAACGAAAACACCAGATGTCAATGCCTGCAATTCGGCAAATGTTGCTTCTGATGTCAAACTCTTATCGAGCAGATACAAGATGAATGGCAACAACAGGAACATCAGCATTCCACTTGCCCGGTGCAAGATGGAAACAAAGCCTGCCAGCGGCAACCGGTAACCGGTTGCATCTATCAAGCGCATTACACCAAAGCGTGGCTTGGTTCTTACAACTTCAGACATAAATAATCTCCCCATTAACTAGTCTGTACATAAACCTTGCAATTTTCGCTCATTTTGGTGCATTGCACCAACAAAAATCATCACGATTAACAAAATATCGCTATCTTAAACCTAAAGCTGTGTACACGCAGAGCCAGCGAAATTGCAGATCACGAGACTTTTCACATCCAAAAACCACAGCAAATCAAATACCTGATTGATTTAGCTCAATTCATTTCTGTAGTGATGATTCATCGTCAGATATAAGCCACGGCGCAACTCAACCGGCTTGTCACCATAAGTAAAAGAAACACGCTCCACATTGAGCAAAGGCGTGCCAGCATCAACGTTCAGCAAACCGGCTATCGCTGCATCTGCACAAACCGCCCGGATTTGCTCGGAAGCCCGTATCATGTGCGTGCCAAATTCAGTTTCAAATAAACCGTACATAGGCCCCTTGTATTCATTCAGACGCTCAGCCGTCAGGCCTTTGAAGATGGAACCGGGCAACCACAGGTCATCAAGAATAGTGGGGACACCAGAAAAAGATTGAACACGTCGAATAAAAACGACGGAATCACCAGATTTGATATCGAGCAAACGCGCCACTTCTGCCGGTGCACGCATACGCTTTACTTCAATGATGCGATTCTCCGGATAATGTGGCACCCCCTCATCAGGCGCCAAACGCAAGAAGCGAAACTGGGAACGCGCCTCATGGTGAGTGGCGACAAAAGTACCTTTACCCTGCCGACGCACCACCAGGTTTTCAGCCGACAACTCATCAATCGCCTTGCGCACCGTACCCTGACTGACCTTGAAGCGACTGGCCAACTCCATCTCACTGGGGATCAACTCGCCCGGCTTCCATTCGCCGGATTGCAGGCTCTGGGTAATCAGTGCTTTGATCTGTTGATATAATGGACTGAAGGTGGGAGAAGCACTCAAAGACGATGCACCGACGCCAGCACCTGGAGTAGCCGGGGTAGCAGTCGGATTATTTGCGGTTGGTATGATAGCGTTCATAGACTGCAATTTCACCACAAAACTACCCAGCACGTCCAGAACAAAAACTAAGTGATATGTCTTATATAAGACATAAGATATTGATTGACACTTAGCCCCGCACGACCTACACTCCCGTACAAACGATAGTTGAAGTGTGCATCAGGCCGCCCTCAACTATTAATCTGTCACAAAGCAGTCACACCAAGCAATATAGTTCGAACGCTTTCAATGTAAAGGACGAAAACATGTTTGCAGCGGATTTTGGCTGACTGACAGCGCTTTCAACGGTATCATTAAGTGTTTTACATAGCGTCGGCTTATCAGTCGCTGCAATTGTTTGAACATCGTTTTCACACCACTTCGGAGATGCATCATGGCGAAATCCCCTATGCGCGTAGCTGTCACCGGCGCCGCAGGCCAAATTGGCTATTCCCTTCTGTTCCGTATCGCCAATGGCGACATGCTGGGCAAAGACCAGCCAGTGATTCTGCAATTATTGGAAATTCCTGACGAAAAAGCCCAGAAAGCGCTGAAAGGCGTAATGATGGAAATCGACGACTGCGCATTCCCACTGTTGGCTGGCATGACAGCTCACAGCGATCCAATGACAGCGTTCAAAGATATCGACGTCGCCCTGCTGGTTGGTGCGCGTCCTCGCGGCCCAGGTATGGAACGCAAAGATCTGCTGGAAGCCAACGCGCAGATTTTCACTGTACAAGGCAAGGCACTTGATGCAGTAGCATCCCGCAATGTTAAAGTTCTGGTCGTTGGCAACCCAGCCAATACCAATGCTTACATCGCGATGAAATCAGCACCTTCCCTGCCAGCGAAAAACTTCACAGCAATGCTGCGCCTGGATCACAACCGCGCCTTGTCTCAAGTGGCAGCCAAAGTTGGCAAGCCAGTTGCTGCAGTTGAAAAACTGTGCGTATGGGGCAATCACTCCCCAACCATGTACGCTGACTATCGCTTCGCGACAGTTGACGGTGCATCTGTCAAAGACCTGATCAATGATCAAGTCTGGAACAAGGATGTATTCCTGCCTACAGTTGGCAAACGCGGCGCAGCAATTATCGAAGCACGCGGCCTGTCTTCTGCAGCTTCTGCAGCGAACGCAGCAATCGACCACGTACGTGACTGGTTGCTGGGCACAAATGGTAAATGGACAACAATGGGTATCCCTTCCGATGGCTCTTATGGCATCCCAGAAGGCACCATGTTCGGCTTCCCTGTGACAACAGAAAATGGTGAATACACCATCGTTCAAGGTCTGGAAATCGACGAGTTTTCCCGTGAACGCATCAACATCACACTCAAAGAATTGCAAGAAGAGCGTGATGGCGTCAAACACCTGGTAGGTTAATCAGGTAAGGGGGCAGGTTCCGGCACTCGCTGGAATCTGCCTTGATTCACGACGATATATTAAGTAATGCACCCATCTACAGTACTTTTTCAGGATCAAACTCTACCGGTTATATTACCGGTCTGCGACCATTACGCAGGATCTGAAAAATTGATGCGCAAATCGATTGCGCTACAACAGGAACTGGGTGGAGTTTTTGACATCACTCTCGATTGCGAAGACGGCGCGGCCGCTGGCAACGAGATCAACCATGCCAATCTGGTCACCAGTTTGGTGAACGGTACAGATAATCATTATCAGCGCCTGGGCGTGCGGGTGCATGATGTACATCACCCCGCATTTGAGCAAGACCTGGAAATCATCCTCCCTGCATGTGCAGACAAACTCGCTTATCTGGTTCTACCAAAAATCAACAATGTTGCCGAATTGCAGACTGCTCTTCAGCGCATTAATCATGTTGGTAAAAGAACTGATGGCCAACCGGTCCCTGTCCACGTCTTGATAGAAAGCCATGGCGCGCTGGCAGAAGTGCAGCAGATTGCCGCCCTGCCCCAGGTAGAATGCCTGTCTTTTGGCTTGATGGATTTTGTGTCCGCCCATTTTGGTGCCATACCTGCATCGGCGATGCGCTCACCTGGGCAGTTCAGCCACCCCCTGGTCTTGCGGGCCAAGCTTGAGATTGCTGCAGCCTGTCATCGCTACGGCAAGGTAGCCTCACACAATGTTACCACCGAGATCAAAGACGCCAGCGTCGTGGCGAATGACGCACATCGCGCAGCCAGTGAGTGCGGCTACACACGTATGTGGAGCATACATCCAGACCAGATACGTCCCATCATTGAGGCATTTACGCCTGATGAAAACGACATCCATGATGCCATAGGCATCCTGGGTCAGGCAAAAAAACAGGACTGGGGCCCCATACAATGGCAAGGACAGTTACATGACAGAGCCAGTTACCGTTATTATTGGACAATTTTAAAACGTGCCCAGTCCGGGTCATTTGTTTTACCAGCAGCAACACAAGAGTTAATCTAGGAGACACCATGAAATTACTTTCTTTTATCAGCCTGGCATTTGCCGCATGTACCATCCTTGTGGCCAATGCCCATGCAGTGGAAGCGCCACGCAGCAAAACCAAATCCACAGCAAAGGCAGCAAAACCTGCAGCCACCCAGGCAACAAAAGAAGATGACGAGCCAGAACCTGACGTGGCATCGCACAAAAATTTCGACTACAAGTGCGAACTCGGCAACTCCCTGACCATGTACACCAATCCAGAAGATGCTGACCACGTGGCCATGCGCTGGAAAAAACGCTTGTACCGCCTGACTAAAGTCGATACCACTACAGGTGCCGTGCGCTTTGAAAACCGCAAGTCTGGATTTGTCTGGATAGGCATTCCTGCCAAAGGTTTATTACTGGATTCCCACAAGGGCCAGCAATTGGCCAATGAATGCAAGACAGAAGCAGCATCACTGGCAGAAGTGAATAGCAGCGCCACCGGTGCAGCGCCAGTCAAGTAAGTTCTAGTGCCATAACACGCAATATTTGCTCAGTATGACCGGATGGAGTTGAGTGGGCATTGAGTGGATATTGCAGTAATTTAATGTAATTATTTTTTGATCGTTGATTTTTGTAAATAAGAGGAAGAGCCATGAGCCAAAATGCGTACAAAGATGCATTCAAAACCCTGAAAGATTTTAAAATTTCAGACACCAAGAAAGGCAAGTTCTTTTCCCTGCCTGCACTGGAAAAAAATCTCGGCGTAAAAATCTCACGCCTGCCAGTCTCCATCCGTATCGTGCTGGAATCGGTACTGCGTAACTGCGACGGCAAAAAAGTCACCGAAGAGCACGTCAAGCAGTTGGCGAACTGGGGTGCAACTGCAGCCCGCACGGACGAAATCCCTTTCGTCGTATCCCGCGTTGTCCTGCAAGATTTTACCGGCGTCCCTTTGCTGGCTGACCTGGCTGCGATGCGCAACGTCGCTGCCAAGCAAGGCAAAAATCCAAAAAATATCGAGCCATTGGTTCCGGTTGATCTGGTCGTAGATCACTCCGTGCAGATCGATCATTTCCGCGAAAAGAAAGCGCTGGACCTGAACATGAAACTGGAATTCCAACGCAATAACGAGCGTTACCAGTTCATGAAATGGGGCATGCAGGCATTTGATACTTTTGGCGTGGTTCCTCCAGGCTTTGGTATCGTCCATCAGGTCAATCTGGAATACCTCGCACGCGGCGTACACAAAATCAAAGATGCCAAGAAAAATGAAGTCTTCTATCCAGACACACTGGTAGGTACAGACTCCCACACCACCATGATCAATGGTATCGGTGTCGTCGGCTGGGGCGTGGGCGGTATTGAAGCCGAAGCCGGCATGCTGGGTCAACCGGTCTATTTCCTGACACCTGACGTGGTCGGCGTGAACCTGACTGGCGCATTGCGCGAAGGTTGCACGGCAACGGATCTGGTACTGACAATTACCGAATTGCTGCGCAAAGCCAAGGTTGTTGGCAAGTTTGTTGAATTCTTTGGCGAAGGCACACGCTCCCTGTCACTGACAGACCGCGCCACCATCGCCAACATGGCACCAGAATACGGCGCCACCATGGGCTTCTTCCCGGTTGATGAAGCGACTATCGACTACTTCAAAGGCACAGGCCGCACCAAGGCAGAAATAGACGCATTCGAAGGCTATTTCAAAGCCCAGAAAATGTTCGGCATCCCTGCTGCTGGCGACATCGACTATACGACAGAAATCAGCCTCGATCTGTCCACCGTTGCACCATCTCTGGCTGGCCCTAAACGCCCACAAGACCGTATTGAAATCGGAAACGTCAAATCGACTTTTGCAGACCTGTTCTCGAAACCAACCTCCGAGAACGGCTTCAACAAAAAAGCAGAAGATCTGGATGCGGTCTACACCAATACTGATGGCGTGAAAGTCAAAAACGGCGATGTATTGATCGCTGCAATTACATCCTGCACCAACACATCCAATCCTAGCGTCTTGCTGGCAGCAGGCTTGCTGGCCAAGAAAGCCGTTGAAGCTGGCTTGAAAGTTGCCCCGCATATCAAAACTTCGCTGGCTCCTGGCTCGCGCGTTGTGACCAAATACCTGGAAGCAGCAGGTTTGTTGCCTTACCTGGAAAAACTCGGCTTCGGCGTCACAGCCTACGGTTGCACAACCTGTATCGGCAATGCCGGTGACCTGACACCTGCAATGAATGAAGCAATTGTTGCCAACGACGTCGTCGCATCTGCAGTTCTGTCCGGCAACCGTAACTTTGAAGCACGTATTCACCCGAATATCCGCTCCAACTTCCTGGCCTCCCCTCCATTGGTGGTTGCCTACGCCATTGCTGGCAATATGACACGCGACCTGATGACAGAGCCAGTTGGCCGCGTTAAAGGCAAGGACATTTTCCTGGGTGACATCTGGCCTACCAGTGCAGAAATCAACAAGCTGATGAAATATGCGATGAATTCCAAGACTTTCAAGGAAAACTACGCTGACGTCAAAGGTGCACCAGGCAAGCTGTGGGAAAACATCCAGGGTGTTGCAGAAGGTGAAGTCTATAACTGGCCTACTTCCACCTATATCGCTGAGCCACCATTCTTTGCTGACTTCACGATGGAACCAAAAGCCGCCGCGACAGGTATCACTGGTGCGCGTGCACTGGGCGTATTCGGCGACTCCATCACGACTGACCATATCTCCCCAGCTGGCTCCATCAAGGAATCCAGCCCTGCAGGTAAATGGCTGAAAGAAAACGGCGTCTTGAAAGCCGATTTCAACTCCTACGGCTCACGTCGTGGCAACCATGAAATCATGATGCGCGGCACGTTTGCCAACGTCCGTATCAAAAATCTCATGATCCCGGCAAAAGAAGACGGTTCCCGCGTTGAAGGCGGCGAAACCCTGTTCCAGCCAACCGGCGAACCTATGGCCATTTACGATGCTGCAATGAAGTATGTTGCTGAAGGCACGCCAACCATGATTTTCGGTGGCGAAGAATACGGTACGGGTTCTTCCCGTGACTGGGCAGCAAAAGGGACGCAATTGCTGGGTGTCAAAGCTGTCATCGCCCGTTCTTTTGAACGTATCCACCGCTCCAACCTGGTTGGCATGGGTGTATTGCCACTGCAATTTATCGGCACTGACAGTGTTGATACTTTGGGCATCACTGGCAATGAATCCTTTGATCTCAAAGGTATAGAAGATGAAATCAAGCCACAGCAAGAAGTGACTCTGGTCATCAACCGTGCCAACGGTGAGAAGAAGGAAGTCAAGGTCTTGCTGCGCATCGATACACCTATCGAAGTTGACTACTACAAACATGGCGGCATCTTGCCATTCGTCTTGCGTCAATTGCTGGCAGCCTAAGCTTAGGGCAAACCCATCCCTGCTTGCAGGGATGAATTGAAAAAGAGTGAATTTCCATGGAAATTCACTCTTTTTTATTTGGTTTTTCTTTCATTGCATGAACATGCAAGAATGATGTAAGCAAGCTCCTCTAAGCTTAGTCCATCTTATAAGCTCAACTCTGGAGACAATTATGTGGAAAATTCTCGTCGGCTTTATTATTTTTGCAGCCGCTGCCCTGTTCCTGATTTTTAAAGCGGGTGACAAAGTCGATATGCAAGGTGAAGCAGCCGGCCATAATCCGACCGAGGTTCATTCGGCTTCCGCCAGTGCCACCGCTCCTGCTCCGGCAAGCCTGCCAGCTGCCGCATCTGAAGCGAGCGCAAGTGCCGCGCCAGCATCTGAAGCAGCAAGCAGTGCCAGTAAATAAGTCTTTATTTATTAAAACGAAGGCTGCCTGAATAACAAGTTGGCAGCCTTTGTCTTTACACCAGCGCCACCAAAGCCTGTTCTATATCGGCAATCAGGTCTTGCGTATCTTCCAGACCTATATTGAAACGCACCAAAGTCCCTGACTCTGTCCAGTTGCTACGCATATACTGCATGCGATAAGGCACGCATAAACTATGCGCCCCACCCCAGCTATAACCCAGCTTGAACAGTTTCAGGCTATCGACGAAGCGGTCGGTTTGCTCTTCAGTATACTTCGCATCCAATAGCACCGAAAACAAACCGCCTGCCCCGGTAAAATCACGCTGCCAGATTTCATGCCCGGGGCAATCCGGCAAGGCTGGATGCAAAACCTTGCTGATCTCTGGTCGCAGGGCTAACCACGCAGCAATTTTGCGTGCACTTTGATCGTGTGCGTTAAAACGCAGTTGCAGCGTCGGCAAATTGCGCAGTACCAAATAGACGTCGTCCATGCCAACACCAAAGCCCAGACGCATGTGCGCCAGTTGCAACCGGGTATTCAGTGCCTTGTCACGGGTAATGACGGCTCCCATCAAGACATCCGAACCACCACTCTGGTATTTGGTCAGCGCCTGCATGATGATATCGACGCCATGCGCAAAAGCAGAGAACGCAAGCCCTGCCGACCAGGTATTGTCCATCGCCACCAATACCCCGCGCGCATGGGCAGCAATGCATATCGCAGGCACATCCGGTACTTCCATTGACACTGAACCCGGTGCTTCCACCCAGATCAGGCGAGTATTTTCTGCTATCAATGCTGCGATACCAGCACCAATCAAGGGGTCATAATACTGCACACTGATACCGAAACTGCGCGATAACCAATCTGCCAGGTCGCGGTTGGGGCCGTAGGCATTGTCCGGTATCAGAACGTGATCACCACTCTGCAGGAAAGCCATATCTACCAGCGTAATTGCCGCGAGGCCACTGGGTGCAAGCAGGCAGAAGTTGCCTTTCTCTATTTGTGCCAGCCTGGCTTCCAGGGTAAAACTGGTCGGCGTGCCATGCAGACCATAGGTATACGCCGACTTATCCTGCCAGCTACGCTCGCGCATGGCGGCGACATTTTCAAACAAGACGGTAGATGCATGATGTATGCCGACAGGGAAGGCAGCAAAACCTTCTGGTGCGACATATTCATTGTGGATGATGCTGGTATTAAATCCCGGCTCAGGTCGAATATTTTCTGACATGCCAATCCCTGTTTCGCTAATAGTTCAAATGTTTGCACATATTAGCGTACAAGCAGTACACACTCCATCATGAAAAAAGGCGCATCACGCGCCTTTTAGAAGTCTGTCTTGTTAACTATTTTTTTGACAGCTCGTTGATCATTTCACCTTCTGTCAGGCTGATGTTGCTGGCAGCCCCATCATCCAGCAGAATTTTTCTGGCGATCAGATCGTTACCAGGAGCCAGAATCGTAAAATGTGAAGCTCCTTTGATCGATAAGAATTTGATATAGGGATTGCGGGATTTACTGCGCAGCGATTCCAGAGATTGGATATTTCCATCCACCCCCTCAATAACAAATAAAGGGCTTGCGACAGATGGCAGCCAGTAATATGGTGCGCGAGCCAGCAAGTCCGCACTACTCATCTTGTCGTAATTAACCGGCATCATTTTCCCGTATTGACGCAACTCAGCGACCGGGCCAAATGAAAACACTGCCCTGAAACGTTTGCTAGCCTCAGCCACCATCAATACCAAAGTACCGCCAGTGCTATGGCCGCCAAGATAAATACGCGATGGATCTACCCAGGGTTGCTGGGCCAGATAATCTGCCGCTGCCAGCACATCATCAATCTCACCAAAATGTGCTTCATGCTTACCTGGATTATCATTACCACCGCGCAAAGTCGGGAACATCATCACGATACCAGCTTTGCGGTAAGCCGCAGCAGACTGGTCATTAGTTCTGGGACTAGCCTGGGATAAAGTTGTTCCATCAATCGAATTGCAATCGCCGCCTGTAATCCAGATGATGGCCGGGTGTTTTTTCCCATCTTTGGGGTCGGGAGTCAACATGGCAGCAAGCTGCCCTACTGCTGACTGATATTGCACAGATTTGAATACATTATCTGGTGAATTACCTACGGGGCTACGATCATTCCCGTCATAAGCCACCTGAGTCTTGAACTGCTTGCGAAAGCTGGCAAAGGATGCCGGATTAGGGGCGTTATCAGCAAACACTGATGGAGAAATTGACGCTAGCAACAATACAAGTACGCAAAATTTTTTTACTAAAAACATGATCTTCCAGGCCCGGGGAAAAGAGCTGGATTGTACCATTTAAGATTTGCCTCAAATGCACGCTATTTTGGATTACGGTGCAACAGCAAGAACTGCACAACGCATAAAAACATACGCCGGCATGAGCAGCCTTGGATGAAAAGCTCGATCGACTATTTTATTTAGTTAAGACAGCTTTGGTTTTTTTACTTTTTGGGCGTGGCAGCAATTCAAGTACGAATTCTTTACTGACTTTGCCATCATCTGATTGCCAGATACCGCGTATGACATTGTCCTTGAGTTCACCATCCCACTGCCCGGATACATCTATGCCGTCTTCGGATTCTTCCATGCTGAGCTTGTTGCCGCTGACTTCACCGGCCAACAAAATCTTTTTACCTTGATTACGCTTGCCACCTGCCACGACATAAGAACCTTCGACACTGTCCCTGTCTTCGGCCTTGGGTTGCAAATGCATACGTATCTTGTCATCACCGATTTTGCCCTGGAATTCAATTTCCCTCGCAAAAAAAGGGTTCTCCATGGGAGCAAAGCGTGTAGTCTGGATGGAAGCAGGCTCAGCCTTGACCTGAGCCTGGGCCGCCAACCCCGAGCACAGAGTCAGCGGCAATACAGCGAAATACAAAAATCTCATCAGACCGCTTCGCCCCACAAATCATGGGCATCAGCCGCCGTAATTTTCACTTCGACGAATTCGCCAACCTTGAGTTTGCGGTGTGGTTCGAAAGGTGGCTTGACATAGACTACGCCATCAATCTCAGGCGCATCTGCAGAGCTACGGCCAACGCCGCCACTACGATCCAGGGAATCGATCAAGACACGCATGGTTTTACCTATCTTGGCCTGCAGGCGTTTCTTGGATATGCCTTCCTGCAATTCCATGACACGGCGGCGGCGGTCTTCACGGACCTCATCTGGCAACTGGTTCTCTATCTCGTTGGCTGTTGCGCCCTCGACCGGTGAATAGGCAAAACAACCGAGACGATCAATTTCAGCCTCTTTAAGGAAGTCGAGCAGGTATTCAAACTCTTCTTCTGTCTCGCCAGGGAAACCGGCGATGAAGGTGGAACGTATCGTGATCTCCGGGCACATTTCACGCCAGGCCTTGATGCGTTCTATGTTTTTCTCGCCGCTCGCCGGACGCTTCATACGCTTTAGCACGTCAGGGTGAGCATGCTGCAAAGGCACATCCAGGTAAGGGAGGACATGACCATTGTTCATGAAAGGAATGATCTGATCGACATGCGGATACGGATACACATAATGCAGGCGCACCCAGGCATCATATTGTTTGGCCAGCTCACCCAGCGCCTCCACCAACTGCGTCATATGCGTCTTGACTGGCTTGCCATTCCAGAAGCCCATGCGGAACTTGATATCCACGCCATAGGCACTGGTGTCCTGGGAGATCACCAGCAATTCCTTGACCCCGGCTTTGAACAGGTTTTCTGCTTCCAGCATGACATCGGCAATCGGGCGCGACACCAGATCACCACGCATGGAGGGAATAATGCAGAAACTGCAGCGGTGGTTACAGCCTTCGGATATTTTGAGGTAAGCGAAATGCTTGGGCGTCAGTTTGACGCCTTGTGCTGGCACCAGATCCATGAAAGGCTCATGCGGTTTAGGCAAATGCTTGTGCACTGCCGCCATGACTTCACCGACTGCATGTGGGCCAGTCACTTCCAGCACTTTAGGATGAATAGACTGTATCATGTCCTTACCGTCAGCATCTTTTTTAGCGCCCAGGCAACCAGTCACGATGACCCTGCCGTTTTCAGCCAGTGCCTCACCAATCGCATCCAGAGATTCCTGCACAGCGGCATCAATGAAGCCGCAGGTGTTAACGATGACCAGATCGGCACCGTCATAGGATTTGGCAGTGTCGTAACCTTCAGCACGCAACTGGGTCAGGATTTGTTCGGAATCGACAAGCGCCTTTGGGCAACCCAGGGACACAAATCCCACCTTGTGGGTAGCAGGCATTTCTTGACGACGAATTTCAGAGATAGACATAGAGGACAATTAATAGCAAATAAGAGCAAAAAGGGTACAAAAGCGAATCCGCTATTGTACCCTTTTTGCCAGCCCAACTTGCCGCATCTGTCATAATTTCCTGAAGAATCAGAGGCTTAAGTCAGAATACGTACCCGTTCGACTTGAATATCATTTACTTTTTATTCACATCTTCTGGATTGAAGGGGAAGACATTGAACATATTTTTTGCCTGACTTTGCATTTGTTCTTGCATTTGCACAAACAAATTCTTGCTCTGCTCTATGTAGTTGCCCATCATGCCCTGCATCATCGGGCCCTGAACATTCATGAACTGCGTCCACATCTCAGGGCTGAAGGGCTTGCCTTCGTAAATACCCTTGGAATTCTCGGCCAGTTTGTTCTGGATATCAATAAAGGCCTGGACATTTTTTTCCAGGTAATTGCCCATCATGCCTTGCATGGCGTGACCATAGTAGCGAATGATTTGCGACAAGACCACACTGGAGAACATGGGCGTACCACCCGCCTCTTCTTCCAGAATGATTTGCAACAGTATGCTGCGCGTCAGGTCTTCGCCAGTTTTTGCATCGACTACGGCGAAATCATCGTTCTCCAATACAAACTGCTTGACATCAACCAGCGTGATATAGCTACTGGTCTGGGTGTCATACAGACGACGGTTAGGATATTTCTTGATCAGATGCTGTGTTGATTTTTTTGCGCTATTCATTGAGATCTCAGTTAAACACTTCGATATCCTGCCACTTTACGAGGATCACTCGTCAAAGTAGCACAGACTATTCACGCAAACATGATTCTTATTCTGGCCCGGCCAAAACAGCTTTCATGTTTGTCCCCTTTTTTATATCTTGTATTTTGCAGCCTGCAAAAGATATGCCCATCGAAATCTTGCGACTCTGATGGGCATATTTTACCGCACTGCAGAAGAAAGACAGCAATCAGGGAGGCTAAAAAGCCAATTTAAAAAATATATTCTAATTCCTGGCAGTTTCTGATGGTTGGCGGCGATTAGCCCATATGCAAACCACCATTGATGGAGAAATCTGAACCAGTAGCATAACCACCTTCATCAGATGCAATCCAGGCAACAATAGAGGCAATCTCTTCAGGCTCAGCCAGACGCTTGACAGGGATGCCAGCCACAATTTTTTCCAGCACGTCTGGGCGTATGGCCTTGACCATGTCAGTACCGACATAACCTGGGGATACTGTATTGACCGTCACCCCCTTGGTTGCCACCTCCTGCGCCAGAGCCATGGAGAAGCCGTGGATACCTGCTTTAGCCGTCGAGTAGTTAGTCTGACCAAACTGGCCTTTTTGACCATTCACAGAAGAAATATTGATGATACGGCCCCACCCACGATCCACCATGCCGTCGATAACTTGTTTCGTGACATTGAACAAGGAGTTCAGGTTGGTGTCCATCACCGCATCCCAATCTGCCTTGCTCATCTTGCGGAACTGACCATCACGGGTAATACCCGCGTTATTGACCAGCACATCGACTTCGCCAATTTCTGCCTTGACCTTTTCAAAAGCTGCCTTGGTCGATTCCCAGTCCGAGACATTACCCTCAGAAGCATGAATGTCCAGGCCTTCTGCACGCATATCTGCCAGCCATTTATCCTTACGGGCTGAATTCGGGCCACAACCGGCAACGACTGTATAGCCATCTTTGCACAAACGTCTGCAAATTGGAGTTCCGATACCACCCATACCACCAGTAACATAAGCAACACGTTTTGACATACTTGTTCTCCTCATTGAATTTTAACTACTTAACAACAAACCTTCAATCTGCCCTTACCTTCACATACCGTCCGGGTGCGGCTTCAATTGCAGGAAATTCTGCGTTTCCAGGCTTAGCTGGCACTTTCACCATCTTGCCGCCATGCTCGCTCAAAAAGGCTGACCATTCTGGCCACCAGCTGCCTGGGTGTTCAGTGGCACCAGCAAACCAGCTTTCTGCATCCAGGCCAGCCTGCTCGTTGGTCCAATAACTTCTCTTTTTCTTGGCCGGGGGATTCACCACCCCGGCGATATGACCCGATGCACCCAGCACAAAGCGGTTCCTGTCTTTATTACGGGGATTGAGCAAGGCTGTAGAAGCGTAAGCTGCCTGCCAGGGAACAATGTGATCTTCACGTGAACCATAGACAAAGCAAGGTGCATCGATTTTGCCCAGATCGACCTTGCTGCCCGCGACTGTCAAGGCACCAGGCTGTTTGAGTTTGTTCTCCAGATAGGTATTGCGGAGGTACCAGCAAAACATCGGGCCAGGCAAGTTGGTACTATCGGCATTCCAGTACAAGAGATCGAATGGTGGCGGAGCCTCGCCCTTGAGGTAATTAGACTGTACATAATTCCAGACCAGGTCATTTGCCCGCAGGCTGGAGAATGTGCTGGCCAGGTCCTTGCCCGGCAAAATGCCACGACGACCTATGGTCTGCTCACGCATCTTGACTTGCATTTCATCGACAAACACGTCGAGCACACCAGTCTGGGTAAAGTCCAGCAAAGTGGTCAGCAAAGTCAGGCTGCTGGCAGGATGCTCACCGCGCGCCGCCAGTACAGACAAGGCAGTCGAAATGATGGTGCCACCCACGCAAAAGCCAAAGGTGTTGATCTTGTCCTGCTTGCTGATTTTTTGCACGACCTTGATAGCCTGTATCGCGCCATCCTCGATATAGTCATTCCAGCTGACTTCGGCCATGCTTTCATCCGGGTTCGCCCAGGATACAAGGAAGACTGTGTGCCCCTGATCGACGGCATAGCGTACGACCGAGTTCTCAGGTTGCAAATCCAGGATATAGAATTTATTGATACAAGGCGGCACCATCAACAAGGGGCGTTGATGAACTGTCTTGGTGGTAGGCTGATACTGAATCAACTGGAACAGTTGGTTTTCATACACCACGGTACCGGCTGATGTTGCGACATTTTTGCCGACTTCGAAGGCGGATTCATCGGTTTGGGAAATACGGCCTTTTTGCATATCGGCCAGCATTTGAGTAATGCCCTTGGCCAGACTCTCGCCTTTACTCTCGATCAATTTGCTTTGCGCTTCGGGATTAGTAACCAGAAAATTGGCCGGCGACATCGCATCTATCATTTGCTGCACTGCAAAACCGATTTTCTGTTTTGTCTTGATTGGTGCCTGCACAGACTCTGCCATGGCCATCAAAAAACGTGCATTCAACAAATAAGATGCTGCACTATAAGAGTGCATGGCATGATTATGCCAGTCTGGGGCTGAAAAACGCCTGTCTTTCAGATCAGGGATTTTGGATACAGCAAAGTCTTGCCATAGCTTGCCGAACTCTTGCATATACTCCGTTTGCAAGCGCGTCATGGTGGCAGGATCTATCTGCGCTCCCAAGTCCTTCAGCATATCTGCTGCTGGCATGGGGTTCATTGTTGCGGCAGGTTTCATCCACTCCTGCCATTTGTCTTGATTCACTAGCTGTGACATCCACTCGGAGTACATAGCTTGAGGATCGAAAGTCTTCATGCGTGCCTCCTGATTTTCGCGTATCGTTTCGAAATAATTTTAAGCTTTCTTTCCCTGACTAAATAAGCTGCAATACAGTTCCTACCATTGCTTGCCCACATCAAGCATTCACAATAATAAGTAGCAAGGTTTTTATGTATATCGTTGCAATCGCCTGGATTTATGTCGTACTGATGATGTCGATCACAGAACACTCTGTCATCGCAGGCATCATGACTTTCCTCTTGTATTGCGTTTTTCCTTTAACAATAGTTTTATACCTGATGCGTACACCACAGCGCAAGCGTGAACGACTGGAAAAACAAGCTGCACTGCAAAAACAATCTGAAACTCCAACACTTTCATACGACGATCAACTGCATAAAGCGCACCAATCAGTCGAAACGAAAGCGGATTAAATCAAGCAGCTTTAATCCGGCGCAATCCAGATCAGGCTGACCATTCTTCCGCTGACACCATCACGGCGGTATGAATAGAACTCTGTCACTTCGCTCACTGTACAATGGTCTCCGCCAAAAACCTGGTCAATACCGATGTCATTTAGCAATTTTCTTGCCAGCCCGTAAAGATCCGCCAGATATTTTTCTGCACCATCCTGCCTGGCTTGCACGTTGAAATACGCCTGCGCATCAGGAATCTGTGCAGCAAAAGCATCCAGTACATCACGCCCTACTTCAAACTCTTGCGGCCCGATAGCTGGACCAAGCCATGCAATAATTTCTTGCGCGCCCTTACCTCTCATCGCTAACACGGTATTTTGCAACACGCCACCAGCCAGCCCACGCCAGCCAGCATGGGCTGCCGCAACGACCTTACCGGTGACATCGGCAAATAAAACCGGCAAACAATCCGCAGTCAGCACGGCGCAGACTTGCCCTGCTTGCGTACTGAGAACCGCATCACCGATATTGGACTTACTAATAGCAAGGTCAGCCGTGTTCAGTATTATATTGCCATGCACTTGTGATAAGAATATGACATCCGAAGGCAATTGACGATTTAATTTATCCCGATTCTGTTTTACAGCAAGCGGATCATCATTGACATGGTCACCGAGATTGAAGCCAGCGTTACCGCTTGCATCTCCATAGGGGCCAAGACTGACCCCGCCATGACGGGTAGTGGTGAACGCCCGCACGTTAGCGGGCGCGTGCTGCCAGTTGGGCAGCACTACCGGGAAAGGAGCAAGAGCAGCTAAGTTCTTGCCGTCTGGTTTCATACTGTCTGTATGCCAGCCTGCAGCAGTAATGCTGCAAAATCATCAGCTAATGGGACCTCCCACTCCACATGCTCGCCTGTGGTCGGGTGCGTCAAACCCAGCTTACGTGCCTGCAGCGCCTGGCGATGAAAAAAGCGGGCCAGATGCTGCTTGCCATATAAAGGATCACCTACCAGAGGAAAACCCAGTGACAACATGTGAACACGTATTTGATGGGTGCGGCCAGTTTCCAGTTGGCAGGCCACCAGGCTGACAGGGAATTTTTCCAGCATGCCAGCCGCCACCCGCTGGAAATGCGTGACAGCAGGCTTGGCAAGCATGCTTTGTGAAACCGCCATCTTGATGCGGTCACGCGGATGTCTGGCCATGGGTGCATCGACTGTGCCTGACAAATTAGGCGTACCCCATACCAGCGCATAATATTCACGCTTGACTGTCCTGTCCTGTAACTGGCGTACCAGTTCAGTATGGGCAATCAGGGTTTTGGCGACCACCATCAAGCCAGAAGTATCTTTATCGAGCCTGTGCACGATGCCGGCGCGAGGCACACCCAGCAAAGCAGGCCAGCGATATAGCAAGCCATTGAGCAAAGTGCCTGACCAGTTACCCGCTGCCGGGTGCACCACCATATCAGCTGGTTTGTTGATGACCAGGATGTCATCGTCTTCATACACCACGTTCAAAGGGATGTCTTCAGGTGCATAAGCACCTTCGTCGGGCGCTGCCTGTGGCTCAATGATGATTTTTTCATCGCCGAGCATGGTCATCTTGCCACGACCAGGCTTGCCATCAACGCTGACAAAACCGTCTTCTATCCACTGCTGGATGCGGCTTCTT
This sequence comes from Undibacterium sp. YM2, assembly GCF_009937975.1. Taxonomy (NCBI): domain Bacteria; kingdom Pseudomonadati; phylum Pseudomonadota; class Betaproteobacteria; order Burkholderiales; family Oxalobacteraceae; genus Undibacterium; species Undibacterium sp. YM2. The sequence continues at coordinate 3,103,608 of NZ_AP018441.1, forward strand.
GAATATTGTGGAACCAGTTTGGACAAAGTCTTGTCCAAACGCTCACCACAAGCATCCGAAGTAAGCTTTAATTCTATATTTTCTACTACAAGGGCAAAATCTTCGTCCACTTCGGTGGTATCGTTCAGCCCTTCCAATTCAGTGTCCAGGTCGGAATCTGACAAAATCACTGTAGTAGTTTGTTTCACATTTTTTGCCATCGGCTATAATCCGTAAATTGTTTTCATGCTCACGCACAAATTTATGCACATTAAATCTTTGAAATTGCTGGTTCTGGCTGTTGCCGCGTCCTTAAGTTTAAGCGGCTGCGGGGTCTTTGGTGAAAAAGGCGATGAGACCAAAACCTGGTCAGCATCAAAATTATACGCTGAAGCTAAAGACGAAATGTCCAGTGGGGGTTATGAAAAGGCAATTCAATACTTTGAAAAACTGGAATCACGCTTCCCCTTCGGTACTTACGCACAACAAGCGCAGATGGAAACTGCCTACGCTTATTACAAGCAAGGTGACCAGGCCCAGGCGCTGGCCGCGGTGGAACGCTTTATCAAGCTGCACCCGAATCATAGTCACGTAGATTACATGTATTATTTGCGCGGCGTGATCAACTTCAACGACCAGGTCGGCTTGCTCAATTTCCTGGCAAACCAGGATATCACCGAACGCGACCCTAAAGCCTCCCGCGATTCTTTTGATGCCTTCAAGCAACTTGCAGTCCAGTTCCCAGACAGCAAGTATACGCCAGACGCGATCCTGCGCATGAAATATCTGGTGAATGCACTCGCGCAATATGACGTACACGTTGCACGCTATTACCTGCGTCGTGGCGCCTACTTGGCCTCAGCCAACCGCGCGCAGTCTGCCATCAAGGAATATCCGGATGCACCCTCCATTGAAGAAGCGATGTTCATTTTGATACGCTCCTACGATGCGATGGGCATGACAGAGCTGCGAGACGATGCAAACCGCGTCTTCTTGCAGAACTTCCCAAAAAGTGATTACCTGACAGGCAAAGCCGGTAAGCGCGATGCGTGGTGGAAATTCTGGTAAGAATGTAAGCAACCCTGATGTAAAGTCAGGGCGCAAGCATGTGCCCTGACTTTACATCAATCTTCTATTTTGCGCCGGAACACCCATTCAGTGCTGGTAGATTCCTCTTCGCAATAAGCATAAGCCTCTTCAGCAAAAGCTTTCAAGTCATTGACCTTGCGTATGCCATGCTGGGCACAATATCTGGCCATCAAGCCTCTGGCGCGTTTGGCATAAAAAGAAATGATTTTGTATTTGCCATTTTTCCAGTCCTGAAAGACGGGAGAAATGATTTTTGCCCCCAAAACTGCTGGTCTTACCGCCTTGAAGTATTCATCAGATGCCAAATTCACCAGAACTTGTGATTTATGTTGCTGAATAGCATCGCTCAACAGTAAACTAATTTTATCTCCCCAGAAACTGTACAGATTTTTACCATGCTGATTGGCTAGCGCAGTTCCCATTTCCAGCCTGTATGCCTGCAAGAGATCAAGCGGACGCAATAAACCGTATAAACCAGACAGAATACGCAGATGGTTTTGCAAGTATTTCAGTTGTGGAGATGTCAGACTCGCGACATCGAGCCCCTCATACACATCTCCATTAAATGCAAATACTGCCTGTTTACTATGTTGTGCGTCCGGCTGTGGCAACCAGTCAGCAAAGCGTTGCACATTCAATTCAGCAAGCGCAGGAGAGATATCCATCAGCCTGCCCAGTTGATCAGCACTATATGTTCTGGCTATTTCCACCAGTTGTTCTGCCTCGACCAGAAAATGGGGCGCAGTTTTCGTCCTGGTTTTTACTGGTGTTTCAAAATCCAGACTTTTGGCTGGAGATAATACAATGAGCATAAATTGAACTTAATAGACAAAAATGACCGACATCATACCTAAGCGCGTAATTCTTGACACCAATGTGTGTCTGGATTTGTTTGTATTCAAAGATCCCAGATGGTCGGTCCTGCTTGATGATCTCAGCAATGGCCAGTTAAAGGCCCTGACCCGCACAGATTGTCGGGATGAATGGCTGGCAGTACTCGACTACCCTCATCTTGCAGCAAGACACGAAAGCGCCGAAGCGGTGACGGCCCTGTTTGATGCCCATATCGAGTGCCTCGCTCCCGCCGATACCGGCTATAGACTCCCTGTCTGCAGTGACAAGGATGATCAGAAATTTCTTGAGATTGCACGCGATGCCCATGCTGAAGTTTTGATCACCAAAGACAAGGCTTTGCTCAAGCTCGCCAGAAAAATGAAGCAGGCTGGCATGTTCAGAATAGAGACGCCAGAACATTTTTTGCGAACTTACGTAAAAGAATGTGACAAAACTGCATCGGGAGTAACAAAAGAATGACAAATTTTATTACTCTGGGTTATTCTTCGGTAATGTCCTGCTACTATGAACAGGAGCAAAAAGCAGTCTTGTTCATGGATAAAAATTACCCCCTGATTCAAGCAAAATAAATCAGGAAAAAAAACGGAGTCCATGCAGAAACGTTGTATCTGAACGGCAGCAATACTCAGAACATGTCTGCATACTCCCGCTGACACAACGTGACATTTGTGAAGCTTTACACAATGATCAATGCGATTATGGAGAACCAAGGACTATGACCGATTCAGCAGATGATCTGGACGCATTGTTTGAAGAAATGGCCAATCAGCGCCTGGAAACCAATGTAGAGTCCCCCTCTTCCCAAGCAGCGCCTACTGTGATTAGCGAACCTATATTGCAGGAACCGGTTCCTGCCAAGTTCAATTTTCACAGCGAAGATGCAGACGCCACCAAACCCATTTTTGACCGTTTGGGCGGCATTGTCAGAATGCTGCATGACTCCATGCGCGAGCTCGGCTATGACCGTTCGCTATCAGACGTTGCAGTGCAGATTGCAGATGCCCAGGGAAGGCTTGAATATGTCGCCACCCTGACTGAGCAAGCCGCCAACAAAGTCTTGAACGCAACAGATCTGGGCATGCCTGAACAAGATGAACTGGCCAAGAAAGCCAAGTCCATGGATGTTCGCTGGACAGACCTGTTTGATGGCAAACTCAGCGTTGATGAATTCAAAACCCTGGCAACAGATTCCAAGACTTTTGCCAATAGTGTGCTGACGGCGACCGATGCTGAAAAAGCACGCCTGCTGGACATCATGATGGCGCAAGACTTCCAAGACCTGACAGGTCAGTTGATCAAAAAAGTGGTGGCCATCAACAAGCGTGTTGAGCACGAACTGACCCAAATTCTGCTGGACAATGCGCCTGTAGAATTGAAAGAAAAAGCAGTAGAATTGATGGAAGGCCCTTCCGTCCCGAACGCAGCACTGGAACAGGACGATGTAGATAACCTACTTGATAGTCTGGGTTTCTAATGGATGACATGCTCAAAGAATTTGTCGTCGAAGCGCTCGATCTGGCGACCAATGTAGAAGAACATCTGCTTTCGCTCGAGCGCAATCCCGGCGACATGAATACGCTGAATGCCGTATTCCGGTCCTTCCACACCATCAAGGGCGGCGCTGGCTTCATGAACTTGAGTGCGATGGTATCGGCCTGCCACTTGACCGAAAACCTCTTTGACGCCCTGCGCACGGGACAAGTTCCTGTCACGCCAGAGGCGATAGAAGCAGCGCTTGAGGCCAGCGGCTTTGTCGCAGACCAGTTAACCGCGCTCAATAATGGTACTGAGCCAGACAAGCTCTCGACCATGCCCAAGTCGCTGGAAAAAATGCTGACAGACGCCATAGAAATGAAGGGCGTCAGCAAAAAACCGGCGGCGGCCAAAGCCAGACCGGCAGATACGCCCAAGCCCGTAGAAAAGGCTGCCCCACCTGCAGCAAAAAAAGAGAATGACGGTGAACTTGACTGGGAAGCCTATTTCCGCGCCGTGACACCGCCAGGCACCTTACCCGAGGCCGAATCCGAAGCCGCCGAGGAAGAGGAAGTACACGCTGCAGCACCAACGCAGCGGGAAGAAACCGAAGCTGTCAAATCTTCATTATCAGGCGCAGAAATCAAACAGAACGCGCCCGCAAAAGAAGAAAGCATACGCATAGATGCAGTCAAACTGAATGTCTTGCTCGAAGTTGCCGGTGAATCCGTGCAGGCAGCCAACCAGGCCGCCGTATTACTTGAAAAACTGTCGCAATTCAAGTTTGACGGCCAGGCAGCACCGCTGATGTCTGCCCTGACTGAAACCCTGACACGCGCCTCCCGCTATTCAACTGAATTGCAACGCGCTACTTTGGCAACGCGCATGCAGCCTGTGGGACGCTTGTTCCAGAAATTCCCAAGACTGATCAGGGAACTGGCACGTGACCTTGGCAAAGAAGTCGATCTGAACATTGCCGGTGCCGAGACAGAAGTCGATCGAGTGGTCGTTGACAGCTTGTATGACCCATTGGTCCACATGTTGCGCAACGCCCTCGATCACGGTATCGAAACTGCTGAGGAACGCATCAATGCCAATAAGGCACCTCGTGCCACGATTTCACTGAAAGCCTGGCAGGAAGCCAGCAGCGTCATGATAGAAGTGACAGATGATGGCAAGGGCATGGATGCACAAAGACTGCGCGATAAAGCCATCTCCAAAGGCTTGATCAATGCGCATGATGCCCGCACCGACGACGAGGCTTTCCAGCTGGTTTTCTTGCCAGGTTTCTCGACCAAGGAAGTTGCCTCCAGCGTATCTGGCCGCGGCGTTGGCATGGATGTAGTAAAAACTGCGGTAGAACGCCATCGTGGAGCAATACGCATCGCCTCGCAATTAGGAACTGGCACAACCTTCCTGATCCGTTTGCCAATCGAACTGTCCATCGTGCCGACCATGCTGGTACGCACCGATGGCGCTTCGCTGGCATTGCCTATGGCAACCGTGCAGCGTGTGGTTGAATTACCAGAAACCTTTGAAAGCGTCGGTGGTCAACCTGTTTTGCGTGATCTGGGCCGGCCTTTGCCAGTCAAGTCTCTGGGCAAGATATTGGGCTACACACCAGCGTCAGAAAGAGTTGGTATCGTCATTGCAGCTCCCAGCCCTTACATCTTGTCTGTCGATGCGGTTGATGGTACCGCCGATCTGGTCATTAAACCGTTGACCTGCATCAGCACACCAGGCATTACGGGCACTGCCCGCTCTGCTGAAGGTGAGCTGGTTCTGGTGATCAGCCTGTCCTTCCTGATTGATGGTTGCAAGACCAGGGAACGTATTACTGCCTGATCCCGCATCACGAGCAAGCAACTGATAAACGCATTTTGACCAAATCTGTCAAAATGCGTTTATTCTTTTTATAGCCACCTGGCACCTCATGACCACACCCCCACTCTCTCTGCAAGAATTCGTGCTGGAGAATAAGTTTGCAGAACTTCCCCCGCATTTTTATACCCAGCTTTCAGCCAGCCCCATAGATAAACCCTATCTGGTCGCGGCCAGCGATGAAGTTGCAGCGCAATTGAACCTGGGCCAGGCCAGCCTTAATTCTCCAGAATTTTTGAATTACTTTTCCGGCAACCAGGTTCTTCCTGGCAGCAAGCCCCTGGCAGCAGTCTATTCAGGCCATCAGTTTGGTGTCTGGGCTGGTCAACTGGGTGATGGCCGTGCCTTGTTGCTGGGTGGCATATCCCATGCTGGCCAACATCTGGAAATTCAATTAAAAGGTGCTGGCATGACACCGTATTCGCGCATGGGTGATGGACGCGCGGTATTGCGCTCATCCATACGTGAGTTTTTGTGCTCGGAAGCAATGGCAGCATTGAACATACCAACTTCGCGCGCTCTGTGTGTCATCGGCTCAGACCAGATGGTTTTTCGCGAGACACCAGAAACCAGCGCGGTTGTCGCCCGGGTAGCGCCGAGCTTTGTACGCTTTGGCTCATTTGAACATTGGTATTACAACGACAGGATGGATAATCTGCGGCAACTGGCTGATTATGTCATTGCGCATTCCTATCCTGAACTGCAGGCAGAAAACAATCCTTACCAGGCGCTGCTGACTACCGTCACCACCCGCACTGCCGAACTGATGGCACACTGGCAGGCCGTGGGATTTATGCACGGCGTCATGAATACCGACAACATGTCCATCATAGGACAGACGCTGGACTATGGTCCATTCGGCTTCATGGAAGCTTACGATGAAAAACATATCTGCAACCATACTGACCAGCAAGGCCGTTATTCGTATCGCATGCAACCTGCCATAGGGAACTGGAATTGCCAGGCCTTGGCGCAAGCTTTATCGCCACTCATAGGAAGTGTCGATGACACTAATGCGGCCCTGAGCCATTATCCTGCTGTTTATCGGCAAAAATGGTCAGAACTCATGCGTCAAAAATTTGGCTTGAAAACAGATCAAGAAGGCGATCTCGATTTATTTGCCAGCTTTTTCACTTTGTTACAAAGTAATCATGCCGACTTCACCCTGAGTTTCCGTCATTTGAGTAAGCTTTCGAACCAGAAATCGACCAATGATGAGCTGTTGCGTGATTTGTTTCTTGACAGGGATAGTCTGGACACATGGCTGCTGAATTACCGGGCGCGTCTGATTATGGAACAAAGTGATGAACAGACACGTCAAACCAGTATGCTTTCAGTCAATCCCAAATATGTTTTAAGAAATTATCTTGCGCAGCAGGCTATAGAAAAAGCGCAACAGAAGGATTTTTCAGAAGTCAGGAAATTATTGAGCATCCTGAAAAATCCCTATGACGAACAAGAGGAACACGACGACTATGCAAGCTTGCCGCCAGACTGGGCAAAGCATCTGGAAGTCAGTTGTTCATCCTGATACAAGAAAGAAGTGAAGAGGAAATCATGAGTAAAATCGTCAAATCAGATGCCGAATGGAAGGCGCAACTGAGCTCCATGGAGTATGAGGTCACCAGACACGCAGCCACAGAGCGCGCTTTTACAGGCAAATTCTGGGATCATCATGAGGCTGGCATCTATACCTGCGTTTGCTGCAACACGCCTTTATTTGCCTCCGATGCCAAATTTGATTCCGGTTGCGGCTGGCCAAGCTACTTCAGGGCATTAAATCCAGCCCATGTACGTGAAAAAGTTGATACATCTCATGGCATGACGCGCACTGAGATTTTGTGTAATATCTGCGACGCTCATCTTGGGCATGTATTCCCTGACGGACCACCACCTACAAGGTTGCGCTATTGCATTAATTCAGCCTCCTTGAAGTTTGACCCAGTAACCTGATTGTCTGTAAATGAAATTTCTTTTTGATATGTTTCCGGTAGTTTTGTTTTTTCTCACTCTCAAATGGGGTGAGAAAAATGCAACTGCTGCACAATCCATCGTATCCGACTATTTTTCCGGCGTAGTCTCTGGCGGAGTAACCACCGCTGAACTGGCTCCTATTTTGCTAGCCACAGCGATTACTTTGGTCGCGTCCGTATTTCAGATAGGCTATCTGCTGATACGTCGCAAGAAGGTAGATGCCATGCTATGGATTTCCTTCATTATTATCATGGTGTTCGGTGGTGCCACCCTGTATTTCCAAAACGAAGCCTTTATCAAATGGAAGCCAACTGTACTTTACTGGTGCTACTGCGGTGCGTTTGCCTTGGCACAGTTTGTATTCAAGAGTAACTTGATTCAATTGGCGATGGGCGGGCAAATCAAGTTGCCAGAACATATCTGGACACGACTCAGCTATGCATGGATGGCGTATTTCTTGCTCATGGGGTTCATTAACCTCTATGTGGCGTTTAATTTCTCTACGGATACCTGGGCCAATTTCAAACTCCTGGCCGTTGTTGCCATCATGCCGGCATTTATCATTATCCAGAGCCTGTTTCTGGCTAAATACATGGAAGAACCTGCACAATGACGCGCACGGACAAAATATTAGCCCGTCTGACTGAAACCTTGCAGCCAGTTGACTGTCAATTAACAGATGACTCCGAGGCTCACCGGGGCCATGCTGGTGCGGCTGGTGGTGCAGGTCATTACAGTGTAAGAATAGTTTGTCAGCAATTTGAAGGATTAAACCGCATTTCTCGCCATCGACTAGTGTATGATGCCGTTGGCGTTATGATGCAAACGGAAATTCATGCCCTCAATATTGTGGCATTAAGTCCGTCAGAGATACCGACCTAAGCAGTTTATTTATAATCCGTTTTATTTATTTTGTTATTTAGGAACAGACAATGACTTTTAAACCTGCTCATTTGCTGGTAGTACTTCTTGCAACTGCCCTGCCTGCAATGGCTCAGAACGTAGCTACAGTTAATGGCAAGGCTATCCCTGCCAGCCAACTTGAAGCATTAGTAAAACAAGCGGTAACGCAAGGCCAGCAGCAGGATACGCCTCAGCTGCGCGCACAGATCAAGCAAGACCTGATCGTCAATGAAGTCTTGATACAAGAGGCTGAAAAGTCAGGCCTGGCAAAAAATGCCGATGTAAAACAAGCTATTGAACAAGCACGCCAAACCATTCTGGTTCGCGCAATGATGTTTGACTACCTGAAAAAGAACCCTGTCACTGACGCTGAAGTCCAGGCAGAATATGACAGGCAAAAAGCTCAGGCAGGCGACAAGGAATACCACCTGTTCAACATCGTTCTGGATACAGAAGATGAAGCAAAAGCCACAATTTCCAAATTGAAAGGCGGCGCCAAATTTGAAGAGCTGGCCAAACAAGTCTCCAAAGATCCTGGCAACGCCTCCAAAGGTGGTGATCTGGATTGGTCCATACCTAGCGGCTGGCCTCCAGCATTCGCCCCTGTGCTGAGCAAACTGCAAAAGGGTCAATTTACAGAAACGCCTGTAAAAATGACTGATGCCCAAGGGAAAGACAAGTTCCATATCGTCAAGCTTGATGATACGCGTACAGCGAAATTCCCTACACTTGAAGAAGTGAAACGTGATTTTGTGAACGGCATTTCACAACAACACCTGCAGGCATTCCAGCAATCCCTGTATAAAAAAGCTAAAATTACTCAATAAAGTGGTGAAGTATTAAGATAAAAGAGGCGCAATGCGCCTCTTTTGTTTTTTCCAGCACGTATTTATCAATATTTACTGGTATTTATTGATAATGCTGTTCAATTTCCCATTTTTCTGCAACTCCATCAGGCCTTTATCGAGCTGCTCTATGATTTGTGCAGCCTGGGGATGCTCCTTGCTGACACCAAAATGCAGGGGGTATTTTTCAGTCTGCGGCAAGCTCTGTATCTTGTATGTACTCATGTCCAGAGGCAAAAGACTCAGGCGGGCAAAGCCCCATAACACTTCTTGCATATCCACCACAATATCACAATGCCCCCGCTCTATCTTGCGCATGAGGCTGGTATAGCTGGTTGCGCCACTTTCGATGACAGAGGGTGGCAGACGGGTATAAAAAGTCGATGAGCCATGTAAAGAGCAGATTTTATATTTCTCCAGATCACTGAGCATTTGCAGTGGGGGCTGCGGGAATTTTTTTGCAGAATATAAATAAGATGGCGTAAGACTATGGTAACTGCGGGAAAACAAATACACCTTTTCACGCTCAGGGTTCCTGAACACCGACATCACAATATCGAAACCCTCACGTGCCTGGACCTCAAACAGGCAACGCGCCCAAGGCCTGAGTTCTATTTTTGGGTCGGTAAAGATGTTGCGCAAGATATCCGCCGACAGTCCCTCAACAGGTGTTCCTGCAGACTTGATATAAGACATGGGCGGCCAGTTACTATCCCCACCACAAGCACGTACGCGCTCCGCCGCACCAGCATGATGCAAGAAAAAGAACATAGCAAAGAAGAGCAGATATCGCATTTATCTGGAGAAAGTTTCCCTGACGATTCATTATAAGGAAAGCTGTGCCACGTAAAGGTTTTATTCTGTACTGAGAATGTAAATCATCTTCATAAAGTGAGGGGCAAGTAAAAAGGGCGCAATCATTTTCATGATTACGCCCTTCCTTTTTAACTGTTATCGCGACAGTTTAGCCCACGAATACCCGTGCATTGCGGAACATACGCATCCAAGGGGAATCTTCACCCCAACCTTCTGGATGCCATGAATGCAATACTGAGCGGAACACACGTTCCGCATGTGGCATTAACACAGTAAAGCGTCCGTCTTCATTGGTGACTGAAGTAATGCCCTGTGGCGAACCATTTGGATTGTATGGGTAAGCTTCTGTAGCCAAGCCTGCGTTATTGATAAAGCGCATGGCTACCTGTGCTTTGGCAATGTCGCCAGTCGTTGAGAAGTCAGCAAAACCTTCACCATGAGCGATGGCGATAGGTGTTTGTGTACCAGCCATACCCTGGAAGAAGATGGAAGCAGAATCAGTCACCTCCACCATGGCAAAACGACCTTCGAATTGCTCAGACTTGTTCTTGGTGAATTTAGGCCAGGCCTGTGCACCTGGGATGATGGATTTCAAATTACTCATCATCTGGCAGCCATTACAGATACCCAGACCAAAGGTGTCATCGCGATGGAAGAATTGCGAGAACTGATCAGACATCATGGCATTGAACAAAATGGTTTTTGCCCAGCCCTCGCCTGCACCCAATACGTCACCATAAGAGAAGCCACCAACAGCGATCAAGCCCTTGAAGTCAGCCAGTTTTGCGCGACCGGCAATCAGGTCACTCATATGCACGTCTACCGCCTCAAAACCGGACTTATGCATGACATAGGCTGTTTCTATATGCGAGTTCACACCCTGCTCACGCAGGATGGCAACCTTGGGACGTACACCAGTTGCAATGTATGGCGCTGCCACGTCTTGCTGTGGATCGAAGCTCAGTTTAGGCTGCATGCCTGGATCATTCGCATCCACGATGCGCGCATATTCAGCATCAGCACCGGCAGGATTGTCGCGCAGACGGGCAATTTGCCAGCTGGTTTTGCTCCACAACTGATGCAAGGCAGTTCTTGGCTGACTATAAATTTGCTTGGCATCGCGGGTAAATTCGATGATGCCGCTATTGTTTGGCTTGCCTATAATGTGGCTGCAGGCACCCAGATTGAAGCTGCGCAAGACATCCATGACTTCTGAACGCTGTTCAGTCCGCACTTGTATCACGGCCCCAGTTCTTCGTTAAACAAGGCGCGCAAGGTCATGTCATTGCGACGTTCAGACACCTGGGTCGCCCAGTTCTTGGCATCACCCTGGTCTGCTGCGTGTTCGCTATCCATGGTCAGGATATCGAGATTGACCGATAAACCAGCACGGCCAGCAAAGGCCATTTCACACAGACTGGCGTACAGGCCGCCGTCAGAGCGGTCATGATAAGCCAGCAATTTGCCGTCACTATTCAACTTCTGGATAGCATTGAAGAAGGCCTTCAAGTCTTCCGCGCTATCGACATCCGGTGAGTCGTTGCCGAGTTGCTGCATGACTTGCGCAAAGCAGGAAGCACCCAGGCGATTTTTGCCACGACCCAGATCAATCAGGATCAGGCTGGTATCACCCTGGTCCAGACGTATCTGCGGCGTCAATGACTTGCGCACGTCATACACCGGCGAGAAGGCGGAAATAATCAGTGATACAGGTGAGGTTACCGCCTTGCTTTGCCCTTCATCCTTCCAGGTAGTGCGCATGGACAGGGAATCTTTACCCACCGGGATACTGATGCCCAGTGCCGGGCACAATTCCATGCCGACTGCTTTTACCGTATCAAACAGGGCCGCATCCTGGCCAGGCTGGCCACAGGCTGCCATCCAGTTGGCCGACAGTTTGATATCCGAGATATCCCTGATCGGTGCAGCAGCAATATTGGTGATAGCCTCACCAACGGCCATACGGCCAGATGCAGCAGCATCAATCACGGCCAACGGGGTACGTTCGCCCATGGACATGGCTTCACCCAGGTAGCCTTCCAGGCTCATAGTGGTCACGGCGCAATCAGCCACTGGCACCTGCCATGGCCCTACCATCTGGTCACGCACGGATGTAGCACCCACTGTGCGGTCACCAATGGTGATCAAGAAGGATTTATCAGCAACAGTGGGCAAGCTCAACACGCGTTCTGCGGCAACTTGCAGATCGATGCCAGTCAAATCAATTTTTGGGAAATCATTGCTGACATGGACAACATCCCTGTGCATTTTTGGCGGCTTGCCCAGCAAGACATTCATGGGCATATCGACTGGTGAAGTGTCATTCAGCGGGTCAATGACGCGCAATTGACGCTCTTCAGTCGCGGTACCAACCACGGCAAACGGGCAACGCTCACGTTCGCAGAAATGACGGAACAGTTCCAGGCTTTCTGGTGCTATACCCAGGACATAACGCTCCTGCGATTCATTACTCCAGATTTCTTTCGGGGCCATACCGCTTTCTTCCAACGGTACCTTACGCAAATCAAACAGCGCACCACGTTTGGCATCATTGGTGATTTCTGGGAAAGCATTCGACAAACCACCAGCACCAACGTCATGGATGGACAGGATGGGATTGTTCTCTCCCAACTGCCAGCAGGAATTGATGACTTCTTGCGCACGGCGTTCCATTTCAGGATTACCACGCTGTACCGAGTCGAAATCCAGATCCGCAGTATTAGTACCAGTTGCCATCGAAGAAGCGGCACTGCCACCCATGCCTATGCGCATGCCAGGACCACCCAGCTGTATCAGCAGGCTGCCTACAGGAAGATCATTCTTTTTGGTGAGTTTGTCCGAGATATTGCCTATACCGCCGGCAATCATGATGGGCTTGTGATAGCCATAGACCGTGCCGCCAACATTTTGCTCGAAGGTACGGAAATACCCCCCAGAACAGGACGACCAAATTCATTATTGAAAGCAGCACCACCCAAAGGGCCTTCTATCATGATCTGCAATGGTGAAGCGATGCGGTCTGGCTTGCCATAGGCATCCGCAGTAACTTTTGCAGTCAGGCTGTCACCAGCGTTTTCCCACGCCTGGCGTGCGCCTGGCAACATCAGGTTGGAGACGGTAAAGCCGGTCAGACCTGCTTTTGGGCGGGCACCACGACCTGTGGCACCTTCGTCACGAATTTCGCCGCCAGCGCCAGTAGAAGCGCCTGGGAATGGAGAAATGGCTGTAGGGTGATTATGCGTTTCCACCTTCATCAGGGTATGCGTCAGTTCTTCTGTGACCTGATAGATTTGGTCTTTACCGGATGGGAAGAAACGTTTGACGACCGCGCCTTCCATGATCGAAGAATTATCGCTATAGGCAACGATCGTGCCCTTGGGTTGCAACTCATGCGTGTTCTTGATCATCTGGAACAGGGATTTATCCTGCTTCTGACCATCGATAGTCCAGTCTGCATTGAAAATCTTGTGACGGCAATGTTCGCTGTTTGCCTGTGCAAACATCATCAGTTCTACGTCCGTAGGATTGCGCTTTGCTGTAGTGAAAGCATCAACCAGATAATCGATCTCGTCATCTGACAGAGCCAGGCCGAGTTCGCTATTTGCTTGTAACAGCGCCGTCTTGCCGCCTTGCAGTACATCAACGTGCTCCAGATCTTTGGCAACCAGTTCAGAGAACAGTGCCTGCGCTTGCTGCGCATCGGCCAGCACCATTTCTGTCATGCGGTCATGCAAGAGTGCAGCCACCTGCTCACGGCTGCCATCAGCGAGTTTTTTAGCACCGCCCAGCAAACCCGTCTTGACTTGCACATAGTAAATAATGCCGCGCTCAAGACGATGGATATGTGTCATGCAACAATTGTGGACGATGTCTGTGGCTTTGCTGGCCCATGGCGATATCGTGCCGAAACGTGGAATCACGACAAACACATCACCCTCACTGCTGGCGGTAAATGCATCGCCGTATACCAGCAAGGCATTCAGGCGATCAGCGTCTTCTTTGAGCAGTTCAGAGGCAACATCAACGAAATGGACATAGCGGCCGGTAACGCCAACAATATTGGCATCAACAGCTTGCAAACGAGAGAGAAGACCGGAGGTACGAAAAGCAGACAGGGCGTTGGAGCCTGGCAATATCAACATGGTGAGCGAGGTAGTTGAGGCAATGTACACAAAACCTGCCGTGCACAAGTGCTGGTTGGATCAGAAAGCGTGATTATACCTTGATGCCCAAGCTGACTCCAGACGCCAGCAGGAAGAAATTACCCTGACTACCAAACTCAGTTCATAAACAAGGTAGTTCGGCCGATTTTTTTATTTTTTTGAATTTATACGCATATTTTTTACACATAAAGCACTCTGTCTGGCTGTCTGGTAGTTTTGGGTTTTTATCCAAATCCTCATCAAGAACAAGCAAAACGACGGATTGTTTATCTAACAAAGTATCAAAACTGCTATCTGAAAGAACAATATTATTCTTATGAAGTTTATTTCCCCAAAACAAATCACTACTACGGCTATCAACCACTCTTACCGGCTGCTTCAAATAAAATGGCAATGAAGATTGATGTTCAAACACCTTAAATAAAAATACTTCATGCTTAGCTTCAATTGTTGACAATTCAGCCAACAAGGGCTGAGTAGAAGTCCATTGTGCGGCGGCTTGTAAAAGCCCAATAAACGCCAGTAACATCAGTGCTGGCAAAGCGATAAACGGGAAGATTCCAAAGCGCACTTTGCGCCAGACAAGAACCGCAATACCTGCACTCAACAGAGATGCAGCCAGCATAAAATCCCGTAAGAATTGCTTTCCATCCATGCCATACACCACCAGCGAAGACAACTGATGATTCAACTGTTTACCTATCCACCAGGCGGCGAGAGCAAATAAGGCTGCCAAAAACATACCAACCAATGCCCTGCCCCATGCAGCACCAAAACCCCGGTCTTCCAGGGCAATGGCCAATTGCAATGCTGCGAGTGGCATGACAACGACGAGATAATAATTCGCCTTGGCACTGGATAAAGAAAAAAACAGGACTGGCATGATCCAGGCGCAAGCGAGGAAAAAATGCAGGGTTCTGGGTGTTTGCTGCTTTGCCTTCACAAACAAGAGCACAGGCAAAAAGAAGGACCAGGGGAAGAGGTAGAGCACCATCCTCGGCAGGTAATACCACCAGGCACCGGCATAATAATCATGCGGTTCTCGCTTGCCCAAAAACCGCAGCACATGCTCGTTGATGAAATAAAACCAGGCAAATATAGGCTCAGCCAGAATGGCAGCAATATGCCAGGGCAAGGCTATCAATAAGAAAATCCCTATCGCTTTTATATCAAACCAGGCGATGATTCTTTTTTGAAAATCTCTTAGCGAACTGGAAAACAATATGGTGTAAATAAAACTCACAGCACCAAATAAAATAATGGCAACAAAGCCCTTGGCCAGCAAGGCAAATGCCAATAAACCCAAACACCAGTTGAGCTTCTTCTTTTCTCCTGAGACGCTGTACAGGTAGCCAAACATCAGCGCACCTGTCAAAAATACGGTCAGCAGCATATCAAACATCAAAGTGCGCGACATCGCCATGACGCCCAGGCCGCTGATGAACATCAATGCAGCCAGACGCGAGGCTGCAACCCGCCCTATCTGCCGCCCGAACCACAAAATCAAAGCCACGCAAGACAGTGCAGACATCGCAGGGACCATTCTGGCCGCCCATTCATTTTCGCCAAAGACAGCAAAAGAAATCGCCGTCAGCCAGTACAGCAGAGGCGGTTTTTCCATATAGGCCAGACCATTCAGGTGAGGAATGATCCAATGATGCCAGTCACCAGATGCCAGCATTTCCCTGGGGATTTCTGCGTACAGGCCCTCATTGTTGTCTAATATCGGGTAGCAACCAAGACCGTAAGCCAAAAAGAAGATAGTAAATAACCAGACCAGCCAGGCAGGTATGGCAGGTTGAGGCACTTCATTTTTGGCTTGCACAACATTCATAGTTGGAACGACTTCTTTCCCACAAGAATGGGACTTGTCTCAATTTAATTTTCAAGTAGCGAACTTTATCTAGTCTTGCCAAATAAAGCAAAAAAAAGACAAGCAAAACTGCTTGTCTTTTTGGTTAAGGCAAAAGCTGATCAGGCTACAGAAGCGACATTTTTTGCCCAAACCAGCGCTGCCATGTGCGCAGCATTTAAATCTGGCGGGGTGATCTTCAGCGTCTCTGCCAGCGAGCCCACCAGCATGCTGTTCAACTCACACGCTTCTGCCAGTGCCAGGAAAGGCCCATAGGTGCCGCCACGGGATATCAGGGCCTCTGTAACCACGTCTGGCAACTGTATTGAAGACAGCACCTCTTCCATGGGGATGCCCAACAACCTGTCCAGCAAAGAGAACATACCTGCCACAAACAGGTTTTCAGCCTCGCTCTTGGACATTTTGCTCTGCCCCAGAATTTCAGCCAGGCGACCACGAACAATGGCAGTTTCCAGCAAGACTGGGGAATAACCGCTGGTACTCGCAGTTGCCAGCAATAGCGTCAGCCAACGATACAAGGGACTGTAACCCAGCATTTGCACGGCATGCTTCAAGGATTGCACTTCAGTACGCAAACCAAAACCAGCCGAGTTTATGTAACGCAAAAGTTTATAGGCCAATGTTGCATCGCGTTTGACAACCGCTTCAAGCTGCTGGATGTCAGCATTTTTTCTAACCATTTCCATCAACTGCAAAATGGTGGTCTGGGATGTATTTAAAGTCTTGGGCGCAGTACTTGGCCTTGGCGTCAGATGCAATTTACCGACAAAGCTGTCAAGACCCAGGGCTGAGCAGGCATCAAAATCCTGCCAGGCATTGACATTGCGGGCGACCATGCGCACCGTCGATTGCTTCAATGTTGCATACACCTTTGCCTGTGAAGCAAAATTAGCCGCATTCAATTTGACTTCAAGATGGGTAATTTGCGCAAAATAAGCGCGCTCCAGCGTAGTCACCTCAGCACCACGCAGGCAGATACCATAACCCAGTTGGCGCAACTCAGTCACTGCTGCCAGCGTATCCGGGTCGGCAAAGTATTTTTTATGAAGTATCAGTACAGTATTTTTAGCAGGCAGTTGCTTTAAGCCTTCTGCATGCAATAACTCTGGAACGGCTTCAAGGAACAGCAGGCTATCGCCAAGCAGGAAGCCCTTGTCATCGTCATGCAATTGTACGGCAACGAATTCAAGCAAGGCGCTCAGGCTTTCTGTGCTTGCTTCTGCATTCTGATCCGGCTGCTGCCAGGAAATTTGAAAACCAATGACTCGCTGTTTAGGATCGAGTAGTGGCTCTCTTACGATGAAGCTTTCTTCTATCATCTTAGTATTATTTATGTTGGATTAATATGATTGAAAAATTCAGACCCCGGGCTGCAGGGAAAATCAACAAAGCCGGCTCTGCCTTACAACACCCGGACATTAACTTGAACATAACTTGAAACGCTGTTCAAGACTGCAATCGCAAGCCACCGCCTTACTATCAACGACAACCTCATCATTCATATAATTGCCTGCAGCGCATTGCAGGTAAACACAGGTCAACTTTATTCTCTTTATCACCTTCCGGGCAAAAGCGAGCAAGCAATATGGCTTTTACAGATTTTTGCCTGTCAAATCAGAGCACTGTCGCAAAGTTTTGCCATGTTGCGGCAGCCTGCTCACTTGCACTGGCTTACTTGCACTGGCTTAATCAGGAGATTTAATGCCTGAGTTAAAGCACTTACGCAACGTCATCTCCTGGCAAACTGATTGCCCTGTTATTTCCCGAGTTTTTCGAAAATCTTTGTCAGTTTTTCATCCAAAGTAGCTGCAGTAAATGGTTTTACTACATAGCCATTTGCACCAGCCTGCGCAGCAGCAATGATGTTTTCTTTTTTGGCCTCTGCCGTGACCATAAGTACCGGCATTTTTGACAAAGCTGGATCAGCACGGATGTGCTGCAACATCGTCAGCCCATCCATGTTAGGCATGTTCCAGTCAGAGATGACGAAATCGAAATCACCATTCTTCAACTTTGCCAGTCCCATTGCTCCATCTTCGGCTTCATCGACATTGGAATATCCCAATTCTTTAAGCAAATTCCGCACTATGCGACGCATAGTAGAAAAATCGTCGACTACTAAAAATTTGAGATTTTGATCAGCCATGAATTACTCCACTATTTCTTTAAGGACAGTTATTAGCATTATCGGACAAATTGAGATAAAACGGTGGTGAAATTGCTGTAACACATTAAATTCTATCAAAACGTCACACCCTCAGGGCTCTGCTGCCATGCGTGGCAAGGTAATGCAGGACCTTGGTGGGCAATTCATTCAAAGGGCCAACCTCATGTGTCGCGCCAATTGCAATTGCTTCACGCGGCATACCAAATACTACACAACTTGCTTCGTCTTGGGCAAAATTGTATGCACCGGCATTTTTCATCTCCAGCATGCCAGCCGCTCCATCCTTGCCCATGCCAGTCAAGATCACGCCAACAGCATTTTTACCGGCATAAGTCGCGGCAGACCTGAACAGGACATCCACTGAGGGCCGGTGCCGGTTAACTGGCTCACCCTGATCCAGTTGAGTCACATAGTTGGCACCACTACGCCCCAACAACAGATGAGAATGACCAGGAGCGATATAAGCATGACCTGGCAAGACGCGCTCGCCACCGGCGGCCTCGGACACTGAAATCTTGCACAAGCCATCAAGACGTTTGGCAAAAGAACGGGTAAACCCTTCCGGCATATGCTGGGTGATTAAAATCCCCGGGCAATCGGAAGGCATTTGCACCAGAAAATTCTTGATTGCCTCAGTACCACCAGTCGATGCCCCAATAATAATCAGTTTTTCACTACTGGTCAGAGGATTGCGAACTTGTGGCAATACACCAACATTTGCCTGACCGGGAGTTGCTATGGGCGCAGCTCTGGGCCTGATCCTGGCTTTGGATGCGATCCGGATTTTGTCCGTGATCAGCTCAGTATATTCAAGCATGCCGCTTTGTATCGACAACTTGGGCTTGGTGACGAAATCAACCGCCCCCAGTTCCAATGCGCGCATGGTAATTTCAGAGCCTCGCTCGGTCAGTGACGACACCATGATGACAGGCATGGGACGCAGGCGCATCAGGCGCTCAAGAAAATCCAGGCCATCCATCTTTGGCATTTCCACATCCAGCGTCAGCACATCAGGATTTGTCTGCTTGATCAGTTCGCGTGCAACCAGGGGATCAGGAGCAACTCCGACCACCTCCATATCGGGCTGACTGCTGATAATCTCGCTCATGACGCTACGGATCAGCGCAGAGTCATCGACAATCAATACTTTTATCTTCATTCGTAAATACTCCGCGCTCAGTCTCAACCACCGACTTCACACATACAAAATAACTAGAACAAATCGACTTCACCACCAACTGAAGTCGTCTTGAGCCTGCTGGCATAATCCTGCTCGCGCCTTCTCAAGGTATCGTTATGTTCCACTTTGAGTTTCTTGACCAGTACCTTGCCGGTTCTGGGAAAAAAATAGACTTTGCGCGGGTAAATATCATTGAGGTCCTCAGCAATGACGCGCATCCTTTCAGCCCGCAAATAATCGAGTACAAATTTGGCGTTACGCTCACCCACGTTGATCGCGGTAAAGCCACGTAATACATTGCCGCCGCCAAACACTTTAGCCTCCATGTTTTCTCGCTTGGCACCTGCCTTTAACAATTCATTGATCAGGACTTCCATTGCATAGGTGCCATAGCGCATGGATGCCGACACTGGATTATCTGCGTCCCCGCCACCATCCGGCAACATGAAATGGTTCATGCCACCAACACCAGAAACACGGTCACGAATGCATGCAGAAACACAGGAACCCAGCACCGTAACAATCAGCATGTCCTTGTTGGTGAAATAGAATTCACCCGGCAGTATTTTTGCGGCATCACAATCAAACGTCCTGTCATAATAGACATTCGTCGCAAAATGCTCTTCACTTAGCTGGCTCATGGATTACCCTTTTGCAAATTGCGCAATGTCGCTCTGCTGCCTGCCGTATGGGATTTACCCAGTTCATAAACTGTTTTCCCTCTCAGCTTGAAATCATCTGAGACATACAGGAAATTTTCCGAATGACCGGCGAACAACAGACCGTCTGACTTCATCAAGGGAACAAACTTCTTCAAGATTTTACCCTGCGTAGGCTTGTCAAAATAAATCATGACATTCCGGCAAAAAATTGCATCGAATTCGCCACTTAAAGGCCAGCCATCTTCCAATAAATTCAACTGTTTAAATGTAATCAGGTCCCGTAATTCCGGCCTGACTCTGACCAGGCCTTCCTGGGCACCCTTGCCTTTCAAGAAGAATTTTCGCGTTCTCTCAGCAGACAATTTTTCTATACGATCAAGGTTGTATACGCCACGGGATGCTGTCTCCAGTACATTGGTATCTATATCCGTGGCAATGATGTGTGCGGGCGGACGCAGAGTTCCGAATGCTTCGCAAAGCGTAATGGCGATAGAATACGGCTCCTCACCGGTAGAGCTGGCAGAACACCAGATATTGACCGGCTCATGCTTCCTGGCAATGTGTTCAGCGAGTATGGGAAAGTGATGCTCTTCCCTGAAGAATGAAGTCAGGTTAGTCGTCAGGGCGTTGGTAAATGCTTCCCATTCAGACTCAATCTGATTACTTTCAAGGCCATCCAGATATTCAGAAAACGAGCTGATACCAGTCGCCCGCAAACGACGTGCAAGCCGGCTATACACCATTTCCTGCTTGCTATCTGCCAAGGAAATGCCAGCTCGTTTGTAAATCAGATCCCTGACACGGTCAAAATCCCTGGAGTTAAACGCAAACTCCTTTGAAGTGTCTGATCTGGCTTTATCGATGGATTTCGTCATTCAATGCTTTCCCAAACTTTCCCCATCCTGTTTCAGAGACGAAAGCTGATTTCAAATAAAAATCCAGATAATCAAGATTACAAAGACATTTTGCCAGACTGAAAGATATTTACTGTTAATTAAGTTAAATTACAAGCGTCTTTGATACGCTACCGTGACACTTTTTACATGACTAGCGTTTTAAGCGGGACGCCTGCAAACGTGCAGGCGTAACCACACTCTACAATCAATAATTTAAAATTCTTCCCAGTCGTCTTCAGCAGGTTTGCCCTGCTCTGCGGCTGGCTTGCTGGCCCGCGCACCCGCACCGGCTGATGCAGACGCAGCAGGAGTCGCCGCCCTTGGCAAAGCCTTCACCTGAGACCTGGTATTCGTGACTGGCTTATTTGCGACATTACTTGCCACCTTACTGACAACTGGTTTGACTTGCTGACTTAATTGGGCGGCATTTCCGTTGAGTTTGAATACACTGACTGCCTGGGCCAATGCCACTGCCTGTTCTTCCATACTCTCTGCCGCCGCTGCTGCCTGCTCAACCAAAGCCGCATTCTGTTGCGTCATTTCATCCATTTGCGTAATCGCCAGATTTACCTGTTCTATGCCTGAACTTTGTTCCTGGCTGGCCGCCGTGATCTCACTCATGATGTCGGCTACATGCTGGACACTGGTGACAATCTCATCCATGGTCTTGCCTGCCTCATCGACGAGCTTGCTACCCTGATCAACTTTATCGACCGAGTCACTGATGAGGGATTTGATTTCCTTGGCTGCACTGGCACTGCGCTGTGCAAGATTGCGCACTTCGGCAGCGACCACTGCAAAACCGCGACCTTGTTCACCGGCACGGGCAGCTTCTACCGCAGCGTTCAAGGCCAGGATATTGGTCTGGAAGGCGATGCCATCAATAACGCCGATGATATCGACGATCTTGCGTGAACTCTCTTTGATCGAGCCCATGGTATTGACCACTTGCCCTACGACTTCACCACCCTTGACCGCAACGCTGGAGGCAGAAACCACAAGCTGATTGGCCTGGCGCGCATTGTCGGCATTTTGCCTGACGGTGCTGGTCAGCTCTTCCATCGAGCTTGCTGTTTCTTCCAGTGAACTGGCCTGAGATTCTGTGCGGCTGGACAGATCGGCATTACCTGAGGCTATTTCTTGCGAGGCTACGGTAATGGTTTCTGTACCTGTCCTGACCTGTCCGACTGTTGAAGCCAGATTGTCATTCATGTTTTTCAGTGCCTGGAACAATGATGTAACTTCATCATGACCCGATACACTTACCTGGCTGCGCAAATCCCCCTCAGCAACGGTCTCTGCCAGGCTAAGGGCTTCTTGCAAGGGTTGGGTAATACTGCGTGTGATAGTCCAGGCAAACAAGGCACCCAAAGCGGCTGCAGATGAAAGTATGACATACAGCCAGATAGTTAGTTTTGCACCAGCGGCTGCGAAATTTTCAAACACTTGCTTGGAGGCTACATCCTGCAGATCAACGAGCTTATTCATTTCCAAAATGGATTTGGAGCTCAGCGGATCAATCACTGACGCAATAATTTTTGCGGCACCTTCAGCATTAAATGCCAGGGCCTGACCGACTGCATCTTTTAATGGCTTTTCTATTTCCTTATCAATTTTTGCGATGTCACCGAGAATTTTCTTTTCTTCCTCGTTCAGACCAAGGGACGCAATCTTTTCTTTAGCATCTTCATACTTTTTCCTTTGCGTCTTGACCTTGGTTTCTTCTTTTTGCATTTCACCGACATCGGACTGTATGCCGATATTGCGCATGGCTATGCCGCCTTCAAACAAGGCGCTTTTCATGTTGTTGGCCAGCACCTGCTTTTGTGCAGCCAGGTTCAAGCCTTCTATCATGGCCTTGCGATTGTTGCCACTCAATGCATTGACGAATAAGATAACGGCGATCAGACCCACCAAAATAAGTCCAAAGCCAACACCCAAACGGGTACCAATTTTAAAATTTCTCAGATTCATAGCGTCTCCTATTTATTTTTTAGTCAGTTCTATGTCTACATTTTTTTATCAGTAGCCACTCAGAGAGAAACTAGATCATCATGCTGCTGCATCAACAAGTCCCATTTCTGGACTCGACATCAATTTGTCTATATCAACAAGTATCAACATACGGTCATCCAGCGTACCCAGACCAATCAGGAAATCCGTACTGAAAGTCGTTCCCATTTCAGGAGCCGGCCTGACTTGTTCGGGCAGTAAAGTCGTCACATCGGAAACGCTATCGACCACCATGCCAACTATGCGCCCTTCTATATTGAGAATGATGACCACCGTGAACTGGTCATAAGTAGGCGTCCCCAGATTGAATTTGATACGCATATCGACCACGGGCACAATAATGCCGCGCAAGTTGATAACGCCCTTCAAAAAATCAGGTGCATTAGCAATTCTCGTCACGGCCTCATAACCACGTATTTCCTGAACTTTGAGAATGTCGATACCATATTCTTCATTACCCAAAGTAAAAGCAAGGAATTCATGCCCGGCAATATCAGATTTAGCTCCATCTTTTGAGCCTTGATCACTACCCTGTGAAATTTGCGTCATTTCTTTTTCCTCGTCTTAAATTTCTGATTCAATTTTCATCGCGCAGTACGCAAAACAGCAGCGACATCCAAAATAAGTGCAACGCCACCATCACCCAGGATAGTTGCGCCGGAGATCCCTGGGACCTTCTTGTAATTCGACTCTATGTTTTTCACTACTACCTGCTGCTGCCCGACCAGGTCATCAACAAACAAGGCCGCTTTTTTACCATCGACTTCAACGATGACGACTATGCCATCAGATGGATCGGTATACTTTGGTTCAATATCAAAGTACTCGTATAAAGGTACCAGCGGCAGATATTCGTCACGCACTTTCACCACCCTGCCCTTGCCACTGATTTCTTTGATATCTGCCTTGGCGGGCTGCAGCGACTCCATGACAAAGCCCAGGGGCAAAATATAAATTTCATTGCCGAATTTAATCGACATGCCGTCAAGTATCGCCAGTGTCAATGGCAAGGAAATCGTGATTGTCGTGCCATAACCCATGGCTGAGCGTATATCAACAACACCGCCCATGGCGGTAATATTACGCTTGACCACATCCATGCCCACACCACGGCCAGAAACGTCAGTTACCGTCTCCGCAGTAGAAAACCCAGGGGCAAAAATCAGCAACCAGACTTCACTGTCACTCATGGAATCTGAAACCGCCAGACCATTTTGCCTGGCCTTGGCAAGAATTTTCTCTCTGTGCAGGCCACCACCGTCATCACTGACTTCGATGACGATATTGCCGCCCTGATGCACGGCTGACAGGGACAATTTACCAGCCTCGCCTTTACCGGCCTGCAGCCTTGCGGCTGGCATTTCTATGCCATGATCAATACTATTTCTGACCAGATGAGTCAGCGGATCGACGATACGCTCTATCAAGCCTTTATCAAGCTCGGTTGAAGCACCATAAGTTACAAATTCGACTTTCTTGCCCAGCTTGCTGGCCAGGTCCCTGACCATGCGCGGGAAACGCGAAAAAACATAATCCATAGGCATCATGCGTATGGACATCACTGCCTCTTGCAGGTCACGGGTATTTCTCGTCAGATGAGCGATACTACTCAACAGACGCTCATTCGCAATCGGATCAAGGTCCTGGGTACGTTGTTCCAGCATCGCTTGAGTAATGACCAGTTCGCCAATCAGATTGATCAACTGATCAACTTTTTCTATGCCTACCCTGATGGTGGAAGACTCTTGAGAAGCAGCGGGTTTTTCCACCTTTTTCTCAGCTTGCGGTGCCTGCTTCTCAGGCAGCGCTATCTCTGGCGTTTTCTCGACAATGGCATCAGCCTTGCCCTCTTCTGGCGGGAACATCGATTCCAGCGGCTCAAAAAAACCATAGCCAAGTTCATCTTCCGTAGGTGCGGCCTTTTTGACAGGCAGATTAGCTATCTGTTCTTCAGTAATTTTCAGCGTATCGGGATTGAGAATAAAAGAGCAGATAGATATGATGTCATCCTTGCTCTCATTGGTGCGCAATGCAAGAACCACATTCTTGCCATTATTATCCAGCCGTGAAATCGCCCCCAAAAGTCCAAGCTCGGACATGATCGCTGCAGCATCTGCCTCTGACACCTCAGGCATTTCGATTTTGTATGCCGTCTTGAATACGACATCCGCATGATCCATTTCTGAATGATGACTGATAAAACTGGCCGTTGGCGCAGCCACAGGTACCGCGTCCTGCGACAGAGATTGCAACAACATCCTGACATCTGCTACCGCATCCTGATCGACAGGTGTACCCAGCCTGTGCCCATCAAGCTGCATCTTTAAAATATCTTTGGCGATCAGAAAAGCATCTACATGCTCCCCTGTCAACGCCATTTCTCCCTTGCGTATTTTATCGAGCAGTGACTCCAGTATATGCGTCACCTCCGTCATATCTGTCAGGCCAAAGGTCGAAGCACCACCCTTGATGGAATGAGCTGCCCTGAATATGGCATTCAAATCCTCAGGATCAGGCGAAGAGATATCGACGCCAAGTAACAATTTTTCCTTCTCGGCAAGAAGCTCTTCCGCCTCGTCGAAAAACACTTGGAAAAACTGACTCATGTCAATCGTCATTATTAAACTCCGTGATTTACATTTGTTTGCCCAGACACCGGGCCAATAATTCAGCCAATCACTTTTTTAACTACTTCAGTCAACTTCTGTGGATCAAAGGGTTTGACCAGCCAGCCATTCGCACCAGCTGCACGCCCCTTCGCCTTCATGTCATCACTTGATTCTGTTGTCAGCATCAGGATAGGTACGCGCGCATAAGACGGCAGGCCACGCAAGGACTTGATCAGGGTCAACCCATCCATTCTTGGCATATTCTGATCTGTCAGCACCAGATCCACCACCTGGTTACGCGCTTTTTCCAGACCATCCTGGCCATCTACCGCCTCGATTACCTGATATCCGGCTGCTTTTAAACTGAAAGCTACCATCTGCCTCAGAGAGCCAGAATCATCCACAGCTAAAATTGTCTTGGCCATATTTACTCCGTTATACGAATTGTAGGCAGCTTCAGCTTGCTGCCACTTGATTTAAAATAACTCTATGTCACCGCTATCCATATGCTTTTGATGCACTGCTTTACGTAACAAATTCTTCAGGTCGGCGCTTTGCTTTTCCAGGCGCAAGGTAGTCTCACGCAACAAGGCTGTCAACTCATCCGTTTCACCGTCATGCTGCATATCATTGCCGACCACACCCAAGGTTCCCAGCACTTCACGCAAACCTTCACACCTTTGCAAGGTGCGCGATATCAACTGGCTGGTCAAATCCTGGAATTGCAAACTGGTCACAGCCGAACTGATATGCGTGGCAATATCTTCCTGAATTGCCTTGAGCCGTAACACACTGTCGTCGGCAACACCTCCAGAACTGATGATCAGGTTGATTTCTTCCTGCTCACTCGATATGGCGGAGTGCAGCGCCATGAAACTGACGCCCAGCTTTTCTATCGCTTCACCCAAGAGTATCGTTGTTTGCGCAAGGTCAGTCTCAACCTCCAGCAAATGTGCATTTCCATGATCAGACACACCTGATAAAAGTTGCTTAACCTGAGAACCCAACAGTTTCTTTTTGGACATCTTAAGCATCCTATCTATGCATATTGACTTAATGATGCTGCAGTCTTACTTGTAGCTTGTCTATATCAAGGCTTGACTGAAATTTCAGCGCTTGAGTCAGACTGATTTGCAACCTCAATAGAGCCGCCGTCCTGTGAAGCAGATTCTTCTGCCTTTTTATTCATGACGATAATACTGATCCTGCGGTTGATCGGATTAAGTGGATCTGCCTTGTCAAACAGAACCGAGGACGACAAGCCAACCACTCTCAACACCTTGGATTCGTCCATGCCACCATAAATCAGTTCCCGCCTGGAGGCATTGGCACGGTCGGCAGACAATTCCCAATTGCTATAACCTCGCTCACCACTGCCATAGGGAGCCGCATCAGTATGACCCGACAGGCTGATGCGATTCGGTACATCATTAAGTGCCTTGCCAATCTCATGCAAAATTTCCCGCGTGTATGGTTGCAGGTCTGCCTTGGCCGAAGCAAACATGGGACGATTTTGCTCATCTACCATCTGTATCCGCAAACCGTCAGTAGTGATATCAAGTAAAAGCTGTTTCTTGTATTGTTTTAGCGTAGGGTTGGATTCTATGGCAGCTTCAATCTTGGACTTCAGGCCCTTCAGCCGCTCTGCCTCAACTTTTGCCAGGGCGGCCTCAGCAGCTTGCAGGTTATAAGTTTTCTTTTGCGTGTCAATCTCACCTTTACGGCTTTGCCCTTCACGCGCACTCAAATCCTTGCCACCACCCTTGATCACACTGGAACTATCACCGCTACCGTCGCCACCCGCCATTGCCACTTTTAAAGGTGTCTGAAAATACTCAGCTATACCATTCAAATTACCTTTGGCAGTCGAGCCCAGCAACCACATCAACAGGAAAAACGCCATCATTGCTGTCACAAAGTCAGCGTAGGCAATTTTCCAGGCACCACCATGATGGCCACCAGCCACCTTCTTGATGCGCTTTACAATAATCGGTCGTAGTTCTTCGCTTGCCATCATCAATCCAGTTTTTATTATTTAGATTTCGATTGCTTAATATGATCTTCCAGTTCGCTGAACGTTGGCCTTTCAGTGGAATACAACACCTTCCTGCCAAATTCTACTGCCAGCGCAGGTGCATAACCATTCAGGCTTGCCAGCAAAGTCACTTTGATACATTGAAAAGTCTTGGATGACTCATCCAGTTGCTGTTCCATCAAACCGGCCAGCGGACCAACAAAACCATAAGCCAGCAAAATACCCAGGAAAGTACCCACCAGTGCATGTGCAATCAGGATACCAAGTTCTGATGGCGGGATACCCACAGATTCCATCGTATGCACCACCCCCATCACCGCCGCCACAATACCGAACGCCGGCAAGCCATCACCCAGCTTGGCAATGAAATGTGCAGGAACTGCACCTTCGTGATGATGCGTTTCCAATTCATTGTCCATCAGATTTTCAATCTGGAAGGCATCCATATTCCCCGAAACCATCAGACGCAGATAATCGCCTATGAATTCCATCATGTGATGATCATGAACAATAGAAGGATATTTGCTGAACAAGGGGCTGTCTTCAGGCTTCTCAATATCACCCTCGATAGACATCAGGCCTTCTTTGCGCACCTTTGTCAACACATCGAAGAGCATCGTCATCAGCTCCATGTAGAGAGCCTTGGTATATTTTGAGCCTTTCAGAACACCCGGAAGTGCCTTCATGGTGGCCTTCAGGGTTTTCGCATTGTTACCGACGAGGGAAGCGCCAACGGCAGCACCACCTATCATCAACAATTCCAGCGGCTGGAACAATACCGCAATATGTCCACCGGACATGACAAAGCCACCAAATACCGAGCCCAATACGACGAGATAGCCGACGATAACTAACACGAGCTGTTACTCCTTAGAGGGAATTTTTATAATATCGACTACACTACCTCAGACCGGAAGCATTCACCAGAAATGGAAGGTTAAATATTGCTTCTGGAATACATTTCACTATATGCATTATATGCGCCAGACATAAAGAACGGGGTCATTCGCATTGCTTTTTATAGTTAAATCCGCCTCAACACCGGGCACTTTGAACTCATAACTCATGAACTGCGTACCTGGCCGCATCTCAGCACGGACTTTTTCCCACAATCCTGGCATGGCCGCCGGAGACAAGTAGGCAAAGACCGCATCAAATTCAGCAAAATCCAGTTGCAAATAATCTTTTAAATAGAAACTCACCCTGGGGCCAGCCCATTTAGCCCTGAACCAGCTGACCAGCCAGGGAAAAGGCGCAACCTCCACCCCAAAAAAAGACTGCTGAGGACGCAATCTGGCAAGACTGACAGACACCCCCCAAAACCACTGCCGATATCAATGAAAGACAAACCATCGCGCGCAGGTAGTTGCTCAAGAATACACGGCAACAAACTGGATTTGGAAGGAAAATATGGAACTTGAGTGCGGTAAGTTGACCAAAACAACAATACCATCAACACGAAAATCGCCAGACTGATACCAGGATGCAGTTGAAAAACCAGCGAAGCGACGACCGCAAAGGGAAAGACGAACTGAATAAACCACCACCACCAGTTCATACGCAGCAGATAGCTGCAGGCAGAAGCAAGGCTGGCGTGAATGAAGAGCAGTAAAAAGGGGGAAAGTTTGCCGCCGAGTTGCCACCGGTCGGCGACATACAATAGATAAGACAGGCCTAAAGCCAATAGCTGGATAAGAACTGCCAGGAAAACGGGCGAAGAAAGCACTCCGCCATCTGGTAGGAATTTGCCTTTACGGGTTTTTGATGACGCTACCTCCAAGGCTCCTCCTGAATTTTATGCCACCATTTCCAGTGTGGCCTCCGCATCTTTTGCTTTTTTTGTTTTACCTGCCCGTGACGGGACGTGGCATAAACCACAAGCATAATCATCATGCAAATCCAGGCTATGCGCAACAAAATGCCCACCGCATTTGCAACATTTTGCAAAACTCAGCATTTTCCCCTCAAAGAAGCGCACCAGAGTCCAGGCACGTGTCAGGGATAAGACAGGCTCTTCGCCAGCAGGAACAGGCACCTGCTCCAGATACAGGCGGTATGCCTTGATGACAGCATCGATACCATCAACACCAGCATGCTCACGCAAATACTTATGGATGTTCATGAACAGGGACGAATGGATATTTGGCTGCCAGGTAATAAACCAGTCAGCAGAAAAAGGCAGCATGCCTTTTGGAGGGGATACCCCCTTCAACTCCTTGTATATCTTCAGCAGACGCTCACGCGACAAGGAAGTCTCAGATTCCAGCAACTGCAACCTGGCACCCAGATTGACCAATTCAATTGCCAATTGAATTTCGTGAGCCTCGTTTACTACGCTTTTGCTTGCCATGATATTTCTCCGTCCGCTTCGATTCAATGCCTGACAAATTAATGGATTTCTTCAACTGGCTGACCAGCCATCAAAATCGCAGCATGGGAATGCGCAAGCGCACGCTCCTTGTTGTAATTTGTCAACATGCACAAAATGGAACTATCTTCGAAGCGGAAGCGCGCCAACATCATGTTGGAGCCAGCCAGCTTCAAGATCTGGGCATTATTCAAACCTTCGATCAGGTCTGCAATTTCTTTACCAATACCCAAACGGAAAATAGCGGTCGCTTTATCAGCGCGAATCATTTGTTGTGCCAACATCAAATAACTCAAATTGGCATCCCGAATCTCGGCCATCATATCGTTCTGCGTCATTTTCCCACCCTCCAGTTTTGTTATCAGCGGCATGTTTGCGTTGCCAGTGAGATACATTGTGCAGGTTGGCCAAAAGTGGCTGTATAAGCGGGATTCCGTATTTAAAGCAAGAATAAAACGAAGACATGCCGTAGGAAAATATCCTACAGGCACATTTAGACATCTACAAAATGAAATTTCGTAGAAAACAGATTTTAATTTTTTCAAACCAACAAAATCGAGCAATTCGAAAAAATTTAATAAAAACAAAGACTTGCGCATAAATTTAGGTTTTATCGCATCGTCTTATAATCATTAACGGCAGCACTTTAGAAAACTTTAGGGAAAATTTAAAAATATTTTCGATTTATTTTCATTAGCTTGTAACGGCAACAAATTGTGAAATCTTTAGGGCTGATCGCAAAAAAAATCAAAAAAAAATCACCTGTTTGCAACAGGTGATTCATTTTGAGTTGATTACTTGGCTATTTAATCTATTGCTTCCTGCATTTATTGTCTTTCACACATATCAATAAGACCATAAACCTGGTTTATTTCCTACAAAGTCGCACGCCAGATGCATTTGTCTTTAATCTGCTTATCCAGCCCTGTCAGGAGTTTTTCGTGCTCACCCATCTCTTCTTCCGTGGCCATCAATACAGCAATCTCGCCAACCGGCATATCAAAAGCCACGACCTCCTGCACTTTTGGCGCATCGTCTTCTTCTACTTCAATCTCAAAGCTGTTCTGTCCGCGTGACATTGCCAGAAAAACATCTGCCAATAATTCAGCATCCAGCAAAGCGCCGTGCAATTTGCGGTGGGAATTCGAAATTTCATAACGGGTACAGAGCGCATCCAGCGAATTACGCTTACCTGGATGCAATTCTTTTGCCTGAACCAATGTATCAATGACACTGGGGCAATATTCTGTCAATACGGGCAAATCCAGACGCGCGAGTTCGGCATTCAAAAATCCGATGTCAAAAGGTGCGTTATGGATAATGATTTCGGCATCTTTGATATAAGCGCAAAACTCTTCGGCAATCTCGGCGAACTTAGGCTTGTCGCTCAAAAATTCGGTGGTCAGGCCGTGAACTGCCAAAGCACCTTCTTCGGAATCTCGCTCAGGATTGATGTAGCGATGGAAATTATTACCTGTCAGCTTGCGGTTTACTAATTCTACGCAACCAATTTCTATAATGCGGTCGCCATTGCGCGCATTCAAACCCGTGGTTTCGGTATCGAGGACCAACTGCCTACGCATGTTCAATACTCCTTTAAATTACAACACTTAATTTAATCAAAAACCCAGCGCAAGGAAATGCAGGCGGCCAAGCCATCCTGGCAAAACCGACTCTGCATACCAACTCCGGCGGCAAATAATAATTCGCGACCAACAGAAACATAAGGCAGGCGCTCCCTTTGCCAGAAAGGTATCTGCAAGGACTGAAAATGGCTCTTCATGTCGCGGGTAGGCCGGTTTTCGGCAAGTTTAAGGCGCTCTCCTCCCCTGCGCAAATGCATGGTCAACGACTGCTGCTTTAGCCAGGAGACATCCAGCCCATGCTCAGCCGCATCAAAATACAAACGGCCAGCAAACGCTGGGAAATGGATATGATCCTGCCCTTCCCAGACAAACTCCCGCAACTGGTCTTGCTCTGACACTCTCGTATTTTGCGCAGACAAATAGACGATGTTTTTATAGCGATGTATGGCGACAGTATCGTGGTGTACCGTAATACGCGCATCTTCACGCCCCTCAAATAGCTGGCTTTGCATTTCCTTCAGACGTGAAGTCGTAGGCATGCGTACGCCAGCCCTTGAAAACCAGTAACGGAACAAATTATCCCTGCGCGCAGGACTCAACGCACGCATGGCAGCAATGCCCAGTCCAGCATCAGTAGAGCAACTGGCGAAATCCTGCTGAGCGACTTCAAGCATCAAATCTTGCGCAGCCTGGAAATGCATAGCCGAACGGGCAATGCGCTCAGAATAACCCGGTGACAGGGTGTCAAGTACCGGCATGACGCTATGGCGTATGGCATTGCGCAGATAGCGCTGGTCAGTATTTGATTCATCTTCTATATAACGCAGGCCTCGCTGACTTGCATAGGCCTCCAGCGTTGCCCGCTTTTCAGACAACAATGGCCGCCCCAGCATGACCTGGTCATGACCAAACAGATTAGGCGCACGATGACATGCATCCATGCCTGACATGCCGGCCACTCCGCTGCCACGCAGCAATTGCAATAACAGGGTTTCTGCCTGATCGTCCTGATGATGGGCTGCCAGAATCAAGGGGATGCCTGTATCTTTCGCCATTCGCCCCAAAGCTTCATAGCGCCCCTTGCGAGCAGAAGCCTCGACACCATCACCGCTGTCGCGGGCAACCTGAATACGTTGAGCATGAAAGCCGACTTCACCTGAAACGCATATAGCCCGGCAATGATCTAGCCAGGCATCTGCGTTCGGGCTCAAACCATGATGGATGTGAAAAGCATGCAGTGAGATTTTGGCACGATGGCAATAATTGATGGCCAGGTCAAGCAAGACCGTAGAATCCAGGCCGCCGCTATAGCCTACAGCGAGGCCATTTTGCAGATTTCCTTCACAGCAATCAGCAATAATGGCATCGAGTTTTTTTGAGAATGTTTGCTCAAGACTGGAGCAATGTTGATCTGGCCTCATTCAGCAAGTTTCGTTTCCTTAAACTTGCCATAGCTCATTAATTTTTCATGACGTGCTGCCAGCAAGTCCTTGGTTTTGACGCCCTGGAACTGACGCAGGGTATCAGCCAAAGCACGTTTTACCAGTGCACACATTTGTTTTGGATCCCTGTGGGCTCCACCCAGAGGTTCATTGATGATCTTGTCTATCAGGCCCATGGCTTTGAGCCTGTGGGCAGTCAAGCCCAACGCTTCGGCAGCATCAGAGGCACGGTCAGATGTCTTCCACAGGATGGAGGCACAACCTTCAGGGGAAATGACGGAGTAAGTCGCATATTGCAACATCAAAACGGCATCGCCAACCGCCAGCGCCAGCGCACCACCAGAACCACCCTCACCAATAATCGTCGTAATCAGTGGCACTTTAAGCTCTGCCATAACATACAGGTTGTGGCCGATAGCCTCTGACTGGCCGCGCTCTTCCGCATCTATACCTGGCCAGGCACCTGTAGTATCTACAAAGGTGAATACTGGGATATCAAATTTCTCAGCCAGCTTCATCAGGCGCATGGCCTTGCGATAGCCTTCGGGCTTGGGCATACCAAAATTGCGCAGGGCGCGCTCTTTGGTGTCACGACCTTTTTGATGGCCCATAACCATACATGCCTGACCATTAAACCTGGCCAGACCACCAACGATGGACTGGTCATCAGAAAAGCTGCGGTCGCCATGCAACTCATGGAAGTCAGTAAACATCTGGTTGATGTAGTCCATGGTATATGGACGCTGGGGATGGCGGGAAATCTGCGACACTTGCCATGGGGTCAACTTGGCGTAAATATCCTTCGTCAACATCTGGCTTTTCTTCGACAGTCTGTCTATTTCTTCAGAAATATCGACTGCGGAATCATCCTGAACAAAACGCAGCTCTTCTATTTTTGTTTCCAGTTCTGCAATTGATTGTTCAAAATTTAAAAATGTCGTTTTAGTCATCGTGCCTCCTTAACATCACACGAGTTGATAAAAAAATCCAATTTCATTTTGGCGCGGGCGCAATGTTTAATTGAATAAAGTGTCGCTTTGCCAAGCGTACAAAAGAACCATTTAGATGATCTTTTGCAAAATTCACAAGCCTGCATATTGGACATATTGTCCTGACGGAGCAGATTAGATATCAAAACTGGTCTCGCTGTCCAGTGTTCAGCACTTTTTGTCCGGGTAAAGGCTGCCAAAACCCCTCTTAAAAAACGCCTGAATCAGTTAAATTCATTGGCAACATTCGCCCTGCAACAAGCAGAAAACCATAAAATCTGATGCAACCGGAAAATAAAGAGAGACCAAAGTGCTGCTTCCTTGTCAAAGTAATTGTCAAACGCCCATAGCCAGCAACTTATTTGATAAGATGGCGCTTTGCTTAAAAGTCAGTATACCATTGCAGCTTACATGTTCTGCCAAACTCCTATAAATCCAAGACCGAACACCATGCGCCAGATTTTAAAGAATGTTCTTACCCTATCCAGCCTGTCATTGCTGTTGATGTCCGCGCATGTCAGGGCAGATGATGCTGCCGACGTTGGCAAATTACTCAGATCTGGTCAGGTAAGCGAGGCCTTGCAAAAAGTCGAGGCTGCCCTGGCGCAGCGCCCCAAGGACGCGCAGATGCGTTTTCTGAAGGGATTGATACTGACAGAACAGAATAAATCCGCTGAAGCCATCACTGTTTTCTCAAAATTGACTGACGATTACCCGGAATTGCCCGAGCCTTACAACAACCTGGCCGTCCTGTATGCCTCGTCAGGTCAATATGACAAGGCCCGCGCGGCCCTTGAAATGGCCATCAGGACCAACCCGACTTATGGCACTGCCCACGAAAACCTCGGTGATGTGTACGCAAAACTGGCGAGCCAGGCCTATGACAAGGCCCTGCAACTTGATGCCGGCAATAATACTGCCAAGTTAAAACTGACCCTGGTCAAAAATCTGGTGGGCAATACTACCGGTGGCACCAATCCTAAAACTGCCATGGCATCCCAGGCGGCTGCCAGCACAGCCACCCCGGCAAAGACCAGCGCTGCCACAGTCGCGACTGCAAAACCCGAGACAGAAACAGCCAAGCCAGAACCAAAATCCAAACCGGCACCTGCGGCCACTGCTTCTGGCGACAAATCAGAAGACGATGTGCTCAAAGCCGTAGAGAACTGGGCCAAGGCCTGGAGCAGCAAAGACACCAATGCCTATCTGGGGCATTATGCAAAAGACTTCCAGACACCCAAGGGCGAATCCTATAAAGCCTGGGCGGAAGAACGCCGCAACAGGATAGAAGGCAAAGGCCGTATCAACGTCAAAATTGAGTCCGCCAAAATTGATGTCGATGGCAATACTGCGACAGTCAAGTTCCGCCAGATATATACATCTGACCAGTTGACTGCCAACAGCCGCAAAACCTTGCACATGGTGAAGCAAGATGGCAAGTGGCAGATCAAACAGGAGCGTGCGGGTAGCTAATGTTTTTCGCTGTCAATTCTGATGCTCCGGCCACATGCGCAGCCGGAAAATCACGCATTTTTGCTGTTCTTGCACTGACATGCCTGGCGTACCTGGTTACGCCGCTGCAAGTCATGGCCAAGTCACGCCCCAATAAAGTTGCTCCGGCCGAGATTAATCCGAATGCCCCTGATCCAGATGCCCTGTTAATCGAGGTTTACAAAAACTTGGCGGCAAATAATCTGCAACAGGCGCAAACCAAGATTGATGCGCTGGTAGAAGCCTACCCGCACTTCCAGTTGGCACACCTGATACAGGGCGACCTGCTGCTGATGCACACCCGCCCGGTACGCAGTTTTGGTGTCGGTGCCCTGACCCAGCCTGATAAACTGAAAGACTTGAGAGATGAGGCTGCGGCGCGCATACGCTCTTACCGTGAACGCCCCGCTCCCGACCTGATCCCCAGAGCCATCCTGCAACTGCGGGAAGACCAGAAACAGGCCATCGTCGTCGACGCAAAAAAATCGCGCTTATATGTGTATGAGAATGCGGCAGGGCAGCCCCGTCTGATCAATGACTTCTACATCAGCCAGGGCAAGTTTGGCATCAACAAGCTCAAAGAAGGTGATCAAAAAACACCTATAGGCGTGTATTACATTACCAGCCGCCTGGCTGGCACCAAACTGCCAAGCTTTTATGGCCCCGGCGCCCTGCCCTTGAATTATCCAAATGAATGGGACAAGTTCAATGGCCGCAATGGCTCCGGCATCTGGTTGCATGGCATGCCACCAGAGAGCTTCAGCCGCCCTCCGCTGGCATCTGATGGCTGCGTGGTGTTGACGAATCCGGATTTTTTAAAAATCTCGTCCATGGTCGATATAGGTAAAACACCCGTCATCATCAGTGAGCAAGTAGAATTTGTCAGCCGCAATAAATGGATATTGGACAGAAACTTTGCCGAAAAACTGCTGGATGACTGGCGCCTGGACATGCAAAGCCAGAATGCCAACCGCATTCTGACAAACTATTCACGCAATTTCAAAACCACTCAGGGCGATAATCTGAATACCTGGTTTCCCAAACAGCAGCAAAGTTGGGATAACTGGCATAATCCTGCTATTAAATTAAAAGACGTCACCCATTTCCGCTATCCCGGCAAAGATGAGCTGATAGTCAGCACCTTTACCCAGGAAACCAGCAATGGGAAAAGCAAAGCGGCTGTTCGTAAGCGTCAGTACTGGATGAAAGAAGCTGCCAGATGGCGCATAATTTACGAAACAACGGTGTGAGCCTTGTCGATTTGACCTATTTGCTACTATTTAATTCATCAACCTATAACGTATGCTGAATATGAAAATTTCAAAATCCGGATTGAGCAGTGTATTGCTGGGCACCTGCCTGATGATGGCGAGCGCTTTTAGTTTTGCCGAAGGGCAACCTAAAGTTTCCCTGAAAACCAATATGGGCGAAATCGTCATTGAGCTCTACCCGGAAGCAGCCCCAAAAACAGTGGATAATTTTCTCAAGTATGTCAAAAGCGGACACTACAAAGGAACGATTTTTCATCGCGTCATTGATAACTTCATGATACAGGGCGGCGGTTATGACAAGGACATGAAAGAGAAGCCGACAAATAAACCGGTACCGCTGGAAGCACGCGAAGCACTGGAACATGGCTTGAAAAATGACCTGGGTGTAGTTGCCATGGCCCGTACGCAAGACCCTAACTCTGCCAGCGCGCAGTTTTTTATCAATGTTAAAGATAATGACTTCCTGAATCACCAGGTCTTGCCTGAAGGTGATCCGGTCGAATTCCAGTACCGTGGTAACACTGTCACGGAACGACGCGCCCGAGCACTGGCGATGACTGCTGGCTATACGCCCTTTGGCAAAGTCATCAAGGGCATGGAAGTCGTAGAAAAAATTAAAGTGGTAGAAACTGGTGAAGCTAAAATGATGCAAAATGTACCAAACAAACCAGTTATCATCCAATCCGCTACCTTGTTAAAATAAACAAATCACTAAACTTTTTAAAATGAAGGACTATCATGGCCGTTATTCTGACCACCAACTTCGGTGACATCAAGATTGAACTGAACGAAGAAAAAGCTCCAAAAACTGTTGCCAATTTCCTGGCCTATGTTGAATCTGGTCACTACAACGGCACGATTTTCCATCGCGTGATTGACGGTTTCATGATACAAGGCGGCGGTTTTGAGCCAGGCATGAACCAAAAATCCACCAATGCGCCTATCGAAAATGAAGCCAAGAATGGCTTGAAAAACGAGCGTTATGCATTGGCCATGGCACGTACTGGCGACCCGCACTCTGCTTCTGCACAGTTCTTCATCAACACGGCAAACAACAGCTTCCTTGACTATCCAGGTCAGGACGGCTGGGGTTACTGCGTATTTGGCAAAGTCGTCGAAGGCACAGATGTTGTTGATAAAATCAAAGGCGTTAAAACTACACGCACTGGCATGTTCCAGGACGTACCGGTAGAAAACGTCGTGATCGAAAAAACACAGATCGTTTAATCGCCTACGTTCTCATTACCCTATTTCATGATCGCAGACCACAACGCGAATCAGACAAAAGCGCAACCTGAACTGGTTGCGCTTTTTGTTTCTGACACACACTTAAATCCTGCCCTGCCCCTCACCACAGTGGCGTTCCTGAGCTTTCTTGAAAAACACGCAGTGCAAGCCAAGGCCCTGTATTTGCTGGGAGACTTGTTTGAATACTGGGTAGGCGACGACAATATCGACGATCCCTATAATGCATCCATAGTCCATGCCCTGCGCAAAGTGCATGATCAGGGCGTGCAACTGTACTGGATAGCAGGTAACCGTGACTTTTTGATAGGCCGCGATTTTTCTGCAGCGACTGGTGCAGTGTTATTGGAAGACCCCACTGTTATTGATTTGGCCGGGGAAAAAGTAGTGATTGCGCATGGCGACGCACAGTGCACAGATGACCACGCTTACATGAAATTTCGTGAGCAAGTCAGGCAAGTGGAGTGGCAAAAGACTTTCCTGGCGATGCCGCTTGATCAGCGCAAGAAAATCATTGAAGGCTTGCGCACCGAAAGCAAGATGGAACAAAAACAAAAATCTGTCGCCATCATGGATGTGAATGCAGATGCCATCGCAGCGCTGTTCCAGCACACTGGCACCAGCACCATGATACATGGCCACACCCACAGGCCAGCCATACATAATAGCGGTGAAAAAAACCGATATGTATTGCCGGACTGGGATTGTGAGGACCAGGACAAGCGAGGCGGCTGGCTCGCAGCTTACAGCGATGGCAGCATCAAGACTTATAACTGGGATGGAACCCCGAAATAAATCTTTACATAAATGCTTAGATAAATCCTAAGCCATCAGGCGTTTAAAGTGTCCGAGCGCAAATGACCCGCACTGATGGTCAGCACCCTGCCGCATCTCGCTGCAATCGACAGATCATGCGTGACCAGCACCAGGGTAGAGCCACGCTCTCGGTTCAATGTAAACATCAGGTTGATAATCGCTTCGCCAGTGGCAGCATCCAAGCTGCCGGTAGGCTCATCAGCGAACAGTAAAGGTGGCTCGGTCACAAAAGCGCGCGCCAGAGCCACCCTTTGCTGTTCACCACCGGATAAAAACTTGGGATAATGCCTGAGACGGGAACCGAGTCCGACATGCTCCAGCATTTTTTCTGCCTTGGCACGTGCCTGCTTGTCGCCCCTCAATTCCAGCGGCAGCATGACATTTTCCAGCGCATTCAGGTGCATCAGTAACTGAAAGGACTGGAATACAAAACCCAGATTTTCCTTGCGAAATTGTGCCCTGCCATCCTCGGTCAAATCAAAAATATCCACGCCATCTAGCAAGACCTTACCTTCTGTTGGCGTATCCAGACCAGCCAGGATGCCCAGCAGGGTAGATTTACCGGAACCAGAAGCGCCAACAATTGCAAGCGTCTGCCCGGCTTGCGCGGTAAAATCTATACCATTCAGGATACTGAGCTCGCCCGTGGCGTCTGCTACACGCTTGCTCAGGTGCTTTACTTCTATTGCCGCTTTGTTTGATTCCATAAGGTCTTTGCGTATGCTATTTTCTCAATTATCAGGTCACGTCAGCAGGCTATCAAAACAAGCCCTGATGTTTGTGATGTTTGCCGTCTTTGCTGTATTCACATTCACTACATTACCTGCTTATTCTGCATCAAAAACCATACTCGTGCTCGGCGACAGTTTATCAGCCGAATATGGCCTGGCACGCGGCAAAGGCTGGGTAACACTACTGGAACAAGGATTGCAGCAAAAAAAAATACCTGCCACAGTCATCAACGCCAGCATCAGTGGTGACACCACCAGTGGCGGCAAAGCCAGGTTAGGCACTCTGCTAGAAAAGCATCATCCAGATGTCGTTATCATCGAGCTTGGTGGAAATGATGCCCTGCGTGGTCTATCACTTAAGGCCTCTGAAGATAATTTCAAGGCCATGATAGAAATGGTGAAGGCGCAGCATAGTAAAGTTTTGTTGGCAGGAATGAGGATACCGCCCAATTATGGGCCAGATTATTCTGAACGCTTCTTTTCCATGTATGGAAAACTCGCGAAAGCCAACAAGATTGCCTTAGTCCCATTTCTGCTGGAAGGCATAGCAGAAAAAGAAAGCCTGTTCCAGCCTGACCGCATCCACCCGATTGCAGAAGCACACCCGGCCATACTCAATAATGTCTGGCCGCATTTGCTGCCATTGCT
Organism: Undibacterium sp. YM2; assembly: GCF_009937975.1. NCBI lineage: Bacteria > Pseudomonadati > Pseudomonadota > Betaproteobacteria > Burkholderiales > Oxalobacteraceae > Undibacterium > Undibacterium sp. YM2. Next base: position 3,143,608 of record NZ_AP018441.1, read on the forward strand.
CGGCAAATGACACCATGAAATATCCCGAACTACTGGATTTTCCAGAGGTATTCCAGCAAAGGTCAAAGTTTGACACCATTATCGACGTCCGCAGCCCGGCTGAGTTTGCCGAAGACCATATTACTGGTGCCATCAATTGTCCGGTACTCAACAATGAAGAGCGCATAGTTGTTGGCACCATGTACAAGCAAGTCGGTTCATTTGAAGCCAAGCGCCTGGGTGCGGCCCTGGTAGCCAAAAACATAGGTCATCACATAGAAAACCTGTTCCAGGACAAACCACGCGACTGGAAACCATTGATTTATTGCTGGCGCGGTGGCAACCGCAGTGGCTCCATGGCGCATATCTTTGCAAAAATCGGCTGGCCAGTGACACAACTGAATGGGGGTTACAAGGCCTACCGACAGTTTGTAAATCAAAGCATCAGCACTATGCCCGCTCAATTCAAGTGGCAAGTTTTATGCGGTCCGACCGGTAGCGGTAAAAGCCGTTGTCTGCACACCCTCACCAGGCTGGGTGCACAAGTACTGGATCTGGAACAACTGGCCAATCATCGCGGCTCAGTGTTGGGTGACATCCCTGGACAAGCACAAGCTTCGCAGAAAAAATTCGAGAGCCTGATTTTTGAGCAGCTACAACGATTTGATCAGCAAAAAATGATTTTCGTTGAAGCAGAAAGCAAGAAAATTGGCAGACTCAGGGTGCCGGAGAGCCTTATGCATGCCATGCGCGCCTCGTCCTGCGTGCAACTTTGCCTGCCCATGGAAAAACGTGTAGGGCTATTGGTGGAAGAATATGCGCACTTCATACGCAATGCAGAAAGCCTGGGGCAACAACTGGACTTTCTGACCCCTTTGCATGGCAAGGAAAAAATTTCCCGCTGGAGGCAAATGGCAGAATGTGGCAAACTCACTGAGCTGGCCAAAGAACTGCTGGAACAACATTATGACCCTGCCTATAGCAAGTCAATTGCAAGAAACTTTGCGGGATATGCTAACGCAAGGCGCGTAGTTCAAAACGATATAAACGAATCAGATTTTCTTGAATCTGCACACCAGATATTGCCTCTGGCAAACCCAGGCATGAATGGCGTTTAAGCATAGCCGCAGGTTCAGCCATCAACGTCATCGACAATTCTTTGCCCTTCATCTTCCAGGCCATCGAATTGGCGGTGATTGACTGCCCACCAGAATACCGCTCCTATGGCGAACACCAGCACCAGACTCAATGGTATCAGCAAATAAAGTATATCCATAATTTCCTGTGTCAGTCTTTTTATCAGTCCTGCATCAGATACACGGGTTGCGGCAATAAATAAAGACGCAGCGCATTTAACACAACGATCAGCGAACTCAGCGACATACCCAGGGCTGCATGCCAGGGTTCAAGCCAGCCGCACATGGCCGCCGGTATGGCCAACAGATTATAAAACACAGCCCAGGCAAGATTTTCCCGTATCAGTCTATAAGACTTGGCAGCCACCATCATGCCAAAATCCAGGTCCAGCAGACGATTCGACATCAGCAATACATCACTGCGTGATTGGGAAATAGGTGCGCCCTGTCCCATTGCCACCGACACGTCTGCCAGCGCCAGCACCGGGCCATCATTCATGCCATCGCCAACCATGACTACTGTAGCGCCATTGGTCTGGAGCTTTTGCACAATCTCATGTTTGCCTGAAGGGCTCAGTCCTGAGTATACATCCTGAATATCGCATTGCTCAGCAATTTTATTGACCACATCTTTCCTGTCGCCAGACAGGAGCATGATTTTCTTGCCCTTGCCTTTCAGGTTCCTGATCGCTTCTACCGCATCTTCACGCAATATGTCGTCGAGTGCAAACCAGATGAGATTACCGCGCCTGCTCGCCAGCACGCTCAGCGTGCGCCCGGTAAAGCGCTCAGGAACACAGATATCATGAGCATGTACGCCGCTGGCAAACTCCACACTACCGAGGCGATATACTTCATCTTCGAATTCAGCTTCTATGCCACCACCGGGGACTTCCCTGACGTTAACCAGGTCAACAATATCCTGAGGCACAGCATTTTGCGCAAGGTAGTCAGCTATCGCCCGGGCTACAGGATGCGCAGACTGGCAGGACAACGCCATCGCAATTGCGACGCTCCCGCCCTCTTCATCTGTATTTAGCATTTCCATGACCTGCAATTTGCCCATGGTCAATGTACCAGTTTTATCAAAGACGATATGGGTGGCATTCGCCATGGCTTGTATGGCTTTTGATTTCGCCATCAATACACCATTTTTTGCCAGAATACCGATGGCAGCCGACATGACACCCGGCGTTGCGAGGGACAAGGCGCAGGGGCAGGTCACGACAATGATGCTGATGGCTATCCACAAGGCACGGTCAGCATCTATCTGCCACCAGACTATGCCACTCACAAACGCCAGCAAAAGGATGATGATCAAAAAGCGGCTGGCATGTTTGTCAGCCAGCAAAACCAGTGGCGGTTTTTCCAGCGATGCGGATTCCATCATGCCTATCAATGCCGACAATTGCGTCGCTCCACCCACTTCTTTTGCCTGCATCACCAGAGCACCGTGAATATTCACTGAGCCCGCCAGCACATGGCTGCCCTTGGTTTTAGTGACCGGCAAAGACTCACCCGTCATCAAGGCTTCATCACAACTGCTGTCACCGCTGATCACCACGCCATCTGCAGGAATATGTTCGCCGGCAGCGACCATCAAATAATCACCTGCCTCCAAGGCAGATACATCGACAGTCTCAAGCGCCTGCTGCGGATAGGCCAGAAATCGCTGCGCCATTGCAGGTGACAATTGCGTCAAAATCCGCAATGCAGCGGTAGTGCGTTTCTGCACTTTTGATTCAATCAGGCGTGCCCCCAACAAGAGAAAAACAAACATGATGGCCGAATCAAAATACACGGCACCACCATGAAAAGTTGCCCAGATACTGGCAAAGAAAGTCAGCAGTATCCCCAGAGAAACTGGCACGTCCATACCTATGTGGCGATTTTTCAAATCGCGCCAGGCAGAAGAAAAGAAAGGCAAGGCAGAGAATCCGATCACAGGTACCGCAATGATCATGCTGGCCAGCTTGAGCAGTTTATCGACATCTGGTGTCAAGTCACCATCGACCTGAGGCACGGGCACCATGTAGGCAGGAAAGGCATACATCATCACCTGCATCATGGCAAAACCGGCGATAAACAGGCGCCACAGGGCGCGTTTGTTTTCTTTTTGCTCCAGTTCATCTGGAGACTGACTGGCAGGTAAGGCACCGTATCCAAGATCGCTGATGGCAGCGAGGATACGTTTTAACGTCAGCAAATTGCTGTCCCAGGAAATATCGGCACGATGGCTTGCAGGATTGATTTTAAAAGATGCGACCCCTCCCAGTTGCCTGATGCGAAATTCTATCAATTGCACGCAGGCAGCACAGCGCATGCCTGAGAGGTTCAATTTCTCACTGACAAGCTGCGGCTGTTGATCTGCACTATCCCGGGGTGCCACTGCCTTGCCTGAATTTGCCATAGACTTACCCGACACTGACCTGGCCGACTTTATTTTGCATATATTCATCCACCAGTTTGTTTTGCTCCACGGCACGTAAAACCGCGAGGCAACCATGGCAGCATACTGGCTGCACGCGGCCATCAAACTGAGTAGTCAATGCATTGCTTTTGCGCATTTTTTCGCCGCAATGAAAACAGTCAATCTTCTCACTTCCTTTTATGGTGAAAAGTATGGTCTCAAAAAGAGATGAAAATACAAATGCCATGATGACTGATCAAAGGAGTAGAAGGATGAAACTGCCTTGATATTACAGGAGGAAAAGCAATGATACTTGACTCAAATCAAGTATCCCAGAGGAAAATGCGCATAAAAAAACGGTAGCGTTGCACTACCGTTTCTTTTTTTACTTCATGGATGCTATGTGGCTACTATTATTGCTGCTAACTTAGCGAGGGTTCTTAGAAACCTCAGGTCCGTCGTTCAAACGGATGGGCACTTCACAAATTGTAGACTATCCACTTCATTAATAACCGGCACACAAGACACCGGAGCTCAAATTCATTCCGCCTTGGATACAAAAAATATTTTGTATATCGACCTCCTTCTTTTGAACCAGTTACGCCCCTAATATATGCCAACTCAATAACGAGTGGAAGAAAAAAATAACTATGCAAGCAGCCAACAGGATTAACAAAATCAACCAAACAAATTAGCTAATTAGCGCATGCTGGGAGTATTTCCTTTTAATAAGGTAGTTGCCGCACTGCTACCGATGGAAGCACCAAATTTCTTCAGGACACGCTCAGGCAAACCTTCTTTTTGGGTGTAATCAACAATGTTTTCTACCTTGATGATATCGCGTGCCACAGAATCCACAGAGCCAAAATCATCTGCCAATCCCATTTGTACCGCTTTGCTGCCTATCCAGAATAAGCCAGAAAACATTTCCGGCGTTTCTTTCAAACGCTGACCGCGGCCTGCACGTACGGTATCGATGAATTGCTGATGGATTTCATTGAGCATGGTTTGTGAAAACGCTTTTTGCTTTTCTGTCTGTGGTGAAAACGGGTCCATGAAACCCTTGTTTTCACCTGCCGTCATGAGACGGCGCTCAACACCCAACTTGTCCATCAGACCGGTAAAGCCAAAGCCATCCATGAGCACGCCTATAGAACCAACCACGCTGGCTTTATTCACGAAAATCTTATCTGCAGCCACGGCAATGTAATAGCCGCCTGAGGCACAAATCTCATCTACCACGACATACAGTTTTTTCTCTGGATATTCTTTGCGCAACCTGCCCATTTCATCATTGATCATGCCAGCCTGCACGGGGCTGCCGCCGGGGCTATTGATGCGAATAACGACTGCCACCGAGCCCGGATCAGCAAATGCCCGGTTCAGAGCTGGTATTACGGCGTGCGCACTGCCCGAGCCTTCGGACTCTATGGTGCCATCTATTTCTATCAGCGCGGTGTGATGCCCGAGATTTTCCATTTCGGTACTTGCATAATCGCTGAAATAGTAGAACGCGAAAATAATCACCGATAAAAATGCAAACCTGAAAAAGATACTCCAACGTCGGCGCAGGCGCTGCTCACGCAAGGAATCTGTCGCCAGCTTCTCCAACAACTGACGCTCCCAGCCCGCTTCTTTCTTTTCGCTTTCAACCGCTGGCGAATTCGATAATTGCTCGTCCATGTTTTTTCCAGAAATCAGGCAATGACAGCTTGTATATAATCATCGGGATGCCAGTAAATCTGCCCTTCTTCTTCACTGACATGAATTTTTCGCAGGCGACCACCGCGACAAGGGCCGCCAGTACAATAGCCAGTATCTGGCTGGTAAATCGCGCCATGGGTTGCGCACATGATATATAGGCCGCTGGACTCCAGGAATTCGCCCGGATTCCAGTCCAGCTCCACTGGCACATGGGCGCAGCGGTTCAAATAGCCATGTACTGCACCATCATAGCGAATCACAAAACCCACAGCATCGTCACTGCCCGCAGTGACAGGAAAGCGCACGCCCTTGCCGCCTTCTATCAGTTCATCTGACTTACATACAGAAATTGCCGTCATCTCTACCTCTAATCTGCCTTTTGTGTTTCAGGCATTTTCACGCAACCATTCATGCAACTGCGCCACATCTTTTGCCGAAAACAGAGGCTGCATGTTTTTCAGGGCCAATACGTCGTGTGCACCATACTCAACAGCAATCGCGGCAGCACCGGCATTGTTGGCCATCTGCAAGTCATGGGTGGTGTCACCTATCATGACAGTGCGGCGCATATCCTGCCCCAGTTCGCGCGTCAATTCCTGCAACATGGCGGGATGCGGCTTGGAAAATGTCTCATCGGAACAACGGGTTGCATCAAATATTGAGGTCAGTTTGGCGGTGTGCAAAGCGCGACTCAGGCCAACCCTGCTGGCACCGGTTGCCACCGCGAGGAAATAACCTTCCTGCGCTAATTCAGCCAGCATTTCCCTGACGCCTTTAAATAAAGGCAATTCATGATCTCTGGTCAGAAAATGGTGACGGAACCGCTCTATCACTCTTGGATACAGTTTGGGATCTATGCCCGGCATGGCGACCTGTATTGCTTCAGGCAAGGCCAATCCAATGACATACGATGCAATATCTTCTTTTGGGACAGGCAAACCAAGGTCTTTCGCTGCGGACTGCATACACTTGACGATGGCAGCGGTGCTGTCCATCAAGGTTCCGTCCCAGTCAAATACAATTAAATCGAATTGCTTTTTTGCCATATATTCAATAAACGCGCATGCATCAGCATGCGCGACATGTTTCTCATCAATAACGGCATCATACCATTACTAAACCATTAAGACTTTTCCTGACAAGGCTACTAAGCCAGGCTTTTCAGAAAATCTTCGCATTCTTTGGGCAAGCCTGCATTCACCGTCACGGTCTTGCCGGTTTCGGGATGAACAAAGCTGATCTGATGGGCATGCAGGAACATGCGTTTCAGAGCACCACGCCCTTCACCAGCCTTCAGCAAAGCACGATTCAGTGCAAAGTCACCATATTTATCATCGCCGGCAATAGCAAAACCACTGGCTGACAAATGAACGCGAATTTGATGGGTGCGCCCGGTTTTCAGTTCGGCTTCGAGCAAGGCAAAATCGCGATATTTTTTTTGCAAAGTAAATACCGTATGCGAAGCCATGCCATCGGCCTGCACCCGCACGCGGCGCTCACCTTCGGCTGTTGTGTATTTATGCAAAGCCAGTTTGACATGCTGGCGGGTATTCTTCCAGTCACCATGCACCAGGGTCAGGTAACGCTTGTCAGTAACACCATCACGCATTTGCTCATGCAAATTTGTCAATGCACTACGTTTTTTGGCCAGCAAGAGTATGCCCGAGGTTTCCCTGTCCAGCCTGTGCACCAACTCAAGAAACTTGGCATCCGCCCTCGATGCGCGCAATTGTTCAATCACGCCATAACTAACACCAGAGCCACCGTGTACCGCCACTCCTGCCGGTTTATTAATAATCAATAAATAATTATCTTCAAAGAGGATAGGGAATTCGTGTTTGGGTACGACCTGCTCGCTGACCTCTGCCATGCGGATTGGCGGCACTCGGACCACATCCCCCTCCACCAAACGGTATAACTGGTCTATGCGACCTTTGTTGACACGCACTTCACCAGAGCGCAAAACACGGTAAACGTGACTTTTTGGCACGCCTTTACAGATGCGCAGCAAGAAATTATCGATGCGCTGCCCAGCCTCTTCTTCCGAGATCGTGAGCATCTGAACTTTGGGTTGGGAGGCCGAAGGCTGCTGAGGGGAAGGCTTTTCCATCTGAATTTGATGTGCTCCCCTATTATTTGTCGCTAAGTCCTTCATTTTGAATATATAATCATTTTCGCTTCAGCATTTAACGCTGTAAGCAGTGTAAGAGGAATAAACGCCTATTTTACACAGGGGCATGTCCATAAGCCTCGCCTGTTTGCAAATTTGATGGAAAAGATGTGTATGCAGCGTCATTTACAGGTCAAGGTAACCGCCAATTGTTGTTATCGGGCTTAGATAAGTGAAGTTGGATCAGAGAGTTTGAATTGTAAGGATATTAGTCTGGCAAGAGGCGCTGGTTTACATATTAAATCAGTGAGCTTGCCAGTTGATGATTGAGGTAATAGGGTCGATTCCGCCAGACACAACACAATAAGATGGTCTGGCACCAAAGTTGCTCATCGCCTGGCGTTGTACTTGCTTGTTCACCAATAAGCAGGTCAGACAACGCGGGGGACATGTGCACTCGAACTTGATTTGTCTTGATTATCCGCGCCCAACGCAAAACAGATGGCCATATTGCCATAACATCAGTTCTACTTGGCTTTTCATGGCCATATAGACTCCGCCCTGTTTTGTCTCAGGCATTTCCCTCCCCCTCAAACACTCCGCTCCCGCGTACATCCCGTATCAGTACAGTTGCCCCTTCAATGGATGGCAACACAAGATGACCACCAGGTCACGGAGTAAAAACATGAAACGTATGCTGTTCAATGCGACGCAGCAAGAAGAGTTGCGCGTTGCCATTGTCAATGGGCAAAAGCTCATTGACATAGATATCGAAACTGCCGGCCGCGAACTGCGCAAATCGAATATCTACAAAGGCGTGATCACTCGTATCGAGCCTTCCCTTGAAGCCTGTTTCGTCAACTACGGCGAAGAACGTCACGGTTTCCTCCCCTTCAAAGAAGTCGCCCGCACCTACTTTAAAGAAGGTGTAGACGTACGCAATGCTTCCATTAAAGAAGCGCTGCGCGAAGGCCAGGAAATCATGGTCCAGGTCGAAAAAGAAGAACGTGGCAACAAGGGCGCTGCCCTGACCTCGTTCATTTCCCTGGCAGGCCGCTACCTGGTTTTGATGCCTAACAACCCGCGTGGTGGTGGTGTTTCCCGCCGCGTCGAAGGTGAAGACCGTCAGGAATTGCGCGAAACCATGGACAAACTGGACTTGCCTGGCGGCATGTCTGTGATTGCCCGCACTGCAGGCATAGGCCGCAATGTCGATGAATTGCAATGGGACTTGAATTACCTGATGCAACTCTGGCGTGCGATTGAAGGCGCAGGCAAATCCTCCCCAGGTGCTTTCCTGATTTATCAGGAATCTTCGCTGGTGATCCGCGCCATCCGCGACTATTTCCAGCCTGATATTGGTGAAATCCTCATCGATACCGATGAAATTTACGAACAGGCCCAGCAGTTCATGAGCCACGTGATGCCAGATATGGTGCATCGCGTAAAACGTTATAGCGATGATGTGCCGCTGTTCTCACGTTTCCAGATCGAACACCAGATCGAAACTGCCTATTCCCGTACCGTACCATTGCCTTCCGGTGGCGCGATCGTAATCGATCACACTGAAGCTTTGGTGTCAGTTGACGTTAACTCGGCCCGCTCCACCCGTGGTGGCGATATCGAAACGACGGCTTTCAATACCAATCTGGAAGCCGCTGAAGAAGTAGCCCGTCAATTGCGCCTGCGTGACTTGGGTGGTTTGATCGTGATCGATTTTATCGACATGGAAAACGCCAAGAACCAGCGCGAAGTTGAAACCCGCCTAAAAGATGCCCTGCGCTATGACCGCGCACGTGTGCAAATGGGCAAGATTTCCCGCTTTGGCCTGATGGAATTGTCACGCCAGCGCCTGCGCCCTTCCCTGTCCGAAGGCAGCCATGTGACTTGCCCACGTTGCAACGGCACTGGCCATATCCGCGACACCGAGTCCTCTGCCCTGCAAGTCCTGCGCATCATCCAGGAAGAGGCCATGAAGGAAAACTCAGCAGCAATCCACGTCCAGGTACCTGTCGATGTTGCCGCTTTCCTGCTGAATGAAAAACGTGGTGAGATCCTGAAGATAGAAACGCGCCACCGCGTGACTGTGATCCTGATCCCGAACAAACATCTGGAAACCCCACATTACAAGCTGGATCGCCTGAAAACAGATGATCCACGCCTCGAAGACCACCACGCCAGCTATGCCATGGCTGAGCAGGCCGATACCGACATTGGCTACAGCAAACGTCAGAAAGAAGACGTCAAGCCACGTCAGGAAGCCGTCGTCAAGAGCATTACGCCTGAAACAGCACCTATCGTTGAACGCAAGGAAGTTGCCCCAGTGGTCGTTGCACCAGTTGCAGCCCCGGCGGAACCTGGCTTCTTCGTCAAGTTGTTTGGTTTCCTGTTTGGCAAGTCTGAGCCAGCCAAAGTAGAAGCACCAAAACCAGCAGAAGAAAAAACTGCCGAACGTGACCGCAATGGCCGCGGACCGCGCAATGGAAATAGTAATAGCCAGCGTAACCGCAATCGCCGCAACCGTGACCGTGATGAGCGCGAAGACCGCCCGGCAAAGGCTGAGAAGCCAGAGCAGGAAGCAGTCAAACCGGTAGCCGCGGAAAATCCACGTCCGCCAAAAGCACCTAAGCCACCGCGTGAAGAGCGGGAATCCCAGGAAACTCGCCGCGAACGCCAGCAACGTCAACGCGACGAGCGCAAGGAAAACCAGGCTCAGGAAAGCAAGGAAGAACCTATCCACAAGCATGTAGATCCAGTACCAGTTGATGTCATGCCAGCAGCTCCACAGCTGGAAGCACTGGAATCTGGTGCAGAAAACGACAATAGCGAGCAAGGCGAAGAGCGTCGTCGCCGTCGTCGTCGTGGTGGCCGCAACCGCAACCGCCGCGACCGCGATGGTAACGAGCAAGTCAATGAGCAAGGCGAATTGCCGATTGACGGCAGCGAAATAGTCGATGCCAATACAGGCGGCGATGTCGCTACACTGAGCTCAGTGGTCGCTCCCGCAGTTGCGACACCAGCAGCGCCTGACAACGCGGCAAACCATGTTGCTGAAGTCAGCCAGCCTGCGACCTTTACTGAAGCAGTAAGCACAGCGGCACCTGAGCCAACTCCAGCGACCAACGCCCCAGCCCATGTGGCTAAGGCTGCGGCTGATGCAGTAGTGGCACCTGCTGTCGCAGCAACCGTAGCTGCTGCGGCACCACAGGAAGCCATCAGCACACCAGCAGTTGTTGCAGCTCCTGAAGCTCCCGTAATGGCTGCTCCAGCAGAAGCAAGCCCGGTGGCGGCTCCTGCAGTTGAGGCTACAACAACAGTCAGCGCAACTGAACCAGTTCCAGTTACTGAGGCAATCATCTCTGCTCCGGCAGAAGTTATTCCTCAAGTTGCTGCAGTTGAAGTAGCACCGGTTCAGGTAGTTACAGCGCCGGTAATCAGCACGCCAGCAGCAAAACCACAGGATGCGACCATGCCTTTGGAATCCCTGCATAGCATGCTGAAAGACGCCGGATTGGTATTGGCCAGCACCGACCCAGTGAAACTGCAGGCCGCCAAAGCGGAAGCAGAAAAACTGGTGGCACCGGTACGCGTTCCCCGCGAGCGTAAACCATTGCCAGTTGTTGCTGATGAGCCATTGGTGATGGTGGAAACACGTCGCTCTTGATGTGAGCACATGATCCCCCGGACAGTCTTCTGCACGGGCTCAAGAAAAAACCGGCTTTCTTTCTGATTGCCGGTTTTTTTGTGTGCATCAACATATAAACAGCGGTCCACTGGCAACATATTTATCAGTTAATCAGTGAAATATAGAAAGCATAAACTTTGCCTGCTCATGAAGTCGCCCTGAAAACTGCATTCCTGTACTGGCTCAAGCTGGGATTCATCAGTTTTGGCGGACCAGCGGGGCAAATTGCGCTAATGCATGCAGAACTTGTGGAAAAGCGTCGCTGGATATCCGAAGCACGTTTTTTACATGCCTTGAATTACTGCATGCTCTTACCCGGGCCTGAGGCGACGCAACTTGCCATTTACATAGGCTGGCTCATGCACAAGACCAGGGGTGGCATCATGGCTGGCCTGCTATTTGTCTTGCCCGGACTTCTGATATTAACCCTGCTGTCCTGGATATACATGGCTGCAGGTGACAATACTGCAGTTCAAGCAATCATGAGCGGCATCAAACCTGCGGTAGTCGCGATTGTTCTGGCTGCGGCCTGGCGCATCGCGCAACGCACCCTGAAGAGCAGTGTATTGATTGCGGTCGCCATGGCCGCCTTTGTTGCAATCGCCTTGTTACATCTCCCCTTCCCTCTCGTGATCGTGGCAGCCGCATGTATCGGCCTGATATTTCGCAAACACTGCAATCCCGTAAAATCACCCTCAGATCACACCACACATCAGCATCTGCCCGCCATCATTGATGACAACACGCCCACACCCGTGCACGCCCGCTTTTCCTGGTTAAAACTCTTCATCACCTTAAGCCTGGGGATGCTGCTAGCTATCGCAGTGTGGCTGTTGCTGGCATTCAGTTTTGGCCTGCCCCACCCCTTGACTGATATGGCCAGTTTTTTTACCAAGGCAGCCATGCTCAGTTTTGGCGGTGCCTATGCGGTACTACCGTATATGGTGCAGGCAGCAGTTGAGCAATATCACTGGTTGAGCACCGCACAAATGATGGATGGCCTGGCTCTGGGTGAGACCACACCAGGCCCCTTGATCATGATCGTGGCTTTTGTCGGTTTTATTGGCGGCTGGAACCAGGCATTTTTAGGAGGAGATCATCTATTATTGGCGGCGAGCCTGGCAGCTGGCGTTGCCTGTTTTTTTACTTTCCTGCCTTCTTTTATTTTCATTCTGGCAGGTGGCCCACTGGTTGAATCCAGCCGGAATAATTTACATTTGAATGCGCCTCTAAATGCCATTTCAGCAGCAGTAGTTGGCGTCATAGCCAGCCTGGCCTGGTTATTTGCCAGCCATGTCTTTTTCAAAGATGCGGCAAGCCTGGATATACAAGCCATCATACTCACTGCCCTTGCCAGTATTGCAGTTTTCAAATTCAAGCTATCAACTGTCAAACTGCTGGCCGCCTGTTCCTGCGCGGGATATATCTTGTTTTTGTTGGCTTAAATTTAATAAAATTCCGCGCGGTCACATGAGATTCCAAGTCGTGCTATTGTTCTTTATTAAGTACAAAATTTACCTGCGCCAGCCATGACGGAAAAATTTATTCCGCTATCAGCACTAACACGCTTCCGCCCTGCATTGTCTGTTCCAGAAGTATTAACAACACCCGATGGTCAATTGCAGGATGCCTTGTCACGCCCCTTGCATGACCTGCGCATTTCCGTCACAGACCGCTGCAATTTCCGCTGTGTTTACTGCATGCCCAAAGAGGTCTTTGATAAAGACTACCAATACCTGCCTCATAAATCCCTGCTGAGTTTTGAAGAAATTACCCGTGTCGCCAGCATATTTGTTGCACACGGCGTCAGGAAAATACGCCTGACCGGTGGCGAACCCTTATTGCGCAAACATCTGGAACGCCTCATAGAAATGCTGGCCAGGCTACGCACTGTCGATGACAAGCCGCTTGATCTGACACTGACAACCAATGGCTCATTGCTGGCACGCAAGGCACAAAGCCTGAAAGATGCAGGTCTGACGCGGGTGACCGTGTCACTGGACGCATTGGACAATGCCATTTTCCAGCGCATGAATGACGTCGATTTTTCCGTTAATGAAGTGCTGGAAGGCATAGCCGCAGCAGAAGCCGCCGGTCTGGGACCTGTGAAGGTCAATATGGTCGTCAAGGCAGGCTTGAATGACCATGAAATCGTGCCCATGGCCCGCTATTTCAGAGACACGCCACATATCCTCAGGTTCATAGAGTATATGGACGTAGGAGCATCCAACGGCTGGAAACTCGATGAAGTCATCCCTTCCTCGCAAGTCGTGCAACGCATACAGGATGCCGGTATGCCCTTGCTTGCCCTGGATGCCAACTATGCAGGTGAAACAGCCACACGCTGGCGTCATGCAAAAAGTCAGGATGGTCAGGGGGAACTGGGATTCATTTCCAGCGTAACCGGGGCTTTTTGCCGCGACTGCAGCAGGGCCAGGCTCTCAACTGAAGGCAAGCTTTACACCTGCCTGTTTGCCAGCCACGGACATGATTTGCGCAGCCTGTTGCGCGATCCTCAGCAACTCCCGGACCTGGCAATTGCGAATGTCATTGCCCATATCTGGCAACAACGCACTGACCGCTACTCCGAATTGCGCAGCCAGAATACTGCTGGCCAACAACGAAAGAAGATAGAAATGTCTTACATAGGCGGCTGATAACAGTATCATAAGTACTTTAGATGCCAGCATGTCGATTTTCGTGTCAAATTCTAGCCTCCCCCTGGACAGAAAACTCATCACCGGCCTGGTACTGGCAGGTGGCCGCGGCACGCGCATGGGTGAAGTAGATAAAGGCCTGCAATGCCTGCACGACAAACCCATGGCCGCGCATGTCACTCAAAGACTGGCCGCACAAACGGCAACTGTCATGATCAGTGCCAACCAGAATCCTGACATTTATAAGGAATTTGGTTTCCCAGTCCATGCTGATTATATGCAAGGTTTTGCTGGTCCACTGGCAGGAATACAGACTGGCCTGCTACATTGCACAACACCCTATTTGCTTTGCGCCCCCTGCGATTCGCCATTTTTGCCAGCCGATCTGGCTGAACGCCTGTCGTCTGCATTGCTACAGCACAATGCAGACCTCGCCGTAGCCACGACTTTGGAAAACCACGACGGTATTCTGCAAAAACAAATTCATCCTGTTTTTGCGCTCATGAAAACCAGTGTACTGCCCAGATTGACAGCTTATCTTGAGAATGGCGGACGCAAAATGCAGGCCTGGCATGCCTGCCTGCGAATAAGCGAAGTCTTGTTTGAAGACAAGGCAGCATTCAGGAATATCAATACACTGGAAGAATTACGGGAACTTGAAAACTGATATGAATACCGCCCCAGGCTCCGCCAGCACGCTCCAAGACATCACCGGATGCATGTCTGATTACAATCCCAATGCCCTTACAGTCCAACAGGCGCAAGATATCATGCGTGCCTATGTCCAGCCCGTCTGCGGAATGGAAAAACTCACCGTACGACAGGCCTTGGGGCATGTACTGGCTATTGACATCATTTCCCCCATTAACGTGCCAGCCCACGACAACTCAGCCATGGATGGCTATGCCTTACGGGGCGAAGATATAACAGACAGCGAAGAACTGAAACTGAAGGTCACAGCTACTGTCCTGGCAGGCGCAGAGTTTACCAGTACAGTCGAGCCCGGAGAATGTGTGCGCATCATGACAGGCGCACTCATGCCTGCGGCTTGCGATACGGTAGTCCCGCAGGAATTCACGACAAAAATCAGCGATGAAGAAATCAGAATAAGCGCAGGCAGTTTGCGCGCAGGCGACAATCGCCGCCTCAAAGGTGAAGATCTGGCCATGGGCACAATCGCCCTGCATAAAGGCAAGATACTGACACCAGCCGACCTTGGACTGCTTGCCTCTCTGGGCATCCCCGAAGTCAGCGTCCAGAGACGATTGCGGGTGGCTATTTTTTCTACTGGTGATGAATTGCGCTCTTTGGGCGAAACACTGGAAAGCGGTTGTGTGTATGACAGTAATCGCTACACCCTGTATGGCATGCTGGTGCGCATGGGTTGTGAGGTGCTGGATATGGGCGTGGTTCAGGATAATCCCGACGCACTTGAAGCAGCGATGCGCAGTGCCTGTGAAAATGCCGATGCCATCATCACTTCAGGAGGCGTCTCTGTTGGCGATGCTGACCATACCCGCCAGTTGATGAACAGGCTGGGCGAAGTTGCCTTCTGGAGCATCGCCATGCGACCTGGCCGCCCCATGGCTTTTGGCAAAATCGCGTCGGCAGGCAAAACTGCCTACCTGTTTGGCCTGCCGGGTAACCCGGTTGCCGTCATGGTTTCTTTTTATTTTTTTGCGCGCCAGGCTTTGCAGCAAATGGGCGGAGCAGAAATAACACCCTTACCCATGTTCAGCGTCAAATCGAATGCAGATATACGCAAACGGCCAGGGCGCACAGAATACCAGCGCGGCATATTATCCATACGTGAGGATGGCGAGCTCGGTGTCAGCATTACCGGCTCACAGGGCTCCGGCATTTTGCGCTCCATGTCAGAAGCCAATTGCATGATTATCCTGCATCATGAGCAAGGCAATATAGCTGCTGGCGAAAAGCTCAGCGTGCTGCCATTTGCAGGTCTTATCTAAAAGATACAGTCACAATTGTATAGAAATCGTAACAGCTTACGGCTTGACGATAAAAATAGGGATAAGCAAAGTAAAATACTGCCATTTACTTACTTTTGGAGAACAGTTTGAAAGCGACATCATGGCTCTTGGGTGCCTGTGCATCTATCGTATTACTTAGCGGCTGCGGCGGGTCCAAGTCAGACACGGCTGCCGTTATTCCATCCGTGACAAAAGTCACAACGGATCAGGTCGTCTACCGCAAGGTGACCAATTTCACGATTACCGGCCAAAATCTGGACAAGGGCTATAACGCCAGCATCCCCGCCTGTCTGACTATTACAGAATTGCCAGGTGGCACGGCTACCCAGCGTGTATTGTCCTGCAAACTGGTTGGCGTTGGCTCAACGACTTACTCCATTACAGCGGCAAATGGCACGACTCTTTTCTCCGGCCTGGTCAACCTGACGCTGCCAGCACAACCACAAGTCACGATGACAACCAGCATGGGCACGATAGTCATCGAGCTCAATCCTGGCAGAGCACCTATTACTGTCGATAATTTCCTGAACTATGTGGAAAATGGATTTTATGTAAATAAAATATTCCATCGCGTCATCAAGAGCGCTATCGTCCAGGGTGGTGGCTTCACGTCTGATTTGCAACAACCGACAACACTGCC
This sequence comes from Undibacterium sp. YM2, assembly GCF_009937975.1. NCBI lineage: Bacteria > Pseudomonadati > Pseudomonadota > Betaproteobacteria > Burkholderiales > Oxalobacteraceae > Undibacterium > Undibacterium sp. YM2. The sequence continues at coordinate 3,159,920 of NZ_AP018441.1, forward strand.
AGCCATCAAACTGGAAACGCCAAATGGTTTGAGCAACCTGCGCGGCACCATCGCCATGGCACGCACCTCAGACCCTAACTCTGCTACAGCCCAGTTCTACCTGAATGCCGCTGACAATACCGGTTTTGATGGCCTGACTGCTGGCACAGGTTATGCCGTATTTGGCAAGATTGTGACTGGACTGGATATCATGGACAAAATCAATGTCGTGCCAACTACAACAGCTGGTGGCATGTCTGATGTACCTGTATCACCAGTCTTCATTAATTCGATGGTACAAACACAATAACATGCTATGCTGCATTCAGCAGCGCTCATGAACTTTGTAAAAAACAGGAGCCTCGTGCTCCTGTTTCACTTTTTGGGATGGAGTAAAGATGAAAAAACAATGGCAAGCAATCCTGTTGGCGACCGCGCTGACAACCATGGCTATCGGCAGTGTATCTGCCGCCGACGCATCCAAGAAAGCATCGGCTAGCGCTGCTGTTGCGGCAACGTCTGCATCTGCGGCGGCATCGGCTTCAGCATCGGCCAAAACCGAACTTCTGGATTTGAACAGCGCGACAAAAAAAGAATTGGCGACCCTGCCTAAAATTGGCGATGTACGCTCAGATGCAATTATCAAGGGGCGTCCTTACAAAGGTAAGGATGAATTGCTTAGCAAAAAAATATTAACCGAAGATGTTTATAACGGTATAAAAGATATGGTGATCGCCAAACAAAAAACTGCTGAGAAAAAATAATCATGTAGCCCCATGCAGTGTCTGTAAAATCTGTTTACAGACATTGCATAAATTAGCACTCAATAACACTGAATAGCTTGCCCTTGATCGTGTAGCACTTTGCCGTGACAGTGAGGTTCTATGTCAAGCAGGTTTTTACATCTTATTTCATGCATCAGCATGCTCAGCCTGGCAACACAGGTGCATGCTGCAGATGACGACAGCAAGCCATTTACCATCAGCGGTTTTGGCACACTGGGTGTCGTTCATAGCAACACCCGTAATGTAGATATCGTCCGGGATCTGACGCAGAATGACGGTGTTGGTTACACCAGACAAACTGATTTTGGCATGGACTCCAATTTTGGCCTCCAGCTCAACAAGAGCGTCAGCGACAATATCGACACAGCCCTGCAAGTTGTCAGCCGTAGATCTGCAAACAAATTCCAGCCTGAAGTCACCTGGGCATATGCCCGCTATGTTCCCAACGATAATCTGCAATTGCGTGCAGGCCGCCTTGGATTTGATGTCTATCTGCTGGCTGATTCACGCAATGTAGGCTATACCTATCAATGGGTAAGACCTCCCATTGATTTCTTTGGCAGCCTGATCATTTCCTATTTCGATGGCGGTGACATGGTGCTTTCTACACCACTCAGCGGCGGCATATTGCGGGCCAAAGTCTTTGCGGGTGTAGCCAGGGAAAAAACTTCAACAGGGAGCCCGGATGAATTCTTGTCCCTGAACCGTTCGCGCCTGCTCGGCGGACATCTTGAATACCAGACTTCAAACTGGATATATCGTCTGGGCTACAGCCAGCTTACATTCAAAAATGAATTCCCGCCTTTGCAGCCATTGCTGGACAACCTGCGTTCACCTTACCTGAACGCGTTTATTCCCAGTGCAGCCGGTCTGGCGAATGAACTATCACTGACTGACAATAAATTCACTTATCTGTCGGCAGGCATTGCCTATGATGAGGGGCCCTTGCAGGCTCAGCTCATGCTCAATCAACTGAGCTCGGCATCCCTACTCTTCCCCACTAACAGGGCCGCCTACCTGACTGTCGGTTATCGCATCGATCAATGGACACCTTATTTTACTTACTCGGCATCAAGGCCCGTTAACAAGAACACTGCCAGCCGCCTGCCGCTGGGCGTCAGTCCCGATATCGATATGCTCGCAGCAGCCTTCAATGACGCGATCAATAATCAATACAATCGCCAGACGACTTTCTCTCTCGGGGTGCGCTTTGACCTGACAGAAAAAAGCAATGTGAAATTGCAAGTGGATGACATCAAGACTGATGACTATTTTTTGGTCAGGAATAATCAGCCCGGATGGAATGGCAAAGCCAGGCTGATCAGCATTGCCTACAATTTCATTTTTTAGAGAAAATGATGAAAGCCCTTTGCCATCTTATCTTGTGTCTTGGTTTCTGGGGCTGTTGTCATGCAGCACAGGCTGATTTGGTGGTGATTGCCAATCCACAAAGTGGCATAGAAAAATTGAGCAAGGATGAAGTCATCAACCTGTATATGGGCAGAAACCGCAAACTGGCATCTGGCATGAATGCCATGCCGCTGGACATGACGGCAGCCAATACCGAAAAGGCAAAGTTTTACGCATTACTGGTCAATAAAAACCTGCCTGAAATCAATTCTTATTGGGCGAGATTGATGTTTTCTGGCCAGGGCTCGCCGCCCATGCAGGTAGAATCGGCAGATGAGGTAATGGATATCGTCAGCAGCAACAAGGCTGCCATAGGCTATATAGAACGGAAGAAGCTGGATAAACGGGTCCGAATGATCTATGATCCCACACAATAAGTGATTCCTGCATGTTAAGACTACTACGTACCAGCATCGTTTATCGCAGCGCATTCATTGTGCTTGGTATTGCCCTGCTTGTAGGTATATTTTTTGCACTGCTCAGCTATCACTTCTCTGCACAATCTGAACAGGAACAGGCCCGCCAGCGCATGCAGGCATCGTTAAGCACGGTTGAAAATACCGCCAGCATAGCTTGCTTTGTACTGGACCAGAATCTGGCAGGAGAACTCGCACGCGGCTTATTAAAGAATGGCGATATCAGCCGGGTGCAAATCATTTCAGAAGGTAAAGTCCTTGCCCAGGCTGACAAGAAACCGGTCAAAGGCAGCGATCAATCCGCGCTTGCCATACTGCCCGGTATCAGCCCGTCCAATCAACTGGTGCATGAAGTTTATTCTCCATTCAATCCCAAGGAAAAAGTCTGTGAAATTCACCTGGACCCCAACATTGATTTCATCAGGGAACAGAGTACAGCCAAGGCCCGCTTCATCGTCTATCTCTTGTTATTACAGGCGCTGGCCATGGCTTCTGCAGTGGTGTATGTCGTACTGACCATGATTACCAGGCCGATTAAAAATATATCAGACCGCCTGCATACCCTGGCACCAGAATCCGGTGACAAGCTGGGCCTGCCAGATGGCAATGAAAAAGACGAAATCGGTCAATTGGTACGCGACGTCAACACCCTGGTCGCCAGCCTTCTAAAGACACTCAATGAAGAAAGAACCCTGCGCATACAACATGCGATAGGTGAGAAAAAATTCCAGACCATTTTTGAAAATGCAGAAACCGGCATTTTCCAGCTCAATTTTTCTGGTGAACTGCTTTCTTACAACCCTGCCTTCCTGCGCATGTTCAGTCTTGACGATCATGGTGGCAAAGACATTATTGCGAATGCCCTGACTTCATTGCTGGAAGGCCAGGAATTACGCTTGCATCTAATGATCGATGCGGCCATTAATGAAGCCAGGATCATGTCTGACGACTTTTACATACAACTGGCAAGCTCAAGCAGCAAGAAGTGGATCAATCTCGTCATCAGCCCGGCCGAAGACGGCATACTGCAAGGCCTGGTGAATGACATTACCGAACGCAAATCGCAGGAAGAAAGTGCCAATCAACTGGCGGTAACCGATCATTTAACCGGTATCAACAATCGCCTGGGCTTTGAAAAAGAAATCAGCCGCCTGTCCAGGGAATATGCCAATGGCAATGCGCAGGGCTTTTTCCTGCTCATGATAGATCTGGACAAATTCAAGCAAGTCAATGACAGCCACGGCCATACTGTTGGTGACCAGGTACTTGTACACTTTTCACGCCTGGTCAGCAATACGGTCAGAAGATCAGATTTCATTGCCCGCCTCGGCGGTGATGAATTCATCATCCTGTTAAAAGACCTGACATATCTGGAAAAAGCAGAAGAGATTGCTCAAAAAATCATTACCCTGGCCAGCCAGCCTATCGTCATCAATGAAACCCTGTGTGTGCAAATCGGTGCCAGCATAGGGATCAGTTATACCGGCCCAAATGAATTTGATGCCAATGATTTACTCCGTCAAGCCGATGCCGCCATGTATGAAGTCAAGCGCAGCGGTAAAAATGCCTACCGCGTTGTCCATCTTAACAGCAGCAAGCATCAACAGGCAAATGACTCTATTTGATCTTCCAGCATTTCCATGACCACCATCTGGTAAAGCAGATTGGGCTGCAAGCTGATTTCCAGGGCGCAGGTATAAGTCAGCTTGATCACATGGTCGTCATTGCTTTCTATTGCCCTCTCAAACAAATCCGACCAGGAGCAGAGTTGCCTGTGTTTTACGCGCATGCGGCTTTCATACGCGGATTCCGGCACGAGCTTTGGTGCACCAACAGAGACGTAAGCTGCGCATAGCGCTACCCATAAATCTTGCAGCCTGCTGAACAGTGTTTTTTGATCGAGATAAAGCAGGACCTGTCTTGCCGCATTGACACCTGTGACTATGTGCAAGATCGTAAAGTCCCTGGTTTGTCCATAAGCTGAAATCGCCCAGAGCGCCAACTCATCCAAGAGATTTTCGGTGACAGGCATACCCGGTAAATTTTGCAAAAATTGCTCATCATTGACGACTGCACGCATTTTCTCTGCAATCATCCTGCCTGGATAGGTTTTGCCTCTCATGCCTTGCGATAACTGATAAAAACCAGAGGCAACCAAGCTGGCTGCTGGTCGCGCTTTGATATCGATGCTGATAGCAAAGTTCGCGGCAACCAGTGCAGCGAGACTGGCAGCTATTTCCCCGTCATGCTCAGCTTGCAAACCATAGGCCAGCCGTATCAGTGCATGAAAGGCTGTTGTTGCGGGAGCGAATGGGACTATGGCCAATACTTCCCTGATGACTTCGCCTTTTCCTCGCTGCGCAATACGAATGGCAAAGCAGGATTGCAGGTCAGCAAAATGGTCTCTCTTGCCAAGGTAAGCCTGAAAGTCTTCGTACCTGATGGTTACAGCGGGAGGCAAGGCTGGCAAGGCATAAGTATCGCGCCAATGCGCAAAGAATTCCTGCAAACGTCTGTCACTCGCCCCCATGCCGGCAAGTGCGCACAAGGCCATGGGACAGTGGTTGGTGGTTCCTTTGCCATTCAGGGCGAACTCGCTGTTCTTGTCCAGCAAGTCCTTAAGAATCACATTACTGCACATCGCTGTTGTTGAAGCCGTCATTTGCACTCTCCATCGATAGTTGATGTGTTGTAGTATGCAAGTTCAAGTTAACTTGAAGTCAAACACTTTTTTACACATTGGAGTGAAATGATGGCTGATGCAAACAATACAAACCTGATCAGCATAGGTGAACTTGCCAAACGATCAGGCATCGCCGCCAGTGCTTTGCGCTTTTATGAAAGCCGTGGTTTGATTACCAGCGTGCGCAGTCCGGCGCAACGCCGCCAATTCCCGCGTGAAGTATTGCGCCGCGTTGCATTTATCAAGGCGGCGCAAACAGCAGGGCTGACACTGGAAGAAATAGAAAATAGTCTGGCTACCCTGCCCGGCCAGCGGACGCCGACAAAGCAGGATTGGGAAAAGCTGTCAAGATCATGGCATGCCCTGATAGAAGAGCGCATCAGGTCATTGACAGCCTTGCGTGACCAGCTAAGTTCCTGTATAGGCTGCGGCTGCCTGTCGCTCAAATCCTGCGCGTTATATAACCCACAAGACATTGCCCATACCAGAGGTACTGGGCCGCGTTATTTAATGGGGGATAAATCTTCAAACCTGGTTTAATTAGGTCAAAGCATCTTTATTCAGTATCTGCATCACCAGCATCAATACTGGTGCCCAGCAAGCTTTGCGCAGTATCAGCAGGCAGGGCTTCGACGCTTTTGAGTTTCCGCGTCATTTGCCGTGTTCTGACTTCTGCCTGATCGATATTTTTTGCCGCTTTTTCCAGCGCGACTTTGGTGGCGGTCAGTACATCGGCAAATTTGCCAAACTCTGTCTTGACCGCTCCGAGTACTTGCCAAACTTCTGATGAGCGCTGTTCCAGTACCAGGCTGCGGAAACCCATTTGCAGGCTGTTCAGCAATGCCGATAAAGTCGATGGGCCAGAGATGGAAACACGGCAAGTGCGTTGCAATTCATCAGCCAGGCCAGGCCTGCGCATGACTTCTGCGTACAGGCCCTCTGTCGGCAGGAATAGGATGGCGAAATCCGTCGTCAACGGTGGTGAAAGGTATTTCTCGGATATGGTTTTAGCCTCAAGGCGTATCGCCCTCTCCAGCTCTTTGCCAGCCTGCGCTACCCCTTCTGCATCGGCACGTTCTGCGGCATCGATCAGGCGCTCATATTGCTCTTTGGGGAATTTCGCGTCGATGGGCATCCATACAGGGGCCCTGTTTTCTTCCTTGCCTGGCAGCTTGATGGCGAATTCCACCCGCTCGCCTGAACCGGGTACGGTTTCTACATTTTTGGCATACTGGTCTGGCGTCAGCATTTGTTCCAGCACCATTTCCAGCTGCACTTCGCCCCAGGTGCCACGGGTTTTCACATTCGTCAACACGCGTTTGAGGTCACCGACACCTATCGCGAGTTGCTGCATTTCACCCAGGCCCTGATGCACTTTTTCGAGACGGTCAGAGACCAGCTTGAATGACTCTCCAAGTCGCTGTTCCAGCGTCGCATGCAGTTTTTCATCGACAGTCTTGCGCATTTCTTCGAGCTTGCCTGCATTGTCTGCCTGCAATTGCTGAATCTTTTGCTCCAGCGTTGCGCGTATTTCATTCATGCGCTGGGCATTTGATTCTGTCAATGCAAGCAAAGTTTGATTCAGGCTGTCACCAAAGCGCTTCAGGCTTTGACCTTGCTCGTCACGGGCGACCTGTCCTTGCAGGATGAAAGCCTGCCTGAATTGCTCCAGTTGCTGGGCATTGGTTTCATTGAGTTTCACCAGTTGCTGGGAGAATGCATCGATCTGGTTATTTTGCAGCGTTGCCACGCTGGTCAACTGGGCGGCCAGGTTTTGCTGTAACTGACCAAAGCTGCCAGCCAGTTCCTGGCGGCCAGTCTGGGCTGTCAATTGCACCTGTTCTCTCAATGCGCGTTCACTGCGTTCCTGCGTCATTTGCGACTGCAATGATTGTTGTTGAGTCTGGCGCAGTTGCTCCTGTATGGCGAGGATGCCACCCACGTCTTGACCATCTTTCTTGCGCAGCAGTAGCACAATATTCAAGACAACGGCCAGCGCAGCCAGCAAAAGTATCAGTACCTCAAACAGGCTCATAGAAAAATATTCAGGTGAAAAGGGATTTCAAATTGCGAAGCCTGGAAACTCAGCCAGGGCGGTTACGCATCCAGTCAGCGGTCTGGTAAAACGATTGCATCAAATGCTGCTGCAAATCTTCGCTTACGCCGACATCCTGCATAGCCCAGGCCATGCAGCGCAACCATTGATCGCGCTCGCTGCTGGCGATGGCATACGGCAGATGGCGTGCGCGCAGGCGTGGATGACCGAACTGTTCTATATACAAATCAGGGCCGCCCATCCAGCCAGACAAGAACCAGTACAGCTTGTCGCGTGACCCATCCATGGGATTGGGATGCAGTGCGCGTATGCCGGCAAATTCTGGTTCCAGCTCCATCAAATCATAAAAGCGGTCAACCATTTCACGCAGTTTTTCTGCGCCGCCCAGCAATTGATATAAATTGACCTGGGCTTCTTCATTATCTTCAACTTCAGTATTCATATCATTTATTACTTAAAGTGCTGGCCTGGCCTGATTCACCCATAATTGCACTGCAGGTCTTTGCCATTGCTGAGCTGCGAACCTAGCTAATTTTTCAGGTACATGGTCGCCATGCAGGGCCAGACGATTAATCATCAAGGCGAGATCAAGATCAGCGACAGACCAGTCACCAAAGAGGTTTTCAGCACTATCTGATATCAATGATTCACCCACCAGGAATAATTGCGCCGCTGCTGCTTTGGCAGCGTCAGACAGAGGCTCCAGCTTCTTGCCATAGAAGATGACCTGGGTATTGCGCTCTACCCGTATAGGCATCAGGGCGCTGCGTATCCAGGCTTGCACCTGCCTTGCCCTGGCACGGGCGTGCGTGTCTTTGGGATAAACAGCCTGCTGTGGAAATACTTCTTCCAGGTACTCGGTAATCGCTGAAGATTCAGACAGAGCAAAACCATTATGCGCCAGGGTAGGCACGCGTTGTGTCAGCGACGTAGCGGCATAGTCGGGCGCATGCTGGGCATCAGCTTCCAGGTCTACCGTCAGCAAATCAAAGTCCAGGCCTTTTTCATGCAGGGCGACGAATACCGACATCGCATAAGGGCTGGTAAATTGTGAATCTACATACAGTTTGATGTCTTGTTTTTGCAAGATATATCCCTTCAAATTAATTCAGTAATACGCTGATATCAAGCTTCGCGCAGGCTTTGCAGAGGCGGCTGATTCAATACATTACGCAAACCCAGCCAGCCGCCGACTACGGCGCAAGTAGCACCAACAACCAGGCCCGCCAGCCACACCAGTGGCGAGAAAGTCCATTCAAAATTGAAACTGAAACGTGCCAGTGCCCAGCCTATGGCTGATGCACCAGAAGCTGCCAATACACCAGACAAGCCACCTATCAGCAAGAATTCTATCCACTGCGCCTGTGAGAGTTGTTTGCGGGTTGCGCCTAATGCACGCAAGAGCGCTGCCTCTCGCATGCGTACATCTTGAGAGCCAGCCAGCGCCGCATATAACACCAGCACACCAGAGGCCAGCGTGAACAGGAACAGAAATTCTACTGCCGTAATCACCTGGTTCAGCACATCCTGCATTTGCTTGATCATGGCACCCACATCCACCACGGTCAGATTAGGGAAATCACGCATGAAGCGATTGACGAAATTCTTATCTGTTTCAGGCAAACGGAAAGCCGTGATCCAGGTTTGCGGCATATCGACCATGGCTTTAGGATTGATGATGACAAAGAAGTTCACCCGCATCGAACCCCAGTCCAGCTTGCGCAGGCTGGTGATGGTTGATGTCACTTGCTGACCTGCGACATCAAAAGTCATCTTGTCACCCAGCTTCAGCTTCAGGGTTTTGGCTATGCCCTCCTCCACCGACGCCTCGGCTTCTGTTGCCTTGCTATCGTCATACCAGCGACCAGCAGTGATCTTGTTCAGGGCAGGCATGTCAGGCATGGTCGATAAATTGAATTCGCGATCGACCATGCGCTTGGCCTGGTCTTCTACATAGGTGTCGCCAGTGATCTGCTTGTCATTCAAGGCAATCAAACGCCCGCGTATCATCGGATAAAGCTGGGGCTTGCCAAAGGCATCCAGTTGCTTGGCAATATCTGTTTTTTGATCTGGCTGTATGTTGATGACAAACTGATTTGGCGCATCTGCCGGGGTAGCTTTTTTCCATGCAGTGATGAGGTCACCGCGCACTACAGTCAACAGCAGCAAGGCCATCAAACCCAGAGCAAGGGAGACGACTTGTACGATAGTCGCGCCAGGCCGCCTTTGCAAGGCAGTAATGGCAAAACGCCAGGCAGAATGTGCGAATAATGTACGCATGCGTTTGAGTGAAAACATGCCCAGCCAGGCAACCAGCGCGAATACCAGCAAACCGACCAAAAAGCCTGCCGCAGTCATTAAGCCCAACTTGATATCAGCCGTTTGCCATAACAACAAAGCCACGAACATGCCAAGGCCACAGGCATAAGTCACTAGTGTCATTGCCTTGGGTGCATCTTGCTCACGTCGTATGACGCGGTTATGTGGCACATTACGCAGTTGCAAAATCGGTGGCAAGGCAAAGCCTACCAGCAGCAATAAACCTGTGGCGATACCCTGCACGGCTGGTAAGAAATTCGCATCTGGCAAATCCTTGGCGACCAGCTTGCCCAACCATTCGAGCAAGACATAATGGCCTGCATAACCCAGCAGCACACCAGCGAAACTGCCCAGCAAACCCAAAATCAGGAATTCAATCAGATACATGGACATGACCTGGTTTTGCGTCAGTCCCAGGCATCGCAACATGGCGCAGGCATCCAGATGGCGCAACATGAAGCGGCGCGCTGCCATGGCAATCGCCACTGCGGCCAGCATGGCTGACAACAGACTCACCAGCGACAGGAACTGATCTGCCCTGTCTAGCGTGGCGCGCATTTCCGGGCGGCCTGATTCAAGTGACTCCAGGCGTATGCCTTTGAGTTTTTCACTTTCTATTTTGCCCTGCAGCTCTTTTTGATAGGCAGCGATCAATTTGGCATCGCCCGCCATGAGCAAACGGTAAGTTACACGCGACCCATTTTGTATCAGCTTGCTGGCAGGTATATCTGTCAGCGATATCATGGCGCGCGGTGCAAAATTCATGAAACCGGCACCACGGTCGGGTTCTGTACCTATGGTCTGGGTCACTGTCAATTGCAGCTCACCCAGCTTGATTTTTTGACCCACATTCAAATTCAGAGCAGACAGCAAGGCAGGATCTACCCACACTGTGCCTGATTGAGGGACGACATCGGTAGCAACTTCGGTTTCGCCCTTGTTTAGCTTCAGCTTGCCACGTAAAGGGTAATCTGCACTCACGGCTTTTAAAGATACCAGGCGGGATATGGCTTCATCGCCCTCGCCCGCCAGCGCCATACTCGGAAAGACTAATGTTTCTGCCGTCCTGAAGCCGCGTTTTTCTGCTTCTTGTCGCCACTCTGGCTTGATAGGCTGATCAGCCGCGACCAGCAAGTCAGCACCTAGCAACTGGTGTGCATCGCGGTTAAGGCCGCTGCGCATCCTGTCGGTAAAGAAACCGACCGAGGCCAGGGAGGCCACGGCGATCATCAAGGCAATCAATAAAAAGCGCAGCTCACCAGCACGCCAGTCACGCATCGTCATACTGAGAGAGAGTTTAAACATGGTTACCTTGCCAATACAGAAATTAAAATCGAATACACGCCAAATGCAGCACCATCAGACACCCAGACAGTAGTGCTGCAAAAATGGCTTTAGTTCAAAGTTCGCCTTGCTTTTTTACTCTTCTACCAACGCATTCGCAAAATCAGCCAACAAATCTTGGGTATCTTCTATGCCGACAGAAACGCGCATCAAAGAGTCAGCTATTCCCATCTCGGCACGACGCTCTGCCCCCATCTCAAAGAAAATGGTGTGTGCAACCGGAATAACAAGGGTGCGGGTATCCCCAAGATGCGTTGCGTTGATCGCCAGCTTCAGGCGATTCAGGTAATCAAAGCAATCAATCTCTGGTTTTAACTCAAAACTGAACAAGGCACCATAGGCCGCAAACAACTCAGTTGCCAGGGCATGCTGTGGATGATCTGACAAGCCAGGATAATGCACCGCTGCGACACGCGGGTCGGCAGCCAGCATTTTTGCCAGAGCCATCGCATTGGTACATTCCCTGTCCATACGCAGGGCAATGGTTTCTGCGCCTACTGCCACCTGATGTGCAGCTTCTGGCGACAGCGAGGCACCAAAATCACGCAAAGCCTTGGCCCTGATTTGTGCCAGACCCTGCATCTTTGCAGGCTGTTTGCGGAAGTTGGCGGCAATATTTGGAAATGCGCTCCAGTCGAACAAGCCAGTATCCGTCAAGGCACCACCCAGTACATTGCCATGTCCAGCGATGGATTTAGTGAGTGAATTGATCACCAGACCTGCATGCACAGTCTTGGGCTGGAACAGATAAGGCGAAGTCATAGTGTTATCGACCACAAACAGGATGCCTTTTTCACGGCAGAGTTCACCTATCTTTTTCAAGTCAGCGATTTGCGTGCGTGGATTGGCGATGGTCTCGACAAACACCATGCGGGTTGCTGGCGTCAATGCTGCCGCAACATGGTTTACATCAGTGGCATCCACCAAAGAAACATCAACGCCCTGACCAGCAACGGTTTGCCACAGGCTGTTGGTATTACCAAACAAGAATGAGGATGACACGACATGATCACCCTGGCGCAACAATGCCTGGAACACCGCGCCTATGGCAGCCATGCCGGTCGCAAACGCAATAGTCGACAGCCCGCCTTCCATCTTGCTGATTTTTTCTTCCAGTGCAGAGACCGTAGGATTGCCTTGACGACCATAGCGGTAGCCAGATTGTTTATTCTGGAACACAGCTGCCAGATCACGCGCATCGCTGTAACCATACATGACTGAGGTATGGATGGGCTTATGAACAGAGCCGTGCTCTATGTCTTTTTGTCTGTCGCTATGCAGGATAGTGGTGGTGAAGCCGTATTTGGGAGATTGAGGTGTCGTGCTCATGGTGCCGGAAATAAGAATAGAAAATAAAAAGCGAGTTCTGGGAGTTTAACCCAGAACTCGCTTTTTCATTCTTGTGCCGAGGCAGCAAGGCTAGTTAAATCACTCCTTCAGCAAGAAAGCCTCTATCAATTCTGCCAATTTTTCTGGCTGGTCATGGTGCAGCATGTGCCCGGCATCGAAAATCATCTCTTTTTGTAGCTGCGGTATATGTTCCAGGCGCCTGTCTATTTCCAGGCGAGCTTCTTCTTTAGGTCCCATCCAGTGCCAGACATTGGTGTCATCTGCCTCCATCCACAATACAGGCGCTGTGATTTTTTGCCAGCAGGCCATGACCTCTTCCACCCTATACAAAAGTGGGCTGGTTTGCTTGTGGGCAGGGTCCCCCAAAATCTCCCAGCAACCGGGTCTGGTTTCCCTCGCCCAATGGGCAGAAAGAAATGCCGCTCTTTCATTCGACAGACGAGGATTGGTTTTTTGCAAACGGGCGGCGACTTCTGCCTGCGAAGCATAAGTACGCAAGCCAGCCTGGTTTTCCAACTCATCCAGCCACTTCCTGTAGCGTCCTGGTGCCTGTTTGGGATGGGTCACCGGCATGCCAAAGCCTTCAAGATTAATAAACTTGCGCACGCGCTCTGGCCGCACGCCTGCATACAGACCAGCGACATTCGCGCCCATGCTATGCCCCAGCAGGTTCACAGGTTCATCCGGCGAGATATGCCTTAGCAGCGCATCAAGGTCACCCAGATAATCGGGGAACCAGTAAGTATCGACATTGGGCGATTCAGTCAATCCAAAGCCACGCCAGTCGGGCGCAAGCACTTGCCAGTCATGCTTCAGGCAATCGACAACGAATTGGAAAGACGCAGACACATCCATCCAGCCATGCAGCATGATGATCTTGGGCGCATCTTCCCGCCCCCAACTGCGCACATGGTATTGCAGACCACGGATATCAAGAAAGGACGTGCGTGAAGGCTTGAATAGAGTATTCATAAGAATTTAATATTTTTCATCTGGAAATACGGGCAAACGCCAGCCTGTACAGCGCATTATCAAGTAGCATGATACTAATGCTTCAGGGCACTTGCAGCATAAGCATACAATAGCACGACCGTTCGATTATTATAACGGAGACAGGATGAAGCAGTTGAACAAACTCAAAGACAAGACAGAAAACGATACAAAAGCTGATCAAGTTACCCATGTTGATCATTATGATCAGCTTTATCACGAATTCAGGTGGGATGTACCCAGCAATTTCAATATCGCAGAAGCCTGTTGTCACCGGTGGGCGGTAAAGCATAAACACGCAAAGAAGACTGCCATTCTTTATGAAGACAGCGAAGGCAATAGCCGCCGCCTGACTTATCAGCAACTACATGAACAAGCCAACCAGCTTGCCAATCTGCTCTTGCAGGAAGGCATACAGCGTGGTGATGTGATCGCCTGCATCTTGCCACAAAGACCAGAAACCGCGATTACCATCATGGCTTGCCTTCAAATTGGTGCCATCGTCATGCCCTTGTCCTTTTTGTTCGGGCCAGAGGCGCTGGAATACCGGCTGCAACACAGCCAGTCCATCGCCATTGTCCTGGATGGCAGTAGGATAAAGGCATTTGAAGAAATACGCAGCCGCTGTCCCGACCTGAAAACCGTCATTACCGTAGATTGCGATACCAGTGACGACATGCCACCCTGCATAGACTGGGAAACCCATGTACCCAACATGCCTGTCACTGCACACATTGCCGATACCCGCTCCAGCGATCCTGCCATCCTGATTTACACCAGCGGCACTACTGGTGCGCCCAAAGGTGCGCTGCTACCGCATTCTGCCATTATCGGTAATCTGACTGGCTTTGTGGCTTCGCAAAACTGGTTCCCGAAAGATGAAGATGTATTCTGGTCACCAGCTGACTGGGCCTGGACTGGTGGTTTGATGGATGCCTTGTTGCCCACCCTGTATTTTGGCAAACCCATTGTTGGCTACCAGGGGCGCTTTACTGCAGAAACTGCCTACTATTTGCTGGAAAAATATCAGGTCACGAATACCTTCCTGTTCCCTACCGCCTTGAAAATGATGATGAAGGCAGAGCCCAAGCCCAGGAAGAAATACAAGCTCGTCCTGCGCGCCATCATGACTGCGGGTGAGGCTGTCGGTGATGCAGTCTTCAACTGGTGTGAAAAAGCGCTGAACATCACACCAAATGAAATGTTTGGCCAGACTGAAATGAACTACATCGTCGGCAATAGCCATCAGTTGTGGCCAGCCAAACCGGGCAGCATGGGGCGGCCCTATCCTGGACACAGGGTTGCCATCATTGATGACGATGGCAAAGAAGTGGCAGATGGCGAGACAGGTGAAGTTGCCATGAGCCGCTATGATGCCTACGGCCATCTTGACCCGGTGTTCTTCCTGGGTTACTGGAAAAATGATACGGCAACCCGCAATAAATTTACTGGCGACTGGTGCCGGACGGGTGATCTGGCTACCCGCGACGCCGATGGCTACCTGTGGTATCAGGGCCGGGCAGACGATATGTTCAAGGCGGCAGGTTACCGCATAGGCCCTTCAGAAATCGAGAATTGCCTGGTCAAGCACGCGGCAGTGGCAAACGTTGCTGTGGTGCCGAAGCCAGACAAAGAACGTGGCAACCTGGTCAAGGCGTATGTGGTGTTGAGCCAGGGGTTTCAGGGTGATGATGCCCTGATCAAGGAATTGCAAGCCCATGTGCGCGGCAAACTCGCACCCTATGAATATCCGAAGGAGATAGAATTTATCGACGCCTTGCCTATGACCACCACAGGCAAGATACAGCGGCGCATATTACGGCTGCGTGAAGAGGAGCGCGCAGCAAAATAATTCAAACTACAATTCAAACCCGCTCAGTGCTGCGCCATCACCGTGGCACTGACCAGACTCGCAACCTGGTCCAGCATGTCGCTGATAGTCTTGCCATACAGGGTGCTATTGAAGGCTGCGCCATCGAAGACATGCTCACGTCCTATACTCACATTACCTGCAACGGCATTTGAGAATTCCTGCTGCGCCAGCAGTTGACCAGTACTTGCGTCATAGATGCGTACCTCCAGTTCTATGGCACGGGTTCTTTTTTGCGTCAGGCCAAACAGGTTGGTATCTATCTTGGTACCCGCGTTGCGTATCTCACCTGAGACGATGTAGCGGCTGGCATAAGTGCGCCCCAGTTGCTGCAAGAGATTCGCTGGTGGCACATCCTGCTGCCAGTCAAACGATAACAAATCAGGCGAGGTGCGCACCTGAACTTGTCGTTCACGCATGAGTCTGCGGGCAATCGCCTTGGGGAAACCCTGTGAAGCGTCATCAATATCCAGTACCTGGACTGGTTTATTGACGGCAAAGCCTGTCAATACCAGAGCCTTATTGGACGGCAAATTAGGCGGCAAACCGGGATCGGTCATTTGTGCGATGGAGTGCGCAGAAAAGAATACGCCGAGTAAAATTAACGCAATCCGGTTTACCATTGATCTGATTGATCTTATGAGTGCTGTCATGACATTCTTCAATGCAAGTGGTTTATCTTGATTACGACAGTAACAGCAACAACTTTAAGCATCCATTACAATCCTTCATTCATCAACCAGCTTTGACATCATCTCCATGAGTTCATCTCTGATCATTACGCTCGTCAAATCCGACGATGCCGCTGCCGTACTCGCATTTGAACAGGAAAACCGCGACCATTTTGAAGAATGGATAGCCAGCCGGGGCAATGACTTTTATTGCCTGCCAGAAGTACGTTCCAGCCTTGAACAGGCACAATACCTGGCCAGCGCCAATCGTGAATATCACTACCTGGCATGGATAGAGAATGAAGTCGTTGGCCGCATCACCCTGCGTGGCGTTGAACAAGATCAATACCATAAGGCTTTCCTGGGATACCGCTTCAGCAAACGGCATGGAGGCCATGGCTATGCGACAGCCGCAGTCAATGCCGTCGTCAAGCAGGCATTTGAAGAACTCAAATTGAACCGGATTGAGGCCACCGTCATCATTGACAACCTGCCATCCCAGGCCATCATGCGCAAATGCGGCTTCATAGAGTATGGCCACTCGCATGCTTCAGTCTTTCGCAATGGCGTATGGCTGGATATGCTGCACTATGAAAAGCTGAATACGGTGCGCCCGGCCTGAATGACGGCTCATCCCCAGAATTTTGCAGTTCATCGCAAAGCGTGCGCAGGCAAGGACAAAATTGGCAATACTGGCACCAATGCAACACACTTACATTGGAGAAAACCATGCGCCACATCTTGTTGATAGCTGCCCTGCTGCTCAGTTCTACTGCTTTTGCCGATGAGCAAACCCGTAACCTGCCCGCCTTCAAGTCCATCAAGACCCGCAGTGCCTTCAGCCTGGTGGTGGAAGTTGGCAAATCCCAGTCTGTACAAGTCAAGGGCAATGAAAGGTTTGTCAATAATGTCATTACTGAAGTCATTGGTGACGAACTGGTCATTTCTTATAAAGAAAAAAATTCCATCAAGGTCAGCGACAACTCCCAGGTCATCATCAGCATCCCAGAACTGAGCCGTTTCAAGATGGAAGGTGCGGGTAAAACCGTTTTGAACAATCTTTCTGGCCCCCACTTTGCCTTGTATTACGAAGGGGCAGGCATGCTGGTCGCGAATGGCAAGGTCAAATCATTTATCCTGCGGGCCGAAGGCGTGGGCCTGGTAGAAACCAAGGACCTGATTGCCGAACAGGTGGATGCGCACATAGAAGGCATAGGCTCGGTATCTGTCAATGCACGCGACAGCCTGAATGCATCCGTACAAGGCATAGGCAGCCTGACTTATTATGGCCGCCCACGCAATGTCAGCAAGTCTGTCGAAGGTATAGGCTCGGTACGTGCTGGCGATTAAACAAGTCCTGGCAGCTCAGTTTGCGGCTGCTTGCAAGGCACGTAATTCATCTTCATCAAACCCGGCGGCCCGCCTGCCTGCAAGGTTAAAAGGCCCCCGCACTGGTGGGGCCTTGTATTTACGGGCCATCTCGGCATAAGTCGAAATAATATCCAGCCCTTGTTCAGCGCAGAGTTTCTTGTACCAGAAATTGCCTATGGCAACATGACCAATTTCATCGTGCAGGATAATGGCCAGTATATCGGCAGCAGCCTGGTCACCTGCCTGCGCAAGCTTGGCCATGACGGCTGGCGTTGCATCCAGACCGCGTGCCTCCAGCGTACGTGGCACCAGGGCGAGACGGGCCAGCAGGTCACTCCTGGTTTTCTCTGCCATTTCCCAGAGGCTGTTATGGGCAGTGAAATCGCCGTAGGCAAACCCCTGGGTATGTAAATGTCCATCCAGTAACTGGAAGTGATAAGCCTCCTCCTTCAGCACTTTCAACCAGTCCAGATAAAACTGCGTTGGCATACCGGCAAAACGCCAAATGATATCCGCAGCCAGGTTGACTGCATTCAGTTCTATGTGCGCCAGCGCATGGATGAGTACTGCCCTGCCCTCTACTGTATTCATGGCACGACGACCTACTTTACCTGGTGGCACCAGTTCGGGCTTGCTCAAGCGCCCGGGTATGCCCGCCGGTTCCACAAAAACCTTGGCAACATCCAGCAAAGGCTCCTTGAGAATTGCGTGGATAGCCTCACATTTACGTTGAGGGTCAGGCTCAAGCAAAGCCATCAGGGCATCACCCCTTAATTCATTAATAAGTTTATCGTTCATATCGATGCGAAGTCGGGCAAGCAAGCCCGCTGAGGTTTACAATACGGGCTTTAGCCAATATTGCGCCAACAATAAAGCGCCATTTTACGGAAAAATCATGCCCATTTACCAATTCGGTGACCTCAGCCCTGAAATTGACGCATCCGCCTATATTGCCGACAGCGCCAACATCATAGGCAAAGTCGAAATAGGAGCCAATGCCAGCATCTGGTTTGACGTCACCATACGCGGCGACAATGAATTGATTACCATCAGTGAAAACAGCAATGTACAGGAAGGCAGCATTTTACATACTGATCCTGGCTACCCCATGGTGATAGGTAAAAATGTGACTGTCGGCCATCAGGCCATGCTGCATGGCTGCACTGTTGGTGATGGCTCATTGATAGGCATACAGGCGGTAGTGCTGAATGGCGCAAGGATAGGAAAAAACTGTCTGGTTGGTGCAGGTGCACTGGTCACGGAAGGTAAGGAATTTCCTGACAACTCCCTCATCATAGGCTCGCCCGCCAAAGTTGTCAGAACACTGGGTGAAGCCGATATTGCCGGTCTGCAGCGCAATGCCGACACTTACGTAAAACGTGGGCAAGCCTTTAAAACACAACTGAAACGCATAGACTGATTTAGCGATAACAATGACTGATACCTTACAAAAATTCATGTTCGAACATGCCGGTGTACGCGGCGAAATGGTCGAACTGACCCACACCTGGCAACAAACCCTGGCGCGCAAGACTTATCCGGCTGCGGTACAAACCATACTTGGTGAATTGATGGCGGCATCTGCCCTGCTGTCCGCCAACCTGAAGTTTGATGGCACCATGATCATGCAAATCCATGGCGATGGCCCGGTGAAATTGCTTGTGGTTGAATGCGATGGCGAACTGAAAATGCGTGCCACTGCCAAACTCGGTGAGCATGCCAATATCGCAGACGACGCCAGCCTGACTGACCTGATCCATTCCCATGGCAAAGGTCGTTTTGTGATTACGCTCGACCCGAACAATAAATTGCCAGGCCAGCAGGCTTACCAGGGCATCGTGCCGCTCGATGGTGACAGCATTGCAACTGTCATAGAAAACTATATGCAGCGCTCAGAACAGCTCGATACCAAGCTGTGGCTGGCGGCGGACGACCAGGTCGCACGTGGCATGCTGTTACAAAAACTGCCTAAAACCGGTGGTGTAGAAGCCCAAGTGGAAGATGAAACCGAAGCCTGGAACCATGCCGTCATGCTGGGTGATACCCTGAAGCGCCCGGAATTGCTCAGCACAGGCATAGACATACTCATGCACCGCCTGTTCTGGGAAGAAACCATACGCGTATTCGATCCTCTGCATCCGCAGTTCCAGTGCAACTGCACCCGGGAAAAAGTCGGTGACATGCTCAGAATGCTGGGTGAGGAAGAAATAAAGTCAGCCATTGCTGACCTGGGCACGCTGGATATCAATTGCGATTTCTGTGGTAAGCACTATGGCTTCGACAAAGTGGATTGCGCGCAGTTGTTCGTTGCCAGCACGCTGACTGAGGGTACGCTGACCGCGCCTGAAATCAAGCATTAATGTGTATTGGTCTATTGATCCATTGGTCTGGTGACTGCGCGTCGCCAGACTATTTCCATCTCAAATCCACCTTGAATTCATCACTCTGCATGAGTGTTTGATCACATAAACGAATTTCCAATTTGATTTTCTGCCATTGTCGAAAGCTCATTATTCCGGAGACTTTCCATGATTCAACAATGGTATAAATTAAATCAAGCAAATCCAGCCAACCAGCACCGCGGCATGGATATCGTACGCATCGGTGTCGCGCTGATTATTTTGATGCACCCTCTGCATGGCTACACCCACATAGCAAATATCCCAAAATTCGGCGAGTTCCTGACTGAACTTGGCTACCCTTTTGGCACTGCCCTGGCATGGATGGTCTTGCTGGTGCAAACAGCCAGCAGCCTGGCATTACTGGCCAATCGCTTTGTCGTCCCTGCCTGCCTGGGTCATATCATTGTTGTCTGCTTTGGATTGCTCCATGTTCACTCCCACTATGGCTGGTATGTTGTAGGCCCAGGTCAGGGTGGCATGGAATGGGGCTTTATACTGTTGACCAGTTTGCTGGGTGTCATGTGGGCCTATTGGCCAGAAAATAGCAAAAAAGATAAAAAAGATAAATAAATCAGGCAATAAAAATATTTTCAAAAAACCTTTGACCCTGACATTAGGTGAGGCTTTATAGTCTCCCTCATTGAAGGAGATCAGGTATGTTATTGAAAATCGGTGAACTGGCCAGCCGCACTGGCCTGACCATACGCACACTGCATCACTACGACAAAATTGGCTTGCTCAAGCCATCTGCGCGCTCAGAGGCAGGATATCGCCTCTACGACAGGTCGGACATCAAACGCCTGCACCACATACAAGCCCTGCGCCGCCTGAATTTATCGCTGGCAGAAGTGGGCGATGTCATCAACGGCGCTGGCAATGATTTGCACTTTGTCATAGACGAACAGATTTCTGGCCTGGATCAGCAGATAGCCCAGAGCATGGAGTTACGCGACAGGCTGCAACAATTGTCGGGCGTGTTGAAAGCCAAAAGCGAACCCAATCTGGAATATTGGCTTTCGACGCTGGAAATGATGAGTTTGATAGGCAAGTACTTCAGTCGCGATGAGATTTTGCACATGCGTGAACTGGAGCTACAGGCAAAAAGCAAGCTTGAAACTCACATGTCGCCCCTTATCCAGGCAGCCAGGAGCTTGCTGGATCAAAAAACCTCACCGCTTGATCCTGTGGCCAAGCAATTGGCCAGGGAATGGGTGCTAGCCATGAGCCAGATCATGCCTGACCCCAGATTACTCAGCAAATTCACTTTGATGCACAGAAAAGAACCTTCACTGCAGTCATTAAGCGGTGTCGATGATGAGATGATGGACTTTATCACCCAGGCATCAGTAGAGGTCAGGTACGACATTTACAGGAAACACCTGAGTGAAGAAGAACTGAAGTATTTCCGTCACTCCTTTTTTAAAAATGCCGAATCCTGGACCCGGGTCTTTTCTGAAGTGAGACAGAAAATGGCCCTGAACCTGCCACCCGAACACCCGGACGTGCAAGCCATTTTAATCAAGTGGCGCACCCTGTTCATGGACGCCTGGGGTAACCATCTGCCCACCATGCTCAAGGTCAGGAGCATCCATGAAAAAGAGCCCGAGCTAAGTATAGGAGGCGGATTAACGCCATCCATCATTGCCTACGCTCGCCAGGGATTGGCAATTCTCGAAAAGAATTACCCCATGAAGCAGAATTGAAGGAAAACAGTATGAACGAAATAAACAAGAATACAGCCGACAGCAAGCCCAAGGGCATATTCAAGGACAGCAATTTCCTCTGGATGATAGGCGGCGGCGCGATCTCCATGCTGGGTGACCAATTTACTTTAATCGCCCTGCCCTGGCTTGTCCTGAAGATGACTGGTGATACCCTGATACTCGGCATCGTGCTGGCATTGATCAGCGTGCCGCGCGCATTATTGATATTGCTGGGTGGAGCAGTGGTCGATCGCTACTCGCCCAAGACTGTGATGATGCAAACCAAATACATCAATACACTGCTACTGGGTATATTGAGTGCCCTGATTTTTTACGGCAAACTGGAATTATGGATGGTCTATGCGCTGGCCCTGGGTTTGGGTATATCGACAGCCTTCAGCATACCTTCAGGTACATCGATGTTGCCGCGTGTCGTACAGCCATCACAATTGCAGCCAGCAAATGGCATCATGCTGGGCATGCGTCAGTTGACCATGTTCATCGGCCCCGTACTGGCGGGTCTGTTGATCGCCCTGTTTGGTACGCAAGAAAGTGGCATGGTCCATGATGCGCAAGGCCTGGCAGCAGCATTTTTCTTTGACTGTTTTACCTATGCTTTTTCAGCCTGGACACTGAGCAAGGTCAGGATGAATGAAGGCATGCCAGCATCACCTGGCGCAACACCTGCAGCACAAAAACCGGCACTGCTGAAGTCTCTCTCAGAAGGTTTGCGTTATTGCTGGAATGAGAAACAACTGCGTAGCTGCTTTATCTATTGGGCGGCAATCGCTTTCTTCATCATGGGGCCAATACAGATTGCCCTGCCGGTGATGGCAAACCAGCTCAGCAATAGTGCCAGCGCACTGGGCTTACTGGCAGGCTCACACGGTGCAGGCACCTTATTGGGCATGGCACTGGCAGCCATGAAGCCCAATCTGCGCTTTGGCAACCTTGGCCGCACTATCCTGCTGGTCGATTTTCTGGTCGGCATACTTTTCGCACCCATGGGCCTGATCAGCGCAAGCTGGCAAGGGGCACTGATTTTGCTAAGCGTGGGCATACTCGGTGGTTTCTTGCATGTGGCCGTATTTACCTGGGTACAAAAACAGGTACCGCCACATATGATAGGTCGCGCCATGAGCATGTTCATGTTTATCTTCATGGGCATAGGGCCGGTCTCTGCTGCTTTCACAGGCTGGCTACTGCGAAGCATCACGATACCGCAATTGTTCATGGGTAGTGGCAGCTTGCTGATCCTGATCGTCATCACTGCAACACAGTTCAGCCCTATCGCCACCGTGACAGACAAAAGGGCTGCTGCATAGTACATCACCAACACCAGGCAATCCGGCACTGGCGCGCATATCATCATGCGCGCCCGGCCGCCTCGCCGCTGGCAAAATAGCAATCAAATCCCGCTCATGCATGCCCCCCCTTATCCTGGCCTGCATGCACTTTCTGAAAAACAACGATTTCATTGTTAAATCGAGCTAATTTAAGCAACAATTAACTTTTATTTGACCTATCCTTGCCCGCTTTAACCCTATGATACAAAATCGGATATCAGTTATATCTCTTCAGATGCTGCCAGAACAGGGAGACCAGCATGAAAAGAACTTGCTACGCTTTGGTTCTGAGTTTATTTGTCAGCGTCCCACTTCAGGCGATAGCTGTAGAGAGAAGCACGGAAGCTGAAGCCCTGGCTCTGATACAAAAAGCCCAGGAATATATCAAGACTTACGGCGTAGAGAAGGCCGTTATCGAATTCAACCGGCTGGACAGCCCCTTCAATTCTGTCAGTGAAATCAATAAAAAAGGTGACCTTTACCTTTTCACCCTGGACCAGAAGGGATATCAGTCTGTGCATGGCAAAAACCCCAAGATTGTTGGCAAAGTCATGCTCGACATGCGTGACCAGGATGGTGTTTTCCTGATCAGGGAAATGGTAGAGAAATGTTTCTCGAAAGGAAAAGGATGGGTGAACTATCGCTGGCCCAATCCTGTCACCAGGGACCTGGAAAAGAAAAAAGGCTATGTTGAAAGGGTTCCTGGACAGGATTTTTGCCTGGGGACAGGGGTATACTACTGAGGCACACGACACCAATAGCCTGTCTGATGTTGCATTAACCACGAAACAAACAAAGAATATTTATACAGAGACAAGGACAGATATGGCAGCACCGGCTGAACGACCCAGGTTTGCTGGTGTCATTTTCCTGTTGCTTGCAGGTTTGGCAATTGTTGCCATTATTTTGCAAACCTGGTGGGCCATCTCGCAAGACCGCAATGTCACATTCAAATCTGAATATGAAAATGGTCTGGTGACTGTCCGTTTGCTGGAAGAACATGCTACCCAGACCTTGCGGGAAGCTGACGGCAACCTGAGCACGGTCATCAGTGCCATACAATCCATGAGCCGCGAACAAGAGCTTAATGATGACATCATCCGCGAACTGATTACCAAGGCACAGCCCTTCAACAAGGTATTGAAAGCACTGCAGTACGTTAATCCTTCGGGCAAAGCTTTTGTCAGCACCATAGACTACCCAGCCTTTCAGGTTGACGCTGACGAGAGAACTTACATTCCCGTGTTGCTGAAACATCCTGAAATACGGCATGCCGTGATCGGCCATCCTTTTCAGCGTTTTTACGATACCGAACTCGTCGTCCCCATTGCCCGCAACCTGTTTGCAGACAATGGCAAGCATCTTGGCATTATCAGCACTGACATCAGTGTTTCCTATTTCAGCTCTGTGTATGCCAGGGTTGCCAAAGACAGCAAGGCGATGGTCTCTTTGTTTACTGAAGATGGCACTGTCATTGTCCGATTCCCCTTTGATAAAGAATATGTGGGTAAAGAAGTCCGGCAATCGCCGCTGATCAAGGACATGCTCAGGCAGGCTGTTGAAGGTAATTTTATGGACAGCCAGTTTCTTGACGAAAAAAACCAGATAGAGCGCCTTTATACTTATCGCAAAATCGCCGGTTTCCCTATCGTTTCTGTGTTTGCACGTGACAGTGATTCCATCCTGGCTGCCTGGCGCGACCGCACCCGTGACCGCATCGTGTTTTCGGGGGCAACCATACTATTACTGGGTGCGCTGACATTTTTATTATGGCTGCACATACGCCGTCTGCACCGCTCCGAAGATTCATTGAAAAAATCGGAGATGTCGCTGCGCATGAGCGAAAACAAATTCGTCAATTTATTCAAGTATTCCCCGGTTCCGCTCGCCCTGATCAGTCTCAGCAATGACAGGTTTGTAGAAATCAACGATAGCCTGGCCAGGCAGGCTGGCTATAGCCCCAGTGAAATCCTTGGCAAAACACCGCAAGAATTGCAACTGTGGGAAGATATTTCCTTACGATCCGCCTACCTGAAATTACTCAATGAACAGGGCTTTGTCGATCAATTTGAAATGCGCTTTCGCTACAAGGACGGCAGTATAGCGACTTGCCTGTTGTCTTCACGCTTGCTGGAATCTGATGGCGACAGGATGGTCATTTTTACGCCCATCGACATCAGCCGCATGCGCGCCATGGAAAATGACATGCGCCAGTTGAATGCCGAACTTGAAGAACGCGTCAGGCAACGCACCTACAGCCTGGAAAAAACCAATGAAGAACTGGGAAATGCGCTCGACAGCCTGACTACCATGCAGGATGAGTTGATACGGTCTGAAAAAATGGCTGCCCTGGGCTCACTGGTGGCTGGCATCGCTCACGAGCTGAATACACCTATAGGCAATAGCGTTACCGTCGCCTCCACCATGCAAGACCATGCGGCCAGCATGGAGAACGAATTATCCACCAGCCAGCCACGCCGCTCCATCCTCACACAATTGACGCAGGAAACTATCAAGGGCGCCAACATCCTGGTACGCAGTCTCGACCGTGCTGCACAGCTGATACTCAGCTTCAAGCAGGTTGCAGTAGATCAGTCCGGTAATCAAAGACGGCGTTTTGACCTGAGTATCACTCTGAGCGAAATCCTGACCACCCTGGAACCCATGTATAGCCGGAGCAAGCACCAATTACATGTAGACCTGGCACCGGAAGTCACGATGGAAAGTTACCCAGGCGCACTGGCGCAAATACTGACCAATTCTGTTACCAACTCGCTGACACACGCCTTTGAACACTGTGAGCATGGCAATATGTACCTGAAGACCCGCCTGACCGGAGCTAATCAGGTAGAAATCATCTTCAGTGATGACGGTGCGGGTATTTCAGTAGAACATCTTGCGCGGGTATTTGATCCCTTCTTTACGACAAAACTCGGGAAAGGAGGCTCAGGTCTGGGCATGCACATCGTCTATAACCTGGTGACTGATGTGCTGGGAGGGAAAATCGAACTTCAAAGCGAACCTGGCCAGGGAACAAGCTTGAACTTGTTACTTCCATTAATTGCGCCTGTCAAGCAAGCAGACCGATTTGCGGCATGAACAGCAAAAATCCATGAATGCAAAACTCATGGTGACGAAAATAAGATGGGGGGATGTAAAACTGGAAGTTGGCGAGCCTGATCTGCGGCACTTGCGGTAAGTGACTGTGGCTGCTTCGTTCCCGACCTGACCAGATTGGCCACG
This sequence comes from Undibacterium sp. YM2, assembly GCF_009937975.1. Taxonomy (NCBI): domain Bacteria; kingdom Pseudomonadati; phylum Pseudomonadota; class Betaproteobacteria; order Burkholderiales; family Oxalobacteraceae; genus Undibacterium; species Undibacterium sp. YM2. The sequence continues at coordinate 3,185,858 of NZ_AP018441.1, forward strand.
CCGCAATGCGCAGGGGCCCGCCAACCCATATTATATCGCATCAGGCGCAAACTTGCAGCACTTGGGTTCATTTTGACTTAAGCGGCCAAGCCAGTCGGCAAACTCCCCTGCCCTGCTTCAATGATTCAATGATTCAATGATTCAAGCCGCAATTCTTCATTTCCATCCCCGGCTGGCCCAGTTTCATCGCACCCTTCCATTTGCCCATTCCATTTACATAAGATATGTCTGCCCGCGCCCGTTGCGCATGGATTAGCTCAATTACAAACAGGAAAAAAGCATGGAACTTCGCATACAGCAGCTATCAAAACAATACAGCAATGGTGTACAAGCACTTAATGATATCAATCTGACCATACCTGCTGGCATGTTTGGCTTACTGGGACCAAATGGCGCAGGCAAATCAACCCTGATGCGCACATTGGCAACCTTGCAGGATGCCGATGCGGGCACTGCTCTGCTGGACGATATCAATATCCACGAGCACAAAGACCATATCCGCCGCTTGCTGGGTTACCTGCCACAGGACTTTGGACTTTACCCCAAGGTCAGCGCCTATGACTTGCTGGATCATTTTGCCGTTCTCAAGGGGCTAGATCAGCGCAAGCAGCGTAAAGAGGTAGTCGAGGCCTTATTGCACCAAACCAATCTCTACAATGTCAGGAGCAAGCACCTCGGCGGATTTTCTGGTGGCATGCGCCAGCGTTTTGGCATAGCCCAGGCCCTGCTTGGCGATCCCAAACTGATCATCGTCGATGAACCCACTGCAGGCCTGGACCCAGAAGAACGGGTGCGCTTCCATAATTTGCTGGCTGACATAGGTACAGAAAAAATCGTCATCCTCTCTACCCACATCGTCGAAGACGTTGCAGACCTGTGCAATAACATGGCAGTCATCAACAAGGGACGAGTCATACTGACCGGGCAGCCACTTACCCTGATAGCACAGATACAGGGAAAAATCTGGAAACGCTTTATAGAAAAAAGCGAACTTGCCGACTGCCAGCAAAAATACCAACTCATCTCCAGCCGCCTGACCTCAGGCCGCACACTCATCCATGTATATGCAGATGAAAAGCCGGACCATGCATTTGAAGCGGCCGCTGGCAACCTGGAAGATGTTTATTTCTCTGCGATGGCCGGTTTGCTGACGAGCCCAGCGACATCGCCAGTTCAACGCACAGCCTGAGGAGTCGTCATGTTAGCGATACTCATGTTCGAGCTGCGTCAGAAGTCGCGCAGTCTTTCTACTTATGTCTATTTTCTGGTTTTTTTCAGTCTGGCCCTGCTCTGGATGGCGGCTGCCGGCGGTGTATTTCCCGGTGTTTCCATAGGCTTTGGCGGCAAGGTCAATGTCAACGCACCGGTAGCAGTTTTTCAGAGCATCACCTTTCTTGGTTATCTGGGCATCAGCACAGTCGCGGCCTTGATGGGGCAGGCAACACATCAGGACATAGAACATCATACCTGGCATTTTTTCTATAGCGCCCCCATCAGTAAATTCCAATATCTTGCGGGCCGCTTTTCTGGTGCGCTGCTGACTTCCATCATTATCTTTTCTGGTCTTGGCCTGGGCGCATGGCTGGGTTGTTATCTGCCGGGTCTGGAGGCCGTCAGGCTGGGGCCAGTGCAAGCCCTGTCTTATCTGATGCCTTATCTGTATGCGATATTGCCAAATTTTATTATTTTTGGTGGCATTTTCTTTACCCTGGGGGCACTGAGCCGCCGCATGATGCCGGTGTATGTATCCAGCGTGCTGTTGATTATTGGCTACCTGGTCGCCCGTTCATTGCGGGCTGATCTGGATAACAAGACCATGGCCGCCCTGCTTGATCCTTTTGGTTCCTCTGCCGTCAGCATGGTGACTGAATACTGGAGCATCGCCGACAAGAATACCCGCGAGATTACGCTGGATGGTGTATTCCTGATTAACCGTCTGATCTGGCTGGTTCTTGGCTTCGCCAGTCTGGCGCTATGCTACTGGCGCTTTCAATTCGCTACCGTCAATACGGCTGGCAAACAAAAGAAGGATCAGGCCACAGCTACCCTTGTCCTTATCCAGCCGCAAAAAGTCACGCCGAATTTCGCCAATAGCCGCAACTGGAAATTGCTGTATGCCGAGAGCATGCTGAATCTGCGTGAGTCAGTCAAAAACGTGTATTTCATTGTCATGCTATTGGCAGGCGTCTTGTTCATGTTCGCAGTTTCCAGTTCCATCACCAAGATGTTTGGCACACCCACTTATCCCGTGACTTATGCTGTGCTGGAAATCCTCAGCGGCAGCTTCGGGATCTTCATGCTTGCGATTACCACTTTTTATGCTGGCGAACTGGTATGGCGCGAACGGGATGCACGTATTGCGCAATTGCTTGATGCACTGCCGATACCGAATTACCTGCCTTTCACTGCGAAACTGATTGCACTGATCGTTTTGCAAGGCATCATGCTGTTTGTACTGATGTTGTGCGGCATCCTGATACAGACGGTAAAGGGCTACACCAATTATGAGCTGACCCAGTATCTGCAGCAATTGTTCCTGATGCAGTGGCCGGACTATGCCTTGCTGGCAGTACTTGCGATTTCCTTGCAAGCCATCGTCAATCACAAATACCTGGCTTACTTTTTGATCGTACTGTATTACGCAGCTACGATAGCCCTGCCTGCACTGGGTATCGAACATCCGATGTTCCGCTATGGAATCACTCCAGCATTCACCTATTCAGACATGAATGGCTATGGTCACATGCTGGCTCTTTCGCGCTGGTATCTGGCTTATTGGACAGGTGCCGCCCTGATACTGGTCAGCCTGTCACTGATGATGTGGGTACGCGGCACGACTACTGATTTTCGCCTGCGCTTGCGTTCTGCGAAACAGGCTTTCAAAGGCGGCAATGTCATTTTGCTCGCGTCTGGCAGTTGCCTCTTTGTGTTGACTGGCGCTGCGATCTTTTATTTCACTAACGTCCTCAATACTTACCAAAACCAGTTTGCGCAACAGACTGACAATGCCCAGTATGAAAAACGCTATAAACAATATGCCAGCCAGGCACAGCCACGTATCAGTGACGTCAAACTGAACGTCGATCTTTATCCTGAAACCCGTAGCGCCCATATCAAAGGCAACTATCAATTAATCAACCGCAGCAAGCAGGCGATACAGGAAATATTTATCACGCAAAAAGAAGATATCGATATTATCAAGATGGAATTTGATCTTGCCAGTGAAAAGAATATTGCCGATGGCAAGCTGGGATTCCATAGCTACAAGCTGAAAAAACCGCTGGCAGAGGGCGAGAAACTGACGCTCAATTTTGAGCTCAATATCAAGCCCAAAAACTTCCTGGGCATGAGCCAGGGCAGCTACCTTTATTACAATGGCAGCTTCTTCAACAGCACGCTCTTACCCCACATAGGTTATCAAGCCGCACTGGAACTGCGGGAAGACAAAACCAGGCGCGAACAGGGCTTGCCTGAAAAAGAAAGAATGGCTGAAACCGATGATCCCAAGGCATTGGAAAACAGCTATATCGCCAATGACGCTGACTGGATCAATTTTGATGCGGTGGTTTCAACTTCTGCAGATCAGATGGCCGTTGCGCCTGGCACCTTAAAACGCCAGTGGCAAGAACATGGCCGTCATTATTATCAATACGTGCCTGAACAGCCCATCTTGAATTTTATGCTTTCCTGTCAGGTCGTTATGAAGTAAAAAAGGCGCAATGGCATGACATTCCTATAGAAATCGATTACCACAAAGGGCATGAATATAATCTGGACCGCATGGTAAAGGGCGTACAAAAATCGCTGGATTACTACACGCAGAATTTTGGCCCTTACCAGCACAAACTGGTCCGTATCATTGAGTTTCCGCGTTACGCGAGATTTGCCCAGGCTTTCCCTAACACCATACCGTTTTCAGAAAGCATAGGTTTCATTGCCCGCGTTGATGACAATAATCCCAAGGAAGTGGATTATCCCTTCTATGTGACAGCACATGAGGTCGCCCATCAATGGTGGGCACATCAGGTCATCTCGGGTAACAGCAAGGGTGGCACAGTCCTCGTAGAAACCCTGGCGCAATATTCTGCATTGATGGTCATGAAGCATACCTATGGTGATGCAACCATGCGCCGCTTTCTGCAGTTTGAGCTGGACAGGTATCTGCAGGGCCGCAGTCAGGAGAGGAAAAAAGAATTACCACTGGCACGCAATGAAAATCAAGACTATATCCACTATGCCAAGGGCAGCCTGGCCATGTATTTGCTGCAAGACCAAATCGGTGAAGACAAAGTCAATCAGGCCCTGCGCCTGATCATTGCACGCCATGCCAACAAAGGTGCGCCCTACCCTAGCAGCACGGCACTGACCAGGGCATTGCGCGAAGTCACTCCGGCGGAGCAGCAATATGTGATTGATGACCTGTTTGACTCTATCACCCTGTATGAAAACCGCGCCATTTCAGCTGTTGCCCATACCTTGCCTGATGGTCAGTATGAAGTGATGCTCAAAGTCACCAGCAACAAACTCAAGGCGGATGAGCTGGGTGTGGAAAAAGAAGTTTCCTTGAAAGACTGGATGGATATAGGCATAGATGACAAAGACGGCAAACCTTTGCTGCGTCAGCGTCAGCTCATCAATCAAAAAGAAATGGAGTTCAAGCTCCTTGTCAAAGACTTGCCCGCCAAGGCAGGCATAGATCCAGATATTAAATATGTAGATCGCAAACCGGATGACAATCTGATCAAAGTAGAGTTAGTTAGCAAATAATTACCACACATCTGCACGGGAAGGCGAGCCAGAGTTCGCCTTCCCGTGCGCGTGCGTGTGTATCACATGATTTCTTGCCGTCCGGAATAAAAGTATTAATTTAATAATTAAATATTGGACTTATGGTAAATATATTTCCAATTTTGCTTTTCAATTGTGAACTTTCAGACCAGAATATGGCCTCAAGTGCAGGGCTAATATGACAATACTGAAAAGCACTCATATCAAATAAATAACAAGCCACTACCCTGCATTTGTTGCACATCCATTAATCCAAAAAAATCCACACTGGACCATTAACCATGCATAAACATCTTGTTCGCAACTTGTTCGCTGTTGCATTGACCTTACCCAGCTTCGCCTTTGCTGCTCATCCCAGCGAGACCGAAGCAGACCGCTGGAATTTAAATGATATGTATCAGAGCAAGGCTGACTGGGACAAGGATGCCGTCATGCTGGAAGTGCAGTTAAAACAGTTTCAAACCTGTAGTGGTCATCTGGCTGACAATATCGCCCGCTTCAAGACTTGCCTGGATCTGAACGCTGATTTATCCAAACGCTATGCCAAACTGGCCAGCTATGCTTTCCAGTTCCGCGATCAGGATACGGGTGATAATGCCGGCATGGACCTGGGCCAACGCTCAGATATTCTGGGCAGCAAGGTCGAAGAAGCCACTTCTTTCCTGCGCCCGGAAATTCTGAGCATAGGGGCAAAAAAAATCCAGGCATTCCAGGCCAAAGAGAAAGGCCTGAAGATTTATGCCCACCAGCTCGATGACATTTTGCGCTCAGGCGCCCACACCCTGGACAAAAAGGGCGAAGAACTCATCGCCACTTTTGGCATGGCCACTAACACTGCCAGCGCTGTCTATTCGACTTTATCCAACGCAGAAATGCCCTGGCCCAAAGTCAAATTATCGACAGGTGAAGAAGTACGCATAGACCAGGCTGCCTATACCAAATACCGTGCCGCCCCCAACCGTGCTGACCGCCAACTGGTGTTCGATGCATTCTGGGGAAAATGGAAAGAGTTTGAGCGTAGCTATGGCGTGACCTTCTACGAACAGCTGAAACGTGACTCGGCCTACGCCAAGATACGCAGTTATCCGGATTCGCTGACACAGGCGCTGGATAACAATAAATTGCCACGAGAAGTGTATGACACACTGGTAACACAGACTCGTGCCAACCTCCCTACCCTGCACCGCTATTTCAAACTGCGTGCGAAATTGCTCGGCGTAAAAGACCTGCGTTATTTCGACATTTATCCGCCGCTGGTGTCTGGCGATTTCAAATACCCTATCAAGGATGGTGTCAGGCTGATGCTCGAGTCAGTCAAACCGCTGGGTGATGACTACGCCAAGGCCATGGCAAAAGCCACGACTGAACGCTGGATGGATGTTTACCCTCGTCCACGCAAACGCTCGGGCGCTTATATGAATGGCGCTGCCTATGATGTCCATCCTTACCTGCTGTTGAACTACAACGATGATTATGAGTCTGTCTCGACCCTGGGTCATGAATGGGGCCATGCGATGCATTCTTACCTGGCGAATAAACATCAACCATTTATCAGCGCGGATTACCCTACCTTCACCGCAGAAATTGCTTCGACCACCAATGAAGTCTTCCTGCTTGACCACATGCTGAAAATCGCCAAGAGCGATGACGAGCGCCTGCTCTACCTGGGCTCGGCGCTGGAAAACCTGCGCGGCACTTTCTTCCGTCAGGCCATGTTTGCTGACTTTGAGCGCGAAGTACATGCCAAGGTCGATAAAGGCGAATCCCTGACTGGTGAAGCATTGTCAAAAATCTATGGCGACATCCTGAAAAGCTATCATGGCGATAAGGAAGGCATCATGAAGATAGACGACACCTATGCTGTGGAATGGGCATATATCCCGCACTTCTATAACCGCTTCTATGTATTTCAGTACGCTACATCCATCGCTGCAGGTTCGATGTTTGCCGACGAAATCCTCAAGGGCCAAACTGGCGCCAGGGACAAGTACCTGAACATATTGAAAGCGGGCGGCTCTGCCTATCCTTATGAACTGGTCAAGAGTGCGGGTGTGGATCTGGCCTCACCTGCCCCATATCAGGCGGTGTTTGCACGCATGAATAAAATCATGGATCAGATTGAAGCAATACAGGCAAAACGCTAATACAATAAGCAAATCTATCAGAAGCTGATTCAACAATGAATGAGTTTCTGAACATGAAAAAACCCTGCCTCCCGCCCCCCCCTGGCGAGAGGCAATTTATTTTCAAAGCAATGGAAAAAAGATGCAAAAGAAATTCTTGTTGCTGAGTCTGGCACTGCCTGCATTGTCGATGGCAGCAGAAGGCATGTGGACACTGGACAATTTACCCGACACCAGGCTGCAAGCGGAATATGGCTTCAAACCTACGGCAGAGTGGGTCAGGAATACCATGCTGAGCTCAGTCAAACTGCCCGGCTGCTCTGGTTCTTTCGTCTCCAAAGATGGTCTGGTGATGACCAATCATCATTGTGCCTCAGGCTGCATAGAGCAATTATCGACTGCCAAACAAAATTATGTAGAAAACGGCTTCCTGGCAAAAAAACGGGAAGAAGAACAAATATGCCCAGCGCTGGAATTAAATCGACTGGAAGATATCAGTGATGTGACAGACGAGGTCAAAAAAGCCACCGCAGGTCTGGAAGGCACAGAATTCAAACAGGCACAAAATGCGATTCACGCCAAATTGACCTCAGCCTGCGTGGGTGAAGATAAAGAAAAAACCCGCTGCGACATCGTCGATCTTTATCATGGTGGCCGCTACCATCTGTATAAATACCACCGCTATGCCGATACGCGCCTGGTATGGGCACCAGAAAAATCCATCGCTTTTTTTGGTGGCGACCCTGACAATTTCAATTTCCCGCGCTATGACCTCGATATCACCATGTTGCGGGTGTATGAAAATGGCAAACCTGTTGAAATCAAAAATTTTTTCCCCTTCAGTAAAACCGGGCCACAAGAAGGTGAAATGACATTTATCACGGGTCATCCTGGTTCTACGCAGCGCCAACTGACAATGGCGCAACTGAACAGCCTGCGCGATATTGGTTTGATCGACAGACTGCAGCATCTGGCAGAATTGCGCGGTGTGCTCACGCAATACCGTAAAACCAGCCCGGAAGCAGCGCGCACTGCCGACCATCTGTTATTCGGTACAGAAAACAGCTACAAGGCTGGCGTGGGCAGGTTAAAAACGTTGCTGGACCCGGAATTTATCGCCCGCAAACAAGCTGAAGAAACCGCATTGCGTCAGTTTGTCGATGCCAGGCCAGAGCTCAAGGCAAAAGTTGGTGGTGCCTGGGATGCCATCGCCAAGGCGCAGGAGAACTATCGCCAACTACACAGAATCTCCAGCATGACCGAAGGTGCCGAAGCGTTTTCCAGTGATTATTTCCGCATAGCCCGCAATCTTGTCCGTGCGGCAGACGAGAAAATCAAAAGCAATGCCGAGCGCCTGCCGGAATTTACCGAAAACCGTTTGCCTGGTATCCAGCAAATGGTATTTTCAAAAGCACCAATTTATCCCGAGTTTGAAAAAGTCAAACTTGCACATTCGCTGACCAAGATGCGGGAAGACCTGGGGAGCAATCATGCCTTCGTCAGACAGGTACTAGGCAAACTCTCACCAGAGCAATTGACAGAAAAACTGGTCAGCAAAACCCGCCTGGCAGATATCGAATACCGCAAGACCTTATGGAATGGTGGCAAGGAAGCCATCATCCAGTCGGATGACCCGTTCATCAAACTGGCGCTGGCCGTCGATGCCGATTCTCGTAGCGCACGCAAGCGCATGGAACAGGAAGTGCAATCCGTCGTGCAAAAAAATGCTGAACTGATTGCACAAGCACGCTTTTTGCAGACCGGCACCAGCGTTTATCCGGATGCCACAGGCACCTTGCGCCTGTCTTATGGCGAAGTCAAAGGCTGGCAAGCTGGTGAGCAGGCCATTAAACCCTACACTAATTTTGCTGGTGCTTTCGAACACGAAACCGGGGCCTACCCTTTTGCCCTGCCCACTTCCTGGCATGCTGCAAAAAACAAGCTTAACCTTCAACAGCCTTACAATTTCGTGACCAATAATGACATCATAGGTGGCAATTCAGGCAGCCCTGTCATTAACAAAAATGGCGAAATTGTCGGCCTGGTCTTTGATGGCAATATCCATTCCCTGGGCGGAGCATTCTGGTTTGATGAGCGCAGCAACCGCAGTGTCGCCGTGCATAGCGGTGGCATACTGGAAGCCATGGATAAAATTTACCACGCTCAGGACTTGCTGAAGGAATTGAGCAGCAAATAAGATAATCCTGGAAATCCCTGTAGCCACGCCAGCATCAGCTCGCGTGGCTTTTTTATTAATCCGGCCATCACTGCCCCTGACTTTTGATCCTGATCAACAGCTCACTGCTCTTGTCAAAGTAAAGTAACAAAAAGAACAGCAAGGAGGCCCACCATGTCAGTCAGAAATATTTACCCTGCTTCGCTGCGCATCATTCAGGATGAACACGAACACTTGTCTTCGGTCATACAAGGCATGCGCTATTTCGTCCGGCAAGTAGAAAATGGTGGCAATGCGCCTGATCTGAAAGTTTTCCGTGCCATGCTTTACTACATCATGGAGTATCCGGAGAAAGTCCATCACCCCAAGGAAGATCAATACCTGTTTGCCAAGATCAAGGAGAGAACACACCAGCTTGACAATGAACTGGATGCCTTAAGCGAACAACACGGCAAGGGTGAGCTGATGGTGCACAGGCTGTTTCAAGCCTTGCTCGACTATGAGTTTGGAGGTAAAACTGCCTTCCCTGCTTTCCGCGATCTGGTGGAACAATATGCGCATTTTTATTTTTCCCACATGCGTACTGAAGAAGAACGCATCATGCCGATTGCCAGGCAAGTGCTGAATGACCAGGACTGGAAGCAAGTCGATGCAGCGTTTCTGGAAAATCGCAAAATGCTTGATGACGCTGGTGAACGCTACAAATACGAGCAGCTATTCTCACTGATCGTCAATATTGCACCAGCCCCGATAGGTGTTGCCGATCCGGTTTGAGGAAAAGAGTTTAAGAGAAAGAACTAGCGTCTTGATGACAGGACAATGCCGCCAACGATACACATGAAAGCCATCGCATGAAACAGGTGCGGCAATTCCCCCAGGAATGCGGATGACATCAAAGCAGCAAACAAGGGTGTCAGATTGCTGAAAAAAGCAGCAATACTCGGCCCCACTCTTTGCACACCCAGCCCCCAGCAACGGAAGGCGATCACCGCCGGACCAACCGCAACAAAGGCCAGGGCGGCACACAATGCAGGGCTCCAGTGTATCGTCGGTGTGGTGATGGCCCATTCAGCCGCAGAAAACAAGCCCGACCACAATACACCGAAGCTGACTTGCGCCAGCAGAAAATCAGCCCAGTGATTGCGCAACTCACCATCATTCCCTCTTGTCAGCAGCCAGCTATAAATAGACCAGGTTATGGTGGCAATAATCATGAAGACATCCCCTGGGACCAGTCGCAAAGCCAGTAGTTGTGCAAATTCGCCACGACTCAGGACTATCAGCACGCCGGCAATAGACAGTAGTGCACCTGCCAGCTGCCAAGGCGTAACTTTGGCTTGAAAAAACAAGCGCCCCACGATGAGCATCCACACCGGCATGCTGGCTGCAACCAGGGTGACATTAATAGGAGTAGAACTTTGCAAGGCCAGGTATTGCAAAGCATTGTATAAGCCCACGCCCAGCAAACCCAATAAAGCAAAGCGCCGCCAGTTGCGCCATAACATACTGTCGCTGCGATAAATGTGGGCAGCCATGGGCAAGAGTATTAAGAAAGCCAGCACCCAGCGTATGAAGTTCAGAGTAATCGGTGGCACCAGCTCATGTATCATGCGCCCCACGACAGCATTGCCAGCCCATAGCAAAGGCGGGATAACAAGCAAAAATATGGTTGCAGGGTTCAGTTTGTGATTCATGGATTTCTGGCTGTCGATAAAAAACAGGCTTCAGCTTGATTAGCCTGAAGCCTGCCCTCAGCATACAACAAGCAAACAAGCTTTGCCTGCGGTCACGCTAATACATCCCCGATAACATCCAGTGAACTGTAACAGTGAAAATCGGAGTGCCTGCCACGTGCGCGACGATCATGGCTGCGTTGCAAATACTCGCGATAGCCCCGCTATCGCTGTGCTCATTTGTTCCCCCCTTGTCTTGCCCTGATGCGCCGGGCACATGTCCTTCACTCTCGATTTCACTGTTACAGTCCACTAGCGCTGCAAACTCTCCCACACTTTTTGCAGGCGCTTGACGGACACAGGCATGGGTGTACGCAATTCCTGGGCAAACAAGGACACTCTGAGTTCTTCCAGCAACCAGCGGAACTCCTGTAATTTTGGATCAGCGTCCGACCCTGTCTTGCGTGGATGACGCTGCCAGGCCTGAGCCACGCTATTCCACTCTGCCAGCAACTTCTGGTCACGTGCAGGATCAGCACGCAGCTTGTCCATGCGCACCGTGATCGCTTTCAGGTAACGCGGGAAATGCGACAACTGGGTGAAATCATTTTCCGAAATAAAGTGCCTGGTCACCAGCATCTGCAATTGCGTCTGCATATCGGCAGCAGCCTGTGCATGCGCCTTGATGCCTTGCAGCTTCTTGGGCAAGCCATGGTATTCAGCTAATATTTGCGCGGCTGTGCGGGCAATTTCATTCGCCAGTAAATTCAATCTGGCTTTGCCTTCATCTCGTCGCTTATTGAATTCACCTGAATTGGCAGGCAAGGGATTTTGCAGGAAAGCACTCTCTATCGCGACCTGGATAATCTGATCCCGCAATTCTTCCTGCGAACCCAGGGCCATGAACTGCATGCCCATTTGCTGCAAGCCTGGGATATTTTTTTCCAGGAACTTGATCTGCTCTTTTAATTGCAAGGCAAACAGACGGCGCAAGCCTATGCGATGTACGCGCGCGGCCTCATCCGGATCATCAAACACTTCGATATGGCAATGCGTGAGTTTATCGACCAGTGCTGGATAGCCAATCAGAGTTTGCTTGCCTTGCTGGACTTCCAGCAATTCCGGCAGGCTGTCAAAAGTCCAGGCAGTCAGGTTTTCCTGTTTGAATGCGGGTACCGGAGCACTGGTCTGGACACTCACAGTTGCTGGTTTTCCAGCACTACGGACTGACTTGTCTTCTGCAGCAGTCTGTTTGGGAGCAACTGAATTTGTATCCAGCAAGGCCAGTTTCTCGGCACTGGCAATACGCTGAAAACTCTCGCGTGCCTGTCCACCAAACTCAGCGCGCAAGCTGGCCAGGTTACGTCCCATTTCCAGTTGACGGCCATGTTCATCAACGACTTTGAAATTCATCGTCAAATGCACGGGCACGGTCTCGAATTTGAAATCCGTGGTCTTGCACAGCAAGCCTTTTTGTTCGCGTATATCAGCAATCACGGCATCAAGGAAATTGCCCTTACCGAAATCATTGCGCTCGCAAAAGCCTGCTGCATATTCCGGGATAGGCACACAATGACGGCGTATCTTTTGCGGCAAGGACTTGATCAGCAAATGCACTTTTTCTTTGAGCATACCGGGCACCAGCCATTCGCAGCGGTCTGCAGACACCTGGTTCAGAGAAAATAAAGGCACGGTCAGGGTCACACCGTCGCGTGGGCTGCCCGGCTCAAAGTGATAACTGAGCTGCAAAGCCACGCCCGAGACCTGCATGGTCTTGGGGAACAAATCCGTGGTCACGCCTGCCGCTTCATGGCGCATCAGCTCATCTTTGTTCAGGTACAAGAGTTTGGGATTGGCCTTGGTCGCTTCTTTATGCCATTGCTCAAACAGCACGGCATTCCAGACATCGGCTGGCAAGTGTTGATCATAAAAAGCTACGATCAGCTCTTCATCGACCAGCACATCCAGGCGGCGTGATTTATGTTCAAGGTTTTCTATCTCGCGTACCAGTTTCTGGTTATAGGCGAAGAAAGGTGCGCGGGTATCAAACTCGCCTTCGACCAGGGCATCACGGATGAACATCTCGCGCGCCTCAACAGGGTGCGTCAAACCATACTGTGTACGACGCTGGCTATACACCACCAGACCATACAGGGTAGCGCGTTCAAAGGCAGATACCTGTCCGGCGCGTTTTTCCCAGCGCGGCTCGCCATAGGATTTTTTAAGCAGATGTTCGCCTATCTTCTCCAGCCATTCCGGATTGATCTGTGCAATGCAACGACCATACAGGCGCGTGGTATCGACCAGCTCAGCCGCCATGATCCAGCGCCCGGCTTTTTTAGCGAGAGTGGAACCCGGCCAGATATAAAATTTGATACCACGCGCACCCAGGTAATGTGCTTCTTCATCTGACTTGTAGCCTATATTACCCAGCAAACCCGTCAGCAGGGAGAGATGTAATTGCTCATAGGTGGCAGGTGCCTCATTCAAGCGCCAGCCCTGCTCTTTTACTATCGTCAGCAATTGCGAATGCACTTCACGCCATTCGCGCAAGCGCATCTGGCTCAGGAAATTGGAGCGGCAATTATCTTGCAACTGTCGATTGGTTTTTTTATGTTCGATGGCATCTTCAAACCAGTTCCAAATTTTCAGGTAAGACTGGAATTCAGATTTTTCATCGGCAAATTTCTTGTGCGCCATGTCGGCAGCGGCCTGCGCATCCATGGGGCGATCACGCGGATCTTGCACCGACAAAGCCGCCGCAATGATCAACACTTCCTGCAAGGCCTGGTTGTCACGCGCAGCCAGAATCATGCGGCCCACACGCGGGTCCAGCGGTAGTTTGGCGAGCTGTCGGCCTACTGGTGTCAATTGATTGACTTCGTCCATGGCTCCCAGTTCCTGCAGGAGCTGATAACCGTCAGCAATCGCCCTGCCAGGCGGCGGCTCTATGAATGGGAAAGTTTCTACATCGGTCAGGCGCAGAGATTTCATACGCAAGATGACAGCAGCCAGTGACGAGCGCAAAATCTCAGGCTCGGTAAATTTTGGCCTTTGCAGGTAATCCTGCTCATCGTACAAACGTATGCAAACACCAGCCGCAACACGCCCGCAACGACCGGCACGCTGATTGGCAGCCGACTGGGCAACCGCCTCTATCTGCAATTGCTCGACTTTATTCCGGTAGCTGTAACGCTTGACACGCGCCAGGCCAGCATCGACGACATAACGTATGCCAGGTACGGTCAGCGAAGTTTCTGCCACGTTCGTGGCCAGCACGATGCGACGCGCATTTGAAGTCTTGAATACCCGCTCCTGTTCTTGTGCTGACAGGCGGGCAAACAGCGGCAAAATCTCTACATGCGGCGGATGATGCTTGCGCAGGGCTTCAGCAGCATCACGAATTTCACGCTCGCCTGGCAAGAATACGAGTACATCGCCAGAACCTACGCGGCATAATTCATCAACAGCGTCGGTAATCGCCGTCATCAGATCACGTTCTTTATCTTTTTCTGTATCTTGTATAGGGCGATACCGCACTTCTACAGGGTACAAGCGGCCTGACACTTCTATCACAGGAGCAGGTTTGGGTTCTCCCCCACGAGCATCAGCAAAATGATTGGCAAAGCGCTGCGCATCTATCGTGGCTGAAGTAATGATGATCTTCAGGTCACGGCGCTTGGGCAGCAATTGTTTCAGGTAACCGAGCAGGAAGTCAATATTGAGGCTGCGCTCATGCGCCTCATCGATGATGATGGTGTCATATTGTTTGAGCAGTGGGTCAGTCTGGGTTTCTGCCAGCAAGATGCCATCGGTCATCAGCTTGACCGATGCGCCCTTGCTCAAAGTATCAGTGAAACGGACTTTAAAGCCGACATGCTCACCTAAAGGTGAATTCAATTCCTGTGCAATACGCTTGGCCGTTGATGACGCAGCAATACGGCGTGGCTGGGTATGGCCTATCAATCCCTTTTGCCCACGTCCCAGTTCCAGGCAAATCTTTGGTAATTGCGTGGTCTTGCCTGAGCCGGTTTCACCACAGACAATAATAACCTGATGTTTTTGCAAAGCCTCGGCAATTTCTGCCCGCTTGCCGGACACCGGTAATTCTTCGGGGAAGCTAATGGGTGGCAAGACATTGCGAAAAGGCAGAGCTGGCTCTTCCCTTACTGGCACTGCCGTCTTTTGTTTGTTATTGTTTTTGCCGTTTTCCCGGCCAGCTTCTGTGCCAGTCACACGCCCTGGCTGAGGTCTTGACTGCTGACGAGATCCTGGTGCCCTTGCTTGCTGCGTTCTTGCAGGGCGCACTTGTTCTACGCCACCTTCATTGAGATTGCGTGGTTTGTTTTCAGGCACTTCAGACTTCGCGGTGGTCTCACGCAATTGTTGTCGAAGCTCTCGCAATCCCGATAAACCATCTATCGCACCGGGCGTTGCTTTCTTGGGGGAGTTTTTAGGTGTTTGATTTGAAGACATAGCGCTGCGCATTATCCCAGATTTTCGTGCAGAGCAGGAAATGTTGCATTGCTTACCATGGCATACCTGCCAGACAACAGGCGAAATTCATATAAATCAAACCCATCTTTATTTATCCTATAATGAACCAGAGACCTGGCAAGCAGTCTAACGACAATGAAGCATGCGAGGTTCAAAACCTGGTTACACGGGGAGACAAAAAATGAAAACCTGGATCACATTGCTGTTCAGTATTTTGCTCACGGCCTGCGCCACCCAACCGAGCCAAAAAATCAGCCATCTGCAATTTCATGATGCAGGTTTTACGCCTCCTGCCAAAATCATCAGCGCTGAAGATGTCGTGGCGCTCAGCGATGAAATGCGTTCTTACATCAAGAATGATATCAACTCACAATTAAGACTCAAATCCCCGCAGAAGGCCCTGTTTGATGCACTCTCCAGCAAAGGCCAGATCAGGCTGGAATATGATGCAGAAATTACACGGAATGCAGCACAGGCATTCAAGGCACGTTCTGGCAATTGTCTGTCACTGGTCCTGATGACCGCAGCACTGGCAAAAGAACTGGGGATGGATGTGCAATATCAAAATGTCCTCGTCGATGAATCATGGAGCCGCAATAACGACATCTATTTTGCTGCCGGACATGTCAATATCGTATTGGGCCACAAATCTGCATTCAAGGGCTTTACCCAGGAGTATTCGCAATCCATGGTGATAGATTTCCTGCCTCCAAAAGATCTTCGTGGTCAACGTACGGAAATGATCAAGGAAGAAACTGTGATCGCCATGTATTTCAATAACCGTGCTGCCGAATCCCTGGCGCTGCAACAAGTCAATGATGCTTACTGGTTTGCCCGCTCGGCCCTGATGAGTGATCCCGACTTTACTGCGGCTTACAATACACTTGGCGTGGTTTACAGGCAGCATGGTGACCTGGCGCTGGCTGAAAATGTGTTCAGGCAAATACTGGACAAAGAGGCAGAAAACATCATGGCACTCAGCAACCTGGTGGAAGTCTTGCGCAAGAGCGAGCGCCGGGCCGAAGCGCAAATTTACATGAGCCGTCTGGAAAACTTGCAACCTTACCCACCTTTCCATTTCTTTAACCGCGGACTGGCTGCCATGGAACGTGGCGACTATGCCGAAGCAAAAAACCTGTTCAAACGCGAACTCAGGCGCGATCCAAATTATGATGAATTCCATTTGTGGCTGGCACTGGCACATTTAAAACTGGGCGAAACCCGGGATGCAGTCGATGAACTGACGCTGGCCAAGGCCAATAGCACAACGCGCAAGGCGCAAAACCTCTACGCCAGCAAACTGGAGAAAATCAAGGCAACTTACTCGCATAATTAAGCTGTCGCACATTATTTGAGATCACTTGAGGCGATTTGAGGTGATTCAGGATATGTGACCAGAGCTAATCGCCCCTGTCTCCTGAGTGGAATGACAGTAATGTGGAAATTCGACCACGTTGTTGCTCCATGCATTTTTGCGTCTCAGATTATAATTGGCGAATGGAAAATCCCTTTCAATTCGTTCAATGGCTGCGCTCAGTCGCACCCTATATTCATGCCTTCCGTGGAAAGACCTTCGTGGTCGCCTTTCCCGGTGAACTGGTCATGGCAGGTGCCCTGCCAGTTCTGGCGCAAGATTTATCACTTTTGCATGCACTTGGCATTAAAGTTGTCATTGTCCATGGCTCGCGACCCCAGGTAGCCGAGCAACTGGCCTTGCGTAATGTCGAAGGCAAATTTCATAATGGCATACGCATTACAGATACCGCTGCTCTGGAATGCTCGAAGGAAGCTGCCGGTGAATTACGCCTCGACATAGAAGCGGCATTCAGCCAGGGCTTGCCGAATACGCCGATGGCACATTCTGCGATACGCATCATCTCCGGCAACTTCGTGACGGCCAAACCTATCGGCATAGTCGGCGGGGTAGATTTTCAACTGACTGGCATCGCCCGCAAAGTCGCTTATGACACCATCCACCGCATCCTTGATGCTGGTAACCTGGTTTTGCTGGGCCCGCTGGGTTTCTCCCCTACTGGCGAAGCATTCAACCTGACTATGGAAGATGTGGCTGTCTCTGCCGCCACGGCCTTGCGTGCTGACAAACTGATTTTTATCTCTGAGACACCGATGATGGTGGATCAGGACAATGATGAAATACGTGAATTATCTTTCATGCAGGCGGAACAGGAATTAAAGGCCGCTTATCTGCCACCAGATTCTGCGTTTTACCTGGAGCACGCTGTCAAGGCTTCACGTGGAGGTGTGCCACGTATCCATATAGTCCCTTACAAGATGGATGGTTCTGCCTTGCTGGAATTGTTCACCCATGATGGTGTGGGTACCATGGTGTCTTCAGAAAACCTGGAAAGCCTGCGTGAAGCCACGATTGAAGACGTAGGCGGCATCATCAAGCTGATAGAACCACTGGAAGCTGATGGCACCCTGGTCAAGCGTGGTCGCGAGCTGATAGAAAGGGAAATCAATTACTTCTCAGTCATTGAACATGATGGTGTCATCTTCGGTTGCGCGGCCCTGTACCCCTTCCCGTTCGAAAAAATGGCCGAGATGGCTTGCCTGACAGTCAACCCGGATGTACAAAGCCAGGGTGATGGCGAACGCATACTCAAGCATATGGAAAAACGTGCGCGCCGAGCTGGTTTCCACAGCCTGTTTGTATTAACGACACGCACGGCACACTGGTTCCTGAAGCGTGGTTTTGTCAGTGCATCAGTCGATGATTTACCAAAAGACAGGCAAAAAATGTATAACTGGCAACGCAAGTCTCTGGTTTTGATCAAGCAGCTCTAGCGCATTGACCGTATAATTCACGCTGTTTTCAAGATTGACCAAGATTCATATTAAGGAGCACCAACATGGCCCGTACGGTCCACTGCATTAAACTAGACAAAGAAGCCGAAGGCCTGGACTTCCCACCTTATCCAGGTGAATTAGGCAAGCGTATTTATGAAAGCGTGTCCAAAGAAGCCTGGGCCGCCTGGCTCAAGCACCAGACCATGCTGGTCAATGAGAACCGCCTGAACCTGGCCGATACCCGTGCCCGCAAATACCTGGCGACCCAGATGGAAAAGCATTTCTTTGGTGATGGTGCAGATGCCGCCAGCGGCTACGTCCCGCCGACAGAATAAAGCCTGTTACCGTAGCAAAAAACTGTGGTCGCAAACAAGAAAGCCCGCATCAGCGGGCTTTTTTTCGACGTAGACTACCTCAATAAAACTCTATCTTGCCAGTTTCCACATCCAGCATGGCACCAATGATCTTGATCTGCCCCTTGTCAGCCATTTCTTTCAGTACCACACTCTTTTCTGTAACTGCCTTGACCGTCATTTTGACATTCATCTCTGCCACGGCATCAACAAAATGATGATTTGCTGAAGTACGGTCGCTACCGTGAGTGTCTGGCGTAGCTTTGACGGCTGGCATGATCTTGGCCACCAGTTGCGTCAGATTCCCCAGATTGGCATTATCACAGGCCCCCTTGACTGCACCGCAATGCGAATGGCCAAGAATAACGATGGTTTTGGAACCTGCCACTTTGGCGGCATATTCCAGGCTACCAAGTATGTCTTCATTGACGACATTTCCAGCCACACGGGCGGTAAACAAGTCACCTATACCTTGATCAAACACCAGCGCTGGCTCAGAGCGTGAATCTATGCAACTGACGATACTGGCGAAGGGAAATTGTCCATCCCTGCCACTGGTTTTCACCTGGCCTGGTAAATCGCGTTTAAGCATATTGCCCGACACAAAGCGCTGGTTACCTTCTTTTAACATTGCGATGGCAGCGTCAGGGCTGATCTTGCTTTGCATGGACTGTGTCATCGCAACGCTGATGGGAGGCTGGCTCGCTGTTGGAGACTGCGAGGCGCAGGCTGTCACCAGCAAAGCCGTCGTCAACGCAGCGAGAAAGCTCAGGGATGTGGATGCTTTTTTATAGGTATTCATGCTTGTATTCATTTGTCTCATCTCCTCATAAAATTGAACAACAGATGACTTCTCATTCATCTGCATTTGCACAGATTCACAGCAGACCAAAATACTTCCTTAATACGGTCAGAATTGCAATGTCTTGACGCCTTCGGTAGTCCCCAACAGACAAACATCTGCCCCTGACGCGCGAACAAACCTACCGTCACCACACCCACGATATTGTTGATCTCTGCTTCCATGGCCACGGGGTCCTGGATTTGCAAACCATATACATCCAAAATCATGTTGCCGTTATCCGTCAACAATGGCTGCCCATCCTTGATACGCAAACGCGCCTCACCACCCAGTGCATTGAGCTTGCGCGCAACCACTGCATGCGACATGGGAATAACCTCTACCGGCAAAGGAAACTTGCCCAGCACATCTACCAGCTTGGAACCATCGGCGATACAGATAAACTTTTCAGCAACTGAAGCAACAATCTTTTCACGTGTCAATGCCGCACCACCACCTTTGATCATGGCCCCTTGCGGCGTGATTTCATCCGCGCCATCGATATACACTGGCATGGATGTCACCTCATTCAAATCCAGCACGGTAATGCCATGCGAACGCAGACGCGCTGCGGTTACCTCTGAAGATGCAACTGCGGCCTTGATTTTGTGCTTGATCTTACCCAACTCATCGATAAAAAAATTGGCCGTAGAACCTGTGCCTACGCCAACAATTTCACCCTCTACTACATAAGCAATTGCCGCCTGGGCGACGGCAAGTTTCAATTCATCTTGAGTCATGGTGCATTTCCATCATAGTTTAAAAATTGGCGGGATTTTACAGCAAGGGCGGACTTATTAGCTATTTGATCAAAACATGACAAAAAGAGTATCAAATTTGCCACAATGGTGCCTCATCCATCAGAGCAACCTGCTCCCGTAGCTCAAGTATGCGGTCTTGCCAGTAACGCTGGCTATTAAACCAGGGAAAGGCCGCAGGAAAAGCCGGGTCAGTCCAGCGCTGGGCAAGCCAGGCGGAATAATGGATCAACCTCAAAGTCCGCAAGGCTTCTATCAAATACAGCTGACGTGGCTCGAACTCAAAGAAATCTTCGTACCCCACCAGAATATCGGTCAACTGACTTTGCATTTCGCTACGGTCGCCTGATAACAGCATCCATAAGTCCTGTATGCCTGGCCCCATGCGGCTATCATCAAAATCAACAAAGTGAGGCCCTGCCTCTGGACCTGACTCCAACCATAAGACATTTCCCATGTGGCAATCGCCATGCAGGCGCAGTTGCTGCACCTCACCTGCCCTGTCATAGCAAGCCCGGATGCCGTCCAAGGCCTGCTGGCTGACGCTGGTATATGCTGCGAGCAAATCAGGCGGAATGAAATCATGTTCAAGCAACCAGGTACGCGGCAAGACGCCAAAGCTTTGCAGGTCCAGCGCTGGCCTGATTGCGTACTTGGTAGTAGCGCCGACAGCATGTATTCGCCCTATGAAACGACCCAGCCATTCCAGTGTGGCAGGATCGCCGGTTTCAGGTGCGCGTCCACTCTGACGCTTGAACAGGGAAAAACGGAAGCCCTGATAATGTCGCAGGCTATTACCATCCTCAGTTTGCAAAGCGGCCAACACAGGAATCTCCTGCGCCTGTAATTCGCGCACGAAATCATGTTCTTCCTGTATAGCCTCATCTGACCAGCGCAAGGGCCGGTAAAACTTGGCAATCACCGGAGGTGCATCTTCTATGCCTATCTGGTAAACACGGTTTTCATAGCTGTTCAAGGCCAACATGCGGCCATCGCTGCGCAAGCCACTGCTTTCCACAGCATCGAGGACGAATTCGGGTGTCAGCCCGGCGAAGGAATCTGGGGGAGTAAAATCTGTCATCCCGCTATTGTACGTGGCTGTCAGCAGGTTCGACTATAAAACTCCTGCACAGCCAGCACACAAAGCGCTAAACTTCCGGTATTTTCATACTTATCTTTTTCAAGAGTCACACCATGCATCTCGACGAACCACTAAGCGACAAAGAATTCAATGAACTCGACAAATTCCTGATGTCGGACAAAGTCGGCGACGATGGCATGACCATGGATGCCCTGCACGGCTACCTGACCGCCATTGCCCTGGGACCAGAAATCATCCCTATGGCTGAATGGTTGCCACTGGTATGGGGCTTGCCTGACCAGGGCGAACCCAAGTTCAAGAACGAAAAGGAAATGCAGCGTGTGACCGGTCTGGTGGCCCGCTTCATGAATGAAATACAAATCACCTTTGAGGTCGCCCCACAAGAGTACGAACCCCTGTTTTGCGTCATGGAGCAAAATGGCAAGGAACTGATCGATGGCGAAACATGGGCATGGGGCTTTTGGGAAGGCATGCAATTGCGTGAAGAAGCCTGGGAAGCCGCCTGGGAATCGGAAGAAATCGGGCCCTTGCTGCAACCGATTTACCTGCTGGGCGCAGAAGAAATAGAAGAAGATGAACTGAAATTCGTCGATACACCAGAAAAATGCCATGAGCTGGCGCTAACGCTGGAAGCCTCCATCCCTGCCATACGCCGCTTCTGGGCACCTTTGCGCAAATCTGGCGTCACCACAGTCAAGCGTGAAACGCCCAAGGTAGGCAGAAATGATCCCTGCCCTTGTGGCAGCGGCAAAAAATACAAAGTCTGCTGCGGCGCAGAGCCTACCCTGCACTAATCATCTACATAATTAATCACCTGCAAACCTGCTACGCTGGAGGGAAACCTCTAGCGTAAAACTGCCCTGCCTGCATGTCTTCGTGCTATTTTTGCGCTTCTCAACAACATGCTGGAGACTCCCATGAGCTTGCAAGAACAATTCACCCAGGCACAAGCCGATTCCAAAAACCTGTCCGAGCGTCCGGACAATATGACTTTGCTCAAGATTTATGCCCTGTTCAAGCAAGGCAGTGCTGGCGATGCCACCGGTGACCGTCCTGGCATGACCGATTTTGTCGGCCGCGCCAAGTTCGATGCCTGGGCTGGCCTGAAAGGCACTACCCAGGAAGCAGCGATGCAGCAATATGTGGATCTGATCACTTCGCTCAAGGATTAAGTCGCTATCATCAAGTCGCCATCTTAAGCTGGAGGGTTGAGCCAATCCCTGGGCTTGCCCTCAATCAGACCGGCAATCAGATTATCTGCCGCGCGGTTTGCCATCGCCCGCCGGGTTGCCTCTGAGGCACTGGCAATATGCGGCGTCAGTACGACATTGCTCAAGCTCAAAAAATCTGGATGGAATTTGGGCTCATTCTCGAATACATCCAGGCCTGCCGCCGCAATCCGCTTTTCACGCAAGGCGACAATCAGCGCCTGGTCATCAACGATACCGCCACGGGCGAGATTAACCAGGGTTGCTCCTGGCTTCATCAACTGCAATTCTGCCGCGCCTATGGTGTGATGCGAAGCTGCTGAGTAAGGCAGCACCAGCACGACATGATCAGCTTGCTGCAATAATTCTTCCTTGCTGACATATTGTGCATTATTCGCATAGGCTTCCTGTTCAGCTCTGAGGCGTGAACGGTTGTGATAAACGACCTTCATATCAAAACCCATGGAACGCCGGGCAATAGCCTGACCTATCCTGCCCATGCCTATGATGCCCAGGGTAGCACCATGCACATCCGCCCCAAGAAAAGAATCGAAGCGCCACTTGGTCCAGTGACCTGCACGCAGCCAGTGCTCAGCTTCGGTTACCCGCCTGGCGGTGGCCATCAGCAAGGCCCAGCCAAAATCAGCTGTGGTTTCATTCAGAACTTCTGGCGTATTGCTGGCCATGACACCATGTGCAGTACAAGCAGGCACATCAATATTGTCATAACCAACAGCCATGCTTGCAATCATTTTCAAATCTGGCAACTGTTGCAACAACTCTGTATTGATTTTGGCGCTGGCAGTGGCAAGAGTACCCGCCTTGCCCTTGAGTCTGCCGGCGAGCTCAGCCGGAGAAAAAATAATATCTTCCTGATTTGACTCAACTTCAAAATACTGTTCTAGTTTCGTCAACACTTCAGGAAAAATGGCACGTGTTACCAGGATTGCAGGCTTCATGTATGGCCTTGAATATAAAAAATATTAAACAATGACGAGAATACTACCCGTCCTATGGCGGGCAGACCAGACGCTGCATCATACCGTTTACATGGCATTATTTCTTGCCAGACTATGGCAGTTCAACAACTTTCATCCTCACACAGATTCATGCAAGAAAATTCATGAAGGTGAGCTAAATCAAGACCGGCACCCGGTTCCTGATCTAAAATTGATCATTTCAGACCCGCCTCAGAAGCAAAGCCCTTGATACGCCTGCATTTGCTTATGCGCAAACTATATAAGCCTGATTTGTGAGAACTGCTAAATTGCCTTAAAATACAAGGCTTTGCAGCCCTGAGCCTGTTTTTGCGCCCTGGCTGCGCCTAAATCCCGAATTTTTAGTTTAGATTGGACTGTTATGACCCACGTTGTGACCGAATCCTGCATCCGCTGCCGTTATACTGATTGCGTGGATGTCTGCCCGGTGGACTGCTTCCGTGCTGGCCCAAATTTCCTGATCATTGATCCAGACGAATGCATAGACTGCGCCGTGTGCGTTGCAGAGTGTCCGGCTAACGCTATTTTTGCCGAAGAAGATGTACCTGCAGATCAGCAGCAATTCATCAAGATCAATGCCGACCTGACCCGCAAATGGCCGTCGATTACCAAGACAGTTGCTCCTTTGCCAGATGCTGACGACTGGAAAGACGTCAAAGACAAATTGCAATATCTGGAAAAATAAGTATCTGGGGCAGCAATATGGGCTTTGCTTAATCGGCTCAAACAAATCCGCAATATCAGGAATCATCACGTCGTATGGAAAACAAACAAACTACCGCGGTTCAGGCCGCCATTGAAGCAGATGCCGTCATCATCGGTGCAGGCCCGGTTGGCCTGTTCCAGGTGTTCGAACTGGGCTTGCTCGAAATCAAGGCACACGTTATTGACTCCCTGCCAGTTGTCGGCGGCCAGTGTGTAGAGCTGTATCCGGACAAACCGATTTATGACATCCCTGCCGTGCCAGTCTGCACAGGCCAGGAATTGACAGACAATCTGTTGAAACAGATCGAACCTTTCGAACCAACCTTCCACCTCGGCCAGGAAGTAACCCTGGTTGAACGCCGTGAAGATGGCCGCTTCGATCTGGAAACCTCGACTGGCACCCGCTTCATCACCAAGACCATTTTCATCGCTGCCGGTGTTGGTTCCTTCCAGCCACGCACCTTGAAAGTCGAAGGCATAGAAGCATTCGAAGGCTCTCAAGTATTCTACCGCGTCAAAGACCCTAGCCAGTTCCATGGCAAAAACCTGGTGATCTGTGGTGGTGGTGACTCTGCGCTGGACTGGGCTTTGAACCTTGTAGGCAAGGCTGAATCTGTCGTACTGTTGCACCGTCGCGAAGATTTCCGCGCTGCGCCCGCCTCAGTCGCCAAGATGAAAGAGCTTTGCGACAACTATGAGATGCAACTCACTATCGGCCAGGTAACAGGTATAGAGACCAAAGATGATGTATTGTCTGAAATCAAGGTCACTGGTGCTGATGGTGTTACCCGCCGCATGCCGCTGGATACCCTGCTGGTCTTCTTTGGCCTGTCACCAAAACTCGGCCCTATCGCCGAATGGGGTCTGGACATAGAACGCAAGCAATTGAAAGTCGTTAATACTGAGAAGTTTGAGACGAATGTTCCCGGTATTTTTGCCGTAGGTGATATCAACACCTACCCTGGCAAGAAAAAACTCATCCTGTCCGGCTTCCATGAAGCTGCACTGGCTGCGTTTGGTGCGGCACCATATATTTTCCCTGAAAAGAAAATCCACATGCAGTACACCACGACGTCGCCAAAACTGCACAAAATCCTGGGCGTGGAAACGCCAGTTTTCGACTAATCGCGAAAGCCAGGACAAAAAAAGCGCAAAGATTTCTTTGCGCTTTTTTTTGCCTGACATCAGGCTGTCAATTTGCTGGTACGTGAGAGTCCGATTCTTTGAATTGATTGGCGATCTGCCTGAATTCATCGGTAATTTGCAGGAAAGCATCCAGTATATCCGGATCAAAATGCGTCTCACGCCCCTTACGCATGATGCTGATCGCTTCTTCATGCGAAAAGGCCGGTTTATAGACACGACGCGAGATCAGGGCATCATACACGTCAGCCACGGCCATCAGACGCGCAGACAGGGGAATGGCATCACCCACCAGATTTTCCGGATAACCTGAGCCATCCCACTTCTCTTGATGCGAATAGGTAATCTCACGGGCGAAGCGCAAAAACTCATTACTCTCACCCAGATATTTTTCTACTGACAGTATGGTTTCACGCCCGTAAACGGTATGCAGCTTCATGACTTCAAATTCTTCAGAAGTCAGCTTGTCAGGTTTGAGCAAAATATTATCGGGAATACCGACTTTGCCGATATCGTGCAAAGGAGCGGACTTATAGAGCAAATCGATGTTTTCGTCTGTCAGCTCATTACTGAAACGCGCATGGCTTTTGAGTTTACGTGCCAGTGCAGCGACATAATTCTGGGTACGACGAATGTGGTTACCTGTTTCATTATCACGGGTCTCGGCCAGCGAAGCCATGGCCATGATGATGGCATCCTGCATCTTGCCCAGCTTGCGGGTTCTGTCCTGCACCAGGCTTTCCAGGTGTTTGTTCTGGTCTTGCAATAAATGGCGCGCCCTGACGAGATTTAATTGCGTAGCCACTCTTGCCAGCACGATAGGTGGGCTGATAGGTTTGCTGATGTAATCCACTGCTCCCAGACGCAAGCCCATTTCTTCATCCTGCACCTGGCTTTTTGCGGTCAGAAAAATAATGGGAATATCCGCAGTGGCGGGATCGGCCTTGAGGCGGCGGCAGGTTTCATAGCCGTCCATCTCGGGCATCATGACATCGAGCAGTATCAGGTCCGGGCCAGGCAGGCTGGAGGCTATTTGCAAGGCTTTCAGGCCATTGGTGGCGATCTTGATCTTGTACTGGTCTTTGAGCAAACCCGACAAGAGCGAGATATTGTCAGGAGTGTCATCAACGATCAGGACTACCTGCTTGGCATGTTGATCGAATACTTCATTCATACATCACCCCGATAAGAAGTAATTGCCCCGCATTCCCGTGAACGCCACACATCAAACTGGATACCATCGCATCAAAGTATTTCATAACCGAGGTTTTTCGCACTATTGCTTAATAAATTCAGGGCCACATCATAGTCAAATTGCCTGACCGCACGCATGATCTGTTTTTGCACATCAACGCCAAATGCATTGGCGATCATTTCCCCTGACTCTAACAGCAAGTCAACCGCTTCGCCATCGTAATCGCGCAACAAGTTACAGCATTTTACAAGTAAATTTTGCATGAGCTCGTGATCGACAGGCACCAGTTCGGCTACCTTCGCATCCGCTTTACCTGAGGATTTTTCCAGCGCCAATACCTGATCTATCGCGTTGATGGTGGCCAACATTGTTTGTGCGCATTCATCGAGTACCGGTGCCAACTCTGCCAGACTGGCATTGTCATGCAGTTTCAATTCCAGCTCTGAAGCATAAGGCTGTATGGTTTTAGCACCTATGAGACCAGCCACTCCCTTGAGGGTATGGGCCAGCCGTTCTGCCAGCAGATTATCGCCTGCCTCCAGTGCCTTGCGGATATGCTCGACAACATGACGCTGATCGTCGCAGAACCGCGATAACAGCTCCATATAAAATGAGCGGTTACCAAGAGTACGGCTCAGACCCTCCTCGACATCAATGCCATCAATCAACAGACTGTTGCTGATATCCTGTATCGGCATTTGCACATTATCAAAATTACTGCCAGTTACGTGCTCCGGGCACCAGTGCGAAATAGCGTGATACAACTCCTTGGGATTGATAGGCTTGGCGAGGTGAGCATTCATGCCGGAGGCAAAGCAGAGCTCACGCTCTTCTACCATCGCATGCGCTGTCATGGCGACGATGGGCAGGTCGTCAAAGCGGGCATCTGCGCGGATCAGACGGGTTGCCTCGTGCCCATCCATTTCTGGCATCTGCACATCCATGAACACCACGCCGTAAAACCCTGGATCTGCCCTGCGCACCATATCAATCGCGATTTTTCCATTACCGGCAATATCAACGGCAACACCAGCAGCCTCCATCAGTTCACGGGCGATTTGCTGATTGATCTCATTGTCCTCGACCAGCAATACGCGCAAATCGGCATATTTGGGCACCAGCACACCATGGCTGACAGGAATAGCGTAATTGGTACTTGAAAACAGCTCAACCAGGCAATCGACCAGGGTAGAGGCATTGACTGGCTTGGTCAGGAAGCCGTCAGGCAAGGCAATATCTTCACGGTAGCTGACTTCTTCACGGCCATGTGCACTGACCAACACCATCAGAGGCGTGGGTTGCAGTGAACCATCGCGCTTCAGGTAGGTGATGAGCTCCAGTCCATCCATTTCCGGCATGCGCAGGTCTGTGAATATCACACCGTAGGGATAACTCAGACTACTTTCCCTGACTGCTTGCAAAGCGGCGGCACCGCTGTTTACAACATCAATATCGACCGGTAATTCAGAAAGTATCTCCTGCAAAATCTCGGCAGCGGCAGGATTATCATCGACGATGAGCAAACGCATGCCATTGATGGCACCAGGTATCACTTGACGCTGCACTACAGGCTGGGCTATGCCAAACCAGCCAGTGAAATACACGCAAGTACCGCGCCCCTCTTCGCTGCTCAGGGCAATTTCACCGCCCATCAACTCCACCATGCCCTTGGAAATTGACAGGCCCAAGCCTGTGCCACCAAACTTGCGTGTCGTTGATTCATCGGCCTGGCTGAAGGGGCGGAATAATTTATCTGACTGCTCTTCCGACATACCTATGCCGGTATCGCGCACTTCAAACTTGAGTTTGACCTTGCCACCTGCCACTTCCAGCGTCTGGCAAGTCACATAGATTTCACCCTTCTCGGTAAATTTAATGGCATTGTTGATGAGATTGATCAGGACCTGCCCCAATCTCAAGGGATCACCATTGAGGTAACGCGGTATGTCGGGGGGCGCACGGAACAGAAATTCCAGCCCCTTTTCATCTGCCTTGTCGGTCGTCACTGCAGAAATATTATTGAGCACATCATCAAGATTGAAATCGACTTGCTCGATATTGAGCTTGCCTGCTTCTATCTTGGAAAAATCCAGGATATCGTTGATGATGCCCAATAAGGAAATACCCGCCTTATGGATTTTCTCTACATAATCTTTTTGTTTGGAATTGAGCTCAGTCCTCAGCGCCAGGTGAGCCATGCCTATGATGGCATTCATCGGCGTGCGGATTTCATGACTCATATTCGCCAGGAACATGGATTTGGCTTCCGTCGTCTCTTCTGCATGACGGCGCGCCATTTCGGCTTCCTTCAATTCATTTTGCATTTGCAGGGTTTGCAGACGTATCTGCTCAGCCATGCTTTCCTTGAGCTGGGATTCGAGCAGCTTTCTCTGAGTGATATCCGAGACAAAAGACAGGGTGGCCGGGCGGCCTTCCCAATCTATCATGACAGCAGATAATTCCACCCAGATGATGGAACGGCTTTGATTATTTTCTATGCGAAAATGATAGTACTGCTCAACGTCTTCACCACGCAGGCGGCGCGTATGGTGATCAATCACCATGGGCCTGTCGTCGGGATAGATGGCGGTGATAAAGGACATCTGCGCCAGTTCGTCAGCCTTGTACCCGGTCAGACTCTGCACGCGTGGATTGGCAAAAACGATGCGCCCGTCCTGCACAACCAGTATGCCCTCAGTCACATTATTGATAAGTTGCCGGTAATGCTGCTCGGACTTGCTCAAATCTTCTTCGAGCTGGCGACGGGCGGAGATATCCATCACCACCCAGACTGTGCCATGGGTCAAGTTGGTTTTATCCACCGCGCGACCTGAAAAATGCACCCAGAACAGCGTGCCATCACTACGCCGCATTTTCAATTCAGTCTCGTAAGCTTCGCCCTTGAGCACCGATGCATTAACCTGCGCACCTGACTCCAGATAGGCTTCACGCGAAGCGTAAAAAGGCTCGAGCGAAGCACCAAGGACATTGTCGCGGTCAACACCGAAAATCTGGCACAGGGGTGTATTGACCCATTGCACCCGTCCCTGGTTATTCAGGAAGACCATGCCAACGATGGAGTTTTCCAGGATGGTTTCGCGCTCGGCCAGCATGCGCTTGAGCTCATCTTCCAACTGGCGGCGCTCGACCATGGCACGTTCAGCCATGCGGCGCGCCAGCTCGGCTTCCTTGAGCTCATTCCTGATATGGAGAGTCTGCACATGGACTCGGGTTGCCAGTCCTTGCGCCTTGGCAAACAGGTCGAGGTAACGCTTTTGCTCGTTGTAAGCCTCTTTCCACTCCCCCATTTCGGTAAAAATTTCGGACAATTCCTTGATTGCCCGCAAAGGCATGTAGATGTAGCCGTTACCGCCAACCTCATCCACCGCACGGCGCAAATCACGTATGGCTTCCGGGTAGCGTTTATGGCTGCGGTGCAGGTGACCACTGACCCACCAGCTATAGGGTTTCAAATGCTTGTCTTCAAAACTGTCCAGCAGGTTCATCGCTGTTTCACTGAGCTTGTCTGCCTCTTCTACCTGGCCACGCATGGCCAGCGTATAAGCAGCTACCGAGAGACAGAATGCCCGGCTGGAATTATCCGCATTTTCACCACTCTTGATGCCACCTATATAAGAAGCGATGGCCTGGTAGGCTTCTTCATATTTATCCAGCGATACTTTGCATAGTGCCAGCATGGTGGATACAAAAGGTGCCAGCCAGCGCTCACTGGAATTGACGGCAATATCTCTTGCCTCCTGCAGCAAAACTTCAGCATCTTCGGCATTGCCGCTGACGTAAAAAATTTCACCGAGGTTGGCCGTCACTTGTGCGACACGGTTAGGTATCTGCAAGGCCCGCGCATCATTCAATGCAGTATAGAAATGGCGTATGGCTTCTTCGGTATAGCCCAGCTCCTGGGACAGGATGCCCAGGGTGTTATAGACCACCACAGAAATCCGGCTCACCTTCATGCGCAAGGCTGGCACGATGCGTGAATGACATAAGGCATAAGCATCCTGCACTTGCCCCCGGCGACGCCATACCGCAACCGTACCAAATAATGCAAATGCCATGCCCTCATGTTCATCGACTGATTCAAACAGGGTGGCGGCACGCTCAAAGACTGGCGCAGCCTGCTCCATGTGATCATCAAAATAATCAGCAAAGGCGTCTATCAGGTCTGCCGCTATCATGGCGGCCGGATTGGATTTACCTGACTCTTGCTGGCGCATGGCAGTCGCCATCTTGCGTCCATCCGCCGGATTGTCGCGCATCAGGTCCAGTGCATCGAGGCAGAGCTCGCGCCAGTGGATTTCTGCTAGAGAACTATCTTTACTCATTCTACTCAGCTCTTCAGAAAGAAATGATGCAATGAAAAATCAAATTGAATCTTGGCATTCCGCCCTTGGCTTGCCACACGGCCCAAGAAACAGATACATGTGTTTTTGCCAGCAGCTTTAACACTGCAATATTAATGCGAGTGACCTGTCTATGGATGAACATCACCAGAAACTGTGTCATTTAACGGAATAAACAGGCAAATCAAACGATTTCAGGCTCCGGGAAAACAAAGGAAACAGCGAATTCTTGAAAAATAACTTAAATTTCAACATTTCCACAAGAAATCATTGTATATAAATCAATAATTTAACATTAATTCACACCAACAAGTTGCGCAAGTCTTTTGCTCAGCCAAAAATTTTTAAAACTGGTTTATGATGCATTGCAACAGTCCGCAACAGTTTGATTAAGTGTTTTTTCTAAGCTTGTTTCGCCCTGTCTCATTTGGCCATGACTATCCCGTTTTTGACCAGGTGAATGCGTGGCCCCCTATTTGAAAGATTCACTATGCTTTATCAATTTCATGAGCTCAATCGCGCCTTTTTGAATCCCCTGACTCAATGGGCAGAAGCATCTTCAAAACTGTTCACCAATCCAGTTTCACCCCTGGCGCACACGCCATATTCGCAACGCATTGCTGCAGGCTATGAACTGCTGTTCCGCCTGGGCAAAGATTACGAAAAACCGGAATTCGGCATTACTGCGACCACCATAGACAAGCAAGAAGTAGAAATCGCACAAAGCACGGCTGTCATCAAGCCCTTCTGCAAATTGTTGCATTTCAAAAAAGTCTTGAGTGACAAGGAACTGGCAAAACTGAACCAGCCCAAGGTTTTGCTGGTTGCCCCCCTGTCTGGTCACCATGCAACCTTGCTGCGCGATACCGTGCGCGGTTTGTTGCCCAAGCATGATGTGTATATCACCGACTGGACAGATGCCCGCATGGTGCCCTTGTCTGCTGGTCCCTTCCATCTGCACGACTACATTTATTACATCCAGGATTTCATCCATTTCCTGGGGGCAGGCACACATGTGATTTCCGTGTGTCAGCCAACTGTGCCGGTACTGGCAGCGATTTCCCTGATGGCGACGGCCAAAGATCCTCTGCTGCCCAAGACCATGACACTCATGGGTGGCCCTATAGATCCACGCAAATCGCCAACACAAGTCAACAACCTGGCGACGGAAAAGAAATTCTCCTGGTTTGAAAACACGGTGATCTACAGCGTACCTGCGAATTATCCAGGCTATGGCCGCAAGGTCTATCCAGGCTTCTTGCAGCACACCGGCTTTGTTGCCATGAACCCTGACCGCCATGCGCAAAGCCACTGGGACTTTTACCAGCACCTGATACAGGGTGATGATGAGTCCGCAGAACAGCATCGCAAGTTCTATGATGAATACAATGCGGTACTGGACATGCCGGCTGAGTACTACCTCGAAACCATCAAGTCCGTGTTCCAGGAATTCCGCCTTCCAACCGGCACCTGGGAAGTTGAAGGCAAACTGGTCAGGCCGCAAGATATCAAAAATGTAGCCCTGTTCACGGTAGAAGGTGAACTCGATGACATCTCTGGCCCTGGCCAGACCCAGGCTGCACATGACCTGTGCAGCGGCATCCCTGCCAATATGAAGCAGGATTATGTGGCACCGGGTGCGGGCCATTATGGCATTTTCTCTGGCCGTCGCTGGCGCGATATCATTTGCCCGAAAATCGGCGAGTTCATCAAGCAACACTCCTGATCAATACAGATCAAATCAGTGCAAACAAAAGCCACGACGCCCAAGGCCTCGTGGCTTTTTTGTTTGTGGCTGTTGATGTTTAGGGGGATAATCACGGCTCTCCATTGTCTTTTATGATCACCGTGTCACAATCTCTAGCAGATCAGCTTGAAAACGCCTTGCCGCAAACCCAGTGCACCAAGTGCGGCTACCCCGCTTGCCGCCCCTATGCTGAAGCCATGGCCAATGGCGCAGCCAGCTACAATCAATGCCCACCAGGTGGTCAGGAAGGTGTAGTGCGGCTTGCCAGCATACTCGGCAAACCGGTTATTCCACTGGATATCAGTCACGGACTTGAACGCGAAAGACCGGTGGCCAAGATAGAAGAAGCCTATTGCATAGGCTGCACCCTGTGCATACAAGCCTGCCCGGTCGATGCCATTATCGGCGCCCCGAAGCAAATGCACAGCATCATCAGCGAACTGTGCACCGGCTGTGACCTCTGCGTTGCCCCCTGCCCTGTCGATTGCATTAGCATGTTGCCCGTCACAACAGGACACACTGGCTGGGACGCCTGGAGCCAGAGTCAAGCAGACAAATCACGCCAACTCTATGCTTTGCGCAATCAGCGTCTGATACGCGAAAAACAGGAGAACGATGAGCGCCTTGCAGCCAAGGCGGCGGCCAAACTCGTCGCACTCGAAGCAGAGCCAGCACTCAGCGCAGAAGAAATCGCCAGCAAAGAGCGCAAGAAAGCCATCATTGCGGCCGCCATAGAAAGAGCGCGCATCAAAAAACTGCAAACACAAGAAGACTCAGCAAAAGGTGACAAGCAATGAATGCAGCAAAACGTCAGGCCATTTTTGAACGCTTGCGACAACAAAATCCACATCCGACTACAGAACTCGAATACACCACGCCATTCGAATTACTGATAGCAGTGCTGCTATCGGCACAGGCCACGGATGTGTCTGTCAATAAAGCCACCCGCCTGCTTTATCCAATAGCAAACACACCCAAGAAAATCCATGCCCTGGGTGTTGATGGTCTGATCCCCTACATACAAACCATTGGTCTGTTCCGCACCAAGGCAAAAAATGTGATCGAAACTTGCCGCATCCTCATGGCTGAACATGGTGGTGAAGTACCACGCCAGCGCGAAGCACTGGAAGCATTACCCGGCGTAGGCAGAAAAACTGCCAATGTCGTCATGAATACGGCCTTTGGTGAACCCACTATCGCGGTGGATACGCATATCTTCCGGGTATCGAACCGCACCGGTATTGCACCTGGCAAGAATGTTGATATCGTAGAACAGAAGCTAATGAAATTCGTACCCGCAGAATTCAAGCAAGATGCGCATCACTGGCTGATATTGCATGGCCGTTACACCTGCATAGCCAGAAAACCCAAGTGCTGGAACTGCATGATTGCAGACTTGTGTGAATTCAAGCAAAAAACGCCCTTGCCGGATTCAGTTTAAAAAACACACCCACAAAAACAAAAGCCTGCAGTTGCAGGCTTTTGTTTTTTTACAGAGCATCAAGAGATTCAGACTATCTTGCACGCCTCGTCAAAACTCAGGCGCGGGGAACGTGGAAACAACTGCTGCGCATCACCATAACCGAGATTGCAGATAAAATTGACTTTAACCGTAGTACCTGCAAAAAAGGCGGCATTGAGCTTGTCAGCATCAAAACCCGACATAGGACCGCAATCCAGGCCCACAGCGCGTGCGGCGAGCATGAAGTAAGCCCCTTGCAGCGATGAGTTACGGAAAGCCGTTGCATCGATGTTAGCCTGGTTACCAACGAACCATGAACGGGCATCTGCATGCGGGAATAATTGCGGCAGTTTTTCAAAAAACTCCATGTCCGTGCCTATGATGGCCGTCACTGGTGCCGCTTTGGTTTTTTCAAAATTACCCTGGGAAACACAGCCCAGTAATTTTTGTTTTTCAGCATCCGACCTGACAAATACGATACGAGCTGGCGAACAATTGGCAGAAGTGGAACCCCACTTCATCAGATCATATATTTCTTGCAATTGCGCATCGGTCACCGGCTTGTCCAGCCAGGCATTATGAGTACGTGCATTGGTAAACAGGGTGTCGAGAGCTTCTTTGGATAACATGGGCGTCCTTTCAAATAATCGGAGGATAATAACCCAAGTCGCCAAAAGCTTCAGCGCAGTAAAATAAAATACCTTTTACAATAGGCGCACTTTTTCATTTGGACCAGCCATGTTCACCCCTAGCCAGCACGACGTACGCCGTTTTTTTTGTGAAACCTTCAGAAAAACCCGCGAAAACCTGATACTGACACCAATAGAAATCATTGCCTCTGACTGGATCAGGCAGCATCCCGAGTACGACAATGAGCTTGCAGATATAGAACAAGCCCTTGAAGCCAATTACAGCGTGGATCAGGGCCAGACCAATCCATTTCTGCACTTGTCCATGCATTTATCGATAGCCGAGCAAATCTCGGTTGATCAGCCACCTGGCATTAAACAGGCGTTTCAGATCCTGACCAGAAAACATCAGTCTGAACATGAAGCACACCATGAAATCATGGAGTGCCTGGGGGAAATGATATGGAATTCACAAAGGACAGGCTTGCCACCAGATGGCCAGGCGTACATAGAATCACTGAAGATGCGTTGCAGTTAAGCTGTTTACCTACTGTACGCAAATACATTTACGGTTAATCGAGCGCACACCCTAAGCCGCCCACCGCGCCGCTCATAGGCATTTTAGATTCTGTCGGCACAAAGCAAAAAAGCGAGGCTCAGCCTCGCTTTTTTTACGTAACCAACGATTATTTCAGTTGATCGTTCAAGAGTTGCAGGATCTTGTCTGCCACTGGTGAAGATTCAACCTTGCCATCGCTGCCATGTACGGATACCTGGCTGGTTTCACCAGTCGTCGTGTTCTTGACCAGGATGCGGTATTTCTGTGCATTCTTGGCAGCATCGCTGGATGAACCAAACGAGAACAGACGGGAGAAGAAGCCTTCGCTGGCACCTTTGGTCTTGGCATCGATGTCCTGATCAACATAACGGACAAAGTACAAGCCCTGGGAGCGGTCACGGTCTTCCACTGTGAAACCTATGCGGTCCAGCGCCAGACCTACCCTGCGCCATGAGCGGTCAAATGCCTCATCCACTTCAACAAAAGTTTTGCCATCGACTTTCAGCAATTGCGAATGCGGCTTGCCTGTTGCAGCAGGTGATGCCACAGCAGTTTTGGCTTTTTCACCATCAGAACCC
The DNA here is from genome assembly GCF_009937975.1 of Undibacterium sp. YM2. Taxonomy (NCBI): domain Bacteria; kingdom Pseudomonadati; phylum Pseudomonadota; class Betaproteobacteria; order Burkholderiales; family Oxalobacteraceae; genus Undibacterium; species Undibacterium sp. YM2. The sequence continues at coordinate 3,221,565 of NZ_AP018441.1, forward strand.
AGACGTACCATCAGGCGTGACAGGAACTCGGCTTCGAGGCCGGGATCAGCAGCACGAGGTGTCCATACCGTACCATCTTTTTGCGCGCCAACCAGCACCTCTTGTGCACCACGATGGCTGATATAAATCTCTACTTCACCATTGGCACTACGCTCAATGCGGGTACGGAATTTATCACGTTCACCCGTGGAGTACAGGGAATCAAGCACCTTGCCCAAGGTATTACGAATAATGTCCTGAGGGATTTTGGCACGGTTCTCTGCCCAATCGGTTTCCATGACGCCTGCTTCCTGGTTTTCGACATTGATCAGGAAGCCCAATTCTTGCCAAAAGTCTTTCAATTGTGGCCACAGGGCTTCAGGAGTGTCTTTAACAACCAGCCAGCGGGCATTCCCATTGCGTTCTATACGCATGTTCTGCACTTGCTTGACCGCAACTACGCCAGAGTTAGTGGCGACTTTGTTTCCTTTTTCCAGGTTATAGCTGGATGCTGTAGCACTGCTTTTGTTTGCTTCAGGAATGGAAAAACGACTATCGCGTCGAATTTGCGTCAAATCTGGTGGCACCTCCAGGGATGCAGTCGTTGCCTTACTGGCACTTCTATAGTCGATCTTGTTAGGTTCGAGGATATTGCCGATCGAACTACAGCCAGTCAAACCTGCCAGCGCCAGCGCGCCTATGATGCCGTTTTTAGCAACAAAGCTTTTTGCCATGTGAAAGTCCCTACGTATTAGTATCGAGTATCAATTAAAACTGCGTGAAGCAAACGTGCAAGTTTCCAAGCCGTTCAGGGGGAGTCATTGTAATACACCCGCCTCACGCATTGCTGCGCGAACGGTTTCATGATATTGCTCAGCCATCGTTACCAAAGGCAAACGAATACCAGTTGGTATCAAACCCATTTCTACCATCGCCCATTTGACAGGCAAAGGATTGGGTTCAATAAACAATTTATTATGCAAAGGAATCATGCGGTTATTGATGGCAACGGCTTCCTTCACGTCGCCACGCATGGCTGCCGCGCACAATTCATGCATGGCTTTGGGAGCAACGTTGGCAGTCACCGAGATATTACCCTTGCCACCGTACAACATCAGCGCTACTGCCGTAGCATCATCACCTGAATATACAGCGAAAGTAGCTGGTGCCAGACGTATCAGGTCTGTACCTCTGGCGATATTACCTGTTGCATCCTTGACACCGATAATGCCAGGTACTTGTGCCAGACGCAGTATAGTCTCATTCGACATGTCTGCGACAGTACGGCCAGGTACGTTGTACAAGATAATAGGAATATCAACAGATTCAGCAATCTTTTTGAAATGCTGGTACATGCCTTCCTGGGTAGGACGGTTGTAATAAGGCACAACTTGCAAAGAAGCATCAGCGCCAGCCTGTTTGGCGAATTTGGTGAGGTTGATTGCTTCTTCTGTTGAGTTACCGCCAGAACCGGCAATGATAGGGATGCGCTTGTTCGCATGCTCAACCGCCACACGTATCAATTCACAATGTTCCTCGACAGAAACAGTGGGAGACTCGCCTGTCGTACCAACGATGACGATGCCGTCTGTGCCTTCGGCAATATGCCAGTCTATCAATTTGCGCAAACAAGGCAAATCAAGACTGCCATCTGCATGCATGGGGGTTACGATCGCAACCAGACTACCCTGAATCTTTGTCATGTTAATGCAAGAAAAAAGTAAAACCCTGATTGTAGCGGATACGCTGCTAAACGGGGCGCAAATAGCTGGAATAAGCCTCTAAACTTGTGAGCATTTGCTTCAAAGCTTATCCAAAACACTGATTTTTCCAGCTTTCCTGGCACAAATACGCTGCACGATGGCTGGCTTAGGCTGCTCGACATAGCCTTCTTCGTAAGCGATGATAGACATAGTCACTGAGGGATTAGACTGCATTTGCGTCAGAAGTTCGCCTGGACGTAACAAAAATGCAGGATTAGAGGGTTTACCAAAATTCTCATTACCGGCAGCAAAGGTTTCATAAATCAGCAAACCACCGGGCTTGAGGCTGGCAAGCAAATGCGGGAACAAGGGGCGATGCAGATAATTGCAGACGACAATAGCGGCAAAACTCTGTTCGGCAAAAGGCCAGTCATAGCCACCCTCGCCGGCCTCAAGATCATGCGCTTTAGTCGCTACACCTGCGGCTTGCATGCCAGCAAGGCTTGCAACATCCCTGTCCAAAGCCAACAAAGGTAACCCAAGGCCGTGCAGATAGAAACTGTTTCTCCCAGTACCACAGGCCAAATCAAGTATTTGCCCGGTATCTGCATTAAGCAAATGAAGGTAGCGTTGCAACCAGCTTGAAGGCAGGCTCAAAAGAAGAACTCCAGAGTGCAAAATGCCAGCATCAACCCGCTCCCAATAAAAGGCTAAAGGGATACATGAATAGGGATAACAAGAAGTTACCTGCCAGCATAACTGGCGTCATCCAGAAATTAAGCACATTCATCATCGCAAGACCGATGACGATGAAGAAGCCATATGGTTCAATCTGCGCAAATTTATATGCCAGATTATGCGGCAGCAAACTAAAAAGTATGCGACCACCATCCAACGGGGGGATGGGGAACAGATTGAAGGCAAACATCATCAGATTAACGATCAAACCTGCATTGGCCATACTCATAAAAAATTTAGCCATACTCAGGAAAAACTCTTCCTGCACCTGTATCTTTTGTATCAATGCGGCAAGCAACACCCATGCAAATGCCATGATTAGATTTGCCATAGGCCCGGCCAGAGCAACCCAGGCCATATCACGCTTAGGTTTTTTCAAATTGGAATAATTAACTGGCACCGGCTTGGCGTAACCAAATAACAATCCGGTCCCCGTAGAAATATAAATCACAGTCAGAACAACAGGAATCAGAATGGTGCCAACTGGGTCTATATGCACCATGGGATTCAAGCTTACCCTGCCCTGGCTATAGGCTGTCAAATCACCAAGGTATTTGGCGACATAGGCATGAGCCGCTTCATGCAAGGTAATCGCAAAAATAACAGGTAGCGCATAAATGCAGATTGTTTGGATTATCAGGTCCATTGAGTATTTCTATTTAAGTCTGTCGTTGAAAAGGAAATTGCCCCCTGCCATCACAATCCGAACAAAGCAGCATCACCACGCCCCTGTCGCACCAGCTCCGGCATATCACCAGTCATGTCTATCACGGTAGTCGGCACCAGGCTACATGCTCCTCCATCGATAACCAGATCGACCAGTTTCTCCAGCCTGTCTCTGACCTGCTCAGGATCAGTCAAAGGCTCTTCTTCATCAGGCAAGATCAGTGTGGTCCCCAGCAAGGGTTGCTTCAACTCTTCCAGCAAGGCATGGGTAATAGTATTTTCTGGCACGCGCAAACCTATGGTTTTGCGTGAGGGGTGACTCAGGCGACGCGGCACTTCCTTGGTCGCTTCAAGAATGAAGGTATAAGGTCCTGGAGTGGCAGCCTTCAACATGCGGTACTGACGGTTATCCACCTTGGCATATTGCGCAATTTCAGACAAATCACGGCACAGCAGGGTCAGATGATGTTTTTCATCGACCCCACGTATTTTGCGCAGGCGCATGACGGCATCTTTGTCATCCAGATGGCAAACCAGGGCATAGCAAGAATCCGTAGGCAAGGCGACGATACCACCGCCATCGATAATTTGCACTGCCTGCTTGATCAATCTCAGTTGCGGATTGTCGGGATGAATTTGAAAAAATTGGCTCATAAAAAGAATAAAGGCGGTAGCTCAGCTACCGCCACACATTATTTATTGAAAATTAACGCATGTTCTGTAATGCGGCAATACGTTGCTCTAATGGCGGATGGGAGGAGAATAAAGCGCTCCAGCCAGGTGCATCACTAATGCCCGATGCAGCCATAGACTTTGGTAACTCGCCCGGCTGTAAACCACCAAGTCTTGCCAGCGCATGCATCATGGGCTGACGGTTACCCAGCAACTGCGCCGAACCGGCATCTGCACGGAATTCACGTTGACGCGAAAACCAGTTAACGATCATGGATGCAACGATACCAAATAGTATCTCACATACAAATACCGTGATCATATAACCTATGCCGGGCCTGTCATCATCACTATTGCGAAATACCGCCTTATCCACTGCGTAGCCCACCACCCGTGCCAGGAATACCACGAAAGTATTCACCACACCCTGTATCAGCGCCATGGTCACCATATCACCATTGGCAATATGCGCCACTTCATGACCGAGTACAGCTTCTACCTCTTCCCGTGTCATGCCTTCCAGCAAACCGGTGGAAACAGCAACCAGTGCAGAGTTCTTGAAAGCACCGGTGGCAAAGGCATTGGCTTCGCCATTATATATCGCCACCTCAGGCATACCGATGCCCGCCTTTTCAGACAGGGCCTTGACAGTATTGACCAGCCAGAGCTCGGTTGATGTAGATGGAGACTCAATGACCCTGGCACCCGTTGACCATTTCGCCATGGGCTTGCTGATCAACAACGAGAATATGGCTCCGGTAAAACCGACAACCAGGGAAAATGCCAGCAGGGTCGATAATTGCAGGCCATTTGCCGTCAAAAAACGGTTCACGCCCAACACGGACAGTACGACAGACATGACGGCAATCACCGCCAGATTTGTCAGCAAGAACAAGACTATGCGTTTCATGAACACCTCCCTAAGGAACACACGATTCATGCTCTGTTAAATATGGCTTAAGCGCGCGTTTTCAAGGCAGCGTCTTCAAGCCAGAGACCATTGCTCCCACACAGGCCTGGCCATTTTTGGCAAAGGGAGCAAACGCCCTATATCGACCTCGGCATCCTGGGGAGAATGAAAATCAGAACCACGTGAGGACAAGAAACCATAATGAGCGGCAATCCTGGTGTACTCATCATACTGATCCAGCGTATGGCTACCGGTCACGGTTTCTATTGCCAGGCCACCAAGATTCTTGAATTCAGTAAAAAAGGCATCGTAAGCAAGCGGACTAAGATCATAGCGCCCCGGGTGCGCCACCACGGCCACACCACCGGCACCACGTATCCAGCCCACTGCCTCTGCCAGTGTCGCCCAGCGATGCGGTACAAAACCTGGCTTGCCATCTGCCAGATAATGCCTGAATACATCGGACACCGTGGCGCAGGCACCAATCTCCACAAGGTAACGGGCAAAATGCGAACGCGAAATCAGATCAGGGTTGCCGACATATTTGAGCGCACCTTCATAGCTATTGGCTATACCTGCCTTGCTCAGCAGCTCTGCCGCCATGTCACGTGCACGACGCTCACGGCCTGAGCGTGTTTGCGCCAGGCCATTGACCAGGCCAGGATTGGTTTCATCGATATTGAGGCCAACAATGTGGATAGTCTTGCCAGCCCAGGTAATCGAGATTTCCACCCCGGGAATATATCCCATACCCAGGTCCAGGGCGGCAGCACGCGCCTCAGGGATGCCACGCACCTCATCATGATCAGTCAGCGCCCAGACATCCACCCCATTTAACTTGGCGCGCTCCGCCAGTTGCGACGGCGTCAATACACCATCAGAGACGACGGAGTGACTATGTAAATCGGCATTTAATTCTGGAGATAACATGATGAGTACGGTGGAAAATCAGGCTGGCGGTGTTGATCTTTTCCAGACTGCCTGTTTTAGCCAGGAATTGCTTGTGCGTGCATCTATACATCGTGCACCTCTACACCGCCCTACTGAAGTATTGTACTCTCCAAGACAGGATCGTGCTGCACTGCACGATCCTTTGCCTTTATAGCATGACTTACAGCTTCATCTCTACACGCAATGTCCAGGTGGTATAGGTCTTGGATGTGTTGTAGTCAATACGATCTAGCGTGTCCGAGTTCACTATACTGCCACTCTGATAATCATTGGCCCGCAGATTATTGGCGGACAGGCGCACTTGCAAGTTTGGATTGAATTTCCACAAACCGTACAGGTCTACTTGACGTTTGATACCAGTCTGGTTGATCTGGACGTTGCTGCTTTGTATTTCGTAGGCTGGCGTCCAGTTGATATTTCCACCAACAGTCAGCGGAATACCTGCAGGACGATAATCAAGACCAAAATTGGCAGTTTGTGTAGGTTGCTGGTCAAGGCGATTATTAGGCCCTTTGATATCATCTACAGTAGACCAGAAATGGCTATAGTTGCTGCGCACATCAATAGCCGGGCCATCAGGGAAGAATTCCTGCAACTGGAATTTAGCTTCCAATTCTATGCCCTTGGTCGTTGCGTGACCGATATTCACAGGTTTGGAAATTTGGCGCGTCTTGTACAAACCATCTACCAAATCCAAAACCTGAACCGGATCTGTGCTTCTGCGTATCAGATTATTGATATCGCGAACAAAAAAGTTAGCACTGATAATACCTGCGCGCGTCAAATAATGTTCAAAAGCGAGATCAATACCTTTGGATAACTCCGGCTTCAAGAATGGATTGCCGGTACGGTCAGGGCGATAAAAGCTGTTTTGATTGGAAATGCTAGTCACAGCGATCAAATCATTCAGTGCTGGAGCACGGTAGCTTTGAGTCAGGCTGGCTCTGATCTGATCCTTGCCAGCACCAGGAATACGCCAGACACCATGCAAGACCGGGCTCCAGACACTACTGGTATTTTCTATCGCATTACCACCCACCGTGCTGCTGGTCCTGATGCCTTCCCAGCGCAAACCTGCGTAAGCAGAGAATTGTGGATTGATATCAAATTCGTCCTGTGCAAAAACAGCCAGGCGACGAGTATTGGCATCCAGGTTGTCACCGGATTCGGCAAACTGCGGCTTACCATTATCGATAGAAATACGGGTCTGGCTGCGCTTGCCCATTTCCAGATCCCAACCTGCCGCCAGTGTATGTCCTTCGCCATAAGGCATGGTGAACTTACCGCCAGTATTGATACTGCTGTCTTTGGTATTGTTGACATCACTGATCACGTCTATCTGCTTGCCATCCTTATCAAACTGGTAGCGCAAGGAATTGCTATCCATCTTGCCCAGGCCACCACCAAATTTGATATTCAGTTTGGAGTTCCCTTCAAACTTATGCTGCCAGTTACCAAAACCGCGCAAGAATGTTGTTTCTGCATGCGAAGCTGAGGTTGCCAGCGCAAATGGTTCAGTAGTGATGGAGGGATCCTGAGTGCGCAGAGTCGCATTAACGTCACTTCGATTATTAGAGTCACTACGTGAATTCATCAAAAATGGTTGCACCATCAAGGTATCGCCATTTTCAAATTTGTAGTTGAAGCGCGGCGTCAAATGTATGCCTGTCGTTTTCCTGTTAGTCTGATCGTATTGATTCTGTATCAAAGTATCATTACCAGCGGGATTTTTTTCGTTGGTAAAAGTACTGCCATCATCATGCTGACGATTCTGAAAAACAGAACCACTCAAGGCATACGACAAACTACCCATTTCGCCGGGCACTGTCAGCGACACATTCGGTGCCAGCCTGCCCTGTTCATAGCCCATGGATAATTTCAAATCGATATCTTTTTGCTTGTACTCTTCCCGCAACACAATATTGATGGTGCCAGCAATCGCCTGGGTGCTGTATTCAGCCACGGTACCGCGGATGATTTCTATGCGTTCTACCTGGTCAGGTGTCAGGCTGTCCATGGAGAAGCCGCGTGGCGCACGTTCACCATTGAGCAGTATCTGGGTATAACCATTGCCCATGCCACGCATGCGTATGTCACCGCCACGACCTGGCCTGCCACCGACGGTGACACCGGGCAGGCGTTTCAACACCTCACCGAGATTGCTGTCGCCATTTCTATCGAGTTCTTCACGGCCAAAGATAATCTTGGCGGCGGTCGATTGACGGCGCTCTGCCTGGTCAGTACGACCTCCACTGATGGTGACTTTTTGTATATTGTCCTTGCTGGCTGCTTCAGTTTTTTTGTCACCTGTCCTGGCCTTGGCCTTCGCATCCTGAGAATTTTCTTCAGTGCTTTTTACGGTTTCTGGTGGAGTAGTTTGCGCATAAGCAAACGTGGTCACTGAGAAAACACTGGCAACCGCCAGTGTCAGGGTACGCAATCTAAATTTTGGATACATAGGCTTCAAACAAGAAAATACAAAACTGCATGAGCACAGGCAAACCTGTACTCTCATGCCAAGATTGTATTTTTAAGCAAGCTTGAATACCAGCAAACACCGGTTCATATTTGTATAGAATTGAAACAGTGGGCTGGTGATGGTTACTTTGTGATACCAGACAAAACCTGAGGCTTTCAAGTCTTACGGAAGCGCCATAGGGCAATGGTGCCAAAAACTGCGGCAAAAGCCAGTTGCACGCCGACTGCTGGCAAAGCAGCATCCAGACCCAGGCCACGCCAGGTCATGGCATCGAGACCATCGACAGCCCAGCGTGTAGGCACGATCAGGGTCAGGCTTTGCAACCATTGCGGAAACATGAAAGACGGCATCCAGGCACCGCTGAGCATGACCATGATCAGAGTTGCAAACACCGATATGCCACGCGCCGCCTCAGGGGTTTTGCCAAAAGCAGCAATCAAAACCAAAGCTGGCTGTCATCAGGGAAAAAGAAATCACCACACCTATAAAGCCGGGCAGACTTCCCGCTATATGCACATTGAATACGAAGACGGCCACCAGGAAAATAAAACACATAAGGCCACAGGCAATCAAGGCACATGACAAGGCCCTGGCGATCAGCACCGTGTTCAAGCCAACTGGCGCGGCCAGCAAGCGGTTCCACAAACCCAGCCGCCTCGCCAGCAGTATACCTATGCCCGCATCTATCGCCATGAATAAAATAAACTGCACACTCATGCCTGCAAATGAATGAGCATAACCATTATATTTATTGGTGACTGGGTCACCTGCGGTCATAGCCTGATCCTTGGTAACAAAGGGCATGCTCAAGCCAGTATTTGCGGCCTTTGCTGATTTTGCTGCACCTGTTGATTTTGCAGCAGAAGCGCTAGCTGAATCAGCAGTTGCAGCAGTATCTGCGACTTCAGTTTTTTGCTGGCTAAGCTGGAATTTTTTCAGACTGCCAAGGAAGTCATGCAGCTCACCTTTATTTTTATTGGCATCATCCATCTTCTCCAGCTCTTGCAGGCTCTGGTCTATGTACTTGGTGCCTGACTTGCCACCAAACATTTCAGCACTGACACTTTGCATGACTTGCTGCGTCAGCATGCCCTTGACCATGGCCAGCACTGCAGTTTGCGAAGGGTCGTAAAAAATAAGCAGCTCCGGCTTTTCCCTGCCACCAAACAAGGCCCCGCCAGCCTGGTCACCAAATTTCTCAGGTATCAGGACTGCCATATTGAGCTTGCCTTTCAGTACCAGAGCCTTGGCTTCTTCCAGGGGCAATTCTTTAACCGACAGAGTGGTCTCTTCCTTCAAACCCTTCACTATTTTCTGGCTGATCACATGATCATCCTGACTGATCACGGCGATCTCTATCTTGGCCGCATCTTTAGCCTCTCTGCCACCAGTGACAAATCCAAAGAATGCGCCCAACAGGATAGGCATCACCAGATTAAGCAATAGAGCGCGACGGTCCGCCAGGAACAGTATCAGGTCTTTTCGTATCAGTGCGATCAGGGCAGTCATTATGGTTCCTCAGTATTTCGCATTCTTATTGGAGGGATTTCAGGCGCAAATTCAGAGAAAATCAGTCGCGCAAGCTACGCCCTGTCAGTGTCAGGAATACCGCTTCAAGATTGGTTTTTGCGGTCGCAAAATGATTGGTTTGATACCCGGCTTTTGCCAGCCAGCCAAGCAGACCTAAAGCGATCTCATGCTCAGTCAAAGTCACATCCAGATGCTTGCCCTGGTCTGACATATGCACACTATCTACACCTGGCAAGACACTCATGGCAGCAACATCTGCCTCAGTGATCTGCGTATTCAAATCTAATTGCAACGCTGCCTTGGCAGGCAAACGACGGTATAAATCTGCCGGGGTTTCATTGGCGATGACTTTGCCATGATCAATAATGACGATATGGTCAGCCAGGCGCTCAACCTCTTCCATGTAATGACTGGTATAGATAAGCGTGCGGCCTTGTGCCTTGAGTACATCCAGGCTGTCAAAAATCGCATTGCGGCTTTGCGGGTCGACACCTACAGTCGGCTCATCCAGTATCAATAATTCTGGATCATGTAAGAGTGCTGCGGCAATATTCAGGCGACGCTTCATACCACCTGAAAACGTCGAGGGTTTATCGCCTGCCCTGTCTGCCAGATTGACCAGTTCCAGCACAGCATCGCAGCTCTGTTGCAGCTTGCTGCCAGACAGGCCATACAAGGCACCAAACAATTTGAGATTTTCTCTTGCCGGCAATTCGTCATACAGCGCCAGGTCTTGCGGCACCAGCCCTATCTTGAATTTAACCGCATTATTGCCGCCCCCCATGGTCTGCCCATCCAGCAACACCTTGCCCTGTTCAGGCTGCAGCAAGCCACAAATCATGCTGACCGTGGTTGACTTGCCCGCTCCGTTTGGCCCTAGCAAACCCAGGGTTTGCCCGCGTTCAATAGTAAATGAAACATCATCAACGACCTTGCGTGCGCCATATGATTTAGTCAAGTTCTGTACATCCAGCAGCGTGCTAGCCATGGGATTTGCCTTAATGGAGAACAATTGAACACAATTTAAAGAACCATTGTCAGCAATGGTAATTCAAACAATGCTTTTACAGCAAACAAGAATCCTGACTATGCGCGAGTTTGCAACAGATGGGGCAATACCAGGGGTAAAGACATAAAAAAAACCTGCTTATTTGAAGTAAGCAGGTTTTCAGGTTCAGCCTGCCGTTTTCAGGCATGCTTTGATCTTCATGATCAGTCGGCGCGATCTGCCAGATTCAGGTTCAATTGCGAACGCAGCAAGTCTTCAGTATCTGGGCGCGGGCTATTACGCGCTGTTTCCAGCTTGTCGAGATAACCAGACGTCACATCACCCGTGATGTAAAAACCATCAAAGCAGGATGCTTCTATGTTTTTCAACAGCGGATTAACATCGGAAATCGAGCGCTTCATTGCCGCCACATCCTGATACACCAGCGCATCGGCAGTGATTTCACGACAGACTTCTTCTTCACTACGGCCATAGGCGATCAATTCACTGCGGGTAGGCATATCGATACCGTAAACGTTAGGGAATTGCACCGGTGGCGCAGCAGAGGCAAAAATCACACGCCTTGCACCAGATTCGCGTGCCATTTGCACGATTTCACGGCTGGTCGTGCCACGCACGATGGAATCATCAACCAGCAAGACACTCTTGCCCTTGAATTCAGAACCGATGGCATTCAACTTTTGGCGTACAGACTTACGACGCACTGCCTGGCCCGGCATCATGAACGTGCGGCCTATGTAGCGGTTCTTGATAAAGCCTTCGCGATAATCAAGGTTCAATTTTTGCGCCAATTCCATTGCAGATGGGCGGGAAGAATCAGGGATAGGCATGACAACATCAATTTCACCATCGCGGAATTGATTGCGCACTTTGTCGGCCAGGTATTCACCCATTTTCAGGCGGGTCAGATACACCGACGCGCCATCGATGATGGAATCAGGACGGGCCAGATACACATATTCAAATGCACATGGGTTCAAGCTAGGATTATCTGCACATTGCTGAGTGTGTAACTTGCCATCCATATCAACGAACAAGGCTTCACCCGGTTCTACGTCACGCAGGAACTTGAAGCCCAGGCCTTCGAGCGCAACTGATTCGCTGGCGATCATGTATTCAGTGCCGTTTTCGGTCTGTGAAACACCGACACACAAAGGACGGATACCAAAAGGGTCACGGAAAGCCAGCAAGCCATAGCCAGAGATTTGCGCAACGACGGCATACGAACCACGTACACGCCTGTGCAGCATGGCAACTGCGCGGAACAGGCCTTCAGGATCAAGTGAATAGCCGCTGGTGACTTCCTGTATCTGATGCGCCAGGATATTGAGCAAGACTTCAGAGTCAGAATCGGTATTCAAATGACGGCGGTCATTCTTGAACAGCTCTATCTTCAGCTCCACTGCATTGGTCAGGTTGCCGTTATGCGCCAGCACGATACCAAATGGTGCATTGACATAAAACGGTTGCGCTTCTTCTTCACTGGTGGAACCGGCGGTTGGATAACGTACCTGCCCGATACCTACATTACCAGGCAAAGAACGCATATTGCGTGTACGGAAAACGTCACGCACCAGACCATTCGCTTTATGCATGGCGAATTTATTGCCATGGTTTGTTGCGATACCAGCTGCGTCCTGACCGCGGTGCTGCAACAATAGCAGCGCGTCATAAATCAGTTGATTGACAGGATTATTTGAGAATACGCCTACGATGCCACACATGGTGGACTCCTAAAAAAAACAATTAAAACTTTACATGCTCCGAAACCGAGGCCGGCAGCAACGGAATCACCGTGCGCGCTGCGGTTTCTGCAAGAGGGCTAAGCCACGCATGGGTCCAGAACGGCTGTTGCGGTATGGATGTCATACCGCACACCAACACGGCTGCCAACACCAGTATGCAACCACGCGCCAGACCAAACAGACCACCCAGGCCCCGGTCTGCCAATGTCAGGCCGCTGGCCTTGATCATGGCATCCACCGCCATCATGATCAGCGCCATCAACAGGCGCACACCGATAAACAGGGCAATAAAGGCAACGATCAAGCGCAACATCTGGCCAGGCACCATGGATGGCAACCAGGTCGCCAATACATCACTATAGGCATTGGCAACCACAAATGCGACCACCCAGCTAACCAGCGACAAAATTTCTTTAATTAAACCGCGCAGCGTACTGATCACGATGGAACAAACCAGGATCAGCAGCACGAGATAATCAAACAATGTCACGCCAGATATTCCTTACTCATTAGTTAGGTGGCAGGCTGGCACTCAGGCCCAGCTTGCTTAATTTGGCGCGCATTTTATCTGCCTCTTCTTTGGAAGCAAAGGGGCCTACCCTGATCCTTGTCACTTCACCATTCGTGGTGATGATCTTTTGCGTATATGAACGTATATTCGCCGCATTCAGCTTGGCTTGCACTTCATCCACTTTGGATTGTGTAGAAAACGCGCCCGCCTGCACCGTGTAAGATGATTTTTCTGCAGGTTTGTCTGCGGCTTCCGGCTTGCTGACTACCGGCTTGGTAGCTGGCGGAGTTTTACCTTCGAGTATGGCCAGCGCACGGGCGGCTTCATCATCGGCACTACCAGGTTTGGCAACAACTGGTTTTACATCAGCTTTTTCAGTTTTTTCAGGCTTAGCAGGCTTGGCTTCAGCTTTAGGTTCATTTTTTGCCGCAGCCACATCCTTCTCCACCGCTTTGGCTGGAGCTGGAACTGGCTTTACCTCAACTTTTGGTTCAGGTTTGCTTTCTGCTTTTACTACAGGTTTGGTTTCTGTCTTAGTTTCAGGTTTTGCTTCTGTCTTTACCTCAGGCTTGACTGGCTTGGCCGTTGCTGGCGCAGTCTGGGCCAGCGTAGTACCGCCCGCAGTAGTCATGGACTTGACCTGTCTGTCGGCACCATCAGTGGCAGCGACTTTGTTTTTTGGCGTCGCTGGTACTTCTATGATTTCTTCAGGCGGCTCATCTGGCAGCTGTTTTTTGGATTTTGGTGCAACAGCGTCGGCAGTGATATCCGGCGTCTTGTCCTTGGAGGGAATGCGGACATTGATGTCATCAGGCAAAGGCTTGGGATCAGAATCCAGGATCATGGGCAAGCCTATGATGGCAGCAAGTGCCAGAGCAACGGCGCCTATCAAACGGCGTCTGGCACGTTTTTTCTCCGGCAATATGGGGTCATCGACCTTGGAGCGCCTTCTGGGCTCGGCCTTTTTTGTCCTGGAACGAGTTTCGATACTCTCTTCTTCAGCGCGGGAACGGAATTCGCCACTATCCTGAGTATCGGAAGTTTCTTGCTTCTGTGTAAAACGCGAGAGCAAACCCATGTGCAAATTTCTGGTTGGTTAGCCAACTGGTCTATCAACACAATCGTCAACAAACCAGTCCGCAAAAAACATCAATGGAGAGAAGAACGACGGGCGCGCATCACACCTGCAACCGTCAAAAACGATCCAAAGACCACTATTCTATCATTTTCGCCTGCCTTGCTGATGGCCTCTGCATATGCCAGCTCTGGCGACTCGAAACCAGTGACGGTTTTTTCAGTATCTGCCAGCACGCCAGCGGCGACCAATTTGTCTTTCAGTACCTCAACTGGGGCCGCGCGCGGCAAAGGCAAGGCCGTGACGCACCAGTGATCGACTTTTTCTTTCAATTGAGCAATCACGCCATCAATGTCCTTATCGAGCATGGAACCAAATACCGCGTAGGTATAGGCATGAAAACCCATATTGTCGAGATTTTGTGCCAGCGTAGCGGCGGCGTGCGGATTATGCGCTACATCCAGCACCACGGTAGGGCGACCTGGCATGACCTGGAAGCGACCCGGCAAATCCACCATCACCAGACCAGTACGCACTTCTTGCGCGCCGACTGGCAGTTCAAGCTTCAGTGCTTCCAGCGCGGCCAGCACGGCAGACGCATTCAAGAGCTGGTTGGCACCGCGCAAACTGGGATAGCCAAGGGAATTACGGCGCTGGCTGCGGCCCGCAAAATTCCATTGCTGCTTATCACCGTTATAGTTGAAATCGCGGCCAAACAGCCACAAGTCAGCACCTATGGCATTGGCATGGTCTATCAGGGACTGTGGTGGCAAAGGGTCACCACAAATCGCTGCCTTGCCCGGGCGGAAGATACCGGCTTTTTCAAAGCCTATCTTTTCGCGGGTATCACCAAGGTAGTCAATATGGTCGATATCAATGCTGGTAACAACGGAGACATCGGCATCAATGACATTCACCGCATCCAGGCGACCTCCGAGACCAACTTCGAGGATCACCACATCAAGCTTGGCATCAGCCAGCAATTTGCAAATTGCCAACGTAGTAAATTCAAAGTAGGTCAGCGAAATATCGCCACGAGCCTCTTCAACCGCATTGAAAGTAGAGATAAAGACATCGTCCTTGACCATCTCGCCATTGATGCGGGCACGCTCATTGAAGTCAAGAAAATGTGGCTTGCTGTAAAGGCCAACACGGTAACCGGCCTGCATCAGCACCGCTTCGAGCATGGCACAGGTAGAACCTTTGCCATTGGTGCCAGCGACCATGATGACAGGGCAATCATAGTGGATCGCCAGTTTGTTCTTGACCGCAGCAACGCGGTCCAGGCCCATGTCGATTTCTTTGGAATGGCGGGTTTCAAGTACGGCCAGCCAGTCAGCCAGGGTGGCAGGTAAATTTGTCATAAGATAAAAAAAGCCCGAACAAAATGCTTCGGGCTTATTAGGTATTCACTATAAATCAGGAAGATACTGCTTCAGCGGGCTGGTTTTGCAACAGCGCCAGCAACCGCGCGATTTCTTCACGCATCTTGCGACGGTCAACGATCATGTCGATCGCGCCTTTTTGCAGCAGGAATTCAGAGCGCTGGAAGCCTTCCGGCAATTTCTCACGCACGGTATTTTCAATCACGCGTGGGCCAGCAAAGCCGATCAAGGCTTTAGGCTCGGCAATCACTACATCGCCAAGGAAGGCGAAAGAAGCGGATACGCCGCCCATGGTAGGATCAGTCAGTACAGAGATGAAAGGCAATCTCTTTTCAGACAACTTGGTCAGCATGGACGTGGTTTTTGCCATCTGCATGAGGGACAACAAGCCTTCTTGCATACGTGCACCGCCGGTAGCCGTAAAGCAAATGAAAGGTACTTTTTGCTCCAGCGCTGCTTGCGCACCACGCACAAACCGCTCACCGACGACAGAACCCATGGAACCACCCATGAATTCAAACTCGAAACAAGCAGCAATCACAGGTACTGCCATGATAGAACCACCCATGACTACCAGAGCATCGGTTTCACCGGTAGTTTCCAGCGCATCTTTGAGGCGATCAGGGTATTTTTTGCTGTCTTTGAATTTCAGTGTATCGATAGGCAAGACTTCCTGGCCGATTTCATAACGACCACCTGCATCGAGCAATGCATCCAGACGTTCACGTGCGCCTATGCGCAAATGATGGCTGCATTTTGGGCAAACATGGATATTGGCTTCCAGATCAGAACGATACAGCACCGCTTCGCAAGAGGGGCACTTGACCCACAAACCTTCAGGAATCGACTTACGATTTGCAGATTCCGAGCGTTGTATACGCGGCGGCAACAGTTTTTCTAACCAACTCATGTTTTCTCCTTATGGCCGCCAGGCTGTCTTTTTAACAACCCGGCATCAGGTTCATTCTGGTAAAAGAACCAGTCAGGCGCGTATTTTACTCGTCCAAAGCCTGTCTGACACCAGAAATAAAGCTTTTCACTGCAGCAACTGCGGCAACTATGTCTCCACGCGGGGTATTTTCCAGTTCCTGAATGATGCGCGAGCCTATCACCACCGCATCCGACACTGTCGAAATAGCTCTCGCCGTCGCCCCGTCACGTATGCCAAAGCCCACACCTACTGGTACTTTGACATGCCTTTTGATACGCGGGATCATGGCGGCAACCGCATCCAGATCCAGTGCACCAGAACCGGTAACACCTTTCAGTGACACATAATACACATAACCACTGGCAATTTTACCAACTTGCGCAATGCGCTCATCGGTCGATGTCGGTGCCAGCAAGAAAATGGTATCCATCCCCTGTTGCTGCATTTTACTTGCAAATTCTTCACATTCTTCCGGCGGGTAATCCACTACCAGCACACCATCCACCCCAACTTCAGCAGCCTTGGTGATAAAAGCATCCTGCCCCATGCGCTCTATGGGATTGGCATAACCCATGAGCACAACTGGTGTCTTTTGATTACTTTGCCGGAATTCGCGGACGAATTGTAATACATCCCGCAAGCCAACTCCAAATTGCAGCGCTCTTTCAGAGGCGCGCTGAATGACAGGGCCATCCGCCATGGGATCAGAAAACGGCACGCCCAGCTCGATAATATCGGCCCCGCCCTCGACCAGAGCATGCATTAAAGGTACAGTTAACTCAGGCGCGGGATCACCTGCGGTGATGAAAGGGATTAAACCTTTTTTATTGCTGGCCGCCAAAGCAGCCATGGTATTTTGAATTCTTGACATCTTGTTGGTCCTTATTTGATGCGCTAACAACAATGTGATGGCATCAATCTCAATTCTTGATAGGGAAGACATGCAGGCCGCATCTCTGCATATGCGCCTGCATGTTTTGCTCAATGGCTGATCAGAACTTCAGTCCCGCCCGTTCGGCTACGGTATGCATGTCCTTGTCACCACGACCAGACAGATTTGCCAGGACTATCTTATCCTTAGGCAAAGTCGCTGCCAGCTTGGCGGCATAGGCAAGAGCGTGACTGGATTCCAGCGCAGGGATAATGCCCTCTATACGGCAACAGTCATGAAAAGCCTTGAGTGCCTCATCGTCAGTAATGGTCACGTACTGCGCGCGACCACTTTCCTTCAACCATGCATGCTCAGGCCCCACACCCGGATAATCAAGACCCGCCGACACAGAATGAGTTTCTATGACCTGGCCATTTTCATCCTGCAGCAAGTAAGTACGGTTACCATGCAGTACGCCAGGTGAGCCTGCTGTTAGCGAAGCAGAATGCTTGCCGCTGTCCAACCCTCACCTGCCGCCTCGACACCGATGAGCCTGACTTGCTGATGATCAATGTAAGGATAAAAAATACCCATGGCATTCGAGCCACCACCTACGCAAGCCACCACATAGTCTGGCTGACGTCCGGTTTGCTCAGGCATCTGCCATAAGCATTCTTCACCGATAACGGACTGAAAATCCCTGACCATCATCGGATAAGGATGCGGACCGGCCACCGTGCCTATGATGTAAAAAGTATTATCGACGTTCGCGACCCAGTCACGCATGGCTTCGTTCAGCGCATCTTTCAGGGTCTTGGAACCGGACTCTACCGGCACCACGGTCGCACCAAGCAACTTCATGCGATACACGTTTTGCGCCTGGCGCTTGACGTCTTCCGACCCCATATAGACCACGCATTCGAGTCCAAATCGGGCACAGATAGTGGCAGTAGCCACGCCATGCTGACCCGCACCAGTCTCAGCGATGACACGCGGCTTGCCCATGCGCTTGGCCAGCAAAGCCTGGCCGATCACATTATTGATCTTGTGGGCGCCGGTGTGATTCAAGTCTTCACGCTTGAAATAGATTTGTGCCCCACCCATCAGATCAGACCAGCGTTTGGCGTGATACACAGGTGATGGGCGACCGACAAAGTACTTCAATTCATTGCGAAACTCCTCCAGAAATTCAGCATCATGCTGGAATTTGGCATAGGCTTCTTTAAGTTCAGTCAATGCATGAGTCAGCGTCTCGGACACAAAAGTGCCGCCAAACTGACCAAAATGACCACGTGAATCGGGTAAATGATATTGAGCTGACTGATAAATTGCCTGACCGGCGATAGACTGGCGCTCGAACTGAGCATCCAAAGACTGGAGTTCTTTCATTTTCTTTCCTTCAAACTGGCTTGAAAGCGATGCGCCAGGGAGATACCCCAGATACCATCACTATTCCTGATTGTCTGCCAGACGCACCGCTGCGATAAACGCACGTACGCTGACCTCATCCTTGATACCCTTTGCCGCTTCGACACCACTACTGATATCGACCGCAAACGGGCGAACCTGACTAACTGCGCCAGTCGCGTTCTGTACGCTCAATCCACCACTTAAAACGACCCGAGGCGCGAGCTCTTTTGGAATGAGAGACCAATCAAAAACCTTTCCACTACCGCCATACCCATCAACATGGGTATCTAGCAATAAACCACTGAATAAAGGACTAGCCTTACGATAAGACTGTTCACATTCTAGCAAATCCTCAGGCCTTGTGTCAGCTTTGACGCGATAGGCACGAATAAAAGGACGATTGACACAAGCGGCCAGGCTCGCGCATTGCGCAGGCGTTTCATCGCCGTGGAATTGCAGCAATTGCACAGGAGCCTTGCTGATGACATCTTGCAAGCCTGCTTCATCGATATTGACGAACAAGCCGACCGACATGACGAAAGGAGGAATGTCGCGCAACAAAGCGCCGGCAGTATCAGGTGTAACATAACGCGGGCTGGGTGGATAAAACACGAAACCAAGGGCATCAGCCCCAGCCGCGACAACGAATCGCACATCTTCTGACCGGGTTAAACCGCAAATCTTGATTCTGGTTCTGTGTTGCATGGTACTTCCCAATGTAAAAATTTTTTCCATTCAAACTACTGCAAATTTTTGTGGCGCTCCGCAATCGCCAGTATCAAACAGGGGCAATTTACTTTGCTTCGGTATTACCCTTAAAGAATCGGGGTACCATTAATTTTTGCCTGTACACAAATCCAATAAGAACAAGCCCTATCAATGCCACCATAAAATATGGCAAACCAAGGCAGACGTTGATAACAGAACCAGCCAGCCAGGCATATAAAACATACGAAGCCGCGTTACTGCCCTTACGGGAACGATATGCGAGCCACACCGGAGGAAGTAAAACTTCCAATACAATCAGGAAATTTAGCGCATTTATGTCGTCGAACATAGTCAGACTTTTTTAGGTTAAAGGGCCAAAAATCATCACTCAGGATTAACTGAAAACCAAGACTAGATACAACACTACGGTAGCGACAAACAGCACGAGCACATGACTAGTCTTATTTTTTGGGTTAATCACAACTGCGTACGTAGTAAATCCAAACGCCGCACAGAATATCTTCAGGATTTGCACTGTAACCACAGACAAATGCGTTTCAGCAGGAGGCTCAGCCAAGAGCCCAATTACAAAACCAACAATTCCCAAACAGATAATTAGCTTTCTTTCCAAACTTAATCGCTGTTTTACCTGCATATTTTCCATAAGTATCCTTTAGTGCCATCAACAAGCCAAGCGCAAGCGATTGACACTACAAAGTAGAATGTTACCCATCAATTATCACAATATCAGGATATTCTGGAAAGTGCTCGTTTATAAAAAACTGGGAAATGATAATTGGCACACGCAATTTTCGAGCGCTTGAGTATATGCGGAGGCAATCAATTGATTGAAGCATGCGATAATCGATTACCATTTCATTCATAGACACCATGAATTCACCCGCGACAAAACCGCTCATTACCCGGCTATTCGGACTGGATATTTGCAATATGCGTTTTGCAGAGGCCAACCAGCATTTGCTGGAAGTTGCCAGCAAGCGTGACCATGCCAGCCGCGTGGTGGTGACGCCAAATGTGGATCACATGACCAAGCTCGAATATGAGCCTGAATTCAAGACCCTGTACGCGACTTCAGATTATATTTTTGCCGATGGCATGCCGATAATCTGGGCCAGCAAAATGTGCGCCCTACCCTTGCCGGAACGTGTGACTGGTGCGGACCTGTTTGTGTCGCTATGCCGGGGCTGTATAGAAAAAGATTTGTCTATTTTTGTTTTAGGCGGCATGCCGGGGCAAGAAAGCCTGTTGCTGGAATCATTCGCCAGGACTTACCCCGGCCTCAAAGTTGATATTTTTTGCCCATCCATGCAGTTCACTGCCGACGGTGCCGAAAGTGATCTGGCGATACAGCGCATACAGGCTGCAAAACCAAATATCCTTTTCATTTGCCTGGGCATGCCCAAGCAGGAAAGACTGGCATTTCGATATCGTGCGCAATTCACTAAAAACAATGTGCCATTAATATTGTGCGTAGGTGCGGCGATGGAGTTTGCATTGGGGCAGAAAAAACGTGCCCCGCTATGGATGCAAAAGACAGGCATGGAATGGTTCTGGCGCCTGGCAAGTGAACCGCGCCGTTTATGGCAACGCTACACGACACAAGCCTGGCGCTTTGTCGGGCTATTGCTGCGTGAGAGAAAAATACAAAAACAAATGCGCTGAACTCCAAAAACATTCCAGCAAGTTGCACTCTGAGTTTGGGTAAAACGATAAAAAAACCGCACAGATAACAATCTGTGCGGTTTTTTCTTGGGAGCTTATCTACTGCTTATCTTTACAAACTTATGCCACTTTTTTTGCATCGAAGAATTGTTCATCTTCAGTAGAACCATGCAAAGCGGTCGTAGAAGACTTACCTTGCTGGATAGTTTGTGTCACTGCATCAAAGTAACCAGTACCAACTTCACGTTGATGTTTAACGGCTGTAAAGCCCTTTTCTGCTGCTGCGAATTCTGCTTCCTGCAATTCAACGAAGGCAGACATCTGGCGGCGTGCGTAGCCATGTGCCAGGTTGAACATGCCGTAGTTCAATGCATGGAAACCTGCCAGTGTGATGAACTGGAATTTGTAGCCCATTGCGCCCAGTTCTTTCTGGAATTTAGCGATCGTTGCATCGTCCAGGTTTTTCTTCCAGTTGAAAGAAGGTGAGCAGTTATAGGACAGCAATTTACCTGGGAACTTGGCGTGGATAGCATCAGCAAATGCCTTCGCAAATTCCAGGTCAGGCTTGCCAGTTTCACACCAGATCAAGTCAGCATATTCTGCATAAGCCAGGCCACGGGAAATCGCTTGTTCCAGACCTGGTTTGGTTTTGTAGAAACCTTCAACCGTGCGCTCACCTGTGCAGAAAGGCTGGTCGTTAGGATCGACGTCAGATGTCAGCAAATCAGCGGCTTCAGCATCAGTACGGGCCAAAATCACGGTGGATGTGCCCATGATGTCAGCAGCCAGACGTGCTGCGTTCAGTTTTTCAATGGCTTCACGTGTAGGAACCAGAACCTTGCCGCCCATGTGGCCGCATTTTTTAACGGAAGCCAGTTGATCTTCAAAGTGAACACCAGATGCGCCTGCTTCGATCATGGCTTTCATGAGTTCAAAGGCATTCAAAACACCACCGAAACCGGCTTCAGCATCAGCCACGATAGGGGCGAAGAAGTCGATGTCATCTTTGCCTTCAGACCATTGAATCTGGTCAGCGCGTGTCAGTGTGTTGTTGATGCGTTTGACAACCAGTGGTACAGAATTGGCTGGGTACAGGGATTGATCAGGATACATTTCGCCAGCAACGTTGGCGTCGCCCGCAACTTGCCAGCCAGACAGATAGATGGCTTTCAAGCCAGCTTTAACCTGTTGCATGGCCTGGTTACCAGTCAGCGCGCCCAGGGCATTGATGAAAGGCTCGTTATTCACCAGATCCCACAATTTGATCGCGCCGTTTTTGGCGATGGTGTGCTCAACCTTCATGGAGCCGCGCAGGCGAACTACGTCTTCTGCCGTGTAATTACGCTTGATACCATTCCAGCGTGGATTGGTATCCCAGTCTTTTTGCAATTCTGCTACTTGTTGTGCGCGAGTTGTCATATTTCTCTCCTGTGGGCAAATCAAATGAAAAGGTGCATCCGTTGAGAGAAATAATAGAGTATTTTTTGCGGAGCAACAAGGTCTTATATAAGACATATGACAAATATTTAATCGTTTAAAATCAAACACTTAAAATTCATTTTTTGCGATATGAAATTATATTTCTTAGAATGAGAAAAATAATTTGTGCGGCGAGACAGAGATTTTTCACAATATGAAAAGTTGATTTCACATCATAAAATTTGGCAATTCAGTTTTTTATACAAAGAAAATTAAGTTTCAAATTCCCTCGGGAAACTGGAAGTTTTTAGTGCAGAACACGCGGATGCCACCACTGCACCCACAAGCCTCTCAAGAGACTCATTAACAATCTCAACAACAAGCTTAAAACATGCTTATTAAAAGGAGGACTTAAGCAACACTGCCCCAAAGCTTGCAGTTTACCGTACCCCAATTCGTCATGCCCGCGCAGGCGGGTATCCATGCCTGATCGCCGCCCCACCTGCATTACAAGCTCCGAGATTGATCAACGATGGATTCCCGCTAAAAGCACGCGGGAATGACGGCTTGAGATGCTCTGTATTGATTGCGCTCATTGTGATCTATGCATGGCCGACGTAAAAACCCGTCAATGCCAATTTTGCTTAAGTCCTAAAAAGGCTTATTCGAGCACAATCTCGTACCATGGCGATGGGAAGTCAAAGTCGAGCTCAAAACCATCCGGCTTTTTCCTGATGGCAGAACTGGCCAGTGCCTTCATGCGCACACCATTTCCATCCAGCGGATACACCGTCATCTTTTTGCTTTTGCTGGCGTGGAATAACTTGACCGGGATACGCTCCAGCCATACAGGCGCAAGGCCTTCCAGCGAACCCGAAGGTTTTCTGGCTGTTGCAGGATCAGGCTCCAGCGTCCACCCCCCAGATTGCCCCTCATAATTTATCAATTGTTTAGGACGTTCAGGTTGGACGCCAGCTTGCGTGGTCGTTGTAGCACCACTCAATACCAGCAACAGGTGGCGACTATGCTTCAAAGGCAAAGCATCGCGGCTGCTCAGCATAATGACGCCATATTGCCGCCCTTTTTCTGAGAACACAGGCAGGTATTTATCTGCTTCCATAGTGACAGAGCCCGGTGCTTTGCGCCCCGCGAACAGGCGCGTATAAGCAGTTTCTGCTGCCAGCCAAGGGCCAGATTCACTGTAACGTAATTGCCCCCCGGCAGGGGCCCAGGTCATATCATCTTCATGCCACAAGCTGGCAGTGTGCTGTACCGGTCCGACCGGCCTGGCTTGCGTGCCATACATCATGGCTACACGGGTATAAAAAGCATGCCGGTAATCAATACCGTATTGCGCCTGTAGCCAGGCAGGCATTCCACCGCCACTGACACCATCACGCAAAGCGCCCAGCATGGTGCGCTCTTCAGGTGCCAGGCTGATATTCATCTGTGTTGGCAATGGCTGCACCTGGTATTGTCTGAACAGGGCCGCCGCCATGCCGCTGACCACGAGTTGACCACTGTGGCCGCTAAGCCCAAAACTATCCGGCACGGGCCGCCATACATCACCATCAATGTAATGGAAAAGAAACAGCCCATCCCAATCCTGGGCGCTGGCAAACGCACTCATGACGGGCAGAATTTCTGCCGACTGCCGATTTGGAAAAGCCTGATTGAATTCACTGACCACAAAGGGCTTGCGCGCATCACGCACATAGGCTCGTTGCAACAGTGATTGCCAACCTTCACGCAAGACAGAGCTATTGCGTATGCGCCAGTCATTCCTGTCCCACTCCTTATGCGGAAAATCATAGTGATCTACATAGAAGTGCTCATCGACATAATCCATCTGCTGCTGCGCATCGGCCAGTGCCACTCCACCGAAATACATTTGTGTACCAGTCACAGGCAATAAGTCCCCAGCTTCCTGCCGTATAGTCTTGCGGATGAGGTTTAAATATTGCTGATCAAGATCGGACAAAAACCGTACATAGTCGAGCACCCTGCGGCCATTGCCCTTTTGATGTGGGCGGTATTGCTGCTGCAAGGAGACTGGCGTCTCCCAACCTAATTTATTGATGGCGCGTCGTGAAAAACGCTGCACGCCCGCAACCCAGCCTTCGCCATACTCAAGTATGCTGGCCTCTGATGACTTGACATTGATGACGCCTTTGCGCGGCATTGAACAGCTATCCCATAGCTTGCAGGCATTGTCGGCATGTCCATGCTGGCGCAGCACCCATTTTTGCCAGTGCTGCTGCAAGGCTCTTTCATATTCCCCTGTCAGGCCGTCGAGTTGCTTTCTTTGCCAGGCACCCAGCAAAGAAGATTCATTATTGATTTCAACCATGGCCAGGGCAGGATCATCCTTGAGTTCCAGCCTGCGCAATAGCTGCTGCACATACTCGCCCTGAAGACTGATCATGCGTGACTCAAACAAATGCAGTGGATGGCTGGCAAAAGGCATTTGTTCACCCGCCATCAAAGGCGTGACCTGATCAACCGCCGGGCGAAATTGATAGCCCACATGCAGGTTCAGATTGACATACAGGCCCTCGGCCTTGAGTGCATCAATAAACACACGCAAACGCCGCAAGGCTGTCTCATTAAAACTGGGGTAAGCGGCTGTCGTCAAAATACCACGCGGCTGCTCCAGGCTATCACTGAGAACACTGTCCAGATGATGCAGGCGAACTGCATTAAAACCCAACTTGCGCAAACGACGGGCGATTTTTTGTGCGTCTTTCTCTTCAGGGAAGTTCGCCACACCAGACAAGCTGATGCCAAAGAAGCGCACGCGGGCGTCGTCTTTGGTGCCGCCCCTGCCATCTGGCCCAATTCGGTAAAAATGCCCTTGTTTGACAAATACCCTGTCAGCAGCCTCCAGGGCATGATTCATGCCACCAAAATCCACGACTGGTGACAGGGCATCCTCATTGACTTCAAAACGGTACCAGGCGAGATCACCCGCTGCCGCAAAAGGTGGGCAGAGACAAATCAGGCTCAATAAAGCCAATCTGAAGGTGAACGGGACGTGAAATCGAAAATACTTCATAGTTTGGGGCGCAACAGACAAGGTAGCCATTAGAATATCGCACAAACACATGACATTAGTATTGAGAAATGCAAAATTTGTCCGTACTGCCCGGCAATACCAGCCTGAACCTGCTGGAAACCAGAATCGTCAAACTGATGATCGTTCTGTTCGTGGTTTTTTCCCTGTTACCTTATGGCATTTCCTGGGATTACACCGGCTCGTCTGCATTGACCATGGAAGGTTCGCTAACCACAAAACTGCAGTGGGGTGGCCTGTTTTTGCTGGCAACATTCATCCTGTATCGTCATTTACCCGAAGCCTTGCAAGATGTGCGGGCGATGAATCCCTTTCTGGCCTTCGTGTTGATATGGTGTCTGGCATCAAGCATCTGGTCGCCCTTGCCAGCGACGACCTTCAAACGTGCGATACAGCTCTATGGCCTGGTGATGATAGGTTTCAGCATACAGCTCGCTGAACATCCTTTAAAAATAATGGTGACCTATGTCTTGTATACCTTGACGGGTATGCTGATACTGTCCTTCTTTATGGCTGTTGCTGTTCCCAGCATAGGCATAGACTATGACCTCGGAGGTGCCTGGCGCGGTGCCTTGTCGCAAAAAAATGAGCTGGGCCAGGTTGCTGCCCTCAGCATTTTATTATGGCAAATCAAGGCGTGCAGAGAGACCGTGGGTATCCGCAGCCTGGCGCTGGGCATATTGTTTTCTTTTTTCATGCTGGTCATGAGTAAAAGCTCGACCAGCATGATCATCACCCTGCTGACTTCTGGCGTTTTCCATCTGCTGCGCAAGCGTCATATTTCGTCATCCTATTCATTAACACGGGCCAGCCTGGTCATTATTTGCCTGTTGACGATCGCTGTGTATGTCTTTTTTATGCAAGAATCGCGTCTGCCTACCTGGCAAGAAGCTGCATCACCTATTGCCAGCCTGTTTGGTAAAGGGACGGACCTGACCGGTCGTACCGATGTCTGGCAACTGGTAGAGATGGAAATCAACAAACACTATCTGTTTGGTCTGGGCTATGGCGCATTCTGGCTGGGGCCAGACAGTCTCTCGCAATTCGTCATTGATGCCCTGCACTGGATCCCCTTGCAGTCTCACAATGGCTATCTGGACATCCTCAATGAGCAAGGGCTGATTGGTTTGATACTGGTGATACTCACCCTGTTAATGCAGGCAAAAATGCTGATTACGCTTTCCCATCAGGACAGGCAGCAAGCTGCCTTCTGGTCCGCCATGCTGGTCGTCGTCGTGATTACCAATTTCACCGAAAGCAGCCTGTTTCGCGGCTTTGTATTCCAGAATGTATTCTTTATCTTCAGCCTGATTGCGGTCAGCTCATCGAGCCGGAGATTCAAACTCGCTAAATCAAACTCAGCAAACTCAGACCATTAATTTGCGTCCAAGGTTCTGAAAAGTCTGTTCTATGTAACGGTATGACAAGTGGGATAACATCAGCGAAAGCACCGTGATAAGTGCGATTCTGGGCAGTGTAGTCAGCTCCGGCAAAAAATGCGCGACGCTATGTGTTATCAGCCAGTGGTACAGGTACAGGGAATAACTGATACGTCCCAGATAGACGACGGGTGGCAGTTGCAGGAAATTGTTCAAGGCATTTTTTTCAAATACCAGCATCGGGAACATATAGAGCAAAGCCACCCCCTGCAAAGAGTAACGCAAGGATTCACGAAACTCTTCGTTACGGATAGCTAGTGTCATCAACATTAAAAAGGCACCACACAGAAAGGTCTGCTGGCGTGATAGCTTGGCAAAAAAAAGTGGGTAGTACACCTGTATGATAGCCAAGACCACTCCATACAAAATGGAATCAGCGCGGGTATCGGTCGCTGTATAAATTCTGTAATGCGGCAAATGATCCAGACCGATGGCCAGCACCAGATACACACGCCAGGCCAGCATCGCCAACAGGATTACCGCGATCAGACTCAAGAAGCGTTTTGGCAGGCGGATAAAACCGATAAACAAAAAAGGGAAAACAAAATAAAAATGCTCTTCCACTGCTAACGACCAGGTTATCGCCAGGGGTTGCTTGATCAACTCACCGCTGAAGCTGGAATAAATGCCGTAGTAATTCGCAAAATAAAAAAATACCGAGGCAACTTCTTTTTGCGGTGGCAACTCTCCGACAACAGCCATCAATGCCAGCGATATCAGCACAAAAAACAACAAGGCCGGTGTCAGCCTGAACAGCCTGCGCACATAAAAATTACGTATGCTCACACGGCCACTGGTATCCCACTCTGCCAGCATCAGTTTGGTGATGATGAAACCGCTGATGAAAAAGAATATCGTCACGCCCAGGCCACCAGGGAAGAGATGACCAAATCCTATATGCGACAGGAAAACCAGTGCAATGGATAAGGCACGCAAGCCATCCAGTGCCTGTAAGCGTTGGGATTGATGGGCCGTCATGAGTTATTTCTTTGCTGGCTGGCTGCCATAGGCATGGCTGGCGCTACCCCAGAAATAACTGAGTTTGCCCAGTTGAGAAGCCGCTACCCTGAGCCAGGTGAAGCTGCGCAGGAATTTAAAAGGTAACAACAGCAAGGCGAATAACAAGGCCAGCACAAATTGCGCGCAGGCCCGGGCACTTAGCAACAGCGCGGAACTGATTTTTTTGCCACCTTCAAGCATCGCCAGTTCGGTCCGGATGAATAATTGCCCGGTGCGGTAAGACCTTTGCAATAGCCATTTTGCGGTAGCCCTGTCGGCCGGAATAAATTCGTCAGCAGGAGCTTCATCGCACCAGACCATGACAGCACCCAGTTTATCCAGGCGGCGAAACAACATGGTATCTTCCCCACCCGTCGTACCAAAGGCGGGGTCAAACGGGCCTATGCCATCTTTTTGGGATGCAGCTATATCCTGCAATATTGAACGACGGACAAGCACGTTGCCACTACGGGCGTCCTTATGATCTATTTTTGTGCCGGTAGGCATGCGGCGGCGGTCAAAATAGCCACCCTCACGTATCCAGGCCGGTGTACTTTCTGAGTACTCAGGCAGCACCGGTGCAAATACTACGTCCGCATGTTCAACTTTTTGCACTTTCAGCAATTGCTCCAGCCAGTCTGGCACAGGCACTTCGTCATCATCAATCATGACTATCCATTGTCCGCTGGCTGCGGCAATAGCTGCATTTCTGGCAAGTGAAATATTTGAATTTGCCAGATTCAGCGCCTTGAGGCTTCCGGCGAAGACAGTTGCCATTTCAGCCAGCACGGCCGCAGCAGACTTGTTGACGTCATTATCAACAACCACCACTTCAATAGCCACGTCCCGTAAAGTTTGCGTCAAGATAGCTTGCAACAAGCGCCGTAACAATTCCGGCCTTTTATAAGTGCAAATGCAGATACTCAGTTCAGGCATTATGAACTCAGCTTTTCCGCCGGAATAGTCTGGACAGCAAACGCATTACCCAGGTGAATGGCGCAAAACGTACTGTCCCTGCAGGCTCATATTGATTGAAAATCGTTCCCAGCACCTCGACACCGGCTGCCTGCATGTCTGCCTTGGCCTGACGAAGCTCATCGACATAGGTATGGTCTTTTCTGGCTACCAGCAAGACGCTGCCGGTCTGATGCGCAACCATCTGGGCATCCGATGCCAGGGTCGCTGTATGGGTATCAACCACGAAAGCATCGAACTGATCAGAACAGGAATCGAGCAATTCACGCATGCGCGGTGCACGCAAAATCTCCAGAGGGTTAGGCGGTTGCGGCCCGGCTGGCAAGAAATGTAAATTGGGCATCAGCTGTATCAGGGCATCGGATGCTTTAATACGCCCGGCCAGTACAGAAGACAGACCATCCGGCTTGCCGAGTGAGAAATATTCATGCAGCTTACCGCTACGCAGATCAGCATCTATTAACAAAGTACGCTTACCAACTTGCGACAAGGCGATAGCCAGGCTGGCTGCCATATAGGATTTGCCATCGCGGCGAGCCGGGCTGACCAGGGTGATCTTGATTTTCTCCTGGCCGCTGAACTTCAACAGCAACTCACTGCGTAGACGGCGGATTTCTTCTGCCTCCTTACTGAAAGGGAAGTAAAAGAATTTCAAAGACTTGTCGGCACTGCCGTTAATCAGGTCCTTGGTTGAATACCCGAACTGCTCGCCCAAAGCCTGATCAAGCTGGGTCTGACTCAGGTAACCCAGCGCCAGTGCTGCATCACCAAACCTGAGTTTTTTTTCTTTTTGCAGTTGGGCGATCTGGTCGATCTGCTCAGGCGTGAGCAAACCTTTTTGCAGGAATAACTCGCCGAGCCGGCCTATTTTAGAGGCTGGTGGATTCATGGTTTCAGCTGTTTGCATGCAAACCACCCTCACCCTGTCCATTGCCGCTCAGTTTCTCATCAAATCCAATTTTTGCCATCACAGGTTCATCAAATTCACGTTCCAGATCTTCCAGGCAGCGCACGCGGCGGTTCATCAATTCGAGCAGGAAGGCCAGGCCAAAGCCAAACACGATGCCAGCCAGCAAGCCAAACACTAGGTTATTGCGCAGCAGTGGCTTGGCATGCTTCTCCGGCAGCTCTGCCCATTGCATGACTGAGGCATTTGAGATGGCCACATTACTGGTCATCAGCAACTCATCAAATTTTTGTATGGCGGCGTTGTAAATCTTTTGCACGCTATCAAGCTGACGCTGGTAAGAGCTGATGACATCCCTGTGTTTCTTGTTTTCAAACGTCTTTTTCTGATAGCTGGCGATCTCTGTTTCTATAACTTTTTCCTGCTGGCTCAGGCGCGCTTCAGAGGCACCAAGCATTTCAAATGCAGTGGCAGACTCTCTTTTGAGTTTGTCCAGCAGCGCCTGCCTCTCGTCATTGATCGCCATGTATTTGGGATGACGCACGCCCAGAGTAATCTTGGCATTGGCCAACTGTGTATCAAGCGAAATCAGGGCGGCTTTCAGGCCTGAGATATGGCCTATGCCAGCAATCTCAGGGATATCTGACTCTGGATTACCTTCGCGTACGAGTTTTTCCAGCGACTGGCGCTTCGCCTGGGCTTCCACTTTTTGAAGTTGCACATCAATCAGGCGCACACTCAAGGCATTCATTTGCTTGGATTCGATGTCAGCCCTCTCATCGACATCAACAATCTGATATTCCTGCTGGTAAGCCGTCAGTTTTTTTTGCAACTCATCAATCTGCCGGCTCATGGACTCTAGCTGGGCGTTGTATTGATCACGCCTGGCCCTGGCTGGTGCATTCATCATCTCCAGCGACAAATCTATATAGGCCTTGACGACAGCATTGGCAACTTCTTTGGCATGCTTGGGGTCACTCGATGAATACTGAATTTCTATGACGCGGCTATTCTTGTGCGGCGACACATCGGTATTCCTGACGATGGATTCAGCCAGTGCGCGCAAGCCGCGCTGCTCGCCATACCTTTGTACAAAGCGCTTGGCCTCTGGCGTGGTCTGCAAGCCCAGTGCCTGTATCACGCGTTCAGCAACCTGTACGCTCTTGATAACATCGAACTGGGTCTGCAGATAACTTTCATCCTGCATGGGGTGGAATTGGCGGCCACCAATAGGGTCATTGACGCGGTAATCGATAAAAATATCTGCTACCGCCACATAAGTCTTGGGCAAAATCAAACTGGCAACGGCCGCACCAACAACAGCGACTATCATGACAAAGGCGATTAACAGCTGGCGCGCCCGCAACATTGCCCCTATCTGGGCGAAGGACAAGACCAATTCACTTGGGGAGGTTTTTATCATACGCGTCAGAATATTCTTTCGTTGATAAATACCACATCGCCCGGCAATACCCGGTCGGCAATACCTGCAGAAATTTCGCGCAACTCGCCACTGTCTGTCTTGCGATGGATGATGATGCGCCGCACCGAACCTCGTTCAGTCACCCCGCCGCCTATGGACAAGACCCGCATGACATTCAAATCATCTTCCATAGGGTACATACCAGGACGGCGTACCTCACCATAGACATAAAAGTTCTTTAATTGAGGCACGAACAAAACATCATTCGGCTGGATTTTTTGTGCCAGCTCTGGCGCCAGCTTTGTTGCGTCCAGCTCCAGTTTGACGGATGCATATTCTTGCAATTCCGATGCAGGTTTGCCGGGTTCACGGCGCAAGATACGCAGGCTTTTCTCGGCTTTCTGTGAAACACCACCGGCCAGGCTCAAGGCTTCCAGAATGCTGATTTGTCCTGTCAGGGGATAGCGCCCCGGCCGCAATACTTCGCCGAGGACTGAAAAAGTCCTGCTTAGCTGTTGTATGACCTTGATGGAAACCCTGGGATTTTTAATGTATTGCCCCTGCTCCAGCTTTTTTGCGAAGGTGGCGGCAATTTCTGTTGCTGTACGGCCTTTGACTTCCACCGTACCCACCAGCGGCAAGGTGATGATGCCACTCTCGCCGATGGTGACATCGGCGGTCAGGTCGGGCTGTCCGAATACAGTAATAAGCAACTGATCGCCCTCGCCTATGACATCGGAGGCTGCATCGCCAGGCATGTCATCTGTGGCATTCTTTGCCGCGTTTGGTACGGGCACAGATGCTGTTGCTGGTGCTTTGTCTGCCTGAGGTATTTGCAACAACTGACTTTCCAGTTTCATGCCATTTGCAGGGATAGTCTTGATCTCTTGCGCCTGCACCTGCCCGATAAATGCAAACGCCAGCACTGCAGGCAGTAGTTTGCGGGCAGTTATCTCAGTAAAAGCAGAAAATTTGGACCAAATTGTCATCTGAATCAGGCATTTCTTATAAAGAACTTCATTTTATATTGCAATAGTAAGAATAGATGCAAATTTTTGTCAGGACAACAAAACCCTGTCGCAATAAGGCGGCAGCTTGATTGGCATTGCTATTTAATTACAAAAATTAACCTTTATTGAATTGTGGGCAACTCAAAGCTCAGTTAACATGCAAATAAAAGTAAGAAAGACTAATTATGCAAAGCCCGAGCACACAGCCATCAGCAAGTCCTGCCAGAGTGGTACCTCTGGTCATCATTGCGCCAGTGCGTGATGAAGCGGACCTGATCAGGCTGACGCTGGACTCCATGGTTGCCCAAACCGTCAAACCGGTAGAGTGGATCATCGTCGATGATGGTTCACAAGATGGCACCGCTGACATCGTACGCGAATATGCTGCCCAACATCCATTCATCAGGCTGGTACAACGCCCAGACCGGGGTTTTCGCAAGGTGGGTGGTGGCGTGGTGGCAGCCTTCAAATTTGGCATTACCCAGATTGAGCATCAGGAATATGAATACATCGCCAAACTTGATGGCGACATGTCATTTGGACCACGCTACCTGGAATGCATGTTTGAGCAATTTGCCCAGGAACCCAAGCTGGCCGCCGTATCCGGCAAGGTTTATCGCGAAGAAGAAGGCAAGAAGATAGAAGAAATCATCATTGATGAACATGTCGCAGGTCAGTTCAAGCTCTACCGCAGAACGGCATTTGAAGAAATTGGTGGTTTTGTCGAAGAAGTCTTGTGGGATGGCATAGATGTCCACACTGCCCGCATGAAGGGCTGGACCACCAAGAGCTTCTTGCATCCTGATGCGATACTCATGCATCACCGCCTCATGGGTTCGTCCGACAAAAATGTCTATCGTGGCCGCCTGCGTTGGGGGCGTGGCATCTGGTTCATGGGTTATCACCCTCTGTACGCACTGGCCTCAGGTATTTTCCGCATGCGCGAGAAACCATTTGTCATCGGTGGCTTGTTGATTATTGCTGGTTATCTCGGCGCTGCAATCAAACGTGCGCCCAGATATGACAATCCTGAATTCAGAGAGCATTTACATCGCTGGCAGTTGGGACAAATCAAAAAACTCTTTTCAGGGCAAAAAAACTAAACATGCAGGCCAGGTAATTTGTTTTAAAAACCACTGCAGCATCCCCAGGAATATCAGCGAAAAACCTTACCACCATGCTCAATGCTTCACCCGCCTCCAACACCTCACAATCAGCGCAAATTCTGGCAGCGTTTACTGGTGTCGCGTTTGGCATAACGACTTACCTGACGCTACTTGGCATCATCCTGTATTCAGACCATAGCGATATCGAAATTTTTGGCGTGCGCATGCTGATTGCAGGCCTCTCCAGCATCATCGTTTTCTCCAGCCAGCAACTATTGGGCACACTGCAAGAAAAGCATGTACTGGCCGCCTTCCCCAGCATTACCGCTCGCTGGTTTGTGGTGTTCATGATCGTGCTGATGAGCGCCTACGTCGATAAGTCTGCTGAAAGACTATCACGCGCCATCATGCTGATCTGGCTGTTTACCACGCCATTCACGCTTTTGCTGACGGCACTGATCATGCGCAAGCTGGCAGTGTTCTATTACTCAAATCCTTCAAGACGACGCAAGGCCGTACTGATCTGGTCTAATTCAGCCTGCGCCGACCTGGTAGAGTCACTGCGCAACACCCCTCTGGCCGCGATAGATTTTGTTGGCTTTTTCGACAACCGCAATGAATCCCGCCCGCCCAGCAACCTCGAAAGACTGGGTGATCTGAGTGACGCAGCCAATTGGATCGTTGATGCCGAGACTGGTCATGTGAATGTCGATGTAGTTTTCATAGGACTGAACACCAAGGAACCACCGGAACTGGCAGAGATCATCGCGATTCTGGAAGACAGCACTGCATCCACGTACTTTGTACCTGAATCGCTGATCTTTGGCATGCCAGGCATACAATTGCGTGAACTGGCAGGTCGCCCCGTGCTGGCATCAACAGAGACTCCTTTCATAGGTCTGGCCGCCCTGCCCAAACGCTTACTGGACTTGCTAGGTTCTTTCTTTGGTCTGATTGCTCTGTCGCCCATCATGCTACTACTCGCAATAGGCGTTAAACTGAGTTCCCCCGGATCCGTGTTTTTCAAACAGGTCAGGTATGGCATTGCCGGGCGGCCTATCAATGTTTATAAATTTCGCAGTATGCGGCAGAGCAAGCCAAATGAGCGGGTGGTTCAGGCTACCGTTGGTGATCCGCGGGTTACCAAATTTGGCCGCTTCCTGCGTCGTTCTTCACTGGATGAATTGCCACAACTCTTCAATGTCCTCAAGGGTGAAATGAGCCTGGTCGGCCCCCGCCCTCATGCAGTTGAACATAATGAGTTGTACCGCAAGCTGGTCAGTGGCTATATGTTCCGCCATAAGATCAAACCTGGCATTACCGGCTGGGCACAGGTCAATGGTTTGCGTGGCGAGACCGAGACCCTGGAGAAAATGGAAGAGCGCATTGAATATGATCTTTACTACATCCAGCACTGGTCAGTCTGGCTGGACATCGTGATTATCTGGCGCACCATCAAGGTAGTGCTAGGCGATAAAAACGCTTATTAATACAGATTTACTGATACAGGCTTACCTGGCAGTCTGGCGCAATTTACGTAAGTGTTGCCCGAAACTGGAAGCTTTCAATTTTTGCTTAGCGTGATACAACCCAGCCTGTAAGTTGCTCAAAATAGCCGGTGAGCTGACAGCCCCCTCGCACAATTGATTTGCGCCCGTGGCAAAACGCAGTTTGTATGGCTGGTCGCCCCGGCCCAAATCTATCGTAGTGATACCTGTTTGTGCGGCATGTCTGGCACATTGCGCCAGCAAGATCAAACCTGGCGAATGCTCGGCAAAGTCTGTGTGATACCAGGGGAACCAGTAATGCATTACCTTGCCGGAACACATACCAAAATGGGCCGCGATCAACGTATCTCCCGCATACAGCGTTGATAGCATGCCGGCAAAATCAGGCGCATTTGCGGCCCTGATTTCATCCATAACCCGCCTGACCCAATCCAGCCTGAAAATATCATGTTCAGCCCCGACAGTGCGCTGGAACTGATCGCGCTTGCCAGCGATCAAAGCAGCAAAATCAGTGTCGCTGCTGCTTTGCAAGTCAAAACGCAATTCACCAAACTTTTTGCTGAGCTTGCGTTCATTGGTAGCGACTTTTTTTAAGAGCGAGGCGTCGCGCATTTCTGTCAGGCGCTGCGCGTACACATCAAAGCCTCCCGTCAAATCCAGGATATGCGACTGACTATGTGTCCACGCATACTGGCTGAACTTACCTAAACCGGAAGGCATGTGATTAA
Organism: Undibacterium sp. YM2; assembly: GCF_009937975.1. Taxonomy (NCBI): domain Bacteria; kingdom Pseudomonadati; phylum Pseudomonadota; class Betaproteobacteria; order Burkholderiales; family Oxalobacteraceae; genus Undibacterium; species Undibacterium sp. YM2. The sequence continues at coordinate 3,257,108 of NZ_AP018441.1, forward strand.
AGGAAAAATAGCGGCACTGCATGGCGCTCAAGGCATCAGCGATGTGCAATTCCAGAGATGCATCGCACACCGGCCCCTGATAATCTGCCAGAAAATCACCTACGGAGACAGCGCGAAAACTACTCAAGGCATGAAAGGGCCAGATACCGACGACAACGCCTGCATCTTCCACTACCAGAATGCGGACATCATCCCTGGCATTGGCGATAATGGTGGTGAAAGCCGGAGAATAATATGGGCTATCATAGATAATGCTTTGACTGCGCAACTCCGCCCAGCGCGCCACTATAGGCGCGTCGAGTTCTTTTGCACTGATCAACCGGAATTTCATTTAGCCTTGCCCCGCCGGATAAAAATAAGTCTGCAGGCTCTGTTGTAAACCATTTTCTATACTTTGATCAACCAGACTCGACAATTGGCTCTCGCGGGTTGAATCGAACACAAACAGGCGATAAATATCTGACAGGCGCAAGCTCGCAGGGTTGACCAGCATGATCCACAATTCAGCCCCTGCTTCGTTTTTGCGTAACCAAAAGCGGCTGCGTGAAGCGGTGGTTTCAACCTTCACCCTGGCAACCCAGCCAGCTTCTGCCATACGTTCCAGCAAACCCTCAATTTCATCTATACCCAGTCTGGTCTCGGTACGTATGGTATTCACGCTCACGGCTGCAGTAGCATCTGCCAGACGGGCATCAACCAACACTTGCAAGATACTGACCGCATCTTCAAAAGCACTGCCTGGTGTGGGCACATGCCACCAACGTTCGAATTTGACGACAGGCAAAGCAGCAGCGATGACCGCGCCAATCAGGATGATCAACCAGGACACATAAATCCAGACCAGAAACAAAGGTACAGCTGCCAGGGCACCATACACGATAGTGTAGGTAGGAAACTGAATCACAAAGCTGGCGAATATGCGCTTGGCAATTTCAAATGCCAGCGCTGCAAACAGACCTCCCCAGACTGCATCGCGCCACTCAACCGCACGGTTGGGCACGATCAGATACAGCAAGGTAAATGCACCTGTCGTGAATGCAATTGAAGTCAGAGTATAAAATACCGCACCCAAAAACGGCACAGCCCCCACTACCCCACTGGTGGCAGTAAACAGGTAAGACGTGCTGGAGATGGAAACACCCACCAGCAAAGGTCCCAGAGTAACAATCGCCCAATACACCAGCAGCCTTTGCAAAGCCGGGCGCGGGCGCTTGACCTGCCAGATCTGGTTGAATGACTTGTCTATCATTGCCATGGTGGTAATGGCGGTCACCATCAGGGCCACGCCACTGATGGCAGAAACGCGGGTCGCCTTGGTGGCAAACTGCGTCAGATAACCCAAAATCGTATTGGAAATCCCCTTGGGCATCAGACTTTGAATAAAATACGCTTCCAGCGAAGTGCGGAAGGTATTAAATAGCGGGAAAGCTGTAAAAATGGCAAATGCTACAGTCAGGATAGGTACCAGGGCCAGTACCGTGGTAAAAGTCAGGCTACCGGCAACCTGTGGCAAACGACCTTCCTGCAAGCGCTGCAGGGCAAATTTGAAGAGATTGAGTATTTGTTTCCACGACAGACCACGCATAGTTTTACAGCCAGAGAGATGAATGCCTCGATTTTAACGAGAGAGCAAAGAAAAAGGCTTCTATAATACAAGCATGACTACACAAGAACTCACGATTTTAGTTTTATTTTACTCACGGCATGGCAATACCAGAAAAATGGCAGAATTTATTGCCCAGGGCATAGAAAGCGTGCCGGGCTGCAATGCCCGCCTGCGTACTGTGCCAGCCGTTTCCACAGTGGCAGAAGCAACCGCCTCTGATGTACCGTCAGATGGCGCACCCTATGTGGAATTGTCTGACCTCAAGGAATGCGCCGGGCTTGCCATGGGCTCACCCACCCGCTTTGGCAATATGGCGGCAGCCCTGAAGTATTTTCTCGATGGCACTGCCGCCGACTGGCTCTCTGGCACACTGACTGGCAAACCGGCCTGCGTATTCACCTCCACCGGCAGCATGCACGGCGGCCAGGAATCAACCCTGCTCAGCATGATGCTGCCACTGATGCATCACGGCATGCTGATGCTGGGCTTGCCCTATAGCCATGCTGAACTGATGACAACTTCAACCGGCGGCAGTCCTTATGGCGCAACTCATTGGGCAGGCCAGGATGGTGCACAAGCTATTTCAGAAGAAAGCCGCAAACTGGCAATCGCCCTGGGCAAACGCCTGGCAGAAGTCAGTAAAAAATTGCAGGCTGCAGCATGAGCACGGCCACACCAGAGAAAAAATATTACCTGCTCGCTTCTGCCAGCCTGATTGCCTTGCTGCTCCTGTGCATTTGCTGGGAATGGTTTCTGGCACCTTTACGCCCGGGTGGGTCATGGATGGTGCTTAAAACCCTGCCCTTGCTGATACCATTGCGCGGCGTACTCAAGCGCGATAACTACACCATGCAGTGGTCTTCGATGCTGATCTGGCTGTACTTCACCGAGGGTATAGTCAGGGCCTACAGTGACCGTAGCTCCCTGTCCGTAGCACTGGCTTTGGCTGAAGTTGGCTTGTCCATCTTGTTCTTTATTGCGGTCATCCTGTATTTACGCCCCTTGAAAAAAGCCGCAAAGGCGTTGGCAAAAGTGAATGCAGCAAATGTAGCAAAGGCAGCAGAACAGTGACCCCGGCAAGCGAAGACGATATCATGCACGCTGAATTTCTTGCTGATTGCATCAAGATTCTGGGCCATGATTTCGTCATCACGAATGCGTCAGACCAATACCCGTATTTGATGGACTGGCGCCAGCGCTATCTCGGCAAGGCAATGGCAGTGCTGCTACCAAAGTCTGCCGATGAAGTGGCAAGCCTGGTGCGGCTGTGCGCAACACATAAAATCGCCTGCGTACCACAGGGTGGCAATACCGGTCTGGTATTGGGCAGCATACCTGATCAGACAGGCCTGGCTGTAGTGATCTCCTTGAAACGCATGAATCGCATATTGGCGGTGGATGTCGCCAATAATACGATTACAGTCGAGGCTGGTTGCCTGCTGGCGCAGGTACAGACAGCAGCGAGCGAAGAGCAGAGATTATTTCCCCTGTCACTGGCCTCGGAAGGCAGTTGCACCATAGGTGGCAATCTCTCGACCAATGCTGGCGGCACCGCAGTTCTACGCTATGGCAATACCAGGGAATTATGCCTGGGGCTGGAAGTCGTCACTGCCCAGGGTGACATCTGGGATGGCTTGCGCGGCCTGCGCAAGGATAATACGGGTTACGATTTACGCGACCTGTTTATAGGCGCCGAAGGTACGCTGGGCATTATCACAGCCGCCGTGTTGAAATTATTCCCGCAACCCCGCGCCCAGATTACCGCATTCGCAGCACTTGATAGTGCGGATGCTGCCCTGGACCTGCTCAAGCACTGTCAACACGCACTGGGACCGACCCTGACTGCATTTGAATTGATCTCTGACTTCAGCCTGCAACTGGTACTCAAGCATTTCCCGCAACTACAGCATCCATTCGGGCGCAGCCATCCTCGCAGTTATCCTTATTATGCATTGCTGGAAATGTCTGACCACGAATCAGAAAGCCATGCAATTGCCCTCATCGAGCAAGTGCTGGAGCAAGCGATCAATGATGGCGACGCCGCCGATGCGGTCTGCGCAAGCTCGGTCAACCAATCAAGAACCTTATGGAAGTTGCGCGAGCATATTTCTGAAGCTCAGGCCAGGGAGGGGAAGAATATCAAGCACGATATTTCCATCCCGGTGTCGCAAATCCCACGCTTCATACACATCACGGATGCAGAATTAACAGCTGCATTTCCGGGTTGCCAGATCGTCTGCTTTGGTCATATGGGGGACGGCAACCTGCACTACAATGTCTCAGCGCCTGCTGGCAGCAGCGATGCGACATTCATCCTGCAACAGGCCGACATCAACCGCATAGTCCATGACCAGGTGCATCAGTTCAAAGGATCGATTTCTGCCGAGCACGGACTGGGGATGTTGAAACGCGATGAGATCAGGCTGTATAAATCCGGCTTGGAATTAAGCATGATGCGCGCCATCAAAATGGCGCTGGACCCACAGAATATTATGAATCCAGGCAAGGTCTTGTAAACCGCCTCAATGCATTTGCTGTACCAACTGCGTTGAGGCGAGAATAAATTTCAATTCGTCAATTGCCTAGGCGTATAACGGCGTGCCTGTGGGCCAGCCACTTCAGCAGCTTGCATATTGGTTGGCAACTGGAACACGCTGACTGCGCGCGTCAATTCTACGGCCTGCTCTTCCATACTCTCTGCCGCTGCTGCTGCCTGTTCAACCAAAGCCGCATTCTGCTGCGTCATTTCATCCATTTGCGTAATCGCCAGATTTACCTGTTCTATGCCTGAACTTTGCTCCTGGCTGGCTGCCGTGATCTCGCTCATGATGTCGGCCACATGCTGGACACTGGTGACAATCTCATCCATGGTCTTGCCTGCTTCATCGACGAGCTTGCTACCCTGATCAACCTTATCGACCGAGTCACTGATGAGGGATTTGATTTCCTTGGCTGCACTGGCACTGCGCTGTGCGAGATTACGCACTTCGGCAGCGACCACGGCAAAACCGCGACCTTGTTCACCGGCACGGGCAGCTTCTACCGCAGCGTTCAAGGCCAGGATATTGGTCTGGAAGGCGATGCCATCAATGACGCCGATGATATCGACGATCTTGCGTGAACTTTCTTTGATCGAGCCCATGGTATTGACCACTTGGCCTACGACTTCACCACCTTTTACTGCAACGCTGGAAGCCGAGACCACGAGCTGGTTGGCCTGGCGGGCATTGTCGGCATTTTGCCTGACGGTGCTGGTCAGCTCTTCCATGGAGCTTGCTGTTTCTTCCAGTGAACTGGCCTGAGATTCTGTGCGGCTGGACAAGTCGGCATTGCCTGAGGCAATCTCTTGCGAGGCTACGGTAATGGTTTCGGTACCTGTCTTGATCTTGGAGATCGTAGTCAAGAGATTTTCCTGCATCATTTGCAGGGAGTGCAACAGATCACCTATTTCATCCGTACCGCTCGCCTCTACATGCTGAGTCAAATCACCATTGGCAATCTGGTCAGCGATAATGGCAGAGCGTTTGATCGGGCCAGCAATGGTTCTTGCTATGAGCCATGCAGCAACAGAGCCTATGACTATCGTCAAAATACCAATAACCAGCATCCCCAGCCTGGCATTTTTGTAGTTGGTCAGCGACTCATCATAAGCAGCCTTCATCGCCTTGTGCTGTTGGCTGGCCAGCTCTGTCAGCGCCTGCATCCATTTTTCGTTTGGCGCATTGAATTCCGTCTGCAATACAGATGCTGCGTCGAAATAATTTCCTTCTGCGACCAGGCTTTTGATCTTGTTGGCAATCGCCAGCACCTGACGTTTTTGATCAAGAGAATTTTGCAGGGTATCTTTACCCTCTTTATCGTCTATTAATTTCTTTGCTGAAGTTTCAGAGGCATCATAGCCTTCCAGTATCTTGGCCAGCCTTTTGGTTTCGCGTTCGGCCTCTGCCATGTCACTGGGGGCCGTCATTTTGCGCAGCACCAGCGCCAGAGCCCGCCCCTGCTCACGCATATCCGTGGCAGCATCAAGACTGGCGACCTTGGTATTGAAAATATAATCCGTTGAAGCCTGCAACTGGCTCAGTCGAAACAAGCCAAGGACAAGCAAACCGCAGGACAGCAAGATGACCAGACCAAAACCCAGAGCCAGGCGACCACTAATCTTCAAACGTGACAATTGATTCATACATTTTCCTGAGTATCCGCAACTAACGAAGGATGAATATCAGATTAACAAGAGAAGAATTGAGAGTACCTCCCAATTTTTCCACGCACTCTGATTTTTATATTTTCAACACGCAAAACTTCAGAAAAAACCTGCTTCTACATGCACTCGTAATAGCAATTTGAATAGGCCTGCCAGTAAAGAATTAAGATCGAATTCCCTGAGCAATAAGTGGTACTACTTGCTCAGAGTATAGCCTGAAAAAAAGACCGTACACATGCGTCAATGATGACGAATTGCAACATCGACTCAAAATCACAACGCCTTTTTGCATACTCATTGCCCACTCAGGTATTTATGCACGCGGCAAAAACAATTCACAGCCTCAGATGAAAATTTATTTTCTATGGACCAGGTGTAGCCAGCTTGAACGACACCGTCTGCATGACCTGACCATCATCAAAACACAAGGAGCGTTCTGGCCATTGCAATGCAGCCAGCTTGCAATCCGACTCAGGAAAATCTTTATTTTTTCTCGCAGACCAGCGACCGCCAACAGAAAAGTCAACGCAAAACACATTGCCGGCTACACCATGCCATGCAAGCGGCGATGTATTCTCAAACAGGTCTTCGCCACCCTTGCCAACATGGACGCGGTCAAACGCATTGAAGCGACGCCAATAATGACCAACCACCACGGGCAGTTGCTCTGTGTATGCATTCCACCATTGCTCACGCCCCACAAAACGCCATTTGCCGCCAGAATAGAAAGGCTCATGCCATTTACTTTCTACTCCAGACGTCAGCACCCTCAAAGGATTATGCATTTGCATCAGAACATCATATGCTGCATGAGCATGCATGAATGGTGGCAGATGATCCGGGTTTTCCAGGCCGGGACTGTGTGCAGCCAGTTCAGCCTGCATTTGCGCAGAAAATTCCTGCGCCAACTGCCGCGTGTCGGCGTCCAGGCGGCGGTCATTTTCCATCACGCTGCCCAGAGCAAGATGACGTATTCCTTCTATATGCTCCGCGATCCATGCTGCGTGTACTACCCGCAGATCTTCGCGCTCAAGCGCAACGGGCAGAGATGCTAAAAAATTTAGGGTATCTGCTTTCTTTGCGGTATCCAGCCTTTTGAAAGGCGCGTACTTGGGTTCATCCCTGACTGCTCGCTCTTCAAAAAACCAGCCAGCACCATCTTTGGCACTACCGCGCAATAGATTCATTTCATGATTGCCCAATACCGCTACTGCCCTGCCCGCCTTGACCAGGCGCTCAAGCAATGCCAGCACAGCCGGGCTATCTGGTCCGCGATCGCAAAAGTCACCAACAAATACCAAGTTGCGCTCATCCAAGTGTTTGCCATCGGCATCATAACCAAGGTGATGCATCAAGTTGCAAAGGGCTTCATATTCGCCATGAATATCGCCAATAATATCCAGCGGGCCAGACGGCAGTTGTTGAATCAGACTCATCATTTTCCTTTTATTCTGTTACCACGCTACAGCTTTCCAGAAGCCATCAAAGTGACTGCATATCTTGCGGCAGCACAAAGTTGCAGTACCAGCAACTACCAACATCGAATCAATTTGATTTCATTTTAAATCCAATTGAATAATAGCATCAAATTGATTCGATGTTAAAATATTCGATACAATTCACCAACCGATCAGCATCATGCATCTGGAAACTCTGCCCGCAGCCCAGCGCGAACGTCTCGCATTTATAGAGTTTCGCTTGTGGTTTCTTGGTAACGTCACACGAAAAGACGTCATGGACCGTTTTGATATAGCCTCAGCGGCTGGCACGCGCGACCTGGTTTTGTACCGGGAACTGGCACCCGGCAATGTGCTGTATGAAGGAAAAATGTATCACTATCAGGAGAACTTCCAGCCCCTGTTTCAACATCAGGCAGACAGAGTATTGTCAGCACTGTGCTCAGGATTTGGAGATGGCGAGCGTGGCACTGGCACATCCTTGTTGGCACACGACATCCCCAACCGCCTGAATCAACCGGCACTGCAGGACCTGGCCAGAGTAACCCGCGCCATTCGTGGCGAATACCCACTAAGGCTGACCTATCACTCCATGAAAACCGGCCCATCCAAGCGGGAAATTGTCCCGTTGGCACTGGTGGATTCTGGCCTGCGCTGGCACGTACGGGCCTATGACAGAAGCAAACAAGAATTCCGCGACCTGGTACTGACACGCATGGATGACATCACAGATATCAAGCCAGGCGATAGAAGTCACGCGCTGCAAGCACATGAACAACTCGCTGCCGATGATCAATGGCAACGCATAGTCCATATCGAATTACAGCCCCATCCCTCGCACCAGCATCCAGAGTCCATCATGCGCGACTATGGGATGAAAAATGGCCAGCTCGAAGTCAAATTACGGGCTGCTATCGCTGGCTACGTCCTGCGTCAGTGGCAAGTCGATTGCTCACCAGATGGCAAACTTGACGGCAGCAACGCCAGATTGAGGCTGGCCGATCTGAGCGTGCTTGATGAGGTAAGTAATGCAGTACTGGCACCGGGATATCAGAAAATGAATATCTAGAAGATATGCGATCCCAACTCTTCTGCAATTTCATCACTACCATTCAATTTCAGAAACCAGGCAAAAGAAAAAAGCCCCTGAAGCAAGCGATGATGGCGAACTGCAACATTTACTCAAGTTGACATTACGTAAAATGAAGCAAATCAAATGGGAGCAGGATGCAAAGCCAGCGCCGCCAGCAATGCACTTTACCTTTTACACTTGCTGAAAAAAAGATTTTTGAGTTGATGAGACAAACACTACAGACGCACTACCCGACACCAGGAGCAGGCAAAACGAAGTAATTGCGCCACTCCTTTTTAGCAAGGTTCGACAATTAGCTCAGGGAATAGCAGACCAGCGCCGGCAATGCTCAAAGGCAAATTGTGAACCCCAGACTCCTGGCAGCACATCCGATTTGATCATGCCTATGAGTTCGGCGGTTTTACCCTTGTCTTTCGCATCACAGGCAAACTTGGCGAAGTGATTGATATTCCATGCATCGGGATATTTTTTCAATACATCGTCAATCCCTTTTTTCATAGTCGTCCAATCTACCTGTGATTCAGTAAACAGCCTGTTACGATATTGTGTCTGCGCGGCGTACCAGTAGATCCTCGCATACATACCATACCCTTCAACAGCCTCGGTACGCTCCAGCGCCTTACGAGCAAATTTCTCTATCGCATCAGCACTACCACCCCATTTGGGTGCGTAATAATCAATGGCATCAAAGTACAGAGGATAGAACTGAGGCATTTTACTGAGGCCCTCATCTATCAAGGCCTCCATCTTATTTTCTGGCCAGCTCTGGTACTTGGCGATTCCCTCCATTTGCTGGTACCAGTATGGATCCTTAGAGGCTATCTTTTTATGTGCTTCAAGATACACTCTCGCTTTTTCTACGTATGTATAGAATGGCTTCCAGTTTTTTTCTTGCACATCACCAGCAAAGCCACTACCTCTGGCGGTCCAGGCACGATTGATCAGCATTTCAGCATAAGCTAATTGAGCAGCAGCAGAATTAGGGTACGCTCTTTGCCATTTTTTTATGCGCCCTTCTATTCCAGACCATGCCTCGTCATCATTAGTGTTATGCCTGAATGATTTTGATAGCCCTACATAAAAGAGTGTTAACTTCCATAATCCACTCGACGTGCGGGCTTGAGGATCACGAAAAGCTGTTGCCATTTGCTCGAGCTCGGCAAATTTTCCGTTAATGGACAATTCTTTTACTTCATTCTCAATTTTTTCTCTATTCTCAGCTTCGTCGGCATAAGAAAATTGTGTGATCAATGTCATCAAGGACATGATCAAGCCCAGGCTAAGTTTTTTTAAATGCATTATCGGAGAACCTAAGTTTAAGTATATGCAAATAATCGCAAATTAATTCATGAATAGCAACTATTTAACAGGCACACACATAAAAAAACCCCTGCGGCGTAGGCAAGGGTTTTCATTATTTTTTGGCCTGCCCAGTAGGAATCGAACCTACGACCCCGAGCTTAGAAGGCTCGTGCTCTATCCAACTGAGCTATGGACAGTCTGTTGATGGCTAGCAAAACAGATGTTTGCGAGCCCAAAAACTGAAGGCTGAATAGTACATGGTATCGCTCTCACTTTCAAGAATGAAACCACTGCTGACAGCTAATTTACTTAGATTGCAGGTGGAATGCAATCTGCCAGGCGGCGGGCGCTGGTGGAGGCGAGTTCGGCGTCCACTGCTTCCACCATCACGCGCACCAAAGGCTCGGTGCCGGATGCGCGTATCAATACCCTGCCCCGGTCTGCGAGTTCGGCTTCAACCTTTTGCTTCTCTGCAACCAGCTTTTCATTTTTTTGCCAGTCGAAACCGGCTGGCACTTTGATGTTCAATAAGGTTTGCGGGAACAGTTGCAGATCATCGAAGCAGGCATCAAGGCTCTTACCGTTGCGCCTCAGAGCCGACAATACCTGCAGGGCTGAGACGATGCCATCACCGGTAGTATGCTTATCCAGGCACAGGAGATGACCAGAACCTTCACCGCCGAGCAGCCAGCCACGTTCCTGCATTTGCTCCAGCACGTAACGGTCACCGACTTTGGCGCGGGCGAAGCCCACACCGAGTTTTTTGAACGCCACTTCAACTGCCATGTTCGTCATCAAGGTGCCTACCACGCCCTCAACTTTGCCTATTGCCATGCGGTCCAGCACCATCAGGTACAGGAGCTGGTCACCGTTATAAATCTTGCCGTGCTTGTCCACCATCAACAAACGGTCAGCATCACCATCGAGGGCTATACCCAGATCGGCGTGATTGGCGCGCACCGCCAGTGACAAGGCATCTGGCGAAGTTGCGCCGACCTTGTCATTGATATTCAGGCCATTCGGTTGATTGCCTATGGCAATCACGTCTGCGCCCAGTTCATGGAAAACATGTGGGGCAATATCGTAAGCAGCACCATGGGCGCAATCAACAACGATCTTCAGGCCGCGCAAATCCAGCTCTGCCGGGAAGGTGCTTTTGCAAAATTCTATATAGCGACCATTCGCATCATTCAGACGGCGTGCCTTGCCCAGCTTCTCAGAGCTCACACATTGCATGGGACGTTCGAGCTCAGCTTCGATAGCCAGTTCAACCTCATCAGCCAGTTTGTTGCCGTTGGCCGAGAAAAATTTGATGCCATTGTCATCAAACGGATTATGCGAGGCCGAGATCACAACACCTGCTGACAAACGCAATGCGCGCGTCAGGTAAGCCACTGCGGGCGTCGGTGCCGGGCCAGACAGCATGACATCGACACCTGCGGCGGCAAAGCCAGCCTCCAGCGAGGCTTCCAGCAAATAACCGGAGATACGGGTGTCTTTGCCGATCAGGACTGTGGGGCGGGCGTCGCCGGTGACATTGGCTTGCGCCAGCACTTTGCCTGCGGCATAGCCGAGGCGCATGACGAAATCAGGCGTGATCGGTGCGACACCCACTTTGCCACGTATGCCATCTGTACCAAAATATTTTCTGCTCATATTCTTCCTGCTCATCAAGGGGATAATGCATCCCAGATTTTGTATGCATCGACAGTTTCTGCCACGTCATGCACACGGATAATGTTTGCGCCCATCTGTTTTGCCAGGAGGGCTGCTGCGATACTGCCTGCCATGCGTTCTGGTGCAGCCCTGCCTGTCAAACCACCGATCATGGATTTGCGTGAAACGCCAACCAGCACAGGCAAGCCCAGCTCTTGCTGGAATTGCGGCAAGTGCTTGAACATGGCTGTATTATGTTCCAGGGTTTTGCCAAAGCCAAAACCAGGATCAAGACAGATGCGATTGGCTTCTATGCCGGCATCTGTCAACGCATTCAGTCTATCGCGCAAAAAAGTTTTCACGTCCTGATTAACGTCTATATATTCAGGACTGACTTGCATGTCTTCTGGCGTGTTCTGCATATGCATGACACATAAGGCAGCTTCTGCATTTTGCACGGCAGCGATGGATGCAGGTGAGCGGAAGCCCTTGATATCATTGATCATATCGACGCCTGCAATCAGCGCTTCACGCATGACTTCGGGTTTGTATGTGTCTATGGACAAGGGTTTACCACAGTCACGCAAGGCATAGATGACAGGCATGACCCGGCTCAACTCTTCATCCAGCGGTAAAGGAGCAGAGCCAGGGCGGCTTGACTCACCGCCGATGTCGATGATATCGACACCATCTTCTATCATCTGTTCAGCACGGGCGATGGCGCTTTCGAGGTTCAGGTATTTGCCGCCATCAGAAAAAGAGTCAGGCGTGATGTTGAGCACACCCATGACCAGTGTTCTGGACTGGGCTCCACTTAAGGGATAGCGGAAACGGCCACATTGGAAATATTTCATTTTTTAAAAAGACTAAGGGTGAGGAATGACCCCCACCCTTGTACAAGAAATTCAAGAATTAATTGTGTGTTTTTTGTACGTCAGTTCAAGCTGGTGCAGTTGCATTAGGCGACACACCACCGGAAGAACTACCCGAGGAAGGACGGTTGCTTGACTGGCTCTGCTTTGGCGGACGTGGATCTATACCATTCATGATGTCATTAACCTGGTCAGCATCAATGGTCTCCCAATCCAGCAAAGCCTTGGTCATGGCCTCTACCTTGTCACGATTTTCTTCCAGAAGTTTACGCGACAAAGCATATTGAGTATCCAGAATACTACGAATTTCTGCATCCACTTTTTGCTGGGTTGCCTCGGAAATCGTTTTCGATGGGCCGCCAAAATAACCTTCACTCTGGCTATCTTCATAAACCATCACGCCCATGCTGTCGGACATACCAAAGCGCGTCACCATGGAACGTGCCAGTTTAGTAGCGCGAGAGAAATCATTGGACGCACCAGTGGACATCTGGCCTACAAAAATTTCCTCTGCAATACGACCACCAAACAAAATGGATATTTCTTCCAGCATTTTGTCTTTATAGCCACTCAGATTATCATGCTCAGGCAATTGCCAGGTTACACCCAGGGCAAAACCACGCGGCATGATAGTCACTTTATGGACGGGATCAGCCTTTGGCAAAAGCTTGGCAACCACTGCGTGACCAGACTCGTGATACGCAGTATTCCTGCGTTCTTCTTCACGCATGACCATGGAGCGACGTTCAGGGCCCATGTAGATTTTGTCCTTGGCATCTTCAAAATCCATCATTTCAACCAGACGTTTATTGCGTCTCGCTGCAAACAATGCCGCCTCATTGACCAGATTGGCCAAATCAGCACCAGAGAAACCTGGTGTACCGCGCGCCAGCACATCTGCCTTGACGTCCGCAGAGATAGGCACTTTGCGCATGTGGACATTAAGAATTTGTTCACGACCACGGATATCTGGCAAGCCAACAGAAACCTGACGGTCAAAACGGCCTGGGCGCAGCAAAGCTTTATCCAGTACGTCAGCACGGTTAGTAGCAGCAATCACGATGACACCGGAATTGGCCTCAAAACCATCCATCTCCACCAGCATCTGGTTCAATGTCTGTTCACGTTCATCATTACCACCACCCATGCCAGCACCACGATGGCGGCCAACAGCATCAATCTCATCGATAAAAATGATACAAGGTGAATGTTTTTTGGCATTCTCAAACATGTCGCGGACACGGGAAGCACCCACACCAACGAACATTTCAACGAAATCAGAACCGGAAATCGTGAAGAAAGGTACTTTTGCCTCACCAGCAATGGCGCGTGCGAGCAAAGTTTTACCAGTACCTGGAGGGCCGACCATCAACACGCCGCGCGGGATACGGCCACCAAGTTTCTGGAACTTGGTAGGGTCACGCAGGAAATCAACGATTTCACTTACTTCTTCTTTGGCTTCATCGCAACCGGCGACATCCGCAAAGGTCACATTATTGTTGGTGTCGTCCAGCATCCTGGCTTTGGACTTGCCAAAAGAGAATGCCCCACCCTTGCCACCGCCCTGCATCTGACGCATGAAAAATACCCAGACACCGATCAGCAAGAGCATCGGGAACCAGGAAATGAAGACTTGTGACAGGAAAGACTGCTCTTCGGGCTGTTTGACATCAAATTTGACGCCACTATCCACCAGATCACGTATCAAGCCCTTGTCCAGCACAGTAATCTGGGACTTGACCTTTTTACCTTCAGAATTGGTCGCCACGATGGTGCGGTTGGCCTCATCAATGGTCGCTTCCTTGATATGCTTGGACCTGACCTCATCGAGGAACTCGGAATACGCAACGGATGTAACGCCTATACCGCTGCTTTTTCCATCAAACTGCTTAAAAAGTGTAAAAAGCACCAGGGCAACCACCACCCATATAGCAGCTTTTGAAAACATATTATTCACGAGAACTCCTTGAACGCAGGATGCGCCATTTGATACTGTAAACGTTCATTCTACCCCCATTGGGTAGAGCTTGCTAGCCAGCATATGTTGGCAATATTGATGATTATCAAGAGGTAAATTCAATTATTCGGGATTTTTCAAGCCTTTTCCGAGCAAAAAGATCTCGGAAGACTTGTCTTTACTGGCTTTTGGCTTCTTGTTGAGTACAGTTTTGAACTCATCTTTAAATAATGTCACTATCGTGTTATAGCTGGGACCATGGAAGCATTTCACCAACAAAGCACCGCCCGGCTTAAGATGCGCCTTGGAAAAAGACACTGCGAGCTCGATAATATATTCGACACGCGCCGCATCAACTGTTGAGTTGCCAGACAGATTTGGGGCCATATCGGACAATACCAAGTCCACTTTGCGCCCCAACAATTTGGATTCCAATTGATCCAGCACTTCATCTTCACGAAAGTCGCCCTGGATGAATTGCACATCAGCGATAGGCTCCATAGGCAAAAGATCAAGGGCAAAAATCTCACCCAGGATGCCACCACCTTCTTTACCTGCGAGCTTATTCCTTACATACTGAGACCAGCTGCCTGGGGTTGCCCCGAGATCGACCACAACCTGCCCCGGGCGTATCAATTTTTCTGATTCATCTATTTCTTTTAGCTTGTAAACGGCGCGTGCACGATAGCCTTCCTTTTGTGCAAGTTTCACATAAGGATCATTAATATGGTCGTGAACCCAATTTTGATTGAATTTATTCTTTGCCATTCGCGTAAAATACTGCTTTTAAAGGAATTACTATGTTAAAACTTACGCCCGCTGAAAGAAGCGAACTCCGCTCCGAAGCACATGCACTGAAACCTATCGTATTAATCGGCGAAGCTGGATTGACTCCTGCTGTTATCAAAGAAATTGATGCTGGCCTGAATGCCCATGGCCTGATCAAGGTACGCGTATTTGGCGATGATAGAGAAGCACGCATAGGTATGTACGATACCATCTGCGCCGAGCTGAATGCAGCCCCAGTACAACATATAGGTAAACTTTTGGTGGTTTACCGTCCCAAACTGGAAGGCACAAAAGAAACCAAACTGGTTAAAAAAGGTAAAGGCATGCGCGAAGTTACTATCGTCAAGCCCAGCCCAAGCGGAACCAAAAAACCTACCGTGTCCAAAGTCATGGTCAAAGGCAATGAGCGCGTCACCCAGGGTGGCAATATCAAGCGCGCAAAACCACGCCAAAGCAGTGCAAAAAAATCATCTCTGGCCAACAGCTAAGCTTCAATACTGCTGACATCAATCAGTACAACCCGGCCTGACCTGGCCGGGTAATTACCTCTCTGTACGCTTAAACAGCTGTTGCATCAACCGCTGCAGAAATTCATATTCACAGACTGAATATGAATTGATTAAACGTACATCACATCCAGCACTTCATACTCGCGCACACCAGCAGGTGCCTGTACACCAACAACATCGCCGGCATACTTGCCTATCAAGGCTCGTGCGATAGGAGAAGTGATGGAGACCTTGCTCAATTTCAAGTCTGCTTCATCTTCACCAACGATCTGATAGCTGACTTTCTGCGAAGTTTCGAGGTCTTCCAGGTGGACTGTGGAGCCAAATACGACGCGCCCTTCAGCATCGAGTTCGCTAGGATCAATAATCTGCGCAGAACCAAGCTTGCCTTCGAGCTCAGCGATACGGCCCTCAATGAAAGCCTGGCGCTCCTTGGCGGCATCATATTCGGCATTTTCAGACAAATCGCCTTGTGCGCGTGCCTCAGCAATCGCATTGATCACATCTGGGCGCTCTTTGGTTTTCAGTTTATGCAATTCTTGTTTTAGCAATTCTGCACCAAACTTGGTGATAGGTACTGTACTCATGACATTCACACTTTTAAAAGTAAAAATACAGAGGCCACATCAGACACCAGCATTACCGATGCCATTTGTGACCTCTGTATCGAAGTTCATGTGTCCCGACCAAGTCAGGGACACTGTTATTTCTATCAGTTTAAGGTTTTATGCAGGCCTTGTAAATCATAAACATGCAATTCATTGAGATGACGCATGCCTTCGACCGCAGCTTCTGCACCGGCGATGGTCGTGAATGTTGTTGCACGGGCAATCAATGCAGAGGTACGGATAGCGCGTGAATCAGTAATGGCATTGCGCTTTTCTTCTACTGTATTGATGACCATGGCAATATCATTGTTCTTGATCATATCAACAACGTGTGGCCTGCCTTCGACAACCTTGTTCACCACTGACACAGGAATTCCCTCAGCAGCAATCGCGGTTGCCGTACCACGCGTGGCAACGATGGAAAAGCCCATCTCCACCAGATCTCGGGCCACTTTGACACCGCGTGGCTTATCACTGTTCTTGATACTCAGGAATACCTTGCCGGACGTTGGCAATTTCACGCCTGCTCCCAATTGCGATTTCACGAAAGCTTCGCCAAAGGTTTTACCCACACCCATGACTTCACCCGTCGATTTCATCTCTGGGCCAAGAATGGTATCAACGCCCGGGAACTTCACGAACGGGAATACGGCTTCCTTGACGCTGAAGTAAGGCGGCACGACTTCGGCACCGATACCTTGTGAATCAAGCGATTGTCCAACCATGCAACGTGCAGCAATTTTTGCCAGTTGCAAACCGGTCGCCTTGGATACATACGGCACGGTACGCGATGCACGTGGATTCACTTCCAGCACAAATACGACGTCCTTGCCATCTTGCTGCTGAATCGCAAACTGTACGTTCATCAGGCCAACGACATTCAAACCTTTTGCCATCAGCGCAGTCTGGCGCTTGAGTTCAGCAATGGTTTCTTGTGACAGGGAATATGGCGGCAAGGAACATGCGGAGTCACCAGAGTGAACACCAGCCTGCTCGATATGCTCCATGACACCACCAATGAAGGTACGCTCACCGTCAGACAGGCAATCAACGTCCACTTCAATCGCATCATTCAGGAAGCGATCGAGCAAGACTGGAGAATCATGCGACACCTTGACGGCTTCACGCATGTAACGCTCAAGATCACGTTGCTCATGGACGATTTCCATCGCACGGCCACCAAGTACATAAGATGGACGCACCACCAGCGGATAACCGATTTCTTGCGCCAGTGCCAAAGCATCAGCCTCCGTACGTGCTGTACGGTTAGGCGGTTGACGCAAGCCCAGGTCTTGCAGCATTTTCTGGAAGCGTTCGCGGTCTTCTGCAGCATCGATCATGTCTGGTGAAGTACCGACGATAGGAACGCCATTCGCTTCCAAATCCAGCGCCAGTTTCAAAGGTGTCTGACCACCATATTGCACGATGACGCCAACTGGTTTTTCTTTATCGACGATTTCCAGTACATCTTCCAGTGTCAGTGGTTCAAAATACAGACGGTCAGATGTATCGTAGTCGGTAGAAACGGTTTCAGGATTGCAGTTGACCATGATGGTTTCATAACCATCTTCGCGCATTGCAAATGCCGCGTGCACGCAGCAATAATCAAACTCAATACCCTGGCCGATACGGTTAGGACCACCGCCCAATACCATGATTTTTTTCTTGTCGGTCGGATTCGATTCGCATTCTTCTTCGTACGTCGAATACATGTAGGCTGTATTCGTGGCAAATTCACCGGCGCAAGTATCCACGCGTTTGTAGACCGGGCGCACGTTCAAAGCTTTACGCTTTTCACGAATCGCTGTATCTGTCGTTTTCAGCAATTTTGCCAGACGACGATCAGAGAAACCTTTTTGCTTCAGTTGCAGCATGAGGGCTTTGTCAACGCTGTCGAGTGACTGTTCATCCAGCCACAATTCGATATCGACGATGTCCTTGATCTGCACCAGGAACCATGGATCGATATGCGTCAGTTGATGCACTTCTTCCAGAGTAAAGCCTTGAGCGAAAGCGTCACCAACATACCAGATACGGTCCGGGCCAGGCTCACCCAGTTCTTTTTCCAGGGTCTCACGGTCCTGGGTTTTTTCATTCATGCCATCGACGCCAACTTCCAGGCCACGCAGGGCTTTCTGGAAAGACTCCTGGAAGGTGCGGCCTATCGCCATCACTTCACCAACAGATTTCATCTGCGTCGTCAGGCGGTTATCTGCCTGTGGAAATTTTTCAAATGCGAAACGTGGGATCTTGGTAACGACGTAATCGATGGAAGGCTCGAAAGAAGCTGGCGTAGCACCACCCGTAATTTCATTACGCAATTCATCGAGCGTGAAACCAACTGCCAGCTTGGCAGCAATCTTGGCAATAGGGAAACCAGTTGCCTTGGATGCCAGCGCAGATGAACGCGATACACGCGGGTTCATCTCGATGACGATCATACGGCCATCGGCAGGGTTGATGGAAAACTGTACGTTGGAACCACCGGTGTCAACACCAATTTCACGCAGCACTGCCAAAGAGGCATTACGCATGATCTGGTATTCTTTATCGGTTAGTGTCTGCGCTGGTGCAACCGTGATGGAGTCACCGGTATGCACACCCATAGGATCCAGGTTTTCGATGGAGCAGACGATGATGCAGTTGTCGGCCTTGTCGCGCACGACTTCCATCTCATATTCTTTCCAGCCTATCAACGATTCTTCGATCAGCAATTCATTGGTAGGCGATGCTTCCAGACCGCGCTTGCAAATCGTTTCGAATTCTTCCGGGTTGTAGGCAATACCACCACCTGTACCACCCATGGTGAACGATGGACGGATGATGACAGGAAAGCCCACATCCTTTTGCACTACCCATGCTTCATCCATGGAATGGGCAACGCCGGAACGCGCAGAACCCAGACCAATCTTGGTCATGGCGTTCTTGAATTTCAAACGGTCTTCAGCCTTGTCGATGGCTTCAGGAGAAGCACCGATCAGTTCGCAATTGTACTTGATCAGCACGCCGTTGCGATGCAAGTCCAATGCGCAGTTCAGTGCGGTCTGGCCACCCATGGTAGGCAGAATCGCATCCGGCTTTTCCTTGGCGATGATGCGCTCAACAACTTGCCAGGTGATAGGCTCGATGTAAGTCACATCGGCCATTTCCGGGTCAGTCATGATGGTTGCCGGATTGCTGTTAACCAGAATCACGCGGTAACCTTCTTCACGCAAAGCCTTGCAAGCCTGTGCGCCGGAATAATCGAATTCGCAAGCCTGGCCAATGATGATGGGGCCAGCGCCAATAATCAAAATACTTTTTATGTCGTTACGTTTTGGCATTCTCTTATTCTCCTGTCTTTGCCTTGGTCATCATCGCAGTGAAGCGGTCAAACAGGTAGGCAATATCATGCGGACCTGGTGAGGCTTCAGGGTGACCCTGGAAGCAGAAAGCTGGTTTATCAGTACGGGCAAAGCCTTGCAGCGAGCCATCAAACAAAGACACGTGGGTGACACGGCAATTGGCTGGCAAAGTTGCCGCATCGACTGCAAAACCGTGGTTTTGGGATGTGATCAATACCTGCTTGGTATCCAGATCCTGCACAGGATGGTTGGCACCGTGGTGACCGAATTTCATCTTGAGGGTTTTGGCACCAGATGCCAGCGCCATGATTTGATGACCAAGGCAGATACCGAAGGTAGGAACGCCCTTCTCTATCAATTCCTTCGCAGCAGCAATCGCGTAATCGCAAGGCTCAGGATCGCCAGGACCATTCGACAAAAACACGCCATCAGGATTCAGTGCCAGCACGTCAGCAGCGCTGGATTGCGCAGGCAATACAGTAACCTTGCAGCCGCGCTCGGCCAGCATGCGCAGGATATTGCGCTTGACGCCAAAGTCGAAAGCAACAACATGGAATTTAGGGTTTTGCAACTGACCATAACCCTGGCCCAATACCCATTCAGCTTCTGTCCAGTTGTATGCCTGCTTGACAGACACGACCTTGGCCAGATCCATGCCAGACAGGCCAGGGAAAGACTTGGCCAGTGCGATGGCTTTTTCAGCATCAGCACCTACCAGGATAGCACCACCCTGGGCACCTTTTTCACGCAAAATACGTGTGAGCTTGCGGGTATCAATACCGGCAATAGCGACAATATTTTGGGATTTGAGATAATCAGAGAGGGATTGTTCAGAGCGGAAATTCGATACCAGCAAAGGCAGGTCTTTAATGATCAAACCGGCTGCATGGATTTTGTCAGACTCTACGTCTTCGGCATTGACGCCGGTATTACCAATATGCGGATACGTCAGGGTAACGATCTGGGAACTATAACTGGGGTCAGTCAAAATTTCCTGATAGCCAGTCATTGAGGTATTGAAGACAACTTCACCTATGGTCTGACCGGCAGCGCCAATCGAATATCCAGTGAAAATGCTTCCATCGGCGAGAGCAAGTATAGCGGTGTCCTGGCCGGAACGAAGAAGGGACTGCGGAATGGGCAGCAAGGGCAACTCCTGTATTGTTACCGCCGCTGCGACGCCCCAAGCTGTCGTTTCCCTGGCCGCGCATGAATTGCCGCGCAGCCTGGAAAGATGATGGAGCGATGTGAATTTGGGTAGGCGCTACGGCGAGATTTCGGATTAGTTAAACCCTCGAATTATAGCGCGAAACGGCCCATCAGGCAAATACGAAATGCCTGATGGGCCGTGAAATTGCTTGCAAACTCAATAGTGTACGAGCGTGCGTTAATAATTTTCCAGAAATTATCCCTGACACCATCCCGCAAAACAGAATGTGTTATTCAATGTAAATATTTGAATTACAGACCCAGAGCAGCAATACCGGCTTTGGCGATTTGTGCATCTTCCGCCGACTTGACGCCTGAAACACCAACCGCACCAACGCATTGACCATCGACAATAATTGGCACGCCGCCTTCAAGCATGCCTTCCAGAGGGGCACTCAGGAAAGAATAACGGCCATTATTGATAATATCTTCATAGATTTTTGACTCACGCTTGCCCAGTGCGGCAGTAGCAGCCTTGGCTGGGGCAATTTGCGAAGAAATCGGGGCGACGCCGTCCAGACGCTGCAACCACATCAAATGACCACCATCATCTACGATAGCGATCACGACAGGCCAGTTATTGGCCTTGGCTTCCGCCTCGGCAGCAGCAGCAATCTTCTTGACATCATCCAGTGTCATCACGGGTTTTGTTTGCATAAATACCTCTCCATTAAATTCTGCGGATTGTACGCCAAGCAATTGCGCTTAGGTATACAAACAGTTTTTACCAATTTAGCCAGCTTATTGAGTCCTATTCAGCGCCAGGCCAGAAATCAGCCTGATACAAAACCCCTGACCATATTGTCATTATTTTAAGTAAATAGCGGAAACTTATTGTTACTCAGAAAGGTATCCCAAATAGTTTACATTTTTTCAGAGTTCGCTTACAGTTGAGCGGTTTTTCCAACCAGGTGCAAAGATGCTAATAACCGTTTCCAGAATATCAAGGAAAGCCAAATTAGTGCTTATCTCAACTATGCTGCTAGCAGCAGCGGCTAACCCAGCCTGGAGCGCAGACAATCCCTTCCCCGAGTCCTCGACCGCCTACACCAAACTGCAAGAAATCAAGCAACGCGCATCCGACCTCACAGTCAAAGCCATGGATTTGATGGGCATACGTTATAAGCGCGGCGGCAACTCACCTGAAAATGGCCTCGATTGCAGCGGTTTTGTCAGATATGTATTCAAAGATGTGGTCGGCGCCAATTTGCCACGCACCTCAGCAGAAATCAGTAAAGTAGGCGAACACGTAGAACAAAAGGATTTGCAGCCCGGCGATCTGGTTTTTATAACACGCTCAAACGCGGCTTTTCTCATGTAGGCATTTATCTGGGTGACAACAAATTCATCCATTCCCCTTCAGCAGGCGGCCAGGTCAGGGTGGAAAGCATGGACATCGCTTACTGGAAAAAACGCTTCAATGGCGCACGCCGCATCAATGATGATGAAGTCAAATAATTAGCATAAAAATAAATTATTTAGTACCAAGCAGTTCTAACTACAGATTTTCCCAACCTCAAAAAATAAAGGCAGAGCAAATCATGCCCTGCCTTATCTTCCCTCCTTTACCTCATCTCCGTCAGATCAGCGCTCCTGCATCGCCTTAATCTTTTGCTTAATCTCTGGCATCATTGCCATTGCCGCTTTTTCCCCTGCCAGGATAGCCAGATTGCGGCCATTAAAATCGTTACCCTTCATACCCGGCAATTCCGGGCGTATCACTATCTCGGCCTGCTTCAACTCAAACTGATTAATGCTCTGCCCCATGATGGCTACGGTTTGCAGTAACACATCAAGAGTCGCATTGGAAACCAGCGGCTCAGGCGGCGAAGAAATATTGACGGCAATCACCAGGTCAGCCCCCATTTCACGGGCAAAACGTACCGGCACTGGCGATACCAGACCACCATCAACATACAGGCGATCATTGATTTTCACAGGTTGAAATACGCCAGGCACAGCCGACGAAGCACGCACTGCCGCACCCGTATTCCCGCGCTGGAAAAGTACTGCATGGCCAGTTGCCAGGTCGGTCGCTACAGCACCAAATGGCTTGCGCAGTTTTTCTATCGGGGCTTGCACCACCAGACGGTTTACGTAGGCCTGCAGGGCATCACCCTTCAATACACCACTGGACTTGGAAAACAAAGGCAGCGACCAATCCGAGATGGTCACTTCATCCATGTCCAGGGCCATTTTTTGCAGGGCAAAACCATTATTGCCAGCCGCGTACATGGCCCCGACTACGCTGCCCGCACTGGTACCAACCACAACATCAGGATTGATGCCTTGCGACTCCAGCGCCTTGATGACACCTATATGGGCAAACCCACGCGCCGCACCGCCGCCAAGCGCCAGGCCTATGCGTATGGGCTTGAGTGTCTTTGCCGCAGGGATGGCGGGCGTCGCGGCAGGTGTTGCCTGTTGTGGCGAAGTATTGCAGGCAGACAGGCCAAATACCAGCATTACCGGCAAGGCGAGACGGACAAAAACAGAGTTTTTACCAGCAGCCAAAGCTGATGGACGGGAAAATAGACGCGACATGTGATTTCTAAGTTTCAACAGTAAATGAGGTGCAAGTTCCGGCGAAAGGGATTTTTTTGCAGGTGCGTGATTATATTTCTAAAATAGCCATAGCACCGGGCATGCTGAAAAAAACTGCTGAACAGACCAAATCACCATAGGCAGACTACCGATTTGATGAATTCACCTTCAAGCCAAATATCACAAAATCATGATATGCGGCATTCACATATTTATATGTCATGCCATAGAAATAATTAGTATTGATAATCCCGCACTTGTCGCGTAATTACCGACCCAATTATCCGGAAAGTCCCGCAACTTGCGGAGACACCATTCGTTAAACATTTGATGTCTGAAGCTACTCTTGAAAGATTTTATGAAAAAAATTTCCTGGCTACCGCCCCTCACTCCTATCGCGGCACTGGTAGCTCTTGCCCTGGCTGGCTGTGGCAGCAGCAACCCGACCACAACAACCAATGTAACGCCTGCCGTCGATCCCAACAGCATACCGGAAGGGACCGTCGTCAAACTGGCCCTGCTGGAAACCACGGATATCCATCAAAACATACTCAGCTACGATTATTACGGCCTGAAAGCCGATACCAGCCTGGGCCTGGAAAGAACCGCCGCCCTGATCAAGGATGCACGCGCAGAAAATCCCAATAATATCCTGCTCGACGACGGCGATGTCATACAAGGAACTTTGCTTGGCGATTATCAGGCACTGGCAGCACCCGTCACCTGCAGCGGCACACTAGCCATCTATAAAGTCATGAATGCCTTGAAATATGATGGTGCAGGCCTGGGGAACCATGAATTCAATTATGGACTGGGCTTTTTGAGTCAGATCACCAATACCGACTTTGGCCTGCCAGATGTCAGTAAAGCCGGCACCTGTGGCGCGCCTAACTTCCCACTGGTTTTGTCGAATGTTGTTGGCGCCAGCAGCCAGAAGCCGATCTTCAATCCTACTTCCATTATCAATAAACAGTTTGTCGCCACCAAGCCTGATGGCAGCAGCATGAATGTCAAGCTCAATGTCGGCATCATGGGCTTTGTGCCTCCACAAATCATGGACTGGGATCAAAAATCCCTGGCGGGCAAAGTCGTCGTCAATGGCGTGCAAGAATCTGCCAACAAATATGTACCTGAGCTGCGTGCCAAAGGTGCTGATCTGGTCGTCGCCCTGTCCCACGGCGGCCTGGATGCATCGCCCTACAGCCCAAAAATGGAAAACGGCAGCCTGCACCTGAGCACGACTGGTATCGATGCATTGATGCTGGGTCACGCCCATTTGATTTTCCCAGCACCTAAAGAAGTTGGTGCACCGGCCATCGATGCTTCGCTGGCTGCCCTGCCTGCTGCGATTGTCGATACCAAAAAAGGTCTGGTCAATGGCGTGCCAGCAGTCATGGCTCAAAGCTGGGGCCGCCGCCTGGGCATCATACAAATGACACTCAAATACCAGAGTGGTAAATGGGTAGTGCAAAAAGACCTGACCAATGTAGAAGCACGTGGCTTCAAGTATAAAGATGGCACCAACATCATTGACGCAGATGCCTCTATCGCGCCACTGGTTGACACCGAACACAAAGCCACCATCAACTACGCAACACAAGCACTGGGCACAACGACGGACTTTGAAATGTCTGCCTACTTTTCCCTGGTCGGCGATGTCTCTGCCATACAAATCGTCAATCAGGCGCAAATCGACTATGTGAAAAACTTTATCGCCACTTCAAATGATGCGACGATAGCCAGCTACAAATCCATCCCCGTCATTTCATGCAGCGCGCCATTCAAGGCAGGCCGCAATGGACCAACAGACTTTACTGACGTTGCACCGGGCGCCAGCCCAGCAACACCATTTGGTTTGCAAGTACGCAACCCAGGTGATCTTTACCTGTATGGCAATAACAATCTGCAAGCCGTCAAGATCAAGGGCTCTGACCTGAAGAACTGGCTGGAAACCGCAGCAAAACAATTCGGCCAGATAGACCCTGCACTGACGACTGAGCAAGACCTGGTGCCGTCTTATTCGACCATCTATAACTATGATGTGTTCTATGCAGACAATAATGCACTGATCTACCAGATCGATGTTACCCAGCCAGCAGGCAAGCGCATTGTCAACCTGACGTATGCGGGCAAGGCGGTAGGCGACAATGATGACTTTATCGTTGCGACAAATGATTATCGTGCCGGTGGTGGCGGTAATTTCCCTGGCATTGATGGCAGCAAGACCATTATCAAATCGCCAGATGCCAATCAGGCTGTGGTCAGCAATTTCGTCAAAAAACAAGGCAAGATCACCAGCACTGCCAATGGCACAGGCCAGAGCTGGAGTTTTGTTAAAGTAACGACCAAGGGACCTGTAATTTTGCGCTCTGCTCCAGGCAAGATTTCGGTTGCACAGGCCCTGGGCCTGAGCCGTGTCAAATCTGAGGGTGCCCTGGATGCCAGCGGCTTTGCCAAATATGCGATAGATTTAAGCAAGTAAACTCGCTGAAATTTGGCAAGAAAGTTTAGCAAGAAAGAACAAGCACGCACTTCAGTTTGAAGTGCGTGCCTACCAATAATGACGATATGCTTAACAACATAAGAATCAGTGCAGGCGTGGTACTACTATGCAGCCTGTGCGCCTGCGCACCGGTACCAACTACGGCAGAAATAGAATCTGCCGGCATACAGGCTTTGCACGCCCAACTGCCCTCCGCCATCGCCGCACTGCAAAAATGGGCATCTGCTGGCAATGCAGTAGCCCAGCGCGAACTGGGTCTGGCGTATGCAATACATCCTGAACAACAAGCCCAGGCTTTGCTGTGGCTGGAGCGTGCCGCAAAAAATCAGCATGGTGACGCAGAAGCGCAGTTTCAACTGGCAGAGGCCAACTATAAAGGTCGTCTTGGATTGACAAAAAATGAGTCGCAAGCCTGGAAATGGTATGAACTGGCAGCCAACAATGCTTATGGTAAAGCCAGTTTCATGCTGGCTCGCATGGCAAAATATGGCCAAGGCGTACCGCAAGATCTCACCTTATCTGTCAAATGGCTGGAAAAAGCCAGTGAGCAAGGCAATGCACAGGCCATGTTCCTGCTATCGAACGCCTATGCCGCAGGAGAAGGCGTCAAACAGGATCAGGCACTGGCCAGAAAGTGGCTGGAAGAATCTGCGGAGCTTGAATACCCGGTCGCCATCCAGGCCCTGGCCATGGAATTGGAAAGCGGCAGCAAGCACGTGGAAAAAGATCCGCTAAAAGCCAGACACCTGATCAAGGAAGCCTCGGATGAACGCCTGATGCGCTGGAACCGCTATCAATAAAAAAACGTCGCCAGCATGGACATCACTGCAAGTGCCATCATACAGGTGGCCAGCCAGCCCAATATTTTCAGCCTGCGGGTAATCACAAATTTACCCATGATGTCGGCCCTTGTCGCCATCAACATCATGACCACCATGATGGGAACAGAAATCACGCCATTGATGACTGCACTCCAGTACAGGGCCTTGATGGGGTCAATCGCCGTAAATCCCAGCGCAATGCCTATCACTGTTGAAAGCGCGATGATGGCGTAGAACTGCCTGGCCTGCATCGGTGTATCTTCGAGACTGTTTTTCCATTTGAATGCGCCGGCCATGGCATACGCAGATGAACCGGCCAGCACAGGTATTGCCAGCAAACCCGTGCCTATGATACCCGCACTGAACAGCATGAAAGCCAGGTCACCGGCGATGGGCCGCAAGGCCATTGCCGCCTGCGCAGAAGTCTGGATATCGCTCACACCATGCAAATTCAGCGTAACAGCGGTAGTCAATATGATGAAAAAAGCCACCAGATTGGAAAATGCCATGCCTATGTAGGTATCAAGCTTGATACGCTTGAGATTGGCTGGCGCCTGCTCAGGCGCCTGTATCAGTGGACGTGCCAGATGGTCAGCGCGCATCTCCTCCACTTCTTGCGAAGCTTGCCAGAAAAACAGGTAGGGGCTGATGGTCGTACCAAATACGGCCACCACTGTCGTGATGTATTCTTTTTTCCAGGACAGCTGAGGCATGACTGCCCTCTTAACAACGTCCAGCCAGGGTGTATGGACAACGAACACAGTGGCAACATACGCCAGCAAGGCCAATGTCAGCCATTTCAAAAAACGCACATAGCGCTGATAAGGAATAAATACCTGCAGCAGCAAAGATAATATGCCAAAACCAATTGCATACAGATGCGCCTTGCCACCCACGAGCAATTTCAAGGCCTCACCCATAGCGGAAATATCAGCCGCAATATTGATGGTATTGGCGATCAGCAGAAGTCCTACCACCGCATACAATAACCAGGCGGGATAATGACGGCGTATATTGGTAGCAAGACCATGACCGCTGACCCTGCCTATGCGGGCACTGACGATTTGTATCCCTACCATCAAGGGATAGGTGAACAATACCGTCCATAACATATTGAAACCGAATTGCGCACCTGCTTGCGAATAGGTGGCAATGCCACTGGGGTCATCATCGGCGGCTCCAGTAATCAGACCAGGCCCCAGTTTTTTCAACAGGGACGGTTCCCTGGTGTCTGCTGATGCATCTGTAGTCGGTATATTCATAGCGTGGTTCTTGAATGCGAGTGATCGCTTTTGATCTTATGGTCTTATGGACGTCTATGAGTGACATCCATACCTACGCCGCGGTATCCGGCAAAGCGGCTGGCCGAATCAAAAAAAGGTTCTCCACTGACTTGCAGGTATTGTATCGTGCCATCCGGTTTGCAACGCCGGTAAATAAAATCCAGGAATGGCCGGCGATTGGCGATATTGTCATCAAGTTTTTCACGCTCATCAACATCCCAGCCTTCCATGCCACCCTTTGGCGTTTTACCCAGCATGTCTTCCACACGTATGCCCAGCATTTCAAATACAGGCCCGGATACACTGGTGAAATTGCCGAACTGATCCTGCTCCCAGTACCAGTCAGAAGAAAGGTGGGTAAAACTTCTAAAGCGCGCTTCGCTGGCACGTAATTCAGCAGTACGCTCCAGCACGGTCTGTTCAAGACGTTTATTGTAGGTATCAAGCTGTTGATATAGCAAACGCACTTCCAGCATATTGTGTATGCGCGTCTGCACTTCCTGCAGATCAAAAGGTTTACTGACAAAATCCTTGGCACCTGCCTGCAAGGCACGTAGTTTGTGCCCCGGCTGAGCAGTGATCACCAGTACCGGCAAATAGGCATCAGCACTAATATTCTTTAATTCCTCCATCACCTCAAAACCATCCATGCCCGGCATTTGCAGGTCCAGCAATATCAGGTCATAGTTGTGCTCTATATGCAGTGCGCAAACCGTACGCGCATCCATGGTCGTGGTGATATTGGAATATCCGATGTTACGCAGCATTTGCTCCAGCAACATCACATTGGCTTTTTGATCATCAACGATCAGGATGCTGGCCTTAAGAATTTCGACTGTTTCAAGCATTTCATTCTTTCAAAATCGTTACTGCATCAACATTGCACTCCACTACATTTTCAGCTCAACTCAACTTCACTTTTTATTTGGCTGCACTCAATGTCACCTTTTTTACGCGCCAATCCGTGCTCTTTTGCGTGATGCAAAGCCAGATCCAGCGCATCCATAAATTCATTTACCTTGATAGGCTTGGTCAGGTAGCGGAAAAAACCAGCATCCAGGCCCTTAGCGATATCACGTGGCATGGCATTTGCAGATAAGGCCATCACAGGTATATGCGCAGTCAGCGGGTCATTTGCCAGAATCTTGAGCGCACCAAAACCACTGAGGCCTGGCAGATTAATGTCCATCAAGATCACATCCGGCTTGCAAATCTGTGCCGTACTGATACCAAGATGGGCATCAACGGCCGTCAAAAGTTTCAGATCGCTGCGACGCGCAATCAATTGTTCGACCAGAGCAAGATTGGCAGGATTATCTTCGACATAAAGCAAGCTACGCTGTGAAGAAGCATGAACCACTTTTTGCCCTAAGCCCGTTCCAGCCACAAATTCGTCCACACTCTCATCATGCAAAGCAGGAGCTGAAGCCAGGGCCAGCTCTATCCAGAACACACTACCAATACCAACATTACTTTCTACACCAATCGATCCACCCATAAGCTCAACCAGTTGTTTGGTCACCACCAGGCCGATACCTGTTCCCTCTTCATTTCCAGCGTCCTGCCCAAGGCGATTAAAGGGTTGAAACAGCTGTGCCATCTGCTCAGGCGACAAACCCTTTCCGGCATCCCTGACACTGATGCGCATCCGGTTATCACCATGCATGGCATATTCAACTGTGACCGTACCCTCGTGCTGGTTATATTTAATCGCGTTTGACAGCAAATTCACCATGACTTGCTTGAGCCTGGTACGGTCTGCAAATACATACAGCGGCACCTCAATAACTGGGAAAATCATGGTGATACCACGTGTTTGTGCTTGCGGCTCTATCATGGCCTGACAATCCAGCAACACATCAGCAAGCAAGATAGACTCTTTTGAAATGCTGACCTTGCCTGACTCTATCATCGCCAGATCCAGGATTTCATTAATCAGCCTCAACAGATACCAGCCTGCCTGCAATATCTGGTCTATCGATAACTTCTGGTTGTCAGAGGGTGGCGGATTGTCCGATGCCATCAATTGCGCAAAGCCGAGCACTGCATTCAGCGGGGTGCGCAATTCATGGCTCATGCTGGATAAAAACTCTGATTTGGCCAGATTCGCTTTTTCAGCAACTGCCTTGGCTAATTCAAGTTCTATATTGCTATTCTGTAGTCTTTGCTCAAATAATTTATATTCGGTGACATCCCTTGCAGACGCAAAAACGCCCTGTAGTCGACGCTCACGGTCATAGATGGTACTGGCATTGTAAGATATCCCGGTTTCCTTGCCGTCCTTCGCAACCGCTGTCAATTCGCAATTTGCGACCTTGCCAGTTTGCAGCGCGCGCTTCATTGCCAGCTCTGCAGCGGCCGGCTCGGTGAAATAATTCTTGAATGGCGCACCAATCAATTCATCGCGCGTACACCCGGTAATCGCTTCCATCTGATGATTGACGTCACTGATGACACCATTCAAGTCTGTGGTAATCAGGGCATCAATATTGGCTTCAATTAAAGAGCGCGTATAAAATTGCTGATCACGCAAGCGCTGATCCAGCAATGCCTGTTCTGCTTCCACTTGCTTGCGGGCGGTGTTGTCCGTACCTATCAACAGACTGCCGATGACCACGCCCTGCGCATCACGTAGTGCCGTGACAGAAACGATAGCCTGCAGACGGCTGCCATCACGACAGATATAGGTCAGCTCATGAATGTCTTCAAGACTGCGCATGGCCTTGAAGATCAAGGCATCAAAACCTAAAGCAACCGGTGTATTGAATTCTGCACTGAGCGCGCCGCCCTGGCAGCCAGCTCATCAGCATCAGAAATATCGGCAGGACTGATCAGGTTGACGACATCCGCAGCGTCATAGCCCAGCATGTGCTCGGCACCGACATTAAAAATCTGGATAAGACCTTGAGCATCCGTCGCAATGATGGAAAAGTTCGGGCTATTAAAGATGGCGTCCTGCAATGCCCCCATCTTGAGTAACACTTCGCGTACCTTGAGTGAGGTTTGCTCACCTTCCAGACGCCCCAGTGTGGCACGACGAATCTGCAAAGCCCAGAGCAATAAAAACACCAGCAAGAAACCAACGCTACCTACCACCAGTTTGATGCGAAATGCGGCTTTTAATTTTCGCTCATCGAGCAAGACCTGCTCATCGACAACCGCTTCAGTCAAAATATTCTGGATTTTGGAAGATGCCAGCAAACCCGTATGAAACAAAGCCCTGGCAGCGGCAAAGCCATGCGCGTCAAATTGTTTTTGGCTTTCTTGCATGATCGTCACTCGCTCAGCTACAGCCTCTTGTAACTGCTGTATGCGAGCCTGTTGCTGAACATTGTCGAGTGTCAGCCCTCGCAAATGCTGGATGACTAACGCAATGTCATCAAATCGACTATTGCGCTGCTTGATGAAAGCATCTTCTTTTGTCAGGAAATAGGCTTTTTGCCCATTCTCCGCCTCTGATAGTTTGGCACTCAGTTCACTGAGATCATCGATTACCTTGCGGGTATGGTCTATGGATTTGACCGCATCAAAAGGGACAGCAATATTCCAGGCTATGCCCCCTATCATCAGCAAGGCCAGCAAGGTGATACCAAAGCCGATCAGGGTCAGACGCTCTACCGAGATTGCCTTCATATATTTTCATTCACAGCAATCCTTCAGCAAATTGGAAATTCCGGCCAGTATTCAGAGACCTGCCCTGCTCTATATGCCGCCCTGTATATTGCTGCGTGCGTTGTTCTGCGCATAGCCGGTTTTTCTGACAATGGGGGCAGATGGAACAGGTATGGCTTTTCCCTGACGTTGCAAGACATCTGACAGCAGGCGGGCAAATTCTTTTTTTACCACGCCATAACACTCACATACATGCTCTTCCAGTCCCACGCGGTTGATGACATGAATATGTCCCCGCCGGTAACTGATAAAACCGTAATTCTGCAACCTGCCCGCAGCTTCAGTCACCCCTTCGCGCCGCACGCCCAGCATATTAGCAATCAACTCCTGGGTAATCGTCAGGTCATTGCCTGACATGCGGTCCAGCGTC
Source organism: Undibacterium sp. YM2 (assembly GCF_009937975.1). Lineage (NCBI taxonomy): Bacteria > Pseudomonadati > Pseudomonadota > Betaproteobacteria > Burkholderiales > Oxalobacteraceae > Undibacterium > Undibacterium sp. YM2. Next base: position 3,288,907 of record NZ_AP018441.1, read on the forward strand.
AGCAAGAGCCAGCGGCATAGTTGCTGCTCGACGGAGTGATGGCGGTTGCATACTGCAGTTTGCGACATTTGCGTGATCAGGGCCTGGGTATAACGCAGTAATAAGCGTAATACCGGGCCAGCACGGTTAAACTCTTCCAGCAAGATATGCGCTTTAAGGCGATATCCATGTCCGCCAGTTTGTACAATCGCACGACTGGGCGTGGTGTCGCCCCCATAAACAGTGAAATTCCGACCAACCCCTCGTTACCGACACCGGCTATTTCCGAGGAGCCTCCGTTTTCCAGCAAATAATGTAGGGAAATAATTGCAGTTACCGGAAAATATACATATTGCAGCTTACCACCTGATTCGTACAAGACATCGCCGAGCAACATGGGCACCAACTCAAGATACGGAGCCAGGCGATCAAATTCGGTATCGAGTAATGCTGCCAGCAAATGATTTTGATTCGGGTCTATAGGACTGTCCATATCGAATTCCTGCATAAATTTATAAGGGAGCCCGAGGCACGCAAACGAGCCAACAAAATCTGCTCAGCATACTCAGCAACCCGACTCTATGGCCCTTAGGCGCATAGTGTCTGTTCGATATCACACATATAGAAATAATAATGCAAAGAAAACTCAGTGGCTCTCAGCAACTTAGCTTATTTCACTTGCTTAAACGAGCGCCATTCCTGCCAAATAATGGAAGCTACACTATGACAGTTTCACAAAAATAGTTACGTGCGCTAGCGTACATACAGCGGGAAATCTGCTTTTCATCCGGAAGACTTGGCTGAAAATACTTTTTTAAAAAATACTGTTATGTTCAATTGTCTTTTCTATCCGATCCTACTTGCCAAGACGCAGGACGAATCACCGCAGCACGACGGTCTGACTCACCCAAGACATGCAAAGGATCACCGCGAGGAATATCAGCAAGTAGGCGATCGAATTCCAGCTTGACAACGGCGTAACATTCACAGACCACCTTCTCCAGACCGGGGCGATCTACTACATCAATACGCCCGCGGCTATACTGTATCAAACCCAGTCTTTGTATATTGCCCGCAGCAGCAGTTACCCCCTCACGCCTGACACCCAGCATATTGGCTATCAATTCCTGCGTCATGGAAACAGAATCATAGGGCAAGCGGTCGAGACTCAATAGCAGCCAACGGCAAAGTTGCTGCTCTATGGAATGATGGCGATTGCATACAGCGGTTTGCGTCATTTGTGTGATCAACGCCTGAGTATAGCGCAGCAAGAGCCGCAAAAACGGTCCGGCGCGGTTAAATTCGTCCTTCAGATACTGCGCCTTGAGGCGATAGCCATAGCCTGCACATTGCACCACTGCACGGCTGGGTGTGGTTTCACCGCCCATAAAGAGAGAAATGCCAAGTATGCCCTCATTACCAACTATGGCTATTTCAGCAGAAGCACCGCTCTCAAGCACATACAGCAGCGACACGATGGACGTGGTCGGAAAATAGACGTAATTCAGGGTACCACCAGCTTCATACAAGGCCTGTCCCAGCGGCATTTCCACCAATTCCAAATGCAGGGACAGGCGATCAAACTCTGCTTGCGGCAAAGCAGCGAGCAGGTGATTTTGCAAAGGATTATGCGGAATGGTCATGGGCAGGGCTCTGAGCAGCCAACTCAGTTGCGAGTGGCATGGATTGTATAGACTGGATTATCTATCTACAGAGTAGCAGGTATGAGGCTGGCGTATGTGCGCCATCGCGCATATAAGTTCGATTTATGTCAACTTATTGAAAAAATCGGCAAGAGTCTTGCTATTACGCAGGATATATCAACCTTGGGCAAGCCGTTTGTCGCACGGCAGACTAAAACGAGTTCATTGTTGAAAAGGAATGGAAGTTAATAGTCGTGTAAATTCATTTTGTATGACGAAATAACATTCGCAAACCACTTTTTCCAGCCCCGCTCTGTCGATTACAACAATAGCGCCACGGCTATAACAAATCAGACCGGCGCGCTGCAAATTACCTGCCGCCTCAGTGACACGTTCACGACGCACTCCCAGAGCATTGGCAATTCTCTGCTGGGTAATATTCACCGACTCTGAAGATAGCCTGTCCAGGCTCAGCAGCAGCCAGCGACATAGTTGCTGCTCTACTGTATGATGCAAATTGCAAATGGCCGTCTGCGTCATTTGCGTGATGAGTGCCTGCGTATAGCGCAACAAGACCCGCAACAAAGGACCCGCGCGGTCAAATTCCTGCTTTAGCAACTGCCCCTTGAGCCTATAGGCAAAACCAGCGCTTTGTACAACTGCACGGTTAGGCGTCGTGTCCCCCCCATAAACAGGGATATGCCAACTACACCTTCATGGCCAACGGCAGCAATCTCGGCAGACACGCCATCTTCCAATACATAGAGCAATGAAACGATGGCTGACGTAGGGAAATAGACGAACTGCTGACGCACTCCTGCCTCATACAAAACATCACCAACAGCCATGGAAATCAGTTCAAGCCCACCCGATAGTGACGCAAACTCCGCTACTGGCAGGGCAGCGAGCAGATGATTATGCATAGGACTGGGGGAAGTGTGCATTAACGTTTTTGGCCTCAAAATTCCACCAGAGATTTTGTCACACAGACAAAGCCGGGTAGCGGAGCGCAAGCCTATCACGCCATGCAAAAATTTTATGCGCGCTTGCGCACACATATCACCTGGAATAAGTGATTTATCGAAATATTATCTGAATCACCGCAAGAAACAGGTAATTCATCAAGAAAACCTAGATCATTTTTAGTTCAACTGAAGAGCAAAAGCGGTCATAGAACTGGCGCTCAAGCCTCACGGGATCTGTTCAATTTTCTTGAAATAGTATGGAATGACAACCCAATAAAGCGACGTCATCTGGATAAGAAACTGAGAAAGCAAAAAGCCCGGTAATTAACCGGGCTTTTTGAAGCTAAGCAATTGATTTTCTTAGCGAATTCTGGGGTGACCGATGGGGTTCGAACCCACGACAACAGGAATCACAATCCTGGACTCTACCAACTGAGCTACGGCCACCACTGTATCGAGCACAAATATTGCAGTGCAAGAGAGCTACGCATTATACGAGGAATTTGGCTTGCTGGCAATAGCATTCTTGGTAATCAGGCCCATTACCACTCAAGCCATCAACTTCATAAGCCCTCTCGACACCACGTTACGACCTGCTGAACACGATGGATTGATCAGAATTTGCCACCACTACCAGCGCCCTCACGCTGGCGCCCCATACCGCCTTTGCGCTGTGGCGCCTCGCCGCTATCCGGGCGCTTGGCTTTGGGCACATCTGCGGTGGTACGCAAGGATGCATTGATGAACAATTGCAGGGCCTGACGTTGCTTGTCATCCAGGGCATCATTGAGCGTCAGTACCAGTTCACGCAACTGCTTGTTTTCTTGCAAGCTAGTTTGCTCTTCCTGCTCTATCTGCGGGTTCAGCTCACGCAATTCGATATTGTTTTGCTCCAGACGCAATTCCAGCTCAGATTGCAGGCGGTTCCGGCGGACATCGCGCTGATGCTGCATAGATGTCAACTTGCTTTCCGTCTGCTGCCATAGCAATTGCTGGTTGGCATTCAGGTTCAATTCCTTCTTCAATTCCCCCGCTTTGGCGAGCAAACTGTCCAGGCGCACTTCCATGACTGGCGTTGCATGTGCGAGGGATGCAAACAGGGTAAAACAAGCGTATAAAGCTATCTTGCGTAAGTTGATAGTGTGCATATCATTCCTGCCAATAAAAGTAGCGGGCATAAAAAAGCCCACGCATAAGAATGCGTAGGCGAAATCTCACTGAGGTAGTGAGTTGAAGGAGCGTGCAATGAAACATAATCAATATATTCCGACAAGAACCCAACTCCATCATGTATTACAAATTCTTACGAATACTCGGGTTTCATTTACAAATTAGCTCATGTATCAGACTTGAATTTGGCACGCTCAAACATATTCAACCATGATCACGCAGCAGAGGCTTGCACTTCTTGCCCGCGGTCGAAGGTAGTCACACTTTTCATGGCTAACGCAGCCTCCAGCAGCAATTCTGGCTGACCAGATGCAAGTCTTTTACTGTCTGACAGTATCTGGCGGAAAACACGCGCACCGACCAGGCCCATCATCAGTCCCAGCATGTGACGGATCACCGTATTCAGGCGCAGACCTTTGCCACCATTGCCATACAATTCCAGTTGTTGATAGATGTAGGGAATCATGTGCTGCAGAATTTCTTCCCTGCTTTTCACAGGCGTAGTATCGCCATAATAGCGCTCGTCAAAACTCGCCATGAAATAGGGATTGTGATAAGCCTCACGCCCTATCATGACCCCATCTACATGTTGCAGGTGCAAATCCATGTCTTCGAGGGTTTTGATGCCGCCGTTCAAAATGATTTCCAGATCAGGAAATTCTTTTTTCAGGTGATAGGCATAGTCATATTTGAGCGGCGGGATTTCACGGTTTTCTTTTGGGGACAAACCTTTGAGAATCGCATTGCGCGCATGAACAATAAAGGTCTTGCAGCCGGCATCAGCAACGGTGCCAACAAAATCACGCATGAATTCATAAGAATCGACTTCATTGATGCCGATGCGGTGCTTGACTGTGACGTCGATAGAGACCACGTCTTTCATCGCCTTGACGCTGTCAGCAACCAATTGCGGCTCTGCCATCAGGCATGCACCAAATGCACCTTTTTGCACGCGCTCAGACGGACAACCGCAATTCAGATTAATTTCATCATAACCCCACTGCTCACCGAGTTTGGCAGAATGCGCGAGATCAGCCAGCTCGCTACCACCCAGTTGCAGGGCAACCGGATGCTCGCCAGGATTAAACTCAAGATGACGTTGCACATCACCATGCAACAGTGATCCCGTGGTCACCATCTCGGTATATAACCAGGTATTGCGGGTGATATGGCGGTGAAACTGGCGGCAGTGCCTGTCAGTCCAATCCAGCATGGGTGCCACGGATACGCGGCGTGAGGGTAGTGCTTTTGTATTCACAATAAAACAAGACAGCAATTCACAATACCGTATTGTACCTTGTCATTGGGAAATCGACTTTAACTGGAACTCAAACTCACGACAACAGGAATAGCTATCCTGGACTCTACCAATTAGCTCAGCAGCAAAGAAATCAGGCTATTATTCAAACTTCTATCAAACTTTCACCAAATTCTTATCACGCTTTAAGCGCAGGCCTGTGCTGAGTCCCTTCGCCGCGCGTCATGAACAGCATGCGGCTGGGGGCAAAGATTTTTGCTGTATGCCAACGCCCCTTGGGCACCAGTACAGCCTCCCCTGCCTTCATGTGTATATGCTGAACCGCATCGTCGATCTCTATAAGAAAATCAGCGAGACCAGATAGTAAATAGACGAATTCGTCTGCCTGTGGATGCATTTCCCAGCTGGGCCAGTCTGAATCGCAACTGAACTCACTGATCAACCAGTGTTTTCCGAAAGCTTCAATATCCGACTCAGGCAAGCTCCAGAATGCCGGCCCTTCAGTCAAAACGGTGGCCAAGCCATCTGCAGCCAGTGCAACATAAGTTTTCTGGGACTCTATCTTCATGCTTAGCCTCCTTAAAGAATATGGTTCTTCCGCAAGAAACAGGCTATCCGCCTTCGAGAGAAGAAAATTCACATTACCAATTAGGCAATACTACATTAATACATTCAATTAAGCTTATTACAAGAAAAAAAGTATGCAGAGTGCGAGGCAATTAACGATGACAGTCGCAACAAACGCCAACCTGAAAGAAGATTTGATGGTTTTGTGGCGAAATATTTTTTGCGCCAACATGGCACCCGGCCAGCCGCAAGCAAGGCCACATAATAATAAAGTGCGCTCAGAGATTCTTGAAGCGCTCTTGCGCGCCGCCATTTTATCGATGCCATACATGAAGAATGCAATGAGACTCATGACGACATAGAGAACGCCAACGCCAGCCCACAGTATTTTATGAACGTCGTGCAACACAGAAAATGCTTCTGTCATTTGTTTGAAAAAACGCGCCAGGCAAGGAAAATGGAAGATGCCGGATTATTGCAGACCAAACATCATCAGTCCATTCTTATAAGCAATGCGCTCTGCCACATCTGCTGGCAACTCACTGAGCATGCGGCGATAAAAGGCGATCAATTGCGGCACTTCATCCCAGCGTGATGTAACCCAGGTATCGGTGCCAAGCACGAACCTGTCGGGATAGCGCAAAAACAGGCGTTTCCATTGCGGATTAAGGCTAGCGTTTTGCTCAAGATCGGAACGGAAAGACAGCTCACCAATCAGGTTGGGATATTGCGCAAACATGGCCTCGACTTTATCCAGTGAAGTACTCATGCCGGTATGTGCCCAGATCAGCTTGCCGCCGGGTGCGTGCTGCAAAATACGCTCTATTGCATCCTCATCGGAATGGGCATGCAACCACAAATCACAGGCCTTGGCCAGCCGGGCAATTTTTGCCATATAGGGTGCATCAGCATCCTTGCCAAAGATATGGAATTCACCTATGCCACGATAGATGCCGCGTTGCAGTTCTTTTTCAACGAAGCGCTCTATCTCGGGATTGGCAAACCAGTCATGCCTGTCGGGCTGCACTCTGTAGGGGCGCAGGAAAGGGATGATCCTGATATCAGGTGCATTTTGCGCAATCAAATCCAGCGTGCCATCATTCGGGCGACTGGTTGCCAATACCGCCCGTATACCAAGCTGTCGCCACAAGGCGATGACGCGTTGTGGTGACCAGGTACTGCGCGCCTCGATGTTGTAATGCATGTGGGCATCGAATATGGGCAAAGGTTCTGCTGCTGATGCAATAGCCGAAATCATGACCAGGGGGCAGGTCGATAAGAAACCCTGTAGTAGTCTTTTCATAGCCATGCTCCCTTTGCCAAATTTGATACCTCTTTTGAAGCAAGAATACACGCTATGAAGCAAGCGTCAACGCTCTGATTACAACATCCTGGCAATCAAGGCTTTTTCATGCCTGGCATCCAGCGGAATACGTACCTTATGCCCTGCCCCGCCTATGATGTTCAGTGGCTGATTATCGGCATTACGCATCTCGGCCAGCCTGATCATTTCATTGCCATTTGGTGAAATGATTTCTATCTCATCGCCAACAGCAAAGCGGTTTTTAACTTCGACTTCTGCCCAGCCATCTGTCACTTGCAAGACTTGCCCGACATACTGGCTGCGGTGTGCTTTTGACACGCCCTCCATGTAATTTTGGTGCTCTTGTGTATGATGGCGCTGATAAAAACCATCGGTATAGCCACGATTGGCGAGCCCATTCAACTGACCCAGCAAGTCAGTGTTAAACGGGCGACCAGCGACAGCATCATCTATCGCACGTCTGTAGGTTTGCGCGGCGCGGGCAACATAGTACAAGGATTTGGTGCGTCCTTCGACCTTCAATGAATCGATGCCAATTTTAGCCAGGCGCTCTACATGCTCAACAGCGCGCAAGTCTTTTGAATTCATGATGTAGGTACCATGCTCATCTTCAAGTATGGGCATGAACTGACCTGGCTTGCCGCTCTCTTCTATCAGGTAAGGCCTATCCGCCAATGGATGGCGTGGCATGTCGCCCATGGCAGAAAAAGATTGATTGGCTTCTTCCAGTGCCTGCTGGTAATTGAATTTGATACTTTCAACCGGGATGCGTGCCAGATCACCAGTTTCATTTTCTGCCGCATTTTCGACCTTGTAGTCCCAGCGGCAGGAATTGGTACAGGTACCCTGGTTGGGGTCGCGATGATTGAAATAGCCGGACAGCAGGCAACGGCCTGAGTAAGCTATGCACAGGGCACCGTGCACGAAAACTTCCAGCTCCATATCCGGGCATTGCTGGCGGATTTCCTCTATTTCATCGAGCGACAGTTCACGCGACAGGATCACACGGGTCAGGCCCATTTTTTTCCAGAATTTGACATCGGCCCAGTTGACGGCATTGGCCTGCACCGACAGATGCACAGGTATCTCTGGCCACTTTTCGCGCACCATCATGATCAAGCCTGGGTCAGCCATGATGAGGGCATCCGGCTTCATGTTGATGACCGGCTCCATGTCGCGCAGATAGGTTTTGAGTTTGCTATTGTGCGGGAAGATATTGCTGGCGACAAAGAACAATTTGCCACGCGCATGAGCACCGTCTATGCCCTGCTGCAATACATCGAGGGTAGAGAACTCATTATTGCGGGCACGCAGGCTATAGCGTGGCTGGCCTGCATACACCGCATCGGCACCAAAGTCGAAAGCGGCATGCATTTTTTCCAGCGAACCGGCGGGCAGGAGAAGTTCCGGGGATTTTATTGCGTTTTTTACTGAGGCGACAGACATGGCGGGGTAATCCGAAAAGAAAAATGTCCGCGATGATAAGCCCCTGCCCTGCCAGCTCAAAATTTACTTTTACAGAATTTGATGCAGATCAATCCCTGCGCATGTCAGTCAACTCATTGAAAACCAGCGCAGTCAATACAATAGCCCCACCTATCATGCTCGATTGCGCAGGCACCTCACCCGCACCCAGCCAGGCCCAGATCGGCGCCAGCAAAACTTCAAGCAAGGACAGTAAGGCGATCTCTGGCGCAGACAGGCTATTGGATGCCTTGACCATCAGCATACAAGGCAAACCTAACTGAAAAAATCCCAAAATCGCCAGAATGGCAATGTCGTGCATGGAGGTATGGAACGGCCAGGCCAATGGCAACATGATCAATGCCGACAAACTGCCGCCAATAAACACCGCAGGCACCAGATCTACGGCATGCCCGCCTTTTTTCAGGATGATGACGTTGATAGAAGATGCAAATGGGATACCCAGCGCGATCAGCATGCCTGCCAGACCGCGGCTGTCCACCCCGGTCAAACTGCCAGCAAACATCCAGCACATACCCACACCTGCGGCGGCAATTGCCCACCAGGTACGTGCGGGTATATGCTGGCGCAATATCATCCATGCAAGGAAAGCAGTGAACAAAGGTGTCAGGCTTTCCATGATGGAGGTATTGGCGACCGTGGTCATGGTCAGGGCAATCATGAAGCAGCTATACATGGTGGCCCACATACAACCAGACAAAAAGCCTATCTTGCCCAATAATTTAAGGCGCGGTATGAAAGCCCATTTGTATTGCCTGAGCATGACGCCTGCAATAAAAACTGCAGCAAAAAAACTGCGCCAAAAAGTAACTTCAAAATTACGTGCCACTTCGAGGTGACGGGTAAATACACCGGCAATACTCCACAAAGTAGCAGCACAAATCATCAGCATCACCGCTTTGCGGTGAGTCATTTTATTTTGCATGTTGATCCAAATAAAAAACCCGTTTGACCCTGGCCAAACTGGCTAGAGCAAAACGGGTTGATCTAGATGCGGCAGAATTGTCAGCCACATCAGTCAAAAGAAATCAGCTTATTCGCGTGATGCCTTTTTACGTTCGTGCTCTTTCAGGAAACGCTTGCGCAGACGGATACTCTTAGGTGTGACTTCAACCAGTTCATCGTCGTCAATAAATTCAACCGCGTATTCCAGGTTCAACTGGATAGGTGGCACCAGGCGTACCGCTTCATCCGTACCGGAAGAGCGAACGTTGGTCAATTGCTTGCCTTTGATCGGGTTCACAACCAGGTCATTGTCACGGGAATGGATACCAATGATCATGCCTTCATACACTGGGTCATTGTGGCTAACAAACATACGGCCACGGTCTTGCAATTTCCAGATAGCGTAAGCAACGGCTGCGCCATCATCTTGCGAAATCAGTACGCCGTTACGACGACCACCGAGTTCGCCTTTGGAATTGTCGACTGGTGCGTATTCATCAAACACGTGACTCATCAAGCCTGTACCGCGTGTTAATGTCATGAATTCGCCCTGGAAGCCGATCAGGCCACGTGCAGGAATACGGTATTCCAGACGAACACGACCTTTACCGTCCGGTTCCATATTTTGCAGGTCACCACGACGACGACCGAGTTCTTCCATGACGCCACCCTGGTTGACTTCTTCTACGTCAACTGTCAGGTTTTCATAAGGTTCGTGGCGTTCGCCATCCACCATTTTGAAGACCACGCGTGGACGGGATACCGCCAGCTCAAAGCCTTCACGACGCATGTTTTCGATCAGGATAGTCAGATGCAACTCACCGCGACCAGAAACTTCATACGTGGAATCGTCACCTTCAGCCTGCACAACACGCAAAGCCATGTTGGATTTCAATTCACGTTCCAGACGGTCACGGATTTGACGTGTCGTCACGAATTTACCTTCACGGCCAGCCAGTGGGGAGCTGTTAACCATGAAGTTCATGGTCAGGGTTGGTTCATCAATCTTCAACATCGGCAAGCCTTCTGGCGTGTCCGGTGCGCAGATGGTGGAGCCGATACCGATTTCTTCGATACCATTGATCAGGACGATGTCGCCAGCCAGTGCTTCATCAACCAGAACGCGGTCCAGGCCTTTGAAAGTCAATACCTGGTTGATACGTGCCTTGGTTGGCTTGTCATCAGGGCCATTCATCCAGACTACATCTTGCAAACCTTTTACACGGCCACGCAGGATACGTCCAACGCCGATTTTACCGACGTAGGAAGAATATTCCAGGGAGGTGATTTGCAATTGCAGAGGACCATCTGGATCATCTTCACGCGCAGGAACGTGCTTCAGGATAGCGTCAAACAATGGTTCCATATTGCCATCGCGCACTGTGTCTTCCAGACCTGCATAGCCTTTGAAGCCGGATGCGTAGACGATAGGGAAATCGAGTTGCTCGTCAGTTGCACCGAGTTTGTCAAACAATTCAAAAGTCGCGTTAACGGCTTTTTGTGGATCAGCGTTTTCACGGTCGATCTTGTTAACGACAACGATAGGTTTCAAACCCAGGGCCAGCGCTTTGCGCGTCACGAAACGTGTTTGCGGCATTGGGCCTTCTTGCGCATCAACCAGCAACAAAACGCTATCTACCATGGACAGAACACGTTCTACTTCACCACCAAAGTCAGCATGGCCTGGTGTATCGACGATGTTGATATGTGTGCCTTTGTATTCAACAGCACAGTTCTTGGACAAAATAGTGATACCGCGCTCTTTTTCGATATCATTCGAATCCATAACACGGGCATCAACCTGCTGGTTGTCGCGGAAAGTACCGGACTGACGCAATAACTGGTCAACCAGAGTGGTTTTGCCGTGATCGACGTGAGCGATAATGGCGATGTTACGAATAGCGCGTTTTGAAGTAGACATGATAGCGTTCTTATTGGGTAATTCTATGAGGTAAATCGGATAACCTGCGATTATAACATGTTGCAGCGCAAAAGTAGAAAAACTCCTATTATTTCAAGGAGTTGCTACCGCGCGATGACACAATTAATGTTCAGTGGCAATCAGGCGCTCGGGCGCGAGTATGCCGTATTCCTGTAACTGGGCAGAACCCAGCAACTGCCCATCTGATTCACGATAGACGCGAACGCGGCCAGTTTCAATGGGCAATGTGACTTCTTCTTTATTTAATGCCAGCCGCTGGCCGTGCAGGAAGCGACGCGACAGTTCATCTGTGAGGTAAACAGGATCAAAGCTGGACAACAAGGCATCAACCGGGGCCAGCAATGCCAGACGCTCGGGTTCTGGCAAGCTTTCAAGATGCTCCAGAGTAATGGATTTCTCCAATACCAGATGCCCCACACCGATACGGCGCAATTCTTTCAGATGTGCGCCGCAACCCAGCATTGCACCTATGTCTTCACCCAGCACCCGCACATAAGTACCCTTACTGCATTTAACCTTGAGGCTCAGGAAAGGCGCTTCGTAAGCCAGCAATTCCAGCTCATGAATGGTGACACTGCGCGCTTCACGCTCCAGCGTGATACCAGCGCGTGCGTACTCATACAAAGGTTTGCCATCACGTTTGAGCGCTGAATACATGGGCGGCACTTGCTGTATCGGGCCAGTGAATTGCTGTAAAGCATGCTGGATTTGCTCAATGCTGACGGCTACAGGCTTTTCTTCCAGCACTTCACCTTCCGTGTCCCCGGTTGTCGTCGTGACGCCAAGGTGTACCACCGTAGTATAGGTCTTGTCCGCTTCGAGCAAATCCTGGGAAAACTTGGTAGCTTCACCAAAGCACAGAGGTAGCAAGCCGGTAGCAAACGGATCGAGCGTGCCGGTATGTCCCGCTTTGGCGGCATTCAAAAAACGCTTGGCCTTGATCAGGGCGTCATTACTGGAAAAACCAACCAGCTTATCCAATAGTAATACACCGTGCACAGGAACACGCTTTCTTTTAATCTGCGGAGTCGTCATGTTGTCAGCAGCCCGTTACCAGGCTGCGCAATGTATCGTTCAGGATTTATTCTTCGCCGTCGTCTTTGGCGCGGGTGGCATTGGCTTCATCTATCAGCTTCGACATGGCCATGCCGCGAATAGTGGATGTGTCGTGCACAAAATGCAGTTGCGGCAAAGTATGGATGCGCAGACGCAAACCCAGTTGATTGCGCAAGAAGCCAGCTGCCTTGACCAGGGCCTCAACAGTATTCTTGACGGCCACAGGATCATCTACCAGGGTAGTGAAATACACTTTTGCATGGGCGTAATCGGGAGTCAACTGTACTTCAGTCAGCGTGATCATACCTACACGCGGGTCTTTCAGTTCAGACCAGATGATTTCTGCCAGGTCTTTTTGAATCTGGTCTGCTACACGCAGGCCCCGACCAGGAATATTTTTGCTATGTTTTGCCATAATTTTCTTACATCTCCATAAACCACAACCCCGGAACTAGTCCGGGGTTATCTTGAGTTACAGAGTACGTGCTATCTCTTGTACTTCAAATATTTCAAGCTGATCGCCAACCTGAATCTCGTTGTAGCCTTTCAGTGAAAGACCGCATTCCAGACCGGCTTTGACTTCTTTGGCATCGTCCTTGTAACGCTTGAGCGAATCCAGCTCGCCTGTCCAGGTAACCACGTTGTTGCGCAGCAAACGAACAGAAGAGGTACGTTTGACCATGCCATCGGTAACCAGACAGCCGGCAATCGCGCCAACCTTGCTGACCACGAAAACCTGACGAATCTCGACCATACCTATGATCTGTTCGCGTTTCTCTGGGGCCAACATGCCGGACAGGGCTGCTTTAACTTCATCTACTGCATCGTAAATGATGTTGTAGTAGCGAATGTCAACGCCGTTGGACTCTGCCAATTTACGTGCAGACGCATCAGCACGGGTGTTAAAGCCGATGATGACCGCCTTGGAAGCCACCGCCAGGTTGACGTCGGATTCGGAAATACCACCCACTGCTGCATGCACGACTTGTACACGCACTTCGCTGGTCGACAATTTGACCAGGGATTGCACCAGCGCTTCTTGCGAACCCTGTACGTCGGTCTTGACGATGATAGGCAAGTTCTTGACTTCGCCTTCGCCCATGTTTTCGAACATGTTTTCGAGCTTGGCCGCTTGCTGCTTCGCCAGTTTGACGTCACGGAACTTACCTTGACGGAACAAGGCGATTTCACGCGCTTTGCGCTCATCTGCCATGACCATGACTTCTTCACCAGCGGACGGCACTTCGGTCAGGCCTTGAATCTCTACCGGGATGGACGGACCAGCCTCTGAAATATTCGCACCATTTTCATCCAGCATCGCACGGACACGGCCATAAGAAGAACCAGCCAGTACCACGTCACCACGCTTCAAGGTACCGGACTGCACCAGGATAGTGGCAACGGTACCGCGACCTTTATCCAGACGCGCCTCAACAACCAGGCCTTTGGCAGGTGCATCTATCGGTGCTTTCAGTTCCAGCACTTCGGCTTGCAACAAAACGTTTTCCAGCAGGGAATCTATACCCAGACCAGTTTTTGCCGATACTTGCACGAAAGGTGAATCGCCACCGTATTCCTCAGGCACGACGCTCTCAGCGATCAATTCCTGGGTCACGCGATCTGCATTACCACCTGGTTTATCAATTTTATTGATAGCAACTACCAGAGGCACACCAGCTGCTTTTGCATGGGCAATCGCCTCTTTGGTTTGCGGCATGACACCATCGTCTGCTGCCACCACCAGAATAACAATATCCGTCGCCTTGGCACCACGGGCACGCATCGCGGTAAACGCTTCATGGCCTGGCGTATCAAGGAAAGTGATCATGCCACGCGGTGTTTCTACGTGGTAGGCACCGATATGCTGGGTAATACCACCGGCCTCACCAGATGCGACTTTGGCGCGACGGATGTAATCCAGCAAAGATGTCTTACCATGATCAACGTGACCCATGACAGTGACCACAGGTGCGCGCGGGAAGGATTCATATTCGCCGTGCTCTGTAGCATCCGTCAACATCGCTTCCGGATCATCCAGTTTGGCAGCAAAGGCTTTATGCCCCATTTCTTCGACCAGGATCATTGCTGTTTCCTGATCCAGCACCTGGTTGATCGTGCACATCTGGCCCAATTTCATCAAATGCTTGATGACTTCTGATGCCTTGACCGACATTTTATGCGCCAGCTCTGCAACCGTCAGGGTTTCTGGTACGAATACATCTTTGACGATGGCTTCAACCGGCGCCTGGAAGTTGGATTCACGGTCATCATGATGACTGTTGCGGCGACCTTTAGGACCGCCCTTCCAGCCATCACGACCACCAGAAGTATCACCACGTGTTTTCAGACCGCCGCCACGTTTCTTGGCAGCGTCTTCTTGCCAGGTTGATGACACATTGGCAGATTTGATTGCCTTCTTGTCGCCAACAGCTGGTTTTTTCTCGTCTTTTTTCTCGACTACTGCACCAGGTTTTTTCTCAGCCACTTTTTTATCAGCAGGCTTGTGCAAAGTACCTTCAGCAACCTTGGGAGCCGCCACAGGAGCAGGTTCCGCAGCTTTGGCAGGGCGACGTGCCGCATTCATCATTTCTTTGATTTGCGCAACTTCGTCAGCCACAGCTTTCCTGGCTTTTTCAGTAGCAGCAGCACGCTCAGTTGCTTCTTTGGCGTCAGCGGCGGCTTTTTTCTTCGCTTCTTCTGCTTCGAGACGTTTTTTATCTTCGTCAGCAGCAGCTTGAGCAGTTTGAGCGGCCGGCACAGGTTTTACCTCGGCAGGCTTGGCATCTGCAGGCTTGGCGTTAGCACTCGCATTAAGCGCCTTGGCGGCAGCAGCAGCCTGCTCAGCCTTGACGCGTTCAGCTTCTGCCTTGGCAGCCTCAGCCAGCTCAGCTTCACGCATGGCTTGCGCCTGGGCTTCTTTTTCTGCTTCGAGCTTGGCCAGTCGTTCCTGCTTCTCCAGCAATTCAGCTTCCTGACGTGCGATCAGCTCAGCTTCGCGACGCGCCTCTTCGTCAAGGCGAGCCTGCTCAGCAGCATCTACTACAGGTGCAGTTGTCTGCGCTTCATCTGCGGGAGCATCGTCACGCTTGACGAAAGTACGTTTTTTACGAACTTCAACCTGAATGGTACGAGACTTCCCAGTCGCATCGGCTTGCTTGATCTCGGTCGTTTCCTTACGAGTCAAGGTGATTTTTTTCTTTTCGGTGTCCGCAGAAACGCCATGGGAACGACGCAGATGTTCCAGCAATTTATCTTTGTCTTCCTTTGTCAGCGAATCTGACGTCGAGCTCTTACTGACGCCCGCCGCACGCAATTGCGTGAGCAGCAAATCTGCTGACATCTTTAGCTCGGTGGCAAATTGGGCTACGTTGTTACTCGCCATTCAGTCCTCTTTTTCTATGTGCGCGTTATGAGATTGAAACCCGTGAATTACTTAGCTTCTACGAGTTTCCAGGCTTTGGCTAACAATGCCTTGGCCTGATCATCATATTTAGCGTCGATGAGTTTCATCTCATCATCGGTCACATCTTCAAATGCATCTTTAATTAATTGACGTGCACGGTCTGCAGATAATGCCAAAATCGCGCCAAATTCGTCATAAGCCAATCCAGCGAAAGCCGCCAGGGTCTTGATACCAGCCAAACCCAGCTTGCCTGCAGTTACGCGGGTCATACCTTCGAGGTTGATTAATTCATCTTCCATACCTTCGAGACCTTCTTCAGAAGCAATTGCCTCTGTCAAAAGAGCGTCACGAGCGCGGTTACGCAACTCATTGACAGTGTCTTCATCGAAAGCTTCAATTTCCAGCATTTCGCTGATCGGTACGTAAGCGATTTCTTCCAGGCTGGAGAAACCTTCATCCACCAGGATGTCGGCGACTTCCTGATCTACGTCAAGTTTTTCCATGAACAGGCTGCGGATACCGGCAGTTTCTTGCTCGGCCTTATTCGCAGACTCTTCTGCCGTCATGATGTTGATTTGCCAGCCGGTCAATTCAGCGGCCAGGCGAACGTTTTGGCCACTGCGGCCAATCGCGATTGCCAGGTTTTCTTCATCAACGACGACATCCATGCCGTGCTTTTCTTCATCCACCATGATGGATGAAACATTGGCTGGTGCCAGTGCGCCAATCACGAATTGCGCCGGGTCTTCAGACCACAGCACGATATCAACACGTTCACCACCCAGTTCGCCGGTTACAGCCTGCACGCGTGAACCACGCATACCAACGCAAGTGCCAATAGGATCAATACGTTTGTCGGCGGTGTACACAGCAATTTTTGCACGCACGCCAGGATCACGTGCAGCAGACTTGATCACCAAGGAACCTTGCTCGATTTCCGGCACTTCCAGCTCGAACAACTTCATGATGAATTCTGGCGCTGTACGCGACAAGATAACTTGCGGACCACGTGCATTACGGTCTATGCGCAAAATATAGGCACGGACACGATCACCAACACGCAGATTTTCTTTGGGAATCATCTGATCACGTGGAAGACGGGCTTCAATCTTGCCAGATTCAACCACGGCTTCGCCGCGTTCCATACGCTTGATGGTACCTGTTACCAGGGAATCACCGCGCTCCAGGAAGTCAGCCAGGATCTGTTCACGCTCTGCATCACGGATACGTTGCAAGACGACTTGCTTGGTATCTTGTGCAAAACGACGGCCAAAATCGACCGATTCAATTTCTTCTTCGATGTAATCATCAACCTGAATTTCAGGATCGTCTTCCACTGCTTCAAAATGCAGGATTTCCTGATCTGGCAATTGCAGACCTGCCTCATCCGGCACCACGTGCCAGCGGCGGAAAGACCTGAATTCACCAGTATCGCGGTCGATTTCTACGCGAATATCAACTTCACCGGGAAAACGTTTTTTTGTCGCTTGCGCCAAAGCATGCTCCAGCGATCCGAAAACAACCTCTTCATCGACGTTCTTTTCACGCGCCAGCACATCCACCAATAACAACAAATCACGACTCATGCTTTGCGACTCCTAAAATCCACTTGCGGCACAAGGCGTGCCTTATCCACATCGGCGAGCGTAAACTCCAGCATGGCCGACCCATCTTTTACTTCAAATTCCAGCTTCAGATTTTCACCTTCAGGCTCATGCAAGATACCTTCAAAAGTCTTGCGATTTGGCGTGCCCGGCATGGGCATGCGCAATTTCACATTGGCTTTCTCACCAGCAAAACGCACGTAGTCAGCGATTTTCTTGAGCGGCCTGTCGAGACCGGGAGAAGAAGTCTCCAGGCGACTGTAATTGACGTTTTCCACCGTCAGCACATGCGATAACTGGTGACTGACTTTTTCGCAGTCTTCCACCGTGATATTGCCGCGCTCGAGGTCTTCCGGTAAAAAATCAATATAAACCCTGAACAAGCCGCGCTCGGCCTGCTCAAAATCCACCAGATCATATCCGGTACCGTTGACGGTTTTTTCTATCAAATCCAACAAAGCCAAACTTATTCTCCGAGAAACACACTGACAATTTGCAAACCGGGCGAAACCCGCTACAGGCCTGGCGATCCGGACTATTGAGCGTTGCACCGCAACTTACTCAACACGATATCAATCGCTAAAACCAAAAAAAAATGGGCAACTGCCCATCTTTTTTTGTAGCGCCCTGATTTAGGTTCAAATAAAGGCAAAATCTGCTAACTACAAGATTATAAACGATAAATTACCTCGTCGCAATGGAAAACGAGGTAATTTCAACACGTCGCACCACTGCAAAACGTGTAAAACAACCGAAAAACATTATGCGCCACGTGAGCGCCTGCGCGCTGCAATACCCTGACCTATGGCCTGACCGCTACCACGGGCAGTTGGGCCGCGACGCTGCTGGCCTGCGTCAGGAAAACCCAATGCTGTCTGCAAGGGATCTGGCTGACGGCTACGTTTTTTACCATTGGCGTTGTTGGCATTATTGCCAGCATTGCCGCCGGCTTTATTGCCGTACCCGTTGCCATTGGCGTTACCGCCACGGCCCGCACCGTATTCAGCACGGTCGCCACGACCGCTGGACATAGGAAAACCAACTTGCTTCTGGGTAAAAGGACCATTACCAAAACCTGGAGCCTTATTCCCAAATGGCTTGCCGCCTTTGCCTGGCGTGGCAGGCTTGTCACCACCAGCCTTTTCCAGACCACTCAACTTCAACAGGGCACGGACTGCATCTTCTTCCAGCTCTTCCCAACGACCACGCTTGAGGTTGGCAGGCAAGGTCATGGCGCCATAACGGGTACGGATCAGACGTGAAACCGTCAAACCCACTGCCTCAAACATACGACGCACTTCACGGTTACGGCCCTCACCAATGATGACGCGATACCATTTATTGACACCCTCACCACCACCGTCAGTGATCTTGGAGAATTGCGCCAGACCATCCTCGAGTTCGACACCTGCCAACAGGCGCTGACGCATACCCTCTTCCAGCTCACCGAGGGTACGCACGGCATATTCACGCTCAATACCATAACGTGGATGCATCAGACGGTTGGCCAGATCACCAGATGTGGTGAACAGCAACAAACCTTCCGTGTTGTAATCGAGACGACCTACTGCCAGCCACTTTCCTACTTTCATGGTTGGCAAGCTCTCAAACACGGATGCACGCCCCTCAGGATCATTGGTGCTGACGATCTCGCCAGCAGGCTTGTGATAAATCAGCACGCGCGGAGGTTTTTTACTGACTTTGCGCATAATGGGCTTGCCATTGATGCGGACCTGGTCAGTCGGCAAAATTCTTTGGCCAATATGGGCTGGCTCACCATTCACAGAGACACGGCCAGCAACGATCAGTTCTTCCATGTCGCGGCGCGAACCCAGGCCAGCCTCAGCCAAGACTTTATGCAATTTAGGTGCATCATCATCTGCAGTCAGATCACGGCGCACTGGCTTGCCACGGCCCTTGTCTTTGACATCATCAGCAACACCAGAATCAAATGCCTCGGATGTAACAAAAGAAAACACGTCATCGGCATTATTGCCTGCACCAGGGCGACCACCGCGAGCCTGCTGTTGCGGACGTTTGGATTTATTGGCACCTGCCTGCCCAGCATTTTGACGTGAGCCACGATCATTGCGGTCACCGCGCTCAGTACGTTCACTGCGGTCACCACGATCTGAACGCTCTGCGCGGTCGGCACGCTGGTCGGTGCGCTCTCCGCGATCAGCGCGGACTGGACGTTCAGTTTTTTCGCCGTTTTCAGTTTTTTCACTGCGCACTGTCCGTTCTGCGCGATCTGCCCTTGGCGCACGCTCTGTGCGGGGCGGACGTTCGCCACGTGGTGGACGTTCACTACGCTCGGCTATTTGCTCAGTACGCACAACCGGCTCGGCAACTACAGGAGCTTCAGGCGCGACTACTGCATGCTCTTCGACAACTTCCGCAAGCTTGGCTTTGGCACGGCTGGCACGTGGCGCTGCCCCAGGTTCTTTAGGAGTACGCGGCGCGCGCGGGGCACGCGCTTTTTTAACTGGCGCTTCTGCGACATCATCGGCTGGTGTTGTCACCACTACAGTTGCTACTGCTGCCTCTGCAGCCCCTGCTGATTGCTCTGCATTCGCTTGCTTAGGCTTGGATCGGCTTACACTAGTACGTGGAGTACGCACACCGCGCTTTGCCGGTTTTGCGTCATCACCAGCAGCCGGGCCATTGTCATTTGGGCCCGCACCATCAGCTTGGTCAGCATTTACATCTTCAGGATTCATTGGATTCATTCTTCAGTTCTATTGAAGGCAACTGACTCGCTGCAGCGCCCGATACACTATCCGGTGCCGCAGTATCGGCTACCTGATCACTCAATTGCGTGACAGGTTGAGAATCTCCCCCAACCTCACTTATTTCTTCGATTACTTGTTCGGCTATATCTTCGGTAATTTCTTTTACTATCTCTTCTGAAATTGCTACATTTTCTGCGTCGCTTGCAGCTTCAACGCGCTCTTCAGCGACAATTTCTACTGTCACATCAGTTGCAGGCAATGCATCTGAGGCATGATCCATCGCCACACCTGGCTCGGCGATAATCTCATCCTGCCCATGCAATTCTTGCCTATATGCAACTTCCGCATTCTGTGAGGTTTCAATCTGCTGTTGCTCATCTGGTGCTGCCTGCACCAATGACCCCGGTTCTTCTGCAAGTACCTCCGCAGCATCCGCCGACTCCTGCGCAGCATCAGAAGCATCTTCACCAGGCACATCCACATCCTCAGTTTGCTCTGCCAAAGGCACATCTTCAGCCACAGGCTCAACTTCTGCCGCATCTGCATCAACAGCGGCAAACATGCCGCCATCCAGCGCTGCCAACTCGGGTACAGCCTCTTCTTCTGCATCCCTCTTTACTTGCTGCAAAGGCGGCAACTGATCCAATGAAGACAGGCCCAGGTCATCCAGGAACTGCTTGGTAGTAGCGAACAGGGATGGGCGACCTGGCACATCCCTGTGGCCTATAGTTTCTATCCAGCCACGGTCTTCCAGTGTCTTGATCATCTGCGAAGCCACGGTCACGCCACGGATTTCTTCTATATCACCACGCGTCACTGGCTGACGATAAGCAATAATCGCCAGGGTTTCCAGCGTTGCTCTTGAATACTTTGGTGGCTTTTCCGGGTTCAGTCTGTCTATATAGGCGCGCATTTCCGGTTTACTTTGAAAGCGCCAGCCTGTAGATAAAGCTACCAGTTCTATGCCCTTGTCAGACCAGTCCTGGCGCAAGCCTTCCAGCATCAATTTGATAGTATCTGCGCCGACCACATCACCTTGATCATCCGCATCCTGGAACAGCTTTTTCATCGTATTGACTGTCAGCGGCTCTGGCGCGCATAACAAGGCTGTTTCGAGGACTCGTTTTGCCTCAGCAGTATTCATGCAATATTAAAGTACACGGGTTTATTTAGTTGATGTCATGCAACACGATAACTGATACTCAGTTACCATTTCGCTATTGTTCACATCAGTTTTGTATTAAATTTGTTGCCACCAACCTGGCAGCAACGCCCCTTATGCGGGCGGCTGGGACTGCATGGAGCGCGCAAAGAACTTAGCAGCGCACAATCCCTAAAATTAGTAGACACTGGATTGTAGTCCAGAAATTCACAGACGATCAAAAAATATCGTCAACAAACAATAAAAAAGCCACGCTGATACGTGGCTTTACTCATTATTTCCGTCTGCAAGCGGGGAAATCAAGCGAATTTCCGCATAGATCCCCACTTCTGCACCCAATCTGGAAAGCCAACCACAAGCCTTCCAACAACATCCTGCATACCATTGCAAGGGTGCGAGGGTAGCATGCATTAGGGAAGTTTGCACGGGAAAATCTGGGCAGATTGCATGCGATTCAAGTAAAACAAAGATCAAATTATATTTATATTAACAACACCAAATAAGATTTCATGAAACAATCACCATGTGATTTTCAATCAAACTGATGACAAACTATGTGTTTCATGACCATCTTAAGCACCAGTTCCGACTACGACCTGTCTCTTGCCAACAATGAGCTCATTCAGTTCGTAAAAAAACTACCCGGCATTCCAGAAGAAAAATATCTACGCTTCGAGAATAAATGGTTCCTCGCCTCAAATGCCGGATGCAGTTGCAACTTCAGGCATTTATCTGGCGACAGCATAGAGCTAGGATTTGGCGAACCAGAAGAATGGTTTCAAGAAGATCGCGACACTATTGAAGCAACACATCAAATTGCAGCAAGCATACGCATGCTGATACAGCAAGGAGCCAATGTGGATTGTCTTGATGCATGGGCACATGGACAAAATGATGCAGCAACACTAACCGACGACATCGAAGTCAATCTGGCCGAGGTCAGCGACGCCGCATTCCGTTTTTTTGAAGAATATCGCTTTTCTTTCACAATCAAAGCTTAATCTGACTGGCGCGCATAACTCACCGTCAGCATTTCCCATTGATGACCATCTGGCTGATTCCAGTAAATCATGCTGCCGCCATAATCAGTATTGATCTCCATATCCACAGGCCCGCGTACCGAGCTGCGATAGGGGATGCCCGCCTGCTTGATACGCCCCAGTATTTCATCAAACTTTTGCGGGCTGACGCGAAAACAAAAATGATAAACAGGGAAGTCTTCGTTAGCCTGGATAAAATCCAGTGTCAAGCCCTCATTCACAAATACCGGAGCAAACGGCCCCAAAGCCGTCGGCGCCCAGGGCACACCGAGCAGGTCAGCCAGCAACTTTGCCGAACCCAGCTTGTCATGCGAAGGAACGATAGTGTGATCAAGTTCAATACTCATGGCATTTCTCCTTGCCAGGCCGGGTTCAGGTTTTGTGACAGCATCTTGTATTTTACTTATTTTTTACAGAATTAAAAAAACACGCAAAATTTGGTTAAATTCACAATAAATTGCATTTTTTGCATAAAACATACACTTTGATTTTTCACGTGGACTTCAAGCAAAGATGATGCGTAAAATGCAATTAAATGCATATAAAGCAAGCCCATTCACGCCTGACAACTCAGGCAAAAAACCCCGATATCCAGGAAATAATTGCCAGAAACTTGCCGCACCATTTTTTGAAGTACTGCCTTCAGGAACGACTCGCTTCAGCCGCCGCTCATTGGCAATCGCATCCGACCAGCAGCACAGCCTTTCATGGGACATAAAAAATGTTTATTGCAAATCTCAAAATCGGCCAGCGCCTGTATTCAGGTTTTGGCATAGTTATCTTGATGCTGATTGCTGTTGTACTTATAGGCACCTCACGCCTGACTTTGCTCAACAGCGAAATCAACCTTACCGTCAATGACCGCTATCAAAAAATATATGTACTCAACGACGCCATCAAAAACCTGAATCTGCAAGCCAGGAATTTGCGCAATATCTTGCTCATGAGTGATGAAGCTGAAATAAAAAAAGAAATCGACAGCGTACAACAATCCTCTCAGGCGATTACCGTCGAACTCGACAAACTATCGACCACCATACGCAACCCAAAAGCCAAGGAGTTGCTCAGACTTACCATAGAACAGCGCACGCAATATATTCCCGTCAGAGACAAAATGATACAGCTCGTGACAGACGGCAGCAAAGACGAGGCAAAAGATTTTCTATTCAAAGAAGTTCGCCCCAAACAACTCAGTTACCTGGAAGCCATGGAGTCACTGATCAAGTTTCAAGAGGGATTAATGGCCGAGTCAGCCATAGAAACCAGGACAACAGCAGAATCAGCCACTCAGCTAATGATAGTCACTGGCATACTTGCCGCCATCATCAGTTGCCTTATCGCCTGGTCAATTACACGACGCATAGTCACCCCTATTAACAGCGCAGTAAAAATCGCCAAGACCGTTGCCAGCGGCGATTTGACCAGTGACATTGATGTCACCGGCAAAGATGAAATGGGCTCACTGCTGCGCGCGCTGGCTTTGATGAACAAGAACCTGATAGACATCGTCGAACAGATACGCAATGGCACAGACACTGTCGCTACCGCGTCCACACAAATCGCATCAGGGAATCAGGACCTGTCCGCCCGCACTGAAAAACAGGCAAGTGCACTGGAAGAAACCGCGTCCTCCATGGAAGAACTCACCAGCGCAGTCAAGCAAAACTCCGATAACGCCCTTGAAGCCAATCAGCTCGCACAAAATGCATCCGAAGTCGCCGTCAAAGGCGGTAATGTAGTCACGCGGGTGGTCGATACAATGTCTTCCATCAGTGAATCATCCAGGAAGATTGTTGACATCATCAGCGTCATAGACGGCATCGCCTTCCAGACCAACATCCTGGCACTGAACGCCGCAGTCGAAGCGGCGCGCGCCGGAGAGCAAGGCCGGGGATTTGCCGTGGTTGCTTCAGAAGTGCGCAATCTTGCCCAGCGCTCAGCAACCGCAGCAAAAGAGATCAAGCTCTTGATTGATACATCTGTAGAAAAAGTGAATGCGGGAAGCCAGCTTGTTGATGAAGCCGGCCAGACCATGGGGGAAGTCGTCAGCAGCGTCAGACATGTAACCCATATCATTGCGGAAATCAGCTCTGCCAGTGCAGAACAGACGGCAGGCATAGAACAGATCAACCGGGCCATTGTGGAACTGGATAACACTACCCAGCAAAACTCTGCCCTCGTCGAAGAAATAGCCGCAGCAGCCGAATCACTGCAGGATCAGGCAAGAAAACAAGCTGACGTTGTCAGCATATTTAAAACCAGCAACACCACGCCAACCACTGCCGCCAGGCTGCACAATATTTCCGAACATCCAAAAGCAGCGAGACAAGCGGTTGCACCAACAGTCATTGCATTACCAATGTCTGCATCAGCAAGAGAAAAATAGGCCACGAGTACCAGAAATATCACCAACCAAACTACGCCACAATTCCACGACCACGGCAAACGGGTTTTCACATCACACAAGCAGCAGGTGCGTGACAAGCAAGAAAAGCAAAAAGCCCTTGATCATTTCTGGTCAAGGGCTTGAATACTTGGTTGCGGGGGCAGGATTTGAACCTACGACCTTCGGGTTATGAGCCCGACGAGCTGCCAGACTGCTCCACCCCGCGTCTGAAGAATGAAACTATACATGATTTTGCTGCTCCGCGCAATTCTTTTATAGAATATGGACTTTTTCCGCGCTTTTACAGACAGATGTTACACTCTGCGGATTCGCCAATTTTGACTCTTTTTTACCCATGAAATTCTGCTCTGAATGCGCGTCCCCGGTGGTCTTGCAAATCCCTGTTGATGATACCCGCGAGCGTATTGTCTGCCCGGCTTGCGGCACTATCCATTATCAAAACCCGAAGATGGTGGTGGGTGCTATTCCCGTTTGGGAAGAAGATGGTGTCACCAAGATATTATTATGCAAGCGAGCCATAGAACCGCGTCTGGGCTTTTGGACCCTGCCTGCCGGTTTCATGGAAAATAATGAGACCACGGCTCAAGCAGCGCAGCGTGAAACAGAAGAAGAAGCTGGTGCCAATATCAAATTGCATGAGCTGTTTTCTATCTTGAATGTACCGCATGTACATCAGGTCCACCTGTTTTATCGCGCCACTCTACTGGATCTGAATTACGCCGCTGGAGTCGAGAGCCTGGAAGTAGCACTCTTCTCTGAAGAGCAAATCCCCTGGGATGACATCGCCTTTCCCACCACAGGCCATACGCTGAAGTTTTTCTTTGAAGACCTCGCGAAGGTCAGGGACGGCGGGCGCTTTCACATGCACGAGCATGATATTTTCAAGCCCATGCGGGATGGCTGAAATAACATTGGCCAGGCTAACATCAAAAATGGGCAAATTTTAATTTGCCCATTTTTTTCGATATCACCAACTGGTTTCGCGCTCTGCAGTTGATGAGATTTTGTGGATAGCCAAATCCGCACCTTCAAATTCTTCTTCAGGATCAAGGCGTATGCCTATGAATTTTTTCAGACTGGCGTAGATGATATAGCCGCCGACAAAGGCAATTGCAACGCCCATAATGGTGCCCAGCAATTGCGACATGAAGCTGACGCCACCCAGGCCACCCAGAGATTTCAGTCCAAAGATACCGGCTGCGATACCACCCCAGGCACCACACAGACCATGCAAGGGCCAGACGCCCAGTACATCATCGACCTTCCATTTATTTTGCGTCCAGGTAAACATCCAGACAAAGATCGCACCAGCCATGCCACCAGTGATCAGCGCCCCTAGAGGATGCATAAGGTCAGAACCGGCACACACCGCCACCAGCCCAGCCAGGGGACCATTGTAGGCGAAGCCAGGATCATTCTTGCCGAGGATGAAGGCGACCAGGGTGCCGCCCACCATGGCCATCAGTGAATTCATGGCAACCAGCCCATTCATTTTATCCAGGGTTTGAGCGCTCATGACATTGAAGCCAAACCAGCCCACCGTCAGTATCCAGGCGCCCAGCGCCAGGAAAGGGATGCTGGATGGCGGGTGGGCTGCGATTGCGCCATTCTTCATATAGCGGCCACGGCGTGCGCCCAGTAGCAGCACGGCAGGCAAGGCGACCCAGCCGCCAAAGGCATGCACAACCACAGAACCGGCAAAATCATGAAATTCCTCAGAGAACATTGCCTTCAGCCATGCCTGTATGCCAAAACGCTGGTTCCAGGCTATACCTTCAAAGAAGGGATATAACACACCGACCAGCAAAGCGGTAGCAATCAGTTGCGGGTGAAATTTTGCCCGTTCGGCAATGCCGCCTGAGATAATGGCGGGTATGGCAGCGGCAAAGGTCAGCAAGAAAAAGAACTTGACCATTTCAAAGCCGTTCTTAGCGACCAGCACCTCGGCACCTGAATAAAACTGCACTCCGTAAGCAATGGTATAACCGACAAAAAAGTAGGCGATGGTCGATACGGCAAAATCAACCAGTATCTTGACCAGGGCATTGACCTGGTTTTTCTTGCGCACAGTGCCCAATTCTAAAAACGCAAACCCCGCATGCATTGCTAAAATCATGATTGCGCCAAGCAAGATAAACAAAGCGTCAGCGCTGCTATTTTGTGCATTCATGCAAAATATCTCCCAATTTAAGTGCAAATCCGAATCAAAGATGCACTGATAAAGCAAAATGCATTCCAATTTGGTGCAATTCATAAGTGATTGATTTAATGCGATTTTTAAAACCTGGTTATTTAATGCACAAGTTTGATGCACTGAAATATGGCGTCTTTTTGGTGCAATCCATATTGGGGGCTGCATGATCCCCTGGCTGGAAACTGATAGCGCCTTCCCCCATCCGAGCACCGCACTGACAGACAAAGATGGCGCGGCAGGCTTGCTGGCGGCGGGTGCTGACTTGTCAGCCGGACGCCTGCTGTATGCCTACAAGAATGGCATCTTCCCCTGGTTTTCTGATGGGCAGCCTATCTTGTGGTGGTCAACCGACCCCCGCATGGTCTTGCAAGTGGAGGATTTCAAACTATCCGCAAGTCTGAAAAAGCGCCTGCGCCAGGTCTGCAAAGACCCGCGCTGGGAAGTGCGCTTTGACACTGCCTTCGAAGACGTCATGCGAGCCTGCGCTGCGCCGCGTGGAGAAGAACACGGCACCTGGATTTCTGACGACATCGTCGCGGGTTATTGTGACTTGCACAAGCTCGGTTATGCCCATTCCACCGAAGTCTGGCTGGATGGTGAACTGGTAGGCGGCGCCTACGGCGTTTGCATAGGCCGCATGTTTTATGGCGAATCCATGTTTGCCAGGGTGACAGATGCATCCAAGATAGCGCTGGCACATCTGGTATTTTTCTTGCGTGAACATGGGGTGAAAATGTTAGACTGCCAGCAAGAGACGGCACATTTGGCATCTCTGGGCGCAAAAGCGATCAGCAGAACCGAGTTTTTGCGCTGGGTAGAACATGCCAGTGCCTTGCCCGCGATTAGCAATTGGACCATAGTCAACAAGATCAGCCCGTGACCCAGCTTAACGAACTCCCATTCGCCAGCATACAGTTTTATGCGACGGCACCCTACCCTTGCAGTTATCTGGAAGGCTTGCAGGCGCGTTCGCAAGTGGCCACGCCTGCGCATCTGATTAATGCCGATGCATATTCAGAGCTGGTGAAGAGTGGCTTTCGCCGTAGTGGCATTTTTATTTACCGGCCTCATTGTGATAACTGCCAGGCTTGCACACCTGTTCGTGTGCGCGTCAATGAATTTGAAACCAACCGCAGCCAGCGCCGTGCCTGGAAAAAACATGGCGATCTGCATGCGCGCGTCAGCAGCCTCAGTTATGTGCATGAGCACTATGAGTTGTACCAGCGTTATCAGGGTGAGCGTCACTCTGGCGGCGGCATGGACAATGACAGCCGCGACCAGTATGCGCAGTTCCTGCTGCAAAGCCGGGTGAATACCCGTTTGGTTGAATTCAGGGATGACAACAATATCCTGCGCATGGTCAGCATCATTGATGTACTGACAGATGGCTTGTCGTCGGTATATACCTTCTATGACCCGGATGATGCGACGGCATCGTATGGCACTTACAATGTCTTGTGGCAGATAGAGCAAACGCGCTTGTTAAAGCTGCCCTATGTCTATCTGGGTTACTGGATCGCTGCCAGCCCCAAGATGGCTTACAAAACGAATTTCCGCCCCCTTGATGCCTTGATGCAGGGGCGCTGGCAGACTTTACGGGAGCTCTGACGCTCCTGCCCCGTCTGTCTTTCAAATTTTATTTTCAACTTTTCTTCCCCACCTATTTACATGCCTGCAAAACTTCTTTACTCCCTGATCCGCCCTGCCCTGTTTGCCATGGATCCGGAAAATGCCCATCACCTGACTTTACCTGCTCTGCAGCGCGCCAATCAACTTGGCTTGGGTGGTTTGCTGGGCAATAAACCTGCAGAAGATGTGCGCACAGTCATGGGTGTGCGATTTCCCAATCCGGTAGGTCTTGCTGCTGGCCTGGACAAGGACGGTGCGTATATTGATGGCCTGGCGGCAATCGGTTTTGGTTCCATAGAAATTGGCACGGTCACGCCTCGCGCGCAAGCGGGTAACCCCAAGCCACGCATGTTCCGCCTGCCGCAGGCAGATGCAATTATCAACCGCATGGGTTTTAATAATGGCGGTGTTGATGCCTTTGTCAAAAATGTGCAGGCTTCGCGTTTTTATCAGGACAAACAAGGCGTGCTGGGCCTGAACATAGGCAAGAATGCCGAAACACCAATAGAACGCGCTGCTGAAGATTACCTGCATTGCCTGACCAAGGTGTATCCCTATGCCAGTTATGTGACAGTGAATATATCTTCCCCCAACACCAAGAACCTGCGCCAGTTGCAAGGTGCGACCGAACTTGATGCCTTGCTGTCACAACTGAAGGAAGCGCAGCAAAAACTGGCGGATGAACATAAGCGTTATGTACCTGTTGCCCTGAAGATCGCTCCAGATATCGACGCAGAACAGATCAAGACCATAGCTGAAGCCCTGCTGCGTCACAAGATAGATGGAGTGATTGCGACCAATACCACCATCACCCGCGATGCCGTGCAAGGCTTGCCACACGCAGAAGAAACGGGCGGCCTGTCTGGCAAACCCGTGTTTGAATTATCCAACCGCGTGATCCGCGCCCTGAAGGCAGAACTGGGCGATGAGTTACCCATCATCGGTGTCGGCGGGATTTTTTCCGGTGCCGATGCTGTGGCTAAAATGCAGGCTGGAGCAGCGCTGGTACAAGTGTATTCTGGCCTGATTTATCAAGGCCCGGCATTAGTCAAAGATTGCGCAGATGCCTTGCGCGGACATAAATAATTTACCCCTATCATCATGAAGAAAATTTTACTTGGCAATAGCCAGTTGAATGTATCCACCATCTGCCTGGGCACCATGACTTTTGGTGAGCAAAACACCGAAGCAGAAGCGCACGAACAGCTTGATTATGCGCTGGAACGCGGTATTAATTTTATCGATACGGCGGAGATGTACCCGGTCATGCCGCGTGCCGCTACACAAGGCAAGACCGAGCAATACATAGGTAGCTGGATCAAAAAATCTGGCAAGCGTAATGAGATCGTACTGGCGACTAAAGTGGCTGGCCCCTCACGCGGCATGGGCTGGATACGCAATGGCGAAAATGATTTGAATGAAAAGAATATTCGTGCCGCCATAGAAACCAGCTTGCAACGCCTGCAAACAGACTACATCGACCTCTACCAATTACACTGGCCCAGCCGCAATGCCCCCATCTTTGGACAAAAACAATTTGATCCAGCGCTGGAAAGACCCTGTACAGATATCGCCGAAACAGTGGCGGTATTGAATGCCCTCGTTAAGGAAGGCAAGATACGCGCTTTTGGCGCATCGAATGAAACATCCTGGGGTGTCAGTGAGTTTATCAAGCAGGCAGAACTGCAAGGCGCAGCGAACATCGCCAGCATACAAAATGCCTACAACCTGGTGAATCGTTCATTTGAACAGGGTCTGGATGAAACCTGCTTCCGTGAAAATGTCGGTTTGCTGGCGTATAGCCCGCTGGCGTTCGGACAGCTTACCGCCAAATATACTGACGATGCCAAGGCCCATGGCCGCCTGACAATATTCCCGCCAACCTGGAGCCCACGCTACATGCGTGCCAGCGTATTTGAAGCCAGCAAACGTTATGCGGCTCTGGCGCGTGAACATGGATTGACGCCAGCACAACTGGCACTGGCCTGGTGTTATTCGCGCAGCTTTGTCGCCAGTACCATCATAGGTGCGACTAATGTGACACAGTTGAAGGAGAATATTGATGCGCTGGATGTAAGGCTCAGTGACGAAGTCATGGCAGGCATCAACCGTATTCACGAAGAGCTGAACAACCCGGGTCAGTAATATTATCGTGGTGGAACGTCGGCAAAATAATAACTCCGGCAAAAAGTTTTCAACAGGCATAAAATACAAGCGCAATTGCAACAAATGCCTATTGATCCTTTTACCGGAGAACCGAGATGTCCCAATTGCGTATTAATATTATCAAATCCCTCATCTGCTTTTTTGCCATCTCTGCGTTGCTGATTGTTTTTCTGCGCAGCCTGGTTCCAAATATTTCCCCATTACGTGTATTCCCTTATATTGCGCTGGGCATTTTTGTATTTGCCTTTGCGCTATACCTGACTATCATCATCAGGGGTGGTTTTAATCAGTGGAGTATCAATAAGGGAGCTATTGATCCTGCATGGCTGTGGTTTGCTGCAAACCCACCGGGGCTGGATTCCATCACCAACAACAATACCCCAGCAGCAATGTCACAAGATGCCATTGATACCAGCTCAGCTACAAGTATCGCTTGCAGTATTGACATGGCAAGCTCTTGCCAGACATCAAGTATGGACAGCGGGAGCAATTAGCAAATTTCCGTATGGGCTGGTACGCGTGACGCGTGAATAAGCACCACGCGCCATTCTGCACTCCCATGTTTATGATTATTTTTGCGGCCTGACTGGCAGCGGCACATTGCACAGGTCTATATACCCTGCTGGCACTTTATACCAGTCACCGCCGCGGTTTCTTTGTGCATCGATAATTGATTTGAAAGTTGCAGTGTCAGTGCGGATGATTTCCAGCTTGCTGCGCTCTGCCTCTGGCACATCGGCTGCTATTTTCATGCTCTTTATCGGCGTGCGCTCTTCGGCTTTCTCATAAAAACCCAGAGGTCCGGTTCCGCGAGGCAAGGTCGTCAGCAATTCCATACCCTGCATGACACGGCCCACGACAGTGATGTTCCTGTCCAACTGTCTTGGTGCGTGACCAGTAACGACATACAGGGAAGTGCCATCACCACTATTGGCATCAGTACCACGGGCAACGCCGACAGTCGCGTAGCAATGTGCGAGCCATGCAGCGCCTGACCTGGGGTCTCGCCCTGCTGGAAAACCATTGGCATGCCCTACTTGCGGCGCATAGCCATCGACATCCGGTAATCGGGTAAATGGCAAGTTGGCTGGATATTTGACAGTGAATTCGCCTGTAAGCTTGCGCTTGGCTGTTTTTACTTCCCGTTTCTCATCCGGGTCTGCCCATTGCGCGACATAGTTTTCTTGAGAACGCACAATAGCCAGGCCGTCAAAATAGCCTTCGCGTACCAGTGCCTTGATATTTTGTGCATGATTGGGGGCAAAATTTGGTGCCAGCTCTATGATGACACGGCCTTTGTCCAGATTCAGGTACAGCGTATTTTCAGGATCAAGCGGCCTCCAGTCAGTGGCCTTGGAATCTTTAAGGATATCACCAAGATTCAGTTTGGATGCCTGCACTGCCTTGACTGGCGGGTTCTTGGCTTTAGCTGGTGCAGCTTGTACGGTAGCAGACAAGCACAGGCCTGCGACCAGGCAAGTTATCAAGGATTTTCCAGCGGGCACAGCAACAAAACGTAAAGACATTATTCGACTCCGGTAAAGTGCACAAAGAAACAGAGGACCATTGCCGCTCAGGCAAGAAGGGGTGACCTTACGCGAATGAATTAATTTTGTCCATATACCCCCAATATATCTAACTAGCTACTTGGCTTATTATTTGGGTCAAATATGCTATTTCCTGGCTCTTCTCATTGTAATATTGCAAAATTCCGGCGAATCCGGTAAAACCTGATTCAATCTTTTATATCAAGGAGTCCTTGTTTGAAACCTCAACTTCACGCACCTACCGGTGCATTTGTGGGCGCATCATGGGCCGCGTTGTTTATAGGTGCAGCCACTTATTTTGCTGGCGTCTGGAATGCAGAGATGCAATTGAATGAAAAAGGTTATTACTTTACCGTCTTGATGTATGGCCTGTTTGCTGCCGTTTCCCTGCAAAAATCAGTACGCGACAAACTCGAAGGGATACCTGTTACCGGCATCTACTTTGGTCTGTGCTGGCTGTCGCTGGGTTTATCCATACTGTTGCTGGCTGTAGGTTTGTTCAATGCAACACTGGGCTGGAGCGAAAAAGGTTTCTTTGCCATGGCATTCTTGCTGAGCCTGTTTGCTGCTGTTGCAGTACAAAAAAATGTGCGCGATATCAAGCTGCTCAAACCTGACCCTGATACCTTGCCCATGCATGATGGTCACGAAAACTGATTTCTGGCTAAAACATAGAACGAAAAGCTCATCGTGAATAATGATGTTCCCAAAAATGGTGACTTTGCCGCTTATCTGGAAAGCCTGGGCAAGCAAAGCACAGCAACTGCGCCACAACATCCTGAGCCAGACTATGGCTTGCCCGCTTTTCAAGCCAGTCAAGAATTGACTTTCGAGGAAAAATTGCACCTCCAAGAACTTGCTGAACTTCCACCTGTAGCAGACGATGATTTATTGACTCAAGCCCTGGCAACTGCCGGGGATGGGCTTGAATATGGTCTGGATGGAGAGGCTGGTGACGATACTGGCATTGCAGATTTCGTTGCGCAGGCCAGTCCGCAGGATAAGCCAGAAGGTGAACAGGTGGCTCTGGCATTTCTGGGTGAACATACCCTGAACCTGGCAAATCAGGCACGACCAGAAGAACTGAATGAGCTGCCACCAATCTCTGAAGAAGAATTGATACAACAGGCACTGGCTAGTCCAGCAGATGAGGAAAATAGCTCACCAGACTAAAACAGTCGTCACAAAGAAAAAGAGCCTCCATTTGAAAAAATGCAGGCTCTTTACGTTTTACTGGAATCAGCCGTAAGCCAGTGACAAATGCCCTGCACGGACACTTGCAGTGGATTTCACTTCCACCTGCATGGAGTTTTGCAGGGAAGCGATAGAGCCACCGGCACGATACTGGAAGCTGACTTGCAACAGATCACCTTCTTTTACCGCAACCGGATGCGCCAGTGGCAAGGCCATATAGTGATTCAACCAGTCGATGGTGGATGAGGTTTCCATCAATACCGCCAGGATATTCTTGGTCACAAAACGCAAGGCACTGACCGTTCCCGATTTTTCTATGGTAAAACTGCCCTCCCATTTGATTTGCAAGTCATTGGGTTGACTGAAATCAATAATGCTGTACAAGGCCGGTTGCGCCAACTCTATCGTGTCGGCAGAAAAAACGCCCACCTGCTGAAACTGGATAATCGGCGCCTGATAGCCAGAAAAATCATTAGCCTGTTGCAAAGGCTGCACTGCCATGACGACGGCTTCTGGTATAAACACTGGCAATGGACCGCCAAATTTTGCAGCATAGCGCTTTTTAAAATTCTCGATGACTTCCACCTGTTTTTCACGCAGCATCGCGACATGGATCATTTCGCAAATGACGATATCGACAGGTTCTGGTGGCAGGTATTCAAAGGCATCGGCGTGAATGACTTCAACTTTTTCACCATCACGGTTCATGGCCAGCAAGCGACGTGCCTCATCCACCATGTCAGGATTAAATTCTACGCAATACACCTTGGACGCCGCCTGTGCAGCAAACCACGACAAAACGCCTGTCCCCCCACCCAACTCCAGCACCTTGGCTCCCTCAAATACCTGGCGGCGTATCGCCGCCTTGAAGTTGTCCATACGGTTCAGGTCCATCAGCATATTGTGATGGTATTGCAGGGGGATAAACTGGCCCAGGTAGCAACTCTCAGCCTCGCGCTCTATTAACATGTTCACTCCTTCATTTCTATTTTCATCATGTGGCTGCCATCTGAAGAGTTCTGCAGGACGGTCAATTTTTCGCCAGCAACACACAACGCCAACTTCGCTGAGTGTATGGCTTGAAAGAATGATTATCCTTGGCTTATCAGGAAATGATGCACAGAGCTAAGCAGCGAAACTGTATCAATTCTTGCGTATGCGAAAGATGGCCGCATGCAAAGCATGTTTACCAATTAACTTTATGCAAAGAAACGGATACGCGCAATGCCAGTTTTGAAAAAAACAAATAAAAGGATTTAAAGAACAGATGAACTGACGATCAGTTTGATTTTGGACGCTCACAGCGACCATCCTGATATGCCTGTGGCAGTTGCTCCCAGCCCTCACCCGGCGAAGTCTGGGAGCAAACCACATGAGCATTGAGTTTGCTGCGCCACTTATACCAGGCGGCTGGCGCAGCATGCGTCGGGGTGACGAGTAATACCATGCTCAGCACAATTATCTTTCTGAACATGATCATACTTGTCACTCCCGGATTTCTGGTTAATAAAGGCTTAGCTTAGCGCTGTAGTTGATAACGCACGATAAGCTGCGAGTTCATCAATCGTCAAGATCACGATGTCGTGAGTCACGGCATATTCTATGATTTGTCCGCCCTTGGCCATGCTGCCATCCGGGTTCATCAATTCACATAATACCGCTGCCGGAGACAATCCTGCCATGATAGCCAGATCAACAGAACCTTCAGTATGACCACGCCGGCTGAGTACACCACCAGGTGCAGCCCGCAAAGGAAAGACATGGCCAGGCCGGGCCAAATCCTCAGGTTTGGCATCTGCTGCGATGGCAGTCAGGATAGTCGTGACGCGGTCAGCCGCAGAAACACCGGTAGTCACGCCTTGCTTGGCTTCTATCGACACTGTGAAAGCGGTGCCGTAGCGGCTTTCATTGTGGCTGACCATGGGCGGCAGATCGAGTTGCAGCAACTTGTCGTCAGTCAGACACAGGCAAACAATACCGCTGCAATCGCGGATCAGCCTGGCCATGGATTCAACGGTGATTTTTTCTGCGGCAACAATAAGATCGGCTTCGTTTTCGCGGTCAAAATCATCCATGAGCAACACGGGACGGCCATTGCGCAAGTCTGCCAACGCTCTGGACAGGCGCTGCTCAAAAGGACTGAGGGATAAAATTTCCGGCTGGACGGAAACAGGGAATGGGACAGTAGTATTGGTATTACTAATAGCATTGAACATAATGAAACGCTCCGGCAAAAGTGAATGTGCAAAAGACGTTTCAGGGAGTAAAAAACGAATAGCCAAACACCAACGCCCATGGTTTTCACCACAGGAGTTTTGTATAAGGCGCATCTTCTCTCATCCGGACTATGACCGTCGGCCCTGGAATCTCACCAGATCTGCTGACCTTGCAAACTGATACAAACACATTGCAACAGTTTTTACTGCAAGCGCTCGCGGGCTTGTTCACTCGCATTGCCAGGGCAATACTGTGAATTTACCGCCGGTGGGGAATTACACCCCGCCCTGAAGACGTACAACCTGCCGAGATATTCGGCACGAGAATTATACGCAAAAATGACATTACTGTTTGAACAAGCATTAATCCGGCGCATCATTCACAGATATTCTATTTATAACTACAAGATATATAAGCCCCAATATCCCTTCATGCGAAAAACATATATTCACATGAGAATTGTTAAAAATATTGTCTGAATTGACTCGCATTTCCACATGGCAACATCTATTCTTATTTCAAAAGGCATTCCAGCCTTTTCCATGGCAGCAGCCTTACAAATCGCACCCGGACAAACTTCTGACGAGATGGCGGATTATATAAAGCATCAAAATTGCACACTTTTTGCATGAATTATTATTACTTAAATAATTTAAGCTGATTCTGCGAATTAAACTAAAGGCAATATCAGTCCAGCGATTTTATATATGTCAAATACGTATATAAGCAAATGAATACTAAGTAGTTTGGAATAAAGCCTGAATTCATTACGATGCACCTACTTTGCGCGAGGCGATATGACGTTAACCTATATATTTTCGGGATTTGCAGTTGGCACCCTGGTCGGCCTGACCGGTGTAGGTGGCGGCTCACTGATGACTCCCCTGCTTACCTTGCTGTTTGGTGTCTCACCAACAGTGGCGGTAGGCACCGACCTCGCCTTTGCATCGATTACCAAGGCAGCGGGTACTTTTACCCACAGATTGCGTGGCACTGTTGAATGGCATGTGGTACGCCTGCTGTGCTACGGCGCTTTACCTGCCGCCGTCATTGCGACCCTGTTTCTCAAGCACTTTGGCGCACTGGACAAGGAAATAGGCCAGCTCATACGTTACTCCATCGCTGTTTCTGTGCTACTGACGGTGGTTGCCTTGCTGTTTAAAGGCAAGATGCTGAACTGGCTCAACAAGCACCCTGAAAAACAACTGCATGGCAAAAACCTGGCTGCAGCCACGATCATTGCAGGCGCAGTATTAGGCACACTGGTGACGATATCCTCCATCGGTGCTGGTGCAATTGGCGCAACACTGCTAGTCATGCTGTATCCACGCATGTCTGCCGCGCATATCGCCGGTACTGATATCGCCTATGCTGTACCTTTGACAGCCATTGCCGCTTTTGGTCACTGGTGGCTGGGGTCCATAGACTGGGTCTTGCTGGGCAGCCTGCTGATAGGTTCTTTGCCCGGTATTACCCTGGGCTCCATGGCTGCGCGCGCCGTGCCAGAAAAATTTTTACGTGGCCTGTTGGCAACCACCCTGACTCTGGTTGCCGCCAAGCTAGTCCTTTGACTCTATTTGCAAACGCGTATTTACAGACGCATTTTATGGGTAATTAAAGATGTATCGTTACGACCAGCACGATCACCAAATCATCAAGGAACGTATTGCACAATTCCGTGACCAGGTTAGCCGCCGGCTCTCGAATGAATTGAGCGAAGATGAATTCCGTATTTTGCGTCTGCAAAACGGCCTGTATATGCAGCGTCATGCCTATATGCTGCGGGTGGCCGTGCCTTATGGCATGCTGTCGTCTAATCAGGTACGCAAGTTTGCCCATATCGCCCGCAAATATGATCGTGGCTATGGTCACTTTACGACACGTCAAAATATCCAGTACAACTGGATTAATCTCGAAGATACACCAGACATTCTGGAAGAGCTGGCATCGGTAGAAATGCATGCCATCCAGACTTCTGGCAACTGCATGCGCAATATCACTTCAGATGAATTTGCCGGTGTTGCTGCCGATGAAGTGATAGACCCACGTGCCTATGCAGAAATCCTGCGTCAATGGACTACCTTCCATCCGGAGTTTGCCTACCTGCCACGCAAATTCAAGATCGCCATCAATGGTGCCAAAGAAGACCGTGCCGCGATTGCGGTACATGATATAGGCCTGACCGTCGTACACAATGAAGCTGGCGAAGTTGGCTTCAAGGTCATGGTAGGCGGTGGCATGGGCCGCACGCCTATTTTGGGTAGCGTGATACGCGAATTCCTGCCATGGCAGCATGTCATGACTTATCTGGAAGCGATCTTGCGTATCTATAACCAGTACGGTCGTCGCGACAATATCTACAAAGCACGCATCAAGATACTGGTGAAAGCCATAGGTGCAGAGGATTTTGCCCGTCAGGTAGAGGAAGAATGGCAAGACATCAAGGATGGCCCGGCCACCCTGACAGAAGCAGAATTGAAACGCGTAGCCAGCTATTTCACGACGCCAGACTATGAAAACCTGCCTGCGCAAGATGCTGCTTATGAACAACATTTAAAAGACAATAAATCCTTTGCCAACTGGGTCAAGCGTAATGTCAAACCACACAAGGTGGCTGGCTATGCAGCCGTGGTCTTGTCACTGAAGAAGCCAGGCGTGCCTCCGGGTGATGCCAGCTCTGAGCAAATGGATTTCATCGCTGATCTGGCCGATCAATACAGTTTTGGCGAACTCCGTGTCACGCATGAACAAAACCTGGTGCTGGCTGATGTCAAAATCGCTGACTTGTTCACCGTCTGGCAAGAAGCCAAGGCCCATGGCCTGGCAACACCAAACATCGGCTTGCTGACCGACATGATTTGCTGCCCCGGCGGTGACTTCTGTGCGCTGGCAAATGCCAAGTCCATCCCTATCGCCCTGGATATCACGGACCGTTTCAACGACCTTGATTACCTGCATGATATCGGCGATATCGAATTAAATATGTCTGGCTGTATCAATGCCTGCGGCCATCACCATGTCGGCAATATCGGCATTCTGGGTGTGGATAAAGACGGCAGCGAGTTTTACCAGGTATCCATCGGTGGAGCACAAGGCAATAGCGCTGCCATTGGCAAGATCATAGGCCCTTCTTTTGCTGCTGGACAAATGCCGGAAGTGATAGACCGCATCATCCAGGTGTATGTACGCGACCGCCTCGAAAACGAGCGCTTCATCGATACAGCACAACGTCTGGGCATCGCACCATTCAAGGAATTTGTGTATGCAACGCCGATACGTACCAATGAGCATCATGGTGAAGACGCCGGTACTGCAGTCAGCTACTGAAATTAAGAAAGTGCAACATGCGAGAAATTATTAAAGATAAAGCCATCGTCAGCGACGACTGGACCGTACTGCGCCTGACCGAGAATGAAACACCGGATGCCGTCAGCGTACCTGCGGGCAAAGTCATCATCCCGCTGAAAGTATGGTTGCTGCAACGCGAAAGCCTGCTGAGCCGTACTGATATTGCTGTCTGGTTTAGCAGCGATGAACAGGCTAAAGAATTGAAGGACGATATCAACCGCTTTAAGCTGCTGGCGGTAGATTTCCCTAAATTTGCCGATGGCCGTGGTTATTCCATCGCCTATAACCTGCGCTCACGTTTCAACTTTACTGGCGAATTGCGCGCCATAGGTGATGTCTTGCGCGATCAGTTGTTTTACATGCAGCGCGTGGGCTTCAATGCATTTGCCACACGGGAAGACAAGAATATCCATGATGCCATCAAGGGTTTGACTGATTTTTCTGAAAAATACCAGACCTCATGGGATGAAAAAAATCCCCTGTTTCGTCGCGCCGAACGCACAGGAGCACAGGCATGAGTGATTTTCAAGAGCGGCTTGCTGCAACACAGGCTATATTGGAAAGAATCGCTGACGAATTTGAACCAGCGGTATTTGCTTCCAGCCTGGCGGCAGAAGACATGGTGTTGACTGACCTGATCTTGCGCAAGAAATTGAATATCACAATTTTCTCGCTGGAAACCGGTCGCCTGCATGCAGAAACTCTGGGCATGCTCGATAAGGTCAAGGAAACTTACGGCACAGAAATCAAGCTGTACAAACCGGATGCTGCCGCCGTAGAAAACTATGTCAGCCAGCACGGCAAAAATGCGTTTTACGACAGCGTCGAAATGCGCAAGGAATGCTGCCGCATACGCAAGGTAGAACCACTGAAACGTGCCCTGGCAGCCAACAAGGCCTGGGTCACAGGCCAGCGTCGTGCGCAGTCTGCAACACGTACTGAGTTGGCGATACAGGAAGATGATGCAACACATGGCCTGCAAAAGTTTAATCCTTTGGCAGATTGGTCAGAAGATGATGTCTGGCACTATCTCAGAAGCAACAATGTGCCTTACAATCCTTTGCACGACAAAGGATATCCATCGATAGGCTGTGAACCCTGCACCCGCGCCATACAGCCAGGTGAAGATGTCAGGGCTGGGCGATGGTGGTGGGAAAACCCCGATTCCAAGGAATGTGGTCTGCATGTGGTGGATGGCAAGCTGATCCGAATTAAACAAGCTGTCTGAAGAAGAAAAATCATGAATACTGTCGTGGAAAACCATTTTATTGATGCTGCGAGCAATCGCCACCTGGATTGGCTGGAATCCGAAGCCATCCATATCATGCGCGAAGTCGCGGCTGAATGCAGCAACCCTGCCCTGCTGTTTTCTGGCGGCAAAGACTCCATCGTCTTGCTGCGCCTGGCAGAAAAGGCTTTCCGCCCGGGTAAATTTCCTTTCCCCCTGGTACATATTGATACTGGTCATAACTTCCCTGAAGTCATCGCCTTCCGTGACAAGCGGGTTGCCCAGTTGGGTGAACGCCTGATCGTTGGTTCTGTAGAAGAATCGATACGCCGTGGCACAGTACGCCTGCGCAACCCGGCAACCGACTCACGCAATGCAGCACAAGCCGTGACCTTGCTGGAAACTATTGCAGAGCATAAGTTCGATGCCTGCATAGGCGGTGCCCGTCGCGATGA
Organism: Undibacterium sp. YM2; assembly: GCF_009937975.1. NCBI lineage: Bacteria > Pseudomonadati > Pseudomonadota > Betaproteobacteria > Burkholderiales > Oxalobacteraceae > Undibacterium > Undibacterium sp. YM2. Next base: position 3,329,567 of record NZ_AP018441.1, read on the forward strand.
AGAAAAAGCCCGCGCCAAGGAAAGGATATTCTCTTTCCGCGATGAATTTGGTCAATGGAACCCGAAGGCACAACGCCCGGAATTGTGGGACCTGTATAACACCCGCGTGCACGCTGGTGAAAACATGCGCGTCTTCCCTATCTCCAACTGGACTGAACTCGACGTCTGGCAATACATCGCCCGCGAAAAACTGGAATTACCACAAATTTATTTTGCCCATGAACGCCAGGTCATCCCGCGCAATGGCTTGCTGGTGCCACTGACTGACCTGACGCCGCCACGTGATGGTGAAACGGTAGAGACGCAGGTCGTGCGCTTCCGTACTGTGGGTGATATCTCCTGCACCTGCCCGGTATCGTCTGACGCCGCTACAGTAGAAGCCATCATCGCTGAGACTGCGATTACCCAGATTACAGAACGTGGCGCCACACGCATGGATGACCAGACATCAGAAGCATCGATGGAAAAACGTAAAAAAGAAGGATATTTCTAATGAACGCCGTAGAACAATTGACTGCCGCCGTTGGTAGAGAACGTGGCCTGTTGCGCTTCATCACGGCGGGTTCAGTGGATGATGGCAAGAGCACTTTGATTGGTCGCCTGCTGTTTGACAGCAAGGGTATTTTTGCTGACCAGCTTGATGCCATTTCACGCGCCAAGCACAAGCGCACCGTTGGTGACACCATAGACTTGTCCCTGCTGACGGATGGACTGGAAGCAGAACGCGAACAAGGCATCACTATTGACGTGGCCTATCGCTACTTCGCGACACCAAAACGCAAGTTCATCATCGCCGATACACCTGGCCATGAACAATACACGCGCAATATGGTGACTGGTGCATCGACTGCCGATGCAGTCATCATTTTGATCGACGTGTCCAAGGTCAAACTCAATGATGACGGCAGTGTCGATTTGCTGACGCAAACCAAACGTCATTCCACCATTGCCCATTTGCTGCAGATTGAACATGTGATCGTCGCTGTCAACAAGATGGATCTGGTGAATTACGACCAGACTGTATATGAGCGCATCATTGGCGCCTACCAAGAGTTTGCTGATCAACTGGGCCTGAAAGACATACGCCCTATCCCGCTGTCTGCCCTGGCGGGTGACAATGTCGTCACAGCGAGCGAAAAACTGGCCTGGTACAAGGGCCCGACGCTGATAGAGTTACTGGAATCCTTAAACGTCTATGATGCCTGCCACGACGAACCTTTCCGCTTCCCGGTGCAACTGGTGGCACGCCATAATGGCCATGAAGCAAATGATTTCCGTGGTTACATGGGCCGTATTGAAGCTGGCAAGGTCAGCAAGGGCGATAAACTGCTAGTGCAACCTGGTGGCCAGACTGCCACCGTCAAAGACATTCTGACGCTGGATACTTCGCTTGACACTGCCGTCGTCGGCCAGTCAGTGACTATCTTGCTGGATGAATATGTAGATATTTCACGCGGCGACATGCTGGTGGGCGCGGACCGCCCTGCGACGCTATTGAAAACCGTCAAGGCTGATTTGTGCTGGTTGTCAGAAGATGCGCTGGATATACGCCGCAAATACTGGCTCAAGCACACCACCAGGCAAGTCGCCGCCAGAGTCACTGGCATTGATACCCTGCTGGATATCAATACGCAGGAACGCCGCCCTGCCGACAGCCTGAAGCTCAATGACATCGCCACCGTCACCCTGAATGTTGCCCAAGCACTGGCAGCCGACGATTATCAGGACTTACGCTCTACTGGTGCGTTCATCCTCATTGACGAAGTGACACACCAGACCGTGGCAGCAGGCATGATAAGACTGGCCTGAGCCATGCAAGGTGCTCAGGGCAAGGTTTATCTGATAGGTGCAGGCCCAGGTGCTGCGGACCTGATTACGGTACGTGGTGCCCGTCTGCTGGCACAGGCAGACGTGGTGCTGTATGACGCCCTGGTCACGGCAGAGATGCTGGATCTGTGCCCGCAGGCAGTCAAAATCTCGGTGGGCAAACGCAGCGGACAACGCTCTGCTGCGCAAGAGCACATCAATCAGCAAATGCTGGAATGCGCGGCGCAATATGCCCTCGTCGTTCGCCTCAAGGGCGGTGATCCCATGCTGTTTGGCCGTGCTGATGAAGAACTGACTGCGCTGGAGTCAGCAGGCATAGATTACGAAATCGTCCCTGGCATCACGACGGCACTGGCGGCGGCAGCCAGCGTCAGGCAACCGCTAACCAAGCGCGGGGTAGCACGCAGCGTCGCCCTGTTCACCTCCAGTACCGCACCTGGCGAAAGCGCAGATACCCGCATACCTGAATGCGACACTCTGGTACAATACATGGGTGGCAGGGAAGCCACGCTGACAGCGCAACGCATGCTGGCGGCCAATTTCCCTGGAAATTTGCCTGTGGTCATCATAGAAAATTGCAGTCGTCCCAATGAATGTAGCCAGGCCTTGAGTCTGGATGAATTATCCAAAGGTCTGCCCATCAGCACAGGGCCGGTATTGGTGATGATGGGTGAAGCAATGCGGGCACGTACTGTCAAATCATCGTGACAATGACGCTCGAATAAGACTAAGGTGGCAACCTTACACCAAGTCTGCGTGCCATTAATTGTAATATCCCACCATCTCGCAGTTGTTCATACAATTCGTCGTAGCGCAGGCGTAATTGCTCACAATTGGCATTTTTACAGTAAGCCAGATAACCATCCTGCATATCCATGAAGGGCTCTATCATTTGCAATTCATTGCCGATGCCCATGGTTTTCATGGTCGCTTCGGTATTGCGCATATTACTGGCCAGATAATCGACGCGCTTTGCCAGCAACATATTGAGGCCATTGGTCAGTGTGTTGGCGACCACAGGTTTGACGGTGGCGCGCAGGCTCTCAAACTGGGGGCCATATACCCAGCCATTGATGACACCAAGTTTGAGACCAGGCATGCTGGCATAATTGCCATCCCAGCTCAGGTCTGATCCTTTGCGTATATACAAGGCCATGATGTCGCGATAAAAAGCACGCCTGGCGAACCCATACTTGGCTTCTCGTTCTGCGGTTTTATACGGGCCTATGAGTATCTGTGCCTGCTCATGTTCGACCATCCATTGCGCCCTGGCCCAGGGGTAAATTTCGAATTTGACTTCATCGCCATTTTGCCTGGCAAGCGCACGTATGATGTCGGCACCCAGACCGGTAAATTCACCAGTGGGAGTGCGTTCAAATACATTGGCGAATTCTGTACCGACTGCCAATACCTGGCCAGCATGAGCCAACGTGACAGGCCGTGCGAAAACAAGTGCCAGCAAGGCAATTGAAAATACTGTTTTCAACTGGATCATACTTTTTCCTGCATTCAGGGCCAGCATAGAAATAGCATTATTGATGAACTATTGATGAGCAATAACCTTGCACTCATTTACCAGGAATAGCAACCGCCTTCATGGCAGGCGTCACAATTGGCTCAGGCAATAATCACGTATCGCCTGCAAAACCGTTTCATCTTCGCCAACAGCATTTACTATCTTGAACTGCAAACCAGGATGGCTTGCACGTATCGTCTCAGCCAGCACAGGCAAATCCCGCAGGACGTGACCACCCTGTCCCAAAAAAACAGGAGCCAAAGTGATACTTGTGCATCCGTCTGCGACCAGTTGCGCGGCCAGCTCTGGTAGCGATGGCGTCATGAATTCCAAAAATGCCAGAGCCACGGTGACGTCTGGCAAGCTCGCTTGCGTCATGGTTTGCAGACGCTGGAAAGGCGCAGCCCAGCGCGGGTCGCGGGCGCCGTGGGCAAACAGGATCAGGGCTGATTTATTTGCCATCAGTTTCTTTCAACATAGCGCAGGCCTAATGAGGCAATAATAAGGAACAGGATACTCGGCACCACCGCAGTCACCAGCGCAGGCCAGGTATTGAGCAAGCCCACATGCGAGAACAAGGCATTGATGAGGTAAAAAGTCATACCTATCATGATGCCGCTGAAAATCTTCAGACTGACACCACCGCTGCGCACATGCAGGTAAGCAAACGGTAGCGCCAGCGCCATCATGACCAGCGCCGCAAATGGATAAGTGATTTTTTTCCAGAAGGCGATTTCATAGCGTTCACCATCCTGTTTATTATCAGCCAGATGCTTGGTGAACGCGGCCAGATCGGTTGCCGACATGCGGTCAGGATCAGCAAACAGTACTGACAAGATATCTGGTGTGACTTCTGATACGACGTCACGGCTTGCCAGCTTCTCGCTCTTGACAGCGGCAATATCTTCACTGGTCAGGGTTTTGGGGAAAGAAGTTTCTATCACATCGGAAAGTCGCCAGATGTTCTTGCCCATGTATTCAGCATCCGTCGCTGTCATTTCACGCGACAGGTGGAAGTTTTTATCAAACTCGAATATCTTGACGCTCTTCAAATGGCGGTTGGGCAGAATTTCTTTGACATTCAAAAAACGGGAGCCGATGATGTCGCCGGTCAAACCATTTTCCCGCACCAGGTCCTTGGTCCACAAGCCGGTACGGAATTCCTGCTCCAGTGATTCACCGATGGCGCTGAGTTTCATTTTCTCGGCAAACTTGCTGGAAACCGGCGAAATGACTTCGCCAAACAAGAAAGTCAACAGAACGAAGATCATACCTATCTTGAGCAGGATACTACCCGCCATCATGGTGGACATGCTGGATGCACGCATGATGGTGAATTCAGAATTGGAAGCAAACTGCGCCAGTACATAAATCGTCCCGATCAGCACCGCAATAGGCATGAATTCATAGATACGGCCAGGCCAGCCCAGCAACACATAAATCACGGCATGTTTAAGCTGATAGCCACCCCGGTTCACCGAAGACTGTAATTCATTGACCAGGTCGAAGAAGGAAAACAAGGCCAGCAAAGCCAGCATGACGAACAGGACCGAGCGTAATATCTCAACGCCAAAATATCTTTGTAAAATTTTCATGCTGGGCACTTTTCCTTACCGCGCAAACCTGATTTAAAACGTACCCACAACATCAAAGGGTGCCAGCGGCTATTCACTTTCAAACGCCATAAAAACATGCAGAGAGTCAGGACAGCCACAAACAAGTGATGTGGCCACCAGGCCATGCCGAAACTGCTACGTTCCTGTACGACCAGCGCCTGCAGGATATTCGTGACTGACAGGTAAATCACTACCAGCAGCAGCGCAACAATCAGATTGGCAGAGCGGCCGACACGCGGATTAACATAGCCCAGCGGGATAGCCAGCAGCAACAGCACCGCGCACATCAACGGCAAGGATATGCGCCACAACAGCTCGCCGAACTTGGTACTGTCCAGATTTTCCACCAAAGCTGTCAAGGGCATGGATTTGGCTGATTTGTCCCCGGCGATACTGGCATTCTGGCTGGATATCAGCACGCCATATTTTTCGAACTGCATCATCTGGAAATCAGGCGCAGTTGGCAAGCCGTCGTAGCGACGCCCTTTGCTCATGACCAGGAACTTGTCGCCAGCCTTGTCGATTTCCACCATGCCTTCTTTGGCAACGACGATACTGGAACGGCCATCTTTATAGGTATTGATGAAAATGTTTTGTACTTTACTGAGGTCGCCTGCCACTTCTTCGACAAAGAAAATGCGGTCAGATGAGGCAGACTCCTGGAACTTGCCCGGTGCCACCTTGGCAATATCAGAGCGTTTTTCAAAGCGCTCGCGGAATTCCACATTTTGTTGATTGGCCCAGGGAGTGACGATAAAACTCAGCAAGCCAGTCAGAATGACCAGCGGGCCGCCGAAGCGCAAAACCGGCTTTATCCATTGGGTCAGGCTCAGGCCAGAGGCAAACCAGACCACCATTTCAGAATCCTGGTAACTGCGGGTCACCACCAGCAAGACCGAGATAAAGCCCGTCAGCAGCAGCAAGATATGCATGTTCATCAATGCGGTAAACCCGATCAGGGCAACCACGTCAGCAGACGCAACCTTGCCTCCTGCGGCTTTTCCAAGGATGTTAATAAGCATCACGGAGATCGTGATGGTGAACAGAGTTGTGAAGACTGCGCCGGCGGCACTGTTTAATTCACGTCGAAGCGCGCGCTGAAAAATCATGAGTAGGATTATAATGTCTGTTTTACGAGACTTACAAAGAGGAGTAATACGTGGACTTTAGCATAAAAACAATCGACGCAAAAAGTGCCTCGACTGCCCATAAAGCAATTAAGACAGGCTGCATCGTCGTTGGCGTCTATGAAAACAAGAAACTTTCTGCCGCTGCAGCAGGTCTGGACAAGTCCGGCGACATCGCCGCCGCCCTGAAATCTGGCGATATCACAGGCAAAGCGGGTACGTCCCTGCTGTTGCGCAAATTGGCTGATGTGGCTGCAGAGCGCGTATTGCTGGTAGGTTTGGGTGAAGAAGCAGCTACCGTTGGCGAAAAAGCCTACAACCAGGCGGTACAGGCTGCTGCCCGTACCCTGGCTGGTCTGGGTGCCAATGATGCAGTCATCGCCCTGCCTGCGGTCAAAGACCGTGACCTGGGCTGGTCTGTACGCGCTACGGTGCTGGCTTTCCGTGAAAGCATTTTCCGTGCTGATGGCCTGAAAAGCAAAAAAGACCCCTCAACCACTGGCGTCAAAAAGGTTGCCATCGCTGTTGATGCTGCAGACGCAACTGCTGCCAAAAATGCACTTGTACAGAGCGTAGCCCTGGCCAATGGCATGGATTTGACCAAAGAACTGGGTAACCTGCCACCAAATATCTGCACACCAACGCACTTGGCCAATACGGCCAAGAAAATCGCTACCGACTACAAAATGGTCGCTGAAGTGCTGGACCGCAAACAGATACAAGCCCTCAAAATGGGTAGTTTCCTGTCTGTCACCAATGGCACGGTAGAGCCGCCGAAGTTCATCGTGCTCAAGCACAATGGCGGCAAAGTCAAGGATGCCCCAGTTGTTCTGGTCGGCAAAGGCATTACTTTTGACTCCGGCGGCATCTCGCTGAAAGCCGGTGCAGGCATGGATGAGATGAAATACGACATGGGCGGTGCAGCTTCTGTGCTGGGTACCATGCGTGCCATCGGTGAAATGAAGCTGAAGCTGAACGTCATCGCCGTCATCCCTACTTGCGAAAACATGCCTTCTGGCAGCGCAACACGTCCTGGCGACATCGTCACGTCCATGTCTGGTCAGACTATCGAAATCCTGAATACGGATGCCGAAGGTCGCCTGATCCTGTGTGACGCCCTGACATACGCAGAACGCTTCAAACCAGCAGCCGTAGTCGATGTGGCAACACTGACTGGTGCTTGCGTGACTTCCCTGGGTCACCATAATTCTGGCCTGTTCACCCGACATGATGAAGCGCATGACCAACTGGCAGCAGAATTGCTGGCAGCGGGCAAGCAAACTGGCGATACAGCATGGCGCATGCCTATCGAAGAAGCGTATAACGAGCAACTGAAATCCAATTTTGCTGACATGGCAAACATTGGCGGACCAGCCGGTGGCAGTATCACGGCAGCCTGCTTCCTTGAACGTTACACCAAGAAATACACCTGGGCTCATCTGGATATCGCCGGCACAGCCTGGAAATCTGGTGCAGCCAAGGGCTCTACTGGCCGTCCAGTGCCTTTGTTGACGACATTCCTGATCAATCGCGCAGGCTGATACTTGTCCGTGTTGAGATGAAATGAAAAAGCCGGGGTCTGATCTATTCAGACCCCGGCTTTATTTTTGCTGTCATCAGGGCTGGAACCAAAGCTCAGAGCGGCTGAGAGGCATGTTTGCAGGATTGAGAAAAGGGTTTTGCAATTCCAGCACCGTTCTTTGTTTCAGGGCGGCTCTTTGTATGGCGACCTGGTGATATTTGAGAAAAATTTTCTCGAACTGGCCATTACGCACCATATTTTCCAGCCCATTGTTCAGGTCTTCGGCAAACCGGCGCTTGCTGGGAGCGACAAAGAAGTAGTAGGCAGCAGGATAATGCAGGGCGATGTCCTGGCTGATGACAAGATTTTTACCGGCGTGCAATTCCTGTTCTTTCCAGATTTCCATGATAGACCTGGGAAAGTAATCAAAGCGCCCGGCTTCCAGCATGCTGAACAAAGCTTCATAAGAATTAGCTGTATTTACCTTGAGACCATTGTGCTCAAGGATTTTGACGTCTGGCCAATCCTGCTCTTGCCCTGCAGAGTAGTTCTCCATGTCCCGCAAATTTCTGATGGTTTTGAACATCTGGCGGTTTTCACTGAGAACAAAGGGGATGCGCCAACCGAGCAAGCCTTTGTCTATCGGTATTTTAATGGCGATCAGCGCTTTTTCTCTTTCATCCGTGGACATGCTCCACAAGAGATCAACTTGACCCGTGCCATATTTCATCTCATGCACGGCCCGGCCTTGCTGCATGGTCGCCTTGCTAGGTACTAGCTGGTACTTATTGGCGGACGAAGCCAGGGCCTCGGCCAGTAATTCGTGGATATAATCAAAATGACTATCTGTCTTGGCCGCTGGACGTGGGTAACGTATGACTGTGATATCTGCATAGACAGCCCGGGTGCCAAAGATCAACATGGCGGTAAACAGGATTACTGAGCACTTGCGCATAGTGTGTCTAAAAAGGAAGCTCATCGCTGCATTTTAGTCTCTTTCCAAGATGAAATAAATTGCAGGCACAATGAAAAAGTCAAAGATTGAAAAGTCTTATCACCCAATGCAAGCTGGTTTGCGTGCTAGTAAATATCCCTTGAATTCCAAACTCACAACATCGTATAAAATACCATGCGTATAAACTCGTTTAACACCTCAGACCAGCTTACCGGTAAATTGAACGACACCTCACACTAAAATAAGTAAAAACACACATGAAATTAGTCACCTGGAACGTAAACTCCCTGAAAGTCAGACTGCCACAAGTCTTGCAATGGCTGGAAACCAATCCTGTCGATGTGCTGTGCATACAGGAAACCAAGCTCACCGACGACAAGTTCCCTCAGGCAGAGATAGAAGCGGCAGGTTATCACGTCGCTTTTACTGGTCAGAAAACCTATAACGGTGTGGCGATTTTATCGAAACACGCTATGACGGATATACAAAAGAATAATCCGCAGTTTGAAGATGAACAGCAACGCATCATTGCCGCCACCATAGAAGGCATACGCGTCATCTGTGCCTATGTGCCGAATGGCCAGGCGCCGGATTCAGACAAGTTCCAGTACAAATTGAAATGGTTTGCGGCATTGGAAAACTGGGTCAGGGAAGAAATGACACGCCATCCCAAACTGGCTGTATTGGGTGACTACAACATCGCCCCGGAAGACCGGGATGTGCATGATCCTGCCGCCTGGGTGGGCATGAACCTGGTATCACCAGAAGAAAGGGCGGCGCTAACAAGCCTAATGAGCCTGGGGCTGAGTGACAGCTTCCGCCAGTTTGAGCAGGCAGAAAAATCCTTTAGCTGGTGGGATTATCGTGCTCTCGGTTTCCGTCTGAATAAAGGTGTACGCATAGACCATATCCTGCTGTCCGCAGAATTGGCGAAGCAGTGCACCTCCTGCGTTATCGACCGCGTACCACGCAAGTGGGAGCAACCATCGGATCATGCGCCGGTGATTGCTACCCTGGCTTGAGCTTTAGTCAACAAATTCAACAAATTTTTCGTCAACAAGTTTAATCGTCATATCCCAGACTGGGTGCAGAAGCCTTATTCTTCGCCCAGCTTGATTTGGCCGACGCTATACGGGGACCAGAAGCTGAATCTTCCATACGGAAGGCCGACATTGCAGTTTTCAACAAGTTGGCCTGCTCTTCCAGTGAGCCTGCCGCCGCAGCAGCTTCTTCTACCAAGGCAGCGTTTTGCTGGGTTGCCTCATCCATGTGCGCCAGCGCCACATTGACCTGCTGAATACCATCGCTTTGCTCTACCGAGGCAGTGGTAATTTCATTGATGATGGCAGCAACCTGATCAACCGCAGAGACGATGCGATTCATGGCTGCACCAGCTTTATCCACCAGCTCTGAGCCTTCGCTGACTTTATTGACCGAATCTTCAATCAGGTTCTTGATCTCTTGCGCCGCAGCAGCACTGCGTTGTGCCAGGGTGCGCACCTCACTGGCAACCACCGCAAAGCCACGCCCCTGCTCACCTGCCCTGGCCGCTTCCACCGCCGCATTTAAAGCGAGGATATTGGTCTGGAAGGCGATACCTTCGATGACGCTGATGATATCGACAATCTTGCGTGAACTGTCACTGATACCTTGCATGGTCGTGACCACCTTGCCCACCACCTCGCCGCCCTGGGTTGCGACATCTGAGGCGTTGACCGCCATCCTATTGGCTTCGCGAGCATTGTCAGCATTATTGCGTACGGCCTCGGTCAGTTCTTCCATGCTTGCTGCAGTCTCTTCCAGCGAAGATGCCTGTTGCTCGGTACGGCCAGACAAATCCATATTGCCAGTCGCAATTTCTGTCGCACCGACAGTAATGGAATCGGTCGCCTTGCGTACATCGACAACCATGACGCGCAATTGCTCAAGGAAGCGATTGAAGGCCGATGCAGTCTGGGCCACTTCATCATCGCCTTCGACATCTATCTTACGGCTCAGATCACCGCCACCAGCGGCGATGTCTGACATCGCATCGCGCACCCTTTGTAAGCCAGCCAGCATGCGGCCCACCAGCAAGGTGGTCAAAGGCATGATCACACCCAGCAAGATCAACAGGACAACGGCTGAGAGTATCAGCAACTGATCCAGGGCTTCCAGCGCTTTTTTCTTGTCTATGACCAGTGCCAGGTAAATATCAGAACCGGTAATTTGTTGCAAAAGCATGAAATGCGCTTTGCCGCCTATCTCGGTCAATATCGGGTCTTTTTGTTTGGACAGGTTAGCCAGATTATCCAGTGCCAGATCAGGGGTAATTTCCTTTGCCATTTTCATGACCCTGGCCTGATCTGCATGTGCCAGCACCTGGCCGCTCTTGTCCAGCAAGAAGGCATAACCGCCGCCCGCCAGTTTGATGGTCAAAATCTGGTCAACAATCTTGGTCAGGAAAACATCAGCACCCACCACGCCGCCCTCACCGCCTTTGACAGGTGCGGCAAAAGTGATCATCAGGCCAGGTGGCGCGACGCCCATATAAGGCGATGTGACGATGGGCTTTTTGGCTTCCATGGCAGCTTTGTACCATGGGCGCACGGTAGGGTCGAAACCAGCAGGTGGAGGGTCAGGCGGGATATTCGTGAACTGCTTGTCAGGCTGGCCTTGATACACACTGAGAAAACTGCCACCGCCACGCATCATGGTCAGACTGGCCTGCAAATCTGCGCCATTACCCAGGCCTTGCGACAAACTGTCCATCATGGACAAATTGGTTTGTATCCAGTTACTCAGTACAGCGTTATAGCCAGCAGCAACACCACGCATTTCGTTATTCAGGTCATTCTCTATCTGGGATTTCATCCTCAGATAACTGCCTATAGTCAGGACTATGGTACAAATTGCGAGCAATAATCCTATTACAAAAATGAGTCTGGCCTTGAGTGATTTCATAGCTTCCCCTGAGTACGGATATGAATAAGTGACGAGACTTTGCCCAAGCAAATCCTGATGCGCACCTATACGCACCAAGAAAAGCTCAATGCCCTACAACAATATTACGCCGCAGACTACGCTATGTGAGAAAAAATTTATCCGATTTATTACTTTGTAAAACAAGTTCACAAGTCTGTCGGTTTGCAACATCAATCCGGCTTAAATCAACTTGATTAAATTCTTGCTCACAGACAAGGAAATGCGACTAGGCTTTTTAAGGCTGCCGCTTTACACTGTGCATTTCCCTGGAGTCAACAATGATCATCATCACGACAGAAAGACTCAGTCTGCGCACTATCACAACAGATGATGCGGCGTTTTATCTGACACTGGTGAATGATCCTGCCTTTATCACCAACATACGTGACAAGGGCATACGCACGCTGGAAGAAGCAAGGACAGATATCATCAATGGCCCCATGGCAAACCAGGAAAAGATAGGTTTTAGCCTGTATGTGATGGAACGCAAGGAAGACGGGCAGGCAATCGGCCTGTGTGGCCTGGTCAAGCGGGAAACCTTGAAGAATGTGGATATAGGTTATGCCCTGTTACCGCAATTTACAGGACAGGGCTATGCCAGGGAGGCCGCCAGGGCGACGCTGGATTACGCGCATACGCATTTGCGCATAAGCAAACTGGCTGGCATTACTTCACCTGACAATGGCCCTTCCAATCAATTATTACAAGACCTGGGCTTTCAGCTGGAAGCTGTGGTGGTATTGGCAGGTGAAAGCAGAGATACCAATTTATATGGGTATGAGTTTTAAATTGGCATCCATGTGATCACAAAGAAGCATTACAAGAAGCGGTCGAGTATCTTGCGGCTGTGCTTGTCTATCTCATACATGTCACGTATCAGGAATTGTATGCCGTGATTGTCGGTAATCAATAGCGATGTCTTGCCGATGCGGCGTATGTCTTCATCACCCTTGAGGACAAAATCAGTCTCGCCGCGGTCGGTTGCTACCTTCCAGGTACATGGCAGGGCAAAGCTGGTAACGCTGATGATGTTGCTGATCTCGGGCATGAATTCGCGCCCTTCGAGCTCTTCCAGTACCAGTTCACGCGCATCCGCCGGCAGGTCATCTAGCTGGTCTATCCATGCTACTTCGCGCCCGTCTGTCAAGACCAGGGAAATACCTTTCAATGGTGACTGGATAGGAAATGCCCGCACCGGACTGACACCCTCAAATACTTCGTCATCCTCATTACTGAGTATCAGTTTGCCGAAAGAATTGCGGGTCAGGGTAAATTTTGTTGTTGTCATGTTTTACTCCTCGACCAATTCAGCATTACGGGCTTGCGCCTGATAGAGATTATAGTAAGCACCTTCTTTAGCCATCAGTTCATCATGGCTGCCCACTTCGACTACCTGTCCCCTGTCGAGGACAACCAGACGATCTGCCTTGTGCAAGGTAGACAATCTATGCGCAATCGCGATCGTGGTACGACCTTGCACCAGGTTATCAAGGGCTTTCTGGATTTCTTTTTCTGTTTGTGAATCGACAGAAGAAGTCGCTTCATCCATGATCAGGATACGCGGATCTATCAGCAAGGCGCGGGCAATCGAAATACGCTGGCGCTCACCGCCCGACAAGCCCTGACCTCGCTCACCGACCATGGAGTCATAACCCTGCGGCAGACGCAAGATGAACTCATGCGCATGGGCAGCACGGGCAGCGGCGATGATTTCATCCCTGGTGGCATCTGGTTTGCCATAGGCGATATTTTCGGCAATCGTGCCAAAGAACAGGAAAGGTTCCTGCAAGACCAGGCCGATATTGCTGCGGTAGTCAGATACGGCGAAAGAGCGTATATCAACACCATCGAGCAAAATCGCCCCTTCAGACACGTCATAGAAGCGGCAAATCAGGTTCACCAGGGTGCTCTTGCCAGAACCGCTGTGGCCGACCAGACCTATCATTTCACCGGGCTTGATACTGAGATTGATACCGCGATTGACAGCGCGGTTGCCATAACGGAAACCGACTTCACGCAATTCTATCTGGCCTTTGATTTCTTTTACTTTTACCGGATTTTGCGGATCAGGCACGCTCGATACATGGTCAAGAATGTCAAAAATACGCTTGGCAGCCGAGGCAGATTTCTGCGTCACGGATACGATGCGGCTCATGGAGTCAATACGGCCATAGAAATTACTGATGAAAGCCACAGCGGCTACCAGAGAGCCGACGGTGATATCGCCTTTTGAAATCTGCCAGATACCAAAACCCCAGACCACCAGAATACCGAGATCTGTGAGGAATGATACCGTTGGTGAAAACAGCGACCAGACCTTGTTGAGCTTGTCGTTAACCGCCAGATTATGCTTATTGGCTTCACGGAAGCGGGCAGCCTCACGCTTTTCCTGCGCAAAGGCTTTGACCACACGTATGCCTGGAATAGTATCAGCCAGGACATTGGTGACCTCACCCCATACCCTGTCTATCTTTTCAAAACCGGTACGCAATTTGTCACGCACCAGATGGATCATCCAGGCAATGAATGGCAGTGGCAACAAGGTCACCAGGGCCAGCTTGGTATTGATCTGCAACAGGAAACCGGCTGTCATGATGAACATCAACACGTCCGTCGCAAAATCCAGCAAGTGCAGCGACAGATAAACGCAAATGCGGTCACTTTCGCTACCTATGCGCGACATCAGGTCACCGGTACGTTTGCCGCCAAAATATTCGAGAGACAATTTCAGCAAATGCTCATAGGTAGCAGTACGCAAATCTGCGCCTATGCGTTCTGACACCAGCGCCAGGATATACGTCTTGCCCCAGCTTAGCAGCCACGCAATCACGGCTGAGCCAAGCAGACCGCCGATATAAAACACCACCAGTTTGGGATCAACATGCGCACCGTTTTGATAGGGAATCAAGACCTCATCCGTCAGCGGCTTGGTCAGGTAACGCGGGATCATGTGCGCAGCCGTACCAAGCAACATCAGCGTGAAGCCTATGAACAGTTGCAAGCGGTAAGGATGGGCAAAGCGCCACAGCCGCAACAGCGTCCATGTCGATGGCGGTGTATAGATGACCTTGGTGCAGACAGGGCATTCTTCCTGGTCCGGTTCCAGTACAGCTTTACAGCTGGGGCAAATATTTTGCTCTGCCCGCACAACCGGCTTGCCAGTAATATGACTTTGTAATTGTTCCTTGAACTGGTCCAGCAGGCGTATCGCATGCAGATTCTGACCAAGTGTAAAACGCCAGCTCCCTTGCAAGCCCTGTTCATCGACGAGTTCCAGGTGGCCAACACCGGCATGATCATGATGACTTAATTGCAAGCCCTGGCGAAAATACCATGCTTTCCAGTCTGTTTCACCTGGGGACCTGACCAGCAAGCGCTGGTCTGTAACTACCAGCAAGCCCTTGCGGAAGCGAAGTTTGTTGTCAAGGTCAACCTCCAGGGCAGTTAAAACGTTCTCGCCTCTGGCGATCTGACTGTTCAGATCAGCCTGCCAGGATACTGGAATTGATGCAACTGGCTGCTCGGGACTGAATTGTGTTGTGGTCATCGTGAAACGAACTCCGGCTCAAGAGCTGGTCCCGAATCAAATCAGGACATTAATTTTAGTAAAACAGATCACTTGCTTTCCGTTTCAGGCATAAGCCATGTCACGGAAGCAGCAATTTACGGTATTCTATCGGAAGAAAAATAATCAGATAAATCTGATCAAGAGGATGAACTGCTTTTGCGCTGGCGCGCAAGTATATCAGCAAGCGTGCCTTTCCAAGCCGCTTTCAACAGGATATGCGAAGTAACATTGTAGCTATAGCAAGATTTTCAAGACACCAGAAAATCTCATTTAGCCTAGCCAGCCCAGGACATGGTGCATTCAGGGAAAACGAAGAAACGCTCTAAAAATGACAAGACCTGGTCTGCATAAACCCGGCTTATAAAAGTTTACATACATGACAACAAACAAGAAAGACATCCGCATTCTCAGCGCAACGCACTTGCGTGGCCCGAATATCTGGACTTACCGCCCTGTCATTGAAGCAGTGCTGGATATCGGTGAGCTGGAAGAATTTCCATCGAATAAAATCCCCGGCCTGTATGAGCGTCTGACGACCTGGTTGCCTGGCATCATAGAGCATCGCTGTGGTGTCGGTGAGCGTGGCGGATTTTTGGAGCGCCTGCGTGAAGGCACCTGGTCTGGTCATATCCTTGAACATGTTGTACTTGAACTGCAAAACCTGGCTGGCATGCGTACTGGCTTTGGCCAAACCCGCTCTACCAATGTAGTCGGCGTGTATAAAATGGCCTTCCGTACCCGTGAAGAACAGGTAGGTCGCGCAGCCCTGCAAATTGGCCGCGACTTGCTGATGGCCGCAATCGAAGACCAGCCTTTTGACTTGCAGACCAAAGTCACCGAATTGCGTGAACTGGTCGATGACCGTTGCCTGGGCCCAAGCACAGCCAGTATCGTTGATGCAGCCACAGAGCGCCGCATCCCCTCCATACGCCTGACAGATGGCAATCTGGTGCAACTCGGCCATGGTGCTGCACAGCGCCGCATCTGGACAGCAGAAACTGACCGCACCAGCGCGATTGCTGAAAGCATCGCCAGTGACAAGGACCTGACCAAGACCCTGCTGCAATCCTGTGGTGTGCCTGTCCCAGAAGGTTCTCTCGTGCGCAGTGCGGAAGAAGCCTGGGAAGAAGCGCAGGATATCGGTCTGCCGGTCGTTATCAAGCCTTATGACGGCAACCATGGCCGCGGTGTTTCGCTGAACCTGATGAGCAAGGAAGACGTGATTGCCGCCTACGAGCTGGCTTCACGCAAGGGGGACAGCAAAAGCGTCATCGTTGAACGTTTCGTCACTGGTGATGAACACCGCGTGCTGGTAGTTGGTAACGAGGTCGTTGCAGTCGGCAAAGGTGAGTCGCTGTGGGTCACAGGCAATGGCAAATCGAATATTACTGAACTGGTCGATGACCAGATCAATACTGACCCGCGCCGTGGTACGACAGAAGACTGCCCGCTGAATGCGCTGGACCCGGCAGCAGGCGCAGAAATCATTCTCGAATTAAAACGTCAGGGCATGGATGCGAATTCCATTCCGCTGGCCGGACAAAAAGTATTGATACAGCCTAACGGCAATGTCGCTCTTGATGTCACCGATAAAATCCATCCTGATATCGCTTATGCAGCGACACTGGCCGCGCGTATCGTCGGCCTGGATATCGCCGGGGTTGATCTGGTGGCAGAAGACATTTCCCGCCCCATGGCGGAACAAGGTGCGGCAATTATTGAAGTCAATGCCAGCCCAGGCTTGCTGGCCCATATCAAACCCGCCAATGGCGAAGGCCGCCCGGTTGGCAAAGCCATCATCAATCATTTGTTTGCGCCTGAAGAAAGTGGCCGCATCAGCATCGTCGGTGTTGCCGGCACCAAGGGTTGCAGCCTGATTGCCCGCCTGATCGGTGCCCTGATCAATATCAGCGGCAAGGAAACCGGCGTTGCCTGCGCCCAGGGTCTGTTCCTGAACAAGCGTCTGGTCACCGATGGTGATTGCGCGAATTGGGAAGCTGGCCAGAGGCTGCTGATCAACCGTTCTGTAGAAGCCGCCGTATTTGAAACCAATGCCAAAGCCATGCTCAGCGATGGCTTGGCCTATGACAAATGCGCGGTTGGCGTCGTTACTGACCTGGATGGGCATGCCGACCTTGGCGCCTACTACATAGACAGCCCGGATCAGATGCGCAAAGTCTTGCGTACCCAGGTGGATGTCATTTTGCCGGATGGCGTCGCGGTATTGAATGCTGCCGACCCTGCGGTGGCAGACCTGGCTGAGCTCTGCGATGGCAAGGTTATTTTTTATGGCAAGGATCCGTTGCTCGAAGCCATCGTCAATCATCGCGCCCTTGGTGAGCGTGTAGTATTTTTGCGTGATAACAATATCGTGCTGGCAGATGGTGAAACTGAAACTGCTCTGTTGCCGCTGAGTTCACTCAAGCCTGCCAAGGTCGCCCAGGCGGAAAGTGTACTTGCGGCTGTTGCTGCGGCATGGCACTGAACATCACACCAGAGCTCATCGGTGCAGGTCTCAGGACGTTTGATTCCAGCAAGAAAGCGCCTTACTGATTGCATTAAGCATCATAGTGCGGATGCCAAGCCTGGCCTCCGCATAAATACAAGATATATTGTTTACTCTTAGAATTTGCTATTTATCTGATGGTGTGATTTCTGGTGCTTGCATGCTCAGGCTGTAAAAATCAGTACACCCTCGTTTGACGCCCTTTTCAACAGGATTAAGTTTTATGGAAGTATCACGCATCCGTGCCCTGCGCGGTCCCAATCTCTGGAGCCACCATACGGCCGTAGAAGCGATTGTTGCCTGCACAAATGAAGAGATGTCAATTGCCGGTCTGAATGGCTTTGAAGACCGTTTGCGCGCCCTGTTCCCGCAACTCAGCATCTTGCAGCCGACGGGCCATGATGATGCCATCCCATGGCCCATGTGTTTGAATTGCTGACCCTGGGCCTGCAGGCTGAAGCCGGTTGCCCGGTCACCTTCAGCCGCACTACGCAAACCCTGGAAGCAGGTATTTTCCAGGTTGTAGCTGAATACACGGAAGAAGCCGTAGGTCGCCTGGCCGTGGAACTCGCAGAAAAACTCATCAATGCCGCACTGAATGACCAGGCCTTTGATTTGCCAGCAGCACTGGGGCAATTACGTGATCTCGATGAAGATGTACGCCTGGGGCCATCTACCGGCTCCATCGTCAATGCTGCCGTTGCCCGCAACATCCCTTACCGCCGCCTGACCGATGGCAGTCTGGTCGCCTTTGGCTGGGGTAGCCGCCAGCGCAAGATACAGGCAGCAGAAATGGATGGCACCAGTGCGATTGCAGAAGCCATTGCACAAGACAAGGAACTGACCAAGAAACTCTTGCATGCCGCTGGCGTACCTGTGCCTTTGGGCCGTTCAGTATCCGACCCGGATGATGCCTGGGCAGCAGCACTTGAAATCGGCCTGCCTGTGGTGGTCAAACCCAAGGATGGTAATCAGGGTAAAGGCGTGACCGTCAACGTTACAACACGCGAACAACTGGATGCAGGCTTCCATGCCGCCAGCGAATTCCGCGATGACATCCTGGTCGAGCGCTTCTTGCCCGGCAATGACTTCCGCCTGCTGGTGGTGGGCAACAAACTGGTTGCCGCTGCCCGTCGTGACCCGCCGCAAGTGGTGGGTGATGGCAAGCAAAGCGTGCGTGAACTGGTCGAGCAAGTCAATAAAGACCCGCGCCGTGGTAGTGGTCACTCTACTTCCCTGACCAAGATACGTTTTGATGATATCGCCCTCGCCAGCCTGGCAAAACAAGGCTTTGTGGCGGATTCCATTCCACCCAAGGGACAGCGGGTGGTATTGCGCAATAATGCCAATCTCTCTACCGGTGGCGCAGCGACCGATGTGACAGATGATGTGCATCCTGAAGTTGCGGCCCGCGCAGTGGCTGCCGCACAAATGGTGGGGCTGGACATCTGTGGTGTCGATTTGGTCTGTGACAGCGTCTTGAAACCGATAGAACAGCAAAATGGCGGCATCGTTGAAGTCAATGCTGCGCCAGGTTTGCGCATGCACCTCTCTCCTTCTTTTGGCAAAGGCCGACAGGTCGGTGAAGCGATTATCGCATCGATGTTTGATGACCATGACGATGGCCGCATCCCTATCATTGCTGTTACCGGCACGAATGGCAAAACCACGACAGTACGTCTGATTGCCCATCTGTTGACAGCCAGTGGTTTGCGTACAGGCATGACCAATACGGATGGCGTCTATGTTGCAGGCCGCCAGATTGATAGCGGCGATTGCAGCGGCCCGCGCAGTGCCCGCAATGTCCTGTCCCACCCGGATGTTGATGCAGCCGTGTTTGAAACTGCCCGTGGCGGCGTCTTGCGTGAAGGCCTGGCTTATGACCGTTGCCAGGTTGCAGTCGTCACCAATATCGGTTCTGGCGATCACCTTGGCCTGAACTACATCACCACGGTAGAAGACCTGGCCGTATTAAAACGCGTCATCGTGCAAAACGTTTCCGACAACGGCTATGCCGTGCTGAATGCGGCTGACCCTATCGTTGCGGCCATGGCCAGCAATTGCCCGTCTGCCGTGATCTTCTTTGCCGCAGACCACCAGCATCCCGTCATGGCAACGCACAGGGCTCAGGGCAAGCGGGTGGTATATATAGAAAACGGTCATCTGATCGCCGCAGAAGGCAAGACACGCCATAGCGTGCCACTGGCTGATATCCCTATAACCCGCAATGGAAGCATAGGCTTCCAGGTCGAGAACGTCATGGCATCCGTGGCCGCTGCCTGGGCAATCAATATTGACTGGGACAGCATACGCGCAGGCTTGTTGTCGTTTGCCAATGAAGCCGACAATGCGCCTGGCCGCTTCAATGTCTTCAACTTCCGTGGTGCAACCCTGATTGCCGACTATGGTCACAATCCGGATGCGATACTGGCACTGGTGCGCGCGGTAGAAACCATGCCTGCCAAACGCCGCTCTGTCGTCATCAGTGGTGCCGGTGACCGCCGTGACCAGGACATACGCCAGCAGACTGAAATCCTCGGCGAATCCTTTGACGACGTAGTGCTATACCAGGATCAATGCCAGCGTGGCCGCGCAGACGGTGAAGTTGTCGCCCTCCTGCGTGAAGGCCTGAAGCAGGCAACAAAAACTTCACGCATCGATGAAATCAATGGTGAATTCATCGCGATTGACCTGGCCATGGACAGACTCGAGGCAGGCGACCTGTGCCTGATTCTGATAGACCAGGTAGAAGAAGCTTTGGCGCATATCGCCAAGCGTGTTGCAGCAGGCTAAGCTGTCTACATTCAGCAATAAAAAAGCCGGGTCACTCACCATGACCCGGCTTTTTTGCGTAATTTCTTCAGGTGTTGCGGCCCGCCATGACGCCGCCATCTACATCCCATATTGCGCCTGTCACCCAGGCCGCTTTATCTGAGAGCAGAAAGCTAATAGCTTCCGCCACATCTTGAGGTGTACCGATACGGCCTATGGGGTGAAAACCATTAAAACCTTGCAGGGCAGCAGGAATATCTGCCTTGGGAATGAAACTTTCATACACCGGCGTCTCGACCACGGCGGGCGATACCGCATTCACCCGAATATTGGCAGAGGCAAGTTCCATGGCCAGGTGCTGGGTTAGTGAATGCAGGCCTGCCTTGGCCATGGAATACGCAGATGAGGGGGTCGCCGCAATCGCCTGCTTTGCCCACATAGAACCTATGTTCACGATAGCTCCTGCGCTGCCGCTGGCTATCATATTGGCCGCAACTTTCTGGGTAATAAAGAACAAGGCCTTGTTCAAAGCCTGGTACTGGTCATAATCACTTTCACTGTGTTCAAGAAAAGCCTTGGGGGAAAAAATGCCCGCCGCATTCAATAGCAAATCGATGTCCTTGTGTTTTTCATCAAGCGTATTCAAAAACTGCGTTACATCCTCTGCCCTGCTTAAATCTGCAGTCAGTGCAGTCACTTCCCCGGACAGAGACAATTGTTGTTGCGCAGATTCGGCTTTGTCCCTGCGCTTGCCGACGATCACCACCTTGCCACCCTGATTGAGTACCATGCGCGCAGTTTCCAGCCCGATGCCGCTGGTGCCACCTATGACCAATAGTTTCTTGCCTTGGAAATCAGTATTCATTAATTACTCCTTTATTTCAAACACTACAATTACCTACCTATCGAATGGTAGTTTACATACGTAAAAAAATGCCAGTCTCAGACTGACACGGTGGAAAGAAAAGTCTGCGCAATTTCAGCCGGCCCTTGAGTGGTCCGCATGCCACGCCCCAGCACCATCGCCCCTTCGAGCGCACTCAGATAGGTTTGTGCCAGCGAGTCTGCAGCGCAATTTTTTGTGACCAGGCCAGCATGCTGGGCATCGCCTATAATCTGGGCCAGCCAGTCAAGGTTGACCTTAAAGAAGCGCGCCACTTCATCCGCTGCAGATTCAGGCAGGGAACCAGATTCAGCACCAAGCATGCCGCAAACACAAAGACGCTTGTCACGGTTAAAGGTTTGCTCAAAAACGGCAGCATAAGCACGCAGTCTTTCGACTGGACTGGCATGACGGCCTTCTATACCGAGTAATTCACCACGAAATACATGGGTATAGCGCTGCACCAATACAGAAACCAGATCCTCTTTTCTGGGGAAATGGTGATGGATACTAGGTTTTTTGATTCCTACCAGCTTGGCAATATCATCGTAGGAAAAACCGTTATAACCTTGTTGCTGTATCAGCCCCTGGGCGACATCAATAATGCGCTCTGCCATGGGTGAGATTTCTGAAAAATGCTTCATGCTCTATTTACCTGAGATGTGTTCGCCACACTTTTACCGTCTAGTTGGTAGGCATAATAGATATTATGCTTTGCTGTGTCAAGCAACTTTTTTTGTGCTAGTGCAAGCATGCCAGCACCTGACTCGACATCAGGCGCAGGCAAAATAAATACTCAGATCAAAAAACCTTTGGACTCAGCGCCCGCATTACGCAAACCGGCAAGCGGCACTTGCTTGTCATTGACGATTTCACCATCAAGCATCAGCGAGGTATAGCGCAAGCAGCAAACCCGCAGGAAAGAAGAAAAATTATCGATCTGGCCACGGTAGGCAATCAACTCATCATACAGTTTGGTGATGAGTTGATTGGTATTCATGCCGTCGCGTGTGGCGATTTCTTCCAGCACATTCCAGAATATCTTTTCCAGCCGTATGGAAGTCACCACACCATGCAGGCGTAAGGAGCGCGCCCTGGATTCATAGAGTCCAGGGTCGGCTTTGACAAAAATCTCACACATGTTTCCTCCCGCACATCGTCAAGATTTATTTTCTGACGATTATACGGTACTTGCCTAATTTACAAACTTGCTTACAAGCTTATTTCAGTGCCCAGCAATGTCAGGAACTGCCCTATCCAGGCTGGATGTGCTGGCCAGGCAGGTGCGGTCACAAAATTCTTGTCAGTGACTGCTTCAGTTACAGCGATATTGGCATAGTGCCCGCCTGCCGCCTCGACTTCTGGCTGACAAGCCGGATATGCTGAGCACTTAATGCCTTCCAGCACCCTGGCGGCAGCCAGTATCTGCGCACCGTGGCAAACTGCGGCTATCGGCTTATTGGTCTGAGCAAAATGCTGGACGATGGCAATCACTTGTGGGTTCAGGCGCAAATATTCTGGCGCGCGGCCACCAGGTATCAGCAAGGCATCATAATCCTGCGCCTTGACACCGGCAAAGTCGTGGGTGATGCTGAATCTATGACCTGGTTTCTCGGTATAAGTCTGCTGGCCTTCAAAGTCATGGATGGCGGTAGCCACATAGTCACCGGGCTTTTTGTCAGGGCACACTGCGTGTACTGCATGCCCAACTGCCAGCAGGCTTTGAAAAGGCACCATGGCCTCATAATCTTCTACAAAATCACCGACCAGCATAAGAATTTTTTTGGCTGCCATGATGTCTCCTGAATCTTGGTTTGAAGGAGACCCATTGTTGAGCAAATTTCAGCATCGCAGGTAATGACGGGTTACTACATGGCTCAAGAGATTTCCGTCTGGAAATTAACTATATTTTGCGCATTCTTATTGATATTTTGCGACGTATTAATCAAACAGTAACAGGAACTCGTATAAAATCAATTCATGCTCTGGAATTCGATCATACGGGGCGGGTATCGTTTATAGCCTGGAGACAACATGGCAGAAGCAGGACCGCTGTATAAAAATCGGGTATTGTTGCTTACGCAAACCTTTTTCATCATCGATAACAAAGAAGAGTTATTGATCGGTGCCCATAAGTACGACTTCGACATCCTGTTTTTTGACCAGATGAGCAGTTTTGTAAAGGCAGTCCAATCTTCCGAAGGTCATGACCTGTTCGTGATAGACCTTGATGTGCTGTACAACATGCAGGATGACATGCAGCACACCCGCCGCCAGACCATGTTCCTCAGCGACTTGCTGCAGCGTCTGCCAGATGACCAGAGCTATATCTACCTGCAGACCGTGCGCCAGGGCGAGCGCTTCTTGCTGCAACAAAAACTCGTTGATAGCAATTGCATGGCCTACGCAGAAAAACCCATCACCAATGAGGTGCTGGTCGATAAGCTGTTCAATATCTTTGCCCGCCAAAAGCGCGGTGAGACTAATACCATCGTGCTTTGCGGCGAGCTATCTTCACTCGACACTGCCCTGCTGGCAGAAAACCATATAGAACTGCTGCACAATCCCGATGCACGTTCTTTGCATGTGCGCGTCAAGGAAGCCCAACCAGATATCGTGCTCATTGATGAGGCCCAGTATTTGCAGACAGAAGCCTTGGTACGCGTACTCAAAAAGAATATAGAATTTGACCCCAGCCGCGAAATCATCCTGCTGCAAAGCCGCCCTGATCCGGCCATGGCCAGGCGCGCACTTGATAGCGGCTTTGATGAAATACTAACACCCAGCGACGCTGATGTACTGACACGCCAGCTACTGAACCGCGTCAATAAAATTCGCGCCAGCAAAGACCTGATCAGCCGCGACCGCGCCACTGGATTGTTGAATAAAGTCGGTTTGCAGAAAAAGGCTCAGGAATGGATACGCCGCGCCAGTCGCGAAAACAAACCGCTGGCCTACGGCATCATCGACATCGACAAGTTCAAGAACATCAATGACACCTGGGGCCATTACTTTGGCGACATCGTCATCAAGCGTTTGTCTTTGGTCTTGTCCGCACAACTGGGCGAGCAAGATTTACTCAGCCGTTTTGGTGGCGAAGAATTTGTCGTGGTTTTCTGGGATTGCACACCGGCACAAGGCAAACAAAAACTCGACGCCTTGCGCGAAGCCTTTGGCAAAATCGTCTTCGAAGTCAAACCCGGTGAAAATAAAAACTTCAGCTTCAGCGGCGGCATCGCCGACTTTCCGACCTGGAATACCGAAAATGCCATGTTCTTGCAGGCAGATGCGATGCTGTATCAGGCCAAGCAAGGTGGGCGGAATCAGGTTTGTGTTAGTGGCAAATAAGCTACCCAGACTTCTTAAATTTGTTGCGTGTTGATATGCGCCAACGGAAGGCTGCAGGCTCGTTGAGCCCACATACCATCCTCCCAGGAAAAGATAGGTGACGAAAGTAATTTTCCTGTACCTGGCCATTCTCTACCGCGCGGAAGGCTTCTTTTAAAAAACAGTGCGCTTACAGGCTCATGTAGCAAAACATATTGACTCGCGAGACGCAATCGCCTCCTGCGCAGTTGGTGCATTGATACAGGCTTCTCCCATCCCCACTGAGGAAATGGTTTCTTCATTGAGTTCCTGTACTCAAGTATCAATACTCTGGTCAATTGGCGCTTTAATTCTATCCTGCCCATGCGCGCGACTGGCTTTCTCCAAGGATGTACAGGCCGGAATTCACGCTGTTTTAGCATAGGCAAATAGTATCAAAAATCAGTTTACGAGTATTTTATGTACTCTTTTTTATATGCATCAACGCAGCGCTGTCTAGACTGACGAAGTGACTCACCTTTTTTTGCAAGCGGATAACCAATTGAACTTAAGAATTCATTGCAATCATTTATATCAAACAAAGACATGTGATCCAAAGAATCTTCATATGTAAGCAGCCTGCCATCTTTACCATAGAACAGGCATGGATCGAAAACACGCCTAGTGTAGTAATAATTGGGATGATTACTTTCTTTATCCAAATCAACATCTGGCTTTTTCTTTACTATTGATAAATAGGTAAAGAACATAGTGATACAAATCAACCAAGGACCAAGCAAAAAACACAGGAGGGCCACTATATCGCTACGAAAACTCAAAGCGACAACGCACAAGAAAAGTAAACTAATCAATAACGAAAAAATTGCCTTATCCCCTCTTCTATGCATAAACATGACTATCAACAAAATCAGTGAAGCAGCCAAGGGAAATAAAATAACAACAAAAAGTAATATTATGGAATCTGAAGAACTAAAATACATGCATACCTCTATTTGATACCACGAATAAAGCTAATGCCACTCGTCTCGTGAATAGTATTAATCCGCCTGCTGCATCTTTTGCTCAACTTACACTCTTTCAGGCCTTGTTGATAAAAGTACCTACAACTCAGCCCACTGAATCATGCCCACCCGCACCAAACAACTGCTCCTTGACATGCGCTAACTGATCCCTGACCTGGGCCGCTTTTTCAAACTCCAGGTTCTTCGCATGATCCAGCATGAGTTTTTCCAGGCGCTTGATTTCGCGGCTGATCTGTTTCTCGCTCATGACTTCATAACGCGCCTGTTCTTGCGCTACTGCCAGTTCTTCCCTCGCCTCTTGTGGATTATAGACGCCATCGATGATGTCCTTGATCTGCTTGCGTATGCCTGTCGGCGTAATATTATTGGCCAGATTGAAGGCCAGTTGTTTGTTACGACGGCGCTCGGTTTCGCCAATGGCGCGGCGCATTGAGTCGGTGACCTTGTCAGCATACAATATAGCCTTGCCGTGCAGATTACGCGCAGCACGACCTATGGTCTGGATGAGACTGCGTTCAGAACGCAGGAAACCTTCTTTGTCTGCATCAAGGATAGCCACCAGTGACACCTCAGGGATATCCAGCCCTTCGCGCAGCAGGTTGATGCCGACCAGCACGTCAAAAGTGCCGAGGCGCAGATCGCGGATAATTTCCACCCTTTCTACGGTATCGATATCGCTGTGCAGATAGCGCACCTTGATGCCGTTTTCATTGAGGAATTCGGTCAACTGTTCTGACATGCGCTTGGTCAAAGTGGTGACCAGTACCCGTTCGTGCTTTTTGACGCGCTCGATAATCTGGTTCATCAAGTCATCAACCTGTGTCAATGCCGGGCGCACTTCTATCTCTGGATCTACCAGGCCTGTTGGCCTGACCACCTGCTCCACTGTCTGGTCGGAATGCTGGTCTTCATAATCACCTGGTGTAGCTGAAACAAATACGGTCTGGCGCAATTTGCTTTCAAATTCTGCAAACTTCAGCGGGCGGTTATCCAGCGCCGATGGCAGACGGAAGCCATAATCGACCAGATTGGTTTTGCGCGCCCTGTCGCCGTTGTACATGCCATTCAACTGGCCAGTCAGCACATGCGATTCATCCAGGAACATCAGCGCATCTGGCGGCAGATAATCGACCAAAGTTGGTGGCGGTTCACCAGCCTGGGCACCACTAAGGTGACGTGAGTAATTTTCAATCCCCTTGGTGAAACCAATCTCGGCCATCATCTCCAGATCAAAGCGGGTGCGTTGCTCTATGCGCTGCTCTTCTATGAGTTTGTTTTCACGGCGAAAGAAGTCGAGGCGCTCACGCAATTCTTCCTTGATGGTCTCGATGGCCCGCAAGACTGTTTCGCGCGGTGTCACGTAGTGAGAACTTGGATAGACTGTAAAGCGCGGTATCTTTTGTTTGATACGCCCGGTCAGCGGATCAAACAATTGCAGGTTTTCGATTTCATCATCGAACATCTCCACGCGCACAGCCATCTCGGCATGTTCTGCCGGGAAAATATCAATGGTGTCGCCACGCACACGGAAAGTACCACGTCCAAAATCAACTTCATTGCGCTTGTACTGCATTTGTATCAGGCGGGCAATGACATCACGCTGGCTGACCTTGTCCCTGGCTCTCAGAGTCAGGATCATCTTGTGGTATTCGTTCGGGTTACCAATACCATAGATGGCAGAGACAGTAGCCACAATGATGACATCCCGTCTTTCCATCAGTGATTTGGTACAGGACAGACGCATCTGTTCTATATGCTCATTGATCGCAGAATCTTTCTCAATGAACAAGTCGCGCTGCGGTACATACGCTTCTGGTTGATAGTAATCGTAATAACTGACAAAATACTCTACCGCATTGCGTGGAAAGAATTCCCTGAACTCACTGTACAACTGTGCTGCCAGGGTTTTATTAGGTGCAAAGATGATGGCCGGCCTACCTGTCCTGGCGATCACGTTTGCCATCGTGTAAGTCTTACCCGACCCCGTCACTCCCAGCAGTGTCTGAAAAAACAAACCGTCACTGATACCCTCAACCAATTGTGCAATTGCCGCTGGCTGATCACCCGCTGGCTGGAACATTTGATACAACTGATAAGGTGAATCAGGGAAACTGATAAATTTTGATTCGTCCAACTGTTCTGACAAAGCTGTTGAATTAACTGGTGCTACGGCCATGATGCGATTACCTTTGCTAAAATAGGTGGCTGTATTATGCAATCTGCCTCATTCCAACCATTACTGTCGGCAACGACAAATATTTCCATATTATCACGATGACTGCTTCCACATCTTCACCCCTGTTTTCCGCCATAGAAATGGCCCCCCGCGACCCTATCCTGGGCATCACTGAAGCCTTTAATGCTGACCAAAACCCTGCCAAGGTCAATCTGGGTGTAGGCGTTTATTATGATGACAATGGCAAGGTACCATTGCTGGAATGCGTCAAAAAAGCCGAAGCTATTTTGATGGAAAAATTCGCTCCACGCACTTACCTGCCTATCGAAGGCCTGGCTGCCTATGATAAAGCGGTACAGGAACTGGTGTTCGGTGCTGACAGCGATGTCGTCAAGGAAAAACGTGCAATTACTGCCCAGGCTATCGGCGGTACTGGCGCGCTGAAGCTCGGTGCAGACTTCCTGCAACGCTTTACACCAAATTCTGAAGTATGGATCAGCGACCCAAGCTGGGAAAACCACCGCGCCCTGTTTGAATCGGCTGGTTTTAAAGTCAACTCTTATCCTTACTATGATGCAGCGACACGCGGCGTCAATTTCGCTGGCATGCTGGATGCATTGAAATCCATGCCTGAAGGCTCCATCGTATTGCTGCACGCTTGCTGCCATAATCCAACCGGTGCTGACCTGACTGATGATCAATGGACAGACGTCATTGCCGTAGTTACTCAGCGCAACCTCATCCCTTTCCTCGACATGGCTTATCAGGGTTTTGGTGATGGTATCGAAGCGGATGGCAAAGTAGTACGTCGCTTTGCTGAAGCTGGCGGCGCTTTGTTTGTCTCGAATTCTTTCTCCAAATCCTTCTCTTTGTATGGCGAACGTGTCGGTGCCCTGAGCATTGCGGCATCCAGTGCAGAAGAAGCAGCGCGCATCATGTCGCAATTGAAACGCGTGATCCGTACCAATTATTCCAATCCACCTACCCATGGCGGCCAGGTAGTAGCAACTGTGCTGGCAACACCAGAACTACGTCAACTATGGGAAGAGGAACTGGCAGGCATGCGCGTACGTATACGCGAAATGCGCAATGCCTTTGTCAGCAAGCTCAAGGAACAGGCTCCAGGCCATGATTTTGATTTTGTGGTCCAGCAGCGCGGCATGTTCTCGTATTCTGGCCTGACAAAAGAACAGGTTGGCAAATTACGTGAGAACAATTCTATCTATGCGGTTGATACGGGCCGCATCTGTGTAGCTGCCCTCAATAACAAGAATATAAACAACGTTATTGAAGCAATTACCAAGGTTCTGTAATTCACCAAGACTTGCGTATTGACAAATCAGGGGTGAGCGAATATAATTTTTGTCTCTGTTCCCTGATAGCTCAGTCGGTAGAGCGACGGACTGTTAATCCGCAGGTCCCTGGTTCGAGTCCAGGTCGGGGAGCCACAGAATTCGAAGTAAGTAGTGAACTTATCAAAAAATCACTGCGAACGAAGCAATAAGTATTAGTTTATAAAGTTTAACGAAGATCATCAAATCTTCTATTCCCTGATAGCTCAGTCGGTAGAGCGACGGACTGTTAATCCGCAGGTCCCTGGTTCGAGTCCAGGTCGGGGAGCCAAATTTGTAAAAGCAGAGTTACTTGCTAATGCTCGTAACTCTTTTTTTTCCGCCAGATTTGTCTGGCAGAGCATGAAAAAGCGAAATCCTGCAACGGGTTTCGCAGCAAGAAATGAAGTGAGCAGTGAACTTGACAAAAATCACTGCCAAAAAGAATGTAGTAAAAGTTTTATGAAGATCATCATATCTTCTATTCCCTGATAGCTCAGTCGGTAGAGCGACGGACTGTTAATCCGCAGGTCCCTGGTTCGAGTCCAGGTCGGGGAGCCAAATTTAGAAAAGAGTTACTTGCCAGAGCCAGTAACTCTTTTTTTTCCGCCCTGCCCTTATCAGGCATGACGGACAAGTAATACAGAGTTCAGAGTTTCATGGGCCAGGCTTTATGTACGCGGCGTAAATAGCGGTTCGAAACAACTCAAGAATTCAGGTGAACAAATACCGGTTGACGTACTATCCCGGGCAAAGAAAATCGTACAAGTATTTCCCCATCCTTTCGCAGCAAACTCCCTCGACGTTTTGAAAAAATCTTATCGACGATTTTGATAGTCAACTATCAAACGGCATTCAATCAACATCACCGGGTTCTGGTGCTGTTTTTTTACCCGTCAGCATGGCCTTGACGAGGTTTTCGCGGTGTTGCCAGCCGGTATAGATGGCACCCAGCACATGCAGGGCAATCAGGCCAACCATGGTCCAGGCGATAGCGACATGCACGCGCACTGGCCATGCATAACCCCAGAGCAAGTCCGTACCCATGGCCCAGCCGGTCAAAACCAGCAAACCCACACAGGATAGAAGTGCGAGCATCATCCAGCCCCCAGGGGATTGTGGCCTATGTAACGCGGGGCCTTGGAATGAATGACCAGACGCAGATACTGCAGCGTTGCCGGAACCGGCTTAAGGAATTGACTGAAACGTGCATAACGGTTGCCGATGCCGCCCCAGAACAGGCGTATAAGTACCAATACGCCAGCACTGTAGCCCACGTATTCATGGACAGAATTGGTCATGCCGCTGGTGATCCATGCGGCGATGATGGCAATGACCTGCGCCCAGTGCATCAGGCGCACAGGCAAGTCCCATACGGGCGTATCCCGTACGGACGGATTATTCTTCAACGCGTTCGAATGTGACCGGGTTGAAGAAGGCTTCTACACGCTTGCCCTTAGGGTCTTTGGCATAGACTTCGTAGCAGCTGGTGGTTTTTTCCATACGGCGGATTTGCCAACCTTCCTTGACCAGTTTTGCTTCCAGTTCTGTATGTGGACGCCATTTTTCTTTTGGCTCGGTGGTGCATTTGACGTCGCCGTGCGCCCAGGCGCTGCTGGAAGACATGGCAAATACTACAGGGACAATTGCAGCAAAAATAGCTTGTTTATTCAATCTCATGGATAACTCCTGACAATGTAAAGTAAATTAAGTAATTGCCCAGCGGCGCAACAAGTTGTGGTAAACGCCCGTCAGCCTCAGTAGCGCAGAATTTTGCGCATCCACCAGGGGCGTCAATTTTTGTATGGACTGATCCAGATCGTACAGCATGCTGCGCTCAGCCTCATCACTGACCATGCTTTCTATCCAGAAAAAGGACGCCACTCTTGCACCCTCAGTCACTGGCGCAACCCTGTGCAGGCTGGAAGAAGGATAGAGCACCATGTCGCCAGCTTCAAGCTTGACGGTCTGCGCGCCAAAGTCGGTTTCGATTTCGAGCTCCCCTCCTTCATATTCATCAGGCTCGGCCAGGAACAGGGTTGCAGACATATCACTGCGCAGGTTTTGGCGGGTACCAGGCATCATCATGACGGCACTGTCGACATGCAGGCCATAACCGCCGCCATCCTGATAGCGATTGAATTTTGGCGGATAAATTTTTTGTGGCAAGGCGGCAGAAATAAACACGGGATGCTCACCGAGTTTGCGCAGGATATGATTGCCAAGCTGTATCGCCAGATCTGATTCATCATCTATCTGCAGATTGTTCTTGACCTGCGAGGCAAGCGTACCTGCCGTGCGGGTACCATTCTGCCAGTCAGCCTGATCCAGGTAACTGCGGAACTGCCGCACCTCATCCTTGCTCAATACCCCTTCAATCACATTCAGCATAAATCCATCCCGTCTTTCGTCAATTCACTCGTTACGTCCGCTACATTCGTTACGCAGCAAAGTGGCCTTGTCTATATCAGTCAGAGTGGCACATCCGGCCTGGGCCATGCATATCTCCAGCTCTTCCCGCAACAGCTTGATCATATGCGCCACTCCCAGCGCACCGGCAACACTGAGCGCATACATCTGCAGTCGCCCCACCAATACCGCATTGGCACCCAAAGCCAGGGCCTTGAAAATATCAGCACCTGAACGTATGCCACCATCCAGCAACAAGGGGAAATCTTCGCCGACAGCAGCGCGTATTGCAGGCAATACGACGAGACTGGCAGGCGCACCATCAAGACTGCGGCCACCATGATTGGAAACAACAACACCCG
The DNA here is from genome assembly GCF_009937975.1 of Undibacterium sp. YM2. NCBI lineage: Bacteria > Pseudomonadati > Pseudomonadota > Betaproteobacteria > Burkholderiales > Oxalobacteraceae > Undibacterium > Undibacterium sp. YM2. Next base: position 3,361,450 of record NZ_AP018441.1, read on the forward strand.
CCACACCTGCCGCCTTCAGGGCCAGTGCATCATCGGGATGCAAGATGCCCTTCACCCATACAGGCAAGGATGTTTGAGCCAACAACCATTCCAGATCTGGCCAGCCTGGTGCAGCATGCATCGCCCCCTGGAAGATACGGCTGTCATCTGCGGTAAGTTGCACGGGCACATCGGCATCTGTCGATTGCAGGTTAAGCGCAACGCAGTCGGCTGGCATGCGGAATCCCGCCGCCATGGCGCGTGCACTTGCCACCTGTATCGATGCGTCCAGCGTCACGACAATCGCGCTGTAGCCAGCCGCCTCAGCCCTTGCCAGCAGGTTGCGCGTTGCGTCGTGACTGGTTTGAAAATACAACTGAAACCATTTATGCGGGCCAGCAGCCTGCGCAACATCTTCCAGCAAGCTGGAGGACAAGGTGCTACATACCATGCAAGTGTCAGTCGCACTGGCAGCGCGGGCGGTGTCGATTTCACCAGCCGGATGTGCCAGCTTTTGAAAAGCAACGGGTGCCAGCAAAATGGGATGAAGGAAACTTTGATTACCAAGGCTAAGCCGCGTATGCCCGGCGGTGACATCGCGCAAAACGCGGGGATAGACTGACCATTGCGAAAAAGCTGCCAGGTTGGCAGTAACAGTCAGGTCGCGCCCGCTGCCACCTGCTACATAGGCGTAGCTGGGTGCGGCCATGCTACGCTGTGCTGCAAACTCATAGTCCTGGGCACAGCGTATGTCTGGCGGGATAACAAGATTAGCAGGGTTTTTCATTACTGAAAATTATAAATAAAGAACCCGTATTCTAGCTGAATCGCAAGAACCCACTGCTGTAGATGACATGGGCCCTTGCTCTCCATCAAATGTTTACATTTCGTAGTTCAGAGTGAAGCGAACAGCGCGTGCGTCACCTTTGTACAGGAATGCGCCAGAACGATATACCGCTGTGTAGTAGTCTTTGTTAGTCGCATTCAGGACGTTGACACGAACGTCAAAACGGCGGGAGAAGCGATAAGCAGCAAACACGTCATACACGGTAAAGCCAGGTACTGGTTGTGAGCACAGGCCTGCAGTTGTGTAACCAGCTGCCGTATCTGGCTGACCACCGCAACGGTCACTCTCGTGACGGGCAACGCCGCCAAACGAGAATGCATTCGTCAACTGGTACTTGGCTTGTGCCGAGAAAGTCTTCTTGGCAAAGTTACTCAAAGGATTGCCAATATTGGCTGCTGTTGTCGATGCCAGTACTTTGGAGTCCATGAATGCCGCACCAAACTGTACAGACAAATCTTCAGTCAGGTTGCCACTCAGGCCAAATTCCACACCTTGCACCCGGTTTTTACCTGTATTGAAGGTGCCGACCGTATCGTAGTTGGCACCTTCCATCACGTCTTTTTTCGTAGTTTGGAACAAGGCTGCTGTTGCCAGCAATTTGTCATCCATCAAGTTCCATTTCAGGCCCAGCTCGTAGTTGACTGAGGTTTCTGGCTTGGCACCGGCGATCTGGTTTTGGTACAGCACTGCGCCACCGTAACCACTGCTGGTACCGGCATCAGCTTCACCGCCATTGATGTCTTGTGCGCTGGCGACAGAACCGTAGGCGATCAGTTTAGGTGTGATCTTGTAGCTCAGGCCAAAATGACCGTTCAGCAAAGTATCTTTGTAGCCATAATCACCAGTGATCACGCCAGTGGTGTTATTACGACGAGTCAGGCTCAGATCAAACGAGTCTGCACGTACACCGCCGAAGGCAGTGAATTTATCAGTCAGATCAACTGTATCCATCAAAGTCAGGGCCAGCGCCTTGATGTGCCAATCCTGGTTCCAGCTCAGACGGGTGGAATTACGGCCAGCCAGATTGCTCAGGTTGGCAACAGGTGTGCCGTTGCTGTCTGTGAAGCAGTAGCCATTGTTAGCACCAATACCTGCCGTGGTTTTGCAGTTGAACGTACCTGTGTTGGTGATGCCATAAGTACCGGAGACAACTTTGTGGTCAGCATATTCAGCACCGAAGATGAATTCATGCTTCATGCCGCCAATTTGCTTGTCCCAGCGCAGGTTGGTCTGGTGAGCAAAGTAATCGATATCTTGCCAACCGGTGTGGCCGCCATCAAGAACCCCGGTCGTGTATGCCACACCTGTCGTGCCGTTGTAACGGGTTGCAGAAGATGCACCTGTCGTGACATAGCCGTTACTGGATTTGCCATAACGTGTCAGGCTGGTGATTTTCATATCTGGAGCAATGGTCCAGTTGACACGTGCTGTGACAGTATCGACATCAGATTTCAGGAAATCATTGGTCTGGCCATAGACCGGGACATTGGTCGCAGGGAAGCGGCTAGGCACGGTACCAACCAGGTAGTAACCCAGGTCTGGTGATGTGTCTTTGGTACGCAGACCATAGTAGTCCAGTGTCACAGACAGGTCTTTGCTGACTTCATACAGACCAGACAATGCAATACCTTTGCGTGAACGGTTGGCTGGTGAACGATTAGGTACATCTTCATCGCCATACAACAAGTTGGTGCGCAATGCGAAATGTTCGCCAAAACCTTTGTTGATGTCAGCAGAAATACGTTTTTGTGAATCGCTGCCTATGCCTATGGAAACACGCTCAAAGTCATGGTCCAATGTTGCTTGTTTGGTGATCGCATTGATCGCACCACCGGCAGTACCACGGCCAGCGAAGCTGGAATTTGGGCCTTTGGAAATTTCCAGTTGTTCAACAGCGAAACTTTCGCGTGTTGACATGCCTGGGTCGCGCAAGCCGTCGACGAACACATCGCTGCGTGCTTCCTGACCGCGGATGATGTAACGGTCGCCAAAGGCATTACCGTTTTCACCAGTACCCAATGTGATACCTGGCTGTGCACCCAGCACTTGTTTCAAGTCTGTCAGGCCAGAATCATCCAGCGCAGCACGGGTCAGCACAGAAATTGTCTGTGGTGTTTCTGCCAGCGGACGTGTGTGACGAGAATCAGCAGAAGTCCTGGCTTTGTATGGGGAACCAACTTCTGCATTTGGATTGGACTCTACGCGCTTGCCCAGGATTTCTACTTCTGGCAATTTTTCTTTTTGTGTCTTGGTAGCAGGTGGCGTTGTATCTTGTGCCATCGCAAGCACAGGCATCAGCATCGCGCTGGAAATACCCAAGGCCAAAGTAGTTTTTTTCATGGAACCAAATACCTGATCATCTGTGTCACGTAGGCTTTTTGGTTTCTGCGCTTGCGAGTGCTTCATGTAAGTCCCTGATTTTTTAAGGAAATTATTGGAAAGATTATTTTACTGCGGGTACATTAAGAATTAATACGAATGATACAATTATTAACAATGAGAATCAATATCATTTACATTTGCGATTGTTAAATACCTTTTCCTAGCCCCCCCTCATGACAGCATCAATTCACATGGCCTATCAATAAAAAAGCCCCGCAACATTTGGTTGCGGGGCTTTTGTCCTGACTCGTTTTATCTGGTTATTTCCGATGAAACGATCTCAAACTACAAGCTCAACTTGCTTCTGTTGCGATGGCAGCAGCAGACTTGCCAGATAGTTTGCGCCTGATTTTTCCCAGTAAATGCTCAAAGTCATCAATGTAGGTGAACACTGCGGGCACCACCAACAAGCTCAACAGAGTTGAGGTAATCAAACCACCGATTACTGCAATTGCCATCGGCGAGCGGAAGCTGGGGTCAGCACCCCAGCCCAGGGCCAGCGGCATCATGCCTGCCCCCATGGCTATCGTTGTCATGATGATGGGGCGGCTACGCTTGTGGCAGGCATCGACCAGGGCATCAAAACGGCTCATGCCTGCTTCCCTTGCCAGCACCGCATAATCAACCAGCAGGATAGAGTTCTTGGTGACGATACCCATGAGCATGATCAGACCTATCATCGATGGCATGGACAAGGCACGCCCTGTCACCAGCAAGGCCACGAAGGCACCACCTATACTCAAAGGCAAGGCAGCCAGGATAGTCACCGGTTGCAGGAAATCCTTGAACAGCAGAACCAACACGCCATAGATACACAGCACACCAATCAACATGGCGATACCGAAGCTGGCAAACAGGGCCTGCATCTCCTGCGCATCGCCAAGCTCAGCAATACTGACTGACGGTGGCAGGTTTTTCATGCTCGGCAAGGCGCGCGCTTCTTCATTGACTTCACCCAACTGACGGCTGCCCAGCTCTACATCCAGCGTCACATTGCGCTTGCGGTTCAAACGGTCTATCTGCGCGGGGCCAGATTCCATGGTGACAGTAGCAACGCTACCCAACATGACAGGGCCATTTTTACCAGGCACGGTCAAACGCTCTATCTCAGCCAGGTTTGCCCTGAAGCTGTCTGGCAACTTGACGCGGATAGGCACCTGGCGTTGTGACAGATTCAGCTTTGGCAAAGCCTGGTCATAATCACCTGCTGTCGCCACACGCACAGTTTCACCTATAGAAGAAGCTGTCACACCCAGGTCCGCTGCCCTGGCTGAATCGGGGCGCACGATAATCTCAGGGCGCACCAGTGAAGCACTGGAACTGACATTACCCACACCTTTGAGTGTACGCAATTCCCTCTCCACTTTTTGTGCTGCTTCAAGCAAAGCCAAGGGGTCTTCACTTTGCAAGACCAGTTGCATCTTGACGCCAGTATCCGGTGGGCCAACAGTAAACCTGGCACCAGAAATATCTGCTATCCCGGTACGGATTTTGGCGTCAATATCCGCGATCGAATCTTTGCGTTTATTTCTGTGTACTGCGGTCACCGTCAAGACTGCGCGTCGTGCTTCCGCTGCCGCGCCTGGCGCAAAAGCATCGCCACTTGAACCACCACCGATAGAACTGAAGACATTGATAATCTCCTTGTTCTTCATGATGGCGATCCGGGCTTGCTCAGCGACGGCACGGGTTTCTGCCAGAGTACTGCCCGGTGGCAGCTCGATATTGACCTGTGTTTGTGCGCGGTCTGCAGAGGGAACGAAACCGGTTGGCAGCAAACCTACCAAGGCAATCGAGCAGACAAAAAATACCGTGGCAGCCGCCATTGTGATGAAGCGGTGACGCAGGCACCACTGCATGGTTTTCATATAGCGTGTCATGAGCCAGCCATCGGCCTGACCATGTTCGCCAGACTTGCCGGGCTTGGGCGACTTCATGATGTAAGCCGCCATCATCGGCGTCAGCAAACGTGCCACTACCAGCGAAGCCAGGATCGCAATCACCGCCGTCCAGCCAAACTGCTTGAAGAACAGGCCTGGCACGCCACCCATGAAGGCCGTTGGCAAGAATACTGCTACCAGGGCAAAGGTGGTGGCAATCACCGCCATGCCGATTTCATCAGCCGCTTCGGTTGCCGCCTCCATTGGTGTTTTACCCATGTGCAAATGGCGGGCAATGTTTTCAATTTCCACAATCGCATCATCAACCAGCACACCCACCACCAAAGCGAGGGACAACAAGGTCACGGTGTTGAGGGTATAACCAAAATACTTGAGGCCGAGGAAAGTAGGTATCACGGACAAGGGCAAGGCAGCAGCAGCCACCAGCGTTGCACGCCAGTCACGCAAGAACCAGAATACCACCAGGATAGCCAGCAATGCACCTTCGTACAGCAAGTCCATCGAGCCATCGAAGTTTTCTTCTACCGGTTGGGCATTGTCTATGGCTTCATGAAACTTCATGTTCGGATGCGCAGCCTGCAATTCATCGACTGCGGCATGTGAACCCCTGGCGACATCAACTTCACTGGCACCCTTGGTACGGAACACTTCAAAGCCGACCACGGGTTTGCCATCGAGTGTTGCCACAGAGCGTGGCTCGCTGACGGTATCAAGTACGCGCGCCACCTGATCAAGGCGTATATGCCTGCCATCTGGCAAGGGAATATCCAGTACAGCCAGCTCAGCCGCTGTCTTGACGGTGGCAATGGTGCGCACGGATTGCTCGGCCCCACTGACATCACCACGACCACCCGGTGCCTCTTGCTGCACCAGCTTCAAACGACGGGAAACATCAACAGCTGCAACATTGAGTGCAGCCATTTTGTCAGTATCAAGTTCAACCCGCACTTCACGGCTGACACCACCCATGCGCCTGACTGCACCAACACCAGGTACGGCACGCAAGCGTTTTGCCACGGTGTTATCAACAAACCAGCTAAGCTCTTGTTCATCTGGCTTGCTGCTTTCACCAGCCACGACTTTACTGTCCTTGCCATCTTCCGCCGCTTCTACGGTATAAGTCATGATGACGCGGCCAGCAGTAGATGCCTTGGTCACGGTAGGGTCACGCATTTCGCTGGGCAAGTCGGCGCGCACGGTTGCCACTGCATCACGCACTTCATTGACTGCGTCTGAAATCACTTTTTCCAAAACGAATTCGACCGTGACTTCAACATCACCATCGAGCACTTTGGTGTAAACGTTTTTTACGCCTTGCAGTGAAGCGACTGCATCTTCTATCTTGCGGGCGACCTCAGTTTCCAGCTGCGCCGGTGCGGCACCAGACAAAGGTGCGCTGACGGTGACGATGGGTAATTCAATATCCGGGAAATCCTGGACTATGGTAGAGCGAAACGACAATATCCCTGCCAGCGTCAGCAAGATAAACAGCATGATCGCCGGTATGGGATTTTTAATGGAGAGGGCAGAAAAGTTCACATGATCCCCTTAGTTTTTTACGGCAGCTACTGTGGCTGCGCTGGCTGCAGCAGCATTGGCTGGCTTGGTTGCGGCCACAACTTTTACCGTATCGCCATCATTGAGGAAGCCTGCGCCGCTGGAAACAATCGTGCTGTCTGCATTCAACCCAGAAACCACTTCCACCAGATCGCCTTGTGCATTGGATACCCTACGCCCGGTATGCAATTTGATTTGTGTGACGCGACCATCAGCATTAAGGCGGAAGGCATAGCTGAAGCCATCCCTCACCACCACTGCCTGTTGTGGTATGGTCAAGGCTTGTGAGCTACCCATCACAAATTCACCCTTGGCATACATGCCAGGCTTGAATGCCAGAGAGGCCGTGGCTGCCTGTGGTTTGGCTGTACTGTTTGCGTCTGGCACCAGATCAACATACACCAGCCCCATCCTGGTTTGTGCATCTACTGTCGGTGATACCACCCTGACCTTGCCTTTCCATTGCGTGCCGCCAGGTGCGGTAACGACGGCTTCTGTACCCGGCACTATTTTTGCCATTTCACTGGCTGTTACCTCAGCACGCCATTCCAGGCGGCCCTGACGTATCATGCGGAATAATTCTGCGCCATTACCGACGACAGAACCCAGGGTAGCTGCACGCGCCGTGATGATGCCGCTGTCGGGCGCAAGAACGCGGGTATGACGCATGCGCAATTGCTGTGCTTCTACGCTGGCCTTGGCCGATTCCACCCTGGCTTTGGCGGTTTGTTCTGCCGTCAGGTATTGGCCTACTTGTTGGGCACTGAGTGCGCCGCTGGTTTGCAAGGCGCGGGTACGCTCTGCATTGGCTGCGGCATCAGCAAGATTGGCCTGCGCTTCTGCCAGGCTGGCTTGTGCCAATGCCAAATCAGCTTTGACGGTTTCGCTGGCAAAGCTGACCAGTAACTGGCCGCGCTGCACCACATCACCTATATTGGCATGCAACTCCTGTATGCGCAGACCTGTTGCTTCTGAACCGATCAAGGCTTCCTGCCAGGCAGCGACACTGCCATTGGCGGCGAGTTTAATGACGAGATTGCCGCTGCTGGCCTTAGTCGTCGTCACTGTCAACGCCGGCTTGACCTTGGCGGCAGGTGCAGAGGCACTGGCTGCCTTGGGCGGTTCATCAGCCGCATTGGATGTCGCTGACAGCCAGACGCCACCGGCGCCAACAGCGATCATGCCAGCCAGGCTCAGGGATAATGGTTTGCGTGAAATGAATTTCATCATGTCTGATACGCTTTCTGTTTAATTTTTAAATTCAGGAATTTGTCTGTGGTTGGGTAGCAGCCTGCGCATCCAAGTCCCAGCCACCGCCAAGCGCACGATATAGCGCGATCCAGGCACGATTTCTTTCCAGCTGCAAGGCGATCAGGGCAGACTGTGAAGCGAAGGCGCTGCGCCTTGTATCTTCGAGTTCCAGCAAGCTGGCCATACCCTTGTTGTAACGCTGCGCCGTTGCCTGTAAAACCTGGTCATATCCCTTGGCTGAAATTTCAGAATCAAGGCGACGGGCGTCTGTGCTGTTCAGGTTCACCAGCGCTTCTTCGACCTCGCGTACCGCCTGCCTGACCTTGCCGTGATAATTGCTGCTGGCATTCAGGTAGCGTGCCTTGGCAGCTTCAATATTGGCCGTGGTCTGGCCGCCATTGAATATCGGCAAGGTCAAAGCCAGAGGGCCGACTGACCAGGTATCCATCCTCGTCGTACTGCCCGCAACGTCATAGCGCATGGTACCGATGGAACCGCTGAGCGTCAGACGTGGATAGCGATGTGCTTCTGCAGCACCGACCTGGGCACTGGCGGTTGCCACTTCTTTCTCGGCCGCGTATACGTCCGGTCTTTGTGCCAACAATTGTGCAGGCAAGGTGGTAACAGCCAAAGGCAGCAGGTTCTTAAAACTGGCCTGGGCAATTGTCAGCAATTGCCTGAGCTCAGGCTCTGGTTTGGCAGTCAGTGCGACCAGGGCCTTTACATCTAGGTCGCACAATGCGGCCTGTTGTATGGCACGACTATTACCTTCGGCAGCGCTGGCGCGTGCCAGTGCGGATGTCGCACTGGAGGACATGCCTGCCTGGGCACTGAGTTCAGTCAGCCTGGCAGTTTCTGCGCGTGACTTGGCGTCTTGCCAGGTCAGGTCTGCCGTTTGCTGGCAACTGATGACAGAGAAATACAGTTGCGCTACTTCAGCCGCTACCGATATCCGCGCATCATGCCAAAGCGCCTGCGTACCTTCCAATTCTGCCTGGGCAGCCTGATTAGTGGCGCGGTTGGCGCCAAACACATCGATTTCCCAAGCTGTCTGCAAGCCAGCTTGCGACGTGGTGGCAACTGGCATACCTGGCTGGTTTTTTGCCCGAGTTGCATTGGCAACTGCGTCAAGCGAAGGTAACAGTGTAGCGCCACTGGCAACTCTTGCTGCCCTGGCTGTTTCTATGCGTGACCAGGCCTGTGCAATGGTCGGGCTTACCTTCTGTGCCGACTCGATCAGCTCCAGCAAACTGGCATCACCATTGGCTTGCCACCAGTTGCGCAAATCAGTATTTTTTTCGGTAGCTGGCAATACCGCTTGCCATTGTGCAGGCACGCTGCCATTACTGGATGTAACCGGACTGGCGGTCGAACATGCTGTCAGCGCTACGGCAATGACAGGAATTAAAATGGAACGTCGTATAGTCATATCGCTGTCGGAGAAGTTAATTTATCAGTGTCAGTTTTTGCTATCAAGCGGCGCCGCTTTTCATCTTCACACATGGCGATAGCGTAATCGACCAGGCGCGAAGCATAAGCATCAATTGCCTTGGGTTTGGCGATCAACGCCGGTCTGGTCGCCTGTATCACGTCACCGCTGATCAGCAGTGAAATCGCCAGGCCGGTAATTGAAATCGCCAGCCTGTGTACATCATCATCTGCCTTGGTGATGCCAAGATAGCGGCACAAAAGTCTGACAAAGCCCTGGTGCGAAGGCTTGATGACGGTGTCAACTTCTTCCACCCACAGGCCTGTGGGTTCCAGCATTTCGCGGAAATGCAGCTTCATGCAGGTTTCCATGATTTCGCCCTGCTTTAGCGAATCGGTAAAAGTGCTGATCAGTTTCAGCAAAACAGCACGCATGTCTGCAACGTCCGCTTCAAATATCGCAGGATCGACATTTGGATTGGTACGCGGGTCATTGAACACTGCATGGTACAAACCGGCTTTATCAGAAAAATAATAGCTGATGGCAGAAATATTGACGTCGGCCGCCTTGGCAATTTCACGTATCGAGGTTTTGGCATAGCCTTTTTCGGCAAACAAGATCAGGGCCGCATCCAGCAGACGTGTACGCGCCTCCATGCCATCGACACGCAAAATCTTTCCATCAGGAGTAGAAACCTGGCTATCTGGCTGGGCCCGCTGAGCTTGTTGCGCTGCGGTTTTTTTCTGACTGGGTATTTTCATGCGAAGCATACTAACATATAAATCAAACGTTTGATTTAACTATTCCATTCAAGAGTACCAGACCTTTACAAATTGCAATTCAAAAACTCTACATATGACGAACAGACAAATCCTTGTTATTCATAAGGATGTTGCCCGTTGTCACTGCATAGTCACATTGCAGGTTTAGGCTTCGGCCTAATGCTTTCACAAACTCATTTGGTATCTCAAAATGACCCTGCTTACCTCCCCCGCCATACACCTGCTACGCAATTTTAAAATTGCCCACAAGCTCAGTTTTGTCGCCCTTGCCTTTGCTGTGCCCTTGCTTGTAGTGCTGGCTCTGCTGTTTCAAAACCTGCGTGAAGATGTATTGCAAACGCAGGCAAAGCAAGTCGCGATTAAAAGCATCGCGGCAAAAAATGATCTGCGCCTGCTGATACAAAAACAGCGCGCCCTGCAACACATGCGACTGCTGGGTAACAAACAACTCACAGCCAGCATCACTGAAAACCAGGGCAAGATAAACGCCCTGCTAAAACAAACTGATCAGGCCAGCCCGACCAAAAATCTGTGGGCTACGCTACTGGCAAAAGAGCCACAATTCAAGTCAGCAGAAAGTTTTATTGAATATACCAAGCTGTTAAATTCGCTGGAACTTGAGATGGCAGAAATTGCCAATAGTTCAAAGCTGGCACTGGACAGTGATTTAACAACCCATCAACTGGTCAGCATCTATATCAATACCCTGCCGCAGATAGAAGAGAAGTTGTCCGTCATTGCCGGTCGTGGTGCGGCTTACATAGACACAGGTTTGTTTGAGGCTGGCGAAGATGTGATGCTCAATTCTCTGCACATGCTGGTAAAGCTGAACTTATCCGAGCTTGCCATGAGCATGCAGAATCTGGGTGGGTATGGGGAAGCCTATGCATCAACAAACACCACCATGCAGGCCAGCATTGCTGACGCAAAAAAATTCCTCGAGCGTTCACAGGATGAAGTACTGGCATCCGTCAATCAAAGCAGCGGTGATGCATTCCTCCAGGCAGGTACAGATAATCTGAACAAACTGGCCGCGACCAAAACAGCGATAGCTGGCCTTATCGCAAGCAATCTGGCGCAAAAAATTGAAAAGGCTAATCAATATGCCTGGCAAATGTCCGCAGGCATTATCTTACTCTTGCTGATCGCCAGTTATCTTCTGATGGCGATCTATCAGGCCTTAACGATGGACGTCAATACCTTGACAAAAGCAATCGCAGAAACTGCCGCCGGCAATTTACAGAACCGCGTCAGCAGCAACGGCAAAGATGAACTGGCGCAGTTAATCAATTCCGTCGGCAGGATGAATGTGGAGTTGAGTAACCTGGTCGCCAATATCCGCCACAGCGCACAAACGGTGGATATCATTGCGAGGGAAATTCACGATGAAAACACCGACCTGGCCAGCCGCACTGAGAGCCAGGCCAGCTCCCTGCAGCAGACAGCCTCTGCAATTGACGAACTGACCGCCACCATTACCGAGAATGCTGGCAACCTGGCGCAAGCAAACAGCCTTATGCATAGCTCGGCTGAACGCGTGCAACAAGGGCTGGAAGTCATGGAGAGCAGCATCTTGTCCATGCAAACCGTCAGTGCAAGCTCCAAAAAAATTACTGAAATCATCGGCGTCATGGATGGCATTGCCTTCCAGACCAATATCCTGGCACTGAATGCTGCCGTGGAAGCTGCCAGGGCTGGTCAGGAAGGCCGCGGCTTTGCCGTAGTGGCTGCAGAAGTACGCAACCTGGCACAACGCAGCGCGAATGCAGCAAAAGAGATTAAGGGCCTGATCGCTTCTTCAGGCCAGGCAGTGGAAGCTGGCAGCAAAATGATTAACACGGCAGGCCAGACCATGCGCAATATTGCCGACAATGTGGAGGTGGTGACCGAACTCATCAAACAAATCGCCAAAGCCAGCCAGGAACAAAGTACAGGAATTTCTGACGTGAACCAGGCGATAGGCGATATTGATCAAATCACACAAGATAATACCCGGCTGGTGGAAATGGCGAGTGAATCTACTGCAAAGCTGGAAGAACAGGCTGCCTCCCTCGGTGCTGCAGTCAGCGCATTCAAAACTCTGGAGGTGGTCACCACAGAAGCGCAGCGACTACATCTGGCCAGCAGCACTGAGGACCGCTTGGCGCTGACAGTAGCTAAAGTACATGGGACAAGAGTAGAAGAGAAGAAAAAACTGGCAGCATAAGACAATGCCGCCTTCTGGGTGGCATTTGTCATGTGCATGAAAAAAGCCACCGGGCAAATGCACTGGTGGCTTTTTTTGGGAATGACAGTTTGTTTTGCAGGTTTATTTCGCTGCCGACCGTCTCAGACCTTCAGCAAACCCAGGATGGATTGCAATTCATCCCTGATCTGATGCAGATTCACCGGTTCTTCAACTGGCTCATTGGATGCCGACTCCGCATGACCGCCATTGACGTTGAGTTTATTTCTCGCGCCATTGATGGTAAAACCCTGCTCATATAATAATTCGCGGATACGGCGTATCAGCAGCACTTCATGATGCTGATAATAACGGCGGTTACCGCGACGCTTGACCGGCTTCAGTTGCGTAAATTCCTGCTCCCAATAACGCAGGACATGCGGTTTAACGCCACACAATTCACCAACTTCGCCTATCGTAAAATACCGCTTGGCCGGGATGGGCGGCAGTACAAAAGACTCAATCTTGATTTCAGTCATGGAAAATATCAGGCAGCATGGGCAAGAGGTTGATTACCGACATCATCGACCATGCCCTTGAGTTTCTGGCTGGCATGGAAAGTGACGACACGACGTGCAGTAATAGGAATTTCTTCACCGGTTTTAGGATTGCGACCAGGACGTTGCGGCTTGTCACGCAACTGGAAATTGCCAAAGCCGGACAACTTGACGGCCTCGCCCCTTTCCAGTGCATCACGGATTTCATCAAAAAAAGTTTCTACCATGTCCTTGGCTTCGCGCTTGTTCAAACCTACATGTTCAAACAGGAGCTCGGCCAATTCTGCCTTGGTCAAGGTAGGCAATTCCTTTTCCGCCTGTGACCGCGCCCGGGCTTCCTGCATTGCGCGATTCAAATCAGCATCCAGCACCGACTGGAACTCGGCGGAAATCACATCATTCATCTCGAAACTCTTCTCAATTAATACTAACAATTACAGACAAGATCAACGCAGTTTGGCAGCAAATTGCTGACTCGCAGCTTGCACCAGGGCTTGCATTGCAGCCTCCACTTTATCGTCTTGCAGCGTACTTTGAGTATCTTGCAAGCTAAAGCGGAAAGCAAGACTTTTCTCATCTGCTTCCAGACCTTTTCCACGATATTCATCAAACAAAACAAAGCCTTGCACGATTTTACATGCTTCGTTCTGCTGCGATTCCTGCTTGAAAACATCCAGCAGATTTTGCACTACAACTGTCTGTTTGACAACTAGCGCCAGATCGCGGGTCACTGCCTGGAACTTGGATATTTCCTGATATGAGGGCACCTGCACTTGTTGCAAGGCTGTCACATCGACTTCAAATACCACCGGCGCCAAAGGCAGGTCATATTTTTGCTGCAGACGCGGGTGCAATTCACCAATAAAGCCAACGACTTTACCGTCAAATTCTATGCTTGCACTGCGGCCTGGATGCAGGGCGACATGCTCATTTTTAACAAAACGCAGGGCACCTGGTGCAAACAAGGCCTCAAGATCAGCCTTGATATCAAAGAAATCAACATTGCGGGTATCCTGACCCCACTGCTCTTCTGCTACCGGGCCATAGGCCAAAGCTGCCAGGCGTTTAGGCTGGTGATAGCCAGCCACTTCCAGCGGACCATCCTGCACGCCAGCATCTTGCAAATACACTGCGCCGATTTCAAAAATACGGACGCGATTCAGTTTACGGTTCAGGTTATAGCGAGTATTGGCTACCAGGCTACCTATCATGCTGGTACGCATGACACTCATCTGGCTGGCGATAGGATTGAGCAATTTAACTGGCGCATCATTGCCAGCAAAATCTTTTTCCCATGCTTCTTCAACGAAGCTGTAATTCACGACTTCCTGATAATCCTGGTCAGCCACGAGGCGACGCACGGCAAACAGCGAACGCTGGTTTTCTGGTGCGATCAGCATGGCATTGGCAGCTACTGGCGGCAGTGCAGGAATATTTTCAAAACCATATACACGCGCTACTTCTTCGATCAGATCTTCTTCGATTTCTATATCGAAGCGATAAGATGGCGGTGTCACCAGGAACTCACCTGGCTGCTGGGTGAACTGCAAACCCAGGCGGGTGAAAATATCAGCAATCCTGGCATCATCCAGCGCCACACCGATGACTTTCACGGCGCGTGCGGTACGCAGCTTGACTGGCGGACGTTGTGGCAGGTTGACTATCTGGTCATCTACCGGACCCAGCTTGACTTGTTCTGCGCCACCACAAATCTCAACGATCAGGGCGCTGATACGTTCTATATGCTCAACGATGGAGGCAAAGTCTACACCGCGCTCAAAGCGGTGCGCTGCATCGGTAGAGAAATTGAAGCGACGGGCACGGCCCTGTATCGCTTGCGGCCACCAGAAAGCAGCTTCCAGATAAATGTTTTGCGTATCCAGTGTTACAGATGTGGAATCACCGCCCATGATACCGGCCAGGGATTCGATTTCTTTATCATCAGAAATAACACCAACCCAATCATCTACCTCAACAGTATTGCCGTTCAAGAGCTTCAGCGATTCGCCAGCTTTACCCCAACGCACTTCCAGGCCACCATGGATTTTGTCCAGGTCAAACACATGGGAAGGACGACCAAGTTCCAGCATGACATAGTTGGAAATATCGACCAGCGCAGAGATAGGGCGTTGACCACTGCGTTCCAGCCTTTGCTTCATCCATTCCGGCGTCGCGGCACGGGCATTGACGCCACGGATAACACGACCGGCAAAACGACCGCACAGATCAGGAGCGCTGACTTTAACTGGCAGGGTTTCTTGCAAAGTCACCGGCAGCACGACAGCCTCTGGCAATTGCATGGCTGTACCAGTCAGGGCAGATACTTCACGTGCCACGCCGAGTACCGACAGACAATCCGCCTTGTTAGGTGTCAGCTTGATGGTGAATTTCAGGTCATTGAGTTGATAGTAATCACGGAAGTTCTGACCGACAGGCGCATCAGATGGCAAGTCCATCAAACCACCGTGGTCCTCTGACAATTTCAATTCACGGGCTGAACACAACATGCCGTAAGACTCTACGCCGCGCAGCTTGCCTATCTTGATTTCAAATGGTTTGCCATCTGCACCAGGTGGCAGGACGGCACCGACCATGGCGCACGGCACTTTCATGCCCACGCGTACATTCGGTGCGCCACAGACGATATTCAAGAGACTGCCTGTGCCTACATCGACCTGGCAGACATTGAGTTTGTCAGCATCAGGATGCTTGGCGATTTCGCGGATTTCCGCGACCACGACATTGTTAAATGGGGGAGCAACCGGCTCCACCTCTTCGACTTCCAATCCCGACATGGTGAGCATATGGGACAACTCATCCGAAGTCATCTTCGGATCGACCATGGTACGTAGCCAGTTTTCAGAAAATTGCATAATTCAGCCGTCTAATGTTGGATGCAGGGCGCGATGCGCCACTCAAAAATTCAGGGATGCGCTGTGTAATTCTTTTAGTTGAATTGCTTCAGGAAGCGCAAATCGCCTTCGTAGAACAGGCGCAAATCATTGACGCCATAACGCAGCATGGTCAGGCGTTCGAGACCGGAACCAAAGGCGAAGCCTATGTATTTTTCCGGGTCCAGGCCCATGTTACGTACCACGCTAGGATGTACCTGACCAGAGCCAGACACTTCCAGCCAGCGGCCTTTCAAAGGGCCACTGCCAAAGGCGATATCGATCTCGGCGGAAGGTTCCGTGAATGGAAAATACGATGGGCGGAAACGCACCTGCAAATCGTCAGTTTCAAAGAAGGCTTTGACGAAATTCAGGTACACGCCTTTGAGGTCAGCAAAGCTGATGTCTTCAGCAATCCACAAGCCCTCAACCTGATGGAACATCGGGGAGTGCGTGGCATCGCTATCGACGCGATAAGTACGACCAGGTGCAATAACCTTGATCGGCGGTTTGTTCATACGCGCATAACGCACCTGCATGGGGCTGGTATGGGTACGCAGCAATAATTGTTTGCCCTGGCTATCTTTGCCATCGACATAAAAGGTGTCCTGCATGGAACGCGCAGGATGGTTTTCAGGACTATTGAGCGCGGTAAAATTGGTCCAGTCCGTTTCGATTTCGGGGCCATCTGCAACGTCAAAACCGATGGAACGGAAGATTTCTTCAACGCGCTGCCAGGTACGCATGACAGGGTGGATACCACCAACGCCACGGCCACGGCCCGGCAAGCTGACATCGATCGCTTCTGCATTCAGGCGTGCCTGCATTTGCGCATTCGCCAGGGCATCGCGTCTTTCAGTCAGGGCTTCTTCTATCTGTACTTTGGCGGCATTGATCACTGCGCCCTGTACTTTTTTTTCCTCTGGTGGCAATTTACCCAGACTTTTCATCTGTTCTGTAATCTGACCACTCTTACCAAGGTAAAGCGCTTTCGCGTTCTCTAATGCTGCAGCGTCATTTGCTGCCAGAAAATCAGCACGTGCCTGGCTGACGATTTGATCTAAAGGGTTCATGCCTTGTTCCCGCTTACTGTGAAGCTGAAATAATGATCTGAAAACAAAACGGGGCATAGGATTCAACCTCTGCCCCGCTTGATATTTGCAACTGGCTTGCGCCAGTCACTACGACTCACTGATTGCGATCACTAGAACCTATTTACGATCTTACTGCGCGTGCGTGATCGGGGCTCATGTGCTGCTCAAAATGCTCGTGTACTACAGTACACTCCGCTTTTTGCGCTGCTCTTCACCCCGCTGACGCTCGCTCGCTACAGATCGTAAGCAGGTTCTAATGTGATTAGGCAGCCAGGTTAGCTTTGACTTGATTAACAATCGCAGCGAATGCTGGTTTGTCAGTCACAGCCATGTCAGCCAGTACTTTACGGTCGAGTTCAATCGCGGCTTTTTTCAGGCCGTTCATAAACACGCTGTAAGTCAGGCCATGCTGACGAGCCGCTGCATTGATACGCGTGATCCACAAAGCGCGGAATACACGTTTCTTGTTGCGGCGATCGCGGTATGCATATTGACCAGCGCGCATAACTGCTTGCTTGGCAATACGGAATACCTTACTGCGACGACCACGGTAACCTTTAGCAAGGTTAAGAACTTTCTTATGACGGGCACGAGCTGTAACCCCACGTTTTACTCTAGGCATAATAACTCCTTAAATAATGAGTATGAGGTTAAGCTGTTGGCATCATGCGCATGACGGAAACCATGTTGGTGTCATGAACACCTACAGCACCGCGCAATTGACGTTTGTTCTTGGTAGTTTTCTTGGTCAGGATGTGACGTTTGAAAGCTTGACCGCGTTTAACGGTACCACCTGGACGGACGCGGAAGCGCTTCTTGGCGCTGCTTTTCGTCTTCATTTTTGGCATAGTACTATCTGTCTTTTAAGACAGCTCCACTTTTATATGATGGTAGGTGGCAGCAACAATCGCTACTCTTGGATGCCTACTTCTCACTTATTGTGACCCGCTGTTAAGGCGGGTCTGTCGTAATGCGCGCTGATGCGTGCCTCACAAACTCTAACCAGAAACAAGCAAAAACTTATTTCTCTTTATTTCTTTTTCTTAGGCGCCAGTATCATGATCATCTGACGACCTTCCATCTTTGGAAACTGCTCGACCTGGCCATACGGTTCCAGATCAGCCTTCAAACGCTCCAACATACGCATGCCGATTTCCTGATGCGCCATTTCACGACCACGGAAACGCAGTGTGATCTTGGTCTTGTCGCCATCATCCAGGAACTTGGTCAGATTACGCAATTTGATATTGTAATCACCATCATCTGTACCCGGACGGAATTTGACTTCCTTGACCAGAATGACTTTTTGCTTCAGCTTGGCTTCGTGAGCTTTTTTCTGCTCCTGGTATTTGAACTTGCCGTAATCCATCAAACGGCAAACTGGCGGCTGCGCCGTCGGCGCTATTTCCACCAAATCAACATTGGCCTCTTCCGCCAAGCGGAAGGCTTCACCCAGTTTTACGATGCCCAGAGGCTCGTTCTCAACGCCGGATAAGCGCACTTCTGGCGCTGTAATTTCACCGTTGATGCGATGTGACTTGTCAGTAGCTATTGCAGTTTCCTTCGAAAATAATAATAAAAAGCTATGCAGCCCTGTTTAAAACAGGGTCGCTGCTAATCTGTTAAACCTTGGTTTCAACTTCGTTTTTCAAACGAGCTATAAAGGCGTCCAGAGGCATTACCCCCAGATCCAGATTGCCACGCGTACGCACAGCCACTGTATTGGCATCCCTCTCTTTATCGCCTATCACGAGGATATATGGCAGTTTTTGAATGGAATGCTCGCGTATTTTATAGGTAATTTTCTCATTACGCAAATCAGTATTTACTCTAAACCCTTGTTTCTTCAGGATTTCTGCAACAGATTGTGAATACTCAGCCTGCGATTCCGAGATATTCAGGACAGAAACCTGTACCGGCGCCAGCCACAAAGGCAAGGCAGCAGCATGATTTTCTATCAAGATACCAATGAAACGCTCCATGGAACCCACAATCGCACGGTGCAACATGATAGGCACTTTGCGGCTATTGTCATCTGCGACATATTCTGCACCCAGACGGCCTGGCATGAAGAAATCGACCTGCATGGTACCAACCTGCCATGGGCGACCCAGGCTGTCTTTCAGGTGGTATTCAATTTTAGGACCATAGAAAGCACCCTCACCCGGCAATTCTTCCCACTCAACACCACAAGAACTCAAGGCGGTACGCAGGGTAGCTTCTGCCTTATCCCAGATTTCATCGCTGCCGATGCGGTTTTCAGGGCGCAAGGCGAGCTTGATGAAAATCTTGTCAAAGCCGAAGTCTTCATACACTTTCATCGCCTGTGGATGGAAAGCCATTACCTCATCCTGAATTTGCTCTTCAGTACAGAAAATATGGCCATCATCCTGAGTAAAGCCACGCACGCGCATGATGCCATGCAGTGCACCAGACGGCTCATTACGGTGGCATTGACCAAACTCACCGAAACGCAGCGGCAGGTCGCGATAACTCTTCATGCCAGAATTGAAAATCTGTACATGGCCCGGGCAGTTCATAGGCTTCAGGGCATATTCACGGTTCTCGGATTCAGTGACAAACATATTGTCTTTATAATTCTCCCAGTGACCAGTCTTGCCCCACAGGCTTTTATCCAGAATCTGCGGGCCCTTAACCTCTTGATAGCCACAGTCCTGATAGACCTTGCGCATGTATTGCTCTACTTGCTGCCAGATAGTCCAGCCCTTGGCATGCCAGAACACCAAGCCAGGTGCCTCATCCTGGAAGTGGAACAAGTCCAGTGCCTTGCCGAGTTTGCGGTGATCGCGCTTTTCCGCTTCCTCCAGCATGTGCAGATAAGCTTCCTGATCTTCTTTCTTGGCAAAAGCAGTGCCATAGACACGTTGCAACATCTCGTTTTTGGAATCACCACGCCAGTAGGCACCGGCCAACTTCATAAGCTTGAATACTTTGAGCTTGCCAGTGGATGGCACGTGCGGGCCACGGCACAAGTCAGTAAAATTACCTTCTGTATACAGCGAGACATCCTGGTCAGCAGGGATCGATTCTATGATCTCGGCCTTATAGGCCTCACCTATAGATTTGAAGTAGGCAACAGCCTCATCACGCGGCAAGACCTTGCGTGTAACTGGCTCATCCTTTTTGGCCAACTCAGCCATTTTCTTTTCTATCGCCACCAGATCATCCGGTGTGAATGGGCGCTTGTAGGAAAAGTCATAGTAAAAACCATTTTCGATGACCGGACCAATAGTGACTTGCGCATCTGGATACAACTCCTTGACAGCATAAGCCAGCAAGTGAGCAGTCGAGTGACGTATCACTTCGAGGCCATCAGCATCCTTGTCCGTGACGATGGCCAGATCCGCATCAGCATCAATCAGATGCGAGGTATCGACCAGCTTGCCATTGACGCGACCAGCCAGAGCAGCTTTTGCCAGGCCAGCACCGATGCTGGCAGCGACTTGCGCCACCGTTACCGGCGCATCGAATTGTCGTTGCGAACCATCAGGAAGTTTTACTGAAACCATGTCACTCTCCAAAGCGGAAAAATACAAAAAGAATTGAGATAAAAGATGAGTCTAAAAAACGCAGACGAAAAAAAAGCACGGCTAGCCGTGCTTTTTCAGTTTGTTTCAAACGAAAAGTATCCTCGACTAGAGTCGCTCCCAAACCAGTTTAGTGGTAGTTCGCGGTGTCATAACCAGGGATGCCTTTCTCGCTCTTAACTATAATGTTTTAATAATTTTAAATCCGTTGGTAGGCACGATTGGACTCGAACCAACGACCCCTACCATGTCAAGGTAGTGCTCTAACCAGCTGAGCTACGCGCCTAAGAAACAAGAGTATAGCAGAGCCTTTAGGAAAATTGCTAGTCCCCAAGGCAAAATATTTCCACGCCCTGTATAAACCTGAATATCAAGACTGCCTATTTAGCTCTATCAACTGAAAAAACAGCATCCATAAAATTGCCATGTATATATATGACCCAGCCTTAGGCTACACTAATGCCATATTTAACACAGCACCATACTCTACATGACCTCCCCCTCTCATCATCAGAGCAGCGAACATTTGCATGACCACAGGCGCGGCGATGCCGAGCACAGACATTATTTTGAAAACCGCAGCCAGAAAATCCTCGCCTGGGCCCTGGGTCTGACCTTGGGTTTTGCCGGCGTAGAAGTCGCGTTTGGTTTCATTTCCAATTCCCTGGCTCTGATCTCTGATGCCGGCCACATGGTGACTGATGCAGCCGCACTTGGCCTGGCTCTGCTGGCACAAATCATCGCCAAGCGTCCGCCGACGGCAAAAAATTCTTTTGGCTTTGGCCGCGCAGAAGCACTGGCTGCCTTTGTCAATGGACTGGTGATGCTAGGTGTCATCATATGGATATGCAAAGAAGCGGTACAACGCTTTTCCACGCCAGAGACTGTGCAAGGTGGTACTGTCATGCTGGTGGCTGGCATAGGTCTGGCAATCAATATCGTGGTTGCCTGGGTGCTATCCCACGACAAGGACAGCGTGAATACCAAGGCCGCCCTGGTACATGTCATGGGCGACTTGCTGGGCTCTGTCGCAGCCATCATCTCAGGTGCAGTCATTTACAAAACCGGCTGGATGCAAATCGACCCTTTGCTATCGATTTTTGTTTCCCTGCTGATTTTGAAATCCACATTCTCAGTATTGAAGGAGTCTTACCACTTCCTGATGGAGGGCGTACCCCATCATATAGACTATGTACAAATCGGTAATGATCTTGAAGAGATCAATGGCGTCCTGTCGGTCCACGACTTGCATGTATGGGAAATGTCACCCGGTTACCCTGCCCTGATCGGCCACCTGGAAATTGAAGACCTTAGCGCCTGGCCTCGCATACTGGAAAGTGTCAAAACCATGCTGCTCAGTAAGCACAAGATTGATCATATAACTTTGCAGGCAGAGGTAAGCGAAGAGGAAGAATGATACGGCTTCGCAGCCTTTATAATTATGACTGTCGCACAAGATGCGCACTTAACACTGGATAGCGCCCAGCAAGGGCGACATCAAGCTTACGCAAATAACTGCTACCAAATTTACCGGCCTCAAGACCATTTACCAGCGATGCTGGAATATCAACAACATATTCTGGCGTCAATGAAGCAAGCCCCATGGCGATCGCCGCAACACTGTCGACATCGCCACCAAAATTAACGCAATCGAGCAAGAGTGTTGACATGCAGCGATTAGCCTGCAAGGCTGTATTGACCGCATGCAAAGTTTGCAAGGCATCGCATTCAACTTCAGCAGCCCAATCGCCTCGCAATATGAAGCCTGTGATTTCCAATATAAAATCAGGCAACTCGACCAATTTTGCCTTGTCATATAAAAGTGCATGCGACATGAGTGCAACAACATGCGAAGACAAAATACCTTCAGCCGTGTTGTGAGTCACCATGGCCTGCTCGCTTGCAGCTTGCGCCAACACATTTTTATCTGCGATCAAACCCAATGGAACCGAACGCATTGCAGCACCATTGCGACGGCTTTCTGGTGAAATTCGCTGTCTGAGATCAGCGCCATTCACGCACAAATCCAGTAAACCCTGCAAGCCTTTGGCATACCCCTGTCGCTGGTCGCGTTTATAACATCTGACATAGGCATCGGCAAATGCGTCACTTGAATAATCGCTATTCGCCAGCAAGACTTCGGCAACCGCGATACTCATCTGCGTATCATCAGTATAGCAACCTGCTTGTATCCCCAGTTCATGTGGCACGTAACTTTCAAGTGTATTACTGCGCATGATTTTCTCGCGCCCGCAAAACTCAAACCCAGCACCATAGGCATCGCCTATCGCTATCTCCAGTAACAAATTACTTCTCCACTCGCTTCAATACTGGCAAGCTCATATGTTTGAAATTCAATTCCTGCGCACTTCCAGCACACCACTGACTTCATGCAAGACATGCAGCGCCTTTTGCAATTGTGTAGTGCCGCCTATTTCTACAGTAAATGACATACGTGCCTGCGCTTTTGCACTCTGGGTATTGACGCCTATCACATTGATTTTTTCACGGGAAAATACCTCGGAAATATCACGCAGCAATCCCTGGCGGTCTTGCGCCAGCACAAAGATATCGACGGGATAAACTGTGTCCTTGCCATGATCGCCCCAGGTCGTCTGTATGACGCGCTCGGGTGCCTTATTACGCATCTCGGCAAAATTCTTGCAAGTCAGGCGGTGTATGGATACGCCCTTGCCACGGGTAACAAAACCGACGATATCATCTGGCGGTGCCGGTTTGCAGCAACGCGCCAGTTGCGTCATCAAGCCTTCAGTACCGACCACCAGCACGCCGGATTTGGCGCCTTGCGTGACGCTGGATGCACGGCTTTTATTGGTGAAGCTGAGTTCATCCGGCTCAACTTCCGCCACATTCTCACGCAAGACTGTTTCAATTTGCCTGAGACTGAATTCATCTTTACCAACGGACAGGAAGAGATCATTGACATCAGCAAAACCCAGCTTGCGTGCCAGTTCTTCAAGATTGACTGCAGTCTTGCCTTCGCGTTGCAAAGTTTTTTCTACCAGGGCACGGCCATTCGACAGGGTCTCTTCCTGATCGATGGCATTGAACCATGCGCGGATTTTGGTACGCGTGCGGGTACTCGCAGAATAATCCGGCGAGAGCCAGTCACGCGATGGGCCAGCCTGGGAAGAGCCTACTTTGAGAGTGATAATCTCTACCGTCTGGCCATTTTGCAAGGGCGTATTCAACGGCACCATGACATTATCAACCCGCGCGCCACGGCAGCGATGGCCAACATCGGTATGCAGGTGATAGGCAAAATCCACGGGCGTGGAATTGCAAGGCAATTCTATGACGCGGGCCTGCGGGGTCAGCACATAAATTCTGTCATCAAGGCTGGCGGCCTTGAGTTTTTCTACCCATTCGCGCTGCAACTCTTCCTGCTCAACGACGACATCGGTGACGTCAGTTTTCCAGGCCAGCAATTGCCTGAGCCAGGCGATTTTTTCATCGTATTCCTGGGCTGAAAAATTCGAGCCACCCGACTCTTTATAACGCCAGTGTGCCGCCACGCCATACTCTGCAAACTGGTGCATTTCACGCGTACGTATCTGCACTTCCAGCGGCCTGCCATCTTCTACCACCACAACCGTATGTAATGATTTATAGCCATTCGGCTTGGGGCGAGAAATATAGTCGTCAAACTCTTTGGGTATCGGTGTCCAGGCATTGTGAACCAAGCCTAAGACAGTATAGCAATCCTTGATATCATCAACGATAACGCGAAAAGCGCGCACGTCGTACAACTCATCAAAGTTGACGGACTTGCCCTTCATTTTTTTCCAGATGCTGTAGATATGCTTGGGCCGCCCTGACACTTCGGCCTTGACGCCAGCTATCTGCAATTCCTTGTTCAGCCTTTCTATCGCATTGACAACAAAGCTCTCACGTTCCAGGCGCTTTTCTTCCAGCATTTTGGCAATGCGCTTGTATTGTTGTGGCTCGAGGAAACGGAAAGACAGGTCTTCCAGCTCCCATTTGAGTTGCCATACTCCGAGGCGGTTTGCCAGCGGCGCATACAAGTCCATGGTTTCACTGGCATATTGCTGAGCCGCGCCATCTTCGCGCTTGCACTCAGCAAAATAACGCAAGGTAGTCACCCGGGATGCCAGGCGCACCAGCACCACGCGCATGTCGGTGGCCATGGCCAGCACCATCTTGCGCAGGGTTTCCATCTGGCTGGCGGCTTTTTCGGCAGCGTCTTTGCCACGGCCTACATCATGCTGCGTCAGGGCAGCTTCACGCAGCTTCATCAGACGGCGTATGCCGGTGACCAGATCAGCGATCTCCTTGCCAAAGCGGATTTCTATCTGCTCTGCTGCAATCGGGTTCAATTCTGGCAATTCAAACAGGATGGCAGCGATACGGGTATCAACATCGGTACGCAACATGGCCAGCGTCGCCACCACACCATTCACAAATTGCAAGGCATTTTGCTCTGTGATGACGCACTTGTTGGCATACAAAGGAGTGACATATTCCAGCGCCGAAATGACGCGCTCTGCGTCAGCTTCGGACAAGCCTTCCAGCAAAGCTGCTTCAGTTGCTGTGGTCGAGATTGATACCATATGATTTATATCTGTGCTGCAGTGACAACGACTTCAATGAGCCAGGCAGGATTGGCCAGTTTAGCTTCTACAGTGGCACGCGGTGGTGTATTGCCTTGTGCAACCCAGGCATCCCACACCTGGTTCATGCCACCAATGAGGCTGATGTCAGATAAAAATATCTGGCAACTGAGGATGCGCGACTTGTCGCTGCCTGCTTCAGCCAGCAAACGGTCAATATGGGCCAGTACTTGCGCTGTTTGCCCTGCGATATCCTGGCTGGCATCATCAGGGATTTGGCCGGCGAGATAGACGACTTTATTAAAAATCGCGGTTTCAGACAAACGTGGGCCTACATGAAATCTTTGGATACTCATTTTTTGACTCTATTTTTCAACTTATTTCTGGTTCAATAAAAAATCAACAGCTACCGCTATCTGATCAGGCTGCACAAACGTCGGTGCATGTCCCACGCCGGCAAACTCCACCAGCCGGGCACGCGGGCCACGCTGCGTCATCGCCTGCGCTGATTCAGCCGTCAGCAAATCTGACTCTGCGCCACGTACCAGCAAGGTCGGGCAGCTTATTGCATCATACGCTGTCCACAACATGGTCTGGGCAATTGCTGCCAATTCTGGCGTGCTGGCCTTGATAGGCTGCGCGAGACCCAGATCATAGTGTCGTACCCATTGCCCCTGCTCATTTTGACGCAGAACATCCCTCGCCAGTTTTTCCCACTGAGCCTCGCTATGTGGGCCAAAGGAAATCGAGATCGCCTTGATATAGGCTTGCGCTTCCTCAAAACTGTCAAAGCGCACATCCTGGCCTATGTAGTCGCCTATCCTGGCAAGTGCATCAGGATTAAGCACGGGCCCCACATCATTCAGAATCAACTTTTTGATGGGATTGTCAGGCAGGCTCGCAAGACTCATGCCTATCAGGCCACCCATGGATGTACCAAACCAGTGCACGGTCTGTGCGTCCAGCCTGGCCAGCAAGCTGACCATGTCGCTGACATATTGCGGGATCTGGTAATGCATGGGATTGCGCAAACGGCCTGAATAGCCACGCCCTACCACGTCAGGGCACACCACACGGTACTCATTGCATAATGCCACGGCCAGGGAATCAAAGTCCTCAGCCACCCGCGTCACACCGTGGACACAGACCAGGACCTTGGGATTAAGCGGGTCACCCCACTCTTTGTATGACATGGCGTGCAAGCCGGTAGGCGAGATACATTGCACTGATTTGCGTCTTGCCTGCATGGATTTTCCTCGTGAACAGTATTTTTACTAGCGCTTATGAGCGACATTTTACCTTTCGTTGCGCTTAAAATCATTGTTAACTGTTGGCATACATGTTTTTTTAACAAAAGAACATGCACTGACTGGCATTAAAACCAAACTTCCCTTGCAAAAAACGACATCTCAGGAGACAGCATGGCAGCATCTTTCCTCACCGGTAAAACCGCATTGGTAACAGGATCCACATCAGGCATAGGTCTGGGCATAGCCCGCTCACTGGCTGCCGAAGGCGCGAATATCATTTTCAATGGCTTTGGCGACAGACAGGAAATACAGACTTTGCAAACTGCCGTAGAAAACGAATTCGGCGTGAAAACGGCCTATCACAACGCCGACATGAGTAAAGCGACAGAAATCGAAGCCATGATGGCCTACGCTGATAGTAACTTTGGTGGTGTCGATATCCTGGTCAATAACGCTGGCATACAACATGTGGCCAATATTGAAGACTTCCCGGTAGAGAAATGGGATGCCATCATTGCCATCAACCTGACATCAAGCTTCCATACCACCCGCCTGGCCTTGCCGTACATGAAGCAAAAAAACTGGGGCCGCATTATCAACCTGGCATCCGTACATGGACTGGTTGCCTCTGCACAAAAATCTGCCTATGTAGCAGCCAAGCATGGTCTGATTGGCTTTACCAAGACCACGGCACTGGAAACTGCGCAAACAGGCATTACCTGCAATGCGATCTGCCCGGGTTGGGTATTGACACCGCTGGTACAAAAACAGGTCGATGCGCGCGCAGAAAAAGACGGCGTTGATAATGAAACCGCAAAAAAACGCTTGCTGGCTGAAAAACAGCCTTCAGGCGAGTTTGTCACACCTGAGCAACTGGGTGCACTTGCCGTATTTTTCTGCAGCGCAGCGGCAGATCAAATCCGTGGTGTAGCCTGGAATATGGATGGCGGCTGGGTAGCACAATAAGCCACAGAACAGAACTACGGTGCATCAAAGTATTTAGAACTCATTTCATAGATAGGGATGAGTTCGAACAAGGCGATTTGGGATGCAGTGCTAGGCCTAAGGTGTGTACGCTGCGCAGCTAAGGCGTCCGCCTTTGCAAGCGAGGGGGTGACACACTACGCGCAGCAATGCGCCCAAATCGTCAGTTCCCGAAGGGTTTGCCTCATAACGCGCGCTGGACTGCGTTGGACTCGTTGTCAATAGGCAAAGCTATTGACTGCCTAGTCCGCCTTGCCAGCCCGCGTTATGAGGCAAACGCATCTCACCCCTATTTATGAAATGAGTTCTAATTTCACTGGTAGCATCCCTGGGTTCAGATGTATAGTTTCATCACTGATATGAATAGGGAGTACCCATGCAAACTGCAATACATGCAATACGCATCGTCCTGGTTTCTGCAACTTTACTGAGTGCCGCCACTTGTACTGCGGCAGACAAAATGAAGCCTGGCCTGTGGGAAATGACAACCAAGTCAGATGCCATGAAGGCCATGCCCAAAATCCCGCCTGAGCAACTGGAAAAAATGAAGCAGATGGGCATCAAAATGCCTGATATGCAAAACGGTGCGATGGTGAGCAAGGTCTGCCTCACCAAGGAAATGGTAGATCAGGAAAAACCGCCAACCGGGGGCCGTGAACAGCACTGCCAGAACAAGAGTTTCAACCGCTCTGGCAATACCTATACTGCCGAGATGGTCTGCGACAGCCCGGACATGAAAGGCACAGGTATCGTCAAGGGCAGCATGACTCCTGATAGCGTGAACTCGGTTTATGATTTCAAAGGCGTCTCGCACGGCAAGCCAATTGATCATCATATGGAAACCACAGGCAAATGGCTGAGCGCTGATTGTGGCGGCACCAAACCTTTCACCATGCCGCCGAAAAAATAAATCTCTTTCGTTGCTCAACAATAACAAAAAGGCCGGTGCATGACACCGGCCTTAGTTTTTAAGTCCCCCTGAATATCAGGCTACTGCACTGACGTCCAGTGTTGCCTCGGTCTTGGCGATGATTTCTTCTTTGCTGACGCCGCTGGCCAATTCAACCAGTTTCAAGCCCGCCGGGGTCACATCAATGACACCGAGGTCAGTGATAATACGGTTGACCACGCCCACGCCCGTCAATGGCAGATTACAGGCTTTCAATATTTTGTGCGCATCGCCCTTGGCGACATGCTCCATCAGCACAACGACACGACCTACACCTGCGACCAAATCCATCGCGCCGCCCATGCCTTTGACCATTTTGCCAGGTATCATCCAGTTGGCCAGGTCGCCATGTTCGCTGACCTGCATCGCCCCCAGAATAGCCAGATTGATCTTGCCGCCACGTATCATGGCGAAAGAGTCAGCTGAGCTGAATATGGAAGAACCCGGCAAGGTCGTTACTGTTTGCTTGCCAGCATTGATCATGTCGGGATCAACCTCCTCTTCAGTTGGGAATGGGCCTATGCCGAGCAAGCCATTTTCTGACTGCAGCCAGACTTCCATGCCTTGCGGCACGTGATTGGCGACCAGGGTAGGCAAGCCTATGCCCAGGTTAACGTAAAAACCGTCTTGCAATTCTTGTGCTGCACGCGCAGCCATTTCATCACGATTCCATGCCATGTCTTGTCTCCTGCTATCTTATTTCGATGGGCGTACGGTACGCTGTTCTATACGTTTTTCTGGATTGGCATTAACGACAATGCGCTGTACGAAAATACCTGGTGTGTGGACTTCATCCGGGTCCAGTTCGCCAGTTTCTACCAGTACCTCAACCTCGGCTACGGTGATCTTGCCAGCCATCGCTACATTGGGATTGAAGTTGCGTGCGGTCTTGCGATATACCAGATTACCGGCCTTGTCAGCCTTCCAGGCTTTGACCAGAGAGACCTCGGATACCAGTGAGCGTTCCATCACATATTTCTGTCCATCAAATTCACGGATTTCCTTGCCGTCGGCAACTATCGTACCCACACCGGTCTTGGTAAAAAAGGCCGGGATACCGGCACCACCAGCACGCAGCTTTTCTGCCAGCGTGCCCTGTGGGGTGAATTCCAGTTCGAGTTCGCCAGCCAGGTACTGACGTTCGAATTCCTTGTTTTCACCGACATAGGATGAAATCATTTTCTTGATCTGGCGGGTCGTCAGTAACTGGCCCAGGCCAAAACCGTCTACACCGGCGTTATTTGAAATAGCGGTCAATTCCTTGACACCGGAATCGCGCAAGGCAGCAATCAGCGCCTCAGGTATGCCACACAGGCCAAAACCGCCTACAGCGATAGTCTGACCGTCCTTGATAATGCCAGCCAGGGCACTGGCTGCATCAGGATAAACTTTGTCCATATTGTCCCCTCTCCAGGTTGTAAATCGATATTTTTTTTGTCAAATGACTGCCTGCAAATTACCGCAAACAGCCACACAAATCATTAGTCTTACAGGATATGATGCTGCGTTATACTGCGCAATACCGTAAAAATACGCCTTTACCAGTAACCTGTCAGTGGACCGCAGAAATGAACGCAGCACAGCCCATCGATTTTGAATCCATATTTCAACACGCACCTGTCGGTATGTGCGTGTCGCAAAACCGTATTATCCAGGCTTGCAATGATGATCTGGCCAAAATGTTTGGCTATCAAAAAGATGAATTGCTGGGCAAGTCTTTTCTGGTACTTTACCCCAGCCCCGACGAATTTGAACGTACCGGAGCCAGGATCACGCCCATCATGAATGCCAAGGGCTATTATTCTGACGAGCGCATCATGAAACGTGCCAATCAGGAGCTGTTCTGGTGCCACGTCTCAGGCCGTGGCCTGAACAAGGACAACCCTCATGCTGCCGGTATCTGGACTTTTGAGGATCTCAGTGCAAAACGCTCCGTCACCGCCGAACTGACACCAAGAGAGCGCGAAATTGCTGCCCTGCTGGTAGAAGGTAAGACCAGCAAGCTGATTGCCCGCCAGATAGACCTCAGCCCCAGGACAGTGGAAATGCACAGGGCTAAACTCATGCGCAAATTCAATTCAGCCACATCCAGCGAACTGGTGCACAAATTGCTGGGCATCATGCGTTGAGCGCTGCAACAAGCTCAAATACAGAGGCGGGCCTGGCCCGCCCCTTTCGTCATTTATTTACATCATACATAGCTCAAGGCAATTCAAATCTTCGCAGTCCTGGATAGACGTTTTGCGACCTTGATTTCACTGAGTTTTTGCTTGATGGCTTCAGGCAAGGGCTCGGATTTACCCGTCTCGGCAGATACCCACACCACTTTAGCCCCACCCTCGGCATACAGGGCATAACCATCACCGACTGAACGCATTTCCTGTATGGTTTCAAAACTGCTGCGGCCTGCTGCGCCGATATAGGTACACACTTCCACCTGTCCCGGATATTTCAGGGGCTTCTTGAAGGTGCAATAGGCATTGACGATCACCGGGCCATTACCCTTGTCATCCGGCAGGCACCCCATCATGCTCAGCCATTCTATCCGCGCCTGCTCCATATAACGGAAATACACGGTATTGTTGACATGGCCCATGGCATCCATATCTCCCCACCGGATAGGAATGGTGACGGTATAGACCAGTTTCTTTTCCGTGACCTTGTTCTCTATCATTGCACGCTCATACCGTCATCGGCAGTAACGATGGCACCATTGAGGAAGCGGGATTCTTCCGCCGCCAGCAAGAGCAACAAACCATCGAGGTCTTCTGGTGTACCAACACGTTTTCTTGGCAGCATATCGACCAGTTTCTGACCTGCATCGGTAGAGAAATAGTCAGAATTGATTTCAGTCGAAATATAGCCTGGGCAAATCGCATTCACATTGATACCATACTTGCCCCACTCCACTGCCATGGCCTTGGTCATGTGCACCACGGCGGCTTTGCTCATGCAGTAAATGCCTATTTGCGGCAAGACGCGCAGACCGGCTACTGAAGCGATATTGATGATGCGATGTTGTTTTTTTGGATCACCCTTGTGACGGGCGATCATGCGCTTGGCCGCTTCCTGCGCGACGAAAAACGCACCGCGCTGATTGGTATCCATGACATAGGCATAATCATCAGGCGTCACATCGACCAGGCGTTGTGTGGTAGATACACCAGAATTATTGATGAGGATATCGATAGGACCAGCCTCAGTCTCTGCATGGGCAATCGCTGATTTGATGCTGCCGTAATCCGTAACGTCCAGAGCAACCACATGGGCAGCGCCGCCTTCAGACTCGATCTCGGCACGCAATTCCTTGAGCCTGTCTATACGGCGCGAGGCCAGCACGACCTGCGCACCTGCCTGTGCCAGGATTTTGGCAAACCGTGCGCCAAGGCCGCTGGAAGCGCCAGTTACCAATGCAATCTTGCCTTCGAAATTGACTTCTATGCCCATCTGATTCTCCACGAATAATTTGAATAAGCTTACTACTCTATCTACCCGCTATGATGACATACTGATTATGCTTGTGTTGTATGGATTTGAATTAGTTGAGGATATTTACAGAAATTTTCCTGTCATTTCACATGATCTTGATGCACACCAAAGTTGGCTCTGCGATAATTCCGAGTGTTTTGTACATCCACAACAATAAAAATTCGAGCACACCCTCGCTTGCGCAATACATTCACAGCAGATAACATGCTGAGAGCAAATAAGCACGCTCGTTCGAAAATCTTCAGAAAGTGAAAATAGCCATGACACAAAGCATACTTGAACAGTACGGCCCACGCGACGCGATGGAATATGACGTCGTCGTCGTCGGTGGCGGACCCGCTGGCCTGTCAGCAGCCATCAAGATCAAGCAACTGGCCGCAGAAAAAGGTACGGAAGTCTCAGTTTGCGTACTCGAAAAAGGCGGTGAGCCTGGTGCCCACATCCTGTCTGGTGCCGTCATGGACCCCAAGGCCCTGACTGAACTCTTTCCCAACTGGAAGGAAATGGGTGCCCCCTGAACACTGAAGTGACAGAAGACCGCGTTCTTATCCTGACAGAAACCAAGGCTTACCGCACGCCTAACTGGATGCTGCCAGCCTGTTTCGAGAATCATGGCAATTACATCGTCTCGCTGGCCAATGTGACCCGCTGGCTGGGTCATCAGGCCGAAGCGCTGGGCGTAGAGGTATTCCCAGGCTTTGCTGCGGCAGAAGTCTTGTATAACGAAGATGGTTCCGTCAAAGGTGTTGCAACTGGCAATATGGGCGTAGATCGCCACGGCCAGCCCTCCTCTTCTTTCCAGCTTGGCATGGAGTTGCATGCCAAGTACACGCTGTTTGCTGAGGGTGCCCGCGGTCACCTGGGCAAGCAAGTCATTGCCAAATACGATTTGAACAAGGGCAAAGACCCGCAATCTTATGGCATAGGTATCAAGGAATTGTGGGAAATCGATCCCAAACAACATAAGCCAGGCCTGGTCGTGCACACGACCGGCTGGCCCCTGATGGACCAGTACAGCGGTTCTTTCCTGTACCACCTCGAAGACAATCTGGTGGCAGTTGGTTATGTGGTTGGCCTTGCCTATGAAAACCCTTACCTGTCGCCTTACGAAGAATTCCAGCGCTTCAAGACCCATCCCGCTATCCGGACCTTCTTTGAAGGCGGCAAGCGCGTTTCTTATGGTGCACGTGCCATTACTGCCGGTGGCCTGCAATCCTTGCCCAAACTGGTGTTCCCGGGTGGTGCATTGATAGGTTGCGATGCTGGCTTCCTCAATATGAGCCGCATCAAGGGTAGTCACGCTGCGATCAAGACCGGCATGCTGGCCGCCACTGCCGCATTTGAAGCAGTATCAGCCAACCGCCAGCATGATGAGCTGAGTGCTTATTCAACTGCGTTCGAGCAATCCTGGCTGCATGAAGAGCTGTACACTGCGCGCAATGTCAAACCCCTGCTCAAGCGCGGCACTTATGGTTCACCACTGGTATGGCTGGACCAGGTGGTCTTGCGCGGCAAGGCACCGTGGACGCTGCATCACAGCAAGGCTGATCATGAATGCCTGCGCCCTGCTTCAGAATTCACGCCCATCGTTTATCCAAAACCCGATGGCAAGCTGACTTTTGACCGCCTGTCTTCGGTGTTTATTTCCAATACCAACCATGCGGAAGACCAGCCCATTCATCTGACCTTGAAAAATGCCGATATCCCGGTCTCAGTCAACCTGGCAAAATTTGCCGGACCTGAGTCACGCTACTGCCCGGCTGGAGTGTATGAATTCGTGAAAACCGAAGAAGGCGCTGACCGCCTGCAAATCAATGCGCAAAACTGCGTGCATTGCAAGACCTGCGACATCAAGGACCCGACACAGAATATCGTCTGGGTGACGCCTGAAGGTGGGGGAGGTCCCAATTATCCAAACATGTAGCATGAGGTGCTGATTTAGCTACTGCGCCGCCTTACTTTTAGCCTGCTGTTTTTGCAAAATCGTCGCCGTACGCTTGTACGACTGCGCTTCTTAACTAAAATTAAGACCGCTCGCTACGCTTACTCAGCGCCTCCTGTTACGGAAATTGGATAACAGAAACCAAACGAAAAAGCCGCTAATTAGCGGCTTTTTCGTTTTCAGAACTTTTTGCAATTCCTAACTGCAATCACCACTTACCGGCCAGGATTTTCTCCAGCCAGAATGTGCCTATGACGGTTTTCACGTCAGTGATCTGGCCGGATTTGATCCAGTCCAGCATTTCTGGCAATGTGGCGGTGAATACTTCGAGGAACTCTTCTTCGTCCAGGGCAGCCTGCCCTGCTGTCAGGCCTTTGGCCAGGTAGATGTCCAGATGTTCGTCGGAGTAAGCGATGGCGTTGTGTATGGTGCAGACGAAAGACCAGTCACTGGCTGTATAGCCAGTTTCTTCGCGCAACTCGCGCTGGGCGCACAGTAAGGGGTCTTCACCTTCATCTATCTTGCCAGCAGGGAATTCTATGAAGACCTGGTGTAAAGGATAGCGGAACTGTTTTTCCAGCAGGATGCGACCATCGTCAAACAAGGGAATGATAACCACAGCGCCAGGGTGACGTATGTATTCACGGGTGGCAGTCTGCCCATCCGGCAAGGACACGACATCTTTATCAACCTTCAGAAAACTGCCTTCATACACCAGCTCACTGCTGATCTTGTCTTCTTGCAGATCAAGTTTGCTCGTGACTTTCTCAACCATGATCGCGCTTCAGGTAACGGTACACAAAACCGGGGAAAGCCAATACCAGGAACAGGCAAGCATTGATGGCGTAAAATTCCCATCCTTGCGGAAAGCGGTTACCTGCGGCAGACTCAAGAACAAAGGCGATTCCACCGACACAGAAATACAGGATGATAAGTTCAAGGAGGCGTAACCACAAGGACTTGACCTGAACCATATTTAATTGCGCCGATAGTTCGGGCTGTGCAGGCATGGGGCGCATGGGCGCCTCATTCGTGGTAATTGCTGCCGCATTTGCATCGTCGTCTGTAGTTTCTGCAACAATCAAATTGGCTGCAGATGAGGACGCGGATTTCCAAAAGAAAATAGATTTGAGAAATGCAAAGCGCTGCAAGCCTATGATAGCAAAGCAGCGCTCATTCAAAAAAGGCAGGTTGGCAGCCAAAACTGCCAACACGATGATCAACCAGCTTGATGCAGAATTACCCACTGCTGGCCGTATCAGTATTTAAGTGTATTGGAGATGGCGTTCACGCAGGCTGTCATCAGCGAGCCTGGCAAAATACCCATGACCACGACAATCAGGCCATTCACACTCAGGACCATGCGCATGTCAGCGCTGGCAACGATAGGGCTATTATCTACCGGATCATCAAAATACATGAGTTTGACGATACGCAGATAATAGAAAGTACCTATCAGCGAGAACAGTACTGCAACGATAGCCAGCCACAATTTGCCAGTCGATAAGACCGCCTGCAGAACAGACAGCTTGGCATAGAAGCCCATCATAGGTGGAATACCAGCCAGCGAGAACATCAACAGCAGCATGACGAGGGCAAACCATGGATTGCGCTTGTTCAGGCCTTTCAGGTCTTCCAGGTTTTCTGCTTCAAAACCTGAGCGTGCCAGCAACATGATGACGCCAAAAGTACCCAGCGTCGTCAATACATAGGTGATGCTGTAGAACATGGAAGAGCTGTAAGCATCGACTGCCAGGTCAGAATTACCATTTGCCACGCCAGACAACATGCCCAGCAACATGAAACCCATTTGCGAAATGGTGGAATAAGCCAGCATACGCTTCAAGTTGGTTTGCGCTATCGCGGTCAGATTACCTATCGCCATCGACAAGACCGCCAGCACTACCAGCATCTGTTGCCAATCCACCGCCAGCGGGAACAGGCCCTCGACCAGCAAGCGGAAGGTAATTGCAAACGCGGCCAGTTTAGGTGCACCACCCAGTAGCAAAGTCACCGCAGTTGGCGCACCCTGATACACGTCAGGTACCCACATATGGAAAGGAACCACACCCAGTTTGAATGCCAGACCCGCAACCAGGAAAACGATACCGAACACCAGGATGGTTTTGTTTGCCGTAGCTGTTGCAGTGACTTTAACAACTTCATTCAACTGCAAAGAGCCAGTAGCACCGTACAACATGGAAATACCATACAACATGAAACCGGACGCCAGCGCACCGAGGATGAAGTACTTCATCGCCGCTTCAGTAGAAACAGTATGGTCGCGACGCAGGGCAACCAGGGCATACAGTGACAGGGACATCAATTCCAGACCCAGATAGATCACCAGGAAGTTGTTACCAGAAATCATCACCATCTGGCCCAGCAAGGCAAACAGGGCCAACACATAGTACTCACCACCAAGGTGGGTATTGGTCATCGCACGGTCGCTGACGTACTGGCGGGAATAAATCAGGGTCACGCCTACTGCAATGTAAGAAAACAGTTTCAGCAGTACGGCCATGGGGTCAGAAACGAACATATTGTTACTGACGTATTCCGACTTCACCGGATCAGCGAATGTCACTGTCAGGACACCACAGATCGTCAATGCCAGTATGCTGAGCGCATAAGTCACATTGCGTTTGCTGTCCGGCAAAAACATATCAGTCAGCAAGATGCCGCAAATCGCCAGCAGCAAAAAGATTTCAGGGTAAAGTGGTATCAGGTTCATATTATTCAATTTTTACTAGCATTGATCTGCTGCCACGACTATCTGATACAGACTGCCGTGGCTTGCGTATCCAAATTCCCGGTCAAGGTATCAGCTTAGGGACTGCCACATGTCGCAACAGATCGGCTACCGACACCTGCATTGCATCTGTAAATGGCGCCGGATACAAACCCATCACCAATACCGCTATTGCCAACACACCCAGCATGAAGAATTCACGTTTATTCAGGTCACTCAGGTGAGCTACATGCTCATTCGTGATATTGCCAAACACAACGCGCTTGACCATCCACAAAGAGTAAGCTGCACCAAAAATCAGGGCTGTTGCTGCCAGCATGCCTATCCAGAAATTAAACTGCACCGCACCCAGGATAACCATGAACTCGCCGACGAAACCGGAAGTTGCCGGCAAGCCGCAGTTAGCCATGGAGAACAGCACGAACAAGGCAGCAAATTTAGGCATGGTATTAACCACACCACCGTAGTCAGCAATTTCACGGGAATGTACGCGGTCATACAAGACACCGATACACAGGAACATCGCGCCAGAGATAAAGCCGTGGGAAATCATTTGTACGATAGCGCCCTGCACTGACATGTCGTTAAACATGAAGAAGCCCAGAGTCACAAAGCCCATATGCGCAATCGAAGAATACGCCACCAGCTTTTTCATATCTTTTTGTACCAATGCCACCAGGCCGATGTAAATAACAGCGATCAGCGACAACGTGATCATGAAACCTGCCATGTAATGGCTGGCGTCAGGAGCGATAGGCAAAGAGAAACGCAGGAAACCATAAGCACCCAGTTTCAACATGATGGCTGCCAACACCACAGAACCACCAGTAGGCGCTTCTACGTGAGCGTCTGGCAACCATGTATGTACTGGCCACATAGGAACCTTGACTGCAAACGCCATCAGGAAGGCGCAGAAAATCATGATCTGGGTCGTCAACGGCAAAGGCAGTTTATGCCATACCAGGATATCGAAGGAATGACCCGCTTTCAGGTACAGGTAGATGATGGCAACCAGCGTCAGCAGAGAGCCCATCAGTGTGTACAGGAAGAACTTGAATGCAGCATATACACGGTTCGGGCCACCCCAGACACCGACGATGATGTACATAGGGATCAGCGTGGCTTCAAAGAAGACATAGAACAACATGCCATCAGTTGCGCAGAACACACCTATCATCAGGCCAGACAAGATCAGGAAGGCACCCATGTACTGAGCGACTTGTTTTTCTATGACTTCCCATGCAGCAATTACGACGATTACGGTGATGAAAGCTGTCAGAGGCACCAGCCACAAAGAGATACCGTCTATGCCCAGTGCATAGAACACATTGAAGCGTTCTATCCAGCTGTATTTTTCAACAAACTGCATGCCATGCGCAGCATTGTCAAACAGCTTGATCAAAGGCAGCGTGACAATAAAGCTGCAGATAGAACCGATCAGTGCAACACCGCGCACCAGGGAGGGATTGTTATCGCGCCCGAATGCCAGTATGAAGATACCGAAAACTATCGGTAACCAGATCGAAAGGCTAAGTAGAGTAGAAGTTGACTGCATAGTAATTATCTTTTTATAGCCGTGGTCACTTATTTAGCAAAGGGAAACAGCACTGTATAAGCCAGGAATCCCATCACGCCGAGTATCATCACAAATGCATAGTGATAGATATAACCACTCTGCAAATGACGTATCAGTTTGGAGACCCAGCCAACCAGTTTTGCGCTGCCGTTAACTACCAGGCCATCGATAAGGCCTTTGTCACCAATATTCCACAAGCCACCACCGAGTACACGTGCACCACCAGCAAACACGATCTCGTTGAAGCGATCCATGTAGTATTTGTTGTCCAGCAAAGTGTAGAGTGGCATGACGGCATTCTTGATCTTGGCTGGAATTTCAGGCTTGACCATGTAGAACACATAAGCAGTCACCACACCAAACAGTGCCAGCCAGAATGGTGGCGTCAGGAACGAGTGCAAGCCCATTGCACCAGCACCATGGAATTCATGATGCAGCTCTTCCATTGCGTGATGTGCTTCATTAACAAAGATCACGTCCTTGAAGAAGCCGCCAAACAGCATGGGTTCAATCGCAATCGCACCAATAAACAGCGAAGGAATTGCCAGCAAGACCAGTGGCAACCAGACAACCATAGGTGACTCGTGTGGTTTTTGACCTGGAGCCAGACCATGATGATGATCGTCATGGTGGTCGTCAGCAGCATGGTGATCATCTTGATGATCATGGGCATGCGCCTTGCCAAAGTTTTCCTTACCGTGGAAGACCAGGAAATACATGCGGAAGGAATAGAATGCCGTGACAAACACACCTGCCAGCACAGCAAACTGCGCAAAACCGGCACCTGGTAAATGACTAGCCTGCACTGCTTCAATAATACTGTCCTTGGAATAGAAGCCGGACAGGAAAGGCGTACCTATCAATGCCAGAGAACCAGCCAGGGAAGTCAGCCAGGTGATAGGCATGTATTTTCTCAAGCCACCCATGTTGCGGATGTCCTGATCATGATGCATACCGATAATCACGGAACCCGCACCAAGGAACAACAGCGCTTTAAAGAAGGCATGTGTCATCAGATGGAATACCGCAACCGAGTAAGCAGAAGCACCCAGTGCCACTGTCATATAACCCAGTTGTGACAACGTGGAATAAGCCACGACGCGCTTGATATCGTTCTGGATGATGCCCATGAAACCCATGAACAGCGCAGTAATCGCACCTATCACCAGGATGAAGGACAAGGCAGTGTCAGACAATTCAAACAATGGTGACATGCGTGACACCATGAAGATACCTGCGGTAACCATGGTCGCCGCGTGGATCAGTGCAGAAATCGGGGTCGGGCCTTCCATCGAGTCTGGCAACCAGACATGCAGAGGGAATTGTGCAGACTTACCCATCGCACCGATGAACAGGCAGATACAGGCAACAGTGATCAACATCCAGTCAGTGTGCGGCAACAACATCGCTGCCAGTTCATTTTTCTTGGCGAATACTTCAACATAGTTCATGGAACCAGTGTTAGCGACCAGCAAGCCTATGCCCAGGATGAAACCAAAGTCACCAACACGGTTGACCAGAAAGGCTTTCATGTTGGCGTAGATTGCCGTTGGTTTGGTGTACCAGAAACCGATCAGCAAATAAGAAACCAGACCCACAGCCTCCCAGCCAAAGAACAATTGCAGGAAGTTGTTACTCATGACCAGCATCAGCATGGCAAAGGTGAACAGGGAGATATACGAGAAGAAGCGGTTATAGCCTTCGTCTTCTGCCATATAGCCTATGGTGTAGATATGCACCATCAGCGACACAAAGGTCACGACGCACATCATCATGGCTGTCAGGCTATCAACCATGAAGCCAACTTCCAGCTTCATGTTGCCGACCTTCATCCATTGATACAGGGTTTCGTTATAGGTTGCGCCATCCATCACGGCAGACAAGGTCATGCAGGAGATGATCAGTGCAATCAGTACACCAAGTATGGTGACTGTATGCGATACCTTGCGGCCAACCACATTGCCAAAAAACTTCGTTCCTAGCAGACCTGCAATAGCAGACCCGACCAGGGGCGCCAGTGGTACTGCCAATAATAATTGTGGGTTAAGTTGCCCCGCCATGATGACCCTTTGTTAGCTTTATTACTTTTCTAAATCGCCAGCCTATACCGGACTACCGGACTGCCGCAGCAGACGGCAATCCGCACCATTAACCTGATTAACCTTTTAATGCATCCAGATCTTCGACATTGATGGTATCCAGATTACGGAACAAGACCACCAGAATCGCCAGACCTATCGCTGACTCAGCAGCAGCGACGGTAAGTATGAAGAACACGAATACCTGCCCTGCTGCATCACCCAGATAATGGGAGAACGCGATGAAATTGATATTCACGGCCAGCAACATCAATTCAATCGCCATCAGCAAGACGATGATGTTTTTACGGTTGAGGAAAATA
Organism: Undibacterium sp. YM2; assembly: GCF_009937975.1. Taxonomy (NCBI): domain Bacteria; kingdom Pseudomonadati; phylum Pseudomonadota; class Betaproteobacteria; order Burkholderiales; family Oxalobacteraceae; genus Undibacterium; species Undibacterium sp. YM2. The sequence continues at coordinate 3,401,767 of NZ_AP018441.1, forward strand.
CCGACGATGGAAATCGCAAACAGGATTGCGCCCAAAATCAGGTAATGCGTCAAACTCAAAGTCAAAGCCATTTAAGCCTCCGGATTCACAGTAGCTGCCGCAGCAGTGGCATTATTCTCGGCGCGTTCGGATTCAGCTTTCATGCTGACGATACGGATACGGTCCTTGGCTTTTACTTTGACTGCCGCAGCAGGATCAAAATATTTGCTGTCTTTGCGACGACGCAAAGTCAAAGCAACTGCAGCGATAATAGCCAGCAACAGGATCGCCGCTGCAACCTCAAAAGCAAACTGGTAATGCGTGAAAATTTCCATGCCCAGGTACTTGGTGTTACCTATCTTGTCAGCTGCTGCCGGTACATGATTGTCCGGACGCAAAAAGCCGCGCAGCAAGACTGCCGACATTTCCAGTACGATAATGACACCGACTGCCGCAGCCAATGGAAAGTGACTCCAGAAACCTTCCCTGAGTTTGTCGAGATTGATGTCCAGCATCATCACAACGAACAAGAACAGCACCATGACCGCACCTACATACACCAGTACCAGCACGATAGCCAGGAACTCAGCTTTCAACAGCAACCAGATACCTGCAGCGTTGAAGAAAGTCAGCACCAGGAACAAGGCCGCATGCACGGGGTTACGTGCAGAAATGACCTGGATCGCAGCGACTATCATGATCGCTGCGAAAACATAAAATAAAACGGTAGTAAATTCCATATCGAACCAGGTCCAGTTAGCGGTATGTGGCATCAGCGGCGCGCGCTGCTGCAATTTGTGGCTCGTAACGATCACCTACAGCCAGCAACATCTCTTTGGTGAAATACAGGTCACCGCGTTTTTCACCGTGATATTCCAGTACATGGGTTTCCACGATGGAATCGACCGGGCAAGACTCTTCGCAAAAACCGCAAAAAATGCACTTGGTCAGGTCAATGTCATAACGGGTAGTACGGCGGCTGCCATCAGCACGTTGATCAGATTCGATCGTAATTGCCATTGCCGGGCAGACTGCTTCACACAATTTACAGGCGATGCAACGTTCTTCCCCGTTCGGGTAGCGACGCAGAGCATGCAGACCACGGAAACGTGGAGACTGAGGTGTTTTTTCCTCAGGAAATTGCACCGTGATCTTGCGGGCGAACATATAGCGGCCTGTCAGGGCGAGGCCCTTGATCAGTTCGCGCAGCATCAGGCTGCCAAAAAAATCCTTGATTGCTTCCATTTTTTTAGCCTCTTACTTCCAAATATTCCAGGATGTCTGCATCCATGCTGCGACGATAACCAGATAAACAATGGTCAGCGGGATAAATACTTTCCAACCCAGACGCATGATCTGGTCATAGCGATAGCGTGGGAAAGATGCGCGTGCCCAGATAAACATGGAAACCACAACAAAAGTCTTGATACCGAGCCAGATCCAGCCAGGAATGAAATCCAGGAAGCTGAACGGTGCAGACCAGCCGCCGAGGAACATCAAAGATGCCATGGCAGAGATCAGAATCATGTTGGCGTATTCAGCCAGGAAGAACATGGCGAAAGACATACCAGAGTATTCAACCATGTGACCGGCAACGATCTCGGATTCACCCTCAACCACGTCAAACGGATGGCGGTTGGTTTCAGCAATACCGGAAATCACATACACCACGAACATAGGCAACAGCGGCAACCAATTCCATGAGAACAGGTTGAAACCATGGCTGGCGGCAAAACCCTTGGTCTGCGCATTGACGATATCCGTCATATTCAAACTGCCAGATACCATCAGCACGATAACGAGTACAAAGCCCATGGCGATTTCATAGGAAACCATTTGCGCAGATGCACGCATGGCACCAAGGAAAGCATACTTGGAGTTGGATGCCCAACCGGCGATGATGATGCCGTAAACTTCCATCGAGGTGATTGCCATGATCAGCAGCAAGCCTGCATTGACGTTTGCCAATACAGTTTCAGGGCCGAAAGGAATCACCGACCAGGCTGCCAGCGCAGGCATGATGGTCATGATAGGAGCCAGCACGAACAAGACTTTATTGGCCTTGGCGGGGATGACGATTTCTTTGAGCAACAGCTTCAGCGCGTCAGCAATAGGTTGCAGCAAACCCGCAGGCCCCACGCGGTTAGGACCAAGACGGATATGCATCCAGCCTATCATCTTGCGTTCCCACAAGGTCAGGTAGGCGACGCAACCCATGACTGGCAAGGTGATGCAGACAATCTTGAGGAAGGTCCACAAAGGCATCCAAGCAGCCCCCAGATAGTGCTGACCAAATTCATGGATAGAGAGCAGCAAATTCATTATGCACGCTCCAGTTTGATGGCACCGAACATGCCGTCCAAATTACTTGTCAGGCTATGGCCTGCAGCGATCCTGACCACATTATCAGGCAGAGATTTATCTATTCCGACGGGGATCAGGGTAGAACCTGTTTTGCTCAGTCTGACCATGTCACCTTCGGCGATGCCGAGCTTGCTGGCATCAGCAGAGCTGATCCATGCTTGCGGTGCACGTGCATCGGCTGTCAGTTGCAGGGATTCTGCACGGCGTACGATAGCGTCTGTGCTGTAAATACCAACGTCAGCAATACGTTCCATGCCAGCAGCTGCGTTAGCAGGAACTGATGGAGCCAGTTTGGATGAGTTGTTCAACTGTGTAGTCAGGTCAGCTTGCGTCAATACTGTTGCGCGCACAGCTTCTGCTGTCTCAAAATCAAAGTTGTCCAGACCCAGCAAATTGCCAAGTACGCGCAAGACTTTCCATGCAGGACGGGTATCGCCTAGAGGTTTGACCACACCGTGGAAACTTTGTGCACGGCCTTCGCAGTTCACGAAAGTACCGGATGTTTCTGTGTAAGGTGAAACTGGCAGCAAGACGTCAGCATATTCAGCGCCGTGCTTGAATGGCGACATGACGACAACCATTTCAGCACTATCCAAAGCTGCCTTGGCTTGTACCGGATGCGCGCTGTCAAGCAAAGGCTCGGCGTGCAAAACGATGTAAGCTTTTTTGGCTTCAGTGAATACTGGTTTGGCATTTTTGGCAGGGATCGCATTTGCGAGGTAGCCGCCAACAGTGTTTGCCGCTTCTGTCAGATAACCAAATTCTGTAGCTGCGTTTTCGGCTATCCACTGTGCCAGTGCATGCAATTGCGATGCTTCTGGATGGTAAGACGCTGCATTACCGAGGAATACACCGGCATTGCCGGCCAGCAGGCTGGCCGCAATTGCTTCTGCTTTTGCAGATGCTTGTACGGCTTCGAAGCCAGCTGGTTTGGCGATTTCTTTTTTGACTGCGATAGCAACGGCAACTTCAGCCAGGAAGGCTGTCCACAGCGATGGAGCTACGATTGCATTATTCGCCAGCTTGATGAGCAATTCATCATTCGTTGCGTGCAGGATGTTCAGCTTGGCACCCATTTTTACTGACTGACGCAGACGCGCTGCCAGCAAAGGATGGTCTTTACGCAGGAAAGAACCGATCACGAAAACGTTTTTCAACTGACCAAATCTGGCGATGCTGGTACCCAGCCAAGGCTTGACAGAAGAATCCAGCGCAAAGTCAGACTGACGCAGACGGAAATCAACATTATCAGAACCCAGGCCACGGACAACGAGTTGCAGCAGTGTCAGTTCTTCCAGAGTGGAGCTAGGTGCAGCAACCGCGGCGATAGCATCAGCGCCATGTTCATGCTTGACGTTACGCAGACCATGCGCGACATATTCCAGCGCTGTCTGCCAGTCAGTTTCCTGCCATTGGCCGCCCTGCTTGATCATGGGCTTGGTCAGGCGTTCTGTGCTGTTCAGTGCTTCGTAAGAGAAGCGGTCTTTGTCAGAAATCCAGCACTCATTGATGTCTTCATTTTCCAGTGGGACCACACGCATGACCTTGTTGTTCTTGACCTGAACTATCAGGTTGGAACCCAGGCCATCATGGGCACTGACCGATTTACGGCGTGACAATTCCCAGGTGCGGGCGGAATAGCGGAAAGGCTTGGATGTCAGTGCGCCGACTGGGCACAGATCGATCATGTTGCCGGACAATTCGGAATCAACCGTTTTACCGACGAAGGAAGTGATTTCAGAATGCTCGCCACGGTTGAGCATGCCCAGTTCCATGACGCCAGCAATTTCCTGGCCGAAACGTACGCAGCGTGTGCAGTGTATGCAACGACTCATTTCTTCCATGGATACCAGAGGACCTACATCCTTGTGGAAAACCACGCGTTTTTCTTCTTCGTAGCGGGATGCCGTGCCACCGTATCCAACTGCCAGATCCTGCAGTTGACATTCACCACCTTGATCGCAGATAGGACAATCCAGCGGGTGATTGATGAGCAGGAATTCCATCACTGCTTTTTGTGCTTTTACTGCCTTGTCGCTGGAAGAACGGACGATCATGCCCGGCGTAACCGGAGTCGCGCAGGCAGGCAAAGGTTTAGGTGCTTTTTCAACCTCAACCAGACACATGCGGCAGTTGGCCGCAATAGATAATTTTTTGTGATAGCAAAAATGCGGGATGTAAGTGCCAAGCTTATTGGCAGCATCCATCACCATACTGCCCTCTTGGACTTCGACTTTTTTGCCGTCTATTTCGATTTCAACCATGGTCTACTCTAAGTGTGCTAACCGAAGCTGGCTTACATGTAAGTGGGCACCAAGCAATGCTTATGCTCGATGTGATATTCAAATTCTTCGCGGAAATTCTTGATCATTGCGCGTACCGGCATCGCAGCTGCATCACCGAGGGCACAGATAGTCTTGCCTTGAATATTGTCAGCAATGGAGTTCAGCATATCCAGATCATCCGGACGGCCATGACCATGCTCTATCCTGTGCACCATGCGATACAACCAGCCGGTACCTTCGCGGCAAGGTGTGCACTGACCACAGGATTCTTCAAAATAGAAATAAGACAGGCGCAACAGTGACTTGACCATGCAGCGTGTTTCATCCATGACGATGACAGCACCAGAACCCAGCATGGAACCGGCCTTGGCGATGGAGTCATAATCCATGTCAGTCGCCATCATCACATCACCAGTCAATACCGGCATGGATGAACCACCAGGTATCACTGCCTTGATTTTTTTACCGTCACGCATGCCGCCAGCCAACTCCAGCAAAGTGGCAAACGGCGTACCCAAAGGTACTTCGTAATTACCAGGTTTTGCTACGTCGCCAGACATGGAGAAAATCTTGGTGCCGCCATTGTTAGGCTTGCCTAGTGCAGCGTATTTCTCACCGCCCATGGCCAGCACAAAAGGTACGGCTGCAAAAGTTTCTGTGTTATTGATCGTGGTTGGCTTGCCATACAAACCAAAACTGGCCGGGAAAGGCGGCTTGAAGCGTGGCTGCCCTTTCTTGCCTTCCAGCGATTCCAGCAAGGCTGTTTCTTCGCCGCAGATGTAGGCGCCATAGCCGTGGAAAGCATGCAACTGGAAATTAAAATCGGAACCGGCGATTTTGTCACCCAACATGCCCGCAGCGCGCGCCTCTTCGATCGCTTCCTCGAAACGGTCGTAGTCAGCAAAAATTTCACCATGGATATAGTTGTAACCTACCGTGATGCCCATGGCGTAAGCGCCTATGGCCATGCCTTCAATCAGCGCATGCGGGTTATAACGGATGATGTCGCGATCCTTGAATGTACCAGGTTCACCCTCATCTGTATTACAGACCAGATATTTTTGACCAGGGAACTGACGTGGCATGAAGCTCCACTTCAAACCGGTAGGAAAACCAGCACCACCGCGACCACGCAAGGAAGAAGCCTTCAACTCAGCAATGACTTGCTCAGGAGGGATTTTTTCATTCAGGATACGCTTCAGGGATTCATAGCCACCACGTGCTACGTAATCTTGCAGATGCCAGTTTTTGCCATCCAGGCCAGCCAATATCAAAGGTTTAATATGGCGATTATGCAGACTCGTCATTATTTAACCTCTTTCAATTCATTGACCAGACCGTCAATTTTTTCATTCGACATGAAGCTGCACATACGCTTGTTATTCACCAGCATCACAGGTGCGTCACCACAGGCACCCATGCATTCACCCTCAACCAGTGTAAACTGGCCGTCTGCCGTAGTTTCCCTGTAATCGATGCCGAGTTTTTGCTTCAGATGATGTGCTGCACGTTCGCCACCAGACAAGGCGCAAGGCAGATTGGTGCAGACCGAAATCTTGAACTTGCCCACCGGCTTGGTGTTGTACATATTGTAGAAAGTCGCGACTTCCTGCACTGCTACTGCGGGCATGCCGATGTAGTCAGCCAGAGTCTGCATGACTTCCGGGGAAACCCAGCCAGTTTCATCCTGCGCAATAGCCAATGCGGCCATCACAGCGGACTGCCGCTGGTCAGCCGGGAACTTTGCAAGTTCACGATCAATTTTTTTAAATGCCTGCTCTGATAACACCATAGCTAATGCCTCGATTCGACGTCCTCAGGACGCCGCTTTATCTGTCAATCTCACCAAACACAATATCCTGAGTACCGATGATCGTTACCGCATCAGCAATCATGTGACCTTTTGCCATTTCATCCAAACCCTGCAAATGCGCGAAACCTGGCGCACGGATTTTCAGACGATAAGGCTTGTTAGCACCATCGGACATCAAGTAAATACCAAACTCACCTTTTGGATGCTCAACTGCGGCATACGCTTCGCCAGCAGGAACATGAAAACCTTCAGTGAACAGTTTGAAGTGATGGATGAGTTCTTCCATATTCGACTTCATGTTCACACGATGTGGCGGTGCAACTTTGTGGTTATCAGTAATTACCGGGCCCTGGTTATTTCTCAGCCACTCTACGCATTGTTTGATGATGCGGTTGGACTGGCGCATTTCTTCCACGCGCACCAGATAACGGTCATAACTGTCACCATTGACACCAACTGGAATATCAAAATCCAGCAAGTCGTAAACTTCATACGGCTGCTTCTTGCGCAAATCCCATTCGATACCGGAGCCACGCAACATAGGACCAGTAAAGCCCATGGCCATGGCACGCTCAGGCGACACTACGCCGATACCAACCAGACGCTGTTTCCAGATACGGTTGTCGGTCAACAGTGTTTCGTATTCATCGACATATTTTGGGAAACGGTTGGTGAAGTCTTCGATGAAATCCAGCAGAGAACCCTGACGGTTTTCATTCAGCAACTTCATCGCTTTTTCATTCTTCAAAGCTGATGTCGTGAATTGCGGCATTTGATCCGGTAAATCACGATACACACCACCTGGACGATAGTAAGCAGCATGCAAACGTGCGCCTGAGACTGCTTCATAGCAATCCATCAGATCTTCACGTTCACGGAATGCGTACAGGAACACCGCCATCGCACCCACGTCCAGAGCATGCGCGCCTATCCACAGCAAGTGGTTCAGCAGACGCGTGATTTCATCAAACATGACGCGGATATACTGCGCACGCAAAGGCACTTCCAGACCCAGCATCTTTTCTATGGCCATGACATAGGCATGTTCATTGGCCATCATGGACACATAGTCCAGGCGATCCATGTAAGGCACAGATTGCAGGAAAGTTTTTTGCTCAGCCAGTTTTTCAGTCGCACGATGCAGAAGACCAATGTGCGGATCAGCACGTTGTATCACTTCACCGTCAAGCTCCAGCACCAAGCGCAACACACCGTGCGCAGCAGGATGCTGAGGACCAAAGTTCAGGGTGTAATTCTTAATCTCAGCCATTATTTCATCCCGTAATTTTCTTCACGAATCACACGCGGCACATTTTCGCGCGGCTCTATCGTGACAGGCTGGTAAACAACGCGCTTTTGATCTGCGTCATAGCGCATTTCAACATAGCCGGAAACTGGAAAATCTTTACGGAATGGATGACCGATGAAACCATAGTCGGTCAATATACGGCGCAAATCATTGTGACCATCAAACAGAATACCAAACAGGTCAAACGCTTCGCGCTCATACCAGTTAGCCGCATTCCAGATATCGATCAGCGAAGGCACGACCGGCATTTCATCATCCGCTGCAAACACGCGCACACGCAAACGCCAGTTATGTTTAATCGACAGCAAGTGTGAAACTGCAGCATAACGTGCACCTTCCCACAAACCATCGCCATAAGCAGAATAATCGACACCACAAAGGTCGATCAATTCTTCAAAACTGGTTTCCGCATGGTCACGCAAAGTGCGCATCACATCCAGATAAGCAGTTGCAGAAACCACGATGGTGATTTCACCCAGCGCATTCTTCAAGTCCAGAATACGCTCACCCAAGACATTTTTACTGCTGCCTCAAGGTTTTCCAGTTTGGTAGTCATAATTTATTATTGCCCCAGCGATCGCGCGATTAACGAGCAATGGTATTGGTACGTTTGATCTTGTTTTGCAACTGTATGATGCCGTACATCAGCGCCTCAGCGGTTGGCGGGCAACCTGGCACATAAATATCAACTGGCACAATACGGTCACAACCACGCACTACTGAATACGAATAATGGTAGTAACCGCCACCATTGGCGCAAGACCCCATGGAAATCACCCAACGCGGCTCAGCCATCTGGTCATACACCTTGCGCAACGCAGGCGCCATTTTGTTGCATAGCGTACCGGCAACAATCATGACATCAGACTGACGCGGCGATGGACGAAACACAACACCAAAGCGATCCAGATCATAGCGTGACGCACCAGCGTGCATCATCTCTACCGCACAGCAAGCCAGACCAAAAGTCATCGGCCACATGGACCCGGTACGCGTCCAGTTAATCAGCTTATCGGCTGTTGTCGTAACAAAGCCTTCGTTCAATACACCTTCAATTGCCATAATCCATCACTCCCAATCCAGAGCGCCTTTTTTCCAGATGTACCAAAATCCAACGCCAAACTCGAGCACGAAGCCAAACATAATCAGAAAACCTGTCCAACCCAGGTCACGCATTGCCACACCCCAAGGGAAGAAGAATGCCGTTTCCAGATCAAACAAAATAAACAGAATCGCGACCAGGTAATAACGCACATCGAACTTCATGCGCGCATCCTCAAATGCCTCAAAACCGCATTCGTAAGCAGAATTTTTTTGTGAGTCTGGTTTGTATGGAGCAAGAACACGCCCAGAATTTGCGGCACCACGCCAACGGCGATACCAACCAGAATAAAGAGAAGAACTGGGAAATAATTTTCGAGGTTCACGTTAGGCTACCTGTAATTGAATGCCAGATTGAAGCGAGATGTTTCTCAAGATCAGACAACAAGAAACATCCACTTCCTCGACTGGGCCAGCAAAGAAAACTGACCCTATTTTTTTGGTGCCGACGACGAGACTCGAACTCGTACAGCTTTCGCCACTACCCCCTCAAGATAGCGTGTCTACCAATTTCACCACGTCGGCTTAAGCCCAGCATTCTACTATGTATAGCCTCATTGTTCAACGCGCAATTGCAGCAATTCAATGTTTTTTGCTGAGCAAAATCAATTTATTTTGGAATCTGACCAGACTGAGCCGCAGAAGAGGCAGGCACAGATGCCGCAGATGCTGCACTTGCAGCAGGAGCCGATGCTGGCGCACTGGCCGCAGCGGCATTAGCTGCTGGCTGAGAAACGGTAGTAACACCCTCCATCACACCACCAGAAGGCTTGCGTGCACCGGTACTAAACACCGCCAGACCCAAAGTCGCCGCAAAAAATATCGCAGCAGCTATACCCGTTGCTTTGGACAAGAAATTCGAAGAACCCGTCGCACCAAACAAGCTACCAGAAGCGCCAGAGCCAAAAGAGGCACCCATATCAGCACCTTTACCGTGCTGCAATAAAACCAGACCAATAATTGTCAAAGCAGACAGAATCTGAATAACGATGACCAACGTGTGTAAAGTTTGCATTCAAAACATCCAAGTAAAAATTAAGTACTACAATAAATCAATTAACTGGCAGCGATGATCGCAAGAAAATCTTGTGACTTCAGTGCAGCCCCACCAATCAAACCACCATCAATATCGGGCATTGCCAATAACTCCTTGGCATTTTCCGGCTTCATGCTACCACCATACAAAATCTGTACTTTTTCTGCCGCCCCAGCGTCACGGGCAGCTACTTGCTGACGCAGGAAACGATGCACTTCTTGCGCCATTTCAGGCGTTGCGGTTTTACCCGTACCAATTGCCCACACCGGCTCATAGGCAATCACCAGACCAACAAGACTATCCAGCACATCCAGCACTGCATTCAACTGCGCAGCCACAACCGCATTTGTCTGACCACTCTCGCGCTGCTCCAGGGTTTCGCCCACGCAAACTATAGGCAAGACACCATGCTTCAATAATTGTTGAGCCTTGTGCGCTACCAGCTCATTTGTTTCAGCATGATAAGCACGGCGCTCAGAGTGCCCGACAATTGCATATTTACAAGCACAATCCTGCAACATGGAGGCGGAAATCTCACCTGTGTAAGCACCATGCGCATGCACAGATACATCTTGCGCACCCCAGCTCACAGCAGTACCGCTCAACAATTCTGCACATTGCGCAAAATAAGGCGCAGGAGCACAAACCAGCACATCACACTCCAAACTGGCAGGCAAACCCGCCTTGACTTCAGACAACAATGAACGGTTGGCAGCAAAACTACCATTCATTTTCCAGTTACCGGCTATTAAGGTGCGTCGCATAGTGAGCCAAAATATAAATAACCGTCTATTGTAGCCTTCGCCGCAGACAGGGTCAAACCAGCAAGACCAGTTTTTACATTCCGAAGTTACTATAAAGACATATTTACATCAAATTTATGACCAACATGGCAATTTTGCAAGCATCGGCACTTCCAGAGCAGGTTTAATCAAAAACAACAAGCAGCGGGCTAATCCAGAGTCAGCATGATTTTCCCTATATGCAAGCCCTCTTCCATCATTGCATGCGCCTGGGCAGCCTGCTCCAGAGGAAAAGCCTGGTGTATTACGGGGACGATTTCTTTTGATACCAGCAGCGGCCAGACATGTTCTTGCAGTTCTGTCGATATTTTTGCCTTGAAGGCAACAGAGCGCGGGCGCAGTGTGGAGCCCGTCACGGTCAAACGCCTACGCAAGACCTGCCCCAGGTCAAGCTCAGCCGAGTTACCACCAAGCAGCGCAATAATCGCCAGCCTGCCATCATCGGCGAGGCAATTGATTTCTTTTGGCACATAGGAACCTGCCACCATATCCAGAATGACATCAACACCCTTACCTGCTGTTAATTCCTTGACGACTTCGACAAAATTTTCGGTTTTGTAGTTGATACCGCGCTCAGCACCCAGTTTTTCAGTCGCTTTGCACTTCTCGTCCGATCCTGCGGTGGCAAACACTCTATGTCCCAATGCCTTGGCAATCTGGATTGCTGCTACACCTATACCTGAAGTACCTCCCTGCACCAGAAAACTTTCGCCAGGCGACAGATGCGCGCGCTGGAATACATTACTCCAGACAGTAAAATAGGTTTCCGGCAGCGAGGCCGCCTCTATCATGGACATGCCCGCTGGTGTCTTCAGGCACTGACCCGCAGGTGCCACGCAATACTCCGCATAACCCCCCCCTGCACCAATGCGCAAACCTGGTCACCCAACTCAAATCCACTATCCTGCACATCTCCACCTACTATTTCGCCAGCCACCTCCAGACCAGGCAAATCCGAGGCACCTGGTGGCACAGGATAAAAACCAAGGCGCTGCAAGACATCAGGCCGATTCACGCCCGCCGCTGCGACCTTGATCAATAGCTCCCCTTTGCCTGCCACTGGAACTGGCCTGGTGCAAATTTGCAAGACTTCAGGCTTGCCATATTGGGTAATTTCAATTGCGCGCATTTCAGTTTTCATCTTCAGCCTTTGTAGGAGTCCAGCGATACAGTACGCAATTGTAAGCCAATAAAAAACGCCCGTGCGAGACGGGCGTTTTCAACTCATTTGCAACTTATTTTTAATTCACTCAGCCCAAAGGCTGCGTGAATTTATTACTGCTGCTGTTGTTGCTGTTGTTGCGGCTGAGCTTGCGCTTCAGATTCAGAAGCAGCTGCTTTCATCGACAACTTGAAGCGACCGCGATCATCAGTTTCCAGCACTTTAACGCGTACTTGCTGACCTTCTTTGAGGTAGTCAGCAACTGCATTCACGCGCTCATTGGCGATCTGACTGATGTGCAACAAACCATCTTTACCTGGCATGATTTGTACGATCGCGCCGAAGTCCAGCAATTTCAATACTGTGCCTTCGTAGATTTTGCCAACTTCAACTTCTGCAGTCAACTCTTCGATACGGCGCTTGGCTTCCTGACCAGCTGCGGCATCAACAGAAGCGATAGTCACGACGCCTTCATCACTGATATCGATTTGCGTGCCAGTTTCTTCTGTCAGAGCACGGATCACTGCACCACCCTTACCGATCACATCACGGATTTTTTCAGGGTTGATCTTGATCGTGATCAGGCGCGGAGCAAAGTCAGACAATTCAGATTTGCCAACAGGTACGGCTTCCTGCATTTTACCCAGGATATGGATACGGCCCTCTTTAGCTTGCGCCAAAGCGACTTGCATGATTTCTTTGGTGATACCCTGGATTTTGATATCCATTTGCAGGGCAGTAATGCCTTCTGCAGTACCGGCTACTTTAAAGTCCATGTCGCCCAGGTGATCTTCATCACCCAGGATATCTGTCAGAACGGCAAACTTGTTACCATCCTTGATCAGGCCCATGGCGATACCGGCAACGTGTGCTTTCATCGGCACGCCAGCATCCATCAAGGCCAGGCAGCCGCCACAGACAGAAGCCATGGAAGAAGAGCCATTGGATTCTGTAATTTCGGATACCAGACGGACTGAGTAGCTGAAATCTTCAGGATCAGGCAGAGCAGCTTGCAACGCACGTTTCGCCAGACGGCCATGGCCGATTTCACGACGTTTAGGCGTGCCAACACGGCCTGTTTCGCCAGTAGCGAACGGAGGCATGTTGTAATGCAGCATGAAGCGGTCGGAGTATTCACCCATCAGCGCATCAATTTTTTGCTCATCACGAGCAGTGCCCAGAGTTGCAATCACCAGAGCCTGAGTTTCACCACGTGTGAACAGGGCTGTACCATGCGTACGCGGCAAAACACCAGTACGGATAGTGATAGGACGCACAGTGCGTGTATCACGACCATCAATACGTGGCTCGCCTTCCAGGATTTGGGAACGAACGATTTTCGCTTCCAGATCAAACAGGATATTGCCAACTTCAGATGAATCAGGAGCAGCTTCGCCTTTGGCAGCAGCTTGCTCAGCCAGCGCCGCAGCAACTGCAGACGTTGCCGCCTTCAATTGCTCAGTACGTGCTTGTTTTTCTTTGGTTTGATATGCAGTGCGCAACAGAGGTTCCGCAACCGCTGTAACAGCAGCGATCAGTGGCTCATTTTTTGCAGCAGGTGCCCACTGAACTTCAGGCTTACCACCGTCACGGACCAGTTCATGGATCGCATCAATCACAGCCTTCATTTGCGTGTGGCCGTAAACAACCGCGCCCAGCATGATTTCTTCAGACAATTGCTGCGCTTCAGACTCAACCATCAACACAGCCTGCTCAGTACCAGCAACAACCAGATCCAGCTTGGATTGTTTCAGTTGCGTTGCAGTTGGATTCAATACATATTGACCATCGATATAACCAACACGTGCCGCACCAACCGGGCCACTGAATGGGATGCCAGCAACGGAAATCGCTGCAGAAGCACCGATCATGGCTGCGATATCAGGATCGATTTCTGGATTGACAGACAAAACATGCACAATGACCTGAACTTCGTTCAGATAGCCTTCTGGGAACAGAGGGCGAATTGGGCGATCGATCAAACGGGAAGTCAGTGTTTCTTTTTCTGATGGACGACCTTCACGCTTGAAGAAACCGCCAGGAATACGGCCGGCAGCGTAAGTTTTTTCCATGTAATCCACGGTCAGAGGAAAGAAATCCTGACCTGGTTTTGCATCTTTTTTTGCAACTACGGTTGCCAGTACAACAGTATCTTCTATGGATACCATGACCGCGCCAGAAGCCTGGCGGGCGATTTCGCCGGTTTCCAGTGTTACCTGGTGTTGGCCGTATTGGAAGGTTTTGGTAATTTTATTAAACACAATGTGTCCTTTCTATTTTGCCGACAGATTTTCAGGCGCTGTCGTTCACCTCACCACGAGCAATCCGCCTGGATTGCTTTTTGCCTGTTTTTTAATATTTACATCAAAAACCGGGCTAAAACTGGAAAAAACTAAAACTCTAGATGGACAAAAAGCCTGCGGCAGTTAACTGACGCAGGCTTTTTGCTACAAATCTTTTGCTAAATTCAGCAAGAATTACTTACGCAAGCCGAGTTTTTCGATCAGTGAGCGATAGCGATTCAGGTCTTTACCTTTCAGGTAAGACAACAGACTCTTACGACGGTTAACCATCATGATCAAACCACGACGTGAGTGGTGATCTTTAGAGTGAGCTTTGAAGTGACCATTCAGATCATTGATACGTGCAGTCAACAGAGCAACTTGCACTTCAGGAGAGCCTGTGTCGTTTTGACCACGGGCATTGTCCGCTACGATAGCGGCTTTTGCGTTTTTTTCGATAGACATGATTTTCCTTAACATGCGATAACAATAGTCGAATGGTATTAACTATAACCATACAAACCATCATTATCGTGACATAACAATTCCGCCGGAATGACGGAACGCGTGACTATAACACCGTTTTTAGCCAGAATCAAATTTGCTTTAAATCTGGGGGTTCAACTTCTCTGTCTTGGATTGCAATTTATTCAATGCCGACAAATAAGCTTTCGCTGAAGCAACAACAATATCAGGATCAGCCCCCACGCCATTGACAATGCGGCCAGCCTTGGACAGGCGCATGGTGACTTCACCCTGGGACTGGGTACCAGTAGTGATCGCATTCACAGAGAACAACAGCAACTCTGCGCCACTCTGCACTTTGGAATCAATGGCATTGACGATAGCATCGACCGGGCCATTGCCATTACCTTCGCAAGTGACTTCCTTACCATCTGAAGTAAATACAACTTTGGCATACGGCAGCTCGCCCGTCTCAGACCGCTGGGACAAAGACACATAGTGGAAAGCATCGTTGTTGTGCGCATGCTCCTCATCAGACACCAGGGCAAGAATATCTTCATCGAATATTTCCGACTTGCGGTCAGCCAGTTCCTTGAAGCGGGCAAAGGCAGCATTGACTTCAGTTTCCGACTCCAGCGCTATACCCAATTCTTCCAGGCGCTGCTTGAATGCATTACGACCAGATAATTTACCCAACACCAGTTTATTCGCACTCCAGCCCACGTCTTCGGCACGCATGATCTCGTAAGTATCACGCGCTTTCAAGATACCGTCCTGATGGATGCCAGATGCATGGGCAAAGGCATTCGCACCTACCACGGCTTTGTTAGGCTGTACGGCAAAACCAGTGATTTGCGACACCAGCTTGGATGCAGGTACGATCTGGCTAATGTCTATGCCCAGTTGCAAATCAAAGTAGTCTTTGCGGGTACGCACTGCCATGACGATTTCTTCGAGTGCGGTATTACCTGCACGCTCACCCAGGCCATTGATGGTACATTCAATCTGACGTGCGCCGCCTATCATGACACCGGCCAGGGAATTGGCCACAGCCATGCCCAGGTCATTGTGGCAATGCACAGACCAGACCGCCTTGTCAGAATTGGGGATGCGTTCACGCAAAGACTTCAGCATATTGCCATACAGCTCAGGCACGGCATAGCCAACTGTGTCAGCAAAGTTGATCGTGGTCGCACCTTCTTTAATGACCGCTTCCAGCACCCGGCACAAGAAATCCATATCTGAGCGACTGCCATCTTCAGGACTGAACTCAACATCATCCGTAAAATTGCGGGCATAGCGCACGGCTTGTATGGCTTGCTCCAATACCTGATCCGGCGTCATGCGCAACTTCTTTTCCATGTGCAGAGGAGACGTTGCGATGAAGGTATGAATACGCTTGCGTTGCGCGGCCTGCAAGGCTTCTGCGGCGCGGGCGATGTCGCGGTCATTGGCGCGCGACAAAGAGCAGATCGTCGAGTCCTTGACGATGGAAGCAATCGCCTTGATGGATTCAAAATCGCCAGGAGATGCCGCCGCAAAACCGGCTTCAATCACATCGACCTTCATCCTTTCCAGTTGCTTGGCAATACGGATTTTTTCATCCTTGGTCATGGATGCGCCAGGGGATTGTTCGCCATCACGCAAGGTTGTGTCGAATATGATGAGTTTGTCGGCCATGCTATTGCTCCTGATATGATTTAAGTCTGAAATGTCGTAGATGTAAAACTGCAAACTGTGAATATTCTTTGACCTACCCTTGCAAGACGCACATGGGTGGCGAGACTACTCGAATTGTGGGTATAGGGGGATTTAGCGCGTGAACGCTAGTAGAGATGTCAGCAATAGCAGACCAGACAGGCCTGCCATAGTGTTTTTTGCTATTGATGTAGATGCGGAGTTCATGCCAAAGACTATAAGCGCAAAGGCAGAAAAGTGCAAGAATTTATAGCAGGAAAATCCTGTTTTTATGAGGCAGAAAAGCAAAAAAGCCGCAATACATTTTCTGCATTGCGACTTTTCTTGAAAAACACCGAATTTAATCTGGTCACGCGAGTTTTGATACCGGCTTATTTATCATCATGGTGATGATCATCAACACTGGTTTGCACAATGCTGACCGGCCTGCCCTTGCGCCAGCGCCACAGCAAGACAACATAGCCAGACAAGCCATACAGGACAAACAGGCCAAACAAGACCTTGGGTGGATCACTGACGACCGCAACATAGGCCAGCACGATGAGGAAAGGCGCAATGAATGGTACAGACTTACGCAGGTTCACGTCCTTGAAACTATAGAAAGGCACATTGGTCACCATCGTCAAACCAGCGAACAAGGTAATACTCCAGGTACTCCAACTCAAGTCACGTCCGAGAAAATGCAAATCTTCCATCAGCAAGACAAAGCCAGCAACCAGCGCGGCTGCCGCAGGACTGGGCAAGCCCTGGAAATACCGCTTATCGACTACACCAATATTGGTATTGAAACGTGCCAGCCGCAAAGCTGCGCCGGCGCAATAGACAAAAGCCGCCAACCAGCCAAGCTTGCCCATTCCCTTCAACGACCATTCATAAGCCACCAGTGCCGGTGCAGCACCAAAGGAAATCATGTCTGACAAACTATCGTATTGCGCCCCAAACTCACTCTGGGTATTGGTCATGCGGGCGACGCGACCGTCCAGACTATCCAGCACCATGGCCGCGAAAATCGCCAGGGCCGACCGGTCAAAACGTTGATCCATTGCCATGACAATCGCATAAAAACCGCAAAACAGGGCTGCAGTAGTAAACGCATTTGGCAATAAATAAATGCCGCGCCGCCTCTTGGGAGCGGTCTCTGGAGCAACGGCCTCAACAGATTGTTGCGTTTTGCGTATACCCTTGGGAAAAAGCTTGAAATTACCCTTGGGCTTGCGTCGATTAGGTGTGGACATGCGGTTATTTCGTAAAAGCTTGCCCAGTAACAACCGGACAATAGAAATCAAAAGTGTGGGAAGTATAACCGTGATTATTGGTCACGAAAACAATTCGCATACTTGCATGACATGCTTGTGACAGTAAAAAGCTGGCATAACAACATCCATATAAACAAAAATCGCCCTTGCGGGCGATTTTTAGTCTTCGAGCCGTCTGCGCTTGCAAGCGCAGACGAGATGATGCCCGGCGATCTGAAGAATTAATTCTTCGATTGATCAACTAGTTTGTTTTTAGCGATCCAAGTGCACTTGAAGGCGTAAAAAAGTCGTCCAAGTGGACGACTTTTAGCCTTCGAGCTGTGTGCGCCTACGAGCGCACACTGGATGATGCCCGGCGATCTTAAAAATTAGTTTTTGGATTGATCAACCAATTTGTTTTTAGCGATCCAAGGCATCATGGCACGCAATTTCGCGCCCACTTCTTCGATCTGGTGCTCAGCAGTCAAACGACGGCGGGAGATCAAAGTAGGTGCGCCTGCCTTGTTTTCCAGGATGAAGCTCTTCGCGTATTCACCAGTCTGAATATCTTTCAGGCACTGGCGCATGGCGTTCTTGGTGTCTTCTGTAACGACTTTAGGGCCAGTCACATATTCACCGTATTCTGCATTGTTGGAGATCGAGTAGTTCATGTTGGCGATACCGCCTTCATAGATCAGGTCAACGATCAGCTTCAATTCATGCAGACATTCGAAGTAAGCCATTTCTGGTGCATAGCCAGCTTCAACCAGGGTTTCGAAACCGGCCTTGATCAGCTCAACCGCACCGCCGCACAGAACTGCTTGTTCACCGAACAAATCAGTCTCTGTTTCTTCACGGAAGTTGGTTTCGATGATGCCAGCACGGCCACCACCGTTAGCCATCGCATAAGACAAGGCGATGTCACGAGCAGAACCGGATTTATCCTGATATACAGCGATCAGGTGAGGCACGCCGCCACCCTGGCTGTAAGTACCGCGCACAGTGTGGCCAGGTGCTTTAGGAGCGATCATGATGACGTCCAGATCAGCGCGTGGCACAACTTGACCGTAGTGAACATTGAAGCCGTGGGCAAATGCCAGTACTGCGCCTTGTTTGGCGTGAGGTGCAACGTTTTCAGCGTAAACCTGGGCAATGTTTTCATCTGGCAGCAAAATCATGATGACGTCAGCTGCTTTAACTGCGTCATTGACTTCAGCCACGTTCAGGCCAGCATTTTTTGCCTTGTCCCATGAAGCGCCGCCCTTACGCAGAGCAACAGTGACTTTACAGCCGGAATCATTCAAGTTCTGTGCGTGTGCATGCCCTTGAGAACCGTAGCCGATGATAGCAACGTTTTTGCCTTTGATCAGGGAGAGATCACAATCTTTGTCGTAGAAAACTTTCATTTTGTATCCTAATAATTAAGTATTTTTGTAGGGGGTGGCGTATGCCTGAAACTATTTTTAAACCTTGAGGATGCGTTCGCCGCGTCCTATGCCTGAACCACCGGTACGTACCGTTTCCAGAATTGCCGCACGGTCGATTGAATCGATGAAAGCATCCAATTTACCTTTATTACCGGTCAATTCTATGGTGTAGGTCTTTTCGGTGACATCAATGATGCGGCCACGGAAAATATCAGCGGTGCGCTTCATTTCTTCGCGTTCCTTGCCGACCGCTCTTACCTTGATCAGCATCAGTTCGCGTTCTATGTGCGCGCCCTCGGTCAGATCAACCACCTTGACTACCTCAATCAGGCGGTTCAAATGTTTGGTGATCTGTTCGATGATGTCGTCAGAACCAGAAGTCACGATCGTCATACGTGACAAGGTCGGGTCTTCGGTCGGTGCGACCGTCAGGGTTTCAATGTTATAGCCGCGCGCAGAAAACAGACCGACCACACGGGACAAGGCACCGGCTTCATTTTCAAGAAGGATGGAAATAATATGTCTCATTACAGATCCTCCGAACCCAGCAACATTTCAGTCAAGCCCTTGCCTGCCTTGACCATAGGCCAGACATTCTCGGTTTGATCAGTAATGAAATTCATGAATACCAGTCTGTCTTTCATGGCAAAGGCTTCACGCACTGCACCATCGACGTCTGCCGGGTTTTCTATCTTCATGCCGACGTGACCATAAGCTTCCACCAGCTTGGTGAAATCAGGCAAAGAGTCCATATAAGACTCAGAATAACGTGAACCATAATCAATCTGCTGCCACTGCCTGACCATGCCAAGGAAGCGGTTGTTCAACAGAATAATTTTTGGTGTCAGGTGATATTGCTTGCAGGTCGCGAGCTCCTGTATGCACATCTGTATCGAGGCTTCGCCAGTGATACAGGCAACAGTCGCATCTGGATTAGCCATCTGCACACCCATGGCGTACGGCAAACCGACACCCATGGTACCCAGACCACCGGAATTGATCCAGCGACGTGGTTTATCAAAGCGATAGTATTGCGCAGCCCACATCTGATGCTGGCCTACGTCAGAGGTAACGAAGGCATCGCCCTTGGTCACTTCCCAGACTTTTTCAACTACGGACTGTGGCTTGATGACTTCATTCGAAGTCGGGTATTTCAGGCATTCACGACCACGCCATTCATTGACCTGCTTCCACCAGGCAGCCAGTGCCTTGGGATCAGGACGTGTCTCAACCGTACTCAGTTGCGACAGCATTTCCTGCAACACGTCTTTGACATTGCCCACGATAGGAATATCAACCTTGACGCGCTTGGAAATCGACGATGGGTCAATATCAATATGAATGATCTTGCGCGGATGCGAAGCAAAATGCTTGGGATTGCCGATCACACGGTCATCAAAACGTGCGCCAATGGCGATCAGCACGTCACAGTGTTGCATGGCCATATTGGCTTCGTAAGTACCATGCATGCCTGGCATGCCGACGAATTTTTCATCACTGGCACGGTAGGCACCCAGACCCATCAGGGTATTGGTACATGGGAAGCCCAGCAAATCGACCAGCTTGTTCAATTCCGGCGCCGCATGCGCGAGTATCACGCCGCCACCGGTATAAATCATGGGGCGCTCAGCCTGCAACAGCAATTGCACAGCCTTGCGAATTTGACCTGCATGCCCTTTGTCGACTGGCTTGTAAGAGCGCATTTCGACTTCTTTAGGGTAGCTATAGGTAGTTTTGTGCATGCTGATATCTTTAGGGATATCCACCAGCACAGGACCTGGACGACCTGTCGTTGCTATATAGAATGCTTTTTTGACGGTCTCGGCCAGGTCCCTGACGTCTTTCACCAAAAAATTATGCTTGACGCAAGGACGGGTAATGCCAACGGTATCACATTCCTGGAAAGCATCCTGGCCGATAACGGCACTGGGCACCTGACCTGAAATGATCACCATGGGAATCGAATCCATGTAAGCAGTTGCCAGGCCAGTTACCGCATTGGTAACGCCAGGTCCAGAAGTGACCAGAGCCACACCTACTTTATTGGAGGAACGGGAATAAGCATCGGCAGCATGAACTGCAGCCTGCTCATGACGCACCAGGATATGTTGAAACTTGTCCTGATTGAAAATCGCGTCATAGATATAGAGTACGGCACCGCCCGGATATCCGAATACGTGCTCAACACCCTCTTCGGCCAGACACTTGACAAGTATCTCTGCGCCTGTAAATTCTGAACTCATAAATTGTGTCCTTTCAAGGTCCATAGGAGATTGATCGGATGTTCTTTCCTGGCGAAATCGACATGTAAATACCGGAAAGCTGAAATCCCTTTACGTGCGGTCACATTCCCCTTTACACATCCGTTGGATATGGTGCCAGGCAAGGCTTAGTGCACTCGTTCAATCAGTATTAAGGCTTTACAACGACAGACTTCTCACGCTTGTGGCATGGGTCAGAACAAACAGCTACTTAAAGCAAACTTGTCGACAACGGCATTGTGGGCTGTTACAGACAAGTATTTTGTGCCCCGAGATTTTGGAGCGGACTCACAAGGTACTGCGTCGCAGCAATTTGGTCAAGGAAAATTCTATAAGAAAAGAAACTTATTTGCCGTTAAAATGTTATCAAATGACAATAAACCACAAAATTCAGGACATAAGCACGTATTTTTGCTAGCATGTGCGCAATTTTGCATAGCCAGCTTCTTTAGCTCAACGCCATTGATCGCCATTGATCAAAGCCAATGCGTAACGACAATGAGGAAGCCGCGCCTGCTATAACAACGTAACTCAACGCAAAGCAAACGTAAAGCGCGTAACTGCCAACAATGGCCACAGACAAAGAATTATCCAGCTTTTTGGAAGGTGTAGAACGACGCGCTTTCAAACATGCTGTCTATACGGTAAGAAATGAAGAGTCTGCTCTGGACATTGTCCAGGAAGCAATGATCAAGCTCGCCGAAAAATACGGCGATAAACCGGCGGCAGAATTGCCCATGCTGTTCCAGCGCATACTGCAAAACACTATCCTGGATTTTTTTCGCCGGGAAAAGGTCAGAAACACCTGGGTCAGCTTGTTTTCCAGCATTACGCCGTCAAATAACCAGGACGACGATAATTTTGACTTACTGGAAAGTTATGCTGAAGAAGGCTCGGAATCATCCGAGTCCAGTGCCGACAAGATAGAACGTGAGCAAGTTCTTAACATAATTGACGAAGAAATAAAAAAACTTCCAGCACGTCAACGGGAAGCATTCCTCATGCGTTATTGGGAAGACATGGATGTAGCGGAAACCGCCGCTGCAATGGGTTGCTCAGAAGGTAGCGTCAAAACACACTGCTCCAGGGCAACACACGCATTGGCCGTCACGCTCAAGGCGAAAGGAATACACCTATGAATTACTCAAAAGAAGCAAAAGACCTTGAGTTTGCCTACAAGGTAAGACGGGCTCTGAATGAGTCTGCAGAAAGCCTGCCTGCTCCTACTCTGGACAGGTTGGCGCAAGCACGCAAGGCGGCTTTGGCACGCAAAAAGCAGGAAGCGCCTGCGGCAGTACAGGTATTCAAGGGCGTATTGGCTGGCAACTCTGGATTTTCTTTCCAGGGACCAGGTTCCTGGATGGGCAAACTGGGCCTGGCCCTGCCTTTGCTGGTGCTGGTTGTTGGCTTGCTGGGCATTTATGAATACGAGCAACAGCAAAACATTAATGAACTGGCAGATATTGATACTGCCGTCCTGGTGGATGAATTACCGCCAGCCGCCTATGTTGATACCGGGTTCAGTGCTTATTTGAACAAAACGGAGGAGTAGTAGTGACGTTTGCGTTAATACCGAATACTGTTTGTCTCATTATTCTGTCTCTTGCAATACCGCTGGCTTTTGCCGGCGGTATTTCTGTTCCTGCGTCCAATCCACAAAGCACAGCTAAAGCCAGCACTGGCCTGCTGGGTGGCAGCACTTTGAGCAAACCGCTGTGGACAGAACTCAGTGCAGCACAGAAACAGGCTTTGGCACCATTGAGTCCGGAATGGGACAAGATGTCAGAACTCGGTAAGAAAAAATGGCTGGGTATCGCCGATCGTTACGCAACGATGAAGCCGGACGAGCAAGCCAGGTTGCAAGAGCGCATGCGCGACTGGGTCAAACTGACCCCTGAGCAACGCATGGCTGCCCGCGAAAATTATGCAAAATCAACACAACTCAAGCCTGAGCACAAGTCGGCCCAATGGCAACAATATCAACAGCTGAGTGAAGAAGAAAAAAAACGCCTCGCAGATGAAAACCAGAAAAAGAAAAGTGTGACCAATCTCCCATCAGAATCTGTCAAGAATCCGAAAATCCTGACCCCAATCAAGGTAGGCCCGACGCCGCCTAGCACATCAGCGCCAGCAGTTAAAGTAATTACACCGCCTGCAACAGTGATTGCAGCTCCAGTCGCTTCATCTGTCATTGCCACACCGGCATCTACCGCTACCGATAGCACTGCTGCCAGCGCACCTGCGTCCCAAAACAAGTAATCCCGTGAATTCTGATCTGACTGCCCCAGCCATACGTCGCCGCCTGATTTGCATGGTCTATGAGGCCATGCTGCTGTTTGGCATCGTTTTTGTCTCCGGCTTTATCTTTGATGTGATTACGCAAAGCAAACATGCCCTGACCTTGCGTCATGCCCGCCAGTTCTGGCTGTTTCTCGTTATCGGAGCTTATTTTGTGTTTTGCTGGAGCCGCAGTGGCCAAACTCTGGCCATGCAGACCTGGCGCATCAAGGTGGTCGATCTGGATGGCAGCAAACTCCCCGTAGTCAAGGCCATTGTGCGCTACTGCCTGGCATGGATGTGGTTTTTGCCCGCCATGGCGCTGGACTATCAACTTGGCTTAAAAGAGTGGCAAATGGCTGGCGTGGTCATCGCCGGCATGCTGGCCTGGGCATACACCGCCCGTTTCGACAAGCAGGGCCAGTTCTTGCATGACCGTCTGGCCAAGACCAGATTGATCCATATTCCCTCAGAAATTGAGCTGAAAGCACAGTCAGGAACCTGATACTCTTTTGATGTTGCGCTTTCAATGTTATTCTTATGAAATAAATTATCGAGAAGAATGACATGCAACACAAAGCTCCTCGTCGCACCAGGGAACGCATACTTGAGTTATCCCTGCGCCTTTTCAATGAATTCGGTGAACCCAATATCACCACAACTGTGATTGCTGAGGAAATGAATATTTCCCCGGGCAATCTGTATTATCATTTCCGCAACAAAGACGACATCGTCAATTCCATCTTTGTGCAGTTCGAGGCAGAGATCAACAAGAAGCTGGCTTTCCCTGAAGGGCGCAAAGCCAATATCCAGGATATCTGGACTTACCTTCACCTGACGTTTGAACTGGTCTGGCGTTATCGCTTTTTCTACCGCGACCTCAATGACCTGCTCTCCAGGAACCGCAAGTTGGAACTGAATTTCAAAGAGATACTAACGCACAAGATCAAGGTCGCGACCGAATTGTGCAATGGCTTGCG
This sequence comes from Undibacterium sp. YM2, assembly GCF_009937975.1. Taxonomy (NCBI): domain Bacteria; kingdom Pseudomonadati; phylum Pseudomonadota; class Betaproteobacteria; order Burkholderiales; family Oxalobacteraceae; genus Undibacterium; species Undibacterium sp. YM2. The sequence goes on from NZ_AP018441.1 coordinate 3,426,244, forward strand.
CGCCGATGGTGAATTTGAAGCCAGCGATATCGATATCGACGCCTTGGCGACCAATATGGTGGTAGTTGCAACTTACTGGCTGTCGTATGAATATGTCCGTAATCCGCGCAAATATACCGAACTGCAAACTATGTCAGAGTCGCTGGCACGTGGCTGTTATCAGGTGATTGTGCTGATCAGCCCTTACCTGCGCGGAGAAACCAAGAACGTCTTTGAGAAACTGTCGCAAGACTATTTGCGCAAGATCAATCCAGCATGAAGAATATTTGCGTCTATTGCGGCTCTTCGCCAGGCATTACGGCAGACTATGCCATTGCAGCACGCCAACTGGCTGCTGAACTGGTCAGGCAAAACCTTGGCCTGGTGTATGGCGGTGGCAATGTCGGCCTCATGGGCGTCATTGCAGATGAAGTCATGCGCCTGGGCGGCAGAGTCACGGGTGTCATCCCCAAAGCATTGATGGATAAAGAAGTTGGCCATACTGGCCTGAGCTCCCTGCATGTAGTTGCCAATATGCATGAACGCAAGGCCATGATGGCCGATTTGTCGGATGCCTTCATCGCCATGCCCGGCGGCATAGGCACACTCGAAGAATTATTTGAAGTGCTGACCTGGTCGCAACTGGGTTTTCATGAAAAGCCTGTTGGTTTATACAATATCAATGATTTTTACCAAAAACTGCATGATTTTCTCCTGCACACGGTAGAACAGGGCTTCTTGCGGCCTGGCCATCTGGACTTGCTGTATGTGGAAACCGACCCAGCCCAGCTCTTGCAGAAGTTTGCCAACTATCGCCCGGTGCACGTGAAAAAATGGCTGGAAGTCAAAGACCTTTGATTTCTCTGCATGCCTGAAGCTTTACTCAAGGGCCAAAACCGCATGGCAAGGCCAAAAGCAGAGTAAAATGCGGCTTCATCCGACTTTTCGTGTTTATTTCAAATTATGAAATTTTCCAAGCAATTCTCTTTGTACGAATCCGAAGCAACCAACTTCATCAAAGACTTGAAAAAAACCAATCCTGCACTGGAGCAAAGCCAGCGCGATGGCCGTGCCCTGCTGTGGGACAAGCAAGCGATAGATCTGGATACGCAAAAACGCAATCTCGAATCGCGTATTAACCAGCAAGCCTACGTGTATCAAAACAAAGGCTAAGGCTAATACAGCCTGCCCTGATACCCAGATCAATCCGGAAAGCTAGTGAGCGCCACAGCAGCGTTAACCCCAACCGATTTACCCTTGGTTGGCGCAACCGACAGCACGCCTGATGTTGTCGATGGTCTGGCATTTGCCAAGCTGTATGGTGAGCCGCTGTTCAAGCTGCCGACAGATCTGTACATCCCCCCGACGCGCTGGAAATATTCCTGGAGGCATTTGAAGGCCCGCTGGATTTGCTGCTGTACCTGATACGCAAGCAAAACTTCAATATCCTTGATATTCCAATGGCGCAAGTCACACTGCAGTATCTGCAGTACGTCGATCAGATACGCAAACACAATCTGGAACTGGCGGCCGAGTACCTGCTGATGGCGGCCATGCTCATCGAGATCAAATCCCGCATGCTGCTGCCCTCCAACAAGAGCACAGACAGCGAAGAAGCAGATGATCCGCGCGCCGAACTGGTACGCCGCCTGCTCGAATATGAACAGATGAAGCTGGCCGCTTACGATCTCAATGCCGTACCACAACTGGGCCGTGATTTTTTGCATGCCCAGGTGTTTGTCGAACAAAACACCGTGCTGCACTGGCCGCATGTCGATATCGCTGACCTGCAGTCTGCCTGGGCAGATGTATTGAAGCGCGCTACGCTTGTCACCCACCATAAGATCAGCCGCGAAGAACTGTCTGTGCGCGAACACATGACGGGTATCTTGCGCAAGCTGCAGTCATCCAAGTTTGTTGAATTTTCAGATTTGTTTGACGTCAGCCGTGGTGCGCCAGTGCTGGTCGTGAATTTTGTCGCCTTGCTTGAACTGGCCAAAGAAACCCTGATAGAAATCACCCAGGCTGAAGCCTTTGCGCCTATTTATGTGCGCCTGGCCTATTCGCCTGCCTGATGGCAAGAACAAAAACCATTCCTCACTAAAGAGCCGTAACATGAAAATCATTTCCTCCATTGAAGAATTGCGCGACCAGTTAAGTGGACAATTGCGTACTGCATTTGTACCCACCATGGGCAATTTGCATGAAGGGCATTTATCCCTGATGCGGCTGGCAAAAAAACATGGCGACCCTGTAGTCGCCTCGATTTTCGTGAACCGCCTGCAGTTTGGCCCGAATGAAGATTTCGACAAATACCCACGCACTTTCCAGGCTGACGTCGAGAAGCTGGAAAAAGAAGGCGTGTATGTCCTGTTTGCACCGACTGAAAAAGACCTGTATCCAGAACCGCAAGAATACCGCGTGCGCCCACCGGATGATCTGGGCAATATCCTCGAAGGTGAATTCCGCCCTGGATTTTTCACTGGTGTCACCACCGTTGTACTAAAGCTGTTCTCTTGCGTGCAGCCACGCGTTGCCGTCTTTGGTAAAAAAGATTATCAGCAGCTCATGATCGTGCGCAATATGAGCAAACAATTTGCCTTGCCGACAGAAATCATCGCCGCCGAAACTTTCAGGGCAGAAGATGGCCTGGCACTATCTTCGCGCAATATGTATCTGTCACCCGAAGAACGCGCCGAGGCACCTGCCTTGTATAAAGTCTTGAATGAAGTCGCAGCAGAAGTACGTGGCGGCCATCTGGATATGTTTGAACTCGAACGTCAGGCCATGGCAAAACTGGCGACACGCAACTGGAAACCGGATTACATCTCGATACGCAAACGCGCCGACTTGCAACCACCATCTGCTGGCGATCTCGCCCAGCAATCACCGCTGGTGGTAGTCGCTGCCGCCAAACTGGGTGGCACACGCCTGATCGACAATCTGGAAATTTGATGCGTCGTTTTCAATTGCTAACAGGCAGCCTTGCGCTTGCAGCCTGCCTGACTGGGAGTCTTGCATCAACCAGTTCGTATGCTGCCATCACGGTACTGGATGATGCACAACGCCCAGTCACGCTAGAAAAACCTGCGCAACGCGTCGTCAGCCTGGCACCGCATATCACTGAGATGCTGTTCGAGGCAGGCGCGGCAAATAACATCATCGCAGTGACTGATTACAGTGATTATCCCGAGGCTGCGAAAAAACTGCCATCGATAGGTAATATTTTTGCACTGGACCTGGAGCGTCTGCTCTCCCTCAAGCCAGATCTGGTCATCGTCTGGGGTACGGGTAATGCAAAAATCCTGGCCAATAAATTGCGCAGCAACCACATTACAGTGTTTGAAAGTGAGCCCCATAATTTTGAAATGGTGGCAACTTCGATAGAAAGACTGGCGACACTGGCTGGTACTGAAAGTACTGGTAAAGCCAATGCCCAAAAATTCAGGCAGCGTCTCGACAATCTGCGCAAGACTTATCAATTGCCAGCAGGGGCAGCGCCGGTCAGCGTGTATTATCAAATGATACGCAGGCCTTTAATGACCATCAATGACACGCATATGGTGTCTGACTCCATACGTCTGTGCGGAGGCAAAAATGTGTTTGGCCAGCTCAAAGAGTTAAGCTCCACCATCACCAATGAAGCAGTGCTGGCGGCGAACCCTGATGTCATCTTCAGCAGCGGTGAAAATATCGACAGCATGGCAGACTGGAAGCAATACCCGATACTGACAGCCGTAAAGAAAAACAACTTCTACACAGTCAAAGGTGACTGGCTGAACCGCGCGGGGCCACGCATACTCGATGGCACCGAAGCACTTTGTAAACATCTGGCCGCAGCAAGAAGCAAATAAGCGCTGGCAGCAAACAATTTCTATTCAAGCGATAATGTTTGTCTTGCTTGCTGCCGCAAGCCTTACAGATTGATTGCTACTCATGCGCCAAGGTATTTTGTTTGCAGGCTCCGCGTATTTCCTCTGGGGCCTGTTCCCTATTTATTTCAAGACCCTGCACGACGTCCCTGCGCTGGAAATCCTACTGAACCGCATGCTATGGTCATTGCTATTCCTGGTTGGTGTGCTGACCTGGCGCAAGCAATGGGCCTGGGTCAGCACAGCCGTCAGACAACCAAAACTGATAGGCGGCTTTGCACTTAGCGCCGTACTTTTATCGGCCAACTGGTTTGTGTATATCTGGGCTGTCAATCATGGTCATATCGTTGATGCCAGCCTGGGTTATTTCATCACGCCTCTCGTCAATATCCTCATAGGCTCAGTCTTGCTGCGTGAGAAACTGCGTCCAGGTCAATGGCTGTCAGTAGCGCTAGCTGCTGTTGGCGTCGCTTGGCTGACCATACAGACAGGCCATCTGCCATGGATAGGCCTGGTGCTGGCAGCAACTTTTGGCACTTACGGCTTGCTGCGCAAGACTTCTGCCCTGGGTGCACTGGAAGGCTTGTCATTGGAAACCGCCCTGCTCTTCCCATTTGCCTTTGGCTGGCTATGCTGGATGACTTTGCAAGGACAAAACAGCTTCGTCGCCAGCAGCGTGGACATCAAAATGCTGCTGCTCATCAGTGGCCCTATCACTGCCATTCCCTTATTATTGTTTGCTGCTGGCGCCAGGCGCATACCGATGACGACACTGGGATTACTGCAATACATCTCGCCGCTGGTGCAGTTATTGCTCGGTGTGTGGCTATATCATGAACCTTTCGACCACAATAAACTGGCGGGCTTTATCGCCATTTGGGCAGCGCTGTTTGTCTATTCGGCAGAAGGTTTGTGGCGCAATTTCCGCACTGTCAAAATAGAAGCAAAACAAGGCAGCTAAGCGCCAATTGCCGCAAAAAGGCTATATAAATGGTTTCGTGTTAAACTGCGGCCTACGCTAGGGGTCCTGGACATAATATTTCCGGGTGAGAGAGTCCCTTTTACCTGATCTGGATAATGCCAACGAAGGGAAGCGCAAAGTCCCGGTCCCTCCTGCTTCTTTGTTTGCTCCCGCGCTGCCATCCACAACGCATTAAAAGCAAACCAAGAGCACATCATGTCTCACTTTACTGTACGTCCACACTTTTTACGTCCTACCATCATTGCCTGCGCTATCGCCCAGGCTTGCCTGTTGCTGTCATCTGCGCATGCCCAAAGCAGCGCAGGAAACGACAAATCCCTGCCAGAAGTGACTATCACTGGCAGCAAAGGTACAGAAAACAAGGTAGAGCGCAGCAAAGTCACAGGTTTTATCGATGCGGCACTGTTGGATACGCCTAACTCAGTCAATGCCTTCAGCACGGCACAGATGCAAGACCTGCGCATACGCCAGACTACGGATGCGATGAAATATGACGCCAGTGTCAATGATGCGTATAACGCCATTGGTTATGCCGAGCAATTCTCCATACGTGGTTTTGCCTTGGATAATTCCAGCAGCTACCGCAAGGACGGCTTTGCCATTCCCGGTGACGCTTCCATTCCATTGGAAAATAAAGAGCGTGTAGAAATACTCAAGGGAATAGCTGGCTTCCAGGCTGGCTTTGGCACGCCAGGTGGCATCATCAATTATGTGACCAAGCGCCCTGCCAGCTATGCCGTTCGCTCTGCCACATTTGAAATCAGCGAGCGTGGCACTGTATATGGCGCAGCGGACATCAGTGACAATTCCAGCGACAAGCAATTTGGCTTCCGCATCAATGCAGCGGGCGAGCGCCTACGCTCTTATGTCAAAGGGGCTGACGGTAACCGCCAGTTCGTTTCTGCTGCATTTGACTGGCACATCACACCACAAGCCCTGTTGCAAATCGATGCTGACTACCAGCACAAATCGCAATTGTCGGTACCAGGTTTTCAATTATTCAATGGCACTGATTTACCACGTGGCATCCCTGCTGACCTGATGCTCAATGCTCAGCCGTGGGCAAGACCGGTAGATACCCGCAACAGCAATCTTGGCCTGCGTTTTGAATATCAGATCAATGCTGACTGGCGCGCCAGTATCTCAGCCAACAAGCATGAATTCAAGCGCGATGACTACACCGCCTTCCCTTATGGCTGTGGTGCAGCCAATTTGTATCCGGGCTATTGCGCGAATGGTGACTATGATGTGTATGATTATCAAAGCGTGAATGAATCCAAATCGCTGTGGGGCACTCAAGCCCTGCTGAATGGCAAATTCAATCTGGGCGGCATGCAGCACGAGCTGGCTGTTGGCCTCAGCAATTCACAGCGTAAAGATTATTTTGGTGATTATGTGTATGACTATGCGGGCAGCAGCAATTTGTTCCGTCCTGTCAGCGTAATGCCATCTGCAAATAAAACCGGCCCGGTTTTGTTGCGCCGTACTGACAAGGAATGGTCCGCATTTGTACAGGACATTATCAGTCTGCAAAACAATCTGAAACTGCATCTGGGTCTGCGTCATCTGAACATCTCGCGCACCCAGCTTGATAATCCTGGCTATGACCAGAACAAGTTCCTGTCGACGGCTGCGCTGGTTTTCAAACCAGTACAGCAAGTTTCTGTGTACGGTAGTTTTGCCCAGGGACTGGAACATGGCGGCATCGCGCCATTCGGCACCAGCAATGCCAGCCAGATGCTGACCCCTGGCAAATCCACGCAAATTGAATTTGGTGTGAAGGCCGATGTGCAACGTGACCTGAGCCTGTCTGCAGCCATCTTCCGCATCAAGAAGCCGCTGGAATATACCAATAGCAGCAATACCTATGTCAGCAATGGTGAAGCCCTGCATACTGGCCTGGAGCTCTCTGCCCAGGGCAAGCTGACATCGCAACTGAATCTGGGTGCAAGCATCACTGCACTGGACGCCAAACAGCAAAACACCGGCATCATCAGCCTTGATGACAAGCGCGTCATGAATGTGCCGCGTTTCAAATCGACAGTCTATGCAGATTATGCGATAGCTGAAGTCAAAGGTTTGAATGTGAATGCGAGCTGGCAATATGCGAGCAGCAAGGCCTTCAGCCCGGACAATAGCGTTACAGTGCCTGGCTATCACGTTGTCAACCTAGGGGCCCGCTATGCGACGCAAATCGGCAATACGGCCACTACCCTGCGCTTTAATATCGATAATGCACTGGACAAGTTTTACTGGCGTGATGTGACGCAATCACTGGGTGGTTATTTATTCCCTGGGGCGCCGCGCACGTATAAAGTGTCAGCGCAATTTGATTTCTGATACTGCCCGATCCATTCAAAAAGCGATGCCAGTTTATCTCGCATCGCTTTTTTATTGCCTGCAGTACTGCTATTTAATACTTTTCAGTCTATCCGTGGCATTAGATAGAGAATATGTCATCCTTATAGCTCGCATTCAGACAAACCTATGGGTAAGGACATGATGAATACCTTCAAGTATATTTTTGTGATCGCAGGCAGTCTGCTCGCCAGTCTTGCAAGTGCGGAAGAAGTATTGAAATGCCGCGCCAATTTCCCTGATTTTGGGAATGGCAAGCACCAGTTTGAAATACAGATAGACAAACTGGCAGACGGCAAACTCGCAGGGGAAATCGACGGCAAACCCGCCAATCAGGATATCAAAATGAAAGAGTATTTGATATCACCTGCACTGGACTATGAGACAGATCCGTACTCAGCCGCTTTTGGCAAGCTCAATGAAGCAGAGACCGCTCTCATTCATATCCATAAATTGCAACAAGACCCCTATGCCGGACAAAAACCGCTGGTTTCATTCCCATTAAAGGAAGTGAGCAAGGTGCATTATTACGATATGGTCGGTGGTGCAGGCAGTAAAGCCAACAAATTTGGTGGCACGATACTTTTCGAGGCCTATAACAAATCAGGCAAGCGCCTGGGTCGTGTGTTCAGGTCCATCATGGTGGCGGATTGCATTTGATCGCATTTGATTGCATTTGATTGCATTTGCTTACCCCAGCTTGCCAGATACAATTCGTGAGGGCAAGGAGTGGTAAGCAGTACGCAGGAAAATTACACGTTCGCCCTGACCAGAAAATCTATGCCTATCTCACGCCAGGCTTCAATTTCTTTCTGCAGCCAGTAAGCAACTGTGGGGTGGACACTGACCCAGTCGCGTTTCATTTCAAGCTCAACACGCCCTTTCATTTTCAGGCGCACATCTTCAAAATCAATTTCTGCGCGTGAATGCATGAGCATCACCGCCAGACGCAGTGCCAGCACCGCCTTGGCAAAATCCTGGTCAGCAAGGCCATCACCGACCTTGCGCAGATTGCCTTTCTGACTAAGGATAAGCTTGCTCATCACCCGCTGCTCTCGCGTGGTAAAGCCTGCCATGTCGGCATTCTCTATCATGTAAGCGCCGTGCTTGTGATAACCGGTATGCGAGATCGCCATGCCGACTTCATGCAGGGTCGCACTCCATTGCAATAAGCGCACATAGGTGTCGCCAGCAGGTTTCAATTGCAGATACAGGGACTTCACCATGTCCGCCACCCGGTTCGCCCGCGACATATCGGTACGGAACAAATTGGCAAAAGACTGTACTGCAACTTCACGGCGGTCACGCTTGGTGGCGCGCAAATACAAATCCCACATCACACCCATGCGCAAACCGGCTTCTATGGGCAGCAGGACACTGATATTAAATTCTGTCATGAGGCCTATCAGTATGGCCAGGCCACCTACTACCATGGCAACGCGTTCTGGTTTGATGCCGCTTAACTCCAGTTGATCTATCTGCCCGCATTGCACACAATATTGTTTAAGTGCATTCAGGCTTTTCAAGGTCAAGGTGCCATCGCCGAGCCCACCTTTGCTGATCGCATCAGAAATCGCTCGCATGGTACCTGATGAGCCATAAGCCTTGCGCCAATGTTGTGGCTGATAAGGTGGTGCGGCATCTTCAAACATGGAGCGGGCTGACAGGACGGCAGCCTCAAATGCGGCATCCGTCAAACGCCCATCCGGGAAGAAGCTCGCGCTGTGCTTGACTGTCCCTATGCTGAAGGATTCTACTCTGAGTATCTCATGACCATGGCCAAGTATCACTTCAGTTGAACCACCACCGATATCCAGCACCAAACGACGCTCACCAGGTATCGCCACCGCATTTGATACGCCGATATAAATCAGACGCCCCTCTTCTTCACCTGAAATAACCTCGATAGGACAGCCTATGGCGGCCTCTGCCAGTGGCAATAATTGCGCCGCATTTTTTGCGATGCGTATGGTGTTCGTAGCGACTACCCGCAAGTTTTCTACCGGATAGGCATTCAGGATTTCACGAAAGCGCGCCAGGCAATTAATCGCTTTTTGCATGGCCTCTGGCGTCAGGTTGCCGTTTTTATCCAGGCCTGCTGCAAGGCGTATCGGGTCGCGCGCGCTTTTGATGACTTTGATGACATCGCCTTCATGCCGGGCAATGTGCATGCGAAAACTGTTGGAACCCAGATCAACGGCGGCCAGCATGCTTTCTATCCTTTACTGAATGTGAATATGACAATCAAAAAACGTACAGAAAAAACCAGGTGAATTACAGAATAAGCATAAATGATATTAATCATTTTTTATGACCTTACAGTGACCATGTCAAACTGCGGTGGTTAGTGCACCACAAATCTCAGGGCTGCACAAAAAATCTTCTCTGCATTGCTTCCAGTCCCGTGGTCTTCAGCACTTCGGCCAGACGTTCTGCAGGTCGTTTGGCTGGCAAGCCCTTGTATTCTGCCACGATGAGTTCGTTTTTCATCGAATGTTCCCATCCTACCAGTTCTGTGACCCTGACCTGATAACCATGCGCTTCCAGTTGCAAACAACGCAGCACATTGGTGATCTGGCTACCGAATTCGCGCGTGTGTATGGGATGACGCCACATTTCTGACAAAGGGTTATTTTTTACAGCATCGCCCTTGGACTTGCGCAACTCTGCCGCCACCTCTGCCTGGCAACAAGGTACCAGCACCATGAACTGGGCCTTCTTCTTGAGGGCAAACTGTATCGCATCATCTGTCGCTGTATCACAGGCATGCAAGGCAGTGACGATATCGATTTTTTCTGGCAAGGCAGATGAGGTAATCGAATCGGCAACAGATAAATTCAAAAAAGACATGCCAGGAAAATCCAGACGCTGCGCCAGCTCGGTGGAGCGCTGCACCAGTTCATCACGTGTCTCTATGCCATAAATCCTGGCCTTGCTTTGTGCTTGTTCTGACTTGAAGAACAGGTCATACAGAATGAAACCCAGATAAGACTTGCCCGCACCATGATCCACCAGGCTGATATCAGCATGGTCTTGCTGCAATTTCTGCAATAGCGGTTCTATGAACTGATACAGATGATAAACCTGCTTGAGCTTGCGGCGGCTATCCTGGTTCATCTTGCCATCACGCGTGAGGATATGCAGTTCCTTGAGCAACTCCAGCGACTGGCCAGGGCGTATTTCATGCTTTTCCGACTTATCCGCAGGGGCGGTACTGGCAGTTTTCTTTTTCATGGCTTTCATTCATCGTGCACTAACATAAGGTCCAGCATGATAAGGCATAAGCACTTACCCGGCAAAAAAAACAGGCTTGCGTCATACACAGAGGCTGTCAAATCAGGCTGTAATTTACCTTAACAGTCTTTCAGAGAAATTTCCCCCTCAAAAGCATGAATGACACAGTCTGTGTCAATTACACAATCATTAAAGGGCAAGCATGCATCATGGCAAAGTATTAGGACAAATAATAGCCTATTAGTGATTTAAGCTTTACTCGTTGCCTGCAGTATGAATGACAGCAACACACTCCCCTGATCAATAAGCAAGGACGCCCTATGAACACCATCGCCAAACACGAAATCGAACTGACAGACCCATCTGACCTGAAACGCCGCAGTTTGCTACAACTGGCTGCAGGGCTTGCCGCATCAACAACGGCAATACAAACAACAGCGGCCATATCATCTCCAGCTGCTCCCGCTGCAACAGGCAAACCCGGGGACTTTCACTTTTTGTCTGGCAACTGGAAAATCAAACACCGCCGCCTGAAAGACAAGGAATGGGATATCTTTGAAGGCGAAGCCAGCGTCATTGAAATAATTGGTGGCGTCGCCAGCATAGAAGAACTGCGCATACCCGCACGCGACTTCAGCGGCATGGGTCTGAGGTTGCTCGATACTGAGCGCAAGCTGTGGGCCGATTACTGGGTCAATGGAAAAAACGGCGTATTGAGCCCACCGCCATCCTGGGGCAGCTTCGTCAATGGCGTGGGCACCTGGGAATCGGAAGACAAGGATGGCGAGCAACCCATCCTGGTACGCGGCGTCTGGGACCAGATCACCAGCAATTCCTGCCTCTGGTACCAGACCATCTCACGCGACCAGGGGCAAAACTGGCAAGAGAACTGGGTCATGCATTGGCAGCGCGCCTGAGTCACACTGCATCACCCCAGACCAGAGGCTGCGCCACTTAATGCGCGGCAGCCCTGGAAAATACATTCATGATAATCACACCAGCCATGATGAACGCAATACCAATCAGGGCAGGCATATCAAGTTTTTGTCCAAATAAAAACCACCCTATGAGTGTGACCAGCACGATGCCAACACCAGACCAGACAGCGTAAGCCACGCCCACAGGAATAACTCTTAGGGTCAGCGATAGAAAGTAAAACGCCAGCCCGTACCCGAGCACCACCAATACAGATGGCCACAAGCGCGTGAAACCTTCGCTGGCCTTCAGTGACGAAGTAGCAATAGTTTCAGCAATGATGGCAAAGCCTAGTAACAGCCATTTATTCATGATGCCAGCTCCTGGAGTTGTTATTACTGATAGCTCACCCGATTGAAATACCGGCAATAACTTTATACTCAAAACTGAGTAAATACCGAAAGCAGAAAAGCAAAAAGCCAACCCCTTAAGATTGGCTTTTTTGCTATATGTCTTGGTAGGCCGTGCGGGATTCGAACCTGCGACCAACGGATTAAAAGTCCGCTGCTCTACCAGCTGAGCTAACGACCCAAAACTGCTTACTGCTAAAAAATTTAAAGACTTAGTAATGTGACCTAAGTCTTTTATGTTCGTGGTAGGCCGTGCGGGATTCGAACCTGCGACCAACGGATTAAAAGTCCGCTGCTCTACCAGCTGAGCTAACGACCCCCGAAAGACCAAAATTATAGTATGTTCCAGATACTCTGTCAACGGCGTTACTGGAATAAGAAAGGATAGGCCTGTCAGGCAGACTTGATTTTCCGGTCCTGCATAGGAGGATAGTATGCCATGCAGGAGATTCTGGCGTCGCCCTTACGCAACGCCATGATAAAGCCGGGCTTACTTCAATGCTGCCAAACGGTTCTTGGCCGCGTGTGCGGCTTCGGTGTCAGGGTATTTTGCCAGGACGCTTTCCAGTACTTTTTTAGCTGCTGGTTTTTCCTTGAGCTCTATGTGACAAGAAGCGATGTTCAGCAAGGCATCGGGTGCTTTGGGATGATCTGGATAACTCTTGACCACTTGCTGCATGTTTGCAATCGCATTGCGGAAATCGCGTTGCGCGAAATATGAGAAACCCAACCAGTATTGCGCAGATCCGGCAAAGGCAGATTGTGGGTAATTGGTGAGGAAGTTGGTATAAGCCGGTGCTGCCGCCTTGTAGTCACCTGCTTTGAACAGGGCCATGGCAGCATCGAAGGTGCGTTGCTCATTGACGTCAACTGTGGCTTCCTGTCCATCAACGGTCATGCGCTTTGGCTCGAGCTTGCGCACCCGGTTATCGAGATCAACATAAAAATCCTGCTGGCGCTTCTGGGCATTGGTAAGGTCGTTTGTCAGCACTTCTATCTGACCACGGAGTTTTGAAATTTCTGCGCGCAATGCTTCATTTTCATTCGCCAACTCCAGCACAGTACCCTTGTCTGCCTTGGTCTCGAGCTTGGAATCAAGCCTGGCATTGACCGCATCCACTTTTGCACGCAGGTCCAAGATGGCTTTGCGTGCCTCATCATCGTCAAAAATACCTGCAGAAGCCAGGCCAGGCAAGAATGCGCAAGACAGAGCGGCGGCGAGAATGGTAGTACGTAAGGAATTGAGTTTCATGGCGATCTGAAAAAATGAAAACGCGCAGCAGCTTCATGGCAAAGTTGCTGCGCCAAATGCAAAGAAAGCCTCAACAGAGGCTTTCAAATATGGGATTACTTGTACAGAATGTCTGCGCGACGGTTTTCTGCCCAGGAGGCTTCATCGCTACCAGTTGCCTTTGGTTTTTCCTTACCCAAAGAAACCGCTTCGATTTGCGCATCGGACACACCCAGCAAAGTCAGGGACTTGCGCACGGCTTCTGCACGTTTTTGGCCCAGTGCCAGATTGTATTCACGGCCACCACGTTCATCGGTATTACCCTGAATCAGGATATTACGGTTCTTGTTTGTCGCCAGGAATTTTGCGTGTGCATCAACGACTGGTTTGAACTCTTCTTTGACGGCATAGCTGTCATAGTCAAAATACACACTACGCTTGGCCAATGCACCTTGAGTCAGCGGATCAACAGTCGCGGTGACTTGTTTCACAGTGTTTGTATCTGCGCCGGCTGTTGCCATTGTGTTAGTGGATTTATCTTCGACTTTCTTTTCTTCCAGTGGTACTTTGGAAGCACAGGCTGTCATCAGAACAACGCTGGAAATCAAGATCGCCAGGGTTTTGGATTGGGAAGTAATACGCATTTTCTCTCCTGATTAAAATAGGTAAGCAAATATTAATAGTTAGTACTGCTTATTTCATGAAAGGACCCCAGGTGGGCTCCCGAAAATCTCCGGCCTGGACCGGTAATTTATATTTCACCTTGCCATCAATGGACACTACTGACAGCTCGCCGCGACGCCCAGAATCGGTTGCGTACATAATGTAACGTCCATTTGGTGAGAAACTCGGTGACTCGTCCCTGGTGGTATCAGACACTCTTAATTCCTGGCCGCTAGCCAAGTCCAGTACATATAACTGGAACTTGCCATCACGACGTGAAATATAAGCCAAAGTCTTGCCGTCGGGGGATATTCTTGGGGTGATATTGTACGATCCAGTAAAGGTCACGCGTTTGGGGTCTCCACCGCTTGCACTCATTTTATAGATTTGCGGGCCGCCACTACGGTCACTGAGGAAGTAAATCGACTGACCGTCAGCAGAATACTGTGGCTCGGTGTCAATGGAAGAACTGGAGGTCAGTTTTTGCAAATTGCCACCGCTGGCACTCACTGTAAAAATCTGCGTCTGCCCATCACGCGACAAAGCCACGGCCAGCTTGCTGCCATCGGGCGACCACGCAGGAGCCGAATTATTACCCTTGAAGTTGGCAACTTCAATCCTCTCGCCCGTAATCAGGTTTTGCACGAGAATCACCGGTTTGCGCTTTTCAAAGGAAACATAGGCGACCTTGGTACCATCTGGCGACCATGCTGGGGAAATAATAGGTTCAGAAGAGCGCAAAGCTGGTATTGCACCCTGGCCGTCAGCATCAGCCACTTCGAGGCGGTATTCAGCGCCCGCCTTGGTCACGTAGGCAATGCGCGTAGAAAATATACCGCGCACGCCGGTCAATTTTTCGTAGATGTCGTCAGCAATTCTGTGTCCCGCCAGGCGCACCCTGCTAGGTGGTGTGGTCTGAGAGAAGCCGGACAAGGTACTGGATTTCACAGTATCAAGCAGTTTGTAGCGGACATCAAAGCGGCCATCGGCCAGGCTTTGCACACTGCCGACAACCAAGGCATAGGCACCCTTGGCTTTCCAGTCACCAAAATTGATTGGAGAATTTTCGTTCAGGACCACGTTGGCATCGATGATTTTGAAGTAACCACTGCGACCAAGGTCATCCTTGATGATGCCGGTGACTTGTTGAGGAGTCAGTGCCTCGTCTGAAAAACCTGCAATGGCAATGGGAATCTGATTTGAGCCCACGCCTGCCACTTCAACCGTAATTTGCGCATAGGCAGAGCCAAGACCAAACCCGGATAAACTAGCAACGGTGACAATCACCGCAGCTACTGAAACTTTTTTAAAAATAGACATCATTGGTTTTTATTATTCCTTCATACGGTGAACCAGCTTCACGCTGGATGGAACTTGACCAGTCTTGTCGCGCGGAAATGGGGCTGATGCTTCTATGGCTGCCGCAACCGCGTCATCAAAAGCTGGAATCCCTGAGGATTTAACTTTGCGTATTGCACCACGGAGTGATCCATCTGGCAATAGGTTAATGGTGTATTCCACTGTAGGATTACCGACCGTGCTATCAATTCCGCCGTAACTTGTGTTCGACCTGACCTTGGCGGCAATTTTTGCGAGATAGCTTGGGTCACCTCGGTTATTGCCCGTCGATTTTTCACTGCTACCATTACCACCACTGTCGCTGGTGATAACAGGTTTGGTACCTCTGGCCAATTCCTCCTTAAAGAGTTTGTCGCTCTTTTCTTTTTCTTTGGCAGCAAGTCTCTTTTTCTCGGCCTCCTGAGCCAGTTTTTCTTCTTTGCGTTTTTGCTCGGCAAGTTTTTCCTGCTGTTCTTCCTTGCGTTTTTTCTCTGCGAGTTCGCGTTGATGCTCTTCTTCTTTTTTCTTTTCGAGCAATTTACGCTTTTTTTCCTGTGCCAGGGCAATTTCAGGGTCTTCCTGGCGCACTTCTTCCTTGACCGGCACAGGCTCTTTCGGTTTTTCTTCTACAACGGGCTCAGGAACAGGAACGGGCTTGGGGGCAGCTTCACGGGTGGTTATATCCCAGACCTCCGCCACGATTGCGCCGCTTTCCTTGTTTTGCCAGCGCACACCTATCCACAAAAAACTTAACAAAACGACATGCACAAGGGCGGCCAGCGCTATGGATCGCAATTGCCCCTTCTGATGTTGATGAAAATCCGGATGTACTTGCTTGGAAACCTGATTCATAGTCATTAAGACTTTATTTGCCCGACTTGGTTCCGGAAATGTTTACCATGTCAGTGACAAAAAATGCACATTAAAGTTGTAACAGCTGAAATTATAAACCGCAAAGGACTATTTCCCCATAATTCGTACTGAAGTACGGTACCAGCACCTTTATATATATTAACGCATAAGAAAAAACCAATCCGTGTAAAATTTGTAAGTGATTTGCGCATGTGCTAAAACTCACTTCATCAACAGTGCCTGGGCAAGCTCCTGAGAAGCCGGCTGATCTATATTTCCGCTCTTATATTTATATAAAAACAATATAAAATCAAAAGAAACTTACTCACTTATCCGAGCCGAGGACCATCATGTCACACTTACCCACCCCTGGTGCCGTTATCTATGCCAAGGACTTGAGCAAACTCAGCTGTTTTTACGAGCAAGTCCTGCTACCTGCTGCCACCCATGCCAATGACGACTACACCATACTTGAGTTGCCGCATTTTCATCTGGTCATCCACGCCATACCTGCACAGATTGCGCGCACTTTTGAAATCTCGGTTCCACCACAACTGAGGTCAGACACGGCTATCAAATTGATGCTGCCTGTTGCCAGTATCAGCAAAGCCAGGGGTGTTGCAGCCAGTCTTGGTGGCAAGGTAGATGCAGAGAACTACGAATGGGAATTCCAGCATTGCCGCATCTGCGATGGCTACGACCCGGAAGGCAATGTTATCCAGCTCAGGGAACATCTATCCAGATAAACGGCATAAAAATCCTGAAAGTTTGCGAGCCAATTTGAAACTTTCAATGCCATCGCATGTCCATCCTGTTCTTAACAAATTCAAGGGCATGGCAATGGAAAGCGCAGATAAGCTAAGCAAGATCACGATTTCTTTACACTGGATCACGGCAATCATCATCATGGCGCTATGCGCTGTGGGCTTGTATATGACACGTGCCGAGGCCTGGGCTCTGTACCCGGTTCATAAATCCGTGGGTGTGCTGGTTTTATTTGTTGCCCTGTTGCGCGTTTTCTGGCGCATCAAAAATGGTTGGCCAGCAGCGGCGGCAGACTACACGCAGCTTGAACAGCGCCTGGCAAAAATCATCAAATGGGTGTTGATCATTGCCACACTGGCTCTGCCCATGACAGGCATGCTGTTTTCTGGCGCCAGCGGCCATGGCTTTGGTATTTTTGGCCTGGTCATCGTGCCAGCCCAGCATATGCCAGGCAACCCGGATCAGGTATTGGCCTATAGCGAATTCTGGGCTGAAGCTGGTGAAGCCTTGCATCAAGCGACTGCCTACGTCCTGATTGCAGCAATAATCCTGCATTTGGCTGGTGCATTCAAACATCACTTCATAGACAAAGACGCTACCTTGAAGCGCATGCTGGGCAAGTAATTAACACGTTGATGCATCATTCCATGTTCAAACTGAGGCAAGGCTCACAGAGATGCATTGATGTGGCTCGCTTGCTGAGTCTGTCAAGAAAATATCATTGATCCAAAAAAATGAAATTTAAAGACCTCGCAACAACGGATATCAATACCTTGCTGGATATGCTCCTGGATTTGGGGAAGAGCGATGGCGTAGCCGAAATTCGCACAGATGCAGTCGCGCTTGAACTGGCCTTGTTTGGCGACCATCCAGCCATCTCTGCCAAATTTGTCATGATGGATGATGCTGTCGCCGGGTTTGTCATTTACTCCTGGAAATGGGGCACTTTTACTGGAGTGCGCGACATGTACATGCAAGCCATCTATGTGCGACCTGAATTCAGGCGTCAGGGACTTGGCCTGACCATCATGCAACATCTCGCCAGTATTGCTGTCGATGAAGGATGCTCAAGGATAGAATGGCTGACCGTCAAGGATAAACAGATGAGCAAGGAATTTTATGATTCCATCGGCGCTGTGGAAGCCAGCCACATGATGGTACGCCGCGTACAAGGCGATGCTCTGCGCAAGCTGGCTGGCTTGTGAACGACATGGAATTTTCTGGCAATACCTGGGCAATCGAAAACCGGGCCTTACCTTGCTTTGCAACAGGGTAAGGCCCGGGTAAGACTTGCATGCTCACATGCTTAAAATCATGTCAGCCGTTTCAGGCGCCGCAAGTACTGGCCTGGCGTACCTACATTCAGATAATCCTTGCCATCAAACACAAAGCTGCGTTTTTGCACTGTGCCGGTATAGGCACGCATGACATCGGCAAATACGTTCATGATGATCGTGCCGCCCAGATGCGGGTGATTGGTATCCATCTCTACTGTATAGGTGCCGAAATAAGCATACGGGCTGGCGGTGGCGAAGCTGTCTATCAGCAGGGAATGTGGTACCTCCCAGGGCTTTTGCGGTGTCAGCCAGGATGATTGTGGCTGGCCGCTGAAAGGGTCTGTTGGTATCGCCAGCGGCGGGTTTTGCGAGATCATCAGACTGAAGTGGCCGCTCTTGTCATACACCCAGTAACCGGCTGACGGATTCCCCCAGGGATAGGTTTTCTTGGTCGGGTCGCTGGGGTCGTCACCTATATCCCAGGCTTCGACCATCTCCCAGCTACCGATGAGGGTTTGTGCATTGAGGCTCATGTGAATTTCCTTCCACAATTTTGTGTGTACAAGCTATTTGGGGAAACCTTCATTAATCCAGGTCTGGAACATCGCAACCTGTTCTTTGGTAAAAGGCGGGTAAGGCGGTGGCGGCATGCCGCCCTGTAACTGGTTCAGTACCATGCTGGCATTAAGCCTGACATCATCATATTTGGTCAGGTCCAGCCGCCACATCATGGATGCGCGAAACTGATTGAACAGCGGCGCAATATCTTTTTCAAATGAAACCTGGCTCATGATGTCAGCTCCATATTATTGACAGAAATTTTCCAGACACAGCCGCTAGCGGCGCGTGCGCGTATATCTTTTGTTGCGGTGAATTCAAAGTCACCAAAATCGACCACATACATGAATGCACCATCTGGCGAGAAAGCGACATCGATGGGCCGGTGCCATGGTACTGACGCCAAAGCCGGCAATGCATGCTTGCTCCAGTCGCTGGTATCTACACGGATAAGATTACGCCCTACTCTTGGCCCCGGCGGCCCGGTCATCGGACGCTCATCGCCAAATTGCGCGACGATGAGATCACCAGCATGGCGCAGCCCGGCAGGTATTTGCGCCATTTTCACGGCACAGGCATTGACGTCGAAGGCCAGCAAAGGTATTTCTGGCGCTGGCAGTTCTGCATGATTAGCCAGCACAAAGGCCTGGCCTTCACCTTGCGGATTACGATAAACAGGTGCGTTAATAGGCAAGCCGCCGAGATAATCTGGCCAGCCATACCATGCTCCCGTTTTCACCTCAAACAGAAAGTCAGGGCAATTCCAGACTGGCCGTACACCGCGTACATCAGTGCCCTGCTCCGTTGCGATGAGTCTGCCATCCGGTAGGAACAGCAAACCAAAGGCATTGCGTATGCCCCAGGCCACCAGTTCCAGGCCTGTGCCATCCAGATTACAACGCATGATGCTGGCCGTGCATGGAGTCTGGCCTTGCAAGCGGGTTCCACCTGCGTGCACTTGTCCAAAGCGTGCAAATGCGCTGGAGGATATCTGCTGACCTTCAGGGGCTGTGACTGTCGCTACATGGTCACTGAGCTCGATGTCATAGCCGGGTATATCTGGCGCATGCCTGGTTTCACGCAGCCAGGCCAGGTCGTGCGAATCCGTACCTATGATGCCGCTGTTGGTCATGGCACCCTGGCCGAAATACATTTTATTGTCCGGCCCTACCGCCACCATATTGGTGTGGTAATTACCAAAGCCGGGCAAATCGTCGAGCAACACTGTCCAGTTACCGCTATGAATATCAAGGCGGCTAATGCGGCCTGGGTAACCGCCTTCAGAGATAATAAGGCTGTTGTCATGCCAGACCAGACCATTCACTGGCTGGCGCAAATTATTCAATAATTCCTGGACGCTGCCATCATCATTGACACTGAGTACCCGCCCGCCTTTGGCAGCACCATCAAATGGCAAACCCGTCTCTGCAATATATACCTGCCCGGCAGGGGAAACAGCCACACTGCTGGGAAAATTAAGATGGCGCACATAGGCATGCATGGCCGTGCGCTCGCTTTGGTCTTTTGGCATACTCAAGCGCCCAATCGTCAGTCGTTATACATCATGCGTACTGCCAGAAAGCACATATAAGCACCTGCCAGCAATTCCACACGCTTGGGCAAAAAATTACGTATCCAGTTGGCGAAATACAGGCCAAAGCAAGCCATGCCTGCACTGATGACACCGACGATAATGGCCGAATTCAACACGGGTGCACTGGAAAAGCTGACACCTGCGCCAGCGACGACATTGTCAAGACTCAGCGCCAGTGGCAAGCCCAGCAAAAAGCCTGGGTGATTGACAAATTGCGGCAAGCCCCTGGCTTCACTTCTGTAAGCCAGCCACAAGATAATCACACCGCAAACCAGCATCGCAAATGGTGCAAATGTCGAGGCAAGCGGCCCCAGCATGCTGATCAGGCCATGCCCGAGCATCAGACCAAGGATGGCCGCACCCATTTCACAGACACAGAACGCAATCGCCAGCATGTGTATGCGTTTGCGTTGCATGGGTAACAGCCCCAGCGAAGTGCTGGCCTGCAAATTGTCGAGCCCAGCGACAATACCAAATAAGATGACCTCAAGCATGTTGCTTCTCCTTGTCCTGCAAACCATAAATGCGCAATACGCCACCCTGCTTGCCGAATACCAACGCACCGGCCACCATGTAATTGCCTGCCACTGCCGGCCCCAGGCAATAGCCATAGCCGCCATTCATGCCACCAGTCTGGTCACCCAGATCATCCTTCCACAACATCTTGCCGGTATAGACATCAAAGGCATACACAGCCACTTTGGAGGTGGAAAAGAACACCAGGTCATTGACGACAACAGGTGAACTCAAACCGGATTCACCAGGCGTGCGATACATCGGTGGTTGTGACTCTATGTACAGACGCGGATCACGGTCATCCATGGCCCAGGCATCTTCCAGGGTTTCCCAATCCAGGGCACGCATGAAAGGGGTCGTGCGGTAATCAATCCCAGCTTCGACATTGTGATAATTATTGCCACCCACACCGATGAATAAACGACCCAGCGCAGTGTGCACTGCTGCCGTGCTGTAAGTGCCGGAATAATTTTCCTGGTCTTCTTCATCTGACTCCTGATTCGGCACATAGGGGTCCATACGCTGGTCATTCGGTGACACGTGCGGATCTACCGTGGGTATCTGGGAACCATCATTGTAATAAGGCAGCAGTTGCCGCCAGTTCAGCAATTCCAGTGTCGCTGCATCAAACCTGAAGAAACCACCGTTCTTGCAACCAGCAGTGACGATGCGGCGGCCATTGATCGTCATCAATGTCGGTGAGCCACCAAAATCAACATCGACATCAGTAGCACGATAACTGCTTTCTGCCGGTGGCTGGCTAAAGCCACGGAATTGGCCACTGGATGCATCCAGCGACAATATACCGTTGGAAAAACCTTTGCTGGGCAATGCACTGTCAGGCACAGGGTTGCCGGTTGCGCAGTACAGGCGATCCAGCCGCTCGTCGTAGGCAATTGATGACCATACCGAGGCGCCGCGTATGGCAGGATTATTTGGCCCGATGGAATACATGGCTGGCAAAGCGCCGCTCACAGATTCTGGCGGCAAGACGTTCGGCAAATTGGGCACACCTTCTTCGTACTGGCAGGTGCAGTATATCCATTGCACCTGGCCGGTCTGCGCGTCCATGGCATAGATAAAACCAAAGCAGCCGGGGTTTTCGCCTTCCCCCATGCCAACAAAGACAAGGCCATTAGCATTAGGGCCATCTGCAGCCGCAATCACCGGAGATGACCAGCCCGCTGCAGGCACGCCTGCTGACACATCGCCGAGATTGGATGTAGGTTGGTTGAAATCAGGATCAGCATGGCGCAAATCCACGACCCAGTTCAAACTCAGGTCTGTCGCATTCAGGCAATAGAACTTGCCATTGAAGGCGCTGAAATAGACTTTATTGTCCCACACAGCCGGGGTACAACCCATACCCATGAAGCCGTGCGTATCACCCTCTGTCGGGTCTATCGGCCATTCATAATGCGCCACTGTCCTGCCACTGGATAATTCTATTTTCATGAACTTGCCACCATTCGCACCAGGCAGTTCATGATTATTCGCCAGGCCCACGTACAGATAACCATCAACAATCGCAGGCACGGACAAGACCGGGCCAGGGATGGCTATATCGTGCAGTAATTTGAATTGATCAAGTGTGTCACGACTGATATCACTGCCCTGCACTTCACCCGTGTGCGCAGTATCGCCATGGAACATCCACCAGTTAGTTTGCGTCATTGCTGCTCTCCAGAATATCAGGCGGGAATATAATCAAATGTGGGACCGGCAGTCTGGCCAGGCACGACTTCCTGCGTCATCAGCAACTGCGCCTGCTCTCTGAGCGATTGCATGGACAGCAAGGCCAGTGCGAGATTGTCAGGCTGGCCGTTAAAGACATTGTGCAATTTGCGCAGCATGTCAGAGTAAGTGCTGTTGAAAGTCAGGTTCAGATCGGTAATGCGCGGCTTGCCAGCATAGCTATGCCGGTTTGGATTACTGATGACGGGGTAGATACCGCCAGCATCAAACTCTATGCGGTGGCCTTCAAATACCCAAGCTGGCTGGCCAGGTTTTGGTGTGGGGTTGGCGATCAGTTTGCGGCCATGATAAATCTCTGCATATTTGTAGTAATGCGCGAGTTCATGCTCAGGGTCCAGAGGGCTGATATCACTGCCTTCACCCTGTTCAACGATCATGTCTATCGCCGCCAGTGCCGTTTCCTCATCATAGACACCCTTGTTTTGCAATTCCCTGAAACCCGTCACCAATTGTTTTTCTGGTGGCCCGGTAAAGATATTGCCCATCTTCGACAATTCACATATCTCTTTTTTTATGTGTGCATAAAACTCGCCTATGGTCACGCCGTCTGCTGGTGGCGTATCGCCATCCACGGTTTTTTCCGGCTCCTCTATCACCATGAACACGTCGAGCAGCAATTGCTTGGATAGTGCAGCCAGAGGCACGATAAGGCTGTCCTCGACCGAACCTGGCAAGTTCCCAGGATAGTGAGGAATAAAGCGCGGATGATCAATTTTTGGATGCCCGCCTATGGCATTGAGGACATTGCAGTCCAGCGACATGTGCAGCATTTCCTGCTTGACGATGGATTTAATGAGATGGGCGGCCTCCAGATTCTGGTCTGTCTTGATCGAGTACAAGGCATACAGATAAGGCGGTATGGTCGAATGCTCCAGCTCTATGGCTGTCTGCAGGGAATGCTTGAGCAGCTTGAGCCTGTGATCAAAACTATTGTCACGGTGTTCTATTAACAGGTGCTTGAGGCGAATCATGAATTCTCCCGACGGGTAACAGTCCATTGACGCGAAATGCCAGCCTGAATATGGATGGCATATTTAACATTTTTACTAGCCTATTTAACATCATCCATCATGATTGCAAATTGCGCAAGTGATTATCTAAAAAACAAATAAAATTTAACAATCCTGTCTCTTTCATGCGGGAACAAGTATTTGACCTGCTTATCTGCATCACAACTGAAAGCCTTTCTTTGCAAACCTTGCAGAAGTCAATCTCGTCAAAAGTACTGAAATTCGATACGTTTTGTGCATGCAGACAGAGCCTGCGATTTTCCATTGGCATAGTTTTTTTATATTTGCGAGACTTCGCTCCGTGCTCTCCGCCGGGGAGTAGCAGCGCGGCGCAAATGCTGCGAGGACTGTTTAGCTTTTATTGATTAAAGGATCACCATGAAACACATATTTACACTGACAGCTATTGCTTTCTCCAGCTTGATGGCCATGTCATTCTCTGCTCAGGCACAGGACAAAACGGCGCAAGAACCAGAATCAACTGCCGTGGTCGGTGCCGGTGTGTTCTACGCACCCGAGTACATCGGTGCAAAGAAAAATCGCTTTGGCCCAGCTATCTATGGTGAATATCAAAACAAGAACGGTTTCTTTGCCAGCACCATGCGTGGCGTGGGTTTCGGTACGAAAGTAGATGATTTCTCATTCAGCGCAGCTCTGGGTTATCGTCCAGGCCGTGAAGATTCACGCGATTCCAAATCCCTGTTCAGCTCAGATGACTTGAAAGGCATGGGCAATATCTCTGGCTCAGCAACAGTCAACCTGCATGCAGGTACAACATTTGGTCCCGGGATCAAGGCAAGCGTAGATGCTAACCTGGCACTTTCGCACAGAGAGAATGGCAATGCCTACAAATTTGGTCTGGCAGCACCTGTATTCCAGACAGCAACAGACAGGGTAGAAATTGGTGGTAACCTGACTTACAGCGATGCGAAATATAACCAGACTTATTTTGGCGTAACGCCGACACAAAGCACCAATTCCGGTTATAAAACATTTGCTCCTAAAGCAGGTTTCTCACAGGCGATGGCAACAGTTGCATGGACCCATGTAATCGATAAAAACTGGTCTGTACGCAGTGCCGCCGGAGTATCGCAAGTGATGGGTGATGCTGCTGACAGCCCGCTGACGAAAAAGAAAACCAGCCCAATCTTGATGACTACCGTCAATTACGCTTTCTGATTTGCATGACGTGCATGACCTGACTCTTGCTTGAGCAAAAATACCATGGCCCTGATGATAGAAACATGATCATCAGGGCCATGGTCATTAATGTGCAGGAGATGAAACTGAGGCTGTCGCCGGTTTGGCACGCAAGGCAGTCATCACGCCAATAATCAATAAAACGATACCCAGCAAAACCATGGGTTCTGGCATGCGTTTATTGAGAATGAAGGCATAGGCCAGTGCGGCCAAGGTCTCGAATACGATGAGCTGACCGGCCAGGTTGGTGGGCAAGCGCTGGCTGGCCTGGTTCCAGCACATCGTACCCAGCCATGAGGCAAACAAACCGATGATCAGCATCAGGGTGATGAAGTATTGCGGCCGCGGGCCAAATGGCATGGAAAAATCCTGGCCAGTCACGCCCATGTATATCCATAATCCCGTGTAACCGAGCAAAGCCAGCGGCAAGGTTGCAACGCCCTGAGCACTGGCCCAGACCCTGGGGTTGCGGTCAGGATGATGACGTAGCCAGTCTGCATTTCTTAATGGGTACCAGGTCCAGCAGGCAACAGCAACCAGGGCAAACAGGCCGCCGATGATATAGGTCTGGATATTTTTGTTTGAAGCTGCCTGCAATGCCGCTATTTCCACGCTATTGACACAGGCAACACCAGCAAAAATCATCAATAGTGATGGCAACATGCGTCGCCAGGCGATGCTGCCGTCGCGCTGTGCATTGCGGTAATTGGCGGTAATGGCGATGACGACAGGTAGCGTACCTATCAACATGGTAGGCAATGGTGCGCCTGAACGCTGTATCGCGCTGGCCAGACAAAGGTAATACAGAATATTACCGACTGCTGCCAGCTTCAGCGCCTCTATCCAATCTGACTTGTTCAACAAACGCAATTGTCGCCTGTCCATCCAGGCGATAGGGAGAGTGATCAGGCCAAATGCCAGATAGCGGCCAAATGATTGTAAGGCAGCCGGGTATTCAGGCAAGAGCAAGGGGCCGATGAATACCAGCCCCCACATCAAACCTGCTGCCATCGCATATAAAACGCCGATACCCATACTGTTCATCCTCTGAAAAAAATCAGCTTAAAACAATGCGGGAAAGCAGTCTTGTACCAGATTGCGCTTGTGGGCAGTTTTTGAAGTGCGGGCTATGCACGCATTTGCTGTTGATAACGTGACGGTGTCACACCATACCGACGTACAAAAGCCTTGTTCAAATGTGACTGATCTGTGAGGCCAGTTGCGGCCGCCACCTGTGCCGGTGGCAAACCCTTGCTCAGCAGGCATTTGGCTTCATAGAGGCGCAAGGCCATCAGCATTTGCTGCGGTGTTGCATGATATTGCGCCTTGAAGCTGCGCAGAAAATGAAAGGGGCTAAGCCCGGCAACCAGTGCCAGTTGCTCAAGGCTGATTCGCTCTGCCATGCTGGCACGCATATAATCGAGCACCGTGGCAAAACGTTGTTTCGCCAGACCCGCTGGTGCTTGCGGCGCACTGGCAAAGCGTTTGAATTCAGACAGGATATCAAACAAGAGACTGTCAAAACTAAGCTTGTCAGTGGCTTGCCAGATTTGCTCCAGCATGACACCCAGCTTGCGCGCACTTCTGGCATCGTGCGCGACTGCATCCCTGAACCACCAGCCTTGCTCACCCGTGACTTCGGCCACGACATCAGGATCGATGTACATCATGCGATAACGCCAGCCGGTATCAGTTTCTGCCCTGCCAGTATGCAATTCATCCGGGTTCATCATCACGACTGAATCTTGCGGAGCCAGATGATCACTACCGAGATAACGAAAACGCTCTACCCCGCTGGCGATAGAACCCAGACCAAACGCTTCATGCGTATGCGGTTCAAAGGCATGGGCGACTATATGGGCGCGGTATAACTCCACACCTGGGCGATGTTGCGCCCTTTTGAATTCAGCACGGTCACTCACATGTTCAAAGCTTTCAGGCACACCAGGCATGGACAAAGCGCCGTCATTGTGATGAAGGCCTTGTTGTATGCTGGTGTGAATGTTTGCTCTGTCCATGAGATATTTTGTGCGCTTTTACAATACTGATTCAACACCACGGTTAGCCAGTTGATCAGCTCTTTCATTACCAGGGTGGCCGGTGTGGCCACGCACCCAGCGCCAGTCAATTTCATGGATGGTACGTGCAGCATCGAGTTGCTGCCACAGATCGACATTCTTCACTGGTGCCTTGGAGGCTGTTTTCCAGCCCTTGGCTTTCCAGCCTGTGATCCATTCGGTGATGCCTTTTAATACATACTGGCTATCGGTGTGCAGGGTAATATGACAGGGTCGCTTCAATGCGCCCAAAGCCTGTATCACTGCCATCAATTCCATGCGATTATTGGTGGTTTCTTTTTCGCCACCAAATAATTCTTTTTCTTTATTACCTGCCACCAGCAAAGCGCCCCAGCCGCCAACGCCAGGATTACCCTTGCAGGCACCGTCTGTGTAAATTTCTATATTATCCATTTGATACTTTTTGATTTGTTTGCAACTGGCAAGGCATGTGTACTGGATACCCGCTTTTGTTTCCATGCCGGTCCTATCAAATGCATGCCTTTGACTCTTTTCACGGCCTGCAATATATACACTGCGCCAAAATAAGGCCACCAGCGTTGCCCTGCTTTTTCCATGAAACGATAGCGTTGCAACCATTTTTCCGATTTGAAAGGGGGAGCATAGCAACCAAAATCGCTGCTACCCACTTCCATATTCAATAACTTCAACCAGTCCTTCAAACGCGGCGGGCTGATGAACTCACCCTCTTTGGGCAGGAAATAATTCTTGCTCAAACGTCCGGTCGCCTGTCTTGCCCCCCACAGGCTGGCACGGTTAAAGCCAGTGATGATAACCCGGCCCTCTGGTATCAATACCCTCTCCACCTCGCGCAATATCTGGTGTGGTTCCTCAGCAAATTCCAGCACATGCGGCAAGACGATCAAATCTATGCTGTGTGCATCAAAAGGCAGCTCAGCAAAATCATGCACGACCACAACAGGTCGCTTTTGCCCCGGCTGGTTTTCGTCAGGCATACGGGAATTGGTCAGCCAGCGATGTGGCATGCGACTGGCTGCCAGCGCATCAATTTGCGGCAAACCTATCTGCAAGGCATTGAAACCAAAGATATCGACCGTCAATTTATCGAGCATGGCCTGCTCCCATTGACGGATATAGCTACCTGCCGGCAGCTCTAACCATGCTCCAAGGTCTATAATGTTTTTTTCCAAAGCATCCATGCCTGATATGAAGAATTCCCTGAGTATATTGACTGTCCCCGCCTTTGACGACAATTATCTATGGATTATCCATGACGGCCAGCATGCTGCCGTCGTTGATCCTGGCGATGCCATGCCAATTTTACAAGCCCTGACGCAGCATCAACTGACATTGTCCGCTATTTTACTCACTCATCATCATGCCGATCATATTGGCGGTGTGCCACGTCTGCTCGAACACGCTGCAGTGCCCGTATTTGGCCCCACCAATGACAAGATCGCCGTAGTCACGCAAAAGCTGCAACAAGATGATGTAGTGACCGTGCCCGGCATCAACTTAAAGTTGAAGGTGCTGGACGTTCCCGGCCATACACTGGGTCATATTGCCTATTTCGCCCCTGAGCAGCATTGGCTGTTTTGTGGTGACACCCTGTTTGCCGGCGGCTGTGGCCGCCTGTTTGAAGGTACGCCCGCACAGATGCTGCATTCGCTAGAGCAACTGGCTGCCCTGCCCGATGATACGGCAGTATATTGCGCCCATGAATATACGCTATCCAATCTGCGTTTTGCCAAAGAGGTAGAGCCTGATAACCAGGATTTGCTGGAGCGCATCAAACGCGAACAAGCCAGGCGCGACCAAGGCATACCTACGGTGCCTACCCAGATAAGCCTGGAAAAACAGACCAATCCATTCTTGCGCAGCCGCGAAAGCACAGTCATCAGCCGCCTTTTGGAAAGCGGTAAAATCCCTGCCGTACAAAATGATGTCAGCCATTTCGCTGCCTTGCGTGAATGGAAAAACCGCTTTTAAGTTCGCTTTCAGGTACGCTTTTAAAAACACATTGCAATGCATTTAACAGAAATAAATACGACTCACGCAGCAAAATCTTTGGCCCTGTTTTGCAAGGTTGTCGATAACTTTGGTGATATAGGCATTTGCTGGCGCATGGCCAGGCAACTGCAGCAAGAACATCGCATCGCCGTCACGTTATGGGTAGATGATTTACGCAGCTTCCAGCGCATCTGCCCACCAGTGAATATTGATGCCGAAGTGCAGGAAATTGCGGGCGTTACCGTCAGATACTGGCGCGATCAGCAAGGCACATTTACAGTTGCTGACATTGCCGATATCGTCATAGAGTTTTTTGCCTGCGACATACCGCCAGGCTATATCCAGGCCATGGCACAGTGTGAGCCACGCCCGGTCTGGCTCAATCTGGAAGGCTTGACGGCAGAGGAATGGGTAGAAGGCTGCCATACCCTGCCCTCGCCCCATCCTTCCTTGTCATTGACCAAGCATTTCTTTTTTCCCGGCTTCAATAACAAAACTGGTGGCTTGTTGCGCGAAGCCAGCCTGGACCACGAAAGAGCTGCATTTCAAGCTGATACTCAGGCCGTCGCTGCCTTCTTGCAGCAATTGGGGCTGACTGAAACTGAGATCAAGAGCACAAAAGTATCGCTGTTTTGCTACCCACATGCACCTGTGGCTGATTTACTCAAGATATGGCAAAAGGCTGACCAGGCCATGACTTGCCTGGTGCCTGAAGGCGTCGCCAGTGAAGCAATAGCAGCATTTTTGGGGCAGGCATCCAAAGCAGGTGTCAGTGGCAGTCAAGGTGCATTGACTGTGCGTGTACTGCCATTCATCCCCCAGGCAGATTACGATAAATTGCTGTGGGCCTGCGATATCAACTTTGTCCGTGGTGAAGACTCATTCGTGCGGGCGCAGTGGGCCAATAGACCCTTCATCTGGCATATCTATCCTCAGGATGAAAACCTGCATCATGTGAAATTGAAGGCATTTTTAAAAACCACTACATCTGTCTCGGCAAGCCTGGTTACCTTGTCACATGCCTGGAATGGCGTCAGCCACCCGCCACTGGACTGGGCGGAAATATGGCAGGCCTTTCAAGCCGACCTCCCTGAAATTGCACAGCTTTCTGGCAATTGGCAGGAAAAAATGCGCGAAAATGGGGATATGACGGGCAATTTATTGAAGTTCGTCAATGCAGTTAGGGTGGCAAGCCAAAAAGATGCAGTATAATGTTGGGTTAATTTTTAACCTGTTTTAAATCTCAATCAAACGTGGGCTTGCGGTGATTTTTTGCCAGTAGGCAACAGATGATTTTTATGCAACCTACTTTTTACGTATACTCGCTATGAAATTTGCAAAAGAAATTCGTGTTGGCAACATCATTATGGTCGATAGCAAACCAATGATCGTATTGCGCTCTGATGTCAACGGCTCCAGCCGTACAGGTTTCACTTACAAGTGGAAAATGAAAAACCTGTTGACCAACAGCCCACAAGAAAACGTCTTCCGTGGCGACGACAAGTTTGACGTAGTTGTATTGGACAAAAAACCAGTTACTTATTCTTACTTTGCTGACCCACTGTTCGTATTCATGGATCAAGAATACAACCAGTATGAAATCGAAGCAGAAAACATGGGCGAATCCATCAACTACCTGAAAGATGGTATGGAATGTGAAGCCGTTTTCTACGACGGTAAAGCGATCTCTGTTGAATTGCCTACAACGATCGTTCGTCAGGTTATTTACTCTGAGCCAGCAGTTAAAGGCAACACTTCAGGCAACGTCCTGAAAGAAGCCAAGATCGAAAACGCGATCGAAGAATACTGCCATATCGTTCAAGTTCCACTGTTCGTGAGCCAGGACGACATGATCGAAATCGATACACGCACTAATGAATACAAAAAAGTCGTACGTAACTAAGCAATAAGACGTAAAGACTTTGCGAAAAACGCCGCTGATACAGCGGCGTTTTTTTTCGTCCAGCAATTTGCATGACGGCAGCGTTCCACTCCCCCAACATAGACTGACAGAGACAAGATGGTCTTTTTATCAACCATCATACGCCTGAAAAGCAAGGTCACAATTTAGTCATTTGACAATACTTGGTAACATCACTAATATTCAAATTCTTTTTACTATCACTCGCTTAAACTATTGTCGAATATGGTATAAATAGCAAAGAATAAATTCCCATCCACCAGCGCCTGGAAGACGCTCACTAAAAATATCACCGTGAAAAAAATAAACACCTTGTTTGGAATTTTCTTTGCCTCCGGTTTTGCGGCACTGGCTTACCAGATTTATTTTGCAAAGAAGCTTGCCCTGGTATTTGGTAGCCAGTCCAGCGCCACTTACACTGTGCTGGCGATTTACATGGCGGGTATGGCGATCGGGGCTGCGATAGGTGCAGGCGTGGCAAAACGCACACGCTTCCCGGTGCGCATGTATGCCATGGCAGAGCTGGCGATTGCCCTGTACTGCCTGTGTACGCCTTATATATTTTCATTCGCGCACGATATCTATTTAATGATTGCAGTCGGCTACAGGCCCGATTCTGGCTCTCTCGTCATTTATCAGGTCTTGCTGGGCGCACTGGTGCTGCTCTTCCCCACCATCCTCATGGGCCTGACCTTTCCCCTGTTGGTGCGTGCCGTTGCGGATAGCAAATCCTGCATGGCTTCTATTTCATGGTTTTATTCCGCCAATACTTTTGGTGCGGCGTCTGGTGCCTTATTGTCGGGCTATCTGATCATTCCTGCTCTGGGTATGAATGGCACGCTGTGGCTGTCCTCAGCCATTGATATCATGGTGGCGCTGCTGGCATTCTTGCTGGTCAGCGAAACAAAAACAGTAGACAACTTGCCAGCACAGGAGCAAGGCAAAACTGATCTGCTGGCGCAAGGCTCTTATCGCTTTGGCTTGTTCGTCCTGCTCATCGTCGGCGCACTGACGATGATGATGGAAGT
Organism: Undibacterium sp. YM2; assembly: GCF_009937975.1. Classification (NCBI taxonomy): domain Bacteria; kingdom Pseudomonadati; phylum Pseudomonadota; class Betaproteobacteria; order Burkholderiales; family Oxalobacteraceae; genus Undibacterium; species Undibacterium sp. YM2. Next base: position 3,457,751 of record NZ_AP018441.1, read on the forward strand.
CTCGACCATACACTTGCTGGCCGTGGTCATAGGCAATAGCACTTATGCTTTTTCACTGATGCTGACGTGCTTTCTGGCAGGCCTGGCCCTGGGTGGCAAATATGCAGGCAAGGCAAGCAAGCGCTCCACCAATGAGCAATTAAATGACGCCTTGTTTTTGCTGACCTGCACGATCTTATGCTCCACTTTTTTGTGGCATCTTTCTTCTTTGTATTTCTATGGTCTGGCAAAAAGCACGGTCCCCTACTCTTTCTGGTTCAGGGAATTTTTGCGCGCTATTCCAGCCATCATTATTGCCCTGCCACCAGCATTTGCAATTGGTGCTCTCTATCCTGTCAGCATGACGATCGCTTCCAAAGGCCAGCATGACGGTATAGGTTTTCCTTCTGCCATCAATACTCTGGGAAATATCGCTGGTGTGTTACTGGCTGGATTCTTGCTCCTGCCAGCTATCGGCGGCTTCTACACCAGTTTATTGTGCGGTGTAGTGGCGTTCACCTTGCTATTGATAGCGACCTGGAAATCGCGCGACAAATCTGTGCCCGCCCTGCAACAATATGGCAGTGCTATTGCCGCTACGATCTTGCTCATTGCCTGCCCCAAACAACTGGACCTGAATGCAATCGCCACTGGCATCAACACTTATTTCAAGCCGACTTACTATGCGGGCTGGAAAATGATAGACCATGCGGAGAGTGCAGATGGTGGCCTGACTGCGGTCATGGCGCAAACCGAACAAGGCAAGGAATTTAAAACCCTGACCACGAATGGCAAGTTCCAGGGCAATAATGTCATGGAAGCCGGTAGCGAAATGCTGGCACAGGCAGGCTTTGGACTGATACCCATGCTGCATTTGAATAACTACGACAATGCCCTGGTCATAGGATATGGCACTGGCGTCACGGCCATGGCAATCCATGAATCGGGTTTCAAATCGATGGAAGTAGTTGATCTGAGTCGCGACCTGGTGAATATCGCCAACCGTCATTTTGCTGACGTCAATCAGAATCTCGCTACAAAACCTGGCGTATCATTCCTGTATACCGATGGCAGGAATCATTTGTCGCTGACCGACAAAAAATACGATCTGATTGCGATACAACTGTCCTCTATCTGGTTCGCAGGTGCAGCCTCTCTGTACAACCAGGAATTTTATGCACTGGCCAAGTCCAGACTGGCCGAAAAAGGTGTGTTGAAACAATGGTTTCAAACGGCGCACATGTCGAAACAAAACCTGAGAGTCATGATTGCCAGCCTGTCGCAGTCCTTTCGCTACGTCTGGATTTATAACGTAGGCAAGCAAGGCGCAATGATAGCCAGCAATAGCCCGGATGCATTTCCCGATGCCGCAAAGGAAAAACACTTGTTAGCGATGGCCGATAATCAAACTATGAAGAATTATCTCGCTCTTTACAAGAACGGCATAGCATCCATTTCTGGTGCGCAAGTACTCAATCCTGAACAGGTGAAACAGATGTTGGCATTGAGTGAAACCATATTGTCAAATGACGACAATCTTTTACTCGAATACAGCACGCCAAAAGGCAATGCCATGAGAGATGAAGAATTCAAGGACAATATCGATTATCTGAAAAGCTTTGCGCGCAGCCCCTATGTGAATTTGAAGCAGGCAGCAACTGAACCGGCATCGACCAGCAGATAAAGTGGCATGTAAAGCGGAATGTAACACAGCATATAAAACAAAACACCCCGGCAAGTTAATTCTGCCGGGGTGTTTTATTATCCGAAGAGACGATTAAAAAGCAGGAACCACTGCGCCCTTGTATTTGTCTTCAATGAATTTTTTGACTTCAGGTGAATTCAAGGCTGCCACCAGTTTTTTGAAAGCCGGGCTATTTTTATTATCTTCACGCGCCACCAGCAAATTTGCATAAGGTGAATTCGCATCTTCGATAAACAGCGAGTCTTTGACCGGATTGAGTTTTGCTTCTATCGCATAATTGGTATTGATTAAAGCCAGATCAACCTGGTTCAATACACGCGGCAAAGTTGCTGCTTCGAGTTCCTTGAATTTCAGTTTCTTAGGATTCTCAATGATATCTTTTTGAGTGGCAGAGATATTTTTTGGGTCCTTCAGTTTCAACAAACCCTGTTTTGCCAGCAACAGCAAGGCACGGCCAGAATTTGATGGGTCATTTGGGATAGCGACAGTTGCACCATCTGGCAAGTCAGCCAGCTTTTTGTACTTGCTTGAATAGGCAGCGAAAGGTTCTACGTGCACCTTGGCGATAGGCACTTCGATATCATTCTTGTGGCTTTTCTTGAATTCGTTCAGGTAAGGTTGATGCAAGAAGAAATTACCATCCAGATATTTTTCATTGACCTGCACTGCTGGCTGTATGTAGTCAGTAAAAACTTTTACTTTCAAATCCACGCCTTCTTTGGCGAGTTGCGGCTTGATAAATTCCAATATCTCTGCATGTGGCACGGGGCTGGCTGCGATGTTCAAGGTTTCTACCGCGAAGGCAGTTGGTGAAAACACGGCAGCAGCTGTCAGGCTACTTGCCAGTATCAGGGTAAAACGGCGTTTCAGGTTCAAAGACATAGTGGCTCCAATTTAAAAAAATAAAAACTTGCTTAGTTACTTGCTTAATTACTTGCTTAATCACTTACGTGTGAATTTCAACACCAGCTTGTCACCGACAAATTGCAGCAACTGCACCAGCACGATCAAAATAAATACCGTCACTACCATGACCTCAGTCTGAAAACGCTGATAACCATAACGCAGCGCCAGGTCACCCAGACCACCACCACCGATCACGCCCGACATGGCTGCATACGACACCAGGGCTATCGTCGTTACTGTTGCTGCAGCCAGCAAACCCGGCAATGCTTCTGGCAACAATGCATGCCAGATAATCTGCCAGGTCCTGGCACCCATGGCCTGGCAGGCTTCAATAATTCCCTTATCTACTTCCCGCAACACGTTTTCTACCAGGCGTGCAAAAAATGGCGTTGTTCCGATTACCAGCGGCGGTATGGTTCCTGGCACCCCCAGCGATGTTCCCATCAATAACAGCGTGAAAGGGATCAATACGATCAGCAAAATAATGAAAGGGATAGAGCGCAAAATATTCACGACTACCGACAACACTGCGTACAGCAGGCCCTGCTCCAGCAATTGCTTTTTACCTGTCAAAAACAGCAGCACACCCAAAGGCAAACCCAGCACCACGGTGAACAGCAAAGAGGCACCCGTCATCGTCAGGGTATCGAGTGTCGCCAATGCGATATCACTCCAGTCAATTTGAGAAAAGTCCATCAGTGCACCTCTGCTGCTGCGCTGATTCTTGCCACCCTGACACCAGCATTTTTCAATAAATTCTCGACAGTCGCGGACTGTTCCCGCGTGCTGTGTAACTCCACCAGCAATTGCCCGTAAGGCGTATCCTTGATGCGCCCTATCACGCCTTGTAGAATGGCGATATCGACACCAGCCTGCGCCGCGATACGGGTAATGATGGGTTCATGCGTACTGGCACCTACATAGCTCAAACGCAGCAAGTGACGGTCATCGTCCTGGTCGCTGCGCTCCAGCACAGACAGATCCAGTGCCTGGTTTTCTGCGACCAGGCTTTGTGTCACCGCATGTTGAGGATGCAGGAACACATCAACCACATCACCGAGCTCAACAATCTCTCCCGCATCTATGACTGCCACCTTGTCGCAGATAGTGCGTATCACCTGCATTTCATGGGTGATCAAGACGATGGTCAGGCCCAGTTTTTTATTAATATCCAATAACAGGCGCAAGATTGCTTGCGTGGTCTCAGGGTCTAATGCCGAGGTCGCCTCATCGCATAGCAATAGATGCGGATAATTTGCCAGCGCCCTGGCTATGCCCACCCTCTGCTTTTGCCCACCAGACAATTGCGATGGATATTTATGACCCTGGTCCTGCAAACCTACCAGCTCGAGTAATTCGTTTACCCTTGCCTGAATTTCCTGCCTTGTATATTTGCCACTCAGCTTGAGCGGAAAGGCAATATTGTCGATGACCGTTTTTGCATGCAGCAAATTGAAATGCTGGAACACCATGCCCACACGCTGGCGCAAGGCATGCAGTTGTTGCGTGTCAAAACTGGTGATGTCCTGATCATCAATTACCACTTTGCCCGCACTGGGACGCTCCAGTAAATTCAAGGTGCGCAGTAAAGTGCTTTTACCCGCACCGGAACGGCCTATGATGCCGAAAACCTGACCCGTTTCTATGTTGAAATTAATATTATGCAAGGCCCTTACTTCGCGGCCCTGATGGCTATAAATCTTTGCTAACTGCTCTATACGTATCACTGAATATCTGACCGGCTGTTGTTGCTGTTGGACTCAACTTTATCGAAGGCAACAAGTTTTTTCCAATCATATATATGCATTTGTATATACAACTATTCGTATAAGCAAAGTTGAAAAATGAATACGCACTATCAATTGAGCGGGCGTGATTAACATTGACGCATGGCAACAAACTGCGATTTGTGGTTAAATCGCTTGTAATTTTGGTCCAGGCTCGCTATGTTGAAATGATCCTGGTTCTAGTCTTAGGAGTTAATATTATGGTCACGTCCGTTACATCTTCGAGCGCAGCGCAAGTTGCACAACAACAGCAACTCTTGCAGCAAGCTGCTGCAGGTCAGCAGAAACAAAGTGCGGAAACCATAGGCGCAGCAGCAGACCGCGACTCCAGTACGGCTGATGCCATTGCAGATCAAAAAAGAATTACCGCTGCACAAGCGGAGCAACAGGCGCAACTGGCCAGCAAGCAGAATGTAAAGCAGCCAGAACCACCGCCGCCAGAGCAACCCAAACCAGTCGTCAATACCAGCGGGCAAGTGACTGGCACAACCATCAATACCACTGCCTGAACACCGTACACATGCAAAAAAGCCACTCCGGTTTAATCCAGAGTGGCTTTTTTACTTACTATGATCAGCAATTAATCAGCAATCAGGCTTTGTTCACAAATAAATTAAAACTGGACCTGGCGTAAGCCTGTTCAGGAAAAACCCTGAGCAACTGATTGTCTGACAAACCCATATGACGCTCACAGACCTGCGTCAATACCGAACGAAAATCGGTGGTCACCGGCACATCACGTCCCTCATATAACTGATCATTGCCGAGGCCGCGCCAGTCGCCATATATCTTGCCGCCAGCAACTTTGCCACCAAGCACCCACATGACATTGCCATGCCCATGGTCGGTGCCGCCATTGCCATTCTGTTTGGCAGTACGGCCAAACTCTGACATCACAACGATCGTCGTGTCATCAAACATGGGGCCAAGACGCTTGGCCAGATTCGCCAGGCCCAGACCCAGCGGTGACAAACGATTCGCCAACTGACCTTTGCCAGCGCCCTGGTTGGCATGGGTATCCCAACCACCCAATGCCATGAACACCATCTGGATTTTCGGATCATTCTTGAGCAAGGTGGCAACACGGGTACTGTCGTCAGGAAAACCATTGGGTAAAGGCGCGCCGCCATTGGCAGCCTGCTGCTCTTTTTCCATGGAAGCGCCCATCATTTCCTGATGCGCTTCTTTGGCATCGCTGAAGGCTTTGGCGTATTTATCGTTGTCCTTGTACATCTGTTCAAAAGCTGCACCGACCTTGGGCCTGTCCAGTACATTCGCCTTGGTACCCGCCGCACCGCTGGCGATATTGCTGGCGGCAACCGTGCCCGACAAAATACGGGGCATGACCGCACCGACACTAACAGCCCGCGTTGGTGTCGTCGTACCCGGCAAGTTGCCGAGCAAACGGTTCATCCAGCCATCTGTCGTGCCTTTACGCCCAGGCGTGCCAGACTCCAGATAATCCTGGGCATCGAAATGCGAACGGGTAAAATCCGGTGAGCCACTGGCATGCACAAAAGCCAGTTTCTTTTGCTGCCAAAGATCCTGCAAGTTTGCCAGTGCAGGATGCAGACCAAAATAACCATCGAGATCTATCGCACCATCGGTCTGCCCCGGCCTTGCCAGCGCGATAGTCGGACGCAGACGCGCATAGTTGGCATCACCATACGGAGCCACCACATTCAAGCCATCGACTGCGCCCCGCAACATGATGACGATGAGTTTGTTTTTTGTTGCTGCCTCGGTAGCTGCACCATTTGCCCTCGCAGCCCAGGCAGCCTGCCCCACCGGGACCAGCAAACCCGCTCCTGCGGCCATGGAATATAAGAAATTTCTGCGTTTCATTTTGCTCTCTTTGTCTGTACGATCTGTGCGCTTGCCTGCTTCAATGTTGCATAAAATCCGGGCTGCCCAATATCAGTGATGCACGCAAGGCTTCGGGATTGCCATTCACAATTTCTATACTGCGCCCAGACAAGCCTGGCCCCAGTGTCTGCAACAAGGCAGTGGCGCTGACCGCAGGCATGACCGCGGGCCGGTCTGATTTTTCTTCAGCCTGTTTTGCCAACTGCTTCTTGCCCATTTTGTCGCCATCCTCTATCTCTTTATCGAATGGCAGGCGGCCGGTTGCGAGTGCGGTAGCAAAGTTGATGCGGCGGCTGATGGCATCCGGGTTCATCCAGGCATTCTGGGTGTTTTTATACCCATCAGGTGTCTGGCTGCCGTATAAAGGCATGCCAAGCTGCGCCAGTATGCCCAACACGGGCCTGACATTTTGCACGTTGACATCACTGGCCCGGATGGCGGACACCACATATTGATACGGGGTTTTATATTTCACACCGGCATTTTGGGGATCACGAAATTCGGCACTGGCAAACAGTGTCTGCAATACAGCCCGTATGTCACCACGCGTATCGAGATAACGTTTGGCCAGCCTCTCGACCAGGGCGGGCGCAGGTTTGTCAGCGACAAAATACTGTGCCAGTTTGAAACTCAGATGATGCGCTGTGGATGGATGCATTGCCAGCACATCAAGCGCGAATTCTGCCTCAGCCTGACCACGCACAGGTATGGATTTACCGAGCCACAGCTTGCTGCCTTTATCGTGTCTGCCAGCATCAAAGTAAAAGTTTTGATTACTTCTGACCATGGCACGCGGATCAAAAGTCCAGCCGGTCAGCATGCGCGCCAGCTCGGTCACGTCTTTCTGGGTATAGCCACCATCCACACCCAAGGTATGCAACTCCATGACTTCACGCGCATAGTTTTCATTCAAGCCACTGGACTTGGCCTTTTGTCCACCGCCCTTACCCTGCTTGCCATGCGCATGAAAGTCTGCTGACGTGGACAGCCAGTTATCCAGATAAAACAGCATGGCAGGATGCTTGGCCGTTGCACCCAGCAAATCACGGAAGTTGCCAAAGACATAGGGTCGTATCGCATCGCGCTCATAGCTGGCGACAAGTGCACGGTCCAGGCCTTTGCCATTAAACACATTGAAATGATTGAACCAAAAATCGACCATCACCTCTTCCAGTTGATGCGAGCTTTCTATGGCACGGTATAGCCTGGATTCTGCGGTTTGTTCCATAATGCGGCCGACCAGTTCACGGCGTTTCTTTTGCGCAGCATCTGACTCATCGCTGGTGTCTTTCAAGGCTTTTTGATAATCAAACAAGACCGAACCCGCGCTCTGACTCATGACATCGAGTGATTTCAATTTCTTTTGCAAACCATCTGGCAGGGGCAGGAATTGCGGATTCAGTTGCTGCTCAATATAGGCATCCACACCCATTTTTTTGACCCGCTCTATATCACCAGGCCGCGGCCCATAAGCAAGACGGTTCAGTACGTGCAGGGCTTCTGCCTCAGTCGAAGAACCTGCAGCATGCACAGGAAGAGCACAGATATTTACGGTGATCAACAACACCAGCAAGCCAGGAATTTTTGTCAGGTTTTTCATCTATTTCTTATACCCGTTATTGAAACTGTTGAAGTATTTATGCAGAAGAACAATGACTTGCTTATTCATTCGTACAATGTAATCAATATAGTTTCATGCGAATAGCTTTCACAAGTAACGGCATGTAAATCAAAATAAGCAAAACTACGGATTGTTACAGGAAAAATCCTTGTAGCCCCTCGCAGAACCTGCGCGGCACCCTGATTCATTTCGCTCTTGCAGAATGTGCTTCGATTTGTAAATTTCAAAATTCGAAATTTCTAAATTTGCAAGCTGGTTTTATCAACATGTCAGAACGCATTCCATCTCACTTCATCTCATTTCAAATATACAAATACATTCGCGGCCCTGATGAAAAACGCAGGCAATGGTAAGCTTGCAAGATTGAAACTTGAAAGTTGCTTATGCTTCTCACCACAAAAAAGCTCTTGCTCCCCGCCCTGCTTGCAGCCTCGCTGGGTATTTTCCAGCCTGTACACAGTCTTGCTGCGAATCTCAAGATAGGCCTTGCCGCTGACGTCAATTCCATCGACCCGCACTATTTCAATAGCGGGCCGAACAATGCCATGGCCTCGCATTTGTTCGAGGCACTGGTCAGTGTTGATTCAGATGGCCGCGTGGCACCTGGCCTGGCGCTGTCATGGAAGGCGATTAACCCGACCACCTGGGAATTCAAATTGCGGCCTGGCGTGAAGTTCCATGATGGTAGCGAGATGACGGCTGAAGATGTGGTGTTTTCTTTGGACAGGCCTGCACAGATAAAAAACAGCCCCGGCCCCTACACCAGCTTTACCAAACAAATTACTGGCAAACAGATAGTTGATGCCCATACCCTGCGCCTGAAAACGGCGACCGCATACGGCCCATTGCCGCTGGACATGAGTTCTGTATTTATCGTTTCAAAAAAAGCAGCATTGCAGGCAAGCACCGATGACTTCAACAGCGGCAAGGCGGCAATCGGTACTGGCCCCTATAAATTTGCCAGCTTCAAACGCGGTGATGCAGTTGAGCTGACAAAAAACGATGCTTACTGGGGTGAAAAATCAGCCTGGGACAAGGTCACCTTCCGCATCATCACTGCCGGTGCGCCTCGTATGGCTGCGCTCTTGTCTGGTGATGTCGATGCGATAGAGAGTATCCCTCCGGCAGATTTGAGCAAGCTCAAAAGCAATGCCAAATTCAAGCTGGAACAAAAAATTTCCTGGCGCACCTTGTTCTGGCAACTGGATCACCAGGCCCGGGTTTCACCCTACATCACCGACAAGGCGGGCAAACCGCTGGCGACCAATCCACTGAAAGACATACGCGTGCGCAAGGCGATTGCCAAGGCTATCAACCGCACAGCATTGACAGAGCGCATACTGGAAGGTCTGGCAGTGCCAGCATCTAACCTCGTCGCACCTGGCGTGTTTGGCTATAACGATAGTCTGAAGCTTGAAGCCTACGACCCGGAAGGCGCTAAAAAATTGCTGGCTGAAGCTGGCTATCCAAATGGTTTTGCGATGACCCTGCACGGCCCGAATAACCGCTACATCAATGATGAACAGATAGTGCAGACTGTTGCACAATTTCTCAGCAAGATAGGTATACAGGCCAAGGTGGAGACGCAACCGCTGGCAGTGTATTTCCCCAAAGCGTCCAAGGGTGACTACAGCATGGCCTTGCTGGGCTGGGGTTCATTGGCGGGTGACTTCGCGTTGCGTACCACTCTGGGCACCGTCAACGCCGACAATGGCTGGGGCAGCTGGAACTGGGGCAAATACAGTAACCGTGCATTGGATGAGGCAATACAATCTTCGCTAGCATCTGTCGAAGCAGACAAGCGCGAAGCATTTGCCAAAACAGCCATGGCGGCCGCCTTGCAGGATTATGCAGCCATGCCGCTGCATCACCAATACGCCAGTTGGGCCATGCGCAAGGGATTGCATTACAAGGCCAGGACGGATGAATTTACCTTTGCTCACCAGTTCAAACCAGACTGAGTTGCATTGAACAGCCCATAAAAAAAATCCCGCGATATCAAGTCGCGGGATTTTTTTTATACCAAGATTGCCATCAAGATTTATTAAGCACCCCCTGGCAAACTGCTTTTTGCGGGTCATTCGCGGGTAGCTTGCCGCAGATGCCATCGAGCTGACTACGGGCTTTCTGGTAAGCGACCTGGTGCTTGCCTTCCTTATTCCAGTCTATGAGTTTTTTACCCATTTTTTCCAGATAGGCGCGGTTGCGTTCATAGAAGGCATTATCGACTTTTGCGGCTTCGCCAAAGACACTTTGCACGGCTTTTTCTATACGTGCATCATCATTTGGTGCCAGTTCTACCAGGCTGCTTACATAGTTGGAACCCCATTGCAAACGGGTAGCCGGCCCCTTGGCGGCGTTATAGGCTTGCTCATACCAGTTTGCGGCAGCGACTTTGTCACCACGCTTCTTGGCATTGGAACCCAGGGTGGACATGAAGTAGTAAGGAGAATGTGAACGTTTGAGTTCAGCCTTGAGCAAGCTGTCAGAATCATCAAGCAAACCCGCATCACCCAGTGCATGGGCAGCGGCATTGACGACAGACTGGCGTTCATAGGCATCGGTAGTCGCCTGCTCTATCGCCGCTACACGCTTTTGCACATCCTTTTGCAAAGCCGCTTCTGGCTTGGCATTATCCAGACTGGCCAGAGCAACCTGGGCACCGACTGCGCCCAACCTGTCGGTTTTGGAAATCGTGGCATCATCAGCCAGCTTGACCACTGCCGCATTCCAGGCACGCACCAGCTTGTTGCGTGGCTCTGATTTGGCGACAGTCAGGAACTCGGTGATCTCCCCAGCAGCATTGCTCAACAAATCCATATTGTCGCGTGCTGTTTTGGGATCATTGATGGCTTTCAGGACTTTATCTGTTGCCTGGGCCTTGTCTATGTTTGGTAATGCCTGGCCAGGCTTGGCTGTCGCTGCTGCATAAATGCCGCGCAAGTACAAACGCGTGGCATGCAAACCAGCCGGGCTCAGTTCAGACAGTTTGAGCAAAGTCGCCACCAGCTCCTTGCCGGGTACCAGTTTTTGCTCAGGATCATCCCATGAATAATCGGCCAGCAGGCTCCAATCCTCATCCTTGAGATTTTTATTGCCAGCCAGTGCCAGTTTCATGGTGTCCTGCACAGACAGCGTGGTATTCAGTGCCTGGGTCAGCACTTGCAAATAACGTTCAGAATCAACTTCACCTGGCAAACGGGTGATCTCTGTGCCGTCAGGTTTGAACAGTATCATGGTCGGATAACCACGCACCTTGAATTGCGATGCAAATTTTTGCGCACCCGGGGTATCGCCATCCAGATATACCGGAATGAAATGACGTGATTTATCGATGAATTCCTGGCGATTGAAAATTGTCGCCTTTACCTGATTACAAGGCGGGCACCAGATTGCTCCCCAATACAAGAACAAGGGCTTGTTGCTGGCCTTGGCCTGGGCAAAAGCCGCATCCACATTATTGTCCTTGCGCCAGTCTATACCACCTGCATGTGCAGAGGCGCTGGCCGCCTTGCTATCCGCCGCCTGGGCGGGCAATGCCGTCATGGCAGTCAGTGAAATTGAGGCGCTTGCAGCCAACAGAGCTGCCATCAGGGGAGTAGTCATTTTCATCGGTTTTGACCTGGATAAATATATCAAGAGACTCAGTGTAGCAAATTTAATGTCTTTGCAGTACAGCGGACGCAAGCTCTTATCAGACTAATTTTGAGTATCCATATTTGTTTTTCTCCGGCAAGAAATACCAGGCCCGCGTATGCCATGCCACTTATGCCTTGTGCGTCTAAGCAAGTAAAAATATCATCGTTCACAAGTCTGGCATTTTTGCGCAAGATGAACGGTCTGCAAATCGAGAGCAAAAAATGAGCAAAATCGCACATATAAAACAATTAATCAAAACCCGCCAACGTCAGCGCCGCACTTCTTTCGCCGCCGCATTGCTGATTGCCAGTGTCAGCCTGCTTGCCTTTCACAGCACGGCACAAGCTGCCACCGGCATACTGAATGCATCCTATGACGTGACCAGGGAATTATTCAAGGACATCAATCCCGCCTTTGTCGCAGACTGGAAAAAGAAAACCGGCGAAAGCATCAGTGTTAACCAATCCCACGGTGGTTCCAGCAAACAGGCGCGCTCGGTCATTGATGGGCTGGAAGCCTCGGTCGTGACCATGAACCAGGCCAATGATATCGACATACTCGCAGACAAGGGCCTGCTGCCACAAGACTGGGCCAAACAATTCCCAAATAATGCAGCGCCGTTTTATTCAACCATGGTTTTCCTGACGCGCAAGGGCAACCCCAAGCACATCGCCAACTGGGATGACCTTGGCAAACCCGGCTTAAAAGTCATCATCCCCAATCCAAAAACCTCTGGAAATGGCCGTTACAGCTACCTGGCAGCCTGGGGCTCCGTCATCAAAACTGGCGGCACTGAAGCTCAGGCACGCCAACTGGTAGAAAACCTGTTCAAGAATGTACCGGTACTTGATGGCGGTGGACGCGGTGCCACTACCACCTTCACCCAGCGTGAAATTGGTGATGTACTGGTAACCTTTGAGAATGAAGTGCAACTCGTACGTCAGGAATTTGGTGACAACTTTGAAGTCGTCTATCCAAAAATCTCTATCCTGGCAGAGTCTCCAGTTGCGGTGGTAGATAAGGTAGCCGACAAACTGGGTACCCGCAAAATCGCCACAGCCTATTTGCAGTTCCTCTATACCGAAGCTGGCCAGGACCTGATCGCCAAACACTACCTGCGCCCACGCTCAGAAATCGCGGCAAAGAAATATGCAGCCTCTTTCAAACCCGTGAATTTGTTTACTGTCGATGATGTATTCGGCGGCTGGAAGCAAGCGCAGAAAAAACATTTTGATGATGGCGGTGAGTTTGACAAGATTTACATCAAGAAGTAAGTCAATAATAAAGCCATAGCAAACAACACAACAGAAATCAACGCAAACAAAACATCAAACAACGCATATTGTTTATGCACCCAGCATGGGTAGATGTTTTCTGTCGTGATAAGTGAGCGCCAAAAGTATGCAATGCTTGAGTTCATCGATGGGGACTTCATCATCCTGATGAAAAATAATCGCCCTGTTACCTTCGAATGTCAGCTTGTCTGCATATAGCTGTCTGAAGGTATCGATCAGGCTGGTCTGGCAATGGAAATACATCGCGTATTGCTCAGGTCTGGCGCTCTTCCAATCAATTCTGATTGTGCTGCCGGTTTTTACGAGATAACTTGGCTCGCCCCATTTCAGGGTTTCTTCCAGCGTGCTGGCAAGTTTATATTCTGATGCGGTATCGAGGATCAGTTGACGCAGGTGCATCAACTTTTGCCGTATCGGGGATGGATAGTTAGCAAACACCTGCGCGACCCGGAGGTTGTTAATTTCATTCATTACTGCCCTCCTCTGCCTCATAAAGCCTGAACCATCAGTGTGGTTCAGGCTTTATTTTTATTTAGCAGTGCTCTTATTTAAGCTTGCTATTTTTTGCGGTTCCTGTAGCACGGATAAACGGGTTGTGGGATTCAAACCATTTCTTCGCTTGCTGTTTCAGGTTTTCAGGAAAAGCATTAGCCCTTTCTGAACCCGGGTCCAAATATAAAGCGATACCCAAGGCGCGCAAGCGGTCTTCTGGAGATGAAGTCAATTTGGCCTCCATTGCATAAGCCCAAGCATAAGTTGGATTCAGCTTTTGGTAAGTTTTACTCCATTTCAAAGCCAGGTCACGATACTTCTTGTCATTCGTGGCTTCAAATAACATTTCACATATCTCGGCCCACTGGAACTCTTTCAAGATAAGCCTGGTGTCGTTCTCTCTTCTATTGTTAAATGCCAGAGTCAGGTATTGCACGGCCTTTGCTGTCTCGCCGCGCACACCGGTAAAGATTGCCTTGGACAGGTAGTAATCATGCTCGGCACTGGTGAGCACACCTATTTTATCGAGGTATGCTTCCAGCTTATAAGGATCACCTGACCTGGCGCTGGCCCAGGAAAAATACGGCAAGGTATATGCGTACCGGTTAAGGCTGGCCTCATAATTTACAGGATAAAAAGCCTCCATCTTATAAAATTTTTCTGCAGCTTCTTTGTAATCCCGTTTGCGAAAACTCAGGTAAGCGTCGGCAAACATGATGGAATCTGACCAAAGTTCGCCCGCCGCTATTTTGGTGTTTTCGCGTGAGCTGAGCGGCGAGAAAGGAAGCGCAACCTCATCGCCAGATTCTGTGGGAACGGTAAACATAGGCGGATAGCGATAGCTGCCCGTCGCTTTTCCCTCTATCGATTTCATGACTTCAGGCAAATCTGCCGCTGGCATGCGATCGACGCTATTGTGCAAGACCGCCAATATCATTGCTGGCTTATATAGCCCGAATTTGATATTTTTGATTTCATCCTTAAGCAGCCAGGCACTGATGTCTTCCCATGAGCGCTGGTCTATTCTGTATCCAATGTCAGCAGCTCGCCATGCTTCCGGGGATTTGAGTCTCGCTTTGATCTGATTGAACACATCCCATCCCTGCTGGCTTTTACCAAACACGAATTGCCAGGCCATATAGTCGCCATACGACCGGGGAATATCATATCGTTGCGCATTATGAAGTGATAATGCGGAAACCTGCTCATAGTCTCCCTTCAGCAAATGCAGTCTGATAGCACCCAAATGACTGGCGCCTGAGCCAGTGTCCAGATCGGCTGCAATCTTATAAAATATTTTTGCGTCTTCTGGATACGCATTCCAGAAAAAGGTATTCCCAGCATCGACGGCATGATTACTCACCTCAACGACACCATGAACATCTGGCCGTTTGAAGCCTGGATACTTTAGAAAAATTTCTTTGGCATGGCGATAGTCGTTTTTAAAACTGATTAGGTAATTGGCATAATGATGATAGCTTGACCATGTATCCGGATGATTCCGAATTGCCAGCTCATAGTTTTTTATCCTGTTTTGCTCTGTGTCAGGGACTTTATCGACTATCGCCATTAAGTCAGCGCGACTTGGGTTACCGTTAAACCTGTCAGCAACCTGATTCTTCAAGGTTTTTAATTCTGCATCCGTCACGTCCCTTTGTTGTGCGATAGCCAGTGCCAAATTTATTTCAGTTTGCGCATAGTTGAGCTTCACTCGCATCTCATCCACGGTCTTTTTCAATAATGCGGCTTCAGTACGTGCCGTGAAGCTTGTGTACCAGGTCCGGTCAACCCAATAAGGACGCAGTGGCAGATCACCAGCAAAAACACTGAAGTACGGGGTCGATTCCACATTCAAATGCAATCCATGCAGCAACTTCGCTGCGGCGACAGAGGTTTCAGTTTGCCCTTGCTCCCAATAAGCAGCCAAACTCGCCTGCTTCTTGATTTTATCGATGATTGCCTGACGTAATTCCGGTGCCGCAGCTTTTAATTTGAAATTCAAAACATTCGCCATTGCCAGCGCATAATCAGGATTGCCATTCAAATAGCCAGAAAAATACTCGCCCATTTTTTCCGCGCGTTCGTAATTACCCTGAGATAACGCTGTCTTATCCAGCAACTTCACGACATTTGAAATCAGGTTTGCCTCGAGCATATCGAGATACGCAGCATCGACACACATAGGATGGCTGGACTTACAAGCCTGCAAGGCAGGACCACGTGCACGCCTTATATGTTCCAGTGCAGACATTCCCAGTTCGATTTCATCAGCCTTCTTGCCCTGGGCCTGCAAATTTCTGACTTTGGTTTCAAGATCAAACCCTTCGATCGGCAGACTTTGATCAAGCTGCCATTTCACTTGCACGTTGCTTTGCACAGTCCATTGATCATATTCCTGCAATCTTCTCAAGAACAAGGCTTGCCAGAAAGGCCGCTTGTCCAATGCTGTCACGACAAAAGCTGGTACAGGGGTTTTCAGCGAGACGCCATATGCCTGGCGCAAGTCTTGCAATTCTATCTCCAGCATCAGGCGGGAAATTTCGTTCTTCACGCCCAAAACTGCTTTTTCCATTTCTGGCAGATTGCCGTTCACAAAAGCACGGAAAGCGATGCCCTCTGCACTCTTGGTTTGCCCCAGACTTTTCAGGGCTGCTGGCCGGGAATGCAAGTAGAAATTTGCACGCGCTTCCAGATACCCTGCAAATTCACCTTTTTGCCCGCTACTGTGTAGGGCAAGCAATGACTGCTCAAATAGTCTCTCGCGTGCACGCTCGGGCTGGCCAGGAGAAATTGTGCCCAGCACCTGATACAAAATGCTCTCGTTGAGGCGACTCGTGGCCGCAGCGGATCTTGCCTGCGTCAAATTATCAGGCAAGCGCGTCATAACAGCGATTGGACTTGCACTCGTTGTTGTTGTTTTTGTTGAAGACTTTAATTCCATCGCCTTCGCGATTTCAGGTATTGCTTTTATACGGAAGGTTTCTGCGTAAGTCTGGTTTTCTTCAACTGGAATAGTCAGTGCTTGCGATTTTTCTTCTGGCCACGTATCGCTGACAGTCGATCGCTGAGAATAACGGAATTTGACAAGGCAGTTCCCGGCATCATCGTAGCCTGCTTCCACAATTAATCGTTTCAGCGCGCCAGTCTCATTCGCCAGGCGCAGGATTTGCGCTTGCTCGATTTTCCTGTGTCCTTCGCCAAGTGCCCGTTGCACCAGGTAAGGGTTCAGTGACTTCTCACCGAAATTATCGGCCAATCCTGTCGCCAGGAACGCAGCCATCAAAGAGCGAGTACTGCGATCAAATCCATTGATGCGGCTTTCAACCGGTGCGATGAAAAAATCTGCTTTTTGTCCTGCCAGTAAAGCAGCAAATTGCTCTTTGTCTGCGTTAACCCACGCTGATTCTGGAGCAGACGGCAACACAGGTGCTGGATATCCCGGGATTGCAGAGGCCTGCGGCCCGAAGACGCCGGGAGCCTCTGGCTTAAGTCCGGATGACGCTGGCAAATCACTGGAGTTACCCTCCTTCACAAACGTCGCTGCGCATAGCAGGGAAGTGATCAACACTACACCTGAACTTTGCAAAATTTTTTTCTTCATCCTCAACCTTAAAAAGCAAATATAAAAAAACATTCCATCATCAGAAAAATAGTCTCATATCAACAAAAAACTAGCAAACATTGCAACGGACAGGCAAGATTTTAGAAAGACTCACCACATCGACAGGAATGCTGATACGTTTGTCCTGGAGCATTGGACCGTTGGATGAAGCTGGATGGAAAAGCAATTGACTAAATTTGAGTGGATCCCCATAACGCTGGGGTAAGAGGCAGCAAATGTATATTGATGTGTCGAATAGGACCAAACTGTAAAGGGATCGTACAGGCGAAAAAAAAGCCTTGATTTCTCAAGGCTTTTTTCACTCTCTTAACGAGAACTTACTGGCGTCCCCAAGGGGATTCGAACCCCTGTACTCACCGTGAAAGGGTGATGTCCTAGGCCTCTAGACGATGGGGACAGATTCTGTCCGTGTTGCTGACCTAAATCGTAAATTACTTGCTGTCCACAATAAATAATGAAGTTTATTGGCGTCCCCAAGGGGATTCGAACCCCTGTACTCACCGTGAAAGGGTGATGTCCTAGGCCTCTAGACGATGGGGACAACAAGTAATGTTCTGCTCTGCCACTTTATTTGGTGGAGGTAAGCGGGATCGAACCGCTGACCTCTTGCATGCCATGCAAGCGCTCTCCCAGCTGAGCTATACCCCCGACGCTGCAGAACAGAAACAAGATTATAGGGGATACATCGTCAGATGTAAAGCCCCCAGACTTTCTAGCCTGCAATTACGCTCAGGCGCTGAGTAACGACTTCGCGGCCAAACAGCTCGATGACGGCATCGATGGACGGTGTTTGCAATTGACCTGTCAGCAGCAAGCGCAAAGGCATGGCCAGTTGTGGCATCTTCAGTGAGAAATCAGCCAGGGTTTGTTTCATGGCGGCAGACAGGGCTGCCTTATTCCATTCCACGGTTTTGCAGAGTTCGGCGTATTGGCGCAGGGCTGGCAAGATCGCTTCAGTCACATGCTGGGTCATCAATGCCGGGTCTGCTGCTGGCTGACGATAGAACAGCATGGCAGCCTGCCCCAGCTCTACCGTCGTATTGGTGCGCTCTTTCAACAGTGCGATTACGGCTTCCAGTGCGGGTGCATTATCAAACTGTGCACCATCGTCCAGCATTTGCTGTTTGATCAAACCAGCCAGACGCGCGTTGTCTGCGGCCTTGATGTAGTGGTTATTGATCCAGGCCAGTTTTTCAGGATTGAATTGGGCAGCAGAACCAGATAAATGACTTAAATCAAACCAGCTGCACATTTGCTCCATGGAGAATATCTCATCATCACCATGGCTCCAGCCCAGGCGGGCCAGGTAGTTGAGCATGGCTTCAGGCAGATAGCCTTGCTTTGGATACTCCATCACACTGACAGCACCATGGCGCTTGGACAGTTTTTGGCCATCAGGGCCCAAGATCATAGGCAAATGACCATAATGCGGCAGGGTTGCGCCAAGTGCGTTCAGGATATTGATCTGGCGCGGTGTGTTATTGACATGGTCATCGCCACGGATAACGTGGGTGATTTGCATATCCCAGTCATCAACTGCGACGCAGAAGTTATAAGTAGGCGTGCCATCAGGGCGGGCAATGACCAGATCATCGAGCTCACGGTTGGCTATGGTGATTTGGCCCTTGACGACATCCAGCCAGCTGACTTCGCCATCCAGCGGGTTTTTAAAACGTATGACAGGCTTACGGTCTGCCGGAATCGCAGGCAAAGTCTTGCCAGCCTCAGGACGCCATGTACCGTCATAACGCGGCTTTTCACCTGCTGCACGCTGACGTTCACGCATGGCTTCAACTTCTTCCGGCGAGGAATAGCAGTGGTAAGCAGTGCCTTTTGCCAGCATGTCGGCCAGCACTTCACCATAGCGCTCCATGCGTTTCATTTGATAGTAAGGGCCTTCATCATGATGCAGGCCCAGCCAGTTCATGCCATCAAGGATAGCTTGTACGGCCTCTGGTGTAGAGCGCTCAAGATCGGTATCTTCTATGCGCAGCACAAAAGTGCCACCAAAATGACGGGCAAATGCCCAGCTGAACAAGGCAGTGCGGGCACCACCAACGTGGAGATAGCCGGTAGGGCTGGGAGCGAAACGGGTACGTACAGTCATGAGATCACTAGCCTGCGCCCTGCTGTCGATACAACTGACATACAAGAACGCGATAATGGTTAAAACCAGCATTTTACCGTTTTAACATCCCGGACGGATAGTTTCATGAGGTAGGGTGCCCCACTGAACTCTGGAATGAAGCCTGCGTGATAGTATGGCGGCGAAAACAAACACCCAGATAAAGCAACAGATATGCAAGCCCAACCTCCCCTGCCCCTGCCTTTGCCAGTACGCGACGGCATCGCGCCCAGCTATATCTGGATACCAGAAGGCCATTGGGACAATGTCTTCAGTTTTTTGCAAGCTCATTTCCCGGATGTTGAGGCTAACATCTGGCAAGCACGCCTGGACAAGCAAGAAGTAGTCGATCAGCACGGTGTGGCCCTGCTTGCTGACAGCGCTGTCAAACGCGGCATGTGTATTTACTACTACCGAGAAATCGAGAATGAAACACCTGTCCCGTTTCATGAAGAAATCCTGTTTCAGGATGAGCATTTGCTGGTGGTCGATAAACCGCACTTCCTGCCAGTGATTCCATCAGGTCGATTTTTGCGGGAAACCCTGCTGGTCAGACTGAAGAAAAATACAGGCCTGATGGATCTAACCCCCATACACAGGCTGGACAGGGAAACCGCAGGCGTCATGCTGTTTTCACACAATCCAGCCACCCGCGGGCAGTATCAATCCCTGTTCCAGCGCAAAAGCATGGCAAAGACCTATCACGCCATTGCGAAGCATTTGCCAGAACTGGTTTTCCCGCTGCGCCATCGCAGCCGCATGGAAGAAGCCGACAAGTTCTTTGTCATGCGTGAAGTGGCAGGCATGCCAAACTCAGAAACCCTGATCGATATCAAGGAAAGGCGTGGTGAATATAGCCTTTATCAATTGCAGCCTGTGACTGGTAGAAAGCATCAATTACGCCTGCACATGAGCAGCCTGGGTGCGCCCATTCTTAACGATGCATTTTATCCAATCGCCCTGCCCTGCAAGGCAGATGATTTTTCGGCGCCCTTGCAGTTGCTGGCAAAATCCATTTGTTTCGATGATCCACTTACCGGCAAGCAACGCTATTTTGAAAGTAAAAAGTCATTATGAATGACTGCCATAGAGGGATGTACGGGCAAACGGGTTGACAGCAAGTCTCTAAAGCGGTAATATTGCGGTCTTCGGAGTGTAGCGCAGCCCGGTAGCGCATCTGCTTTGGGAGCAGAGGGTCCAAGGTTCGAATCCTTGTACTCCGACCAGATTCCAGGGATCGTCAGCGACGGTCCCTTTTATTTCGGTAGATTCATATCTTGGTAGTTTTAAGTTGAATCGCCTAAAATAATAAATGACAGACCAGTTTTTCGGAGTGTAGCGCAGCCCGGTAGCGCACCTGCTTTGGGAGCAGGGGGTCCAAGGTTCGAATCCTTGTACTCCGACCAGTTAAAAAGGATCGTTGATTATTCAACGATCCTTTTTTCTTTTCTGCCTTACATTTTCCGGGTTCACATATTTCTGCTTCACATATAAATGATTTATTTCAAGCGAGCCAGTATCCGCACATCATCTCCCACCTGGCTGATTTCGTGAAATTGCAAAACGCTCGCCTGATCCACATGTGTCAATTCAGGTAAATTAAATAAACCGGCACCACTACCCAACAGCTTGGGCGCCAGGTACAGCAACAATTCATTGACGCAGTCTTGATTGATCAATGCGCCATTCAGAGTCGCCCCTGCTTCCACATGCAATTCATTGATTTGCCTGCGTCCCAGTTCTTGCATCAGGGCGGGCAAATCGACTTGCTGATTTGCACCTGGCAAGCAAATCACTTCTGCCCCAGCCTGTTCCAGTTGCACCTGTTTTTCAGCATCAGGTTCAGCACAGACAATCAAGGCCCCGCCTTGCAACACTTTGGCTTGGGGCGAGATGCGCAGCTGGGAGTCAACAATGATTTTTTGTGGCTGACGTGGCGTGTCCATGCCCCGGACATTCAGCATGGGGTCATCTGCCAGCACGGTACCTATGCCAGTCAAAATCGCATCAGCACGCGCCCGCCATTGATGACCATCCTGCCTGGCTGCTGGTCCGGTGATCCACTGGCTTTGGCCATTGCTCAAGGCGGTAATGCCGTCAAGGCTGCCAGCAACTTTCATCCTGACCCAGGGCTTGCCTGTTTCCATGCGCTGGAAAAAACCTATGTTCAATTCCCGCGCCTGCAAGGCCAGGTCAGGAAAAGTACCGCATTCAACTTCAACACCAGCCTCGCGCAAGATACTTAAACCGCGTCCCGCCACTTGCGGGTTCGCGTCTTGCACGGCAGCGACTACGCGTGCGATACCAGCATCACGCAAACCGTTTGCACAAGGTGGTGTGCGGCCAAAATGGCTACATGGTTCCAGCGTGACATAGGCTGTAGCGCCACGCACATCATGGCCTTTTGCGGCGGCGTCACGCAAGGCCTGCACCTCAGCATGCGCCTGCCCTACTGGCTGCGTCCAGCCCTGCCCCAGCACCTGACCATCACGCACTATCACGCAACCCACTTTGGGGTTGGGTGAAGTTTCTATGGTCGCGCGTCTGGCCAGCTCCAGCGCTTGCTGCATGTAAGCATAATCAGCCTGCCTATCCATACTCGCCTGCACCTCAGGTATTTTGTATGGTGATGGTGGGGAATTTACTGGTCATGTCCTTGGCCTTTTCCGCAACCTTGATAGCGACTTTGCGGGCGATGTCTTTATACAGACCGGCGATTTGCCCATCAGGTTCGGCAACCACGGTAGGCGTGCCTGAATCGGCTTGCTGGCGTATGCTCATCGTCAAAGGCAGGCCACCGAGGAAATCAACGCCAAAGTCAGCGCACATCTTCTGCCCACCACCCTCGCCAAAAATATGCTCGGCATGACCACAGTTGGAGCAGATATGGATGCTCATGTTTTCGACTATGCCCAGGATAGGGATGCCGACTTTTTCAAACATCTTGAGTCCCTTGCGCGCATCCAGCAAGGCGATATCCTGTGGCGTTGTCACAATAATGGCGCCAGTCACCGGCACTTTTTGCGATAGTGTCAGTTGCACATCACCCGTGCCTGGTGGCATATCAACGATGAGATAATCCAGGTCACGCCAATTGGTTTGCCCCAGCAATTGCTGCAGGGCCTGGGTAACAATGGGACCACGCCAGACCATGGGTTCATCCGGGTCTATCATGAAACCGATAGAGGATACCTGCAGACCATGGTTTTCCAATGGCTCCATGGTTTTACCATCTACCGTTTCAGGGCGACCAGAAATACCCATCATCATGGGTTGTGAAGGGCCATAAATGTCCGCATCCAAGATACCAACGGCCGCGCCTTCAGCAGCCAGGGCCAGCGCCAGATTGGCAGCGGTAGTCGATTTGCCGACCCCGCCCTTGCCTGAGGCCACAGCGATAATATTCTTCACATTCGGCATGAGTTTGATGCCAGGCTGCACAGCATGGGCGATGATTTTTGAGGTCACATTGACCGCGACCTTGCCCGCACCGGGCAAGACAGCAATGGCAGCCACAACGGCAGCGCGTATCATTTCAAACTGGCTTTTGGCCGGGTAACCCAGTTCCACGTCCAGGCTGACATCTGTGCCTTCTATCTTGATATTTTTTACTGATTTAGTCGCGATCAGGTCTTTATTCGTATTTGGGTCTGTCACTTTTGCCAATACGGCTTTAATGTCTTCTACTGTAATACTCATGCAATTCTCCATAGATATCCTGCAAGTCTAGCGCAATTTATGCATCCAGGCTGTAATACCCTTGATGTCAGGCGTGTTGTAAGCGGGCATATTGAAGAAGCGCAAACTTCCCCGCTCAATGAAGTTCAAGCATAATGGACTGCGCTCATTTGTTTTTTATAAGAAAATCAGGAGAAATTGATGCAAGCACCAGCCAAACACCACTTCCGCAACAAATTCTGCCTATCGCTATCTGCTCTTGGCTTGCTGGGTTATTCCATGGCCGCCCAGGCTGGCCTGCTGGTGGGTCACCTGACCGACAAGAATGGACAAGCCATGGGCAATGCTGTTCTGTTCGCGACGCCGCTGGACACGCCCTCTCCCGCCAAAAAGCCGGGCGAAACCAGTGTGGTGGCACAGGAAAATTATGCCTTCAGCCCCTTCCTGACTGTTATACGCAGCGGCACACAGGTGCGTTTTCCCAACAAGGATAATCACGAGCATCACCTGAAATCATTTTCTCCTGCAAAGACATTTGAATTGCGCGTGAACAGCAAGAAAGAAGAACCTGCGCCTATCCTGTTTGATAAAGCGGGTGAAGTAGCCCTGGTTTGCCACTTCCACGACTGGATGCGCGGTTTTATCTATGTGGTTGATACACCATATTTTTCCAGGACTGATGCATCGGGCAGTGTCGCCCTTAACAATCTGCCAGCAGGCAAATATGAAGTCAAAGCCTGGGCACCGAATATGTTTGGCGAACCGCTGGCACAAACCGTGCAAGTGGCCAATGATGGGCCAACCAATGTCAAATTCCAGTTCAACTTCGTGCCCAAGGCGCCGCCTGCTCCCCGCAATTTGAGCAAGACTGCAACATTTGGCTATGACTGATTGCCTGCAATTTGCAGATTGCCTGGCATTGCGCCAGGCAATCGTAATCAACTTAATGAGAGCTTAGTGGGCGCGTAATCACACCTTAGCTGGTCTGCATTTGCTGCTGAAAAGTCAGTACGATAAATTCTGCAGGATGCACCAGCGCGACCATGACCGTGACATTCATCACGCCGTCGAGTATGTCCTGGGCCGTCATGGTAGTTCCCAACCCTACACTGACACTATATGCATCTGCTGGTTTACTGCCAACCAGTGCACCGTACTTCCATTGCGCATTCAAGAAATTGCTGATCGTCGAAGTGACGGCCATCCAGGTCTGGTTATTGTTGGCCTGAAACACATAAGTTTGCAAGGCGGCTTTGATGGATTGCTCAAGCATGATGACCGTACGCCTGACACTGATGTAGCGCCAGTCGTCGCTATTCCCCGCCAGGGTACGGGCGCCCCAGACCAACAAGCCATAATTGGGAAAAGTGCGTATCGCATTCACGGCCAGGCCATTCAAGGGCACATTCAAGCTGCCCTGTTCCTGGTCGCTAATCGTCACCACAGGAGAAATGGCATTGATGATGGTTGTATTGGCGGGCGACTGAAAAACACCAAAGGTGTGATCGGTACGTGCATATACGCCAGCCATCGCTGCTGCTGGCGGCAACAGGTTAACGCTGGTAGCGATATTGTTCATGCAGGTTTGATACAGAGGTGATACTGCCATCAGGCTTTGATGGCGCTGCCGCACTGCCACTGCATCACCCGCCTGAGTCAACGAGCTGACAATACTGAGATAAGACTGCAACCTGGGCGCTGGCGCATCTGTTGCAGAGGGTGGAAATAAAGTGGGTGCTTCCGTCGTCAAATCTGCCACCAGTAAAGCCAAGGTGGCGGCTGAAATCCATCTGTAGTCGATATCACTCATGCTGACGATATTCGTGTTCAGCCAGGGATAATAACTGACACCATATTTATTGAACTCTTCACCGAGCCCGGCAATCCTGTAAAAACCACCGCTACCCGCACCACCTGTAATGGGGTCCTGTGCAGTGCCATCCGCAGGCAAATAGCCATTGTGCACATCCAGTACACACATGAGATGTTGCGATTGCTCACAGCTTTGCAATGCCAGTTGCGATACGCTGGCCCAGTCATCGAGGCTGAGATGCACAGCATCTGGCATGACCAGCAAATCGGCTTCTGTGCAGCCAGCAGCTATGGGCAGCGCGTTGGTATACGCTTCTTTGCCAAAGGCGCCAGCATCAATCACCTCATCATACGTACCAAGAGAAAGTACATAGCAAATCCCGCCACCATTATTGAAAAACAATTCCAGGCCGAAGTACAGGCCAAAAGCTGGCGCGGCATTATTGGCCTGGTATGGCGGTGTTGCCTGACTATTGCTGACGTAGTCATACTCTATCTGTGGAGCAGCACCAAAGATATCAATGTACTCGGCCAGTGACGAAATGCGTACAGGCAGAGTTGCATTGGCTGCCTTGGCGCTGTTTTTTTCTGTATAGCCAAGAAATACCGGAATACCGGTGGGCACTGCCACCACGGCACTGGAAAAACCATCCACCTCAGTAACATAAACACCTGGTGTTGCGCGTTGCTCTGTCATGCCTGATACTCCCTGGTAGTGTGCCTGATAATTTCGGCTTTAAAATGATGAGCCGGGTCCAGCTAAAAATGCCAGCTCATCCGCAGTAGATGTACGTCCGAGTATCGCATTCCTGTGCGGGAAACGACCAAAGCGGCCAACGATCGCGCGGTGTTTTATCGCGAACTTATAAAAACCATCGAAAATCTCACGCTGTGCTTCTGGAGCCTCGCGCCGCAATGCGTCATACAAAGCAACCGATTTGTCCTGATCTGCCAGCGACTCTGAATGTTCAAGTGGCAAATAAAAGAATACTCTTTGTATGGGGCGCAACTGACGGTCTGCCTGCAATTGCAGCCCTGCCTCACAGTAAATCCTGGCCTGCGCATCGTAGGCAAAAGATTCAGGCAGGTTCCTGTACATATTCCTGGGGAACTGATCACAAAGAATAATCAGCGCCAGTCTGCCCTCGGCGGTATTTTCCCAGCCCGACAATTCCCCCTGTATGGCTTGCTCGGTCAGGTTGGCAAAACCATCCCTGATTGCAGCATCGAGGTCATCGCTCTTGGACCACCATAGCTTGGCCTGGGATTGCGCAGTCTTTGCATCGTCGGCATCCAGGCCAAACCAGAAATTTAATACTGCATGTACATCATCCATCTATGCGCCCCTCAGATTTAAGCTTCATTGTGAGCAATTTTATCTTTTCATTAAGGAAATTAATAATTCTTTTATTTCTGTCTTGACTGAAATTAAGGAATTAACTACACTGTGCTCATGGAACTTACACCCGTCAAACAAAAATTTATCCTACACTGGGGCGAAATGGGCACCTTATGGGGTGTTAACCGTACCGTGAGCCAGATTCATGCTCTGCTGTATATCGTCGGCTGCCCCATGCAGGCAGAAGAAATTGCAGACACTTTGGGTGTAGCAAGATCGAATGTGTCCAATTCGCTCAAAGAGCTGCAAAACTGGAAGCTGGTGAAACTGGCGCATGTCATGGGTGACCGCAGGGCGCATTATGAAACTTCGCTGGATGTCTGGGAATTGTTCCGCACGGTAGTACGTGAACGCAAGGAAAGAGAATTCAATCCTACCATCGCTACCCTGCAGCAATGTCTGGATAGCCCGGAACTGGATCAGGAAGACAAGGCCACGCAGTTGCGTATAGCAGAAACCCTGGCGTTGATGAAGACCGTCACCACCTGGACTGATGAAATGCTGCGACTGGAACCGAATACCCTGATGAAGCTGTTGAAGATGGGTGCGGCGGTACAAAAATTTGTGCGTGGGGATGACAAGCAATAAGCTTGCTGCAACAGTATTCATCTGATTCGCACAAGAAAAAATGCTCATGCATTTTTTTTGAAGATAAATTTCTGTTTAGACAGAAATGTCAGAAATAAAAGTTAAAGTTAAAGTTGAGAAAGATTAAAATGAGCGACTATCCACTGACCCTTCTGTACGACGCATCCTGCCCTGTCTGCAAGCTGGAGATGGACAATTTGCGTGAGCGCGATCAATTGAATAAATTGAATTTCATTGATGCTTCAGCACCTGGTTTTGATGTCGCAAAATATGGCGTGAGTTTGACAGAAGTGATGCGCGTCATTCATGGCATCAAACCCGATGGTACAGTCGTGACTGGTGTAGAAGTCATACACCTCGCCTATCGCGCCGCTGGTCTGGGTTGGCTGACGGCATTCAGTAATTGGCCGATACTCAAACCCATCTGCAACTGGGGCTATGAGCATTTCGCCAAAAACCGTCACTGGGTTTCTGAAGTATTTGCCGATTCCATCTTGCGCATTGCTGCAAGACGCGCTGAAAAACGGAGCCGCGCTTGCAAAGAAGGTCGCTGCGACATCAAATAGAATTTACGCAAAACCGACACAGTTGCAGTGCAGCGCCTTGACCGGACAATTTTGCATAAGCCCTTACAAAAACAAGATCATGAAAATTTTTATCTGCGGCGCCCAAGGTTTTTTAGGCCGTCATATCAGTCAGGTTTTGCAAGATGCCGGGCATGAAATCTGCCACGGTGTACGCAAACCCAAACTGCCTGAACGCCTGACTGTTCCTCAAGAAATAGCGATCAATTATGCGCAGGATACCGAGCCAGCCATCTGGGAAAAACGTCTGCGCAGCCTTGGGCAAATTGATGTCATCATCAATGCCGTCGGCATACTCAATGAAACACCAGAATTAAGTTTCGACGCCATCCATCGCGATGCACCTGCTGCCTTGTTTTATGCAGCAGCCAGATGTGGCGTCAAAGCAGTCGTACAAATATCCGCCTTGGGTGCTGCGAACGAAGCTGAACATCCAGAAACCATGACAGGCTATATGCGCAGCAAGCGCGCTGCTGACAAGGCATTGATAGATCTCGGCCCTGGTGGCCTCAGCTACCTGATCCTGCGCCCTTCTTTGGTGGTTGGCATTGATGGTGGCAGCAGCCAGCTATTCCGCGGCATGGCCAGCTTGCCTGTGCTTGGTTTGCCGGGGCGTGGTGAGCAACAAGTACAACCCGTTCATGTAGATGACTTGTGTGAAGCAATCGCGCTCTGGCTTGCTGATGAAAACCGTCATAGCATGGTCTTGAATGCCGTTGGCCCGCAAGCGCTGTCTTACCGGCGCATGCTGGAAATTTATCGAACAGCCATGGGCATGCCTGCGCAATGCATGTTTTCTATTCCCATGCCTGTGATGCGCTTCGCCGCCCGGGCAGCCACGCTGTTACCGCAAAATCTGCTGACACCAGATAGCTTACGCATGCTCGAGCAAGACAATATTGCTGATGCCACCGACTTTGTTGCACATCTGCGCAGGCCAGCAAAATCGCATAAAGACTGGTTCACAGGCATCCCCGCCAATATGCTCGCCAGCAGCGCGATTGCAGGCTGGAGCCTGCCATTGTTTCGTTATGCACTGGCGCTGGTCTGGTTCGTCACTGCCGCCGTGTCGTTTGGCCTTTACCCCATCTCCGGCAGCCTGGCTTTACTGCAACCTCTTGGCCTTAGCGGTGCGCCTGCGATGTTCATGCTGATGGCCGGATCGACGCTGGATCTGTGCCTGGGTTTGGCTACCCTGCTCTGGCCAAGGCGCATTTTATGGCTGATGCAAATTGTCCTGATTGTCGGTTATAGCGGCATCATTGCGATTTACTCGCCTGAATATTATTTACATCCATTTGGCCCGGTCCTGAAAAACCTTCCTATCCTGGCTTTACTCGCTTATTTATTTGCTCATCAAACAGACACACGAAAAGACACAAAATGAACACCTATCTCTTGCTTAAAACTCTGCATGTCCTGTCTTCTGTCTTACTGGTTGGCACCGGTTTTGGCTCGGCGTTTTATATGTTTTTCACCAATCGCAGCAGGCAATTCAAGGCACAAGTCGTGGTTGCACGGCTGGTAGTACTGGCTGACTGGTGCTTTACCACACCTGCCGTAATCATCCAGCCACTGACCGGCTTTGCCATGGTGCACATGGCAGGCTGGCCCTTGAGCACACCCTGGATCATGTGGTCCTTTGTCTTGTACCTGTTTGCCGGTGCCTGCTGGTTGCCTGTGGTGTGGTTGCAAATACGCATGAAAGCCATGCTCGAAGTTGCTGATGCCAACAACACGACTGTGCTGCCAGAGCTGTACTGGCGCTATGCAAAGATATGGGAATGGCTGGGCTATCCCGCATTCATCGCCATGATAGGTGTGTACTTTTTGATGGTGAACAAGCCCAGTTTTTGACGGCTAAGTACAGCCAGAGACATCCAAATACAGCCAGCCTGCTGACGGCAACAGACTGGCTGCCCTCACCATTTAATGCAGCGCCTCATAGAATTCTGCCTCAATAATCGACAGCGCTCCTTTGGCGACGACTTTGGCACCGGTATCCGTATTCTTTTGATTGGCAACCTCCTGCAGGGTAAATGCCTTGTCGCTGTCACTTGCAATACCGGTCAATTCGACTTTGACGACACTGCCCTGTACAGCTTTCAAAGGCAGGCTGGCATAGCCCAGGCTCTTGGTTGTCAAGCCCTCGTACACCAGCTTGCCATCAACACTGATACGTATAGGGTAGCTGCGCTCACGCCAGCCAGTGAATTTGAAAACGGCTTCGGTCAGCGTGGCAGGACGAGCCAGCTCATAGGCTATCCATGCTTCACCAGGCACACTGCTGCTATGCCAGGCGGTGGTTTCATCGTCATCAAAGGACTTTGCTGCAGCATCGGCATTGCTACCCGCTGTAACCTTGGCAATATCCATCGCCAGGCGCGATGCCTTGAATGAAGGAGTAGCCGGTGTCGGGCCACGCCCCAGATAGGAAGGTAATTGTTCACTCGCCAGTTGCGTACCCAGACCTGCATCTACTCTGACCGGTTTTGTAGTCATTTCCAGACTCGCTGATCGCAAGCCTGCGGTGGTGGCAGTCAGGCGTACTTTTCCGGCCTGGGTAGCGCTGCGTAACAGCACCCGATTGACACCACCCTCCACCGGCAAACTGGAAGACAAGATGAAATTATTTTCACCTTGCGCAATACCGCCGCGCCATTCTGCCGGACCATCCAGTTTGAAATCAACCAGATTCAATGCTACAGGATTGCGCTGGCCGTTTGCGTCTATGACTTCCACCTCAACCAACGCCAGGTCCGCGCCATCGGCACGCCAGCCAGTTGGCGCAGCTTTGACACTCAGGCGCAAGGCTACCGGTTCACCCGCTGTTTTCAAAACGGTTTCACAAAGCTTCTTGCCATCTGCGGCATAACCAACGGCGCGCAACTCACCGGCCTGCCAGCTTACGTCCCTGAAGCTGAACAGGAAGCGTGAACTCTGCTCACCCTTGCCGAGTGATTTACCATTCAGGAACAGTTCCACTGCATCTGCACTGGACACCACTGTTATCGCTTTGGTGGTCGCTGGCGTGTAATTCCAGTGGCCTATGATATGTATGCGTGGCTGTTCTACATCCACCCAGCCATCCCAGATCACCTGGTGAGCGTAGAAGCCATCTTTGGGAATCCGCATGGCATCGACTTCGCCACTACGGCGATAATTTTCTGCGCCGCGATGGTGGGTATTGGTGTCAGAGAAAACGATATTGACACCGCCGCTGCTGACACGCCTGCCAGTGCCCGGACGCTCACGCCAGTAGTCATACCAGCGCTGTACATTTTCTATGGCGTGGGAATCCTGATTGCGGTTATAGATGCTGGCGTCCTGCCCCTTGTGCAGAGGGCCATCGCCATCCTTGTGATACGGTGCAGTATAGTTATCCCAGTATTTTCGCAAGCCTTCATCACGCGAATATTCCATGGCCCAGAATGGCAGTCTGGCACTCTTATTGATGTATAGCATTTCACCGCCATATTCTGCCACCTGGCTATTCAGCATTTCCCGGCTGCCAGCAGCGCGCCCGCCATATGGGTCATATTGATCACGTATGGCTTTCATCTCGCGCATATGGGCTTCGCTGATGCCCTTGTTGCCGGCTTCATAGAACAGGATGCTGGGATTATTGCGGTTATAAATGACGGCATCCCGCATCAATGCCACCCTTTGTTCCCAACGACGGCCATCAACATCCGCTTCAGAGTCACCTGCTGGCATGGCTTGTATCAGCCCTACCCTGTCGGCAGATTCCACATCCTGCTTCCATGGTGTCACGTGCATCCAGCGCACCAGGTTACCATTGCTTGCTACCATCAATTGATTGCTGTAGTCGCTTAACCAGGGCGGCACTGACATGCCAACTGCAGGCCATTCATTCGAAGTACGTTGTGCATAGCCATGCATTTGCAGTACACGGTCATTCAGTTTGATCATGCCATTCGCAAATTCAGTTTTGCGAAAACCGGTGCGGGTATGTACGGTATCCACCGCGCGGCCATTCACTTTCAGAGTGGTGCTGACATCGTAGAGATAGCCATAGCCCCAGCTCCAGAAATTCAGCTTGCCTACGCGTGCTGCGGCTTTGACATTCGCAGTCTGTCCAGCGTCTATAGTTAGGGCCGGGCTGGCAAATGCAGCGACTTTTTTGCCATCCAGATCAGTGATGACAACTTCATAGACAAGCTTGCTGGCTCCCCCGTTTCATTCCTGACCTGGGACTCTGCAGTAATCGTGGCGGCCTTGCCAGCCACATCAAAATCCTGCGCATAGATGTAAGTGCCGGTAGTACCCAGATTGGAATATAAGGGCAAGGTCTGGTACAGACGGCCACTCAGATGCAGGCGGATATTCTTGGGGATGCCACCATAATTCGCATTGAAATTATTGTTAGACCATTGATAGCGCTGGTTAGTCGCTTTTTCATGATAATCCCAGGCATTGTCGGTGCGCACTGCAATCGTGTTTTCTCCCTCAGTCACGGCCTCGCTGATATCGACGCCAAAGGCCATGACGCCGTTTTCATGCAAGGCAAGGGATTTGCCATTCACAAAAATTTCTGCCGCCTGGCGTACGCCTTCAAATTCAAGGAAGACCTTGCCCGCCAAAGCACTGGCGGGCAAACTAAAACGCTTACGATACCAGGCGATGCCAGTCGACAAATCAGCGATATCTTTTTTAAAAGCTTCGTCTTCATTCCATGCGCGCGGCAGAGTAACCGCCTTCCAGCTAGCATCATCAAATGCAGGGCTGGCTGCGCCTGGTGCATCGCCGACAAATAGTTTCCAGCCAGGGTTGAAGTCATAGGTACTGCGCGCCGGGATAGCGGGACTAGTCTGTGCTGCTTGCAGCATATCCGTATGCAATCCTGCAGACAAACCTATAAACAGGAATAAGCAGTTGCTGAAAAATGGCCGCAGTGCCCGCAGCAATCGTAGTGTTCGCATGGAATACATACCCATAAATGGTTGAGGTCAGTACAAATTGTCGATGCAGAATATGAAACGGCGATGCGCATTAACGCAACATGCAAGGTTTTTTACGGTCAAACTTCCAGCCAGGTATCAGATATTGCATGGCCACTGCATCGTCACGCGCACCCAGGCCCATGCTGCGATACAGGCGATGCGCACGCTCCACTTCGGCCATGTCCAGCTCTACACCCAGGCCTGGCGTTTGTGGTACCTGCACCATGCCATCAATGATTTGCAAAGGCTGCTTGCCCAGGCGCTGGCCATCCTGCCATATCCAGTGAGTATCAATTGGCGTGATGTCACCAGGTGCTGCAGCGGCCACATGCGTAAACATCGCGAGCGAAATATCGAAATGATTATTGGAATGCGAGCCCCAGGTCAGCCCCCATTGCTGGCATAACTGAGCAACCCTGACGGCCCCGCGCATAGTCCAGAAATGTGGGTCAGCCAAGGGGATATCCACCGCCTGCAGGCGTACTGCATGATCAAGTTCGCGCCAGTCAGTGGCGATCATATTGGTGGCAGTTGGCAAACCTGTTGCCCGCTTGAATTCAGCCATGACTTCGCGTCCAGAGAAACTGCCTTCTTCGCCGCAAGGGTCTTCTGCATAGGCCAGTACATTTGCCTTGTCACGACACAGGCGTATGGCATCTTGGAGTAACCAGCCACCATTGGGGTCAATCGTGATGCGTGCTTGTGGAAACCGTTCAGCCAGCGCAGTAACGGCTTCCATTTCATCTTCACCGCGCAAGACGCCGCCCTTGAGTTTGAAATCGTTAAAACCATAACGTTTGTAAGCGGCTTCGGCCAGTTTCACAATCGCTTGTGGGGTCATGGCTGCTTCATGGCGCAAGCGCAGCCAGTCATCGTCGGCATCGCGGTTGCTGATGTAGGGAAGTTCAGTGAGTCTGCGGTCGCCGACAAAAAACAGGTAGCCCAGCATTTTTACAGCAGTACGCTGCTGCCCTTCCCCGAGCAGCGCAGCGACTGGCACTTCCAGGAACTTCCCCAGCAAATCCAGCAAGGCAGATTCAAGTGCTGTGACAGCATGCACGGCAATGCGCAAATCAAAAGTCTGCTTGCCGCGTCCGCCACTATCCCGGTGTGCAAAAGCATCCCGCACCCGGTTCAATATGCCTTGATAATCGCCGATACCTCTACCCATCAGCAAATCACGCGCATCAAGTATAGTCTGCCGTATGGCTTCGCCACCTGGCACCTCACCAACACCGGTATTACCCAGGCTGTCGCTGAGTATCACGATATTGCGGGTAAAAAATGGACCGTGTGCACCACTGAGATTAAGCAACATGCTGTCATGACCA
Organism: Undibacterium sp. YM2; assembly: GCF_009937975.1. NCBI lineage: Bacteria > Pseudomonadati > Pseudomonadota > Betaproteobacteria > Burkholderiales > Oxalobacteraceae > Undibacterium > Undibacterium sp. YM2. Next base: position 3,491,144 of record NZ_AP018441.1, read on the forward strand.
GCAACCGGGATGACTTGCAAATTGACGAGGACAGGCGTACTTGATGGATTGGGCATGGTTCTTTTCATCAAAAAATGACAACTTAAGCTTAGGGCATTGACGAAAATGGTAGCGCTATCAAAACAACAGGTCAAGACCAGGCGCCATCAACAGGATGGAATGGAAAATGGGATTTTGTACGCATTCCTCCTATGAAAATGACTCAGTCAGCAATTGATTTTCACATCAATCACGCACATGATTATTTTTACAAACATGGAAGAATTTTCAGTAAATTGCTTTTCCGACTGAAATTCGGACCAAAATGGTAGCGCAACAAGCAACATCATTCAGCCAAAGGGAAGCGTCAATGCAAGAGTAAATTCATGCATGCTGCCAGCAAGCATGAGCAAGTCCAGGAGGACGGGAAGATGGGGAGGATACAGAAGCAGGCGGAATCATTACCCAGACCCGCCTACGATCCGCAAAACTTACGGAACAATAAAACTAAATCCCTTTGACCTGACGTGCCGCCTGCACCAGCTCGTGCACATCATTCGTCATGACCGCCAGAAAGCCCAGCAAGATCAGGTAATAAGCCGCATAGGTGAAACGTACCTCACCAGACATATTGTAGTAAGCCTTGTTCTCTTCCGCCTCAGGATCATATTTCCAGGCGCGCCACAATTGTGGCCAGGCCAGTAAACCGATAATGATCAGCATGGGGCTGGGACGATAATAAAACAAAGCCAGCAAGACCGGCACGCCGACAAACCAGATGCGCGGCGTCAGCACAGCAGTAATACGCCCGCCATCAAAGGGCGACAGCGGTATCATATTGAACAGGTTCAAGAAGAAACCCGAATACGCTACCGCCATCAATAAATCGCTATCGTAATTACGGGCGAGAAAATAGCAAAGAATCGAAGCAACCGTGCCTGCCAAAGGGCCGCCTAAGCCTATATATGCTTCGGTCTCGGCGTCGTGAGGCTGATCCTTTATCTCAGTCCACGCTCCCAGAAAAGGGATAAAAGTAGGCAAGCCCGCACGCAAGCCACGCTGACGAGCAGCAAAAAAATGACCCAACTCATGCACAAACATGAGCAAGACAAACCCCACCGCATACCACCAGCCAAATATCCAGGCGTAAAGGGCGACAGAAACAATCATGGTGCCGCCAGTGGTCAGCAACTTGCCAAACTTGACGCCGGAAAACAGCAGAAACAGCAGTTTCATCATCTTTATTACATCCTATTTATTTTGGCCTGGACTTCTTCAAGCTCTATAACTTCAAGTTTTATAACTTCAAGCTTTATTGCGGCCGAACAGCTTGCCTATCAATGCGCCCAAGCCTACCACGGCAACCAGCGCCAGTTTGGCGAACTTGGCAAAGAAAGCAAAGATGAGGGCAAACAGACCCAGCTTTTTGGCAGCGACACCGGCAACCAGAGCTGCCAGGCCATACTCAGCTACTTTGTCGGTACTGATATTGAAATCGCTGTAACGCTTGCCGTCTGTAAATTCCAGATGCCCCAATAAATCTTTGGCGATGGATTTTTGTTGTGGCAAATCGTTCAATGCCGTCACCAGGTTCAGGCTGATGTAGCCTTCACGGCCCAACGCATAGGTATTGTAATTCACGCCCTGTCTGTCGCTGCTGCTCTGCTTATCCTTGGTGATCGCGGACCATACCAGCCTGTGGGTTGCGGCTTCATAATTCGGTTTTTCTGCCCAGCCCACCAGTTGCATTTCAGGAATGCCGCGCTGCACGCGTTCTTTATTTCCCTGCTCGGTACCTTCCTTTAAGCTTTTCAGCAAATCGTCGGCATTCCAGTCTTTGGCATCGTCATCCTTGATATAACCAGATTTTTGGTAGCGCGCGACGATCATCCAGTGCCCTTCTTCAGGGAAGATGGCACCAAGCAAACTGGGGTCAGATGAATTGCCCATGGCACGCATGATGCGGCCAGCCTCAGGCATGGGGATAAAAATCTGACCGGCTGGCACTTTCAATACCGCCTGATCTATCATTTTGATTTCTGCCGGACCTGCCTGCATGACTTTTTTTGCTTCGTCGAAGGCTGCCTTGACTTCGGCATCAGCAGCCGCATTTTGCGCGTAAGCAAAATGGCTAAAGACTGCAACAAATAAGGCTAATACCCACTTTAAATACTGCTTGACGATCATGTTCATTCCCTGTGAATTTATATTTTGATGAGCAATTTGGCATCCTGGCATTTGTCATCATTTATTGAGTGCGCTGAATTAAATACTGCAGATCAAGTACTGCAGATTCATGGATATTGTGCATTTACACACACTTAGTTTCCATAAAGTTAAGCATAATGCCTTGAAAACTGGACTAAATCAAATCCAGGCCAGGCTCTTAGGAGCTAAAATAGCACCCTCAGCTAAAGCTCTCACCGTAAATAAACTGCCCGCATCTAATGATGCGGCAGGCGCAGGCAAAATCATGACCATCTCCATCGTTAATCCAGCTACAAACCCAGAAAAACCTATGGAGATATTGCCTGCGGCAACAGTCGCAATAGCGACAAAGCATTTGCGCGACATCCTGCAACTGGCCTTTGAACATACTGATCAGCATCAGGCAGTAGTCGTGTATGACCAGCGCAGCCCCCTGGCAGTGGCACTGACCAGCGCCTATCGCGCCTGCCTGCCCAATGCACGCTTTATCAATTTCGATGCAGAGACACCAGAATCGATTTTATCAACCTTGAATGCCTTGCAGGCATCTGATCTCGCAGTGCTGGTGCAATCCACCAATTTTCGCCTGGAAGCCTACAGACTACGGGTGGAACTATTCAAACGTGGGCTAAAAGTGATAGAACATCCCCATCTCGCACGCATGGAAGGTGACGAAAACCTGTATTACATAGAGTCGCTGGCCTATGATGCCAACTACTATCGCGGTACTGGCAATGCGCTCAAACAAAAAATTGACCAGGCCAGCGGCGGTATTGTCGATAGCGGTGGTGCCGAACTTATTTTCAGTGGTCGCTTTGAACCGGCCAAGCTCAATGTCGGCGACTATCGCCAGATGAATAATGTTGGCGGCCAGTTCCCTATCGGTGAAGTGTTCACGGAATCAGTAGCGCTGGAAGATGTGTATGGGCAAATCCGCATCTTTGCCTTTGGTGACACCAGCTTTACCGTCAATCGCCCGGCGCAGCCTATTACCCTGATCGTTGAAAAAGGCCAGGTTGTTGACACCATCAATTCCACACCTGAATTTGATCAGGTGCTGGCCAATATCCGGGCAGATGACAGCATAGTCTGGGTGCGTGAACTGGGCTTTGGCATGAACAAGGCCTTTTCCAAGGACAAGACCGTGCGTGACATAGGCACTTATGAGCGCATGTGCGGCGTCCATTTATCCCTGGGGGCCAAGCATGGCAGCTATGCCAAGCCGCATATCAAACGTGGTGAAGGCCGCCATCATGTCGATGTTTTCGCCGTTACCGAGGCCGTAAAACTGGATGATGAAGTGGTCTACAGGAATGGTGCCTGGGTAGTTTGAACAGCATCCATTAGCAAAACAACACGAAAACCCAATTACTATCCCTCCGGATCAGGGCATAGCGGCTGCAATATGTGCATTCGCTGTTAGAATAATGCTCTTGTCCGTTCATAAAAAGTGCATCAACCATGACCCGTAAGCTGTTTGTTACCACTGCCCTGCCGTACGCTAATGCGCCCTTCCACCTTGGTCATATCATGGAATATATCCAGGCTGACATCTGGGTAAGGCATCAGCGAATGTCGGGTCACGAGGTACATTTCGTCGGCGCGGATGATGCACACGGTGCACCTATCATGATTGCGGCTGAAAAAGCCGGTATCACGCCACAGGCTTTTGTGGCGCAGATCGCTGCCGGACGCAAACAATACCTCGACGGTTTTCATATCAAGTTTGACAACTGGCATTCAACCGATGGCGAAGAAAACCATCAGTTGTCACAGGACATCTACCGCAAACTGAAATCTGCCGGTTTCATCACGAGCAAAACCATAGAACAGTTTTTTGACCCGGTCAAAAACATGTTCCTGCCTGACCGTTACATCAAGGGCGAATGCCCTAAATGTGGTGCCAAGGATCAATATGGCGATTCCTGCGAAGTCTGCAGTGCCGTCTATGCGCCTACAGAATTGAAAAATCCTTATTCCGTTCTGACCGGTGCCACACCGATCATGAAATCCTCCGAGCATTTCTTTTTCAAACTGTCTGATGAAAAATGCGTGGAATTCTTGCGTGGCTGGGCTTTGAAAGACAACCGCCTGCAGTCTGAAGTTGCGAACAAATGCAAGGAATGGCTGGAAGGCGAAGGCGGCCTTGGCGACTGGGACATCAGCCGCGATGCGCCTTATTTTGGTATCGAGATTCCTGACCAACCAGGCAAGTATTTCTATGTATGGCTGGATGCGCCTGTCGGTTACCTCGCTTCGCTGAAAAATTACTTCGGCAAGACAGGTCGTGATTACGATGCTTTCATGGCTGACCCGACGACTGAGCAAATCCATTTCATCGGCAAGGACATCACTTATTTCCATACCCTGTTCTGGCCAGCGATGCTGAAGTTCTCTGGTTATAAAACACCGGACAATGTGTATGCGCATGGTTTTGTGACGGTCTCTGGCGAAAAAATGTCCAAGTCACGCGGTACAGGCATTTCACCACTGCGCTATCTGGAAATCGGCATGAACCCTGAATGGCTGCGTTATTACTTCGCCGCCAAACTGAATGCCAAGGTCGAAGACCTGGATATGAATCCAGAAGATTTCGTTGCGCGTGTCAATTCTGACCTGATCGGCAAATACATCAACATCGCCAGCCGCGCTGCCGGTTTTATCAGCAAGCGTTTTGATGGCGTAGTGGCGACTGACTGGGCGACGGCAGATGATGCCTTCCTGAATAATCTGCGCAATGTTGCGCCAGAAATCCAGGCCTTGTTTGAAGCACGTGAATACGGCAAAGCCCTGCGTGCGGCAATGGAACAGGCTGACCTGGTGAATGCCTATGTTGATTCCAACAAACCCTGGGAACTGGCGAAAAAGCCAGAGAACGACGCCAAGCTGCAGGAAGTGTGCAGCCGCTTGCTGGAAGCATTCCGCATTCTGACCATCTTCCTGAAACCGGTCTTACCTCAACTGGCAGCACAGGTAGAAGCACAATTGAATATCGCCCCTTTGCAATGGGCAGATGTTGCGACACCATTGCCGCATCATCACAAGATCAATCCTTATACGCACTTGATGCAAAGGGTGGATTTGAAGATATTTGACGACTTGTTTGATGTACCTGCACCGGCAGCTACTGTTGCTTCTGAAACGACAGCAGTTGCTGCTTCAGATATCGAACCACTGGCAGAAGAAATCAAGATTGATGACTTTGCCAAAGTCGATCTGCGCATTGCCAAAATCGTCAATTGTGAGCATGTAGAGGGTTCAGACAAGCTCCTGCGTCTGACTTTGGACGTAGGCGAAGGCCGTACCCGCAATGTGTTCTCAGGCATCAAGTCTGCTTACCAGCCAGAACAGCTGATAGGCAAATTCACTGTCATGGTGGCTAACCTGGCACCACGCAAGATGAAATTTGGTATGTCAGAAGGCATGGTATTGGCCGCATCTGCTGCTGACGAAAAAGCCAACCCAGGTTTGTACATACTGGAAGCCTGGCCTGGTGCCCAACCTGGCATGCGTGTACGTTAATATCTTTTGTGCGTAGATACAGTACCAGCGTATGAATATTGTTGTCCGTGAAGCGGCTATCGAAGATGCGCAACTCATCGCGCATCTGACGCGCACTTGCTGGACTGACAAGGTAGCCGCTACCTCCAGCGGCCACCATGAAAGCAGTGAGCGTGTCTGCAATGATTTGATGCAGGGTGGCGGCTTTGTGCTATTGCTGGATGATGAACCGGTAGGTTCGGTGCGCTGGTTGCCACTGGATACAGAAAATAATTGCTGGGAAATGCTGCGCATGGGCGTTTTGCCTGCATTTCGGGGCGAAGCCCTGTCCCAGCATTTACTCGAAGCCGTCATTCATGCGGCACAGACATCTGGCATAGAAGAATTACGCCTCGGCGTACGCAGTGACCAGCCCCGCCTGCTGGACTTATATGCCGCATTCGAGTTTGAACTCGCGCCCGAGCTTGAATATTCCCACGCCAATCCTAATGAGCCTGCCCCGCATGTCATGCGGCGATTCTTAAGAAATTAAAGAAATCGGCATACTTGCTCTTATCTAATATATTTTAGGTATACTCTTCTCCAGTTTTGTAAATCTAGATGAATGATGCTATTTAAACAATGGCTTAAGCAACAACTTAAGCAATACATTCAAATTCGCCCTGTATTTACAGCATCTCAGTATTAAACTTATCCTCACCCCTGTCTATCCTGCTTTGGAAATCCATCCATGAACAGCCCTGTTAGTCCTTCTGCCATCACCTCCCCCATCCCTGCCCGTCTGGTGCAATTGCGCGCTGCCATGCAGGAGCAAGGGCTGGATGCCTATATCGTGCCGTCCTCGGACCCGCATCTATCTGAGTATCTACCTGACCGCTGGCAAGGACGCAGCTATTTCTCGGGCTTTACCGGCTCGGTAGGTACGCTGATCGTTACGGCAGATTTTGCAGGTTTGTGGGTAGATAGCCGCTATTGGAGCTCAGCAGAAACAGAACTGGCACCAACTGGTATCAAGATGATGAAAATAGCATCTGCTGCAGCGACACTTTACATAGACTGGCTGGCCAGCAATTTGCAGCCTGGGCAAACGGTGGGTGTCGATGGTGCAGTATTGGGGTTGGCAACTGCCAGGGCGCTGGAACATGCCTTACAAAGCAAGGGCATCACATTCAATACCAGCCATGATCTTTTGGATAAAGTGTGGAACGAACGTCCCAGCCTGCCACAGGCTGCGATCTATGAACATGCAGCACCGTATTCGGTAGTCGCCCGCGCCGATAAGCTGGCGATGATACGTGAACAGCTGCGTGCCAAAAACGCCGACTGGCATTTTGTTTCTACTGTCGATGACCTGGCCTGGATTTTCAATTTGCGTGGCGCTGATGTCAGCTATAACCCGGTCTTTGTTGGGCATGCCCTGATCAGCCAGACTGAGGCAAAACTGTTTGTCTCCACAGGCAAAGTCCCGGCAGAACTGGCAGCTATACTGGCAAAAGATGGCGTCAGTCTGGCAGACTATAGTGAGGCTGCCTCTGCACTGGCGGCTCTGCCAGCAGGCAGCAGCATCATGATAGACCCCCGCAGGATCACTTATGGCTTCCGTCAGAGCATACCAGCAACTGTCAAAGTTATCGAAGCCATCAACCCATCGGTATTTGCAAAATCCCGCAAGACTGCGGAAGAAGCGCAATTTGTGCGTGAAGCAATGGAACAGGATGGTGCGGCGCTGTGTGAATTCTTCACCTGGTTGGAAGGCGCATTAGGCAAGCAACGCATCACTGAACTGACCATTGATGAAGAGATTTGCGCTGCCCGTGCACGCCAGCCGCATTTTGTCTCGCCCAGTTTTAATACCATCGCCGGCTTCAATGCCAACGGTGCCATGCCGCATTATCGCGCCACCAAGGAATCACATTCCGTCATCGAAGGTGATGGACTGCTGCTCATCGACTCCGGTGGACAATACCTGAATGGCACAACGGACATTACCCGCGTCGTTCCTGTAGGCCAGGTATCAGAAGCGCAAAAGCGTGACTTCACCCTGGTCTTGAGAGGCATGATCAATCTCTCGCAAATGCGTTACCCACGCGGCACCCTGTCGCCCATGCTTGACACTGTAGCCCGCGCACCTATCTGGGCTGACGGCATTAACTATGGTCATGGCACTGGTCACGGCGTAGGCTATTTCCTGAATGTGCATGAAGGTCCGCAGAGCATTTCTCCTGCGATAGCAGAAACCCACATGGCGATGGAGCCAGGCATGATCACCTCGAACGAACCCGGCATCTACCGCCCGGGCAAATGGGGCGTGCGTATAGAAAACCTGCTATTGAACGTCCCTGCCATGCAAACCGAATTTGGCGAATACCTGGAATTTGAAACCCTGACGCTCTGCCCCATAGATACACGCTGCATCACGGTAAGCTTATTGCGCGAAGACGAAATCAAATGGCTCAATGATTACCATGCTACAGTCTTGCAGCGCCTGTCGCCACGCGTCAGCGGTGCAGCGCAGGAATGGTTGAAGGCAAGAACCCAGCCTTTGCTGCGCCCTGCCAGTTGATTGTTTGCTTACCCGTCTTAAGAAATACTGTTTGAGTTAAATGAGGCACAAGATAAAAGGTAGCGCATGCGCTACCTTTTATACTCTAAAAGCCCCCCTTACTGCCATTTGCCAACACTTGCAAGCGCTGGATGGCATTCTGATTTTGCGGATTAAGCTCCAGGGATTTTTGGTAATTGCTCTTTGCAAGTTCATTCATGCCTGCTGTTTCATAGGCTTCTGCCAGGCTATCGTAAGTATTGGCACTTTTGGGATACAGGTAAACACCTAGTTTAAATAACTCCACAACCGATTGTGGCTTCCCGGTTTTCATTTTGGCGTAAGCCCATTCGTTCAAGACTTCTTCGCGCAAATAGAAGTCTGCATCTCTCGCTTTTAAATCCTGATAGACAGCAAGCACCTGGTCGTAACCCGCTTTCTCTATTGCTTGCACAAAACTGAGTGGCATTTTCAATTGCCGCAAACGGTACTCGCTATTGATAATCTTGCTACCTATGTCGTCTACATCTGTCGTTGCATTAGATAGCACAACTACGCCTTTGCCAGCTTTTCTGTCAAACCCGATATAGCTGCGGTAACCACCAGTAGCGCCAGCATGAGAAATAATTTCACTCCCATATTTATTACCGCCACCCCAGGCTAACCTGACTGGCTTGCCAAGCGCTTGGGAATCTAAAGGCTCCTGCATTTTATCGACGATGGCTTGCACAGGACTCTCTTGTTTCCCCATATTTGCAGCGAGGAATCTGAGCATATCAGTCATGGATGAGCGCAAGCCACCTGCTCCGTCAAATCTTCCCAGGTCCCAGTTGGATGTAGCTGTCAATGTTGCTTCGCTGGCGCCTTCCTCAGTCACAATGTAGGGGATAGCCAAGTGCTTCTTCATGTCGGCGGTAAGACTAATACCTGTATCCTGCATTTTCAAAGGTAAGAGAATGCGACTTTTTACCAGTGATTCATAATCCACACCCGCTCTCAAGCACAGCACATGGCCAAGCAAACCTACCCCAAGGTTTGAATACTCCATTTTTGAACCTATGTCGCGGGGTAACTGATAAGTGGACAAAAATTGGTATAACAAATCCTGGGTATAGTCGGGGTAAGGATTCGCGGGGTCTTTGGGGGCAAAATTACCTGGCATTCTGGGTAAGCCAGACACATGGGTAGAGAGGTCGCGCAGGCTGATCTGTTTGCCGGCACGGCCAGGTACTGTCACTGATTTTGGCAGGTATTTTGCCACCGGATCATTCAAGCTAAGCTCGCCTTTTGTATTCATATCCATCAAGACCAGACTCGTGAATACTTTGGTAATCGAACCGATTTCAAACACAGTGTCGGCATTTGCCAATTTACGGTCTTCCAAGCTGGCATAGCCATGGCTGATTACACGGCTGCCATTATCATCGATGATACCGACAACAATACTGGCGGCCATTTTTTCCTGATCTATACGTTGCTTGAGGATGGTCCGAATTTCCGTATCGCTCAGTGCGGCAGCTGCCTGCGCATTCATAGCGCAAAGTGCGAGTGCCATCATACTGAATTTAAAAGCGCTGCTTAGGCTGGGGTATTTCAATTTATCTCTCTCCATATAATCTGCCATCCCAAATCAACAGACACGGATCGCAAGACAAATGGACCATGCTGCCATGCACAAGCCCACAGCATGAAATATGCCATTATGTAAGCATTTGATTTTATAGAGAATATTTATGGACGCGCCTGTCCACTTGGAGCAGGCGGACAGGTGCGGACAATAAGCGGACAAGGAGCAGGCAGCAAAGAAGGAGATAGTGCCGGCAAATTTATCAATTCACCAGCTCTAATGGACTGCAAGAACTAAGCAGTGATTGCCGAACCCGGAAACTGCACACAGAATTTACTACCTACGTCCGGCGTAGATTCAATCAACAAATTCGCCTTGTGCCTGAGCAGCACATGCTTGACAATCGCCAGGCCCAGACCAGTTCCCTGAGTTTCGCGGGAACGGCTTTTATCGACGCGGTAAAAACGTTCTGTCAGGCGCGAGATATGTTCTGCGCTGATGCCTATGCCGTCATCCTGCACTGCAAATTTGGGACCATTTGGAGTATCTATCCAACTGATCTTGATGTTGCCATTCTCTGGCGTATAACGAATTGCATTCGTGACCAGATTGGTCAGGGCACTACGGATTTCATCATTGCTACCGCGGATATCCGGGCCAGTACATTCCAGCGTGATTTTGTGCTTGCCAGCAGACAGAGCATGCGCTTCCTGCATGATCTGTTCCAGCAAACCCTGCATGCTGATGCGTTCAGGACGTGGCGGATAATCCACCGATTCCAGCCTGGTCAATGTCAGCATGTCTTCTACCAGACGCTGCATGCGTTCGCCCTGCTCTGACATCAGTTTCAGATGCATATTGCGGGTATGGTTATCGAGGTCGTCCTGCATGGAAGCGATTTCCAGAAAACCATTAATGACCGTCAATGGAGTGCGTAATTCATGCGAGGCATTGGCAATAAAGTCGCGCCGCATCATGTCTATGCGCTCTGATTCAGTCACATCATGGGTCACCAGGATCTGGCGACGGTTTTCAAACGGGATGATATGGGCAATCAGCTTGCGGTCGCGGAATGACAGCGTCAGCGGTGTCTCGTAGCGCCCCAGAATAATGTAATCCATGAACTCAGGGCTGCGTACCAGGTTGGTAACCCGCATGCCCTTGTCCTGCGCGTGGCTCAGGCCCAGGTGGCTTTCTGCTGCCGGGTTGCACCATTCCAGAAACAGCACATCATCCATGATGACGACACCATCTGGCAGCAAGGTCATGGCCTGGCGAAAACGTGCCAGCCATTCTGCCAGTTCTGCCTGGTTCTTTTCATCATCACGGCGCAATTTATACAGGCGTGAAAAAATATCGGTCCAGGCACCCCAGCCGTCAGGCAAGCGCGAACTATTCGGGTTATCCAGCCAGTCTGCCAGGCGCTGCAAATAAAATAGCTGTACGCAAAACAGGGTCACCATACCGATCAAACCTAACACCAAACCTGTTACCGGACCCCATATATACATAGCGGATGCGGCGCCCATGAGAACCAGGGCGATGCGTACAAATGCAGAAATCCAGAAAATAAGGCGTGGAGACATAGTGGGTCCTGAGGGTTCTCAGTAATTGCTTGAAATGTAATGCACAAATGTAATGATATAGGTTTTACTGATATCAGTGAGCAATGTTTGCAAGCTATTCCAAAACAGGAATGGCGCTGCCACACTGCATATAGCTTATGCAGTGAGCGATGCCGTAAATAGCATGAGCTGGTGCCAGTTTATTTTTCAGACAGCATGTAGCCAACGCTACGCACGGTCTTGATCAGTGACTCGGCATTCTTCAAGACTTTGCGCAGGCGCAGTACGTGGACATCTACCGTCCGCTCTTCGATGACGACATGGTCGCCCCAGACTTTGTCAAGCAACTGGCTGCGTGAAAATACGCGTTCCGGATGCGCCATGAAGAATTTCAGCAGCTTGTATTCGGCATGGCCAATATCGACCTTGTTGTCTTCTATCTTGACCGTGCAGCTGACAGGATCAAGTACTACAGAGCCTGCCGTCAGGGCGGTCTGTGCATGCTCAGGGCTCTTGCGGCGTAACAGAGCCTTGATCCTGGCCGTCAGTTCGCGTGGCGAGAAAGGTTTGGTCACATAATCATCAGCGCCATGATCAAGACCAGCAATCTTGTCTTCTTCCATGCTTTTTGCGGTCAGCATGATGACAGGGATTTCATTGAACTGACGGTCTGAGCGTATCTTGGACAAGAGGCGCAAACCACTCTGATCAGGCAACATCCAGTCCAGCAAAATCAATTGCGGAGTGCGGCGCTGCAAATACTCCCAGGCTTCAGCCGTCGTATTGACAGCAAAAGTGTTCCAGCCTGCTGCACGAAGGGAAAAACTGACCAGTTCTACGATTGCCGGTTCATCTTCTACGATGAGTATTGTTGTGTCTGTAGCCATCATCAATAATTAATTCTGTTGTTCCTGCTTGCTTGCCACATAGTCCGAATGACGGATATCCTTGCCTTCAACGATGTAAATCGTATGCTCGGCAATGTTCTTGGCATGGTCACCGATACGTTCTATCGCCTTGGCCACCCAAAGGGCGTCCAGCGACGATGATATCGTACTTGGGTCTTCCATCATGAAAGTAATCAGATTACGCATGATGGAGCGGAAATCATTGTCGATCAATGCATCCTGAGCAATCAATTGTACCGCCTTGCCACCATCAAGACGGGCAAAGGCATCGAGAGACTGATGCAACATGTCTGCCACACTGCTGGCCAGCACGCGCACGGTTTCATAACCGCTGAACATGGGCACGCCACGTTTGTTGCCTGCTGCATCCCTGGAGATACGGGCAATTTTAGTTGATTCATCACCTATGCGTTCAAGATCAGTGATGACCTTGCCGGTTGCCATGACAGTGCGCAAGTCATTCGCAGCAGGCTGACGCTTGACGATGAGGTGGCTGCACATATCATCAAGCGACACTTCGAGGCGGTTGACTTCGAGGTCAGACTGGATCACGGCTTCTGCCTGTTCTGCATTACCAGTACGGAAGCAGGACATGGCATCATGAAAATGGCTTTCCACCAAGCCGCCCATCAACAAGACCTTGGAGCGTATTGTCTCCAGATCCATATCATATTGTTTTGAAGAGTGTTCGCCTGTCACAGGTTTCTCCTGAATTCGCAATTGCAAAATATAAACGCCAGCTCGCGCAATATAATCTATCCGTGCTCCCACGGATAGATCTGCGCAAGCATGGTACGTCTGTTAGCCGAAACGGCCAGTAATATAGTCTTGAGTTTCTTTCTTCACCGGGTTCATGAAGATATGATCAGTTTCACCAAACTCGACCAATTCACCCAGATACATATAGGCAGTGTAATCAGAACAACGGGCTGCCTGCTGCATATTATGGGTAACGATGGCGATGGTATATTCCTCTTTCAGTTCATTGATCAGTTCTTCGATCTTGACGGTAGAGATAGGATCAAGTGCTGAGGTTGGTTCATCCAGCAGCAAGACTTCTGGCTTCACTGCCACACCACGGGCGATGCACAGACGCTGTTGCTGACCACCAGAGAGGCTCAGGCCGCTCTTATTGAGCTTGTCTTTGACCTCAGTCCAGATCGCGGCTTTTTTCAAGGCCCATTCTACGCGCTCATCCATCTCGCCCTTGGACAGGTTTTCATACAGACGCACACCGAAAGCAATGTTGTCATACACCGACATAGGGAAAGGCGTAGGCTTCTGGAACACCATGCCGACGCGGGCGCGCAGCAAGTTGATGTCCTGATCCGCATCAAGGATATTTTTACCGTTATAAATGATGCTGCCCTCTGCACGCTGACCTGGGTACAGGTCATACATGCGGTTCAGGGTACGCAATAAAGTCGATTTTCCACAGCCGGATGGGCCGATGAAGGCGGTGACTTTTTTGTCGTAGATATTCAGATTGATATCGCGCAGGCTGCGTGTCGCACCATAAAAGAAATTCAGCCCGCCGATTTCGATTGCTTTTTTCTGTTGGTTGTCTTGAGTAGTAGTCATATCGAGGCCAGTATTAATGCTGTGTTTTTTGGTTAAACAAAGTACGCGACAAAATATTCAAACCGAGAACGCTGAAGGTAATCAGCAGTGCGCCACCCCAGGCCAGCTCACGCCAGTTGTCGTAAGGGCTCATGGCGAACTGATAAATCACGACTGGCAAGTTTGCCATCGGTTGATTCATGTTGCTGCTGAAGAACTGGTTGTTCAGAGCAGTGAACAGCAAAGGTGCAGTCTCACCAGAGATACGTGCTACCGCCAGCAAGATACCAGTCACCACACCTGCCTTGACTGCTCGCAAACGTATCATCAGGGCGACCTTCCAGCGTGGTGCGCCAAGAGCAAATGCAGCTTCGCGCAAGCTGGCAGGTACCAGACCCAGCATATTGTCAGTAGTGCGGACAACCACAGGAATAGCGATGAGGGAAATCGCAATACTGCCAGCCCAGCCAGAAAAGTGTTTGACGTTGGCGACATAAATCGCATAGACGAACAAGCCAACCACGATGGATGGAGCAGACAGCATGATGTCAGTCACGAAGCGGGTGACACCGCCAAACCAGCTTTTGTCGCCATACTCTGCCAGGTAAATACCTGCCAATATGCCTATCGGAGTAGAAATCAGCGTAGCGATACCGACCATCACAAAGCTGCCAAAGATGGCATTCATCAAGCCGCCGCCGTCGCTGCCCGGTGCCGGTGTCGATTCTGTGAACATCGCGATGTTGACAGCAGAAGCGCCTTTGAGCAGCAAGGTGAACAGTATCCACATCAAAAAGAATACACCCAGCACCATGGCGATAGAAGACAGGCTGATACCTATCTTGTGCATCAGCAAGCGCTGGCGATATACCGGGTTGCTGGCAGATTGCATTGTAGAGTTTTCCATTATTTTGCCCCTTCTTTACGTGACAGGCCCAGCAACATCAGCTTCGCTGCGGACAAGACAATGAAAGTAATCACGAACAATATCAAACCAAGCAGGAACAGTGAGGACGTATGCAATGGTGATTCAGCTTCGGCAAATTCATTGGCCAGTGTAGAAGCGATACTGTTACCAGCAGCAAACAAAGACCAGGACAAGTGATGGGAATTACCAATCACAAAAGTAATTGCCATGGTCTCGCCCAAGGCACGGCCCAGGCCCAGCATGACGCCGCCGACCACACCAATTTTGGTGTAAGGCAAAACGATCTTGCGTACTACTTCCCACTTCGTGCAACCGAGGCCGTAGGCAGATTCTTTCAAGACTGGCGGCACAACTTCAAACACATCGCGCATAACTGAAGAAATGAAAGGGATAATCATGATGGCCAGGATCACGCCAGCAGCCAGAATACCCATACCTATCATGGGGCCAGAGAACAACACACCAATTACCGGCAGTTTGCCCAGGGTGGCAGCCAGCGCCGGTTGCACATATTGCGAGAACAAGGGTGCGAATACGAACAAGCCCCACATGCCGTAAATAATACTGGGCACACCAGCCAGCAATTCAATTGCCGTACCCAATGGACGCTTGAGCCAGTTGGGGCAAATCTCGGTCAGGAACAGGGCAATGCCAAAACTGACTGGGAAAGCGATCAGTAAGGCAATGATCGAAGTCACCAGCGTGCCAACGATAGCGATCATGCCACCGAATTTATCATTGACCGGATCCCATTCTATGGTCCAGATGAATGGCAAACCAAATTCCTTCATGGCCGGAATGGCACGCAGGAATAAAGAAATAATGATACCAACCAGTACCACCAGCACGAGAGCGGCGAAAGTAAAGGTCAGTTTATGAAAAAAGAAATCTTGCCAACGCTGGCGACGCATTACTGCTGCCATTTTTGCCGGGTCAATCTGATCGGCCTGATGTGGCATTGTGTTAGTCGCAGGTGGGATTGCAGTTGGTGCAGTCATGTTGACGGAGGACATTTGGGTAGTCATGGGTGTCTTTTCCACCGGAAGGTAATCCGGACAGCTCCGGATTACCTTGATCGTTTAGTTCAGCTTCTGAACAGGGTCAAACTTTTTATTACCAGAGTGCTTTACCGGAAGCATCTTTGACTTTTGCTTTCCAGTTGTCTTCGATCAGTTTGACAACTGGTGCTGGCAGGGAAACATATTCCAGTTCAGCAGCCATTGCGCCACCGTTTTTGAATGCCCAGTCAAAGAATTTCAATACTTCTTTGCCTTTTTCAGCATCAGCCTGCGCTTTGTGCATCAGGATGAAAGAAGCACCAGTGATAGGCCAGGTGATTTTGCCAGGCTGGTTAGTCAATACCAGGTACATGCCTGGTGCTTTGCTCCAGTCAGCGCCAGCAGCAGCGGATTTGAAGTTTTCATCATCTGGTTCAGCGAACTGGCCATCAGCATTTTTCAGCAAGGTGTAAGTCATCTTGTTTTTCTTCACATAAGCGTATTCAACATAGCCTATGGAATTTCTGATTTGCTTGACGCTGGAAGCCACGCCTTCATTACCCTTGCCACCTACACCAACCGGCCATTTAACAGCGGTAGAAGAACCAACGGCTGTTTTGAAGTCCGGGCTGACTTTGCTCAGGTAATCTGTCCACAGGAAAGTCGTGCCGGAACCATCAGAGCGATGTACAACGGTGATATCTTCTGCCGGCAATTTCAGACCGGCATTGATGGCTGCGATTTCTGGTGCATTCCATTTAGTGATCTTGCCCATGTAGATGCCAGCCAGTACTTCACCTGTCATCTTCATTTTGCCAGGAGCGATACCGTCCAGGTTAACCACAGGAACCACACCACCGATGATGGCCGGGAATTGCACCAGACCTTCTGTTTCCAGCTCTTCTGCCTTCAAAGGCATGTCAGAGGCGCCGAAATCGACAGTCTTTGCCTTGATTTGCTTGATACCACCACCGGAACCGATGGATTGATAGTTCAGACCGTTGCCACTGGCTTTTTTATAAGCTTCTGCCCATTTTGCATAAATTGGATATGGGAAAGTCGCGCCAGCGCCGGTAATGTCGGCAGCATGAGCAGCGCCAAATGTGACAGCGACGCCAATTGCAGCGATGAGAGTTTTGACAACACGTTTGATTTGCATGTTCACCTCAGAGTTAAATAACAGTATTCAGTACTACGAGGCGCACTGTACAAGCCAAATATGACAAGATTATGACGTGAAGCAAAGCCTGTGAAATAATTGCACTTGTTATCACTTTTTTGTCATAAACTTGTCATTTAAGACGTCTAGAATGCTTGCGTATATATATGACGCCCTTTATGACATGCAAAAAACTATGCCAAATCAGGAAACACCCTCTTCAGCAACCGCGCCAGAAGACATGAAACAAGTTCCTGACACTGGAATCAAGGCACTTGCCAAGCAAGTCAAACCAGTGGCAGCACCAGAATTGTCACGTTCGGTGATTTTCCTGGACAGGGAGATGTCACAAATTGCCTTCAACTGGCGCGTGCTGGCCCAGGCTGAGGACCGCAGCATCCCCTTGCTTGAACGCTTGAAATATTTATGCATTGTCGGCAGCAACCTTGATGAGTTCTTTGAAGTCAGGGTGGCCAGCCTGCTGGCGCAGAACACGATAGATGGCGAACTGGTACAACACCCAACCTTCCAGGCCATGCTCAAACGCGTCAGCGATGAGTGCCATCAATTAGCAAAAAGACAATATGAATTACTGAATCAGGAGATTTTGCCCCAGCTCTCCAAAAAAGGCATACATCTGTTGCGCCATTCCGAGCGCAATGAAGCCCAGCGTGCCTGGGTGAAATCCTATTTTGAACGTGAAGTCAGACCCCTGTTGACGCCAATAGGCCTGGACCCTGCTCACCCCTTCCCTCAAGTAGTCAACAAGAGTTTGAATTTCATTGTCTCGCTGGCAGGCAAGGATGCTTTTGGCCGTGGCACAGCCATTGCCATCGTCAAGGCACCGCGCGTTTTGCCGCGCATCATCCGTCTGCCAGATGAACTCTCCAACAATGGCATGGCTTTTTGCCTGCTGTCTTCTGTCATACACTCACACATAGAAGACTTGTTCAATGGCCGTGAAGTAATCAATTATTCACAGTTCCGCGTGACGCGCGACAGCGACTTGTGGGTGGATGAAGAAGAAGTCAAGAATCTGCGCCAGGCCCTGCAAGGCGAATTACAAACCCGCCAGTTCGGTGCGGCAGTGCGCCTGGAAGTCGCAAAGAACTGCCCTGAGGATTTGTCACGCTTCCTGCTTGAGCAATTCAATCTCGACAGTGACCGTCTGTATCCTGTAGATGGCCCGGTCAACATGGTCAGACTCGGTGAGCTGGTCGATCATGTCAAGCAGCCGAATCTGCGTTTTCCGCCGTTCTCGGCCAAGGCCATCGGTAAATACGCGCATGCCGATATTTTTACCCTGCTGCGCAAGCAAGACATACTCTTGCACCACCCTTTCCAGCCTTTCCAGACTGTCATTGACTTCATACGCTCGGCGTCACAAGACCCCAGCGTGGTAGCAATCAAGCAGACTATCTATCGCACCGGCATGAATTCGGATTTGATGGAGTCGCTGATCACAGCGGCAAGGCTAGGCAAGGAAGTCACCGTCATCGTCGAGTTGATGGCACGCTTTGATGAAGAAGCGAATATCAACTGGGCCGACAAATTGCAACGCGCTGGTGCCCAGGTTGTGTATGGCGTGGTGGGTCTGAAAACCCATGCCAAACTGGCGCTGGTGATACGCCGTGAAGAAGGCGGCAATCTGCGTCACTATGCCCATCTGGGCACAGGCAATTACCACCCATCTACTACCCGCTTTTATACTGATTTTGGTTTATTGACCGCTCACCCAGGGGTAGCAGCAGAAGTCAATGAAGTCTTCATCCACCTGACTGGCTTGACCAAACCCAAGAAACTTGAATACCTGTGGCTGGCACCATTTGCCCTGCAGCCGCAAATCATCAAGGCCATACGAAATGAAGCACGCATAGCCCGTGAAGGCCGCCCTGCCCGCATCATCGCCAAGATGAATGCCCTGCTCGATGAATCCGTCATCCGTGCCTTGTATGCGGCATCAGCAGATGGTGTCAAGATTGACCTCATCATCCGCGGTGCCTGCGCCCTGCGACCTGGTGTGCCAGGTTTGTCAGAAAATATCAAGGTGCGCTCCATCATAGGCCGCTTCCTTGAGCATAGCCGCATCTATTACTTCCGCAATGACCTGGCGCATGATGTGTATCTGGCCAGTGCCGACTGGATGAACCGCAACCTGTTCCGCCGTATAGAAGTGGCTTTCCCGGTACTCGAAAAATCCTTGAAAAAACGGGTTATTTCCGAAGGGCTGGAGCCCTATCTGAAAGACAACGTGAACGCATGGACACTGGACTCGGATGGCCGCTATGAGCGCAAGAAAGCCAGAGCCAAACAAGTGCGCTTTTGCGCCCAGCAACATTTGATGCAAACCCTGGGTTCCTTATCTGAGGCGGAAGAATCATAATGGATCTTATCCTCTGGCGTCATGCAGAAGCAGAACCGGCGACGGCTGAACTGACTGATGAATTCAGAAAACTGACAGGCAAGGGAAACAAGCAGGCAAGCAAAATTGCTTACTGGCTCGATAGCACCTTGCCTGAAACCTGCAGGATACTGGCCAGCCCCACCATACGTACCAGGGACACGGCTGAAGCCCTGATCGCCTGCGGCAGGAAGTATAAGGTCGTTCCTGAACTGGGGCCAGCTGCCACGGTCAGTGACGTATTAACGGCGGCCAACTGGCCGAACAGCCGCGAACCTGTACTTATCATCGGCCACCAGCCTTGCCTGGGCCAGGTCGCCGCTGAATTGCTGGGCCACCCTTTGCAAGAATATAGTGTGCGCAAAGGAAATGTCTGGTGGATCACGCAAAAGCAGCGCGAGAACGACATCGTGCAAACCTATCTGAAAGCCATCATGTCGCCCGACCTGGTGGTGAAATAGCAAGCGCCTCCAGCAAACCCGCCATAGGTAAAAATACTGGCGCTCTGCAGCAAATCCTGCTTGCTGTTAGTATGTAGGGCCGTCTTTACCCATAAAGCACGATGAAACCCACGCACATCCTTGCCGCCCTGATCGCCGTCATCACCTGGGGCATCAATTTCGTAGTCATTAAAATCGGTTTGCAAGGTTTGCCGCCTGTGCTGTTTACCGCATCGCGCTTTATCTTTTCTGCCCTGCCCCTGGTATTTTTTGTGTCGTTTCCCAAGACATCATGGAAGTGGGTCGTTGCCTACGGCATGTTCCAGTTCGCCTTCCAGTTCACGCTTTTGTTTTGCGGTATCAAGCTGGGCTTCCCGGCGGGGCTGGCATCCCTGGTCATGCAATTGCAGGCTTTCATCACCATGGGCCTGGCAGTTGTCATCATGGGTGAAAAACCGCAATTCGTGCAGGTACTGGGTGCCCTGATCGCCCTGTCCGGTATGGCGCTGGTTGCCATGCATCTGGAAGCACAGGCAACCATCATAGGATTCTTGCTGGTGGTCGCTGGTGCGGTGTGCTGGAGTATCGCCAATATCGTCACCAAGAAGATAGGTGTGGTCAATCCGCTGGCGATGGTGGTGTGGGGCTCGGCCATTGCCAGCCCGCCCTTGCTGCTGGCGTCTTACATGATGGAAGGCATGGATGCCTGGCAAGCCGCCTATGCGCAACTGAACTGGACGTCCATAGGCGCGATTGCTTATCAGTCTTACCCGAATACCATCGTCGGTTTTGGCATCTGGTCATGGCTGATGCGTAAATACCCCGCCGCGACGATAGCACCGTTCACCTTGCTGGTGCCAGTAGTTGGCATGGTCACCGCATCTATCGTGTTGAACGAGACTTTGTTCTGGTGGAAAATCTGTGCTGGTTTGCTGGTACTTGGTGGCTTGGCCTGCAACCAGTTTGGCCTGCGTATCTGGTCGTGGTTCAAACCGGCTGCAGCAACCTGAATTAGCCTGCAACGGTTTCCAGTTCTGCCTCTTCCGCATCGGTATCTGCCACAGCGTCTGCCACCGCATCTGCCGCATGCTCAGGGTGGCAGATGTCATGCCAGGTCACCAGTCTGAGTTCGCCCTTGGCATCTTCCACCAAAGCTGACAGACTCTCTACCCAGTCACCATCATTGCAATACAAAATGCCACCTATATCGCGTATCTCTGGCTTGTGGATATGGCCGCAGATGATGCCATCAAGTCCCTTGCGGCGCGCCTCATCTGCCAGTGCATCTTCAAATTGCGTGATGTAGCTGACCGCGTTCTTGACCTTTTGCTTCAGGTATTGTGACAACGACCAGTAAGGCATGCCAGCGCGGGCGCGCCAGTTATTGAAGATCTGGTTGAATTTCAGGATGACAGTGTACAGGCTGTCACCCACATAGGCCAGCCATTTGGCACAGGCGATGACGCCATCAAACCTGTCACCATGCAAGACCAGCATGCGCTTGCCTGCTGCTGTGGTGTGGACCAGCTCGTCCCTGATCTTGATGCCACCAAAATCGAGATCGATGAACTGGCGTATCGATTCATCATGGTTACCAGGAACGAAGATGACATTCGTGCCTTTCTTGGCTTTTTTGAGGACAGTCTGCACCACATTATTATGGGTCTGGTCCCAATACCAGCGGCGCTTGAGTTGCCAGCCGTCGATGATGTCACCGACCAGGTACAGGGTATCTGAATCGGTGGCACGCAAAAACTCCAGCAACTTGGTCGCCTGGCAGCCGCTCGTTCCCAGATGCAAATCTGAAATCCAGATAGTGCGGAAACGCTGGGTTTCTTTCTTACCGGTTTTATACAATTTGCTATTCAGGAACTGATCGGCTGGTTTCATCTTTATTGCTCCCCTGTGCCGTAATGGCGTGCGTAACGGTCATCCAGATTCGCCAGTGGCAACATGACGAATAAATCAGCGCTATGGAAATCAGGGTCCCAGGCAGGATCACCACACACCCAGGCACCGGCACGCAGGTAGCCCTTCAGCAATGGCGGAATACGCGCCTCAGTCGTGCTGCTATCGATTTCATCGAGCGGGAAAGGTGTGTGAGGCGTAACGCGGTATTCGAGCGGAGAGAAATCTGCCGCAGACAAACCACGGTATATCGCCGCAGCATTCTGGCCACCGTCGGTCAGGCTGATACTCGCGCAACCGATGAGGTGCGAGCAGCGCTCACGGCGCATATAGGCAGCCAGGCCAGCCCACAACAGCATGATAACGGCACCGCTGCGGTAATCAGGGTGTATGCAGGCACGACCGGCTTCTGCCACGCTATTGCGTATATGTTGCAGGCGCGACAGGTCAAATTCTGTTTCGGAATAATAGCGGCCCATCTGGCGGGCGGCATTTGGCCCCAGGATGCGGTAAGTACCTACCACTTTCAGGGTCTTGGAATCGCGCACGATCAGGTGATCGCAATACTCATCAAATTCATCCTTGTCCAGGCCATCCGGGTTGGACAAAGCAGACAGGCCCATGCTTTCTATAAAGACCTTATAGCGCAGGCGCTGTACTTCTTTGACTTCTTTTGCCGTGGTAGCAAGGCTCAGATTGAGTTTGGAAAAACTGGGATTAGCATCGGCGGGTATCGTGAGTAATCGCATTCATCGTCCTTGTCATGTTGTTCGTTTATCCGACGAACGAAGAATAATCAAGGATTACTTCAGCAAGATGACAGCAAGATGTCGGTTTTATGACAAGTCTGAAAAACAACAATCCCCGTTTTGGCTGATATCGAGCGGATGCCAGAACGGGGATAGTCTTGAAAAACTGTAGCTCAGCAGGGCAAAACCGCATGCCGGGTACGTTCCCGGCATCGTGCCCCTGCTATTCAGCGCATTGCTGCGGTTGAATTATTTTTCTTTCTTTGGCCTGCCCGCCTTCAGCGGCGCCAGACCAGCAATCAGTTTCTTGAGGGCTGGCACGTCAGTCTTGCTCAACAGGGCGACGCCTATACGCAGCAACTGACTCTTTTTGACTTCAACGCCAGCTTTCAGGCAGGCTTTCTTGACGGCACCAAGTGCCGCGTATTCGCTTTCCGGCATGGTGAAGCTATCGCGCACCAGCTTGGCCTTCTTGACTTTTTCGACGACTTCGGCGACGGGCTTGGCTTCAGGCAGCCTGGCTGCCGGTTTGGCGCGTACAGGAGCTTTCACAGGCGCTTTTGCAGCGACTTTCAGCTCGGCTGCAGGTTTGCTGGCGACTTTCTTCCCAACAGCCACAACAGCAGGCTTGACAGGCGTTTTTTTGAGGGCGACGACTTTTTTCTCTGCACCTGCGACTACAGTACTTACTTTTTTCGTTGCTGCGGTTACCATTCCAGCCTCCAGATTAGAAAACATGTAAACAATATAAACAATTTATTGTCGATATGCAAGGAAGAAGCATAGCCACCAGAAATGACAGGTTCATTACGAAAAATACTGCGTCAGGGAGGAATTTTCAGGCTCGTGAGATAATCCGCGCCAATTCGTTTCCAGTTCCCCCGCTTTTCAGCTTTACTTTTTATCATGAATACACGCAACGCCCTGCTCTTCCCCCTGGTTTTATTGTTTTCCCCTCTTGCCAGCCTTCCTGCCCATGCCGATATTCAGGGCTCAGGCTCGTCTGCAGCGGCTCCCCTGTACCAGAAATGGGCAGATGCTTATAGCAAAAACGCTGGCATTACCGTCACTTACCAGGCCAGCGGCTCCTCCGCCGGTATCAAGAAAATCAAGGAAAACAGCGTGGAATTTGGTGCCAGCGATGCTGCCCTTAGCCAGGCTGACCTGAAAAAAGACAAACTCATACAGTTTCCCTCTGCTATTTCAGGCGTGGTGCCCGTCATCAACTTGCCAGGTATCAAAACCGCCGAACTGCGCCTGACCGGCGAAGTCCTTGCGGGCATATTTTCTGGCGAAATCACGAGCTGGAACGATACTGCGATCACGGCACTCAATCCCGGCTTGCGCTTGCCAAACAAGAATATAGAAGTCATCGTGCGTCAGGATGGTTCTGGCACGACTTATAATTTTTCCGATTATCTGGGCAAGGTCAGCAAGAATTGGCAAGCCAAGTTTGGCAGGAATTTCACCATTCCCTGGAACAGCCGTTTGATACAAGTCAAGGGCAGCAGCAATATTGCCAGCACGCTCAAGAAAACCCCGTATGCCATCAGTTACATCGACTTTAATTATGTAACGCAGGAAAAACTCGATTACGCCCTGCTGCAAAATCGCGATGGCAAATTCATCGTCCCTTCTGCCGAGGCATTTTCTGCAGCCCTGTCAAACAGCGGCTGGAAAACCGATGCCAATTTTGAAGAAATGCTGACTGACAAACCAGGGCAAAAAACCTGGCCTATCAGCATGGGTACTTTTATCATCATGCAACAGCGTGCCAGGGACACACAGCAAACCACGGCCACCATGAAATTCTTTACTTGGGCCTTCATGCGCGGTGACCGCTTTGTCAATAGCGTCGATTTTGTGCGCCTGCCCGATAGCTTGCAAGCCAGGATATTCAAGGAAATGACGACTGTCACCGACAAAAACGGCAATATCCTGAACTGGAATCTGAGTACTGATCCTGGTTCAAAAAACTGAGAAAGCAAGGACTATGTTCAGTCCTTGCGCAGCTTCTCTACCGCCTTCAATTCCGTTGCACGGTCAACAGTCTGATTGGTGTTGGCAAACATGCTGTTGGCGGGTAATTTGATCTCTACATCCGATACTGCGCCCACTTTGACGGTACCCTGGCTGAGGCTGAGTGCCAGCACGTGACCACCAGCCTTGCGGTCATCTGAAAGATAGTGCCAGTGATAACCAGGCACATTAAAGCCCTTGGCAAAGCCGGGGCTGCGGAATGCAACCAGGGTCCCCCTGGTATTGCTGAAGTTAAACAGGGTCTGGGTCTTGGTCACTTCTGCCAACGGTTTATAAGGCTTGTCCTGCGGCGAAATGGCGCGTGTAGTCAACTGTTTGAACTCGCCATCTACCCTGATAGCATAAAAAAGATTTTTATTGACCAGTCGTTCATCGAGCATGTCTTCGAGCTCTTTCATGCTGGTTTCTTTGCTGACTTCATAGCGATTGTCAGCCTTGAAAGTGGTGACTACAGCAAAGGGAGTCAATTGCCCGCCACTGGCTTTAACCACAGTCCCATCTGCCTTGAACTGGAACACGTCACCGTCAAGCACAATCATTTCACCATCGACACGGTTAAAGGTGCCTATGCCAAAATCACCCTTCTTTTTCAGCTCATCAACCGTCAGCTCACCTTCATAGGCACCAGCGAGAAGTGCGTCTATCGTGGCGTAATGAAATACTGTCGCCTGCTTCGGCACTTGGGCGCAAGCTGATAAGGTAGCGACGACTAACAGGACTGCCAGTTTTTGAATTTTCATGATTCTCTACGCATTTAAGTTGATAGGGGTGATGTAGTAAAAGGCATATTGTCTCTGATTGCGTATCAATTGCTTACTCCGGTGCTTCTGGTTTTACTCTGGCCCTGGCGATCAGTAAAGCAGCAATCGTCAGCAGTATGGCAAAGCAAGTCGTTGCGCATAGCGCGAAACGAAACAGAAATACCTCTTTTGCTGCACTGGTATTCTTAGCACCAGATATGGCAAACGCCATCGGCAACGCGAGCAATAATGCAGTCAGGGCAGTGCTGGCAATTAAAATATACCGCCACTGATCACTCTCCCTTGGCTCGAGTATGACGATGTGCGGAAGTTTTCTCAGCCATTGCCAGTAACAATAAGCCAGTCCACCCACACCAATCAAGGTACTCAGATGCTGTAACAGATGGAAGACGCGGGTATGAAAACCGGCTATCTCTACTGGCTCACGCAAGACATCAAAATAGACGACCGCAAGCCACTGGCATGGGTAAATGCATCCCAGACTATATGTGTCATGGCCCCCAGCAGCAAAGACAAGGATATCCAGATCATCTGCGAAACACTCAGTCCCAGAGATTCAGACAGATGCGCCTGCAACGCCTGTCTTTGTATCTGCGGCAGCAAATAAATAAAATGTGTTTGCATCAAGCGCAAGAACATGAATATCACCCACCCTAAAGGCAGGCACACCAGCAACAAGCCCGGCCACTGGTGCGCCAGTGTCGCCAGGTCAAAGGCAAATACATAGTAGCCAAGATCAGGCGCAATACTGCCAATAACCAGAGCCAGCAAATTGAAACGCTGTGGCGCCAGGCGGCGCAGGGGCATTATGGCGAGTGGATGGGCAAAGGTCCAGGGCATGTTCAGGTAAAGTAAGTTCAGGTCATCCGTTAGTACGTTTTACAATTAAGCAGGATTCTTCTTGCAGGGCAAATCAAAATCAACATGATAATGCTCATCATGCCTGATCCAGGCTTTTCCTTTCATGAATTTCAGGTGTTTTTGTAGATAGGGGCCACGCTTTGTGGCAAACAATTTTGCCTGGTAGGGCGGGTCAATGATCACCAGTGCAAGTCCCCTGCCCTTGGCTTTTGCTGCAAGATCAAGCTCGTATAAATGCTCGGCCAGTGCGGCAAAGTCTATTCGGTAGTCACCAAAACTACCTTGTGCATCGAAATCGATATCGTAGCCATAGTTGTTATTCATATTCCCTGGCAGGGGACGGGATATGCCTTGGGCATCAAGCACGGGCACCATGAAATCGACAGACAGACCATTTTTATGGGTACGATGCGGCCGCATGCGCCCACCTGTTTTCCAGCCGGTTTCACCATAGACAAAAACTTTGTCACTGGCAGTTTGCTCAAGCTGTTGATAGGCCAGGGAAATAATTTCTGCAACGGCGGAATGTACATAAGTGCGCCCCAGGCTGACGCCCAGGGCACTATACGCAGAAAAATTATTCCCTTTTTCTGGCAAGCTGACGCCGCCTTCCAGCCTGCCATTGGCGACCGTTCCATAGCAGGTACTTGCTTTGGCCTGCACTTTTTCTTGTGCTTTTGCATGCCCTGATGCTAGTCCTGCACAAGAGCATGCCAATACCAGGCCCAGGCCCAGCAGATGGCGACGGATATGTGCGAAGGATTCCACCTCGATGCAGATACTTATTTTGGTTCAGTCGTCTGCGCAGGTGGCGTAGTGCTCACTGCAGGGGCTTGAACATTCACTACCGGCATTGCATTTCGCCAGTTTTCTGGCGTGCACATTTCCCATTTTGCATTGGTCACATAAAATAATGCTGCCTGCTTGTGCGACAGGACATGGAAGGATGGCTGCTGTATCGCCTTCACCGTACCATCAGCAATAAAATACTCAATGGAAAACCGTGGGTAAGCCATGACCAAGCCACCGACTGCAAATGAAACATCTTCAGGCTTGATGATCTCTGCCACTTTGCCTTCACTGGTGCCGGTGGTGACCTCCATCAGGCGCAGCCTGGTTTTTTCAAACAATTCACGCTCAGCCATGGATTCGCGCGCATTATTGAGTTTGCGCAAAATACCCAGGGGATTGGTACCGATATCCACCAGCGAGCCAATTTGTGACAGGGAAGGATTATTGACGACTTCAACAATACTGCGCCAGCTCGACTTGCCAGAGAATTGCAAAGTGATTGCGGAGGTCGGCTGGCTGGCGGCCAGCAAACCGTCTATCCAGGCATTGGCGTCTTTAGCCCAATGGTATTTGGTGGCAGAAGCATAGCCACGGCAGCTATAGAAAGCCAGCGCATCCTGTTTGGAAACCGCACCCGTGAGTTTGTTATCAACAAACACCAGGCCACCGACATCACCATCTGTCATGGCAACATAGGCAATATTGCGCCCCTGAGCATCTTTCATCTCAAAGCGTTCCATGGCCGACTCTTGCGGCACCGTTGTAATCACATAGCGTGCATCGGATTTTTGATCCACCGCCAGGCTCTTGATAGGCCCCGTAGTTTTAGTGGGTTGATCTACATTATTGGCGGCAAGCGCAGGATAGGAGATGCTGAGAGCAAGTGCTGGCAGCAATGTGACAATTCTGGATCGCATATGATGAAAAAGATTTATAAAGAAGCAATCTTAACTGAAATTGCTGATCTATAACACTTTTCCTGGGCAGGTGGATAGGGTTATTGGAGCATGTCGGCAGTATGGTAGCGATTACAGTCAACGCCAAAAAGCTGCTGTCATGCTCCACTTCGTGGTGGTGTCACTTCCAGTGCGACAAGTGGTAGCAACAGGGGCGTCGGATAACACCATGTCTGCCATTACCGGACCAGAAAAATTCCAGCCCTTTCACTGACCTCACTACATCAGCGTTCACACCAGTGCTCGAGACACCACCACACGCCGCCAACATAACTGTAAAAACAGGGGGCAAGCGGGTTGCAGATTTCAAATCTATCTGCAAACAATGTCAATTAACACAAGTGTAAAAGCGGATGAAGTGCAAGAATGTTTAAAAATGTATGTGAATTGTCATCAAATTGTAATTTGCCACACTATTCCATTGCCGCAGTACGGTAGCGATTGACTTCTGCCGGGGTCACTGGCTCGGCTTTATTGCCCCAGGCATTGCGCACATAGCTGAGTACCAGGGCGACTTCACTGTCAGTGAGGGTATGGGCAAAAGGTGGCATGCCGTAAGGACGCGGATTATCTTTGGTCACAGGCGGGAAGCCGCCAGACAAGATCATGCGCACCGGATTCGACAAGGCATGGCTGAGCAAGCCGGGGTTAGACTTCAGGGCCGGATAAATATTGGTTACCCCTTCGCCCTGGGCACCGTGGCAATCCATGCAATGGGTCTTATAGAGCGCGCCGCCCTGCTTCATGACTGCATCCATGCGCTCCGCACTCAGCTCAGAACCTGCCATGAACTTGTCCAGCATATCCTTCTCAGCCACCTGCACGGTTGGAATGGCCTGCAGATAACTGACCATGGATTTGATATCGGCGTCTGACAGATACTGGGTGCTACCCGCCACCACTTCAGCCATGGGGCCAGAAACGGCAGTATGCTGATTGACACCGGATTTCAACAAGGCGATCAATTCTTGCGGCGACCATTTGGCCAGATTGACTTCCTTGCTATTGGTCAGTGCAGGCGCATACCAACTGCTCAATTCGCCACCGGACAAATCTTTGACACCGGCATTTGCCCCCAGGCTGTTGCGGCTACTATGGCAGGCGCTGCAATGTCCCAGTCCATTGACCAGGTAAGCACCGCGGTTCCACTCAACAGACTTGCTCTTGTCTTCCTGATAGCTGGCGGGCCTGAAATACGCAGCACGCCAGAAGGCCAGCAAGGCACGTTGATCATAAGGGAAGCGCAGTTCATGTGCCTGGTTCTGTTTTTCCACCTTGGGCAAGGACATCAGATAGGCATACATGACATCAGCATCTGCACGCGAAACCTGGGTGTAATTGGTATAGGGGAAGGATGGATATAACAGGCTGCCATCCCTGGATTTGCCATTGTGCAGGGCTTGCCAGAAATCGTCGGCAGTCCAGTTGCCTATGCCGGTCTTTGCATCAGGCGTGATATTCGGCGTCCTGAAGTTGCCAAAATCAGTTTGCAACAGGCGGCCACCGGCAAAGGCGGCTTCGCCACGTGCCGTGTGGCAGCCCATGCAATTACCTGCCTTGACCAGATATTCGCCCCTGGTGACCTGCTCTGCCTGTGGCTTGCCCGCGGCTGTATTGACCGTACTTTTGTCATCGACCAGATAATAGCCAAAGCCTGCTACCGCCAAAATGCAGGCCAGCAAAAACAGCACAGCGAATGATAAGATTTTTTTCATAAGTTTATTTACGGCTTAATTACGGCTGAATTACGACTTATTGTGACAGGCTGCCGCATTTCAGTGGCAATTGGGCGCTTTCTGTCAAGGTCATTGCAGGAGCAATGCTATCGCCAGGCACAGTCTGGGCTGCCAGCCAGCTGGATACAGCAGCAATATCCTGGGGATTGAGTTTGCCAGCAATTTGCTGCATGCAGTCTGGCTTATACGCTTTACGGCTACCAGTCTGCCATGCCCCCAGTTGCGCGATCAGGTAGTCACGCGGCAAGCCTACCAGCCCTGGCATGAAAGGAGCCAGACCCGTCATGCTCTTGCCGTGGCAAGAGACACAGGCAGGCACATTACGTGACTTGTCTCCCTGCGCGACCAGTAGCCTGCCCCGCTCCAGCAAAACAGCATTCGCATCACTGGCCTGGGGGCAGCATAGGGCGGATGCTGGCTGGCAAAATACTCTGCTATTTCTTTCAGGTAGGCGTCCGACATATGGGCAACCATGTACCGCATGGCGGGATAAGCGCGCTTGCCTTCCCTGAAATTCAATAACTGGTTATACAGGTATCCGGCTGGTTTTCCAGCAATGCGCGGATAAAAACCGTCTGTGCCCGCCCTGCCCTCTGCCCCGTGGCAGGCGGTGCAGGCTTTCAGCCTTTGCTCCAGGGTGTCCGGCACTTTCAGGCTTGACTGTGCAGGCTGGGCAGCCTGTGCCGTGGCGATTAATGGCAGGCCCAGCAAGAAGCAAAGCAGGCTGGCTTTCAGGTGATATGTAAAGTGCATGGCGATATAAAAACAAATAATGGCACAAAGCCGCTAGCTTAACAGTTTGTCCAATTTCTTTAAGATCAAGCGCAAGAACATATGATTTACATCAAACATTGCCAAGCTACTCACTCCTTGAAACCTCAAGCAAAAATATCCTGACACTGGGCAAAGCCTGTAGATATCAGCCCTTTGCTGACCTCACTGGTCAGCATTAAGGCAAGGGTACAAAATTTTCTGCAAAAGAAAGCAAAGTCTTGCTTGTCAAGAATGCTTAAGCCGAGGATAATTCTGCCCTTTCGTCTCTTTTGAGGCCCAGATTCAGCAAGATGACCTGGCCCGCTTTTACCAGCGGGCTTTTTTATCCGCGCCGCGCCTGCCGTTGATCTGCAAATGATGATCGCCAGCAGCTTTTCGCCCTTGCTATTGCCAAACACTATTGACAAGCATTTGTTGTCGTATTCGAATTTGTTACATGAAAAACAGCTTAACTGACTCAAACACTTCTCCTACAACAAAAACAGGCTCAACGCTGACATTAGGTAAAAAACCGCAACTGCAACTGAACCGCCCCGCGCTCAGCGTAGCGCGCACGGCCACAGTGCAAACTGTACAGGTGGTAGTACCGGTGTCGAATCCAGTAGATTCGATAGAAGAAACACCGACACTGGTATCGACACCAGTAACGGTAATTACCAAACGCCGCTCCAGATTACAGACCGCGATGGCTGACGGCAGTAGTGCGCCTGAAGAGGCGGCATGCACGTCCACAGAGACGGAAGCAACGGCAGTTGAAGGCAGCGAGAACAGCAGCACGGAACTGTCGGCTACGGCAGTTGATACCCACATCGAGACCGCTTCCAGCGATGTCGCTGAAGGCAACGGCAAGGCCGAGGCTGCCGGAAATACTGCTGGCAATATGGCCGATGCTGAGGCCGCAAAGCCGCGTGTCGTCGTCATACGTAAAAGCGGCCCAAAACTGGCAAAGAAATTATTGCTGGCTGACCAGCCGGCAACACCCGCACCTGCCATCATCAAGCGTGAGGCACGCATAGGCTCGGGCAAGCTGGCACCACCCGCACCCGTTGTGACGATGAAGCCAGTGGCGGCTGCCTTGGCACCGGCCACCGCCCCAATTGTGTCGGCTACTGCCCCTGCGGCTGCAGCAAGCAGCGTTACCAGCATCAAGGACATAGATACTTCAGCTTATATCTTGCCAGCCATGCGCGAGCCAGCCAAGCGTGGCCGCAAGTCTTCTGAATTTCAATTCGAGAATGATGAAATCCTGGCATTGAACGCAGCAGAATCAGCAGAGATGAAGCGTGCCGCACGTGTCAAGGCAAAGAAACCTGGTACGGGCAATGCCGCCAGCCAGGAAGCACAACTGGAACAATACCGCAAGCAACTGACCAAGCTGATCAACCTGGGCAAGGACCGCAGTTACCTGACCCATGCCGAGATCAATGATCACCTGCCTGACGACGTTGCCGACGCTGAAATGATACAAGGCGTTATCAGCACCCTCAACGACATGGGTATTGCCGTCTATGACGCCGCACCTGATGCTGCGATGATGCTGCTGACCGATAACGTCGCCAACAATGTCACTGAAGATGAAGCAGAAGCCGCAGCAGCTGCCGCACTGGCCACTGTGGATTCAGATTTTGGCCGTACCACTGACCCGGTACGCATGTATATGCGTGAAATGGGCGGCGTGGAATTGCTGACACGTTCAGGCGAAATCGAAATCGCCAAGCGTATAGAAGATGGCTTGAAAGACATGGTGCAGGCTATCTCTGCCTGCCCTGGCACGATACAGGAAATCCTGGCGATTGCCGACAAAATCTCCAAAGATGAAATCCGCGTGGACGACATCATTGATGGCTTGCTCGATCCGGACGCATCTGACGCTCCCGCCATAGAACTCAGCGACAACGATGACTTGGATGATCTGGATGATGACGATGACGCGGTGGCAGAAAACGCCAGCGGCATCAGCGACGAACAATTGCAGCAAATGAAGACTGTGGTACTGCAAAAGTTTGCAGTAGTCGGCATGCGCTTTGAGCAAATGCAGGCGGCCCGCGCGACGGATGGTTATAAATCACCGGCTTACCAGCAGGCACAGCTTGCAATCACACGCGAGTTGCAAGGCATGCGCTTCAGTGTCAAGACCGCAGAAAAACTGTGCGACTCCTTGCGCAAGCAAATGAAGACTTTGCGCCAGACTGAAAAGCAGATGCTGGAACTAATGGTCAATAAATGCGGCATGCCACGTGCTTATTTTGTTGAACATTTCCGGCAGAATGCGACCAATCCAGAATGGCTGAACAAGGAAATGAATGGCACATCCAGCTATGCTGCCATCCTGGGCCGCAATATTCATGCTGCGCGTGAATTGCAACAAAAGCTGATCGACCTGGAACACAATGTCAGTCTGCCTTTGCATGACCTGCGTGAAATCAACAAGCAGATGGTGGCTGGTGAAAAACGTTCCAGCGAAGCCAAGGCCGCCATGACTGAGGCCAATTTGCGCCTGGTCATTTCCATCGCCAAGAAATATGTAAACCGTGGCCTGCAATTCCTGGATTTGATCCAGGAAGGCAATATCGGTTTGCTCAAGGCAGTGGATAAATTTGAATACCGTCGCGGCTATAAATTCTCTACCTATGCAACATGGTGGATCAGACAGGCGATTGCCCGTGCGATTGCGGATCAGGCACGCACTATCCGCGTACCAGTGCACATGATAGAAACCATCAACAAGATGAACCGCGTACGTCGCCAGCTCTTGCAAACCACAGGCCTGGAACCAGAACCGGTAGCGATTGCTGAAAAAATGGGCCTACCAGAAGGCAAGGTCAGGGAAATCCTGAAGATCGCCAAAGAACCAGTCTCGCTCGACGTACCTATTGGTGATGATGGTGATTCACAACTCGGTGACTTCATTGAAGACAGCATGACCTTGTCGCCGATGGCAGCGGCGATGCAGGCATCGGTACAAGAGAAACTGAAAGAGGCACTGGATTCTTTAAGCCCGCGTGAAGCCAAAGTCTTGCGCATGCGTTTTGGCCTGGAAACCAGTACCGAATTCACGCTGGAAGAAGTAGGCAAACAATTTGAAGTGACGCGTGAGCGCATACGTCAGATTGAATCCAAGGCCATGAAAAAACTGCGCCACCCTGCCCGCGCTGATCACCTGAAGAGCCTGATGGAAAGTAACTAAGCCTGGCCCGGGGGTTCAAACAAGCTCAAATAAAAAGCACTGCATCTTCAGGATTGCAGTGCTTTTTTTATTGAACTCAACTCAATAGAAAAGATAGAGCGAACTGTACTTGCTCAAGCCTGGACCGGGTATTTCCCTCAACCAGCAAGAAAGGGATTTCCCTCTCATCCAGCACATCCAATACTTCCTGATGTACGCGGTCACGCACATAGGCAGATTCACGCTGCAAGCCATCTGGCTGCCAGGGAAAATCTGGTGCAGTGACTATGCAAAAATCATATTGATGCGACAGTTCCAGTTCAGCCAGTTCTGCATCCGGCTCGCCAAAATAATGGCGGCTATAAATAGCTGTCATGATGGGGCCAGTGTCGCAGAACAACCATTGTTTAGCCTGCTTCAATAACTCAGCTTCGCGCTGTACCTGTGTCCTGGCGATGAGGATTTGCTCTTCTGCCTTAGGAACACGCTGATTCTGCTCAACGAATTCACGCAAATACTCGGGCACCCAGAGGGTCTGGTAATGCGCAGCCAACGCCTCGGCCAATATGGATTTACCTGAGGACTCTGCCCCCAATATGACGACACGGTTTACTGAGGACATGTTTTACTCCAGGCACGCAAGCCCATGATGGCCATGATAACGAAAATTGCATACAGCAGCGCCGTCAGCATCAGGCCTTTATAGACATACAGGCCAACATACAGCACATCGACGAAGATCCAGACATGCCAGTTTTCCAGTTTTTTACGGCTGAGCAAAACCTGCCCCAGCAAACTGCCAGCCGTCAGGAAGCCATCGGCAAAAGGTACATCAGTATCGGTATAGCTCTTGAGGAACCAGGCCAGCAAGACAAAGGCCAGCACAGTCATCCCAAGAGAATTCCACCTGCTCTGCGCATTCAAACGCGTGACTTGCAAGCGCTCATGACTATCATCACCACGCAGCCAGTTGGCCCAGCCCCAGACCGATACCAGGATAAAGACAAACTGCAAACCCATGTCTCCATATAATCTGGATTCAAAAAATACGGCGGCATACATGCCAGAGGAAAGGATGGAAAACAGCCAGGCCCAGTGTATCTGCCGTATATTCAGAGCGACGGTGATGACAGACAAGGCAAAGGAAGCCAGCTCCAGCCAACTGGTACTGAAGCCTAACAGGGGAATAGGATCATTCATCATGCAAAGGATAATTGGTTTGCCCGCATTATCAACGATAGGGCTACTTGTGTCATAGCTTATTACGCCAACAGGCGTCGCCAGCCGCTGCACAAGTACATTCTCTTGATATTTAGATTGTGATAAGCAAGGCTTATCCGCTATATTCCTAAAAACTCAACATTCAACAAAAATCAGCTTTATGAAAAAACACTCAGGATTCACCTTACTGGAAATGATGATAGTCATCGGCGTCATTGCCATCCTGGCAGCCATGGCTGTTCCATCCTATATGTTCAAGGTCGTCAGGGAGCAATTGGAAGTCGGCATACAGTTTGCGGATATCGCAAAAAAACCGGTCGCCGCTACCTGGCAAACTGAAAAGAAGTTTCCGGCAGACAATATTGCAGCTGGTTTGCCAGTCGCCGACAAAATTGTCAGCAACCTCGTCAGCTCGGTGGAGGTGCAAGACGGCGTGGTCAATATCACCTTTGGCAATAATGCCCATGGTGCAATCAAAGGCAAGGTTCTGAGCTTGCGCCCGGCAGTGGTTGAAGATGCACCCATCGTGCCAGTGGCATGGGTATGCGCCACAGGTACACCACCAGAAAAAATGACGGTCAAGGGCATAGATAAAACGACAGTGCCGCCAGCGAACCTGCCTTCATACTGCAGACCAAAGGTCGAGAGCAAGAAATAAGCTGAGTTGACCGCTTGGCTTGAATGTCAAGCCTCTGTATATAGACAAAGGGCACTTCATTACTGAAGTGCCCTTCTTGTTTCAGTGCTGATAATGTCAGAACTTGTGTTCAAACATGACGCGGGCAGTCACCGTGGTAGGAGTGACATTGGTTTGTATCAAGCCGTTATCACCTGTAAAGCTGCCAATATTGATATTGTCCTGATGCAAAAGATTACCTAGCGACACACGTAGATTCGTCTTGGGGTCAAACTTCCACAAGGCGTACACATCAAGTACGCGCTTGGGCACAGAATACGAACTCTGCGTATTAGAAATTTTCACCGGCCCACCGTCCTGGAAGCTGGCATTACCGCCCAAGGTCAGTGGTATCTTGTCCAGCTTGTAATCCAAGCCCAGATTTGCGCTGATAGGTGTTTGTGAATCCAAACGGTTGTTCGGTCCAGTCACACTACTAAGAGTGGACCAGTTGAAAGAGACATTCGCCCTGAAATCGATAGCAGGCGCGCCGTCAAGCATCGCGCGCAGAGGGAACTTCGCTTCAAGCTCTACGCCTTTGGTCGTAGCCTGGCCATCATTAACTGGCATACTGACCCATCTGCCATTAGTATCCTTTGACAAATCAGTGCGTGTAATATCATTGATCCTGCGGAAAAATACACTGGCACTGAGCATACCACCGCCAGGCAGATAATGTTCATAAGCCATATCCAAGCCCCACGCCAGTTCAGGTTTGAGGTTAGGATTACCCTGAGAATCCGGGCTGCCTTGAGTATTTTCGTTAGAGATGAAACGGCGCGGTATCAGACGACTGGTATCGGGAGCTTTATAAGTACGGGTGATGCCCAGTCTGATCTGGTCGTTCTTGCTGTCAGGGAGTTTATACAAAGTTTGCAGTATCGGGCTCCAGACGCTGAATCTGTTATGTATGCTGTAAGGCGTATTTTTGCCAGTGTTATTAGCCTTGAAGTCACCACTGCTACGGGTATCAATACCTTCCCAGCGCAAACCACCATATACAGACCACTGCTTGGTGACATTCCATTCATCCTGGGCGAACACTGCCATCCGGGTCACGTCTGCGTTAAAGTTTTCGTCAAGATCATTCGCCAATAAGGGGGAAGGGCTGAGCTTGTTCGCAGCAAAGGAAACATCCTCTTTTTGAGTGCGTGTTTCACCACGTTTGCTATATGCGCCATCCCAGCCAAATACAAACGAGTGATCCTGAACAAATGGCGCACTGTATTTACCACTCATGGTCAGGCCTTTGTCAGTCGCTCCAGAAATACTCTTGCGATCAAGTATTTGCGCACCATCTTTGTTATAACCTGCAAATCCTACATCTGAATTACGTTTGTTATAGTTCACACCCAGTTTGACATCCAGCTTGGCGCTATCGGCCAGCTTGTGTATCCAGTTCAAATTAGTGCGCAACATGGCAAAGTCAGAGTGTATTTTTTGAAAATCACTCGCATACATTGGTAATACATCTTTTTCTTCGAGTGGTTTTGGCAAGATACCAATTACAGTTGCCGTCCTCACATCGCTGGAGTATCCATCAAAACGGTTTGCATTGACAAAGCTTTGCGTTGTCAACGTATCACCATTTTCAAAATTCCAATTTACTCTGGGTGAAAATCCCACGTTATTGAAAGTGCCCCAGCCCAGGTTGTAAGTCTGTGTTTTTACATATGGATTGCCATTCGCATCCATGCGAACCTCATCTGAATACGAGGGGCGCTCATACTTTCCATGATTTAGATTACCGGAGATGGAATATGACATGCGGCCAGCCTTGTCTGATATCTGGTAATTGACATTTTCACCAAACTTGCCACCATCCTCAAACAGGCCTAGCTTCAGTTCTTTTTGTGCTGTCTGCACGGTCTTTCTCAAGACGATATTGATGGTACCCGCAATAGATGCCGTGCTGAGATCAGCCGTCGCTGCACGTATGACTTCTATACGCTCTATGAGGTCAGGGGAAAGGGAGTCCAGCGAAAAACCTGGTGGGCTGGGTTCACCATTGAGCATGATCTGGGTATAGCCTGCGCCCAGACCACGCATGCGGATATCGCCGCCACGGCCCTGCACGCCACCTATGGTCACGCCTGGCAGTCGCTTCAATACTTCGCTGACGGTGGTATCACCGTAACGCAAGATTTCTTCCTGGGTGACGACGATCTTGGACGCAGTGTCCTGACGGCGTTCGTCATAGACGCGGTTACCCTGTACTTCTACTTTTTGTATTTTTGGCTCCGCTGCCTTGGCATCTGCTTTTTCAGCAGTTTCGGCTTTGGCTGGTGTCGCAGGCGCAGTAGTTTGCGCATAGGAAGACTGGCTGAAGGCGGCCATGATGGCCAGTGACAAAATAGTTGGGCGTATGGCTAAACTGTGGGTTTGCATATAGATGTTATTGTGGCAATAGTCGTAAGAGAACAAACCTAAGACCATACCACACGGCGTCAAGTTCCGCGACGCAACAAATGTTTGCTCAAGTTATTGCTCATTGTGGTTTTCAAACAAGTAATATTTTTTATCAATTCTTACAAATTATTTTTTGAAACATCCGCAACAGAGTTTTACACTTGAATTGTCAACGCAAACACCCTGTCAAGCATTACAACTGAAGTACCAACAGGAGTACATCATGCGAAGAAACATTATTGGTCTGGCTGCCATACTCATAGGCGCCCTGGGTTTGTCTGGCTGTGTCGTAGCTCCTGCACAACCCTATGGGTATGGATATGGTTATGGGCCACGGGTGTATGTCAGCCCTCCCCCCGTTATAATACAGAGCGGCCCTTACTGGGGTGGTGGTGGCAGGCACTGGCGTCGCTGGTAGGACGTAAGCTGTATTAATGAATTAATTAGTAGTTAATTCATTCAAAGACTGGTGCAATTGCCACAGGTGGCTGTTGCGCCAGTAACTGTCCTTTTTCCGGCGCATCGGCAAAGCGCAGGGTCACGGTTTTATAAGACTTATTGTTTTCATCAGGGAAGGCACTATTTTCTTGCCATGCCAGTGCGTGCACAGACATGTCTATGTTCCTGAGCTTGATACCTGCCTGCGCTGCGTTCTTCAAATAGGAAAATCTCACACCCACACAGGATTTGGCAGCGGTTTTGGCATCCCCCATATTTTTCAGATAAGTCAGTGCCTGCTCGCATGCCAGGCGTAATTCGGCAACTTCATAAATACCATCAGCCCTGGCAATAATCGATATCCGGCTTTGAAAATTGACTTGCCCGGAAGTCTGGCTCAACACCAGCTCGGCATTTTCATCATAGGCAGACTTCAGCAAGGGAAAACTGGCACGGCCAACAGCATCCAGTGGCAAATTCAAGCGCATGTTTTTGCTGACTAGATGCAATTGCAGATTGTCTGGCAAAGGATTACCATTTTTTGCGCTCACCTGGAAATGGCTCTGGATCAGGTTCTTGGGCTTGCCATACTTCTCAAACTGTATCATCAGGCGGTAAGCACTGCGATAGCTGATCCATTCAGTCTCGGCCTGGCTTTCTGCCACCTGTGCAGCCGCAGGCTTCGTAACAGGCGTTGCGCTATTCATTTGCGCAAAAGCCTGTACTGAAGCTAACTGCATCAGGACAAAAATGGAGGCGTACTTATTGATCATGCTTTAGTAAAATTAAAATCGAATTAAAATCGAATTAAAATCGATATGCAAGGCCAGAATACACGGTGACGTAATTCTTCTTGCCTAGCCACAAACTGTCACTGTCGATATCAAACTGATGCACTCCGGTCACATGCGAGGTGATTATCCAGGATGAACTCAACTCCCAGTTCCAATTCGCACCCAGATAAAAATTCCTGACATTGGCATTGGTATGCACCAAGTCCTTGCCCGACTTTGCAATCATTACCTGACTGCCAGAGCCGACAAAATTATTTCCATCGCCGTTGACAAAGACAGGATAGCCATCTGCAAAATTAGGATCAAACCTTGAGTTGGCTGAATCATAATAACGTCTGCTCCAGGCCAGGCCAGAAGAGAAAGCCAGCCCATGATGGGATGCTATCTTGTAATAAGTGCGTGCTTCTACATTCAGGTACGTAGTCTTCTTGCCTGCGCCGGTGCCGAATAATAATTTGGACCCCAGACGCAAGTTGCTCATAGGACGGAAGTTAAAAAAACCACCGACTTGAAAACTGCCATCTACATCACCAAACCCGGCCAGCTTGCGCGCAGCTGAGGCACTGCAACCTCGCTGATAAGACAATAAAGGACCATACTCATAACCACTGGAGCGGCTCAAATGCATGCCGAGATTGGTGTTACGCAAGAACACGCCATTACTCCATTGCATTTGTACGTTAGGCATGATGCGGGTAGTCTGCTCGCCACCCACTTCACAACTTGGTTCTGAAACCACCCCCAGGCCGACATACATATCCGAACTACCGTCTGGCAACATGCTCGCTGCCGGGGTCTGGGCACTAGCAAGATTGGCGATGCAAAAAAGGGAGGCAAATAGTATAGATTTCATGCTGATCAATTGTAGTCGTGTGTATACCCGGTATATCGCCAATATCTTCAATATCATCAAAATAGCGAAGCTGCATTACGGGCATAAGGGCGGAAGAAATCCGCATCATAGACACCTCTTTCCAATTTCGCAACATCAACGCCCATGCTCAAGGTTCTCTCGTGTTTCCTGATATGACATCCACATACAGGCGTACATAGTTTCTTGCCATCATTTCAGATGTGAATATGGTCTGATAACGTTTTTGGGCAAATTGCCCCATTTGCGCTGCCAGTGCAGGCTTATCCCACAAACGCACCATCGCTGCCCGCAGAGCCGGCACATCATCGGGAGGCACCACTACCCCAGTTTCATCTGCAACATTGACATAACTGGTCCCAGTTCCTATCTCGCTCGAAATCATGGGCTTGGCATACATCGCCCCTTCAAGCAGCGAAATACCAAAAGCTTCTGAGCGCAAATGCGAGGGAAACACCACGCCATAGCAAAGACTGAGCAAGGCAACTTTATCTTCTTCCGGCAAGGCTCCGAGAAAATGCACATTGTCCAAATTCAAATCCCTGGCTTGCCGTTTCAACGCAGCTTCCTCAGGCCCGTTGCCGACTATCAGCACAGGCATATCCGTACCGGCCACTGCCTCCAGCAAGATATGCAAGCCCTTGTAATAGCGCAGCACTCCGACGAACAGGAAGAAGCGTCCCGCAAAACGTTGCTGCCATTTGGCTATCAATTCTGGCGATGGCTGCGGATAAATATCCTTGTCCAGTCCATAAGTAATCACCTCAGTCTTGTCGCGGTAACGGTTCAACACCGGGCTGCTGGACAGGTAATTGGGCGAAGTGGCAACGATCCTGTCCACATCATTCAAAAACCAGTGGCGCAAAGGTTGATACACTTTTTCCAGGAATTTTTGTCTCACAATATCTGAATGATAGGTCACGATAGTTGGCTTTCTGATTCCGCAAAACAGATGCATCAAATCCATAAAAGGCCAGGGGAAGTGATAGTGAATAATGTCCGCACTATTCGCCAGCTCCCTGAATCGCGAAAGCGCCCTCCAGGAAAACCCGGTGGAAGCAATTTCAAAACTCTGTATTACCCTGTGTACTTTATGCCCTTCCAGCTCCAGTTCCAGATCGCCTTGTTTGCGTGTCAGGGTCAGCACCTCGGCATCCACACCCAGGCGGGCTGTTCCCACCGCCAGTTGTCGTATTACTTGCTCTATTCCCCCAAACGTATCGGGGTGATAAGTGCGGTAAAAATGCAATACTTTCATGGCGGGCCTTGATCAGGGCAAACAGAACGCAAACAACAACACTGCGACATTGAGCAATGATAGAGAGCGACAAGGTGCAAGTCTTCCCCAACTTGTCTGGCAAATGTCATCAATTTGTAAGCCCGGGATTTGATGGATTTACTGCTGCGAGATGCTGAAAAACAGGCAAGGAAATAACAAACCTGGCGCCACCATATTGCCCTTCTTGCACCACTATTTCACCGCCATGGGCAGCGATGGCTTTTTTTGCAATAGCCAAGCCCAGGCCAAAACCGCCAGTGCTGCGGTCACGGCTGCGGTCCAGCCTGAAAAAGGCTTCAAAAATGCGCTCCCTTTCCTCGGCAGGTATGCCGGGGCCATCATCTTCAAGCATGATTTCAATGCTGCCATCTGCGTTCCTGCTGGCATGCAGCCAGATGCGTGCAGTGGCGTATTTGGCAGCATTACGCAAGAGATTGCTGATTGCCCGCTTCAGCAAGCGCTGGTCACCACAGTAGGTGCCCAGATCAACAGAGAAATCCTTATTGACTACATGAACGTCCAGCACATGCTGCAAGCTGGCGACGCAACTGGAAAGACTATCAGCGATATCGAATTCACTCTTGTTCAGGCTGGCATCCTGGTCCAGTTTACCCAGGTCCAGCAATTCACTGACCAGCGCATTGAGCTCACTGATATCAGCTTCCATGGCTTGCATACGTGGTTCAAGCTGGGGATTTTTGGCGGCGTTTCTCAAGAGCTCCAGTGCAAATTCCAGCCTGGCGATGGGCGTGCGCAATTCATGTGAGACTGAATGCAAGAGATTTTTTTGCGCATCCAGCAGGCTCTCTATACGGGCCGCCATCTGATTCATGCGCTGTGCCAGCGGGTGTATGCTGTCGCGTTCTTTGGTGTGCGCCCTGACCTTCAAATGACCAGCGCCAAACTCATCGGCCACTTTTTCCAGCGCCTGCAAACCCCGCCAGTGCGAGCTGGACCAGACCGCAATCGGGATCAGCAGGCAGAGTGCCACGATGATGTAGCGCAGTGCCTCGGTCTTGAGAACGGGCGCAACATCAATCGGTAAATTCTGCGCGTGGATGACTTCTTCATCACTACCCACATAGCGCTCGCCTTTCAGATCAACACGGCGGTAAAAGGATTTGCTGGCAACATCGATGACCACTTCACCACGCATCAGTTGCGCCCGCCTTGTCTGGTTCAACTTGGCCAGTACCGGCTGCATGGGTATCAAATCCATACGGGCGCGGGTGATTTCCCTGATCTTGTTGAGGCGCGTCAGCCATTCATTCTGACCTGCCTGATCGACGTACTCCGTCAATAATAAAATCTGTCCTGATGCCTGCTGCTGTGCGACTTCTTCCAGAGGATAACCAAAGAAAATGGTGATGGACACGTAGATGGCAATCGTAGCGACGCTGATGGACAGCATCACCAAAGCAAAAAAACGCAGGAACAGGCGATTCATCGGCTAGTCCCAGGCAGACGGGCTGAACAGATAGCCCTCTCCCCAGACTGTCTTGATCTTGTCGGCATGCGGATCATCGAACTTGCGCCGCAGGCGGGAAATTTTATTATCGATACTGCGGTCCAGGCCATCAAACTCTATGCCGCGCATCTGTATCAGAATATCGTTGCGCGACAAAACCTTGCCTGCAGCCTCGGCCAGCACCAGCAACAATTTATATTCTGCGCTGTTAAGCGTGACAGTTTCGTCGCGCCAGAATACCGTGCGGTCACTGCGGCAGACACGAAAGGCACCAAAAACCAGGTCAGCGTTTTCATCTTCAGGCTCCTCCTTGACACGCCTCAGCAAGGCACGCAGGCGGGCCAGCAATATCCTTGGTTGCACAGGTTTGTTGACATAGTCGTCAGCCCCCTGTTCCAAACCCGAGACTTCATCAAAGGCATCTTCACGCGCTGTCAAAATCAGGATAGGCACGGCACTGATGGCACGCAACTGACGGCAAACCACCATGCCATCCAGACCAGGCAACATCAGGTCTAGCACCACAATATCCGGTGATGTTTGTTGAAAATGGCTGAGCGCAGCATCGCCACGGCTAACGATGTCTATCGTAAATTCGTATTCCCTGAGGTACTCGGCAACCAGCGCTGCCAGCTTGGCGTCATCTTCCACCAGCATTACACGAAACATATTCTTCTCTCCTTTTTGCATTGCCCTCATTTGCTGCATTTGCCGCATTGTAGAGCGGGCAGCGCGCGATTCTACGCAAATTGCCCATGCTTGCGACGCCACTTACAATTTTCAGACAATTTCAAGCCAGGCAAGATTTACAAATTAAAGACAATTATCTGACATTTTCAAGAACGACTTTCTCCCTGCCGCCCGCTATTCTCTGTCGCCATACCATCCCCAACAGGCAAATCTCTTTTAATCTTCATTATGAAAACACTCACGCATTTTTTCGCAGCGACTGTCATCACCACCCTGCTGGCTGCCTGTGGCGGCACTACCAATTATATTCCCAAGCCGGTGCCAGTCCAGATCAACACTGATTTTGGCAGCGAGCCACCCGGCTGGGCCTTTGGCACCTCAGACTTCAGCAGTGAGACAAAACCTACCGACGTCGTCACCGAATACCGCACCCTGCCTCTGCCTTTCAGCGGCAAGGGCTTATATACCTATGGCACCAACCGCAGTGATGACCTGTTCATCTACATCAAAAAGAAATATTCCGGCTTTGCCCCGAATACGGAATACGCACTAAGCTTTCAGGCCACCATCGTCAGCAATGTGGCCACAGGCTGCTTTGGCGTAGGCGGCTCGCCAGGTGACAGCGTCTGGTTTTTTGGCGGCGCATCACCAACAGAACCTTTGACAGTACAAAAGGGCGATGAGTTCGTCATGAACATAGACCGTGGCGGCCAATCGGGCTCAGGCAAATTTGCTCAGGTGCTGGGTACCATAGGCAATGCCAGTACCGATTGTGGCAAAGCGCCGTATATGGAGAAAAAATTGAGCAACCTGACACCATTGAACGTCAAGACAGAAGCCGATGGCAGCCTGTGGATCTTGTTCGGTCTTGATTCCGGCTTTGAATCGACCAGCCATATCTATTACAAGAGCATCGTTGTGAATGCTACGCCAGTCGCAAAATAAACGGCAAACTTGCCGTTTGCCTGTACGCAGGGCAAACGGCACAGTAAAATCATCTCTCGTGAAAACCTCAGATGAATCAGCCATGTCACCAGCTTCACCAGCATCTACTCCCTCGACTTCCTCATTGTCCGGTATATCTACCCAGATACAGGCATGCGCCCAACAGGCAGGTATTGCGCAGCGCCTAGCCAACCTCGGTCTGGCAGGCGGGCCCGCTTTTTTAAAGCCGCAAAAAATCACCGGCCATAAACTGATCATGCGTAATGCCACCGTGGCAGACGCCAGCTACATCGTTGCCCTGCGTACAGACGAACAAAAATCACGCTTTATCTCCAGCACCTCAGCCGATATCAAACCGCAAGAGCAATGGCTGGAAAAATATGCGCTTGATG
The DNA here is from genome assembly GCF_009937975.1 of Undibacterium sp. YM2. Lineage (NCBI taxonomy): Bacteria > Pseudomonadati > Pseudomonadota > Betaproteobacteria > Burkholderiales > Oxalobacteraceae > Undibacterium > Undibacterium sp. YM2. Next base: position 3,535,826 of record NZ_AP018441.1, read on the forward strand.
ACAGGCAAGTCTACTTCATCATACAAAACATGCAGGGTGAGAATATAGGAACAGTGCGCCTGTATGATCAGCAGGCAGATTCATTTTGCTGGGGTTCCTGGATCATACAAGCGGGCGCTGCCAGCAGCAGCTCTATAGAATCTGCCCTGATGGTATATCACTATGGACTCGCACTGGGTTTCCAGAGTGCGCATTTCGATGTCAGAAAAGGCAATGAGTCAGTCTGGAAATTTCATGAACGTTTTGGTGCAATCAAGACAGGCGAAAGCACTGAGGATTTTTATTACCGCATTGCAGCCAGCGATATCAGTAATTCCCTGGGCAGGTATGCCAAATTCCTGCCCACGGGAATACAGATAGCCTTCTGAAGCAAAAGTACCATTCTCAGCCATCCTGATTTATACGGCTCGTCAGGGTCGCCAACACCTGCTCAGCCTGTTCATTGGCAACCTGGCAGGTACCGGCATTTTCATGACCACCGCCACCAAATTCCAGCATCAATGGACCTATATTGGTTTTGGAACTACGGTTCAGGATGGACTTGCCGGTAGCAAACACGGTATTCTGGTTTTTCAAACCCCAGAGCACATGGATGGAAATATTGGTCTCAGGGAACAAGGCATAGATCAGGAAGCGGTTACCCGCGAAGATGGTTTCTTCATTGCGCAAATCAAGCACCACCAGGTTTTTATGCACGGTCGCGCAACGCAGGATTTGCTCCTTGCATTTTTCTTCATGCTCGAAATACAGATCCACCCTTTCTTTCACATCCGGGTCTTGCATGATGTCGGCGATACTCTGGGTTTTGCACAGGTCTATCAACTTCATCATCAGATTGTAGTTCGATATCCTGAAGTCGCGAAAACGCCCGAGGCCAGTACGGGCATCCATGAGGAAATTGAGCAAATCCCAGTCTTGCGGGTGCAAGACTTCCTGGCGATTGAATTGTGCTGAATCACCCTTATCGACAGCTGCCATCATGCTGTCCCAGGATGCCGGGAATGCATTGAGGCCGCCATAATAGTCATACACAACCCTGGCTGCGGAAGGTGCATCAGGTGCAATCACATGATTTTTTCTTCCGCCACCATCTGCATTACGCAGGGTTTCTGACAAGTGATGGTCGAAAGCCAGATGTATGCCTTCGACATAGGGCAGATTGGTACTGATGTCAGCGTCACTGACAGCGATCTTGCCGTCCTGCATGTCTTTGGGATGCACAAACAGGATGTCATCAATCAGATCAAGATGCTTTAGCAAGACAGCACAAACCAGGCCATCAAAGTCGCTGCGCGTAATCAAACGAAATTTTTTGCTATCTGCAGACATGAATACTCCCCCATAAATGGTTTATAAGTGGTTTATCCCTGATACAACAAGCACGGCAAGCGCAAAAAGCCGCTTTTCTGAAAACTACCGCCATCAATTGTTTAATGTAATCACTTTCACTGCACTTGTCCATGAAATGAGTTCTGGTTTTACTGTCTGGGACACTTCCCCAGACAGTACACAGCGATGCTGCACAGTAGTCTTGTCATTTCGTGACTGTATCTGGTTTGCCTGCCTTCCAGTCCATCAACAAATCCAGGCAACGCCATGCTGCGCTTGCCACCACCCTGATTCTCCAGCAATAGAAAAATACCTGCCAACGCAGTCAGGTAAAAAGTCACGCAAAATCCGCCTTGATTTATACAGTCAGACTGTATATAATTTTTTCACCCTTACCCCTGCAACAGGAGAATTTATGACCGGCACAGCATCCGGCGGTGTACGCACTGTCCTTCGCCTTGAAGGCTTATGCGTACTTTTAGGTAGTCTGATTGCTTACTCAGAATTTGGTGCAGGCTGGGGCGTATTTGCCCTGTTCTTTCTGGCGCCCGACTTATCGCTACTTGCTTACCTGGCTGACCCCAGAGCAGGCGCACTGATGTACAACACTGCACATTCATACGCTGGCGCCACGTTGATGCTGGCGTCCGGGATTTTCTTTTCTGCGCACCTGGCAATCACTGCCGGCATGATATGGATAGCACACATAGGCTTTGACAGGGCCCTGGGTTACGGCTTGAAGTATTCGTCCGGTTTCCGCTTTACCCATCTGGGAGTCATTGGACGAGACCCGGACAGCTCTCAGATAAAGACGAAATGAAGATTGCTGATAGCAGCAAACGGCTTTTTGCCAGACGTATTTCATACAAGGGTAAATAATGCAAAGACGTGCATTCATAGGGCACTTCACGACTTTTCTTGTTGTCCCGAATTGCTTACTGACGGGTACGGCGGTCGCCGCCAGCAATACCTCACCGTCCCACACGCAAAATATAAACATCAACTATTTACCATCAGATCACATGGATCATCAAGCTCGCAAAGAAGTCGTAAAACGCTTCAACAAGGAAGTCATAGAAGAAGGAAACCGTGCGTCTTTCGAAGCGCTCATGGATACCCGCTTCATCAATCATTCGGCCCCACGCGGCACTGCAAATGACGCCGAGGGCATGTGGAACACATTCCAGCACATACTCAGGCCTGCACTGAGCGACTTGCAGGTGCAGATACATGATCAATTATGCGAATGTGAAAAAGTTACCACGAGAAAAAGCATTACTGGAAAACACACTGGCACCCTGCTGGGCATTGCCGCCACTGGCAAATCCATTTCCATAGACGTCATCGACATCGTCCATGTCCAGAATGGCCGCTACCTTGAGCACTGGGGCATCAATACACTGAGCGCCGTACTCACACAGTTACGCGCAGACTAATCCCTTCCTCGATGAGCTGCAATAATGCCGCTTGTTCGTACCTCATGAAACTTGGCGAAACCAGCAATATGCGCCATCATTGCACCAGGAGGAAACCAGCTTTGAAAAAAACAACCGTCACTGACAACGACCACGAAAATGTGCAAGCCCTGGCAGAAAATTTGCGCGACACCATAGGCAAATTCGTCCGCGCCGTCCGTTGCCAGGCGGGAACGCCGACTACTGCCCAGGGAGAAACACTGGCCTTCCTGGAGCGCAATGGGCCTGCCAGCATCGCCACCCTGGCAGAGAACCGGGGTGTCAAACATCAAAGCATGCGCCTGGTCATTGCCAAACTCGAAGAAAACAGCCTGATTACTCAGACTCCCGATCCCAAAGATGGCCGCAGCCAACTCATCACCCTGACCAGAAAGGGCCAGGCAGAAAATGCCACTGCCCGTAAGGCCCGCACACTCTGGCTAAGCGAGGTATTATCTACACGTATGAGCGCCCGTGAACGGACGCTTCTGGGCGAAGCACTACCCATACTGCAAAAGATCACCGGCCTCGATTAAGCTCTATTTCCATTGCCTGCGCCGGGGTGGCTTTGATGTTCAATCTTTACTGGCAATACTCAAACTTTCCATCTGCCTTGCGATCGACATGCATTGATGCTTACCAGCTACGCAACACTTTGAATATGCCATGTTCCGCATCCACAACCAGTAATTGCCCGCCACGGCTGCCGTGGTGTTGGCCAGAATGAAAACTTATTGCGCCAAATCCAGGAATAGTAAAGTCTCTAAGCTGGTTCAGTTGTTGCAGCAGTTCTGCGCGGCCAAGCTGGCGGCCACTGCGTTTAAGTGCCTCGATGAGTACCATACCAGCAGCGTAGGCGGCGTCATTGTAGGCAGCAGGCAGGTCAAACACCGGGCTGCTGGTGTGCCAGGGTAACAACAGACGCAGGCGGGCTGCTTGTGCAGGTGGCAGTTGCAGGCTGGAGGGGCCTATGTGAATGGCACTCGCATATACCAGGCCTTCACCAGTGGCTGCAAGTACTTCACGCAAGTTGGCCGGGCTACCCAGATAAATCACTGCTTCAACGGGCTGGCGGGCCTTGGCTGACCATATTTGTTCACGCAGTGACTGGTGATTGTCTCGCGCTTGCTCACGTAATTCCTTAAGCAATGCATGCAAGGCGGGATCATTGCCCCGATCATAGATCAGGGTCAGTTGTTGTGTCGCTCTATTGTTGTTAGCTACGTCACGAGCATCCAGTGCAGCCTGCGCCAGCAAAGCGCTGGCTTGTTCACGCATTGATGGCAAGAGGTGGAAACTGTCTTGTGCAAGCGTGTCAGAAAAACTGGCAAGACCTGGTGCAGGCAAGGGGCCGATGACTGCCCGCCTGTTCGCTTCAATCCTGGAACTGGACGCGGCCTGCACGCCGCTTTGCAAGCTGGCGACCTCGACAAATACCTGGTCAGGTGCTGGATTGACAAGCAGTTCCAGTTTGCGCCCATATACGCCACTGGCGACCTGATCAAAAGCCCTGTTCAAACCTGCCTGTATGGCGGCACCATAGACGTTGTCAGGTAAAGAGATACCGACACGCAGTACGGTATCAGTAAGGCCGGGCGTGTCCTTGCCGATGACACTCAGGTAAGCGAGCATATCATCAAGGCCCGCGGCATCGATCTGATAACGGGGCATGAGTGGATGCAAGAGTTGGCCATTGCTGCCCACGCCTTCAAGCAAGGCGCGTTGCAGGTGCTGACGGTCTGGCTTGCCAGCCAGAGGCGGGGCTTGCAAGCCACCCTCTTCTTTGCCCTGGCCCAGGTTGCCGTGGCAGCGCACGCAAGCGGCCTGACCGTTCCACCCCTTGTGGTACATGGCCTGGCCGCGTTGCCAGGCCTGATCGTCAGCCCTGGCAATATCTGTACAGAACAGGCAGAGCAAAGCAGCAAGTGCAACCCAAAACCTTGCCATCATCTTGCGGGCAATAGTTTTCCTACGGCCAGGGCAATATCTTCTGGCCTGGCAGTCGCATAGATTTTTTTCCAGTCACCGGTCTGTACATTGCCAGCCAATAAAATGCCACTGTGGGCATCTTTGTCTTCGCCACTGCCACCGAGTTTTTTGGCGACCGCGCTGATGTTCTCTGCGCTGCCAGTCAAAAACAGCCAACCTGGGCGCACCTTGAATTTGCCTGCAAAGTCTTTCAAGACCTGTGGGGTATCAGTGTCAGGATCGACGGTGATGCTGACCATTTGCACCCGTGGGTCCAGCAAGGGCTGTACCTTTGCCAGATTGGCGGTCATGGGTGAACAGATACCGGGGCAAGTCGTAAAGATGAAATTAATGAGTACGACTTTGTCTTTCATGACATCATCAAAAAAGTGCACGGTCTTGCCATCTTGCGTTTGCAGGGGCAGATTAGGGAAGTAGCGGCTATTGGCTGACTGCATCGCAGGGTCAGGCCCGGCCACCTGTTCTATCGTAGTCTGTATCAGTTTGGCCTCGGGCATGCTGGCGAGTTGTTGCCAGACCTGTTTTTTTTCATTGATGACCAGTACCAGGCCACTGTGATTGCTGATGTCACCGACACCGGCATTAAGGGAGCGTAATAATTTATCGACGACGGATTTATTACCTGTCAAAAACTGCCAGCCCGGGCCAGTCTCAAATTGTCTGGCAAAGGCTTTCAGACGTGGCGGCTGGTCGGTATTCGGGTCTATGCTGATCGATATAAAAACCACGTCGCGCCCTACCCGCGTGCCCAGGTCACGCTGCACCTGGCGCAAGGTGGCGGTCTGGGTGGGGCAAATCATGGTGCAGGACGTGAAGATGAAATTGACGACGGCGGTCTTGCCTTGCACCAGGTCACGGTAGAAGGCGATGTTTTTACCATCCTGATTTACCAGTTGGGCTTCAGGTATGGGGCGCATGGCTGCCTGTGCAATTGGCATTGCAGCGAACAGGCACATCATGAACAGCAGCGCTTTGTTTGACATCTTCGACATCTTCAACATCTGTTTGATGACTTGCTTCATATCAAATCCCAGAGTAAGTCTTTATTTCACCGTCAGCACAAGTCGCGCCGACTGATTCCAGCTCATGCCCAGCGATGCTGCCTGAAAATAGACATAGTAATACCCGCTGACGGGCGGCGCAAAGCTAATGGCATAGTCGCCGTTTTTTTGTTCATGCGCATCGAATTGCAGTTGTGCGCCCGTCGTATTGAAAAGCAGTACCTGCAAATCAGGAATGCCTGTCTGGATGTGGCCGCTGACTGCATCGCGGATGGCGAATTGCAAATTCTGATTTTCACCTTTGCTCAAGGTGGGCGTGGTGCCAGCCAGTGTCACGGCATAGCGTGTTGCAGGTGGCCTGGACGGATCAGTCTGCACCGTGATCGGAAAACAATGCAGCATCCTGGGTGAGTCAAGATAAAACACCACCTGGTAATTGCCAGCTTTTGGCAAGCGGGCACTGGCCTGATAAAGGCCAGGCTGGCGTTCTTGCAAGCTATGATCCAGCACCAGCACGGCACGTGGTTCATGGCCATAATTGCGGAAGCTGCCTGCGGGTGCGCTCATTCCTTCCTGATAGTAATAGATGGTACGGTCAGCCGGGTTGGCCAGCAAAGCAGCTGCGCCATTTGGCACCATGACTACGGTGTCTGCCAGGCTGCCTGTGCTGCGCCCCTGGTCCGGGGCTTTTTGACCATAGCTGACAGACGCCAGCGCCAGTGGCTGTCCGGCCTGTATATTATGTGCGATGGCATCCAGCGGCACCAATTGCATGATTTCGCTATGGCGACGCCGTATATAGGCCATGCGGTCAGAAAACGTGACCTGGTCTGGCCCATGCGCGATATCTGCGCCTTGCACGATCTGGTTGGTGGCAGCATCAAGCAAATCGAGTTTGTTTTTTTGTGGGTTGAGGATAAAGCCATAGCGGCCATCAGGCGTCAAGCGGATAGTCGAGATACCCGGCAAAGCCTTGATGCTGGCTGCCTGCTTGCCTGCCGTATCAAAGGCAACCACCTGGCCATCAGCTTCATGTACTACATATAGCAGTTGCGCCTTGGATGACCATGCCATGGCGACAGGTTTGCTGCCGCTGGCGATATCGATAGTTTTTTTAAGGCTGCCAGCGTCGATGAGACTGATGTTATTGTCTGCGCCATTACTGACAAATGCGCCCTTGCCATCATCACTGAAGGCGATGGCGTGGCTGCCCTGCCCTGTCTTGATGTTTGCCAGCAACTGGCCATTGGATGATGAGAGCACTGTCACACCATCATCCGTCAATACCCATACTTGCTGCGCACCGGGGCGCAAGGCCATCTGACCGGGATGACCAGGCACGGGCACATGGGTTCTGACTTGCCAGTTGCGGGTATCAACCAGCGCCACTTCATGCACCTGTGGCTGGCTGACCCAGAGGTTTTGCTCAGGCGTCAGCAACCAGTCCTGCCCTACCCCTTTCAGTATCACCATGGTCAGCAGCTTGGAGCCGCCAAAGCCGGTTTGCGGATTGATGACGGAAATGGAATTATCTTCATTCAGGGCCAGCACATAATAGGCATTCAGACTCAGTGCGGGCGTATGTAGCAAATCACCGCCGATAAAGGTGGCAACCTTGCGACGACAGGCTTGCTCACTGTTTTCGTTTGCCCTGGTTTGTCCGTCGAGTCCATCTACCCAGGCAATAGGCCGAGCATTACGGATGGGATTGGCGCTCGCCGCATCGCGCAGGCTCAGGGTGAAGCGTGCTTCTGCGCCCTCTTGCATGGATTGCGACAGATCCAGTTGCAGGGAGACGCCATCCTTGACCACTTGATTTGCGGTGGTGTCAGCCTCGGGCACAGATGCCGCACCCGCGCTACCAGCAAAAACTGCCCCCAGCATCAGCCCTGTCAGGGCCTGATGCCAGCGCTTGTGTGCACAGGCAGGTTTGCTAAGTATGGCGTGCCCCATTAACGCTTCCGTCGTTCAAATTTTTGCAGTGGTAGCACAGGCGGCTCAGCCTGCTTGTCCACGGATTCCAGGGTATTCGTCGCCGTCAGGACAGTTGCTACCGGCCTGTGCTGAGCAATGCCACCAAAAGCAGAGTGCACTTCCAGCATGGCAGGCATGGCGGTCTTGGCCTTGAATTGCCAGCGGCCTGTCTGGTCAACCGCAACCTTGCCGATTTCTTTGCCATCTGCCACGATGACAACAGAGTCAGCCAGCTCCCATTGCACGCTACCGGGGCGCACGGTGACACTGCCACTCACTTCCAGTATGCCTTCAATGGACACGGCCTTGTCTATCACGACGACATCGGCAAACACTTCCTGCACGGCTACAGTGGCAGAGGCTGCCTTGGCCGCACCAGCCTGGGCAGGGCTGACGCGGAACACGCCCCAGCCACCGGCGCTGTATTGACCATTGGGCCAACTGCGGAACAGATAATCGCCCGGCACGGCGAAGGCACCACCGGCCTTATCGACGACCACATCAAAATGCGATGTCGTGCCATAGCCTGACTGCGTACCCGTAGCTAAGGATGCAGGGTTACTACCTATCCTCGTCGAGTTATAGGCATAGGGTTCAAACTGCCATTGATGCCCGGTCAGCTCAAATACATTCAGGTTATCTGCCAGCCCCAGTGGGCCAAACAGGCGGAAGCGCACAGGTGTTCCTGCATTGGCGCGGAAGACCGGTGTCTGCGGATCGCCATTGACCTGGGTATTGGATACCTCAGCCGTTGTATCAATCCCAGCCAGGTTCACATTGGTAGTGGTGCCATAGCGATAAAAGAAAGGTTCAGTTCGGTAGTTGACCGCCATCAGGGGCGAGCCCACGCTGTACAGTGATTTGCCCTGATACTGCATGGCGATATCAGTTTGCATGAAGACCGCAAAATCACGGAAGGGCTTGCCAGCCACCGGCGACACCGTGCTGGAAATATGCGTGCCGGCATCGTCCTGCCATTTTGCACCCAGCGGTTCTATGATGATGCCGCCAAACAGACCGTGATAAGCCTGCATCAGCGGGTCGGCGGGTGTCAGGTTGAGTGCGCCAAATTCTACCGGCGTGGCCCTGGTGACGCCATTCTCGTTTTGCAGGGTGCCTGCATACCAGGTGTAGGTAATGGATGGCGGCGTGCCGGTACAAGGTGCGGGGTTGCAGGCGGCCACGGTTTGCACAGGATTGATGCCCACGTTCATGCCATCTGCATTGCTGACATCCAGCGCCAGCAATTGCGGGTGCAAGCCTGCCTGGCTCGAAGGCAGCAGATTGATGTTGGCATAGGCATCTGTAAAGCCCAGAGTTGGCCGCGCGGCAGATTCAGGCGTGGTAAATACAGCCGCCCTGGCATTGACGCGGTTGGTCAGTTGCAGCCGGATGACATCGCCAGCAGCGGCACGCAAGGCCAGCGGCTCAATATTGAGCCCGGCTTTCAAAGTGCCATTCGGGTTCAGGTCCTGGTCTTGCACATACACGATGGCATTGGGGTCGTTCAGGGTTTGATTCGAGAACTTGCCATTCGTCAGCCTGGCACCACGGCTGTTGTACAGCAGCGGGCTATTGGAACCCAGCAGCTGTTGTATGGTCGTCGCCGATACCTTGAACTGACGCAAGCAAGGGCCACGTGCCGTGCAATCAGTGGGAAGGTTGGGCATGGTGGTGGCCACCGGCCTGATACTGGAATTGCCAGGCAAAGGTGAGAGCCATGACACCTGGTTGTTATAACTGCGCATCAGGCTCCAGGCACCACTGACATTGCCATCATAGGCATTGCTGGCGTTGACCAAATAATCCAGCGACTGCGTCCTGCCGGTTTGCGGGATGGTGAACAGACTTTCAAAATGTTCAGACAAGCCCATGGTCTGGCTGCCACGGTAACCGGAATTGGTGTTGAAGGGTTCGAACAGCCATTTATTGCCATTCACGGTGACGGTATGGTTACCCACCAATGCACCATCAATGAGGCGCAATTGCACTGGGTCATTTTCATAGACATGCAATATTGGCGTGAAAGGATCAGTGCCACCCATCTGCGCGCTGAGAGGCTGCCTTGGGAAGCTAAAGCAATTATTCGTGGCAGTTTTTACGCAACGCGGATTGATGTTGCTGCCGCCCACAGGCTGCACGTTAAGTTGTGCATCATTGCGCAATGTGGACGAATAAGCGCGTGCCAGGTCAGTGCCTGCATTGACGGCACCATTGGCAGATGCCACCCGCAAGGCCAGCGACTCATTACGGTAATTGAGTACCGATACGCCGACACCAAAACCACCAATGATACTGGGCGTGGTCGATGGTGGAATTGGTGGATTGGTCGGATTGCTGAGTGCAACTGGCAGGCAGCCAACGCAGTTGATGCCATTGAGCGGGTCAGCCCAGCCAGTGTAAGTGCCGTTCACACTGCGCTTGCAGCCGCTATACACGGGGTCTTGCCCAGGATAGCAATCAAAGCTGGTGCGGCTGGCAGGCAGGTAGGCAAATTGGGAGTCAGCCACTGCCAGCCCAAATTCACGGTAGGCCTTGCCCTGACGCGGGACGATGTTTGCGGCATAGCTGGTTGGGCCGCCATCGCTGCGGTTGCCAAACAGGATTTTGCCATCTGTTGAAGTCCAGCGCGAGTCCGTGGGTTCTACCACCAGCCCGGCATACAGGCCCACCATCTGGTGCGTTGATGGGCCAAAATGGTCATGCGTAAACACTGTCAGCAGGGTGCGGTCAGCTTTTTGTTTATCCATCACCGGATCTACCCACCAGCGCTGCACCGTGGCCTGCGCGCCCACCCATTGCATGCTGCCGGGTGTAGGGCCATTGCCAAAGGTGGCGATGGCTTTGGGGGTCAGCCTGACTTGTTTGCCATTCACCGCTATACCACCAGCCTGGTTGATACCATTGATACGGGCGCGCACTTCGTCAGGGCTAAAGGTGCCGTCTTCATAGTTGAAGCCATTGGCAGCGCCATCAGAGGCAAGCACATCAAACTTCACCAGGTGGATATGCTGACCTATGATGTCCGTCGGTGTGCGCACCTGGAAATCATCGAGCTCATAATAACTGGGCACGAGATTGGTGTGCCAGTACTCCACTACGTCATTACTGTTGGCGCGGAAGAACAGGGGTTCTGGTGGTTTGTCACCGTTCAGTATCGGTTTCACATCCTGCCACAAGGCCAGTATGCGTTGCTGCGGGAAATGCCAGCCTTTTTTGTTCAGGACAACGTCGGTCTGCATGGCAGCACCCTTGTAGATGCGCAATGGCGGCGTGACAGTGGCACCTCTGGCAGGGTTGGCAAAGGGTGCACCAGGTGCGCGCCTCAAGCCATTCATGGCGAACTGCGCAGGGCTGCCGTCAGGCATCCTGGTACTGACGGATTTTTGCTCATGCATGCTCATCGCCGCCTGTTCGGTGGCGGTGCCCTGCTCGGGCAGTTCTATGGCATTGATGACGCTCATCTCCTTGGTAAAGTCAGTCGGCGTGACTTTATCGACAGAGATTTTGCCACCGGCAATCAGGTGGCGTGGCAGGCCGCCGTTGAGAGTGACACCATTCTCGACCGCAAAATCATTTGGCGGATGTGGCGCACGGTGTCCGGCAATGCCTGGTACAAAGAAGGGGTAGCCGGGATTGCCCGCACCAGTGACCCTGACCTGGCCTTTATCAATCTGCACTGCCGCTGGCAAGGGTGCCATGGCGCGGGTTGGCAAGGGCACGACACCGGGGATGGGTGTGCCTGCGACGATCTCACCATCAGGCAAGGCACGCGAACCAGGTCTGGGCTTACCATCGCTACCCAGCGGCGTACCCAGTTCCAGCACATCATGCACGCGGAACAGCGCCCACATGCCGCTGGCAAAATGGGGGTAGAAGTGGCAATGGAAGATGGAGTCCCCCGGCGTCAGGTTACGGTTGCCGCTGCCTTCATAGACCAGGTCCATGGTATAGGAAGAACCCGGGCCTATGGTCTGGCTATCGAGATAGCTGCTGGTGTCGCTGTCCGGCGAATACAGCCACTGGTGCGCATGGTGATGATGCACATGGAAAATACCCTGCCCCGCATGCAAGACACGGAAGCGCGCACGGTCGCCCTGATAGGTGTGATAAACATTCGACGGGTCATCCGGATAGAAAGCCTTGGTAGCCTTGGGCGGTGTGCAAGGCTGGGGCGAGCAGGTCAGGTTGGCCGGATTATCCACCACCATGGCAGGGTCACCACCAGCCCAGGAGCTCAGGAAAAACTCTTCAAACTTGCATTCAGGGCAATCAGCAGTCGGCCCGACCTTGAGCCGGTTGGCCAGGATTTCAGCAGAGATACCAGCCGAACCATAGTTGATGGAAAACGCATCACTGGCACCGCTCAAGACCCCGTTCAGTGGATCATTCTGATTATTCATCTGCGGGAAAGCCTGCACCAGCGTGAACGACTCATGGTACATCACCGTCACTTCGCGGTAAGGTGATTCTGGGTTCGGGTAAGATGGATTGCGGGTACCGCTGAACGTGAAGGGACCATGATTGGGCCCGGTGATGATGGCGGTGAGGTCGCTGTGAACGATATTATTCCTGGCATCAAGCATCTTCAGCACAGGCTTGCTGCTGCCGGGTATCAATGCATCATAATTGATCACCGGGTAGCCAGTCGCACTGGTACCCGATGCCTGTTGCATCTCGGCCTGTGTGACCTGGCTGCGATACCACTCAGACCCGCGTGGCTGCACATTGACAGAACCAAACAGGCCATACGTCAGTTGCTCCTGCCCTGCCATGCTGTACAGCAGGAAAGTACCCTCTTGCGCCGCATACAAACGATAGATCATGGCCCTGCCCGGGGCGATGATGCCACTGTCATTGCCTGAAGGCGACACCGCGTTATTGCCAACAAAACTGCCATCATCTCTGATGGATGAGACAGCCTCCATGCCCGCCACATGGACAGACGCGTTTTTTGTCACCGGGTTGGGATTGACACTGGCCGGTTTGAGCCAGTTCTGGAAATTGACCACCAGGCAGTCACCCACATTTGCCCGCAAGACCATGGGCCGCGGCCGCTTGCCTGGCCGCAATTGCGCATTGCCCGGTCCCGGCGTGCTACCGCTGACAGCAACCACATCCCCCGCAACGCATACACCATGCCGCCCGGTTGTGAGGTGCCCAGACGGTTAATCATCATGGCCTGGTCTATCGCCACCACATCCGCCGTGACGACGCGTTCACAACGCGCAGCAGCCAGATTATCTGGCGCAATCTGGGCTTGGGCCTGAGCGGCGAGCATGAGTAAGATGGGGGCGAGACTACCGCCTATCATAGAAAGGAATTTCATCTCAGTTCCATTTCAAGAAAGTTGGGGTGCGATAAACCTGGGTACAACCTGGCAGAGCTGCCAGCTGTTTATATTTTTGATTGTTTTTTTTACAATTTCGACTTTACTATACTCTAATTTCTTAAGTTTTTAGCAATCAGTGGAAATATTTTAATTGCGGCTGGATTGTCGTTGTGTTTTTAATACAAATCAATCAGCGCGAGATGTCAAACCTGCGTGAAAGTTGATCACGAATGTGCCAGCCCGGAATGCCCTCTGGCAAAACCACGTCAGCGACGTTCTACCTTTCCTCATCAAGCGACGCAGGATTGCGCACTAAACAAGAGTCGCATGGATATAAATCATCCAGCAAAGTGACAAGCAACTAGGCTGCTAACCGGACAGAACTTTGGCACGGCCACAACCGGATCACCGATAAATCTGTGTCGAATCGAGGAAAGTCTTAGCGCTGCCCATTTGCGCCTGGCAGGAACGTATGTGGAAAACCTGGCCTGGTTAGACTGCATGAAGCGATTTGACCGGGCGCATACTTTCTTTTATTGCGACCCGCCGTACTGGGAGACAGAGGGATACGGCGTGGATTTTGACTTTGAAAACTATGTGCTCATGGCCGAGTTTATAAAGACATGCAAGGGAAGGGGCTGTCGTCGCACCTTGGGAGCAGTCGCATTATTAATGTCAACATTCCAAATGACTGGATTGACTTCAAAATTACTGAAGAATGGAGTGAAAAGCCAGTTTAGACGAAATTCAAAGTTATTCGCAAGCTAGTGCAAAGTTTCACGCGGCCTTACAAATTGAGATACGAAGATTTTAAGGTTGAAGTACTTGTCTAAGTACGACTGGGAAAAAATGGAATGCAAAGTTATATATCAATCTGTGCAAAGTTCTTCGCAGCCGTACCTATGTGAGGGGATCTGAAAAAGAAAAAGCCCCTGGTTACCCAGAGGCTTTTTCAGTATTGCTGGCGGAGATGGTGAGATTCGAACTCACGATTCAGGTTACCCCAAATGCTTCCTTAGCAGGGAAGTGCCTTCGGCCACTCGGCCACATCTCCACACTATTGCAGCCGCTAAAACTCAGCTGCAATTGAGACCGTGATAATAGCTGCTTGTATGACTTTGGTCAACAGTCAGGCCAGAAAAAATTTTATGCGCTTTCCAGGCCAAATGCTTTGTGCAGGGCGCGGACTGCCAGTTCCATGTATTTTTCATCAATCAGGACCGAAATCTTGATTTCTGAGGTGGAGATCATCTGGATATTGATGCCCTCTTCCGACAAGGTACGGAACATCTGGGAAGCGATGCCAACATGGCTGCGCATGCCTACGCCAACGACGGAGACCTTGGATACCTTGGAGTCACCAACGATGCTGCCGGCACCGATATGGGCCTTGACGCTGTTTTCCAGCACGTCCATGGCCTTGGTGTATTCGCCGCGTGGTACAGTGAAGGTAAAATCAGTCTTGCCTTCGACGGACTGGTTCTGGATGATCATATCGACTTCGATATTGGCATCAGCAACCGGGCCCAGGATTTGATAGGCGATGCCTGGCCTGTCTGGCACACCCAGGACGGTGATTTTTGCTTCATCACGGTTAAACGCGATGCCGGTGATGGTAGCTTGTTCCATGTGTGTATCTTCCTCAAACGAAATCAGGGTGCCGGAATTCGCTTCTTCTTCCAGCGGTATTAATGGGTCAGTCAGTGATGACAAAACGCGGGTAGGCATGCGGTAGTTACCGGCAAATTCGACGGAGCGGATTTGCAGTACTTTGGAACCCAGCGAAGCCATTTCCAGCATTTCTTCAAAGGTAACGGTATTCAGGCGGCGCGCATCAGATACCACGCGTGGATCGGTCGTGTAGACTCCGTCAACGTCTGTATAAATCAGGCATTCTTGCGCCTTGAGTGCTGCAGCAACAGCTACGGCAGAGGTATCAGAGCCGCCACGACCCAGGGTCGTGATATTACCCAGCTCATCCACACCCTGGAAGCCGGTGATGATGACGATCTTGCCTGCATCAAGGTCAGCCTTGACCTTGGCTTCATCAATCGAGGCGATCCTGGCCTTGGTGTGGGCAGAATCCGTCTTGATGGCAACTTGCCAGCCTGCATAGGACACGGCTTGCTTGCCTATCGCTTGCAGGGCAATGGCCAGCAAACCGACAGAGACCTGTTCGCCGGTAGAAGCGATCATGTCGAGTTCACGGGGATCAGGCTGGGCAGAAATTTCTTTTGCCAGGCCGATGATACGATTTGTTTCACCAGACATTGCTGAAGGCACCACGACTATCTGGTGACCGGCATCATGCCATTTGGCGACGCGCTTGGCGACGTTCTTGATGCGTTCTGTCGAACCCATCGAAGTACCGCCGTATTTGTGGACGATTAAAGCCATAGATATAGAAACTAAGATAGAAGACTAAAGGGTGAAAAATGCGGAAAATCAACCTCTTACTGTACATGCTGCCCTGCAAAATAACAAGGCACTTGCACGCAGAAAACCTGAAGAAATGCTGGCTCAAGGTTTGGCAAAAGCAAATTTTCTACAGAAGCATGGTTATTCAATCAAGGAATTTGCAAGAAAGCGGGTGTCTGTGGAACTGCGGGAGAAAGAAAAATGATTGATGGCATTCAGGAATAATGCCTATCGCAGCGGACAGAGTGTGAAATACTTCTGTTTTTATGTTTTAAATCAAGGAGTTGATAAAACATACTCCAGACCAGTATATTGGATTGACAGCATCATCGATCATTTCATCAGGACCCGGAATCGCAAATTACTTATTTGCATATCAATATAAGAATTCAATTGATATGCAAATTTTGCGCGCAACTGCCTAATTTATTTTTTAGCGTATTTGGAAAACAGGCGACGCCAGCCTTCATGGCCCAGCTCGCGCATGGTTGCCATATTCTTTTCATAAATTTGCTCAGCCTCAGGGAAAGCCTCAACTGCCCTGTCTATGCTTTCTTCACGCAGCAGATGCAGGGTCGGATAGGGGGAGCGATTGGTGTAGTTTTCTATATCATCCGGCTCGGTACCGGCGAACTGGTAATCAGGATGGAAGCTGGCAATTTGCAAGATGCCGTCGAGCTCCATTTCCTCCAGCATGCCATCGGCGACATCGAGGAAATCATTGAAGTCCAGGAAATCATGCAAGGCCAGGGGATGGATCAGCAAAGTGGTTTCTATCTTCTCGGGATTGGCTTCTGCCAGCAATTCGAGCTCGCGCTCCAGGTCTTCCAATAAGCTGTCTGGCGTTTTTGCTTCGCTGACGACATAGCGTACCTGCTGCTTGACTTGCACAGCCTTGGCAAAGGGGCAGAGGTTCAGACCGATGACGGCCTTGTCCAGCCAGGCTGCGGTTGCGGAAATGACGTCGTCGGTGTTTATGAGATTGCTGGGCATGATGTACAAAAAAAGAGTGAAGGCCCGAGAATAACATGGCAAATTTGCTGATGCATGACATCCGACAATTTTGCATGATATGCACAGTATTTCAGAGCCTTCAACCCTTGCACCCTGCCCTGCTGTTCAGTCTTTACTTCGCCTCACCAGCAATGGCTTTGTAGCTGACCGCACCCAGCACAGCACCAACGACAGGTGCAAGCCAGAACAGCCACAATTGCTGCAGAGCCCAGCCGCCCACATAGATGGCCACGCCTGTACTACGTGCAGGATTGACCGAGGTATTGGTGACAGGGATGCTGATCAGATGTATCAGCGTCAAACCCAGGCCAATAGCGATAGGTGCAAAACCCTGTGGTGCACGGCTGTCGGTAGCACCAAGGATGATGACCAGAAACATCATCGTCATGACAACCTCAGTCACCAGTGCCGCCACCATGGAATAACCACCAGGCGAATGCTCACCGTAACCATTCGAAGCAAAGCCGCCAGACACGTCAAAACCGGCCTTGCCGCTGGCAATCAGATACAGGACACCACCGGCAACAATACCGCCCAATACCTGGGCGACGATGTAAGGCAGTAATTTGTTGGCAGGAAAACGGCCACCTGCCCATAAGCCTATAGAGACCGCGGGATTAAGATGACAGCCAGAGATATGGCCTATCGCATAAGCCATGGTCAGCACAGTCAGACCAAAAGCCAGCGACACACCGTGCAAGCCTATGCCCACACCAGGGAAAGCCGCTGCCAGCACTGCGCTGCCGCAACCGCCAAGTACCAGCCAGAATGTTCCCAAAAATTCAGCTCCATATTGTTTCATTTTTTCACTCACTTTTCTAAGGTATGGGTTGCCCGGTTTTGCTGCCTGGCAGATTCCAGATCGCGCCAGCACAGTGAGCAACAATATAACAAACTTATATTGCCTTATTGTTAAAATGTGTGATGTATTGCTATTTTTTACCTGACCAGGCGGATAAATTAAACATGTTTTTCAAATAAGCTGAACAAGACTTATTGAAAGAAACAAGAGGCTAATAAAAAAAGCGAACACAAGGTTCGCTTTTTTAACTGATTACAGCACTAATGCTGCCAGAACATCAAATTTCTTCGTACAAAGGCAGAGTCAGGAATTCAGCAAAGTCTTCCGACGTTGACATCTCTTCAAAAATTTGCGCTGCACGGTCATAAGTAGGGCCTGTACCTGCCACTTCTTTCACCTTGGCCAGCTCTTCCGGGATCATGGCGCGGACCATGTCGGCGGTGACCTTGCGGCCATCTTCCAGATTGCCCTTGGCAGAACGTATCCATTGCCAGACTTGTGAGCGACTGATTTCTGCAGTTGCAGCATCTTCCATGAGGTTATGGATAGGCACGCAACCATTGCCAGCAAGCCATGCGCCGAGGTAATGAATACCGACGTTGATGTTGTAACGCAAGCCCGCCTCAGTGATCGGTGTTTCTGGCTGGAAGTTCAGCAAGTCTTTGGCGCTGACTTCGATATCAGGGCGTTGTTTGGAAATCTGGTTCGGTGCATCGCCCAATACTTTCTTGAACTCTGTCATCGCCAGATCGACCAGGCCTGGGTGAGCAACCCATCCGCCATCGTAGCCATCTGTTGCATCACGGGCTTTGTCATTGCGCACGCCGCCCATGGCAATCTCGTTTTTCTCTGGATCGTTCTTGATAGGAATCAGTGCGGCCATGCCACCAATTGCCGGTGCATTACGCTTGTGGCAGGTTTTCAGCAACAGCAAGGCATAAGAACGCATGAAAGGCGCGGTCATCGTGACCTTGGCGCGGTCCGCCAGGCAGAAGTCTTTGTCGTTCTTGAACTTCTTGATGCAGGAGAAGATGTAATCCCAGCGACCAGCGTTCAAGCCTGAGCTATGCTCACGCAGTTCATACAAAATCTCATCCATCTCGAACGCAGCAACGATGGTTTCGATCAGCACTGTGGCCTTGATCGTACCTTGTGCCAGACCGATTTCATTTTGTGCCATGACGAAAATATCGTTCCACAGGCGCGCTTCCAGGTGGGATTCCATCTTGGGCAGATAGAAGTAAGGGCCAGCGCCGCGTGCCAGTTGTTCTTTGGCGTTATGGAACAGGAACAGGGCGAAATCAAAAATGCCGCCAGAGATGCGCTTGCCATCGACGAGCACATGCTTTTCATCGAGGTGCCAGCCACGTGGGCGCACGACCAGAGTGGCGATCTTGTCGTTCAGTTTGTAGGATTTACCGTTTTGCTCCAGACTGATAGTGCGGCGCACGGCGTCGCGCATATTGATCTGACCAGTGATCTGGTTATCCCAGTTTGGGGTATTGGAATCTTCAAAGTCAGTCATGTAGCTGTCAGCGCCAGAGTTGAAGGCGTTGATGACCATCTTGCGCTCTACCGGGCCTGTGATTTCTACACGACGACATTCCAGTGCTTTTGGAATAGGAGCGATCTTCCAGTCACCTTCGCGGATATGACGTGTTTCTGGCAGGAAGTCTGGCTGTTCACCGGCATCCAGGCGCTTCGCACGTTCTACGCGGGCAGCCAGCAATTCCTGACGGCGTGGCTCGAAAGCGCGGCTCAGTTTGGCAACCAGGGCCAGGGCATCTGGGGTCAAAATTTCGGCAAAGCCTGGCTTGATTTCGCCGCTGATTTGCATGCCTTCAGGTAAAGTCAGTTGTGTCATTGTAGTCTCCAAAAAATGAATTAAAACGAAATCAGTTGCGGTGTTTTGCTATAAAGGGAATCAGGTCTTTGAGCGTGTGCCCTACACCATGCGGCGTCACGCCCAGTTGTTCCAGAGGTGCGTTTTGCCGATTGACCCAGAAGGTGGTGTAACCAAACCAGGTGGCGCAACAGGCATCCCAGCAATTGCTGGACACAAACAAAATATTTTTTGCTGGCACACCATATACATCGGGTGCCATTTGATAGGCTTCAGGTGCGGTCTTGAATTTTTTGACGACTTCGACCGACAGCAAATGGCTGAATATGCCCTGCATGCCTGCCGCATCCACCGCTGACTGTAGCATGTGCAGGTTACCGTTCGATAAAATCGACATTTTCATGTCTTGTGCCTGCAAGGCTTGCAGGACCGGCAGGTTTTCAGGAAAAGCTTTCAGCCGTGCATACTGGCCCATCAGGCTGTTTTGTGCATCCAGCGTCAAATCCAGATCCAGTTTCTGGCAGCAAAATATCAACGCATCCTGGGTAACTTCCCAGAATGGCTTGTACATGCTGCACATGGTGCGCAGGCGGGTGTATTCAATCTGCTTGTCGCGCCACAGTTCTGCCAGTGCCCTGCCCTTGCCAGGAAAAAGCTTGTCTGCCAGTTCGCTGATGGAATACACATCAAACAGGGTACCGTAGGCGTCAAAGGCGATGGCAGAGATGGTCATGGTTTTATTGATTGCGCTGAATGTGAGACTGGCCTGGATGTGAAAAATTAAATAGCAAACATCATGAAAGCAGTATATTCAATATAAAATACTATAATCATCGAATTTCATCACTACATCTTTTCATTTTAGTTGCAAATGAAGAGTTAACCAGCCAGGCTGTCATGGATCAATTCAAACAAATTTCTACCTTTGCTGAAGTGGCAACACGCGGCAGCCTGTCTGCAGCCGCCCGTGCTGAAGGCGTGGCCCCGGCTATGATAGGCCGCCGTCTGGATGCGCTGGAAGAAAGACTGGGGGTCAAACTCTTGCAACGCACCACACGCAAGCTGGCGCTGACCAATGAGGGCGAAGCCTTTCTCGAAGATTGCCAGCGCATCCTCGCAGACCTGGAAGCAGCGGAAGGTGCGGTATCAGAACGCAGCGCCCGTGCTAGCGGTACGCTGACGATTTCAGCCCCCGCAGGTTTTGGCCGCCAGCATGTGGCCCCGCTGATGCCCTCGTTTTTAAGTGAGCACCGCGATGTGAAGCTGACGCTAAGCCTGAATGACCGGGTCGTTGATTTGATCGGTGAGGGTATAGACGTGGCGATACGCATTGCAGCTTTGACGGACTCTAACCTGATAGGCGTCAAACTGGCGGACAACAAGCGTGTCGTGGTTGCCTCCCCTGCCTATATCAAACGCCATGGCACACCGAACACCCTGGATGAACTCAGCAGACACAATTGCCTGGCTTTCAGTGCCGATGGCAGCCAGCGTGGCTGGACCTTTCGCCAGAACGGCAAGAATGTCACGCTCAAGGTGGAAGGCAATATGGTCTGCAATGACGGCGAAGTGCTACACGACTGGGCATTGTCAGGCAAAGGCCTGGCCTGGCGCTCCATGTGGGAAGTGGGTGCAGAAATTGAATCAGGCAAGCTGGTCACGGTGCTCGATGAATTCAATGCACCGGGCAATGATATCTATGCGATCTTTGCCCAGCGCCGTCACCTGCCCTTGCGCATACGTGCCTTCATTGACTTTTTGCGTCATGCCTACAGCCAGCCGGATTACTGGCAAAAATCCTGAGCAGGATTTTTGCCATTCAGGTTTGAAAACCCTGAACGTGGAGAATTAAAACTCTTCCCAGTCATCCTGCGCTGCCGAAGCTGCCGGTTTGGCTGTCTTTTTCGGCGTAGCCGGCGTTGCCGCAGGCAGTGATTTGACAGCAGACCGCTTAGTCACAGGATTATCCCTGATGACAGCTTTTGCAGGTGAAACCACGGCAGGTTTGCCACTATTATCTCCCGCATCGTTTGCATCAATCTTGAAGATACTCACAGCATGGTTCAGGTTATTGGCCTGGTCGCGCATGCTGCTGGCCGCCGCTGCAGCCTGCTCCACCAGCGCAGCATTTTGTTGGGTTGCCTCATCCATCTTGCCTATTGCAAGGCTGACCTGGTTGATACCGTCTCTTTGCTCGGCGCTGGCAGATGTGATTTCTGCCATGATATCGGCGACGTTCTTGATGGAGACCACGATTTCGTCCATGGTCTTGCCCGCATCATCGACCAGGCGTGAGCCTACTTCGACTTTATCGACAGAATTGCTGATGAGTTCCTTGATTTCTTTGGCAGCGTTGGCAGAGCGTTGCGCCAGATTGCGCACTTCTGTCGCGACCACAGCAAAACCTCGACCCTGCTCACCCGCACGGGCAGCCTCAACAGCAGCATTCAAAGCCAGAATATTGGTCTGGAAGGCGATGCCGTCAATGACACCAATAATATCGACAATCTTTTTGGAACTTTCCTTGATTGATGACATGGTGTGCACCACATCACCCACCACCTGCCCACCTTTGCTGGCGACCTCAGACGCATTCGATGCAAGGGTATTGGCCTGGCGTGCATTATCGGCATTCTGCTGCACTGTCGATGTCAGCTCTTCCATGGACGAAGCTGTTTCTTCGAGGCTGGCAGCCTGTTGTTCGGTACGGCTGGACAAATCCATGTTGCCAGTCGCAATTTCTTCTGAAGATACAGCGATAGAGCCGCTTGATTGCCGCACCATGGTGACAGTTTGCATGAGGCTCTGACGCATGTTCTCCAGAGCAGTAACAAGTTGCCCCATTTCGTCGCGGGATGTAGGTTTCAACTGCTGGGTCAGGTCACCATTGCCTATCGCCTCAAATTGGCTAATCGCCAACTTCAGTGGATGAGAAATGGCAGCCAACAAAAAGTAGGCAGAGATAAACACTGCAACCAGACCGCCGATCACACCCAATATGTCAACCCACAGGAAGGTAGTAAAAGCCCGCTCGCTATCTTTAAGGGAGTTGGCAGCACCAGCAAATTGATAATCACTGAGCTTGTCCATCTGATCAGAATAGGCGCTGTAGGCTGGCGGCACTATCTTCATATTGATATTGTCAGCTTCTTCCTTATTACCTGCCTTGATGGCATTGAGCATGGGGAGGTGCGCGCTGTTGATGTACTTGTCGCGCAAGGCTGCGACTTCATCAGAAATCTTTTTCTCTTCAGTGTCTTGCGGCAAAGCCAGGTATTTCTTCCAGTAATCTTCAGATTGCTTCAAGTATTCTTCTGAGCGCTTGATCGTTTCCGCAGTGTCCGGGAATTCTGGATGGCCGATAGCCCTGTCCAGAGAAGTACGGGCACGAAGGATAAAGACGCGGGATTGTCCCAGTGCTTCGACCGAAGGCAACTGGTTAGTGAAAATTTCCTTGATGACGGCATTGCTGTTCCTGACGCCATATACTCCCATCAATCCGCCGATAACCAGCATGATTGCCATGAAAGCCATTGCACCTATCAGTCTTAACCTGATTGTCAGATTGAACATCTTCACTTCTCCCTTTTTAACATTCCGATTTGGAACCAGAATACAAAAAATTCTTACTAAGAGTATTGATCAGAGACAACAGTAACACGGCAAATACAGCTCAAGTATAAATAAATTTGCAAATTTTCGTGAAAGAAAATTTTGTGCTTTTGCAAAAAAAAATCCCCGGGGAACCGGGGATTTTTTGAGCAAATCTGGCATAACGCCAGACTAACAAATCAGCAATTAGATTGCTTGGATGTTAGAAGCTTGCTTGCCTTTAGGGCCTGTAGTTACTTCGAAAGAAACGCGTTGGTTTTCTTTCAAAGATTTGAAGCCGTTAGATTGGATAGCGGAGAAATGAGCAAACAGATCTTCACCGCCTTCATCTGGAGTGATGAAGCCGAAACCTTTTGAATCATTGAACCATTTAACAATACCTGTTGCCATTACAATTTCCTATTTCAGTTAATGTGGGCATGTGCCCGATAGATCGTTTCAACCAAGTAAGAAATGACAGACTGATACTGCACTACCACTTTGAATCTCAACGACTGAACGATTATACGCAGAATTTCGGGAAAAAGTAAAATAAAACACCAGGTACTCGATTAATCTTGCATTTTCAGAGGGAAAACACGGGTTTCAGGGGCAAAAAACGTCACGAAACTGTCACATTCCCCCTAAACAAGAGCAATCAATACTGCTTAGTTCAGCTTGCAGCCGAAGTGCGCGGTACGCTTGTCAAGAAAAGCTGAGACCCCTTCAGCAAAGTCCGGAGTCATGGTGACTGAGGCAAAAGCCTCGATTTCATCACTAACCTGCTGCTCAAGCGAAGTGGCATCAGACTGATATACGAGGCGTTTCATTCTGGCGTAGGTTTCCTGCGGCCCGCGCAACAGGCGCATTGCCAGTTTTTCTGTGACATCTTTTAATTGCTCAGGTGGTACCACGAGGTTAATCAGGCCAAACGCCAGAGCTTCATCAGCATCAAAATTTTCTGAAAACAACAACCATTCCAGTGCCTTGCGGTTACCAACCAGACGCGGCAAAAACCAGGTGTTGCCCACATCAGGGCTGGCACCTATCTTCGCATACGCCATATTAAAACGTGTGCCCTTGGCCGCAATGACCAGGTCTGCCGCGTTCATGGTTCCCATGCTGCCACCAGCAACCGCACCATGCACAGAGGCAATCACGATTGCAGGTAATTTGTGCAGGCGCAATATTGCCTGATTCAGCTCGGCACCAATTTCACGTATGGCCTCGGGAGATGCCGGGTCGCCGGGCTTGAAGCTGGCAATATCCCCACCCGCTCCAAACACCTTGCCTTCAGCACGGATAATGACCACGCGTATGCTGCGGTCTTCTGCCAGCAACTCGGTTAACTGGTTCAGGGCACGTATCTCTGCTGCGCCCATAACGTTCATGCAGTTTGGATTATCAAAAATAATGGTGGCCAGTCCATTTGCTTTTTCCAGACGTATGCTCATGCTGCTCCCCCTTGTCGTCGTTTGTATCTACACGTTTGTATCTACATCCTAGTACAAGTGGGCAGAAAGGCAATCAGGCACGGCCATGCAGCATGAAAGCGGCCGCACCTGTCGCAATCCTGTCGCCTTTTTCATTACGCAAGTCCATCAGGACATTGGCGACACGCTTGCCCAGCCGGGTGACTTCTGCACTGGCCACAAAATGCTTGCCGCGCCCTGGTTGCAGATAATCGATGCGCAAGTCTATGGTGCTCATCTTGCCAAATTCCTTGATCTGCGAGATCACATCATCTTGCGGGCTTTGCTGTGCCATTTTTAGCAAGATGGCAAAACCAGCCACGCTATCGAGTACAGAAGCGATCACACCGCCATGCAGCATGCCCTGGGCAAAATTGCCGAGTAACTCGTCGCGCATGCCTATGGACAGGCGTGGAGCATCCGGGTCAAAACTGTCGAGTTTCATGCCCAGCAAATGACAAAACGGGATTTTTTCCTCTATCACCATTTTAAGCATGCCCTGAAACTCTGGATTATTAATGATGTTTTGTGTCATTGCCTTTTTCCTACTATCCTGTGAGTAAAATGGTAACAAAATAATTAATCAAGCATTTGCTTTATTAATTGTATCATCATACACTTGAGCAGCAATAAAGCCATCTAACCCTCATATACAGACCAGCAAACAGGAGAATGAAATGACCGAAGCCTATCTTTTTGATGCGCCACGCACGCCGCGTGGCAAAGGCAAGAAAGATGGTTCGCTGCATAGCGTCAAGCCCATCTCTTTATTGTCTGGCCTGATGCAGGATATGCAGCAACGTCTGTCGCTCGATACCGCACTGATCGATGATGTCGTGCTGGGTTGCGTCACGCCTATAGGCGACCAGGGTGCAGATATCGCCAAGACGGCGGCTCTGGCAGCAGGCTGGGACTGGCAGGTCGCAGGCGTGCAACTGAACCGCTTTTGCGCATCAGGCCTCGAAGCAGTTAATCTGGCGGCGCAAAAAGTACGCTCGGGCTGGGAAGACCTGGTGGTAGCAGGTGGTGTTGAATCGATGTCGCGCGTAACCATGGGCTCGGATGGTGGTGCCTGGGCTGCCGACCCGCAAACCAGCATGCAGACTGACTTTTTACCGCAAGGCATAGGCGCGGACCTGATTGCGACGCTGGAAGGTTTCAGCCGCCAAGATGTCGATGCCTTTGCCCTGCGTTCGCAAGAAAAAGCCACGGCGGCACGGGCGGCTGGCCGCTTCAAGTCCCTGCGCCCGGTGCGCGACATGAATGGCCTGGTAATACTGGCTGAAGATGAATTCATCAAACCACAATCCAGCATGGCAACGCTGGCTTCTCTCAAGGCTTCATTTGAGATGCCGGGCAAGATGGGTTTTGACAGTGTCGCCATACGCAAGTATCCGCACATAGCGAGTATCAACCATGTACATACTGCTGGTAACTCGTCCGGCATTGTCGATGGTGCCGCCCTCGCCCTGATAGGCACAGAGGCCATGGGCAAGCGCCTGGGTTTGAATCCGCGTGCCCGCATCGTCGCCAGCGCAGTCACTGGAACAGACCCCACCATCATGCTGACCGGCCCTGGCCCTGCGACGTTGAAAGCTTTGAACAAAGCAGGGCTGAGTATAGAAGACATCGATTTGTTTGAGGTCAATGAAGCCTTTTCGGCTGTCGTCATGAAGTTCATGAAAGACCTCAAAGTGCCGGAGGAAAAAGTCAATGTGAATGGCGGCTCAATTGCACTCGGCCACCCGCTGGGGGCAACTGGCTGCATGTTGCTGGGTAATCTGATTGATGAGCTGGAAGCACGTCAGTTAAAACGTGGCCTGATCACCCTTTGTGTGGGCGGCGGTATGGGAATCGCCACCATCATAGAGCGCGTATAAATCAGAACATAAGAACGAGAAAAACATCATGATCAATTACAGCAAAGACGAACATCAGATAGTCACTCTCAACATCGACATGCCGGGCTTGTCAGTGAATACCATGAACGCGGCATTTCGCGATGCACTGGCATCTGCCGCAGCCAGGCTGGAAGAAGAAAAAGAGCAAGTCAGCGGCGTCATTCTGACATCTGGCAAAGACAGTTTTTTCGCTGGTGGCGATTTGCGTGAACTCATCAGCATACAAGATGCCAAAACCTGCCTGGAGATGGTGGAGAAAAACAAGGCAGTATTGCGTCGCCTGGAAAAACTGGGCAAACCGGTAGTTGCCGCCATCAATGGCAGTGCCCTTGGCGGCGGCCTGGAGTTGGCGCTGGCCTGCCATTACCGCATAGCCCTGAATAATGCCAAAGCAAAAATTGGCTTCCCTGAAGTGACGCTGGGATTATTGCCAGGCGCTGGCGGTGTGGTGCGTACTGTACGCCTGCTGGGCTTGCAGGAGGCCATGCCTTATCTGCTCGAAGGCAAGCAGGTTTCTCCTGCAGCAGCCGTCAAGGCTGGCCTGGTACATGCCATCGCCAGCAGCCATGAAGACATGTTGCAGCAGGCTAAAGCATGGATACTGGCAAACCCGCAGGCACAGCAGCCTTGGGATGATGCTGCCTATAAATTGCCAGGTGGCGCAGCCAACTCTGCCAAGCTGCTGCCGATGATCATGGTAGCACCTGCCATGTTGCGCGAAAAAACCAGGGGCAATTATCCAGCGCCCGAAGCCATACTGGCAGCCATGGTAGAAGGTGCGCAAGTTGATTTTGATAACGCCCTGAAAATTGAAGGTCGTTACTTCACACATCTGGCAACTGGCCAGGTCGCCAAGAACATGATAGGCACCCTGTTCTTCCAGATGCAGGAAATCAGTTCTGGCAAAAGCCGACCACGGAATATCCCGAAATCAAAAATCAGCAAACTCGGCGTCATTGGTGCTGGCATGATGGGAGCAGGCATAGCCGCTGCCAGTGCAGCGCGCGGCATACATACAATATTAAAAGAACAGACACAGCAAAAAGCTGAGCAGGGCAAGACCGGTATTGCCAACAGCCTGCATAAAAAAGTCGCCCAGGGTCGCCTGTCTGCAGAAAACGCAGCGAATCAGCTTGAACTGATACAGCCTACTGCAAGCGCTACTGATTTTTCAGGATGCGACCTCATCATCGAAGCCGTGTTTGAAAACCGTGAGCTCAAGGCCAGCGTCAGCAGCGAGGCGGAAAACATGCTGGCTGCAAATGGCATCATGGCCAGTAATACCTCTACCCTGCCGATCAACGGCCTGGCAAAAGCCGTCAGTAATCCTGAGCGCTTCATAGGCATACACTTCTTTTCACCCGTCGAGAAAATGCAGTTGGTGGAAATCATCAAGGGCAAGCAAACCAGTGAGACCACACTGGCACGCGCTTATGACTATGTACTGCAGATAGGCAAGACACCCATCGTCGTCAATGACTCTCGTGGCTTTTTCACCAGCCGGGTGTTTGCCAGTTTTGTCAACGAGGGCCTGAGTATGCTGGCAGAAGGCTTGCCTGCTGCACTGATAGAAAATGCTGCACTCTCGGTTGGCATGCCGGTGGGGCCACTGGCAGTGCAGGATGAAGTGTCACTGAGCCTGTCACGCCAGGTCGCAGCGCAAACCAAGGCTGATCTGGAAGCCGAAGGCAAAAACTGGCAGGCCCCCGCATCTGCGGCCATCATCAATGCCATGCTTGATGAACATCAACGCGCAGGCAAGGCTGCCGGTGCGGGGTTTTATGAATATCCTGCAGATGGTGGCAAGAAGTATCTGTGGCCCGAGCTAAGCGCATTATTTGGTAAAGCAGGACACAGCCTGCCCTACACCGATTTGCAAGACAGGTTCCTCTACATACAGGCTATAGAAACCCTGCGTTGCCTTGATGAAGGTGTGCTGGAGTCAACTCGCGATGCCAATATAGGTTCGATTTTTGGCATAGGTTTTCCGGCATGGACGGGTGGTGCAGTGCAATATGTGCATCATGTGGGCTCACAGGCATTTGCCAGGCGTGCAGCAGAATTGCGGTCACTCTATGGAGAACGCTTCTCTCTGCCGGAAAATTATCTGAGACTGATACAAACCGGTGCTCATGATTGAGTTAGCACAAACAAAGTAAAACTAAGGCTCGCCTGGAGTTGGCAGGTCATTGACTTGAATATGCCTGTACGTGTTCAATAGTGTTTGTGTTCTTGGTACTTGCCTGGCAACAGAGCAGGCAAACACTATCCCTGACTGGAGGTGTATTTTGATCAAACTGCATTTCTTGGGTGCCGCTGGCACTGTGACTGGCTCACGTTATCTGCTGGTGTCGGACCGCAGCCACATCATGGTGGATTGCGGCTTGTTCCAGGGTTACAAGCAACTGCGTTTGCGTAACTGGGAAGATCCCCCCTTTGATCCATCGAAAGTCGATGCGATTTTACTGACTCATGCCCATCTTGATCACTCTGGATATATCCCATTGATGGTCAAACAGGGGTTCAAAGGCAAGATTTACTGTAGCAAGGCCACATTCGCGCTCTGTAAATTATTATTGCGCGATTCTGCCCATCTGTTTGAAGAAGAAGCAGCCTACCTGAACCGTCACCACCTGTCCAAGCATGAGCAGGCCCTGCCTTTGTATGACAGTAATGACGTTGCCAAGGCACTCAAGCATTTCCATTACATTGACGAACATACCAGCATCAAGATAGCCGATGACGTGCAGGCAAAATGGATACCGAACGGGCACATCCTGGGTTCTTGCAGCATTTCTTTAAAAATGGAACAGACCAGCCTGTTATTTTCTGGCGATGTCGGGAGGCCGCGCGATTACATCATGAAGGCGCCAGAATTCCCGGAAAGAACTGACTACCTCATCGTAGAATCAACTTACGGTGATCGATTGCACAGTAACAGTGTTCCCGAAAACGATTTGCGCGATGTCATCAATAGCGCCGTACAACGTGGTGGCTCGGTGCTGATACCCTCGTTTGCCGTTGGGCGTGCTCAAACACTGCTGTATCTGTTATACCAGCTGCGCAAGAACAAGCAGATACATGACTTTCCGATTTATCTGGACAGCCCCATGTCTGAAAGTGCGACGAGCATCTATAGTCACTATGCCGACTCACTGAAGCTCTCGGCTGAAGATATTGCGGGCATGACGGCCATGACCACATATGTCAGGACGCCGGAAGAATCCCAGCGACTGAACAATGAGCGCTGGCCCAAAGTCATCATCTCTGCCAGCGGCATGGCCACTGGTGGGCGGGTGTTGCATCACATGAAATACATCGCGCCCGACGACAGGAACACCATCGTTTTTTGCGGCCATCAGGCTGGTGGCACAAGAGGCGAGAAATTGATCAATGGTGCAAGCACCGTGCGTATTCACGGCCAGGATATCAGGGTACGCGCCAAGATAGTGATGGTTGACGGTTTATCCGCCCATGCTGACTATGAAGAAATGCTGGGATGGCTGAAACACCTGAAGCATCCGCCTCTGCGCAGTTTCATCACTCACGGCGAGCCAGCAGCGGCTGATCATTTGCGCCAGCAGATAGAGCGCGAACTGGGCTGGCGCTGCGAAGTTCCTGAGCATTTATCCAGTTACAAGATAGAAGGCCAAACTCTGACTTCCCTGCATCCGCAAATACTGTGATAATCGCTGTTCGTATAAACGAACATCGGTGAATCTATGCAGGCACTTGCGGGGACCAGGGAGAGGTATCGTGTATCTTTACTAGCGGGCAGCGCTTTTTTAATGGCATGCCTCCTGAGTACAAACAGCCAGGCAAAGCCTTTGCTGCGTTGCTATGTCAGTTATGCTGGCAGCATGCAGACCATAGAGAGCCAGATCGTGCCTGACCCGTATGATGTGAAGACCACCGATATAGGCGAGCGTTTTACTTTCAAGGCAGTCATGGTAGGCAAGGAGCAGCAGATAGACTATATCAAGCTGTATGCTTATTTCCAGACCCGTCGCAGCGATATCCCAGTCCATCAGGCAACTTACCGCCCTCCCTTCAAAATCAGCAGCAAAGAGAGCCCACTGACGCCGCAAAATTCAGTCTATGCGGGTGATGTAGAACGTGAACTGCAGTACCGCTGCACTTTGCAGGAGGTGCAGCAATGAAACTCAAGTTTTTAAGTCATCTGCTGGCAGCATTTATTCTGACTGGCACGCTCGCACAAACAGCCCAGGCCCAGACACAAGACGACAGTGTCAGCATATTGTTTGCCGGCGACGTCGTCCTTGATGGCAAGCCAGGAAAAATGATTGCTGAGGGCAAAGACCCGTTTTTTGCCTTTGCCAAATTATTCAAAAGTACTGACATTCGCGTCGTCAACCTCGAATGTGTAGTGGCCACGACGGGTGATGCTGCCGACAAGAACTTCACCTTCCGTGCCCATCCCCGTACCCTTGCTACGCTGAAGCAGCATGTTGATGCAGTGTCGATTGCGAATAATCATTCCGGTGATTTTGGCCGTGGGGCTTTCCAGGAAATGCTGGCCTTACTCGATCAGCAGCAGATCAAACGCTTTGGCGGTGGCAATAATTTGCGTGAAGCGCACACACCAGTGATCATAGAAAAGAAAGGCTTGCGGATCGCCCTGCTGGGTTACAACGAGTACATGCCGCGCAGCTTTGAAGCGGAAGCGCAGGCAGCCGGTGTAGCCTGGAGCGAAGATGAACAGGTAGTACTTGACATACGTAAGGCACGTCAGCAATACCATGCCGATCTGGTCATACCCTTCATGCACTGGGGCTGGGAAAATGACAAGCTCGCCGTTGACAGGCAACGCCAGTTAGCCAGGCTGATGTTAGATGCTGGTGCCGATGCCATCATCGGCGGTCATCCCCATGTGATACAGGATGTTGAGCATTACAAGGGCAAGCCCATCATATACAGCCTCGGTAATTTCGTCATGGATGAGCTAGACAATGAACCGCAAACCCGTGGCTGGGTCATCCGCCTGCAACTCGATAAAAAGGGTGTCAAAGCCTGGGATACACGTTTGGCCAAGATAAATGATGATGGCGTGCCCCACCCTGTACCCGAGGCCAGCACGGCGTGCTGGAACCGCAAGGATGGGCAGCTCAGGCAATGCAGCAACGCTGAATGAACTTTTCCTGCCTCTACACTTTGACGGCTGCGGGCACATCCAGTACAACATCCGAGCATGCCTGGGCGACGCAGGGCAATATCCAGCCCTCCTGCTTTTCTTCCAGGCTCAGTCCTGGCCAGTCTATCTGGTAGCGTATCTCCCCGGCCCGCATCTGGCACATGCAGGTGCGGCAGGTACCGTTGCGGCATGAATTGGGAATGCGTATGCCTTCCAGCAAAGCAGCTTCCAGCAGGCTGAGTTCATCCTGGGCTTCGCAAGTCCAGCCCTGGGGTTGTATGGTCACAGTCCATACCTTATTCCCTAACACATCCTGCTTACTCATTTTTTCTCGCTATCAACCTTGTCTTCATGCCTGAATTTTACTAGATTGAAAGCCTGCCCTCCTGTTGACTATCAGCAGTGGCAGAAGTCTTTCCAGGAGCTCAACATGATGACAGCCAGTGCACATCTACTTTCCCAGCAGCAAGACACTTATTCAGAAAGGCGCAATGCCCGCGCACCAGACTTTATTCTGATGCAGCTTGATCCCCGCGATGTCATAGAAGGAGTAATGTTAGAAGAAGGTTTTCAATCCGAGGACGCGCCCTCGGCAGGCCATATGCGTGAGCATTGCCCCCATTGCAGTGGAGTACAGTTACAGCTCATACTGCGCTATAAATTCGTCAAGCGCTCCCACCTTTTTTGCAGCAGTTGCACACGCTGCTATGATGCCTTATATCCAGATGGCACTTCGGCACTGGCATTGAGTGCCATGTCACTGGTTTGACAACAGTAGCAATACCGCAAGTCCAAAATAAAACGGCATTTCCTCGCTATCGCCAAGGAAATGCCGCTCTGTAAAACTTGTCTGCAAGACTGGTTCTTACACCACAGTCTGCAAGCGCATGGCCACGCCCATATCGCCAGACACTTTAAGTTTGCCCATCATGAAACCGTTCATAGGGTTCAATTGACCAGTCAGCAAGGCTGCCAGGTTTTCCAGTGAAATTGTGATGGTGCAGCCTGCCTCCTTGTTTTCATTGCTGACTGTATTTGGTGTCACCAATGCATCAACGAATACCACGCCTTCATCACCGCAATCAAATTTCAGGGTGGCGTTCAAACCACTGTCATCACCAACTTTAGCGCGTATCGCTTCTGTACAAGCTTGCAAATCCATGAATTACTCCAGAAAAAATGTATACGACTTGCAATGTATCACGGCAGGCTTTCGAGGGACAATACTAGAAGAGTATGGAACTCAATCCCAATACCTATTTCAATACGCAGGTCAGCATCCAGTAGTAGGTGTTTCTGAAAATACGGATGTCGCGTACCGCCGGACCGAATTTTTTGCGCAGTGCACTATCAGTAGGGAAGTTCTTGAGTATCTCTACCCTGCTGCCATCTTCCTGCTTGCGTAACTGGAAGGTATTGCCTTCAAGATCAGTGCGGGCAATCACTGTGCTGCTGCCTTCGACATAGTTATTGTCGATCAACACCAGAGTCGTGCCTTTGCCTGTTACCTTGCTCAGATGACCCAGCAGGCTGGTCTGATCATCACGCATCACATGTGACCAGAAAAAACCGGCAAAACATGCCGAGTATTGACCTGCCGCCGCAGCAGGCAAGTCATGCAAGTCCGCCAGAGCAAACTGCACTTTGCCTTCAGGGTAAGCTTTGGCTTGGGCCACATCGAGCATGGACTGGTTATAATCAGTCGCCACGACGCTCGCTGCCACCGGGGCAAAACGCTCAGTCCAGTAGCCTGTGCCACAGGCCACTTCCAGCACGCGCTGATCTTTCAATACGTCCAGGACTTTGCCCTGGATTTCACGCAAGTCTTGCTGGCGCTCAGGTTTTTGGTAAACCTTTTCCAGCGTTTGTGCACGTTGCGCATAGTATTCGCGCATTTTATTTTCACTCATTTTTATCTTTCAACAGAAAATCTACCAGCTCTACAAATCCCGCGCCATATTCGGCATGACAGACATAGGCTGGATGGGCCTCAAACCTGTCAAGGTAATTGCGTATGTTTGCCACTCCGACCGAGAGCGGGTAATGGGCAAACATGCTGGCATCATTGGCAGAATCACCAATAAATACATAAGTCTCTTTTGCAGCTTCATCGCTGACGCCAAATACTTCATGCAACACCCGCTGGCTCATGCTTTGTTTGCTGAAGGGCGCAACCGAGGCATGGGCGTGGATGCTGCTGGTAGTCGCATGAAAACCATGTTCACGGATCAGGGCGACAACTTCATTCAATTGCGTCAGCGGTATCGCAGGAATATTTTCAGCAATATCAAATGCCAGGTCACCGATGCGTTGCGCAGCATCTGCAGCAGGCAATACATCCGGGAAATGCTGGCGCATGGTGTCAGCAAAATCCAGCAGGCGCTGCCTGTGTTGCAGACGGGTTTGTGCATCGGCATAATACATCGCCTGCTGCCTGCCATTTTTATCCAGCCAAAAAGCACTCGCGCCATTCTCGGCAATGACTGCATCAAAATCACATAGCCTTAATAGAGGCAAGGTCCAGTAAGTAGGTCGGCCAGTCACGGCTATGCGCCGCAAACCTGCATTTTTTGCACGGTCCAGCGCGGCCAGCGCAGCCACTGTCAGCTTGCCATGGCTACTGAAGGTGTCATCAATGTCCGTCAGTATACCGCGCACCTGCCTGCGTTGTTCTGCAGGCCAGCTACTCAGTGCCTGCATGCTCATAAATCATAAGTATCCTTATTGCCCTGCATGACATTGTCTATCATTTTACGGTTCAGGGTAGGATTCAGTAATTCTATAAAGGTGTAGATATAGCTGCGCAAATACGCGCCCTGCTTGATCGCCACCCGTGAAATATTCATGCCAAACAATTGGCCGACTGGTATAGCGCGCAAATTCTTGTCGCGCTCGGCATCAAAGGCCATGCCTGCGATGATGCCTATGCCCATGCCCAGTTCCACATAAGTCTTGATGACGTCAGCATCAATGGCTTCGAGCAGGATATCCGGTTTCAGGTTACGTATCTGGAAGGCATGGTCTATCTTGCTACGGCCGGCAAAGGCAGCATCGTAGGTAATCAGGGAATAATTGGCGATTTCTTCCAGACTGACATTCTTCAACTTCAGCAAGGGATGTTCGGCTGGCACGACCACAACATGCTCCCATTGATAACATGGCAAGGAGATCAGTCCATCAAAACCGGCAATGGCTTCTGTTGCGATGGCAATATCGGCCTGGTCACGCATGACCATCTCGGCAATTTGCTTGGGATTGCCCTGCAATAAAGACAATCTTACCTTTGGGTATTTTTGCATGAAGGCCTGCACCACCCTGGGCAAGGCATAGCGTGCCTGGGTGTGGGTGGTGGCGATGGTAAAACTGCCGCTATCCTGTGCGGCAAACTCCTTGCCTATACGTTTAAGTCCATCAATTTCCTGCATGATGAGCTCAACTGACTTCAACACCGCTCTGCCAGGTTCGGTCAGGCCGCGTATGCGTTTGCCGTGACGGGTAAAAATATCGACGCCCAACTCCTCTTCAAGCTCAATAATTGCCTTGGAAACACCTGGTTGCGATGTAAATAAGGCCTTGGCAGCCTCAGTCAGATTAAAATTCTGTCTTACAGCTTCGCGTACAAAACGCAATTGATGTAGGTTCATGGGTAATTTTTTGTAAAGGCGAGGATAATCTCTTATGCAATTAGACCTAGGTTAGCATCGTTTGATATGCATGCGCTAGTATATAGACCCTGAGCCGAGAATTCCATGTTTCCACCAATTACAACATGCACAAATCATTATTAGTGGCAGTTTTGAGCCTTTTTGTTTATCTGACGACAGCATCTCTTGCCTTGGCAGAAAGTATTACCGTCCCTGGACCACAAGCTAAAAAACCCAAAATCTGCCTGGCTCTGTCTGGCGGTGGTGCACGTGGTTTTGCTCATGTTGGCGTGCTCAAGGTGCTGGAAGAATTGCGCGTGCCTATACATTGCATCGCTGGCACCAGCATGGGTGCAGTGGTCGGTGGCTTGTATGCGGCGGGGTTTTCTGCCAGCGAAATTGAAAAGCGCCTGGATGCATTGAAACTCAATGACATTGCCCTGGATCGTGTAGAGCGGCGTTATCTGCCACAAAGCGTCAGGGAAGAAGATGAACAATATCCCCTCGGTGCCACGCTGGGCCTGAGCGCCAATGGTGTGCGCCTGCCCGCAGGCGTGGTACAGGCCAGTCAGTTCCTGGAAATTTTGCAGAACTGGACTGCCCACCTGCCACCTGATATCGATTTTGATCATTTGCCCATCCCTTTCCGCACACTGGCAACCGATCTTGAAACCGGGAAAATGGTTGTCTTCACCAGAGGCCCTCTGCACAAAGCCATACGCGCGAGTATGGCGGCGCCAGGGGTATTCGCCCCCGTAGAAATCGACGGCAGATTACTGTCTGATGGCGGCCTTGTCAAAAACCTGCCCGTCGATATTGCCAGGCAAATGGGTGCCGACATCGTTATCGCAGTCAATATAGGTACGCCCCTGATGCCCAGGGATCAATTGCAAACCCTCTTCAATGTCAGCCAGCAAATGGTCAATATCCTGACTGAACAAAATGTCGAAGCGCAAAAAGCTCTACTCAGCTCAAAAGATATCTTGATAGAACCGGGGATGGGAAATATTACTTTCATGGATTTTGCCAGATCCAGGGAGGCGGTAAAAATAGGCGAGAAAGCCACCCATGAGCTGGATGGCAAGCTGCTGGCGCTAAGTCAACCGGCAGACATCTATGCGGTAGGCCATGAAATACGCCTGAACCCGCAACTACCGCCTATCAAAATCCAGTTTGTCGATATCAGTACCAATGGTGCTGTGCCCGAGAGTGACATACGCCGCCAGTTGAATATCAGCCTGGGCACAGAATACAAGGCGGAAGAGATCAACCGCAAATTGGCCATACTGAATAATGCCCGCGAGTTTGACAGCGTCAGCCATGAGTTGCTTGAACGTGACGGTGAGTATGGCATACGGGTAAACGCCCATGGCCGCAACTGGGGCCCGCATTTCCTGCGTTTTGGCCTGGCTTTATCCAGCGGTTTTGAAGGTGCTGGCGGCTTCAAGCTGCAAGTCGGTCACCGCCGCCCCTGGCTGACCGATGGCGGACTGGAATGGCGCAATGACCTGGAATTTGGTAACAGCATCAAATATCACACAGAATTGCGCCAACCCCTGTTTGAGCGCGAAGGCATGTACCTCGCACCATTTGCAGAGATTGGCCAGAACACCCGCAACCTGTATAGCGGCAATACCCGTATTGCCGAATACAATTTCCGCAGTGACAAACTGGGGCTCGACCTGGGTTTCCGCATAGGGGAACAAAGCACATTGGGTGAGGCCAAGCTGGGCCTGAATTTCAATCACTACCGTGTGCGCCCCAAGATAGGTGGTTTCCTGCTTTTGAATGAAGATGGCAGCACGAAAGTTGAATCCCTGCCCAGCGCAGACTTGCAACAATTTGGCCTGAAGTCGGCAGTCGTCATCGACCAGCTCAGCGATGCCAGCTTTCCGCGTTATGGCTATAAGGTAGATGCCAGCGCTTTTCTTGGCACCAGTGATACCCGGAAAAACTTCCAGGAAGTGGCGATCAATACGACCTGGGCCAATAGCATAGAAAATCACAGCATCAATCTCAAGCTGAATGCGGCAGGCCTGTTCCAGAAAGGCACTGATGTGCGCGGTATAGGCTATACCCTCGGTGGCTTCCAGCAATTATCCGCCTATCAGCCTGACCAGTTCACGGGTGACTTCATGGTTTATGGCAGCATGACGTATTTGCTGCGCGCGGTGAAATTTGATCTGGCGGGACAAAGCCTGTTCCTCGGCACTTCACTGGAAGCAGGCGGTGTCTGGAACAGGGGCGAAGATATGTCATTCAAGTCATTGCGCAAGAGCGCCAGCCTGTTCGCCGGTTTCAACAGTTTTATCGGCCCGATTTACCTGGGTTTTGCGGTGGGGCAAAGTGGCGCAAAAAATGTTTTCTTCCAGTTGGGCAGGCAATAATTTTTTAACCGCCGTAGGCATACACAAATTTGCCGCCCTGAATTTTACCCATGACGCGTGAACGCTGGTCCAGGCCCACATGGTCGCCAGCATTCATGTTGATGACACCTTGAGGCACGACCAGATCCCTGGTGTTTTCCAGCGCAGTACGCAAAGCTTGCCGGAAAGCCTTGCTGCCAGGCTGGCTGGTTTTCAGGGCAACAGGAATCGCATTTGCCAGCAACATATACGCTCCCCAGGCGTCACCAGCAAACTGGGTTGTCGTGCCTGCGCCATAAGCAGCTTCATACTTGCGCACAAATTCGGTAGAGACTTTTTTGACTGCATGCTTTTCCGGCAATTGCAATGCCACCACTGCCGGGCCGGTAGGGAATAAAGTGCCTTCCACATCCTTGCCGCCTAGCTTTAAAAATTCCTGGCTTGCGATACCATGGGTCTGGTAAATCTGCGCCTTATAACCACGTTCTATCAAGGTTTTTTGCGGCAAGACTGCAGGTGTGCCAGAACCGGCAATCAATACGGCATCAGGTTTTGCCGACATCATTTTCAAGACCTGCCCTGTGACGCTGGTATCGGTACGGGCAAAACGCTCATTGGCAACGATCTTGATATGGCGCAGTTCAGCCAGCTTGGAAAACTCACGCCACCAGCCTTCGCCATACGCATCAGCAAAGCCAATGAAGGCCACCGTCTTCACGCCATGATCAGCCATGTGTTGCGTCAATATGGTGGTCATGTGGGTATCATTCTGCGGCATCTTGAAAGCCCAGGCACGCTTAGCATCCATGGGTTCGACGATACTGGCAGATGCGGCCAGGGTGATCATCGGTGTTTCATTCTCCGCCACGGTTTCCAGCATCGCCAGCGCGCTCGGTGTGGTATTCGGGCCGACGATTACATCGACCTTTTCTTCGGTGATCAGTTTGCGCGCATTCTTGACGGCATTGCCTGGGTCACTGGCATCGTCAAGCAAGATGTACTCGATTTTTTTGCCTGCGATCTCCTTGGGCCACAGCATGATGGCATTTTTGGACGAGGCACCGATGGCCGCTGCCGGCCCAGTAGTAGATAAATTGATACCCACCCTGATCTGCGCCTGCGCCACGACACTACCCAAACTCAAAGCTGCGACGACTGCTCCACGCAGGGAATAAGAAAAGATCAGGGACATGCGGTGACTCCAAAAAATAGGCAATGAAAGCAGCTAATAAAATCAGGCAGCAAAAGCTGACAACAAAAACAGGCAAAAAATAGCAACTTAAAGATGCGACTCAACGACGCTTTGATCAATTGCCCCAAAAATCGATTTGCCGTTTTTATCCAGCATTTCTATCTTGATACTGTCGCCAAATTTCATGTACGGTGTGACAGGTTCACCCAGGGCGATCATTTCCAGCGCGCGTTTTTCAGCGATGCAGCTATAACCCTTGCTGGCATCCTTGTTTGATACCGTGCCGGAGCCAATGATAGTACCCGCCTTGGCATTTCTGGTCTTGCACAGATGCGTGATCAGTTGCGGGAAAGAGAACACCATATCGACACCCGCATTGGGCTGCCCTACCAGCATGCCGTTCATGCTGGAGCGCAGGGGCAAATGTACTTTGCCCTCCTTCCAGAATTCCCCGAGTTCATCCGGCGTCACTGCGACAGGTGAAAAACTCGACGCTGGTTTGGACTGGAAAAAGCCAAAGCCTTTTGCCAGTTCAGCCGGGATCAGGTTACGCAGGGAGACATCATTCACCAGCATCAACAGACGTATGTGGTCACCCGCATGCTGCACCTTGACGCCCATGGGCACATCGCCAGTCACGACGGCGATTTCACTTTCAAAGTCTATACCCCATTCTTCCGACGTCATGACGATGTCATCGCAAGGGCCAATGAAATCATCACTGCCGCCCTGGTACATCAGCGGGTCATGCCAGAAGCTGTCTGGCATCTCGGCATTTCTGGCCTTGCGCACCAGCTCTACGTGATTGACATAGGATGAGCCGTCCGCCCACTGAAATGCCCGCGGCAAAGGTGCCATGCAGTTTTTTGGCTCGAACTCAAAACTATAGACTGCCCTGCCAGAATTGAGGCGGTTATACAGTTCTTCAAGCTGGGGCTGGATAAAATTCCAGTCATCCATGGCACGCTGCAAGGTCGGGGCGATGCCGTCAGCAATGGCGGCTGTCTTCAAGTCACGCGAAACAACCAGTAACTGCCCATCCCGGGAGCCATCTTTCAGTGTTGCAAGCTTCATAATTCCTCTGTTTTGATCAAGTATTCTACGATTTTACCCGAAGGGTTTGGTGAAATTGTCAGGAAACTGACAGGCGCCGCGACTAATGACCAATTTACTTAGCAGAACAGCGCAATTTTAGGTATGCTAAAACCTCAAACTGCCGTTGCCTGCCCCCTTCAAAACTGATCTGCACAGGAATAAACACCATGAACTTCAGTAACTTTAAAATCAGGGTACGTCTCAGCTTTGGCTTCGGCCTGACCTTGTTGACCATGCTGCTCATGGTAGTCATCAGCGTGGTAAGGCTCAATGAAATTGCCGACCGCAACACGGAAATACTTGAAGATGACGCTGTCGGCGTCATCAGTGCACTCGAAATTGCTGCCCTGATACAGGAAAATGGCAGTCGTACGCTGGAGTTGTTCATTACAGCAGACCAAAAGGCCCGTACTGCCCAATACACAGCGATTGATGCAAA
Source organism: Undibacterium sp. YM2 (assembly GCF_009937975.1). Classification (NCBI taxonomy): domain Bacteria; kingdom Pseudomonadati; phylum Pseudomonadota; class Betaproteobacteria; order Burkholderiales; family Oxalobacteraceae; genus Undibacterium; species Undibacterium sp. YM2. The sequence continues at coordinate 3,575,834 of NZ_AP018441.1, forward strand.
CAAGAAAAAAATCAATGCTCTGCTTGAGATTTCCAAAAGACTGGCAGTGCCCCAGAAAGAAAAAGACGCTGTAGAAAAACTCATCGCCTCCAATGCCGCTTTTGTGGCGGCCTTCAGCAAGACGGGTGATCTGATAGAACTGGATCAAAAGGAGGAAGCCACCGCCATGATGGGAAGTCCACCTTCCCTGCGCTGAAACAATCCCTGATCGACATCGATAATCTGAGTGCGATACAGAAAAACGACATGGCGACCAATGGTGAAGCGATCAAAGGCATCATCATGTTTTCGCGTAACCTCATGATAGTGCTGGGCGTCATCGCCTTCATCCTCAGTGCAGCTTTTGCAGCCTGGATCTCCCGCTCTATTACCAAGCCACTCGATGAAGCCGTCCAGGTGGCCACCAAGGTCGCCAATGGTGACCTGACTGGCCGCATAGAAGTGCGCTCACGTGATGAAACCGGCCAATTACTGAGTGCGCTGGCAGATATGAATAACAGCCTGGTCATGACGATCAGCCAGGTACACAACAGCACTGAAATGATTTCAACTGCATCGAGCGAAATTGCCTCGGGTAATGCCGACCTGTCGAGCAGGACAGAGTCGCAAGCCAGCTCACTCGAAGAAACTGCTTCATCCATGGAGGAACTGACCTCCACCGTCAAGCAAAATGCCGACAATGCCCGCCAGGCTAATCAACTGGCCATTTCAGCGACTGAGGTTGCGACCAAGGGGGGCAATATCGTTGGTCAGGTTGTCAATACCATGGGTTCCATCAAGGACAGCTCAGGCAAGATCGTCGATATCATCGGTGTTATCGACGGCATCGCCTTTCAGACCAATATCCTGGCTCTGAATGCGGCAGTTGAAGCCGCCCGTGCCGGTGAACAGGGCCGGGGTTTTGCCGTGGTGGCGGCAGAAGTCAGGAACCTGGCGCAACGCAGTGCCAGCGCCGCCAAGGAAATCAAGACCCTCATCGATGACTCGGTGGAGAAAGTCAATCTTGGCAACAAACTCGTCGATGAAGCAGGCCTGACCATGGATGAAATCGTCACCTCCATCAAGCATGTGGCTGACATCATGAGTGAGATCACTGCGGCCAGCCAGGAACAAAGCGCGGGCATAGAACAGGTCAATCTCGCCATCACGCAGATGGATGAAATGACGCAGCAAAACTCTGCCCTGGTCGAACAGGCGGCGGCAGCAGCCGAGAGCATGCAGGAGCAGGCTGGTGCTTTAACACAGGCAGTCAGCGTTTTCAAACTGGATGCAGTAGTGAAAAAGCCAGCTGTTCCCGCAGTGAGCAAAGCTGTCAGTCCCGCGCCCAGAGCTGCGGCGGCACCGTTAAGAATCAGCAAGACACCAGCAAAAGCAGCAACGAAACCAGCGATGAAAACATCCAGTATGGAAAAACCGACTGCGGCAACGAATGATGACTGGGAAGAGTTTTAAGTTTTAGATAAGAATGAATGCCTCACACAAAAACAGCTCCATACAGGGAGCTGTTTTTGCAAGTGCTGGCATAAGTGCTGACAGATAGCCGGTTCAAGCAATCTATACCGACAAATCCACCTGCTGCAAACTATGTGCCTTGCCGTCTTCGCTTAACCATACGCCGGACGAGCGTATCTGTCCGTTGGATTGATTTTGCGCATTCTTCAAATCGAATTCTGTACTGGCATTACCGAGATATAGCGCTCCGACATTCGCCTGTTTTAAGGTCTGCAATTGATCATGCCCGGCACCATCCTTGGTCCATACTTTGAGTTTCTGGTAAATCGCATCGTTTTCATCTATCCAGTGATTGCCATCACTGTCATAGGCTGCCAGTTCAGAAAAACCATTCCCTGTGCCGGGACCAAATAATTCGCTGCCATTATTGATCTTGCCATCATTGTTTTTATCCAGTGCCAGGAAACCGGCGCCCTGGACAAAAGAGATATTATCTTTCTTGCCATCGGCATCCAGATCAAAAGCAAACTTTTGCGATGTCAGTTGAGCAGAATTGCCAGAGAAATTAATGACCAGGGGATCGACTTTCTTGGCATCACCAAGGCGCACACTGCTGCTGCTTTCTTCATGATAACTGCGGCTTAATTCAAACGACAGGTCGAAGCTGATTTCCTTATTATCTGCAGTCACGATTTTCCCGGTCGAGTGGAAAGAGGTTTGCTCAGTCTCGGTATAAGATTGGTGCCTGTCTATTTCTACTCCCCAGCCTTTCTGTGCTGGCGGAGCATTTTGCGCTGCTTCTGCAGGAGCCTGCGTAGCCGGCCCTGACGGTGCTGCTGGTGCCGCGGTATCCTGCTGTATATCAGCACTGCTCAGGGTATTGATCTGTTTGCCCGTCATCAGTTCTATGATGTATTTGATCAGACGTATGCGCGGGTCATTGTCAGCTTCATCACTGGCTTGCTGCACGGCGTCTGCGCTTGCAGCGGCATTATCCGCAGGCACGGCCGGTGCAAACTGGGCCGCCCTCGCAGCGTCCGAAATTTGCACATTGCTGGATGCATTTCGCATATTCGCAGGGAGACTGGCATTCCTGCCTTCAAAATCTGGGCGTTCCTTACCTATCCAGGCGCGCAGTTTTTCCTGCGTTTCCAGGGTAGTCGTGGCAGCATGTTGGGAAGAAAAGGAAATATCCGAGGAAGCAATTTTCATGATGTGCTCCAGCCATGAGCTGATGATGAAGTAAACCTGGAACACATACCGAGGGCTTATATTTTTTTACATACAACAGCTCGCCCTCGCCCTCCGGTGCTCAACACACAGGACACGACCACGCGAAGCTTGCCAGCCCGATATACCTTCCATCCACACGCACTTCGGAATTGCTCATTCGTCAAATGGAATATGCGTGATCTAACTGGATAACGGTCAAAGTTCAAAAAGCTTTATGCAAAAAAACGGATAAATCCATTTTTATTGTCTGAACATTGTGCTTTTGGGAACTGCTGACCATTCACCATGGTCACAGCAAATTCAGGCTCGCACGATGGTATGCTTGCAAACTATTTTATTTCAATATTCTTTGGGAAACTCTTATGCTCAAGTTGCGCTTGATATCCGGTGTTCTTATTTCTGCCGGTTTGATCAGTTGCGCCAACGTCATGGCAACAAATGACGCTGCCACTACAAAAAATAAGCATGCTGCAATTGCGCAATCCGGACAGCAAGAAGGCGATCGCCTGGGTAAACAACTCAATAAACTGGCCGATGAATACTATGAAAAACAAACCGCCTTTGACCCGATAGGCGCCACTTATAACGGCGATACCCGCTATGACGATAAACTGCCCATGACACTGTCTGCAACGACCCGGGCAAAGCAGATCGCCATGTGGAAGGATATCGCCAGCAAGTTGGTGCGCATCAAACGCGAACAATTATCAGCGACCGATACCGTCACCTATGACTGCCTGGACTATGAACTCAAGGCCAGCCTGGAAATGTCCAGATTTGACGGGCATCTGCTACCCATCAATCAAATGGATAGTCTCCCTGTCACCCTAGCCCATTTTGCCTCCGGCCAAAGCGCACAACCCCTGAAGACGGTTAAACAATACGAAATCTTCTTGCGTCGTCTGGCGCAATTGCCCGTATGGCTGAATCAGGCTACTGGCAACATGCACGAAGGCATGAAGCGCGGCATCGTACTGCCCAAAGCCCTCGTGAATTCTGCCCAGCCCCAGTTTGCGCAACTGGTCACAGATAAAGTGGAAGATCATGCCTACTTTGCCCCTGTCAAAAACTTCCCCGAGGGTTTTAGCGAGGCAGACAAGCAACGCCTGAGTAAAGAATACAAGCAGGTATTAACTGCAAAAGTCTTGCCCGCCTTGCGCCAGTTCAATCAATTCCTGTCGCAAGACTATCTGGCCGCCAGCCGCAGCAGCAGTGGTTTTGGCGCATTGCCAGGTGGTGATGCCTGGTATCGCGCACTGGTACGCGACCAGACCACGACTACCCTGGACCCGGAAACCATACATGCGATAGGTTTGAAAGAAGTAGCGCGCATACAAAGCGAATTTGTCGCCCTGGGTCCAAAACTGGGTTATCGCGGCGACCCGGTGGGCCTGCCAGCCTGGATAGATACACAAAACCAATACCGTCCTTACAAAACCGAGGCCGAAGTACTGGACGGCTACCGCCAGATAGAAAAAATGGTCAAGGCCAAACTGCCAGAATTGTTCAACAAAATGCCCAAGGCGGCACTGGATATCCGTGCCGAGCCGGAAATCAGTCGCCAGACCGCGTCTGACCATTACACCCAGCCAGCCTTTGATGGCTCACGCCCCGGTGTGTTCTGGGCCGTCATCAACAACCCGGCAGACTACAGCACGACAGGAATGAAAACCCTGTACCTGCATGAAGGCCAACCCGGACATCATTTCCATTTGGCAACATCGCAGGAACTGGACATACCCAAGTTCCGTAAATTCGGTGGTAATAATGCCTATACCGAGGGCTGGGCCCTGTACGCCGAAACCCTGGGCAAGGAAATGGGCCTGTTTGAGAATGATCCCAGTGCCTATCTCGGCCACCTGACAGATGAACTCTTGCGTGCCACCCGTCTGGTCGTCGATACCGGCCTGCACTCAAAAGGCTGGACACGAGAGCAAGCCATACAATACCAGCAAGCCACCCTCGGTTATAGCGAGGCTGCCTCACGTCAGGCTACCGAGCGCTATATGGCCTGGCCAGGTCAGGCCCTGGGTTACAAGATAGGCTCACTGAAAATCGTCGAACTCAGGCAAAAAGCCACTGCCACCCTGGGTAAGCGCTTTGACCTGCGCCAGTTCCATGACGTGATACTCAGCGACGGCACCCTGCCACTGGCCTTGCTGGAAGCCAAAGTCAACAAGTGGATAGACAGCCAAAAGACAAATTGAGCAAGTTTGGATTTATTTTCTATCGCTTGATTGACCTGCCACTGTATCTGAAGCAGAATGAAATATAAGACTCATTCTGCAAACTCATTTTTGCAAACTCATTTTTGTAAACATAAGCAGTAAATCGAATACAGCACCGGGCTTGTTAATCAACAAACAATCCCGGTGCTGACTGGCCGGGTGTAGCCTGCACCTGTCATCTGTTTGTTTAACTTGTGCAAAAGACATAGCGATGAATAAAATCGATGCGCTCAACAGCATAGCTGAACAAGCCAAACGGGGAGAGCTGGTTTTCCCGACAAATGTAGCGGCTTCCATTAAACTGCAGCAGACCCTGGATGACCCCGATTGCAGTATTGATACGGCCACCAAGCTGGTTCTGAATGAGCCTTTCCTGGCGGCCCGCATGGTCGCCATTGCCAATTCTGCCGCCTACAATCGCGGCAATGATGTCACCAATGTCAAGGCAGCCATCAGCCGTCTGGGCTTCCGCACCCTGCGTGCGGTGGTTGCTTCGCTGGTGGTGCGACAACTCGCTGGCACCAGCAAGAACAAGCAATTACAGGCCATGACCAATAAGCTGTGGGAACACACGGCGCAGGTAGCAGCGCTGTCACGCGTCATCGCCAAACGCATCACCAAGCTGGATCCGGACACAGCCATGTTTGCCGGTATCGTGCATGAAGTGGGTAATTTTTACCTGCTGTCCCGTGTCGATGAGTACCCTTCTCTCATAGAAAGGGATGAACCTGCGCCAGATTCCAGCGCAGATGATCTGCCCTCCTTCCTCGACACCATCATAGACCGCGAATCATCTGAATCACAAATCGGTGCCGCTGTGATCAAGAGCCTGATGCTGCCTCAGCAAGTGGTAGAAGCAGTAGAAGCCCTGTGGTTCGGTTTGCGCGCGATGCCGCCAGAAACCCTGGGTGATACGCTGTTATTGGCAAATGAACTGGCGACCACACATTCACCTATGGATATCCATTCCTATGCTGAGGTGTCCGAACAGTATTCTTCAGAAATTGACTTTGTCGTCGGTGATGGTACGCTCAACAGTATACTGGAAGAATCAGAAGAAGAAGTCCAAACCCTCGCGGCCGCGTTGCAACTCTGATTTTTTTAAATTCCGCCTGCAACAAGACCAAGGGAGCATAAGCTCCCTTTTTTTTTCAAAGCACGGTTTTCAATGCGTGGCTCTCAACCGCTCAGGCCCTTTCAGGCCTTCAGGGCCGCCTGGATTTGCTGCAAGGAAGACGGGTCTTCTATCGTAGTCAAGTCACCAGCTTCACGCCCTTCACAGATCGCCTGTATGGACCGGCGCAGCAATTTACCAGAACGTGTCTTTGGCAACACATTGACGAAATGCACGCGTGATGGCCTGGCAACAGCGCCCAGTTGCTTATCTACCACGGCCATGACCTCGGCTTCCAGGCTGCGTTTTTGCTCTGGCGTCCCGGCAAGAGCGGGGTTTTTAAGTATCGCAAAAGCAACCGCTACCTGCCCTTTGAGTTTGTCTTCAACACCTACCACCGCCACTTCAGAAATCTGCGCATGACTGGAAATACTTTCTTCTATTTCGCGCGTACCAAGACGATGTCCAGCTACGTTGATGACATCATCGGTACGGCCCAAGATGAAATAATAGCCGTCAGCATCCCTGATACCCCAGTCGAAAGTGGAATATAACTGTTCATGCGAGAAATTGGACCAGTAAGTATTGACGAAGCGCTGGTCATCGCCATACACGGTTTGCATGCAGCCTGGTGGCAATGGGCCTTTGATGGCAACCACGCCTTTTTCATTGGCGGCACATTCCGCCCCGGTATTTTCATTGATGATGCGCACGTCATAACCATACATGGCTACACCTGGGCTACCCAGGCGAGTGGCAGTCTGCTCAACGCCACGGGCAATCGACAGGATGGGCCAGCCCGTCTCGGTTTGCCAGTAATTGTCGATAATAGGGACGCCAAGCTCGCTTGCTATCCAGCTTGACGTAGTTTCATCGAGCGGCTCACCTGCCAAGTACAGCGCCTTGAGTGAAGACAGGTCATATTTGCGCATCAGTTCTGACGGGTGCTTCTTGAGTACACGCACCGCCGTCGGTGCCGAGAACATGCGCGTGACCTTGTATTTCTCGACAATGCTCCACCAGATGCCTGCGTCAGGACGTATAGGCGTGCCTTCATACATGATGGTGGCCATGCCAGCGATCAGCGGGCCATACACAATATAAGAGTGGCCGACCACCCAGCCTATGTCTGATGTCGCAAAATAAGTTTCACCTGGCTTGCCGCAGAAAATGTGCTTCATGGAGGACGCCAGTGCCACTGCGTACCCACCAACATCACGCTGCACGCCCTTGGGCTTGCCTGTCGTGCCTGAGGTGTACAAGACATAGGACATGGCATTCGATTCCAGCCAGGTCACAGGTACTTGCGCGTCCATCTGCTGCGCCCTTGCAGCTGCATAATCAACATCACGCCCAGCCACGACTTGCATCGCATCCAGGCCACGATCGACCAGCAAGACATGCGCTGGCTTGTACTCAGCCAGGGCTATCGCTTCATCCAGCAAGGGCTTATAGGGTACGGCCTTGCCACCACGCATACCGGCATCAGCCGATACTACCAGCACGGGCCTCGCATCATCAATACGTGTGCCCAGGCTCTTTGAAGCAAAGCCACCAAACACGACGGAATGCACCGCACCTATGCGGGCACAGGCCAGCATCGCAAACGCCGCTTCAGCGATCATGGGCATATAGATCAATACCCGGTCGCCCTGCTTGACGCCCAAGCCCAGCATGATGGCCGCCATGCGCTGCACTTCTGCATGCAGCTCGGCAAAGCTATAAGTTTTTTCGGTATTGGTTTCGGTAGAAATGGCGATCAGCGCAGGCTGGTCTGCCTGGCTAGCCAGCCAGCGATCGACTGCGTTATGACAGAGATTAGTTTCACCACCGACAAACCATTTCGCAAATGGCGGCTTGCTATGGTCGAGTACCTGATTATAAGGCTTGTGCCAGTCTATCAACCGCGCTTCTTTGGCCCAGAACCCTTGCGGGTCTTGTATAGATTCCTGATAAAACGCTGCGTAGGTCATGCTGTCTCCTTCGATATCACAAAATGTTCTTAACATTCGCGTCGGCCCTGAGCATTAATTATTATTGTTGGACAGTGGCGCTGGCACGTGGCTAGGCCTGCACTTTCACGTGCATAAAACTACTTCGTTTCAAATCCAAAATTTTGTCAGTTTGAGGGTACGCGTACCCAACCTTCCATCAGCACGCGCGCACTGCGACTCATGATGGCCTTGGTAACACTCCATTCGCCATTGACCTGTGTAGCCTCGGCACCTACCCGCAAAGTGCCAGACGGGTGACCAAAACGCACGGCAGTGCGTGCACCACCGCCAGCAGCCAGGTTCACCAGCGTGCCCGGAATTGCTGCCGCAGTGCCTATGGCCACCGCTGCCGTACCCATCATCGCATGATGCAGCTTGCCCATGGACAGGGCGCGTACCAGTAAATCGATATCAGTTACTTGGACTTGCTTGCCGCTGGATGAAGTGTAGTCAGCAGCCTTGGCAACAAAGGCCACCTTGGGGGTATGCTGGCGCTGTGCAGCTTCAGAGATATCCTTGATCAGACCCATACGCAATGCGCCATGCGCACGTATGGTTTCAAACATGGCGAGAGCCTTGGCATCACCGTTGATCGCATCCTGTAATTCTGTACCTGTATAGCCTATGGCATCGGCATTGATGAAAATGGTGGGAATACCGGCATTGATCATGGTCGCTTTGAGTGTACCCACACCTGGCACGTCAAGATCATCAACAAGATTACCGGTCGGGAACATGGAACCACCAGCGCCCTCTTCATCTGCTGCCGGGTCCATGAATTCAAGCTGAACTTCTGCTGCCGGAAAGGTCACGCCATCGAGTTCAAAATCGCCGGTTTCCTGCACTGCCCCATCAGTCATAGGAACATGAGCAATAATGGTCTTGCTGATATTTGCCTGCCAGATGCGTATGGTGGCTATGCCGTTTTGAGGTACACGCTCAGCATCCACCAGGCCAGCGCTGATGGCGAAGGCACCAACTGCCGCAGAAAGGTTACCGCAATTGCCACTCCAGTCTACAAAGGCCTTGTCTATCGCTACCTGGCCAAACAGATAATCAACATCATGATCAGGCTTGCTGCTTTTTGACAGGATGACTGTCTTGCTGGTACTCGACGTCGCGCCACCCATGCCATCGATCTGCTTGCCATAAGGATCGGGGCTACCTATCACACGCAATAGCAAGGCGTCGCGTGCAACACCCGGCTGCTGGGCAGCCTCAGGCAAATCCTGCAAGCGAAAAAAAACACCCTTGCTGGTGCCGCCACGCATATAGGTCGCCGGGATTTTGATTTGTGGGAGGTGGGCCATATACTTCTCTTTAAAATTTCTCTTTTTAATTCAACTCAAATCCAGCACTTTTCCATCAAGAAAAGCACTGGAAATATATCGTATGAAACTTACGCAGCCTTGACAGATTCCAGGAAGTCTTGCGCAAAACGCTGCAAGACACCACCGGCTTCGTAAATAGATACTTCTTCTGCCGTATCGAGGCGGCACAGCACAGGCACTGCCACTGATTCACCATTCTTGCGGTTGATGATCAGGGTCAGGGTTGCGCGTGGCATGCGATCACCGATGACGTCAAAGGTCTCTGTGCCATCTATGTTCAGCGTCAGGCGGTTCACGCCTGGCAAGAACTCCAGCGGCAAGACACCCATGCCAACCAGGTTGGTGCGGTGTATGCGCTCAAAACCTTCAGCGACAATCACTTCTACCCCTGCCAGGCGCACGCCCTTGGCGGCCCAGTCACGCGAAGAACCCTGGCCATAATCGGCACCGGCAATCACGATAAGCGGCTGCTTGCGTTCCATGTAAGTTTCGATCGCTTCCCACATGCGGGTGATCTGACCTTCTGGTTCTATACGTGCCAGTGAACCTGCCTTGACCTTGCCATCAACCACGACCATTTCATTTTTCAGAGTCGGGTTGGCGAAAGTCGCACGTTGCGCCGTCAAATGGTCGCCACGGTGGGTAGCATAAGAATTGAAATCCTCTTCTGGCAAACCCATCTTGGCGAGGTATTCACCAGCGGCACTGTCGAGCATGATGGCGTTCGATGGTGACAGATGATCAGTCGTGATGTTGTCACCCAATACTGCCAGCGCACGCATGCCCTTCATGCTGCGTGCGCCTGCCAGTGCGCCTTCCCAATACGGTGGGCGACGGATATAGGTGGTCTGTGGACGCCAGTCATACAGGGGGCTGACTTTCTCGCCATCATCTGCCTGTTTGGCAAACATGGGGATATACACTTTACGGAATTGCTCAGGCTTGACGCTGGCAGCAACCACGGCATCAATCTCTTCATCCGTAGGCCAGATATCTTTCAAGGTCACCGGCTTGCCTGCAGCATCCAGGCCCAGCACATCTTTCTCGATATCAAAACGGATAGTGCCAGCAATCGCATAAGCCACGACCAGCGGTGGCGAAGCCAGGAAGGCCTGTTGCGCATACGGATGGATACGGCCATCAAAATTGCGGTTACCCGACAACACAGCCGTCGCATACAGATCACGGTCTATGATTTCTTTCTGGATGACAGGATCTAGCGCACCCGACATGCCATTGCAGGATGTGCAAGCGTAAGCAACCACGCCAAAGCCCAGTTGTTCCAGCTCAGGCATCAAATTAGCCTCTTCCAAATACAGGGTCACGGCCTTGGAACCAGGGGCCAGTGAACTCTTGACCCAGGGTTTGCGAGTCAGGCCCAGCTTGTTGGCATTGCGTGCCAGCAAACCGGCAGCCACCATATTGCGTGGATTATTGGTGTTGGTGCAGCTGGTAATCGCAGCGATGATAACGGCGCCGTCTGGCATCAAGCCAGGCTCATCTTCTACCGTACCACTGATGCCGCGCGCTGCCAGTTCAGACGTTGGCACGCGCTTATGCGGGTTGGATGGACCAGCAATATTGCGCACAACGGAAGACAGATCAAACTGCAGCACGCGTTCATATTCCGCATTTTTCAGTGTATCTGCCCACAGACCAGTTTCCTTGGCATAGGTTTCTACCAGTTTGACCAGTTCATCATCACGGCCTGTGAGTTTCAGATATTTGATGGTTTGTTCGTCGATGTAGAACATCGCAGCAGTGGAACCAAATTCTGGTGCCATGTTGGAAATCGTGGCGCGGTCACCCAGGGTCAGGTGGGATGCTCCTTCGCCATAAAATTCCAGATAAGACGACACAACTTTTTGATTGCGCAAGAATTCTGTCAAGGCCAGTACCGTATCGGTCGCAGTGATACCTTCCTGCGGCTTACCCGTCAGTTCTACGCCGATGATGTCTGGCAAACGCATCCAGGATGCACGGCCAAGCATGACGCTCTCTGCTTCCAGGCCACCAACACCAATCGCAATCACACCGAGTGCATCCACCATAGGCGTATGGCTGTCTGTGCCTACCAGGGTATCCGGGTAAGCGACACCATCTGTGACCTGCACCACCGGCGACATGCGTTCCAGATTAATCTGGTGCAAGATGCCATTGCCGGGCGGGATCACATCAACATTCTTGAACGCCTTCTTGGTCCAGTTGATGAAGTCAAACCGGTCTTCATTACGTCTGTCTTCAATGGCGCGGTTTTTATTGAATGCATCCGGATCAAACCCACCGCATTCAACAGCCAGCGAATGGTCAACCACCAGTTGTGTAGGCACGACAGGGTTAACCAGTGCCGGGTCACCACCTTGAAGGGCTATCGCATCGCGCAAACCAGCCAGGTCCACCAGGGCAGTCTGTCCAAGAATGTCATGGCAAACTACACGCGCCGGAAACCATGGAAAATCAAGATCGCGCTTGCGTTCTATGAACTGGCGCAGAGAATCAGTCAGCGTAGCGGGATCACAGCGGCGCACAAGGTTTTCTGCCAACACGCGTGAAGTATATGGCAGCTTGTCATACGCACCTGGCACGATGGCATCGACGGCAGCACGTGTATCGAAATAATCCAGGGTGGTACCGGGTAGTGGCTTGCGGAATTGAGTATTCATGGCTCGCTATTTCTTAGATATTAATATTGGGTAAAACAGCTCAGAGTTGCAATTTGAAGCCTTCATGGGACGCCGTGAAGCCCATGCTTCCGTAGAATCTGTGCGCCTGTATGCGCTTCTTGTCGCTGGTCAGCTGTACCAGTTGGCAGCCGCGCTCGCGCGCCAATTGTATTGCCTGTTCTATGAACCAGTGGCCTATGCCCTGCCCGCGCAGATAGCCATCAACCCGCACGCTTTCTATCATGGCGCGGGTAGCGCCTTTTCTGCTCAGGCCGGGGATGAAAGTGACCTGCTGCATCGCAATGATGCGACCATCCATCTCGGCCACCATCAGGAACTGGTTGTCGTCAGCTGTTATACGGTCAAAGGCTTCTGCATAACATGCCGCATCCGACCCGACGCCTTCACGATTTTTGCCCAGATCATCATCGGCGATGAGTTCCAGCAGGCGCGGCAGATCCTGCTTCACAGCGCGTCTGATGCTGAGCTTAGAAAGGTCTGCCTGCACTTTCATCTTGCAACCTCTGGCTTATTTATGCTCGTTGATTTATTTGCGTTTATTCAAAGAAACAAACTTCAGATCTTCAGGGCCAACATAATTGGCACTAGGACGAATGATCTTGTTGTCGATACGCTGTTCTATGATGTGAGCCGCCCAGCCAGAGGTACGCGCAATCACGAACAAAGGCGTGAACATGGCAGTTGGTACACCCATCATGTGATAGGACACGGCAGAAAACCAGTCCAGATTCGGGAACATTTTCTTGATATCCCACATCACGGTTTCCAGACGCTCTGCAATATCGAACATCTTCATTGCTCCTGCCTCTTTAGACAGGCTGCGTGCCACTTCCTTGATGACCTTGTTGCGTGGATCTGAGATCGTGTAAACAGGATGACCGAAACCGATCACGACTTCCTTGTTTTCTACGCGCTTCTTGATATCGGCTTCTGCTTCGTCAGGATTGTCATAACGCTTCTGGATTTCAAACGCAACTTCGTTCGCGCCGCCATGTTTAGGGCCACGCAAGGCACCGATCGCACCAGTGATGGCAGAATACATGTCAGAACCTGTGCCAGCAATGACACGGCCAGTAAAGGTGGATGCATTGAACTCATGCTCTGCATACAGTATCAATGAAGTATGCATGGCTTTTTCCCATGATGCGCTTGGTTTTTCACCATGCAGCAGATGCAGGAAATGACCACCTATGGATTCATCATCGGTTTCTGTCTCTATGCGTTTGCCATTATGGCTGTAGTGGTACCAGTACAGCAGCATGGAGCCCAGCGATGCCATCAGGCGGTCAGCGATGTCGCGTGCGCCCGGGGTATTGTGATCATCTTTTTCTGGCAACACACAACCCAGTGCAGACACACCAGTGCGCATCACATCCATAGGGTGGGACGATGCAGGCAGCCATTCGAGTGCTGCCTTGACATTCGCTGGCAGGCCGCGCAGGGCTTTCAGCTTGGCTTTGTAGCCACGCAATTCTGCGACGGTAGGCAATTTGCCGTGCACCAGCAAATGGGCAATTTCTTCAAACTCGCAGGCGTCAGCCACATCCAGGATGTCGTAGCCACGGTAATGCAGGTCGTTACCGGTTTTGCCTACGGTACACAGGGCAGTATTACCAGCAGTAACGCCAGACAGGGCAACGGATTTCTTAGGTTTGAAAGGAACTGCTTCAGTCATGATTATTTCTCCAGAGGTTCATATTCAGGGCTGTTTCCACCCTCCAGCTTGATGCAGCGCAAGGACGGGACAGCTTATATCATTATTATTTGGCTTTTTGCTGAGCAAACAGAGCATCGAGCTTTTGCTCAAAGTCGTGGTAATTGATGCGTTCATACAATTCCATGCGGGTTTGCATGGTATCAACGACATTCTTTTGCGTACCATCACGGCGTATCGCGCCATAAACGTTTTCTGCCGCCTTGTTCATGGCACGGAAAGCGGACAATGGATACAAGACCAGGCCCACATCTACAGCGGCCAGTTCTTCAACGGAATATAAGGGAGTAGCACCGAATTCAGTGATGTTTGCCAGAATAGGTACTTTGACGGCATTGGCAAATTGCTTGTACATCGCCAGTTCAGTGATCGCTTCCGGGAAGATCATGTCGGCGCCTGCTTCTACGCATGCCAGGGCGCGGTCTATCGCTGCATCCAGGCCTTCGACTGCCAGTGCATCGGTACGTGCCATGATGACAAAATTATCGTCAGTACGGGCATCGACTGCAGCCTTGACGCGGTCTACCATTTCCTGCTTGCTGACGATTTCCTTGCCAGGACGATGGCCGCAACGCTTGGCACCAACCTGGTCTTCGATATGGATCGCGGCAGCACCAAACTTGATCATGGATTTGACAGTGCGCGCCACATTGAAGGCAGAGGAACCAAAACCGGTATCCACATCGACCAGCAAAGGCAGGTCGCAGACATCGGTAATGCGGCGTACATCGGTCAGGACATCGTCAAGATTGGAAATACCCAAGTCAGGCAAACCCAGGGAGCCGGCAGCGACACCGCCGCCAGAAAGGTAGATCGCCTTGAAACCAGCACGTTTAGCCAGCAAGGCATGGTTGGCATTGATTGCACCGACGACTTGCAGAGGGGATTCTTCCTGCATCGCCTTGCGGAAGGCGGCACCTGCGGAGTATGTACTCATGTGTATGCTTTCAGGTTAATGAACAGATTCTGGCATCCGTATTGCAATCAGTGTGCCAGCATGCGTGGGATCACTACTGTTTCAGTCTGATATGCATATAAATCAAACACTTATTCGTCAAGCCAGGATAATAAATCCTGTTCAGTAACGCAGTTTTGTTTCATAATGATGTTTCATATTGAATTATGAAACATCAATTGAAACATATATGAAACAACCTCCCGCACTACGCGACGCCCACGACAAACCTGTCATCTGGACAGTCTCCATCTCGCGCCTGTTCGATATGTTCCGTGACATCATGGTTGAATATGACGTCAGCGCCGATATAGAACCCATACACATGGGTTTTGAAGGAGCGGCGCAATACCTGAAAGAACGCCTGCAAACCGAGAGATGTGATGCCGTCATCGCGGCAGGCTCGAATGGCGCTTACCTCAAAAACCGCCTGCCCGTCCCTGTCGTTATCGCCAAGGCCAGTGGCTTTGATGTCATGCAGGCACTGGCAAGAGCGCGCAAGGTGTCGCCAGCCATAGGCCTCATCAATTACCAGGAGACCATGCCTGAGCTGGCGGATTTCAAAACCACTTTCGGTTTTCCGCTGGAGCAGCGCACCTATGTTACTGAAGAAGATGCACGGGCCCAGATCAGTGAACTCAAAGCGAGTGGCATCAAGGTCATTGTCGGCGCGGGCCTGATTACTGACCTGGCGGAGGAAGCCGGGCTGACTGGCATTTTCATGTATTCTGCCACCTCAATACGCCAGGCTTTTGACGATGCACTGGAAATCGCCCGTCTGACGCGACTGGAATCAGCCAGAGGCAGACATCATCCTGCGGCAGAATCATTACGAGCCAAGCATGGCCTGAATGATTTGCGCGGCGAGTCCGCCATTATGCAGGCGACCCGCAAGTCCATTGCCTTGTTTGCCCGCTCCCCGGCAACGGTGTTGTTACAAGGTGAAACAGGCACAGGCAAGGAATTGGCAGCCCAGGCCTTGCACAGAGAGAGCACACGGGCACGCCAGCCCTTTGTTGCCGTGAATTGCGGTGCGATTGCCGAAAGCCTGCTGGAATCTGAATTGTTTGGCTATGAAGAAGGTGCTTTCACCGGCTCAAAGCGTGGCGGTCATGCAGGTTTGTTTGAAATTGCCCACAGAGGCACGGTATTCCTCGATGAGATCGGTGAAATGCCACTGACTTTGCAAACCCGCCTGTTGCGGGTACTGGAAGAGCGCGAAATCAACCGCGTGGGCAGCATGCGCCCTGTCCCGGTCGATGTGCGCATCATCAGCGCCACTCATTGCGACCTCGAAAGCCGGGTAAAAGAAGGAAAGTTTCGTGCCGACCTGTATTTCCGCCTTGCAGTATTACGCCTGCATCTCCCACCCTTGCGCCAGCGTCCTGACGACCTGCTGCCCCTCGCAGTATGGTGCCTCAAGCATGCGCTGGCTGCCATGGGTGCCAGGCCACACGCCAATCTGCATGCAGAAATTGCCAGCTGCAACAGCCTGCTGCAAGCCTATGACTGGCCAGGAAATGTAAGAGAATTACGCAATCTCATGGAGCGCCTGGCCCTGTTCCTGGCGGCAGAACCCCTGCAAGCCCTGACACCTGCCTTTGTGGCAAAAATCCTGCCTGAACTACATAAACAACAACCCGGTGCAGAAGTGTCGGGCAGCCCAGCCAGCACTGGCGATCTGGCAGCACCAGAGTCGCTGGAACTGGTCATGGAAAAATTCAAGCACAACCGGGAAGCGGCGGCAGACTACCTGGGTATCAGCAGGACGACTTTGTGGCGACGTCTCAAGCAAAAAACGTAATCATTTGAAACATTAATTGATCATCTGGAGGGCGAATTTTGTGTCGCTCTAAGGTAGAATGAATTTGCGCTGCCACTCACAATCTTTGGGTGCATTTATCTTGCATAAAAAATATTATGAAAAAACTACTAATTGTTGACGATAGTAAAGTCTCCCGCATGGTGATTCGTGCACACGTCAAAGCAGTGCACCCAGACTGGGAGTTTTTTGAGGCGGGCAGTGGCGAAGATGCCATCAAGTCAGCCGCAGAGAACAAACCAGACTTTTGCACCATGGACATTAATATGCCAGGCATGCTGGGCACTGATGCCGCAGAGCAAATTTTGCAGCAAAATCCTGGGGTTCGCATCGCTATATTCTCAGCGAATGTGCAGGACACCATGCAAAATAGAGCCAACTCCATAGGCACGATCTTTGTCGCCAAGCCGGTGACTGAAAAATCCATCACTATCGTTCTCAATTATTTCGCGAGCGGCAAATGAATTCCCTGACCGAACTTCATCTCGATGCATTAAGCGAGGTCTTCAATGTCGGCGCTGGCAGGGCTGCTGCCAGCCTCAGCGACATCGTCGGTGAAGAAGTTCGCCTTTCTGTTCCCTCGGTTGAAATTCGTAAATCCTCAGAAATAGACGTTTCCTCCATGGGCTTGCAGAGTGACCGCTTTGGTGCGGTACACCAGACTTTCAGCGGCTCTTTTGAAGCAGAAGCCATACTGCTGTTCACTGAGGAACATGCACTCAAAATCGTGCGTGACATGATGGGCTCGCAAATCAGCCTCGAAGACCTGGCTGAATTTGAACAGGAAGCGATGTGCGAGCTGGGTAATATTATCCTTAATGCCTGCCTGTCAGCCATGGCAGATATGCTCAGTATCCCCTTGAATTGTTCGCTACCAGATTACTCCGTCGCCAGTACCGAAGAAATTTTCCGCCGCGTCAGCAATGATCTTCAACAGCCCTATGTCCTGCTGCTGCATATT
Source organism: Undibacterium sp. YM2 (assembly GCF_009937975.1). NCBI lineage: Bacteria > Pseudomonadati > Pseudomonadota > Betaproteobacteria > Burkholderiales > Oxalobacteraceae > Undibacterium > Undibacterium sp. YM2. Next base: position 3,593,322 of record NZ_AP018441.1, read on the forward strand.
GACCTGGCGATAGAAAGCCGTCATTCCGAGGGACATTTGATTTTCCTGCTGAGTTCAACTTCCCTGACGGATTTGGTAACGCAGCTTGATCGCTTTCTGGGAGCTGTCTAAATGGCACAGTTGATGCCTGCTTCTGCCTACCGGGTAGATGAGATATTAAATACCATCAGCCTGGGTCTGATCGTGCTTGATGTCGATCAGACTATCCTCTTGTGGAATGGTTGGGTAGAGCGATATAGCGGCATCCCGGCCAGCCAAGCCTTGGGCAAACATGTATCTGAAGCCTTTGAAGAATTACCCAGCCGTGCCATATTAAGTGCAATTACCAACACCCTGAGCTATGGCTTGCCCGTCGTCTTGTCGAATGCCCTGCACCGCTCCCCTTTACCCCTGTTCCAGCGTGGCGAACACGAGGTTGAGAAAAAACGTATAGACCAGTCTGTTACCATCACGCCGATCACGGCAGAGGACGGCGCACGTCAGTGCCTGATACAGATCAGTGATTCAACGACCTCGATCAAGCGCGAAAAAATCCTGCGCACGCATTCTGAAGCATTAAAGCGTGAAGCCACGACCGATAGCCTGACAGGCATCTATAACCGCCGTTTCTTTGATGAACACTACAAGATGGCAATGGGCCACGCAGTGCGCCATCATGTTCCCCTGACTGTCTTCATGGTCGATATAGATTACTTCAAGGAATACAACGATAACTACGGCCATGTGGCCGGAGACAAAGCCTTGATACAGGTAGCCGCAGCCCTGCGCAAGCAATTACTCAGGGCGACTGATGTGCTGGCACGTTTCGGCGGTGAAGAATTCATCCTGATGCTGCCTAATATGGCACCAGACACAGCCATGCAGTTTGCAGAAAAACTGCGTACCGCAGTCTGGGATCTGAACATACCGCATTTCAAATCACACATCAGCCAGCGCATCAGCGTCAGCATAGGCTTTAGCAATTACCACAAGCATCCAGACGTTGATGCCAATGCCTTGCTCAAGTGCGCTGACGCAGCACTCTATGAAGCCAAAAAGGCTGGCCGCAATCAAAGCTATTTTCTGCCCCTGCAGCAATTCAATACCCAAACTACAGCACCCGCAGGCACCCTGCATAAATCTATCAGTCATTAACAAATGCCATTGAATACAGGCCACTAATGCGGGCCTGCCACTGATTGCCCCACGCGTTTTAGAGCATATAAGGACATATTATGACGAATTCTGTTTCATGTTTTTCCGTATCCCGTCGCAGCATGATCGTGGCCTTGGGTTTATTGACGTTCACGGGCCTGGCGCAAGCACAACAGGTCTTGCGTGTATCCGCTATACCTGACGAAGCACCAACTGAATTACAACGCAAGTTCAAACCACTGGGTACCATGCTGGAAAAGAAACTCGGCATGAAGGTAGAGTTCATACCCGTCACTGATTATGCCGCGTCGGTCGAAGGACTGATCAACAAGAAACTGGACATGGTCTGGTTTGGCGGCTTCACTTTTGTGCAAGCCAAGGTACGCAGCAAAGACCAGGTCATACCGCTGGTGCAACGTGAAGAAGATGAAAAATTCAAATCGGTCTTCATTACTACCGATAAAAATATTACCAAACTGGAAGACCTCAAGGGCAAGACCTTCACCTTTGGTTCTGAGTCATCCACTTCCGGCCATTTGATGCCAAGGTCTTATTTGCTGGCCGCGAAGATCAACCCTGATACAGACATGAAACGCATCGCTTTTTCCGGCGCCCACGATGCGACTGTCGCTGCCGTATCTGGTGGCAAGGTAGATGCTGGCGCCCTGAATATCTCAGTGTGGGAAAAACTGCTGGCGCAAGGCAAGGTCGATACCAAGCTGGTGCATGTGTTCTACACTACCCCAGGCTACTATGACTACAATTGGTCAGTACGTGCCGACATGCCTGCCGACTTGCGCAAGAAGATCAGCGATGCCTTCCTGAACCTTGATCCGGCCAACCCACAAGACAAGGAGATACTTGAGCTGCAACGCGCCACCCGCTTCATCCCCACCAGGGCAGACAACTACAAGGCCATAGAAGCGGCAGCGCATAATGCTGGCCTGCTGAAGTAATGCCGGCAGTAATGGCTACAGTACAGCTGCGCTTGCAGCAATTGAGTGTGGCTTTTCCCGGTGCGGCACACACTGCACCGGTGGCAGGGCAAGGGCAACAGCAATACCTACTTGAGAGCCTGAACCTGACAGTAGCCCAGGGTGAGCAAATTGCCATCATAGGCCCGTCTGGTGCCGGCAAAACCACGCTGCTACATACCCTGGCTGCGGCCCACCAGCCTGCCAGTGGCCAATTCCAGTTCATGGACCACGATGTCTGGGCGCTTTCGCATACGGCACGCCATGCCTTGCGCCGTCATCTGTTTCTGGCACCGCAAACACCGCCGCTACCGGTACGCCAGCGCGTCGTCACTGCGGTACTGGCTGGTCGCCTGCCACACTGGACACTGTCACAGGCACTACGCAATCTGATCAAGCCCACAGACCCGCTGGCTGCCTGGCAAGCCTTGCAGCGTTTTGATCTGCAACACAAGCTGTATGCCAGGGTAGATAAACTGTCTGGCGGTGAACGCCAGCGCTGTGGACTGGCACGCCTGCTATTGTCCGATGCCAGCCTGTTGCTGGTAGACGAACCCCTGTCTGCACTGGATCCGACACTGGCCCTGCAAACTCTGAACACCTTGCAGCAGGAAGCAAAACAACGCAATGCAACACTGATTTGCAGCCTGCATCAGGTAGAACTGGCACGTCAGCACTTCACGCGCATCATAGGCTTGCGTGCCGGTAAAGTGCTGTTCGACAGCAATAAAGTAGATGATCAGATGATCGCTGATCTGTACCGGAATGCTGGCAGCCCCCAGCAGCAATCATTGGATATGACTGCGCTGGATCAACCTGATTTTTCTGACGCTCCCCGCTGTTTTTAAGCACGATGACACAGCAAGCAAGCCATTCCAACTTACAGCCAGCACATGATCCTGCATGGCGCATGCGAGTGACCATCATACTATGCTCGCTGGTGCTGCTCTGGCCCATGCTGCTGATCACTGAATTCAAACCCTGGCAACTGATCGATGCACAAAGTCTGGGGGCAACCTGGCGCTTCCTGTCGGGATTTTTTCCGCCTGCGCATTCCACAGAGTTTTTACTGATCGTGCTGGAAGCCACCTGGCAAACCATCGCCATTGCCACGGCGGGCCTGACGCTGGCCTTGCTGGGCGCGATACCCATGACCCTGATCGTCAATGAACATTTATCGATCTCGCGCATAGGCAGCGGACGCATGCATGGCATGGCCAGGCTGTTGCGCCAGATCGTACGCTGGAAGCTGGTCTTGTTGCGCAGCGTGCCCGAACTGGTCTGGGCCTTGCTGTTTGTGCGCCTGGTCGGACTGGGGCCGACAGCGGGTGTATTTGCCATCGCCCTCACCTATGCCGGCATGCTGGGCAAGGTTTATGCTGAAATACTGGAAGCCAATGATGCCCACGCCACCGATAGCCTGCTCAGAAATGGTAGCAGCCGTCTGACGGTGTTTTTGTACGGGGCCTTGCCAAATGCCGCACCAGAACTGATTTCCTACACCATCTATCGCTGGGAATGCGCGATACGCGGTTCTGTCGTCATGGGCTTTGTCGGCGCTGGCGGCCTGGGTCAGCGTATGGATGAATCCATGAAAATGTTGTCCGGCGCTGAAGTGTCAACCATGCTGATCGTCTTCGTGCTGCTGGTGGGCATTGCGGACCTGGCCAGTAAATTATTCCGCAAGGCACTGGCATGAGTACGCTAGATAACAACATGCCAGCCGCACCGGCGCTATTGAGCCCACTCAAACTGGCACTAAGTGTGGGCATCATACTGCTGGTCGTAGCCAGTTTTGTCAGTCTGAACATGGAATGGCGTGCCTTCTTCAGCGACGACGCCGCAGGCAAAACCTGGGAATTTCTGCAAGGCTTCGCGCCGCCAGACATCAACCCTGCCCTGCTCAAAAAAACCGCCTTCGCCTCTTTTGAAACCCTGGCCATGTCGGCACTGGGCACCCTGATTGCCGCCATCCTGGGTCTGTTGCTGGCATTGCCAGCCAGCGGCCGCTTTGGCAAGGCTGCAAAAAGCAGTACGCGATTATTTTTGAATGTGGCGCGTGCCATCCCCGAACTGGTGTGGGCATCCATCATGCTGATTGCCGCTGGACTAGGGCCATTTGCCGGCACCATCGCGCTGGCCGCCCATACCACCGGCGTACTTGGCCGCCTGTTTGCTGAAGTACTGGAAAACGCCGTGCCACAGGCAGAATCCACATTGCGCCTGAACGGTGCATCTGCCATCAATGCCTTTATGTATGCCACGCTGCCACAAAGCCTGCCGCAAATGCTGTCTTACACCCTGTACCGATGGGAAAACAATATCCGCGCTGCCGCCATATTGGGCGTAGTCGGGGCCGGTGGTCTGGGGCAGATGTTGAAATATCATCTGTCGCTATTCCAGATGCAGACCGCAGCCACGGTCATCATCGCCATGCTGATACTGGTCGCCATGGTGGATGCATTGAGCTTCGCTGTGCGACGCTGGTTGATGCAATAACACCACGCATTAACACTACCCATTAGCACTACCAACTGATCACACAAGACAAGGCCAGCAAACCCAGGGCCAGGACAAAGTACAGCAACTGCAAGGGTATCATCCACTTCGCCCAGGTCGCCCAGGGTATGCGCGCCAGCGCCAGCACGCCAACGGTAATGCCGGATGTGGGTATCATCGGCGTCGTGAATTCACCAAACTGAAATGCCAGTATCGCCGTCTGTCTGCTCACACCAACCAGGTCGGCCAGAGGTGCCATGATGGGCATGGTCAGTGCCGCCTGCCCGCTGCCGGAATGGATAAAGAAATTGATGACAGACTGGATCACAAACATCTTGTGTGCTGCAAAGATCGGATGTGAGGACTGTACGAAAGGCATGAGGAAGTTCAACATCGTGTCAATGATATTCGCGTCACGCGCCAGTATCATGGTGCCGCGCGCCAGGGCTATCACCAGTGCAGTGGTCACCAGGTCTTTCGCGCCTTGCATAAAGGCTTCAACAAAACTGTCCGCATTGAGTTTGCCGACTATGCCTACCAGGATGGCCATGACCAAAAACAAGGCAGCAATCTCTTCTATATACCAGCTGTATTTAACGACACCCACCACCATGGTTATGAGAGTCAGCAGGAACATGCATAGCACCGCCTTGTGAGTAGCTGTCATGCCGGTGAAACTGGTGAATTCATCGATTCTGAGGTTTTTGCGTTTTTCTTCATCAAGAACAAAGGTCGGACTTAATTGTGGATTTTTCTTGATACGTGCCGCATACCAGCTAAGAAAAACAATAGTCACGACTGTCGCCAGCAACCACGCAACAAGCCGGAATCCTATGCCAGAAAACAGCGGTACACCCGCAATCCCCTGGGCAATACCAACATTAAAAGGATTCAGAAACGCCGCTGCAAACCCGACTTGCGAGCCAACGAAGGGGATTGATACGCCGATCACCGAGTCATAGCCAAGTGCCAGCGCCAGCGGGATAAAGATCATGACGAAGGGTATCGCTTCTTCTGCCATGCCAAAGGTCGCCCCGCCCACGGAAAACAGGGTCACGAACAAGGGAATGATGCCAGCCCTGACAGCACTGGAATGGGTATGCGCCCTGGCCACGGACTTGATCATGGCATCAATCGCTTCAGTCTTTTGCAGAACCGCAAAAGCACCGCCAACGATGAGTACAAAGCCTATGATCAATGCGGCCTCAACAAAGCCCTTGATCGGCGCCATCATCAGGGCCACAGCACCTTGCGGATTGCTGGTGACGTAATGGAAACTGGCAGGGTCTATCAGCGTCTTGCCATTCACCACATGGGTATCATATTTACCGCCAGGTACCAGCCAGGTAGCCAAAGCAATCAATGCCAGCAGGGAGAACAACAGGACAAAGGTATTCGGCAATCTGAGTTTTTTCAGCATGATCAGCTCCTGGTCACAAGGACAGTAAATTACCGCTGCGATAGGCAACGGGACCAGCAATCTTGGCTATGCGCATGCCGTGCGTGGCATAGCGTCTGGCCACGCGGGCGAATAAAATGCCGGATACCGTTGCCAGTACTGGCGTCACCTTTGCGCTGACTGGATCAACAATGTCGGCCACCCTCTCACCTGCCTCAACGTGCTCACCTGTCTCTCTGGTAAATACCAGGATGCCTGCATGCGAAGCACGCAAAGGCTCTACACCTTCCAGCGGTGTAGGCTGGCATAAGGCCTGAGGTAAGGCCGGTGCTTTTCCACGCAGGTAACCCGCATGTCTGAGAAAATTGATGATGGCCGTGGCATCTGCCTGCGCCAGCTCATGGCTGACCTCGGTTTCTCCACGCAATTCCACCGTGATGGACAGGCAGGCATTTGGAACAGGCGTCGCCGTACCGAAATGTTGTGCCAGTTCCCACCAATGGCGTGAGCAGGATTCATCAAAAGGATCATCGCCCGACAATACCGAGACCAGCACTGCCTGCGCGCCCAGATAAGCTGCCAGCGGCATACAATCATCTGTCAGCGGAGTACCCGCATATAAATGCATGACAGCCTGGTTATCACAATGCAGGTCCAGCACGATGTCAGCATCGACTGCCAGGGTTTGCAGGACTTTCTTTTGCTGCTCTGCTGCAGTTTCTGGCTGCCATGCCTGCAGCACTGCCAGTGCCTGCTGGCGTATCAGCTTCACATTTTCTTTTTCATCCGTGCCCAGCTTGCCTTCCAGCAGAGGTAAAAGATGTGGTGTCAGGTGGCGATAGCCACGGTTGAAATTGACACCAGTCGCCAGATCAAAGCGGCCAAAGGCCGTGCCCTGTATATCCTGCGCAAGTCCTATAGGGTTAGCCACCGGCACCAGTACGATTTCAGCCGCAATCGCAGAAATTTTTTCATACTGCTCCAGCATTTCGCGCAAATAGTGATTCACCAGCATGCCGGGTATTTCATCTGCGTGCAAGGACGACTGTATATACACCTTGCGGCCCTGGCCTGGAGTGCCGTAATGAAAACTCCGCAATTCCCGCACTGTCCCGCTACTGATATCTGGCAAGGCATGGCTTTGTATTTGCATAAAAACTCTTTTCTTTTGTTGGTAATGGTAAGGCCCAAAAACTGGCCCATGCAGTATTTATCCCATAGTGCAGACTTTACTCTCGCCGTCACATCGTTTTTTACAATGGCAGTTTTTGCAAGCAGAAAAATACAACACTGCCTGAGCCCGTCTCCACTGCAATTTATGAACGATTTTTTACATATTCTACATTTATGAAAATAAAACGACAAATAGTATTGAAAATATTTTTAAACAGGGCTACAGTTCATTCATCGAAAAAAGTTTTACTCAATGTTTTACTGAATGCTTTACCGAATACGGCACATGAAAAAATTAAATACCCCTGTTGAATCTGCCTCGCCGGAAATGGTCTTTGCCAAATCCACGCTAGGTGAATCGCTGATGCTGGTCTTGCAGGAAGGCTCTGCCTCCTATAAGCGCATAGCCAATTTCCTCTTGCGCAACCAGGTCAAGGTGACGGCGCTCGGTATAGAAGACATGGCAGAACAATGTGATGTATCGACCGCCACCATCAGCCGTTTTGCGCGCGACATGGGTTTTAATAATTATGCAGGGCTGCGTAACCAAATTGCAGAAGTGGTGCAAGCCGTGTTCCAGCCAGTAGAAAAACTGCGCAATACCATAGAAGCCAAAAAGAATGCGCCCTCACCTGCTCATACCAGCATGCAGTTTGCCGCTGCCAATATTGATGCAGCAAACCAGGGCATGTCTGAATCAGACCTGAACGAGGTAGTCAACCACATCGCCAAGGCTAAAACCGTGTATGTCATGGGCTTTGGCCTGAGTGCCCATCTGGCTGGCATGCTGGCCCTGCATTTGCAACCTTTTTGCTCACATGTGGTGGAAGTGGTTGGTTACGGCGGCACTGAAGTAGCGGCAGGTCATCTCGCGAATATTACTGACAAGGATGTACTCATCGTCATCTCTTTCCCACGCTATGCGCTGGACGTCATCAAGCTCACGCAGTTTGTACGCGACCATGGTGCCTGCATAGTCACGATCACCGATTCCCCAGCCTCGCCTATTGCACAACTGGGTCATTATCTGCTGCTGGCACCAAGCACCCACGGTGTCTTGCCCAGCAGTGCGAGTGCCGCGATCGCCGTCATCGAAGCCCTGGTCAGCAGCATGATGGTGTCGAATAAAAAGAACGTAGAGAAGGCCATGCGCCTGACCGAAGCCATATCAGCCTATCTGCATAGTGCTGACAACAACGTCAAATACACACAGCTGGATAGCAATAAACCCAAGAAGTAAATAAACAAAATTAGCAAATCACAGTCACTCCCCGGAGTGCCTGAGGGGGATGCTTTTTTTAAATTTCTGTAAAACCTGAGGAGAAGAAGGCAATGGCAACGAAAAAACAAGCATGTCAGCCCATACCCAAGAAATTGGCTGTCGCAACCTGGTCTGCATTGAGCGTCATGGCGATGTTGGGCATGAATACGCAAAGCGCATGGGCGCAGACTGAGAATGATCCCAACAAACCGCAGCGAGTAGAGATTACCGGCTCGTCAATCAAACGCATTGATGCAGAAACTGCCCTGCCTGTGCAAATCATCAGCCGCGAATCGATAGAAAAGTCAGGCGTCACTACCGCAGCAGAATTATTGAGCAAAGTGTCGGCCAGCACAGCGGGCCTGACGGACGGTGCCAGCTTCAGCGACAACGGTGGTACGCAACGTGGTTTCAATGGTGCCAACCTGCGTGGCATAGGTGTGTCATCTACGCTGATCTTGCTGAATGGCCGCCGCCTCGCCAACTTCGCTTCACCTGGTACCTCATCTGGTGTGGATTTGAATTCCATCCCGTCTGCCGCCATACAGCGCGTGGAAGTCTTGAAAGACGGTGCATCAGCGATTTATGGTGCGGATGCGATAGGTGGTGTCATCAACTTCATTACCCGCCCTGATTACCAGGGTGCAGAAATATCCGCCTATGCGGGCAATACCCAGCATGGTGGTGCAGATAAAAAAATTATCAGCCTGTCTGGTGGGATAGGTAGCCTGAGCCAGGACAGGTACAACCTCATGGGTGTGGCGAATTTCCAGAACACCGGCAGCCTGCGCTCTACCCAGCGTTCATGGATAGGCTCTGCCTATCAGCCTGACATCAATCTCGATGTGGGTAGCTCCAATACTTTCCCGGCCAATGTACGCCGTACCACAGTCAGTGGTGGCGCTACCGGTTCGCGCCTGAACCCCAGTGCACCAACTTGCAACCCACCTGCCACGGTGTTTGCGGCAGACAGCTTTGTCGGTAACAAAGCCTGCTTGTATGATTACATGCATGACACCGAGATTTTCCCTGAATCGCAGCGCGCGTCACTGCTGGGTCGTGCCCAGTTTGCTATCGATGCTGACAATACCCTGTTTGCAGAAGTGCTGCACAGCGACACCAAAACTACTTACCGCATCAGCCCACTGACGGTCAGCAATCTGAACTACCCGGTCAACGGCATGTACTATCCGAATGACCTGATCACGACCAACAAAACGCCTTTGCGCGTTGGCCTGCGCCTCAGTGCTGCTGGCCCGCGTACCAATGAAGTCAATGCGATTGCACAGCGCCTGGTCGTTGGTGCCAAGGGCACAATCGCAGGCTGGGATTATGATGCAGCGCTGAATCACAGTGTCAGCAAGGTGGATGATAAATATGTGGATGGCTATGTCAGGACTTCGGCTTTTGACAGTGCCTTCTTGACTGGCAAGATCAATCCCTTCGGTCCATCAGGAACTGAAGGTACGAGCCTGCTGAATGCAGCAAAGATCAGCGATGCTGCCCGTCAGTCAAGAGCGACTACCGATGCGTTTGACATCAAGGCTTCACGTGAATTATTTGCCATGGCAGGCGGCAATGCAGGCTTGGCAATAGGGGCAGAATACCGTCGTGAAAAATTGGAGTTCACCCCATCTGCCCTGCTGGCTGCCGGTGAGATACGCGGTGATGGTGCTGCAACAGCTTACGGTGGCAGCCGCACCGTCAAGGCTCTGTTTGCCGAATTGAATTTGCCCATACTCAGCAATCTCGAAGCCCAGGCCGCCGTGCGCCATGACAGCTATAACGATGTAGGCAGCACCACCAATCCAAAATTTGGCCTGCGCTGGACACCAGCCAAAGAAATCGTGGTTCGCGGCTCTTACAGTGCTGGCTTCCGCGCCCCCAGCCTGGCAGACATCAATGAACCGGCACGTACAGGTCAGACCAGCGGCATCTACAATGACCCGCTTGGCTGTATCAAGACCGGCAATATCGACAATACCAAGAACCCGGATTACTGCGGTATACAGCCAGACCTGATCAAGGGTGGCACTGCCAATCTGAAGCCTGAGACATCGAAGCAGTTTTCTGCAGGTATCGTCGTTGAACCCAGCCGCAGCCTGACTGCCTCCCTCGATTACTGGCGTATAGAAAAGTCTGACACCTTGCTGGCCAACGAAGGTGCTTACTTTAGCGACCCCAAGTCCAATCCCGGCTACGCGATACGTGGCGCTGCTGATCCCAGCCTGCCAGGCATCCCCGGACCTATCCTGTCAGTCGATGGCCGGGTGAAAAATATAGGTTCGCTGAAAACCTCGGGCGTGGATGTTAACGTCAACTGGAAGCTGCCAGAAAACAGTCTCGGCAAATTCAATGTCAGTTTGAACGGTACTTATGTCATCGACTACAAGACCCGTAACACGGCTGCCAGCCCGGAAGTGAATGGCGTAGGTATCTACACCGACACCCAGGTAGTACAACGCTGGAGACATACCCTGACATTTGACTTTGACCGTGGCCCTTGGGGCGCGACACTGCAACAGACTTACTACCAAGGTTATCACGACCAGAATGCCCTGGCTGATGGCAGCACCCGTGACGTGCCCGCCTATGTCTTGTGGGATTTGAGTGGCAGCTATAAGTTCAGCAAGGCATTCAGCCTGCGTGCAGGCATCAAGAACCTGCTGGATACCAATCCGCCACGTTCCAACCAGGTATATAGCTTCATCGCTGGTTATGACCCCAGCTATACCGACCCACGTGGCCGCTTCATCTATATCTCTGGTAACTATGCTTTTAAATAAGCTATATCAATAATCACTTCCAAAGCAGCGCCTGCGTGGATATTGGGGACAAGTAATGCTTGTCCCCTTTTTTTAAATTCATGACCGTAGTGGTGAATTGAATCACTTACAATATCAAAAAATCAGGATGAAAATAATGACAATTTCTCTGAAAAATTCCAGTTGGCTATTGCGTAGTTTGCTAAGCTGGCTAACTCTTTTAATCTGGCAATTGCCCATGAATGCTCACGCGGAAGACAACACCCTTCAACAATCAAAAGGCTCACTCGTCATCATAGGCGGCGCCTTGCGCATGGATAATTCTGTGGTGTGGCAACGCATCGTACGGCAGGCCGGCGGCAAGGGTGCAAAGATTGCCGTCATCCCGGCGGCAGCTGGCAGCCCGGAAAAATCAGGGGCGTTTGCGGTGGAATCCCTGAACCAGAACGGCGCCCAGGCATTTTTGATCCCCCTGTCGGTCAAGCATGCGCAATTCAAGCCAGACGAGATCGTCAGCAACACGACCTGGCTGGACAAGCTGAAAGATGCCAGCGGCGTGTATTTCACCGGTGGTGACCAGGGCCGCATCATACAGGCGCTGGTCAAGCCAGATGGCAGCAAAACGGCGATGCTGGAAGCTATCTGGGCGCTATATCAGCGTGGCGGTGTCATCGCTGGCAGCAGTGCCGGTGCTGCCATTATGAGCACGACCATGTTTTATGATGCCAAGCCAGTACTGCCGACCTTGAAGCTCGGTGTCACTGATGGCAAGGAGATTGCGGCTGGTCTGGGCTTTATAGGCCCCGACGTTTTCATAGATCAGCACCTGATCATCCGTGGCCGTTTTGCCCGCATGCTGCCTGTCATGCTGAAAAAGAATTACAAACTGGGCTTGGGCGTAGATGAAAATACGGCGATGGTGGTCAGCAATCAGGGTGAGGTTGAAGTCATCGGTTATAAGGGCGCGATCCTGTTTGACCTGAGCCAGGCGACGACAGATAGCAAGCAAAAGAGTTTCAACATCAGCAATGCCCGTATCAGCTATCTGGACAGGGGCGACCGCTTTAATTTGCACACCAGGATGCTGACGCCATCAGTTGACAAGCTGCAAAACAAGCTCAATCCTGCCCAGGCATACAATACTGAGCAGCGTTTTTATCCTGACATCCTCGCCAATACCGTCGTCACTGACCTGATGTTTCATTTGATTGACAGCAAGCAGGAACGTGCTACTGGCCTGGCTTTTGGCATGGATGCCCAGCCTGAACTGGGTTTTGAATTCAGCTTCAGCAAAGTGGCTGACAGCCAGGGCTATTATTCTGGAGCATCTGGGGCAGAAAGCTATACGATACACAATCTGCGCCTGGACATACGGCCCGTCAGCATGAACCTGCCGCTGTACAAATAAGACCAGCCTGACATCAGGCTACATCAAAGAGGATGGCATTAATGCCATCCTCTTGTCCTTCCTTCTGCACAAGATCCGCGCCCTGATTTGTCGTTTGTTTGCAAATTCTTCCTCTCAGGCATCTTGGCTTCACTTACAATCAAAATAACGCTCGCGCCCTGTACCTTGCAGGCTGCATTGCGTGATCGCCAATTAACAAACTATGCAGACCTGCCCCAAATGTAGGTGGATTGACCAGAGGGGATACCCGCTTTTCTCTCACGCTTTCGCACTGCATTGCAGCAAACTGCAACAAACCAGTGAGACCACATCATGAAACTCAGCACCCGCATCATCCTGCTGTGCGCCATCACCCTGTTCGGCATTTCCATTATTTCTGCCATTTCGCTATATTCCCTGCGTCAGACCATGACCAAGGAGCGCACTGAGCAGATTTCCAATATGGTGGAAATGGCTCATGCCGCCATAGCAAAAGCCTACGCACTCGAACAGTCAGGCAAGCTCTCACGTGAAGATGCGCAAAAGCAGGCCAAGCTGGCGATTGCCAGTTTCCATAAAGATGAAATGTATTTCTTTGTACGCGGCTACAACGATGATTTGTTGCTCGTGCACCCCAAGGCAGACCGCATAGGTGTACCGCAAAAGGATATGAAGGAATCTGGAGACCGCTACCGTGCCTCACTGGCTAAAAGCAGCATTGGTGTTGTACAGGCCATGGGCACCCGGCCTGGCGTACAGGGCCAGGTTGAGAAAATCTATGCCGTCATGCGCTTCGCTCCGTGGGAATGGCTGGTGGGTACCGGTACATATCTGGACGATATTAATGAAGCCTTTTGGCAGCAGGCCGGCATCCTGCTCGGCCTGGGCTCCCTCATGATGGCCATGGTCGGTGCCCTTGCCTGGCACATGACACGTACTATTCTCGGTCAACTGGGCGGCGAGCCCGCTTATGCGGCCGAGGTAGTGGGCCATATAGCCGAAGGTGACCTGACTGCAGATATACAAGTCAAGGATAATGACCAGTCCAGCCTGCTGTTTGCGATCAAGAGCATGCGCGACAAACTGGCTTCTGTCGTCAGTGAAGTGCGTACAGGCTCAGAATCCATCGCCACGGCATCTGGTGAAATTGCCTCAGGCAACCTAGATTTGTCTAACCGTACCGAGCAGCAGGCAGGTGCACTGGAAGAAACTTCATCCACCATGGAAGAGCTGACTTCCACCGTCAAGCAAAATGCCGACAATGCCAGACAGGCAAATCAACTGGCGATCTCGGCATCTGAAGTCGCCACCCAAGGCGGCAGCGTCGTAGGCAAAGTGGTGGCGACCATGGGCTCCATCAATGAGTCATCGAAAAAAATCGTCGATATCATCAGCGTGATTGATGGCATTGCTTTCCAGACCAATATCCTGGCTTTGAATGCTGCTGTAGAAGCTGCAAGAGCTGGTGAACAGGGGCGCGGTTTTGCCGTGGTTGCCAGCGAAGTGCGTAACCTCGCCCAGCGTTCAGCCTCGGCCGCCAAAGAAATCAAGACCCTGATAGACAGCTCGGCAGAAAAAGTGGAGGAAGGCGGTAAGCTGGTTGCTATCGCCGGCTCCACCATGGATGAAGTGGTGGCCAGTGTCAGGCGCGTGACCGACATCGTCGCCGAGATTGCCTCGGCCAGCCAAGAGCAAAGCTCGGGCATAGAACAAGTCAATCATGCGATTGTGGATATGGATAATATGACGCAGCAAAATGCCGCACTGGTAGAACAGGCATCTGCCGCTGCCCAGGCCATGAATGAACAGGCTGCAGCACTGGCGCAGGTGGTCAATATTTTCAAGGTGCAGCAACAGGCTGGTAATGCGCCTCAGCCTCAAATCAGCCATGCCAGCGTGCGTCCAGCGCCAACTGGCCAAGTGAATCAGCCACGCCGCTTGCGCTAGGGAACTATCACTTAGAGAAAGATTTTCCCGCTCAATCCGGTAATGATGCGCTGGCGCTGCAAAGCCTGCTCAGTTGCCGTATTGTCGCGGGTCGCATTGGATGAGAAATCAATCACGGTTGTCTGTTTATCCGGCACAGTTGTGCTATCAATGAGCTTACCGAATTCATAACTGGAGATGCTCAGATTGCGGTCATGGCTTTTTTCCAGCCGCGCACTATTCAATTGATTTTTTTCAAATCCCAATTCGAGCTTGCTGCTCTCATGATCGTCCACCTTGAAGTAGCGATAATTCTGCGAGTTCTTGCTCTCGCCTAGCTCCGGTTTTTTGCCAGACTTTAACTCAAGGTGAAAAGCTGCGCTAAGACTGGATTCCAGCTTCTGGCTGATTTTTCCACTTGATAACTGGCCTTCCTGTGTCGTCTTCTGGCTGGTCTGGAAATTGAAATAATCGCTCTCCTGCAAGCGCAAAGGATTTGGCGTAGTTGTTTCCCCTGTGATCTTTGCGTCAAAATCTGCCAAACCGGTCAGCAGAGGGCTCGCGCCGGCATCCCAGAACGATGGGGCCTTGGCAGGTGCCAGTGCTGAAAGATTGTCAGTATCATCTGTGACATTGATTTTTTGTACAGCAGAAAATGCTTCCTTGTACTGTGCTATCAAGCCTTCATCTGCATGACCACGCTTGGCAGCACTATCGATTTGCCCCAGGAATTGCTGGATAGCCTGCTCCCTTTGAGTCGCATTTCCCCTCAGACCAGCATTGTCGTGTTTGACATCAATATCGATCACGCCACTGGGTGAGGTCAGTTTGAGCTGATGATGTGACTGATCTATCCTGAAATCGACTTGCCTGTCACCTGACTTGATATTTAATTCCAGCGAACTGATGACGGAAGTATCAAAGCCAGATAAGGCATTGAGATTGATCTTCTGCTCGCCAAAATAACTTTGCGCTGCAGCCTCCAGACCCGCCGCAAGCTTCTCAAGCGCCTTGCTGTCAGTCTCGCTCAACTCTGTATCGCTGCTGGCCTCTACACTGAGGCCATTGCCATTGCTCTTGATGGACAGGCTGACCTTCTGCCCGGAAGCGAGTTTGACACTCAGCCCCAGGCTTTGGTCAGGACGGTCACGCAAGTCACTCAAACTGACCTGCCCTGCTTCAGACACAGCCTTGCTACCTGCATCTGCATCCACGGAGGTTGTGATATATGCCTGCTTAATGTCAGCACCTGTCACATGCAGGCGTTCTATGAGGCCGGTAGCAAGACCATTGAAACGCCCTGCTGTAGTCGTCGCTGAAACGGCATTTTGTTCAAGAAGATAACTGAAATGATCATCGCCCTTATTTTCCCACCATGCCGTAGGAGCCACAGTTGTGGACGCAGATGCAGATGCAACACCGGCCTGATTATAAGTCTGCCCCACCGTGCCACTAGCAGAGGAGCGTAGATTGACTTGATAAGAACTTGCAGGCGCGGATACTGATTTTGATGCAGGGGCTGATGAGGCAGGCGCAAGCTGAGGGTTCACATTCTGCGTCTGAATCTGTGCCTGACCAACGCCGGGGCTTACCACCGAATTCAAACTGGTAGAGATAGTTGACATGGCTTGCTTACGTCCTTGAAATAAATCCTTGCTTAATCTTCAATTGATTATCGACAATGTTCATTATTTCTTTAGCAAACAAGTATGAAAAAGCAGGAAAATTCATATTGCTTTGCACATAAAAAAAGAGATGCCAGGGCATCTCTCTTGTTTTGCCAGATGATCAGCAAGCAGCATGCCCGATCAGGAAAGGCTCCAGACATATTCCAGCTTGGTCCAGGCTTGTTGTGGCTTGCCATCTTTAGCACCTGGTTTGAATTTGCAGGAAGAATAAATTTTCTGTGTTGCCTTGTCCAAAGCCTTGGAACCACTGGATTTCTCTACTTTGGAATCAACTACCGCGCCGTCAGGGCCAATCAGCACGGACAATACAACGGTGCCGGTTTCTTCATTCATCAGGGCCGATTTTGGATAAACCGGTTTTTCGCAAGTTTGCTTATCGACAGCAGGAGCAACTTCACTGGCAAATGCGGAGAAAGAAGAAACAAGGATGGCAGTAGCGAGAAGTAATTTTTTCATGGGAGTAAAATGAGGAACAAGATTCAGGGAAAGTTTAATATTGCCACATGGAAACAGGTGCGTATTTTACTGCACATTTTTTCCGCAACGCAATATTTTCCTGAGGAAATTCACCGCCAGAATGTTAAAGATTGTGCCTGCTTACTACCTGGAATTATTCCCTTTGCGCTATGGCAATACTCGTTAAGAATTGTTGCTTCCATACATAGCGACTTTGCTTTTATGCCCTATTTCCACTAGTCTTAAATCAGACATCTTGCTGCCAAAGAAGCTGATGATAAAAATAGAATGTTTTAGGGAGATAGAAATGAAAATCCTCAAATCACTACTGGTATTGTTATTGCTGGTTCAATCCCAGTTTGTCCTGGCGGACGACAATCCCGCCGATGCGATTGCCATGGTAGAAAAGGGCTTGGCCTATATGCAAAAGAATGGCAAGGATGCCCTGGTACAGGAAATCAATAATAAAAATCCCGACTTCATCAATGGCTCGATTTACCTGTATGTACGCGGTCTTGACGGCATCGTCATTGCCCACCCTATCAACCCCAAATTGATAGGCAAGAACATGCTGGACTTGCCAGATGCCGATGGCAAATACTATCGCAAAGAGATCATTGCACTAGCCAAGAGCAAGGGCAAAGGCTGGGTAGATTACCGCTACAATAATCCTGTCAGCAAGCAGATAGAAAACAAGACTACCTATATTTTCCGCAGTAATGACGTGATACTTGAAGCTGGTATATATAAAGGGAAGTAGCTTTTTAGGTCTTTGGACCCACGACAGGGTATCGATGTTCTCGATACCTTTTTTTATTTTCTGTGGCTGGCAGAATACCTGCAATACGCTGAATTTATAACTTTTCAGACACTTTGTGCGACATCGCACAGACGCATAAATTTCCATCAAGTAGCTTCTGTCCAGGTATCCAGACAGATCATTTTCTTGCTTGGGCAAGAGATTTATAGCCAAGCGGTCAGCGGTTTTTTGCGCTCGCTGCCTTCATTTTTGAAAAGTTTATAAGGAGCCAGCTCATGGCCAAGCGAATTCTCGTCGTCACAAATATTGTTACCGATGCTCTTGCGCTTCAGGACGCGTTGCGCAAAGCCCATGACGGTCCTTACGAAACCCAGTTCGCCAGCAGTCTGTCAAATGCGCTTGAACAAGTGCAGCAAAAGCACATTGATGCAATTCTGGTTGATCTCTCTTTACCGGATAGTGAAGGCATTGCGACTTTCGAGGCCTTGTTTGCAGTTGCCTCCAAAATCCCCATACTCACACTCTGCGATGTTGATGACAGCCTGGCAGTCGAAGCGGTAGGACTGGGCGCGCAAGGTTATCTGACCAAGGGTCACTTCTCCAGTTATCTCGTGCCCCAGTCCTTGCGCAACATCATCCAGCGCAAAGCGGTTGAAGAAGCTGCTTATTTAGAAAAAGCAAGAGCAGAAATCACACTCAACTCGATCAGTGATGCTGTCATCGGCACGGACATGGCAGGTAATGTCGATTACCTCAATGTCGCAGCCGAGCACATGACGCTGTGGAAACGTGAAGAAGCACAAGGCCAGTCCATCAATCTTGTCATGCCTCTCATTCATAGCGAAAATAAACAAGCCAAGGCCAATCCCGTCATGCAGGTATTGCGACAGGATAAAGCCACAACCTTAACCCCAGGAACGATATTGCTCAGACGTGATGGCAGCGAAGTGGCAATTGAGGATTCGACGGCACCCATCCACGATTCTGATGGCAATATCGCTGGTGCAGTCATGGTATTTCATGACATTACGGCGACCCAGGCCATGGCAGTCAAAATGGCACATCTGGCGCAGCATGACTTCCTCACCAATCTGCCCAACCGCGCACTGCTGAATGACCGCATTGCTCAGGCAATCGGTCTGGCAAAACGCCGAGAAACACATCTGGCCATACTTTTTCTGGATCTGGATAATTTCAAGCATATCAATGACTCCCTGGGCCACGCCATCGGTGACATGCTATTGAAATCGGTCACCGAGCGGTTATGTGCTTGTGTGCGCAGTTCAGACACTGTGAGCCGCCAGGGCGGCGATGAATTCGTGATTCTGGTGACAGATGACAAGTCTGCCGAAAACGCGGCCTTTACCGCCGAGAAACTATTAAAATCACTCGCGACGCCTCACAGCATCAACAAGCATGAGCTGTATGTCACTACCAGCATAGGCATCAGTTCTTACCCTGCTGATGGTACGGATGCAGAGACTCTCATCAAGAATGCGGATACGGCCATGTATCAGGCCAAAGAAAGGGGGCGCAATAACTTCCAGTTCTTTAAACCGGAAATGAATGTACGTGCGGTGGAGCGGCAAGTCATAGAAGCAAATTTGCGACTGGCTCTGATACGCAATGAGTTCTCGCTACACTATCAACCCAAGATCAACCTGAAAAGCGGCGTCATCACTGGTGCAGAAGCCTTGCTACGCTGGACGCATCCACAATGGGGCATGGTACCGCCAATACGATTCATCGGTATAGCAGAAGACTGTGGCGTCATCATACCGATAGGCCGCTGGGTCTTGCGTGAAGCTTGTGCACAAACCAAACAATGGCAAGACGCGGGACTAACAATAGCGGCGATTTCAGTGAATATTTCTGCAGTTGAATTTCGTCGTCAGGATTTTGTGGAAGGCGTGCGGACGATACTTGAGGAGACTGGCCTGTCACCGAATTGCCTGCAACTGGAAATTACCGAAAGCGTCCTGATGCACAATGCCGAGAGTAGTGTCGCCATACTACAGCAATTGAAAGACATGGGGATACAATTGGCTGTCGATGATTTTGGCACGGGTTATTCGAGCCTGAGTTACCTGAATCAATTCCCGATAGATGTCCTGAAAATAGACCAGTCATTTGTACACGATATCGGTACTTCAAAAACCGATGGTGATGGTGTCATTGTCAGCGCCGTCATCGCAATGGGAAACAGCCTAAATCAAAAAGTCATTGCAGAAGGCATAGAGAAATATGGCCAGCTGTCTTTTTTAAAAGCACAGCATTGTGAAGAAGGGCAAGGCTACATTTTCAGCCGCCCTTTGGCGGCGGAACAATTTGCAAAAATGCTGCGGCTGGGCATCACGGCACATGCACCGATTCCTGTCCTGATGCCGGATTGAACCACACATTAACCTGATATATAGTTAGACGTATAATTATTAGCAATTGCTTGGAGCATGTATTGAAAATTTATGGATACAAGAATACAGAACTTACACCAGAAGACATAGTCCCTGATGAGCTGGCAGAAATCACACTGGCAGCCTCATCGCAAGAACTACGCAAGATAGCAAGCTTCATTCTTTCTGCGGCCGATGATATGGAACATGAAAACTCAAATTGGGAACACAGACATTTGTCAGATGTAGACAAGAGTTTTGAAGGGTCACCACAGTTCGTGGTGTACAGGTCAAATACGCAAAACTGAACTGCAATAAAGATAAAAAAAAACGGACATGCAAGCATGTCCGTTTTCATTTTGAACCAAACCGTTAATACTTATTCGTAATCGCTGACTGGTATGCAAGAGCAGAACAGATTGCGGTCACCATAGACATTGTCAGCACGGCCAACTGGCGCAAAATATTTATTCTTGCGCAGCGAAGCTACTGGATAAGCTGCCACTTCACGGCTGTAAGCATGTGACCACTCATTGGCAATCAGTACCTCCGCTGTATGTGGTGCATGTTTCAGCGGATTGTCTTTGGCATCAAATTCACCACTGGCTACCTTGGCGATTTCTTCGCGTATGCTGATCATGGCATCGATGAAGCGGTCGAGTTCAGCCTGGGATTCGCTTTCTGTCGGTTCTATCATCAAGGTGCCAGGCACAGGGAAGCTCATGGTCGGTGCATGGAAACCAAAGTCGATGAGGCGCTTGGCCACGTCTTCATTGGAAATGCCGGTGGCATCGGTCAATGGACGCAGATCCAGAATACACTCATGCGCAACCAGGCCATCATGACCGCTGTACAGCACAGGGTAATGCGGGGCCAGGCGTTTGGCGATGTAGTTCGCTGCCAGAATCGCTGTTTCTGTCGCTGCCTTCAAGCCTTCTGCACCCATCATGGCGATGTACATCCAAGAGATAGGCAAAATGCTGGCAGAGCCAAATGGTGCTGCGCTAACGGCAGAGATGCCATCTTCACCACGTACATAACCGGTGGATTTCTGGTTAGGCAAGAACTTCGCCAGATGCGCACCAACAGCAACCGGGCCTACGCCTGGGCCGCCACCGCCGTGAGGGATACAGAAAGTCTTGTGCAGGTTCAGATGGCTGACATCACCACCAAACTTGCCTGGTGCCGCAACGCCAACCAGTGCATTCATGTTCGCGCCGTCAACATAGACCTGGCCACCGTGGCTATGCACGATTTCGCACAGTTGCTGTATGCCTTCTTCAAACACACCATGCGTGGATGGATAAGTCACCATCGCTGCTGCCAGGTTGGCACTGTGTTTTTCTGCCTTGGCTTGCAGATCAGCCAGATCAACGTTGCCCTTGTCATCGCAAGCAACCACAACCACATCCATGCCTACCATGCTGGCGGATGCTGGATTGGTGCCGTGTGCAGAAGATGGGATCAGGCAGATATTGCGGTGTGCTTCACCACGGGACGCGTGGTAAGCCTGGATCACCAGCAAGCCAGCATATTCACCTTGCGAACCGGCATTTGGTTGCAGGGATACGGCGTCGTAGCCAGTTGCTGCGCACAACATGGCTTCGAGTTGAGCGATCATTTCGCGGTAACCGATGGTCTGGTCATTTGGCGCAAATGGATGGATGCTGGAGAATTCAGGCCAAGTGACCGGGATCATTTCGCTGGTGGCATTCAACTTCATCGTGCATGAACCCAGCGGTATCATGGTGCGGTCCAGCGCCAGATCTTTGTCAGCGAGGCTGCGCAGGTAACGCAGCATTTCATGTTCTGCGTGATAGCGGTTGAAGGTTGGGTGCGTCAGATAAGTCGTGCCACGTGTCAGTGCCGCAGGATAGGCATCATTGACGCCTGCTTCTATCGCTGCAAAATCTGGCGCTGTAGTTACGCCGCTTGCCTTGGCAAAAATCGCCCACAGGGCTTCAACATCGGCACGTGTCACTGTTTCATCCAGAGAAACGCCGACCTGTGTTGCGCTGATCTGGCGCAGGTTGTAGCCAGCAGCTTCAGCAGCCTGATGGTATGCCGCCGCATTGGCGACATTGACTGTCAGAGTGTCAAAATAAGTGGTGTTCGCGATAGTCAGACCTTGTTGCTTGAGGCCGCCAGCCAGAACACCAGTCAGACGGTGTACGCGCAAGGCGATCTGGCGCAAGCCTGCAGGGCCGTGATAAACAGCATACATGGAAGCAATCACTGCCAGCAACACCTGAGCGGTACAGATATTCGATGTGGCTTTTTCGCGGCGGATATGCTGTTCACGTGTTTGCAGGGCCAGGCGATAAGCCTTGTTACCTTGCGCATCAATCGTCACGCCAACCAGACGACCTGGCATGCTGCGTTTGAATGCATCGCGTGTACCCATATAACCTGCGTGCGGGCCACCAAAACCCAGCGGTACGCCAAAACGCTGGCTGTTACCAACAACAACGTCAGCACCCCACTCGCCTGGGGAAGCGATCAGTGTCAGTGCCAGCAAATCGGCAGCAGCGATAACCATTGCACCCTTGGCATGCAAGGCTGCCGCATATTCGCGGTAATCAACGATGGAACCATCAACGCCCGGGTATTGCAGCAAGACGCCAAAGCAATCATTGTCCAGCGCTTCATTACCAGCGCAGGTACGCACTTCTATGCCCAGCGGCTTGGCGCGGGTTTCTATGATTTCTCGGGTTTGTGGCAAGACATCGGCAGCGACATAAAACACATTGGATTTGGATTTGCCTACGCGCTGTATCAGCGTCATGGCTTCAGCTGCAGCCGTGCCTTCGTCAAGCATCGATGCATTGGCGATGTCCATGCCAGTCAGGTCAGTGATGACTTGCTGGAAGTTCAGGATTGCTTCCAGGCGGCCCTGGGAAATCTCTGGCTGGTATGGTGTGTAAGCGGTATACCAGCCAGGGTTTTCAAAGATATTGCGCAGGATAACGCCCGGCGTATGCGTGTTGTAATAACCCTGACCGATCAAAGACTTCAGTACACGGTTTTTTGACGCCAATGCCTTCAAGGTGGCCAGTGCTTCCTGTTCGGACTTGGCTTCTGTGAATTGCGCCAGTGGCAGCACATCGTGACGACGGATATTGGCCGGGACGATGGCATCAATCAGGGCTGTGCGGTCAGCATAGCCCAGGGTTTTCAGCATGGCGGCTTGTTCTGCTTCAGAAGGGCCGATATGGCGAGCGATGAAAGCGTCGTGCGCTTCCAGTTGGGTCAGTGAAGGACGGGTCATGGTATATGGGGTACAGAAGAGTAACGTGGAATATCAGGTGTAGCTATGCAGGGCAAACCGCATTCAGGCAAATCCATATTAAAAGAGGCAGCAACAAGGCCACCTCTTTTAATTACATCATCAAGCGATGTTCTTGGCGTAAGCTTCGGCAGTCAACAAAGCATCGACATCAGCAATATTTGCTGGTTTCAGTTTGAACAGCCATGCAGAAAAAGCGTCAGCATTGATGGACTCTGGTGCATCTGCCAGTTCTTCATTGATGGCGACAACTTCACCAGTCACTGGTGCATAGATATCGCCCGCTGCTTTGACGGATTCAACCACTGCGCAATCCTTGCCAGCTTCAAGTGCTGTGCCAACTTTAGGCAAGTCAACGAAAACGATATCGCCCAAAGCATCTTGAGCGAACTCAGTAATGCCGACAGTGATAGTACCGTCTGCTTCAGTGCGTACCCATTCGTGGGATGTCGTGTATTTCAGGTCTGCTGGTACGTTCATGATGGGCTCCAGATAAGTAAATTGTTTTAAATGATGGTCTTTAATAAGCAGGACAACTTGCTAATATAATTATGCAGCCAGGATTTTGCCGTTACGGACGAAAGGCAGCTTGACTACAGACGCCGCCAATTGCTTGTCACGGATAACAACATGCACAGTATCGCCTACAGACACGCCCATAGGCAAACGTGCCAGTGCAATTGCCTGTTCCATGGTCGGGCTGAAAGTACCGCTGGTGATTTCGCCTTCACCTTGTGCGCATACTACTTTTTGATGGGCGCGCAGGATGCCGCCTTTTTCACGCAGGATCAATCCCAGGAACTGGGCATTCTGGCCTTGTGTTTGCAGTGCTTGCTTGCCAACGAAATCACGTTCACTGACCAGGTCTATGGTCCATGCCAGGCCAGCATCGAGCGGGTTGACTGTTTCATCCATGTCCTGGCCATACAGATTCATGCCAGCTTCCAGACGCAGGGTGTCACGCGCACCAAGGCCAGCAGGTTTGACGCCTGCCGCTGCCAGGGCATTCCACAAATCCGTGACGCGGTCAGCAGAAACAGCGATCTCGAAACCGTCTTCACCGGTATAGCCAGTGCGTGCCACCATGACTTCACCAAAGGAAGTATCAGCCACGATAACGGCATTGAAGGGTTTGATCTCTGCACTGGCTGCCTTGGTTTCTGGCAAGACTTCCCATGCTTTGGCGCGGGCATTCGGGCCCTGCACTGCTACCAGGGCAAAGGCATTCGCGCCATCACGGCGCTGGGTAATAGTCAGGCCGCTATTGGTTTCTGCATTGCGGGCATTCATCCAGGCGATGTCTTTTTCTGCCGTGCCAGCATTGACGACGAGGCGGAACCAGTTTTCGTTGAAGAAATAAATGATGAGGTCGTCGATGACCGTGCCTTCAGGCTTCAGCATGCAGGAATACAGGGCCTTGCCCGCAACCTGCAATTTATCGACATTATTGGCAACCAGGCCACGCAGGAAGCTGCGGACATTCTCACCCTGCAAATCAACGACACACATATGGGATACATCAAACATGCCGCAATCAGTGCGCACTGCATGATGTTCTTCGATTTGGGAACCATAGTTGACAGGCATGTCCCAGCCGCCAAAATCAACCATTTTTGCACCAGCCGCACGATGGGCTGCATTGAGGGGAGTTGCCTTGAGTGATGTCGCTGCTTGCGTCATGAGTGCCTCATTACCAGATTGCCAGATTGAAGGGACGAACAAACGCATGCCGACGAATAACCGCCGCATGCGCTGAAATCGCATACCCCTCTGTCCTGGTACCTGAGAGATTACGGGAGCCATGTATGTTTGCTGCCCGCGCGCACCTTCGGTGGGTAGTACGGCGAATATTTATAAGAATAAACGTATCTGCCGCTACCGCTCTCCAGAGTTGGGGCAACTTTTAACTACCCCGTTGATCGGTCCTTTTGCCTGAGAGTTTTTTGGGTATTAGCCCCTTCGGCGGCGACTTTCGTCACGCTCTCCCGATCAAGTAGCGCGATTATATAAGGCTTGCAAGGGCTTGGATAGTTGAGCGTGGAAATATTTACACAAAAGCCTATGGAATAGTTAAAAAATGAATAAAACGACAAGTAACGACAAATATAGCAAGTTTGCGAGCAACAAAACCACTTATGCAACTTACTTGAAACTTACGCGAAACTTACTATGACAGCCTGACAAACAAAACCGCAATCAACCAGACCACTACCTGTTTTGACGCTCATCTCTGTATTAATTTGTAACTATTGTTTGAAGAGGAAACAATCACGAGAATGATCAGCATCCCTTGTTACTCTAGGTTCGCATTTTATTTCTATAGTGCAAATATTCGCTTCACCAAATTGAAAGCCAACCCGGATTTCTTGATTCAAAAGAGATCAGTTGTGCAGATGTTTTGGTAAGCGAATTTTTTTTAACTAACGAAACAAAAACCCGGAGGGAAAATGAATAACAAGAAATTGAAATTGATCGCCTTTGCCATCATTGCAGCGTCTGGCAGTGCAGCTAATGTTTTTGCAGCAGACTGGCCCTCGGGCTTTTCTAAATGTGCCGATGAAGGCGGCACCTGCAAAGTAGGCGACAAAGCACTGCAGGTATCATTTGGATTGAAAGATAAATGGGTCATCAAATCCCTGTCGGGTAATGTCAGTTGTACAGCAGCCACCTTTGGCGTGGCAGCAACAGCCGACACCAAAGAAAATGTGCCGTTGGCCCAGCTGGCACGCCAGATACTGGCGGCGGCAGTGGCTCAAATGATGGCTCAGGTTCAGGCACTGGCACAGGAACCGCGCCAGCCGGACACAGTGGCGGCTTTGCCGGGCTGGTCACTGGTGGTGGTACAGTTGCCGCTGTAGCAGTCACGACTGCGGCACAAATGCAGGCAGCAATTGATGCCTACAATGGCACTGGTGGCCTGGTGATACGCTATAACGGCATGTTTGATTTCCGCACTATTCCTGATGCATGCACACAATGGAAAAAAGCCAAAGGTGCGATAGTCGAAATCAAGAATAAGGGCAATATCACGATAGAAGGCAGCAATGGCTCTGCGGCCAATTTTGGTATTGCCGTCAAGGGTGGCGCGACCAATGTGATTATTCGCAATATGACCATAGGCCTGCTGCCTGGCTCTATCGATGCCATAGGCATTGAAGGCCAGAGCGGCAAATTCCCTGGCTATGTCTGGATAGACCACAACACCCTGTTCAGCTCACTTGCCGAATGCCCGGGCGCGGGTGACCTGGAGTTTGATGGCCTGGTGGATAACAAGGCAGGTGCGCATCACATCACCTACTCTTATAACTACATCCATGATCATCACAAAGTAGGCCTGATCGGTTCTAGCGACAGCGATGCAAGTGACCGCTACATCACCTTCCATCACAATTATTATAAAAACGTAGGCTCACGCCTGCCCCTGCAGCGTGGTGGTTATACCCATATCTATAATAATCTGTATAGCGATATCAAAACCTCGGGCATCAATGTGCGCATGCAGGGCTATTCCCTGATCGAAAGCAATTACTTCGAAAATTCACAAAACCCCGTCACCTCACGCGACAGTGATGTGCTTGGCTATTGGGAATTGCGCAACAATAATATCAAGACGCCTGCCGACTTCAACACTTATGGCATCAATTGGGTAGCGAGTGATTCCAAGCCCAGCCGTGATGCAACAGACTGGGTAACGACATCGCATTTACCAGTTGGCATACCGTATAGCTATACACCAGATGCACCTGCCTGTCTCAAGCAAAAACTGCCTGCGGTCGCGGGTGCTGGCACTTCTCTGGCAAAACTGAGTTGTAAATAAATCTGACTATATCTTGATTAAGTCTGATTAAGTCCGATTGAGTCGGCACCTACTGGGCGGCAATCATGCCGTCCAGTTTTTTGTCTAATCATGACGACGATGTTCCTGATTGAGTAAAGGAAGATAAAGCGTAGCCGCACCTCGCCCTGCATAAAATTCTTTCAACTGCCTCAGTTCTGAAAGATAGCGACTCCAGAATGAATTCCATTTCTTGATTTTTCTGGGAGAAGGCACACGCAGCTTCCAGTGCACACAAATGCTCTCCTTGCCACAATGCGGACAAAAAAAGGCCGGAATATTCTGATCCTTGCGCTGCAACTTCTTACAGTCAAGACAGGCAAAAGTACGATTACTCATTATTTTTAAAAACCGTCAAAAAAACATTTCAAATAGTATTGTTGAGGCTTTTGATTTCATTAATTATTTCGCTCTTAATGTCAGCGTACTAGTAGCGTGAGCAGCAACATCCTTATCACTCAAATACTGCGGCACATAAGTCCCAGCCGCAAAGCCTTTGGCCTGATCATTGTAATGCGCATCAAACAACACCCCGCTCTGCCCTACCGGGTTGATACCTAAAGCTTTTGAGGCATCGGCAAAATCGATCAGGCGCCGTGTCGATGGGCCATATACCACATCCCATGGTGCAGGACCTATTGCTGCCGCCAGATTATTTGGCACTTCACGCCCGCCAGCAACTTCAAACGGGCCGATGTTGAATATCTTGTCCAGCGGCTTTTGTTGGGAAAGCGGATGCTTGTGTGTCAGGGTGTGTGCCTTGGCCCAGGTCCATTGCTTGCTGTCGGTACCAAACGTCTTTTGCAGATGTGCGATGCTGTCGCGCCAGGCCAGTGCCAGGATATCGTCGCGAGTTTCTATCGATGCTGTTGAACGATTATCCCACCACGGAGAATTCGCGTCTGCCAACAGGCGTGGCAAAGCATCATCGAGTGCGCGGGTACGCAAGAGATTCTTGAACTGGACTTCGCCCACTTCATCTGCCATTGCCGCATAGATGATCTGGTACAGCAATTGGCTGAAGATGGTGGGTGCTGTGCTATTCGCCTGGTAGCTGCCATCCCATTTTTCCAGTTGTTCCAGCAGTCGCTTGCCATCTGCATCCTTTACTTGCTTGCGCAAAATCGGCAATATGGATGGCAAAATCTGCGCAGCATAAGCTGTCTTGTTATCAAGCTGTAGCGCCTGGCTGTTTTTGGTATTCCACTTGACGCCTGGTTGCGAAAGCACGGCTTCAAGACGTCGCGCACGCTCCTTCAGATTGTAATAACCTGGGATGGCAAAATCAGCTGATGGCAAAGGCTGCTGGTTGGCAGAGACGATAAACCCACGGGCAGGATTGACTTCATGCGGGTTATCGGCAAAATCAGTAAAGCCGGGTTTATCAGCTTCTGCCGTACTGCCATCAAGGATGAAGGCCGGATTCACATCAGTTGGCCGCTTGACCAGTTTCGCCGCCGCCCACCAGGCGATATCGCCTTGCGCATTTGCCCAGACCACATTCAAGCCAGGCGCATGGATATTGCTGGCAGCATGGGCCGCGATGTCTTTTGTGCTGGCACGGTTCAATTCATAAAAGGCATCAAGCACGGGGTTTTCAGTTTCCAGAAATGCCCACCACATGGCGATGGGTTTGGCCGTCATATCGTCACCCCAGGCCTGACGGAAGGCATCGCTGATGATGGGACCATGAGGAGATGTCCGCAATTGCAGTTTAACTGCTGTTGCGCCTTTGACCTTGATGACTTCTTCGCGGCTCTGCATATCCACCCATTGCCCCTTGACCCAGACTTGATTGGGATTTTGCGGGTTGATTTTTTCAGCAATAAAATCAACATCATCATTCTGGAACATGGTCAGCGTCCAGCCAAAGTTCTGGTTATGGCCGAGTAAAGCAAAGGGATTGAGCGCCTGGTGATGACCATATAATTCAAAGCCCGGCATTTTGAGATGGGCTTCATACCAGACTGCGGGTGCCGAGTAAGCGATGTGCGGATCACCTGCCAGCAGGGGTTTGCCACTCGCAGTATTTTTGCCAGCGACTACCCAGGCATTGCTACCCTCGAACTGTGGCAAGCCAAATTCTTCCATGACTTGTTGGCTCGTCGTTGCGATGCGGTTCATCCTGTCCCAGTCTGCCGCGCTCAATTGCAGAGGCTTGATGACGCCCTCGGGGTGCCAGGAAAAATCAAAAATACGCAGATAATCTGCACCCAGCTTGTCACGTATCTGCGTCAATACTGGCTCCGAACGGAAAGCCGCAGCAAAGCTGTAAGCCATGTAACCAGATACAGCAACTGTATCTTCTGCAGTGAATGGCCGCTTCGGTATGCCCAGCAATTCAAATTCCAGCGGCACTGCGTGGGTGGCCTGATACTGGTTGATACCATCAAGGTAGGCATTCAGGGCTTTGACTGCGGCGGAACTTTTATCAAGTCTGGCCGCATAATCAGCCGCGTGTTTGCGCAAACCCAGGGTGCGGAACAAGCGGTCGGTATCCAGCAGTTTGGGGCCAAGAATTTCAGCCAGTTCGCCTTTAGCGAGGCGGCGCACCATTTCCATTTGAAACAGCCTGTCCTGCGCATGCACATAACCCAGGGCACGATATAAGTCTGCTTCGTTCCTGGCTTCGATATGCGGCACACCGCGCTCGTCATATTGCACCGTCACTTCAGCTTGCAAACCCGTGAGCACCTGATTACCTGAGCGCTGCACGCGCTTGCCATACAGATGAACAGCGGCTGCGGTGATAGTGATCAACAGCAGACCAAGCAATACAAGCAGACTCCATTTCAGCAGGCGTTTCATTCGTTCGCTCTCAATGTGGCATAGTGATCAGATTCTACACTCAGTAGCAAGAGTCGCGCTCAAGAGTGCAACAAACCCAAATATTATCAATAGTTCATCACCAGAAAAAGAGCGCTATGGACTATTGATTTTGGCTCACCTATCATCATCTATACGTTTTGCTATTTGCTTAGCCCACGCTTGCCCACTATTCTGGACTGCGCATGACCACTTCCCCCTCAACATCCCCCTCCACAGCACAAGCCGCCACTGAAATTTCCCAGCGCAGCAGTTTACAAACGCTGAAAGGTTTATTGCCTTTCCTTACGCCCTACAAGATGCAATTTGTATTGGCAGGTATTGCCTTGCTGGTGGCAGCCGGTGCCACATTGGCAATACCTTACGCTTTTCGCCAGATGATAGACCTGGGTTTTGGTGGCGGCGACCACAGTATCAAGCATGTAGACCTGACCTTCATCGCTCTGTTTGGTGTGGCCTGTGTGCTGGGCATAGCCACCGCGGCGCGATTTTATATGGTGTCCTGGCTAGGTGAAAGAGTGACGGCAGATATACGCAATGCCGTGTATTCGCATGTGGTCACGCAGAGCCCTGAATTTTTTGAAACCACGCAAACAGGTGAAGTGCTGTCACGCCTGACTACCGATACCACCCTGATACAAACCGTAGTGGGCACCAGCATCTCCATGGCTTTGCGTAATTTCCTGCTTTTCCTTGGCGGCCTGGTGATGCTGTTTATTACCAGCCCTAAACTGTCATCCATCATCATCGTCATGCTGGCGGTAGTGGTCTTGCCTATCATTTTATTTGGCCGTCGTGTGCGCACGCTTTCGCGTGATTCGCAAGACAGGATTGCTGATGCCTCAGCAATCGCTGGTGAAATCCTGAACGCCATGCCAACTGTGCAGGCATTCACCCATGAGCAGATGGAAGCCCAGCGCTTCTCTGGTTCGGTCGAAGGCGCATTCAAAACTGCCATGCGCCGCATACGCGCCCGTTCACTGCTGACAGTCATGGCCATTCTGCTGATCTTTGGCGCTATCGTCTTTGTATTGTGGCTGGGTGCCCATGCCGTCATGCAAGGCCGCATGAGTGGTGGTGAGCTGGGTCAGTTTATTTTGTATGCATCCATCGTAGCGGGTGCTGTTGGTGCTTTGTCTGAAGTCATGGGCGATGCCCAGCGTGCAGCAGGTGCAACCGAGCGCCTGCTGGAATTGATCGAGGTCAAATCACCAATACAAAATCCAGTAAAAGCACTGAGCTTGCCTACCCGTGCCGAGCATGACCCCAGAGGCGCGTCACTGTCATTGCAGGGCCTTGAGTTTCATTACCCTTCACGCCCCAACACGGCAGCCTTGTTGAATCTGAACCTGGATATACAGCCTGGAGAAACTGTCGCCATTGTTGGTTCTTCCGGTGCGGGCAAGACTACCTTGTTCCAGATGCTCTTACGTTTTTATGATCCGCAGCAGGGCAGGATCACACTCGACGGTATCAATATCCGCGAACTGAATTTACATGAACTGCGTGGCGCGATAGGCGTGGTGCCGCAGGATACCGTCATCTTCTCAGCCAATGCCATGGAAAACATACGCTATGGCCGCGCCGATGCCAGTGATGCAGAAGTGATAGCGGCAGCGAAAATGGCAGCCGCGCATGAATTCATAGAAAGACTGCCGGAAGGCTATCAATCCTTTCTCGGTGAGCGTGGCGTGCGACTGTCTGGCGGACAAAAACAAAGGATAGCCATTGCCCGCGCTCTGCTGAAAAACCCGCCACTGCTGTTGCTGGATGAAGCCACCAGCGCCCTCGATGCAGAATCAGAACGCCTGGTGCAAGGCGCACTGGAAGTAGCGATGCAGGGCCGCACTACCCTGATCATTGCGCACAGGTTGGCCACCGTACAGCGCGCCAACCGTATCATCGTCATGGAACATGGCCGCATTGTGGAAACCGGCACTCACTCCTCGTTGGTAGAGCAAGGTGGGGTTTATGCAAAACTGGCGGCATTGCAGTTTGATTTACACAGGAATGAAGAATAGATCTTGGCACAAAATAATGTGGCAAAATAACCAACTCATCAATAACATATCCAAAGGAGACCATGATGATAGGCTACATTACCCTGGGCACCAATGATGTCAAGCGTGCCGCCGCTTTTTACGATGCGCTGCTGGCAGAAATAGGTGCCAAACGCACTATGGAATCAGAAGGTTTCGTCGCCTGGGGAGTCAGCCCCAAACATCCCGCACTGGGCATAATCACGCCATTTAATGGCGAACCAGCGACAGTGGGTAATGGCAGTATGGCGGCCCTCGTCGTCAAAACCAAAGAACAGGTGCAAGCCCTATATAACAAGGCCATTGAACTGGGTGGCAAAGATGAGGGTGGACCAGGCCCAAGAGGTGACAGCGGTTTTTACGCTGCTTATTTCCGCGACCTGGATGGCAATAAATTGAATGCATTTTGCATGGGTGGCTAAAGCCTCAGCTGGCTCTTGCTATTCCCCTTGAATTGCAAGAGTCAGGCGGGCTTCAATCCTTTTCAGCCTCCAGCGTAGCAGCGACAGCGCCCAGGATGCGCCGGGAAAAATTTTCATCTTCCGCCACACGCGCCAGCACGACTGCTCCTACCATACTGGCCAAAGCCAGCATGGCCCTGTCTTCTCTTTTCTCTCTCGTTTCGCCAGGTAGCAAATCTGCCAGCACGACCATCAAGTCATGCGCGCCTTTGTCGGCAGCTTTGCGCACTGTCTCATTTTGCCTGGCCATGTCTGACCCCAGAGCTGCGAGGGCACAGCCCCTGCCCGGCTTGTCCCTGTGCGCAGGAGACAGATAATCATTAGCGATGCGTGACAGCGCGGTATCCGGGGATTCTGTCTGCCACTTCTTCCAACGCTCTGCAGAGCGGCCCAGACTCAGTGCGCAGGTTTGCGCAATCAGGTCTTCTTTGGAAGAAAAGTTTCCATAAAAGCCACCATGGGTCAGGCCCGCGCCCTTCATCAGATCAACCACGCTGACACCATCATAGCCGCGCTCACGGAATAGCTGCGAAGCCACATCCAAAATGCGTTGCCGATTTTCATTTGCCTGCTCTCTGCTGACTTTCATGGCACTACTCCATCGATAAATTCTCTTGACATTATAGATTACAAACGTAATATATACAATCATGATGATCATCATTTAAAATCAAATCTGCCCTTTCATTCACGGAAAACGATATGGATACCAGGAACAATCTATTACACAAATACCCTGCCATCTGGCTGGTCCTGCTAGGCACTGCTGGCACGTTTGCCCTGACCATGGGGGCACGGCAAAGCATGGGCTTGTTTCTTAGCCCGATGAATACTGCCACTGGCCTGGGCGTAGGCAATATCAGCCTGGCTTTCGCCTTTGGGCAATTGTGGTGGGGTCTGACGCAGCCATTTGCGGGCGCCTTTGCTGACAAGATGGGTGCTGGCCGTGTCTTGTGCGTAGGTATCATTCTGGTGGCCGTGGGCACTTTCATCACGCCGCTGATGACAACAACGGCTGGCCTGATCTTTGCCATAGGCATGCTCGCAGCAGGTGGCGCTGGCATGGCCGGGCCAGCGGTACTGATGGCAACTGCCACCCGCATGATCCCTGCAGAAAAGCGTGGTATTGCTACTGGCATCGTCAATGCTGGTGGCTCTTTTGGCCAGTTTTTGATGGCACCAATCGCCATCACGCTCATGGGTTGGTATGGCTGGAATAATGCGATGCAGATCATGGGCATTCTGGTTTTGCTGGCCCTGCCCGCTGCCTATCTGTTGCGCGGCAAACCTGTACAAGCTGCCAGTACCGGACAGGCACCTGTCAGCACATCCAAAGCCATCTCCATCGCCCTGAAAAACCCCAGTTACCTGATGCTGGCGGCAGGTTTTTTTGTGTGCGGCTTCCACGTGGCTTTTCTGGCCACCCATTTGCCGGGTGTGATCAGCCTGTGTGGCTTGCCTGCAGAGTTTGGTGGCTGGGCGCTGGCCATGCTTGGTCTGTTCAACATCATAGGCAGCATTTCCATGGGCTGGGCAGTTGGCAAGTGGCGCATGAAGTCCCTGCTATCATTGCTGTATGCGACACGTGCCATTGCGATCATCCTGTTTTTGCTGGCACCAAAAAACGGTACTGTCGTATTGATATTTGCCGCTGTTATGGG
Organism: Undibacterium sp. YM2; assembly: GCF_009937975.1. Taxonomy (NCBI): domain Bacteria; kingdom Pseudomonadati; phylum Pseudomonadota; class Betaproteobacteria; order Burkholderiales; family Oxalobacteraceae; genus Undibacterium; species Undibacterium sp. YM2. The sequence goes on from NZ_AP018441.1 coordinate 3,627,245, forward strand.
GCTGACGTTCTTATCGACGGTACCACCGACCGCCGGCCTGGTAGCGAAGTTGTTCGGGCCAGCCAATATGGCCAGCCTGTTTGGCATCGTCATGCTGACACATCAACTCGGTGGATTCCTGGGTGTCTGGCTGGGTGGCAAGGTGCTGGAGGCAAATGGGAATTTCAATTTGCTCTGGTATATCGATATCACCCTGGCAGTCGCTGCTGCCCTGGTGCACTTGCCTATACACGAAAAACAATTGCAACTGCAGGCGGCCTGAACCGCACTGCAGCCCTCATGAAAGCAAGGTTTATTTAGTGGCTGAATAAATCTGCTTGCCAGCCACCCAGGTTTGCAAGACCTTGATCTTGTAAATATCGGCGGCGGGCATATTCAGCATATCCTGGTCGATGAGAATAAAGTCTGCCCACTTGCCAGCTTCCAGTGTGCCAAGCGTACTTTCCTGATGCGCTGCATAGGCGGCATCAATAGTGAAGCAGCGCAAGGCTTCCTGCACCGTCATGGCTTGATTGGCATACCAGCCTTGCGCAGGCTTGCCCGCCATGTCCTGACGGGTGACGGCTGCATGCACACCCCAGAATGGATTGGGCGATTCTATCGGGAAGTCCGAACCACAGGCGATGCGTGAGCCCTGCTGCAAGAAACTGCGCCACGCATAAGCACCCTTGATGCGCTCAGCCCCTACTCTGTCCTCGGCCATATTCATGTCTGATGTCGCATGAGTAGGCTGCATGGAGGGCAAGATACCCAGTTGTTTGAAGCGTGGAATATCCTCCAGCGCCACGACCTGGGCATGCTCTATACGGTGACGCAAGTTGGCAGATGCTGATGCTGGCAAGCGGGCAAAGCCGTCCAGTATCTGGCGATTACCTGCATCACCAATCGCATGCACATTCACCTGATAGCCCTTGCTGGCGGCTTTTTCTATCATCGCGTACATCTCATCGGCAGTCTTGAACAGCAGACCATGTGTATGCGGCGCATCTGAATATGGTGCCATCAAGGCCGCGCCACGGCTGCCGAGTGCGCCATCAGCAAACAGCTTTACCGCACGCAGAGAGTAAAAGTCATGCCCATAAGTGAGCAAAGGACCTTGCTGCGAAACTTTGTCGAAAAAACCATCGGTACCACGCACCATGCCATAGATGCGCGTCGTCAATTTGCCCTGATCTGCATATTCTCGGAATAATTTGTCAGCAGGTTCTGAAACACCGGCATCATGCACGCTGGTGACGCCGACCTTGGCCAGCTCCAGCAAGGCCAGGTCCAGGGCTGCCCTTTGCTCGGCACTCGACGCAGGCGGTACCACCTTATCAACCAGGCGCATGGCCGCATCGACGAGGATGCCGGTAGGCTTGCCCTGGGCATCTTTTTCTATCTTGCCACCGGCAGGGTCAGGGGTATTTTCTGTAATACCGGCCAGTTGCAAGGCCTTGCTATTGGCCCAACCGGCATGGCCATCTACCCGCGACAACCAGACCGGGCGTTCTTTGACAACCGCATCTATCTCTTGCGCAGTGGGAAAGCGGCCCAGCTTCCAGTTTGCCTGATTCCACTCGCCACCCATGATCCACTGATTCAAAGGAAAGCGGCTTGCATAATCAGCAATAGCCTTTTGCGCTTCTGCCAGATTGGCAGTAGCGCGCAAACTGAGTTGCATCTGACTTGCACCGAGGCTCAATACATGACCATGTGCATCTATCATGCCTGGCAACAGGGTTTTACTGCCGCCATTGATATGCCTGGCCTTGGGTAATCTGGTGACCAGCTCTTTAGCCTTACCGATTCCAATTACTTTGCCCGCATCATCAAAAGCCAGCGACTCAAAGTGCAGCAGCTTCCCCTCCTGATTCAGGGTGTAGCCACGGACATTATCGATAATTGTGTCGGCCGCTGCCAGACCTGTGCTCATGATGGCAATTGCCAATATCAAGGGTTTCAATGTGCTTTGCATAGACCACGTCCAGATTGAATAGATACGCCGATGAGGATGTGTATTGTATTTCAATATTCTTTGGCAACAAGTGTTTTAAAGCTGCCCCTATATTTCCTTGTCATATAAATTAAAACCGGGAATCAGCGCCAGAAAAATTACAACAAAAGATGAAATTAGGGATATTTAATTGCACGTAAAGCGATATTGGTCGGAATTTACAGATTTTCCACTCAGGAAAAAGTGAAATCTGAAGGCATCCCCATGTAACAGATGTAAAACTTGTCATTCAACTGACATTTTTCTTGACGCTGCAAACTGCACTTGCGTACACTCACACGATTCTGCAATCCACGTCGACTATGGTCGATTAGACAATTCATTGCCTATGAAACGATTCCGACTACACTCTCCAAGCATATTGACCGCCGCCTTGCTAACTGGCCTGGCCCCTCAATTATGTCTTGCAGACGCTCCGCCCCCAGTTTTCTCCCTGGTGTCAGCACCAGAAACGACCAACTCAGTACAACAAACCACGGCCAATCCAGCCATTCCGCAGGAATTGCCTTCCGATGCGGTCATTCGTGTCGATGACAAGGCAGCGGATTTATGGGAGCGTGTACGCGCGGGTTACGCCATCCCCGACCTGGAAAACCAGTTGGTCGCCAACCAGCTAGCCTGGTATGGCACACGCACTGAATATATCTTGCGCACAGTGCAACGCGGCTCCCGCTATCTCTATCATGTGGTGGAAGAGCTGGAAAAGCGCGGCATGCCCACGGAACTGGCCCTGCTGCCTTTCATAGAATCTGCCTTTAATCCTCAAGCCATTTCCACTGCCAAAGCAACCGGCATGTGGCAGTTCATGGCAGCGACAGGCCGCGACTTCAACCTCAAGCAAACCATGTTCAAGGATGACAGGCGCGGCGTCATCGACTCTACCGATGCCGCCCTGAATTACCTGGAAAAACTGTATGGCATGTTTGGCGACTGGCAACTGGCGCTGGCAGCCTATAACTGGGGCGAAGGCTCGGTGCAACGCGCCATCAAGAAACAACAGGCACTAGGCTTGCCGATAGACTTCCAGAGCCTGTCGGTGCACATGCCAAATGAGACCAAAAACTACCTGCCAAAACTGCAGGCAGTTAAAAATATCATAGGTCATCCGGAGCAATTCAATCTGGCGCTGCCCAAGCTGGATAATCAGCCCTACTTTGTCTCTGTTGAAAAAACCCGTGATATCGACGTGCGCGTAGCCGCGCAACTGGCAGAACTGCCACTGGATGAGTTCACAGCACTGAACCCGCAATTCAGCCGCCCTGTCATTACTGGTGGTTCAGGCACAAAAATTTTGCTGCCCACGGATAATGCTGCCCTGTTCAAACAAAACCTGAACAAATGGCAAGGTCCTTTATCCAGCTGGTCTGCCCACACCGTACAAAAAACCGAGCGTGTAGAGGCGCTGGCAAGCAAACTCGGGCTCAAGCCCGAGGTGGTGCGCGAAGTGAATTTCATTCCGGCAAAAATGATGGTCAAGGCGGGCTCCACCTTGCTGGTACCAAAGTCAGCCAAGGCACCAGACAATGATATCTCGCTGGAAATTGCTGAAAAAGCGCAACTGGTCATAGAAAAAACTTCTACCCGCCAGGTCAGTTACAAGGTCAGCAAGCACGATAATCTGGCTGCGATAGCCAAACGCTTCCGAGTCAGCGTCGCAGAACTGAAGACCTGGAATCACCTGAAACGCGAAAATGTGGCCCACGGCCAGACCCTGCATATACAGACTCCTATCGTCACCCAGGTCAACCAGACGAATATGCTGGCAGCCGCAGGCAGCCGCCGCGCTGCGCCAGCACCTAAAGTCACCCATCACACAGCAGCCCCTGCACGGCATGGCAAGACTCTGCTTGCCAACCTGAAGCTGGGCAAGAAAAAGCATAGTTAATCAGGTCGCCCGGACAGGGTCGCCCAGATCGGGTGAGCAGTTCAAGCTGATTGCCCCAACGTAAAATGAACAGCCCTCACATGTGAATGTGAGGGCTGTTCATTCATACAGACTTCCATACAGTATCGCAGGCAAGGCGATCGGACTGCCAATACCAGTAATAGCCGGGGCCATACTTTGCACCATCTACAGTCAGGTCTTGCACAGTCTATAGAATCTTGATGACAACCTTGCCTTTTGCCCGCCCACTTTCGACATAAGCCATTGCTTCGTTACTGGCTTCAAATGGAAAAACCTTGTCTATGACTGGACGTATTGCCCCGGCATCGATGAGAGTAGTAATTTCACGCAATTGCCTGCCATGTGCTCTCATGAACAGGAAAGAGTAACTTATATCGCGCCGTCCAGATTTTCTTCGCACGCCAAAGCTCAGCAGGCGCGTGATTAATTTCACGAACCAGGGAGCACCAATTTCTTCTGCAAACGCTACATCCGGCGGCCCGGAAATTGAAATGAGTTTTCCACCAGATTTTAGTATCTGCAATGATTTTTCCAGCGTCTTTGCATCCTGACTATTCAATACCACATCGTAATCGTGCAAGACTTTTTCGAAATCGTCCTTCCTGTAGTCGATCACGACATCTGCGCCCAGGCTCTTCACCAGATCAATATTCGCAGCGCTGGTTGTGGTGGCGACGAATGCTCCCAAGTGCTTCGCCAATTGAATCGCAAATGTCCCTACACCACCTGAACCAGCCTGAATAAACACCTTTTGCCCTGGTTTCAAATTGGCTTTTTCAACCAGCGCCTGCCAGGCCGTCAAACCTACCAGCGGGATAGACGCAGCTTCTTCCATGCTCAGTGATGCCGGTTTCATCGCCAGCGAATCTTCCTTGATGGCGATAAATTCTGCAAAGGCGCCGATCCTGAAGTCATCTAGCCTGGCATAAACCTCATCACCCAGCTTGAACTGCCGCACTTTGGAACCCACTTTAACCACGACTCCAGCAACATCATGACCCAGGATGAGTGGCAAGCGATAAGGCAGAATGAGCTTAAATTCACCATCCCGTATCTTCGCATCCAGCAGGTTGACGGCAGCGGCATGAACCTGCACCAGGACCTCAGCTTCTCCCAGTTCAGGGACTGGCATCTGGCCAATTCGCAGCGCACTCTTTTTTTGGTAGCAATCGACAATGACAGCTTTCATCATGATTGTGACTCCAATTTGTTTACAATAATTCTCGGGAAAAATCTGCTTGTTAACTTTTGATGTGATCCGGCAGCTTCATGCAATCCCTGCGCAAGAAGCAAGACACAGAACCGCAACTATGCTTCTAGCCTCAGGTCTTTCCGTATCCCTGCATCCATCATGCCGTCTGGCGCAAATGTGCGCAGCAAGCGCAAGCGTTTCGCCAGAGTGCCTGCGGTGTAACGCAATTTGGGATGCTGTACACCGGCAGCCCTCAACACAGTCTCCGCCACGACCCCGGGTCCCTCAGCTGTTTCCATTACTTCTTTAATTCTCTTATTCACTATAGCGCGAATTTCGCGATACTCTTCCATCTTGGTGTCGGGTTCCAGCATGTTCGCGTCGAATGCGGTCCTGGTGTATGCAGGCTCTATCACGGTGACGCGAATACCTCTGGTGCGTAGTTCATGGTCCAGGGATTCGGAATAAGCTTCGACCGCATGCTTGGTCGCAGCATATAAAGCCCCGTAAGGCATAGGCAAAAAACCCAGCACCGAACCTATGTTAATAATGCGACCTGCTCCCTGGCGTCGCATGTGCGGCACGACCGCCTGCGTTACCCGCAGCAATCCAAAAAAATTTGTATCAAAAATCGCCTGGGCCTGCGCTATCGAGATCTCTTCTGCACCGGCAGGCGCAATGCCTATCCCGGCATTATTTACAAGCAAATCTATACGCCCATTCAAACGGACCACTTCATTGACAGCTGACGTGACAGACTCATCGCTGGTCACATCCAGTGACAGCATCTCAAAGGTCCACTGACCTTTTACTGCCCCTCGCCTGCTGGTACCGTAGACCTTGTGACCAGCTTTAGCCAGCCTCTCGGCTGTAGCTGCACCTATACCCTGCGAAGCGCCTGTCACGAGCGCTATTTTTATACTCATCATATTCTCCAATCTATATGTGCCATGCATCTAAAGAATGGCAAGGCTCAAATTTCACATTAAAATATGACAATCATCATATTTTAACAAAACAAAAACCCCGTAGATATCCACGGAAATCAATTTCCAGAGGGAATGAGTTTTTCCCGCGCAGCCGCAAGAAAACTTTCAGACAACCTGGGGTCATCAACAGCCCGCGCCATCAGCATGGTGCCAACCATGGTGGCCACCATCATCAGCGCCTTCTCGTGCGCACCTGGCTGTCCCCAGTCTGGCAACTGGCGTGCAACAACGTCTATCATTTCCTTGATGCGACGGGTAGCCGCACGCCGCACCTCCGGTGCCTGCCTGGGCATCTCAGAACCCAGAGCACTCACAGGGCAACCGGTTTCTATGCTATCAAAGTGCTCTTTCGACAAATAAGCCTGCACCAGTGCCTGCAATGCCTGCTCAGGCGGCACGGCAGCAGCAATCTGGGCAGAAACTGCCACCGCTTCCGCTCCTGCCCTGTCAGCGGCCTCTGCCAGCAATGCTTCGCGTGAGGCAAAGTGACTATAAAAACCGCCGTGCGTCAAACCGGCTTCCTTCATGAGGTCAGCGACACCAGTACCATCATAACCGCTGCGCCGTATTGCACGCGCAGCAACTTCAACGATGCGATCGTGCGTGATTTCTTTGCGACTCGCGCCTTTTAGTTTGGATGAATTATTTCCCATGATGGTCATCATATACCATTTTGAAACAACATGCTGAACTGCCCTCAAAAAGGCATGAGCATCAACTCGCAGAAGGTGGATAGCCTGCGCAACTTGCCTAGTGAAGAGCAGCCTCAAGCAATCAGATTGACAAGACCAGATGCATCACGCGTAAAGAATTACTTATCAATGACATACAAAAAAAGAGCTCCAGCTTTCGCTGGAACCCTCTGTCAAACCAAGCAGATTAAGTGATCAGTCCTGATCAGAAACTGTAACCCAGAGCCACGCAATAGACGACAGGACGGAAGTCGATCGTCGTTTTACGTTCGATACTGCCTGTTGTTGCTGTCATGTCAGATTTGACTTTAGCAGCAGCGATAGTGGCTGTGACAGACCAGCGTTCATCGTATTGATATTTGACACCTACCTGACCAGCCAGGCCTATGGAATCCTTCAATTCAATTTTGGTTGGCCCACCGGTAGCAATATTGCCTACAGCAGTTGATTTCGCATCAAAGAACTGGGTGTAGTTCAAACCCAGGCCTACAAAAGGACGGAAAGTATTCGTCGGCGCGCCAAAATTGTAGTTGAGGAAGAAAGTAGGTGCGCGTTGCTTGACCTTGGAAATAACACCATAAGGCGCCAAAGTACCGCGACCAGTTACTTCATGCTCCGGTGGAATACCCGCGACAAAATCGAAATCGAGATGATCATTGATACGGCGGGAATAACCCAATGCCAGCGTAGTAGCATTCTGGACGACCAGGCCAGCTGGCTGTGGCGTCAGGAATGCCGGGCCGTTGCTGGTGAAATCCGGGGATTCAGAATGCACCTGTACATTGATGATACCTGCACGTACCGTATTTTCAAAAGCATGAGCAGAGGAAGCGCAGGCCAGACCAAACAGGGCACTAACGGCGAAATGAATTTTTTTCATGATGGCGTCCTCTCTTATTTAGCCAAAACTTGCTGGAAGAAGGCGCGGGATGCAGCGTTACAGAACGGTGGTACCAGAGTACCGTGGTACTGGCTGGCAACCGCTGTCGTCGGATCTACCTTGGCAGCAATCGCAGCATTGATTGCTGCCTGCTTGCTTTGGGCAAAACCAACTTTAGCTGCAGCAAATGGATCGGCTGCGCTGGTTGGGGAAGAATCAACGTCCAATACTGTCAGCGCTGCTGCCGGCAAGCCTTTAGCCTGGAAGAAGCCTGCTGTTGCCTGTGTACTTGCGAAGAACACGGTAGGATCACCATTACCACCGCACAGCATGACTGGTACATTAGGTACATAGTTACGCAAGTCGTTTTTCACGCCAGCCTTACGGAAAGGATTGGCAGGAGTACAGTTCAAAGGATCGGCAGGATTAACGTTGCAAGGATTTTTCTGTGCATCAGCCAGATAGGTATTGCGATAACTGGTTTTCACCAGGTTACCGTCACCAAAGAAGGCAGCAAATGCAGGAGACGATGGGCCTGGCAGAGAATCTTTGGCAAACATTGCATACGCTGGCAATTTACCAGTCGTGAACAGGTCATTGAAAGTCAACGCGCCTGGCAGCAGGGTTTCTATGCCGGTAGCGTATTTGTCTTCATAGACTTCGTTCGGGCTGGAATACAAACCACCGTAGGATTTTTGCCAGCTGGTTGTGATCAGCGGGATGAATACCGTGCCACCTGCATTCGGGCTGCCAGCAAAAGTGGCATCACCCAGCAAGGACATCGCATAAGGACCGGACATACCAGCCAATGCGCTTACCTTGAATTCGGAAGCATAGGTTGTCTGCATCGCACGTTGCGTTGCCATGGCAACGTGACCGCCTTGAGAATAACCGCTGATGACCAGCTTGCCAGAATCCTGCGCACCGATAGTCGCGAAAGCCTTGCGCGCAGCACGCAGGGAATCGACCATGTCATTGGCTTGCTGTTCAGCGTTCAGGTAAGGATGATAAGTCAGTGCAGAAGTATCGTAGCCCGCATAGTTAGGCGCAACTACGATGAAGCCTTGCGCTGCATACATGGCTGCCATCAGGATGGCTTCCGAGTTGTCACGCAGGTTGGCCATGTTGAAGGATTTTTCTACCGTCGTGCCATGTGCATACAGAATGACTGGACGTGGGCCGGTACATGCTGGATCGCTGCCAGATGGAACCATGATGGCACCAGTTGCGTCAGTCGCTTCATTGGCGCCGCCGACTGTGGTGTATTTCATGTAGTAAGTGCTGATTTCGCACTTGGGAGCGCCGGTGATTTGTGTCAAACCTGGCTTGGCAGCATCCAGAGAAGCTTTGAAAACGACCGGATCAAGCTTGGTCAATGCCGGGCCACTTGCCTGGGGAATAGGCACCAGTACAGGTGGATTGGCGACCAGAGTGCCGCGGGCAGGTGTGTTATCGATGACTGGACCAGCACTACCGCCGCCACCGCAAGCCGTTAAAACGGCAGCAGAAAGCAGACCCAGTGCTATGTGAGTTTGACGCATTGTTGTCTCCTGTTAAGTATTTTTTTGCAAGTCCGTAGATTTAACCAGTGCCACATAAAATGGAACGAGCGTTCTAAAACTTAGCAAACAGTATGTCATTTACGCAATTTGATGAATAGCGAAAATTTCACATCTAGAGTAAACACTCTTAAAAATTTAGTCTGAACTTGCCCCAAAGATTTTCCATGCGGGGCAAATACAACACTCTTAAAAAATCAGTGAAAAAGAGAGCTCACGGGCTTCTCTTTTTCCGGGCGGCAAGTATACCTTTTCCGATACGCAAATAGCTGCCTCAAGATAGAATTTTTTCGTTTTAATCCTGCACCACGTGCACAGCTGCAGTCACTGGTGCTGGTTCATGCGCTGGTTCACGATGAGCAAAATAAGCTTTCGCCTTTTTGCCCAGATTATCCAGGTAAGTATAGGCGATAGGCACTACCAGCAAAGTCAGCAGTGTCGATGTAATGATGCCGCCTATCACTGCCCGGCCCATTGGCGCCTGGGTTTCTGCCCCATCGCTAATCCCCATGGCCATGGGCAGCATACCAAATATCATCGCCAGCGTTGTCATCATGATGGGGCGCAAGCGCACCTGTCCGGCAGCCAGCACGGCATCAAACTGGTTCATGCCCTGCTTTTGCGCCTGGTTGATAAAATCAACCAGCAAGATCGCATTCTTGGTCACCAGACCCATGAGCATGATGAAGCCGATGATGGAGAAAATATTCAGGGTGCTGCCAGTAATCAGCAAAGCCAGCAATACACCGATCAGCGAAAACGGCAAGGCCGTCATGATCGCCAGTGGTTGCAGGAAACTGCCGAATTGCGAAGCCAGAATCAGGTAAATAAAGATCACTGCTATACCCAGTGCTGCCACGGCAGCCTGGAAGGACTCTTGCATTTCCCTGGTCTGACCACCGATATCAAAGCGGTAGCCTGGCGGCAATTCTATGGTCTTCACCAGTTTTTGTACTTCAGCACCTACGTCACCGGCTGGACGGCCTTCGACGTTGGCATAGATGGCTGCCCGGCGTTGCAAGTCCTGACGCTTGATGACGCGCGGGCTGGTGCTGGGAACAAATTGCACGACCAGGCGCAAAGGCACCATCATGGGTTTGCCGTTTGCATCGATCTTGCTACTCGCAAGTGACAGGTCACCCAGGTCAGAAATTTTTTGCCTGCCTGATTTGGGCAATTGCACATTGATTTCATAATTCTGACCATCCGGTGCCAGCCATTGGCCCAGCGTGTCGCCCGCAACAAAGGGGCGTAGTGCGGCACCTATCTGCTGCACTGACAAGCCCAGGTCATTCGCCAGCTCATTATTGACCTTGACCAGGACAGTAGGGTTAGCACCTGTCAGGCTGCTCTCCAGATCAGCGATACCTTTGATACCCGCCATTTTTTTCATGACACTATCGATAACGTCCTGCAACTTGTCCGCATCGGGGCCGAGTATCGCTACATAGATAGGCTTGTCGAAACCAACTGCCATTTCTATGCCGGGTATGCTTTTCAGACGCTCACGTATTTGCATCTCCATCTGCTTTTGTGATTTGCGATGGCTGATGCGCTTTTCACTGAGCTTCATATTGATTTGTGCAGTATTTCTTTCATTCTCAATGCCGACCGAGGTGTTGATGGTCTGGATGTCTTTCATCTCCTTCAGAACAGCCTCAACCTGGTGAGTTTTATCGTCGGTATATTGCAGGCTGGAACCTACAGGAGTTTTCAGGTTGATGGTGATCTGACCTTCATCTGCCTCAGGTACAAATTCTGTACCTATCATGGGCACCAGGAAAAAACTGCCGGCAAATAAAGATGTCGCCAGCAGCAAGGTGGTTTTACGTTTGCGCAAAACCAGTTGCAGCAACTTGCCATAAATGACGTGCAGTTTTTCTATGCCATGTTCTATGGCATTCATGAATTTGGCCAGCCATGGCAGGCGTTTGAAGCGGTCTTGCTCAGGATCGCGCCATACCGATGACAACATGGGGTCCAGCGTAAAACTGACAAACAGCGATACCAGCACGGCCACGGTCACTGTAATGCCGAACTGGAAAAAGAACTTGCCTATCATGCCCTGCATGAAAGCCACGGGCACGAACACGGCGACGATGGCAAAGGTAGTCGCCATGACCGCCAGGCCAATTTCATTGGTGCCATCTTCTGCTGCCTGCTTGTGCCCCTTGCCCATGCCCAGGTGCCGGACGATATTTTCCCGCACAACAATGGCATCATCAATCAGTAAACCTATGCAGAGTGACAGCGCCATCATGGTCAAAAAATTCAGGGTAAAGCCAAAAGCCTTGAGTGCAATGAAAGTCGCAATCACCGAAATAGGCAGAGTCAGGCCAGTGATGATGGTACTGCGCCAGGAATGTAGGAACAGGAAAACGATCAACACCGTCAGACCTGCACCTTCGAGTATGGTTTCTTTGACGCCGTCAAGGGAGTGCCTGACAAAATCAGCATTGTTTTCGCTGATGGTCATTTGCACGTCTTTGGGCAGACGCGTTTTAAGATCGGCAATAGCTTCCATGATGCCATCGCCTACCTCAACGATATTGGCATCCTGTATGCGGCTGATAGCAACAGCAACTGATCTTTGTCCATTCACGCGTGAGATGGAATATTCTTCCTTCTCACCATCCTGCACTTCTGCAATCTGTTCCAGATAGACAGGTGAGCCGGCACGGCGGGCGACGATGACTTTATTAAAACCACGGGTGTCCGCTATCTTGGCTTCCAGCCTGACCAGTTGATCTTGCGAACCACGGGTGATCAAACCTGCCGGCATGTTTTGATTGGTGCTCTGTATCGCAGCCAATACTTCATTGACGCCAATATGGTTAGCTGCCATACGGTCAGGCAAAAGCTTGACCTGCACCTGGCGCACTACAGCACCACGCACATCAACCCTGCCCACACCTGGCACGCTTTGCAATTTCTTGACGATGATCTGGTCTGTCATGTTCGACAGATCACGCAAGCTGCGTTCACCAGAACTGATCGCCATTTGCACGACCGGGCGGCCATTACCATCACCGCCCTTGACGATGAAAGGGTCTTTCACATCACGCGGGAAGCCAGGGCGTATCTGCGCCACTTTGTCGCGCACTTCCTGCAAGACCTTGTCGCCATTGACGTGCAGTTGGAATTCTATCCAGATGCCAGCCCTGCCCTCATACGAACTGGCCATGATGCGCTTGACGCCACTGATGGTATTGACGACATTTTCTACCGGCTTGGTGATGTCATTCTCAACAATCTCTGGTGAAGCGCCCGGGTAAAGCACTTCCATCCAGACACCGGGCGACTCGACATTGGGCATGTTTTCCAGGCCCAGACCTCTATATGAAAAAATACCAAGCACCATCAGGCCTATCATGACCATGGTGGCAAACACCGGGTTTTGTATACTGACTTTGGTCATCCACATGGCTCAGACCTTCGATGCAGGAGTGGGCTTGGGCATCTTCACTTTGCTACCAGACTTGACGCCATCGAGGCGGGAAGAAATCAGCACTGCACCGGCATCCAGGCCCTGCACGATTTGTACCTTGCCTTCGTCTTCACTACGCAAACCCAGTTTGACGGTTTGCATTTTCACCTGATCATTAATGATTTGGTAGACCACATCAGCGCCATTCACCTGGCGCACGGCTGTCAGCGGCACGGTCGTGGCTGGTGCTGATTTTTCCAGCACCAGGCTACCCTTGGCGAACATGCCGCCCCGCAATGCTGCGTCTGCATTATCGACAGCGATGTATACCATCATGGAACGTGAGCCTGTTTCTGTCGCCGGGTTGATGCGCGCTACCTTGCCAACGAATTCGCGCTTGCCAAAACCATCGACCTGGAACGCGACTTTTTGCCCTGTCCTGACGCGGGGGATTTCACTTGCGGGCACTTGTGCTTCCAGCGTCATGTGGCTGAGATTGACGATGCTGTACAGGGCAGTATCTGGCGATACTTTTTCACCTGCCTGCACATGTCGCTTGCTGATGTAACCATCCAGCGGCGAACGCACTTGCGTGTCTGCCAGCGCCAGTTGTGCCACCTGCTTTTGCGACAATGCCGACTTCAGGCTGGCCTGTGCCAGCTCCAGCCCATTGTGGGTAGTGTCGTAGGCATTTTGTGAAATATAGTTTTGTTTCAACAAGGTTTCGTTAGACAGGCGGTTCTTTTGCGCCAGCGCCAGCCTGGCCTGGGCCTCATCAACTGCAGCTTCTTGCGTAGTCAGGCGTGCATGCAAGTCGGCAGCGGTAAAGCGGGCAATGATCTGGCCTTTTTGTACTGCCATGCCCTCTTGCAAGGAAGCATCGGCAACTTCAGCAATCACCTTGGCACGCACGGTGACCTGGCTATCAGGCACCAGCGAACCCGAGATGGGCAGTTGTGCTGACAATTCCTTGAGTTCTGCACTGGCGATATCTGCAGCAGCCAGTTCATAGACTACTTCCTTGTCGGCCTGTTTTTTTTCATTGGTACTGGCTTGCGCAGTCATTTTGCTGGAATAAAACATCCAGAGACCACTGCAAATTGCCAGTGCTGCAACAGTCACGACAGGCGTACGCCATTGAATCTGCCCCTGGGAATTACGTAAGCGAAATTTGTTTTGCATGATGAAGATATTCCAGTGTGTGTGCGCTATATCCGCTCTGCCGCCAGGCAGGCCAGACTTTGTTTAGCGGTTTGACTAATCGGCACAGGATAAGTTCATCCAATAATAGTACAAAAAATAATGCAAAATTGACCAAAAAAAAGAGCCCGGCTTAGCGGGCTCTGATTTGGCACTGATTTCGTGGGATGATTTGCAAGCTTAACTTGCCGTATTCGCAGACTTGCCTTTATCCAGCCAGGCATCCAAAGACAACTTACCAGGGCCAAAACTGACCAACACCAGCAACAGGATTCCCCAGTAAAAATGAGAATTGACGGCTGCCGGACACTCCAGCTCAAACAACTGCGGATAAGAAATTACGGCCATGACATTCACTGCAAACAAGGCCAGTGCTGCCGGGCGGGAAAAAAAACCGAGTACAAGAAAAACCGGCACGATCAATTCCCCCCCGCCCCCATCCAGGCTGCCAGCTCTGGCGGTATGACAGGTACCATATATTCTTCGCGGAACAAGGACAGGGTAGATTGCCAGTCAGCGATTTTTACCAGACCAGCTTTAAAAAACTGCCAGCTTACATATAGCCTGAGTGCCAGGCAAAGGGCTGAACCACCCCAGACATTAAGTTTGTCATCAAAACGTGTGCTCAGGCGATGAAAGTATTGCAGGGTGTTATACATAGAAATTCTCCAATTAGTCTCCTGCAACTTAGTCTGTCTGCTGGTGGAATCCTTACAGCTGTTTTTCAGGGAATTTGAATTTGATGAATAAGCCGCTGGCAAACCAGGATTGCACATTGGCATTAATATCAAAGCCATCATTCTCATCGAGCGCGGCTTCCAGTGCGGCACCCAGACTGCCACCCTTTTGCAAGACGGTCAAAGCCAGCCAGGCTGCTTTACCGAGTGGCTGCAAGCGAACCGACCAATTACTTCTATGGATAAGCCCATAGCAAGTCTGCCTGATATTCTCAGGTGATTTTTCCTCGGTATTTGCCTGGTGCGCCAGCCAGATGGCGACACTATCCCATTCTGCAGTGTAAAGCCTGCTGGCTGGATGCAGTTCCAGTTGCACAGCCTGCACATCCTGCTCTGCCGCAGCCACGGCCTGTAACAGGTCTGCCAGGCTGGCAGCATCGGCGTCAGCAGCATAATAGGCGCGGTGTATCTGCCATTCCAGCGCAGCTACCTCAGAAAAATAAGGGTAATCTGCTGCATCAGGTATGGTTTGCAGGAATTCTGTCAGCCTGACGCCAAACTGATTCAAGTCACCCGATTCTGAAGGACAGGCACGGCCAAAGGCGCGCGCTACTTGTTCGAAATATTCATCGCCCACTAATTGATGCAATACCGGATAGGCATTTTTCAATGCTGACGTCCAGATCGCCGTCAGATTGCCGCGATACAAGGCGAGCCTGTCATCCTGATACGGATGCACCTTAAATAAAACGGATGTCTGTGCAGCAGCAGAAGGCTGCAGCAATGCCTGGGCAAATTGCGCCTGGATTTCAGCCAGCACATTTTCAGCCGGAACAGGAAGAGGCTTCATCACATCCATTATGCCAGCGCCACGTTTTGGGCAGACTGGGCAAGCAGAATCTGCCTGGCTTTATCGGCCTCATTGAGCAGCACAGGCAAATCAGGGATTGCCGTATCCCATTCTATTAATACCGGAATGCCAGCAGGCAGCATATTCACCGCCTGCCTGAACAATGCCCACACCGGCTCTGCAACCTGGCTGCCATGATCATCAACCAGACCGATATCGGTTTGCAAATGCCCTGCCAGATGGATTTCACCTATCGCACCAACTGGCAAACCCGCCATGACGCACAAGGCTTGCTGCGCGTCTTCACCATGATTGTGTTGATTCACATATAGATTATTGATGTCGAGCAAAATACCGCAGCCTGTGCGTTTAGCAAGGGTCGCCAGGAATTCTGCTTCTGACATATCGTCCTGGGCAAAGCGCAAATAGGTCGAGACATTTTCTATCAAGACCTGTCTGCACAAACGCGACTGCAATTCATCGACACGCTGGCATACCAGGTCAAGTGCGCTTTGCATCAGCGGCAAAGGCAAGAGGTCATTCAAATGCCTGCCAGCGATGGCTCCCCAGCACAGATGCTCAGAAACCAGTGCAGGCTCGGTGCGTTCTATCAAACGCTGCAAGCGTGAAATATGCAGATCAGAATAGCCCTGGGCTGACCCCAGTCCCATGCCAACACCGTGCAGGCTTAAGGGGTAATCACGGCGCAACGTTTGCAGTACATGCAAATCATAGCCGCCATCACCAAAATAATTTTCTGAATGTACCTCCAGCCAGTCAGCAGTAACTGGGGCAGATGCATGCAGAAAATCACGGTAATGCTGAGTACGCAAACCCACGCCCACCCCTTGCAGGGTGAACGCGGGTAAGCAGTTTGCGCGTGCCGGGTCAATCAAGATAAATCAGTCAGACTAATTCAGAATAACCCAGACTCATCACGTCAGACAAACTCAAGATTTAGGAGCTTCCAGCTTGCCACCCATTTTTTCGCAAGAACCGGCTGGCACTTTTTTCCACTCAGCTGGATCATTGTCTTTCTTGGACTGACCTGCACAAGAATGGGAGCCAGATTTGGTGGCGCAATCGTTCTGACCTGCTTTTGAAATACCAAAGCATTTCTCTGTCTTGACCGGATCAGCAGCCAAAGTCATGCCA
Source organism: Undibacterium sp. YM2 (assembly GCF_009937975.1). NCBI lineage: Bacteria > Pseudomonadati > Pseudomonadota > Betaproteobacteria > Burkholderiales > Oxalobacteraceae > Undibacterium > Undibacterium sp. YM2. The sequence goes on from NZ_AP018441.1 coordinate 3,643,768, forward strand.
GAACCCAACAAACCTGCCAGTGCGACTGCAACCATTGCTTTATTACTCATGTTCATCTCCTGTTTAAAGTGCACAACATCCCACATGGGAAAATTTAAAACTACAGCCTATAGTCGGCGCAGATAAAGCAAACTTACAGAAATTTTTAAAAATAATTTCAGTTGCGCTACCTACATCATCTTCTACGCAGCACTTTTTCGATTGGATTCAGGCAGCGATCAGATTATCCTACTAGCTTATGACTTTTTTTCAAGCTAAAAGTTTCTATATGCTCAACTTCACTCAAGAATTACGACAAAGTATCCAGGCTTTACCGGCTGGCGAGATCAATATCAGCCAGTTTTGCCACCTCTGGCGTAGCCAGACTCAGCTATTGGCCGCCCTGCCGCCTCAGTTTGGCGAGGTCATGGAAAACCTCTTGAGTCGCCTGGAATCCGGCAGTCTGTTCACAGAGGAGAGTTGTTCATTCAGCCAGACAGACCTGATTGCCCAGTTAGGGGTGTGGCTGGAGAAAGCAAATGCACGCCTTGCGTCTGGCAAAATAGTGTAAGCTGCGTCCCTTTTATTGCAGGGTAAAGGAATTTATATGCAAAGCCTGAGTTTTAGCCTGGAAGGCGAATATGTGGAATTGAACCAGTTATTGAAACTGGTTGGTTTGTGCGAAAGCGGTGGCGCTGGCAAGGCTATCGTTGCCAGCGGCGATGTCAGCGTTGATGGTGAGCAGGAGTTACGCAAGACTGCCAAAATCCGTGCAGGCCAGGTGGTCAGTCTCGGCGATATAGAAATACGGGTTCAGGCAGGCTGAATCTGGGCAGCATCAGTCGCATCGGCTGTTGTATCAACAAGCCTTTCAGGATTGCTTGCCATGAAACGCGCCAGCATATTATCCATGGTGTCGACATGATGCTCAAACCACAAAGGTAATTCTTCTGCCAGGCGCGTCGCCAGGTCGGCCTCACCCAGCTCTACCCTGCGCCTGACTTCTTGCATGACTTCAAGTACTGCATCATGCTCCTGTCTGTGGCAGCCCGCAGGCGGGAATGCGGTTTCTGCCATCCACTGGTTTTCCTGCTCAAAATGGGCTATGGAATGCACGATCAGGGCATCCAGCCTGGCGACGAAAGTGGCCGGATTATCTTCAGATAAAGCCGCACAGAGTTCGACAAACTCTTTATGGGTCTCGTCCATAGGTTCATAACTGAGACTGAGGCGGTCGGACCAACCCCAAGAATTTTGTTCCATATTAGATCCAGGTAGAGAGAAATGGCGAGATTATCGCTGATCGTCAGATAATCTGCTTGCGTCAGATCAGACCAGAAGTGGTCACCAAAGACGACCACCAAGAAACATTATCAGGAGTTACAAACAAAAAGCGCGCTATCAGCGCGCCTTTTGAACATCTGTTTGAATATCTATTAACAAAAACAGCATTCAAGCTGTCGTATTGATATTCCTGCCCAGATTAGGTGGCAGATTGGCGACAGATTTATTATCTGGAATAGCCTCTATAAGCGCAGTGGCGCTTTCAGCAGTAATATCCTGCGCTTTTTTCAAAACAGCAATACTCACCACCTGGCTGGTACCTACATCTGCCAGTGTCGTTGCCACTCTGGCAATACCGGTTACGTCCATGACAATTCTCCTTATCCGTCTATTGTAAATAACGGCGGCTTGAGCAAAGTCTTTAGGGATATTTCAATTTTTTTTCAAGATATTATTTTGCATCGCAGCACGAACCCAGTCCAGCACCAGTTGCGGCTGGTTTAAATCCAGCCATTGCACGCCAGGACGCAAGTCTGCCGGTGCGGCAATATCGGATGCTACCAGTGCTACATGTGCATCCTCAGTATAAATAGCTGGCTTACCCAGGGCTGGGCGATAAACTTCAATCTTGGGCATTGCCTCCCATTTATAGCCCTCGACCAGTGTCAAGTCTGCTGGAGACAGATGGCTCAGCAACTCGTTCAGCGATGGTTCAGCTTCCTGCCTCAGCTCATGGGCAATCACATAGCGGTACGGGGATGCCAGCAAGACATCCTGCGCGCCCGCCATGCGCAAGCGCGAGCTATCCTTTTGCGGGGGCTCTATCGTGACATCATGATGACTATGCTTCACGACATTGATCTTATACCCTGCCGCCGTCAACTCCCTGACCAGATGTTCAAGCAAGCTGGTTTTACCGCTACCTGACCACCCTATTACGCCCAGTACTTGCCCTGCTTCAGCCACATCAATCACATCATTCTTTTCACCGCCAGCCACACTGCCTCCAGATTTTTTTCACATTCATTATATGCATATAACTTAGGAGTATGAGCTCTATACCTGCCTCGTCATTCCATAGTCATATTTGAATGTAACAATTGTTACATTGCAATATTTCACAGGTTATCAGTATGCGTTTTCCCTTCAGACTATGGTCCTTTTGCTTCACCCTGCTATGCTTGCTGTTCGCCATGAATGTACAGGCGCAAGGCAATGTCATCGTCGTTGGTCAGGCAATAGACTTGTCCGGACCGAATGGTAGCATTGGCCGCGACTATGTGGCAGGTATCACGACTTACTTTGACAGTATCAATGTCAGTGGCGGTATAGGTGGTAAACGCATCAAGTACCTGGTACGTGACGACCAGGGCAACCCGGCAATATCAGCACAGGCCGTCAGCGATTTACTGGAAAAAGACAAGGCCGATTATCTGCTGGGTGGCATAGGCGCTGCAGTCACCGACGCAGTGCTGGCAAACGCCAGGTTTTCACAAAGCGGGCAAACCCTGTTTGCCCCACTGGTTGCATCAGTCAAGACCTACAACTCCCGCGTCCTGTTCTGGCGGCCCAGCCCTGAGCAAGAGATGCAATATATCTTCTCTTATTTCGATAAACTGGGTATCAAGAGCGTAGGCATAGCCTATCAGGAAAACGCCCTGAACCAGGACATGTACCAGTATGTGGTTGCCGAGTTGCGCAAACGCAATATGCTCATGAGCGGGCTGGTGCGCATAGGTGCCTCTGCTGCGGACATGGAAAGAGAATCTGCTGTGCTGGCACGCAGCAATCCCGGCATCGTCATCGCCATTGCCGATACGCTGGGCACGGGTATCTTCCTGAAAGAATTCAGGAAGCAAGCACCCCGCACCTTTGTTGCCGGCATGTCACTCATCAATCTTGACACCCTGGCAGAAGTGGCAGGCCCCAAGGCACTGGAATGGACGGTATTTTCCCAGGTGGTACCCAATCCCTTGAGCAAGAAGTCACTGATACAGATAGATCATAGCAATATGATGAAAAAATTCAGGGATGAAGATCTGTCTGCGCTGACATTTGAAGGCTTCATGGTCGCCAAAACTCTGGTCAAAGCGATACAGGCAGGAAAAGGCGGGCGTGATGGCCTGCAAGCCCTGGCAACCCAAAAAAGCATCATTGACCTCGGTGGCGTAACCCTGACGCCTTCAGAAAGTACCCGCCGCATGTCCAACTATGTCGATATGGCACTATTCAGAAAAGGCGGAGGATTGTTATTTTAATTGGCAAACACATTACATTGTCAATAGTGCATTCATACAAAAAACGACATGCATGAACAGAAACAAATAACGTTTTTTGACATTCTTGTGATTTTAGAATAGAGTGCTGCACCGCAACATGAGAATTTAAAATTTACTTATCCGGTAAATGCATGAATCAAGTTTGCGCTATTCAAAAAAAATCAATCAGGTACATCATGTTTAATAAAAAAATTATCGCTGCCGCTCTGGCAATTTCCGGTTTGTTTATCGGTACAACTGCCAATGCGCAGTTTTATGCTGGCGCCACTGTAGGCCAAGCTCGCTGGAACATGGATTGCGCAGGCACATCCAGCTGCAAAACCAATGACACATCCTTCAATATCCTGGGTGGCTACAACATCACTCCTAACTGGGGTGTAGAAGGCAGCTATTACAATCTGGGCACAGTTAAAGCGAATGTCTATGGTGTTGCTGCAGAAATGAAAGCAACCGGCATCGACCTGGCAGGTACATACCGCGCCCAAGTTGGCAATAACTGGGGCCTGTTCACAAAATTGGGTCTGGCTTACTCCAAAGGCGAAGCAACTGCTGCATTCAATAACCTGCGTGGTTCTACCAGCAAAAATTCCACACAAGTGATGGTAGGCATTGGTGCAACATATGCATTCACACCTAACATCGCTGCACGCGCTGAAATCGCCAGCCGTAAAGTTGATTTTGTTGGCGGCGACGGCAACATCACCAACTTCAACATTGGTGTTCAGGCATCGTTCTGATATTGCGCTTGATACCGCAATATCTGACAAAAGTTGTTAAGGCGCAGTATTGATTTAGTGATACAAGAACTCAGTTAATTTTGCGCCAGATTGTCAGCAGCAAATTCATCGTTTGCTGCTGACAAAGCAAGTTCCCTCCCCAAGCCCCAGACTTTCGCCTCTAGCAGGCATCCCCCTCCTCCACCTTATCCCCACAGTTTTCAAATCCTGCCGAGCAAGTTTGCTTACGTCTCTTACGAAGTCCTTACGGTCAGTATTTACAATCAGATATTTGCTTGCCCGATTGTCAGGATTGTCAGTCTCCCTGGTCGCTTCATGACGTGCATGAAGAGCTTCATTGTCACTGCATCACTGCTGAGCCTGCATGCGCCCTCAATCCTGAAAATTATTTGTTATGACTCTGTATGGCTCTGCTGCTTCACAAGAAGCAAAACAAGAAGCAAAATCTGTCAACAGTGAACTTCTGACCTCCCCCACCACTGCATCAGCACTGAATCTGCACCAGCCCTCTGCACAGATACCAGAGCAAAAGGCCATGGTATTCATTGACAGCCGCCTGCCCGATTTGCAGCAGATCGTGGACGCAGTAAAACCTGGCATCACAGTAGTGGTGCTGGATAAAGACCAGGATGGCGTGCAGCAGGTTGCCGATGCACTCAAAAATTGCAGCAACCTGGATTCCATTTCCATCATCTCCCATGGTGATAATGGCGTGATGCTTCTGGGTAGCGCAGTCTTGCATGATGGTGATATGGCAGCCTATCAAAGCCAGTTGCAAGCCATAGGCGCATCCCTGAAGCCTGGTGGCGATCTGATGTTATATGGCTGCAACATAGGAGCTGGCCCGGCAGGATCAAGATTTATCAACGACCTCGCAAGCATGACAGGAACAGATGTCGCGGCATCTACCAATGACACAGGCACAGCAATACAAAACGGCGACTGGCAGCTGGAAATCTCGACTGGCAAGATCGAGGCAGGCAGTGCACTGAACATCCAGCAATTGACGGACTGGAACCATCTCGCAGCGACTCTGTCAGCCTCTGATCTGGCTAGCCTGCAATCAGCCATGGCAACGGCAAATTCCAATGGCAGAGACGATACCCTGACATTGACGGGTGACATTCTTTTCACTGCCAGCAACAACACCATCAGCATCGCGGCTGATTCCGGCCATACGCTAACCATCATAGGCAGCAAAAACAATGCTGGTGGCGTGGTCACCATCAGCGGCGGAAATTTAACTCGCGTCATTGATGTGGCAGCCGGAGCGACAGCAAGCCTGGAAAACCTGGTCATTACCAATGGACTGGCTGCTGGAAATGGTGGGGACAACACAGGTAATCTGGAGGGGCCTGGCAGAGCTGGTCTTGATGGTGCTGGCGGCGGGATACGCAATGCTGGTACTTTAACCATCAGCAACAGTACGATCACTGCCAACAAAGCGTCAGGCGGTGGTGGCACAGGTGGCGGTTACCCCAAAGGTGGCGGCGGCGGTGGCGGAGGTGGCTACGGCGCTGGCTTGGGTGGCATTGGCGGAATGGACCGGATTGGCGAAGCACCCACAGCACCAAGTGCTGGTCATGGTGGTAACGGCTCTGGCACATCTGGCGGGCAACGTGGAGGGTACGGCGGCAGTACCACGGGCGGTGCGGGCGGAGGCGCGCACGTGCAGTTTCTCGGTTCATCCTATACATTGGGAGGTGCGGGAGCGTCGGCTAGCAACGGCACGATCTCTATCGGTGGCGGCGGTGGCGGAAGTGGCGGCATTTATGTTGGAGGTACCGGCGGCAATGCGGTTGGCGGTATCTTTAACAGCGGGACATTAAGGATAACAAGTAGCGTCATCACCAATAACCTTGCTGCCGGAGGTGGTGGCGGTGGCGGCGCAGCTTCCAACTATACAAATCACGGCAACGGTGGTGCTGGCGGAAACGGCATAGGTGGTATCTGGTCAACCGGCACCCTATTGATGGATACAGCATCAGTCGCCAGTTTAAGTACTGGAAACAAAGGTGCTGGTGGTTTTGGCGGCACCGCTTCTGGAACTGGCAATATTGCAGGCACCAACGGCAACAGCATTGATGCCAGTTTGGGCACGATTACCGCCTATAGTACCCCGCGACTGTGAATATAGCTTTGTCCAAACCCACCTTGAAGGCTGGCGATACGCAAGATGTGACATTTACATTCTCCGAAGCCGTCTCTGACTTTGGAACCGCCGATATCTATATTGCCAACGGCATACTGTCAGGCTTGCAAACCGCCGACAACATCACTTTCACAGCGACTTTTACACCGAATACCAATTTTGAAAGCGGCAGCAATGTTATTTCGGTCAATTTGCCAGGCACCTATAATTCGACTCATACACCAGGTGTAGGCATTACCAGCAGCAGCAACTTCGTTGTCGACACCAAGGCACCAACGCTTACCATCAGCAGCAATGTCAGCACACTCAAAGCCGGCGAAACGGCGACGATTAGCTTCGCCTTCAGCGAAGTTCCAACTGGATTTACTGAGATTGACATTTCGGTTACTGGCGGTAGCTTAGGCAGCCTCACTGGCTCAGGCACGACTCGCACTGCGACATTCACACCAGATCCGGCAACCAACGCCGGCTCAGCCAGTATCATCGTTGCGTCTGGCAGCTACACTGATGCGGCAGGCAACAGCGGTGGTGCTGGCAACAGCCCTGCCCTGACTTTTGACACGGGAATACCTGCTGTCAGCACGGTCAGTGTCCCAGCAAATGCCACCTATGCGACAACACAAAATCTGAATTTCACCGTCAACTTTAATGAAGCAGTGATAGTGACTGGCACGCCCAGCCTTCCAGTCACGTTGGACACTGGTGGCAACGTTGCAGCTACTTATATCAGTGGCAGCGGCAGCAGCTCACTTCTATTTGGCTATACCATCGTTGATGGCAATCAGGACAGCAATGGTATTTCTGTCGGCAGCAGCGTCACCCTCAATGGCGGTACCATCAAAGATGGTGCAGGCAATAATGCCGCTCTTAACTTGAACGGAGTAACCAGCACAGCCGCAGTCAATGTTGATGGCATTGCCCCTACTGTCAGTACTGTCACGGTTCCCGCCAACGCCACTTATGTGCCAGGACAAGGCCTGAATTTTACGGTTAATTTTAATGAAGTCGTCAACGTTACAGGAACACCAACTATTCCAGTAACGCTCGATACCGGTGGCACCGTAGCAGCTTCTTACGTGAGCGGAAGCGGCACTTCAGCACTCGTATTCCGTTATACGGTTGCCAGCGGCAACCTCGATACCAATGGCATCAGTCTGGGCAGCAGTATTACTTTGAACAGTGGCAGCATCAAAGACACTGCAGGAAATAATGCTGCTCTCAATCTGAATGGTGTTAGCAGTACGACTGCTGTCATGGTGGATGGCGTTGCGCCTACCATCACCAGCATCAACCGTGCGTCAGGCAGCCCCAGCAACAGCAGCTTTGTAGATTTCCAGGTCACTTTCTCGGAGAGCGTGGCAAATGGTGGATTGGATATTTCCGATTTTGCGCTGGTGACGACCGGCACAGCCAGCGGAAACATTGCCTCACTATCAGGCCCCGTTGGCAACGTCTGGACCGTTCGGGTTAACACTATCAGTGGTGACGGCACCTTAGGACTGAATTTCAAGAACAGCGGCACTGGTGTCACCGATGTGGCCGGCAATGCCATCGTTGGCGGGCATACTGGCGACGAGCTATATACACTGGATAACAGTGGCCCTGCGGTAACGAATGTCAGCTCAAGCACATCCAATGCCACCTATGCTGCGGGTACAGTCATACCGGTCACCATCATCTTCAATGAAACTGTCAATGTTACCGGAATACCACAACTAACACTGGAAACTGGCACCATAGATCGGGTAATTAATTATGTCAGCGGTTCGGGCACTAACACGATCACCTTTAATTACACCGTACAGGTAGGTGATGTCAGCGCAGATCTCGATTACCAGAACAGTACTGCTTTGCGCTTGAATGGCGGTACTATCAAGGATTCGCTGGGCAATAATGCCACATTGACGCTGGCTGCGCCCGGTGCTGCCAACTCGCTGGGCAGCAACAAAGCCATCGTCATCTATACTAACTCCCCTCCCGCCATAGGCGGTGCCCTCGCTGGCCAGACCGTCACAGAAACCACCACGGTTTCTCCCTTCACCGGCGTCACCATCAACGATCCTGATGTCGGTGCTTCCGAAACCATCATCATCAGTCTGGACCTGGCAGCCAAAGGAGCCTTTACTGCCGCCTCCCTGGCAGCGACTGGCTTCTCGACTGCCGATGGCGGCCTGACCTATACCCATGCCGCAGGAACACCGGCAGCCGTGCAGGCGGCCATCCGTGGCCTGGTGTTCCAGCCGGCGGCTGGCCGTGTCCCTGTGAGCAGCACAGAAACCACGACCTTTACCATCAGCGCCAATGATGGGATTGCTTCTGCGGTATTGAACAATACGACGACAGTGATTGCGACCGGTATCAATGCGGCGCCGACCAATATCAGTCTCTCGAATGCGGCCATCCAGCAAGGCTCTGCCACCAACACCAGCGTCGGCACACTTCTTGTGACCGACCCCAATCCAGGGGATACCGCCAGCTTTACCCTGGTGACAGGTAATGGGGCGAATGACAGGGATAATGCCAAATTCGTAATCTCGGGTAACAGTCTGGTGGCCAAGAACCCACTGAGTATGACGCCCGGCAATTACACCATCTTCGTTCGCGCGACAGATGGCAGCGGCGCTGCCTATGAAAAAAGCCTGGTCATTGCTGTCGGCGACAATGTTGCCCCCGTTGCGACAGGCATCACCCGTCTCCAGCCAGAAAACAACAATCTGACCAACGTCGATTACAAAGTCAGCTTCAGCGAAGCAGTGGCGGGCGTCAATGCTGCAGCCTTTACCCTGGCAACGACAGGCACAGTCGCGGGGACGATCAGCAATGTGACGCAACTGGACGCTTCTACCTATAGCGTCAGGATCACAGGATTGACCGGTGATGGGACACTGGGCCTGAATCTGAAGAATGCCGGTACCGGCATCGTTGATACCACCAGCCTGGCTCTGAGTGGCAGCTTTACTGGACAGTTGTATCAGGTCGATCACACAGCGCCGACCACCAACATCAGTTCCGTTCGTTTATCCAATGATGATGGGATCAGCGGCACTGACTTCGTGACGACAGCGCCTCAACAAACCATCAGTGGCAGTCTCAGCAATGGTCTGGTAGCAGGTGAAACAGTCCAGGTCTCTATCGATAATGGCACCAACTGGCTCAATGCCACAACAGTGACAGGAAGCACCAGTTGGTCATTACAGAACCAGACACTGGGCGGCAACAATACCTTGAAGGTCCGGGTCACTGACCTGGCAGGTAATAGCGGAGCTGTACTGCAACAGGCTTATTCCATCCTCACCTATGACAACAGTATGGGGACCAATCCTTCCGACAACACCATCCCAGTGGCTGGTCCGGATGCCGATGGTGACGGCATCCTGCAAACCATAGAAGCAGGAGTACCCAACTGGATAGGTAGTGGCAAGGGAGACGGCAACGGCGATGGCAAAGCCGATCAGGCTCAGAAAGAAGTCGGCTCTTTGCCCTGGAATAATGGTGGCGTGGTCAATACCCACTTTGCGACCCTGAGTAGCAATCAGGCTTTGGCTCTGTCTAACATCACGACTACGGCCAGCCCGACTGATCTGTCCAAGGACTTGCAACTGCAATATGGCTTGATCAACGGCCAGATCAGCGGCGTGGGTGCCGGCAAGGATGTCAGCCTTTCCCTCTATACCGATAAGCTTGGTTCAGTGAATGGCTACTGGGTACAGGACAGGGCCGGTAACTGGACGAATATTGCCAGCGCGATCACTGAGGTGAATGGCAAACTGAAGGTGGATTTCAAGATTACCGATGGCGGCATGTTTGACGCCGACGGCAAGGTCGATGGCAAAATCAGCTTTAGTGGTGGCCTGGGTTTCAAAACCAGCCCACTGCCAGGCGACAAGGATGGTGACGGCATCCCCGATGCCATAGAAGCGAAGGTCGGCACCAACCAGAACCAGAAAGACAATGATGTGTTGCACAGGGCTGACCTGTTTGCCATGCAGCTCTACCGGGATGTGCTGTTCCGTGAGGGAGATACTGCCGGTATCACTTACTGGCAGCAGCAAATCGACAGCGGGCATTTGAACCGTGCCCAGGTGGCAGCGTCGATGCTGGCTTCGACCGAGTTCCAGAATAATGTCGGCAGCCTGACCCGCCTGTACTTTGGCGCCTTTGACCGCTTGCCTGACCGGGATGGCCTGGCTTACTGGATAGGGCAGGAGAAAGCCGGGGCCAGCCTCAGCGGCATCAGCGGCGCCTTTGTGGCCAGTGCCGAGTTCCAGAATGCCTATGGCAATCTGAACAATACGGCCTTTGTAGACAGGGTGTACCAGAATGTCCTGCACCGCACTGCTGATGCGGCAGGCCAGGTTTACTGGCTGGGGCAGTTGAACAATGGCCTCTCGCGTGGTGACATGCTGGCGGGCTTTACCGAGTCAGCGGAGTTCAAGGTGAATTCACAATCCAAAGTGTCTTTGACGCTGGATTACATCGGTCTCCTGGGCCATGCGCCGGATCAGGCGACCTTTGATACTTTGCTCAGCCAATCGGGTACGGATGTGGTCACGCTGATCGGGCAGTTTATTAATTCGCCTGAGTATCTGGCGAGGTTTATAAGCTGATTTGAACAATATTAATAGGAAATAAAGTCATGACATCCTTTAGATTGAATATTGACCTTTCCTCCGAAGACCTGCATTTACTTTCACAAGTCAATTACAAAATTATCGTAGCCAAGACTTTTTCCGGAGGCCAGCCAAATGTCGCATGGCAGATATTTCGGCCAGCGCTCAGAAACACAATCAGCTGGGAAGAAGAGTACGGTATTTATGCATCTTCAACATCATTGCAAAATGGTGCGAAGCTGAGAAAAATATCGGAAACAGAAATTCCAGCCGTAGCAGGTAAGCTCTATTCATTGCAGGAAAATGGGATCATTGAGAATTCCGTAGGGGATGGCAATGCCCAAGTATTTACTTTGTTAAATCAATACCCCACACCGCCGGGAAGTATGGTCACGGGTCTATATCAAAATGCGCAAGTGAACGGGATTGAAATAGCTGGCAATGCTGTATCTGCAATGCCAGTACATTTCAAGAATAGTATTGAGATGCAACCCTGCCCTACTGTGCATCTCTGGATTTCCAGTTGGCCAGAAGGTAGCAGCCTGACACAGCCCGGGACGTCAACCGTGACCCAACTGTCATTTGAAGATGGTATAAACGAAATCACATGCTATTTCGACATAAGGACCAGTAAGTTCCTTCTCCCTCGACGATGGAACTAAACAATAGCAAAGTCAACACGGAATCGCCATCTCATCACTATCAATAGCACAAAGTCAGCAACCTCTGTCTACGATGCCAGTTGTCAGAAAACGGCTTGCAGTCCCCGGCATTTTCCACCACCCACTTTAGAACTGGATAGAGAGCTATCCAGTTACTGCCATTAGGAGGGAGGTCCTGGCTAAGTCGGCATCAGACATGGGCATTTAATTACGATTTCCAGATTTCGCCAATCAAGAATCACCGCCCTTCTTACGAATCTCTTACGGCAGTTTGATAGCATCAAGCAATTTTTTCATAGCCATTATTGCATGATGTTTTGAGCAACTTCTTAGCTTTCAAGATTCCTCAATCTTGCCCGCGAGCTCGACATGCGTACACCTTTTCTTTAAGTCAGAAGTCTACACAATGAATCTGCTCAATCAAACTGCCGCAACCGATATTCAGTCTGTCCACGAAGACGCACTTGCTAACTCAACCGTTGCGCATTTGATGGCTACCTTGTCCACGCCCGCCCCCTCCCTATCCTTGGGTACTGCGGCAAATCCAAGCGCGGGCCAGCAGATTCTGATCATTGATGGTCGGGTACCAGATCAGGCCACGCTGATCAATGCAGCCAAAGAAGGGGTTAAAGTCATCGTTCTGGATACAGAGCATGATGGCGTGCAACAAATTGCCGATGCATTAAAGGATGTCCACAACGCTTCGTCTATCAGCATCATTTCGCATGGTGATGATGGTGTTCTCTTGCTAGGTAACTCACCTCTGCATAACGGTAATGTCGCCAACTATACCGAACAGTTAAAAGCCATCGGTGCATCTTTACAGACCGGTGGAGAAATCAGGCTGTACGGCTGTGATATTGGCAAAGACAGTGTTGGTCAGGATTTTATTCAAACCATTGCCCAGGTGACCGGCGCCACGGTAGAAGCCTCAACTGATGCAACAGGAACTGCAAGCCGGGGCGGCAACTGGGACCTGGAAATATCGACTGGCACCCTGCATAAGGATAGTGCTCTGGATACCAGCAAGCTTGGCAACTACGATCATTTATTGGTGACGACCGCTGTCAATAGCATCAATAGTCTTAAGTCTGCTATCGCCACCGGTAACAGCGATGGTGTCGATGATGTCATTACATTTACTGGCAATATCACCTTTAGCAACGCCTCTGATAGCGTCCCTATCAATGTTACCGATGGTCACACGATGACCATAGTCGGGGTGGTAACACCCTCAACGGCAATAATATGGCAAGGGTGATGACCGTCGGCACAAACGGCGCAGGATCTGCTGTCGTTATTCAAAACCTGACGATTACCAATGGCTTTGTCACTGGCAATGGCGGTAACGCTGGTGTCAACGGACCAGACCTCAACGATATAGGAAAGCCGGGGGACGATGCCAAGGGAGCCGGCATATGGAATTCTGGCGTTTTAACAATTTCAAACAGCAATATAACAAATAACAAGGCTTCAGCAGGCGGCGGTGCCGGCGGCCTGACATCTGGTAATGGTGGCGGTGGTGGTGGTGGTGGCGGCTACGGGAGCAGCTATGGCGGTAATGGCGGATCCAGTTTAGCGTATTCGCACCCGGGAGCAACAGGCACCGCTGGCGCCGGTGGCAATGGAGGACCGCTTTCGGGGATATACTCTTTGCTGGGCGGAAAAGGCGGTACGACCACAGGAGGGAATGGTTCAGGTGGGTTTGCAACTTACTCCAGAGGGGGCAACGGTGGCACTGCCAATGCAGGTGGAGGGTTGAGTATTGGCGGTGGCGGCGGTGGTGGCGGTGCCGATGCAAAAGGCGGAGCCGGTGGAAACGCGGTTGGTGGTATCTACAACATCGGAACATTGACCATTACAGGTAGCAGCATCACCAACAACATTGGTGCCGGCGGCGGTGGCGGTGGCGGCAGTAAAGCAGATATAGGTAAAGACGGAGGCGCTGGTGGCAATGGTATAGGCGGCATATGGAACAATGGCGGAACGGTCACTCTGGATAGTGTGACCAATAATTCACTCGCAACTGGCAATCGTGCTGGTGCGGGCAATGGCGGCTATGCTGATTCAGGTAGTTCCTCAGGGGCCGACGGGATTGCTTACGATCAGAAACTTGGTAATTTCACGGTACTCAACAATCCCACTATTACCAACGTTACATCCAGCAAGCTGAACGGCAGCTATTCGGTTGGTACAGTCATACAGATACAGATTACTTTCAATGAAGCAGTCACAGTCACTGGCATCCCACAGTTATTACTTGAAACAGGTACCGTAGACCGCACTATCAATTACGTCAGCGGTTCAACCAGCAACACGCTGACTTTCACTTATACAGTCCAGGCTGGTGATACCAGTGGCGATCTCGACTACAACAGTACGACAGCACTATCGCTCAATGGTGGCACCATCAAATCAACGTCATCCGGCTCCGATGCGACGCTGGCGCTATTTAGTCCAGGTGCTGCCAATTCGCTGGGCGCGAACAAGAACATCGTCATTGACACGACGGCACCTGCCGCTCCAAGCACACCAGACATGACGGCGGGCACCGACAACGGTGTCTCTAATACCGACAATCTCACTTCCAGCACCACACCTGTGTTCACGGGTACAGCAGAGACTGGCAGTATTGTGACGCTCTACGATACCGACGGCACAACTGTACTGGGTACTGCTACAGCAACGGGTGGTAGCTACTCAATTACCTCTTCAACATTAAGTGCAGGTGGACATACCCTGACAGCCAAAGCCACAGATGCGGCTGGAAATGTGAGTGTCGCATCAACCGGACTGTCGTTCACCATCGACACGACGGCCCCCACAGTGAACTCTGTCAGTGTTCCAGCGAATGCCACTTACATCGTCGGACAAAACCTCGACTTTACGTTGAACTTAAGCGAAAACGTCACTGTCACTGGTTCGCCCAAGCTTGACCTGACACTCGACACTGGCGGCACCGTTGCGGCAACTTACCTGAGTGGATCTGGTACCAATGCTCTGGTATTCCGCTACACCGTCGCTAATGGCAATCTTGATACCAACGGTGTCAGCCTGGCCGCTAATATCGCCCTGAACGGTGGCACATTAAGAGATACTGCAGGTAACGACGCAACACTGACGCTCAACAGCGTTGGCGCATTAAGCAATGTCCTGGTTGATGGCGTGGTACCTACCGTTTCCTCCATCAATCGCACAGGTGCAGCCATTACCAATGCCACCAGTGTCAGCTACACGGTGACTTTTTCAGAAAGCGTCACAGGCGTCGATACCAGTGACTTTGTGCTTACCCCAACAGGCGGCGTTAATGGCAACATTACCAGCGTGACCGGCAGTGGTACCACTTATACCGTCACCGTCAATGGCATTAGCGGTGATGGAACTTTGAGACTGGACCTTAAAAATGCAGGCACAGGCATTGCCGACGTAGCAAGCAACGCCATTGCCACCGGTTATACCGGCGGCCAGGTGTATACCCTCGATAACACGGCGCCGACCACCACGATCGCAACTGCCGCCATGTCTGCCGATACCGGCACGTCCAACACTGATTTCATTACTAAAACTGCCGCACAAACCATATCCGGCACCTTGAGTGCGAATATGGTGGCAAACGAATTTGTCGAAGTCTCTATCGATAACGGCAGCACCTGGACCAATGCCACAACAACCGTTGGACAGAATACCTGGTCTCTCAGTGGCGTTACCCTGACGGCTAGCTCCGCCCTGAAGGTGCGGGTGAGCGATGCGGCAGGAAATAGTGGTACGGCATTTAGCCAGGCTTATGTGCTAGATACCACGGCACCGACCACGACGATTGCCACAGCCACCTTCTCGGCCGATACCGGCACGTCCAGCACTGATTTCATTACCAAAACTGCCGCACAAACCATATCCGGCACCTTGACTGCGAATATGGTCGCTGGAGAGATCGTCGAAGTGTCGCTTGATAATGGCAGTACCTGGACCAGTGCCACAACAACCGTTGGATTGAATACCTGGTCTCTCGGTGGCGTTACCCTGACGGCTAGCTCTACCCTGCAGGTGCGGGTGAGCGATACGGCAGGCAATAGTAGCGCGACGCTTAGCCAGGCTTATGTGCTCGATACCACGGCACCGACCACCACGATTGCAACTGCCACCTTCTCGGCCGATACCGGCACGTCCAACATCGATTTCATTACCAAAACTGCAGCACAAACCATATCAGGCACCTTGAGTGCGAATATGGTGGCAAACGAATTTGTCGAAGTCTCCATCGATAATGGCAGCACCTGGACCAATGCCACAACAACTGTTGGACAGGATACCTGGTCTCTCAGTGGCGTTACCCTGACGGGAAGCTCCACCCTGAAGGTCCGGTTGAGCGATGCAGCAGGGAATAGTGGTACGGCATTTAGCCAGGCTTATGTGCTCGATACCACGGCACCGACCACCACGATTGCAACTGCTTCCTTCTCGGCCGATACCGGCACGTCCAGCACAGATTTCATTACTAAAACTGCCGCACAAACCATATCCGGTACCTTGAGTGCGAATATGGTCGCTGGAGAGATCGTCGAAGTGTCGCTTGATAATGGCAGCACCTGGACCAGTGCCACGACGACTGTTGGAATGAATACCTGGTCTCTCAGTGGCGTTACCCTGACGACTAGCTCCACCCTGAAGGTGCGGGTGAGCGATGTGGCAGGAAATAGTGGTACGGCATTTAGCCAAGCTTATGTGCTCGATACCACGGCACCGACCACCACGATTGCAACTGCCACCTTCTCGACCGATACCGGCACGTCCGGCACTGATTTCATTACCAAAACTGCCGCGCAAACCATATCCGGTACCTTGAGTGCGAATATGGTTACTGGAGACATCGTCGAAGTATCGCTTGATAACGGCAGTACCTGGACCAATGCCACGACGACTGTTGGACAGAGTACGTGGTCTCTCAGTGGCACTACCCTGTCCGCTAGCTCCACCCTGAAAGTGCGGGTGACAGACAATGCAGGCAATAGTGGCGTGACGTTCAGCCAAGCTTACGTACTCGACACCACAGCACCGGCAGCACCATCTACACCAGACATGACGGCAGCCACCGATACGGGGGTCTCCAATACGGATAACATCACCGCCAACACGACCCCCGCCTTTACTGGCACTGCAGAAGCCAACAGCACCGTCAATATGTACGATACAGATGGCGTCACTTTGCTTGGTACAAGCACAGCGAATGGTGCTGGCATCTGGGCCTTAACCAGTTCTGCACTGGCGGTCGGTTCACACACCGTTAAAGCCACAGCTACCGATGCTGCTGGCAATATCAGCGTCTTGAGCACTGGCCTGACAATTACCATTGCAACACCGACCATTACCAGCGCCAGTTACGATGCCGCGACAGGCATCATGACGGTCAACGGCGCTGGTATGGTAGCTAATGACACGATTGACGTCAGCAAATTGAGTCTCGTGGGTGAAAACGGAGGTTCTTATGCACTTACGACAGCCAATGTTACAGCGAGCAGCGCAACCGCCTTCTCCATTACCCTGAACGCGGCGGATAAACTGGCGATCAATGGCCTTCTCAACAAAAATGGCACACTGGCAGCGAGTGGTACCGTATTTAACCTGAGTGCTGCACTGAATTGGGATAACACCAGCAGTTCGCTTGCAGACACGACAAATGCCATCACCGTCTCGAATGTAGCTGCCCCAACAATTACGTCTGCAACCTATGACGTCACCACCCACATCCTGACCGTCACCGGCACAGGCCTCGTCAGCACCCTCGGTGCCACCAATGACATCACCGTCTCTGCCCTGACCATCAAAGGCGAAGGCGCAGCCACCCGTACGCTGTCGACCACCGGCAATGTCGAAGTCACCTCCGCCACCAGCTTTGCCGTGACCCTCGCCGGTGCCGACCAGGCCGCTGTCGAAGCCCTGTTCAACAAGAACGGCACGACCTCCACGGGGGTACCACCTACAACCTGGCCGCAGCAGACGACTGGGACAGCGTCATTACCGGTGGCAATATTGCTGTCACCACTGCCCCGATTACCGTCTCCAATGTCGCCGTCCCGACCGTGACCTCGGCCACCTACAATGCCAACACCGGTGTACTGACCGTCACAGGTACTGGCCTCACCGGTCTGACAGGCGCAAACAACGACATCGTCGCCAATAAATTCAGCCTGCAAGGCGAAGGCGGTGCCAGCTATACCCTCACCACCACCAGCAATGTCGAGATCACCTCCGCGACCTCGTTCACCCTGACCCTCAGTGCCGCAGACAGGCTGGGTGCCAACCTCATCATGAACAAGAATGGCACCAGCTCCACCAGTGTCAATACCTATAACCTGATTGCCGCCGAAGACTGGAATGCCGGTGCTGATGCCGCCGTTGTGATTGCTGACCTGACCGGTAATGGCATTACTGTTACCAATGTGGTGGCACCAACGGTGACTTCCGCCACCTACAACGTCGCCACCGGCGTGCTGGTGGTCACAGGTAACAACTTCCTGAGCCTGACAGGTGCCAACAACGACATTACCGCCAACCGTATCCGTTTCCTGGGCCAGGGGGCCTTTAACTACACCCTGACCGATACCGCCAACGTCGACATCACCTCCAACACCAGCTTCACCATGACCATGAGTGCCAACGACAAGGCGGCCCTGGCATTGCGCTTGAACAAGGATGGCAACTCGTCCACCGACAGCACCACCTACAACATTGGCATGCTGGAAGACTGGAATACTGGTGCCGCTACGGCTGTCGTCATCGCTGACCTGTTTGGCAATTTCATTACCGTCACCGGCAATAACGTTGCTCCCGTCATCGGTGGTGTGGTCGCAGGCCAGACCGTGACTGAAACCACCACGGTTTCTCCGTTCACCGGTGTCACCATCACTGACCCTGACGTGGGTGCATCTGAAACCATCATCATCAGCCTGGATGTTGCCGCCAAAGGTGCCTTCACCGCCGCTTCACTGGCAGCGACTGGCTTCTCGACTGCCGATGGCGGCCTGACCTATACCCATGCAGCCGGTACCCCGGCAGCCGTGCAGGCGGCCATCCGTGGCCTGGTGTTCCAGCCGGCTGCTGGCCGTGTCCCTGTGGGCAGCACAGAAACCACGACCTTTACCATCAGTGCCAATGACGGTATTGCTTCTGCGGTATTGAATAACACGACGACAGTGATTGCGACCGGCATCAATGCGGCACCGACCAATATCACCTTGTCGAATGCGGCACTCCAGCAGGGTTCTGCTGACAATACCAGTGTGGGTACTTTGACAGCGATTGACCCGAATCCGGGTGATACCGCCAGTTTTACCCTGGTAACTGGTAATGGGACGAATGACAAGGACAACAGTAAATTCACCATCTCGGGTAATACCCTGGTGGCGAAGAACCCTGTGGGCATGACACCGGGCAATTACAGTATCTTTGTGAGAGCCACGGATGCCATGGGTTCTGCCTATGAAAAGAACTTCATCATCGCCGTTGGTGACAATGTCGCTCCAACCGCGACCGGTATTACCCGCATCCAATCTGAGAACACCAGCCTGGGCACGATAGACTACAAGGTCACGTTCAGTGAAGCGGTGACGGGCGTGAATGCGGCAGCCTTTGCACTGGCGACGACGGGGACAGTGGCAGGAACCATCAGCAGTGTCACGCAGCTTGATCCTTCTACCTACAGCGTCAGGATCACGGGATTGACCGGTGATGGGACACTGGGCCTGAATCTGAAGAATGCCGGTACTGGCATTGTGGATACGTCCAGCCTGGCCCTGAATGGCGGCTTTACCGGGCAGTTGTATCAGGTCGATCATACGGCGCCGACGACCACCGTTGTGAACCTGAAGTTCTCTAATGATGACGGTATCAGTGGTACCGACTTCATCACGACAGCGACTCAACAGACCATCAGCGGTACACTCAGTGCCAGCTTGCTCGCCGGTGAAACCATCCAGGTCTCGCTCGACAATGGCACGAACTGGATCAATGCGACAGCAACAGTAGGTAGTAATAGCTGGGCCCTGCAAAACCAGACTGTCAGCGGTAATAACACCCTGAAGGTCAGGGTAAGTGATCTGGCTGGTAATAGCGGAGCGGTACTGCAACAGGCTTATTCCATCCTTGCCTATGACAACAATACCGGAACCAATCCTTCTGACAATACCAATCCTGTCATTGATCCGGATGCCGATGGTGACGGCATCCTGCAAACCATAGAAGCAGGAGTACCCAACTGGATAGGTAGTGGCAAGGGGGATGGTAACGGCGATGGCAAAGCTGATCAGGCGCAGAAAGAAGTCGCCTCCTTGCCATGGAATAATGGTGGCCTGGTCAATACGCACTATGCGACTTTGAGTATTGATTCTTCACTGGCCTTGTCTCATACGACGACGTCAGCCAGCCCGCTCAATTTACCCAGTGACCTGCAATTACAGTATGGCTTGATCAACAGCCAAATTAATGGCGTGGGTACAGGTAAAGAAATCAATTTGTCGGTTTATACCGATAAGCTGGGTTCAGTAAATGGTTACTGGGTACAGGACAAGGCGGGTAACTGGACAAATATTGCCAGCGCGATCACAGAGGTGAATGGCAAACTGAAGGTGGACTTCAAGATCACCGATGGTGGCATATTTGATGCGGACGGCAAGGTGGATGGCAAGATCAGTTTCAGCGGTGGTCTGGGATACAGGAACAGTTCCCTGCCCGGCGACAAGGATGGTGATGGTATCCCGGATGCGATAGAAGCGAAGGTCGGCACCAAACTTGATGTCAAAGACAATGATGTCTTGCACCGCTCTGACCTGTTTGCCATGCAGCTGTATCGTGACGTGCTGTTCCGTGAAGCGGATACCGCAGGCGTGCAGTACTGGCAGGGTCAGATCGACAGTGGCAAGATGAGCCGGGCGCAGGTGGCGGCGTCGTTCATGGAGTCAGCTGAATTCCAGAGTGGGATAGGCGGGATTACGCGTCTGTACTTTGGTGCCTTTGACCGCTTGCCTGACCGTGAGGGTCTGGCTTACTGGATGCAGGCGCAAAAGGATGGCATGAATCTGAGTAAAATCAGTGCTTCGTTTGTGTCGAGTGCAGAATTCCAGAAGACTTACGGGGCGCTGGATAATACGGCCTTTGTGGACCGGGTCTATCAGAATGTCTTGCATCGCAGTTCAGACGCCGCAGGCAAGGCTTACTGGCTGGGGCAACTGGGCAATGGCTTGAGCCGTGGCGATATGCTGGCGGGTTTTACGGAATCGACGGAGTTCAAGGCGAATTCGCAATCCAAAGTATCGCTGACGCTGGATTACATTGGTCTCTTGGGGCATGCGCCGGATCAGGCAACGTTTGATGCTTTGCTGGCACAATCTGGCACGGATGTGGTCACGCTGATCGGGCAGTTTATTAATTCGCCTGAGTATCTGGCGAGGTTTATGCCGGTTTGAGTTGTTGATGGGCTACTGCGGCAAAGCATGCTTTTGCTGCAGTAGCTGGCAATCTGCCATTGCCTGCCTGATTGCATCAAACAATCCTACAGCTCCTTGTGCTGTTGCCATCTGCAAAGCCTGCTCCAGTGTTTCACTGGCAAGACCGATATCTCCCTCTTGCATAAAGCACAAACTACTCAAACGCAGCAAGTCTGCATGACAGTAATAGTCTTCGTACTTGTCAATTTCGCTCAATGTCTTGTCAAGCAAAGACCTTGCCTCATCCCAGCATTGCAGCCTGATCAGGGTATTGGCCAACACCCAACTTGCTGTTGTGGTACCTGCCCGGTAGGCACTGTGCAAATTTTCTGCTGCCTGCAGTGCAGGCATGATGTCTTTGAGCTTGTTGCCATTGGCCTGAGCAGATAGATAAAACAGGCTATTCATGCTTTGCCACAATGGAAATCCAAATTGTGTACCAAGTTGCACACCCTCTCCTGCCAGCTTGGCGACTTTGTCCATTTGACCTGCGGTCCAGCACATGGCCGTATTGAAGGTCAGCATAAAACATAAGGCATGGCTTTTTTTGCGCTCCCTGGCCAGCAAGGTACTTTCCGTCGCCAGTTCATGGGCGTCGCCATCCCCCAGAAACCACAGGTTCCAGCACAGGAAGGCGCGTATCAGTATTTCAAGATCTTCACCCCAGTAGCGCTGCCGCTCTTCCAGACTGAGTGTCTTGGCAATGGACAAACCCTCTCGTTGATAACGCAGTGCTTCTACAAACAGACCGCGCCAGAACAATGAATTGCCAAGCGCGAAGCAGGCCATCAGGCGCTTGGCTGGCGTATCCGCCAGCTCCTCCAGGCGTCGCGCTATACCCAGTCCATCGCTTTTGCCCT
The DNA here is from genome assembly GCF_009937975.1 of Undibacterium sp. YM2. Taxonomy (NCBI): domain Bacteria; kingdom Pseudomonadati; phylum Pseudomonadota; class Betaproteobacteria; order Burkholderiales; family Oxalobacteraceae; genus Undibacterium; species Undibacterium sp. YM2. The sequence continues at coordinate 3,665,810 of NZ_AP018441.1, forward strand.
GGGAACTTCCCCCCATGTATAAACCACTTAATGCACGGAACAATGACTCTGTTTCTTCATGATCAGGCGCTGGCAAGTTATTCAAGCTGTCACAGACTGCCAGGAACTGCTGATGCCCCAACTGAGAGCCATACCCCTGGCACAACAGGGCGGCATTGCCCATAGACAAACGCAGGGAAATTTGCAAGTGAGCCAGCCCGGCCTGCGGTTGCAAGGCAATATCCAGCGCCTTGCCAAAATCATGCAGGGCATCCATGGCGAATTCACTCGCCAGTGCTTTCTGGCCACTGATCGTCCACATGGCAGCAGCCTGCTGCCAGTCATGTGCCTCTTCAAAATGTCGGGCAATTTCTGCACTCGCTATGCCAGGCTCATTGAGCAAATGCTCTGCGACACGCAGGTGTGCAGACCTCCTTTGTTTTTCAGGAAAACTCTGGTACGCCGCGTCAGCAATCAAGGCATGTTGAAAGCGATAGTGCCCATGCTGTGCACCTGCTTGTATCAGGCGATAGCTGATGGCCAACTGCAGGGGGCCGGCTACGTCTTCGTCTGGCAGCAGGCCCCTGAGTATGCGGGCATTGAAGTTGTTACCAACGACGGCGGCCATTTGCAGAATATTTTTGTAAGGCCCTAGCTTGTCGAGTTCACTCTGCAACAATTCCTTGACTGGTATCAGGTGATGTTGTCCATCTTCTGTACGGCTGCGGGTAAGCCTTTCAATAAACAGGGGAATACCACCACAATCATGGGCGATGCGTGCCTGCTCACTGGCAGACAAAAGATGACGGCGGTCGCAGGCAGCGACCATTTGCTCTGCAGCAGATGCAGCCAGAGGGTTGAGTTCAATGACAACGGGCGAGGCACCCGCATGCTCCAGCGGGGCGTCGGGTCTGGTTGTTACCAGCAGCAATAGCTGTTGTTGCTCAAGACTGCCCGCATAACGGGCCAGGAATTCGCGGGTAGCAAAATCTGACCAGTGAAAATCATCGATCAATACAAGACAAGTCTTTTGCCTGGATAATTGGTCAAATAACAAGCCCAGAGCCGCAAATATCTGATTCTTGCTGTCCGTCTCCACCAACATGTCCTGGTCGAACAAAGAAATGAGGGCATGCAGGGTTGCCTCTTCCGGCTCATAAGCGGGTAGCAATTCCTGCAAGCGCGCCCTTATTGCACCTGAATACTCAGCCACTTTTAGTGATGACAGGGCAAATAACTCACTCAGTGCATGCCTCAGGGCTGCCAGTGACTGATGTTGGTACTCAAGCGTGCAATAAATACGAACGACATGGTTTTCGGGCGTATCGAGCTGGCGGCTCACTTCTGTAGCCAGCCTGGTCTTCCCAATCCCGGCATTGCCACGCAATATCAGCCATTGTGGTTGCGCCTGCTTTGCCAGTTGCCAGTGACTCCATATGGTCTGCAATTCTTCGTTGCGTCCGACAAGGGGGAACTCTTGCTGACCGCCAGTGCTCACAATTTGACTTGCCAGGCTGTACCTGGGGATACCATGTGCATAGTGGTTATTGGCAAATACTGCGATGGCATTATTGGCCAGCTTGCTCCTGATTTGCTCTGCCATGATACGGTCAAACACAACTTCACCCGCTGCAGCCGACCAGCACAGCTCTTGCGCCAGTCTTGGCAATGTCCCAAGAAAGCGCATTTCATCAAGCGTGCACTGTACATTGCCAGCACAGATACCTATGCGAAGATGTTGCCGCGCTTCATCTGCAAGCATGATTTCCTGTGCGGCGTAAATACTCCTCAGGGCAGCTTGCTCGGGTTCAGTGTGCATGCCAAAACTCGCATGAAAACCCTGACCAAATACCGGTTTGCAGGCTCCGCCCCACAGATTGATTTTCTCTTGTGCTGCGCCAAGTAACTGATCCATGCGCAAAATCGCGTCTGCCTCATCAGCCCCCGCATGCGGCGAGAGATCAAATTCTACATAGGCAAGGGTGAGCCAGCGGATTTCGGTAACAGCCTTGCTGATAACTGAAACCTGCTTTTCTCCTGTAACTCTCAGGTCAACGACTGTTGACATAGGGTCTTGCTGTAGCAATCTCCTGGTAGAAGCAGATGCACGTGTGCCAAAGGCAGCAAGTAAATTCTGTTCCAGCGTAGCCAACACAAAATTGGCACGTTTGAAGTCACCACAGGATAACAACAGGCGTATCAGCTTTGCCGCAGTATTCTCGTTTAAGCTGTCCTGTTCCCATAGCTGGTTGGCGACGGCCACCGCAGAGGCAATTCGTCCGGTCTTTTCCTGCTCGCGGCAAAGTCTTGCAGCCAGATCACGCCAGCGTTCCCGCAGTTGCTTGCGCACCAGGTGTATCCAGGCCTGTAAATCAGTACCGACATTGAGCTCCATGCGTTCAAGAAAATCATGGTTGAGCTGGCTTAATCGTGGCTCAAAACTATTTGCCAGCCATGCACAAAACACTTTGTCCGTCTCATCGGCCCGCCAGTCATTGAGCAAAAAGGCAATATCCACGTGCACTCGCGCATCAAAAAAACAGGCAATGCTGTCGCGCCTGCTTTGTATCACATCTACCCCAACAGAGGTATTAATGACTTTGCTGAGATTATTGAGCACCTGCCGCAGGTTCGTCAGTGCAGCGGCACCGGGCAGGTCAGGCCACAACAACTCTGCCAGTTGTTCCCTGGATATCCAGCGCCCATTTGCCATTACCAGATAGGCCAACAGGTAAATGGCCTTGCGGTATTTGAGCCTGCCCGCAATGTCCTGTCCGTCCAGCTTTAACTGGAAACTACCCAGCAAGGAAATATCAAGCTGAGAGACTGATGGATCTGGCAAAGCTGAGGTGTGCATATTCAATAAAGATAGATACTTTTCGCTGATGGACCTGGTGTCAGATGGCAAGTGCATGGATAATCAACACGAGCTTACTGTAGCTGGATAGCAATATTATAACCGGGTCACCCATGCCTCCCTTTGAAACTGCACAAGTGAATGCTGGCTTGAAGTCAGCGCAAATAAAAAAGCCTTCCCTGACAATCAAGGGAAGGCTTCAACATAAGGGTGAAAGAATCAGCCGCTATTACGCAAACCGGCAGCAATACCATTGATGGACAAATGTATCCCACGGCGCACGCGCTCGTCTTCATCGCCCTTACGGTAGCGTTCCAGCAATTCCACCTGCACGTGATTCAATGGCGACAGATAGGGAAAACGGTTGCGTATCGAACGTGCGAGCAGAGGATTTGCCGCCAGCAATTCATCCTGCCCAGAAATTGCCTTCAGTATATCTATCGTTGCTTCATGCTCAGCCTGTATGCGCGGGAAGATGCGGTTACGCAAGGATTCATCCTTGACCAGTTGCGCATAACGGCTGGCAATGCCGATATCGCTCTTGGCCAGCACCATCTCCATATTCGACAACACAGTACTGAAAAAAGACCAGTCCTTGAACATCGCCTGCAAAGTCTGCAAACCGGTATCAGGATGTGCCTTCAGATAAGCTTGTACAGCAGAGCCAAAACCAAACCAGCCCGGCAACATCAAACGGCATTGCGACCAGCTGAATACCCAGGGAATCGCACGCAAGTCTTCTATCGCTGTTGATTTCTTGCGAGAAGCCGGGCGGCTGCCTATGTTCAGGCCAGCGATCTCGGAAATGACTGTCGATTCCCAGAAATACTGCTCGAAACCCTCGGTTTCATAGACCAGATTACGATAGGCCTTGAAAGCATGGTCAGACAATTCTTCCATCGCTGACAAAAACTCGGGGCGAGGTGCTGGCTCGGTATGTGCCAGCAAACTGGCTTCCATGGTGGCCGCAGCCAATACTTCAAGATTACGCCGCCCTACTTCAGGATTGCCGTATTTGGCAGTAATAACTTCGCCCTGCTCTGTCAGGCGAATCTGTCCCTGCACAGCACCCGCAGGCTGCGCCAATATCGCCTGATAGCTGGGGCCGCCGCCACGGCCAACAGAACCACCGCGTCCATGGAACAGGCGCAGGCGCACCTGGTGTTTGCTGAATATGGCGATCAGGTCAAGCTCGGCCTTGTACAACTCCCAGCCGGAAGTCAAAAAGCCGCCATCCTTGTTACTGTCAGAGTAACCAAGCATGACTTCCTGCGCATTGTTGCGACTGGCCAGCAAGCGTGCATAAGCCGGTATGCCAAACAACCTGTCCATGACAGGCGCGCTGTTTTGCAAATCGCCTATGGTTTCAAACAGTGGGATGATATTCACATCCACACGCCCTTCAGCAGGATGCAGCAGGCCAGACTCTTTCAGGAGCAAGGCCAGCTCCAGCATGTCGGACACACCATCCGTCTTGGAGATGATGCAGTTAGGCACTGCACCCTTGCCATAGCGCTTTTGCGCGGTGCAGGCGGCACGGTAAATCGCCAGCTCAGACTGGGTTTCTTCCGAATAGCTCAGGTAAGGCGAAGCCAGTGGACGGGCCGAGCTGATCTCTTTGATCAAGACTTCTACACGCTGTTCTTCATTCAAGTCCAGGTACTTCAATTCAGGATTAGCCGCTTGCAATAACTCATGCACTACACGCTCGTGCACATCTGAATTCTGGCGCAAATCCACAGGTGCCAGATAAAAACCAAACACCTTGACCGCACGGCGCAAATGACGCAAACGGCCACGCGTGATCGCAGCAGAACCATTGTCATACAAGGAGTGGTGAACAATATCCAGATCCGCAGCCAGTTCTTCTGCTGTCGCATAAGGTTCGGCGATACCACTGGGGTGTATCACTGGTTCCAGGCCCAGCAATTGTTTGTAGGTCGCAGACAGGCGCGCATACACACCGCTGATGGCCAGGCGATAAGGCTCGTCAGATCGGTGTGGCGAATGATCAGGTGAGCGCTGCGCCAGGGCCAGCAAGTCGTCTGAGACTTTCACCAACAAATTCGCCATCGACAATTGCGAACCCAGGGTATGCAATTCATCGAGATAAAATTTAAAAGCGCGTGTGGCCTGCATGGCCAGGGTTTTTTCCAGCACAGTGGCTGTGACGAAAGGATTACCGTCACGGTCCCCGCCTATCCAGCTACCCATTTTCATGAAGCTGGGCAGTTCATGCTGAGCCAGCGCTGCATCTTTGCTTACCAGTAAATCTTCTAGACCTGCATACAGATGTGGCAATTCACGCAGGAAAGTATAGTCATAAAAACTCAAGCCGTTTTCCACTTCATCGAGCACTGACAATTTGGAAGTACGCAGCATGCGTGTCTGCCACAAGGTTAATACTGCACGACCCAGTGCCTCTTCATTGGCTGCGGATTCTTCCGGCGTCAATTGCATGCGGTCGCGCTCATCCAGCAGGCGGGTAATCACCATCTGGCAATTCAAAATACTCTTGCGCTGCACTTCTGTAGGATGGGCAGTCAATACCGGAAACACTTGTGCAGTCTCAAAAAAATCCAGCAACTGCTGGCTGCTATGGCCTGTGTTGTACAGTGCTTCAATGGTGTGCGCCAAACTACCCTGGCGCGGTGCAGAACCGGCAATCAAATGCGCACGGGTGCGGCGTATGTGATGCTGGTCTTCCGCCAGATTCACCAGATGTGAAAAATAACTGAAGGCGCGTATGACTTGCGTGGTCTGGTCATTGGTCAGTGTATCCAGCGTGGTTTCCAGCTCGGCACGTGCAGCTTCATCTGCGTCACGGCGAAAGCGTATGGAATTCTGGCGCACCTGTTCGATGAGATCAAATACTTCGTCACCATGCTGGTTTCTTACCGTGTCGCCTAATATGCGGCCCAGCCTGCGTATGTCTTCACGCAGACTCTGGTCTTTGTCGTCGCTGATATCGTTCATTTTTAATTGCGGGTGTAGGTGGGCGTTCATGCTGACAAATTCTACGGTAAGGATAAAAACAGATCGATGAAAATTCTTGTACGCCTGCAGTGGCAAATAAGTAGCAATATATTTGCGGCAGCCAGGGCTGCGACTCTACAGAGTAAGCAGCTGACTTGACAGCATGCTTACACCATCATATAAATTTAATATATCAAATACAATGAGGCTCGCCTACAACACCACGGCGTCAGAAATGAAACGCTAAGCGGCCTTTTTCAATTTATGACTACGGCCAACTGCCATCAACAAACCCTTGGTTGAGCTGTCGTAATCTTCCTTGACGGCACTCGGATCAAGGCTGATCAATTGCTGGGCCAGAGATTTACCGAGCTCCACACCCCATTGATCAAAGGCATTGATATCCCAGATCACGGATTGCACGAATACCTTGTGTTCATACAGGGCAATCAATGCGCCCAAAGAGCGTGGCGTCAGAGAATCCAACAAAACAGTTGAAGTCGGGCGATTACCTTCAAACACGCGTGGTGCCAATACCTTTTCAGGCAAATCACCAAGCTCAGCACGTACCTCTGCCATGCTCTTGCCCCAGGCCATGGCCTTGGATTGCGCAAAACAATTTGCCAGTAAAGCCTGGTTATGACCAGGCAAACCTGCATCATCATCAGCGACTACGATAAAGTCGGTAGGGATAATCGTTGCGCCCTGATGTAATAACTGGAAGTAAGCATGCTGACCATTGGTGCCCGCTTCACCAAACAAGATTGGCGAAGTGGTGTAATCAACGCGCTGTCCTTCACGCGTGACAGACTTGCCATTGCTTTCCATTTCCAGTTGCTGCAAATAGGCAGGCAAGCGTGTCATGCGCTGGTGGTAAGGTGCAATCGACAGTGCTTGCAAGCCAAGGAAATTGATATTCCACACACCTATCAAGGCCATCAACACGGGCAGATTTTGTTCCAGCGGTGCCTGGGCGAAATGCAAATCCATTTCATGCGCACCAGCCAGCATTTCTTCAAAACGGTCGGCGCCTACATATAGCGCAATCGATAGGCCAATGGCACTCCACATCGAATAACGGCCACCAGCCCAGTTCCAGAACGGGAAAACATTTTCAGGGGCGATACCAAAATCAGCAGCGGCTTTTACATTGGTACTGAGTGCAACAAAGTGCTTACATATCTGATCGACCGGGCAACCATGCGACAGCATCCATTCACGCGCAGTGCGGGCATTGGTCAGCGTCTCCATAGTCGAGAAGGTCTTGGATGCGACCACGAACAAAGTTGTTTCAGGATCAGCATTGGCCAGCGCATCAGCCACATGACGGCCATCAACATTCGAGACGAAATGCAGGGACAGGTTTTTTTGCGACCATGGCGCCAAAGCAATGCAAGCCATTTGCGGGCCAAGGTCTGAACCACCGATACCTATATTAACGATAGTGCGTATGGCCTTGCCTGTATAACCCAGCCAGCGGCCTTCCCTGACCGCATCGCTGAATGTCCGCATTTGCGCCAGGACCTGGTGCACGTCGGCAGCAATGTTTTCACCATTCAGATAAAAAGACTCGCCCTTGGGCAAGCGCAATACCGTATGTAGCACTGCCCGGTTTTCCGTCTGGTTGATCGCTTCACCGCGCAGCATGGCATCGCGACGTGACTCCACATCCTGCTGCCTCGCCAGCGCCAGCAAATTGAGCTTGGCCGTAGTGTCTATGCGTTGCTTGGAGTAATCAAGCATGATGCCGCAAGCGGACGCTGAAAAATGCGCAAAGCGCTGAGGGTCAGCACGAAACAGGTCTTTCAGGTTGGGCATGTTGGTGGCACGTTGCTGCAACAAACCCCAGATAGGAGTACGCGATACGGAAGTGACCATAATCTTGCTTATAGACGAAAAGTGATGAGTGAAAGTGCTAAAAAATATTATTCCAACCTGTATTTACTTCTTGCCAGCTGCAGCAGCGGCTGCCGCCAGCGCACCAATCGCCGCCCAGTCGCCTGCATTGATGAGGGAGGCTGGACACATCCACGAACCGCCCACGCACAGGATGTTTGATTGCTGCAATAGCGTTGGTGTCGCCTCTACTGTGACACCACCGGTCAGGCAGAATTTGACATCAGGGAAAGGACCGCCCAGCGCCTTTGCCATCTTGGTCGCGCCGACGATATCAGATGGAAAAAGTTTGACGACATTGAAGCCATGCTCCAGCGCCAGCATCAGGTCACTGGCACCGCCAACGCCAGGGAAATACGGTAAGCCGGATTCAGCTGCCGCTTTGGCCAGTACAGGTGTAATACCAGGACTGATACCAAAGGCTGCACCTGTTTCTTTGACAGCATCCAGTTGCGCCTGTGTCAAGATAGTACCTGCACCCACAGTCACTGTCGGGCAAGCCTTGACGACTTCGCGCAAGACTGTCATCGCATTTGGCGTGCGCAAGGTAATTTCCACTGCTGGCAAACCATTTTCTGCCAGCGTCGTCACACAGCGTATGGCCTGATCGACATCATCAGTAACGAGGATAGGCAATACACGGATTTGTTCCAGTTGGGCGATGATGTTTCGCTTACTCATACTGATATTCAGGCTCATGATGGGTTTCGCTTTTAGAAAATTAATCAATGAAAAGAGTTGATGCGCCATGCTCAGGTGCAGTCACGACACGACGCTGTGCGGCAAACAAGTCACGGCCATAGCCAAAAGTCACTTCCTTGCTGAGTTCACGCACGGTGCGCTGTGACCAGACATCGGCATCCACCAGGGCACGCAATTCACCAGTGTGGACATTGAGTTCAACCACATCACCATCACGCACTTTGCCGAGCGGGCCGCCTTGTGCCACTTCCGGGCTGACATGCAGGGCCGCTGGCACTTTGCCGGATGCACCCGACATACGACCGTCTGTCACCAGCGCAACCTTATAACCAGCCGACATCAGGCTGCCCAATACGGGAGTGAACTGGTGCAACTCAGGCATGCCATTCGCTTGCGGGCCCTGGAAGATGACGACAGCGACGAAATCCATATTCAGCTCGCCCGCCTTGTAAGCTTTGACGAGTGCATCCTGTGATTCAAATACTTTTGCCGGTGCCTTGATGATCCAGGCATCTTCAGGCACGGCAGATGCCTTGACAATCGCGCGGCCCAGATTGCCATGCAATAAACGCAGGCCGCCAGTAGGTGCGAATGGATCAGTCACATTGCGTACCACTGTTGTGTCGGTCGATTCTGCAGGCAGCGCTTCCCATTTGACCTTGCCATCTTCAGTCAATACCGGGCGGCTGGTGTGTGAATTCAAACCATCATTGCCATACACTGTCATGACATCTGCATGCATGAGTCCGGCAGACAAGAGTTCGCGTATCACAAACACCGGGCCACCGGCATCTTCAAAGGCATTCACGTCTGCAGTACCGTTAGGATAAACACGCGTCAGCAGAGGGATGACGGATGACAGTTCATCAAAATCCTGCCAGTCGATGATGATGCCAGCGGCGCGTGCCACGGCAATCCAGTGGATAGTGTGGTTGGTAGAACCACCCGTCGCCAGCAGGGCAATGACGGCATTGACGATGGTTTTTTCATTGACCAGTTGGCCAATCGGTTTGTAACTGCCGCTTTGCTCGGTCAATTGCAGGACGCGCTCTACTGCCGCATCTGTGAGCACACTGCGCAAAGGGTCGCCAGGATGGACAAAGGCGGCACCTGGCAAATGCAGGCCCATGGCTTCCAGCAGCATCTGGTTGCTGTTGGCTGTGCCATAGAAAGTACAGGTGCCCGCGCTATGGTAGGCGGCGCTTTCTGCCGCCAGCAATTCTTCCTTGGTCGCTTTGCCTTGGGCATAGCGTTCACGCACTGCTGCTTTTTCTTTATTCGACAAACCAGAGCCCATGGGGCCAGCAGGGATGAAGATGGTTGGCAGATGACCAAAGGCCAGCGCACCTATCAACAGGCCAGGTACGATCTTGTCGCAAATGCCGAGGCAGAGCGTCGCATCAAAAGCATCATGGCTCAGCGCCACGGCAGTTGCCTGGGCTATCACATCACGTGAGAAGAGCGAGAGCTCCATGCCAGGGCGGCCCTGTGTCACGCCATCACACATGGCAGGCACAGCACCGGCCACCTGGGCAGTGCCACCAAAGCGCAGCGCTGTCTGGCGTATCTGCGCTGGATAGTGCTCATACGGCTGATGTGCCGACAACATATCATTATAGGCAGTGACTATGCCGATATTTGGTTTTTGCGCCTGGTTGAGCCAGATCTTGGTGCCACTGTCCATCGCTGCATTAGCATGTGCCTGGTTAGCACAAGACAGGCTGGCACGACGCGGGCCACGGCCACGCATTTGCTCCAGTTGCGAAAGATAGGTAGAGCGCAAGGTTTTGCTGCGCTCGGTAATGCGCTGGGTAACCTTGTCGATAACAGGATGCAGCGCAATGGATGGGGATGTCGTCATATAACACCTGTGGCCCGTTCGGGCGAAAAATAAGAAAGCTGTAGCAATACTGAATCAATGCAGCAAAGATAGCATAAATCCCCACGTTTCTGTAACAAACTTTCAGTATTTTGATATTTAGCTGTTTTTTTGGCAAAAACATCAAATTTATCGTAATGAAACTACATTTTTGAATATTTTCTGGCATAATCAGGATAAATCACTATCATCAATGTAGTACATCTTTTGCAATGCATGACAAACTCAGGCAAAGCAAAACAGCAGCATCTGGCAGCAGACGGTAACTTACGGGAACATATACCTGCCGTCTGTGTTGCACCCAACATAACAACCGACACAACACGGAGTCAGCATGACCACATTTGTTTTATTTGGCGGCACCGGCGACCTTGCCAAGCGCAAGATCATCCCTGCTTTGTATAGCGCATTTGTGAATGGCAGGCTGGACCAGAACTTCAAGTTCATTGGTGCGGCCCGCGAAAAACTGACTGATGAAGAATTTCGGGTGCGTGTTGCGACTGCCATTGAATCCTATGCTGCCAACGTAGATGGTGCGACGGAAGAAAAACGAGCTGCCTTTTTGGCGACCACGCATTATTCCAAAATAGATGCGCGCATCCCAGAAGACTTTGCTGCCCTCAAAGACAATCTGCATACCAGTGAAACCAATGCCACCCTGTTTTACCTGGCGACAGGCCCCGACATTTTCATCCCCGTCGTTGAGCAATTGTCCAAGCATGGCCTGGTAGAAGGTAATGCCCGTGTCGTGGTCGAGAAACCTCTAGGCCGCGATGCGCAATCTGCCAAAGAGATCAACCAGTCCCTGCGCACTTACCTGAACGAAAACCAGATTTACCGTATCGATCATTACCTCGGTAAAGAGATGGTGCAAAACCTGCTGGCACTGCGTTTTGCCAATTCTTTCCTGGAGCCTTTATGGAACCGCAAATGGATACAGGATGTACAAATCTCCATCTCTGAACAGGTGGGTGTCGAATCACGCGGTGATTTCTATGACCATACTGGCGCGTTGCGCGACATGGTGCAAAACCATTTGCTGCAACTGGTGTCCATCGTCGCGATGGAACCACCGGTGAATGCCAACCCGGATGCGATACGCGATGAAAAAGTCAAGGTCTTGCGCGCCCTGCACAAGTTCACGCCTGACGAAGTCAGCAAGAAAACCGTGCGCGGCCAATATCGTGCCGGCGCCGTTGATGGCAAACCCGTCATTGCTTACCAGAATGAACCCGGCGTACCGCCTGCATCCCGCACTGAAACCTTTGTCGCCATCCGTGCCGAGATAGATAACTGGCGCTGGGCTGGTGTGCCTTTCTACCTGCGCACAGGCAAACGTATGGCCAGCCGCAGTGCGGAAATCACGATCAATTTCAAGCCTATCCCCTACTCCATCTTTGGCAAGTCACAAGGGCCTTTGCGTTCGAACCGCCTCGTCATTTCTTTGCAACCGGAAGAAAGCGTGCAACTTTATATGAAGGCCAAGGAACCGGGCGAAGGCATACGCCTGTCCGACGTTGCCCTGAACCTGGACTTTGCCGAAGTGTCGAATTCACGCCGCGTTGAATCTTATGAGCGTCTGTTGCTTGACGCCATGCACGGCGACCTGACCCTATTCGTGCGCGATGATGAACTGAGCGCTGCATGGGCCTGGATAGACCCCATCATGAGCGCCTGGCAAAACGATAGCGAAGGCCTCAAGTCATATATCTCCGGTAGTTGGGGTCCATCTGCTGCCAGTTACTTGCTGGCACAGCATGGGGCAGCCTGGGGTGAAGAATTCGTTGAAAGCTAAGCGATAAAATGACTATGAAATACCATACTTTTGAAAACTTCACGGCACTGACCGAAGCCCTGAGCCAGCAATGGCTGGATGTGATCAAGACCACACCGGATGGCAGCAGCTTTGCCCTGGCTGGAGGCTCCACACCTGCGCCTGTATATCAGCGCCTGGATCAATTGCTTTCGAATATCGATGCGCACAATCCCATCAAACTGGTAGCTACCGATGAACGCTGGGTACCGGATCAGGACACGCAGAGCAATGAGGGCCTGTTCCGCCGCTGCCTGTCCGGTTCTGCTGCTGGCAAGCGCTGGCAACTGGTGTCCCTGAAAAATGCTTCGAGCACGCCGGAAGTTGCGACAGAAGCCATCAATGTGCGTCTGAAGGAACAACTGCCGCAAGCCTTCAGTGCAGTCTTGCTGGGCATGGGCGCAGACGGGCATATTGCCTCCCTCTTCCCCGGCGCACCTACCCAGCATGATGATCTGGCTTGCCTGGCAGCGGTGCATCCGCAAACCCGCCAGAGCCGCATGTCCTTATCCTTGCCGCGTCTTTTGAATACCAAACGCATCTGGCTCGTCATCACCGGTGCAGAAAAACGACAGGTACTGGAACAGGCAGTAGAAAATAATCTGCCGGTTGCCTCCTTGCTGCGTGAAGCAGGCTGTACCATAGATGTTTTCTGGTGCCCGTAAAACTCATGTATATGGCCAATCCGTTTTCTGACAATAAGCCCAACAACCCTCCTGAAAAAGGTTTGCTGGCACGCATACGCACTGCCAGCACGGCTTTAAGCCGTGCCGAGCGCCAGGTAGCAGAATTTTTACTGCAAAAACCGCATGATGCACTGGAAATGTCGATACGGGTTCTGGCCCAGGCCTGCGACGTCAGCGAACCCACGGTCGCACGCTTTGCCCAGAGCATGGGATTTGACGGCTTCAAGACCTTCAAACTGGCGTTTGCCAAAAGCCTGGCCACCGGCATCCCGTTCCTGCATCTGGATGTGAACCAGGCTGATCATGTGCGTGATGTCTTGCCCAAGGTCTTTGACCGCACCATCGCCGCATTGATGGAAGCCCGCAATAATGCCAATACTGCAACCTTTGAAGCTGCAGTCAATCTGCTGGCACGCGCACGCCGCATAGAATGTTATGGCCTGGGTTATTCCGGCGCACTGGCGATTGATGCGCAGTTGAAATTCTTCCGCTTTGGCATACCAACCACGGTATTTTGTGATGCGCATTTGCAGGCACAATCAGCAACTTTATTGAACAGCGATTGTGTGGTCGTGGCATTTTCCCGCACTGGGCGCACACGTGACCTCATCAACAGCGTGCAATTGGCCAAACAGGCTGGTGCCAGGATACTGGTATTGTGCGCCAGTGGCGGCCCGCTGGCAGAACTGGCTGATGTGCATATCGGTGTTGATGTGGAAGAAGACCCGGACATCTACACACCGATGACTTCACGCCTTGCGCATCTGACCTATATCGATGCACTGGCAGTGGCTGTCACCTTGCTGCGTGGCCCTGCGGCCATCGACATGCTGGAAAGAGCCAAGGCCAGTATCAGTGAAAAACGGCTTGTCCCCAAGATAGGTTAAGGTCAATTAGGCCAACGTCAAACAGTTTGCATAGCGGCGTTGGCTACTACCCTGGCACGCCGCTTCCTCATCCAGATAATCACACCTGTGACGCTCAGCATGGCGACCACCAGGCCCAGCAGTGAAATCAGGATACGCCCAGTCAAGCCGAGTATACGGCCCGAATGCAAGGGGAATTGCGCCTGCAGGAAAATATCGCCAGCAGATCCGGTACCGGGAATTTTTCCTCCCAGGGCACTACCATCCTTGCCATCAAAATACAGCCAGGCATTGCCAAGGCCGACATCGCCATGATCATTACCAGGTTCAAAAAATCCCACACCATACACACCAAATGCGGGTGAATAAAATATGCCGCCAGCAGGCAAAGTCCAGCCGCGTTTTTGCGCTTCCTGTTTCGCCAATTCCGTAACCTGTTCACGGCTGATGACGGGTATCAGAGGCTTGTCCGGTGTTTGCGGCACACGGCTGGCAAATACATCCGCGCTCAGAGGTGAAAATAATGAAACCACTGGGCGAACCACCTGTGCATTCAGGTTCATCGATACTGAGGTAATCGCCAGCAGCAGCATGAACAGCCACAACCAGACACCACTGGAGCGGTGCAAATCAAAATTAAGTTTATGCCCTCCTTGACGCCAGCGAAAAGCAAATGACTTGCGCCAGCTACGCCAGTTGGGGAAAGACAGCCATAGCGCGATAAAACAATCGAGCGCCCACACTATGCCTATGATACCCATGAACAAAATACCCAGCTCTATGCCCGATACTTCGGGTATGTGCATGGTGTAATGCAGCTTGTATAAAAAGGGCAGCAGGTTTTCACGGCTCAGGGATATTTCACCCCATTGCCGCTTGCCTTGCACATCGCCGGTGACAGGGTCAACCGCAATCTGGTTAAAGCCCAGGGGATAAGCCTTGCCAGTGGCAGGATCTATCCTGCCTTCTACCGACAGCTGGCTGGTGTGTCCTGGCTCTGCATCGCTCAGGACATAGGTCACCCAGATGCGCGGGTCACGTGCTTCTACCCTGTTGGCCAGTTCCAGTCCTGACATGGGTTTGCCAGCCTTGCCTTGCGACTGGCTATGCGCCTGGAACAAATGCGGATTGAGCAAAGCATCCAGCTCATGATCCCAGGAGATGAAAGCACCCGTCAGGCCAGAGATAAACAGGAATACCGCCACCGCAAGCCCAAACCAGCGGTGCAGTAAAACAAAGACAGGACGCATCAGCATAAACTTCCTGGCTTATCAATATTTCCAGTTGACCGCAACGCTGCCGTTTCTTGGCGCAGCGTAATAGCCCTGGCTCCAGTACAGGCTGGTCAGATATTTTTGATCACTGACATTGTTCAGGTTGGCCGCTATGCTGAGATTCTGATTCACATCATAGCGCGCCATCAGGTTCAGAGTTGCATAACTGCCCTGGCGTATGATGTTGCCTGAGCCTTCATCACGGAAAATAGCCGACTGCCAGTTCAGGCTACCACCCACTTTTGCCTTTGGCATGAAAGGCAGTTGATAAGTACTGGACAGACGGAACAATTTGCGCGGCACATAAGTTTTGACATCCTGATCATTGCTACCCTTGAGGCTCAACTGTGTATAGCCTGCGCTGAGGTTCCAGCCTTTTGCCAGTTCACCACTGGCGTCGAGTTCAAAGCCTTGTGATTGCGCATCTATGCCACGGTAATAGCTCTTGGTGCCGATATAGCCTGCCTGCTCCGCTGCATTGTTTTGCTGTATCTTGAAAACGGCCGCTGACAGGTTGAGTTTGCGATTGAACAGTTCGACCTTGATACCCAGTTCATCGCCTTTACCCTTAACAGGGTCAAGGGTTTTCCCACTCGCATCCACTTCGCTTTGGGGATTGAAGATTTCCGTGTGGCTGGCATACACAGAAGTATTAGCTGTCAGATCATAGACCAGGCCCAGATAAGGCGAGGTGTTGCTGGCATTCTTGCGGCTGCTGACGCCATAAGCATAACCAGTGCTCTCTGCCTTGGTATGGTTTGCTCCGGCGATGAATTTGAATTGATCCGCCAGGTTGAAACGGGATGCAATAAATATGGTCTTGCGCGTGTCTTCATACGCACTGCCATCGGTGTAGGCATTGAATGCGGGTTGCGGATAATTGCCAGTCCAGTTGCTGATATCTGGCAAAGCGGTACCTATGCCTACGCCATAGTGGGAGATGTCATCCATCTTCGACTTCGACCAGTTGATACCAAAACTCAGGTCGTGCTTGCGTCCTGCCAATGTGAATTTGCCACTGGCAGACAAATCAAACAGTGTCTGGGTGTTGACATCGTTGTAAAGCGAAGGATAGCTATACAAACCCAGACCTGTCTTGCGGTCTGGCGTGCCGTAGGCATAAAACAGTTTGGAGTCAGCGGTTGATCTGTTGCGGCTCAATGTCGTCTTGATTTGCCAGTCATTATTCAGTTGATGACTCAGTTCGACAAAGCTGCGGTCGTCTTGCGTGAGCCAGTGTGACCAGTCTGCAGCGGTACTGGTGGAAGTCCTGTAATTGGTCGGACTGCCGTCGGTGTAATACAGAGGCAAGGCACCCCACATGCCACCTTTGGCATCACTCTTTTGATGTGAATGCCCCAGTGTCAGCACTGTAGCTTCGCCGAGATTGGCTTCAACCACTCCATATACCACGGTTTTTTCAGGCGAATAACGGTCAAGATAAGAATCACCGCCCTGTTTCGCGACCACTATACGACCGGCTACTGTGCCTGCGGCATTCAATGCACCAGATACATCTGCATCCAGCCTGCGCGTGTTCCACGAACCCAGCGTCAGCCCGGCAGAGGCCTGGAACTGGTAGGCCGGACGCTTGCGTATGAAGTTGACCGTCGCAGATGGGTTGCCGGTCGCTGACATCAGGCCATTCGCGCCGCGCACGATATCTACCCTGTCGTAAATCGCAGTATCAATATCACCAGCCACGTTGCCAGAGGTGAATGGCAAACCAACGCCATCGTACTGGAAATTGGTAATGTCAAAACCGCGTGCCATGTAATAAGTGCGGTCGGTCTCCACTTTTTCTACCGACACGCCGGTGGCATTAGACAGCACATCATTCACATTGACTTGCTTAAAGTCGTCCATCTTGGCACGGGTAACAACGGATACCGATTGCGGTGTTTCACGCAAAGAAAGATCAAGTCTGGTTGCCGAACTGCTTTTTCTTTTTGTATATGCACCTGTTTTTTCTGTACTCGGTTCATTCCCGGAAACGCCAGTCACGAGTACCTCAGGCAATTCAGCCTGCCCACCCTTGGCTGGCGCGGGCTCATCGGCGAAAGCCGGAGCAGCCAGCAGCATGGACAGCGCCAATGCAATTGGGCTCAAGGGATGGAGAGAATTTACAAGATGTACATTTTTTTGTAGAGATGCCGGTATCTTGCGAGGGAAAGCATGGGGAAAGGGCGAACGAGGTGAGCGCGAAGTCATAAATAAGCCTGGAAATTGACTAGCTGCACAGAGAACGCCTCTGAGAGTGTCAGAATTAAAAATTTCGGCTTATTTTACCCATACATAAATGCAATTGCAAATCATTCTCATTTATATTTAATAATAATCAAATACCCAAGGCTTCCCAGCAGCAATTCCTTTGTATGGCGTGCTTATTACATTGACATGAGCTTCCAGCGCCCTCGTACAGCATCAATCACAGCTACCAACTGCACTACAAGCCTGGTAAGTTTTCTGCTTTTTCTGCGAAGTACACTTGCCATCTTTGGCATCGCAGCTAATCGTATAGGTGGTTTCCAGCACGTCCACCCAACTGCCAATCTCGCAATGTTGCGCATCTTTTGTATCGCCTTTGAAATCTGCTTCACTACGCGTCAATAATTGTATGGTGCCGGTCTTGACCGGTGTCACCTCAAAGCCTTGCACCTGATCCTGGAATTTTTCATCGAGATAAGTTTTAGCCTTTTGTTTCAGGTCAAAAATGGCAAAGCCTTCACCGGCACTATCACCCATGCAACTTTGCTGGCTGCCAATCGCAATGCGCATGCTGGTGCCCGGCATGGCCTGGCTTTTTGTCGGGATGTCTGTCAGCAAGCTCATATCGCTTTTATTGAAAAAGACGGAACGAAACTGATCTGTGCCACCATCAATGTCATCGCTATGTGCAGTCAGCACTTCGCGTATTTGCAACAACACATGCTCACCCAGGTCTTCGAATTCAATTTGTATGACACCTGCGGGCAAGGGCGGCAGATCCTCCCCTGCTTTTGCCACGCCGTGCAATGTCAATTGCCGGGCATTGAATGCATCTATCCATTTGCGCAAAACCGCCTCGTCGTAAGACTTCATTTTCAGTTGCAGACTGGCAATGAAGCTATCCACAGTATCCGCAAGGTCTGGTTTTGCTGCCAGGCTATTGGCAGTTGTGCTGGCAACGCTGGATGCGGCAGCATTTTCTGATGCAGGTGAGTCTGCTTTACTATTCCCTTGTGGCTTGCTACAGGCACACATTGCCGCGCAAATCATTATTATGTAACAGAGTCTGGCTATTCCTGATGCGTGAAAATTAAACATTTTAGTGAGCTGCCTTTTAGAACTCATTTCATAAATAGGGATGAGTGCGAACAAGGCGATTTGGGATGCAGTGCAAGGCGTGGCCTGCAGCTAAGGCTCATGCCTTAGCAAAGGACGCAACGCAGCAATGCGCCCAAATCGTCAGTTCCCGAAGGGTTTGCCTCATAACACGTATCAGACAACATTGATTTATTGAAAATAGTGCCACAATTGACAACCACAAACGTGTTACCGATCCGTGTTATGAGGCGAACGCATCTCATTCATATTTATGAAATGAGTTCTAGCTACTTAAGGGGCAAAGGGGGCGATTCTAAATCCATCATCGCAAAACCGCATAAAAATATGCGCGTGCCGTTGTTGCCAGTGTACGCTGATGATAAAAACTCAAGTCAGCCTCTGGTATTTCAGGCAAGCTAAGAGAAATATTCTTCATAGGAGCCAGGTTTATGAATACCATCTCGCTTGCCCAGATTATTGACAGCGTCAAAGACTTGCCGACTTTGCCTGCCATCGTGATGGAATTATTGAATAATATCGATAATGAAGAATTGAATATGCATGACCTCGCGCAAAAAGTCAGCCATGACATGGCACTGACCGCCAAGACCCTGCGCTACGCAAACTCACCATATTACTCGACCATGATCAAGGTCACAACTGTGCAACAGGCGATTTCACTGTTGGGCTTGAGTACAGTAAGACAGATCGTGATCACCGCGGCACTGACGGGCTGCTTCCCTGAAAATAACTGTAAAGGATTCAATCACAAGGATTTCTGGCGGCATTCCAATGCCGTTGCCATTGCGGCCCGCATACTGGCCCGCCGCCTCAAGCTCAACCCAGATGTAGCTTTCACTGCCGGTTTATTGCACGACATAGGCGCACTGGTATTGGCGACCTGCTATACCGGGGCCTATGAAATGGTTTTGGAGCAAAGGCAGGAACTGCAAACAACGCAGTATGAAACTGAAAAGCAGTTATTGGGGATTGATCACGCCCTGGTTGGAGAGACCCTGGCAACACAGTGGAATTTTTCAGAAGTCATGATCAAAGCAATCGCTGGTCACCATCACCCAGAAAAGCCTGGTCTCGGTTTTCTGGCAACCATAGTCCATGTCGCAGATGGCATAGCCCACGCTCTTGGAGTCACGACCACACCTGATCTGGCACCGCCAGAAATCACCGGTCAGTCATGGGAGAGCCTGGGTCTGGACCAGACTCTGCTTGATGAAGTACTGGCCGAAGCCGCCGTAGAATTTGAAAAATTGCAGGAAGCGGTTGAGGTATAAGCCCACCTGTAATTACAAATCAGGCTGTATCAAATGCCCCAGCTTGGTCGCCTTGGTGCTCAGGTAGCGTTCATTATAGGGATTGCGCTTGACGATCAGAGGGACGTGCTCGTGTACCCTGACATTCATGCCTTCCATTGCTGAAATCTTGCGCGGGTTATTCGTCATCAGGCGTACCGACTCTATACCCAGATGTTTGAGCATGGGGTCGCACAGGCTATAGTCGCGCAGGTCGGCAGCAAAGCCTAGCTTTTGATTGGCTTCTACTGTATCGGCACCTTCGTCTTGCAGATGATAGGCACGTACCTTGTTGAGCAGGCCTATGCCACGCCCTTCCTGACGCAGATACAGCAAAGCGCCGCGCCCTTCCTGGGCGATTTTTTGCAAGGCCAGTTCCAGTTGCGGGCCACAGTCACAGCGCTTGCTGAACAAGGCGTCACCGGTCAGGCACTCTGAATGTATGCGTGCAAGCACGGGCTGGCCATCAGCCACATCGCCAAGAGTCAGGGCGATATGCTCTTTGCCCGTTGCCGTTTCTACAAAGGCATGCATGCGGAAGGTTGCCCAGGTCGTGGGCAGGTTACAGGAATCGACATATTCCAAAGCCTGTTCATCTAATTTGACAGGCTGGTCATTGCTTAACATACAATTCTCGCGGATTCTTTTTATGGATTATTGCCTGGCATAGCGCCATCAGTGGCGTTGATTACATCGGCCAAGGCTAGAGTATAAACGAGACAGGCATTTTCTACCTGCCGCTGCGAACGGGCGTTTTATTCTTAATCAAAGCTAACCAGATTTAATTAAAGCTATATAGGGTCTGCATCCAGAAAAGCAAGTAGTTGCCGGAGTAGAGGGTTTCCCCGAAAAAAAAGAGCACCTGCTTTTGCAAGGTGCTCTCTTCCTCATGGCTTCGCAAGCAGACCAGCTACCTACTCCAGATTCTTATCTACGCTGCAACTGTGTAATATCCCTGACCGCGCCACGATCAGCCGATGTTGCCAAAGCAGCATAAGCCTGCAGGGCTTGTGAGACATAGCGCTCACGGTCTACTGGCTGCCATGCTTGTGGACCACGTGCTTCCATCGCTGCCCTGCGTTGCGCCAGATCGCTATCACTGACTTTCAGGTTGATGGTACGGGCGGGAATATCGATTTCTATGATGTCGCCCTCTTCCACCAGACCAATAGTCCCGCCTTCTGCTGCTTCGGGTGAAGCATGGCCAATGACCAGACCGGAAGAACCGCCCGAGAAACGGCCATCCGTGAACAGGGCGCAAGCCTTGCCCAGGCCCTTGGATTTGATGTACGAAGTCGGATACAGCATTTCCTGCATGCCGGGGCCGCCTTTGGGGCCTTCATAACGGATGATGACGACATCGCCTTCATGCACGGTATCACCCAAGATGGCTTCGACAGCAGAATCCTGGCTTTCAAATACACGTGCCTTGCCGGTGAATTTCAAAATACTTTCATCGACACCTGCGGTTTTGACGATACAGCCTTTTTCTGCCAGATTGCCATACAAGACTGCCAGGCCACCATCTTGCGAATAGGCATGCGCCTTGTCGCGTATGCAGCCAGCTTCGCGGTCGGTATCAAGACTGTCAAAGCGCTTGTCTTGTGAGAATGCCGTCTGGGTAGGTATACCGCCTGGTGCAGCACTGAACAGTTTGCGTACTGCTGCATTGTCAGTCACGGCGATATCGTTTTGTGCAATCGCATCTGCCATGGTCGGGCTATGCACGGTCGGGCGTGTGGTATCGAGCAAACCAGCGCGTGCGAGTTCGCCGAGGATGGAAATAATGCCTCCTGCGCGATGGACATCTTCGATATGATATTTATCGGTCATCGGTGCTACCTTGCACAGACAAGGTACTTTGCGTGAGATGCGGTCAATATCGGCCATCTTGAAGTCCACGCCAGCCTCATGTGCAGCAGCCAGTAAATGCAAAACGGTATTGGTAGAACCGCCCATGGAAACGTCAAGCGCCATGGCGTTTTCAAAAGTGGCTTTGTTGGCGATGGAACGTGGCAGGATGGAATAATCATCCTGCTCATAATGGCGTTTGGCCAGCTCCACCACCAGGCGGCCAGCGCGCAGGAACAATTCCTTGCGGTCAGCATGCGTCGCCAATATCGTGCCATTGCCTGGCAAGGACAAACCAAGCGCTTCGGTCAAACAGTTCATCGAATTTGCCGTGAACATACCAGAACAGGAACCACAGGTAGGACAGGCAGAACGTTCTATACGGCCTATCTCTTCATCCGACACATTGCTGTCACCCGCCTTGATCATGGCGTCAACCAGATCAATCTTCATGATCTTTTGTTCACCAGTCTGCTTGGGATGCAAAGTCTCCAGCACCTTGCCCGCTTCCATAGGGCCACCGGAAACAAACACGACAGGAATATTCAAACGCATCGCAGCCATCAGCATGCCGGGCGTAATCTTGTCGCAGTTGGAGATGCACACCATGGCGTCAGCACAGTGGGCGTTGACCATGTATTCGACAGAGTCAGCAATCAGCTCGCGTGAAGGCAGGGAATACAACATGCCTCCATGACCCATGGCGATGCCGTCGTCCACGGCTATCGTATTGAATTCTTTTGCCACACCACCAGCCGCTTCAATTTCACGCGCCACCATCTGGCCCAGGTCTTTCAGATGCACATGACCAGGCACGAACTGGGTAAATGAATTGACCACGGCGACGATAGGCTTATCAAAATCCCCATCTTTCATGCCAGTCGCACGCCACAGGGCGCGGGCACCGGCCATATTGCGGCCATGGGTGGTGGTACGGGAACGGTATGCGGGCATGTCTGACTCCAGGCTGGCGATAAAATGAAAATGTTATATCAGCATGCGCTTCGTATAATCATATGTCAAATATGGAATTTATTGAGAATTAGGTCGAATTAAGTATCAATTAAATTCAAGACCTAAAGACTCACCACAGAGGCACCGAGACACAGAGTAAACACCGAGAAAATCAAATTTTAAAAAGACGCTCAGGTTTTCTCTTGCCTTTCTCTGTGTCTCTGTGGTGGAGCAGGGAATTCGTGTGGTATGCCACACGCCTGCACAACGAAGACTTCTTGCAAGAAGTCTTTCCTTCCTCTGTGTTGAGAAGTCTTTACTCAAATCACGAACACCCATAAAAAAACGCGAAGCTCATACTTCGCGTTTTTAAGAATCATGACCCCATCATTCCTGATGGTATTGCGTCACTCTTTCCACTTCGTTTTTGGAACCCAGGAACACAGCCACACGCTGATGCAGTTTTTCTGGCTGGATGTCCAGCATACGGCGCTTGCCGTCTGTCGATGCGCCGCCAGCCTGTTCTACGATAAAAGACATGGGGTTGGCTTCGTACATCAGGCGCAGCTTGCCTGCTTTGTCCGGTTCACGCATATCTGCCGGGTACATGAAGATGCCGCCACGGTTCAGGATGCGGTGTACATCGGCGACCATGGAGGCGATCCAGCGCATATTGAATTCTTTGCCGCGCGGGCCGGTGCCGCCAGCCAGCATTTCTTCTACATAGCGTGTGACTGGCGGGTACCAATGGCGGGTATTGGAAGCGTTGATGGCGAACTCCTTGGTGTCTGCCGGGATTTGCATATTGCGTTGTGTCAGTACCCAGGAACCCATTTCACGGTCGAGAGTGAAGCAATTGACGCCATTGCCTGTCGTCAGCACCAGCACTGTTTGCGGGCCATACACGGCATAACCGGCTGCGACTTGCTTGCTGCCTGGCTGCAGGAAATCCTGCTCGGTTGGTTTGCCCATGCCGTCAGGTGCTTTCAATACCGAGAAGATGGTACCGATAGAGACGTTGACGTCGATATTGCTGGAACCATCAAGCGGATCAAACAAGAGCATATATTCGCCCTGAGGATAGCGGTTCGGTATCGGATGTATGCTTTCCATTTCTTCCGATGCCATGGCTGCCAGGTGGCCGCCCCATTCATTGGCTTCGAGCAGGATTTCATTCGACAGGATGTCGAGTTTTTTCTGTACTTCACCCTGGATGTTTTCACTGCCCGCCGTACCAAGCACTTCACCCAGCGCGCCCTTGCCTACGGCATGGCTGATGGTTTTACAGGCGCGGGCAACAACCTCAATCAACAGACGCAATTCTGCCGGGATCGAGTTATTCAGTCGTTGTTCTTCGACCAGGTATTGGGTGAGGCTTACACGTTTCATGTTGTTCTTTCAGTTTCTATTTCAGTGACTTTTAAATTCTTTATGAAGCCAGGGCCTTGCTAACGACTTCGAGCACGTCTTTCGACAGTTTCTTGGTGTCAGCCACTTTTTGCAAAGCGGCTTTCATGTGCACTTGCAGGCTCTCAGGATATTTTTTCCAGCGGTCCATGCTGCGTGCCAGGCGGGCTGCGACTTGCGGGTTGAGTTTATTGAGAGCAATCACCAGTTCTGCCCACAAGACATAACCACTGCCATCAGCGGCGTGGAAGCGGGATGGATTGGCATTACAGAAAGCAAACGTCAAACTGCGCGCACGGTTAGGATTGTTCAATGTAAATGCTGGATGCGTCATCAATTCACGCACCTTGGCAACATCAGTGGTGCGTGCAGTTGCCTGCAACATGAACCATTTGTCGATGACCAGGGCTTCTTTCTTGAAGTCTTTATAGAAAGCTTTCAAGGACTTGGCTGCCGATTTGGCTTGCTTGTCATTGCCACTGAAGTTAGTCAATGCAGTCAGTGCAGCCAGGCGGTCCGTCATGTTTTCTGCTTCATCAAACTGGGTTTTCGCCAGATCAAAAGTAGATTCGTCCGACCATTCAAGCAGATAAGACAGGGCCAGGTTTTTCAATCCACGTTTTGCCATGGACTGTGCATCCGGGCTGTATTTGCCAGGTGTCAGGTGAGCTTCATAAGCACTCAGCAAATCAGCGCGCAGATGCTTTGTGATGGTGGCGCGGGCAAACTGGCGTGCAGTATGGATGGCCTGTGGATCTACTACCTTGAATTCTTCAGCGATCATGGCTTCGGATGGCAGTGTCAGCACCAGTTCACGGAAAGCCGGGTCGAGGCTGGCATCGTTCAGGGTAGCGCGCAGGGCTTCGATAAACATGCTGTCCAGGCTCAGCTCTTCACCTTGCTGTACTGCAGTTGTCAGTTTAACGAGACGGCGTGTAGCCAGACGCTGGCCCGCTTCCCAGCGGTTGAACGGGTCGCTGTCATTGGCCAGCAAAAGGCCCAGTTCTTCATCGCTGTAGTCAATTTCCAGCACGACTGGTGCAGAGAAATTACGCAACAATGATGGTACTGGTTTGCTGCTAACGCCCGTAAAGACAAAAGTCTGGCTGGCTTCTGTCAGTTCAAGCACCAGGCTGGTCGCGCCAGCCTGTGCTTCGTAAGCAGCGCTATGCAAAGGAATATCCTTGCCATCTGCCCCCAGCAAGCCCATGGCAACCGGGATGTGGAAAGGCAGTTTTTCTGCCTGGCCTGGTGTAGCCGGGCAAGACTGGCTCAGGGTGATGGAGTAAGTCTGTGCATCTGCATCATAAGTCGCCTCGACCTTCACGCGTGGCGTACCAGCCTGGCTATACCAGCGTTCAAACTGAGTCAGGTCACGGCCACTGGAATCTGCCATGGCAGCGCGGAAGTCATCGCATTCAACAGCCTGGCCATCATGACGCTCAAAATACAGGTCCATGCCTTTGCGGAAGCCATCATGGCCCAGCAAGGTGTAATACATGCGCACGACTTCTGAACCTTTTTCATAAATCGTGACGGTGTAGAAATTATTGATTTCTACAAAAGAATCAGGGCGTACGGGATGGGCCATAGGGCCTGCATCTTCAGAGAATTGTACCTGGCGCAGCAGGCGTACATCTTCTATGCGCTTGACGGCGCGGCCTGTGGCTGTGCCTACCAGGTCGGCAGAAAATTCCTGGTCACGGAAAACCGTCAGGCCCTCTTTCAGGGACAACTGGAACCAGTCGCGGCAAGTGACACGGTTACCTGTCCAGTTATGGAAGTATTCATGACCAACGACTGATTCTATGCCCGCATAATCAACGTCAGTCGCAATGCTTGGATTAGCCAGTACAAACTTGGTATTAAAAATATTCAAACCTTTGTTTTCCATCGCGCCCATATTGAAGTCGCCAGTGGCAACGATCATGAAGCGGTCAAGATCCAGTTCCAGGCCAAAGCGTTCTTCATCCCAGCGTATGCTGTTTTTGAGCGAATCCATGGCGTGCTGGGTTTTATCCAGGTTGCCGTCTTCTACCCAAACCTGCAGCAAGACTTTGCGGCCAGATTTCAACTTATAGTCTTCTTCCTGGCATACCAGCTTGCCCGCCACCAGGGCGAACAGGTAAGACGGCTTTTTGAACGGGTCTTCCCACTTGCCAAAATGGCGACCATCACCGAGATCGCCTTCTGCTATCAGATTACCGTTGCTGAGCAGCACAGGGAATTTTTTCTTGTCGGCGCGCAGCATGACAGTGTATTTCGCCATGACGTCAGGACGGTCAGGGAACCAGGTGATCTTGCGGAAGCCTTCTGCCTCGCACTGAGTAATAAAGTTACCGTTGGATGCGTACAGGCCGGACAGGGAGGTATTCTTGAGCGGATTGATCAGTGTTTCAATTTCCAGCGTGACTTCGTCCGGGGCATTGGCTATGCGCAAGGTCTCGCCTTCTATCTTGTAGGCAGACTTTTTGAGGTTCACGCCATTCATGCGCAATTGCAGCAATTTCAGGGATTCGCCAAACAAGACCAGGTCTTTCTCGCTGCTGTCATGATTGCGGCGCATGGTCATGCGGGTGGCTACATGGGTGGCACTAAGATCAAGGTCGAAACCCATCTCTACCGTATCTACCCAAAATCCCGGGGCTACATAGTCTTTACGGAAAATTGTCTCTGGTTTGCTGGCAATATCGTTACGCATGGATGGAATATCTCGCGAAAATAAGTTGAATGACAAAGTCTTTTGAACCCTGTAAAGACCGCCATTTTACCAAGCTGCGCCCATACAGGGATAAATTCACTTGAATAGACGCAAATTAAGGCAGAAAGTTTGGTAAAACCATCAAATTTTTACTGATCTGGCCTGACCAGCATGCAAATCAAGACCTGGTAACAAAGTCGATACAACCCGTTACAGTAAGAGCAACAAGTTTTCTGATTCAGGCATATCATGGAACTATAGTAAAAGTATGTTTGAAGGAGCAGTAAAAATGAAAAAGTTCACCTTATTCTTCGCCCTGGCCTGCAGCCTGCTGCTGGGCGGATGTGCGACGACATTCACGAGCCAGGTCAGCGTCTTCCACGAATGGCCAGGCGCCACACAAGACAAATCTTATATATTTGAACGTGCACCGGTGCAGGAAAATAATCCCGAGCACAAGCTGTATGAAGACTTGCTCAGAACCCGCCTGCAAAATCTGGGCTTCAAGGAGGTGGCGGCTGGAACGGCGCCTGTCCTGAAAGTTGAATTGCAGTATGCCAGCACACTCAGGGAAATCCAGGCCTCGCCGTTCTGGCAACCTGGTATCTATGACCCCTATTGGGGCCTGCATTTCAGCCGTGGCATTTATCGCCGCCACTATATTTATTATCCGGGATACTGGGGCTGGCCCGGCTACCCCCGTGGATGGACGGATATCAGCGTGCGCAGCACCTACCTGCACCAGTTGCAAATTCGCATCACTGAATTGAACGGTAACAAGAAACTGGCTGACATCAAGGCCAGCACCGAGCAATTCAACCCTGAGATCTCGCTGTATATTCCTTATCTGATGGATAGCGCGCTCAAGGACTTTCCGGGCAAGAATGGCAGCACCAGCAAGGTGGAATTGACCGTCAAGGATTAACAGGTGTAGTCACTCTGATGGAGTGACTACACTGCCTGTACTGGTTAAGTTGCCGGAGGGTCGCGCAATGCCTCCACCAGGGCGCGATCTACCACAGATTCAGCCACAATCTGTATCGCCCTGCCCTCGCGGAACTGGGTAATCAATTCTTCACTGGAGACCGAGAAGGCGTCATGCCCCTGGCGGTTAGTGAAGATATAGCGGGTACGCTTGGGGCTGACCCAGGCAAGCTTGAAGCGCGTGGTAACACCATTCTGTCTCGTGAAATCAACCCAGATACCGCGCTCCATGGTCTCAATGACGCGCGCCCATTCATCTACCGGCTGCTCTATCTGATCCTGTACATGGCGGTTCAGGCGTTTTTCACTGGCGCGCTGGGCGATATTGACGGCAATTTCAAGCTGGCGACGTGGTGAGAATTCCAGCGGGGCGCGGGCAATTGCGGCATGGCGCTCAGCCAATTTGGAAAAGAAGATAACGCGTTCGGGCTCATCCCACTTGATCGCATTGAGCCAGGCATTCAGCAAAGACAGCATGGCTGGCAGTTTGCTGACCAGCTCCTTGCGTTCTTCTGCACTGTTCTTGGGTTTCAGACTCCAGATCAGGTCATCCATCGTCCTCAGGGCATTTTCGAGGGCGTTGGGTTTTTCTTCCTTGACGTTATGCGATATCGTCAGAATCCTGATCCATTGCTCTTTGAGGAAGGTTTCCAGGAAACCCGCAACCTCACCCGTTTCTACCCGGATGGCAACATCATTTTCGGCAAACTCGCGCGCCAGGCGCATTTTTTCCTGCTTCAGCGCAACGGCTACCGGTTCACTGATGGCAACTTCGGTTTGCTGTTCTTCATCCTTGAGGAAGGCTTCCAGGTCAGCAACGACATCTGAAAACAGTTCTATCTGCTGATCAAAATCCTGCTGCACCCTTTCAACTATGCCTTCTATCATCTGATAGAGCGGGTCTTCTGAAGTGGTGTCGCTATTGAGCAGGACGCTGGACTTAGCCAGTGTGTCTATCAATACCCGTGCCGGATGGCTTTCCTTGAAAAAGAAATCCTTGTCCAGCAAAGCCACTTTCAAAGTCGGTATCTGCAACTGGCTGATGAGGTTCTTGATATCTGCGGGTATGCTGGTGTCATTAAAGACATAGTCAAAGATACGCGCCAGCAGCTCTATGGTGCTCTGGTCTATATGGGTCAGGCCACCAGCATTGGGCTGCTGCGACAATTGCCGCAGATGCGCCGTATCAGTAGGCATGGGATTCGCAGAAAAATCCCTTTGTACGCTCGTCAGGTAATCAAAAAACTGCCTGTCTATGGTGACCATGTCGGGCGCATTACCACTGCCACCACCACCGCTACCACCGCCATAGCCACCTCCACCGCCGCCGTTTCCACTGCCATTGCCACCGCCAGCATCTTGCCCACCAGTGTAAGGCATGCCTCCA
Source organism: Undibacterium sp. YM2 (assembly GCF_009937975.1). Lineage (NCBI taxonomy): Bacteria > Pseudomonadati > Pseudomonadota > Betaproteobacteria > Burkholderiales > Oxalobacteraceae > Undibacterium > Undibacterium sp. YM2. The sequence continues at coordinate 3,694,638 of NZ_AP018441.1, forward strand.
CCATCCATGGCAGGGCCGCCGCCCCCGTTACCACCGCCACCGCCGCCTCCGGTTACTGTATTACCAAAGGACCCGGCGGGCGCATTGCCTGAGAAAATATTGCGCAGCTTGTTTTCCAGATAAGGGTCGCGGTTACTGATATCGTCAGAGCCAGACATCATGTTCTTTTTTTGCTTGTTACGATAACCATCATTGAGTTCTGGCAAAATACCGCGCTCTACCAGGGCCTGATTCAATTCGCGATAAATAGCACCGAGTTGCAGGAACAATTCTGGCCGCAGCAAGCGCAAGATCAGGTGATGGGTTTCGGGATTGGGTTCCAGTTCCATCCATGCCTGATGGACGGCCTTGACAAATAATTCCGGGCGAAAAGGGTTTTGCGAAACACTGATGGGTGTGCGGCGCAGGATATGGCCTATGCGCACATTCAGGGCAACCAGCAACTCTGCATTGGTCACTTCCAGCGACTGGCTCAGGTTACGGCTGAGCACCTTGCTCTCCATTTCTTCAAAACTGACCAGGGAAAAATCCTGCTTGCCTTCGTCCGTCCTGGCACGCTTGCGGGTATTGACGACACTGACTTCTTTGGCAAGCGCCGCATTGACCTGGCCTGCAACCAGGCGGTAGAAAGTGGTGCCATTGCGCTTTAATTGCTGGTAAGCAGCAAAACTCGTAGCGACCTCTTCCGGCCTGACAGTCTGGTCAGACAGCTTAAACAGGGCCTCGGTCAGGCGTCCTGCAAATGCCTCAATTTGCGAGGAAACCAGATTAGTGGCGATAGGCACCAGACTTTGCAATATCAGCAAACGGCTAGAGCTGGAAAATTCGCTCGTCTTGGCATTATTCAGTGGAATGGTATCCATCGCTCTTTTTTATTATGCTCAGGTTATAAATCATACTCAGGCGCCTGCGTGTGCACCCAAAAACTTGCATTCTGCCAAGCCACACAGGCTTGCGCAATGCCAGAATCCTACGGAATAGTGCAGTAAAACAACAAAGCTGCAAAATTGCACTACCCAGTATTCAAGCCTCACTAATTAGTATAGTAAGCCTCTGACCCCAGCGTAATAACTACTATGAGCATGACTGCAAAAATAAGTACCAGCAGCAGCCTTCCAAATTTAGGGCTGCCACTGTCTTTTTCTGCCTGTGTTTTTGATGGTGGTGTTACTTCTGTCATATTTTCTTGTTTCAGGGAATCAATATGCTGGAACCTGTTGTTTTGCGGGCCTCCAGCTCACGGTGCGCATGCGCCACTTCACTTAAGGGATAGCGCTGGCGTATGTCTATTTTAACTTTGCCGCTCTCGACCATGGAAAATAAGTGAGCAGCCATTTGCTCCAGATCATCACGTTTGGCCGTATAACTCATCAAACTGGGGCGGGTAATGAACAGCGAGCCACGTGAGGCAAGCTCGCCAAGACTGAAAGCAGGTACAGGACCAGAGGCATTGCCAAAGCTGACCATCATGCCCAACGGCGAAAGACAATCCAGCGACGGGATGAAAGTATCCTTGCCTATGGAATCATAGACGACAGGCACGCCTTTTCCATCTGTAATTTCACGGACACGCTGAACAAAATTTTCCTTGTTGTAGTTGATGACATGGGCACAGCCATGCGCTTTGGCCAGCTCGCCCTTCTCATCCGAGCCCACCGTGCCTATCATGGTGACACCGATGGCGCGTGCCCACTGACAGGCAATCAGGCCTACACCGCCAGCGGCAGCATGAAACAATATTGTTTCCCCGCCCTGCAAAGGGAAAGTACGGTGAAACAGGTATTGCACCGTCAAGCCCTGCAGCATCATCGCGGCTGCAGTCTCAAAACTGATGCTGTCTGGCAGGCGCACGAGATTATCTGCCGGCATGATGCGGGCCTCGGCATAGGCGCCGGTTGGCCTTCCCGCGTAAGCCACCCTGTCGCCAACCTGCACATATTTCACGTCCGGCCCTATGGCCTCTACGACACCAGCCCCCTCCATGCCCAGGCCACCCGGCAGCGCTTGCGGATATAAACCGGTGCGGAAATACACGTCAATAAAATTCAGGCCGCAAGCCTTTTGGCTTACCAGCACCTCACCCGGGCCGGGCTTGCCCAGCTCTACGTCGACATATTCCATGACTTCCGGACCACCGGTTTGCTGTATGCGAATTGCCTTGACCATTTACCCCTCCTGAATAAGTTTTTTTACCTTTAGGCTTTTTTCCTGGACAGCAAATACATGCCGCCCATTACCAATACTGTCCCGGCCAACTGCCAGCCCGTGATGGGCTCACCAATAAAGTAAGCGCCCAGGAACAAGGTTGATACCGGGCCTATCATGCCAGCCTGCGAAGCTGTCGCTGCGCCTATGCGCTTTACCGCAATCATGGTCATAAACACTGGCAATACCGTACACATGATGGCATTCACGATAGATAATGAATATACAGCAAGCGGCTGCACCAGCATGCTGGCAGGACGCAAAATAAAAAACTGGCCTATGCAGGCAGCACTGGAAACACACATCGCATACGACACCAGACGCAGGGAACCCAGCCTTTGCACCAGTTGCCCAGACTGTATCAGATAGATGGCATAAGAAATTGCCGCCCCCAGCACCAGGGCAGAGCCTAGCAGCACATAATCGCCACCCAGCTTAAGATCATGAAAAAAAACCAGGACGATGCCCAGGTAAGACACGACCAGGGCTGCCCACTCCAGCCTACTGACAGCACGTTTCAAAAAGAAGGCAGATATCAGCAGGACAAAGGACGGCGTCAGGAACAGGATCAGACGCTCCAGACCCGCGCTGATATATTGCAAACCGAGAAAATCCAGGAAAGATGACAGGTAATAACCAACCAGCCCCAAAGCCACCAGACGCCAGCGGTCTGCTTTGCTGAGGCTGCCGCCCTTGTGCATTTGCCAGATAGCAATTCCAGCAAAAATAGGCAAGGAAAACGCCATACGGAAACAGATCAGTGTCACCGCATCGACGTTGTAGCGATAAATCAGTTTGGCAACGATAGCCTTGGTAGAAAACAGGATGGCACCAATCAGGGCGATGGCAAGACCAGTCAGGTAATGGCGGCGGGCAAGTAATTTCGTTTGTTCTGTAAGCATAAATCTCTGAATGAGGGAAAAACTGTTACATTGTCTGAATCCGTAATTTCACACATAAATTACCAGGCAGAAAGTAAATAATTTCCACACAGAAAAGAACTGACAATGTTTCACACCGTATTTGACATTTAGTTGCCAAATTTGACTTTGTGTGACTATTAAATAATGCATTTTTCATTACACTGATTTTCGTGAACCACATTGCTGGAGAAAATCAAATGTACACGCCACGCTTACAATATGCAGATCAACCTGTGCTCCGTCCGAAACGTGCGATGACGACAGCTGCGCCGCAAAGACAGACGAAGGATGTATCGCCAAAGCAGAACGACAGCTCCCTGAACAGCATTTTCAGGCGTCTGGTCAAGAACAACCCTGATCAGGAATAATTTTCCTCGTCAGCAGAGCTTTTAGGCTCTGCTGCCAGATGTGCAATGCCGCGTGAAATACCGGCAAGCTCATTTCTTCAATATGGAACCTAGCACACCGCGAATAATTTCACGCCCCACCTGAGAACCCATGGTCCTGACCGTCGATTTGATCATGGTCTCGACCACATTATCCTTGCGGCGCAAACCACCGCCGCCGAGCAGGTTGCCAAACACGCTTTTCAGCGTATCACCTACACCACCGCCACTTTCCTGTGCAGGCGCAGGCTGTGCCGCACGGCCTGAATTGAATACGGGACGACTTGGCGCTGCTGGTGCTGCCGGCGCAGACAAAGCCGAGGGCGCATTACCCCAGCCATTGGCATCTGCAACTGCAGGCTCTTCCCTGCTACCTGGTTGCAGATTCTCTTCTTTATCTGCGGTAGCGGCACGCGCTGCCACCCTGCCTGTCAGTTTTTCATAGGCAGATTCGCGATCGATATGTTTTTCATACACACCGGCGACGATGGAAGTTTGCATGACTTGCTGGCGCTCATCTGCCGTTATCGCCCCTATCTGTGACGATGGCGGCACGATCAAGGCACGTTGCACGATGTTCGGCCTACCCTTATCATCAAGGAAGGAAATCAGTGCTTCGCCAACACCCAGCTCGGCAATCACCGCCGCGGTATCCAGCTTTGGATTGGGACGGAAAGTTTCTGCCGCCGCCTGCACCGCCTTTTGATCCCTGGGTGTATAGGCACGCAAGGCATGCTGGACACGGTTGCCCAATTGCCCCAGCACGGTATCAGGGATATCCAGAGGGTTTTGTGTGACGAAATACACACCCACACCCTTGGAGCGTATCAGGCGCACCACCTGCTCTATCTTTTGCAGCAAGACCTTGGGTGCCTCATCAAACAGCAGATGGGCCTCATCAAAGAAAAACACCATCTTGGGCTGATCGACGTCACCAACCTCAGGCAAATGTTCATACAATTCAGACAGCATCCATAGCAAAAAGGTCGAATACAGACGTGGCGATTGCAACAACTGATCTGCCGCCAGGATGTTCACAAAACCCCGGCCATCGCCGTCAGTCTGCATCATGTCATCCAGATTCAACATGGGTTCGCCAAAGAATTGCTCGCCGCCCTGCTCCGAGATCGTCAACAATGAACGCTGGATAGCGCCGACACTGGCGGCAGAGATATTGCCATATTCGGTCTGGAATTCAGACGCATTCTCGGCCAGGTATTGCAACATGGCGCGCAAATCCTTGGTATCCAATAGCAGCAGGCCATGATCGTCGGCTATCTTGAAGGCCAGTTGCAAAACGCCCTCCTGAGTATCATTCAGATTCAGCATGCGGCCCAGCAGCAAGGGGCCGAGGTCAGATACCGTGGCACGCACCGGGTGGCCTTGCTTGCCAAACACGTCCCAGAAAGTCACCGGGCAAGCCTGCCATTTGGGTTCATCAAGTTGCAGGGCTTGCAGTCTCTGCTGGATTTTGCCCGTTGCACTGCCTGCCTTGGCCATGCCGGACAGGTCACCTTTGACGTCCGCCATGAACACCGGCACGCCTATGGCAGAAAAAGCCTGGGCCAGCGTTTGCAGGGTGACCGTCTTGCCAGTACCCGTAGCACCAGTGATACAACCATGGCGATTGGCCCAGTCTGACAATAAATTCAAGTCGAATTCGGTGTTTTTAGCGATCAACAGAGGTTTTGACATAGTTTTGGAGGGTGATTTGGGGAAGTCGGTCGGTGCCACTATGGTAAAATACTGGTCTTCATTATAAAACCAAGCCAGGCAAAATTGCCGCCCTCAGGGTGAGCTATTGTCAATTCAGGAAAGAGCGATCATGGCAGGACATAGTAAATGGGCCAATATCAAGCATAAAAAAGCAGCAACTGATGCCAAACGCGGCAAGATATGGACGCGTCTGATCAAGGAGATCACGGTTGCAGCACGCATGGGTGGTGAGGATGTCGATTCCAACCCGCGCCTGCGTCTGGCAGTAGACAAGGCGGCTGACGCCAATATGCCAAAAGAAAACGTCACGCGCGCGATACAACGCGGCGCGGGCACACTGGAAGGCGCAAATTACGAAGAAGTACGTTATGAAGGTTATGGCATAGGCGGTGCCGCCATTGTCGTCGATTGCATGACCGACAACCGCGTACGCACCGTGGCTGAAGTACGCCATGCCTTCAACAAATACGGTGGCAATATGGGTACTGAAGGCTCGGTTGCCTTTTTGTTCCAGCATTGCGGCCAAATGTTCTTTGCCCCAGGCACGAATGAAGATGCACTGATGGAAGCTGCCCTGGAAGCGGGCGCTGACGATGTCATTACAGATGAAGAAGGCGGTATCGAAGTCATCTGCGCACCATTCAGCCTGTCTGACCTGCGTGCCAGCCTGGAAAAAGCCGGTTTCAAGGCAGAAGTTGCTGAAGTCGTCATGAAACCAAATACTGAGACCGTATTTGCCGGTGATGAAGGTATCAAGATGCAAAAACTGCTGGACGCCCTCGAAAACCTCGACGATGTACAAGAAGTATTCACCAACGCCATCATAGAAGATTAAGATGAAATTACTCGTAGTCGGCTCTGGTGGCCGTGAACATGCCCTCGCCTGGAAACTCGCACAATCTGAACGCGTACAAACCATTTTTGTCGCCCCCGGCAATGGTGGTACCGCTGCTGACAGCCGCCTGAAAAACATCAACATCACAGACCCGGCAGCATTGGCAGACTTTGCCGAGCAAGAAAACATAGGCATTACCGTAGTCGGCCCTGAAGTGCCGCTGGCTGCCGGCATCGTCAATATTTTCCGTGACCGTGGCCTGAAAATCTTTGGCCCGAGCAAAGAAGCTGCACAGCTGGAAAGCTCCAAGGATTTCGCCAAGGCTTTCATGCACAGGCATGCTATCCCTACGGCTGAATACCAGACTTTCTCTGAGCTGGCACCTGCGCACGACTATATCAATGCCAAGGGCGCACCTATTGTCATCAAGGCCGACGGCCTGGCGGCTGGTAAAGGTGTAGTCGTTGCCATGACGGTTGAAGAAGCCCATGCAGCAGTCGATATGATGTTGTCTGACAATAAGCTCGGTGATGCTGGCGCACGCGTCGTCATTGAAGAGTTTCTGGCAGGTGAAGAAGCCAGTTTCATCGTCATGGTTGATGGCAAGAATATTTTGCCACTGGCAACCAGCCAGGACCATAAGCGCCTGCTCGACAATGATGAAGGCCCGAATACAGGCGGCATGGGTGCCTACTCCCCTGCCCCTATCGTGACGCCACAACTGCATGCACGCGTCATGCGCGAAATTATCGTGCCAACGGTACAAGGCATGGCCAAAGACGGCATCGTATTTACCGGCTTTTTGTATGCAGGCCTGATGATTGATGACCAGGGCAATCCAAAAACCCTGGAATTCAACTGCCGCATGGGTGACCCGGAAACCCAGCCTATCATGGCGCGCCTGAAAACAGATTTGCTGCACGTGGTTGAACACGCAGTCAATGGCACTCTCGATACGGTAGAACTGGAATGGGACAGGCGTACCGCCATGGGTGTCGTCATGGCCGCTGCTGGTTACCCTGATGCGCCTCGCAAAGGTGACAAGATCACCGGCATCCCGGCAGAAACAGCAGATACCGTGACCTTCCATGCGGGCACATCTCTCAATGAAAAGACCTTGAACGTGACCGGTGGCCGTGTGTTGTGCGTGGTTGGCCTGGGCGACACCGTCAAACTGGCGCAAAAACATGCGTATGACGTAGTGGAAAAAATCCATTTCGACGGCATGCAATACCGCCGCGACATAGGCTGGCGTGCGCTAAACCGCAAGCATTAATCCTTGCCAGGCGTACATGTTTCATGTGCGCCACCGATCTTTTAAAGCGGGTTGAGAATAGTCCAAAGACTAGTCCAGCCCCTTACGTTTTTTAGAGTAGATAGCAGAATGACAGATACACTTGCGGTTAAAAACTACTTCCTGGGCTTGCAGGCTGCTATAGTCGCGGCTCTCGAAGAAGTTGATGGCCATACTTTTATTACCGATAGCTGGGAACGCCCGGAAGGCGGTGGCGGTATCTCGCGTGTGATAGAAGAAGGCAAGGTATTTGAACGTGGTGGCGTCAATTTCTCCCATGTCATGGGTAAAAACCTGCCGCCATCCGCCGCTGCAGCCCGCCCTGAGCTGGCTGGCCGTCAATGGGAAGCCATGGGTGTCTCACTGGTTCTGCATCCACGCAACCCGTATGCACCTACCGTGCACATGAATGTACGATTTTTCACCACCCGAGCCGAAGGGCAGGAAGATGTCTGGTGGTTTGGCGGCGGCATGGACTTGACACCGTATTACGGTTTTACAGAAGATGCGGTGCATTTCCACCAAACCTGTAAAATGGCGGTCCAGCCTTATGGTGCAGACTTGCATGCCCGCTTCAAGAAATGGTGCGACGAGTATTTTTACCTGAAACACCGTAAAGAAGCGCGTGGCGTCGGCGGCATCTTCTTTGATGATTTCAATGAGCAGGATTTTGCCAGCAGTTTTGCCATGATGCGTAGTGTGGGTGATGCCTTTATCCCGGCTTATCGCCCTATCCTGGAACGTCGCAAAGACCAGGAGTATGGCGAACGTGAACGTGATTTCCAGGCTTATCGCCGTGGCCGCTATGTAGAGTTCAACCTGGTATTTGACCGCGGCACGCATTTTGGCCTGCAGTCTGGCGGCAGGACAGAGTCCATACTGATGTCCATGCCCCCCATCGTCAAATGGCGCTATGACTGGAAACCGGAGGCAGGTAGCCCGGAAGCAGCACTGGCTACAGACTTTTTGGTACACCGGGAATGGTTATAGAAACTGCGGAAACTGCGGAAACTACGGAAACTGCACCACCACCTTGTATCCTGGTACTTGGTGGCAGCTTTGACCCTGTGCATCTGGGGCATGTCGCCCTTGCCCATAGCCTGGCGACGGCATTGCAGCCGGATGAATTGCGCATCATTCCCGTAGGCCAGCAATGGCAAAAAAATGAGTTGCAAGCTACAGCAACACAAAGACTGGCCATGCTGAAGCTGGCTTTTGAAGACTGGCAACTCTGCCCTGTCAGGATAGATGAGCAAGAAATCATCCGCGCAGAACAGGGTAAAAGTAATTACACCATCGATACCTTGCACCAGCTACGCAGAGAAGTTGGCGATGAGGCATCACTGGTATTTGCCATGGGTGCAGATCAGTTGCAAAATTTGCACACCTGGCGCAATTGGCAGGCCTTGCTTGAAGTAGCACATTTGTGTGCCGCATCACGCCCGGGTTTCAGCCTCGATATCAGCAGCCCCGACATTGCTGACATCTGGAAGAAAAATGCCATCAGCGCCCTGGAAATGCGCACACGGCCAGCCGGTGGCACTTATCTGGAGAGAAATCTGGCGCAAGATGTATCTGCGACCCAACTACGTACTGAATTAAAACAGCATAACCCGACAACAAGATTGCTAGTCCCGCACAAGGTGCTAGACTACCTACAACAACAAACTATCTACCAATAAAAAATATGGATATTAAAAAACTGCAAACCCTGGTCGTTGACGCTCTGGAAGACGTCAAGGCACAAGACATACAATTGTTTGAAACCTCTCACCTGACCAGCCTGTTTGACCGTGTTTGTATCGCCTCTGGTACATCCAACCGCCAAACCAAGGCTCTGGCCGCGTCCGTACGCGACAAAGTCAAGGAAAACGGCGGCACTATCGTCAGTATGGAAGGTGAAGCGACTGGCGAATGGGTACTGGTCGATCTGGGTGACATCGTCGTCCACATCATGCAGCCAGCCATCCGCGCTTACTACCGTCTCGAAGAGTTATGGGGCGACAAACCGGTAAAACTCGGTGCAGCCAAGCGCACATCCGGCAAAAAAACCGAAGCTGCTGATGCTGATGAAGCCAGCGACAAGCCTAAGCGCGTCCGTAAAGTGGCTGGCAAAGCTGCTCCGCTGGAAGTCACGCATGACATGATGGCCATCCAGACCACGCTGGAAGATGAAAAGAAACCAGCGCGCAAACCACGCGTCAGCAAAACTACTGGCGATGCTGATGGCAAGCCAGCACGCAAACCGGCAGCCCGCAAAGCTGCTGATGGCACTGCTGCTGCAAAACCTGCCAAGATACCAACTGGTGCCCGCGTTAAAGTAGCAGCAACTAAAACTGCGGTTGCCTCTGCCAAGCAAGCCGCAGAAAAACGCACTGCCAATGCTGCTGCAACGCCAGCAAAACGCGCTCCGGCACGTAAGAAAGCAGCAGAGGAATAATTCTCTGTTACAGTACTATTTCAAATGGCTGCCTCGTGCAGCCATTTGTTTAAGCAGACCAGGTTTCAATCTACTACTTGCAGCAAACAGACACAAACATGCAATTGATCATCGCCGCCGTCGGTCACAAAATGCCCTCCTGGATAGAAACAGGCTTTCAGGAGTATGCCAAGCGCATGCCGCCAGAATGCCGCGTCATCCTCAAGGAAATCAAACCGGTAGAACGCTCGGGCAGCAAAACTGCTGAAACCGTCATGGCTCTTGAGCGTACCAAAATCGAGGCTGTAATACCCAAGAATGCCCGCATAGTCGCCCTGGATGAGCGCGGCAAAGACTGGACCAGCGTCGCCCTGTCGCAAAACCTCACGCAATGGCAGCAGGATGGTCGCGATGTGGTCTTCATCATCGGTGGCGCCGATGGTCTGGATGCGGAATTCAAGGCCAGGGCCGATACCCTGATACGCATCTCCAGCCTGACCCTGCCGCATGGCATGGTACGGGTGCTACTAGCAGAACAGCTATACCGCGCCTGGTCAATTACCCAGAACCACCCTTATCACCGGGTATAAGTCATACCAAGGAGACCGCCATGCTAAAAGAAAATAAAATCTACCTGGCATCAAAAAGCCCAAGACGCCGCGAACTGCTGCACCAGGCAGGCATAGAGTTTGACCTCTTGCTGCTGCGTGATGCCCCACCACGCGGGCCAGATGTAACCGAGATTGTCTTGCCCGGCGAAGCACCAGAAGCCTATGTCAGCCGTGTCACCCAGGAAAAAGCAGACAAGGCATGGGAAATCATGCATCTGCGCAAAATGCTGCCACGCCCAGTGCTCGCCGCCGATACCACCGTCGTACTCGGCAAGCAAATACTGGGCAAACCCGCCGACAAGCAAGAAGCCATACAAATGCTCAGCATGCTGGCAGGCCAGACGCATCAGGTACTGACCAGCATCGCCGTGCATTCTGCCCTGGGCAGTGCCGCCGTCACGCAGTGCTCAGAAGTCAGCTTTGCCAACCTCGATGAACAGCAGATACTGGCCTACTGCAATAGCAATGAACCCTATGATAAAGCCGGTGGCTATGGCATACAGGGCGCCGCCGCCCGTTTTATTTCACACATCAAAGGGAGTTATTCTGGCATCATGGGATTACCCTTATTTGAAACCTGCCAGTTACTGCGTCAGGCAGGTATCTTTATTCCCTAAATTGAAGTATTAGAGAAGCTTATGAGCGAAAACCTCCTCATCAATATCACCCCACAAGAAACCCGCGTTGCCCTGATGTTCCAGGGTGCGGTACAAGAACTCCATATAGAACGTACATTGTCACGCGGCCTGGTTGGCAATATCTACCTGGGCAAAGTCGTACGCGTCTTGCCTGGCATGCAGTCTGCGTTTATTGACATAGGCTTGGAACGCGCCGCCTTCCTCCATGTTGCCGACATCTGGGATGCCCGCCCTCAGGATGCCAATGGCAATACCAATGCGCCACTGACACCGATAGAAAAACTGCTGTTCGATGGTCAATCGGTCACCGTGCAAGTCGTCAAAGACCCGATAGGCACCAAAGGTGCACGCCTCTCTACCCAGATTTCCATCGCAGGCCGCATGCTGGTCTACCTGCCGCAAGATTCACATATCGGTATCTCGCAAAAAATAGAAAACGAAGCAGAACGCGAGGCTCTGCGCACCAAGGTACAAAACCTGCAGCAAGTAGATGAAAAAGGTGGTTTCATCGTCCGCACCATGGCAGAAGATGCCTCGGATGAAGACCTCAAAGCCGACGTTGATTACCTGCGCCGCACCTGGTCCACCATACTGCAGTTAGCCAAGACCCAGCCACCAACGACCCTGCTGTACCAGGACCTTAATCTGGCACAACGTGTCTTGCGCGACTTCGTCAATGAAGAAACCGACAGCATACAAGTCGATTCGCGTGAAAATTACATCATGCTGCAAGAGTTTGCGACGCACTATATGCCATCCGTACTCGGCAAGCTGCAACACTACATAGGTGAGCGCCCGCTGTTTGACTTGCATGGCGTAGAAGAAGAAATCGAAAGAGCTTTGGGCCGCCGTGTCGATCTGAAGTCTGGTGGTTACCTCATCGTCGACCAGACCGAGGCCATGACTACCATTGACGTCAACACCGGCAGCTTCGTCGCTGGCCGCAATTTCGATGACACCATCTTCAAGACCAACCTCGAAGCCGCCCACGCCATCGCCCGTCAGCTGCGCCTGCGCAATCTCGGCGGCATCATCATTCTCGACATCATCGATATGGAGAATGAAGAACACAAGGTAGCCGTGCTGGCCGAACTCAACAAGGCCCTGTCACGCGACCGCACCAAACTCTCAGTATCCGGCTTCTCTGCCCTGGGCCTGGTAGAAGTCACCCGCAAACGCACACGCGAATCACTCGCCCATGTGCTATGCGAACCCTGCCCAGCCTGCAGCGGCAAAGGCCAGGTAAAAACCGCCCGCACCATCTGCTACGAAATCCTGCGCGAACTGCTGCGCGAAGCCAAACAATTCAACCCCAGAGAATTCCGCATCATGGCTTCACAAGTCGTGGTCGACATGTTCCTCGAAGAAGAATCCCAACACCTGGCCATGCTGGGTGACTTCATCGGCAAACCGATTTCACTGCAAGTCGAAAGTGTGTTTCATCAGGAGCAGTACGATATTATTTTGATGTGATGCGCGATACAGAGTACTCAGAATAAGACCCTTGAATCTCTTCATGTCGGCCCAGCCAAGGCATGAAGGGATTCATGCGCCTGCACCAAACTTCACTCGTTCAAATCAAGCAATACATCTATGTGATCCATGAGTACTCCACCACCCAGCCCAAGACTATTCGTTATTTTTGCCAAGGAAGCGCATGTAGCAGCAATCTTCGCACGGGGACCAACCAACTGGTTTCACGTCATTCGCTGGGATACCCGCAACGACGTCTTTGAATCTGGTGCATGGATGCGCGGCCGCTTATACCCTCAACGTTGCGACCTGTCGCCAGATGGAGAACTGTTACTCTATTTTGTGTTTCAGAAGCGACGCGGCTACACGAGCTATGAATCATCCTGGACAGCTGTCAGTCGCCTGCCCTGGCTACATGCGCTAGGACTCTGGCCACAGGGCCATACTTGGGGTGGTGGCGGTTATTTTATAACGAACCGCATAATTTCCCTCGAAAACGGTCGTTCGTGTAAAGCTCACCCTGAGCATATTCCTCTTGGACTGGAAGTTATTTCCAGCGGTGGAGAACGCAAATCATCCAGTAATGAAGTGGCAGGAGCAGAATGGTCAGGCCGCGACCAACGCAATCGCCTGATCTTTACAGCCAATGGAAAATTGCACTGGCAGCGAGATGATCAGACTGTGCAGGTGTTAGCCGACTTCAACGGCGATAAACCCGACCCGCGCGATGCGCCAGAATGGGCTAAGCGATCACTGGTGGACTAATCTCCAACACGCATCGGGCGATCAGTCTCTTAAATCGTATAGTCTCAGCATCCCTGGCTGATTCTGGTTTCCAATCAAGCAGGCCCAGCCTTTCCTACTGATGCAAGTTATTCCCAAACTAGAATCATGCTGCTGCGCTGCACAATGCAGCAAATGTTGATTGCACATTGCCATAATAGATGATATTTTTTAGGCAACACCTATCGAAGCAATTTGTTCGCCAGAGTAAAGTTGCAGAATTTGGATTCACCGCTTTTCAGAGTACCGAAACCGCGTTTCATTTTTCCCTGTCCGCAAGTTTTATCAAAGCAAGGAGCTATCATGTATCCATGGCTATGGGTGTGGTCACCACAGGTTCACTTTCCCTGGAGTGGCAGTGTTGCACAAAAAATTGAGCCTAGAACGGCCTGGTTCACGTCCATGATCCCTCCGGTTTCAGGGGATGCTGCAATAGAAGAGCAAGTATTCAATGCTGCGTCATACGGTACACAGTTGGGCCTGATCACTGATGTACTTTTGGATATCGTCAAAGAGACTGAAATTTTGTCGCCCAGGGCATCCAAGTCGCTGGATGAGTTGAAGGCCTTGAAATCCAAGATCGAAGATATCAAAAAAATATCCGCAAAAAAGTAGCCCTGAATTAAGCCAGGGCCAAGGAAGTGCTGGCGTGGGTTTCATCGCCGACAGCAAACATCTCAAAGCATGGCTTGCAGCAGTTGTTGCGCATCCATGGCTGCGATGCGTCCTTCATCCGTGGGCACTACCCACACTTCAGTGCTGCTGTTGGGGTATGAATGGGCGCAATGCCATCACCGCGGGCGGCGTTGTTCTTTGCCGTTTCTATCTGCACGCCCAGATAAGCCAGACCTTCTGCTACCTGCTGCCTGAGTAGCGCATCGTGTTCCCCTATGCCGCCGGTAAACACCAATACATCAAGACCGTTCAGGCACGCGCTTAATGCACCACATTCGCGTATCACGCGATAGGTGAATAAATCGATGGCAAAACCAGCTCGCGGGTCGCTGCTGGCGCGCAGGGTGCGCATGTCGGCGGAGATGCCTGATACACCGAGCAGGCCGGATTCTTTATATAGGGCGGTTTCCATGCGTTTTTCACCCCAGCCCTGCTGCATCAGGTGTAGCAAGACACCGGGGTCGAGTGCGCCGCAGCGGGTGCCCATCATCAGGCCATCGAGTGCAGAGAAACCCATGGAGGTCGCGATGCTTTTACCGTTTTTCATGGCGCAGGCGCTGGCACCATTACCGAGGTGCAGCATGATCACGCTCCCGGCAGCAGGATCAAATGCGCGTGCCGATTGCTGGGCCAGGTGACTGGCGACATAGCGGTAAGACAGGCCATGAAAACCGTAACGGCGTATGCCAGTGGCACGCAGGGATTGCGGCAGGGCCAGCGTGGTTTCGCATGTGGGCATGTCAGCATGGAAGCCGGTATCGAAGCAGGCTATCTGTGGTATGCCGGGATAGGCACGTCGAAAGGCGGCTACGCCTTCCAGGTTATGCGGCTGATGCAGTGGTGCCAGTGTATCCAGGGTATGCAGATAGACCAGGGCTGCGTCATCTATCACGATGGAAGATGAAAACCGCTCGCCGCCGTGCACGACGCGGTGGGCTACAGCGGCTATCTGCATGTCTGCGCTATGGCTCATCAACACGCCGTGCAGGGCTTGCAGCGCAGCCGCGAACTGGTCGCCACCTGCGGCGCTGATATCCGTTTGATCCAGCGTCAAGGTCTGTGTTCCATTACTTGTACGACATTGTATGACGGGCTTGCCCTCAGGTTGCAAACCCTCAATGACACCTGTCAGATTACTGCCTGTCACGCCCTCTTCAGTAAAAGGATACAGGGCAAACTTGATGCTGGATGAACCTGAATTCACCGACAGAATGACGGGCTGCTTCATGGTGCATTCTTCCGGTATTCATGCGCCAGTAATTTGACGAGTGCGGCAGAAGCAACCCGGGAAGATGGGCCATCGGCACGGCTGGTCAGGGCAATGGGTACTTTGGCACCGAGGACAACGCCACAGGTGGCTGCGCCTGCCAGATATTCAAATTGCTTGCCGAGCATATTGCCGGATTCTAGGTCAGGCACCATGAGGATATCCACATCGCCAGAAACGGCTGAGACTATGCCCTTGATTTGTGCGGCCCGGGCAGAAATGGCATTATCAAAAGCCAATGGGCCATCAACGATAGCGCCGGTGATTTGCTTGCGCTCTGCCATCTTGCACAAGGCAGCGGCATCAATGGTGGAATTGATTTTTGGGTTGACAGTTTCGACTGCAGACAAGAGCGCAACCTTGGGTTCGGTGATATTCAAGGCATGAGCCAGGTTGATGGCGTTTTGCAGTATGTCAGCTTTTTCCGGCAGGCTCGGATAAATATTCAGGGCTGCATCCGTCAATAGCAAGAGCTTGTGATACATGGGTACATCCAGGTGATAGACATGCGACAGGCGCCGTTTGGTACGCAGGGCAGCACATTCAACGACGGCATGCATGAGTTCATCGGTATGCAAGCTGCCTTTCATCAGAGCTTCTACCTTACCGCTGGCGGCCAGTTCTACGGCTTTTTCAGCAGCGGCATGGCTGTGTGGCACATCGATTTGCTCATAGCTGCCTATATCAATATTGGCCGCAGCAGCGACAGCGACCAGTTTCGCCAACGGGGCAATCAGGACGGGTATGATCAGACCATGTTTTGCAGCATCGACCGCGCCTTGCAGGGAATCGACATCGCAGGGATGGACGACCGCGCAAGGGATGGCCGCCAGGTCTTTGACACTATCAACCAGGTGCTGCTGGCGCTCGCCCAGGTTGAACATGGCCATGGTGGGCAGGTGGGCGCGTGGGCGGCTGACTTTTTCTGTGGGAGCAATGACCAAAGCATTGCCATATACGACCTTGTCGCCCTTCTGGTTTCTGATTTCACAATCGAGGGTCACGCGCTTTTTTGCATCATCCTTGGCAACCACTGTCGCTGACACAGTCAGGGTGTCACCTATGCGCACGGGTTTAACGAAATGCAGGTTTTGTTCGAGATAGATCGTGCCTGGCCCTGGCAAACGCGTACCCAGTATGGTGGAGATGAGCGCCCCACCCCACATGCCATGGGCGATCACGCCATGGAATAGCGTGTGCTCTGCATATTCAGCATCCAGGTGGGCGGGGTTGACGTCACCCGAGACGGTAGCAAAGGCCTGGATATCGGTGTTCGTCAGCGTACGTACCTGGCTGGCGGTCTGCCCTATCTGCAAGTCTTCATACACGACATTGGAGATCAGGTCTTGTTCATTGGTTGCTGTGTTGATGGTATTCATTTGATGTGGACTCCCATTAATTTACGATGTGATAGCCGCCATCCACATACAAGGTCTGCCCTGTCATGCCGGATGAAGCATCACTGATCAGGAACGCAGCTAGCCGGCCTATCTCATCGAGTGTCACCAGCCTGCCCAGAGGGGAGCGGGCAACCGCTTTCTGCATCAGTACATCGAAGTCTTGCAGGCCAGACGCTGCACGGGTAGGTACAGGGCCTGGGGATATCGCGTGTACCCGTATTCCTGCAGGGCCAAGCTCGGTCGCCAGATAGCGCACCGTTGATTCCAGTGCCGCCTTGACCGGCCCCATGATGCCATAGTGGGCAACGGCTTCGTCTGCCCCCAGATAGGTCATGGTCATGATGCTGGCGCTCTTGCTTAAATGCGGCTCGCATAGTCTGGCCAGACGGGCAAATGAATGACAGGAGACATTCATGGCACGCAAGAAGCCTGCACTGGAACTGTCAATGACGCGACCATGCAAATCATCCAAAGGTGCCCAGGCGATGGAGTGGATGACAAAATCCAGTTCCCCCAGTTCCTGCACTGCCGCGTCAACAAGAGCTTCCAGCGAACCTTCCTGTTCCACGTCACAAACGACGAGCGTGGATTCCAGCGCTGCTGCCAGCGGCGCAACAAACTGATGCGCCTTGGCATTCACGCAGGACAATACTGTCCTTGCACCCAGTTGCCTTACCATGGCCGCACAGCCATAGGCAATACTGTGCTCATTGGCCAAGCCTATGATCAGGCCGCGTTTGCCCTGTAATGAAAATGAAGAACTTGCTGCAGTCATCTTTTTTACCTATCTCGGTTGAACCTGATTGAACCTGAACCAGGTGTTTGCCTGTCCGACACATCAGGCAAACTGTTTTTTGAAACATGCTATCGTCGTCAGGCTCACCATTACGGCGATCAGCAATATGCCTGAAAACATGGGCCACAATACACTGAAGCCAGCCCCTTTCATCAAAATACCGTAACTGGCATTGATGTAGTAATACAGCGGTGATACATACATGCCCAGTCGCATGATGGTGGGCATAGCTTCAGGGGGAGTCCATGCGCCCGACAAAAACATCATGGGGGCGATGATAAGTATCACCATCATGCCTGCCTGCGCCATATTGCGCGTCATGGTGGCGATCAATATGCCTATGCCGGCCAGGGTACTGACATACAAGGTAGTCAGTGCAAAGAACAATAACAAGCTTCCTGCTACCGGCACGGCAAAGACCGGCACCAGAATGCCGAATAGCCCAAGAGCGGTGCCGCCCAGGATCACCGCTACCATCGCCACTATCTTGGGTATCATGATCTGCAATGGTGACAGCGGTGATACCAGCAACTGCTCTATAGTGCCACGTTCTTTCTCCCTGACCATGGCAGCCGCAGGCAGCAACAGCGAAAACAGGGTAATTACATTTAATAATTCTGAAATACCCATGAACCAGGCATCGTTCTGATTAGGATTGAACCAGACCCGGGTCTGGTTATTGATCAGTGGTGCGTCCACAGCCCCTCCTGCCCCGCCAACTCCACCAATTCCGACACCATAACGCTGCGCGGTTTGCTCCAGGCCATAGCGGGCAACGATTTGGCTTGCATCCACGGCTGCCAGAAAGCCCTGTACAGAATTGGAGGCATCAATCTGCATCTGTACAGATGCGGTGTCACCACGCGCCAGCTTGTCCGAAAAGCCTGGAGGTATGTCCAGCACCGCCATCGCTTTGCCATCATCCAGCAATTGCTGGCCCTGACTGGCATGCGTAATGGCACCTGCCCAGCGAAATTCAGGCGACATGAAACGTCCAGCCAGTTCGCGTGATGCCGCGCTGCGGTCCAGATCAAACAATACTAAGGCCGCATTATTTAACTGGAATGACACACCAGAAGCAGCATTATAAATATCAGCAGAAAATGCATACAGCACAAACACCAGCAAGACAGGGTCACGCATGAGTTGCAACAACTCTTTCCAGGTCATGGCCTGCAAGCGGCTCCACCAGATACGATCGAACAAACTGTTCATTTCATCATACTCCGCATCAATTTTTTGGCCGCTTGGAAAAACCAAGAAATCCTGCTGTAAACAAGGCTATGGCATACAAAGCCAGGATCAACATGTCTTGCCACAATGCCGCAATGCCAACCCCCTTGAGAAAGCTACCCATGGCGATCTCTGCGTAATACATGCCGGGCAAGGCATGGGCAATGACTGAAGCAATGGCAGACAGCGAAGGGATAGGAATAATCATGCCTGAATAAAGTACCGCAGGTACCACCGTCACAATGGCCGTACCCACCATGGCTGCCACCTGGGTATTCACCATCACCGACACCAGCAAACCTATGCCGGTAGTGCAAATCACATACAGTATGGTGGATAGCAAAAAGAATAGCGGATCACCCTTGAATGGCGCACCAAACAGCAGCAGGGCAAATGCGGTCAGCGCACAGGCATTGACGATGGAAATTCCTACATAGGGCAGTAATTTTCCTATCAGGTATTCACCGCGTGACAAGGTGGATGAATAGACGTTATAGATAGCACCGGATTCTTTCTCCCTGACTACGCCCAAAGCAGTCAGAAATGGTGGTGACAGCATGAGGATAACCATGATGAGTTTGGGCGCTATCGACCAGATGCTCTTGACCTCCTGATTATACAAATACCTTGTCTCCAGCTTGACCGACTGCATGCTGTTACGCAAAGTCTCTTGCCCTATTCCTGTCAGCGCAGAGAAATGGGCCGACAAATTATCAAGATTCATGGCGGCATTGATGGCGGTCACATAGCCTTTTGCCGTCAGTGCACGGAAAGGGAAAGTACCGTCTATCCAGGTTTGCACCGTCGTTGCCTGGCCTGATTTCAAGCGTGTACCAAAATCGGGCGGAATAATGATGACAGCCCGCAAGCTGTTATCGACCAGCAGCTTTTCTACGTCCTGCTCCCGCTGTGCATAGCCCTGGAAGGAGAAATAGCGAGAATCACTGAAATGATGTGCATAGTCACGCGAACTGACAGACTGGTCGTAATCCACAATCGCCAGGGGAATGTTTTCCACATCCAGCGACAGGCCATAGCCAAACAGCAGCATCAATAAGGATGGTACGACAAAAGCCAGGACAAAAAACAGGCGGTCGCGCACGATCTCGCGCCATTCCTTATACGCCACTACACTGATACGCCGCAGATTCATGCTTGCTCTCCCCTGGCTTTGGCGTCTTCTGCTTCCAGCCTGGTGACGATGTGGACAAAGACGTCTTCCATGCTCAAACGCTTTTGCTGGAACTGGATGTCAGGTGTCTGCAGAAGTGCATGGAGACGCGGCAGATCCTGTTCAGGTTCCGGCAACATCACGTGGATGCGCGAACCGAACAAAGCAGCACTGGAAAAACCATTCTTGTGTAAAATTTCCAGCATGGCCTGCGCCTGATTGGCATCCCCCGCTGCCTTCAATTCATACAATTTGCCAGCCTGCGCTTCCACGTCAGCCTTCAATTGATCTGGCGACGCATCTGCGACTATGCGCCCGGCATACATGAGGGCGATATGGTCGCAGTGCTCTGCCTCTGACATATAGTGGGTCGTGACCAGGATGGTGACGTTTTCTTCGCGGGCAAGCTTGAACAGGACTTCCCAAAAGGCACGGCGTCCCAGGGGATCAACTCCAGAAGTAGGCTCGTCAAGGAACAGCACTTGCGGCCTGTGTATCAGTGCGCAACCCAGTGCCAGGCGCTGGCGCAAGCCCATGGGCAGGCTGGCTGCCAGCGCACCGCCGAAAGGACGCAGGCCTGCCATATCCAGTATCCAGTCCATGCGTGCTGCGGTTTGCTGCCTGGTCAGGCCATAGATACCTGCATACAGGCGTATGTTTTCCAGCACTGAAAGATCAAGGTAAAGGGAAAACGCCTGCGACATATAGCCTATGCGTTCACGTATCTGCCGGCCGGCATCCCGCATGTCAGCCCCCGCCACCCTGCCCTTGCCGCTGCTGGGGCTGAGTATGCCAGTCAGCATCTTGATGACCGTGCTTTTACCTGCACCATTCGCACCCAGCAAACCGAAAATCTCGCCTTGCGGTACGCGAAAGCTCAGATCATCCACTGCCTTGAACGCACCAAAAATACGCGACAGATTTTCTGCCTCTATCGCCAGGCCATGATCGGCATGACGCTGAGCAGGGAGATCAGTGGAGTCAGGATTTTTCTGAGTCGCTTTGCTGGCCAATAACTGTTTTTTCCGCAGGAGCGCGATAAAGACATCTTCCAGTTCTGGCTCCAGCACCTCGCTGTGACTGATAGCGACGTCAGGCACACATAGCTGCACTTGTGCAATGGCCTTGGCGGCATCGGTCTCATCGACGAATACACGTATGTCTTGCCCCAATACTTCCATCTGGGGGAATTGCTGGCCTAGCTGATGGACAGCAGCTATCTGCTGCTCCGCCTTGCTGCATACCATGCTGACCACCGAGCCTGCCGCCAGGGTCTTGATTTGTTCAGGCTCGCCTGATGCGAGTATCTTGCCTGCATGCATGAGCGATACGCGGTGAAAGCGGCTGGCTTCATCCATATAGGCGGTGGACACCAGTGCTGTGATGCCCTTTTCCTTGAGCAGGCGCGCGAGGATGCTCCAGAATTCGCGACGGGATACCGGATCAACGCCCGTGGTTGGCTCATCCAGTATCACCAGTTGTGGCTCGTGGATAAGAGTGCAAACCAGCCCCAGCTTTTGCTTCATGCCGCCGGACAGGTTTTTCATGGGACGGTCACGGAATCTTTCCAGCCTGGTGCTGCGCAGCAGGGCTTCCTTGCGCTCACCCAGTTCAGCCTTGCTTAGCAGCCGCAAGCCTCCGAAGTAATCGATGTTTTCTTCTACCGACAGATCACCATACAGATTCTGTCCCAGGCCCTGGGGCATGAGGCCTATCCTGTCCTTGATCAATTCACTGCTTTTCTCAGAATTGATCAGTGTGCCAAATACCTGCAGGTCGCCAGAGTCGTGTGCCAGCACGCCTGCGACGGATTTCAGCAAGCTGCTCTTGCCCGCACCGTCAGGACCAATCAGGCCATAGATTTCGCCAGCTTCCACCTGCAAGTCTATGCCGTCCATGGCAATCGAATTGCCATAGGATTTCATCAGTGCACGTGCGAGAACGATTGGTCCGGGAATCGTCGCAACTGGCTGCATTTGTTTCATCATCGCGGGCATTTATTTCCAGCGTGGCTTTTGCCAGGCTTGCTCTTCTTTCCAGCGTATGACGGCGTCTGCCGGTATGCCTGGGGTCAGCCTGTGGTCAGGATTTTTGTCCAGACTGAGTTTGACGGCATACACCAGTTTGACCCGCTCATCGGTGGTCTGCACCTCCTTGGGTGTAAATTCTGCTCTCGTGGCGATATAGCTGACCTTCGCTTCATAGAACTGCTCACCCTGCGAATCCACATAAATACGTGCGGGCAAACCCAGGCGTAATTGCCCAATTCTTGATTCGGCTACATATACCTTCAGGTACAAATGATCAAGATCGACCATCTCCAGGATGGACCCGCCAGGCATGACAACTTCACCTGGCTCACGCAAACGTGTCAGCACCACACCAGAACCTGGTGATTTGATGAGCAGATCGGCGAGTACGGAACTGGCTTCTGCCACTGCAGCATCTGCCCTGTCGTGCTGGGCTTTTAAAGCTGCAATATCCTGCTGCCTTGCCTTGACCTTGTCGTTACCCAGTTGCGCCTGCGAGAGCCCTTGCCTGGCGCGATTAACCGCCTCTTGCGCAGCCTTGACATCTGACTGTGCCACCTGCCATGCCAGGTCAGCCTGCTCGTATCTGTGCTTTTCGATCACGCCACGCTCAAACAAGTCCTTGTGACGTTGTGCATCAAGCCGGGCTTGCTGTTCGACTGCCATGGCCTTGGAATAAGCAGCCTGGGCCTGGCTGACTGTGGCATCTGCGAGGTTGATACCCAAAGGCACTTCTTTCTGCGCCACATCAAGGGCACCTTGCGCCGCACGGACCTGTGCTTCAGTTGCATTGGAAGCCTGTCTGGCCTGCTCGACCTTGGCCTGGACACTGTCATCTTCGAGTTGTGCAATGACGGCCCCTGCCTTGACACTATCGCCCTCCCTGGCAAACACCTTGCTGATGCGGCCAGGGTATTTAGCAGCAGCGACGATGCGGTCGCCCTCAATACGGCCATTGGCGACGATCAGGCCTTCTGGCATCTTGCGTGACTGTGCCAGATAGTAAAAATAGCCACCAGCGATGAGCACGGCAGCAACACCGAGTAAGGCAGGGCCCAGCAATTTGGATTTATTTTCCATCATTTTTCCTGGATACTGATAGGTAATATGAAATGCGTCACTTACAATTTTCCCGCAGCATGCAGTAATTGCAGGCGGGCGAATTCATGGTCATAGAGTGCGTTATCGCGATTGGACAGTGCCTGCAAGCGGCGTGCCTCTGCATCAAGTACATCACTGTTCGGCGCCAGCCCTGAGCGGTAGCGCTCGCGTGCCAGAGACAGAGTTTCTTCGGCCTGTTCTACCGCCTTTTCCACCAATTGCATGCGCGCCCTGGTCTCTTGTTGTGTGAGCCAGGATTGCCGCACCTGCAAGGCGATGCGCTCACGGGTGTCAGCTTCCATTTCACTAATCGCCTGTGCTGTTGCAGAAAGCTGCGAAGCCTGATGTCGGACCAGCCCACCATCAAACAAATCCCATTTCATCACCACGCCTACATACCAGCCCTTGTCTTCAGCCAGGTAGCGGTTTTCCAGCTTGCTATAACCGGCAGTAATGCCTATCTGCGGCAAGTGTCCGGCAGCGATGCTATTGGCCTGTTTTTTGTAGACCAGGCTTTGGCTGGATAACTCTTGTAATTCCTTGCGGTCATTGTTTGCAGACTGCAAAAGAGCAGGCAAATCTGCCATGGCGGGTTCTTTGTTAAAACCTGCAATATCCTGTATCTCGACCGCTCTTTCATATTCACGCCCCAGCCAGCGATTCAATGCTGCGCGTGCCAGCTCCAGCGCATTGTTTGCCTGCAGCCCAAGTTGACGTGCATTTGCCATCGCTACCTGGGTAGCCAGTAAATCGTGCTTGGCAGCATAGCCCTTGTCAAAGAGTGCCTGTACATCATCCACATGCTTGCTGACAGCAGTGATATGGCTGTTACTGACATGTACCGCATGCTCGGCGCGCAATACGGCGATATAGCTTTGCGCAATCGCCAGCTTGAGGTCACTGCGGGTAAGCTGGGTGCGTGCCAGGGTCGCTTCGGATTGCGCCTGGGCTGCCTCGACGCCAGACGAAATTTTGCCGCTGGTATATACAGGTGCAGAAATGCTGAGACCACCGAAATAGGCCGATTCCTGCGCAAACGGCAGCGTAGTGCCTTTCAGCATGGGAAGCGCCGGTATATTCACTTTGGCTGCCGGTTCGCTTTCGGTGCGCATGTAGCCACTTTCCAGGCTCAACTTAGGCAGGTAATTGGCTTGCGCAGAAGCCAGTTGATGTTGCGCCGACTGTTCTTTTTGCTGCGAAGCAGCAAGCACATGATTACGCTGCAAAGCGATGTTCCATACTTGCTCAAGGCTCTCTGCGGCAAGTGCTGGTACGCCAGTCAGTAAAATATTGATGCAGATCAAACTTTGTGCGAAAGCCTTGATTTTATTTGGCTTTCCAGCTGTTTCCAACATGCCTGCACGAGTATCCATTTGCCTGCGCAGGGATAGGTTTTGTGCGTCTCTACAGAGAGAAAGTGGTCTGAACAGTGTCATCTTGAATTCACCAAAAAAGAGTATCCTTAGTGTATTGCTGCATTTGCACAATGCAATTGATTCGAATCAATTCAATAGACTGACATGTTTGCCAGAATAGGCTTACATCAACGAGGATGCGCCAATGAAAACTGATTACAGCCCTGCCACCACTCCACAACAAGCCGGTCAAAAGAAAGACTATGCAAGCCCTGCCCGTCCGCTTTGCTATCTTGGTGATGATGAGGCCGAAGTGCATCCTCTCGATATGGCCTTGCAAAACCATATTGCCAAATTGACCGGCGGCATCTCACCCGCCAGCGTGGCTCTGGCCTGGATGGACTGGGGCATGCATATCGCTGTGTCACCGGGAAAACAGCTGGAACTAAGTAATCTGCTGCAAAAACAAATCGCCAGCTGGCCCCAATTTCTGGCACCCGCGCTGACCGGCAAACCCGCAGAGACTGCAAAGAATGCAGCAGGCGATACCCGCTTTGCCGACGCAGGCTGGACCAACTGGCCTTTCAACGCCATGAGCCAATACTTCCTGCAAAGACAGGAGTTCTGGCAACATGCGACCAAGGGCGTGCGCGGCGTCACTGCGCATCATGAAAATGTCGTCAACTTCATGTCCAGGCAGTTACTGGACATGATGTCCCCGTCGAATTTTCCCTTGCTCAATCCCGAAGTCATCGCCACTACCCAGGCCACGGGCGGCAAGAACCTGATGACTGGCGCGGCGCACTGGATGCAGGATAATGGGCTGGAGTTTCAAGTGCCTGGGGTTGAAGCTGGCGAACATAAAACCGAGCAACTGGCATATCAACCGGGACGTGATGTTGCTGTCACTGAGGGCAAGGTGGTATTTCGCAATCACCTGATAGAACTCATACAATATGCCCCGCAGACCACAAAGGTGTATGCAGAGCCTGTCCTGATCGTGCCTTCGTGGATCATGAAATACTACATCCTTGATCTGTCGCCACATAATTCCATGGTGCGTTTCCTGGTCAGCCAGGGTCATACGGTATTCATGATTTCCTGGAAAAATCCTGGCAAGGAAGACCGTGACCTGGGCATGCAAGACTACCTCGACAGCGGCCTGTTTGCAGCACTGGGAGAAGTTGGCAAGTTAACCCAGCACAAAGCCGTGCACACGGTTGGTTACTGCCTCGGTGGCACCCTGCTAGGTATTGCTGCCGCGGCACTGGCAAGCGATCACGCCAGGGAATACGCACACCATTTGCCGCCTGTGCAGACGGTCAATCTGCTGGCCGCACAAACTGATTTCAGCGAGCCGGGCGAACTTGGCCTGTTCATTGATGAAAGCCAGATTGCCATGTTGGACGCCCAAATGTGGGAGCAAGGTTACCTGACCGGCGAGCAGATGACGGGCTCATTTCAATTGCTGAATTCACGCGACCTGATCTGGTCAAAAATCATGCGTGAATATCAGCTGGGCACACGCAATTCGCCAAATGATCTGATGTCCTGGAATGCGGATACCACCCGTATGCCTTATCGCATGCATAGTGAATATTTAAAACACCTGTTCCTGCACAATGACCTGGCAGAAGGCCGCTATGAAGTGCATGGCCACGCCGTGGCACTGAATAATATACACGCCCCCATGTACGTGGTTGGCACGGCACGCGACCATGTTTCACCCTGGCGCTCTGTGTATAAAATCCATGTGCTGACCGATGCGCCTATTGACTTTGTACTGGCGTCTGGCGGCCACAACGCTGGCATAGTTTCAGAACCGGGCCATGCGCATCGCAGCTTTCAACATTTGCCATCTGATCAGCGCGGCCAGTCTTTCCAGCAGGCCGAAGACTGGCTCAAGGCGGCAACAACGGAGACAGGCTCATGGTGGACGCATTGGCAAGCCTGGCTGGCAGGGCATTCCAGCAGCACACAAGTGAAGGCAAGGATTGTCGGCGATAAGGAACTGGGGGTTGCGCCAGGCAGCTATGTATTTGAAAAATAAGCTTAAATAGTCGCACTAGGAACTTGTGGCGTCACTATAAGGAGTAAAATATTTTTTGATATGGCGAATCTCAAGGCAGGAAAAGATCGCAGTGACGATATTAAAAAAAACACATCAAAAAAGAAGATACTTCCTGGGCGCTCTTACCTCGCTGTATTTCACAGCGGGCTGGGCAGCAGAGCCGCGCAAACTCGTCCTGCTGATTGCAGAATCGAATGCCACCAATACCCCGCAGGTGCCGTATAACCCCATATTTCAGCAAGCCGTGGCTTATGTGGAAAAGGAGCTGCACCTGCAATTTGAGTACAGACGTTACCCCTGGAAACGTCTGTTGCAAAGCCTGAATGAGGGCGAAGGCCTGGCTTTTGGTTTGTCAAAAACCAGGGAGCGGGCACAAACCTTGCATTTTTCCCTGCCCGCTTTTGCTACCCATGTCTGGCTGGTCGTCAGGAGTGATCAAGCTTTTGCATTTTCCCGCCTCGCCGACCTGCAGGGCAAAACCGTGGGCATGGTAAGAGGCTCTACCTATGGCGATGAATTTGAAAAGGCAAAATCCGAGTTATTGCTGATAGAAGAAGATCTGTATTCCCTGCCCTCACGCCTGAAAAAATTATTAAACAGGCGCACGGATGTCATGTTGTTCAGCCACCATGACCCTGACCCGCGCAAGGTCGAAGCCATGCTCAACAAGACCATGCCCGACGTAGCACCAGATACGCCTATGCCACCTGGTGTTTCATTCAAGGTACTGGATAAGTTTTTATCCGTGGACTACATCCACTTTGCGATACTGGCATCCAAAGATGATGGCATCATTGAACAGATAGACAAGGTCATCAGGAAAGGCCAGCAAGATGGCTCTTTACCCGCCAATCATTTGGCAAAGAAATGATGCGCTTCAGTGCGCTATTCAAGGGTCTGCCCCATATCCTGGCGATACAGTTTGACCTGATCCCGCCCGCCAGCCTTGGCGGCATACATGGCAATATCAGCCCTCTTGGCCAATTCAATTTCAGTTGCCCCATGGTCGGGATAAATGGCAACACCTATGCTTGCCGACACTGTGTGCTCATTACCTGCAATGAGAAACGCCTGTCCAAGTGCTGCACGTAATTTCTCGGCCAGCAGACAGGCACTTTGCCTGTCGCTGACATCCAGGGTCAGCGCCACGAATTCATCGCCACCTATACGTCCTACCGTATCAGAATCACGCAGACAATTCTTCATACGCTCTGCGGCTTGCTGTAAAAGGATGTCACCAACTGCATGGCCATAGGTATCATTCACAGGTTTGAAGCGATCGAGATCTATGTACATGAGCGCCAGGCGGGTATTGTTTCTTTTCGCCAGTGCCAGCCCCTGCGCCAGCCGTTCAAAGAACAGGGTGCGGTTTGGCAAGTGCGTCAGGCTGTCGTGATGCGCCAGATAGGCCAGCTTGTCATTGACTTCCTTGCGTACACTGACATCGACTTTGACTGCGACATAATGACGGGTCTTGCCTTTGCTGTCTTTGACAGGGGCAATGTGTGCCTCTTCCCAATATGCCTCGCCGTTTTTGCGGCGATTGATCAATTCACCCGTCCAGACTTCACCCCGCAAGAGCTGCGCCCACATGGCCTGATAGGTTTCGGCAGGTACCTGGCCAGATTGCAGGATACTCGGTTTTTTACCGATGACTTCTTCAGCAGAATAGCCCGTTTCCAGAATGAAGTGCGGGTTCACGTATTCGATCACACTATTGGCGTCAGTAATGATCACCGAGGTCGGGCTGTGCTCTATGGCAGAAGACAGGAGATTAAGTCTTAATTCATTTCTCTTTAATTCATCCAGACTGTTTGCCAGCTTGTGATTGACCTTGAAAATATACAATGCCACGCCACCGACTATACTGACAAAAACCAGGGCAAGTGCACCCCAGAAATACAACCAGCGCAAATTCACGTCGGGATTGGCGTCATACAAAAAATCATCCAGTGGATAACCGGCTGGCAGCATGCCCAGTTCAGCGTAAGTATCTGCTATATGACGCCAGCGCCCTGGATTCATATACCCTATCGCTATCAGTTCCCGGCTCAGCAAATAACTGGTTTGCGCTGCTTCATACTGAAAAAATTCCTTGTTGTGCTGCCCCGCATCTGTACCCTTGTAACGCTGCAATATCATGTCTATGATTTCATCCTGATGGCTCATCGCATATTCCCAGCCACGCAAACTGGCAGCGCGAAAAGCTTTTACACGTTCAGGATGGGTACGTATCTCACTTTCGCTGGCGAACAGATTATCGCCATAAAAGTCGATACCGGCAGCGCGCGGCGTGTAAATATTGTAGGCAACGCCCGCCTGCCCGAGGCGAAATGGCTCATTAGTCAGGTAAGCAGAAATGACATCGACTTTCCCTTGTATCAAATCATCAAGATTGAAGCTGTGTTCGATTTGCTGCAGTTGCTCGAAAGGCACATTTTCACGCCTGAGATAAGCAAGCAATTCCTGCGACTGCGGCTCCAGCATCATGCGCTTGCCCTTGAGCTCGTGCACAGTCTGTACATCGTTCTCTTTTCTGGATATCAGTATCAAGGGAGAATGCTGAAATATGACAGCCAGGGCAACAACGGGCTGACCAGCCTTGCGGGCAAGTATCAGGCTGCTGGTGCCAACGCCATACTCTGCCTTGCCGGTAACTACCTGATCGATGACGTCCAAGCCTGGCTGAGCTGGCAAAATATCAACATCAAGGCCAGCTTCCCGGTAATAACCCAGCTCTTTTGCAGCGTAATATCCGGCAAACTGAAACGCATGCGTCCACTTGAGTTGCAGATGTATTTTGTCAACGGCCAAACTGGCAGGCGCGAGCAGGAATTGCATGCAAAAGCATGTCAGGCTGAGCCACAACTTTCCATGCTTGGTCATAGTTACAATGTGAAAATAATATTAATAAGCCTGGCATTTTTGCCATGCTGCCTGGTGCGCTTATGCAGCAGTCACAAGCAGCAGTCACAAACGTGTGGACTACCGGTAGAGCACCAGCTTATTTCCATCATACAATAATTGACTAAGTCAATTGCGGCTTTACACAATCATTTACAGTCGCAATCGCTTGCGAATGCGGCTCAATGCTTCAGGCGTAACACCGAGATAACGTGCAATATCGCGCAGTTGCAATTGCTCTGCCAATTCGGGATAGGTTTTTAAGAATGACAGGTATCTGTCTTCCGGCGTCATGGTCAGCAACTCACGTTCCCTCTGCTCTTTCCTGACTATGTGCTGCTCCAGTAACTGCCGTATGGCTTTTTGCCAAGGAGGATATTGATCGCACAATTGCCTGACAGGTGCGTAATCAACCTGTTCAAGCACGCATTCATCAATGGCAGCAGCGAAATAATCCGTGGCTTGCCCGGATATCAAGACATTTGGGCATGCAAAGAAATCGCCAGGACCAATAAAGGATTTGATCCACTCCACGCCATCAATCCCCAGGTAGGTCAGCTTCACAATGCCGCTGGTAACCACATAGACATAGGGTTGCCATTCACCTGCCGCGAACACCAGCTCGCCTTTGTGGAAGTGCAATTTTTTCGTGAAAGGACGCAGGATATCCCATCCAGGCAAGGCCGTGCCTGCGGCCTGCTCCATCAAACGTCTGGTATGGGTCATGACAAAGCGGGCAATGGCAAACGCGCGGACGTCAATATAGCCTGCAGGGGTTGCCATACCAATTGGCTATCGAGCTTATTCATGCAGTCATGATGACCCAGAGGACATTCCCTTTGCCGGCACGGCGCACAAGCCAGGCGCAGCGACAGGGAGTGGGCGATATCAGAAAATGGTGGCGCGTGATCTGGATCAGTCGGGCCATAAATGGCGATGACGGGTCTGTTAAACGCTGAGGCAATATGCAACAGGCCAGAATCATTCGACACCATGGCGTCACTTGCTGCGATTAATGCCAACGCCTGATCCAGTCTGGTCTTGCCAGCAAACTGGTGAACAGCCGGGCAAGTCGCCTGTATCTGCTGACAAACTTCAACGTCCTTGGGTGAGCCCAGCAACACGATTTGCGCATCAGGATAAGCTTGCAGGATGGTCTTTGCCAGTTCTGCAAAATGGCTGACAGGCCAGCGTTTGGCATTGCCAAATTCGGCACCCGGAGCAAAACAGATCAAAGGCTGTTTTGCCGACAAGCCCATTTCCTGCAAGACGGTATCTATCTGTGCAGGGGCAATTTGCAAGCGCGGTTTGGGAAAGCTCTGCACCAGATCAGTTACTGGCGCATTCGCCAGCGCTGCATAAAATGCCACCATGGGTCGCGGTGCGGACTTGCTGTCTTGATGCATGACATTGATGAGGCCATAACGGCTCTCCCCCTTGTACCCAACCCGCTTTTTGATACCAGCCATCCAGGGTAATAGTGCAAATTTCAGGGTATTAGGCAACACATAGGCGGCTTCATAGCCACGCTGGCGCAAGATTTTTGCATAGCGCCAGCGTTCACGTAATTGCAGTGAGCCATGTTTCAAGGGTGTTTCCAGTACCGTATCCACTTCCACCATAGCGCGCAAAACCGGTGCTACCCAGGCCGGTGCCAGTACATCGATCGCAGCTTGCGGATGGTCGCGTTTCAGCAATTGCAGCAAAGGCTGGGCCATGACGGCATCGCCTATCCAGTTGGGTGCAATGACGAGAATGCGGCTGGCAGGACTGTGCACGACGACACTCATCTTGGCGTGCGCCCCATGAGAAAGAACTCATCATTTGGCCGCATGGAAATCACATTTGCCATGCGGTTCGACAAGCCAAAGAATGCGGTGATGGCTGCTATGTCCCAGATATCTTCATCATCAAAACCATGGCTGTGCAACAAGGCATAATCAGCATCATTGATGCTTTGTGAATCCAGGCAAACCTTGATCGCAAAATCCAGCATGGCACTTTGACGTGGTGTGATATCTGCTTTCAAATGATTGACGGCGACCTGGTCAGCCACGAGGGTATTCTTGGCATAGATGCGCAGAATCGCACCATGGGCAACTACGCAATACAGGCAATTGTTTTTGGCACTGGTTGCAGTGACTATCATTTCACGCTCGGCCTTGTTCAGGTTACCTGTGGTTTTCAGCATCAGGGCATCATGATAGGCAAAGAAGGCACGAAATTCATCGGGCCTGTGGGCCAGCGTCAGGAATACGTTCGGTACGAAACCAGCTTTTTCCTGCACGGCCAATACTTTCTCGCGTATATCGTCAGGCAGGTCTTTTATTTCTGGAACAGGGAAACGGGAAATCGCAGTAGTCATGGCTTCTCCTTTTTCAATCAAGCGGCAAACTGCAGACGATGCAGGTTCGCATAAGTGCCGCCATTATCCAGCAATTCTGCATGCGTACCCATTTCTATGATCTTGCCATCGACCAGTACAGCAATGCGGCTGGCACGTTCAATTGTTGACAGGCGATGGGCGATGACCAGCGTGGTACGGCCCAGCATCAGTTCGTCCAGTGCGGCCTGCACGGCGCGCTCAGACTCGCTGTCGAGTGCAGAGGTAGCTTCATCCAGAATGAGGATAGGCGCATTCTTATAGATGGCACGTGCAATCGCCAGACGTTGCCTTTGACCGCCGGAGAGGCGCATGCCATTATCACCTATCATGGTGTTCAAGCCCTCTGGCAAATCACGCACAACATCCGTCAGATGTGCTGCCTGCACTGCTGCAGCCACGCGTTCAGGATCAGGATTGGCATCACCATAGGCAATATTCGACACCAGGGTGTCATCAAACAAAACCACATTCTGGCTGACCATCGCGATTTGTTCGCGCAGGCTGGTCAAGGAAATGTCGTGCAAAGAAATGCCATCGAGCAGGATATCGCCAGAATCCGGCGTGTAAAAGCGTGGCACCAGATTCACCAGCGAAGTCTTGCCACCGCCAGACATGCCCACCAAGGCGATGGTCTCGCCCGGTGCTATGCTGAGGTTGATATCTTTCAGCGCTTCCTGCTCCTGGCCTGGGTAAGAGAAGCTGGTATGGACAAATTCCAGTTTGCCTTGCGCACGAGCACTCAAGGCTTTGCCGCTATCAGTTTCTGGCAAAGTGTCGATAAGGGCAAATACCGACTCTGCCGCAGCCATGCCGCGCTGCATGGGGCCATTCAGGTCGGCCAGACGCTTCAAAGGTGTCAGCAACAGCATCATGAGGCTGACAAACTCAATAAATCGGCCTGCTGTGGTGGCGTCTTGCGCTGCTTGCGACACCGCAAACATGATGACCACCGCTACCGCAATCGCGGCTGCGAGTTGTGTCAGCGGCGTCGTTGATGCAACGGCAATGGTGGTACGCATGGCGTAACCACGCAATTTTTCATTCTTGGCTTCGAATCTTTCCTGCTCATATTTCTGTCCACCAAAAATACGTATGACCTGGCTGGCACGGGTGGCTTCTTCTATGACCTGGGTCAGCTCATTGCTGACATCAAGCTGGCTTTGATTGAGTTTGCGCAAGCGCTTGCTGACCCCACGCACGAGAAATGCCATGACCGGCATCATGACCAGGGCAATGATGGTCAACTGCCAGTTGCGCCACAACAAGGCAGCCAGCAAGACCATGACCGTCAATGAATCGCGGAACAGTGTGGTCATCGAGACCTTGAGCATCTCGACGATTTGCTGCGCCTCAAACATGATGGTGTTGATGATGCGGCCACTCGATTCACTTTGGTAAAAGCTGATGGGCACATTCAGGATGCGGTCAAATACCTTGGCGCGTAGTTGATTCAATAATCTGGTCGAAATCCAGGTCATCAGATAACTTGTAGTAAACGTGCAAATGCCACGAAACAGGAAAATCGCAATAATGGCCGTTGGCACCATCCACAGGGCAAGCTTTTTCGCATCGGCATTAAAACCGTGATCGAGAATGTAGCCCAGCACCTTGGGGAACATGACTTCCGTCGAAGCTGTGCCCAGCATGGTCAGCAAGGCCCACCACACCCTGGCGCGATAAGGGGCGATGGACTGCCACAAGCGGCGGAACACATCGATGGTTTCTTTATTGATCAAACTCATAGTATGAAATTCATATCCTGTATTGGCACAAGCCGCTCAATCAATTAATCAATCAGGCTTGCGCATAAATAATCTATCTGCGGCGTGACTAATTTTTATTACGCATGCCAGCCAGCGGTATCGCCAGCAAAATCATGAAAGCCATGCCAAACACAGCATCACGCAAAATCGCATTGAACATACCGCCCAGCATCATGGCGATGGTCAGCATCAGCAAGGGCATGGCCATTTCCCTGGTGTTGGGATTCTCATGCACTTCCTTACATGCCATACGATAGGCCACCCAGTATTGGGTCGCCCAGATCGCCAGCAGGGCAAACAAGCCGATGACACCCACTTCTGTCAGGTACAACAAATAATCATTGTGCGGTGTCGTCATGGTAGAACTGATGAGGCCCTTGGCTTTTTTCTGGTAAAGATACATCCAGGTAGCAATACCATGGCCTGTCAGAGGTTTCTCGGCAATGATCTCACCGGTGATCTTGTAAAGTTCAAGACGCATGCCATCATCATTGACTTTGCGGCCCTGGGAAAAGTCATGCAATTGATGCACAGTACACAGGCTGCGCAATTTAAAAATTTCCCACGGCCCGGCTTGCACCAGACGCACCTCACAGGTTGCCGGTGGTGGCAGGCTCAAGGCATATTTCCAGCCGCCGCCAAGTGCTGCCAGCAAGATCAAAGGCAAAGCCACTACCCGCCATGACCAGCCTATCTGGCGCAAAATCAGTACACCGCACAAGATAAAAAACAGCAGGCTGGCCGTCCTGGTTTTTGCCAGCAAGACCAGGGCTGCGGCCACATATACAACTGCCAGCACCCGCCAGACCAGGTGATCACGGTGCGTGCGCAAATCATGCAACATCCAGGCGGCAGCAATCGCCATCAATATGCCCAGCAAGATGGATTTATTACCCTCATAAATCACATAGCTGCGAAATACCGTATTGACAGGCAAGAGATGGAAAAAATTGGCCACAAACAGCGTTGCCGCCAGCACTGCACCAGCAAAGAAAACATACATCGCCCGCCTTTGCCACACGCCCGCAGCCACGGTCAGAAAAGGCAAGAGAAACAAATACGTCTGGTAATGCACAAGCCCCGGCCAGAATTCTTTACTGATTTCTGGCGGGATATCCTGCATTGCCGCCAGCACGATACTGACCAGGCTAAGGCCAAGTATCGGCAGCAACATGGCGCTTTGCCTGATCCTGTGCATCTTCTTCAGGTAGCCGCCAGATACCAGCAAACTGATATAAAACAGCAGCACACCGGCATACATGACACCAACCGGGAAAAACAGGGTCAGCGGCAAGCCTGTCAGTATCTGATGCGGCAAGGACTGGCGCCAGCCGGTTTGCGGCTCTGCCTGCGGTGAATCACCACGCGCTGGCAATACACTACTGGTATCCATGGAATCAGGCGTATTCAATTTTGACGTTTTTCATGGATAGCCATTCGCCCAGGTTCTGCCGCAAGACATCATCCGGGTTCACCCGCCACTGGTCTGACAAATACATTTCAGCACTGGCATTGGCGTTTTGATAGCGTATCAATACCGGGCAACCATCGGCGTTCAAATGTGGCTTCAGCATCTCTTGCAGCTTTTTGGTGTCTGCTGTCGATGTCAACGTCAGGCGCAAACCTTGCGAGAACTGTACGCGGGCGCGGCCTATATCCATGACTTTTTCAGCCGAGATACGCAAGCCGCCTGAGAACCTGTCCTCAGACACTTTGCCCAGCACAGCCAGGAATTCATCTTCCTTGAACAGGGATTTGAACTCTTCCATGAGTTCGCTATACACCGTCACCTCAACCACGGCAGTGCCATCATCAAGGCTGACGATGAGTAGCTTGCCGCGCTGTGTCATCTGGGTGCGCACACCGGTAATGATGCCGCAAATCAGGCGCAAATCGCGTGAAGGTTCCAGCTTGGCAAGAGTGGTCTTGATGAACTGGCGCACTTCTGGCGCATAAGAATCAAACAGATGACCGGACAGGTAAAAGCCCAGCGCCAGTTTTTCTTCGGTCAGGCGCTTCTTGTCTGTCCACGGCGGTACATCCAGGTAATCTGGTGGCGCGATCAAATCATCGTCATCACCAAACAGGCTGACCTGGTTTGCTGCGGCTTCTGCCTGCATCGCTGCTTCCAGCGCAAAATCGACGGTTGCCAGCAAGACGCCACGGTCTTTGCCCAGGCAATCCATGGCACCGGCACGTATCAGGGACTCTACCGTACGGCGGTTCACCTGGCGTTTATCGACGCGTTTGCAGAAATCAAACAAATCCTTAAATGGCCCACCTTCTTTTCTGGCCGTGATGATGCTTTCTATCGCATTCTGGCCTGAGCCTTTGACGGCGCCCATGCCATAGCGTATCTGGCTGGATTTTTTGCCAGGTTCAGCAACTGGCATGAAACGATAATCGGACAGATTGATATCTGGCGGCAGCATTTTGAGCTTGCAGATATCAATCGCATCTTCGACCAGAATCTTGACCTTATCGGTATCATCCATGGCCAGCGACATATTGGCTGCCATGAAGGCAGCAGCGTGATGCGCTTTCAGATAAGCGGTGTGGTAAGACAGCAAGGCATACGCGGCAGCATGGGATTTATTAAAACCATAGCCCGCGAATTTTTCCATCAAATCGAAAATCTCGTCGGCTTTTTCTTGCGGCAAACCATCCTTGGCTGCACCATCACGGAAAATCTGGCGATGCTCGGCCATCTCTTCTGCTTTTTTCTTACCCATGGCACGGCGCAGCAAATCGGCACCGCCGAGTGAGTAGCCACCGACCACCTGGGCCATCTGCATAACCTGTTCCTGATACACCATGATGCCGTAGGTTTCAGACAAAATGCCTTCGGTACGGGGATCAGGATAATCGAATTTCTCACCGTGCTTGCGTTTGCAGAAATCCGGGATCAGGTCCATAGGGCCAGGGCGGTACAAAGCCACCAGCGCGATAATGTCTTCAAAGCGGTCAGGACGCGCATCTTTCAGCATGCCTTGCATGCCGCGGCTTTCCAGCTGGAACACAGCCACGGTCTTGGCCTTGGTCAGTAAATCATAAGATGCCCTGTCATCCAGCGGCAATTTGGCCAGATCAAAATCTGCCATGGCCGGGTCCATCATCTTGATATAGCGCACTGCCCTGTCGAGAATGGTCAAGGTGGTCAAACCCAAAAAGTCGAACTTGACCAGGCCCACAGCCTCGACGTCGTCTTTATCATATTGCGACACCACGCCAGAATCGCCGCCCTGGGTGTACAGCGGGCAAAAATCTGTCAGCTTGCCTGGGGCAATCAATACACCACCGGCATGCATACCAATATTACGGGTGATGCCTTCTACCTGTTGCGCCAGGTCGAGCAGGGTTTTGACTTCTTCTTCGTTTTCCTGACGCTCAGCCAGCAAGGGTTCTTCCACGATTGCCTCGGCTATCGTGACTTGTTTGCCCGGTTTGAACGGGATCAGTTTGGAGACGCCATCGCAGAACATGTAGCCAAAGTCCAGCACGCGGCCGATGTCACGTATCGCGCCCTTGGCAGCCATGGTACCGAAGGTGGCAATCTGCGATACCGCTTCTTTGCCATAACGGTCTTTCACGTACTGAATAACCTTGTCGCGGCCTTCCTGGCAAAAGTCAATATCAAAGTCGGGCATGGATACCCGCTCCGGGTTCAGGAAACGCTCGAACAGCAGGTTGTACTGCAAAGGATCAAGATCGGTAATCAGCAATGAATACGCAACCAGGGAACCGGCACCAGAACCACGGCCCGGCCCTACCGGCACGCCATTGTTCTTGGCCCACTGGATAAAGTCAGCAACAATGAGGAAGTAACCCGGGAAACCCATCTTGATAATGGTGTCGGTTTCAAACTTCAGGCGCGCCTCATAACGGGCGCGCTCTTTCTCGCGCTTTTCTTCATTCGGGAAAATTTGATTGAGGCGGAACTCAAGACCGCGCCGGGATTCATGTTCCAAAAAGTCATTGATGGTCATGCCCTCAGGCGTTGGAAAATCCGGCAGCTTCGGCTTACCCAGTTCCAGCGTCAGGTTACAGCGCTTGGCGATTTCGACAGAATTGCGCAAGGCTGCTGGCAAGTCGGCAAACAGCTCTGCCATCTCGGCCTGGGTCTTGAAGCATTGCTGCTCATTGAACCTGCGCACGCGGCGGCCATTGGCCAGCATATCACCTTCGGCAATACAAACGCGTGCTTCATGGGCGGTGTAGTCGTCCTTGCTGATGAATTGCACGGGATGGGTTGCCACCACCGGCAATTTGAGCCTGCCCGCCAGGGCCACGGCAGCGCGCACATGGTTATCCATGTTTGCCTGGCCTGCTCTTTGTATTTCTATATAAAAATGGTTGGGAAAAATGCTGGCCCAGCGTCTGGCGTTTTGCTCTGCCAGTTCCAGATTGCCATTATCAATAGCAACGCCGACATCGCCAAAATGTGCGCCAGAGATGGCGATCAGGCCACCGCCCTGACCTTCTTCAAAGATTTTTTGCAGCCATTCAAAACGAATTTCCGCCTTGCCCTTGTGCTGGTTAGTCAGCCAGGCCTGAGCCAGCAATTCACATAACTGCAAATAGCCAAGTTTGTTCTTGACCAGCAAAAGCAATCTGGATGGCTTGTCACGATCGACATCATTGCTGATCCACACATCGCAACCGGCGATAGGCTTCATGCCCTTGCCGCGTGCAGATTTATAGAATTTCACCATGGCGAACAAATTCGCCAGGTCAGTAATTGCCATTGCTGGCTGTTTGTCTTTTACTGCTGCCTTGATGACATCATCAATACGCACCAGGCCATCGACTATCGAATATTCAGAGTGGATGCGCAGATGGACAAAGGCAGGCTCGTAGGGCTTGCTGACGGCAACTTCATTGCTCGCTTCAGGGGAGGTAATTAATTCTGTAGTCATACCGCTATTCTACCTGTTGCCCAAGCTGTTCAGAAGTTTTGCCTTATCGAAGTTTTCAAATATGCAATTTATATTAATTTAACCTTAATTTTCTGCGCGTCCACAGCTGTCAATTCATCATGCCGTCAATAAATTGCGTTTTAATTTGCCTGTTATACAAATTTCAAATAAAGCATCATGTCCAAAAATATTCGCCATAAAAACAACAATTCCCAAGCCGCAAAGATGGCTTCTGGCTCGACACTTTGCATTTAGGCTACATTTGCGTGCCCGTGCTGTGTTACTCTGAATCAATGCATTTTTTGGCTCTGGGGCATATCTTGTTAGCAAAAAAAAGACGCGGCATCCAAAGCAATCACACTGGCAAACGCCTGAACAGGCGTGCTGGCTGTCTTGTCCTGTTCTTTTCCTTGCTGCATCAGGTGGCAATCGCCGGTGGCGGTGAAGAATCGATATTTCTGGATGATATGCCTGTGGTGCTGTCTGCGTCCCGTCTCTCACAACCCATCAATGAAACACCAGTTGCGGTCACCATCATAGACAGGCAAATGATCAAGGACTCTGGTGCCTGGGACTTGTCCGAGATTTTTCGCCTGGTACCGGGCATGTATGTGGCTTACCATGCCGACCCTTATTACTCAGCAGACAGCACGGTTGCCTATCACGGCATGGTCACCACCACGACCTCAGACCGTATGCAGGTCCTGATTGACGGCAGATCGGTGTATGCCAGCCTGTTTGGTGGCGTCAACTGGAGCGACTTGCCCATCGTTCTTGATGACATAGAGCGCATAGAAGTCATACGTGGGCCAGACTCTGCCAGTTACGGTGCGAATTCATATTCCGGCGTCATCAATATCATCACCCGCCACCCGGCAGAGACCCAGGGTACCACTCTGTCCATGGCATTTGGCAATGGCCGCAAGGAAGGCATCTTGCGCTATGGCGGCAAGACTGGTGCATTAAGCTACCGGCTGTCAGCCAGCATCAGGGATGACAAAGGCGAAGATGACACTATCAAGAAGCCAACTTCTGCCTTCACTTTCTGGAACCTGAACAAGTATGACAACAAGACCATACACAACCTGAACCTGCGCGCCGATTACCAGGTCAATTCTGCCGATACGCTGGAATTCCAGTTCGGTTATAACGGTGGACCGCGTGAAGTCGGTGAATACAATAATGTCTCCGCCATCAGCAGACGGGCAGAAAACCATTTTGAAATGGTGCACTGGCGCCGCGCCCTTGAAGGCGGTGGCGAATTGTCTGTGCAAGCCTTTCATACGGTAGAAAGAGTGTATGCACGCCTGAAAGATTCAGATGGCATCAGTGATGGCGATGCCATCTTGCGGCGCTATGACCTGGAAGTGCAGCACACCTTTTCACCTTTCAAGAACGCCCGTCTGGTCTGGGGTGGCAGCATACGCTATGACCAGACTTATGCGCCCTACTATCTTGGGGTTGGTGACAACCAGTATCTGTATGGTGACTTTCCTTATCATTTGCGCCGTTTTTTTGGCAATCTTGAATGGCGTGCCCGCCCTGACCTGGTCTTCAACGTCGGTGGCATGATAGAAAACAATACCTATACCGGCACAGACACTACGCCCAGGGTGGCAGTCAACTGGCATGTACAGCCCGGCCATACCCTGCGTCTCAGCCACTCACGCGCCACGCGCTCGCCTTCTGTCTATGAAAAGACCTATGACAACTACTGGCGCAGCGCTGACTTTTACCCAGGCTTGCCAGAAATGCAGACTGAAAGAGTCAAATCAAGCGAGATAGGCTACATCGGTAAATACGGCAACCTCGATGTCGATTTCCGCCTGTTCTATGATGACTACAGCCAGTTAATCGACGTCAGGAACAAGCGCTCGGCTGCCGGCGGCAACCTGAATGCGGGCACAGCCGTCATGCGTGGTTATGAATTGCAATTGAAGGCGCAACTGACAGACAAGACGCGGCTTATCTATGGCCTCTCTGGTGGTGGTGTGAAAAGTGATAATGTAAATGGTGTCGTGTATAGCGATTCGCTACCTAAATACAACCACAACATCATGCTCAGTCATAAAGTCAATGAACAATGGAGCGGCAGCCTGGTAGCTTACCAGATGGCAAAAACCAAGTTCAATGCCACCG
Organism: Undibacterium sp. YM2; assembly: GCF_009937975.1. Classification (NCBI taxonomy): domain Bacteria; kingdom Pseudomonadati; phylum Pseudomonadota; class Betaproteobacteria; order Burkholderiales; family Oxalobacteraceae; genus Undibacterium; species Undibacterium sp. YM2. The sequence continues at coordinate 3,735,128 of NZ_AP018441.1, forward strand.
ATTACAACCCACGCGAAAACCGTGGCTATTTCATTGATGGCAACAAGCGCGTGGATGCCAGGCTCAATTATCAGTTCAAGCTCGGTGGCAAGTCTGCCGAGTGCTCGCTGATTGCCCAAAACCTGACTGATGCCCGGTATTTTGAATACCGGCACGACAATGAATTGCCAGGCCGGGCACTGAGGCTGAACCTCAGACTGGACATGTGAACATGCACTGGCAGTCAACAAGGCATTTGCGGTATGTAGTCAATTTGCTAGGCCTGACGCTGAGTTTGCTGTATGCGCAAGCTGTTCTGGCACTGGACAACATCACCATACTGCTGAGTGAGGAAGGCTCTGCTTATACTGAATTTTCCAGCCAGTTAAGCATTCTGCTGACTCAGGGACAAGGTAACGCAAAAAATACCATCAAGGTCTTGAACCTGAACACCTACAAGGCAGAAGACGTGCCGCGCAATGCCAGCAATCACCTGCTGATTGCGGTTGGCACACCAGCCATGACAGCGATGGCGCAAAAGCCACCTGCCATGGCGGTGTTGAGCGTACTGGTACCACGCAATACCTTTCAAAAAATAGCAAGGCAATATGGCCGCCATCAAGACCCGCATCATTTCTCGGCGATTTATTTTGACCAGCCGTGGCACCGGCAACTGGGTTTGATACGCAGCAGTATGCCAGGCCGCAATCGCGTAGGATTATTACTCAGCAAAGACGGTAACGAAATGCTGGTCGGCCTATCAGCCATCGCCAAAGAAATGGAGATGCAAATCAATGTTGAAACCGTCACCGATGATTCTGAATTGCTGCCCGCCCTGCGCCGCCTGCTGAACAACAGCGACAGCCTGCTGGCCCTGCCCGATGCCGCCATCTATAACCGCAATAACATCCCCAGCATATTGTTGACCAGTTACCGGCAAAAAGTGCCGCTATTCGGTTTTTCTGCCGCCTACGTCAAGGCAGGTGCACTGGCTGGCGTGTATAGTTCTGCGACCCAGATTGCCCAGCAGGTAGCAGAGATCATCGCGACACTACCCAATAATGGCTACCTGCCTCTGCCACAATATCCACGCCACTTCAGTGTCAATATCAATACCCAGGTCAGCCGTTCGCTGAGTCTGGAAATGGAAGATGAGGTCAGCCTGACACGCAAGATCAAATCATTGCCGGAGCGTGTCCAATGAAAAACTGGCCACTCGCCCACCGCATCCTGTTCCTTGCACTGGCCCCGGTCTGGATCATCTCTGCCCTGCTGGTGTTGATGGTCGTCATCGTCGGCATTACTGAAATTGACGGCGCCATCAAGGCGCGCGGCACTGTCATCACCCGCCAGTTGGCACCAGCCAGTGAATATGGCGCCTTCTCCGGTAACCGCGAAGTCTTGCAGGCATTGACGCAATCCGTCATGAAAGAAGATGACGCCAAAGCCGTGGTCATCACCGATGCCGACAATAAAGTACTGGCCGTCAGTGGCAAACCCAGCAAGCTGGGACCGGAACATGCCAAAGCCGCCGACAACGGCAAGATCTTGCGCGGCGACCATGAGTCACTGATCTTTGCCGCCCCGATTTACCAGGGCAAATCTGAGGCCGATGCCTTCGACCTGTTTGACCGCATCCCGAATGACAAGACCGCCAAGCAAAAACTGCTGGGCCGGGTCTATCTGGAGTTGAGCACCCATGCCAGCCACCAGTCCAAGAATGTCTTTGTCGCCCTCAGCGTACTGATAGGCCTGGTCGGAACAGTCTGTGCGTCCATACTCGCCATGCGAATGAGCCGTGACCTGACACGGCCATTATCACGTCTGCTCGATGGCGTGCACCGCATGGAAAAAGGTGAGCTTGATACCCGCATCACCGCAAATTCTGGCGGCGAATTACAGGAACTGGAAGCCGGCTTCAACCAGATGGCAGAGAAGCTCGAAGCCAGCCATAAATCCATGATGGAAGTCAACGCCAACCTAGAAAACCTGGTCGTCGCCCGCACCCGCGAACTGGAGTTGCGCAACCATGACCTCGAACTCCTGTCCAGCACCGACAGGCTCACCGGCCTGTATAACCGCCTGAAGCTCGAACAGATACTGGATGAAGAACACCAGCGCAGCCAGCGTTATGGCACCAGTTTTTCGCTTGCGATTGTCGATATAGACCTGTTCAAGCAAGTCAACGACACCCATGGCCACCAGACCGGTGACCAGGTTCTCATCAATATCGCCCGCATCCTGCAAGATCATGTACGCAGCATGGACGCCGTGGGCCGCTGGGGTGGCGAAGAATTTTTGGTCATCTTCCGCGAAACCACCATTCATGCCGCAATAGCCACTGCAGAAAAACTGCGCTGCGCGATTGCCAACCATGAATTTGAAGTCGTTGGCAAAAAAACTGCCAGCTTTGGTGTCACCAGCTATTACCATCCAGACAATATCAATGAGATGATGAAACGGGCTGACAATGCCCTTTATCATGCCAAGAATTGTGGGCGGAATCGCGTAGAATCCAGTGAAATGTAGATTTGGTATTGCCAGATAGTTCAGATTTTAGGGTACACTGACTTTGATACCATCAATCGGGCAGGCATTCCTGCCCATGCAGGAACAAACTGCAAGCAAACCACGAGCAAACTTCGCGCCATCCATGCTGCGCTACGGTAAAATGCTTGTCATCTCCTTATTTAGAAGACCCTATCAGGTTCACAACAGTGATTAGCTATGAGCAAAGAAATCAAAAATAACGATAATGCAACATCTGCACCAGTTTCCAACTTCCTGCGCACCATTATTGACGAAGACCAGGCTGCCGGCAAATACGCGCGTGACGGATTGCCTACAGTCATCACCCGCTTCCCGCCTGAACCAAATGGTTACCTGCACATCGGTCACGCCAAGTCCATCTGCCTGAATTTTGGCCTCGCACGTGATTACGCTGGCCGTTGCCACCTGCGCTTTGATGATACCAATCCTGAGAAAGAAGACCAGGAATATGTCGATACCATCATGGACAGCGTCAAATGGCTGGGCTTTGACTGGAACAACAAAGGCGAAGAACACCTGCACTATGCGAGTGACTATTTTGAGCGCCTGTATGAAATCGCCGAATACCTGATCGGTGCTGGTCTGGCCTATGTCGATAGCCAAAGCGCTGCCGACATGGCCGCCAACCGTGGTGACTTTTCCAAACCAGGCGTGAACTCGCCTTTCCGTGACCGTGCTCCAGCAGAGTCACTGGACTTGCTGCGCCGCATGAAGGCAGGTGAATTCAAGGATGGCGAACACATCCTGCGTGCCAAGATAGACATGGCATCACCGAACATGAATTTGCGTGACCCGGCCATCTACCGTATACGCCATGCCCACCATCACCGTACTGGCGACAAATGGTGCATCTACCCTATGTATGACTACACGCATCCCCTGTCAGATGCGATAGAAAACATCACGCATTCGATTTGCACGCTGGAATTCCAGGATCACCGCCCCTTCTATGACTGGATCATAGAACGCGCCGCCGAAGGTGGTTTCTTCAAAAAACCAGTACCGCAACAATATGAATTCGCCCGCCTGAACCTGACCTATGTCGTCACCAGCAAACGCAAGCTGCGCCAACTGGTAGAACAAAACATCGTCACCGGCTGGGACGACCCGCGCATGCCTACCATCGTCGGCATACGCCGCCGTGGCTACACGCCAGAATCCCTGCAACTGTTTTGCGAACGCATAGGCGTGACCCGCTCTGACGGCTGGATAGACTACAGCACGCTGGAAGGCTGCCTGCGCGAAGACCTCGACCCAAAAGCACCACGCGCCACTGCCGTATTGCGCCCGCTGAAGCTCATTATCGACAACTTCCCGGAAGGCGAAAACATCGCCTGCACCGCACCTATCCACCCGCACCACCCAGAACTGGGCAACCGCGAATTCACGATAGGCAAAGAACTGTGGATAGAGCAGGAAGACTTCATGGAAGAGCCCGTCAAAGGCTACTTCCGCCTCTTCCCCGGCAACAAGGTACGCCTGCGTTATGGCTATGTGGTTGAATGCACAGGCTGCGACAAGGATGAAAACGGCAATGTCATCGCCGTGCATTGCAATTACTTCGCCGACAGCAAATCCGGCACAGAAGGCAGCGCCAACTACAAAGTCAAAGGCAACCTGCACTGGGTCAATGCAGCAGATGCGCTGGAAGTGGAAGTCCGCCTGTACGACCGCCTGTTCACAGACGCCAACCCCGATGCCGGCGGCAAAGACTTCATGGCCTTGCTGAACCCGAATGCACTCGAAGTGGTACGTGCCTATGTAGAACCTGGCCTCGCAACGATCACACCAGATACACGTTTGCAGTTTGAACGCCATGGTTATTTTGTGGCGGATCGTGTGGATTCAGTGGTTGGGAAACCGGTGTTTAATCGGGTGACGACGTTGAAGGATAGTTGGGGTAAATAGTAAGCCTGTACTAATACTAAAGGAATCGTATGCCATTTTTCTCTGAATCAGAACTTAGTATGTGGGATAAATCCCCATCTGAGACTCCGCAAGCTCAGCTAACAGATGAACAAATAAATTCGAAATACGATAAAAAGGCCGAGCGAATTGTTACGGAAACCAATCGCGAAAAATTACAAAACTTCTATGAGGCATTAAAACGGCCAGGATATATGGACCCGCGCCCTTTTTATCAGCGCAGGAATCGTTGGGATAATGAACGCCAATCTAAATTAATTGAGTCCTTCCTAATAAATATTCCGATTCCACCATTATTCGTTTATGAAATTTCCCCTAATTCTTACGAAGTAATGGATGGCCAACAAAGAATTAGCGCTATAAAAGCATTTTATTCAAATGAGCTAGTTTTAAAGGGTTTGGATAGATGGCCGGAATTGAATGGAAGAACGTATTCCAAACTTCCAGAAAAAATCAAAGCTGGAATTGATCGCCGCTCGGTCTCATGGATAACGGTTTTGCATGAGTCAACAGAAGGATCAGAAGATGCGCTAATTTTAAAACAACTCGTATTTGAAAGACTCAACACGGGTGGGGTTAAATTAAGCGCGCAAGAAATAAGAAATGCTTTATATGCAGGGCCTTTCAATGATGCACTAATCGATTTAGCAAAAAACAAAATGCACAGAAGTGCTTGGAAACTTCCAGATTATTCAGATGTAGAAGAAAAAAGTACTCCCGATTATTTGTTAGACGACCCATTTTATAAACAAATGGAGGATATTGAAGTAATACTAAGATTTTTTGCGCTAAGACATGCAAATAGCTACCGAAAGGGAATGAGTGGTTTCCTAGATCTTTACATTTTGAAGTCGCGATCATTTAAAACTCAAGAAATAGAACAACTGAAAGCTTTATACCTGGATACTTTGGAGCTCGCCCATAGGATTTATAAAGACTTGATTTTCACGCCATTTCATGCCAGAGATGGAAAATGGGGCTCGCGCCCCCAAAAGGCATTTGCTGATGCCGTCTTAGTAGCGCTTTCACATCACTTGGATAAATCATCGAAATTGATTGAGAATAGAGACAGTATTCTTGCTCAAACAAGAAATGCATTTACTGAGGACACTAAAGGAATTCTGACTGGTCGAGGTAATACTAAACAAGATGTTAAAGACAGAATTGCTTTGATGAATCGTATTTATGATGTGAACTCGAAATGACAAAATTCAATCAATATTCAAATGAATTGTCTGAAAAGTTCGATGATCTACAAAACGAGATCACCCAACTGAAATCATTACTTACATTGAACGAATGGACTCGGTCAAATCAAATTTCGTTAGGTGAAGACGCGCCGCAGCTTACCTCAAGAAATCAATTTTCAAAGTTATTTGATTACTCATCCATGTTGTTGAATCTTTACTCGTCATACGAAGATTTTATTAATGAGAGCGCAAGGATTTGGTTGAAATTCATTTCACAACAGAAAATTGCCATTGATTACGACAAGCTAGCAACGACATACTCTTATGGCGTTGCACTTATTTTGCAAAAAATTGATACCTCACCTCGATATGCCAATTTAAACAAAAAAGATTTAATAAAAAGTTTAAATGATGCGATTTTTGATACACGTGAAACGGTCTTTTTTTTTGAGCCTTTTTCAGCCGACCTAAATAATTTAAGACTCGCTGAATTGGAAAATTTATGTGCACGACTTCAATTAACAAACATTAGAAATTGGTTCGAAGAAGATATAGGACTATTAAAATTATGCGAAGAATCAGACCATACTGTTGAATCACGATTGAAAGATTTTATTGAGCGCCGCAATGAAGTAGCCCATGGAAGAAGAACCAGTGAAATCTATGCATTAGGCCCCTTAAAAGATCTAGGAAATTTTATTGTTGAACTGTGCCGGTCAATTACTGAATTTCTAATGTCAAAGATGCTTTTCAATTGGTCACATATCGAGATTGGAAAAATTTCCGAAAAACTGCAGAAAGCCGATGCATATATATTTAAAACAAAGACGCATGCTTTTAGCACTGGCGTTGATATCTATATCGCTGGAAAATCTCGATGTAAAAAAGCGAAAATATTGGAAATTCAAGTCAATGGCTTTTGTACTGACTCACTAGTACCATTTTACGAAACTGAAGTGGGTGCAAAATTTTCAACAGAAGCGTTTAAAAAGGACCGTTTGTTTATAATGGACTAAATTCTCTGATTCACCAAATCGATTAACAACCCATCGGCACCAGAATGTCTCGCGCCATATTAAAAGCTGCACAATCCCACGCTGCTTTTGGAGTTAAGGAAACGTAATAAATCAGCGAATTCAGCGGCAGTATTATTGTCCGAGTCTTTGATTTTGCGACCCAAGTTCAGACATCGTATCCCGATATAAGGCAAAAATAAACTGTTGATATTGCTCCAAATTATTGGATCAATACTCCCTACCTTTGGCGCGTTGACCATCAAACTGCCCCCTCCCAAAACCCGTCAAATTCCAGTGCCCTGACACGCCGCCTGTCTTGAGATTTATTTTTCCATCAAAACTCGCTGAGCCTGCCAGGCCCTTCCCTGTCATCTGCACGACACCATTGGTCGATACTTTACCGGTGATCGTAAAGCTGCTGTGGGCGGTGCCTGAATCGGCAGAGCCAAAGATGTTGCCGGTGTGATCGACGTGGATATAAAACGTGCCTGCATCGGCGCCGTTATAGCTGCCGTAGTAATCACCAAGAATACCCGTATAGCCAGATTCACTGCCCTCAGCTTGTGCTGATTCCCTGGCTATGGATGTTGCCTGCGAGCGAAGCTGGGCAAGACTGACTGCGGCTTTGGCGGGTACTTCTGCTTCGGTGCCAGCGGTTATGTCGGCAAACGATTTTGCTGTTGGTGTAGGTGTGGGCAATTTCTCAGTTGGTGCATCACTCGTGGCCGCCCTGGGTGCTTGCACGGATTCTTTTTTGATCGCAGGTGACAGCTTTTGATCATCTGCTTTTTGAAGCTCTGCTTCTTGACGTTCTTCTTTTCGATGCTCATTTTTTGGCGGCAATGATTCTTTTTGCGCCGTAACAGGCGTCAGGAAAGTCACGGCTGTTCCAGATACTGCTTTGTCTGCCTGCGGAGTGTAAGTGCGTGATAAAGCCAGGAAGAACAGGACGTGCATTATCAGGATGACGATCAAGGGTCGCATCCTGATATGACTACTGAATTGCAATGTTTGCTGTAGCGATGTCATTCCATTTTTTAATGCGGTTTTTCGCTGAAGGCTGCAGGCAGTTCTGCCTGCAACCTTGAGTTTACTGTGCCAGCGGAAAATCTGTATTGATGATCTTGTTGCCGATATCAGCCACGCTGACATCTGCATTCGATAATATCACGACGCCTTTGCCCGCTTTTTTATCGAAGGCGATGTAGCTGCTGTAGCCACCTGTCTTGCCTTCAAGACCCAGGATGGCGCTGTCAAATTTATTGTTATAGCCACCCCAGACCAGCAAGAGGCGGTTGCCTATTTCAAAGGGCATCTGCAGTTTGCGTATGGTGCCGTTCAAGGGTGTCTTGGCCTGGTCCATATTGGCAGCGAGGAACTTGAGCATGTCATTGGCAGATGAGTGCAAGCCACCCGCACCTTCGAAGGCGCTGAAGTTCCAGGCCGGTGCTACGGCAAATTGTGCCTTGCTGCTATAGCCTGTTGCCATGCGCTTTTGCAAGTCTGCATTGAGGTTAACGCTGGTAGCAGTCATGCCCAGTGGTGTGGTCACGCGGTTTTTGATCAGGGTGTCATAGTCGGTGCCTGCGCGTTGACTCAATACCTGGCCCAGCAAGCCATTACCAAAACTGGAATAGAGATAACGGCTGCCGACGTCGTATCTCATCTGGTAGCTGGCCAAAAATTCATAGGCTTTATTGGTAGTGAAACCTGCATAGGGATTGTCGGTACCTGTGCCTGGGGTGCCAGGTACAGCAGGCAGGCCGGAGCGATGCGAAGACAGGTCAGAGAGTGTGATTCTCCTGTCTTCATAGTAGGGTATCCTGACGCCGTCAGGCAGATAAGTCTCGATAGGTTCTTTCAGTCTGACTTCACTTTTCTCTGCCATGTCCATCATGGCGACACCGGTAAATGCGCTGGTGATGGAACCAATTTCAAACAGGGTATCGCCATCGACAGGGCGGCGCTCGGCAAGATTGGCATAGCCGTAGCTGATCACGCGGCTGCCTTTTTCATCGACGATGCCGACCACCAGGCCCACCGCTTTTTTGTCTGTATCAACACGCTGCTTGAGGAGGTTCAGGATGTCTGCGTCGGACATGGATGTTGCGGCATGCGCCTGAATTGCACCCAGTGCCAGCGTTGCCATCAGTAATTTCGCAGGGAGAAGGCGGTAAGTTTTTTTCATGTTCGATGTACTTTCTGATTCAGGATTAAGAAACCCAGACCCACTCATGGAGAGATCTGCAAACTGGTAATAACTGTGCGAAAGCAGGTTTATCGCTTCGCCGGTGCCGCTTGATTGCAAGCACATGGCGCAATATAGGCAATACCTGATTTTCAAGTTGGCAGATTGAGACAGAAGCGCAAATTAAGGGATTGAATGTGGAATTTTGAGGAACCAAATGCACGGAGCGCTCAGGAATTTCCATGCATCAAAACGCAATTGATGCTGTCGTGAGTCGACGATTTTAGCGTGGCGCTGGCGATGTTAATGGCAGCAGTAGACCACTCTTCTGCAATATTTCGCGCGTCATATCAACGAGGCCGCCGCCCGCCAGCTCAGGCTCCTGGCGCAAATAGGAAACGTAGTAGGTCAAGGGATTCAGCGCTGGCTTGACAGGCAGCGTGCGCAGGATGCCGCTCTTGATTTCTGCATCGACCACGGCGCGTGGCAACACGGCGATGGCATGGCCTGCGGCAACAAGTTTGATCATCATCGCCATGGAATTGCAGATGCTGAGATTTTCCGGTTCATGGCCTGCAGCCCTGAACCAATCCATGACAACATTGCAGATGGTGCTAGGTGCTGGCATGGCGACCACCGGCAAGGCAGCCATGCCCGCAGGATGAAGTTCCTGCTCATTCAATACGGTTTGGGTAGATGCCATCCACGCCAGATCTACTTTACCTATGGCAACGTCAATGACATGTGGCGCAGAGACTGGGTCGCTGAGGATGGCAACATCCAGTTCACGTGCATTGAGTTTGCGGCTGAGACTGGCACCGACATCAATGCTCAACTCTATGCGCAGGCCAGGGTACAGCGCCTTTAGCCGCCCCAGCAATTCTATCAGACCAGACATGGCGGTCGATTCATTCGCCCCCAGGCGCAACAGGCCACGCATGGGATTGCGGCGCTTGCTGATTTGTTCGAGGTCATCAGACAGGCGCAGCATTTTCTCTGCCTGCGCCAGTACATCGCGCCCTACCGGGGTAATAACGGCCCGGTGGCCACCGCGCTCAAACAGCTTCAATCCCAGGATGTCTTCAAGCTCCTGGATTCTGGCGCTGATCGTCGGCTGGGTCAGGTGCAGGTGTTTGGCCGCCGCATGAAAACCACCCAGACGGGCTATCCAGTAAAAAGTTTCGAGCTGTTGTAGTGAAGGTCGCATGATAGATAAATCTTATCAACTATTGACAATAACTTCAATTATCTTCTATCAAGATCGCATTTTATACTGGCTCTATCAGTCCTGAAGTCCTCAGTCGTCATAACTTATTGATAAGCCCTTCACTATCCACCTTTTATGGAGCCGCCCATGTCCGCACTTTCCCCCCTGTCCAAGTCACCTGCAGAATTACGCCTTGCCATACGCCGCGGCGAGTGGCGCAAAGAAACCTCGGGTCTTGCGCCTGGCTATGTGCAGGTCAACCTGGTGATACTGCCCGCCAAAGACGCCAGCGACTTTCACCGCTTTTGCCAGAAAAATCCCAAACCCTGCCCTTTGATTGCCGTGTCAGAGGTCGGCGACCCTTTCCTGCCTTTCCTTGGGGCTGATCTCGATATACGCAGCGATGTGCCGCTTTACCGCGTGTTCCGCAATGGTGAGCTGGTGGCAGAGCCTTTGGACATCGGTGATATCTGGCGGGATGACCTGGTGACATTTGCCCTGGGTTGTTCTTTTACTTTCGAGCATTCGCTGATAGAAAATGGCATAGGCATACGCCACATAGAGCAGGAGCGCAATGTACCCATGTACCGCACTACTGTGCCAACTTCGCCTGCCGGTGCATTCCAGGGGCCGCTGGTCGTCACTATGCGTCCGATGAAGGCGGCAGATGCAATACGGGCGATACAGATCACCTCGCGCTTCCCAGGCGTGCATGGTGCGCCTGTGCATATAGGTGACCCGGCGCTGATAGGCATCAGGGACCTGGCCCAGCCTGAATATGGTGACGCAGTGACGATTAATGAGGGCGAGTTGCCGGTGTTCTGGGCTTGTGGCGTCACACCGCAAGCAGCCCTGATGCATGCAAAACCTGAGCTGTGCATTACCCATGCGCCTGGCCACATGCTGCTGACAGATTTGCGCAATAACGACTACTCGGTACTTTGAAAGCTCCCTTACCTAGAGGATGCAGGCAATGGAATTGATGGGTTTGGTTTATGGCCTGCTGGTCGCACTGATCTGGGGAGCACAGCCTGTGGTTGCCAGTTTTGGTTACCGCGCATCGCTGGATATTTTTGACCTGACGGTATTGCGGTTTACCGTCAGCGGGCTGATCATGCTGCCTTTCTTCATCAAAGCTGGGGCAAAGAATGCAGCAGGCACGGGCTGGCCCAGGGCGCTGGTCTTGCTGCTGCTTGCCGGGCCTTTGTATAACATGGTACTGGTCGGTGGCCTGCACTGGGCACCTGCTTCTCACAGCTCGCTGATCTATCCGGCGTTTACTCCCTTGTTCACGTCCCTGCTGGCGAAACTGATGCTGGATAAGCGCGAAGGCATTCCCATGCTGGGTCTGGGCTTGTTATTGACCGGGGTGGTGGTGGTCAAGGCCGGCAGCATACTGCAAGCGCCGTCAGCCGCGTATGCCCAGGCCTGGCGTGGTGACTTGCTGTTCATGCTGGCTGCGCTGATGTGGTCGTTTTATACGGTGCTGATGCGACGCTGGAATACCAGCCCACTGTCGGTAGTCAGCGTGATACAGGTGGGCGGCTTGCTCTATGTGCCTGTGTATTTTTATTTTGCCGGTACCAGCCTGTTCCAGCTTGATGCCGGTGCGATTGCGGTACAGGCGGTTTATCAGGGCTTGCTGGTCAGTGTGGTATCTGTCTTGCTGTTCAACCTGGCGGTAAAGCAACTGGGGGCGAAAGCGTCAATGTTCACCGCGCTGATGCCTATCGTGGGGGTAAGCCTGGCCGTTCTCGTGCTGGGTGAGACCATGACCATGTCATTGCTGCTGGGTGCCATGCTGATATCAGGTGGCCTGTTTTTTTCACTCAGACAAGGGGCCCGCCAGCAATAAAAAAGCAGCATGGTTTGCCATGCTGCTCAAGTCTCCTCCTGCAATGCTGGCTGCCTATTCTATTTTAAGTTTTTGCACTCCGCTGGCCGCACGCTTTTTAGGTAAGGTCAGATTCAATACACCATTATCGTATTTGGCCGTCGCTTCGCTCGCTTCTATTTCTACTGGCAACTGGAAGCTGCGCGATACTTCGCCAAAATAGCGTTCACTGCGCAAGACTTTCTGGTCTGGACCAGTTTTGTCTTCCTGCTTGATTTCTGCCCGCAATGTAACCACATTGCCATCCAGTGTGACATGGATATCGTCTTTGGCAACGCCAGGTACCTCTGCGTGCACAGTGTAGGCCTGATCAGTTTCCTTCAGGTCAAGCTTGATCTGTGCCGGACTGGGCAAAGGATCGCCATGCAACGGTCTTACAAAGAAACCTGGATTGACGTCCCGAAAAAAATCATCGAAAAAATTACCACGATTGCTTAATGCTCCCATTTGTCTCTCCTTCAGAAAAATATGACACAAAATGAAAATCCGTACTTGCTATGTGATCAAAATAGTATGCGACGCGGTGCTTGACAAGCCAGGCAAGCAGGCGGTTTGACACATATCAAATGAGTCCTGGAGCAGGTAGCTGAGCATGCCCCTTTCCAGGCAAAACGAGTGGATTTAAAATTCTCGCCGGACATGTGTTAAGGTCAATGCAGATTTTTCTTTTTCACATTGTTCAGTTGCCGGGTCTGTCATCAAGATGGCCAATCTCAGAAGCACTTACATTTATGGAAATACAAGTTACAGACAGATATGAACCCTGCCTTGATTGTGGAGCCTGCTGCGCTAGTTACCGGGTTTCGTTTTACTGGGCCGAGGCCGAGGAAAATGGCATAGACGATTCCATGGTCGAGGCTTTGACACCGGTTTACTCTTGCCTGCGTGGCACTAACCAGTCCAGCCCGCACTGCCAGGCTCTGGTGGGGGAAGTAGGAAAGTTCGTCAAATGCACTATGTATGAGCAAAGACCCTCACCATGCCGCGAGGTGCAGGTCGGTGACGACAAGTGCCGGCAAGCCCGCACCAGGCATGGTTTGGCTCCACTTCCATACAAAACGGAAAAGGACTCAGACAAACTGAAAACTTGCGTGTAGCATGTGCAGCCTGAAAAACAAACCGGGAACCGCCTTGATAAACGATAACGATAGCGATTACACATCAGACGACCACGCACCTCAGGAAGAGGACAACAAGGTCCACGAGCCACGCCTGTGGCGCGACAAGGGCTGGACAGCCCAGGTCATCAAGAATGACGACGATGAAGGCTGGGCAGTTGCCATGATCAAGGATGGTGAGCCTGAACCTGCACTGGTTGGCCCGTGGACCATGGGGCGCGATAAAAAAAATCCCAAACCACTCGATGCAAATGCTTTTGGCACACTGGTGAAAACGGCATCCGAGGTAATACGTCGCCATGAACAGCAATTGCATGCGACATTGCACAAGAGCCTGATGGTCGCGACCGATGAAGCAGACTTCAAGATCATGCTAGACATCGTGCCGGATGAGGATGATCCCTATGCCTGGCTCAGTGCGCAAGATGCAGGTAATACCGAGCTGGCGAGAGTCAGGGTTGCCCCCAACTATAAACTGAACCAGCAAAATGCCAGGGCCTGGATAGCTGATGATTTTCGTCGTCCAGATTAAAGTTCAATTTTTATCCAGAGCGAGACCATGGGCTCACAAGCAAGCTTTGTAGAATTTATTCTCGACCAGTTAAGCAGTTGCGAAGATGTGGTCGCGAAAAAAATGTTTGGTGAGTACGCGCTGTATATGTCGGGCAAGATGTTTGCGCTGATCTGTGATGATCAGCTCTTCATCAAGCCGACTGCGGCGGGGCAGCAATTTTTAACGCAGTTACCAGCGACAATCACCGAAGCACAGCCCTACCCTCAGGCCAAGCCCTGGTATCTCATCGACAGTGATTTGCTGGAAGACCGGGATGGTCTGACCACCCTGGCGCGTGCCACTGCGAATGCTTTGCCAGTGCCAGTCAAAAAGACCAGCAAAACCACTAAAAAGAACCAGGCCTGAGACTGAACTGAAACCCAGGCATGGCTCTTTTTTATCTTCAAATTCCGTGAGCGTTGATGGAATTTATTCATCAACGCCACCGGAAACAATTAATTAAAAATTGTATTGCAAACCAGCCGACAGATTGCTGCCGGAAGTGCCGCTATTCGAGAACGTCCGGGCATTGTATTTCTCGAATTCTGCACGAACGGCTACGTTAGGAGTTATCTTGTAAGACACGCCTACCCCAAGCAGTGCCTGGTTGCCCGTATTGGAGGCTGAATAGGAAGGCAGGCCTGAAGTGTCGTAAGTCGTTTCTGCTTTTACACGCGCAATCCCGAGCTTGGCAAAACCGGCAAAAGCCTCATTGAATTCATAGTTATACACACCAGCCAGGCTGAAGCCGGTTTTCTTTTGTTCGCTATGGCCTAGCGGCACACCTGAATTGATAGAGGTTTTGCCACCAGAAAAATAACTGCTTTCTACTGCAAAATTCTTGTTGAAGTTATAGCCGCCGAACAGCTTGTAGCTGGTGGCCTTGGAATCGCAAGTTGTGGCGTAGTTGCAGTAGTTGCTGTTATCGCTCTGGCCTACGGAAGCACCAAGATAAGTCTGGGCACTAGCAAAAGAGCTGGCGAGCATACCCACCGCTGCACACGCGATGAGAGTAAGTTTTTTGATCAACATAAATATCCTTTGTTCACTAGTTGGTATATCTGAACAGTCTCAGATAGCTGGCCTGGAGCACCAAAGCACATCGCCAAACAGGTATTTGGCTGTTTCGTTGCCCAGGAAGCAATTTAAGGGTATACAAAGGATTGCAAAATTTAAATCAAAAATGCCCAGGTACCGTTTTAATGTCTTATTGGTATCACATGACTAGACTCTGACTATATGCATTGAACAAAGAGTTTTAGCCCCAATCAGGGTGCTGGTCTTGAAATTTCCAGCGGCAACATCAAATACTCAGGTACGAAGCTATTCACCGGAGAAAAGATGGCGTTTGACCCATTGAATCTGAAACAGGCATCATCTGCCTTTGAACAGAGTCTGAACCGTGTCATTGATGAACGGGTAGCACCATTGGTGGACAGGTCCATCCATCAGGTCAGTAATGAATTGTCTGAAGTCATACGCCAGGCTGGCGAGCAGGTAGACAGGAATATCGCGCTGCTGTCTGATGAAATACATAGCCAGCGCAGCATGACCAAGGATGACATCAGGGAGCTGATTGATTATTCCACGGCGCAGATAGGTGCGGCGATAGACCAGCGCATACTGGCGATCAAACATGAAACCTCCACACTGATCAATGAAAAAGTGGATTTGCTCAAGTGTGAGCTCGAAGACGCTGCAGTTAATAGCCGCAAGACCATGTATGCAAATGTGGCCATCTCCATAGGTGCAGCCGTTTTGATGGCGCTGGTTGGTCTGGCGTACAAAAAAATATCGATGGGTGAACTGAATCTACTGAATGTATTCAGGGTGACCTTGCTGTCCTGTGCGACGTTTACTTTTGTCCTGTCCATGCTGAAGTTCATACAACGCTGGCGCAGCATGAAGCGCGTCAAGAAAGGCATGGCGACAGTAGCCATAGGCTATCTCGGTATCTTGCGGCCAAACGGGGCGACTGGTTTGCTAGTGCTCAGCGTGTGTCTGATGGCGGGCTGGGCCTGGCTGTATCTGGGGAAAATCTGGTTCTAGGATTTGCACACGGCTTTGCCAAGCGCATCACATCAACAATTATATTAAAGACCACATGTTTGCCGGGTTACCAGTAACTTGCGACCCGGCAACAGGTTTTTAAAATTAGGCGTACAATTTAAAGCTTATTTGATTTGCTTATATCGATGAACTTTTTCTGTTGTGCAGCATCACAACATGAAGTTCATGTCTTAACGATCTGCACTTCTTACCATTCCTGCTTTAAGTATCTTTAGCGCTGCCCAGGCGCTGACGCCCTGACCTATGCAAACCAAGAAATTCGATCCTGTCTTCAATTCCTATCTGATTTATATTGGTGTTGCCATCGCATCTGGCGGTGTTGCTTTATATACACCTATCATTGTCTCTGAAACAGGCAAGGCTTTCTCGGGGTTTTGGGCAGCATCAATTTTGTTTGGCTTGAACCTGGGCCGGGTGCTGGGCTCGTATATGGGTACCAGGTTTTCCCGTATGGCGAACCACCCGCTGGCAATCTCAGGCAATATCCTGCTCGAAGGCATCGCCCTGTATTTCATGGCCTATCTGAATCAGGCCTGGGCGCTGGCACTGTTTGCCTTGCTGGCAGGCCTTGGTAGCGGTCTGTCCTTCCCTGGCTTGAAAAATTATTTATTGAAGCTCAAGGGTCTGGATCAGACTTCCATCTTCAGCAAACTCGCTTTCGCAATACGCATGGGTCTGGTTGGCGGCTACCTGACTGCCAGTTTTGTACCGCATGATCAGTTGAAGCTGGTGTTCCTGATCGTACTGATCACCTTCATCGTGTATGGGTTGTTCATGCTGATTGCCATGCGTGCCATCAGCGAGCATGAGCAAGAGAGTCTGGCACTGGAACAAAAAGCTCAGGCAGATGAAGCAGCCAGTATAACTGCGATAGCCGCTGCTGAATCAGAAAAACCGGTAGAACTGCCACTGATGTTTTATTTGTCGAATTCAGTATTCTGGTGTTTTGCCGTGCAGCCCATGATAGGTTTCAGCCTGCATATTCCCAAGTTCACACCTGAGATACCGGTCTCCACGCCGTTCTGGCTGGCGGCGCTGGTGATCATTTTTTTCCAGATACCGATTTCCAAACGTGCGGTGCGCACGCTGGATCATTTCCGTTTCCTGAAGATAGGCTATGCCTGCCTGTTTGTCAGCTTTGCCATCATGGTGGTGTTTACCCATAGCGCTGCTGCCGTCATTGTTTCTGCGATTCTGCTGTCTTTTGGCCAGGTATTTTATGGGCCCTCGCTGGATGTGCTGGTTGCACGCTTTGCCAACAAATCGGCGGCAGATACCGGCAGGCTGATGTCGCAGCAAATGTTTTACCAAAGCATGGGCACCATGGTCGGCAGCCTGGCGGGTGGCGCCTTGTTTGATTTTGCCCAGTTCCTGAAAATGCCAGGGGTCAACTGGTTCATGCTGGCATTGGCCAGCCTTGCCATGATGATGCTCAGCCAGAAAAAAATCCCGGCGCTTTATTACGATGCTGGTCAAAGGGTTCCCGGTACCAGCTAAGTCTGTATTTTACTGAAAGCCTGCAAGTGCAGGCTTTTTTCATCATGCCATCACTGCTGACAGAAACTGACACTGGCTCATCCTAAGATGTCTTTGCCTTGAACAACATATCAATGCAAACAACATCACCTTTAGGAGCAGATACCATGATGACACCAAGCTATGTCCTTTTATATGTCGACAGTCCAGAAGCCAGCGCCGGTTTTTACAGCAAGATACTGGGTATGACACCAGTAGAAGCATCCCCTACTTTTTACATGTTCATACTGGACTCTGGCCACAAACTGGGTTTGTGGTCAAAACACACGGTAGAACCAGGGGCTACCCCGGCTGGCGGCAGTGAGCTGGCTTTTGCAGTCGCTGACAATGCCACCGTCGATAGCACCCATGATAACTGGGCCACGCGCGGCACGACGATAATCCAAAACCCTTGTAGCATGGATTTTGGTTATACCTTCGTCGCGCAAGACCCTGACGGTCACCGCCTGCGCGTATTCGCGCCAGCCTGATCATGGCTGCCCAACAGTGCCATAACTGGATCGCTGTTGCCTCTGCCGACCACGTGCTGCGTGGTCAGGCAGATGGCTACATGCAAGTCTGCCATGGCAAGGCAGCACCTTTGCGACGCCTGCAGGCGGGTGACAGGGTCGCATATTACTCACCCAGCCAGGTCTTTGGCAGCAAAATCAGATTGCAGACTTTCACTGCCATAGGCAGGGTCAGGCCGCACGATGCCTATCAGGTCGACATGGGAGATGATTTTCATCCATTCCGGCGTGACGTCATTTGGACACCATCGCGGCACGCCAGCATCCTGCCCTTGCTGCAGACACTGGAATTTTCTGCAGGAGTGAAGAATTGGGGTTATCAATTCCGCTTCGGTCTGTTTGCCATCAGCGAACATGATATGCAGGTGATTGCCGCAGCCATGGGTGTCGCCAAAGACTGGTTTAATACTGGTCAAGCGGGAGCAGAACCATATCTACACGCAAATACAGAAACAAATTTACAACTCAGCCTGGGCTTAAACTGATACTGTCTATGAAGTGGCACAAGTCAGGCGTTACAATGACGCCTGATCGTTTACCTGACATAGAGAACCAGTTTGCCTGCACAATTACAGTCCACTCCTCCTGATCTGCCAATACGCTCCTGGGCAGCAGCCATGCTGTTCTTGCTCGCGGCTGTCTGCATGCCGGGCTGTGACAGCAAGGATGGTGGTAAAGCCCTGCAATTGACAGACTGGCTCAGGGTCAGCAATTTGACGGCAGAAATCCCGGCTGCTGGCGCACCACCAGCGCCAACACTGCGATATGCGATACGCAAACCTCAACGCATCTGGTTCATTGCCTATGATGACTGGCCAGACCTGGACTACGATATGGTCAACGTCATCGATGACAAGAATATCCTCGTCGCCAGGAGCAGCAAGTATGCAAAGACCCAGGCGGCAAAAGACGGCAAGCCTGCCGACACACAGGTCAGGCTCCTGAACGTCCATGGCGGTGCTGAAATCTCTCTTTGCCCCTCAGCAGAATTGATCAACGCACCAGCGAACAGTGATTTTGCAGATTGCGTGGAAATCAGCAAGGCCAATAAATTGATCGTCAAGCGCGTCGATTTTCACGGTAAACTGCTGCAAACCACCAGCATGGCCGCCAATGAATGGGATGACCTGATCACCCAAAAGAACGTGGCGTATTACGATGAGCAGCAGCAAGCCTATGTGCTGGAGACAGGCAAAGACAATACCTATTGCCGCCTGATCGCGCCAGGCAAGGAAAAAAGCCTGAGCTTTACCTTGAATCTCATGGATACCAAAAGCAAGTGCGACGACTTGCCAACCTGGGCCGCCATCACCCGCAAAAAATTAAGCAAGGCACTGAGCTTTGGTGAACTCGGCAAGCATGCTGCCATCTGGAAAAAACTGGAAACCTCCCATCCCGGCTGGCTGCCTGCCAAAAACGTCATCCAGGATGCCAGCGAAAAGAAAGCGTCCGCGCCGCCAGCCAGTTGAGCTTGATGTTAAACTACCCCCGTCGTTTTCTTATACGCTTGTTGTTTGCCTATGATAGTCAGAACCTTAGTCGTCATTTGTGCCATCGTTTCGATTTATTTTGGCATAGACAATTTGCAAAAATATCGCACCATGCGGGTTCCCGTCAGCGAGTTTGAACAAGTCGATGGCAATCTTGTGCTCATGGTGCACGAGGTGGATAACAATCCTGGCTATGTGGTCAATGGCAGCTTTAACAAACAGCTCTTGAAACTGACCTATAGTTACAATTTCAATGGCATGGAAAGAAGCACTGACACCATCTCCCCCATCTGCACAGTGTGCGAAGCCAAGCACGTGCTGAGAATGACAGGTTTAAAACCGGCAGAACTGGTTCCCGGTGCACCGTTGAAGGTCTATGTATCTTCAACCGATCCCAATAAGGCTTACCTCGCCCTGCCCACCTCTGGCGAACTACAATCACAGATGTGGACCGTATTCTTGTGGCTGGTCTTCGCACCCGCCATGTGCCTGCTTTTCTACAAGCTCGAGGGCAGTGGCAAAAAGCCGGACGAAGATACCGCAAAAGAAACCCAGGCATCATCCGCTGAAGCTGACAACACGCCGAAGGACTGAGTCCGCGTCAGGCATATTGAACCCGGTTTTTTACTGTCAGGCGGGGTCGGTTTTAAACGAAGTATCATAAGCGGTATATTTCCTGGCATCGCCTTTGGTTTGTTCTACCGGGTACTTGATGGCATTGAGCACGATCTTTTCCATGCTGGCCGCAAACAGATCAACTTCCAGCGCATCAGCCAACATGACCAGATAATTGAGTACGTCCGCCATCTCGTGGCGCACAGCAGTTTTTGCATGTTCGTCAAGCTCATCCGCCTTGCCAGTTTGCAGCCATTGAAAAATCTCCAGCAATTCTGCGGCTTCTACCGTCAGCGCACTGGCCAGGTTTTTAGGTGTGTGAAACTGTGCCCAGTCACGCTCGGCAACAAACTGGCGCAAACGGTCACGGATATCTGTATATTGAACTTCAGGTACTGGCGTAGTCTGGGACATAATGAATTGAAAAAGAGGGTCTGCTTAAAATCGCCTTAAGTGGACTAAATCACCTAAATGGCCTTCCACAACTGCGGACGGTATTGTACATGGCTAAAGCAGCCATATCCCTTTCGCCGTCTTGATAAGCAGACTACCCTTCAATTCACAAAGATCAATTCTCCAGAAAACGTTGCGCATCCAGGGCTGCCATGCAACCTGTGCCTGCGCTGGTGATGGCCTGGCGATAGATATGATCCTGCACGTCGCCAGCAGCAAACACACCTGGTACATTGGTCGCTGTCGCCATGCCCTCAGTGCCGGTACGGGTTTTGATATAGCCATTCTTCATATCAAGCTGGCCATCAAAGATGCTGGTATTTGGTTTGTGACCAATCGCGATGAACACGCCATGCAGGGTGATAGGGGTAACTGTTCCATCAGCAGCCTTGACATTGATGCCAGTCACACCAGAGTCATCACCGATGACTTCATCCAGCGTATGGTTCCATTTGACTGCTATCTTGCCTTCAGCAACTTTAGCCATCAAGCGGTCTATCAAGATTGCTTCGGCGCGGAATTTGTCGCGACGATGGATGACGGTAACCTTGCTGGCGATATTCGACAAATACAGGGCTTCTTCAACAGCGGTATTGCCACCACCAACGACGGCCACTTCCTTGCCGCGGTAAAAGAAACCATCGCAAGTTGCACAGGCAGACACGCCTTTGCCCATGAAGGCTTGTTCAGATGGCAGGCCCAGGTATTGCGCAGACGCACCGGTAGCGATGATCAGGGAGTCGCAAGTGTATTGCGCCTGGTCGCCGATCAGGCGTATCGGTTTTTCATCGAGCTTGGCGGTGTGGATGTAATCAAAAATGATTTCTGTATTAAAACGCTCGGCGTGTTGCAAGAAACGCTGCATCAGTTCCGGGCCTTGTACGCCCATGGGGTCGGCTGGCCAGTTCTCTACATCGGTGGTAGTCATCAACTGGCCGCCTTGTTCTACACCGGTGATCAGTACAGGTTTCAGATTGGCGCGGGCAGCATACACAGCGGCTGAATAACCTGCGGGGCCAGAGCCAAGAATTAATACGCGGGCATGTTTGGGTGTGGACATAGCAGTGATTAGAATAGTATGAATTACAATGCAAAATGGCGTGACAGATGAGCGATGAAACGCTCAGGTTCGAGGTAGCCTATGATGCGGCTATCTGGCACTTCCTTGCCGTTACGGTCAAACAGGATGATGCCAGGCGGCCCAAACAGGGAGAAACGTTTCATCAGGGCTTTTTGCATATCGCTGTTGGCGGTCACATCCACTTGCAACAAGCGCAGTTGCTTGAGCTGTGCGCTGACCTTGGGTTCTGAAAAAGTAAACCTCTCCATCTCCTTGCAGGATACGCACCAGTCGGCATAAAAATCCAGTAGCACTGGGGCGTCTGCCTTTGCCAGAGTGGCCTCAAGCTCAGCTACGCTTTGTATGCGGGTGAATTTATTGTCGCTATGGTTTTTTGCATCGCCAGCGGCAAGTTGCGCGCCGCTATTCTCTGTAACGCGCAAATGTGCCAAAGGTTGCAAGGCATCTTTGCCATTGCTGGCGGCACCGATCAATTCAAACATCCCCACCAGCATGAAGGTGATACCCAGGGCCTTGGCAAAATAGAGACGCAGCCTGGCACCTGCAGGGATAGGATCAAATACATGCAGGAAGACTGCGCACAGTATGGCGAAAGCGCCCCAGGCAGCCATCATCACCGTAACAGGGAATACTGGCGACACCATCCAGATGGCGACTGCAATCAGCAACAGGCCAAACAATTTCTTGACATGGTTCATCCAGGCACCAGCACGGGGCAACAGACTGCCAGCAGAAATGCCCGTCAACAGCAAAGGTACACTCATGCCCACTGCCATGGAGAACAAGGCCCAGGCACCTGTCATCACATTACGTGTCTGGCTGATGTAGAGCAAAGCGCCCGCCAGTGGCCCGGCCACGCAGGGGCCAACGATCAATGCAGACAAAGCCCCCATGACAAACACGCCAAGGAATTTGCCACCACTGAAACTGCCACTGGTTTGACTCAGGCGGCTTTGCAAGCCACCTGGTAATTGCAATTGATAGACATCAAACATGGACAATGCCAGACCCACCAGCAAGGCACCAAACGTCAGTAAGACCCAGGGTTTTTGCAAGGCCCCGGCCAAGCCTTCACCGGCCAGGCCTGCTGCGACGCCCAGCAAGGTATAAATCATGGCCATGCCCAGACAATACGACAGAGCCAGCATGAAGCCGCGACCACGCGATACATTGCCCTCACCCACGATGATGGATGAGAGGATAGGCACCATGGGCAAGACGCAGGGAGTAAAAGACAGCAATAAACCAAATACCAGGAAAGCCAGGCCTATGCGCCACAGGCTGCCGCTTTGCAAGGTGCGCTGTGCCAGCGAACTGTCATCTTCCGGGTGCTTGACATCCTTGGAGGCAGTCACTGTTGGAGCAGGGGCACTGTCCGCTGCGACTTGCGCGATTTGCTCTGAGGGCACAAGGCTCAACTTGCCGGGTACAGAAGCATCCACCTTGTAATGCTGTTCAGCAGGCGGATAACACAGCCCTGCATCGGCGCAACCCTGATAGCCTACCTTCAAAGTGAAAACCTTGTCCGCTTTGGTGACGGGCAATTCCACCACCAGTTTATCGTTATAGGTTTCAACTTCCTTGTTGAATGTAGTATCGAATTTGCGTATGCCGTCCGGCAAGCGCGGTTCAGCAAGAGTGATGCCCTGCTCTACTGCATTGAAACTCAGGCGCTCTTTATACAGATGATAATCCTTGGCAATGGCCCACGACAGCACCAGGGTTTTCGCTTCACTGACATCGCGCAATTCAGCCTGCAACTGGAACGCGCGCTCTGGCTCCAGAAAATCATCAGCATGGGCAAGCGGATGCAATAGAGTTGCTATCAACAACACCGGCAATAGCGACAACAGCCGCAAGGCAGAAAATAATTTATAAAAATACTGCTTCATATGAACTCCTGTTTTTTTAGCAGCAAGACTGCTACCACTGCTTGCTGATACCCAGTTGTATGCTTTGCGCCTTCAGCGCTGCGAGACCGGGGCTGCCCTTGTGGAATAGTCGCCAGCTACCGCGCTGCTCATAGTTTTCCAGCTTGATATCTACGGTCCAGTCACTCGTCAGTTGCTTGCTGAGCTTGAAGCCAAAAGTCAATGCGCCAAAACCCGACAAGCGCTGGTCAGCAGAAGTAGGCTGGGTAGAGGCGAACTGATAGCCAGGCGGGAAAGGTGCCCCGAGTTGTGCATCATAGACAGGATCAAAATAGAAACTGGCCGCACTTTGGCTATACACACGTAGCGATGGTGTGATTGTCCAGCCTTGAGAAAATGGCTGTACATACTCTGCTGTCAGGGTGTGCGCCTTGACATCGTAAGTGTCGCTGTAATAGCGATAGCTGAAGCGGCCTGTGCCACCAGTGCCCAGGAAATGGTGATTCCAGCGGGCCAACAGGGTAGTCTGGTTACGCTCTCTCGGCCTGCGATCCAGCGCCTTGTAAGGGTCAGAGAAATATCCCTCCCCTCTGCTATGACTGAGCGTCAATTGGGCGATATCTTCGGCAGTCAATATCTGCGTGACACCTGCCATGATGCTGATCGTCTTTTTAGTTTCGTTTTTAACGATCAGGTTGGTAGGATTGATACGGTCATGGCTGCCACCCAGGCCAGCAGTCCAGGTAGTATTTTTATCTTCTGAAGAAAAATTCCAGGTTGCAGACAAGGCACGTGACTCGTAATCATGCTCAGTTGAATATGCGGTACCGACTGTCAGGCTGGCACGCGGGAAGTAACGGGTGAAAGCCACATCACCGGCAGTGCGCTGGTCATTCATGCGCGATGCACCAGAGATCGCAGTATGGTAACGCGGCGATGCACCGGATACGTCGTCTGAAGTCAGCGTGGCATCCAGTGACCAGTCTGCCCCCAGAGGAGTAATCAGTGAAAGCGAAGGCGAGTTTGCCGTGATGCGTTTCAGGCCTGCCTGCTTTTCTTCATAGTTCAGATACTTGAGGCTGAGGCTGGCATGCTCGGGCGGCGTCTCGGCCTTGACAACACCCGGCAATAGCAAGGCGGCAGTCAGCAAGGCTGCACCTATGGTTTGCATATCAGATGAAGCAGGCAAGGTTTCAGATCCGGTCGAGGTAATAAGAGGAACTGAAGTTTTTTCAATAATTTTAGTCATGTCGAAATTCTCTGATTAATTGCAACCACAACCGCCACCACCCACACCAGCACCGCCAGACGCTGATTCGCGGCTGGTGTAGATGTGCTCGCCATAACGGGATTCGAGCCTGTCGTTTTCAAAGGTCATGGCTGTTTTCGCCAGATTGCCTTTTTCCCAGGGCTGTACGGGTTTGATCGTGCCGCAAGCAGACAACGCCAATGCAGCGCTGGCTATCAATAACATCGTCGTGGTTTTCTTTACTATGACCTTCATTTGATTGCTCCCAATGAGGATTTTATTTTTTCTTCCAGCGCCGCCCTGTCTGCTTCCTTGAAACCGGCATGCTCAAAGATGATTTTTCCATCCGGCCCTATCAGCACGCTGCTCGGCATGCCTTTCACGCCATAGCTGCGGGGAGTCGCGCCAGCAGGGTCAAACGCCACGACAAAGCGTGCTGGTGTGGTCGTCAAAAATTGACGGGCATCTTCATTTTTTTGATCGAGATTGACACCGATGATTTGCAAACCCTGTGCGCCGTATTTCGATTGCAGCTCATTCATCCATGGGAAAGACTGGCGGCACGGGCCGCACCATGAAGCCCAAAAATCCAGATACACCACCTTGCCCTGATACTTGGCCAGATTGATATTGCCTTCCACACCCTTGAGATCAAATGCCGGGGCGGTGCTACCTTTATCCAGCGCCATTGCTGACGTTGCCATGAGCAGCGCAGCAATGCCCAGTGCAAAGCGTTTTTTGTATATATTCATAGAGAATTTCATATTCTTTGCCCTATCGTTTTCATATTCTTAAACCTGAAAGCCGGACCGCAGCCCGGCTTTACTGATTAATCCTGTACCCTGGCCTGACGTGTCTGCTTCCTGCGCCAGATGATGACTGCCACAGCGAGCATGACGAGAACCGGCAGCATGGGGTCATTGCCATCGCGGGCAACCGAGCAACCACCGCCGCCTTCATTTCTTGGCGCATTGGCTGTCACCGTAGGGGTAACGGCATTCACCGCAGTACCTGAGAAAGCGATGTTCCAGGTTGTGCTAGTGTCAGAAGAACTGATGACGACGCTGCCATTATTAGTACCTGCATTTGTTGGTGCATAGCTAACCACCAGTTCGCAAGAAGTATTTGCCTGCAGGCTGAATGGGAAGCGTGGGCAGGATGAGCTATCCACCACCGCTGCATAGGCACCACTAAACGCAGCATTTGTCAGCGCAATCGCAGCGCTGCCTGGGTTAGTCAGCGTGAAGCGTTTTACCAGGTTGGCACTGCCTATCGTGGCAGAACCAAAGTCAAAGGATTGCGGGTTGATATTCAGCGTAACAGTCTTGACAGGGATGGCTACGCCAGTGCCCGCCAGCCCCACACTGAGTTGCGCACCACCATCGGTCACTACCAGGACGTTTGCAGTTTTACTACCTGCGCTGCCAGGCTTGAAGCTGGTATCGATGGTACAACTTGCTGCCGGGCTCAGCGTGGCATTTGTGCTGCAAGTACCGGCCAATATAAAGTCATTGAGCTGGCTGCCATTCAAGACCAGGCTGGTGATTTTCAGCGCTGCAGTGCCGGTATTACTCAGCGTGGTAGTATGCTTGGCAGAAGTGGTGCCAACCTGGGTGTCGCTGAACTGTACTGTGCCGGTATCTGACAAGACCGGTTTCGCAACTGCCTGTTTGGTCGCTGTGCCAGTAATAGTTACCTGCAAAGGCGCAGCATTGGATGTCACAGCCAGGCTGGCGCTGACATCACCCTCGACCGTCGGTGTGAATACCACGGGTACATTACAGCTTGCACCAACTGCGAGGCTGCTGCCACAAGTATTACCTGCACCCAGCGTAATTGCTGATGCGCCGCTGATCTTGATCGCTGTGAATGTCAATGCGACGTTGCCGGTATTGGACAAACTGATCTGTTGTGTCAATGGTGAACCAGCTACTGTCTGGGCACCAAAGGCAAGCACGCTGGGTGTTGCGGTAATGGCTGGCGTGGCGGCCGCTGCATTACCTGCCAGGCTGACGACAGCATTACCGTTAGAGGCATTGCTGGCGATATTCAATGCCGCCGCAAAGGCGCCTGCGGTGGCCGGTGTTGCCTGCAAGGTGATGGTGCACTGGCCACCTGCGGCAACTGCAGTCTGTGTACTACAGGTGCCACCAACGACAAAGATACCTGCGTTGGCGCCACTCAAAGCAATGGAACTGAAATTCAATGCTGCCTGACCGCTATTGCTGATGGTAACAGTCTGCAGTGCAGACGCTGCATTCACCAGCAGCGTACCAAAGTTCAGGCTGCTGGCTGACACCGTAAGGCCAGCCTGCGCAGCAGCATTACCAGTGCCGCTAAGCGTAACCAGGCTAACACCGCCCGTTGCATTGTGGTTGATGCTGATGTTGGCAGTACGGTTACCCTGCGCTGTCGGTTTGAACGTGGACAGCACGGTACAACTGGCACTTGGTGCCAGTGAACTGCCACCCGCACAGCTGCCGCCAGCCAAATTAAAGTCGCCCGCTGAGCCACCTGTCAACGCAATTGAGGTGATATTCAAGGCTGCCGATCCAGTATTGCTGAGTGTTGCACTCAGGGCAGTGCTGGTCTGGCCTATGGTCGTTCCGGTGAACACCAGGCTGGCTGGTGACACTGTGGCGATAGGCCCGGCTACGACACTGGGGTTGCCGATAAATGCAGCGAGGTCAGCAATTTCAGCCTGGCTGAATTTATTGTTATATAAACTGCCCATCCCACCTTTGTTTTGTGCAAAAGCATTGCTGATTTCCGTGGGATTATTCGCTCCGCGCAAAATGCCGTTGACGTTATTGGCCGGGCTGGCACCATGGCAGGCAGTACAACTGGTGCCGCCTGCTGTCGGGCCATTCAGGTACAGGCTTTTGCCATTCAGGGCATCAGCGGCATGAGCTGCCGACATGCCGGTAGCCAGCAGTACCAATGTACCGCCCAGCACACCCGCCTGCTGCAGCAAGCGCGTAAAACGAAAATGCAAGTTCATCATAGTTTCCCTTCAATGATTAAAATTTTTTACTGCATGCAAACACCAAGAGCCACTCCATTGAATACGGCATGGGTCAACGCACATAATCGCCAGTCACGCGTAGCTTGGTACATCATCGCCAACAGCAGCCCAGGCAAAAAAACTGTCAGTACTACGTCCCATCCTGATGCCATATGCAAAACGCTGAACGCTGTTGCAGATATCAGCACCGGTATTAACTTCGCGCTGATACCCGAGTGACAAAACCGGCCTATCACGTATTGCTGCAAACCGGCGCGCACAACCAATTCTTCAAGAATTGGTGCCAGCAACAAGAGCCTCAGCAGAGTCGCCGCATCTACTGTCCACAACTGATTTCCACACATCGCTTGCTGAACAAAAAGAGGAGAGATAAGGTTCATCGATAAGCAATGCTGGTGAATTAAAAGAGGTTTTTCTTCGCATGAAAAAATAGACCTCTCCGTTTGTTTCAAGCGGTTAATGCACCAATAATCCAAATTGGTTCAAAGAAAAATTAAATATTTTTTTTGACGCGAGAAAAAGCATCAGCAGTTTGTGAACTTGCAGGGGATTTTTGTGATGGAAATTTGAAGGGGAAATATGGTGAGAGAAGATAAAAAATTTCATCATGGCGATGCGCTACAATCATTTGCGAACACTTGTACTTAGCAACATCTGGCAGATGGCACACCAACCCAGAAAAAATGCATTTTATACAATAAATTCTCATCAAGCTGATGCCAAATATTTTTTACGCCGACATGAACCTTTTCCACCTGAGCAGGTATTAACAGCTAATCGAGGAGAGTGCAGGCATGTTTGAGAATTGGGGATGGCGAGGTAAAACTGACAAGAAACGTCCAGATACCCCGGAAGCGCAGGAAGTTGAATTGATCACTTTGATTGCAAACGCCGATCGCCAGGCGTTTGAGGCCTTGTATCGTCTGTACTTTGGCAGGCTGGCCAGGTTTCTGGACAAAATGACACGTGATACGCATCTGATAGAAGAAATAGTCAACGATACAATGCTGGTCGTCTGGCAAAAAGCGCCCAGCTTTAACCATACTTCCCGCGTATCCACCTGGGTATTTGCGATAGCCTATCGCCAGGCCTTGAAAGCCATCAACAGTTTTGATGAAGCAGTCGAATCCGATTTTGAACATCATGCAGCAGAGACCAGATACGAGCCAGAACATCAGATGTCAGCCCAGCAGCTTGATGCCGACCTGAGCCGCGCCCTGCGTGCCCTGCCCATGGAACAACGCGTTGTCGTCAGCCTCACTTATTATCATGAGATGGGATACAAGGAAATCGCTGAAACCATGGAATGCCCGGTCAATACCGTCAAGACCCGGATGTTCCACGCCAGACAGCGTTTGAGATTCATGCTTTCCGACAGCATGGAGGAAATATTATGAACACGAAAACTAACCAGGCCCATCAATCTGATGAGCCTGACCATAGCCAGGTGCAGGGCTTGTTGCCCTGGTATGCCAACAATACCCTGCAAGCTGATGAACAGCAGTTGGTACGAGCGCATTTGCAAACCTGCACTGCATGTCAGGATGACCTGCAATGGCAACAAAAGCTGAAGGCTGGTGAACCGGCGGCAAGTACAGTTCCCAATGTGGATAGAGCCCTCGCCCGTCTTTTACCAAAGCTGGATGTGCAAGTACAAGCAGCCAAAGTTAACAATACCAATAACTTCATGGCACGCTTGTGGACGCTGTTTACTGCGGATGGCAAGGCTCCTGCGCGTTGGGGAATGGCAGTCATGGCAGCACAAACTGCCGTCATTGTCGGACTGGTCGCGTTTATGGCACTGCCCAGGCAGGACGACAGCAGTTATCGCGTACTTGGCAGCGGTGAGCGTTCTTCCGGTAATATTGTGGTTGTATTCAAACCAGAAACCACAGTCAAAGATATACAACGCATCATGTCCATCAACGACGCCCGCATCATCGATGGCCCGACCGTCACCAATGCCTACCTGCTCAATGTCGATGATGCCAGGCTGGAGCAAAGCATCAGGGAACTGCGCTCTGAGGTGGGGATAGAGCTGGTTGAATCCCTGGGTTCGGGAGCTGCAAAATGAAAGCACGCTGGAATATAAACTGGACCAATAGCCTGAGTAAATTCGGCCTTTGCCTTTTTCTCGCTTTGACAGCAGTAGCAGGCACCAAGCCAGCCAGCGCAGACACTGTCGTCGAACAGGAACAGAACACAGCAAAGGAACCTGAAGCCAAGCGCCGGATACTGGTCATGCTGCACTTGCCTGCCCCGCATTTTCGCCCGGATGTCAGCTATAGCGGCGGTTACAGCAATGATGTCAGCCGCAGCGCACGCCGCCGCATCGCTGAAGAACTGGCACGTGTACATGGCCTGAAACTGCTGGAAGACTGGCCCATGCCAGTGCTGAATGTGGATTGCTTTGTCATGGAAGAAAGCGATGCCATCTCTGAAGAACAGACCATCGCCAACCTGAGCAAGGATGCCCGTGTAGCCTGGGTGCAGACCATCAACACCTTTGATGCACAGGCAAAAAGTGACCCGCTATTCCCGGTCCAGCCTGCGAATAAATACTGGCAGCTTGATGAAATACGCAAGATTGCGACTGGCCGCAATGTGGTAGTTGCTGTCATCGACAGTGGCGTAGAAATCAAGCACCCTGATCTTGCCGGGCAAATCTCGCTGAATCAAAACTTCATTGATAATAATCCTTATGTCGGTGAGAACCATGGCACAGGCGTGGCGGGCGTTATCGCCGCGCGTGCTGGCAATGGCGTGGGTATAGAAGGCATCGCGCCGAATACGCATGTCATGGCCCTCAGAGCCTGCTGGCAAGAGCCAGAAAATAAAACCAGATGCAATAGCTTCACCCTGGGCAAGGCTCTCAATTTCGCCCTGACACAGGGCGTGCAAGTGATTAACATGAGTTTGTCTGGCCCGCCAGACCGCCTGCTGAAGCAATTGCTCGATGCTGCCATTTCCCGCAATATCAAGATAGTCGGCGCCATGGACCCCAACCGTGCCGATGGTGGCTTCCCGGCTTCACATCCTGGTGTGTTTGCGGTAGCTGACAGCAAAACCAGGTTGCTGACGAATGACATACTGGTAGCACCAGGGCGTGATATTCCTACGACTGCGCCGGGGGCACGCTGGAGCTTTGTTTCTGGCTCGTCTTATTCGGCCGCGCATATCTCGGGCATGATGGCCTTGCTCAGTGAACTGAAGCCATCGGCCAGCCTTGCGCAAATACGTGCAGACCTGGTGGTCAATCCTGTGAATCAGGGTGACGCCAATATCAGCGGGCAAGTCAACCTGTGCGCAACTCTCAGCAGGCTGACAAATAAATGTGCCTGCTCTTGCCATTTGACGCCCTCTTCAGCAACAGCAGCACATCAACCCTAGCAGACATACGATATATCCCATGTATCTTCATTAAGGAATGGTATTGCTTAAATCTTGCGTGATCCTGATCTTTTCCATCTTTGCTCTTGCTGGCAAGGCATGCGCACAAGTCAGTGGCAGTATCACGCTTGCTTCCGACTATAGCTATCGCGGTATCTCGCTGAGTAACGAGCAGCCGGTGGCGCAATTAAACCTGGTCTATGATGCGCCAGACGGCTGGTATGCCGGTGCTTTCGGCTCAAAAGTTAAACTGAATGGGAATAGCAGTGATGGTGAACAAATCTTGCTGTATTCAGGATTTTCTCAACGGCTGCGCAGCGGCTTGATCTGGGAGGCTGGCGCTACTGCGGCACTTTTCCCCAAATCTACCGACCTTAATTACGGCGAAGTGTTTACCGGTCTGATGTTCGATAATCTCAGCGCAAGAATTTATTACTCTCCCAATTACATTGGACTTAATAGCAAGACCCTGTATCTGGAAGCCAATGCAGACTACCAGTTGCAAGAGCGTCTGGATCTGTTTTCCCACATAGGCTGGCTGGTTTATCCAGATGGTAAAGTCGGGCAGGTCAACCGCAACCGCGTGGATGTGCGCATAGGGGTAGGCAGCAATTTCTCTTCCTGGAAGTTGCAACTGGCTTACGGCATCACCAGACCACAGCAAAGTTACGGCACAGGAAAGTACCAGAACAATTCCCGCAACAGCCTGGTATTCAGCGCCAGCTATTTATTCTGACGACCTGCCATGTCGGCAATCAGACAAAACAGGCAAATATCACCAGACACCTTTTTTTTTCTTCATAAAGCACTATTTTTCAAGCAAATATTGCAATGCAAAAATAATGCTTACAAATTAAGCAGGCTAGCGCTAGAATGCGTTATTAACAAATAATGCTGCATTGCGCCATTTTTATTGCAATATGCTGCTTCAATGCTATCTGTCTTCTTGATGCCTCATCCCACACTCTGGAGAGTTTCATGTCTTTGCTTACTGAACAATTATCATCTGCTGCCCAGAATCAATTGGCGAAACAAATTGCCGTTTTCCAGGCCTGGTCACATCTGGCCTTTGGCAGTCTGGAAAAGCTGATCGCCCTGAATTTCAATACCGCCAAACAATCACTGGAAAATGCAAATAGCGCGACCCATGAACTGTTTGCGGTCAAACAAGCGCAAGAATTGCTGGACTTGAGCCGCTCGCAGGCTCAGCCACAATTTGAAAAAATCCTGTCTTATGGCCGCGAACTGGCCGCCATCAGCATCGATACCCGCACAGAATTGTGGCAAATCGTCAGCAAGCAAGGCAATGCTGAAATAGTCACTACAGTTGCCGTTGCTACGCCAGCCCTTAAAGCCGCGCCTGCCGCAGTTACAAAATCAGTCGTTGCAAAACCAGCCGTTACAAAACCAGCGGTCAAAAAACTCGCTGCCAAACCTATTGCAGCGACCAAGCAATTGACTTTGCTGGCTGAGCCAGAAGTCAAAAACGCAAAAACACCTGCCAAACCGAAAGCTGTTGCCAAGGTGGCAGAAAAGCCGGTAGCCAAAGTCGCGGACAAAGCACCTGCGGCGAAAGCAGAAGTAAAACCGGCTGTAGCGAAACCATCTGAAGTCAAGCCAGAAACGGCCAAACCAGTAGTGGCAAAATCAAGCAAAGCAGCCAAAACTGAAGCTGCAAAAAAACCTTTGAAAACCAGCACAACAACAGTTGAAGCTGCACCAGCTCCCGTTCCAGTCGTCACGCCGGCAGAACCATTGCCAGCAGCAACGACATCTACCATAGAAAAAACTTTGGACAAGAAAACTACCCCGGCTAAAAAGCCAGCAGCAAAAACTGAGGCTACAGAAACTACCACAGCAACAAAAGCAGATAACAAACCTGCCGCCAGTACTGAGAAAAAATCTGCTGTGAAATTTCCATTTCCAGCCACGCCAAATTTGAAGAAGGCACCTGGCTTTCCAGCCAATAACGGCAAACCAGCCTACAAGGCAAAATCCAGCGCCGCCACAGGTGCGAAGAAGCCAGTTCGTCAGTAATTAAAACGGGCAATAAATTAAGCCGCGGTGCTGATCAGCTTTGATCGGCATTGCGACTTTATCACATCTGCTGACTGTCTCTACCCCTTATTCATCCTGACGGCTGCCCTTGCGATAATCAGAAGGGCTACTGCCAGTCCAGTGTTTAAATGCGCGGCAAAAACCAGTGGCATCGAAAAAGCCCAGATCAAAAGCCAGCGCTGCTACTCCCACGTTTGAATTTGTCAGCCTGTGGACGGCAATATCGCGTCGCAGCCCATCTTTCACTGCCTGGAAATGTGTTCCTTCCTCTGCAAATCGGCGGTTCAGAGTGCGCACCGAAGTATGCAATACCTTTGCTAGATCCTGTATTGTCACTGGCTGGGCAATATGCGGTTCAAGGTATTCGCGCGTTTTGGCCACAAGCGAAGCGCGGTGAAATGCACTGAAGGTCCAGTCTTCCGGCGCACGTTTCAGGAATGCCCATAGCTCGTGCTTCTCGCGTTTGAACAGCTCAGCACAATCCTGGTATGAAAAATAAATACTCGTCATGCCAGCATCGAAGCACAGCTCGCCGGGATACAGGAAGGCATAATCCTCCACATGCCTGGGCCTGGCAAAGCTGAACTCGACCCGGTGCAGGTTGATCTCCCTGCCAAGCAACCAGGATGCAATGCCGTGTATCAGCTTTATCATCAACTCATGCCCGAGTGGAGTGACCTGTGTACCGGGCGCTCTTTCCACCAGAGCCAGCCTTACCAGATTATTTTTGGTTGAAATCTGCAGCCGGTAATCATCCAGCAGCAGATTCCAGAAACGGACAAAACGATTCAAAGCGACCAGCACGGTTGGTGCATCCAGCAGGCTGAGCATGAGGTACTTCAGGGTACCAGTGCGAATAGGCCGGGACCACAAGCCCAGCATCTCGTCATCCAGTGTCGCCGCAACTGTCCTGTACAGCGCGACGTATTGCTGACGTGTCAGCCGCGCATCAGGCTGGTGGAGCAGAGACTGGGGGATAGCCGCGCTCGCCAGTACCTGCGCGGCCACTTTTTCTCCATGATGGGTACGCACGAAGTGCAGCATGCCATGCAGGAAGTGGGCCGAAACAGTAAGAGTGCTTTGCCAGGATAACGTCATAGTTCTTTCATTATGGCGCATTTTGCATATTCATTGGCGTGATGTGCCGATTTTTTATCTACCATCACCCTATACTGATTCATGATTTCAACAACGACCTTGGTGTGCGTTTAGCCGCCGCATGGCGTATTTTGCCTATCGCTGTCTGCGCATTTTCACCGATCAAAACAGGAGCATGATGTGAATACAAGACGAATTGTCGTGACAGGCATGGGTATGGTGTCGCCGCTGGGCTGTGGTGTCGAAACTGTATGGCAACGCCTCTTGAATGGGCATTCAGGCTTGGCTTTACTGCCTGAAGAAGTCACTGAAGGGATAGCAGCCAAAGTCGCTGGTGTCGTGCCCGACTTGTCGCCAGACCGCCCCTGGGGATTTGACCCTGCCCTCTCCGTGGAACCCAAGGACCACAAGAAAATGGACAGGTTCAGCCTGTTTGCCCTGGCCGCAGCGCAAGAGGCTTTGATCCAGGCGCGCTGGCAACCCGGCACCGACAGTGAACGTGAAAGAACGGCCACCATCGTCGGCTCAGGCGTGGGCGGGTTCGGTGCCATCGTCGATGCCGTGAGAACCACTGATGGTCGTGGACCAAAACGGCTTTCGCCTTTTACCGTCCCGAGTTTTCTGGCCAATATGGCAGCTGGACACATTTCCATACGCCATGGCTTTCGTGGCCCATTGGGCGCACCTGTCACCGCCTGCGCCGCCAGCGCGCAGGCGATTGGTGATGCAGCGCGTCTGATACGTGCAGGTGAAGCTGATATTGCCTTGTGTGGCGGGGCCGAGGCCTGCATTGACCGTGTCAGCTTTGGCGCATTCGCTGCCGCAAGAACCATGTCCACCAACTTTAATGAACATCCCACCCAGGCATCGCGCCCCTTCGATATGGAGCGTGACGGCTTTGTCATGGGAGAAGGAGCAGGCATGCTGGTCATTGAAGAACTCGAACATGCCTTGCGCCGTGGTGCCACGCCAATCGCTGAGCTGCTGGGCTATGGCACCAGCGCTGACGCGTATCACATGACTTCTCCGCCCGCTGACGGCGACGGTGGCCGACGCGCCATGGAACTGGCGATACGCCAAGCCGGGCTAGTGCCCGGACAGATCGGGCATTTGAACGCCCACGCAACATCCACACCAGTCGGCGACATCAGTGAGCTGGCCGCCATCAAGGCAATATTCGGGAGTGATCGCGGCCCCGCTGTATCTGCCACCAAATCATCAACAGGACATTTGCTAGGAGCAGCAGGCGGTGTGGAAGCGATCTTCACCGTACTTGCCCTGCGTGACCAGATGGCACCGCCGACATTAAACCTGGCACAGCAAGATCCGGCAGCGGATGGCATAGTCATAGTCACCGGAGCGGCCCGTAAAATAGCAACGGACTATGCCATCTCCAATGGCTTCGGTTTTGGTGGTGTCAATGCCAGCCTGGTATTTCGTCGATTTTGATTTTTATGGAGAGCTGGCAGAAGAATTGAAATGCAGGCATACATGAAAAATGTATCTCTAAAGCAAAAATTATACTTTTTCCCCGTCATTTAGCTCTGAAATTGCCTTGCAGTGTCATTTGATCGCTTAGAATGAATCAAACATCTGGCGATAATAAAATGAATCTTTACCAGTTAGCGGGCGTATTGTGCACAGTGGGTACCTTTACAATGAGTCAAAGTGTATATGCACAAGAACCCATCACAGTTGCCTGGCGCATCAAACCGCCGCATCAATACCTGGAAAATGGTGTGGAAAAAGGCGTATTGCTTGAGCGTGCCAAACAGGTCTTCAGCAATGCGCAAATCCCGCACCGTTTTGTCGAAGAACCGGCAAAACGTATATGGAGTAATTTTTCCGGCGGCACCAAGAATTATTGCTCATTTGGCTGGTACCGTATCCCGGAGAGAGAAGCCCTGGTGCAGTTTTCCGAAGTCTTTCATACTGATCCGCCGCATACCCTGCTGGTCAGCCCGGTTGCCGCCAAACAGGTCGCAGCACACCGCACACTGAAGTCACTGATGTCCGACCCCAGCCTGACGCTGGGCATCGTTGATGCAGTCTCTTATGGCCCTGAACTGGATGCCATGTTTACGACCACTAAAAACAAGGTCGAACGCAGCACTACCCTGCCCATGATCATGGCCCGCATGGTAGCTGCCAATCGCGCATCCTATATGCTGATAGACAGGGAAGACTGGGAATACCTGAAGGACAAGGAAGAAAGCCTGAGTCAGACCACGCAAATGGATTTGCAAGGCATGCCTGCAGGCTTGAACCGCTACATTGTTTGCAGCAAGGATGTCACAGCAGAGCAAATGCGCAAGATCAATACGGCTTTGCTCAAGATTTACCCGGTGAGAAAATAATAACCTGGCTAAGCCAGCTTTTCCCACTCATCTCTGAGCAATGCGTACATGGCGATATCGCGGTGTTTGCCACGTGAGAATGTGGCACCGCGTGCAATGCCTTCTTTTTGAAAGCCACAATTGATCGCCACTTTTTCTGAAGCGATATTGTCAGTGTTCATGTGAATTTCAAGACGGTTGATGAGCATCGTACTGAACAGATAATTCCTGAGTAATTTGACAGCCTCGGTCATGATGCCTTTACCGTGCAGGTTCTTGACGAACATGCCATAACCGATTTCGCGGGAATTGAAATAAGGTACAGTCTTGAAATGGAAAACACGGCCTATGATTTTCTCATTTTCATCAATGATCAAAAACGTCTCGACCTGCTCTTTGGAACGTGATTCATCTTCAAATTTCTTCTCTGCCACACCTGGCAACATCAATTCCTGGGACAAAAAATCACCCTTGGCATCGGGGTGATTCATCAAGTCCAGCAAGGTCATGACATCTTCTTTCCTGACGTGGCGCAGGTGAAAGCAACTTCCTTTGATCATGCATACACTCCTGTGTTGAACAATAGTACTGATCGTCAATATTCAGAATGGACAAAGGCTAGTGACAAGAGTTCCCGAAGCACCTGGGAATATGCAAGGAAGCTTAGGTTTCCAGCAAACGCCTTTGCCTTTCTTTTTCTTCAAAGATGGCAGACTCGATTTCTTCCATGACCGCACCCAGATCAACCGGGCGGGTATCTTGTGCGACGATGCCGGTCAATACCGTTTCTGGAGTCAGCAAGCCTGCGGTATATAGCTTCCAGATTTCCTTGCCAAACTTTGTACCATTGAGCTCAGGTGCAAACTGGCCAAAATAGGTCGCCAGATTGTTCACATCGCGTTCCAGCATGACGCCTGCTTCGGTATTGCTGGCGGCATCTATCGCCTGCGGCAGATCGATAATCACCGGTCCTTCTTCATCGACGAGGATATTGAATTCAGACAAATCGCCATGAATGACACCGGCACATAACATCAGCACAACCTGATGCAATAACTGGGCGTGGTATTGGCGTGCCAGCTCTGGCGTCAATTCCACATCGTTGAGGCGGGGCGCGGCATTGCCGTCGGCATCTGTCACCAGGTCCATCAACAATACGCCTTCATGGCAGATATACGGCCTGGGGACTTTGACACCGGCGGCAGCGAGACGATACAGGGCATCGACTTCGGCGTTTTGCCAGACTTCTTCCTGCATCTTGCGGCCATAGCGCGTGCCTTTTTCCATGGCGCGGGCCTGACGGCTGTTCTTGACCTTGCGGCCTTCCTGATAAGAAGCGGCGTTTTTAAAGCTGCGCTGGCTGGCTTCTTTATAGACCTTGGCGCAACGAATTTCTTCGCCACAGCGCACGACATATACGGTGGCTTCCTTGCCACTCATGAGCTGGCGCATGACTTCGTCGATCAAACCTTCTTCCTGCAGGGGCTGCAGTCGTTTTGGTGTTTTCATCCGGTCAGCGTGCTCAGGCTTTGCGTGGCTTGCCGCCAGTTTTTACCAGTTTGACGGGTGCATGGCCGCGTGACTTGTTGCGCATGTCGTAGATGGTCTTGGCGTCCTGCTCGGCGCGCTCTTGCGTACGCATTTCAGCAATATCGTCATGCAGGGTAAAGAAGTCAGCGGCCTGGGCGCGCATGACATGCTTGATGGCCTCGTCATCGCTGAGGTCAAATCTCTCTGTCATTAAAGTCGTGACTTCATCCAGATATTCTTCATAGGTCATCATGCTGGTTTTTCCTGTCTGTCATGAAGTGCGTTTGGAAACTGCGGCTGTGGACTTATTACATCCATGGCAATTTTTATAACGAATGTGGTCAATAAGGTAGGCTAACTTCATAGCGCTGATTATGCTCATCGCGCCTGAAAGATTACGCCGAAAGACCAGTATTGTACACGTGCTACCCGCTGACAACGGTGTTGCGCCTGTTCTCGGCTACAATGCCGCCTTCCCTGAAAAATTACAGCCTGGATATTATTGTATGAGTATCATCATCCATGAGGCCTTGCGCGCCTATATAGACCCCCTGACCGAGCATGAATTTACTGCTCTGGAACGCAGCATCCTGACGGAAGGTTGCCGTGACGCCCTGGTATGCTGGGGTGAGATCCTGATAGACGGGCATAACCGCTATGCGATTTGCCAGCGCCATAACCTGCCCTACAATATTGTTCAAAACGACAACTTCAGCAATATCGAAGATGTTCAATTGTGGATGATAGATAACCATCTGGGTCGCCGCAGCGTGACTGACTTCCAGCGCGGCATGCTGGCCTTGCGCAAAAAAGAAATCGTGCTGGCCCGCATGAAGGCACAGGAAGAGCAGGCTCCCTCAGACAATGCAGAGAGCGAAGTCGCCGTCCCGGTTGTCAAACCTACCCAAAGCCGCCAGGAAATTGCCCGTCTGGCAGGCATCAGCAGTAATGCCGTGGTACAGATAGAAAAAATTCAGAAAGCTGCAGCACCTGAACTGGTACAGGCCGTGCGCGATGGCACTATCTCCATCAGCGCAGCCGCAGCGATTGCCTCCCTGCCCAATGAAGATCAGGTTGCCGCTGTAGCAGGTGGCCGCAAGGAATTGCAACAGGCCGCCCGCCAGGTCAGGGAAAAAGTACGCGAGCAAAAAGCCCCGGCCAAGCCTGTTGCCGCTGAAGCCAGCGCACCGGCTGCTATGGAAGGCAGGCAAGACAGTACCAGCAGCAATGTCAGCAATGCGGATGAACTCAACAGCCTGCGCCAACAAGTCTTGCATCTGAAAACTGAAAACAGTGAATTGCTGAGCCAGATTGCGGCACTGAAGGCCCAGTTGGCAGATTGAACAGAAACTTAAAGGTGACGGATATGAAAAAACCCCGGCAAAGCCTGTCCAGCCTGTTCCTGAAGCAGGTGCCAGCAGCTGAGCGCGCGCATATCCGCTGTCTCGAAGAAATACAAAAAGCGCACGAGGGCCGCCCCTTTCATGTCGATGATGGCAATCTGCGTATCATGTATCTGAACCCCAAGTGCATGCAAAGCGTGATGAAACTGGATGCGCCGGATGAACTGGTCTGCGCCTACTCACGCACGGTCATGGGCTTGCTCATGTTCCACCCGCAGCCTCGTCATATCCTGTTGATAGGTCTGGGCGGTGGCTCACTGGTTAAATACTGCTATCGCCATTTGCCAGACTGCCGCATCACCGTGCTGGAAATCAATGCCGACGTGATCGCCATGCGTGAGTTGTTCATGCTGCCGCCGGACGATGAACGCCTGCAAGTCATCCATTGCGATGCAGTGACCCACTTGCAAGACAATACTTATGATGCCGACGTCTTGCTGCTGGATGCCTATGATGAAAATGGTCTGGTAGCGGACTTGAACACGGCAGAATTTTATGCGATCTGCCATGCCAATCTGGTGGAGAATGGCATCATGGTTGCCAATGTCTGGGGCAAGCCCAGTGCCCTGGCTGGCATGCTCAGCCGCTTGCGCCAGCAGTTTGCACGCCAGGTCAGTTGGACGCGTTCACCTGACAGCTACAACCTCATTGTGTATGCCATCAAGGGTGCATTGAATCAGGTCAATGAACATACAATAAAGGCTTTGTCAGACCAGCATCCATCCTTGCAATTTTCTTCATTGCAGGACAAGCTGCTCAGCCTGCCCTTGTCTGCCGATTACGCTGATCCAGAAGAAGAACTGGCAGCACTCAAACTAAGCCTGTCAACCATCATGGTGCCAGACGCCAATGTCCCGCAAAACTATGCAGACTGGAAAAAGCAGGCTGCCCAATAAAAAGCATGTAAGGAAACCCGACAAGCGACGACCAATGAATATCCACCCACTGAGGATAGTTCATGAAAGCCCTGCTCTTATTTGGCGTTTTTCCCTGCGCAGTTAGCAATATGCAAGCCGCAGAAATCTGTAGTAAATCCAGCCCTGCACACACCGTTGCCCTGCTTGAGTTGTATACCTCTGAGGGTTGCGACAGTTGCCCACCCGCCGACAAAACCATCAGTCGTCTGTATCAAAGCACGGGCTTGAACAGTGAGCAAGTCATTCCCGTTTCCCTGCATGTCGATTATTGGGATTACCTGGGCTGGAAAGATGTGTTTGCCAAAAAGACTTATACCGACAGGCAAAGAACTCTGGCTGATCTGGCGAATAGCCGCACTGTTTATACGCCAGAAATCTTCATCGCTGGCAAAGAACTGCGTAGCTGGCGCAATGGCATGGCAGATGACATACGTCGTATCAATCAACAAGCTGCCACGGCATCATTGCGTCTGGGCATAGAAAAACTGGCAGATAGCAAGCTGTTCTTCACGATTCAAGGCAATAGCAGGCAAGATGCAAAGCTGCATTTTGCCCTGCTTGAGCAAGGCCTGGTCAGCAAGATACAGGCAGGCGAAAATCGCGGAGCCACTTTACAGCATGACTTTGTCGCCAGGGAATGGGGTGATGCTTATCCACTCAGCGCTGGCAAGGCAGCAAGCTTTGCCGCCCAACTGAGTGTACCCGCCAATGCCAAACGCAAGAACCTGTCAGTGCTGGCCTTTGCCCAGGACAAACAAGGCAATGTCCTGCAGGCGCTTAGCCTGCCGCTCTGTGAGGCTCTGCAGCAATAACACCGCTCACGCCAGTTTTTGGGTGGCTGGCGACAAAATTCACAGGCCTGGTCTTATTTTTTAAGCAAGCAAGGCATAAATGGCTTAGACTTTCTGCACTTTCCTGCCAGCCGCCATAGGAGCCATGACCGTGAATATACTCGTCGCTTTGCTACACCATATCGCCGCCTTTACCCTGGTCAGCACGCTGCTGGCAGAACTTGTGCTGGTGCGCCAGCCGCTTACCGTGTCATCGGCTAAAAGCCTGCGCTTCATCGACAGCATTTATGGCCTGAGCGCCATGCTCATCATCGTGCTAGGTGTCTTGCGTGTGATGTACTTTGAAAAAGGCCAGGATTACTATCTGCATAGCCATGCCTTCATGCTCAAGATGACCACCTTTATCATCGTGGGCTTGCTTTCTATCTATCCTACCGTGGTATTCCTGCGCTGGGGCAAGGCGGTCAAGCAAAACCAGTTGCCGGTATTTCCTGATGCTCAGGTCAACACCATACAGACCATATTGAAACTGGAACTGGCTGGCGTCATCTTCATTCTCGCCGGTGCGGTACTCATGGCCAAGGGTTACAGTATGTAAAACGGCATGGTTTTGATGAACACAGGCGACAAGAAAAGTTGTGTAAATGCCTGATTTCTGGCAATCTTTCCACATCATATAGTGCTGCCATCGCACATGGCGGCACAATTATCCGGGACATTGCCATGTATGACGAAAACGACTTTACCGCCGTATCCAAATTCCTGAAGCTGGGCATTAAAATCACATTCAGAAACCCCATGGGGCAAAACCCTTCTTTTCAATCGACCTTCCCCACGCCCAAGGGGGCCACTGTCACCCTGGATGAAAAAAGCCTCTATGATGTAGAGCGCAAACTGCGCGCCCTGATAGGCAGCGACGTACCGGTCAAGACCAAGTTGGCACCATTTACTTATCTGGGGACGAATTTCCGTGGTTTGCTGTACTGTACCAAGGGATCCAATGAATACATCGTGCAGGAGACGCACGACCTGTTTGGCACGGAATCCAAGCGCATAGTACGTACTGCTGAATACTTCATACAACTCTTGAGCTGACGCCTGCCATGCCATGATGGCGTTGCCCAGGGCCGTTGATACCGCACTTTAGTCAATCCAGCGCTATTCTCACTGGCATTTCGTCAATCACCGACGAAAGCCGTCATTCGCCGAAAGGGGCGCGACAAGCGCCTTTGCTTTGGGTATCTTGATCTCACAGAACAAAAACACAGAAGTTTTTGATGATAGAAAGGTCAAGATATGTCTGCAAATTCTGAAACCCAGCGCCACAGCAAAGGCAATTTGTTTTTCGGTCTTACCCTGATAGTTGCAGGTAGCGTCTTTTTGATGGACCGCCTGGACGTCATCCATGCGCTTGATTACTGGTTCTTGCTGCCAGCCATGATCGCCATAGGCGGCCTGGTGGATATCATCAGCCCTGGCAAGCCTGAGCATATTGCCAAAGGCTGCTTCAGCCTGGTTTTTGCCTTGTGGCTGTATGTATCGATAGAACAATTATGGGGATGGAACTTCCGCACCAGTTGGCCTTTGCTGTTGATTGCCTTTGGCATACAGCACCTGGTTGGTGGTTTGCTGGCGGCCAGGGATACGCAAAAATAAATATATACCTTATCTACAACGAATGCTCACAAATACCGGATCATTATCATGAAAAACAATAACCCTCAAGGCCGCATCCTGATCGGGGGCATGCTCCTGATTTTTGGCGCGCTGGCTCTCCTGGACAATCTGAACTTGTTCAATTTTCGCGAAGTATTTCACTTCTGGCCCATGGTCTTCATCTTTATCGGAGCCCTGAAGATTTCAAAAAGCGACACTACAGCAGGCTACATCATAGGCTGCGGCTTTGTTGGGCTGGGTGCTTTGCTGATACTGCATCACATGGGCATCATTTATTTCCGCATGCGCGACTGGTGGCCGGTA
The DNA here is from genome assembly GCF_009937975.1 of Undibacterium sp. YM2. NCBI lineage: Bacteria > Pseudomonadati > Pseudomonadota > Betaproteobacteria > Burkholderiales > Oxalobacteraceae > Undibacterium > Undibacterium sp. YM2. The sequence continues at coordinate 3,778,151 of NZ_AP018441.1, forward strand.
TTCATGATTTTTGCCGGCCTCATGGTCATCTTCAAGGGCAAGATAGGCGATCAGGAAAAACTCATCAACAATGGCACGAACCAGGATGCGATCTGTAATATCGTTGCTGTCATGAGTGGCAACAAGCTGCAAAACAGCTCGCAGGATTTTCGCGGGGGTGAAATCAATTGCATCATGGGTGGGGTAGAACTGGATTTGCGTGCTGCGTCGATGCAGTCAGAAGCAACCCTGAATGTCTTTGCCATGTGGGGCGGGATCGTCCTGAAGATACCAAATGACTGGACCGTGGTTTCGCATGGCTCGCCCATACTCGGTGGCTTTGATGACAAGACTGTGCCACCGATGCTGAATGCTAAGAAGCTTTACATCAAGGGTTATGCGGTCATGGGTGGCGTTGAAATCATCAACTGAAGATAAAGATCCATGCACCCTATTCTGTCAGACCGCCGCCGTTTCCTGGTCTATCTCATTGCCTGGATGATGACAGGGGTGCTGATCGCCAGGCTACTGGTGGCGGCTGATCTGACAAACTGGTCATTTGCCCTGTTATTCTCTTTACCTTTGGCCCTGTTTGGCAGCTTCCTGACTTCTTCGGCTTATTTTGTCTGTCGTTCACTGCCCTTCAATCGCCGCAGCTTCAGCCTGGCTGCACTGGTGTTTGCCAGTGCAGCTCTGATTTCTGGCCTTAGCTGGCTGGGACTGTGCTATGGCTGGAACCGGGTATTGGTATTGGCATCAGATGATGTCGAAGTGCTGCATCTCAGCAGTCATCTGCTGGTGCTGTTTTTTATCACCGGCTTTGCAGTTTACCTGCTGGCCCTGCTGGCCTTTGATGTATATATCGCCTTCGACAATATACGTGAGGCAGAAAGACGGGAAGCGGCATCGCGACTGCTGGCAAGAGATGCTGAACTACAGGTCTTGCGCTCGCAAATTGACCCGCACTTCCTGTTCAACAGCCTCAATTCCATCAGTGCCCTGACGGCGATTGATGCTAATGCCGCACGCACGATGACGATAGCCCTGGCGGATTTCTTCCGGCAAACCCTGGCGATTGCCGAGAAAGAAAAAATCAGCCTCAAGGATGAATTACGCCTGTGTGAAAATTTTCTGGCGGTAGAAAAAATCCGTTTTGGAAAGAAACTGGATACAGAGTTTGAGGTCACGGAAGAAGCAGAAAGCGCCCTGATCCCACCCATGATACTGCAGCCCTTGCTGGAAAATGCCATCAAGCATGGCATACGTAATTTACCCAAGGGTGGCCTGATCAGGGTGACGATATTCCAGCGTGAAGGCTGGCTGCATATTGCCGTAGAAAATCCCGTCAGCGCTGATCCCGGTAACAGTACGGGCAATGGCCTGGGCCTGGTCAATCTGCGCCAGCGTTTTTTTGCCTTGTATGGCGAACAGGCGCGTGTTAGCTGGCAGCGCGGAGATGAAAAGTTTACGCTGGAAATGGCTTTACCTTTTGAACCCAATAATCAAACCCAATAATCAAAATAAGCATGAGCAAGTATGAATAAGCGCTTACAAGTCCTGATCGTCGATGACGAAGAACTGGCCCGCAGATTATCACTGGAGTATTTGCGTGCTCATCCTGACCTCGACGTCATAGGTGAATGCGAAACCGGGCTGGAAGCTGTCGATGCCATCAACAGACTCAATCCGGACCTGGTCTTGCTGGACATACAGATGCCGCAATTATCAGGGCTGGACGTGCTGGAACTGACAGGCAGGCGCAGCGGCGTGATCTTCACGACCGCCTATGACCAATATGCCTTGAAAGCCTTTGACCTGCATGCGGTTGATTATTTATTGAAACCATACTCCCAGCAACGTTTTGATGAAGCACTGGGCAAGGCACGCAAGCTGCTCATACAGGAAACCTCAGCCAGCTCTCCTACCTCATCAAGCACGCAAGCCCTGGAAACTCTGCTGGCCCAGCAAAGCGAAAAACTGCAACGCCTGCTGATACGTGACCGAGGCCAGGTACATGTCGTGCCGCTGGATAGCATAGATTATGTCGAAGCCCAGGACGACTATATCCTTATCCATGCGGCGGGCAAATCGTATATGAAGACCCAGAGCCTGTCTGAACTTGAAGCCCAGCTTGATGCCGGCAAATTCGTACGGGTACACCGCTCTTTCCTGGTACAGGTCACGGCCGTACAATCAATTGAAAAAACCAGCAAGGACAGCCAGGTTGCCATCCTCAAAAGCGGTGCCCAGGTAGCTGTCAGCCGGGCTGGCAATGAACGCCTGCGTGCCCTGCTGAGTTAGGGCCTGGCGCTTAGTTGATCGCCTTCAATACCAGGGCCAGTTCCGTCCTGGTTTCCTGCATCAGGGCCTCGATATTGTCTTTGTCAATATTCAGCAATTTGAAGCTGACCGGTACCGTGTTCCAGTCCAGCGTATCTATGCTTTCATTGACGAAATGGGCGTCGAGAAAATCTGCCACTGTCACGACGTCGATCAGAGCGACCTTGTGGGTGGGGCCAGGTCTGTGGTCACGGTGGTCCATGACAGCAACACGGATGTCTTCAGAAATTTCCCAGTCTTCCAGTATCGCGCTGCCTATGCTGGCATGCCAGTGGTCGATCAAATCCCATAGCACCTGCTCAGACTTGAACAATTCCTGGTAATGGTTGGCGCGGTTCAGGATATAGAACTTGCCTATATCGTGCAGCAAACCGGCCAGCATGGCCTTGTCAGCACTGAGGCGGGTATAAGTCCTGGCTATTACCATGGCGAGAGCTGCCACCCGCAAACTGCGCCGCCAAAGTCCATCCATCTGGGCAGACAGGCTGCCATTGTATTTATTTTCGGCCAGTTGCTTCATGCCTATGGAGATGGCCAGATTGCGTACCGCAGAAAATCCCAGCAAATTCGTGGCCGCCCGCAAATCACTGATTTTTCGTCCCTGGGCATTGAAACTGGCTGAATTACTCAGGTGCAGTACCTTGGCAGACAACACAGGCTCAGTGCCTATGATGCGTGTCACCATATCAGTAGAGATATCAGCCTGGCTCAGCGCCTTCCTGATCTTCATGGTTGCTCCAAGCGAAGTCGGGAACACCAGCTTTTTGGCAGACAATTCCGCAGTAAAGGCTTCAAGGAAAGCGAATTCAGTGTTTTTTTGGTCTGTCATGATAGCAATAAGAATGCTGACGATTTTTTATTGTACCTTGCGAAACCTGTTTACGCAGGCTTGGCAAAGTCTGCTTACATGAATTATCAATTGCCCCTGCGCAGGCATATCCAATTGGCAGGCTTTAACCACCTTTTGATCCCCTATTCATGCATTTCGTCGCAAAGCCTGTGCAGACAGCATGGCGGGGGCGTAATCTGTATTCATCGCAGTACGATACTGAAAAAACAGAAAACAAAGGGAAATCACCATGAAATCTGCTCAAACCGAACAATTATTCACACTGATGCGCCAGGCTGCCCATGAATTCTTTTATCTTTGTCGCAAGGCATTTCTGGCGATGATGGCCTTGCCTCTGCCGCATTTGTTGGTGATCTGCATGGTGATTGCAGTCGCCCTGATGATATTGCCGCTGGCCCTGAGTATCTTTATCGCTTTCATGATATTCAAACTCATCGTCGTCTTGCTGGCGATTAACATCAACAAGAATCAAAAGCAGGCCAGGCAATTACATCAGGAGCAGTAACAGACAGGGCTGCCCCCATGACAGGAACGCTGCGTGGGGACTGGCTTTACAGAGACGTTGCCGCCCTGGCTGCCTGTTCGTACAAACCTGACAATACCCGCAAGAAGCGCGCGAGTTCGCTCAACTCAAAACTCTCGGTACCATCGCCCGTCAGTGCAGATACCAATACCTGTTCACGGATTTCAGAATAACGGCGGCAGATATCACGGCCCTCTTCATTGGTTGAATACAGGATTTCCTTGCCGCGTTTCTCGGTCTGCACCAACTTCAATGCTTGCAGTTTTTTCAATGAATAATTGACGATATGGGTGTCTTCGATATTCAGGATGAAGGCGATGTCTGCCAGTTTTTTCTCACGCGCCCGGTGGTTGATATGGTGCAGCACCAGCACATCAGTGATGGTCATGTCTTTCATGCCCACCGCAGCCATACACCTGACCGCCCAGCGGTTGAAGGCATTGCTGGCAATGATCATTCCAAATTCAAATTCACTCAATTCTGCACTCCTGCCCTCAGCCAGATGGGAAGAGGAGACGATAGGTACCCTTGGCGTGGCAGTAGTAGCAGTGGATGCTGCCGGGCTAAGGCCGGTTTTTGTGGCAGTTTTGGCAGGCTTGGTCGTGGACATAATGACTCTTTAAAGATAATTTGAATAAAAGACAGGCGTAATTGATAGCCTGATTTTATCTTCTTTGAGAAAAAAGTCAGTCTTTTCGCACTGTTTTATCAATAAAAAATCGATATTTTATGTTTTTATCCACAGCTTTGACGCAGCCACAGCCATGTTTACCTTAGCCGCGCAGCACTTTGCTGTTGCCGGAAATGCTCAATGCCGGTCTTGCCTGCACTTGTCCTTGTAGCTGTGTCTGTGTTTTTGCTTGTGCAGCCTGCATGGCTTTTTCCAGCTTGAACACCGCCACCGTCTCCACCAGTAATTCAGCTTCATCCTGCATGCTCCGGGCTGCGGCAGCCGCCTGCTCGACCAGGGCCGCATTTTGCTGCGTCATCTGGTCCATCATGCTGATAGCCTGGTTGACCTGGACTATGCCGGTATTCTGTTCACGGCTGGCCGCACTGATTTCGCTGATGATCTCAGCCACATGCTGGACTGAGCTGACAATATCGCGCATGGTCAGGCTGGCTTCATTGACAAGTTTGCCACCGGCATCAACCTGGCCGACTGAGTCGGCAATCAGAGCCTTGATCTCTTTTGCCGCACTGGCCGACCTTTGTGACAGGTTGCGCACTTCAGCCGCCACCACTGCAAAGCCACGTCCGTTCTCCCCTGCCCGCGCCGCCTCCACCGCAGCATTCAGGGCCAGGATATTGGTTTGAAAAGCGATGCCGTCAATGACACCGATGATATCGACTATCTTGTTCGAGCTGGCCTTGATCGCACCCATGGTCAGCTCCACCTGATCAATGACCTTGCCACCCTTGCCCGCATGCTGGTAAGCCTTGCCCGCCAGGTCATGTGCCTGGGCGGCGTTCTCTGCATTCTGGCCAACAGTCGCTGTCAGTTGCTCCATTGACGCCGCAGTTTCTTCCAGGCCAGATGCCTGCTGCTCGGTACGGTTGGATAAATCCAAATTGCCATTGGCGATTTCGCGTGAGGCAAGGCCGATATTTTCTGAACTCTTCCTGACCTGGCCTACGGTATTGATCAGGCTCTGGCTCATCTGGTTCAGCGATGTCAGCAATTGACCTGTTTCATCATTACTCCTGACTTCTATATCAGCCCGCAAATCGCCTCCTGCCACGGACTCTGCAAGCAGGATAGCCGCCTTCAGGGAAGCCGTAATCGCCCTGGTCGTCAAAATGGCGATCAACACTGCCACCAGACCCGCGAAAGCCAGCAAGATGATCATCAATACCTGCGCGGCACCCGAGATGGATGCGGCATCGCTGCCGCTGCGTTCCATCTGGCTGGTTTGCAATGTCACCAGTTGATCAAGTGCGGCAAAATACTGGTCTTGCAAAGGGGCAATTTCAGGCAAGACCAGATCCTTGGCCTGCTCCACCTCATTCTCCACCACCAGCTTGAGGAATTTGTCGAGCACAGGCTGATAACGCTGTTTCGCTGCCAGTACGGCCTTCAGCAGTTTTTTCTCTTCAGCCGAGCTGGCCAGTTTGCCAAACTGAGCGAGATCAAGCTCTATCTGTTTGCCTGATTTATCGATGGCAGCCTGTTCAGGCTTTCTCTCATCGAGCGTCGATAGCAGCAAGAGATTGCGCATGCTGCGGGCAATGTGGTCGAGGTCAGACTTGATACGATTGACCGTCGCCGTCTTGGGGTAAACTTCCTTGACGACGAGATTCACGCCCTGGTTGACACGACCCAGTTGCGTGTATCCCGTCACCGTCAGCGCCAGCATGAGCAAGATAACAAATGCAAAACCCAGGCCCAGCTTGTGGCCTATCTTCCAGTTCCTGATGTACTTGTTCAACATGGCTAACCCCTGATTCAAAACCTGCTAAATTTGCGGACGAGTCAGGCCAGCGGCAAGTGCAGGCACTTGCCGTCGATCTGCTTACTGCCATTTATCTACTGTCAGACGCCCAGGTAGGCTTTCTTGACGTCTTCATTGTTGAGCAGCTCTTGCCCCGTACCCTGCATGACGATACGGCCTGTCTGTATGACATAACCGTTATGCGCAATTGCCAGTGCCTTGTGCAGGTTTTGCTCAACCAGCAGTATTGACATACCCTGTTCATTGATCAGTTGTATGGTGTCGAGTACCTTGGTGACAAACTTGGGAGCGATACCCCAGGATGGCTCGTCCAGCAAGAGCATCTTGGGCTTGGCCATCAGACCACGGGCTATCGCCAGCATCTGCTGCTCACCACCACTCATGGTGCCAGCGAGCTGGTAACGCCTTTCCTTGAGAATGGGAAAGAGCGTGTACATGGTGTCTATGGATTCAGCCACTTCGTCATCATCACGGCGGGTATAGGCACCGAGTTGCAGGTTTCTTTCTACCGTCAGGCGGGCGAAGATGCGCCGCCCTTCCGGCACCAATGACAGGCCCAGCCCCACCCTTTTGCTGGCCGGGATTTTTTCCAGTGGCTTGCCATCGAATACGATCTGCCCTGCATCCGCCGCATTCAAACCGGCAATTGCCCGCAAGGTAGTGGATTTTCCATTACCGTTACCACCGACCAAGGCGACGATCTTGCCCTTCTCAACATCAATATCAACTTTGGACAAGGCCAGCACGCCGTCATAACTGACTCTCAGATTTCTTACTTGCAGCATCATTCATCTCCCAGGTAGGCAGCGATCACTTTGGGATCGTTAGATACTTGTTCAGGACTGCCTTCGGCAATTTTCTTGCCATAATCAAGCACAACTATCGCATCGGCAATCGGCATGATGCCCTCCAGCACGTGCTCAACGATGAGGCAGGAAATACCTTCTTCACGGATTTTCAAGACCACATCTACCGTCTCTCTTACTTCGGTCGGGTTCAGACCAGCCATGACTTCATCCATGAGCAACAGACGTGGCCGGACTGCCAGTGCACGTGCCACCGCAAGGCGGCGCTGCTCGCTGATAGTCATGCTACCTGCAGGCTTGTCCCTGAACTGCCCAAGGTTGACGAAGTTCAGCAACTTGGTGGCACTCTGCCGCGCATCCCCCACATTCTTGTTGATCAGGAAGGCGCCAACCATGACGTTTTCCAGCGCTGTCATGCTGGTGAAGGTACGCGCCACCTGGAAGGTACGGCCTATGCCTGCACGTGCACATTGCTCGGGGCTCATGCCTGACACCTTGATGTCATTCATCCAGATTTCACCAGTCGTAGGTGGGGCATAACCGGCAATGCAATTGAACATCGTGGTCTTGCCTGCACCGTTCGGGCCTATCAGGCCAACGATCTTGCCAGCACCGACTTCAAAGGAGACATCCTGGTTGGCGGTAATACCGCCAAAGCGTTTGCTGACGCTTTCTACTCTTAACAAACTCATGCTGCCTCCCTTTTTGCCTCTTGTACATCCTGCTCTTTTTGTGCCTTGACTGCTTTTCTGCGTGCAAAAAATTGCTTGACCCAGCCCATGACACCGGTCGGGTAATACACCGCGATGACCACGATCAAGGCCGCATAAATCACCAGGTCAGTACCACGGCCAGATCCACCAAACAGGGCGCGCGTACCTTCTTCAATGAAAGTCAGTACACCGGCACCGATGACCGGCCCCAGCAAAGTACCCACCCCACCAAGGATAGACACCAGTGCCATCTTGATCGACAGGCCGGTATGCAGGACTGAGCCCGGGTCTATATACAATTCCTTCTGCGCATACAGGCTGCCACCAATCGCCGTAAAAAAGCTGCTGACGGCAAAAGCTATTTGCTTGTAACGACTGAGGTTGATACCCAGGCTGCGCGCTGCATCTGGTTCATCCTTGATGGCACGGAAGTAGTAACCGAGATAGCTGTGTTCTATCCAGTAATTCACTGCCAGTGTTACCATCAAGAGACCGAGGGCGATGTAGTAATACGGTGCCTTGTCGGTAAATATCATGCTGGCCCAGCCTTGCTGGTCCATAGGTATGGTCAGGCCAACGGCAGCACCCGCATATTCCCAGTTCGTGAAAATGATCTGGATGATTTCAGCCACTGCGATAGTCGCCATGCCAAAGTAATGCCCGTTGAGACGAAAGCATGACCAGCCTATGATGAGACTGATTGCTGCCGCCAGTATGCCGCCGCAGATCATCGCCACCCAGGCATTCAGGCCAAACTGTGTCAGCAACAATGTCGAGGTGTATGCACCCAGCCCGTAAAAGGCGACATGCCCCAGCGAGACCTGGCCTGCATAACCACCGACGATATTCCAGGCCACACCCAGTTGCGCTGCCATCAAAATCAATATCGCCAGATTCTGGTGCGAAGGGTCTTTGACTACGACGGGTACCAGCAATGCAGCCAGTACGCACAAGGCCAGCAATATGTATTTCACCGAGGAATTACCATGTGAATCTGGCGCCAGCAACTCTTGCGCCGAGATCACGGTTTTGTCTTGTATGTTCATTTTTGTACCTTCTCTTCTACGCTATTGCTTGCCCATCAACCCTTGCGGACGGAACATCAGTACCGCCAGGAACAAGGCCAGTACCAGTGCCAGCTTGTATTGCGGCCCGATGAGAAAACCGCCCATGACTTCAATGACACCAACGATGATCCCGGCAAACAAGGCGCCGATAACACTGCCAAAACCACCGAGATTCACGACCACAAAAGCAATCAGGATGAAGTTCGCCCCCACTTCCGGGAAGATGGGAAAGAAAGTAGACAGCAATGCGCCCGCCACACCAGCACAGGCAGCACCTATGCCCCAGGCCATGGCAAACATTTTTTGTGAATCTATACCCATCAGTTGAGCTGCTTCCTTGTCAGCCGCAGTGGCTTCCAATGCCGCGCCGGCACGGGTCTTGGTCAGGAACAGGTAAATACCCATGGTCACCAGGACTGCTCCAACACCGGCAGTCACCTGCGGCATGCCCACCTGTATGCCGAATATCTGTACCGCGCCAGAGACGACGGAATGATCAACCGTCCTGAAATCCGGTTTCCAGAAAAATTGTGCCAGGCCACGGAACAGCATCATCAGGCCAAAGGTCGTAAAAATTTGCGACAACATCGGCGCATTGGTGATCTTCTTGATGATGAGCTTGTACAACACTGTGCCAAGCGCAAACAGGAACAGTGCCGTTAAAGGCAGGGTAAACATGGGGTCCAAGGCGAACAGCGAGTACATCCAGAAACTGGAGTACATGCCGAACATCAAAAACTCACCATGAGAAAAATTGACGATATCCATGACGCCAAAGATCAGCGTCAAACCTATCGCCACCAGCGCATAGATCAAACCGATCAGTATCCCTGACGCCAGGGTTTGAATAATAATTTCAAGAGACATTTTCTCCTCGCACTTCCTCTTATGTATAGCTATGTAAAACCGACCTCATGTATCGTCAGGTATCGTCAGATAGCGCCCGGCATTTTTTACTTTCTGTTGCCCTTGCCCGGTAATAACCGGGCAAGTTTGCTTCATGTCTTGCTGAACATATTATTTACGTTGGTCCCACTTAGGCATAGGCCAGACCACGTCTTTAGTCGCCAGGTCAAAAGGCCATACGGTGTTGTATTTACCATCAATGATCTGCACCAGGATGCCGGAACCCAAAACGTTCTGACCATGCTCGTCAAACTTCACACCCTTCCACGGCATGATCAGTTTATTGGCAGGGATATTGGTTTCTGTCAGTGCTTTACGGATGGCTTCTGGCTCGGTAGAACCGGCGCGGTTGATTGCATCGACCAGTGTCATCAAACCAGTAAAGGTGCGGGAGGAATTACCGGTAAAGTCAGCCTTGTATTTGCTGTTATACAAATCATTGACTTGCTTGATCAGCGGGTTATTTTTTGCCAGATCAGGCGACCAGACTTCGCGGGTGATGACATAATCAGCATCCTTACCCAGGGTGCGGCGGAATTCCGTATCCGTAAAACCAGCATTGTTTGCCAAAATCATGTCAGGTGAAAAGCCCAGTTCCTTATAGGTTTTCATCGCCATGATGGCGTCGCCCAGGTAAGAAGACTGCATGACAACCTGCGGGCTGGAAGATTTCAATTGCTGTACTTCAGAAGTCAGCTGTGTACTTTTTGCTGGATAGACGATGGTCTTGACCAGGTTATAGCCCTTCTCGCCTGCCAGCTTGGTTTCCAGCTTGGTGGTTTCATTGCCCCACAAGGTATTTTCATTAAAGGTAGCCAGTTGCTTGACCTTGATACCCTTCTTGGCTTCGAGCTCCTTGAAGAAATCAAAGAAATTATGAACAAACAAATCATCATGGGCCGTGGTACGGAAGAACCATTTGAAACCACGCTGTGTCAAGGTAGAAGAAGATGATTCAGGGTTCACATAAGGAATCTTGTATTTTTCTGCGACCTGGCTGGAAGTAGCGGTCACATTACTGAAGTAAGCCCCCACCACAGCAACCACTTTTTCCTGAGTGATCAATCGCTCAGTTTCTGTCGCGCCGATTTGTGGATTGCCCTGGTGATCAGCAAATACCAGCTTGATCTTTGCGCCTTTCAGGTTAGGTAGACCGCCACCAGCAGAGAAAGGCAGGTTGGGAATATTTTTTGCGCCATTATTGACGATGTCAGCAGCCAGTTCCAGTGCATTTTTCATTTCACTGCCTGAGGATGCAGCAGCACCTGACAATGGATAGATAACGCCTATCTTGATTTCTTGCTGCGCATAGGCAGAGTAGCAAAAACTCAGACCCAGGCTGGCCAGAAGACCGGCGCGGGCAATTTTTTTGATGGTATTTGTAAACATTATTAAACGCTCCAATTTAATTAAATGTAAGCCCTCTGCTAATACTTTGAGGAGAGCCCTTTCCTATGCTGCTACTTCTGCCCTTGTCTGCACTTGCACAAACCTGCCCGAGCTTGTCAGTCAAAGATTTACTTCATCGACCTTTCAGTCGTGTATTTCAATAAAATCGCTACTTCTTCACTGCTTGCGGTTTTCAACCACTCCCTGACAAACTGCTCACCCAGTCTGTCGAGGTTATTTCTTAATAGTGCATCTACCCGGTCAACTTTGATCTTGTTATTGCGCAGCTGGTTTTCATACCCGGCATCACTGTCGCGGCTCATATTCCAGCCACGCTTTTCTGCAGCCTGGGCTGCCTCCAACATCTTCTTTTGCGTATCAGCTGACAGTTTGGCAAACACTTTCTGGCTGATGAAAACAATATTTTTTGGTATCCAGGCATTTGCCTGGTAGTAATACGCCATCTTGCTCCAGGCCTTGGTTTCCACTCCAGTCCAGCTGGAAGTGATCATCACATCCAGTTTATCGCTGGCGATTGCCTTTTCCAGGTCTATCACCTGCACAGGCACTGCCGTTGCCATTGCCAGTTCCGCAATACGTTCACTGGCCGGGTTATAACTGCGCATGCGCATACCCTTGAAATCTGCCAGCGAGCTCAACGGCTTTTTCGAATACAGATTCTGTGGCGGCCACGGTACTGAATACAGTAACTTCAAACCACGCTTGGTCAGAGCTTTTTCCACTTCAATTTTGGAAGCCATCCACAGATTATGTGCATCTTCATAACCCCTGACAGTGAATGGCAAAGAGTCAAGTCCAAACACCGGTATCTCTTTCGCCAGGCTGGACATGATGACTTCCCCAGCCTCAGCCTTTTCATTCACCACACCAGGAAATATCTCCGCTGGCTTCAATAAACTACCAGCAGGGAACACCGTCATCTTCACCTGGCCATTGCTGACAACTGCTACTTCCTTGGCAAACTGTTGCAAATTCATCGTCTGGAAATTATCTGCAGCATAGGCGGTGGCGATGCGTATATCCACTGTCTCAGCCTGCGCGCTGGCGGTCATGATCGCAGCTACCAAAATATAAATACCAACAAATCCCTTACGAGAAAGAGCAGATAAGCAGGAAAAACTCAGCTTGTTGCGAATTGAATCTGACATCATTTGCTCCCTCAATGTTTTATATCGTAAACGTTTTATCGATAAATCGTCAATAAAATATCTTACATTTAATCTCAATAACTACTACAATATCATCAAAGGAAAAATCTACAAGATGTTTATAAAGTTTTTTTCCTTGCTGTTATTAAGATGAAAACCAGTAAGAAAAGAACTGCACCACGCTGTAGCGGCGATGCACAAGAACAGTGAACTTTTTTGCTTTTTTAATATTAGGTATCCATTACTTCTGATATTTCCGGGCATAAAATGCAAACAATTATTTGTCTGATTTTTGACACAAAGTTTGCAGGCACGGACAGAAATGGCTACAGACCGGGATAAGACTTTGCCGAAGAAACGGCAACATCTCTTTATGAAAGGTGGTTGCAAAATGAACGAACAGAAACAGGCACACAATGACTTCGTTGAAGATCAACGCTGGCAATTCTGGATAGATAGAGGTGGTACGTTTACCGATATCGTGGCGCGCCGCCCGGATGGCAAATTACTGACCCATAAACTGCTGTCAGAAAATCCTGAACAATATAAAGATGCTGCCGTTGCAGGCATACAAGGCTTGCTGGGTTTGAGCGCAGACCAGAATATCTCACCTGAACTGGTGTCTGCCGTGAAGATGGGCACCACCGTTGCCACCAATGCCCTGCTGGAACGCAAGGGTGACCCGACTGCTCTCATGATCACCAAAGGTTTTCGCGATGCCCTGCGCATTGCGTATCAAAACCGCCCCCGCCTGTTTGACCGCCATATCGTCTTGCCTGAACTCTTGTATGAAAAAGTCGTGGAAGTTGATGAACGCATCGATGCGCACGGCAATGTCTTGCAAGCCCTGGATGAAGCTGCAGTCAAAAAAGAACTCGCTGCTTTATATAAAGATGGCTACCGGGCATTGGCCATCGTGCTCATGCATGGCTATAGACATACCCAGCATGAAGACATCATAGGCAAACTCGCTGCTGAAGCTGGCTTTACGCAAATTTCGATTTCCAATCAGGTCAGCCCCATGATGAAGCTGATCTCGCGTGGTGACACGACCGTAGTAGACGCCTATCTGTCTCCTATCCTGCGTCGCTATGTTGATCAGGTTGCCAGCAAGATGGACGGCGTGCGTCTGTTCTTCATGCAAAGCAATGGCGGCCTGACAGATGCACACCGCTTCCAGGGCAAGGATTCCATATTGTCAGGCCCGGCAGGCGGGATCGTCGGCATGGTGCGTACTGCACAGACTGCGGGCTTTGACAAGATCATCGGCTTTGACATGGGCGGCACCTCGACGGACGTGTCTCATTATGCTGGCGAGTTTGAACGCGAATTTGAAACCCAGGTTGCCGGTGTCAGGATGCGCGCGCCAATGATGAGCATACATACCGTTGCTGCCGGTGGTGGCTCCATCCTGCATTTTGACGGTACTCGTTACCGCGTAGGCCCGGACAGCGCGGGTGCGAATCCCGGCCCCACCAGCTACCGGCGCGGTGGGCAGTTGGCCGTGACTGATTGCAATGTCATGCTAGGTAAAATCCAGCCCAGCTATTTCCCTAAAGTATTTGGCCCCAAAGCAGACATGTCGCTGGATCATGATGCTGTCGTCGAGAAATTCACTGCCATGGCAGCAGAGATAGAAAAAGCCACGGGCATACGCAAATCGCCGGAAGAAGTGGCTGAAGGCTTTATTGAAATTGCCGTCGGCAATATGGCCAATGCCATCAAATTTATCTCGGTTCAGCGCGGCCACGACGTGACTGACTATACTCTGACCACCTTCGGTGGCGCAGGCGGTCAGCATGCCTGCCTGGTGGCAGATGCACTGGGTATGACTAAAGTATTTGCTCACCCATTCTCAGGTGTCTTGTCTGCTTATGGCATGGGCCTGGCAGACCAGACTGCCATGCGCGAACTGGCGATGGAATTGCCACTCGCCCCCGCCTCCATACCCGCGCTGGAAAAAGAACTGGCACGCTTGTCCGATGCGGCCAGCAATGATTTGCTGAGCCAGGGTGTGGCACCAGAACACCTCAGCGTCAAGCAACGTGTGCACTTGCGCTATGAGGGCACCGACTCTGTCATCGTCGTGGCCATGCAGGATATTGCCAGCATGATCTATCAGTTTGAATCTGCCTACAAAAAACGTTATTCCTTCCTGATGTCCAACAAGCAGCTCGTCATAGAAGCGATCTCTGTCGAAGCCATAGGTAATTCTGGCGAGGGCAATGAAAGTGTAGAGCACCTGCCACCACGCGAGAATGGCCAGACTTTGCAACCCGTGGAAATCGTCCAGTTATTTTCTGGTGGAGAATGGCATGGCACAGACTTGTATAACCGTGATGACATGCGCCCCGGTGACAAGATCAAGGGCCCGGCCATCATCGCAGAAAAAAATGCGACGAACATCATAGAACCTGGCTGGGGTGCAGAAGTCACAGCGTTGAACCATTTGGTATTCACCCGCCTGGAAGCACGCCCCAAACGGCAGGCCATAGGCACCAAGGCTGACCCGGTCATGCTGGAAGTATTCAACAACCTGTTCATGAGCATCGCCGAGCAAATGGGCTTGCGCCTGCAAAATACGGCCTTCTCGGTCAACATCAAGGAGCGTCTGGATTTCTCTTGCGCCCTGTTTGATGCAGAAGGTAACCTGATTGCGAATGCGCCGCATATTCCTGTGCATCTGGGTTCCATGGGCGACAGTATCAAAACCATCATCCGTGCCAATGCCGGCAGCATGCAGCCGGGCGATGTGTATATGCTCAATGACCCGTATAACGGTGGCACCCACTTGCCTGATGTTACTGTCATCACACCGGCCTTCAATGCAGAAGGCACCGAGGTCTTGTTCTATGTAGGTTCACGTGGCCACCATGCTGACATAGGTGGTATCACGCCTGGTTCCATGCCCGCAGACAGCACGGTAGTCGAAGAAGAAGGTGTGCTGATCAATAACTTCAAACTGGTCAGCGCTGGCAAGTTCCTGGAAAAAGAAACCATAGCCCTGCTCTCTTCCGGCAAATACCCTTGCCGCAATATCCATCAAAACCTTGCTGACTTCCAGGCGCAGATCGCCGCCAACCAGAAAGGCGTCGATGAATTGCTGAAGATGGTGCAGCACTATGGTCTGGATGTCGTGCAGGCCTATATGGGCCATGTACAAGACAATGCTGAAGAAGCAGTAAGGCGTGTCATCACTGCCCTGCAAGACAGCAGCTATGAATACAAGCTCGACAATGGCGCCATCATCAAGGTTGCGATTCGTGTTGATCATGCATCACGTTCTGCAGAAGTCGATTTCACTGGTACTTCACCGCAACTGAATAACAATTTCAATGCACCAAGTGCTATTTGCATGGCAGCCGTATTGTATGTATTCAGGACCCTGATTGATGATGATATCCCGCTCAATGCCGGTTGTTTGAAACCGCTGAAAGTCATCATCCCTGAAGGTTCGATGCTGAATCCGCGCTACCCGGCGGCGGTAGTGTCCGGTAATGTGGAAACCTCAAGTTGCATCACCAATGCGCTGTATGGTGCGCTGGGCGTGGTGGCATCTTCACCTGGCACGATGAATAACTTCACCTTTGGTAATGATGATTACCAATACTATGAAACCATCTCTGGTGGCTCTGGTGCAGGTGAAGGTTTCAATGGTACTGACGTAGTGCAAACCCACATGACAAATTCACGCCTGACTGATCCTGAGATACTGGAATGGCGTTATCCGGTCAGGCTGGAGAGCTATGAAATCAAGCCAGATTCAGGCGGTGCAGGCCGCTGGCATGGTGGTAACGGTGGCGTGCGCAAAATACGCTTCCTGGAAAACATGACGGCTTCGATACTCTCGAATAACCGCGTGTATGCACCCTTTGGTGCGGCTGGTGGCGCAGCAGGTGCCTGCGGCAAGAACTATGTAATCAGGAATGATGGCAGCACAGAAGAGCTAGGTTTTGTGGCCAGCACCGACATGCAGCCTGGCGACATTTTTGTCATTGAAACCCCTGGTGGTGGCGGTTATGGAAAGGCATAAAACTGTCTGCTACGACAGCGACAGCATCCACCATAACCAAAACATGAACTGAAAATGTGGTCAGTGACTTCAGTCACTGACCATTTTTTGTATCAAAAATCCAGAGCGTAAATATTACCCTCAGCGCAATTTCAACTTTTTAACAACGCATCATCTATTTTTTATCAACGTTTTATAAACAATTTATATGTAAACATTATATTTTTCATCGATAATAAATTACCGACTGCAATCACAGGAAATCCGGTTGGTAATCGCCCTTATCGCTTGCACCAGACAGCATGCATGCTCACAGCAAAGGCGATTCTTTTGACAGCAACATCGTTTCCTTATCTATTTTTTGAGAGAACCACATGAAAAAGACTTCCCTCGCTTTGGCCATATTTGGCGCGATCAGCGCGTTCGCCGGATCTGCCATGGCACAATCATCCGTCACCATTTACGGCATCGTCGATACCGGCATCGCATTAGAAAGAGGCGGCAGCGCTGGCTCTGTCAGCAAACTGACGAGCGGCATCGGTTCTGGTTCGCGCCTGGGTTTCAAAGGTACTGAAGACCTCGGTGGTGGGCTGTCTGCCTTCTTCCTGCTTGAAAGCGGTATCAATGTCGATACCGGTTCCCTGGGCCAGGGCGGCCTGATGTTTGGACGCCAGGCTTATGTCGGCGTCAAGGGTGATTTTGGTACGCTGACTGCTGGTCGCCAGTACACCCCAGAATATTTGACACTGGCTTTTGCCGATCCTTTTGTCACCGGTTTTGCAGGCGACGCGGCCAATATCATGCCTAACTCTGGTGCCGGCTCCAGCCGCATGGACAATACCCTGAAATACGTGACACCATCTTTTGATGGCCTGACTGGTGAGTTGGCTTATGGCTTTGGTGAAACCGCTGGTGACACTTCTGCCGGTCGCCAGCTTGGTGCCGCGATTGCCTATACCTCTGGCCCATTTGCTGTACGCCTTGGTTACCACAATCGCAATAACGACACAGCCACATTGAAGAATACCGATGATGGCAAAACCACTTTGCTGGCTGCGACTTATGATTTTGGCGTGGCAAAAGCGCATCTGGCATACGGCGTCAACAAGGGTCTGAACAGCTCACCGTTACGTAATACTGCCAATCCATTTGGCAGCCTGATTGCACCAACTGCATCGACAGATTCCACAGACTTTTTGCTGGGCGTGACTGTGCCATTTGGTAATAACAAGATTTTGGCATCGTATATCCGCAAAGATGACAAGACAGTCAAGAACCAGGATGCCAGCCAGTTGGCGGTGGCCTATATCTATTCATTGTCCAAACGAACGGATCTGTATGCAGCCTATGCAAAGATAGACAACAAGAATGGTGCTGGCTACACGGTAGGCAGCGCGATTGAAGCAGGCTCAGGCGACAGCGCCCTGCATGTGGGCATACGTCATAGTTTTTAATGCAGGTAACAACGCAGAATAAGCGCACATCATCAAGCGACACAATGAATTGACTTTGCTTCAGGCAATGAGTCTACTTCTTCCGAACAGACTCATTGCCATCTGAAATTTCAAAGCATGTTTTGATGAGTGTGGCATCTGAAAGAGGTAACAAGATGCGCACCATTTTCCACTCCCTGCTGGCAATCTTGCTGGCACTTTCCTGCTCTATTTGTTTTGCCGCCACGTTCAAACTGGCGAGCCTGAGTTACCCACCCTACGAGTATATAGAACAAGGTGAAGTCAAAGGCATAGCCGTCGATATCATCAAGGAAGCTTTTCGCCTCATGGGGCATCAGGTCAGCATCAATATCTACCCCATGCGGCGCAGCCTGGAAATGGTAAAGAATGGCGAGGCCGACGGTATCTTCACCGTCTTCAAGACTCCTGAACGTGAGAAATACATCATCTACAGCAATGAAGCAGTCTTGCAGCTCACTATCAGCCTGTGGACCAGGAATGACAGCAATATCAATTTTGACGGAGAACTAGCGCGCCTCGCCCCTTACCGGTTTGGCGCAGTCAGAGGCATCAGTTATGGCAGCAGATTTGATGAATTCATCAAGAGCGGCGTTCTGAATGTGGAACTCGCCAGCGACCAGACCAGCGCTATCAGAATGGCGCTGGCGCAACGCTTCGACATCCTCATCAGCAACCATGCAGGGGCAATACATGAAATGAAGAAGATGGGGCTGCTGAATGATTTCAAGGTGCTCTACCCTGTCGTGCAGGAACAGGAAACCTTTTTCGGCTTCGCCAAAAAAGCGCATCTTGAGCCATTAAGGGACGAGCTTGATCAGGTGCTGAAACAACTCAAACAGAATGGCTACTACGATTTGATATACAAAAAATACCGGGATGTCGTGACACCCCGGTAAAGTTTTTTATTGGCGATGCAGATTGATTGCATCGCGCGTTTCCAGCGCTACGCGGCGAACAGCATCAGCAGCACTTTCACCAGTTGCTGGCTGGGCATACAAAATAGCGCGCGAAGAATTGATCATCATGCCTGTGCCATTTGCTGTTTTACCTGCCTGCACAGTCGCTGCAATATCACCGCCCTGCGCACCTATGCCCGGCACCAGCAAAGGCATGTCACCGATGACAGAGCGTACCTGCGCCAGCTCTTTTGGGAAGGTAGCCCCCACCACCAGCGCGCATTGGCCATTGGTATTCCATTTATCCGCCACCAGTTGCGCCACATGTTGATACAGCGGCTTGCCACCGACATCGAGGAATTGCAGGTCAGAGCCACCTGCATTGGAAGTGCGGCACAGCACGATGGCGCCACGGTCTTTCCATTCCAGGTAAGGCGCAACTGAGTCGAAACCCATATACGGATTGACTGTGACTGCATCGGCGTCATAGCGCTCGAAAGCTTCACGTGCATATTGCTCTGCTGTTGCGCCGATGTCGCCACGCTTGGCATCAAGTATCACCGGAATATTTGGATAAGTAGCCTTGATGTAAGAGCAGATTTCTTCGAGCTGGTCTTCTGCGCGCAGGGCGGCAAAATAGGCAATCTGTGGTTTGAAGGAGCAAGCCAGGTCAGCAGTCGCATCAACCACGGTTTTACAGAATGTATAAATAGCATCCGGCTTACCGGCCAGATCAGCAGGGAAGCGGCTGACATCAGGGTCCAGGCCTACGCACAACAGGGAATTATTGGCTGTCCAGGCAGCGGAAAGTTTTTCTATGAAAGTCACGGTTTACCTCTTACAGTGGGGCGTGGCGGCGCACGCGCAATGGCCGACATTATACCTTGTGCGACTTGCCAGGCTTCGCAAAAGACGATGCCCCATACTTTGCAGAAGTGCCGCATTGCTGGCAAAAACTGTTTATCATGCCTGCATATCATCCATTCACGAATTTGCCAGAGTGCCAAAATGAAAACACCCGCAGAAACACCGATCAATATGCTGGCACTGGAAAACCAATTTTGCTTTGCCCTGTATTCATCATCCCTGGCGCTGACCAAGGCCTACAAGCCCATGCTCGATGCCCTGGGCTTAACCTATCCGCAATATCTGGTCATGCTGGTCTTGTGGGAGCAGGATGATGTGCTGGTCAAAGACATAGGCCATGCCCTGTTCCTTGACTCAGGCACGCTGACACCCTTGCTGAAACGCCTGGAAGCCAATGGCATGCTGCAAAGGCATCGTGATGAGACTGACGAGCGCCAGGTAAGGATCACCCTGACGCCATCAGGCAGGGAATTGCGCAATGCCGCCCTCGACATCCCGCAAAAAATCCTCTGCGCCAGTGGGCAAAGCAAAGAGACCCTGATGGAATTGCGCAGCCAGCTTAGTGATTTGCGTAATGAGTTATTAAATCCTTGAGTTATTAAATCCTTGAGTCATTAAATCCATGAATTTTCAAGTTATGGGTGACCAAACCCATCAGTTAAAAAATTCTTAATATTTCCCTTGTTTGTACTAAGCTGTTATTCGCATACTATCGCGATGATAGAAAAAAACAATCGTAATTTAGATTGCACACAATTAAATTGTTCGCTATAGTTCATCCATCGACTCAGTAGTCGTAAGAAAAAACAGGAAACAAACGCAGCAAACCCCAAATAACCCAGCTAATTAAATCAGGAGTTCATCATGCAAGTACTTTACACAGCAAATGCAACAGCAACTGGCGGTCGTGATGGCCGTGCCGTTTCCAGCGACACTCAACTTTCC
This sequence comes from Undibacterium sp. YM2, assembly GCF_009937975.1. NCBI lineage: Bacteria > Pseudomonadati > Pseudomonadota > Betaproteobacteria > Burkholderiales > Oxalobacteraceae > Undibacterium > Undibacterium sp. YM2. Next base: position 3,798,541 of record NZ_AP018441.1, read on the forward strand.
GTCAAACTGACAACGCCAAAAGAACTCGGTGGTGCAGGTGGCGAAGGCACTAATCCTGAGCAATTGTTTGCTGCCGGTTATTCCGCCTGCTTTATCGGCGCGATGAAATTTGTTGCCGCCGCTGGTAAAATCGCCCTGCCAGCAGATGTCTCCATCAATGGCCTGGTGGGCATAGGCCCAAATGGCAAAGGCGGCTTTGGACTGGCCGTGACCTTGAACGTCAGCCTGCCTGGCATGGACCGCGCAGAAGCAGAAGCGCTGGTACACAAGGCACATGAAGTTTGCCCATATTCCAATGCCACACGCGGCAATATCGAAGTGACTTTGAATATCCTGTAAGTTCAGGTGCCAGACTCGCCTGATAACTCGGGTGTCAGCAATTGAATAAGAAAAAATCCCCAATCGTGATGTCATGACTGGGGATTTTTTAAGCGTATCAAAATACTTAATGGTGATGCGCTGCGTCTGCTTTTTCCTGCACCTCCAGCACCGGCGCTGGTGTTTTCAAGCCCTTGGCAGCCTGGCCATCTGCCGGGATTTCCGCCCAGTCCAGCCTGCCTTTTTCACATAACTGCGTGACCTTGAAATATACCTTGCCTGCTTTCTCCGGCAATTTCACCTGTATCGAAAACTCATCGTAATAAGCATCAGGTAAAGGGCCGCCTGTCCAGCTTACTTCACGTACGTCCTGAGTGATGGTCTTGCCATGTGAGTTATAAGGCGCGCTGAGCGCTTGTATACTGGTATCGATTTTCCAACCCGCCTTGGGCATGGGTTTGGCACCGCTGACGTTTTCAGGAATGCTGACCCTGACCGCATTAGTAGCACTGCCCTCACAACCATGGCCGATTTTAAATGTCAGCTTATGGTAGGCGCCTGCGGCGGCAGTAGCCTGCTCCAGCGTGACATGAGCATGGGCTGCCTGTGCCAGCAAACTGCTTGCGGTGAACATGCCGATAAACAGAAATTTTTTCATGTGATTATCCTCGGGGTAGTTTGCTGATGTGCAGGCAGTGGCAAAAACTCTATCACCGCTGGCCTGGCGACGCGCGACATGGCCTGGTGCAGATAAAAGGCATAGGCATGCCACACTGCCAGCGCACAGATTGCCGCAACATTAAAGCACTGCAGCAGCCTGATAACACTGTTACGCCCTGCTCTTCTGCTTGTACTCATATTGCCTCCATCAATGTTGCGTTGCCTGGTTCAGGGGCTTGGCGACAGCCTTGATCTCCAGGGTTTCACGCTTCTTGTCCTTGCCCTCGACAACCAGGGTCACAGGTACCACATCCCCCTCCTTGACCTGTGCCTTCAAATCCAGCAGCATGATGTGGTAAGAACCGGGTTTGAGTTCCACCAGCTTGCCTGCGGGCAGGTCCAGACCATCGACGGGGCGCATCTTCATCATATTGTCGGTCATTTCCATTTTATGGAGTTCTGCCACACCTGCGACTGGCGAGCGCACTTCCAGCAGGCGTACATCCTTGACGGACTTGATCTGCATGAAAGCACCTGTCGCCTTTTGCTGCGCAACCGTGGCACGCACCCAGGCATCACTGACTGTGACCTGCGCCTGTGCAGAGATTGCAAATACAGTAGTAGCTACCGCCATCATGATTTGATTGATTTTGTTCATCGTATTTTTCCTTTAATGTAGTTCAGGCAGCCATCAATGTGCGCAAGTCTGCTGCACATTGCTCTGCGGTTTGTTCATGCTTCAATGCCAGGCGTATCTTGCCTTTGTCATCAAACACATAGCTTATTGCGGTATGGTCCATGGTATAAGAGCTGCCGCTGGGCACCTTCTGGTAAAACACCTTGAAGGCTGCGGCCGCTTCCTGCGTTTCTTTCATGTCGCCATACAGGCCCAAAAAGCTGGGGTCAAATGCTTTCATGTATTGTGCCAGCAATTCAGGGGTATCTCTTTCCGGGTCTATGGTAATGAAAATAACCTGCAATTGCTCAGCCTTGTCTGCCAGCAATTTGCGTATGTGCACTGCACGGCTCAGGGCCGCTGGGCAAATATCAGGGCACTGGGTAAAACCAAAGAATATCAGCAGATGCTTACCCTTGAAACTGGCAAGGCTGTAATCCTTGCCATCATGCCCGCGCAGATGAAAATCATTGGCATAATTGGCACCCGTAATATCAATGCCGGTAAAAGTCACAGGCGTGCGGCTGCAAGCCAGCAAAGACAGGCTGCCCAGCAGCGTCAGTACAGAACGACGTTTCATGTTGATGTCTTTTCTTCATTCATCGCCATTAATCACAATGAGATGATGGATTGATATCGTCTTACCTGCTCACGAACAAAGCCGGTGAACAAAAGGTAAAACAGCAGGGAGAATCAAACCAGATGGAGAGGCGGGCCACGCGGCTGCGCCGCAGTCCAGATGAATAAAACGTGGGGAGATTGATAAAACAACAAAGGCGCTGCCGCTGCCAACTTGCCCTCTGGCGGGCTGGACAAAGCGCCTGGCAACACAAAATCATGCCCTGCATGCAGCACACAATAAGCACAATGCGCCGCCATATGCTGCTTGTCTTGCGCGGACTTTCCCGCAACCAGTTTGATCAGCTTGCCCGTCACGGCATCCACCAGCTTGACACCCTCGACACTACAGACCTCGACAACCCCTGGCGCAACGACAACAGGCACACCCGCCCCCATCCCGCCAGCCATGGCTGGCAGCAAACCATTGAACAACAGGGCAAGACATGCAAGCCATATCGTCAGGTGCCGGAATGAGGAAGAAATGCGCATGGGCAGATTATAACAAAACCTGCATCATTCAAAAAAATATGCGGGTAAATGAATCGCAGGTTTGCACTGACACAAAAAACAAAAAGGGCTGGTCGCGAAACCAGCCCTCCCGCCCTGCTCATTATCGCTTGTTCAAAACAAGTTTCAGATCAGGCATAGTTCACATACAGATCAAATACAGATCAAACTCACATCAACAACAAAGCCCCCGTTTCCAGTTGAGGCCTGTTATGCAAAGTCTGGCCCTTGTTATTGTTAAAGTCATTCGCTGCCAGGCTGGTCTGCACGACGCTCAAACCGATGCCGGTCAGGTTACCGTTCAGGCCATACTGGTAACTAAGGTCACCACCAATGGCAACTGTGTTCGATCCATACAGATGCGCATCGAGCATGGAGCTCATGACTGCCCATTGGTTCAGGCTTGGTGTGGCTGCCAGGCTGGCATCAAACTTCTGGACCAGTTTGGTGAAGTCAAATACTTCGACTTTGCTGTTTTTGGTCTTGTCAGTTGATGCGGCATCATAATCACCACCTTCGGTGATGAATTGCAGGCGATCTACACCACGCAAGCCCTGGTTGGTGTACCAGTCCTTGAGGGTGATACTGTCGCCCTGGCCGAGGTTGAGCACCAGGTCCATGCCAGCCTTGCTGAGTGACAGGTCGGCATATTTGATGCCTTTGCCAAGAGAGATCGTATTGCCATTGACCTTGTTGTTTTTGTAGATGTCGGCACCGTCACCGCGGTTGAAGGCAAATACATTGAGGCCCTGGCCTGGGTCTATGGTGTCATTGCCTTTGCCACCGGCATACCAGTGGTTGCCGACGTTCATGGTAATCACATCATCACCATCACCGCCATCAACCAGCTTGTTGCCATAGTCGCCGGTGATGACATCATTGCCTGCACCGCCCTGGGCGACGTCATTGCCGTTGGCGAGGGTGATGGTGTCGATGCCGTTGCCGCCATTGACATAGTCATTGCCATAACCTGCGCTGATGGTGTCGTCGCCGTTGCCACCGTACAGGGTGTCGTCCTGGTCACCGCCGTCAAGGGTATCGTTGCCGTCACCACCATCGAGCATGTCATTACCATTGCTTCCCGTGAGTTTGTCGTCACCAGCACGGCCATACAGGATGTCGATGCCATCGCCACCGTCAAGGGTGTCGTTGCCATTACCACCGTCGAGGGTATCGTTGCCGCTGCTGCCATCGAGCAGGTCGTCACCATCTTCGCCATAAAGGGCATCATTACCACTTTGGCCGTACAGACGGTCATTGCCGACACCGCCGTAAGCGGCGTCATCGCCATTGCCACCATCGAGCTTGTCGTTGCCGTAGCCGCCATAGAGGGTGTCATTGCTGTCGTAACCGAAGATGGTGTCGTCGTTACGGCCACCACGGATGACTTCGGCAGCATTGCCGCCACTGGCGGTGACTTGTTTGACCAGCAGGTCATCCCAGCTGACTTGTTTGCCGTCAGAGAGGATGAACTTCTCTATAGGCGAAATGACCTTGCCCTGGGCATCGACGGTGACCTCAAAGTCTATGCCCTGGCTGGCATCACCTTCTGCGGTGATGGCGCGGATCTGGGCAAACTTTTTATTGCCAACCGTGGCGACAGAGCCGATCAGGTTGTCAAGACTTAACCCAGTGCCAAAGTTGAGGCTGTCAACACCGGATGTGTCGGTAATGAAGTCGAGGCCATCGCCCTGGGCATAGTAGTACTGATCATCACCGGCATCACCATTCAGAACGTCATTGCCGGTACCGCCTGTGAGGCTGTCATTGCCTGCGCCGCCAGACAGGGTATCAGCACCGGCACCACCGTTCATGACATCGGCTGCGGCTGTACCGGTGAGTACGTCTGCTGCATCGGTGCCGCTCAGGCCGCTGGCTGTCGCACCTGCGATATGCAGGACGAGCTTGTTACTGGCGCTGAGGCCGCCTTTGTCCTTGACCTGGATAGTGACCGCCAGATCACCGACGGCAGCATGATCAGGTGTACCACTCAGTGTCTTGGTCGCTGCATCAAATGCCAGCCAGGTTGGTAAGGGGCTGCCATTGGCCAGCGTGGCGCTGTAGGTCAGGACATCACCTGCGTCGGCATCAGTGAAGGTACCTGCTGGTACCGCAAAGCTGAAGGCGGCTTTCTCTGTCAGGCTTTGATCTGACAGAGTTTTCGCAGCAACCGGTGCTGTGTTTGGTGCGACATAGTCTGCCACATGCAAATTCAGGGCCGTTTTAGCTGTCAAACCACCTTTGTCTTTGACCGAAACAGATAAGGCCAGATCGCCGACTGCAGCATGATCAGGGATGCCGCTCAACGTCCTGGTGGCTGCATCAAAGCTCAACCAGGTCGGTAAGGCCTTGCCATCTGCCAGTGTCACACTGTAAGTCAGCACGTCACCTGCGTCAACATCAGTGAAGGTGCCTGCCGGTACCGCAAAGCTGAAGGCGGCTTTCTCTGTCAGGCTTTGATCTGACAGAGTTTTCGCAGCAACCGGTGCTGTGTTTGGTGCGACATAGTCTGCCACATGCAAATTCAATGCCGTTTTTGCTGTCAGGCCGCCTTTGTCTTTGACGGCAACAGACAAGGCCAGATCACCAACAGCAGCATGATCAGGTGTACCGCTCAATGTCCTGGTCGCTGCATCGAAGCTCAGCCAGGTCGGTAATGCCTTGCCGTCTGCGAGGGTGACGCTGTAAGTCAGTACATCGCCTGCATCAGCATCAGTGAAGGTGCCTGCCGGTACCGCAAAGCTGAAGGCGGATTTCTCTGTCAAGCTTTGGTCTGACAGAGTTTTTGCGGCAACCGGTGCTGTATTTGGTGCGACATAGTCTGCCACATGCAAATTCAACGCCGTTTTAGCTGTCAAACCACCTTTGTCTTTAACCGAGACAGATAAGGACAGATCGCCAACAGCAGCATGGTCAGGTGTGCCACTCAGCGTTCTGGTGGCTGCATCGAAGCTCAGCCAGGTCGGTAATGCCTTGCCGTCTGCGAGGGTGACGCTGTAGGTCAGCACATCGCCTTTATCTGCATCAACAAAGAGCGTATCTGGTATGACCAGGCTAAAGGCTTTCTTCTCAGTCAGCGCCTGGTCTGCCAAGCTGGCTTTCAACTCCGGTGCAGTATTAACTGTCGCAGCTGCTGCCACACTCAAACTAAAGTCGAGATTGGCAGACAGTTGGCCACCGTCTTTGGCCGTTACGCGCAATACCAGATCACCAATGTCTGTATGCCCAGGTGTTCCGCTCAGTTTGCCGGTCTTCTGATCAAACTTGAGCCAGGTTGGCAAGACATCACCATTGGCAAGGCTCAGGCTATAAGTCAGACTATCTCCTGCATCCGCATCGCTGAAAAGACCGTCAGGCAAAGTGAAACTGAAGTCTTTGTTCTCGGTTACTTTTTGCTGGGTGACAGAGCCGATTGCGACTGGGGCAGTGTTAGCACCAAGTGCAGGCCTTGATGGCGCACGCGCTATCATTTGGTCCAGAGTAAATTTACTGCCGTCAGCAAATTCAAAAATCTCCACACCAAAACCAGTCGCATCCTCTGCATTAGCAACAACAATACGCACGCCCTTACCTTCACCCCATGAAATATTCAGAGTCTGATGAGGTGTGTCCGCGTCGAACCTGCCCCATGAGAATTTCAGGTCAGATAGATTGATGCCTGCTTCGAAGAGCACCTTGTCTTGTGGCAGACTGTTTTGATCAATATCAACCCGGAAATAGTTTTCACTACCTAAGCCATATTGAGTAGCCGTCACGACACCAGAATCATAAATAGTGTCCCAGCCAGTATCTGCACCAAACAACCGGTACCAGTCACCCATGGCGCCACCGTTCATAAAGTCATCGCCATCACCGCCTATGATTTCATCACGGCCAGCGCTGCCCAACAGGGTGTCGTTACCTGCTCCCCCATTGATAAAACTTCCGGATGCGCCATTGTCGTTCGCATATACAACAGATTCCACCATGGACCTGTCCAAGTTGGACATCTGCACATCTTTATAGGTGTCAAATAGTTTCCAATTTACGGCTTCTTCTGCCGACGCAAAACTACCCATCCCACTATCAACAAAATCATCGCCGGCGCCAGCATCAATAATCTGATAACCCGTGCCATTGAGCCAATAACTGGCTGTGGCAGCACCATATAAAATATGATTATTAGAAGAACCTGACCTGATGTCTTCTACTGAAAACACTTGATTTTGACGATTCTCGACAGTTCTCAGAGTTACATTATCTGTCTGTACAACGCGTTGATCCACATAGGTAGTCTGTATATCTTGGTACAAATTGAAGTAGGCAAGCTCCTTGGTAGTATTACCATTAACAGCATCAACTTTATCCACATAAACAGCAACACTGTTCATTGGTGTGTCATAACGGCCATATCGATTCTTGACCAATTCATCAAGTTCAATTTTCCTGACGAAAACGGGTGCATGAGTCACCGGAGTTTTAACTATGCTTTCGCTCGTCACTGCCTTGGTTTCCTGTGTATCCGACACTACCGAAATATTGTTTTGCACCGTTGGATCTTGTGCGTGTATTTCTGCACTGTCAGATGTCGTCCTTACCACAGAAATGACAGGCGTGGACGTTGCAGTTGTTGCTGTTACGCTGACCCCATTTTCAATATATGTGGACACACTTGTACCGCGCTCTATCGCAAGCTCAGAAAAATAGTGATTGTGGGCAGTCAGGAAATCCTGTCTGTACTTCTCTACCTTATCTGCACTTGATGTGGCTTGTGTCGCTGAGTTTCCAGCAACCAGCAAACTCGACAAAGATATGCTGGAACCCTGATCTGCTTTGACTGTCCATTGTGAATTTCCCTTGAAATAATCGCGCAAAACCAAGCCATCGCTTGTGCCATTGATTCCAACAAATAAATTCTCACCCATTCGTTGCAATGTCAAATCAGATATATTAGTACCTGGCTTGAGCGCGATCAGGCTGGAGTCACCGTCCTTTTCAATAGCGATATCCTGCCCTGCTCCCCTACCAAAGACGTAAGTATCCACACCCTGACCACCAATCAGTACTTCATTCGCACTGCCACCTTGCAGGACGTCGCCGGCTCTGCCACCAACAAGATTTTGTGACGAAGCAGTACCCGTTAAATTCACACTATCGGTCAATAAAAGATTCAGGAACTGACCATGACTGAATAAGGTGTCGTCTGCGAATTGATATGTCATATTGGAATTTGACAAACCATTCTTGATCAAAACCTGATCTCCACCATCGCCAATCTTCAACAACAGAGAAGTACCACCATCCGCATTTTTAACCTGGCTAGCTTTGATGCTGGCAACTGGAATGTCGTCTCCAAACCTGATTAAGTTATTACCACCCAGATCCACTATGGTCAGAGCACCACAACCAGAATTGACTTGATAGACATCTTTACCTGCACCACCAGACAAAATCCCCCTGCGCCTAATCCGCGCAGCAAAGCTTGGTGTGACATCACAGTGCCATCTGCAAATTCATAGGTTTCTATCGCGCCATTGGCACCACCCAATATGGTGATCTGATCATGATCACTATATTTGATAATCAGGTCAGTGCCATTCGCCGCAAGACTCAAATGCACATCTTTGGCATTGATGCCTTGGCCAAATCGTATCCGGTCTGACGATCTTGAGTCATGTTCTTCGTAGGTACCATCAGCGATGGTATCTTTGCCGTCGCCAAGATTAAAAATATAAGTATCACTGCCATATTGGTCAAACAGTTGATCATCCCCTGCCCCGCCCTGATAGGTATCATCACCATAACCGCCAAGCAAAATACTGGATCCGGAGCCGTCGATCAAAGTGTCATTATCACCTTCACCGCTTAGGACATTATTACCTTCCCCGCCGATCAGTCTGTCGTCATAGTCACCACCATATAACTTATCATCGCCAGAACCACCAATCAGTGTGTCCTCTCCGTCATCTCCCCAGAAAATGTCTGCACCAGCACCGCCTGTGATTACGTCATCACCTGCATAACCGTGAATACGAGCACCAGTGTCAGGTGCCTTCAAATTATCATTCCCGTTCGTGCCGTCAAGTGAACCACCCGTCATCAGATTGGCGATAGCAGCCTTGTCCAGGTAGTCACCATTGGCGAATGTAATGCGAGAAATATTATCAACACCAAGGATTTTTCCATAAACAATCCTGATCGTATTGGTGCCACTCTGCAAGAGAATATCGCTCTTGTTTCCTGGATCTCCCAGATTCAAAGTATCTTTAGTGAATCCTTCCCCAAGCCGTATTTCAGTATTTCCTACGGTATCTTTAATCTGGACGTTAACGCTACGATTTTTGTAAGCTGAAATAATGTAGGTATCGTCACCATCACCACCTTCCAGATGGTCGGCTTCGTTTCCGTAGAGAGTGTCATTTCCACCGCCACCAACCAGCAAATCGTCACCGTCGCCACCGTCAAGCACGTTATCGGCATCGTTACCCCAGATGCCATTGCTCAAGGCATTACCGGTTCCATTAATAGCGTTTGAGCCAGTCAAGTAAAGTTCTTCTACATTGTCTGGTAATGTGTAAGTGACTGAACTGTAAATCTGATCCACTTCATATGCAGAAGTAGTCTCAATGACAACGTCTCCCACATTATCTACGATGTAAACGTCGTATCCAGTGCCACCGATTAACGTGTCCGCTCCCAAACCACCATCCAAGGTGTCATGGCCTCCAAGACCAGTGATTAAATCATTGTCTTTAGACCCTATCAGTTTGTCATTACCCTCGGTTGCGCGTGGAGCTAGACTATCAATAGAAAGGTACATATCAATTGTTGTACTCGCCCCAAAAGAATCTGTTGCGATCAATTGAACGGCATAAAGCCCGGCAGACATGTCTGGTGGTATGCCACTAAACACTCGGGTTTTTGGATCAAATTTCAACCATACTGGTAAGGGTTCACCTTTATTAAAAGTGGCGGAATAGGTCAGTGAATCACCTGGATCTTCATCGATAAAAGCATTATCAACAACGGCATAATTTAACTCCAGAGTTTCTTTTGCCTCAATGGTAGCCAGACGTGCATTGATACGGGGAGCATGATTAAGGCTTTGCATTTCCAGAATCTGTTGCTGCGTCCACTTGATACTTGAGTCATCATCAAATCGGATACCGTCGAACCTGTGGCCTGAAACAAAAAACTCCCTGATTCTCAATTCATCATTAGTACCTTTAATGTGAATAAATAAATCACGGCTGTCACGGCTAAAGCTAATATCAGATGGCTTCACCCCTGATTTGATGATGAGACTGATTGTATCGTCTGCGCTCTGTGCAGGATCGACAGCAAACGCCGTATCGCGGCCTGCACCACGTCCCCAAAGTATGGTGTCGTGTCCTTGCGGTCCGCCTAAATTATCGTCACCAGCACCGCCATCAAGTACATCATCTCCTTCACCACCAGAAAGGACATCATTGCCGTCACCACCATACAAAGTGTCGTCACCAACCCCACCACCGATGTCGTCGTCCCCTTCGTCACCGTACAAGAGATCATTGCCTTCGCCACCGTGAATGTAATCCCCTCCACTTCCACCAAAAACGGTGTCATTGCCTTTGTCGGCAACAATATTATCGACACCCGCATTCCCATGAATCAAGTCGTTGGTGAAGTAACCCTGAATATCATCATCCAGCTCAGTTCCCTCCAAAACCATTTGTTTGAGCTTGGCTGAATCCCAGATAGTTCCGTCAGAAAACTGAACCTGATCAAGAGTTGTATCTACAATCTGACCATTTGCGATCTGCGCATTGATATAAATTGAATCAGGTCGTCCACCATTTGCATCGACTGGGGAATTTTTCAGGTAAATGTAGAAGCCTGCACCGTACTGAAATTTGATGATGATTTCAGAAGGCAAGGCCTTAATCAGCAGACGGTCAAAATCTGCTTTCTCTCCAGCTTCTTTCTTGGTGGTCGTATTATCGATAAAAATATTACCGTATCCTTCTCCCCAGACATAGGTGTCATCACCTTTACCACCGGTTAGTTCTGCACCGCCATAAAAACGGATACCGCCGGAGAAGCTGCCAAGACTAATGCCACTATCCAGGAAATCATCGCCATCCCCCCCAAACAGGCGATCAAAACCGTCGCCTCCCAGCAAGGTGTCATTTCCATTGTCACCATAAAGCCAATCATCCCCGTCATCACCATACAGAATATCTTCGCCATCAGCGCCGTAGATAGTATCGTGACCATTTTTGCCATGAATAACGTCATCACGATCACTAAAGCCTGCAATTTTTTGAGATGTTTCATCACCAAGAACAGAGAGTTCTTTAAGTTTAGTGATATCCCAAACGGTGCCATCCTCAAACACCACTTTATTGACGGAGGGATCATTCATGATGACAATATTTTCCAGTCTCAGATCTGAGTCGCCGGGTATCACCAAAGACAAATCATTCCCTGCAGCATAAACTCCCCAAGAACGAGCCACTCGTACGTCTTCAGGTTTAGTACCAGCTTTGATCTTGATTATGTCAGTTCCCTGAAAGTCGGTTCCGCCATAGTTGCGACCGTAAATATCGGCGATAACATCGTGACCGGATCCTTTGCCCCAGATGAAAGTATCGTTGCCTGAGTAGCCAATATACATATCGTCGCCCAGGCCGCCGTCGATAGTGTCGTCACCTTCGCCACCTTCCAAGCGATCATTGCCTTCACCACCATACAGGAAGTCATTCCCTCCCCATCCCATGATGTAATCATTACCGGCACCGCCGTTAATCGTTTCGCCTTTATTAAATCCGCGCAACTCATCGTCACCATCGGTCGGACGCAAAGATTCTTCTTCAATCTTTTTGGCATCCCAGACCGTACCATCCGCAAAACGAATTTCATTGACCATCTGCAGGGCATTCACGCCATCCATATCAAAAGCCATTACGACCCGCAAGGTATCGGTCGTTCCTTTGATTTTGAGCGTCAGACTAAAGCCATCGTTACGAACAATAATTTCATCTGGTTTGGTATCTGCCTTGATCTGTATAACATCCATACGGCCAGACGACGTGTCGTTATTGACCAGTTGATCATTGCCACTACCCTTGCCCCACAAATAAATATCATTACCGGTACCGCCGATCAGGACATCATCACCCGCCCCACCGCTCAGGAAGTCATTGCCCGCACCACCGTCAAGAGTATCGTAACTATCGCCACCGAACAGCATGTCATCGCCATCATTACCTGCAATGTTCTCCGAAGTTGTGCTGGCAACTAAAATATCATTCAGTACCGTGCCTATCATATATCCAGGCTTGCTTGGATCTATAATGATGCCTTGCTCTGCATACAGTGCCCTGAGTGCAGGCGTAAGTGGCATGGACTGAATTAATTGTGCCATCAATATGCGGCCATCCCAGTCAACTGATGTCAACTGCGGCGCTACATATTTGTTGAACTCGATCAAATCTGCCAAACCATCAATCGAACCACCTGATGTGACCTGCTCAAAATAGGCTTTTGCCTTAGCGCCATTCAAGCGGACACTGGCATTATCGACAGTTAAATCCAACTGGCTGAACAAAGACTGGAACCTTGTTTGCAGCAACAAATTGCTATACACAGACTCGCTCAGGGTAGTCCATGACAAATCCAGAACAGCCAGCCTGTCGGATTCAAGGTTGATGGTATGTGTAGCATTTGTCTCAGTGACGATACGCCTGGTCAGGAAATTGCTGCCATTAAATTTCTCAAGCGTGTCGATACGTTTAAATACGCCAGGCTGGTCTTGGGCAAATTGTTCAACAGCGGTCAGCGCACCAGTACCGGTATCATGGCTGGCCTTGATACTGGTCGCCATATTGCTGGTAGCACCCCAGGCCATGATCAGGTCTTCAAGCAAGGCCCTTTGCGCCGTATGTGTTTTGGCATTTACAAATTCAGTGAGTTTTGCTTTGAGCGCACGACCAGCTGCACTATCAATGCTGGCGGCTTCACGCAGGCTACGTACCTGCCCTGAACCTTGCATATCAGGTAAAAGCTCTACGCCTGCCACCAAGGTAATGTGGTCAGTGAATTTACTATTGAACGTATCTTCAGCCAAATTAACGTCTGCAACCTGGCCTGCCTCACCCACGGTCCCCCGTGTTCCATCGGCACGGGTATAACTACCCAAATCAGCGATCTGGTTACCATTGGCCAAGAAAACACTATTAGCAGTTTTTGCCACGCTAAAGCTGCTAATGCCCACTTGATCAAGAGTAAACAACTCATTTTTTTGCGATACGCCATCTTGATTCAAATCACGCCATACGCGCAGTTTGTCCCAATTAGCATCAAGCTTATCTACCTTGCCGTCATGATTACTGTCCTGATCTGCCAGTGCAGCAAAACCATCCTGGGCTTTGCCACCACCATATAACGGTGTTGAATCACCAAATAGCTCTGCACCAGTATCTATCGTACCGTTGTCATTACGATCCAGCGCAAGGAAACCGTCGTCTGGCAAAATCCAGCCAGTCCCGGTTTTAATGCCGTCGCCATCATGATCAAACAGAATAGGATTGGTCAGCGACACACCAGTCGTATCAAGTCCATTACCATTAAGATCAATGGTTAATGGATCGCGTCGGCGCTGCCACTTGATTGCATCGTTAAAATGCTTGCCTGTACCTGGATTGATAATTCTTGTTTCAATATGAATCACTTTGCCAGGATTGGAACCACCAGTCTCGGTGCCAGGTTTAGGACCAGAACCGCTGCCAGTTGAATCGCTAGTACCCGGCTTCACTTCAGCTGGAATATTCGGGCCACCATTTTCTGGTTTCTCTTTAGGCAAATTATCCGCAGCAATCCCTGTCGAGACACTTGGATCCCAGGCCGAAGTAGCAAGCTCACCATCTGACTTGTCAGCTGGCGGGAGCGTGTCTGGACGCATATCCGGCTTGGACAGGATTGCAATTCCACCAGGTCCAAAAGTTTTCTCTGTCGTGCCATTGACTGTCGTTGTCGTAGCCGTACCACTGCCATCCGCATTGTATTTGATGGTTGTGTTTGAAACGATACCTACACCACCTTCACCAAAAACCGTTTCAGTCCGCGTACCATTGCCATCATCTGAGTAATTTTTGTGAGTGCCATTCGCATATACAGTACTGTTGGTGATCATGCCATTCTTCTGGTATGTCGTCACATTCTGTTTCTCAGCACTGTTTGGACCACCTGTAGAAAACTCGATGATATTGCCTACACTACGCTCATCGATTGTTCCATCATCACGTTTGCCATCACTGATGTAAACTCCACCGGTTGTACCATCCGGCTTTTTATAACTGGACGAGACAAAATTACCTTTCTTGTCGTAAATAACACTGGTGCTAGCACCGTTAATCTTGTCATTGACATAGCGCACGTGATTACCATCAACACGATATTCAACGCCAGTACTGACCTTGTTCACATCCGTTTTTTCAAAGCCATAACTGCCGTCAGCTTGTGACCAGAAAAGTTCTCGAGGATTGTTTTGACTATCGCGGTTGATGACCGTGATATTTCCCTTGCCGTCATCACTCACTGAGCGAGTACTTTTATCCGCATTGACGGTGATAGAAGTATATTTACGGCCATCAAAAGTCTCTTTACCATAACTGCCGTCCGGGTCTTTCCAGGTACGGGCAGTTTTTTGCCCCCAGTTGGTATAGAAAGTTGTATCTGTGGCGCCATCAGCATCTTTGTTGAAGACTTGCTTGCTGCCGTCAGCGAGGATAGTCATACCGGAAAGCGAGCCATCGGCGCTTTCAATGATATTTCCCTTACTTCCATCAGGTTTTAACCAACTGGTAGTAGTTATCCCATCAACTCCACGGACACTCGTTTGTTCAACACCTTTACCATCTTTATAGACAGTAGTCTTAACACCTTCAACAATTTTGCTTTCACTTTGGCTGCCATCCGATTTAGCCCACTTCTCCCCAGTTTGTACACCATTTTTGTCGTAGTAAATTTCCTGACGGTTTCCAGCCTTGTCGTCGGAAACATCAGTCACATTACCATCACGGTCTTTATATTTGGCGACAACAGAACCATCATTCGGATTGGTTACTTCACGCCCCTCGGTGCCATCCCATTTCTTCCAGGAGGAATCGATCAGATTACCTTTTGGGTCATACACTTTAAAAAACGTGCTTCCCATTGGATCGACAGAGTTCTCTGTCTTGGACTTATCAGCGTTAACAGTCGTCACACTCCTGGAACCCGTGTCCGGGTTATAGGTCATGATCTCGCCAGTCCCGTCTTTATTTTCTACGATCTTGCTTGTTACGACATTGTTTTTATCAAGAACGACTGTCGTTTCTGCCCCGGTTATGAGATCGCGCTGATATCCGCCATGTTCACCCGTATCTTTGTGCAGCCAGCTACCTTCAATTTTTGAATTATTTTCGTCATATTTAGCTTTTGAAAAGTTTGAGCTTGTCTCAATCGTTACTACAGAAGAGCCATCTTTTGCAGTAATGGTGTTCCGCTCTTCCAACAGAATATGGTAAGAAGCAGATTTCAATTTAATGTTTTCGATATAACTCCCACTAATCTTGTCTGTCGACGTTGTGGTTTCGTTATATGTATTTGAAGAGACAGGTCCAATAACAGTTTTAGAAAGTAGATCTATCGAACCACTACTTTTATCCGCCCAATGATAAATTGTCTGCTCACCAGTACTCCAGTTATGCTCCCCCTCATCAGTACCACCGTCTGAGCGTGGAGTAATCCATTTGACGTCAATTCCATCAGGCGAACCAATCAGTGACTCAGAAATTTGAGCACCGTTTGAATACTTCGTTGTCTTCCAATCACCATTTATATATACCTTTGGTGGATCGTTGCCGGCAATAACATCTAATCCGTATTCAGCAAGCGTGACTATTTCATCTACCCTATTTTTCAAAAATTGCAGTCCTAATTCGCCAAAAGTGGTGGTGATTTTCCACAACGCTGGAAAATCCAAGGTGCCAGGAACGCGCTCCATCCATTCCGATGCTTTTTCAACGACCTCCGGATCTTTAGAATTCAGAAGACGCCCAACCCTATGCATCAAGAAAGTATTCTGCAAATAAGTTGAAATACCAGTGCCTCCAGTATCACGTACCTCCGACCAAATCGTCTCAACATTAGCTTCACTGCTTGTTTTTTTATGAGATCCATTGGAATTTTCAAGGTCCAGTTATCGATAGAAAATCCGTTTTTCTCAAACACCTCTTTATGAAAATCTTCTGTCTCGAAAAAATTCACATCCCGATTTGCTATGCCATTTCCTTCCGAAGCAATTTTCTCCATTGCAGTTAGGTACGCATACGCCATGTCTCTACGGATATTGGCTATGTCGTTATCGGTTACTACTTTGCTAGGGTGTCCGCCTGCGCCATCAGCAGCACTTTTCTTTAGATAGTCCAATGCTGCGATACCAGCAAATTCATCACCCGCAGCTACACCACCTGCCCACCCGGCGTACATATAGCCTTTTTTTAGCATATTCTGATAAAACTGCACTGTGGTCATTTGACCACTATCCAGTGCATTTCTGTATTGCAACAATTCTTTGGAGCTAATTGAATTAGGCATTAAAATTTTCCTGAAAATTACTATTAAAATTACGTCTGTAAAAAAGTTTTAGAAATTACTGATTGAAAAGCAGCTACGTCTTTGCGCGGCCCTTGAAAACCAGGTTTGACTTCACAAGAACTCTGTCTGGAATTTTTCCAACTCAAATAATTAAACTAAATGGTCAAAGACTCTCAAAACTTAAAATGAGCTTGCTTACCGAATCCTGCATTTGCTTCCACTCAGACAAAAGGCCACGGCGATAAGAAAGCGTGATCTTCGCTTTTGCCCTTGGCAGCAAGAAAAAAAATTGTTTACATGGCGCAGCGTCATGATTGACATTTGTGCACTCTATATAGGTTTGAACAACGCCATTTTCATCTCGAAAAATGTACAAATCTTTGTCGTCATCAATATGTCTTTGCGGATTGCGTGTTTGCGGATCTACACCTATCGGTGTGTAAACTTCCAGGCCAAACTGCTTTTCTTTCTGCTTTTCAAATTGAAGAGAACCCATTTTCCCCATTGATTCGCTCATACGCTGCAAAAACCCCCCGTCGCCAAAATTGACACCTGTTGTAACAAAGCCCCTAAACCACGGTGTATTGAAGATAGAAAATGCCTCTTTATTTTTTCTGAGATCCGGGCTCGACAGACCTGCCATATCTGGGTAACGAATATCAAAACCAAAGCTAACTAGTTTGGATTTAGTATCTCTAATAGGTGTAGGACCTATTCGCTTGCCACTCCACCCTGGATCGCCTTCATATTCAGCATATTTGGCAAAGTGAGATGGAATACGCACAGGAATCCCCCCAAATCACCGACAACTTCGTGCTTCGCTAGACTAGGAGGAGCGCTTGAGTTTGCTAGTGCTAATTTTTTATTTTCATCCTGATTCGTCTTACTCAAGAAAATAAAGAAGATTACTCCAGTCAACAAGGGGAAAAAAACTGCAAGCGCAGTCGTGGCAATTGCTGCTTTCTTCGGATTTTTTTTTGAATTACCCTGATTTATTTTTTTCATTTATTTCACTTCCACAATCAAAATTTTCTATATCTTTCATCTTCACCAGACTTTACTGAAGTCAATAAGATTAGAATGAAAAATTTTGAGCAATATCATTTTTCAAACTAAAATCATGCAAAAGCTAATTTGCATTTGTTCGATATTTTTGATTAGCATTAAATTTCACCTCTCCCGCCCAGCCTCACTAACCGCCTTCTTCACTGGCGACAGCAAATACTCCAGCACACTACGCTTGCCCTGGTTAATCTCTGCCACCACCTGCATGCCTGGCGTGGTACTGAGCCTGTTCCCTTGCGCATCGATCAATATTTGCTGGTTCAGTTGCACCCTGGCTTTGTAGGTGGCGATGCTGGTGTTGCTGTTGCCGTTACTGCTGGCGTCGCTGTTCTGATTCGTATTTTGTTTGCCGATTTCTGTCGCATCTGCACTGACATGTATCACCTTGCCGTGGAGCATGCCGTAACGCTGGAAGGGGTAGGCAGCGAGTTTGATCTGGGCTTCTTGCCCGACTTGTACAAAGCCGACATCTTCATTCTTGATTTGTACGTCGGCATATAGTTGCTCGTCTTTTGGGACGAGGGTGAGTACTACGCTGCCGGGTTGCACGACTGCGCCGGGGGTTGTTGTGGCCAGGTCTTTGATGATGCCGTCTTGCGGGGCTTTGAGTTCCATCAGGCCTTCTTTGTAATTACTTTTGTCCAGCGTTGGTTGCAGCTGAGCGATGCGTGCGCGAATGTCGGCCAGTTCTTTTTGCAGTTCAGACTGGTAGTTGCTCTGGATCTGGCTGAGCTTTTTTTGTTGAGCATCAATGGTGGCATTGAGTGCGGCAACGCTGGCGTGCTGAGCATCAAGGTCTTTGGATTTTTCCAGTGCTTCGCGTTGTTTGTCGGCGCTGGCGAGGTTGCCGACATAGCCTTCTTTTTCGAGCTTGCTGTAGGCGTCTGCGGTCTTTTTATAAGTGGGCAGGGTTTGTTCGAGCTTGCTTAAAATTTCTGTGGCGCTTTTGCGTTCGTGCTCTGCACGGCTCAATAATGATCTCTCCTGATCAAGGCTGTCGAGATAGGCTTTGCGGTGGGCGTGGTACTGGCTTTGCACTTGCGCGAAACGGGTAGCGTCATCCCCTGCCTTGATGAGCATGGGCTGGTTGCTGAGTTCTGCTTCTATACGGCGCACTTGCAGTTGCTGGCTATTGAGGTCGCTGCTGATGCTGGTTTTGTCGGCACTGGCGAGTGTGGTATCGAGCCTGGCGAGGACTTGTCCGGCTTTAACGTTATCACCTTCTTGCACCAGTATCTCTTTGAGTACGCCGGCTTCTGCGGGTTGCACGATCTTGACCAAGGTCTGAGGCGTGAGTTTGCCTTCAGCTGTGGCGATGATGTCGAGCTGGCCTATGGCTGCCCAGACCAGCAGGATAAAGACGAGAGCGCAGACAGCCCACAAGACGATGCGACCTATGTGGCTGGGCTGCTGAGTTTGTATGAGATGCAAAGGGTCGTGCCAGCGGCTGGGTGGGCGCAGGGGTATGATTTTGGCGGTGATAGGTGCGGTCTTTTCTGGTGCTGCGGTTTGTGCAGTTGATCTCGCATCTGGCGTTGTCATGCCCTGGTCGGGCTGGGGTGTTGGTACTTGCTGCATGGGTGCTTACCTGTCTGTTTTTTACTTGCTCAATTTTGGATTTTTTTGTCGGGCTTGTCTTATTTCTTTGCCCTGTTTTCCTTGGCTTATGCAGCGGTACTCGCCTGCACCGCTACTGGTGCCGGGTGCATTTGCTGGGCACCGTCATGGGTCAGGCGATAGACAGCATCGACCTTGAGACCCTTGGGCAAGCCATGGGTAATGAAGAGCATGGTGACTTTGCCTTTGAGGGCATTGATCGTTTGTGCGAAGTGTTCTGCCGTGGTGGTATCAAGGGCGCTGGTGGCTTCGTCAAAGATGAGGATGCTGGGGCGTTTAAGCAGAGCACGGGCGATGGCAATGCGCTGCTTTTGACCGCCTGAGAGACCGGCACCGCGTTCGCCGATTTCTGTCTGGTAGCCTTTGGGCAGGCCTTCGATGACACTATGAATTTCTGCCATTTTGCAGGCGGCGACGATTTGCTCGAAGCCAGCATTGGGGCTGGCCATTTGCAGGTTGTCGTAGATGGTGCCTGAGAACAGGGTGGTCTCTTGCGGCACGACGCCAAAGAGGCTGCGCAATTCATTGGCAGACAGGTAGCGTATATCAACATTGTCGATGAGAATGCGACCCTGGCTAGGTTGGTAGAAGCCTTGCATGAGTTTGGCAAGCGTGCTTTTACCGCAACCAGATGGGCCCATGATGGCGGTGGTCTGGCCTTGTGGAATATGCAGATCAAGGTTTTGATACACAGTGGGCAGGTGTTCGCCATATTTGAAAGCGAGATTGTGGATTTGTATGCTGCCTGCCTTGTTGCTGTCGCGCGCAGGAATGACCGAATAAGGTTCTGCCGGTGCGTTCATAAGGTCGCCAAGACGGTCTATGGAGAGGCTGGCTTGCTGGAATTGTTGCCACAGGCCGACCAGACGCAACATGGGTTGTGACAGGCGGCCAGAAAACATCTGGAAGGCCACCAGCATACCGATGGTAAAAGCGGTGTCATGCATGACAGTGTAGGCACCAATTGCCAGTATCAACAGGCTCATGATTTGTTCAAGCAGGTTGGCGAAGGTGTTGTAGGTGTTGGCCAGTTGCTTGGTGGCGAAACCTGCCTGTAGGTAGCTGGCGAGAAAGCCGCTGTATTTGCTGTTGAGTTGTGGTTCCAGCTGCAGGGATTTAACGGTTTCCAGACCAACAATGTACTCGGTCAAAAATGCCTGATTGCGTGCGCCGAGTTGGAATTGTTCTTGCAGCCTTTGCTGGAACAGGGGGGCGACGACAGTACTGAGGATGACAATGGTAGTCAGTATGGCTAAAGCGATCAGGGTCAGGGTGACGCTGTAGTAGAACATGATGCCGACAAAGATCAGCAGGAAGGGCAAATCAAGCACGAGGGTAACGCCAGCACTGGCGATGAATTCGCGTATGGTTTCTACGCCATGCAGGCGGGCAGCAATGACGCCTGTGGGCCGGTGCTGGAAGTACATGGGTGGCAGTTTGAACAGACGCTCAAATACGGCGGAACCGAGTACGGCATCGACGCGGTTACCGGTGTGCAAAATCAGATATTGACGCAGCCATGACAAACCCGCTGAGAACAGCATGAAGACCGCCATGCCGATGGCAATGACGATCAAGGTGCTTTGGGTGTGATGCACGACGACCTTGTCGATGATGGCCTGGGTAAACAAGGGGGTGGCCAGGGCAATCAGCTGTATCACCAGAGAAGCCAGCAAAATTTCTTGCCAGAGCTTTTTATGCTTGAGCAATTCTGGGATAAACCAGCGAAAGCCGAATTTACGTTGCTGGCTGGTGGCCTGGTCACTGTCCGGGTCTGCCGCCGGATCAGCTTGCGGGGTAATGCGGGTAATCTGCCCCTGGTATCTCTGCTGAAATTCAGTCAGAAGTATGCTTCGAGGGCTGGCGTCTGAAGGTTCTACGATGAGGACTTGGCTGGTATCGGCTTGCAGGATCAGGGCGGGGACTAACGTAGGGGCAGGTGCGGAGGCAGGCTCTGACTTGTCCGGTCGTTCGCCCGCGGTGGGACTTCGCTCTTCGGTTTGAAAAGCGACATCGCTGATATCGCTTGCTGTTTCTGGTGCAGGGCTGAGCCAGGCGATGAGAGGGAATGATTCGTGCTGCAATTTGCCGCCCTTGCACTTGCGGGTGTCGGCATTGAAGCCATAAGCCTTGACGGCTATCAGCAAACCATCACTGGTGTAAGGAGCAGCAAACTGTTGTGCTGCCAGCTCAGAGGAGTATGGCTTGCGATGGAGCGCACAAAGCCCCTGTAATGCCCAGAACCAGGCATTACGGTCTAGAGAATGAGAGATCATGAAGGATGGATAAAATGAGAAAAATGGTTTATGCCGTAGGATGGGTCCTACAATATGTATCGTATTGTATCTTTATACTCACAACAAATGCAATATTTTGTGAATTTCTTGCGCAAAGATCAATTTCCGTGTAGAAATTTCTATTGAGGAACTTTTCACTCTGCTTACTCCTGTTTGCATTCTGCGTTCACCGCACTACCAGCACAAAATAGCTTCGCGCTGCCAGTCAAAATAATTTCATAGAAGCTGTAAATTTTTCTTATCCCCTGCGAATAACAAAGCAAGAGTTTAGTGAAGCTATACAGCAAGCTCGCTAGACATGAACTCATTATTTCCGGGAGATATCATGTACGGTTTGATTTTAATGCGCGGTTTTATACTTGTCTTATTTTATGCATGCTGGTCTTGCACAGCATTTGCGCAGACTGCCAAAACCAGTTTGCCAGCCACTGTCAATATGACGCTTGAGCATGTCATGCAAGCGCATCTGGCGGCACTTGGGGATGTGAGCAAGTTGCAGTCGCGTCGCGTTAAATTGCGCATCATAGGGATGGCACCATTTGAAATACCGACGACAGTAGAAGCAAAGCGCCCCAACCTGTTACGGCGGGACGTGCTGGTACAAGGGCAAACACAGATATCGGCTTATGATGGCAAGGATGCGTGGAAGATAGACCCCTTTCTGACTAGCGGCAAAAAAACGGTTGATTTATCAGCCGAAGAATTGCCTGCCATGCTGGAAGAAAGTTATTTTGATGGGATACTGGTGGCGGCGCAAAAGCTCGGGTTTCCCTTGCACTATGTGGGTATGGAAAAACTTGATGGGCGGCGTGTGCATGTGCTGAAGGTCAGCATTCCTGCTACGGGTGAATCGACTATCTATCTGGATGCTGACAGTTTTCTGGAAATCAAGCGTCTGCAAAAGCGCCCTGTCATGGGTCGCATGACTGAGCTGGAAGTCTATACCAGTGATTACCGCCTGCATGATGGCCTGAAGGTGGCTTATCGTTTTGAGATAGGCACCAAGGGCTCTGCGCAGCGCATGAGCATTGTGGTGGATGCGGTGGAAAATAATCCGGTCATTGCTGCCAGCCGTTTTCAACGCGCTGCTAATTTGGCGAACTGAGCCATCATGCAAAACGATGCCACTATTAATGCAGGTAATGCAGGCCTCTCTGCAATCGCACCCGCGCATGCCCAAGCCACGCAAACCGCAGCAACTGGCGAACGCCTGCATGGACTGGATGCCTTGCGTGCCGGGGCCCTGCTGTTGGGCGTGCTTTTACATGCGAGCATTTCTTTTTTGCCTGGCGCCAAATTCTTTTGGATGGTCAGCGACAATCAAAAAACCGCATTGCTGGGGCCAGTGTTCTTTGTCATCCATATTTTCAGGATGCCTTTGTTCTTCATGCTGGCCGGTTATTTTGCCCATCTGGTTTTGCAAAAGAAAGGCTGGGCTGGTTTTATCAAGGACAGGCTCAAACGCATCACCCTGCCCTTGCTGCTTGGCTGGCCTGTAATATTTGCAGCGATCGTTGCCGCCATTGTGCTAGCTTCCTGGGTGCGCAATGGCGGCAGCCTGCCGCAAAAGTCACCGCCTCCACCGACCTTTACGGCTGACAGTTTCCCGCTTGCGCACTTGTGGTTTTTGTATATGCTGACGCTGCTGTACGCGGTGTATCTGGGTCTTTGGGCTGTCTGCAGGCAACTGGGTATCCTGCCCCAACTGAAGCGCTGTGCAGACTGGCTCATGCCCGTAATGTCAGGCTGGCTTGGCCCCATGTTGCTGGCACTACCGGTGGCGCTGGCCTTGTTTTATACGCCTTACTGGGTGAGCTGGTTTGGCGTGCCTACACCAGATCAATCGCTCTACCCTGGGCGAGCAGCCTGGATCAGTTTTGGCATGGCGTTTGGCTTTGGCTGGATGTTGCAACAGTCAGCGACTACATTGCCACGGTGGCAGCGCCGCTGGCCCTGGCACCTAAGCCTGGCATTCTTGATGGCCGCTTGCTGCCTGTATCTGGGCGGCCTGACACCAAAACTGGTACCAGCAGTACATGATGACAGCAAGCTGATCTTTGCCTGGCTATATGCAGCGACGGCCTGGAATTTTTGTTTTGGTCTGACTGGTCTGGCGCTAAAATTCATGAGGCAGGCAAACCCCAGGCTACGTTACCTGGCAGATGCTTCTTACTGGATTTATCTGGTGCACCTGCCCCTGGTGATGGTTTTGCAGGCCCTGGTATCGCGTAGTGAGTGGCATTGGGCAATCAAACTGACCGCAGTCTTGCTGGGTACACTGGTTTTGGCTTTGCTCAGCTATCGCTATCTGGTCCGGTTTACATGGATAGGCAAGCTCTTGAATGGCCAGCGTCATGTTGCTCACCGGCAGCACGCACGGGCCTGACATCGATGAACGGGTATATGGACGAAGAACTCTTCTTGCAGCAACTCGCCATGCATAAACGCCTGCTGTACAAGGTGGCCTATAGCTATTGCCGCCATGCCGAAGACAGGCGTGATCTGGTGCAGGAAATGGTCATGCAGTTATGGCGTTCTTTTCGCAGTTTTGATCAGCGCGTGCAGTTTTCTACCTGGATGTACCGCATTGCAATGAATGTCGCTATTTCGCACTACCGCAGTGAGAAACGGCAAGTGCGCGACACGCTGCCACTGGAAGAGTTTGGTCTGGACATCGCCGAAGCAGACCAACTCTACAACGCCCAGAGTGACAATATGCGCACGCTGGACAAACTCATCAGCGAACTTGATGAACTTAACCGCGCCCTGATTCTGCTGTTCATGGATGGCCATGACAATGATGAGATCGCCAGCATCATGGGGCTCAGCACTGCCAATGTTGCCACGCGCATGACACGCATCAAACAGAAATTGCAAGCCCGCTTTGCAGAAGGAAATTAAGATGGATCTCGATCTCTTGAAAGCCGAATGGCAAGCCCGCGACCAGCGCCTCGAGCTGGCCGTCAGAATGAATACCCAGATGCTGCGCCTGTCCTTGCTGGAACAGCACAGGCGTGAAATCGCCAAATGGGGCTGGGTCGATAAATATGAAATCATCGCAGGCACCCCGGTCTTTATTTATCTGATCTGGTTTCTATCGCATCACATCGGCAACTGGCAATTTGCCTTGCCTGCGTTTGCCCTGCTGGTATGGACCATCGCCATGCCGATATGCAATCACCGCTTGCGCCACGCCTTGCAGGACATGGATTTTGGCCAGCCCGTCACTGTTGTGCAAAAGCAGTTAGCAGAACACAAGGCCAGGCGCCTGAGTTTGCTGAAGTGGGCATTTTTGCTGGGGCAGATAGTCTGGTTCATTCCTTTCATACTGGTGCTGTTCAAGGGTGTGTTTGGCGTGGATCTGTACCTTAAAACCTCTAACTTCATCGGCCCCAGCCTGTTAGGTGGTTTCTTGTTCATCCCGCTGGCGATAGGCATGTCCAAATTATTGTCGGGCCGCTTGCAACACTCTGCCCGCTTCCAGGCTTTTACCGATATGCTGGCAGGCAATGACATTATCCGGTCACGCCAGTTCCTGGCCAGGATTGCGCAGTTTGAAGAAACGCCTGAAGAATTCAGCACGCACACCAAAAACCAAAGCAACTGATTTTTAAAATCAGTTTAGATAAATTATGTCACAACAGTGATGAGACGATTGCCGATGCAGGCTAGCAAATAAATTAATCGCATGAATATGTTGAAATATGCTGAGTAATTAGTTTAATGTATTTCACCATAATTTTTTCTGTACTCTGCTATCAGTCTGAATGTATCAGGCAAATTATCCATCCCCGCGAGTGCATTAATCGCTTCTTCATAAGCGGGATTAATCTGTAGTGCACTCTTAAAACTGTCGATTGCCTGTTCATACCTGCCTTGCGCGCGGTAAGCCAGACCCAAATTGAAATACGATTCATCTTTCAAGTGATGGTCTTCACGCAAGGCTATCTCGAAGCAGCTGATCGCTGCATCAAATTCCTCCATGTACATGAGGTTTGCCCCCTTGAGTATCCAGGGCCAGCCATGATCAATATCGGCATGTTTGCAACCCGTCTCAAACCAGGGAAGTGCCTCTTTGGGGGACTGAAAATCCTGCACCAGTACGGCAATCTGCATTGCGACGAACCCCTTATAAGTTTCGGGTGCCAGTTTATAGGCGGTGATCAGGGCCTGCAAACTCTCCTTATTCCGGCTCAGATCCTTGAGAGCGGCACCATATAATGACCAGGCCCTGCCATGTTGGGGTCGTGATTTTACATATACTTCCAGAAGTTCTACCACATGGCTGGGATGAAGATCTGTCTTTGACAGATCTTCTGCACGTTTATAAATTTCATCGAGGAGCTCACTGGTCATGGTAGTCCTTGTCCTTTTTGACCTTGGTACATGTATCGCAGATTAATAATCAATTTAGCGCAGTATGCAAACGCAATTGATATGATCAGGCACTGCCGCGCACTTTGGGTATATGAGTCCTGGGCAAGAGTAGGCTGTGCAAGAGCTTGTTCTTTTTGACCAGCATCAATAATAACAGCGGTAGCAATAGTCCAGCCACAAATGCCAGGCTGGCATTCAGGTAGGCATATGTGCTCACCCGCGACAGCAGGCCAAATATTTTCCACTCTATCCATGAATGAAAAATCATGATGAATAAACTGCTGGTACCCAGATAAGCCAGCGCTTTGCCTGGCCCGCCAGCGTACTGCAGGCAGCTTGATAGCGACAGTACCAGGTAGATACCGAGGATAGCCTGGGCGGTCGAAATCCACCAGTTGCCATACAGGCGCATGTTCAGGTCTATGGTTTCGTCAAAAAAGAAATGTAGGGCAGCAAAAAGGAGCAAGGCAATTGCAAACATCCAGGGCTGGAACCTGAAGCGCATGACAGGCTCATGCATGACATAACCAAGCAGGATGAAAGCAGTACTGATGCCCACCAGATCCAGACCCCAGGGCAAGCCGGGGAAATTGTGCTGGTGATTACCTACAGCCCGATTCAGACCTTCAAACTGCTGCGTATCCATCCCGGCAAATTGCTGAGTCATGATGATGCCCAGGGCTAGCAGGATGGCAGTACTCAGTGCGGGCAATAACATGCCAGACCCTAAACGGTGCATCAGACGCAAAAGTATCCAGGCCAATATAATAGCCAGGAACAAATGCGGCAGATACCACAGCGGCACCCATTCTATGGTACTGCCCGTGCCATAAAACATACCCAGAAAATAGCTGCGGGCATCGATACCTGACCAGACTATGCGCGCCAGCCCCCAGGCTGACAGCACGACGAAGAAGGGCTTTAATAGCGCATCAATCTTGAAGACCAGAAAATCCCTGAAGTCGGTATCCTGATGCAGGACAGCCCCGGACAAAAAGAAAAACAGGGGCATGTGAAAAGAAAAAATAATGCGGAACAGTTCGCCATGATCATGGGCGATGATCCAGTTATGTCCAAAGACAACCAGGATGATGCCTATGCCTTTGGCGATATCAATGCTGGTGTTACGTTCTGACATGAATCTCCATCAATAAAACGCAAGTACGGCTGTACACAAAGACCTATTTTTGCACCAGGTAATTCAATTCGGCATGCCAGTCTTGCGGCAATAATGCGTGTACGGCAGCAGTCATTGGTACGCCACCTACCACCAGGCGATTACGCGCCATGCATTCCAGATGCGCACCTACTTTTTTTGCAACGGCAATGCTGGCGACATTGCCCTCAGCAGCGACGATCTCTATGCGGTGAAAGCCCAGTTGCTTAAAGCCTGCGTCGGCCAGCAACATCGCCGCCTGGCTGGCAATACCACGCCCTTGTATAGGCTGTCTGACCCAGTAACCGAGATTACAATAATTATGCAGCTTGCTGATCATGTTCAGGCCTGCACCGCCGAGCAATTCCTTGCCATCTTCGCTGAAGATGCCAAACTCATAGGCCGCACCCTCTTCCCGCCCTTTATCACACACCGCAAACCAGTCGCGCGCATGTTCACTATTAAAATCAGCATGACACCAGCTCATCCAGCGCCCAACCGTCGCTACCGATTCACGTACTACTGCAGCAAACATGTCAGCATCAGCAGATTCATAAGCGCGCAGGCAAATACCGGGGGCAGTGATTTTTCTCATTATAAATAATTAATATGTACACAGCACGAGTATAGCCTGAGCAATACACCCGGTGGTAGTCAGCTGGATCAATGAAAAAAGCCCTGTTGTTTAACAGGGCCTCTATTTATATCCAGACTGCGAAGGAAAGCAGCAGTAGCAGCAACATCCACAGCAGCAGCGCCCGCCAGACCAGGCCGACAGCACTTTGCAGGGCGCGGGGTGAGGCTTCTGCACCCGGCTGGCTTTCCAGTTCGAGGCTATCAACATCGACTGCCGTTGCATCAGCCTGCAAGACCATGGCTTTTTCTTCTGGCTCGCCCAGGCGTACGCCAAGGGCTCCACCACCGGCAGAGAGGATGATACCGACCAGTTCATCCGACCAGCGGTCAGCGTAATTGCGCCAGGAGTAAACCGCGTCCTCAAAATTGCCGACCACGGCGAAGGCGACAGCAGTCAGGCGTGCCGGTATCCAGTCTATCCAGTAAAAGACTTTGGCTGCATAGACGCCAAATTCTTCGTTTTTCATGTGTTCGGGTTCATTCCAGGCGCGTGCCAGATATTCTGCTGCACGGTACATGACGGCACATGCTGGCCCTACGGGCATGAGAAACCAGAAGAACACGCCAAATACATTGCGGTGGGTGGCGATCAGGGAACGCTCCACGGCAAGACGGGAAATTTCTGAGACTTCCATGCCGGTCGTATCCAGATGCGTCCATTCGGCCAGATAACGCCGGGCGGTATCTTCATCGCCAGAACTCAGGGCGAGCTGTATGGAGGTGAAATAATGGCTATAGCGGCGAAAACCCAGGGTCAGATAGACGATGAGCACATTCCACAGCAAGGCAGCGATAGGATTGAGGCGCAGGCACAGCCAGTAAATCAGGGCTGTAGGCAGGGTCAGCAAGGCAATCACTATCCACCAGCCCAGGCGGCCATGCTTGACCTTGCCAGCATTGAAGGATGCTTCGATTTTGTCAGCCAGCGTCTGGATTTGCGTATAGATGGGGTTATCTGCCCGCAAGGGCTTGAGCTGCTCAATCAACAGCGCTAACAGGATGGAAATAAAGGTCATGATAGACTGGGCTTATGTTGCAGCGCAATGCTGCAAACAATCAATTTGCAAATGCGGCAAGTGTAAACCGAATTGCCCGGATTATGAAGCTTTGTTCTAGTGCTCTGAGTTATTAATTCATTCAATAACAAATCTGGAGAAATCGTTACGAGGCAAGGAGCAAAGCACAGCAAGGCTGGTGCCTTGCGCGCATTTGAGACGCAGTATCGTGGCGATTCTCGCCAGATTTGTTGAATGAATTAGTATCTCAGGGCACTATAGGCAAGAACTTAAGACTCATGCACGCAAGAAATGAAACAGATTGCGCAGCATGCCCGCCGTTGCTCCCCAGATGAAATGCTGCTCGTAGGGCATGGCATAAAAGTGCCGTTTGCCTGCATTGTCGGGCAAATCAAAGCTACGGCGCTGGTGGTTTTTGCCGTTCATCAAAAAGTCCAGCGGCACTTCAAAAATCGAGGCGACTTCTGAAGGATCAGTACGCACCTGAAAGCCGGGGCTGATCAAGGAAACGATGGGGCTAACCTGATAGCCTGTGCCGGTCTTGTATTCTGGTAGTTGTCCCAGAATTTCGACGAATTCGCGTTGCAGACCAATTTCTTCTTCTGCCTCACGCAAGGCAGTGGTCACCGGGTCGATATCTTCTTCCTCAAAACGCCCGCCAGGAAAGCTGATTTGGCCGGGGTGATGATTCAGGTGCGCAGCCCGCTCAGTGAGTAGCATGGTCAGGCCCGCATCACGCATGACGATGGGTATCAATACCGAAGCAGGCCGGAAAGGCAGGTTTTTTGAAAAAAAACTCTCATCGACAACTTCTGGCGTCCATTCGTGCTGCTGAAGAAAGCGTTGGCGCAACCATGCGGGAGACAGATGAGCAGCAGGAACAGCAGCCTCCTCGCCCAAGGAATGGACAGGGAAAGTCTGGGGATCGAAAACCGGTTTACTCACAATGACTATTCGTTTTTATTGTTGATTTGTATATAGGAAAAAGTTTGCCATGTGCCAGACAAAAATTCCAATAAAAAAAGGATGCCGGAGCATCCTTTTTCAATACGGCTAAAACAGATATTACTCTGCTTTTGCTGCTGCAACTTTACGTGCTGGCAATTTCTCTTTGATACGAGCAGATTTACCAGAGCGTTCACGCAGGTAGTACAGCTTGGCACGACGTACGTCACCGCGACGTTTCACTTCGATAGAAGCGATCAGTGGGGAGTACAACTGGAATGTACGCTCAACGCCTTCGCCGGAAGAAATCTTACGCACGATGAAGTTGGAATTCAAACCACGGTTACGACGGGAGATCACTACGCCTTCGTAAGCCTGTGCACGTTTGCGTGTACCTTCAACAACGTTGACGTTCACAACAACTGTGTCACCTGGTGCAAAGTCAGGGATGTTTTTGCCGAGGCGAGCAATTTCTTCTTGCTCTAATTTTTGGATCAGATCCATTTTTTACTCCTATGACCATCTTGCCGACGCTGCAGAACCTGGTTCTGACTGATGCCCGGTAGAGGATGGGGTTTAACATGTGAATCATTGAAGATTCACGCTTATTGATTCCCGCCCGAGAACAGGAAGATACTACAAACTGCTTAAAAACTTTTCGTCGGCACGGCTCAACAAGCCTGCCGCACGCGCTGCGATGATTAAATCCGGACGCTTCAACTGACTGGCTTCCAGTGCACGCTGACGCCGCCACTTTTCGATTTCAGCATGATTACCACCCATCAACACGGCTGGCACAGCCTGGTCTTCAAAGACTTCTGGCCTGGTGTAATGCGGGCAATCCAGCAAGCCATTGACAAAACTGTCCTGCACTGCCGAGGCGTCATCATGCAAAACGCCGGGGATTTGCCGTATGACAGCATCCATCAGGGCCATGGCTGGCAATTCACCGCCGGACAAGACAAAATCGCCGAGGCTGATTTCTTCATCAACGTAATTATCCAGCAGGCGCTGATCCACTGCCTCATACCTGCCACATAACAAGACCAGGCCAGGCGTTGCCGCCAGTTGCATGACCTTTTCATGTGTCAGCGGCTTACCCTGAGGTGACAGATAAATCACTTTTGGTGCCACTGCAGACAAGGTAGTCTGACGCGCCTTGGCAGACTCGATTGCGGCCTGCAAGGGTTTTGCCAGCATCACCATACCGGGGCCGCCGCCATAAGGCCGGTCATCCACGGTACGATGCCTGTCAGTTGTAAAATCACGCGGATTCCACAGCTTTAATTCGCATTTTTGTTGCTCGAAAGCCCGCCTCGTTACACCTGATTGTGTAATGGCAGCGAACATTTCGGGGAACAGCGTAATGACATCAAATTGCATGCTTATGCCTTCTGATTGCATCACGTTAATAATCACTACCCCAGTCAACCTGGATTTTGCCTGCTTTTTGATCAACTTCCTTGACGAAAGCCTCTACGAAAGGGATCAGGCGTTCGTGTTTCGCCAGTTCATTTTCAGGCACATCCGCTGCCGCCACCCGTAAAATCGGATGCGCACCGTTGTCCATCAAATCCCTGACCACACCTAAATTCTCACCCTGAAGATTATCCACCTGCAAACCTATCAGATCGAGCCAATAGAATTCACCAGACGCCAAAGCAGGAAAATGCTTGCGGGAAATTTGTACAGTCGCACCTTTCAGTGCTTCTGCGGCATTCCTGTCAGGCACACCCACCAGCCGCGCAACCACGTCTTCCCCCTGGATTTTAACTTCCAGACGGTCAACATCACGCAACTCAGGCTTATCTAACCACCAGGTTTTTGCTGACATCAATGCGTCAGCATCAGCAGAATAAGGACGTATCCTTACCCAGCCGTGAATACCAAATGCTCCCGAGATATAGCCAACCAGGACCAGATCATCAGGAGCATGGACTGCAGCAGTCATGAAACGGCTTGGCAGCGATTAAGCTGCTGCTTTGCCAGACTGAGCTACCAGGCGAGCAACTGCTGGAGACAATTGAGCGCCAACACCTTGCCAGTAAGCCAGGCGATCTGCTGCAACGCGTACTGTTTCTGCATTGCCAGTAGCTACTGGGTTGTAGAAACCGATGCGCTCGATAAAGCGACCATCGCGACGATTACGGGAATCAGTTGCAACGATGTTGTAAAAAGGGCGCTTTTTTGCGCCACCACGAGCTAAACGAATAACGACCATAATATTTCCAAAAAATGTCTGAACGCGGAAAAAGCTGTAGATTATAGCCCGCTTCTTGAGCAAGTCGCAAGAACTATCCCACTTTTCCTATACATAGTACTGTTTTTATCTGTCAGCGTGACGATTGAGACACAGTATAGCCTCATCGCATACAATCACGGCTTCAACTTTGATGGTTTTTGCAATGACTTCCAACAATACAAGCAACGATATAAGCAATCATATAACGTCACATAAAAATAAGACCCTGGCAACTTTCCTGGCAGCCGTCTTTGGTGCCATAGGTTTGCACCGTTTTTATCTGGGGGGCAAAAAAGACAAATGGGGCTGGTTGCATTTTGTCACGTTGCCGATCAGCATGGTCATCCACTATTTTTATTTTGGCAAACCCGAGATCGTCCAGTATAGCTTCTTGTTACTGTCTTTCCTGATCGCCATCCTCGAAGCACTGGTCATGGGCCTGACACCGGATGAAAAATGGGATGCCCGCCACAATAGCAAATCCGGCAAGACCAGCGAATCCAACTGGCCGCTGGCCTTATTGCTGGTATTGACGCTGGCCACAGGTGCTTTTGTATTGATCGCCGTCATCGCACGTACTTTTGATTTGCTATATACCGGCGGCGCTTATGGCTGAGTATTGCATGACACCAGAATAAAAGAACATGGCCCATCGCAAAAATGGGCCATTTTTTATTGCCATGCCTACAATCAAATTGCAGACACTTTTTAACGT
This sequence comes from Undibacterium sp. YM2, assembly GCF_009937975.1. Lineage (NCBI taxonomy): Bacteria > Pseudomonadati > Pseudomonadota > Betaproteobacteria > Burkholderiales > Oxalobacteraceae > Undibacterium > Undibacterium sp. YM2. The sequence goes on from NZ_AP018441.1 coordinate 3,830,988, forward strand.
ACAAACAAGGCGATCAGGATAACGATAGGCAGAGGTATGCCAAGTAACAAAAGCAGGATTGAACGCATGATAAGCTCCAGAAAATAGCAACTTGTTGTTTGCCCTTGCCAATCTCATCAGCAAGGGAGAAGTTTTAGGCAGATGTTTATGCTGACTTATACAATCACATGAGCCTCATCACGTTGACGACCACCGAGCGTAGCGGCCAGGCTGGCAACGAATGCACCCAGCAATAAGGCAACAAACATCCACAGCGCAGAATGCGCGGCTGCCTTGCGGGCCTGGTCTGCAGCGGCTTTGGCCGTATTTTTAGCATCGGTGACGGACTTGTTCAACTGATCGAATACGGCATCAACACGTTTTGTCGCATCCACCTGTGTCATCTCGGTGCGCCTGGAGACCAGTTTGGCCAGATAATCACGGTCGCCTGGTGACAGAGAACCGTTGGCAATGTCTGTCGATAAGATACGGCCAACTTCCATGCGTATGCCGCCACCATTACCAACATTGCTACCAGCAGCGTTATCGTTTGGCGTTTGCTCGGTACGCAAAAGCATGTCGGTAAAATAATCCACCGGATTGCCCCTGGCATTGCCGGTTACCGCTGCGGTTGCGGTTACCGCAGCACCTGCCGCATCTGCTGTACCACTGAGCATGCTTTGCGCAGCACTGGCAAGTAATCCTACCGTCAGCAACGAGGCGACAGCCCATGCCAGCATGCCGTGCGCCGTGTCACGGAAGTAAACTTCGTTGTCATGCACATTGCTCCACTTGGTACGCAAGCGGCCTGCGATATAACCACCAATGCCGGATGCTGCGAGCTGCGTAAAGCCTATCCAGGCGATAGTGGAAATACCCATCACCGTCGCGTTATAAGACCAGGGAGATACTGCGGACAGGCCAAGGCCAGCACCCAGCATCAACAAAATCAGCGACAGCGCCGCTGCCGCCACCGCGCCCCCAAGTACTGCACCCCAGGACACACCTGAAGTGCCAGCCCGGGATGCATGGTCTTGGGTGACTACCAACATATTTGCTTCAGTAGTATTGTTATTCATAGAGATATCCATCTGCTTTCGATTGGTTAGGACATACGAAATAAAATCTCAAGCTTTTTCATGATGACAAATAAGCTGAGAACGCCTTCAGAATAGAGGGCGTTGGCTTTCACGTCTGTGTGTTGATTAACACTGGCGCATGATTTCTTGCAGATAAAAAAGGAGATACTTTTGCACGATGGTAGTCAGGACACACCTGCGAATTGCTTGCTGACAAAAGCCCAGATCATGGCAGTTGCATCTGGCCCTTTAGGGTCACTGTAGGCATACCCCTTGGCACCACCGCTCCACGCATGATCCAAGCCATTCACCTCACACAAACTGACAAGCACGCGCCCCTTGGTGCGATAGTCAGTAATCGTCGATGGATAACGCGCACCGCGCTGCACAGTGCGCGGCGACACCGCTTTCGCACCGGCATGCTTAGCCCATTGCTGCGCGACCAGTGAACCATTAACAGGGAACACAACCCGGTCTTTACTGCCCTGTATCACCAACAATGCAGGCAAGCTGACACCGGCAGGCAGAGGTATTGCTGCCAAACGTCGGCCACGCATGGCCATGACGGCGGTCGCTGAAGAATGGGCAAGCCCGGTAGCAATACCTGAATGCATGACCAGCGCCCCAAATCTTGCCGGATGGCTCACCGTCAACAATGCCGCCATGCTGGCACCGGCAGAAAGCCCAGCCAGGGCAATGCGCCGAGTATCGATGGGCTGCGACAGGCAGACCTGATCAATCACTGCATCGATGGAATCAGCCTCACGTTGCGCACGGCCTGAACGTGTGTCATACCAGTTCCAGCAAGCCTGGGGGTTCGAGAATTTCTCCTGCTCTGGATAAAGCACGAGAAAGCGCTTGCGGGCGGCAAGCTGATTCATCTTGCTGCTGGCCGCCAGAGCCTGGGCATCTTGCAGACAACCATGCAACATGACCATGAGTGGCAAACGCTCGCCAGGCTTGACAGCGGGCGGGCGATACAAGTAATAAGGCCGCAAACCGACCACCCCGACTACCATATCGGGTGCCAGTTTGCGCTTAACAACAGATGCTGGCTTGGTTGATGCTCCCGGCTTGGCTGATTTGCGCTTGGCGGCCTTTGGCGCGACTGCCGCCAGTGTTTTTTTTATCGCACGGGCACCAGTACGCGATGCCACTTTTGTCATCGTGCTCAGAATACGTTTGAAGGACCTGCTCCATAGTGACTTGCTGATGCGTTTGCTCATGGGTGAGCCAACCCATGCAAGCTATATTCAGATGCGCTGGTTTGTTGCACGAAATACTCCTTGTCCAGGGATATGATCTGAGCGTGCAGCATGGCGGCAGGCAAAACGGATCCACACTCTGGAAGCTACAGGTGAATGCAACAGGTCTCTATGCGCTAACGCACACAGGATTTACTGGAGATGAACGAAGTAAGGGAAAAACAGGCAGGATGTCATCATAAAAAAACGGCTCATCCAAATGAATGAGCCGTTTTTATTTAACAGACAGTCTAACTTGCTAGCGTTTTACTACAATTACCATCAGAACTGATCTTCAGGCAAGGCCATGACACCGGTACTGCCATCAACTATCGCTGAACGCAAGCCTTGTGCAGCCGACAGGATATGGTCAGCAAAGTAACGGGCAGTCGCAATCTTGGCTTTATAAAAGGCGGCATCGCCCTCGCCTGCATTCAGTTTTTGCTGGGCGACAATGGCAGCACGCGCCATCTGCCAGCCACCAAAAACGATGCCTGCCAGCTTCAGGTACAGAACACTGCCGGCAAAAACGCCCTTGATGTCTTGCTTGAAGTTGGTGACGACATAATCAACCACATCTTCCAGCGCTGCAGTACCTGCTGCCAGTTGGCGCTGTATCGCCAGCATGTCAACTGAACCAATAGCCGTCAATTGTGCTTCTGTTGCACGCATGTCAGCGATGAATGCTTTTGCAGTGGCACCGCCATCGCGTGAAGTCTTGCGGCCTACCAGATCGTTTGCCTGGATAGCTGTAGTACCTTCATAGATAGTCAGAATCTTGGCATCACGGTAGTGTTGTGCCGCACCGGTTTCTTCGATGAAGCCCATGCCGCCATGCACCTGCACGCCAGTGGATGTGACATCCAGCGACATTTCTGTTGACCAGCCTTTGACGATAGGCACCAGGTATTCATACTTGGCCTGATTGGCCTTGCGCACTGCTGCATCGGCATGATGATGGGCAAAGTCACTGATACCGGCGGCGACATAAGCCAGCGCACGTGCACCTTCAGTCTGGGCGCGCATGGACATCAGCATGCGACGTACATCAGGATGGTTGATGATGGCAACCGGGCCAGCAGAGCCCGCCAGGTCACGTGACTGCACGCGGTCTTTGGCGTATTGCACTGCCTTTTGATAGGCGCGTTCTGCCACGCCTATGCCCTGCATGCCAACGCCAAAGCGGGCGGCATTCATCATGATGAACATGTATTCAAGGCCGCGGTTTTCCTCGCCGACCAGGGTACCTATCGCGCCGCCGTTATCACCAAATTGCAGTACCGCAGTCGGGCTGGCCTTGATGCCCAGCTTGTGTTCTATCGATACGCAGTGTGCGTCATTGCGTGCACCCAGTGTGCCATCGGCATTCACCAAAAATTTAGGCACGATGAACAGGGAAATACCTTTGACGCCTTCTGGCGCATCAGGAGTACGTGCCAGCACCAGGTGGACGATATTTTCTGCCATATCGTGTTCACCATAGGTGATGAAAATCTTGGTGCCATAGACTTTAAAGGTACCATCACCTTGCGGCACGGCACGGCTGCGCACCATCGCCAGATCAGAACCGGCTTGTGGCTCAGTCAGGTTCATGGTGCCTGTCCATTTGCCGGAAATCAGGTTTTCCAGGTAGATGGCTTTTTGTTCGTCGCTGCCTGCAGTCAGCAGGGCTTCAATCGCGCCATCGGTCAGCAATGGGCACAGGGCAAACGAGATGCTTGCTGCATTGAGCATTTCTATGCATGGCGTTGCCACCAGCTTGGGCAAGCCCTGGCCGCCAAATTCTTGCGGATGCTGCACACCCTGCCAGCCTGCTTCTCCAAACATCTTGAAGGCTTCTTTAAAGCCCTTGGTGGTGAAGACTTCACCGTCCTTCCAATAGCTTGGTGCCTGATCGCCAGGCCAGTTCAATGGCGCGACCACTTCACCGGCAAACTTGGCGTTTTCTTCCAGCACGGCTTCTACCGTTTCTGCTGTTGCATCTTCACAGCCAGGCAAGGCATTGACTTCCGCCAGACCAGCCAGTTCGTTGATGAGGAACAGCATGTCCTTGACAGGGGCAACATAGCTCATTTTTGTATCCCAAAAAAAGAAAAAGGGGCAGGTCAGGAAGATCGCCAGAAATAGTGCGATAAACCGCTTACCTGCCCCAATCAGGCCGCCGTAGCGGCCAACAAATTACAGTAGATTATTAACCTAATTCAGCTACCAATTGCGGAACGATATCAAACAGATCGCCAACGATGCCGTAATCAGCTACCGAGAAGATCGGTGCTTCTGGATCTTTGTTGATAGCAACGATAGTCTTGGAATCTTTCATACCGGCCAGATGCTGGATCGCGCCCGAGATACCGACGGCGATATACAGCGTTGGAGCAACGATCTTGCCGGTTTGGCCAACTTGCCAGTCATTCGGTACAAAGCCAGCATCCACCGCAGCACGGGATGCGCCCATGGCAGCACCCAGCTTGTCGGCCAATGGCTCCAGAATCTTGAAGTTGTCGCCAGAACCCATGCCACGGCCACCGGAAACGATGACTTTGGCTGCTGTCAGTTCAGGACGATCAGACTTTGCCACTTCGCGGGAAACGAAAGCCGATTTGCCAGAATCAGCAACGGCAGCCACAGTTTCCACAGCGGCAGAACCACCAGTGGCAGCAGCATCAAAGCCTGTTGTACGTACAGTGATGACCTTGATTGCATCTGTCGATTGTACGGTAGCGATGGCGTTACCAGCATAGATAGGACGCTCGAAAGTGTCTGGGCTATCCACCTTGGTGATTTCAGAGATTTGCGATACGTCGAGCTTGGCAGCTACGCGCGGCAAAATGTTTTTGCCGTAGGCGGTTGCCGGTGCAAGGATGTGGCTATAGCCAGATGCAATTGCCAGGACTTGTTCAGCAACGTTTTCTGCCAGGCCGTCAGCAAAATGTGCTGCATCTGCATGCAATACTTTGCTGACGCCAGCGATTTGTGCAGCAGCAGTTGCGGCAGCACCGGCATTGTGGCCAGCAACCAGTACGTGCACATCTGCGCCGCATTGGGCAGCAGCAGTAACAGTGTTCAATGTGCTGCCCTTGAGGCCAGCGTTGTCGTGTTCAGCGATGACGAGTGTAGTCATGATGTCTTCCACTTGATGTGTTGTCAGGATCAATATCCCGGCAACAAAAATTATTCTTAAATTCTGTCTTTATGAAAGCTGAAAGCTATCAGCCAATAACCTTGGCTTCATTGCGCAGCTTGGCAACCAGGGTCGCTACGTCAGGTACCTTGATACCGGCGCTGCGTTTTGGTGGCTCAGTGACTTTCAAGGTCTTGACGCGGGAAGCAACGTCCACACCCAGGTCTGCTGGTTTGACATTGTCCAGTTGTTTTTTCTTGGCCTTCATGATGTTAGGCAAAGTCACATAACGTGGCTCATTCAGACGCAAGTCTGTAGTGATGATCGCTGGCAATGTCAGGGACAATGTTTCCAGGCCGCCATCAACTTCACGTGTGACTGTGGCCTTGCCATCAGCGACCGTGACTTTGGATGCAAAAGTCGCTTGTGGCCAACCCAGCAAAGCGGCCAGCATCTGACCAGTCTGGTTGCAATCATCATCAATCGCCTGTTTGCCGAGGATGATCAGTTGTGGTTGTTCTTTGTCAGCCAGTGCCTTGAGCAATTTGGCCACAGCCAGCGGTTGCAGTTCTGCATCGCTTTCAACCAGGATGCCACGGTCAGCACCAATAGCCATGGCTGTACGCAGGGTTTCCTGGCATTGCGCCACGCCGCAAGATACAGCGATGACTTCAGTCACGACGCCAGCTTCTTTCAGGCGGGTCGCTTCTTCAACAGCGATTTCATCAAATGGGTTCATGGACATTTTGACGTTGGCGATATCAACGCCAGAGCCATCAGATTTGACACGTACTTTGACGTTGTAATCGACGACGCGTTTGACTGGTACCAGGACTTTCATAGTTCTGCCTTTATGAGCTAATTGGGGAATACCGAATTTAATACCGATTTATACGAAACTTGCTACGAATGTTAAAGCTTGATACTGAAAACTTGCTGCCTGACGTACTTTTACATTGCGGGCGACCTGGGCGGCGTGTACGGCACTGCCGCACCAAACATCTCATCTTACTGCGCTTTCGCATCCGCAAATTGACGTATACGTAAATTCTATTGATTATAAAACGAAAACATCAAGATTTTGCACAATTTAGCACGAGCGTTCTTTTTAATCCACTTTGCCACTAGAGCAGAATGCCTAATCCACCCGTGCTTGAGACTGAGCCAGAGGCGCATCAAACATGAAAAGTGCATTCCTGAATACAAAAAACCCGCAACAGGTTGCGGGTTTTGATTTGCTGCTTTGCCGATGGGTATATGCAGACTGGACAGACTTATTTGCGCTTGATGAAGTACTCAAACTCTTTGCTGCCTTCCTGATGCGACAACAGTTCATTGCCGGTTTGCTTGGAAAAGGCCTTGAAGTCCCTGACCGAACCAGGATCTGTCGCCAGCACATGCAACACTTCACCAGTGAGCATTTCGGCCAGTGCCTTTTTAGTCTTTAAAATTGGAAGAGGACAATTCAGTCCACGTGCATCCAGTTCTTTATTGAATTGCATGATTTCCCCAGAAATACAAATTGAGTAAGCTAATTCGCCCGACAATTGATGCACCAATTCTACCGGAATTTTCATTCGTATGGTGCATCGCAGCAGACTAACAACAAAAGACCAAATATTTTAAAAAGTTTCCGCACGAAAATGGTGCAAAACCAAAGAATCTTCGTTTAAAGCCTACATTCTCATCTTAGACAGTAAACTTACTGCTGGCTTACTTATTGGAGGAATTTCACCAAAACAATTGTTAAACTGGTTTTTTTATTGGCAATTACGCATGTAGCCCTGCCCTTCCGGGCATTTTTAGCCCATCGTCGTTTTGCATTGCAAAAGACTCAAGCTATTTACTTTCCCACTCCCTGTAAACCGGTTCCAGGCCTCGTGTACGCATCCAGTCTGCCATGGCATGACCAGTACCGGCACTCCATGGCCTGAGTTTTTCGGGTTCTATGAGACGGTATTCCAGCAACTCTGGCGACAGGCTGACCGTGCCGGATGCCTTGACGTGATAGGCGATGATGAGTTCGTTTTTACGGATGAACTCATACACACCGATCAACTTCACTTCATCGGCATCAAGATTGGTTTCTTCCTTGAGTTCACGGGCCACGCCCTGCTCCGGGGTTTCGCCGCGCTCCATGAAGCCGGTGATGAGGGCAAAGGTATTTTCTGGCCAGGCAGCATTGCGCGCCAGCAGTATCTTGTCTTCAAACTCGACCAGGGCAGCCAGTACAGGCAGGGGATTATCCCAATGGGTCCAATGCCCTTCAGGGCAGGCCAGCCTGAGCTTGCTGGCCTCTTGTTCATCGGGACGTTCTATCAGTGATGTTGCACAAACCGGGCAAAACTTTATTTCCATGCTGACCTCAGGTTTCCCTCAGCGGTATCATCGCCTGCTTGGGATGCAGGCGCGCCATGGCATAACTATCGACATACTGGCCATTGCGAAAAGCGTAGGCACGCATGGTGCCCTCTTTTTCAAAGCCAAATTTTTTATACAGATGGATGGCGGCGGTGTTATCGCAAAACACCGTCAATTCCAGACGCAGGAGATTAAGCCAGTTATCCGATAAATTCAGCAGTTCGGTGAGCAGCGCAGTGCCTATGCCACGACCAGTAAAGGAATCAGCCACCCCCATGCCCAAGCTGGCGACATGTTGTCGCCTTTGCGCTTTTTCAAGATGCAGGCTGGCAGAACCCACCACGACACCATCATAGATGGCGACCAGGCGGGTATCCTTGGGATCAGTCTTTTCCAGGCGCTCCTGCCACATTTCATAAGAAGGATGTGGCAGTTGCAAAGTACCTGCATAGGTGCCGCCACTGGCGAACACCCTTTGCAGTTGGGCCGCATCTGAAACTTCAGCGCGGCGTATATGTATCATAGACGTGAAGTTACCCATTCAGTCACACCCTCCAAGGCTTTTGTCAGACCGCTGGCATCCGTACCACCCGCTTGCGCCATGTCAGGACGGCCACCACCTTTGCCACCGACTTGCTGCGCAACAAAGTTAACCAGATCACCCGCCTTGACTTTGGATGTCGTATCCGCTGTCACACCGGCAATCAGGCTGACCTTGCCATCATTGACTGCGGCCAGCACGATGGCGGCTGTTTTCAGCTTGTCCTTGAGCTTGTCCATGGTTTCACGCAGGGCTGTCACGTCAGCGCCTTGCAACGTCGCAGCCAGCACCTTGATACCTTTGACATCCACTGCCTGGTTCACCAGGTCATCGCCCTGGCTGGACGCCATTTTGGATTTCAATGTCGCCAGTTCTTTTTCCAGCGCCTTGACATGATCCTGCACTTGCCCGATACGCAGCGTCAGTTCTTCTGGCTGGGTTTTCAGGGCAGCAGCAGCTTCATTGATGCGGCTGTTCAGGTTTTGCACCAAAGCCAGCGCAACTTCACCCGTCACGGCTTCTACACGGCGAATACCGGCAGCGACACCACCTTCAGCCACGATCTTGAACAGGCCGATATCACCGGTACGAGATACGTGAGTACCACCGCACAGCTCACGCGAAGTACCGATGTCGAGTACGCGCACTTCATCGCCATATTTCTCGCCAAACAGGGCCATCGCACCATGCTTGACCGCGTCGTCATATCCCATGACTTGCGCCTGAGTTGCCACGTTGGCCAGAATTTCACGGTTGACGATGGTTTCTACCTGACGGATTTCATCCGCAGTCATAGGGCCATTGTGACTAAAGTCGAAACGGGTTTTTTCCACATCCACCAAAGAACCTTTTTGTGCGACATGGCTGCCCAGTACTTCACGCAAGGCCTTGTGCATCAAATGCGTGGCAGAGTGATTGCGCATGGTTTGTGCGCGGATTTCCTGGTTCACTTCTGCCTTGAGATTCTGTGCAATAGACAGGCTGCCAGATTTCAATACGCCGTGATGGCCGAATACATCTGCCTGGATTTTTCTTGTGTCATTCACTTCAAACACGACACCATCCACGCCCACCAGCACACCAGAGTCGCCTGCCTGGCCACCTGATTCTGCATAGAAAGGTGTCGTATCAAGGACAACAATCGCTTTTTGACCCGCCTTGATTTCATTGACGGCTGTGCCATCAACATACAGGGCGATCACTTTGGCTTCATGTTGCAATTGATCGTAACCGACGAATTTTGTCTTTTCGCCACTGTACTCAATTGCAGCAGCCATTTTGAAGTCGTCGTTATCTTGTCCGCCCTTCTTCTGTATCGCCATACATTCATGGAAACCAGCCTCATCCAGCACGACATTACGCTCACGGCAAATATCTGCGGTCAGATCCAGCGGGAAGCCATAAGTGTCATGCAAAGTGAAGGCTGTTTTGCCATCAAGATTTTTGCTGTCTTTGACAAGAGCGGCCTCCAGAATCTTCATGCCGTTGCCCAGTGTTTCACCGAATCGCAATTCTTCTTGCTTAAGCACCTGAGCAACCCGATCCGCCATTTCTGTCAATTCAGGGTAGGCAACGCCCATTTCCTTGACCAGATCAGGTACCAGTTTGTAGAAAAAAGGCTGGCTTTGACCCAGCTTATGGCCATGACGCAAGGCGCGGCGAGTAATGCGACGCAGCACATAGCCACGGCCTTCATTACCTGGGATGATGCCATCAACGATCAAGAAACAAGCACAGCGGATATGATCCGCAATCACGCGCAGGGAATTGTTTTCCAGATCGGTACAGCCGGTTTCACGCGCTGCTGCCTTGATCAGGTTCTGGAAAGTATCGATTTCATAGTTGGAATGCACATGCTGCAAGACTGCAGACAGGCGTTCCAGGCCCATGCCAGTATCCACGCATGGCTTAGGCAGAGGATTCAGGACACCAGCTTCATCCTTGTTGAACTGCATGAACACCAGGTTCCAGATTTCGATGAAACGGTCGCCATCTTCATCTGGCGAACCTGGAGGTCCGCCCCAGATTTCCGGACCGTGGTCATAGAAAATCTCGGTACAAGGGCCGCAAGGGCCAGTGTCAGCCATTTGCCAGAAATTGTCGGATGCATAGCGCGCACCCTTGTTGTCGCCGATGCGGATGATGCGTTCTACCGGTACGCCGATTTCGTTTTTCCAGATATCGTAGGCTTCGTCATCTTCCTGATAGACGGTGACGGTCAGCTTGTCTTTTGGCAGACCATAGACTGTCGTCAGCAATTCCCATGCATAGTGAATCGCATCTTTCTTGAAGTAATCGCCAAAGGAGAAATTGCCCAGCATTTCAAAGAAGGTGTGGTGACGCGCGGTGTAACCGACGTTTTCCAGGTCATTGTGCTTGCCACCGGCACGTACACTGCGTTGCGCTGTCGTGGCACGGGTGTAGGCACGTTTGTCCTGGCCGAGGAACACATCCTTGAACTGCACCATACCGGAGTTGGTGAACAGCAGAGTAGGATCATTGCCGGGTATCAGGCTGGAAGAGCGCACGCGGGTGTGGCCCTTGGATTCAAAGAAGCTGAGGAATTTATCGCGGATTTCTGACGAGTTCATAAATGATGGTTCTAAGCTGAAAAATGGGTGTAATTTCCGATTATACGGTATAAATTAAGCCGGATATGCTAGTGAGGTGATGGTAAGTAAGCAAGTTTGTCTGAAAATGACATGAAAACTTCAAGACATCTCAACACAGAGACACAGAGTCACAGAGAAAACCAGGAGAAGACGTAGAGAGGAAGCAGGGGAAAAGCCAATGGTAGCGGTGTTGCAAAAACACCATCCAACTACGTCTAACAACTATTAGATGTAGATAACACCACAATCCGCACCGAAGCAAAGAAAAAACCGCCAGTATCTGCCGGCGGTTTTATTTTGCTTTGGCTCTCTTGCTCAATTAGTCGTAGTTACTGCGCTCGCATTGTGCTTTTTATTGCGAATTTTCTTGCTGGCGCGATTTTCTTCGTGCTCAAGTTTGGCGCGCTCTGCCGGTGTCACTACACCATCTGCCTTGGCAGCCTGTTTGTCACCCTCTATCTTGGCTTCACGCTTTTCCAGATTGCTGGCTTCTTTTGCTGTCAAAGCGCCGCTTTCAACCCCCTTGGCGATGCGTTTTTGTTGTCTGTCCTGGCGTTTCTCTACATTTGGCGTTGCCGGCTCCTGGGCAAAAACGGAACCCGTGATCAATGTCAGGGCAAGAGTAGTAGCCAGGGCGGCGGCGAGCTTGATGGATTTCATGAGTATTCCTTTGTTAAAAGTAGGCTTCTTGGGTCGATATGAGCACGCTGCCCATGTACCTATAACGAAGTCGCTGCTTTTTCCGATGACGGCAAAAAATGTAATCGATGTAAGTGCTGGTAACTACTACCGCTGTCTTGTAACAGACTAAAAATCCTTGTAACAGGCTAGAAATAATAACGCGCCAGCAATTGCCAGCTTTGCATTTGCGGTGCAGCGCCGTAATTGCTCAGGCTCTTGCCGCTGTTGCGCTGCCATTGCAGCGCGAACTCTGTATGCTTCAGGTGGTAGCGCGCCTCCATCCATGACATGCGGCTGGAATCGGCCATGTCATAGCGGCTCATCGCCGCCAGGTCCAGGTGGTTGATCAGCGCATCTTGCCAGCTTGCATAGACAAAGACGCTGCGCTTGGCCGGTGTCTCTTGCACGCCCTGCAAAAAACGGCGGTAGATGCCATAGCTTTGCAGGGAAGCCTGCCCGAGGTTATTCCATTTTTCCTGGTCCAGGCCACCGCCGTTGTATTCGAGTTCGGCTGTCAGCGATATCTTGTTACTGGTGGTGTAGGTCAGGCCGGTCGCACTGTGATTGCGAAACGCACTGTCATCAGGATAAGTTATTCCGATTTGCCGCATGGCTTGTGCGAAATTGGACAGGCTGCGCCCGCCCGACCATTCTGCAAACACGACCGTGGAATCATTGAGCAAGGCCGTCAGGTTCAGGCCGATTTGCACGGGCTGCTTTTCTGTCTTGTACAGTAAGACTTGTGGCGTAATGCCGTCCATCACTTGCTGACTCAAAGTTAACAGCCAGCGGTCTTGCCCATTGGTTGCGGCGACATCAGGGCTGAAGCTGGAGTAATTGCGCTCGTCAGCCAGTTTGGGTGAATACAGCGCGGTCAAAGAACCGCCATTCCACAGTTTTTGCCCACGCAGCATGATGCTACCCTGGCGGTTTTCCTTGAGGCTCGCAGGATCTACCGACACCACAGACCGCAAGGCAGAAGTACGAAAATAATCGGTAGGGTTATAACCCAGCGCCACGCCATTGCGTGCGTTGATGCGGCCCAGGTCCAGTATCTGATCAGTCTGCACTTGCCAGCTCAGGTAGGCTTCTTTAATGGTATTGATGTCATGCGACAACCCGGTGGCCTGTGGTGGCCAGCTCACATCCAGGCGATCAGACAGAACCGCACGCCAGCCTGGCGCGAAGGAGTTGTCATATTGCAGATCCAGCGACATGCGCTGCAATTGCTGGCTGGCGCCACCAAGACGTGCACGGTTTACCCCTGCCCCGGCCTCAACAAACAGACGCCAGTTACTAGGCTGCTCAACCGTATTGGGCATCTGGTCTGCGACTTTCAGAGCATCAAGATCAGGGTCTTGTTGTGCCTGGCAATTCAGCGTCAGCAAAACCGTGCAGGCGCAGACAAGGGTTTTGCATGAAAATGATTTGCGGCGCATCGTCATTCCGGTTTGAAACGCGGCAGATAATCGCGCTGCAACCACTGATCAGGTACTTCACGCCTGACCAGGTTAGAGTAACGCATCACGGTGACCCAGCTTGGATCCAGGCCGTCAATGATGACGGTTTCTGTCGGCCTGTCTATGCCCAGCTGTTTTTCATAGCGGCGGTAATAGGCGGTCTTGAGCAGCTTGCCGCTTTCGGTATAAAACTTGGCCTTGACCGGATGATTATTGCCCACCTCTATCCACATGTCGATGTGATGATAGGTGGCATCCGGAGTACTGGCATTCATGCTCAGCTTGTTGCAGTGCTTGGTCTGGCGATCACCATCCTGGGTGTCTTCTTCTACCGCGCTCACGGCCTGGTAGTCCTTGGCCAGATTGACTGTCACCACATCGCCATTCGATGCCTGGCCCAGCAGGCGCTGTTGCGGTGACATGCGTATGCTGGCCTTGCTGCTGGGGTCGTAAAACCACAAGTCCTTGCCGCTGAAGAGTATCAGTTTGTTGGCATCCCTGGCTGGCGCAACATAGCGTATCAGGCTGCGGAACTGGCCGCTATTGGGGTCAGCCTTGGAATAGATGGACAGGGTGCTGGTATCCGTCTGTTTGCCTGCGCGGTATTCGATGAGGGTATTGGTCAGGCCAAACGGATAATCAGGATTGCGCACCACATCACTGGCAGCCAGTATTTCTTGCGGGCTCTGAGCTGCCTGGGCGGCCTGCGCAGTTCCCATGAACAATCCAGCCATGGCGAAACAAACTACGGACAACTTTAAAAAGTTCATCATATTTCCTTATACATGTCTCAATGCATCGACAATCATCAGTCTTGATGCCCGGTTAGCAGGCAACCAGGCCGAGATCACCGTCACCAGCAAAAGACCAATGATACTGCCTATGAGCAAAGGCATGTCTTGCCATACGCGCACCTGTATCAGGTAGGCATAGGAATAGCCTGGCGGCGTCCACGCTGCACCACTGTTGTTGATCAGATAGGCGATGACCAGCGAGCCAAGCAGGCCGCATACCGCACCTATCGCGCCCAGCAACACACCTTCACACAGGAACAGCCTGCGCAAGCCGGAACGGCGCAAACCCATGGCGCGCAAGGTGCCTATCTCAACCGTGCGTTCTACCACGGCAGTACTCATGGTATTGCCGATAGTGAAGAGGACGATCACGCCTATCAGTATGGAGATAAAGCCGAACATGGAATTCATGAATTGCACCGTCTGTCCATACATGGGGTTGAGTACCTTGAAGTCCAGCAGTTCCAGCGTCTGCCCCTTGACGTTCTGATCCAGCAACTGTTGCAGACGGGCGCGCGCTACCGGCATCTGCGATGTATATTTCAACTGTATCTGTATCGCGGTTACCTGCGCCGTGCTATTACCATAAATCAGCTTTTGTGCCTGACTCAAATGCATGGCCATATACACGTCATCAAGGGCCTTGATGCCCATGTTCCTGGCGGTAATGACACTGAGGCTGGCAACATTCGGTGCACCATGTGAAGTTGCCGCCAGCATTTCTATGCGGGTGCCCTCTTCCTTGACGGTATTGCCCTGCTCCAGTGCGGACAGCGCTGCGATATCGCCGGGCGCCTGTGCGCTATTATCGGCGGGAGTGACAACCGTGTCGTCCTGTTTACAGTCTGGTATCTGCAAGGCCTTGCACAATTTGATCTTGCGCGCCACGCCCTCGCCTATGACCACTGCATCGGGGTTGCTGCCATTCAAAGGGAGAGGCTTGGCATAGCTTTGCATGCCGTAGTCATTCCAGTTCAGCATCTGGTTGCGCTCGGGCACAACGACGCCTAATGCCAGTACCGAACGTGAAACACCCGCAGAAAAATTACCGGCGAGGCCACCAAGCTGCAAGGTTGGCGTCACCACCACCAGCATGGGGGCCAGTTCCTTGTCCTGTTTGACGAGGTCAATGATGTGCTGATAATCAGCGATGCCATAGGCAGTAGGATTGTCACCACCTTCGAGGAAATAACCCTGACGCTGGATTTGCAAGTGGCCGCTGCCCTGGATAAAACCAGTTTCCATGCCATAGGTGATATTCGAGCGGTAACCGCCAAACAGCAGTATGGCAGTCAGGCCCACCACCATGGCCAACAGGGTTGTTAATGAACGGCGGCGGTTCCTGAGCAGGTTGCGCAGGGCTAAGGAAAAAGTCTTCATACATGCAACTCCATCGCTACATTTTTTTGTTCTGCCTGCCGTTCTATATTCACGATGCGGCCATCGCGTATGAATATCGTGTCATCTGCCTCGGCCTGCACTTGTGGATCATGAGAAGAAAATACGAAGGAGACATGGCGCTCACGCTGCATTTTGCGCATCAGGCTGATGATGGCAGCACCGGTCTGGCTGTCGAGATTGGCAGTTGGTTCATCAGCCAGTACCAGCCTGGGTTCAGTCGCCAGTGCACGCGCAATCGCCACACGCTGGCGCTGACCACCGGATAATTGACCTGGCAGGTTTTGCGCCCGGTCTGCCAAGCCTACCGCGTCCAGCAGGTCAAGCACACGCCTCTTGCGCTCTCCTGCGGCGACTTTGGCCAGGATCAGTGGATACTCGACATTTTCATAGGTATTCAGAACAGGCAGCAGATTGAAATTCTGAAAAATAAAACCCAGGTGACGCGCCCTGAAATCTGACAGCGCATCATCAGACATTTGATGCACGGCCTGATCAGCGACGATGACTTCGCCACTGTCGGCCCTGTCTATGCAGCCGATGAGATTCAGCAATGTGGTTTTGCCGCTGCCGGAAGGGCCAGAAATCACAGTAAAACAATTGGCCCGCAATTGCAGGTTGATATCGACCAGTGCGGGCACATCGACCGCATCGAGGTGATAGGTTTTCATGACTTGCTTCAGTACTACGGGATACATAGTTACTCCGGTATGAAAATTAAATGATGGAATTCTTCCAGATCGTTGTCAGCGGGCTACATGGTCCGACAGATTGGCAGACATATCGTTGACCATTAAGGCCAGCATGCCCTGCTCAACAAATTGCTTCATGTCTGCTGTATAGCCACTGCCAGCCAGCATCTCTGGATGCTGTTCGTGAGCAGTCTGGACTTTCGCATGCGTAATGGGGTTTGCGCCCCAGGTGTCAGCAATCAGCCATTGCCAGCGGCGCATGAGCTTCATGATGTCGGGAAGGCCTGGTGCGGGCTGGCTTTCCATCAGTTGCCGGGTCTGTGCAAAGGTGTTCAGCCATTCCTGCATATTTTTTTGGCCGTGTTTGCGGTAATGCTGCAATTCATCCTGATCCAGATAACCTGCAAAGACATCGCAACGTATTTCATGCAAGGCCTGCAAAATAAAATCGAGCAATTCACCATCAATACCGGTGATGGCCTGGGCAGAAAAATCTGTCCTGTGCATATTGCTGAGTTTGGCGAAGAAACGCGGATCATCCCCCATGCTGGTCTTGCATAAGTCTATCCACTCGCGCGCCAGATTTTTGGCCTGTATATCAGTAGCAGGTATGCTGTTCTCCATGAGGCTGCGCACGGCGGTCACCAGTTTGGGCCATTCCTGCCTGAAATCGTTTTGTGCTGCCCGTTTTTGGAAGATGGCAATTTCTTCGGCACTGAAATACTGCCGCTGAGTCGCCATCAGGCGCAAGGTGTTGAGCCACTCGTCAAGCTCCGGCTCTTTTTCTGAAGACAGTTTTTCTTCCAGTGTAGCCAGGCGCTCGCGTAAATCATTTGCATCCGCAATTTGCCTGTCTATTGCACACATCTGCTGGCGTATCAATTGACGCAAGTCCGCGCCGCCACCATTGAGCATATCGCGTGTCTCTGCCAGTGACAGCCCGAGACCTCGCAGCGCCTGCACGCGGTGCAGACGGGCGACATCATCCCTGTTATATAAACGATAACCTGATGCCGTGCGCGAAGACGGTTGCACCAGCCCTATCTCTTCATAATGATGCAGCGCACGGATAGTCAGGCCTATGCGCTTTGCCAATTCGCCTATCTTGAGTAACATTGCTTGCCCTTGTAGAAAGGCCTATCTTAAAGTCTGACGTAACGTCAGAGTCAAGCAATTTCAAAAAGATTTATCGGGTTTTCTACAAATTTACTTATTTGCAAGTTAAAAATCTGCTGGTATCAAATCCAGCCTGTCTGTACAAAAGGCATCGACACCCCAATGCAGTATTTCCGTCGCCCTTTCAGGTGTATTGACGGTATAGCAGAACAGGCCATATCCGGCATCCTTGATCTCCCGAGCCGTGTCTGCCGTCAAATGTTTGTGATTTGTATGCAGGGCTTTTGCGGCCAGCTCTTGCAAGCTGGCTTTCCAGTCTGGCGTTACCCTGTCCATCAAAAAACCTCGCGGAATAGTGGGTGCGGCATGCTTGGCGGCCATCAGAGCGGCAAATGAAAATGAAGAAAACAGAGGCAGATGCAGGGCATCAGTCACAGAAACATCGGTAAACAGGGCTTGCGTCTGTTCTACGACGACACGTCCTGTTTCTTCTTCCGCTCCTGATGAAGGCTTGATCTCCACATTCATCCATATGCCATGCTGGCGGCAAAACCTGACCACGTCTGCATACAGAGGCACAGATTCTCCTGCGAATAGCGCTGAAAACCATTTACCAGCATCCATCTTCTGCAAATCTGCTGCCAAAGTATCAGCCACGCGGCCACTGCCAGCCACGGTTCTGCCAAATTCAGGGTCATGCATGAGCACAGGGACGCCATCCTTTGATAACATGACATCAAATTCCACGGCAGCAAAACCGTGTTCTTGTCCACAACGCATCGCAGCCAGCGTATTTTCTGGCGCCAGGCTTCCACCGCCACGATGGGCGATGACTTTAGGATAGGGCCACATATGCGCTCCTCACAAACTAAAAAATAATGTTAATAGGATAATCCAAGATGACAAGCTCGTCGCTACAAAAAACCGCCCTGGGCCATATCCGCGTGCTGGACCTGACGCGCGTACTCGCTGGCCCCTGGTGTGCACAAAACCTGGCAGACCTGGGTGCAGATGTCATCAAGGTAGAAAGACCAGGCAGTGGCGACGATACCCGTAGCTGGGGTCCACCTTATTTGCGCGATGCAGAAGGCAATAACACGACAGAGGCAGCTTATTATCTGGCGGCGAATCGTGGCAAGCAAGCCATTACGGTCGATATTGCGACCGCAGAAGGCCAGCAAATCATCCGTGAGCTGGCAGCCAAATCTGATGTGGTGCTGGAAAACTACAAGGTTGGCCAGTTGAAGAAATATGGCCTCGACTATGAATCACTGAAGCTGGTCAAGCCTGACCTGGTGTATTGCTCTATCACCGGCTTTGGCCAGGATGGCCCCTATGCCCACCGTGCTGGCTATGATTTTATCGTGCAAGGCATGGGCGGGTTCATGTCACTGACGGGCGAGCGTGACGATTTGCCAGGCGGCGGCCCACAAAAAGCCGGAGTCGCCATTGCCGACCTGATGACTGGCATGTATTCCACCATCGCCGTCATGGCCGCCCTGACACACAGGGACAGGACAGGCGAAGGCCAGTACATAGACATGGCCTTGCTGGATGTGCAGGTCGCCATGCTGGCCAACATGAACATGAATTACCTGGCCAGCGGCAATGCCCCAAGCGCTGGGGCAATGCCCATCCGAATATCGTGCCCTACCAGACCTTTGCGACTTCTGACGGCCATATCATCGTGGCAGCAGGCAATGATGGCCAGTATAAAAAATTTGTCCAGATAGGTGGCCTGCCAGAGCTTGCAGATGACCCGCGTTTCAGCGCCAACCCAAAGCGCGTAGAACACAGGGATGTGCTGGTGCCGATACTGGCCAATATGGTCAGACTCAAAACCAAGCAGGAATGGATAGACCTGCTGGAAGAGGCCGGCGTGCCTTGCGGCCCGATCAACCGCCTGGACGAGGTATTTGCCGACCCACAGGTCGTAGCGCGTGGCATGAAGATTAAGGTTCCTCATCCTGCTGCTGGCAGCGTTGATCTGCTGGCCAGCCCGATGAAACTTTCAGGCACGCCCACGACTATCCCTGCCGCCCCGCCCCTGCTGGGCCAGCATACCCAAGTCGTATTGGGTGAATTGCTAGGCTACGGGCCAGCGCATATCGAGGAATTGAAGGGCAAGAACATCATCTGACGGATGACAGCAAGGCAGCAGGCGTCGTTTTTGCAAGCCCTGGCGACAAAAAACCGGGGCTTCATCCTAAAGCGCTCCGCAGCCTGCGCCAAAGTCGCTAAGCTTATGCCCATCACTATTTCCCTGGCAAAACAATGATCAAACAGTATTATTTGCGCACAGTATCTGCCCTGTTATCAAGCCTGACACCAACATGGCGCGAGCGCATATACAAGATTTTGTCGGATATGCCGCGTCTGCTGGGCATCAATCTGGCCTGCGGCTTTGCTGTCACCTACGTGTTGCGCACCGGCGGCAGCCTGTTCGATAACATCACCGTTTCCATGTTCATAGGCTTTTCTGCCTATACCCTCATCAACGGTACAAAGCAGTTGATCTGGAGAGACAAGGAGCCCCATGTCATCGGCTTTTACCTGATGTGCCTGCTGATTGCACCACTGGCTTTTTTCGTCGGTCTGCTGATAGCGTCCTATCTGCTCAATTTTTCTATCAATGCCTTTTCACATTTCCAGTGGAATCATGTGAGTAATTTTGTCATCATGACCTGCATCGTCAGTCTGGTGGCAGCCTGGTCTTTCTGGAACCGGGGGAAAATGGCCGAGCTGGTCGCCGCTGCCGAGGCAGAAAAAGCCAAGAATGCCGCCATAGAGAAGCAGGCACTGCAAGCACAATTGCAAATGCTGCAAGCACAGATAGAGCCGCACATGCTGTTCAACACCCTGGCCAATCTGCAGGGCCTGATCGCGATAGACCCTGAGCGTGCCCAACACATGCTGGCACAACTGATCATTTACCTGCGTAATACCCTGAGTTCTTCGCGTGCAGAACATACCAGCCTGAAGCAAGAGTTCACTCTCATGCAAGCCTACCTGGAACTACTCGCCATCCGCATGGGCAAACGCCTGCGATACACTCTGGAATTGCCCGATGCATTGCAGCAGACCAGCATTGCCCCCATGCTCTTGCAACCTTTGGTAGAGAACGCCATCAAGCATGGTCTGGAGCCAAAAATGGAAGGCGGCAGCATCCATGTCGTCGCTGAAGCCGTGATAGGACAATTGCACCTGAAAGTCATAGACACCGGCCTGGGCCTGCCTTTCAATTACGATGATAGCCATGTTGTGAGCACCGATGGGCTACATGTAGGCAACGCCAACATACGTGACCGCCTGCTTGCTCTGTATGGTCCACAAGCCAGCCTGACACTAACGGCCAATGCGCCCGAAGGGGCGATTGCCCATTTGATTATTCCTTTAGCACACTTAGCACAATAACCATGACAAACAAACGCGCCCTGATCGCTGAAGACGAACCCATACTTGCCCTGACCCTGCAAAAAATGCTGGGCAAACTCTGGCCAGAACTGCAAATCTGCTGCCTGGCTGAAAATGGTGTTGAGGCAGTGCAGGAAGCACTGACGCAATTACCCGACATACTATTTCTTGACATCAAAATGCCGGGCAAGACCGGGCTCGAGGTGGCGCAGGAACTAGCGGAGGAATGGCCGGACCAGAAACCCTTCCCTCTCATCGTGTATGTCACTGCCTATGATGAATATGCCGTTGAAGCCTTTGAACACTCTGCTTCGGACTATGTTCTGAAACCCATCAGCGAAGACAGGTTGAACAAAACCGTACAAAGATTACAGGCCCGCCTGGCTGATGGCCCACAAAGACCGAATGAACTTGAGCGTGTGCTTGAGCAACTGCGCCACCTGGTACCTGGCCAGACTGCCCAGCCTGCCAATACTGCGCAGCCAGAACGCCTGCGCATCATACGCGCCGCCGTCGGCAACCAGATACGCATGATCAATGTGGATGATGTACTGTATTTTGAAGCGACTGACAAATACATCAATGTCGTCACCAGGGAGCATTCATCCCTGATACGCAGCAGCCTGCGTGAACTCTTGCCACAACTCGACAGCAGCATCTTCTGGCAAATCCACCGCAGTACTGTGGTCAATACCTTGCATATACAGATCGCCAACAAGGACGAGACTGGCAAGATCACACTGAAGCTCAAAGGCAGTGAAGATAAATTGCAGGTGAGCCGGGTATATGCACATTTGTTCAGACAGATGTAAGCTATCCTGTTTTATCCAGGACAAGCAGAGGCAGGCATGAGTACAGACAAAAATATAAACAATTTACAATGGCAATGCGCAAGCTTCAATGAATTGAGCAATTTGCAACTGCATGCCATCTTGCAGGCACGTTCTGCCGTATTTGTCATTGAACAAAACTGCGTCTATCAGGACGTCGATGGCAAAGACCCAATTTCACATCACCTGACGGCCTGGACGCCGGAAGGCGAAGTGGCGGCCTATCTGCGCATAGTCCCTGCTGGCATCAGTTTTGATGAGGCTTCACTGGGCCGTGTCATCAGTACCCAGGACTGGCGTGGCAGCGGTGTTGGCAAAGCTCTAATTGCAAACGGCATCAAGGCTTTGCATGCACTCTACCCTGGCGCCCCTATACGCATAGGTGCCCAGGCTTACCTTGAAAAATTCTATGGCAGCTTTGGTTTTGAGACGGTTTCTGACATCTATCTGGAAGACGATATTCCCCATATCGAGATGCTATTGGTCGCAAAAGCCTGATTAAATCGCTTATAATGCTGCCAAATCAATGACTTACTGAATTTCATCATGCCCGCTGTAATACAAACACCCGATAAACCCTACGTCAATATTTCTGCCTACAAGTTCATCACCTTTGATGACACTGCTGAAAAACGCCAGGTATTTCTGGATAAATGCAAGGAACTGAACCTGAAAGGCACGGTACTGCTGACGCCAGAAGGCATCAACATGTTCCTGGCCGGTTTGCGCCACGAGATTGATGCCTATATGGACTGGCTGCACCAGGACCCACGTTTTGCAGACATCGTCGCCAAGGAAAGTTTTTCTGATCACCAGCCCTTCACCAAAATCCTGGTCAAGCTGAAGGCAGAAATCATCACCATGCGCATGCCCCTGATCAAGCCTGAAGAAGGCCGCGCCCCTGCGGTGGATGCTCACACGCTGAAGCGCTGGCTGGACCAGGGCCATGACGACAATGGCAAAGCCGTGGTCATGGTCGATACCCGCAATGATTTTGAAGTTGATGTTGGTAGCTTTGACAATACCATCGATTACCGCATTAGCAAGTTCACAGAATTCCCTGCTGTCATTGAAGCCAATCGTGATGTATTGAATGACAAGACCGTAGTGACTTTCTGTACTGGTGGCATACGCTGCGAAAAAGCCGCTATTCACATGCAGAATGTTGGCTTTGATAGTGTCTATCAGCTCGAAGGCGGCATCCTCAAGTATTTTGAAGAAGTCGGTGGCGATCACTATCACGGCGACTGCTTTGTGTTTGACTACCGCACTGCGCTGAACCCACAACTGGAAGCTACAGACACCAAGCAATGCTTTGCCTGCCGCGCAGTTGTCACACCGCGCGAGCAATTGTCGCCCTGGTATATCTCTGGCAAGTCTTGCCCGCATTGCAAGAAAGAATCGACAGGGGCAACTGGCGCGAGTGAAGCTGAGGCTACTGCGGCCTGATTGACCCAGCAGATTGCTGAAGTAAAGTTTCAAACGAAAGCATTACTGTTTATACAGTAATGCTTTTTTTATTTTCCGAACTGAACTTCAACTGCTCCAGGCAGTCTATTGAGATTCAAGCACTTTAAAATAAACTACCCATCCTGCAGTGCATTGCTGCCCGGGTAAAACATCTTACTTCAGAGACTCCCTATGAAACGCTTATTACTCAGCGCACTCGCCCTCAGCCTGCTGGCCAATGTTGTTCACGCCACAGAGCCTGCACAGACAACGACAGTTGCCACAGCATCTGCCCTGGGGTCAGGCATACATCCTGAAGACATGGACAAGGCAGTGCGCCCGCAGGATGATTTTTATCGCTATGCACAAGGCGCGTGGTTGAAGGCGAATGAAATCCCGTCCGACAAATCAGACTGGGGTACTTTCATGAAAGCGCGTGAAGATGTGCAACAACAATTGCGTACCATCGTCGAAAGCGCCGCGAAAGAGAGCAACAAACTGGCTGGGTCGGACAAGCAAAAAATCGGTGATCTTTACACCAGTTTCATGGATGAGAAAAAACTCAATGCCCTGGGCATCACTGCACTAAAGAATGAATTGGGGCGAATTACCAGAATACAATACAAGCG
The DNA here is from genome assembly GCF_009937975.1 of Undibacterium sp. YM2. Taxonomy (NCBI): domain Bacteria; kingdom Pseudomonadati; phylum Pseudomonadota; class Betaproteobacteria; order Burkholderiales; family Oxalobacteraceae; genus Undibacterium; species Undibacterium sp. YM2. Next base: position 3,854,388 of record NZ_AP018441.1, read on the forward strand.
TGGCGTTCAGGACCTGATTGCCCATTTCCATGAGATAGGTATCAACACCCCGATACGTTTAAGCATAGGCCAGGACAACACTAACTCCAGCCAATATGCCGTGACTGTATCCCAAGGTGGGCTGGGTTTGCCAAACCGCGATTACTATCTGTCGCAGGATGACGCAAAAATGGCCGACATCCGTGCCAAATACAAGACACATATAGAAAAAATACTGACACTGGCTGGTAAAAGCAATGCAGCAGCACAGGCCGACAATATCATCGCACTGGAAACCGCGTTGGCCAAGGTGCAATGGACAACCGAACAAAACCGCGATCCGGTCAAGACCTATAACAAAATGCCCGTTGCTGAATTAAGCAAGATGACACCCGCCTTCAACTGGGCCATGTATCTGAAATCAGCCCACATGCATGGCAAGATCAATGATCTTGTCGTACAACAACCCAGTTTCATCAAAGGCTTTGATGACACCATCAACAATTTCAGCCTCAACATCTGGAAGTCGTATTTCACCTGGCACCTGATCCGCTCCTACAGCCCTTTCCTGTCGTCTGATTTTGTGAATGAAAACTTTGCCTTCTATGAAGCCACAATTGCAGGTACGAAGGAAAACCGTACACGTGAAAAACGCGGTGTAGCACTGACTGACCAGTTGCTGGGTGAACCCGTGGGCAAGATCTATGTAGAAAAATACTTTCCGCCTGAAGTCAAACAACGTACAGAAAAAATGGTGGGGTATTTCCTTGAAGCCTTCAAACAAAGTATCAAAACTCTGGACTGGATGAGCCCCGAAACCAAGAAACAGGCGCAAATCAAATTATCCAAGATCAGCGTCAAGATAGGTTACCCAAGACAATGGCAGGATGATACTGGCCTGACGATCAAGCGTGATGACCTGGTCGGCAACCTCATGCGCGCCCGCAAAGCACGCCACGACAGAGAAGTTGCCAAGCTGGGCAAACCCATAGACCGTGAAGAATGGCATATGACGCCACAAACGGTGAATGCCTATTACAGCGAGACAATGAATGAAATCGTCTTCCCCGCAGCACGCCTGCAATCACCTTTGTTTGATGTCACTGCAGAAGATGCTTTCAACTATGGTGCACTGGGTATTTCCATCGGCCATGAAATCAGTCATGCATTTGATGACCAGGGCGCGCAGTATGATGGCGACGGCAATTTGCGCAACTGGTGGACGGCCGAAGACAAGGAAAAATTCAAGAAAAAAACTGCCAGCCTGGTTGATCAATATGCGACGTATAGCCCAGTTCCAGGTTATTTCCTGAATGGGAAAACGACCCTGGGCGAAAACATTGCCGACAATGCCGGCATTGTCATGGCATTGCGTGCCTACAAGCTGTCACTGCAAGGCAAACCTGCACCTGTGATCGATGGCTGGACAGCCGAGCAACGCCTGTTCATGGGCCTGGCACAAGCCAGACGCGGCAAGTCACGCGAACAACGCGCCATCGCTCTTGTCAAGACCGACGTGCATTCTCCTGGAGAATTCCGCGTCAATGGCAGCCTGGTCAATCATCCTGATTTTTATACTTCGTTTGACGTCAAACCTGGCGACAAGATGTATCTGACATCGGATAAGCGCGTCAGTATCTGGTAAATCATTTATCGCCCCCACTACCTGCCTTCCTCTTATCCAGAGTCATGGCAGGTAGCATATACAGTATCCAATTTCCTCAAAAATCGTCGTACCGGTATCAAATTCCACTACCTCTTCTGTAACTATTTGCTACTGATGACAAATAGCTTGCGATTCTATGGTCTTATATTATTGTAGAGTCACTTTCTACATACAAGGAGACTTCATGTCAGCATCAATTCGCAAAATCGCCCTGATTGCCACCCTGTGCGCAAGCAGCCTGTTGCCACTTTCTGCACATGCTGGCCGCGGTTGCATCTCTTGCGGGCCCTCTGGTGGCTCTGAAGCCCTTTCCATGGGTGTGGGCATCATCATGCTTGGTGGTTTTTCCATGGTGGCTGGTTCAGGTGAGATGATCGTTGATACGGTCAAGGCGGGTGCTGATGGTGTGACTGTCGTGCTCAAGGGTTCTACGCAAGCGGTCAGCACAACCGTCAGATTATCTGGCAAGGGCATAGAAAAAGTCGGACTGGTCAGCGGTGCCGTGGTGGAAGTCAGCGCGACGACAACTGGTTATCTGCTGGTCAGTGCAGGCAAGGTGCTGGCCTTTATTCCTAATGAAATCGGCACTGCCCTGATGCATCACAACAAGGTCTGATCAAATTTAATATGCGCACACGCTCACTGGCTTTCTCCAAGGTTCTGATAATAATTCAGCGTCTATTCGTCGTCATCGCTCTCGCCTGTACGGCACCGGCTTTTGCCGGTCGCCCATGCGAGGAAAATAGTTACGATCCCAAGAAAGTCATGCAGGCGCTGGAATTTGCGCACAAGACCCAGATCAGGCTCGACGAAAGCCAGGCCAATGTTGCCATCATCGCCCGCGTCGGCCAGGATTTATCGAAATACAATTTACGTTACTCCCACCTGGGTCTGATAGAACGCCTGCCAGATGGTACCTGGTCTGTCATGCATGAACTGAACCAGTGCGGCACTGCCAATTCAGAATTATTCAGAGAAGGCCTGGGGAATTTTTTCATGGACGACATGTTTGCCTTTGAAACCCTGGTCGTCATTCCCAACACTGAGCTGCAACAGAAAATACAACAGGTGATGGCCGATGGCCGAGCAAAAAACCTGCATGCAGCACGCTACAACATGCTGTCCTATGCCTACTCCACCATGTACCAGAATTCAAATCAATGGGCACTGGAAGTCCTGGCCGCAGCGCAAGCCAATGATGTGCGCATAGAAAACCGCACTCAAGCCCAGGCATGGTTGAAGTCAGCATCGTATAAGCCTGACACCATCTACATCCCTTCCCTGACACGCCTGGGTGCACGCATGTTCCGCGCCAACGTGGCCTTCGACGACCATCCATTTGACCGCCGCATGGCCGGGCAAATCGACACCGTGACTGTGGAATCCATCGTTCGTTTCATGATGTCGCGCGATAACAAGGCTGAAAAATTCGTGCTGAAGCAATAAGGTAATTTGCAAAACCTTCTTCAGTCGCCCTCCCAAAAAAGACTGCCGCAGTTGCATAGAGCTGCTCCCCAAAAAAACCACAATATCCCTTTTTAGAAGGCTTATTCAAATGTCATGAATAAGCCTTGCCTCCTGCTGCCACCTGCATTTAGCATGGTCAAAAACAATAATAAGTTTGCCAATATCAGTACGCAGACGGTATCTACGGCCGCCTGACGTCACCCGATTTTTATAACAATGAGACAAAAAAAGGTAAAGCATGGAAAAGTTTTGGCTGCAATCCTATCCCCAGGGTGTACCCGCAGAAATCGACTACACCCAATACACCTCCCTCGTGCATCTGCTGGAAGAGTCTTTCCAGAAATACGCTGACCGCAAAGCCTATGTCTGCATGGACAAATACCTGAGCTATGCAGAAGTGGATGACTTGTCGAAAAAATTTGGCGCATGGCTGCAAAACCGGGGCCTGGAAAAAGGCGCGCGCGTTGCCATCATGATGCCTAACATCCTGCAATACCCCGTCGTTATCGCTGCAGTCTTGCGCGCAGGCTATACCGCCGTCAACGTCAACCCTTTATATACACCGCGTGAACTTGAGCATCAATTGAATGACTCTGGTGCTGAAGCCATCGTCATCCTTGAGAACTTTGCCACTACCCTGCAGCAGGTACTCAGCAAAACCCGCATCAAGCATGTCGTCGTAACCAGCATGGGTGACCTCATGGGTGGAGTCAAAGGCATGGTCGTCAATTTTGCCGTGCGCCATATCAAGAAAATGGTGCCGGAATTCTCACTCCCGACTGCGATCAGCTTCAAACAGGCACTGGCAGATGGTTCACGCCTGCAACTGCAGGCAGTAAAGCTCACACATGACGATATCGCCTTCCTGCAATATACAGGCGGCACTACCGGTGTATCCAAGGGTGCGGTGCTGACACACCGTAATGTCACTGCCAATGTCCTGCAAAATGAAGCATGGGCACAACCTGCGCTGAACAAGGCACCCAGGGTAGAAGCCATGACCATCGTCTGCGCCCTGCCCCTGTATCATATCTTTGCACTGACCAGTTGCTACCTCATGGGCATGCGCCTGGGTGGCATGAATATCCTGATCCCGAATCCGCGTGATATTCCTGGCCTGGTCAAGACCTTGTCACAACACCAGATCAGCATGCTGCCCGCCGTCAATACCCTGTACAACGGCTTGCTGAATAATGCCGATTTTGCCAAGCTGGATTTTTCGTTGCTGAAGGCCTGCAATGGTGGCGGTACGGCAGTGCAGCCCGCAGTGGCAGAGCGTTGGAAAAAAGTGACGGGCTGCGCCATCATAGAAGGCTATGGCATGTCAGAAACTTCACCAGTAGCAACCTGCAATCCGGCAGATTCAGACGATTTTAGCGGCACCATAGGCCTGCCCCTGCCATCGACAGAAATCGCCATACTTGATGATCATGGCAACCGCGTGCCTTTGGGTGAGTCGGGTGAAATTGCGATACGTGGCCCGCAAGTCATGCAGGGTTATTGGAACCGTGCTGACGAAACTGCCAAGGTCATGACGGCTGACGGATTTTTCAAATCCGGTGACATTGGCATCATGGAAGCAAATGGCTTTATCCGCGTCGTAGATCGCAAGAAAGACATGATCCTGGTGTCCGGCTTTAATGTCTATCCAAATGAAATCGAAGGAGTCGTCGCCAGTCACCCGGGCGTACTGGAATGTGCATGCGTAGGTGTGCCAGATGACAATTCAGGCGAAGCTGTCAAATTATACGTCGTCAAGAAAGATGCGAAATTGACGGATGAAATATTGATGAGCTACTGCAAGGAGCAACTGACTTCCTACAAAAAACCCAAGTACATAGAATTCCGTACCGAGCTGCCAAAGTCCAACGTAGGCAAAATCTTGCGACGCGAATTAAGGGATGAAAAGAAGGAAGAAAAGAAAGCAGCCTGAACAGCTACCCAGAGAAAAAGCAAGGCCTGCGTAATCAGGCCTTGCTTTTTTTTGGCAAATTCTTTGTTGGGGTGGTAACACTCATTCTGGCTTGAGTAACTCCTGCCAGCGCGCAGCCTGGCGGGACAAGCGTTTACTGCGGCCTATATAGGACCAGGGATTGATGAAGCGCGTTACATAGCGCCATACCATCATCGCCGTATCACCATCACGGCGCGGTATCACATGCAGATGCACATGAGGTACATGCTGGTTCGCGGCCTTGCCATTATTGAGCAACACTGCAGTAGCATTGCTTTCGCCACCAAGACGCAGGGCCGATGAAAAACGGCTGGCCATGGCAAACAGATAGCTCACCGTCTCTTCCGGCAATTCTTCTATATGCTGCTGGTGCTGTTGCGGTATCACCAGCAAATGCCCGCGTGTCAAAGGGAAGGCATCAAGTATGGCGATACAATGTTCATCTCTATAGACCACCGATGCTGCACTGCGGCCATTGAGAATTTCACAAAATATGCATTCATGCTTGTCGGCCACATTATTCTCCACTTTGTCTAGATGAAAAACCCGTCATTCTGGACGGGTTCATCTCCGCTTGTTCATTGCAGCATCATACGCCAGGAAGGATAGTTTCAACTTGCCGACCATCGCTTTCTTTTGCCAGCTTTTGCAAGGCTGGGTAATCAATCTTGCCATTCGAATTGAAAGGCATCTTGCGCAATTCAATCACATCCTGCGGCACCATGTAGGCAGGCAAATGCAGGGTACAAGCCTTGAGTATATCTCTTGATGATACGGTAAAGCCACAGCCATAGGCAAGCAAGCCCTGCACGCTACCATCTGCAGCCAGTGGCCAGGGCACTACCGCCACCAGGTCAGAACCACCCAGGCGGCGTATCACCGCCTCAACCTCCTGCACTTCAACCCGGTAGCCACGTATCTTGACCTGGTTATCGATGCGGCCACAATACAGCAAGCCAACCTCAGCATCGACACAGGCCAGGTCACCGGTACGGTACCAGCGCTGGGCCAGTTTGCCCTCGAAGTGCATGTTGAGAAAGCGCTGACGCGTGAGCTCGGTATTTTCCCAATAGCCCTGGGCCAGTTGTGAGCCACCCAGATACAATTCACCAATTTCACCGTCAGCAACAGGATTAAAGTGTTCGTCCAGCACCATGGTTTCCTGCCCTGGCAAAGGCTGGCCTATGGGCACGACAGGCAAGCCAGCAATGCGCTGATCACTGGCCTGATATGGATGCACCGTAAAAGCAATCGTCGCCTCTGTAGGCCCGTATAAATTCTCGATGATGGAATTGGGCGCGGCAGGTTGCCAGTCCTGCGCCAGGCTGGTGGGCAAAGCTTCACCGCAAAACAGACTGTACTTCAGGCTAGGCAAAACGCCGGGGCGCAAGGCGTTGTAGCGTTTCAGGCAGGCGGCAAGCGATGGCACCGAGAACCAGTGAGTCAATTCATGCTGCTGCACAAACTTAAGCGGCATCATCATGAGCTTCGCAGGCACGCTGTACAGGCAAGCGCCGGCACTCAGGCAAACGAAAATATCATGTACCGACAAATCAAAGGTAAAGTCAAAAAACTGGGTAAAACGGTCGCCCTGCCCCGGTTGATAGCGTTCGATGATACTGGCGACATAGGTAGCAGCATTTTCATTCGTCACTGCCACGCCCTTGGGCAAACCCGTGCTGCCAGAAGTGAACAGAATATAGGCGACAGGGTTGGCCCTGACAGGCAAGCTGAGGCTGGCGGCATCAGCCTCGGCCATCTGGCGTTTTAAAATATAAGTGTGCTGGCTGGCGCTGGCAGCCCAGGTAGGTAAAGTCTCAGTCTCGGGCATCAGTACAGTCAAAGGCTCGGGATAAGCTTGCAGCAATTCTTTGGCGGCATCCATAGAGCGTTCATCGACCACAATCGAGGTCGATGCAGACAGTTCCACCATGCGCAAATTACGCTGCACAGGGAATTTGGTATTCAGCGGCACATAGGCCATGCCTGCCAGCAAAGTGCCAAGCACGGAGGCATAGGCAGTAATGCTGCGGTCAACCAGCAAGGCGCAACGCTGACGGCTGCAATCCTTGTTTTCGCGCGCCAGCGTGCGAGTGATCCTGGCGACACGCAATAGCAATTCTGCATAGGTATATACCTGTTCATCGACCCACAATGCATTGCTGTTAGGTTGTGCTTTAGCCGTGTTGAAAAAACCGGCAATCAATAATTTTTGTTCTTTTTTCATAAAAATGTCTCCCCCCTCAGCCATGATCATGACCATGGCTGTCATTTCGCTACGACGAAAACAGCTGGGCAATATCCGCAGACTTTCTTGACGCGGACATTGTCATCAACATCAATTCAGGCTGGGCACCACTTGCTCCTGATGTTGCGCGACAAATTGCCTGATCATGGTCGCCAGGTCTTCATCATAGAAATGCGAGAAGTGATCACCGTTTTCATCAAAGGACAACACGCCCTGCTTCAGGCCTGCGACCAGGAAACGGCCCACATCGGCATGCGTGACAAGATCCTTGCCGCCGACATGCACGAGCACAGGGTGTGGAATATCGGCAGTCCAGGCATCGTCTCTTTCATTGAACAGGCCATTCATCATATTGGCATAGCGGGATAATGATTCCGGTGTACGGAAAGGGACGCTGGTCATGTACAGCAAGAAAGGGTCGGTACTGGTCAGGATGGTAGAAATCATCTTGCGGTCTTCACCATCATCTGAGGTTGCATGGGCACCATAAATGAGGTCGCAGTACTTTTGGGCGAAACGATAATTGGCAGCAATCTTGGGGAAAAGCGTGCGTATATTTTTTTCAAAATCGGTGATCTTGATTTCATTCGAGGCTGGCAACGAAACACCGCCATTCAGCAATACTGCCGACGAAATACGCTCAGGGAAAGCCGCCATGCTGCGCAGGCATACCTGGGCACCACTGCTCCAGCCAGCAATAGCTGCCTTGGCGATCCCAAAGTGATCAAGTATAGTCACCATGTCTTTGGCATGAGTCAGCGAATGACATTTTTCCAGATCAAATTCGTGCGTGATCGCCGGTACCCAGCGGCTTTCCCAGGTGATGACGTGAAACTGATCAGACAGGCGCTGGGCCAGCGGGAACATGAAGTCAGATGGCATGCCATAGGCATTTGCCAGCACCAGCGCCGGTTTGCTCTTGTCACCCAGCGTCAACACACATAATTCAGTACCATCTTCAGCCGTGACCTGGCTGCGGTTGAAAGTCGTACCATTCTTTTGTTCGTCCAACTCCTTGATAAAGGCCGTCAGGTAAGTACCATAATCAGCCCAGCTCAGGCCCACATGTTTGGGCAGGCTGCGCGCAAAATTCTTGATAGTGCGGTAGTAGCCGCCATAAAACACGGTGCGTTTATCGAATAATTCTTCTATCGCCGTCGCGGGGGTGTCGCGCTCAGGGACGAAATTGATGCTTTTCATGCCGAGTGCAGTATCAATTTTTTCCAGCATGGTCTTGACATTGAGGTCGCTGGAATTGGTCAGGTGATACACCTTTTGGTCACCAAAACCGATATTGCTCAGATAGATCATGTCGAACACGCATTGATCCACCGGCACCAGATTTCCCGCAGCAGCGAGGTCACCGATGAGGCGTAAAGGTGTCTGCAATTTGCTCAGAGTCTCGCGCAAACGGTACATTTCCTGCGTCAGGCCGTAGATACCAAAGCGCGTGCCACCGCTGCGGCGTGATGCCAGCGGCCCCATGATGATGGCAGGACGCAGGATGCGGTAATCCAGTCCGTTGGCATCGCAGTATCTGGCGACTTCATGCTCGCCTTCATTTTTGCTGCTCTCGTAAAAATTGTTGTAGGCAATATCAACGGGGTGCAGGCTCTCCGGTATTTCACCAGCCACACGACCAGAGGTATAGGCCGTAGAGATATGCAGATAGTGCTGGCAATGCACACGCCGCGCCAGGTCCATCACATTCTGGGTGCCATTGATATTGTGATGGTAAATTTCTTCCTTGTGGCGGTCTTCAAACTTCAGGCTGGCAGCGCAGTGCCAGAATTCGCTGATGCCTGCAACCATGAGTTTTTCCAGATCATTCTTGCTGATCGCGCACATGGTCTCGGTCATGTCACCGAGTATGTATTCCAGCTTGCTGTCGATATCTGCTTTGGGGATGGGCTGGTTGTAGGCAGAGGCGCAGACTGCCAGCGCATCATACACGCGCTGACGCGCATGCTCTTGCGATTCGCCCCTGACCAGTACATAAATCTTGCCACTCTGGCGCAAACGCCAGAACAGGAAATTACTGCCGAGAAAACCGGTAGCACCGGTGAGAATAATATTTTTTGTCGTATTGCGGTGACGGTTGGTCAGTTCCAGCAAGTCGCCATAGCGATAGTCAGTCAATTGGTGTTCCATGGTTTTTCCTAGTCTAAGTTTTCTGTATTTTTTCTGTATGCGTGGCGGAATGGAATGCACTATTCCATATAATTCAGTTGCACCCTGTCCAGAGTCCTGACCTTGTCGAGGACGGTGTCATCGACGACAACTTCCCTGCCACTGATTTCTTCTATGAGGAGTACGTATTCCACAAAACTCAGGGAATCGACGACATCGTTTTCTATCAGGTCAAGGTCAAAGGGGATATCGGACAGATATTTTTTCTTTGACAGCAACCACTGTTTAACTTCATTGATCTTGTCAAGACTGATAAGCTGGCTCAAGACTGGTCTCCTGTTTTAATAAATGGGTGTCGCCCAGCAGGGCCAATACTTTTTTCAGCAGTTCACGTGCGTGAAAATCTTGTCGCGCCGGGTCAGCCAGCAGTGCACTGCGGATTGCCATGCCGCTGGCAAAGCCGGCATCGCGGTACATCGCAGGGTTGTAGAGCGATTCGATGGTGACCTGCACATATTTGCGCAAGTGTTGCGAGACTTTCTCCAGTACTTCTGGCGCATAATCATTGCTGATGCCATCTGCCAGCCTGGCCAGCAGGGCACGGCCAAAGGTGATGTGGCGCGACTCATCGTTGCGGTGCGCCTCATTGATCTCGCGTATAAAGGGATGCACGCGCTCATCAAGTGCAATCTTCAGGTTGTAGTAATGGCCGACTTCTTCAAAAATGAAAATCTGTGCAAAGCGGACGAGGATAGTCAGCCTTGGGTCAAGCTTGAGTTCAGTCAGTTGTATTTTCTTGTTGCCATAAATCTTGCCCGCGTAGTTTTCGCAGAATTTGGCGAAGTACCACATGTGCTGGTTTTCTTCGTCGATGAAGTGATGCAGGTAATCATTGGCTTCTTTCAGCATGGGGGTATGCAAGAGTTCAGCAACACCTGCGATCAGTTCCTGCTCGCCAGTCACATTCAGACTGAACAGGTTGATGCATTCCCATTTGCTGAGCAGTTTGCGTTGCGCCTCACTGGCCTGCTCGTAGTAAGCGGTGCCATGGATAGTCAGCAGTTCGGGGCTTACCCACCAGTCCTGCTCACTGATATCATCCACCCAGTCAAAGCGGGTGAAGCTGAAGACATGCCTGTCACGTGACAATTGCACCAGCCTGGCAAGGCGGTCTGTGTACATACTTTGGGCACTTTGGTTCATGCTCATCTTTCTTTGCCTCCATTGATACTGATCAATACGTTAAAATTTAGTCTAGCCATTTTTAGATGCCTCTTTAGCTACATTAATAAAAGTCCAACATCAGCGTCCATGGAATTTGATAGAATTTTTCATCTAAGTTTCTGGCACAAAATTTGATTTATAGAAACTTTGTCTGCATGCAAAAACCAGCAGAAAATCCGTTTTCTCAGAGGAGGGAGCAGCAGACCAGTTACTCCTTCCTGCAACATTTTTGAGCTCAAGGCGCTCGCTTGCCAGCAAGCAGACCAGTCAGCAATTCGTGGCAAAAAAAGCACATCCGGTCTTTTTTTTCAAAAGTGTCTGCAAAAAATGGATATAAGAAAATTTTCTTTATATTAATGTTTTTAAAGCATCGCTCTTGCATAGTGGGCTAGAATCAGTCATCACTATTTCTGGTATGGAAAATGCTGAACTTATCGATTTTTGAGACGCAAATACTTGTGCTGCATCCGTATGCAAGTCATACGCTAAATGTCATTCGGCAAGTTTGCGCCTCATGAATCCAATCAGCGACCACATACGCCAGACCCTGGACCGTATTTACCAGCAGGAGTCGCGCAGGGTCTTTGCGACCCTGGTTCATCTGCTCGGCGACTTTGACCTGGCAGAAGAAGCCTTGCATGAAGCCTTCAAGGCAGCGCTGGAGCAATGGCCGGACAAAGGCTTGCCTGAATACCCACACACCTGGCTGGTCTCTGCAGGACGCTATAAGGCCATAGACAGCATACGCAGGCAAAGACGCTTTGACCCGCTGGATGAGCATGTAGAGGCCGTAGAAGCGTTGGTGGATGAAACAGCCCAGCCAGGCGAAACTGCATTTGAATCATCAGTCATGGAAGACGACAGGCTGCGCCTGATTTTCACCTGCTGCCACCCGGCACTGGCAGCCGATGCCCAGGTCGCTCTGACCTTGCGCGAGGTCTGCGGCCTGACGACGGAAGAAATCGCCCATGCCTTTTTGACCCCGGCACCCACGCTGGCGCAACGCATAGTGCGTGCAAAGGCAAAAATACGTGATGCCAGGATTCCCTACCAGGTACCCGAGAAAGAGGAATTGGCTGCCCGCCTGCACAGTGTGCTGAGAGTTATTTACCTGGTCTTTAATGAAGGCTATTCGAGCTCTGCCGGTGATACCGTCCTGCGCCTGGATCTGGCAGCAGAAGCCATACGGCTGACACGCCTGCTACAAGAACTGTTGCCCGAGCCAGAAGTCAACGGCTTGCTGGCCCTGATGCTATTGCATGAATCACGCCGCCCTGCCCGCACTGACAGCCAGGGTGAATTGATTGCACTGGAACAGCAGGACCGGCAATTATGGGATCAAGAATTGATCGACGAAGGTTGCACGCTGGTAGAGCAGGCTTTGCGCTCTGGACGCTTTGGCGCCTACACCCTGCAGGCGGCGATATCCGCCGTCCATGCAGAGGCGGCGACTTATGCAGAAACTGACTGGCCACAGATCGTTGGCCTGTATGATGCCCTGCTGCGGGTTGAAGCCAGCCCCATCATAGAACTGAACCGTGCTATCGCGATTGCCATGTGCACGGGCGGGTTAAAACATGGCTTGTCGTTGGTGGAAGCCTTGCTGGAAAAACAGGAAATGCAAAACTACCATCTGGCCCACGCAGCCAGAGCTGACCTGTGTCGCCGCAATGGTGACATGACGCAAGCCTGCCTGTCCTATGAACTGGCGCTGAAACTCTGCAAACAAGAGCCGGAGAAACGCTTTATTGAACGCCGTTTGCTGGCATTAAAAAATTAAAATCCCTGTGACACCCGTCAGCCTTACCCAAAAATTACAAGAAGTCCACTCACCATCAGGAGATATATGGCAAAACTGCACCACGTTCTTCCCGCTCTGTTATTGAGCCTGTTAACTGCACTATGCCAGGCCGAAGCAACACCGATTTCACCCGGCCCTGCCTGCAAGTCTGCAACCCAGGCCATCAATGAAGAAGGATTTGTCGAGCTGGGTGGCATACCGCAGTGGGTGACCATCAAGGGCAGCCGTTGCAGTAACCCGGTTATCCTGGTCGTGCATGGCGGGCCTGGCAATACCATGAGCCCGTATGGCACGGCTATCTACGGCGCATGGGAAAAAGATTACACCGTCGTGCAATGGGATCAGCGCGGCGCGGGCAAGACATTTGGCAAGAACAAACCCGGTGAAGAAACGCCTTTGACAATTGCGCAAATGGCCGATGATGGTGTCGCCCTGGCGGCTTATCTGACCCAGCACCTGGGCAAGAAGAAAATCATACTGACGGGCAGCTCATGGGGTTCCATACTCGGTGTGCAGATGAGTCTGTCGAAACCTGAATTATTTTATGCCTACGTTGGTACTTCTCAGGTTGTCAGCTACAGGGCAAACCAGGCTAGTAGTTATAAGCAGGTGTTACATCTGGCACAGGCTGCCGGTGATCAGGAGACCGTCACAAAAGTAAGCGCACTGGGCCCACCGCCTTGGACCAATCCACGTAACTTCGGCATTTTGCGCAAGGCTATCCGCAAATATGAAGCGCTGCGCACAGACCCTGCTCCAAAAACATGGTGGGCATCTGATCCGGCCTATGCCACCCCGACAGCGCTGGCAGATTACGAAGCTGGCGAAGATTACTCTTTCCTGAAATTTGTCGGCTACAAGGGTGATGGCATGTTCAGTACCGTGGATTTTCCTGCCACGGCAAGCAAATTCGCCATCCCTGTCTTTTTTGTCCAGGGCGCAGAAGATTTATTGACCATGCCTGAGATCACCAAACAGTATGTGGATAGCATTAGCGCACCGCAAAAAGAATATATCGTCGTGCCACGCGCCGGGCATGATCCAAATTTGCCATTTATTGAGGCACAATTAAAACTGCTCAATGAACGTGTGCGAGCCTTGAGCAATTAATGCTCACGGGCAATTTTCAGATATCTAAAAAAAAAAATTAAATATTTTTTTGAAGTAGTGTCGATTTACTGTCAGGCCATTCGACTATCAGATGTGGAAATACTTTCACACGATGATACAACACTTTTATAAAGGAATTGACCATGCCACATCCTATCGCTTACCTGTCTTTCAATGGCAACTGCAAGGAAGCCATGTACTTTTATGAACAAGTCCTGGGCGGTAAAATCACCGTCATGATGAGTGGTGCCGATTCGCCCATGGCTGCGATGATCCCGCCAGAATCTGCCCACCGCATTTTGCATGCACGCCTGGAATTACCCGATGGCGGCCTGCTCTATGCTGGTGACTGCCCACAACAAATGCCCTATGAAGGTATCAAGGGCGTCTCTTTTACGCTGAATTACGATACTACAGAGGAAGCCGCCAAAATCTTTAACGCGCTGGCAGAAGGTGGGCAGATCACGATGCCGGTACAGCCTGCATTCTGGGCAAAATCCTGGGGCATGCTGGTCGACAAATACGGCACGCCATGGATCATCAATGGCGAGCAGCTGCCACTGTAATCAGATCACCGTTAATCCATCCTTGCCGGAGTCCCTATGAAATACCTATGCCTGGTTTATCTCGATAATGAACACTGGAATGCCTGCCCTGACGAAAAATGCGGCACGTATGCTCAGGGCCTTATTGATAGCGGTCATATGCTGGCGGCAGAACCCCTGCACCCTGTCCATACTGCCACCACGGTCAGGGTAAGGAATGGGCAATTGTCGGTCACAGACGGCCCATTCGCAGAGACCAAGGAAATGCTGGCCGGTTTTTATCTCATTGATGCACGAGACCTGAATGAAGCCATACACCTGGCTTCGAAAATCCCGCCAGCCCAGCATGGCAGCATAGAAGTGCGCCCCGTGCGAGCCCTGAACCTGCCTGCTGAGACAGTGAGTGCAAATTAAAGGAGTACGACATGCATAAGCAATTTTTTGTCAATCTGCCAGTCAAAGACCTGGCACGTTCCAAACAATTCTGGAGCAGCCTTGGTTACAGCTTCGATCCCAAATTCGCCAGCGACAATGCTGCCTGCATTATTTTTGGTGAAAACATCCTGGTCATGCTGTTGACAGAAGAACTCTTTGCCAGCTTCGCCCACAAACCAGTCTGCGATGCCCATGAGCGTGTCGAAGTCTTGCATGCCATGTCCTGCGATGGCCGCGAACATGTCGATAGCCTGATTGCCAAAGCCAAAGCTGCCGGAGCCACCGTGCCTGATGAGCCTGAAGACCATGGCTTCATGTATGCGCAGGGCTTCTATGACCTTGATGGCCATGGCTGGAATTGCTGTGCATGGGCGACGGAAGGTGAATGCAAATAAAACGGTATGGCCCGCCTGGCCTGCCTATACCGAACAACAAATGAAAGGAAGACAAAATGCATAAGCAAATCTTTGTAAACCTGTCTGTCAAAGACCTGCCCCGCTCCAAGGCATTCTGGAGCAGTCTGGGCTACAGTTTTGAACCCAAGTTCACGAATGACCAGGCTGCCTGCATGATCATGGGCGAGAACCTGTTTGTCATGCTGCTGGTGGAAGAATTCTTTGCAGGCTTCACCAACAAACCCATCAGCGATGCGCATGAGCGTACTGAAGTTTTGAACTGCCTGTCCTGCGACAGCCGCGAACATGTCGATAGCCTGGTCGCCAAGGCCAGGGCTGCGGGTGCCACGGTGCCTAAAGAGCCTATAGATCATGGATTCATGTACGGACATGGTTTCCATGATGTCGATGGCCATGGCTGGGAGCTAGCGTACATGGTAGCTGAAGGTGAGTGCAAATAAATCTGCGCAAGCTGAATCTGTCTCGCCAAACCGCCTGTGCTTCAGGCGGTTTTTTTATGGACATTGCTATCGTTTTCATACCATTCGTCACGGCAGACTCAAGCTTGGTCACACAGTCCCTTACCTACTCCTGCTGACCCGGCATACTGATTCCATGTAAAACTCTTCATGTCGCAGGAAATAAGAAATGAAATTTTTTAGCCGGCCAGGCAAGCTATGTAGATGCACATCCTTTTTATACCGCTTAATAAACTGTATCACCCTGAGCCTGCTGGCAGCAGCTTCTGCACACGCTGCCATGCCAGAGAAGGCTTATGACATGCAACAGGGCATCATCTACCAGCGTAACGGCGATGAAGTATTGACGGGTGATCTATATCGTCCCAAGGGAGATGGAAAATATCCGGTGCTGATTACAGTGCACGGCGGCGACTGGCGCTTTGCCGATGCCAGCCTGTATAAACACTGGGGACCGTATCTGGCAAAAAATGGCTATGCCGTATTTGCCGTCAATTATCGTCTGGTCAAAGATAAAACCAATCTCTATCCGGCAGCGATACACGATGTACGCGCCGCAGTGCAATTCTTGCGCCAGCAGGCAGCAACTTACCAGCTTGATCCTGAACGCATGGGCTTGATGGGCGACTCAGCAGGAGCGCAGCTTGCCACTATCGTCGCACTGGCCGGTGACCAGCCACCGTTCTCGGATGGCATGCAACCAACGACAAAGGTCAAGGTGTGCATAGGCATTTATGGCAGTTATGACCTGACGGCAAAATGGGAACATTCGAATCGCTACTACCCGGACAATAATATTGCCCAGGGCTTTCTGGGTAGCAGCCTCATCGATAACCGCAAAATCTATGTTGAAGCATCGCCGTTGTCTTATGTGACGCGTGATAATAATCAAACGCAGTTCTTGTTGAGCTGGGGTGCGAAGGATAAATTTGTAGATCCGGCTGGGCAGTCGATTGCCTTCATGCATGCCTTGAAGCAGGCGGGGTTTTCTGTGCGCTCAGTCGTGTTGAAGAATGCGGGGCATTATTGGGCATCGGAACCTATCAGGATACCGGGGACGGATTCTGGATATCTGGCACCGCGATTGTTGCAGTTTTTGAAGGAAAAGTTGTAAGTGCTGTCAGTTGGTGATTCCAGATCTGCATGTCATGGGTGGTCAGTAATTCGTTTTGCTTGAGCAACAGGATACAGATTGAATGACCGCATCTCTCAAAGTCGTCATTCCTGCGTGCTTTTGGCAGGAATCCAGCGGCGTTCTTGGCATCCGGTTAGCTGCATTAATTTCAGAATCGTTGTGTTTAAATTTCCTGACTTTAAGCACCTGCACATGTCATTTACGATTGCCGGTCGGGGGTAGCCCGACAGCTACATACCTTTCTTGCGTCGCCAAGAAAGGTATGCCAAAGAAGGCGACCCAGGCGTAGCCGCCCCTAAAGGGGTTCCCGTTTGTGCAGTACAAAAAATGGGAAGATCCGAAACTCGCTACGCTCAGACATCGGCTCTTCTTAATCCATTTTCTGTACAGCACAAACGGCGGCTACACATGGGAACTGCTGAAAGTCAAAAACAACCGCAACGTCAACACAACCTGCTTTAGTACTCTTTAAGCTCGTAGCTAATCAAGATTCCGGAATCATGAAAAACCCGCCAATCAATCCGGCAGGTCTTTTTACTTCAACACCAACTCATCTTACTTAAACTTCGTAGCCACTTCCGCAATACGCTTACCAAACAATTTCGCCGTTTCCAGATCACCTGGCAGCGGGCCTTCTTCTGGTGAAGAGTCGGATGGGGATTGTGTCATCAGGCCACTAAAGCTGGCGATGTAGTTGATGTCATTGCGTTGTGCAGCCTTGCTGTTGGATGGCATCAGGCCTGTGCCTACCCAGATCATGGAGTGCTGCTGGGACAGGGTGAACAGGTAATGCAGCGTCGATAATTTGTCGCCATTCATGGAGGCAGAATTGGTGAAGCCTGCTGCGATCTTGTCTTTCCATACCTGGCTATACCATGGTTTGGAAGAAGCATCGGCGAATTTTTTGAATTGCCAGGACACTGATCCCATATAAGTTGGGGAACCAAAGACGATGGCATCAGCAGCAGCCAGGGTTTCCCATTGGGCGTCGGTGATATTGCCTTCGGCATCAATCTTGATGAGTTCGGCATCAGCACCGCCAGCGGCAGCACCTGCGTGTACTGCTTCTGCGGCCTTGGTGGTGTGACCATAACCTGAATGATAAATAATCGCGACTTTAGACATGTTTTACTCCAGTGTGGATATTGAGTTTTTACGCAAAAAGACAAATCACTGACGTATTTTTTTTGTCAGTGATTTGTCAGTATTTACTACTTAATGCGGCAGATCAAATACCAGTACTTCTGCCTGTTTGCCCTGCTCCAGAACGAGTTTTTCTTCGGCTGACATCATCACGGCATCGCCCTCTTTCAAGGACATGCCATTTACCTGCAATTCACCACGTGCTACGTGGACATAGGTCAGGCGATCCTTTGCCAGTGCTACTTCCTGCTTTTGTTCTGCATCGAACAAGCCAATTTGCAGACGTGCGTTCTGGCGGATTTTGATGGAACCATCGGCGCCATCACCAGAAACGACCAGACGCAAACGACCCTGTTTTTCTTCGCGGCTGAATTCTTTTTCGCCGTAAAGAGGTTCGCCACCCAGCCGGTCTGGCTGTATCCAGATTTGCAGCAAACGTGTGTGCTCGTTATTGGCCGGGTTGAATTCCGAATGGCGCACACCAGTACCTGCACTCATATACTGCACATTGCCTGGACGTATCGTACTGCCATTGCCCATGCTGTCTTTGTGCGCAATCGCACCTTCGAGCACATAAGTAATAATTTCCATGTTCTGGTGAGGATGCGTACCAAAACCCATGGCGGGAGCGATCCAGTCGTCATTAATCACGCGCAGTGGGCCAAAACCCATGTGCTGTGGATCATAATATTCTGCAAAAGAAAAACTGTGATGTGATTTCAGCCAGCCGTGCTCGGCGTGGCCGCGATCTTGTGATGGTCTGAGCGTAATCATATAAGTCCCTTTCAAATTTCCTGAAGAATGTGTCCAGGCGATGTACACACTATATACATGCAAATTCTTTGACATAAGGGTAGAATTTCATATAACTCATTCAAATTATTTGAACAAGCATGAACCTGACCCTTGAAGCCCTGCAAATCCTTGACGCCATAGACCGTAAAGGCAGCTTTGCGGCGGCTGCAGCGGCCCTGGATAAAGTGCCCTCCGCCATTACCTACAGCATACGCAAGCTGGAAGAAGACCTGGATGTTCTGCTCTATGACAGGCGTGGCCACAGGGCCAAACTGACCATCGCGGGAGAGGAATTATTGCTGCAAGGCAGGCATTTGCTGAATGCCGCTCAGGAGCTGGAAAACCGCGTCAAACGTGCCGCCAGCGGCTGGGAGGCGGAGCTGCGCATCGTCATTGATGGCATCATACAATTCGACGACATGATCCCCTTGATCAAGGAATTTGAACAACAGGGCTGCGGCACACGCATCCGTATCAGCCAGGAGATTTTGTCCGGTGTCTGGGAAACTATGGTATCTGGGCGTGCCGACCTGGCCATAGGTGCGGCCTATTATGGGCCCGATGCGATACGCATGCAGGGAGAATTCCAGACCCGCTTGCTGGGCAGTGTGGAATGGGTGTTTGCCGTGGCACCACAGCACCCGCTGGCACAGGCTGCAGAACCGCTGACACCGGCGATTTTGCAGGCTCACCGGGCAATAGCCATCGGTGATACCGGCCTGACCCTGCCATCAATGACAGCAGGCTTGCTGAGCGGCCAGGACACCATGACTGTGCCCACCATGCATGCCAAGCTGGCAGCGCAACTGGCTGGCCTGGGTTGCGGGCATTTGCCGCGCCGCCTGGCATTGCCCCATTTGCGCAGCGGCGCTTTGATAGAAAAGAAGACCAGCGCCTACCGCCCGCCCGAAGATAACCGTCTGGTCTGGCGCAATGCCAACAAGGGCAAGGCTTTGCTGTGGTTTTTACAGAAGTTGCAAGACCCTGTCGTGCAACGCATGTTGATAGGTAATTGAAGAACATCCATGCCAACAAAACAGATGACGCAAAAATACATAGGACGTTTCGCCCCTTCGCCAACCGGCCCATTGCATATGGGTTCGCTGGTGGCGGCCATGGCCAGCTATCTGGATGCAAAAGCCCATGAAGGGCTATGGCTGCTGCGCATGGAAGACCTGGACTTTGACCGCAATGTCAAAGGCGCAGACCAGTATATTATCAATTCACTGCAACGCTGCGGCATGCTCTGGGATGGCGCCATCACCTGGCAAAGCCAGCGCCAGCATCTGTATGAAGCTGCCTTGCAAAAACTGGGGGACAAGCTCTACCCCTGCGCCTGCTCACGCAAGGAAATCGCTGATTCGCGCCTGCGTCTGGGTGATACGGCCAGCCAGATTTACCCGGGCACCTGCCGTCACGGTCTGGCAGCAGGCAAGACAGCACGTGCCTGGCGCTTGCGCGTGCCAGATCAACTCTATCGCTTTGAAGACCGCATGGCTGGCATGCAGCAGCAAAACCTGGCGACCGAGGTGGGGACTTTGTGTTGAAGCGCGCTGACGGCTTCTGGGCCTACCAGTTGGCGGTGGTGGTTGATGATGCCGCTCAAGGCATCACGCATGTGGTGCGTGGTGCTGATCTGATAGATTCCACTGCAAGGCAAATCTATCTGCAAGAATTGCTGGGCTTGCCCACGCCGCATTACCTGCATGTGCCAGTAGTGACCAATGCTGATGGCGAGAAATTATCCAAGCAAACCGGGGCACTGGCTTTTGACCGTGGTGACAATGATGTGCTGCATGAAGCGCTGATACCGGCAGCCCAATTTCTTGGACTGAGCTTGCCTTTACCAGTCACAGATATTCCCACTTTCTGGTCAATGGCAATTCATGCGTGGAAAGAAAAATTGGTCTGTATGGATAGAAGATAGACACAAGGGCTGCAATGCAGCCCTTGTTGATACTGCCGATCATTGACGAGTAGCTGGCAAACAACTAATAAGCAATTAATACGCAATTAATGCTCTGGATGTTCCCTGCCGCGGCCATGACCATGGCGTTCATGCTCATCATAGCGTCTGTCATCCTTACGATAGTCGTCACGCCTGTAATCGTCGCGCCTGTATGCATCATGTCTGTAATCATGGTCACGATAATACCCATCGCGGTAACGAGGCACTACCTGGGTGTTGTACCAGTTTTCCTGTACAAAATACACGGGGCGATTGCAGGCATTGTAGCGATAGCAATGTTTTTCCCATTTATTTCTATGGCCTGGTGGCACCACCAGATACATCGGTTGCTGGACCACATTCACCCTCTGCACTATGCGTGGCTCAGTATAAATGACCTGTGGCTGAGGGAAATTACCAATATCTACCCGACCATAGAAACCTGGTTGCCCGAATTGCATAGACACACCCACATCCTGCGCCTGACTCTGACCTGTCATGAATAGTGCGGCACAGGCTGCGCCTGCGAGCATTATCTTTCTGCATGTCATGGTTTTCATTTCTAACTCCTTATTTGATACTGCTCACAGGAGCATATCCTGTGCTTACACCTATAACGCTTGAGCGGCACATCTGTTGACTTCTGTCGTAAATATTCTGGCTGAGCGCTTGCAAAGCTTCTGTACGCTAACCAACATTCCCTCATGGAATAGCAAATAAAAACGCATCAAAAATATCTATTTGCAACTTACTTGACAGGAAATTCTGCAGCCCATTGTTGTGCTTTTTGATCAAGAACAGCGCGGCGTTCGGCTGGAACTTTTGTTGTCAATTGCGCCAAGGTGGATCTGTTTGACATACAGGCATATTGCGCATCACGCTTGCCGAATTGACGCTTGAGCACACATTCCAGTTGATGGGCACCAGCCACATCTTCGTAGGCAGTTTCCAGCGCTTCAGGCAATACCGTTTGATAGCGCAGTACCAGTTGAGCCGACATGCTGCGATAAGCAGGATCATTCGCTCCGGCCTGATGAGTGTATTTGACAGCATCTTTCAATGCGGCGTAGGCATCAGCATTTTTTTTGATGTTCGGGATACCGGGATTGGATGTCGTTTCACTTGCGCCATCACCACCGCTCATGGTCACTGACCAGCCCGACTTTTCAGTGATTTTCTCTTCCAGGCAGGCCAGGCGGTTATTTGCTTCAGCGGCGACATAGGTTTGTGCCTCCACATTGCCCTCAGCAGCGAGTTTGCGGTTCTTTACCAGCCAGTCCTTGAAATCGGCGCGCAAGGGTTTTGCGGTAATCAAGTCGCAATCGTCCAGGCTGATTTTTGCAGCCTGCGAACTTGCGCAAGTGAGTGCCAGACCGAGCAGAAAACCAGTGCGGGAAATTGTTGAAGAAAGTTTCATGTGTAATTTGTTATGTTCAATTCAGATAAAAAAACGGATACGAATCCAGGCCAGCGATGCTGCCATGATGAGATGAATAGTGGAAATGGTTTTACAATTTAACACTTTTGTTTTATTCAAAAACCAGCAAAACAACTATTTGCAGTTTCTGTTATCAAAGTGAAAGCCAAGCTTGTTTTCGCTACATGATTTCAACAATCCTTGACATTTTTTTTCTTCCATTTAATTCGAAATATTTATACCCTGAATCTGTAATTTCAATTTCTAAAACTTGAGGGCAAACCCGTTGAAAAATGGGGACGCAAAGCCACCGGCCTAAAGCGCATCAGCGCCATGGTAGCGGGGTTGCCGGTGATGGTGTCTGCTTATTTTTGGCACGATACTATTATTCGTCGAATCACCGCCCTCTGCTTATATCGGAGTGCATTTGTGATCATCGAAAAAAAATTGCTCTTCAACATACCCAGGCTGCTTGGCTTGTCTAGCTTGCTGATCAGTGCAAGTCTCCTCAGCGCTTGCGGTGGAGACAGTCAGCAAATCAGCCAATCCAACATTGCGTTACCTCCTCAAGAAGTCGCAACAGGAACGACAACACTGGATATGACTGTCCCTGTGTTGCCGCCTGATGTGGCTGCACAGGCGACACAACCGACCTTTCATCTGGCTCCGGTTTTGCTTGATCCACCGACGGATATTGATGCGACTGACAGTAGCAGGTCGGCCCACATTCCAGCAGCGGCTCTGAGCATACCGCGAGAACTGCAAGCAGTGCGTGGGCGCGGTTTGACTGTCGGTGCAATTCGTTCCTTGCCACGACCACAGTTGGCGCCGCCACCTGCAGGTGAAAACGCACAGCCTATGGCAGGCACCTCTGTCGTTTCTACCTATACGCCTGCGCAAATCCGCGCTGCGTATAGTCTCCCTGCGCTCCCTGCCAGTACCAGTGGGTTGACTGCAAGCCAGGCTGCACAGCTTGGTGCAGGTCAGACGATTTATATTGTGAACGCAAATCACGATCCCAATATCGTTGCAGAACTGAACGCCTTTAATCAAAAGTTTGGTCTTCCCGCATGCACAGTAAAAAGCATTCCTGCAGGTACAGCTTTGCCATTGCCTGCAGCGTCAAGCAATGTTTGTGAATTTTCTGTCGTGTACAGCACCAGTGCTGGTGGAATGACCAGCACCACACCAGCATTCAACTCTGGCTGGGCGACGGAAATTGCGCTAGACGTGCAATGGGCACATGCCACAGCGCCATTGGCCCGTATCATTCTGATTGAAGCTGCTGATTCTTCTATGAGCAACATGATAGGTGGAATCAAGCTGGCCAACGCCATGGGGCCAGGCATAGTATCCATGAGCTTCGGTGCAAATGAAGGAAGCTGGACAGCTGGGGTGGAAAGTACATTCACTACCGCCAAAATGACCTATCTGGCTGCAACCGGCGATAACGGGCCAGCCGTTGAATGGCCTGCAGTTTCTCCCAATGTTGTTGCCGTTGGTGGCACCAGTCTCACCTACTCAGGTACAACACGCACGGAGGTGGCCTGGTCCAATACTGGAGGTGGAGTAAGTGCATACACGGCGACACCAAGCTATCAGAACAATACAGTGCCGGGTGTGGGTACACCTGCCCGCAGGACGGTCGCTGACGTCTCCATGAACGCTGACCCGAACACTGGCCAGTACGTCGCCGTCATGACACCAGGAAGCAGTGTTGTAAACTGGGTCAGTGCAGGCGGCACCAGCCTGTCCACGCCCCAATGGGCCGGGGTGATTGCGATCGCCAACGCGACTTTGGCGCAGGCTGGCAAACCAGTTCTGGGTGCACCGCATGCTGTCCTGTATAACAAAATTGCGACAACTCCTGGCAGCTATGCCAGCAGTTTTGCCGATGTTGCGAAAGGCAGCAATGGCACTTGCGCAAGTTGCGTTGCCAAAACCGGGCATGACCAACTGACCGGCCTTGGCACGCCCAATGTCACCAGCTTGTTAAGTACACTCGGCGGCACAGTCATTGCAACACCGCCAACCGTAACTTCGGCAAGCATCAGCGGGCAAGTTGGCACGGCATTGAGTTTTACCGTATCTGCAACAGCAGCTAATCCCCTCACCTATACCTTGAGCGGCAACCCGGCAGGCTTGAGCATCAGCAGCAGCGGCATTGTTAGCTGGGCCACGCCTGTAGCAGGTACATACACGGTGGTCGTTACTGCGCTGGATGCAAAAACGGGGCTGAGCGGTAAAGGCACTTATACAATCGTTATTTCTGCCCCTGTGCCACCAGCTATTTCTGCCACCACCATCAATGGAAAAGCAGGCACGGCGCTTTCCTTCAATATAACGGCAACGTCTACCAATCCGCTGACCTATAGCATCACTGGTGCACCAAGCGGTATGACTGCTACTTCTGCGGGCGCTGCGACCTGGCCAACGCCAGTTGCAGGAACCTATTCAGTGACGGCAACTGCACTCGATGCAAAGACCGGATTGAGCAGCAAGGCTGTCTATACCGTTGTGATTGCTGCTGCAACACCTCCAGTCGTCACTGCAGCAACGATCAATGGAGTAGCAGCAACCGCACTGACTTTTAATGTAACCGCAACGTCTGGCAACGCAATGACTTTTAGCCTGACTGGTGCACCTGCTGGAATGACTATGGGGTCAACAGGAACTGTAAGCTGGGCTTCTCCTGTTCTTGGCACGTATTCAGTCACCATCAATGCAACGGACAGCAAGACAGGCTTGACAGGCAAAGCTGTGTATACCGTCGTGATTGCTCAGCAACCTGCGCCTGCAGTAACTGCGGCGACGGTCAATGGAACCGTTGGTACTGCACTATCCTACACCGTAGCAGTCAAAGCCTCGAATCCAGTCACCTATACACTGACTGGCGCACCTGCCGGACTGACTATCAGCAGTGCTGGCATTATCAACTGGGCTAGTCCTGTTGCAGGAAATTATGCTGTCACAGTGCTTGCGAAAGACAGCAAGACTGGCTTGAGCGGTCAGGCGGTCATCAGCATCAGCGTTGTGGCATCTGGCTTGAGTATCAGCGCACCGGCAATGACAGGCACTGCAGGCAAGGCGCTAACGGGTAGCATCACGATCAATGCACCCGGCGCGACCTCGATTTCCATCTCGATCACGGGCGCTCCTCTGGGCCTAGGATTTTCCATGAGTGGACTAAGCATTGCAACCAGCTGGGCAAGCCCTGTAAAAGGTAGCTACACCATGCTTATTACTGTGACTGACAATCTTGGAAGAAAGGCGACTGCCAGCGTACCTATCACAATCAACTGAGACGATCAGTTGAGATAATCGCCTAAGACGATCAAGCAAATACAAAAGGCGGAGCATTGTGCTCCGCCTTTTGCACTCTGGCTTTGGACCTTTCTATTACCCGCAGCCATTTTCTTTCTTAATGCCCGCTATGACCTTGCGGCTTGCGAACCTGCACTTCAAGCTCCGGCATGACACGTGAGCCATGCTTCATGCCAGCATGCACATCAACAGGCTGAGCAGGCGGGCGCGGCGCTTCTGCCACGGGGCCGCCATATTCATAGGCTACCGTCCCCTTGGGGTGCCTGAACCAGCCAGGGTCTTTATAATCCCCCGGTTTCTGGTCCTTGCGCACCTTGACTACGCTGAACATGCCGCCCATTTCCAGCCCGCCAAACGGCCCCTCGCCTGTCATCATGGGCAGGGTATTGTCAGGCAAGGGCATTTCCATAGCTCCCATGTCGGCCATGCCCTTGTCCCCCATAGTCATGTAAGCGGGAATGAGCTTGTTGATCTTGTCTGCCACGTCCTTGTGATCAACACCTATCATCGACGGTACATTATGGCCCATGGCATTCATGGTGTGATGGCTCTTGTGGCAGTGGAAGGACCAGTCACCTTCTTCATCGGCAACAAATTCCACCTGGCGCATCTGACCGACGGCAATATCCGTCGTTACCTCTGGCCAGCGTGCAGTTCTTGGTACCGGGCCGCCATCCGTGCCTGTCACGGTGAATTCATGACCATGGATATGGATAGGGTGGTTGGTCATCGTCAGATTACCTACGCGTATCCTGACCCTGTCATTCTTGCGCACATTCAGGGTATCAATGCCGGGGAAGACGCGACTATTCCATGTCCACAAATTAAAATCTGTCATGGTCATGATATTAGGTTTGAATGCACCTGGCTCTATATCATAAGCACTGAGCAGGAAAATAAAGTCCCTGTCGACTTCATCAATCTGCGGATGCTTGTTTTTGGGATGTGTAACCCATGAGCCCATCATGCCCATCGCCATCTGCGTCATTTCATCGGCATGCGGGTGGTACATGAAGGTACCCGGGCGACGTGCGACAAATTCATAGACAAAGGTCTTGCCCGGCTGTATTGACGGCTGGGTCAGGCCGGATACGCCGTCCATGCCATTTGGCAGGCGCTGGCCATGCCAGTGTATGCTCGTATGTTCAGGCAAACGGTTGGTGACAAAGATGCGTACCCTGTCTCCCTCCACCACCTCTATCGTCGGCCCCGGGCTTTGGCCGTTATAACCCCATAGATGCGCTTTCATGCCGGGTGCCATTTCGCGCACGACTGGCTCTGCCACGAGATGGAATTCCTTGACACCATTATTCATGCGCCATGGTAGCGTCCAGCCATTCAGGGTCACTACCGGATTATATGGGCGGCCGTTCTTGGGCTGCAATGGTGGCATGGTATCCGGGCTGGTTTGTGTAACTGCGTCCGGCAAGGCTGCCAATGCCACTTTGCTGACTGTGCTTGCTGCCAGTGCGCCACCAGCGATGCTCGCCAATTTAAAAAAATCTCTTCTTGTACTCATAATATTTCCTTCGCAGATCGTGTGATCAATGCGCTGCTTCTGCCGTGGCAGTTGATTTAACGGGATTCAGATTACTTGCTGACGGGCGCCCCAGCAACTCAGCCTGCAAGGCCGCATCTGCCAACCAGAATTGTTGCTCTGCATTGATGGCAGCCAGCACGCTATTGATTTGTTCGCGACTGTCGGCCAGCAATTCAAACACGCTGATGAACATGCCGTTGTAGCGCAACTGGTTTTCTACCGAGATGCGTTTGCGCAAAGGCAGTATCTCGTCGCGGTATTGGCGGGCGATATCATACATATTGCGATAGGCGGAATAGCTGACGCGCAGATGCGAACCCGCGTTATTCACCGTCGCCTGCAGGCGATAACTGGCGGCCAGGGTATTCGCATTCATGGCAGTTCTCTGCGCATCGCCCCAGTCAAATAGCGGCAATCTCAGGCTCACCTCAACACCACGTTTGATCTCGCCATGTCCCGCTGCATCAAAATTGGTATCGCGCCTGATACCCAGTTCGATATCGGTAAAGCTGCTAACCAGGCTCAAACCCTGGCGTGCTGCGGCGGCATCGAGCTCCTGTTTTGCCAGTTGTATGTCAAGACGGTTTTTGCTCGCTTGAGGACCCAGGCTTTCTGCGGCCAATGGTGTTGCTGGCAAATCTGGCAGACGCTCAGGTAACTTCAGTGTTTTTTCCTGTTCATCATTCAGACCCAGCAAGCGCACCAGCTCTTCACGGGTGGCGAGACTGGCATGGCGGGCAAAACTGAGCTGTGCCACCGCGTCAGCCTTGAAAGCCAATTGGCGCGCTGCCTGCAAGCTATTGAAATTGCCCGCCTTGTGCATGCGCTCTGCCAGTATGGCACTGGCACCGGCCGCTTCACCAACTTGTCTGGCATATTCCAGGCTCTGTTGTGCAGCGACTGCCTTGACCCAGGCAATACGCACCTGGCTAACACTGTCGATGACATCCAGGCTCAACTGCGTCTGTGCCTGTGCCAGGCTATGCTGTGCCATGGTCTGCCTTTGCGGCAGGCTCAGCAAGTCCATCAGGCCAAAACTCAGCAAACGACCCAGTTCCAGCTCACCTGACTGGCGGTTGCGTTCAAACGTAAAAAGCGGATTGGTGATGCGGGCGCTTTGCGCTGTGCTTGCGCCTGCAGCCTGATGCTGCGCCAGCATGGCTTGCAAGGCTGGACTATTCAACAAGGCCAGTTGTACAGCAGCGTCTTGCGACAAAGGCTGTGTCAACAAGCTTGCTGCCTGATCCTGCATGTTTTTTTGTTGCTCAGGCTTGCTCGCCAGCGCCAGTTTGCCCTGGGTGTAAGCCGGATATTGCTGATTGAGTTTTTGCGTGCTTTGATCGATATCAAAACTGGCGCAGCCAGTCATCACCAGCAATGCCGGTAACAGATATCGGTAATGTATGTGCGACATGAAGTCCTCGCGGTAAAAAATGTGTTCCCGTCAAATGGGGGAAGTATTCGTAACTTGGGCTACCCACGCATGTTGGGCTGAGCTTGTAGGTTGGGCTACGGTTTACCAGCCCAACACTCGGCCTCAACAAACGTTAACCTTATTCAAACGCCCAGTGTTGGGCTGATAAGGCGCAGCCCAACCTACGAACAAACTAATTATTCAGACGAGAACAGCCTTAGGAGGACGTTCCAGCATGCGTGCAGGCACGGATGCTGGCAACAGGACGGGCAGTACCTGGGCATCATCATGCGCAGGTACAAATGCAGAGATTGAAGGAGCAGGCATGAGCGCGATACCCATGCAACAAGGGGAAGAAGACTTGCAGTGATCGGCCACTTTGGCTTTCACAGCATCTGAACCATGATCGCTAGCCTTAGCAGTGGGCTGGCAATGTTCATTGCCACTGGCAACAGCAATACCAGCCTGGACAGACATATCCATGGCGCAGCCCAATTTACTGGCGACAGCAAAGCCCTGCAGGGGCAGCAGTACCAGTAACAGGCAAGCAATCAATAAACGCCAGGATTTTTTCATGTGCCGAAGTTATCACAATTCGGGCTTTTCAACAAATGGCCAGCTCAAAGCCAGATCAACCCAGCATTAAATTGAGCGCCAGCATCAGCATCACAATACCGACCAGGCTATCAAGCACCCGCCATGCCATAGGTTTGGCAAACCAGGGAGCGAGCAGGCGCGCACCAAAGCCCAGGGCCGCAAACCAGATCGTCGCATTCAAGACGGCACCCACGGCAAACCAGTATTTGCCATTGCCTGGCTGCTGGCCACCTATGGCACCCAGCAACACCACCGTATCCAGATAAGTGTGGGGATTGAGCAAAGTCGCACCCAGCACTGCCAGTGCAGCCTTGTCAGCCGTCAGGCTCAACTCCCCGGCTTCAGCGACCAGGCTTTGCTGGCTGGCCGCCGCCCGCAGAGAGCGCACGCCATACCAGACCAAAAACGCGGCCCCGCCCCAACGGGCTATCGTCAGCAAGACTGGCTGGCTATTGATCATGCCACCTATGCCCGCCACTCCGGCCAGTATCAGCAGCATTTCACACGCGATGCAGATCATTACTGTCAAACCCACATGCTGCTTGCGCAAACCCATGCGCAAGACGTGGGCATTTTGCGAACCAATTGCCATGATCAAACCCGCGCTCATGCCCATGCCCTTGAGTATAAAAGCCAACATCATCAGTCTCCCGTTTGTCGATGTAGTGATTGTGAGGAGAAAAAGGTTTAATATGAAGTTAATTTAAAATATTTACGAATTCATTAAAATTTCTTAATTTTCAAATTTAGTTCAATTGATCCACCAATAAAACATGCAAACAAGACTAGACAGCCGCCAGTGCGAAGCCTTCCTCAGTGTCATTGACCATGGCAGCCTGGAACAGGCCGCGCAGGCCCTGAACCTGACCAGTTCGGCCATTTCCCAGCGCATCAAGGCATTGGAAATGGAACTGGGCAATACCCTGCTGGTACGCAGCCGCCCCTGCCGCGCCACGACAGCCGGGCAAAAGCTGGTACAGCACTTGCGCCGGGTGGCAGAACTTGAACAGGATTTGCAAAGCGAATTTGCCGGTCAGCAAAGTGCTGCCATCAGCATTGCCCTGGGCGTCAATGCCGACAGTCTGGATAGTTGGCTACTGCCAGCCCTGGCAGAATTTTTGATCGCTGAAAATATCTTGCTTGAAGTGCTGATCGATGACCAGGATCACACCCATGATTTATTGGAAAGCGGTATGGTGCTCGGCTGCCTCTCTGCAGAACAAAATGCCATGCGGGGTTGCCAGGCTGTGTCGCTGGGCTTCATGCGTTACCATCCGGTTGCCAGCAAAGAATACTGTCAGCGCTGGTTCCCGCAAGGGATGACACGCGAAGCTGCAAGACTGGCACCAGTGCTGACCTTCAATCGCAAAGACAAATTGCAAGCACAGATACTGCTAGAACATTTTGGGCTACAGGAACATGCCTATCCCACACACTATGTACCGGCAACAACGCCGTATAACCAGTCGATTTTACTGGGGCTGGGCTGGGGCGTAATTCCTGATGTCATGCTGAAAAATCTGGATCAGGACAAGCTGGTCAGACTTATGCCGCATCATCCTGTGGATGTGGCCCTGTACTGGCACCACTGGAAAGTACAGACGCCCCGGCTGGCACGGCTGACAAATACCCTGGTCAGGCAAGCCCGGGGGAGCCTGCAGCAAGTCAGGGGGCCAGATAAATGACGGGTGCAGCCATGGGCTGTACCTGGTTGCGTCCCTGGGACTTGGCTTTGTACAGACATTCGTCAGCACGCTGCACCATGCTTTCCATATTATCGGCCGCCTGCAATTGAGCTACCCCAAAACTGGCGGTGATGTGTAGCATGTTGCCATTGGCCAGACGTATGGTCAGTTGATGTTCGACTTTCTGACGTATTCTTTCTGCGACTTCAAGTGCAGCCAGCAGGCTGGTCTCAGGCAAGACCATGATGAACTCTTCGCCGCCGTAGCGGACTATCCAATCGACGTCAGTACGCAATTCATCGGCCAGGCATTGGGTAAAAGCAATGAGCACAGTGTCGCCTGCTGCATGCCCATACTCATCATTGATTTTCTTGAAAAAATCTATGTCGCAAAACACCAGCGACAAATGGCGCTGGTAACGTACGGCCCTCTGGATTTCTGCAGGCATGCGCTCATTGAACAAGAGGCGGTTATAACAACTGGTGAGACCATCGGTAATCGATAATTGCTTCAGGGTTTTCATCGCCGCTTCGAGCTGGCTGGTTCGCTCAGCGACCAGTGCATCCTGGTTGGCGATATGTTTTTGCAGACTGTCCTGCATGGTGTGAAAACCATCAACGACCAGGTCGATTTCGTTATATCCGTCCTCCGGTTTGCGTTTTAATTCCAGTTTGGTCGCGAGCTGGTTGGCTTGCAGGTTTTTGACAAAGTCCGCCAGTTGCCGCATCGGTTTTTCAAGATCACGACGCAATATCGCCACGACCGCCATAAAAATAAAAATCGACAGGATGATGACTTCGATAATGACGATAATAAAGCTGCGCAACAACTCCTTGCGCAAGATGGTCTTATCGACGACAAACTCTACCGTGCCCACTGTTTTGCTGGCATCTGCCGGGGCTGGGATGTTGAACTTCATGTGCTGCCCATTTCCGAGGCGATTGACATCACCACCAGTAAATTGCTGCCCGGTACTGGCCTTGATGGCCACATAAGAAATCGTTTTATTCTTCAAGATCAAATCGATTTGCTTTTGTATGGTTTGCGGCTCTATATCCCAGATGGCAACAGACAATAAAGGCAGATGCGCATGAGCCACGTCATCCACAGTCATTGTGAAGTTTTCTTCTATGGCGCGGTAATTGAGCCAGGCTTGCAGACTGCTGATACAGATCACGCACAGGATCACCCATTTGAAGACACGTCGTATCAACAAACTGGCTATCGGTTGCAGGACTTGCTTGCTCATTTGCGCTGGTCTGACTGGGTCAATAAATGCCGGAAACTGAAATCATATTTTTTGATGGCAGGGTTCAGGTATTTGCTGAACTTCCTGAAATCCACTTTTTCAAAATTCTGTGCGCCAAACAATTGCTGGTAACGCCTGGCCTCTTCTGGTGTGAACAGTATGAACATGGATCTGTTTTGCTCCAGGCCTTCATCAGCAAAGTCCTTGCCATGGTGATAGTCATATAGCATCACCAGGCCAAATGCACCGGTAATGAAATGGCCGCCAGCCAGCGCCGTGAGACTGCCTGACTCCAATGCGGTAAAAGCTTCAGCCGAGGTATTGATGGCACTGAAATGAGCATCGCGCCCTGGTTTGCCACCGCGGGCGCGCCAGCTTTCCATCGCACCAAAGCTCATCAAATCATTCCCGGCCCAGATCAACCTGGTCTGGGGATAGCGCTGATACAACCAGATACTCTGCTCCTGTGCCTTGGCACGGTTCCACTCACCATAGACGACCTGATCCAGTACCACATTCGCTTCTACAACAGCCTTGCGCATACCTTCAGTGCGTTTATACGATGTCGCCGTGGATCTGTCCCCGGCGATTGCCAGCATGTGCAATTTGCCATCAGAACTGAGCATTTTGTCTGTCTTGCCACGTTGTATCAGCGCGCGTGCGGTCAGGTAACCAGCATCTTCTGCCTGCGGTTCCAGTACACCCAGCCAGCCCTTGTAAAACTGACGTGGTATACCGGTTTTTTCCCTGTCACCGCCATCATTGATACCGCTATAGGCAAAAAAAGTCTTGATGTTTGCGGCATCCAGTATGCGCAGTGCTTCGGCACCGACAGCATAATCATTCGACAAGATCACATAATCAGGCCGCTTGCCAGCCGGACGTGCCGCAATCTGCTTCGCATATTCCAGGGTTTTTAAATGATCGCGTTCAGAATAAATGACTTCGAGATGGATGCCCAGGCTGCGGGCGGCAGCCGACATACCGTTGCTGGCGGTGACCCAGTAGATTTCATCGGATTTACCCGGATTGAGAAAGGTGACGGTCATAGCCATAACCACACAAGGCATGAACAAGGCCATGCAGGCGCACAAGCAAACAACCAAACGATAAATCCACATTCCTGCCTCCGCGCATCCTGTCATGTAAGAACTGCAAATGATGACGGGATCAGTGCCTGTCTCGCATTCTCCCAAGTTCACGGAGAACCGACAGTTTTTACTCAGCTTCTATTCTCGCGGTTTTCTTGAGTAAAAAGTTGCTCATTCACAAAAAATCACATTTATGTGAATGAGCGGATTTGCCAGGGCTACGAATGTGCCCCTGAGAAAAAGACTATTTCAACAAGGCTTTTTCGCGCCTGATATTCACCAGCGCCTGGCTGGTGTAGAGCTCAGAAAACCAGGTATCTGCAAACAAATTACCTGCGACAGCCTGTGTCTCAAAATGGCTCAATACACGCGCCCTGCCCGCCTGGTAAGCAGCATCATCGACGTCACTGTATTCAAGTCGCACAGTTGATGCATAGGCATCATAAGTATCCGCGGCCTGGCCCAGTATCGCCAGATCAACACCGAGCATGGCATCTTTCAAGGGGTGGCTCAGGCCTGCACTCTGGAAGTGATCTGTCACCCGTATCAGGTCAGCCACCTCCTGCGCATGCTCTGATCCCAGACTGGCATCCAGCCACAGCCTGGCACTTTGCTCTTCATTCGACAGACCAGCATGCTTGCCAACAGAGCCGCCATAGACTGCGTCATGGAACCAGAAGGCTTTTTTCAATATTGCTACGTCGGCCTTGCTGGCACCCGTATTGCTCGCCCAGGCAGAAATTTCACTCAGGCCATGCACCAGGTGATCAAGATTATGATAAGTCCGGCGTGCTGCGCCATAGGCCTCATCACCAGTCAGATAATCAAACCAGTGGTCCAGTTTGCTAGCCTCAACACCAGCCCCCTCCCAGAGTTTTTGCCAGTCTGTACGCAGCCAGCTTTTGATCCAGGCGATATAAGCGGGCATGGGCATGAATTTTTTTACCGTCCAGTGCCAGCCCACTGGCCCCTGCAAGGCCCGCACGAAACTGGAACTGACCGAGCCAAGATCACGCGGTGGCATGACAAAAATAGTCTTGGCACCATCAAGCACATCGACATTGGTTTGCTGTATCAGGTTTTCATAATCAAAGTCTGAAGTATTGCGTATGCCGCGCACCAGATACTCAATACCGTGGCGCTTGGCGGCGCGGGCCGTGTAATCACCCTTGACGATGACGACACTGACATTGTTCCAGCCGCATTCAGCCACGCTGCGCTCAATAATGTCCTTGCGTTCGATCGCATCGAACTGCGGTTTCTTGACCGGGTTTTCAGAAATAAAAACCACGACTTCATCTGCCAAAGCGCGGGCCTCTTGTATCACCCATAAATGACCATTGGTGATCGGGTCCAGAGTGCCAGAGAATGCGATTTTTTTCATTGTGTGCTCCAGTGCGACATAAAAGTAAGGTGTTGCTGCAAGACTGCCTGTTCCAGCTCCATGATGCTGCCCTGATTGATGATCTCGGCATCGGCGTATTCCCGGTACTGATCCAATGTGGCCTGCATATTGAAAACCTGCGTGATATCAGTTTCAGTCCAGTCAGGGTTATGCTGACGCACGCGTCGCAGACGAATTTGGGGATCAGCATGCACCAGCAAAGCGCTATCGTACATGAAGCCGCCAGGTTCATCAGGCAAGAGCGCGGTTTCCCAGATCACATACGGTGCAGTTTGCTGCACAGTCCATTGCCGTATTGCTGCCAACACATGCGGTTTCAACAGGCACAGCAAGCGACGGTTGGCATATGCATCATGCGTCAGCACCGTGCGCAAGCTGCCACGCCGCAAACAGCCATCTTCTGTCAGTAATTGCGGCAACTCCTGTGCAATCTGCTCCATTACAGGATGTTGCGGGTCCTGGTGTATTGCCCTGGCAAGCAGATCAGCCTCACTAACAGGCACGCCCAGTTGCTGGAAACTCCTGGCTGCGCACGATTTGCCACTGCCCATGGGACCGGTCAGCAAGACCACGCGAACGGGTAAATGTTTGGCAAAGATGTCAGTAGGAGCTTGCATGTGAGCTGCTTTCAATATTTGGTTAATCAACCAATATTTGAAGCTTAATCCAGCAAAGCCCGAAATGCAAGTAATTTTGGTTAATTAACCAAATTAAATGTTAAGAAAAATTTAATGCTGGATGACTCGCCTGTTTTACCCAGGGAAAAACAAATCCAAAGCAATAGCCTGCTCAGCTTTGTTATAACTGGCACTGACATGTCCGCCATGCAAATCGACGATAGCCTTGACGATGGACAAGCCCAGGCCATTTGATTCTGTATGGCTGCTGCGAGCGCTGTCGCCGCGGTAAAAGCGGTCAAACATTTTGTCCAGTTGCAGCGGCTCAATGGCAGCACATTGATTCACGATGCTAATGCTCACACCTTCGGTGCTAGCGATGGCTTTCACCTGTATCACCGTCCCGGCTTGCCCATGCCGTATGGCGTTGATGAACAGATTACTCAGTGCCCTCTGCAGCATCAGGGGATTGGCATAGACCATGCCATCAATACCACCAACATCAACAGCAAAATGCATGTCGCGCTCTTGTGCCAGGATGTCGAAATAATCAATCAGCTTGCCCATCTCTGCTGCCATTGATAGCGGCTCTTTTTCAACCACAAAACCTGCATGATCGATATGAGCGAGAAACAGGATGTTTTCGATGATGCGCGCCAGCCGGGCATATTCTTCGAGATTGGATTCAAGCAGGCTTTCATACTCCTCCAGCTCCCTGGCTTGCGCGAGTGCCACCTGGGTCTGGCCCATCAGAATATTGACGGGTGTGCGCAATTCATGCGCGAGGTCTGATGAGAATTGTGACAGTTGCCGGAAGCCAGCTTCCAGCCTGTCCAGCATGTCATTGCAGGCCAGGGCCAGCTTGTGCAAGTCTGGCGGCATGTCTGTTGCTGACAAGCGCAAGGACAGGTTTTTAGGGCTGATCTGCCCGGCCTGACGGCTCATCGTCGCGACAGGCAAGAGGCCGCGTCGCAAGATCAGGTAACTCAACACGCTGGTCAGTAACACCGTCAATGCAACTGCGGCAATCACGCGCAAGAGGTAAGTTGACAGCACACCAGATTCTTGCGTCATCACATAGGCGGCAATGATTTCCACCTTGTCTTTATGGTCACCCACTTCTGCGAGGGCAGCGACCCAGCGTACCCGCACACCATCATCGCGCTTACCTTCTCGCAAGGCCTCCAGCGTCAGTGGCACGCCGAGCTCAACCGGCTTCATCGCAGGCGGTGACATCGCCCCGGGATTGACGTTGATGAAGGGTGTATCACCAAGCCTGCGAAAAATACGCACATCCTGCTCATTACCTAGCATGCTTTCAAACAGGGTCGGGTGTGCTTCCATCTGCTGGATATTGTAGAGATCACGGAACAGGGTACGGAAGTGTTCTACCCTGCCTATCAGGGTATAGTCGGCACGCTGCTCCAGAGCCTGCCTGGCCGAGGTATATAAATACATGCCCAGACTGCTCATGATGACAAAAACCAGCACAGAAAACAGCGTGGTCGCACGCCGGGTCAGGCTCCATGCATGCCAGAAGTTCATGGATTTTCCGCAAACATATAACCCACGCCACGTACGGTGTGGATGAGTTTTTTCTCAAACGGCGCATCCAGCTTGGCGCGCAGGCGTTTAACGGCAACATCAACGACATTGGTATCACTGTCAAAATTCATGTCCCATACCTGGGATGCGATGATAGTGCGCGACAATGCCTCACCCTGATGCTTGATCAGCAGATGCAGCAGCATGAACTCTTTACTGGTCAAGGCTATGGGTAAATTTTGACGGGTGATTTTATGACGCACGGTATCAAGCTGCAGGTCGGCGACCTGATAGATGTCGGCATCACGCCTGACGCCACGGCGCAACAGGGTACGGATGCGAAGCACCAGCTCAGTAAAAGAAAAAGGTTTGACCAGGTAATCATCGGCGCCCAGTTGCAGGCCGCGTATCCTGTCATCGACATGGTCGCGCGCAGTCAGGAAAATCACAGGCATGTCCTGCTTGCTGCGCAGCGATTGCATCACTGTCCAGCCATCCAGGCCGGGCATCATGACATCAAGAATGACCAGTTCATAGCTTTGCTCCATCGCCAGATGCAGGCCATCAATGCCATTCCTGGCAAGATCAACGGCGTAACCTGATTCGCGCAAACCCTTCTTCAGGTAGTCGCCGGTTTTCTGATCATCTTCTATGACTAGTATGGTCATCCGTATCCTGTGTGCATGACGCGTTGATGGCCAGATTCTAACATCCGGCCATCGTCTGGACTAATTTGTGCTCACCATGACAGCCTGCTCTGCACTCACTGCCTTGTTGCCTTCCATGATGATCAGACGCTGGGTTTTGATGCTGGCGTCTGCCTTTACCGCCTCCCTGACGGGGCCTATCATGGTCGAATTGGTCGCCCCTTTGACATCGGTTTTCAAGCGCCCGAGCACGGTACCCTGCCCTTCCAGATAAACCGTATATACAGTTTCTGGCTTGAGCTTGAACAAAGCCACTTCCAGCGCATCGACTATACCCAGATTACGCAAGACGACAAAGCCCCTGCCCTCACCAATCACGGGTTTCAAACCTATGTTCACCGGTTCATTATTGCTGCGCGGGACCAGATTCGCAGTGCCATTGGCACCATCGCCGCTCTCTACCACGTTAGACACATACACCAGCGCTTGCGGGGCCTGGCCACCAGCCATGTGGGCGATGACTTTATTGCTGGCGGTATCAATGACATCAACGCCATCACCATTCTCCAGCCCGACATACATGCGGCTGTGATCGTCCGACGCCCAGATGCCATGTGGCAAGGCTCCGGTTGCAATGCTGGCAAGCAGTCTGGGTACTTTGTCTGTTGTGAATACCTTGACGACATTCTCACCACCTATGGTCACATAAGCCAGGGTCTGACCTCGGAAGTTGGCAAAAGCCAGGTGATTGGAAATAAAGCCGGCATCAAACACGCCGATCACTTCCAGCGTTTTTGTGTCGATGCGGGTGACCTTGCCGACGTCTTTGTGCGTCATCCACACTTCACTAAAGTCTGGCGTAAATTGCAAAAATGGCGAGAACGGGCTGACCACCTTGATACGCTTGATGACTTCATGCGTAGCTACATCAATCACATCGACCATGGGCGTGAAGCTCGACACCACAAACGCCAGCTTGCCAGCAGGATGGAATTGCACCATGCCCGGCCCCAGGTCAGTCTGTATACGCCGGGTTTCTTTGAACGTAACAGGGTCTATGACCGAGATATAGTCTTCACCACGCACAACCACCCAGACCTCTTTACCATCTGCCGTGAAAAAACCTTCATGCGGCGAACGGCCCACATAAGTCGTGCCCTTGACCTTGTTGGTGGCCGTATCAATAAATACTACCGAGTTGGAACCATTGGATATCGCCAGCAAGGTTTTATGGTCTGGCGAAAACCCCATGCCGTGCACATTGATCTGCCCCTTGTACAAGGGCGACAAGACATCAGGACGCGGATTACCGAGCCTGATCTGCCCGACCAGGGTATTGCTGGCGGGGTTGAATACCGAGATGGTATTGCTGTTCTGGTCTGCCGTATATACCCGGTCACGCGCCGAAGGCAAGGCCCAGGCTGTGTGTGCGATAAGAGTGCTTGCCGCAATCAATGCGAGCGCTGATTTATTTTTCATGATGATTTTTTTGAAGTGAGAGGAATAACCCAGGTTTTAAACTCTGGCGGAGTAACGACTGAGTGACTAATGAGCAAGAACTATTTGCCGGCAGCCTGAAGGTGCTGCTGCAACCAGAGCTGCATGAGTTTGATTTCGTTTTGCTGCTCAGCGATGATGCCCAGTGCCAGGTTCCTGACGGCCGGGTCCTTGGTATACAGTAAAACCGCCTTGGCCATATCGACGGCACCCTGGTGATGAGGAATCATCATGCTCATAAAGTCATGCTCACTCTGACCATTCATGGGCGCACACTTCATGCCTTCATCCATGACCTGCATGGCATCATCCATCAACGCTGCGAAGGGCTTCGCCGTGGTTGCCATGAAAACTGGCTTGCTGCCATCAACTTTATCCGCAGCACAAGCCGCAGCGGGACCATGATGATGTTCATGCGCCATTGCTGGTGAAAAACACAACACCAGACTGACACCCACACCAGCACATAAAACTTTGAGCGAGCTACCCTCACCCCGGCCAAAACCTGAAAGGACACCACCTTTTACCATCATCCTGCTCCTTGAAATTTCCATGATTTGTATAAACACAAGCCGCAAACCCGTGAGCGACGATGGAAAGTGTAGAAGTCCTGCCAGGACAGAGAGGTGACAGTCAGATGACAGTTTTGTCAGAAAGAGATGGGAAATCTTTCAAAATAGGCAATTCGAACCCAATAAATGAGCAGAAATCAATTTCCAAAAGGAAATAAAAATACAATTATTTTGTGAGACCATAGTTCAAAAACATGAAAATCATCACAAAATCAAGTAGATAAAAACTGCCAAACCCTTGATTATTAAAGAAATATTAGTTTATCCCTTTTTTAGCTCTTGAAAAGCCCAACCCCCGCCCATATACTTAGCACTCGTTGGGAGAGAGTGCT
Source organism: Undibacterium sp. YM2 (assembly GCF_009937975.1). NCBI lineage: Bacteria > Pseudomonadati > Pseudomonadota > Betaproteobacteria > Burkholderiales > Oxalobacteraceae > Undibacterium > Undibacterium sp. YM2. Next base: position 3,893,774 of record NZ_AP018441.1, read on the forward strand.
AACAAAGTCTTTCCCCAGCTTAATTGAATTCCAATAGTAATTACTTGCAAATTTAAAGGAGCTAGTATGAACCTTCGTCCCCTGCACGATCGCCTGATCGTGAAACGCCTGGATCAAGAAACAAAAACCGCATCCGGTATCGTTCTGCCTGACGCTGCTGCTGAAAAGCCAGATCAAGGTGAAGTACTGGCTGTTGGTCCTGGCAAATTGCTGGACAACGGTACAGTTCGCGCCCTGGACGTTAAAGTTGGCGACCGCGTTTTGTTCGGTAAATATTCTGGTCAGGCTGTCAAAGTTGACGGCAACGAAGTTCTGGTGATGCGTGAAGAAGATATCTTCGCGGTCGTACAGAAGTAATCGACATCCACGATATCAATTAAAGAATTCGGAGAATTAATATGGCAGCTAAACAAGTAATTTTTGGCGATGACGCACGTGCGAAGATCGTTAATGGCGTCAACATCCTGGCGAACGCAGTTAAAGTAACTCTGGGCCCTAAAGGCCGTAACGTTGTTCTGGAACGCTCTTTCGGCGCGCCTACAGTCACCAAAGACGGTGTCTCTGTAGCTAAAGAAATCGAACTGAAAGACAAGCTGGAAAACATGGGTGCACAACTGGTGAAAGAAGTGGCTTCCCGCACTTCTGACAACGCTGGTGATGGTACAACGACAGCGACAGTTCTGGCACAAGCCATCGTTCGCGAAGGTTTCAAATATGTAGCAGCTGGCTTCAACCCAACTGACCTGAAACGCGGTATCGACAAAGCGGTTACAGCCATCGTTGCTGAAATCAAAACGCTGTCCAAGCCAACAACAACCAACAAAGAAATCGCTCAAGTTGGTTCCATCTCTGCCAACTCCGATGCCAACATCGGCGACATCATTGCCAAAGCAATGGACAAAGTCGGCAAAGAAGGCGTGATCACTGTTGAAGACGGCAAATCCCTGGACAACGAACTCGACATCGTTGAAGGTATGCAGTTTGACCGTGGCTACCTGTCACCTTACTTCATCAACAATCCAGAAAAACAATCCGTTATCCTGGAAAACCCGTTCATCCTGTTGTTCGACAAAAAAATCTCGAACATCCGTGACCTGCTGCCAGTATTGGAACAAGTTGCAAAATCCGGCCGCCCACTGCTGATCATCGCTGAAGATGTCGATGGCGAAGCGCTGGCAACCCTGGTTGTGAACAACATCCGTGGCATCCTGAAAACTGCTGCTGTTAAAGCTCCAGGCTTCGGTGACCGTCGCAAAGCCATGCTGGAAGACATCGCTATCCTGACCGGTGGTCAAGTGATTGCTGAAGAAGTTGGCCTGACACTGGAAAAAGCGACTCTGGCTGATCTGGGCCAAGCCAAACGCATCGAAATCGGTAAAGAAAACACCACCGTTATCGATGGCGCTGGCCAGGCTACTGGTATCGAAGCACGCGTTAAACAAATCCGCGCGCAAATCGAAGAAGCAACTTCTGACTACGACCGTGAAAAACTGCAAGAACGCGTTGCCAAACTGGCAGGCGGCGTTGCTGTGATCAAGGTTGGTGCTGCAACTGAAGTTGAAATGAAAGAGAAAAAAGCACGCGTTGAAGATGCTCTGCACGCAACTCGCGCTGCCGTAGAAGAAGGCGTTGTTCCTGGCGGTGGCGTTGCCCTGCTGCGCGCACGTCAAGCTGCTGGCGAAATCAAAGGCGACAATCCAGATCAAGAAGCAGGTATCAAACTGGTTCTGAAAGCGATCGAAGCACCTCTGCGTGAAATCGTTGCTAACGCCGGTGGCGAACCTAGCGTTGTTGTTAACGCCATCATCAATGGCAAAGGCAACTACGGTTTCAATGCTGCCAATGACACATACGGCGACATGATAGAAATGGGTATCCTGGACCCAGCTAAAGTAACTCGCTCTGCATTGCAAAATGCAGCATCTGTTGCTGGCCTGATCCTGACTACTGACGCTCTGGTTGCTGAATTGTCTGAAGACAAGCCATCTATGGGTGGTGGTGATATGGGTGGTATGGGCGGTATGGGTGGTATGGGCGGCATGATGTAATAGCTGCTTCGCTGCTCTCTGTGATCTAACCGAGAGTCGCATTGCTCAAAACCCCGCAACTTGCGTTGCGGGGTTTTTTATTACCCCTCACGATTTATCCACTTCGGCAACACCCTCATTCATGCAGCGCAGTTGAACATCCACTGGACGCCGAACTGGTCAGTCAGCTTGCCAAAATAATCCCCCCAGATTTGCACAGCCAGCGGCGTCGTCACATTTGCCCCCTGACTCATGAGTGCAAACAGCTGATCGGTTTGCGCACGGCTATCCATCATCAGTATGTGGGCAGAACCGCGCATAGGCTCTGCATCATCATTGTCTGAGGCATAGAAAAGTACGCCCGGCCCCTCGAATCTGGCATGCATGATCTTGCCGCGCATGGCCTCGTTCTTCATCGGCATCTTGCCCTCACCATGACGCAGGATATCGGTCACCCTGCCCAGGCCGCACTGCGTATAAAAATCCAGGGCCTGTTCGCATTGCGTCGTAAAAAACAGATAATTTGATTGCTGCATAGTGCTGACTCCTGACCCGGTAAGGTTTGCGTCAATGAAAACCTTGCTGCACGGCCTCTCCCATCTCTGCATTGGAATAGGCCTTGCCCGCAATACCCCAGGTACCATCAACTGCATAAGTCACGTTGACATACGTCCTTTCGCGCGGATGCGTACCCTGCTTGAGCCTGTCTATGATGTCCGTAACCTCGCTGACAAAGGCCTGCTTGACCTCGGCGGTAGGGAAAGTGACCGAGGGAACCTTCACTTCGACAACCGCCAGCGACTGGTGCTTGCCACCGGCATAGCTGCGCGCCTCCGGGCTGACGCTCAGATGGCCGACGACGTTAGGCGTCATGAACTTGTTGCCAGTCAAGCCATGCACGCGTAGCAAGGCGTCTGCAACGAGAGGCAGCACTTCACGCTCCCCCGCAAGAGTTAGAAGGTCTGTAGTAACTTGAACTGAGATAGGCATAGCTTAACTCCTTGATCAAAATGGATGTCCGAGTCAAAGACCAGGCCTTGACTCCCGCATCACGAGCGTTATATAACGGTCGTGATGTGACGCATGATTACATAACGATCGTTATCTTGTAAAGTTTTAAATAGCATTTTTTTTATGGAGATTTTTTACATGGCACACCGGGCGGGACAAAAAGAAGAAAGCAAGGCAAAGATACTTAAAAGCGCAGGCCGTGGATTTCGCAGCCGGGGGTTTGGTGGTTCTGGCGTTGATGGGCTGGCAAAAGATGCCGCAGTAACATCGGGGGCTTTCTATGCCCATTTCAAGTCGAAGGCAGACGCTTTCCGTGAGGCAGTGGTCGCCGGACTGGAAGACCTGAAGCTGGGAGTCAGCCAGGCGCGCGAGCAACTGGGAAGTGGCTGGCGCACGGCATTTATTGATTTTTACCTCGGGGAGCGCCGCACTTGCGACCTGGCCGATAGCTGCGCATTGCAAAGCCTGTCGCCTGAAGTAGCGCGGGCAGAGGAAAAGACGCGACAAGCATATGAAACCGAGTTGCTGGCAATCATAGAAACAGTGGCTGCAGGCCTGGATGGACAAGCTGATACCAAACGCGAAGATGCAACTGCCTTGCTGGCACTGCTGGTTGGTGGCGTCACCCTTGCCAGGGCTGTCAATGATCCTGCCATCAGCAAGGACATTGCTACGGCAGTTCGCAAGGCAGCATTGGATTTGAACAGCCACTGATGCCCTGAATTTGCATGCCAGGAATTCTGCCCCGGTCACGCTAACCGTGACAATTCTGGGCAGGTGCCGTCACGCGTTGATGCCAATTTCGCTATAAATCAAATAGAACAACAGCAAAATCCTTTTTTTCAACAAGCACGCTTGACAGAAAACATCTGTCGCTTGGATACTGCCGCACCTGAAAGAAAATTTTCATATTTCCGGCTTCGTGTTTCATATTTGCAATGATCTTGCGTATGCATCAACAAGCCGGGCATCATCATCAAGCAAGACAACCGCTTTGGAGAAAATATGGCGCTGCAACAATTAAGCGATGAGCAAATACGAACCTGGACCCGCGCCCAAAAGGACGAGTGGTGGTTCGCCAATATTTACCGGGGGACATGGCGCAGTTAACCATACGCTCGGCATTCACTGGCTTTTTGCTTGGCGGCATATTGTCTGCAACTGCTTTATATATCGGTGCCAAAACCGGTATCACCATAGGCGTGGGCCTGACCTCCGTCATTCTGGCTTTTGCGATTTTCAAGATACTCGCGAACCTGGGGCTGGCCAAGGACTTCACTATCCTTGAAAACAACTGCACCCAATCCATCGCCACAGCGGCTGGCTACATGACCATGCCACTCAATACCGTGCTGTCAGCCTATATGCTGATCAGCGGTACGGTAGTCAGTTGGTGGCATCTGGTGGTGTGGATGAGTATCTGCTCCATCCTGGGTGTGCTGGTGGCTTTCCCGATGAAGCGCCGTTTCATCAATGAAGATCAACTGCCCTTCCCTGAGGGCCGTGCCTGTGGCGTCGTGCTGGATGCCGTCTATACCGGCGAAGCAGCCAGCGGCATGTACAAGGCGCGCCTGATGGCTTTTTCTGCGATGTGGACGGCAATCTATCAAATGATCACCAGTGATGGCTGGATGAAATTGATACAGTTCAAAATCCTGCGCATGGATAAATGGGCGGGCATGACTGAAGCCTGGCACTTCCAGGAGCGGGTTGATTCTTACTATTACGCTGCTGCCGTCAAATATGACATGCTGATCCCCAAAATCCTGGGTACAGATTTCCGTGCACTGGGTCTGCGCTTTACTCTTGATGCAGCCATGCTGGGCGTCGGTGGCCTGATGGGTATACGCGTCGCCAGCAGCGTTTTGCTCGGTACCATTATCAACTTCGTATTCCTGGCACCGTGGATGATACAGCGTGGCGACATCGTCGAACGCATCGCCCCTAGCGGTAAACTGGTTCCAATTTCCCGTACCGAGATCGTCAACCAATGGGGTCTGTGGTGGGCGGTTTCCATGATGGTAGTGGCATCTTTCATCAGCCTGGCAGCCAAACCAGAATTATTCACCAGCCTGTTCAAAAAATCTGATACCAAGAAAGTCGCAGACCAGACCAGCACTGTGCTTGATCATATTGAAGTACCGCTGATCATCTCTTACATAGGTATCCCTGTATTCAGTATCCTGGCTGCCTGGACCACGCATGAATTCTTTGGCGTGCCATGGCTGATGTCCATCATCACCCTGCCGCTGGTATTCATCCTGACCATCATCTGCGCCAATGCGATGGCCCTGACTTCATGGACACCGACAGGCACACTGTCAAAAATCACCCAGTTCAGCATGGGCGCGATCGACAGCACCAACCCAGCCAACAACCTGATACCTGCAGGCATGACGGCAGAAGTGGCATCGAATGCATCCAACCTGTTGTCTGATATCAAACCTGGCTATATGCTGGGTGCAAAACCAAGGCAGCAGGCGATAGGCCATATCATAGGCATCTTCTCGGGCGCGCTGGCTTGCGTACCGCTGTACTTCCTGCTGTTCTTGCCGCCAGATGCTGACGGCATACGCTCCACTGCCACTATCGTATCCGACAAATTTGCCTTCCCTGGCGCGATGCAATGGAAAGGCGTGGCCGAGCTGATCGCCAAAGGCTTCAGCAGCCTGCCAGCATCTGCCATCACCGGCATCATCGTGGCAGCAGTAGCAGCTACCATCATAGAAATTGCCCGTATCATCACCAAGGGCCGCTTCCCGCTGTCAGCTGTCTCCATCGGTCTGGGTGTCATCCTGCCACCAGAATCCTGCCTGGCAATGTGGATAGGCGCAGCCATATTCTGGTGGATGGGCCGCAAGAACAGCACGCCTGGCAGCAAAGGCCATGATTTCTGGGTAGAAGGGTGCGAACCTATCTGCGCTGGCCTGATCTCTGGTGCCGCTTTGATCGGTATCGGCAATGCGATTATCAATGTGCTGATCTGATCCTGCGTTGATGCTCATTGACATTATTAGCCCCGCTTTTGCGGGGCTTTTTTATAAGTGTGATAATTTTGCCTGAAGACAGTAACGCGAACAAATACCAGGAACCAACATGAATATGCCGGGTCAAGATAAATTGATGATTTTGCACAATCATGCGTCAGGCAAGGAGATACCTGCCAAGGTATCGACAAATATGTCATTCTTTATGTCACCCCGTCTTTGATCTTTAAAAGCCGCACTCAATCAGGAACCCAACGCCATGTCCATTGTGACCCTCTTCATCGCTGCTACCTTTTATGCCGGCCCTGGCAGCAATCAAACCACCGCAGATGCCGCAACCATTGCCGCCATCGAAGCCACTTGCTACGACTATATTGACGGCCAACTTGAAGCAGATCCCAAACGGGTAGCCAGGTCGCTACATCCCGACTTGGCAAAGCGCGCCGTGATAGGCGACACGCCGGATGAGCGCCTGGGCTTGCGCCGCATGTCCAAAGAAGAACTGGTCAACCTGACCAAAGCGGGGGCACTTAAAACACCAAAGGCTGAATGGAACCGTAGCTGCACCGTTCTGGACGTCACAGACAAAGCAGCCTCAGTACGACTGGAAACGCCTTGGTTTGTCGATTACTTCCACATGGGTAAATTTGAAGACCGCTGGATTATCGTGAATGCGCTTTGGTATAGCAAGCCAAAGAAAAGCGGTTAAATGACTTTGGAATAAGGTTCTGGTTAGAGACCTTGCTGATTAAAACAATAGAAAGATAAGACATAAGCTGCGTTTGGTAGGGTGCGCCATGCGCACCGTTTCCATCTTAATTATTCAACCACCGCTACATACCAAGCTCGCTAACTACTGTGTCAATAAAACTCTTCAACTTGGGAGTCTGCCTGCGGTCAGGATGGTAGATAAGATGCACGGGCCGCGACGGTGTTTCATAGTCAGGCAAAATTTTAACGAGACGACCGCTGCGCAAATCTTCACGCGCAAGGTCCTCTGCAATATAAGCCACGCCTATTCCATTCAAGGCTGCAACCAGCAATGCTTCTGCATCATTGAGTTGCAAACGGTGCCTGACCTGTGCCTGGTATTTTTCTTCTCCACGCATAAAGCGCCATTCGCTGGCAGTGGAGCCTGTGCTGGATGCATAAGCCAGACACTCGTGTTTTTCCAGATCAAGCGGCGTGGCGGGAACGCCCCTTTCTTTGAGATAGTCTGGTGATGCGCAGGCGACCAGGCGAAACGGTGCAAGTTCGCGTGCAATGAAGCTGGAGTCGCTCAAACGGCCTATACGAAACACTGCCTCAAACTCTTCTTCCACCAGATCAACATAACGGTCACTCAGCACCAGATCAATTTCTACCTGTGGATACTGTCGCAAATAGCGGGCGATGACCGGTGTCAGCGCGTAAGTGCCAAATGACACTGGCGCATTGATACGCAAGCGCCCTTTGGGCGCCCCTTTCACCTCGTCGGCAAGCGAATCAGCCCAGTCTGCATCGGCCAGCACCATCTTGCAACGATCGTAATAAGCCTTGCCGATATCGGTCAGGCTCTGTCGCCGGGTAGTCCGGTTGATCAGGCGCGTCCCGAGACGACTTTCCAACCAACTCACATGCTTGGCTATCATTTGAGGCGACATGTCCAATGCGCTGGCGGCTGCGGCAAAGGACCCGGCATCCACCGTTTTGACAAAAGCCGCCATGCTTGCAAGCCTGTCCATTCCACACTCCCAGTTGTTACACACATGCAAAAACCCTTATTTATGCGTGATTCCGAAAGGAATAATATCACTCTCTCTGCCCCAGGGGCGGCTTAAAAAGGAAAGAAATCATGCGTAAAATCGGCATTATTGGATCGGGCAATATCGGTGGCACACTCACACGTTTATTCACCAAGGCAGGGCACAATGTAGCAGTGGCCAACTCACGTGGCCCGTCTTCATTAGCTGATCTGGCAAATGAAACGGGAGCCCATCCGGTGACGGTCTCACAAGCAGTGCAGGATAGTGAGATTGTGGTCGTCACTATCCCCATGACAGCTGTCGCCAGCTTGCCCAAAGACCTGTTCCGTAACGCACCTGCAGACTTGATTGTCATTGACACCAGCAACTATTATCCGCAGCAACGCGATGGCCTGATTGCAGAAGTTGAAGCAGGAATGACAGAAAGCGCCTGGGTTGAACAACAGATCGGACGCCCGGTTATCAAAGTATTCAATAGCATACTGGCTGAACACTTGCTCAACAAGGGTACGACTGATGACAGCACCAACCGGGTTGCGCTGGCAGTCGCTGGTGATAATACGCAAGCCAAAGCAGTCGTCATGCAACTTGTCGAAGAAATTGGTTTTGCAGCAGTTGATGCTGGCACGATCGCGCAATCATGGCGCCAGCAACCTGGCTCACCGGGATATCTGAAGGACTACAACGCCGCCGGTGTTCGCAAGACATTGACTGAAGCGCGGCAAGAACGAACTCCCGAATGGCGAGCTACTGTGAATAGTCCTGGCACTTTCGAATCACCAGCCTGATCCCTGGCCGCACCGCCTTGAACATAGTTGAGACATCTCAGCATTCAAGCTATGCCTGGCTCCTGCGCGGACAGTTGCATGTCCGCACCAGAGTGACATCTGAGACACATTTATTTGTATTGGGAATTAGCATGCACAACTTTGCAAAACTTGGACTTTTTGCCGCCATCACTACCATCCTTAGCATCCCCAGCATTTCTGTACATGCACAAACGCCCCCTGCGTCAACAGCCACAGATATCACGCCCGCCAGCATGAACATGCTGGGCCGCGAGGGTGACGCACTTGCCAGCCGTGCCGGCCTGTGGGATGTCGTTGAGACGGCCTGGTCTCGTCCCGGTGCGACACCAGAAATCATCCGCGGACAAGTTTCCGAAAGACGCATGGTCGGCTTATATTTGCAAGAGCTACTACACCCCTCTGCAGATGCAGTTGGCAAAGACGTGAATCGCCTGGATTATCTTGGGTTCAACCGCGTGACAGGGCGCTGGGAATATCTGTCGATGGATGCGCGCGTGGCCGTCGGCCTTATGCCCGCCTGGAGCTTTGACAAGGACAATGTCGAGCGCATCCGCGTGCAATTCGACCCGTTTGTCGTTCCAGGCAGTGGCGATGTGATCACAGGTCAATTGCTGAGAATGGAACAAGTCTATGAAAAATCTGGTCCAGATAACGAGGTCAAAAACCAGTACTTCATCCTGGCCGATGGCAGCGGCATGAAATGGCTCGCGCATCAGTACATTTATACCCGCCGCAACGTACAGTGAAGTCATTCAATGTTTAATGCAGGTCACGGATTTCAATGCAGTCCAAGCTGATCACTCAAAAAAACCGTGTCCTCCGATAAAGACGGAAGGCATGGCCTTACTCCAATACTACTGACGCTCAACTGACTGGCAAGCGTCGAAATTTATTGGTGCGCTCTGCCAGTCAGCCAACTTTTCTTGGATCCCAAAAGATACCTGATCCGGGAATTTATCTGCCAAAAAATGGCAATGCCTTACATTTGTCACTATAGATATTGCCAGTTTTGACTCCTGTCAATTTGACTGGACTCGCCGGAACGCGCAGGCATTAGCCTGGCGAGAACCTCCTCCCCTGCCAGCAATTCTTGTGAAAGTACAAGTCAGCTATACCCTGCTCTTCATGACGGCATCCATGAATTTTTGAGCTTTACAGTCACTCAGAGCTGATGATTTTCAAAGTAAATGTATCCAGGAATGCGTGTATGTACCGCATCACTCCTGTTCAGTCCGGGGCCAATCAATGGCACACGCATTATCCATTTTTCAAATAATCATTTATACCTGATATCTATTGGACGAATATTCCTGAGGCCTCTATCATTTTCACATGATCTCCTCTCAATTTTTTCGAAAGACAAGCATGAAAGCACTAAACATTCGTCATTTTGGTCAGCTATCTGATGTCAGGCTGGAAGACGTGCCACTCCCGGCCCCGGCATCCCATGAAGTCATCGTACGCATTAAAGCAGCGTCAGTGAATCCTCTGGACTTGAAGATACTGGCCGGCCAAAAGCAGGCGGCATTTCCAGTGAACTTTCCTTACACAATGGGAACTGACTTCGCCGGTGTTGTCGAAACGACCGGTGACGGCGTGACTGGCTTCAAGCATGGCGATCGCGTAGCTGGCCGCCTCAGTCCAAGCGCTGGCGGCGCCTTTGCAGAGTATGCCGCTGTGCCTGCCGATCTCTTATCCCACATCCCGGCTGGCGTCAGTGATGAGCAGGCTAGTGCCTTACCGACGGCCGCAGCGACGGCCAGGCAGGCCCTGTTCAATGTGGGCAAATTATTGCCGGGACAACATGTCCTGATACACGCAGGAGCTGGCGGCGTCGGCAGTTTTGCCATTCAACTTGCAAAACAGGCAGGCGCGTATGTCATCGCCACGGCGTCAGAGCACAAGCTCGATCTCATACGCGAGCTCGGCGCAGATGTGGCAATTGACTACCACAACAGTGAGCTGCTTGAGCATCTCGGAGGAATGCATCTGGTGTTGGATACCCGTGGCGGGGAAACGCTGGCACGCTCCTGGGCAACCGTCCGTCCTGGCGGAAGCATAGTATCCATCGTGGATAACACCATTAAACCACGTGACGAGATTCAGGCCGTGTTCACAGCGATCAAGCATGACGCATCCGTCTTGTCTGACCTGCTGAAAGACGTTGAAGCTACACGCCTGAGGGTGCTAGCGGACTCGACTCATATTCTGGACGATGCACATGGAGCTCTTGAACACTTAGCAGCGGGTCATTCTCGCGGCAAGGTCATCATATGCATCGGAAGCTAAAACGCATAGAAAGCTAAAACAAATCCAAAGACAATAATCAATCCCTGAATCAGGAAAACATATCATGACTAAAATTTCTACCTTAACCGCCATAATCATTATGCTCGGCAGTACATTTGTCACGCACGTAGCAAGGGCTGACGATGACCGCGCTATTGTCGAGGCCTTCTACAGCAAATTACTGAGCGGAACAAGCAGTGCCGATCTGCCAGCCAGAATGGCCGAAGTGCTTGCCCCTGACTGGCAAAGCAGAGGGGACTATACGAGTGTGGCAAAGACACGTGATCAATTTTTAAAACAGCTGCAAGGCACAGGCAATATTCTGCCCAATCTCACCTGGAAGATAGAAGAAATTCTTCAAGTCGGTAATCGCTATGTCGTCCGTGGACATGCCAGTGCAACACCTGTTCTTTCCTTCCTGGGTGTGGAAGCGTCCAACCGTCGCTTCGACATCATGTCGATTGATATCCATACTGTAGAAAACCACAAGATCGTAAAGTCATATCATGTCGAAGACTGGCATGGAGCGACTGAGCAACTGAAAAACAAATAATCAACCAGAGGAAATTTCGTGAAAAAAATCAAACTCGCTACCCTCCTCTTGCTGGCTGCATTGGCGTCAACTTTTGCCACTACAGTTACGCTCGCGGCAAATAATGACATATCAAAAGAAAAAATCGTCCGCCTCGCAAATGTGACTGAAATCAGTCCAGGTGTACATGTGATTGAAGACAGACAGCATATTTTTTTGGTGCCGAATGTCACTATCATCACAGGTAAAGATGCAGTCCTGGTAGTCGATACCGGGCTGGGTGCAGCAAGTGCACAACTCGTCTTGCAAGAAGCACGCAGGCTCGCGGGAGACAAAAAAATCTATCTGACTGTGACGCACTTTCATCCTGAACATGGTTTCGGGGCGCAAGTCTTTAAGGGCCAGGCAACGATAATCTATAACCGCGCCCAGCGAGATGAATTGCGTAAAAAGGGACCAGTTTTCCGCACATTGTTTTCTGAAAAACTGGACGTCAGCGAAGCAATGAAAGATGTGAATTTCGTAGAACCAGATATTACCTACGAAAACGAAGCCTCAATTGACCTTGGCGGACGGGTAGTAAAACTCAATTACTACCAGGCGGCGCATACGCTTGGGGACCAGGTGATCTCGATTCCAGAACAGGGCATCGTGATATTAGGCGATCTGCTGGAAACCAAATCCTTCCCCATCATGCCCTGGTTTCCTGATTTGCAGGATACAGATGTTGATCCGTTGAACTGGCGCGAGATTTTTCGAAAGATCGCTGCGACCAGGCCAAACATCGTCATTCCAGGACATGGCACGATAGGTACTGCGGCGGACCTGGAAGCTTCAGCGCAACACATGGATTTTGCCCGTGAGGAAGTTGCCAAGTCTTGTGCTGCAGGCAAGCAACTGCCTGACATCCAGAAAGAGCTGACACCCGTCCTGACAGCCCAACATCCCGATTGGGATCTGAAGGACTGGATAAGCATGGAAATTCAGGTGTACTACGAGCGCCTCTGCCACAAATAAGGCTACGGGGAAAGAAATTCGATAATTGAGTGTAGCAAGCTTGCCTGACGCTGTCAGTGCTAAATTCGCTTTATTTGCTACACTTGTTAACAACAAAAAATTCCTTAAATATGTCTGATATATGTCTGATACATTGTGCCAGGAAAGCTCTGCCATGAGCTCGCAGCAAAATAACGGATGTCTGCCAAAATAGAAAAATTGACATATGGATTTCCACGGGATAGACCTTAATCTGCTGGCCGCCTTCGATGCCCTTGTCAACGAGCGCAATGTGACACGCGCTGCTGCCCATGTCGGTGTCAGCCAGCCTGCAATGAGTGCTGCACTGTCCCGACTGCGCACGCTATTCAATGACCAGTTATTCCTGCGCAGCGCGCATGGCCTGCTGCTGACACCAAAGGCAAGAGATCTCGCAGAACCTGTTTCACAGGCATTAAAGCAAATTGAAAAAGCGCTGTTACCCAAACCCCGCTTCGAACCAGCGAATGCATCAATTACATTCACGCTTGGCTTGTCTGAGTATCCTGCCTTTGTCTTATTACCCATCATTGTGAAAGCAATGCAGAATCACGGGAAGGGGATATCCCTGGCGGTGCATGGAATAGGCAGCCGCGATAGTGCGGTCGATTTACTGGATGCAGGAACCATTGACGTTGCGATTGGGGCACCGCCCAGTGTGGCTGAAAAGCGGATATTGACACAGACAATCATGCGTGACGAATTTATTACCATTGTTCGTCGAGACCATCCTGAAGTAACAGATGACATGAGTATGCAAACATTTCTCAAGCTAACTCATTTGTTGGTATCGCCAGAGGGTGACCGCTATGGCATGGTTGATCAAGCATTGGCACATCTGGGCCAGCGCCGCAAATTAGGGCTCACCTTGCCACAAATGTTTGCGGCACCTTCAGTCGTCGCAAAGACAGATATGGTCTCAACTGTACTGAAACGTATAGCCCAGCATTCCTGCGATTGGCGCAAGCTGGCTGCTTATCCGCCACCTGTTGCCATGCCGGAAATCAACTATGATTTGATGTGGCATAGTCGCAATGATACCCATCAGGCACAGCTATGGCTGCGCGAACAAATTGCACTGACGGCATCAACACTTCGATAATACCGATTGGATTTCGCACACGTCGCTTAGAAACAAATCCCTGCACGGCAATAGCCGGGATAAGCTGGTCAATCACTTTATGACAATCAAGCGGAATCAATTAATGCTGAGTTAATCCTGAACCCCATCTGCTGCCCGACAAACCCATCAAACGCCTCAATCAAGGGCTGATATTTCCCCTCATCCTGCTCCAGTTGCATCAATGCATAACAAGCCGCCTCCAGCGTAGATAACTGATCTGGGGCATGCGCCTTGCGTATGCGGTAGTGTGAGGCTGGCATGTCTTGCAGGCTCAGGCGGGGTAGTTGTTGCAGCAGCGGGTTCAGGTACAGCATCTTGCGGCTTTTGCGCCAGGTCGCGTCTATGATCACCAGGCGTATATTCGTCAATACATGGTCTTGCGCAACAAATTCTGCTGCTTCGTATTGCAGGTCTTGCGCATCATTTTTCGTGGTTGCAGGATAAAGCAACACAGCCTGCTTGCCACCAGCTTGCAGCAGGTCAGTCAATAATTGCTCGTCAAACTGCTCGCATTCCACCATCCGTGAATCTTGCAGGCACAGGTCCAGCAGGCGTGCGCTGCCCTTGGCATTGCTGACTTCCAGGGGATGTTGCAACAGTAATACTTCGGGTACATTGGCAATGCTGCAAACCCAGTGACATATGCAGGCTGTGGATGGGCGCAGGCATTGCGGGCAGGATTTTCTTTTGGGCTTGGGTTCTGACATGCCAACATTGTGAAGGATTGTTATTTAAGCGGCAAGCTTGAAATGGTTTCAGGCAAAGTCGTAAAGGCATCGTCTATCATGATCAGAACCTTTGACATTTCATTTCTAGCCTTATGAAACTCCCAACTATCCTTGCAGCAAGCCTGCTAGTGGCCACCAGCGCTTGCGGTGGCGGCGGTGGCTCGACTGCAGCGACAACTACCGGCACAACGACTACTGGCACAACGACTACAGGTACCACAACTGGTACCACAGGAACAACCACGGGTACAGGCACCGGAACTACTACAGGCACAACGACTGGTACTGGAACCACGACGGGTACCACCACTGGTACAGGTGCGGGTACTACGACCGGCGCTGGTACCGGCACTGGCACGACCGTCGTCACGCTGGAGAAAAAAGCCGCGGCACTGGCAGCCAAGCTCGGCAAGCCTACGCGTTTTCTGGTGGGTCTGGGCAGTGCCGATCTGGCGGATGTACAAAAGCAAAATATCACACCGGATATCTATGATCAGTATCTGGTCGGTGTCGGTGCTGGCTCATGGCCAACCTGGAACAGCCCTTCTGGCGCTTATGTGCAAATCGTTGCGCAAAATGCCGACAAGCTGGGTGCCATCCCCATGTTCACTTTGTACCAGATGGCCAGTAACGGTGACGGCAATCTGAGCGGCCTGACCAATACGACGTTCATGAAAGGCTATTGGGACAATGTACGCCTGATGTTCCAACAGATCAAAACCTATGGCAAACCGGTGCTGGTCAATTTCGAGCCAGACTTCTGGGGTTATACGCAAAGAATATCCAATAACGCCGACCCGGCCACAGTACCAGCGCAGGTCAACAATAATCCTGACTGTGCGAACCAGCCGAATAGCGTCGCCGGTATCAGCCAGTGCCTGATGCAGATGGCGAGAGCCATTGCACCAAATGCCTATGTTGGCTTTCCCCCTGCCCTGTTTGAAGACCTGCACTCAACTGCCATGTCTTATATGCTGAAGCTGGGTGCCGACAAGGCAGATTTCATCGTCATGCAAACCCTGGACAGGGATGCCGGTTGTTTTGAAACCGTACCGCAAGTATCTTATTGCTCACGCGCAGGCACAGGCTGGTACTGGGATGAATCGAATCTGACTTCACCTAATTTCAAGGACCATTTTGCGTTGGCTAAAACCTATTATCAGGGCTTGCAATTGCCTGTCCTGTGGTGGCAAACCCCGCTGGGTGTGCCATCGACCCAGATAGGCGGCTCGTCAGGTAAATACCGCGACAACAAGGTGCGTTATTTCTTGACCCATGCATCGGAAATGGTCGCGGTTGGTGGCTTGGGTGCGGTGTTCAGTACCGGTGAAGTGAACCAGACTTCCATCAATACCGACGGCGGGCAGTTCAAGACTTATTCAACCAGCTATCTGGCCAAGCCTGCTGCCTTGCCATGATATAAGACATGCCAACAAACGCCAGCCTTGCTTGTACAGGCTGGCATTTTTCAGTTAATTTCTACCAGCGGAATGTGTTTCTGTTTCTTCCCTTCCGGCAGTCTATCCATAGTTTGCCTCGCAATGCTGCCGCGTATCTCTTTGAGCCTGCTGGCTTCCCTGTACAACAGGTTATAACTCTCAAACGGTATCATCTTACCGTCAGGCAGAGCGAAATGGATGCAAGATTTTTTCAATGCGCGTACGTCCAGGGAATAAGCGTCCATGAACTGCACGATCAGTACGCGAAAGACGTTGTCATATTTGAGGTTTTGCGGTGCCGAGATCAAGGGCAGACAACACATCAATTCAGACAGACAATTGGCCTGAGACTCTGGCGAATGATTGGTTGAGAAGAGTTTGAAAATCTGGTCTTTCATACCCTGCTTTAAATTCTCATCACGTTCAAAGACGATGGTATTGCCACTACCTTCCACCAGAGATTGCGGGTCAAGATAGCGCGTGAGCGGGATGGTTTTTTCTTCTGTCTTTAAGGCATAGGCCATCGCCAGCGTATCTGGATTACAAGGTACAGGTACGATATCCTTGAGACTGAACAGGCTGCATTGCTCGGTAATTTTTCTGCGTATTTCTGATACCGTCAATCTGTGCAGGCGCGGATCATAGTCCTCGACACGTCCTGCATCCTGTATCGGTTGCAAGGTCACGCCGCGTACGCATTTTTGGGTCAATCCAAAATTGATGATGTCGCCGATCTCATCATCATTCATACCCTTTTTCAAGGTCACGACCAAAGTGGTAGATAGATTAACTGCATTCAGGTTTTCCAGTGCCTGCTGGCGTATGCGACGCAGGTCCGCACCGCGCAAGACCTTGTGCACTTCTGCCCGGAAAGAATCAAATTGCAGATACACTTCCACACCCGGCGCATAGGTCGCCAGGCGCTCAACAAAGGCCTTGTCCTGCGCCAGTACGATGCCATTGGTATTGATCATGACGTGCTTGATAGGGCGAGCCTTGGCAGCGTCCAGGATTTCCCAAAATTGCGGATGCAGCGTTGGCTCACCGCCTGACAATTGCATGACATCGGCCTCGCCTTCATTGGCAACTACCGTATCAAGCATCCTGATAATCTCAGCTAACGGCTTGTGCTGCTCGCGATGGGTACCGCTCTCGGCATAACAGACCGGGCAATTCAAATTACAGTTGTCGGTTATCTCTACGATGGACAGGCAGGAATGCTGCATGTGGTCAGGACACAAACCACAGTCATAGGGGCAGCCATATTCCATCTTGGTATTAAAGATTTGCGGCATTTCAGGATGCTTGACGAATACTTCGCGGCACAGCCTGTAGTATTCAACATCATCACTGACCAGCACGCGCTCAGTACCATGCGCGCTGCACCACTTGTCCATATAAACTTTATCATCCTTGAAAATGATTTTTGCTTCTACAGGATGCAGGCAGCTGGAACAGACCGAACTGGTGGTGTCGTAAAACAGATAAGGGCGGACTTTTCGGGACATATTATTTTTTACCCTTATAGTTAGTAGGATCGGGATATTCTTGTTCTGACTGGCGAACGGCCAAACGAAGTTCTTGTGCTATTGCCTTGGCTTCCTTGATCTGCTCCGAATTCAATGTGGCAGCAAATGCTGAGGCACGTTCTCTGTAATATTTGGGTAAAGGGCTGCGCGAGTTATCCAACAAATAAAGGAATGCTAAAGTTTTTGCATCTGAAAAATATTCATGACCAAACAAGCGCCATTTTCCCTTGGATGAAAACCCAGATTTCCCGCCGCAATGCAGGATAAATCTCGCAAACCAAAGATCAGAAATTCGTTCATTTCTTAAAACATATTTTCCGTCCAGATAGATGTTCTTCAAATCCTGGGCTGGATAATTCCAATTTTGCGAAAACGACGCTGCACATATTTTCTTTGCCGAATTTTCTATCAGCCTTATCCCTTCAGAATAAGAAAGTTCTATATCCCCTTGCTCCAGCTTAATCTGGTAGTCACTTTCGACAGGTGTCCCCTTAAGTAATAGCCATCCATAATAATACTCAGCATCTGGGTGTCCATCATCCGCGGCGCTTTTAATCAGAGCAATTCCCTTTTTTACGTCTTTTGGGAAATACCCAATATTCTTCAAATACTCTATACCAAGCTTGGTTTTGGCAGCAGGGTCATTTGCATTTGCTGCAATCACCAAATTATTATATTCAAGCTCGTACTTTCTCCTGCTTTCTTCTCTTGCAAGTTCCGCTTTCTTTGCAATCTCTTCTTTTTCCTGTACAGTTAATTCTCTAGGAACGCTGACTGGATTTGTATTATTCCTCGAGCCAGAGCTAGAGCTCGCCATCAAATAATGCACACAACCAGTCCCACCTATCAAGCTCAGCGCCACCATCAACATCGCAATACGCGAATTTTTATTAAGGTTCGAGTCCAAATTTCTCTCCTGTATTCAATCTAAGCATCTGACGCACAAGCAAAGGCAGGTAGATCACAAGCGCAATGATGCACAAAATTTGTATGCCACTAAAATAAGAAAAATAATAGTAAGGTACAGGTTTAATGCCATCGACAAGCAAGCGCCAGAACAAATAGCCAGCCAGGTACATTTTGAACATCAGGCCAGACTGGCTTTGCCAGGCCTGTCTGTATCGCCATAAATAGCTACCCCATGCCAGGACAAAAATCATGTCGTAAATCTGGGTGGGATGGCGCGCGATGCCATCGCCGAAATCGATGCCCCATGGCAGACCCGTGGCGTTGCCATAGGTGCCGTCATTGAGCCCCGCCAGGAAACAGCCTATGCGGCCTATGACCATCGCCACCATCAGGGGTAAAACAAAGTTGTCGCCGGTTGATTGCGGTTGTTTGAGCAGGAACTTGGCAAACTCGACACCGATCAAACCACCCAGCAAACCACCGACGATGGATTGGCCAGACATCAATATCTGCAAGTTAGCTGCCGCTCCCGCCCACATGTGTGGGAACTCCATCCAGAAGGCCGCTTTATTGCCTATCGCAGCACCCAGTACACAGCCTATGATCACGCCATAATGGCCGGGGGCCAGTATGCCTGCCTGTTGCTGGTATGCGCGCTGACGGCGGTATAACTGCACGCCAATGGCAATTGCCAGCCATTCAAAAATGAAATGCAAAAGATGGGCGGTACTTGCTGAAAATACGTAAAGTTTCATTGAATGCAGAACTGGAACGAAGCACGCAGAACGCTGCAGGCTGGGTAGATGAGTAATTTATTTGGACGCGATCTTACCAATTAATTTATACAGCAAAGCACAAATGAGCAAACCTGCAACGCCATAGGCGAGTGGAATGAGGCTGAAACTGATGACTGCAAAAAAAATGCCAAACGCGCCACAGGCACCAAAACCCACCATTGGGATAAGGCACAGGAGGATGAAGAATGCACGAACAAAGTTATTTAAATTGCGCATGATAAATAATGTTTATCCATTTAACTAATGATCATCATAGCCCAAGTATGTGGCAAGGCTTGCCCTGCCTCGTAAATAAGTTCTGATTTGAAATGACTTGCCTGAAATCCCTGGATAGCTGCTTAGCGCGGCTCTTGCTTGTCAGGATCAGATTTATGCGTAGATACAAAAAGCTTCTTGAGCAGAAAGCCACAAACAATACTGATACTTAAACCCAGAGCAGTCAAACCCAACACTGAAAGATTGAATGGTGTTCCTGCTAAAAAAGTTAAACCGAGAAGACCACAAGCACCAAAGCCTATCATTAATATCAGGCAAATCAACATCGTGATGACTCGGACAATTTTTTGCAGATTCATGTTTTATCCTGTATTTGTACGCTGCTGGAGATTTTCACGTATGGTTTGCACACTGGTTTTGAACAATGCAGCCAGATTTGCATCCTTGTTTGTGTCAATGACTGCCTGCATGATTTTACTGGCAGGAACGAGGCTGAAAATGACTGGCGGCGCATCTGCCGTAGTCATGACAAAGATGCGTTGCCGGTCGTTATCGATCACTGCCCATTTCAAACCTGTCTCTTGTACCAAGGCATCGGCAAATACTATTTCCAGTGCCTGCACTTCATGTGCTGGCCGTGCCTCTATTGGTTTTTGCTGCAAGATCACTTCGATGATTTTGAGCTTGCCTTCTATGGTGTCAAACTGTGCTCTCGCTTCTGGCAGGTATTGCTGCCTGACCCAATCTCGCAATGATTCTGCCTTGAGGATATCGGCAGTAGAAAAATATTCCAGGTTTTGTGCCGCGTTGGCTGGTAGCGGTAAAGAAGATTGTGTCAGTCCCAGCTTCTTGCACTCAATATAGGCCCAGGCAGCGCCAACCAGCAGCCCCATGGTGTGCGCCCAGTTTGCGATAGGGCCAAGCAAGCCAGTCCAGCACAATACAAACCAGGCCAGCATCATATTCACTGTGGCTTTGCGCATGATGCCGTTAAAGGCGGCGTCATAGCGGCCACGTATCCAGACATAGGAAAATAAGCCATATATAACGCCCGACATGCCGCCAAAATAAGGATTATCTGTGAGCAGGTATTGCGCGATATTTGAAATGACTGCCGCAACCAGGAAAAAGCCCAGATAAAAGCGGGGGCCTTTTCTGTTTTCAATGACGATGCCCAGATCCCACACCCACAGCAAATTAAAGATCAGATGCATGAGGCCGAAATGGATGAAGGCAGGTGTCAGCAAGCGCCAGACCTGGCCCGATAAAACATCGGCGAATCCGGCATGATCCGGGTCGGTTATGAAAAGAATGCGCAGGTTCTCTATCGTCCCACCAAAGCTGGAAGTGAGTGCAACCAGAGCACTCAGTGCAATCAGCACGATGGAAACGCTGGAATAGTTTTTAAATTTTGTCATGAATGATGATTGAATTTACCTGGCCGGCATCAAAACGAAAAAATCCAGCCAGCAGAATACTTCACACAACTAGCGCAGCTCTTCGATCAATCTCAGATTGTCGTCAAAATTCCAGATACGGCGTATTTCTATGACGTCATATTGCGCCGCGATATTCGGTGGGAAGGCAGCGTATTTGGCATTCACGCGGACGATACGGCGTACTGCCTCATCGATGTCGGCACGTCCGCTGGAACGCAAGATAGTGATTTCTTCGACGCTACCGTCACTGCGTATGGAAACCACCACGACAGGGTCACCACGCGCCCTGTCTTTGGAAATCTGCGAATAATTCAGATTGCCATTGCGCTCGATTTTCTGCTTCCAGCTATCGATATACAGACGCAGAGGAACATCTTTGTCCTGGCTGCCAAACAGGCTGCGGCGACGCGGTTTTTCTTCTGTGTCATTGCGTGGCAAAGGCGGCGTGCCACGCAGGATGTCGAGCCCGCGTGCCTGGTCCCTGGCCCGGCTTGCCAGGTCACCACCGGTGATATTTTTAGGCAGGCTGAACGGGTCAGATTTATTCCCCTGATTGCTGCCATTGCCCGGCGTGGTGGCAGAGCCATTGTTTTGCTGCCCGGTATTGGGACCAGGATTGATGCCCGTGTTTGCAGACTGGTTATTGGCGGCGACCTGTGCAGCAGCTTTGGCAGCGGCAGCAGCCTGTGCTTGTGCTTGTGCTTGTGCCTGAGCTTGGGCCTGAACACGCTGTTCGTCTGCTTTTTGTTTTGCAGCCAGCTCTTCGGCTTTTTGTTTCGCTAATTGTTCATCCTGCTTTTGTCTGGCGACTTGCTCTTCTTGTTGTTTCTGACGTACCGCTGCTTGCTGACGCTGTTCTTCTTGCTTGCGTTTTTCCGCTTCCAGCGCGATTTGCTGTTCTTTTTCTTTCAGTTGCTGTTGCTCTTTGGCTTGCTGCTGTTCTTTCTGTGCCTGGGCCAGTTGCTGGGATTTTTGCTGTCTTTCTTCTTCCTGGCGCTTATTGTCGTCCTGGCGTTTTTGCTCTGCCAGTTTGACTTCTTCAGCCTGGGCTGCTTCGCGTTGGGCGCGGCGGTTTTGTTCTTCGGCTTCCAGTTGTTTTTGCAGGGCCAGTGCGGCTGCCGCCTTGCGGCTGGCTTCATCGGCGAGTTTGCGGTTTTCTTCGTCGAATTGTTTGCTCAATTGCTGGAGTTCTGCCTTGCCATTGGCATCGCTTTGCTGCGCCAGTTCGTCGGCTTGCTTGCGCATCTGTTCTTCACGCTTCTTGCGTTTTTGTTCTCTTGCCTGTTCTTTGGCAGCTTTTTCTTGCGGTGTTTCCTGCTCCACGCCTTCTTGCGCTACATTGTCATATTGCTTTTTTGGGTCGGGTTCTGCATCTGGCTTTTTGGGCAGGTCGTCAGGATTGGGCACAGCCATGGCAAAGGTTTCTTCACGGGCTATATCCTGGGTGATCACACGGGCCACATCTGGTGCCATGACTTTGCGCTGCTGGGCCTGGGGTGGTGCCGTGTTGGCTTTGTTTTTTTGGGGAGCGCGCGGCTTGCTGGCAACTTTGGTCTGTACCGGCGCGGGAGCAGGTGCTGCTTTTTGTGGTGCAACCAGGCGTATCCCAGAAGTGGCTGCCTTGCTCTCGGTTTTTGCCGTCGCACCGCTGTCTTTCACGCTGACTGCAGCAACAGTGGATGCGGGGGCAGGATCAGACTTGGGGGTGAGAGGTGTTACTGGCGTCATGGGCACTACTGGTGCCGACGACTCAGCCGCAGCGCTGGCAGCGACAGGTTTGTCATTATTAGCTGGTGTTGAATTGGCAATCTGTACCGTGAGTTGTGGTGACTCTGCCCTGCGCTTGTTCCACGGCGCTTCCACGCCGGGCATACCCAGGCCAGGCAAGCCAAACTGCAAACACAAAATAAATATATGTATGGCGAGAGAAATGAGCAAACCGCCAATCAGGCGCTGCTTGATCTCTTTGGGCATGGCATTTTCAGTGTGGGCTGGATACAGATTCATGCAACAGGTTCGATTTTCTCTCATGGCTGAAGATTATCGCATGGTCAAAATGCGAAACGTACTTTACCATCTGTATGCATCAAAAAAGTGCTTCAGCATCAGAAATTCACGATTTGAATTTGATGGCCCACCAAACAGGAGCAAAACATGACCCCTCGCTTTCGCATCCTCACCGCCTCTGCCCTGCTCTGCCTGGCTAGCCCAGCGCTGGCAGAAGTTATCAATATAAGTAGCAATGGTTTCCAGATACGTCACGAAGTGCTGTTGAATATACCCCTGAAGAAGCCTACGAATTGCTGGTGAATGTCAGTGGCTGGTGGAATCCTTCGCATACTTATACCCTCAATCCCAAAAACCTGAGCATAGACGCCAGGCCTGGTGGCTGCTTTTGTGAGAAATACCCGCATGGTGGTGGCGTACAACACATGAGCGTGGTACATGCAGCACCTGGCAAAGCCTTGCGCATGACAGGCGCACTCGGCCCCATGCAGGCGCATGGTCTGGCTGGCAGCATGAGCTGGGATTTCATCCCGCAAAAACCGGCTGAAGCGGGCCAGCCAATGAGCAAGCTGGTACTGAGTTATAGCGTAGGTGGTTATATGGCAGGTGGTTTTGAAAAAATGGCACCGATGGTGAATGTCATGCTGGGTGAACAGATCACCCGCTACAAGAATCTGGCGAATACCGGCAAGGTCGATTAATACGCCTGACTTCTGGTTCCGGGATCATATTGCCAACATGACTATGCTGATTTCGTCGTCCGTCTGCTGAATTTGTGTCAAGACAGATACAGCTGTTTTGCCTAAGCTGACGTAACTAATCATTTTCTCATGAATCAGGTTTTATTCTGCATGGAAACCCTGATTCAGCAAACTCATCCCATACTGGCAAAAAACATGAAAAAAATCTCAGTCATTGATTCGCATACCGGTGGTGAACCTACCCGGATTATTGTTGATGGCGGCCCTGATCTGGGAACAGGTGACCTGGCTACCCGCCTGCAAGTATTTCGTGATCAATTTGATCACTACCGTTCAGCCACCGTCTGTGAACCACGTGGCTCAGATGTCATCGTCGGCGCACTGGCGTGTGCACCACATGACCCGTCCTGTACGGCTGGGGTGATATTTTTCAATAATGTCGGTTATCTGGGTATGTGCGGCCACGGCATGATAGGCTTTATAGTCACCCTCGCCTATCAGGGCAAGGTCAAGGCAGGCAAGCACAGGATAGAAACACCGGTCGGCATCGTCGAGGCAGAGCTGCATGCCGACAACACCGTGACCGTGCACAATGTACCTGCCTACCGTTACCGCCACGCGGTGCAGATCGATGTAGCCGGACATGGGCAGATCAGCGGCGACATTGCATGGGGCGGCAACTGGTTCTTTTTGATCAACCAGCACGGGCAAGACCTGCGCCTGTCAAATGTAGAACAACTGACAGACTTTAGCTGGCGCGTCAGACAGGCACTGGAAACCCAGGGCATTACCGGTGAAAACGGTGCACTGATCGATCATGTCGAGTTATTTGGCCCACCACTTTCAACAGACAACCATAGCCAGAACTTTGTGCTCTGCCCCGGCAAAGCTTATGACAGGTCCCCCTGCGGCACAGGCACCAGTGCCAAGCTGGCCTGCCTGGCAACGGATGAAAAACTCAAGGAAGGCCAGGTCTGGCGACAAGAAAGCATACTGGGCAGCGTGTTTGAAGCCAGCTATCGTCACGCGGCAGATGGCAAGGTTTTGCCCAGCTTGCGAGGCAGCGCTTTTGTGAATGCAGAAGCACAGTTACTACTGGATGAACGCGACCCCTTTGTCTGGGGCATACGCCAATAAATGTATGTGCAGCCTGATTCCGGCAAATACCCGGATCAGGCTGCTACATCATGCAATGCAAAGTATTAACGCAAAAACCGCCCATCTTTGGACACTACAGTCAGCTCTGCATAATCAGAACCCTGGTGGTTATTCTTGCCAAAGTTGACGATAAAGCCGTCAAAGTCTGTACGTCCCATACCCTCTAATGCCGTGATCAGGCGCTCGCTGTTGACATCCTTCCCTGCGCGCTTGATAGCCTCGACAAACACCTTGGCATCCAGAAAACCTTCTATACCCAGATAAGAATATTCCTTGACGTTCATCTTGCCCATGACCTTCTGGTATTCGCGTACCAGGGCTGTCGTGGCAGAGTAAGGGAAAGGCAGGACCTGGGAAATGATGACGCCCACGCCATCCTTGCCCAGTGCTGTAATACCAGCCTGCGACGCCAGTACCGACAGGGCAAAATACTGCATGCCCTTGACCTTTTTATTGAAGGCCTGGATAAAATCACTGGATGGCTTGCCTGCGGTGATCAGGATGATGGTTTGTACATCGGCCGCTTCCATGGCACTGACAGCCTTGTCGAGGTCAGAAGAATCGCTGTTGATACTGACTGTTGCCGTCAACTTCAACTGATGTTTGGCGATAGCCTGTTCTATGCCAGCCAAGCCTTCCTTGCCAAAGGCATTGTTCTGTACCACCACACCTATCTTCTTGATGCCACGTACGTTCAGGTGATCAATGATCTTTTCTGTCTCTGTCGTGTAACCCGCGCGGATATTGAAGATGCGACGGTTAAATGGCTTGCGTACCACATCAGCACCGGTCACCGGGGCAAAGCTGAGGATATTGGCTTCTTCCAGCACTGGCAGCAAGACTGTATTGGCGGGTGTGCCCAGCATGCCGAACAGGGCTACGGCTTTTTCTTTTTCTATGAGCTGTTTTGCGTTGGCAAGAGATTTTTTGGCGTCATATGCATCATCCAGGGTGATCAGGCGTATCTTGCGGCCATTTACCCCACCCTGTGAGTTCACATAATCAAAATAGGCTTTGGCACCGGTGGAATGCGCAACTCCCAGTTCAGCCAGGATGCCGGTCAATGCAGTTGATTGACCGATGACGATGTCATTACCGTCTGCGTAGGCACTTACACTACAGCACAACATCAAATTGACGAGCAAAAGCCTAGCCATCGCTTTGCAGCGATTTAATTTTACGAACATATTGTCTCCAGTGTTTTCTTTACTTCTGTGCAAGATGCCAGAAGCTGTCTTGGTTATATGCCAGGCAGAATTTCCGCAAAGCATTGCCCAAAGAATAAAACACATCTTTACCAAAGATTGTCGTCAGGATGACTATTCAGTTACCTCAAGGAAACTTCTCTTGCATTTAGCTGCGCACTACTACCTCACGGTATTCACTGGGCGTCATGCCCACTGTCGCCTTAAAGATACGCGAAAACGCGCTGTGGTCCTGATAACCGCAGGCAACAGCAATATCGGTAATGCTCAATTGTGATTCGGCCAGCAAGGATGAGGCAGCATCGAGGCGTATCTTGACCATCATCTGTCGGGGTGTAAGGGAAAATATCTTGTGGAAATTACGCTCCAGTTGCGCCACCGACAGACCAGTCAGCTTTACCAGGTCTGCCATGGCGATGGTTTGGGTATAGTTTTGATGCAGGTGTTTTACCGCAGCCGCAATCTTGGCATACACGGGATGACGCTGGTCAGGCATAGCCAGGTCACGTGAGATGCCTGTCATGCCTATGATGTTGTGGCGGGTATCACGCAAGGGGATTTTTTGCGTCAGGCACCAGCCTGGCGAGCGGTTCGGGTACAGGTGCAGCTCCAGCTGGTCATGGATTTCTTTTTTCCCACTCAACACCAGCGCATCCTGTGTGGCATAACTGGTTGCCAGTGAGGATGGAAACACCTCTTCTGCCTTCTTGCCTATCAGGGCATCCTTGTCCCGGACACCACAGCGCCTGACCAGGGTGTGATTAACCACCAGATAACGCCCTTCATCGTCCTTCACAAAAAACACGATGTCGGGCATGGCATCGAACAGGCTTTCAGCAAAAAAAACATTCGCCATCTGGCTGGCCATCTGCTGTCGTTTTTGCTGTGCTGGAAAAGGGGATGCTGGCAGCGTCAATTAATCAACTCCATGAATGAAGAGAAAAAAAAGAATAACAAGAAAAAATATTGTGTTGCAATTAACTTAATTTATAAATATATTTAAATTATATTTGAAATGTGGAGCTTAAACCATAATTCAGACTAGAATCTATTCCTGTGCCGATTTCTGCGTAAATCACCAGCAAATAAGGATAGTCCATGGCAAAATTGAAGGCAGGAATATATTGCCATATGTCAAAAAAGTGCAAAAGTTTTATAAAAACGCGCAGAATTTGATAATACTGGCTTTTTACAAGGTAAAATTCGTACTCGAATAGGTAAAATCCATACAAAATACAGAACATGGATATCTGATGCTTGCTACTCCTGAAAAAACACCCGCTTTCGCTCCTAAATTACGCGCAGCAGACGTTGCCTATGATGCGATAGAAAGCATGATAGTCACGCTGCAGTTAAAACCTGGCTCACCCGTAGTCGAGTCTGAGCTGGTAGAAAGAACCGGCCTGGGCCGCACCCCGCTGCGCGAAGCCCTGATGCGCATGTCATCCAACGGCCTGATACAGCAAATGCCCAGGCGCGGCCTGATCATCAGCGACATTGAAGCTGCCGAGCACATGACGCTGATAGAAACCCGCCGCGTCATCGAACGCCTGATAGGCGCCAGCGCCGCCCGGCGCGCTACGCCGCAGCACCGCAAAGACATCATAGAATGCGCCGACAAAATGCTGGTCGCCGCCAAACGCAATGACCTCAACGACTACATGGCAGCCGACCAGGCCCTCGACCATGTTGTGCACGAAGCCTGCCGCAACCCTTCAGCCGTCGCTGCCGTGATCCCGCTGATCATCAAATGCCGCCGCTTCTGGTACGCCTTCCAGCACGAAGGCGACATAGAAGAAGGCGCCCGATGTCATATGCTGGTTGCAAAGGCGATTGCCAAAGGTAATGAAGAGCAGGCTGCCAAGGCGGCGGATGGTTTGATGGATTATCTGGAGTCGTTTGCGCGTAAGGTGATTGGGTAGGATTGGTGTTTCGGGAGGCTAGCAACCCCTATTAACTACAAGCCAAAGAATATTCTCCAAGGTCACAGTGACGTTGGGGTTGCTTTTGACGTTGGGGTTGCTTTTGACGTTGGGGTTGCTTTTGACGTTGGGGTTGCTTTTGACGTTGGGGTTGCTTTTGACTTTTGCAGTTCCCATGTGTCGACGCCGTTTGTGCGGTACAGAAAATGGATTAAGAAGAGCCGCTGTTTGAGCGAAGCGAGTTTCGGATCTTCCCATTTTTTGTACTGCACAAACGGGAACCCCGCAGGGGCGACGACGCCTGGGTCGCCTTTCTTTGAATACTTTCTTTGGCGACGCAAAGAAAGTATTTCGGCTGCCGGGCCGAGACCCGGCTTGTATCCACGAAGGGCAATTTAATTTCAAGCTACACGGTATGCAACGAACGTCGCTGGAGCGCCAGCCCGGTGGATTCCAGCTAAAAACACGCTGGAATGACGTTAATAAGATTGCCGCTCGTTTTTCCGCTCACCAGCCGCAAACGATACCCTTAAAGAATGGCACAAAACACGCTCAATTGTGCCCAAACCTTCAGCAGCTAAGAGTATAATCTTGCCCCTATGGCATTCCACCCTTTTATTTCCAAACCCAATAACCATGCAATTGCCATGGCTACATTGGCCTATGGGATAATATATTTTATCTTTATTGCCGCGCTCAATGCTTCATTACCCCAGTCGAACTCGGGCATAACGGGATACGGGCTCTGGGATAATGATATTTTCATGACTATCTGCGGAGTCCTGCAATATGTCTTGCCCGGATTGTTGGTCGGCTACCTGGCAAAAAAATCACCGATGATGCACGGCTACCTGCTGGGTATAGCTACCACAGCCCTGACTTACCCCTACGGTGCCGCGCCAGGTCAATTTCCCACGACCTACATAGTCTTGTATACCTGCTTTGTTGCCGGAGTCTGGTGTTCACTGGGCGCGATTATTGGCGACCACGTCCGGTCTTTAAAAGCAAATCCTGAAAACTGACCAGAATTACGGGATAGGATAAGGATTCCGTCCTACTTCCAATCAGGTACGCGTTTTTCCAGGAAAGCCTGTACCCCTTCTTGCGCCGTCTCATCCAGCATATTGCAAGCCATGGTCTGCCCGGCCAGTTGATAGGCGGCTTCCACTCCCATTTCCAGCTGTTTATAGAATAACTGCTTGCCCATGCTGATCGCCAGCGCGGGCTTGGAAATGATGCTGGCCGTGAGCTCTGCCACACAGGCATCGAGCTCATCAGTACTGACGACACGATTGATGAGGCCGCGCTGCAAGGCAGTTTGCGCATCGATAAAATCGCCGGTCAGCAGCATTTCCATCGCCTGCTTGCGTGAGACATTGCGTGACAAGGCGACTGCAGGTGTAGAACAGAACAGGCCGACATTCACGCCAGATACGGCAAAGCTGGCATTGTCACTGGCAACAGCCAGATCACACATGCCCACCAGTTGGCAGCCGGCTGCTGTCGCCAAGCCCTGCACGCGGGCGATGACGGGTTGGGGCAATTTCTGAATTGCCAGCATGAGCTTGCTGCATTGCTGGAACAAGCTCTTGTAATAATCTTCAGATGGATGGGCCTGCATTTGCTTCAGGTCATGGCCAGCACAAAATGCCTTGCCAGCAGCAGCCAGCACTACTACCCGCACACTTTCATCAATTGCGATGGCCTTGAACTCAGCCTGCAGGGCTGCCAGCATTTCTTCTGACAGGGGGTTGAAACGTTCACCACGGTTCAGTGTCAGGGTGCTGACACCCGCAGCGTCACTACGCAGTACAAAGGGATTGTCTGCGGCAACATTCATTCTGCATCTTCCTGTTCTGGCTCCATGCCAGTCTGCACACTCTTGCCCTGACCCAGCAAGACTGGTGGCACATAGGTTGCCAGCAAATGCTCGCGGCTGGCCGGGGTTTCCAGGCTCACGCGGCCCAGGGCGCCGCTGCGGTAATCAAGCAACAGGGTATGTGATGCTTTTTCATAATCCCAGTCACCGCCTTTGAGCTTGTAGCCGCGTTTTTTTGCCACGCCTTCTATGACGGAGACAGCATCGATACCTTCGACCGGAAAGCCATAACGCGCAGTGATAAATTTTGGATAATGAATCAGCAATTGCTCAGCCAGGAAAGTCGCGATTTCTTCCTCAATCAGCGCATTCACGCCGACGGCATGGCTGGCTGCCAGCATCAGACCGTCAGTAGGATGTTCTATCTTGGGCCACAGCATGCCGGGGTGTCGGTCAAAATCATGTTCTTACCCAGGTACAAACGCTGCTGGGTCTTGGTCACGGCGGGCTCGTCACCGACATTGGCAACACGTTTCTTGAGCAAGGCATTCATCAAGGTCGATTTACCGACATTGGGTATGCCCATGATCATCATGCGCAGCGGTTTGGTCGGCACGCCACGATGCGGGGCCAGTTTCAAAGCCAGGCCAGGCACTTTGGCGACATCAGACGGTTTTTTACAACTCAGGGCGACGGCGAA
Source organism: Undibacterium sp. YM2 (assembly GCF_009937975.1). Classification (NCBI taxonomy): domain Bacteria; kingdom Pseudomonadati; phylum Pseudomonadota; class Betaproteobacteria; order Burkholderiales; family Oxalobacteraceae; genus Undibacterium; species Undibacterium sp. YM2. The sequence goes on from NZ_AP018441.1 coordinate 3,923,901, forward strand.
CACGCCCTTCTGGGCATTGTAGAAATCCAGCCAGGCCTTGGTGGCATTCGGGTCAGCCAGGTCGGCCTTGTTCAATATCTTCAGACAAGGACGCTGGCGGAAGGTACGCAGCGACTCCACCATGGGATTGCAAGAGGCTTGTGGAATGCGGGCATCCTGCACTTCTATTACCAGGTCGGTGTTTTCCATGGTTTCCGCCGCCTTCTTGCGGGCGGCGTTCATGTGGCCGGGGAACCATTGTATGGACATGCTTATTCTTCTTTTTGGCAAAAACAAAGCGACATTGTACGGAAGTCTGCCACGCTTGCGCCGGATTTTGCGGGCGATCCCGGGAAAGCACTGCATTTATCCGGTGCAGATTTTGACTATGGATGTACAAAAAGACATTAATGTTTAATATTTTTGCCAGAATTGTAAATTTAGTTGATTAATTTGTATGTAGATGCTATTTTTCTAATCCATGATTTGTTGTGTTTTTATTAGCACCTGAAACATTTCCCCACAGGAAATTCAAGCAAGTTTTTCACCCTTGAAAAAGGGTGAAGGGGAAACTCGTGCGAACAAGCAACAAGGCAGGTATAAGGACGGACAGAGGCAAGCGGCACAGCAGTAGGAATTTTATTGTTTTTTGAGCTTACATAACCATAGGCAGATGAGCGATGAAGGTAATTTCCTGGAATCTGAAAAATGTCAGTCTCAACAAGCTGACAAAAGCGAACGCTTTCCAGCCTCTTTTTCAGTCTTATGGCATGGGAAACACCGTTCTTGATTTTGTCACCAATGTTGTCATGGGGGCAGAACAATGGGAAGGCGTCGTTTCTGCCTTTCCAGTTGACCTGTTTGTCGTCATCGAATTGAAAACCGGCGGATCTGCCAAGGGCGGCGCTGTATCAGGCAACTGCCTGCCTACCCTGGTTGCGCTGCGCGACGCGATGAATGCAGCAGTCACTGCCATGAATCATGACCCGCAAGAATACACTTATGCGTATGTCACGCCATTGATCACAGGTCAACATGAAACTGTTGGTTTTATCTACAACACGCGTGTCCTGACTCCAACAGGTATTGCTGTAGAAAGGGACTCCGTCAGCAATACTTACCTGCCAGGCAGAACCCCGCTGGTCGCCACCTTCAGCCTGGTATCAAATCCGCTGACAACCATGCGCTTTTCCGGCATTCATGATCCGCCACCCAGTGGCGGTGCGGCAGTCAGGATGCGTCCTCCGATTGATTTTTGCAGACGGCTGATCAATACGCCGTCCGCAGCGGTACAGAATACCTTTTTCCTAGGGGATTTCAATTGCCAGCCAAGCGACAGCTATGTGAACGGGAATGGCGTTACCGTCAGGCCATTTAGTAATCTGCCCAATTTTGGTACCGACCTGCCCAACAATTCACTCTCCAGCGTCAGGCGGCGCCTTGATACAACACAGGCGGGGCAAGCCGCCTATCTGAATGCGGCTTACGACAACAATATTTTCTGGCCGATACCGCAGCTTGTTGTAGGCGATGAGGAAGTCGCCGACCTGATAGGTGAAGCCAAGGACAATACCTTTGACCCGCCGAATGACTTGTATCCAGCTAGAGGGCGTGCAGTGTTGAATGCATTTAACGCGGTATCGGATCACTTGCCAGTCATCATCGAATTCAACGTCATATAAATTAAATATTAGCAGGGGCATACTTCATGGCTTACTGGAAATTTACCGATGTCTATGGCAGCACTTACCCGGCACTGAGTAATTCCATACTCAGTGTGCTGGTATTTGACGTACCGTCAGGCTCACCGATCAGCGGAACGAATTTCAGTGCCAACCTGGATTTGCAGGCGACTGGCAAGGCCATGACTGTGCTGTCAAAAATGCTTGGCATGACGACGGTGCCGATGACGGGCACAGTCACGACCACCAACAATGTGCTCAGTATTGAGCTGACGTCGAGCAATAATGCAGCGATACTAAGCGCACTGGCAGCCTGCATTCCCGTCATCGGTGGTCAGCTCATGCAGGCGGCCAGCCTGACCATCAAGAACACTACGCCACAATCCGCCACCGTCGATGATGACCCGACCACGGACCAGTTCAATCTGAATACCACCGTCAAGATAGGCAGTGGCAGCGGGAATGTGACCACACAGATACCGATGAGTAATGGCCTGTTCACCATGAGCGCCACGTTCGACAACTTTGGCATCGGTTTGAGCGACCTGAATTTCCTGGTGCCGGGCGCGCAGTTTTCCAGCATGTTTCCAACCACGCTGCCAACGAATTACTACAACCCGGCCAGCACAACCTTGAACCTCCTGTCTCTGGAATTGTCGCTGTATGTGAAGACGTCACCATCCCTGAGTATCAGTGTCAATAATGTCTCGACCTCGATAGGCATAGTCAATATACCGCTGTATCCGAATGCGCTATTCCTGAACCCGCTGGCGATCTGGATCAGTGTCAGCAATCCACTCAGCAACCCGACACCGACCTGGGGGCTCAACGGCACCATTGCGCTTTATCCTTACGATAAGCAGACCAGCCCGCCCAGTGTGCCGCCGGATTTTAGCTATGATCTGGCGATGCAGATGCCGACCAGATCCGACCCCACTTTTTCTGTGACTGGCACCCTTGACAATCCACAAAACCTGCCAGTGTCGCAAATACTTTGTGACCTCATGAGTGACGGCAGCTTCAACACCGGCATATCGAATCAACTGACTTTGGAAACATTTGACTTTGCCACCGTGGCCGATACTTCCACAGGAACGATCAGTGAATTTTCTGTCGAAATTGCCATGAATGCCACTGCTAACGGCGGCTCTTACCTTGGACTGCTCAGCGACAGTTTTGGCGTCAAGGATTTCAGTATCGCTGTTGCTTATGTCAAGTGAGTTGCCAATGAATATAGAACAATCCCCTGTTGAAAACGATGGCGGCAGCCCTAAGAGTGGGACTACCATCAATTTCAAAACTACCCTGGTTATAGGAGAACAGGATGTGCCGCTGGCCTCAGAAATTGTGCTGGGCCAGAGCGATTCACAGGAAGGTGCCAGCAACGGCTTTTTATTCAAACTCGACCGCGAACCCTTTGACCCACCCGTCACGATCTATCTTGGTGATGTGATCAACTTCATCAATACCAAACTCGGCGGCGGTGATGTTTCCAGCAATCCTGGCATGGCCCTGATCAGCCAGGCTTTTCCTGGCATGAACCCGGCCAATTTCAATGCCAGCAACCAGACGCTGGTCAACATCTATGAATTCAGCCTCAATTCGACGACCAAGGAATTCCTGTTTTCTTTCAATCTTGATGTAGAAGGCTCCAATCCTGACGTCGGTCTGATAGCCCTGCCGCCTGTCTTGTCGAGCTGGCTCAAGATAGAGAGTCTGGCGATTTCTTTTTCTGCCTCCAGTCAATCCTGAACAATCCAAACTCTGCGCCGCCATGTCCAATACTGCCATAGACCTCACCCTCGGCCTGAACCTGCAAATCGGGTCTGTTCCTGTTTCCCTGAGCGCGGAAGTGGAAAGCAAATCGAGCGGATCTGTTTACACCTTCAGTGGTTCGGTGCAGGATGCCACGATTGATATAGGCAAGTTCATGAGCTATATCGGTCAGCAGTTTGGCGTTGATGTGCAATTCCCACCAGAACTGAACCTGGAAGCGATCATCGACTATGTCGCTGGGCAAATTACCTATACCAAGCCTGTCACTGGTGCAACGACCACAGAAATGGGGATAGCGGCCAAGTTTGAACTGATCTACCAGAATGGCGACAGCACCGAGAAATTTGGCTTCAGCTTTTATGCCGACACTATCCTGACCAGCGGTTCCACTACCAGCAACTATGTGGTCGGTGCTTCGATAGACAGCAACCTGGCATTCAAGGATTTGCCACTGGTTGGCAGCATACCGGTGTTCAATGAATACACATTGCAACATCTGGGATTCAGCTATACCAATGCCGACCCGGCGCAAAATAATGGCAAGCCTGTCAGCTTCAATATCCCCCAGGTATCAAAAAGCAGTAATCCATTAAAGCCAGCAGGTTCACCGGCCTCGCGTGAAAGCAACACCTATGCGATAGATACGAAAGGTGACCAGACTACATTCAATCTGAATAAAAGAGGGTTTGCATTCACTGCAGGTCTTTTGCGGGAGGGTAGCAATACTGCTGTCAGCAATTTCTCCTTGCCCATGGCCTTGCCTGCTGCCCCGGTTTCTACTGCGCCAGCCACTTATTACCAGGGTAGTGGTAGCGGCAGCGTCAAAGCCAGCCCGCCAGCCAGCCCTATCAACTGGATCAATATCAACAAGACTTTTGGCCCGGTTGACCTGCAAAAAATCGGCCTGAACTATAAAAGCGGTGAAGCGACGTTTGGCCTGTCCGCCGGATTTTCCATGGGTGGTTTTTCGCTGGACTTGCAAGGCCTGTCCATCACCTTCCCTCTGCCACTGCCCGGCATGCCAGCGGGTGACACTGTCAGCTTCGATCTTGATGGTCTGGCGATGGATTTCCAGCGCGGCAATCTCAGGCTGGGTGGTGCTTTCCTGAAAGTCAAACAGAACGACATCACAAATTATTTTGGTGAAGTCGTCGTGCAGGTTGCCAGTTATGGCTTCAAGGCCATAGGGGGTTATGCCCCGGCGCAGAATAATAATCCGGCATCCTTCTTCATCTATGCGAACCTGCAGGTGCCTTTGGGTGGCCCTCCCTTCCTGTATGTATCCGGCCTGGCCTTTGGTTTTGGTGTCAACTATGCGTTGAACCTGCCGACCATCGCAACCCTGCCCGGCTACCTGCTGTTGCCAGGCAAGGCACCGGCACAACCATCGAATGCAGGTGCTGCCTTCAGCAGTGTGCTGACGCAACTGGCCAGTGGCACCAATCCCGTTGTGACCAACCAGCCTGGTCAGTACTGGGTGGCGGCTGGCATACAGTTCACGTCTTTCAATATGGTGTCGGCCTTTGCCCTGGTCACGGTATCGTTTGGCGTCAGCACCCAGATAGGTTTGCTGGGTTCCTGCTCCATCACTTTGCCCAAGGGAGCCAGCAGCCCGCTTGCTTATATTGAGATTGATATCGTCGCCTCGTTCACTCCAGACAGTGGTGCACTGGCGGTCGCAGGTGTGATCACACCTGCTTCTTACCTGTATGGCGACTTCGTCAAGATCAGTGGTGGCTTTGCCTTCAATATCTGGTTCAGTGGTGCGCACAAGGGTGATTTCGTTGTCACGGTCGGCGGCTATAACAGCGCCTATTCCAAACCGGCCTGGTACCCTGCCGTGCCACGCATGCAAATGGGTTTTGCACTGGGGCCCTTCCAGGCTTCGGGCTCGTCTTACCTGGCCCTGACACCGGCGATGTTCATGGCGGGCATGCAATTTTCTGCAACCTTCTCGCTGGGCTCCATCAAGGCCTGGTTCAATTGCGGCATGGACTTTTTGATTGCCTGGGCTCCCTTTGTCTACCGGGCAGATGCCTATGTCAATGTCGGTTGCTCAGTTGATCTTGGCCTGTTCACGATACGTGTCAGTGTGGGCGCGAATCTGCAGGTATGGGGCCCGTCATTTGGTGGCCGTGCCGAAGTTGATCTCGACATCGTCAGCTTCACCATCAGCTTCGGTTCTTCTGCACCCAACCCTGCTCCTGTCAGTTGGCAAAATGTGGCGGACAACTTCTTGCCTGGCAGCGGTACAACTTCATCGAACTCAGCCAAGTCGGTATCCGCCCGTAGCATGAATATGCTGAGCATGCAAAAGTCTGCCAGCATGGCAAAGACTGCCAAGCTCAGCACCGCCAGCGCAAATGCCAGCACCGACACCAATGCCTCTGCATCTGTCGCCGTAGGTTTGTTGCAACAGGACATTGTCGATGCCGAAGGCCGCACCTGGGACTGGATCGTCGATCCTAATCAGTTCCAGTTGATGACTGCATCAACCATACCGTCGAACGTAGCACGCTGGAGCACCGGCAGCAGTACGACAACGACGATACCAAATGTCTTGCCCATTGCCAGCACTACAGCCCTGCCACATCTGGTGGCAGCCAGTGAGTCTTACTCCAGCACACAGATATGGAATCCGACGATCAGCGTCAAACCCATGAAGCTGTCGGGCGTGCAGACCATACATACCATCACGCTGACCAAAGCAGATAATAATGGCAACTTCAATGACTACATCAATGAAGTGCAAATCCAGCCTGTATTGGGTAACTCGAATACCGCATTGTGGGGTGACCCGAATGCCAGCAAGGATGCCAATGCCGCGGCCCTGCTGCAAAATACACTGATGGGTTTCAATATCACAGCCCTGCCGCGCAACCCGCTGACAGTCAACAATGTGCCATTGATACAGCTGATTTTTACGGCAGGAAACCAGACTACTTTCAGCTATACCTCACAGCAGTCTGACCAGAATTACACGGTGACCTCGACCATCACCAGCCCGGCAGAAGAATTGCAGATCAATGTCACAGGAGCCAGCACGCAAGCGCTGACGAACCAGAATTATGTACTCAGCTCGCTGACGAATAACTGGGTCAGCAGCCAGCGCAATACCGTGCTGGATGACCTGACAGCCAATGGCTTTGGCACCTACACGCCCGCGCAACTGAACCTGACAGCCATGGCCACGACAGAAGCCCTGACTGACTGGCCACTGGTGGGTGTGCTGGGGGAAGCAATAGCGGCCTAGCAATCGCAGCCTGGCAATTGCAGCTTGTACGGAAAAGCGCAACAAATAATGCATAGATGAATATTTTTTCTGAAGGTGTGGATCAACATGGCTGTCAATGACGATGAAACCTATTTGCTGAACCAGCAGGTATCCTTTATCCAGCATTTTTTACCAGGCCTGGATGCTGGCGGTTATCAGTTAAAGGTAAGGCAAAACATACTCGACAATGCAGGTAATGCTGTCAGCGGCGCAGACTATAGCAATAGCTATACCTTTGCGGTAACGGCAGACCGCTTTGCGATTTCGCAGCCAGGCAATGTGATCAGCTCCGTCTTCCCCTCGGATAATGCCTCGGGTGAGTTCAGCAATGTCTTGCCACATGTGGTGTTTTCGCAAAAAACTTTCCCCTGGGTGCGTTACCCGACCAATAAACTTCCGTATTCGCCGCCAGAGGCAGGCACAGATACCGATGCCGACGTGCCGACCTGGCTGTGGGTCATGCTGCTGGATGAAGATGATGTCGGCGCCTGTGCTGCTGAAAGTCTGAGCCTGAACCTGACTGCTGCAACCCGCAGTGTGGCCGACCTGTTCCCGCAGGCTGCCCTGCCGTCCGGCACGAACAGCAGCCTGGGTAGCAATTATTCCTATTTCAATGGGGCCACCAACATACTGGGACTGGAGCCTGGTGAGACATTGACCGATGCGATCCAGACCATTGATGTGCCGCTAAGCCTGTTCTGGAAGATCGCACCCAGTGTCGATGACTTGAAGCAGATGGCGCATGGTCGTGTAGTCAGCCTGATCAACCAGCCAACCACGACCAATACGCCAGACCCAGGTGAGCCTACCGGTTCATTCTCCGTCGCTTTTGGCAACCGCCTGCCTGCTACCGGCAAGAAGACTGTGGCCTTCCTGGTGTCACTCGAAGAATTGGAAAACTTTTTGCCCAGCACCAGCAGTGGTGGTGCACCGGCGGGCAACACTTACAATGGCAACTTGTCGCTGAGGTTGGCAGTACTCAGCAACTGGACTTTCTTCAGCACTGGTCAGCCAGCGACCTTTGTCCATCAGTTGCTGAGCCTGAATGATCGCGTCATTGATGACCCGAAAAAACAACCGCCACCAGCCGCCACCAATACCAATCTGCGCCTGCCCTATCAGGGCAGCAATGCGGTAGTGCGCGGCGCGCTGAATATGGGCTATGTGCCGCTCAATGAAACCCTGCGCACTTCCGGCCAGACGGTGTCCTGGTATCGTGGCCCGCTGACACCTTATCAGGTCACGCAGTCATGGTTGCAGGTGCCAATAGCCTCGCCCGATGCTGCCACCATCTTTGATCCGACCACGGGTTTGCTGGATACCTCTTATGCCGCCGCGTGGACCATAGGCCGCATGGTGGCCTTGCAGGATACTTCGTTTTCAACGGCCTATTACACCTGGAAGCGTGACCTGGAAATGCAGGTACAACAATCTGTCGAAGACCAGATGCTGGAACAAAGCCTGGGTGCTTCGCTGGACCTGGCACCGCAAGCGAAGCAAATGAAACTCATCGTCGGCGCACCGGCACCGCATGGTTCAAATTCGCTGCTAAAGCGCACCATCATGTCACTCAATCCTGAGAGTTAATATGAAATCCGTCTATAAGCGCTCATCGCTGATCAGCAACCTGCAGACTGCGTATTCCAGTCCCGCCAATGTGCAGGCAAATCTGACCAATCCTGCCATGCCACAAGTGCTGGTGGATTGGCTGGCCAACCTGGCACTGCTGCATGGCGTGCCCTTCAATTACCTGGTGCCAGATGAAAACATGCTGCCACCAGAATCCCTGCGCTTTTTCTATCTCGACAGTAACTGGATTTCTGCACTGACTGACGGTGCCATGAGCATAGGCCGCAACCTGACCACACAGGTTGATACGCCAGAGATGAATCTGCAATCTGCTGTCTTGCCCGAGGTGACCAGCCAGGTCAAGGGAACGGCTTCACAAGTCAGGGCCAAGGCCTTTGGTACTACGGTAAAACTCAGCGAGAACAATCCCACAGTCATCAGCGGCTTTGTCCTGCGCTCTTCACTGGTACTCGATTACCCGAGTATGGGCGTAAATGTCTATCCTCTCGGTGGCACCCCCAAAGACCCAAGCCCTGTCATGTTGCAGATCCTGCGCCTTGAGCAACTGGGGCCACAATCAGACACCTTAATCTGTCTGGTTGCCGGTGATGCCTATCGCGTTGATATACATGAAGCACCACAGGCACTGCATTATGGTATCGATTGTTTCCAGAATGGCTGTACCGTCAGGGGCCTTGCCGCCACTGCGGTCAAAAACCTGTACACCTTCGGCAATGCAACTAAGACCGACGATGGCACGACGACGAATAGCGTCACCATGAGCCAGACGGTGACGCCGACTGACATCAGCTCATGTTTCCGCAGCATATCGCCGCGCGTGCTGGGCATGGACAGCTTGTCCAAACTCATCCTGCAAGCCAACCACTCTGTCGCACCGCCACCGGGCACCACAGCCCCCAGCAGCATCGATTCTGCCGAGATGGGCTTTGAGATGACCGAGGGTGTGGGCATGGTCAGTTTTTATAAATCAAATTAATTAAGCCAGCGACTGAAAATCATGATGAACGCCATCGTTCCACTCAATATTGCCGCATTGCGCGTCAACAATAATGATGCCACCAATGTCGTTGGCGGCTTCCAGGGCAAGACGGCCAGTTTCAATTCCATGCCCTGGTATAACCCGAATGGCGGCACGCCACCGGCAGCGGCCAGTACCGGTGACAAGATTTATGCGCCGCTGGGCAGCACAGCCAGCGGCAATCCGCTTAACAGCCCAGCCAACCCGCTCGGTGTGGGTGTGCATCTGCAATGGGAATTGCCTGATTATTTTCGCAAAGGCTCGCAACCTGCTGAAGGCGGCAACCTGGTTTTCCCGGCTGCGCCTAACCGCTGGCTGGTAACCCGCTTCCTGAGTTTTTATGATACGCAAACCCAGGCTTATGGCAACATCAGCAGCAAGAGCTGGGTGGTCGAGAGTGATTACCTGTCATCGACAGTGCAGGCCGATGCTTCCGGCATTATACGGCCTGTCATCTCTGTGCCTATCCCAGCCCAGCCTGGTTTCCAGCAACAGCCTTTCATGTACATGGGGCGGGTGGTGGATGCAGCAAGCTGGAACCCGGCGAATACACCAGCATCGAATTACCTGCCAAATTACAAGGCCACTGACGGAAGCTCACTGTACCTGACATCAATAGGTTTTGTCGGTGCCTATTTTGGTTCTTACTACCCTGAATGCTGTAGTGTGTTTGGCTTCTGGGATAATTTTTCTGACGTACCTTATCCCGGCTACAAGTCTTTGTATGAAGCCCTGAAGGCGAATGCGACGATACAGTTCCGCACAACTTACCAGGTCACAGGCTGGCTCAATGAGAGCATGTCTGATCCGCTGGCCAATATTGATGCCCATATTACCGACGACTATAACAAATATCTGACTGACTGCAATAACAATGATGTTGCCCCTGAACTGACGCCGAATGATTTTTTCCAGCAGATCACCAGCGGAAAAATGAAGTGGACCTTCAATATGGCCGACGTCAGCTATGAGCTCAATGAAAATCATACGATAGCTTCGCTCAACTACCCGGAAGAAACCCTGTCTGCCGGTACCAGCCAGGAAATCGTCTGGAACATGCTCAGCAATCCCGGCACGACTTACTTTTTGCAGTCGAATAATGCGGGCAATGTTTCAGTCTGGGATACCCAGGTTGAGATTGCCGTCGGCAATTCAACCGAAGAAGCCGTGGCTGCCATGCTCAAGACCGACATGGGCCAGCAGACCAATGACCCGAATGTGCTGAGCAATTATGAATACCTGCTCGATGCCCTGCAACTGGGCTTGCTGGCAGATCTCGAAAAGACACCGAACAAACTCATTACGCTGGAAGAAGCACTGCACAGCAATGCCTTCTCTACTGACCCGGGCGGTTACCTGTGGATCATAGGTAGCCAGGAAGTCAATGGTGACACCCCTGTCAATCCCGATATCGAAGTCACCCTGCCGCTGGACCTGGCCGAACAACTGTATTTGCTGAACCAGGCGCAAAAAAATTACGACATGGGCCGCGCTGCGCTCTCCACCATGCGCAAGCAATTGTTCATGGACTGGACGCATTATGTGAAGCTATACACGGGTGAAATCACTGACCCGAATATCAGCATCAGCAACATGACGAATTTCATCAACACTGCCAGCGGTGGTGAATTGAATGCTGTCATCGCCAAGGGCACGGCAGTTGGCATATTGTCGTATATCACGAATGAAGAATCAGGTGCAGTCACCGGCATCAGCCAGCCTGTCAGCGGGGTATCGATTTCCAGCCTGGCCTACAAGGTCTGGGACAATTATCAGGTAGTGCAAAATGCCCTGGCGGCTTACCCGGCATGGCAAGTGCAGTGCACGAAGAGTGATGCTTTCTATCTGCCGAATGAGCCTCTGGTACTGATGCAGGGCGACATGATGGAGCCTGCGCGCAGGAATGGCAAAAATCCACTGACCTTTGTGCGCCTGAGCCAGGAAATACTGGACCAGCTCAATATCAGCTATAACGGCAATGAGCTCCGGATAATGGCCAGCAGCACAGGCATAGTTCCTGCCATCAACAGCAATATACCCATGGGCAACGATGTCAGCGCTCTGCTCGGCGAAGCCTGCCTGATCACGCCCATGCTGGCAACGGCAGTGGCATCCGGCCTCGCTGCAATAGGCGGGGCAAATAATCCGGCAGTCACTTCACTGTCCGCATTTACTACCAGCCTGATGTATGCGCAAGGTGGCTTGAGCCCGCTTGATATTGCACCGAATGCCGGTGGCGTACCGGCATCCACAGATACCAGTCTGTTTGCCACGGTGGCAAGCGACAATTACCAGGCTGCAGCCAATCCTGTCATCGCGATCAGCGCACCACAGTCGCTGAATATCACGTTCAGCAATGTTGCCGGCAATGGCTGGGCACCAAATACCATAGGCTGGAGCACCCAGGCTACGCCAGCCGGTTTCCCATCCAGCCAGGTCAACCCCTTCCTGCCGGTATTCATGGTCTGGAATGTCAGACTTAATCCCTTGCTGTGGGAAGCCAGGGACAACAATGGCAACGCGATTTATTCACCATCAAATCTCACTGACTTCTTTACCCTGGATACAGATGCGGTCGATTATGTCTATAAGATGAATGGCAGCCAGGCTGTGAACTTCACCTCGCCTGACGCCATCACTTATGGCAACTCATCGACCATGAGTTCCAACTCCACCGGCGTGCTGGTGTACCAGATCAACTCTTATATAGCCAGCCACCCCGGTGACCCGGATAACCCTACCCTGCAAAGCATAGCCGATCTGTATGCCGACAAGAACTTCCTGGCGCAATCGATCAGCGGCTTCAATATCCAGCAGATATTGACTGCCGATGTCGCCCAGGTAGCCGTGCAAGACCTTACCAAGGGTAGCCGCGACAGCGTGACCACCGCTGTCGCCAACGCCGCCAAACAAAATGCCTGGGACAACTGGTATGACTTTGGCTTCAACAGCCAGCAACCCATCTCCACGGGCTTGCTGGCTCAGGGTAATTTTGGCCCCTTGCGTTCTGGTTTCCTGGAAATCATGAGCATAGAAATCGTCGATGCCTTCGGCCAGCGCATGGACCTGGCGACTGCAGCCAGCAATCCCGATGGTTCGCTGGAAGTAATTACCGCTTACTCCATGACGCCGCCCGCCGAAGATACAGCGAACCAGGGCAAGATCTATCTGCCACCAAGGTTACTGGCCTCCAGCCGCCTGTGGTTCCAGTGGCTGTCAGCCTCGTATGACACCAGCATCGCCGGTATCACCGGGGATTTTGAAGAGATGAGCCATCACCCCGCCACCTCACCCGTGTGCGGCTGGATCATGCCGAACCACCTCGACAATAACCTGTTTTTCTACAATGCTGATGGCAGCCCGATAGGCACGTTTGGCATAGAACATCTGAGCACCAATCCTGCGCTGGTCTATCGCACCCGTGCCGGTAATCTGGACAACCCCACCAGCAGCCTGGCCTATGACATAGGCGAGCCCGGTTCGCCCAAGGTGAATGCCAATCTGGCCAATTACATGTGGTACATCAATGGCCAGAACGCCAGCTACCTGCAAGACCTGATGAAGGTGATACTGGATTCTGCCGACTATATCAACCCGGCCAATTACGCCAGGGATGCGAATCTGTCGGTATTGCTGGGTAACCCCCTGGCCCTGGTCAGGGCCTCGGTCGGGCTGGAAACTGCTGGCAACCTGCTGCCAATTAGCCAGGCAAGCAGCGGTCCTGGCGCACCACTCCCACAAGACGTGAATAATAACCGTGTCAATTACACGGACCGCATGGCCTACAGCAGTGCCAACCTGCAAAATCTCAACTTCCCACTGCGGCTGGGCGACCTCGCCAATCTGGATGACGGGCTGGTTGGCTACCTGATGGATGGCACTGGCGACAATCCCTACACCGGTGCCGTATTTTATGCACCTGCTGCCGATCCTGGCATGCAAGGTGGTATCCGGCCGCCGACTGAAACCACGGTGCAACTGACCCTGAATGCAGCATCACGTCACCTGACCATGCTGGTTGATCCGCGTGCGGCAGTGCATGCCACGACAGGCGTGTTGCCTGTCAATGAACTGAGCATACCACCTGACCAGTACTCGACTGCAATGAACAGCCTGCAAGTCAATTTCGTCACCAGACCGATGCTGAAAATGAGTCAGGGCCTGGTTGTACCCTTGCCTGCGGAGGCAGGCTATGCGTGGTCGTGGATCACGCCGGGCAGTACTACCGAGACAACACTGATCGCCAACGCCGCCAATGAAACCCCGGTCTATGGCTACTCACCACAGACCCTGCAGGAGGGTTGGCTGGAACTCACCCCGGACAGTAATGAATGAAGCATGCATACAAGCAGTGACAACCAAGCCAGCACGACTGAACATTTATTATTTTGATCAACCCTAACAGACAGAAAAAATTATGAGCTCAGTAATAATGACCATGAACAACCCTGCGGTACCGGGCACGCCCGCTACCATTTATACAGGGGTCACAGCCAGCCTGAATATCGTGCTCACCAATGACACCGGTGCTGATATCAATCTCACTAACGCCGCCAGCCTGGAAGTATTTATGCCACTGTATTTCACGGCTGCACAACTGGAGCAGATGACAATCAGCAATATCACGCCTGCAGGCTGGACTTTCAGTTACAACAGTGCCGACATGTCTTTGCAACTGAACTGGACTGGTGGCAATGCCCCCTGGTTTAGCAATGGCGCCATCACTTTCAGCATCAATAATGTGCTGACATCGAATCCCCCTACCGCTGACGTCGTGCAGATCAACCTCAATGACATCAGCGGTACCAATGTCCCTAGCCAGGTATCGTCAGCGCTGGCGCTGGTTGCACAACCTGCGCCGGGCAACCTGAATCTGCAACAGGTGCTCAGCGTCGCACCAGAATTTGGTGGCGCGGTCTATGTGTCCGCCATCAGCAATCCACTGACCAACACCCTGTACCTGAACCTCAAGAATATCGGCAGCACACCTCTGTTCAATGGCAATAATATGTGGACAGGCTCACCCAAGGTATCGGTCAGTTTTGTGTATGGTACAACCAGCGGCTCGCTGGCGCCGGACGACAAACAGCAAGCGACACAAACAGGCTCAGCCTGGGCTATCAGCGCCGGTATCTATGTAGATCAGACTGGTGGCTGGAGTGTGCAAAATCCTTCTGTTACCGGCCAGGCAAATTCGCCAACCTGGACACTGACACCCAACAATACCAATAAACAGATCATAGGTACTGGTGACCAGTCAAATGTGACATTCTCTTTCGCCAATATCATTTCGATGACGCCGACTGGCCCTACGCAGATGTATGTGCAGTTTTCCGGTTTCATGGCAAACGATGGCACGCATTACAACGATACGGTGTTTGTCGTTCCTATCAGCAAGCAGATTCCACCCAATCCCGGCGCGATAGGCATCTACAGCCTGGCAGAAACTATCCCTGTTAACAGTTCAACTGAACAGGTCTCTATTCCGCTAACCTGGAGCATGTTTGGTGTTGGCAGTGTCAAGCTGAGCTTCTATATACCAGGCATGACCATACCCGAACAAAAGTATACCTACGGTACTACGGCACATCCCGCACTCAATTATGACACTGAGCATCCACAGATCACTGGCATTACCAAGACCCAGACCCTGACTGTGTATTGCTGGGCTTACTCTGACAGCAACTGGCAAAACCTGTTGAACAAGATACAGTGCACGGTGCCACTGATCTTCCCGCCCGTCATCAACAGCTTCACAATACAAACGGCGACAATTGTGCCGCCAGCCAGTTATGCTTTCCAGCTGAACTGGAATATCGAGGGGCAAAACAGTTTTGAAATCGTTGCCGATGATGGTTCAGGTACCACGCGCCAATTACCGATACCACAAACCGCGACGTCTTATATCGTCAACCCGACTTCACCACAAACCACCTATACACTGAATGTGTATGGCGATAACACAAATAACTGACCGGAGTAACCCATGCCAAATCCAAGCGCCACAGCGACGACTTCAGCCACTATACAGATGCCAGTTGGCACTGTTGTCAGTTTTGCAGGATCCGCAGCACCAAACGGTTGGTTAATATGCGACGGAACAGCTATTGCTCAATCCACCTATCCGACTTTGTATGCCCTGATCGGCGGCAATGTACCTGACCTGCGCAGCCGCTTTATCGTTGGTGTGGGTCAAGGTGGAGGACTGACCAATCGCTTGCTGAAAGACACCGGCGGCGAGGAGTATCACACACTCAACATCGATGAAATGCCCTTCCATACCCATTCATATGGAGTCGGTGGTGGCAATGGCGGGGGAAATAACGGCACAGGTAATTCAGAAGGCTGGTCAACAACCAGTTCAGCATTTACCACCTGGACAGGCAGTGCCGGCCACAATCTGGCACATAATAATATACCGCCGTTTTATGCGCTGACCTATATCATTAAATACTAGGATTACAGGCTGAAGACATCTTTATATGGATGCCAGTACAAGATTCGTCACTGGCATGATTCATTCCTTTTTTTGAGAATATTCCATGAGCACATTAGCTAATGCAGTCCCTGCCCAATCTGCCGACACAGTAGCGATCAACCCTTTGCCTGTCGGTTCTATCATTGCCTTTGGCGGCAGCGATGCGCCTAACGGCTGGCTGCTTTGCGTCGGCCAGGCCATCAGCCAATCGACCTACCCCAACCTGTTCGCAGTCATCGGTGGCACCGTACCAGACTTGCGCAGCCGTTTTGTCATCGGTACAGGACAGGGGAATGGCCTGAGCAACTACCCACTCAAAAGTACGGGCGGAGTTGAAAATGTCACGCTCAATGTCAACCAGATTCCTAGCCATCAGCATTTCGGTTTTGGCGAGGCTTACGACGATTGGCCACTTGGCTATCAGGGTAGCAATCAAAAAGGCAGCAAAGGTGGTATGGACAATGACAACCATTATTACGGCACGACCAGCACAGGCGGTAGCCAGGCACATGAAAACCGCCCGCCGTATTTTGCGCTGACTTACATCATCAAGTATTAAAAGCAACCAAGCATAAGCAGGTTTGAACAGTTTGCAGGGCTCATTTTTTCTGCGTCTGTTCAGCCTGTTTTTCAGCCAGTTGCTTCACACCGGCAGCTAGATAATCAGTCAGTTCATTCGGCACCGTCAGTGACAACTGGTAGTGCATGATTTCGAAGCCCCGTGCGGTCTGGTGTATGACGCCTGTCGCCTGGCAGATACCCATCTGGGTTTGCAACTGCTCATCAAACCAGATAAATTTGCGGTCTTCCGCCATGCTGATATGACGGTTGAAAGAGGTAAAAGCCCAGGCAGATGGCCGTTCAAAAAAACGTTTGGCCCAGGCTTTGAATTCATCACGCGTCCAGCGTTCGGTCTTGTCGGTGCCTATATACACACCATCTTTTGCCATCTTGTCGAAATACTGCAGGCGTGCATGGGCAGCATCATCATGCCATTCATCAATGAACTGGGCAACTTTGCTCGTGACGCTTGCAATATCATCTGCGGCATGAACCAATGTAGTCTGCATGGCCCATGCAGCCAATAAAGCACTCAGTGTCTTTTTCATTTTCACATCCTGGTTCATATCCTGATTTTTATAGCCTGATTTTCGTAGCCTGATCCGGGTATCAGTTTTGTCGGTTCAGGTAATCGGCACGGGTGATGCGGTAAATCAGGCTGGCCGCTTCACCCGGCACATCTTCCACTTCCGAATATAACTGCATGCCGACTTTTTCCAGGGTACGGCGCGAAGGAATATTGGCAGGTCTGACCAGGCCATATACAGCATCCTCAGCCAGCACGACAAAAGCAGCATGCAAGGCTGCCATCGCCATTTCCGTTGCGTAGCCCTTGCCCCAGGTGTGCGCAGCAAAACGGAAATAGATGTTCAGGCCACTGAAATCACCTATCTGCTTGCGCATGATGCCACCAAAACCCAATACCTGATCTGGCTCATCTATAGAACAGATTGTCCAGTAACCAAAATGCTGACGTTCCCATGCACCTGCCCAGTCATCCAGCAATACCCTGGTGGTTTCGCGTGATCTGGGGCCGGTGGGGTTATGGATATTGGTGGCAGGGTCACCATGAATAATGGCGGCACTGTCGATATCGCTGCGCTCCATCTTGCGCAATAGGAGACGCTCCGTCTTTAACGGACTCAGGCTGGCGTAGTCAATCATGCTTGTTCAACGATGCTTAATCCAGGTCTGCCAGGACTTTGAGGTGGGCAACCACGCTGCGTCCCAAAGCAGACAGGTTATAGCCCCCTTCCAGGCAACTGACGATGCGTTTGTTGGAAAACTCCTGGGCTATCTTCATGATTTCTTTAGTGATCCACGCATAATCGGCCTCGACCAGGCCCAATTGTCCCATGTCATCTTCACGGTGGGCATCGAAACCGGCAGAAATAAAGATCATTTCTGGTTCAAACTTGCGCAAAGCGGGCAACCACTGCTCATTAATTAACTGACGCACGACGTCGCCATAACTGTGTGCCGGAACTGGAATATTCACCATATTGCTGGCCGGGTGCTCAGTGCCGGTATAGGGGTAATACGGATGCTGGAAAAAACTGACCATCAGCACGCGCCCATCATCCCTGAATGCTTCTTCCGTGCCATTACCGTGGTGGACATCAAAATCAACAATGGCAATACGCTTCAGACCGCGTACCTCCAATGCATGCTTGGCCGCGACAGCAACATTATTGAACATGCAAAAACCCATGGCTTCACTGGGGGTCGCATGGTGTCCTGGCGGGCGTATCGCACAAAATGCATTTTCCACTTCACCATCAAGCACGGCATCGGTTGCCGCTACAGCAGCACCCGCGGCACGCAGGGAGGCGCGCCAGGTGTAAGCATTCAGTGATGTATCTGCATCCAGCGGGAAATGGCTGTAGTCAGAGCGCTCTGAGGGGCAGTTTTCCCGTATGCGGTAAATGGCGTCGGCAGTATGCACGCGCGCAAGATCGGCTTCCGTCGCCGGAGGTGCTTCGCGATGGTCCAGCAAGTTGCTGATACGGCTGGCGATCAGTTGATCGTCTATGGCTTGCAGACGCTCGGGTGATTCGGGGTGCCATGAGCCCATTTCATGGCGTTTGCAGTCAGCATGGGTGAAATACGCAGTTGTCATGTCTCTGTGCCAGAACTACCACAAAACCAGTCCGGCATTAGTTTGCCAGAGCAGTATGAGTGAACTCAGTTCTGTTTATCTTATCCGTCTTGCTATCAGTTTCACCCTATTTGCCTGATTTTGCAAATCCGTCTGTCTGAATCTTTTCACTACGGGCAACAGTTTTTCACATTTCGGTTTACACTGTGGGCACAGAAATTTGACAATTCATGTACATGGTCAGCTCATTCTGGCTTGAACCATCATGATTTTCAGGCAACAATAAATATTGCTCAGTAAGGAAGAACATGTTTTCCAAAGTACATAAAGTAGCAAAACAGGTCAATAGCGTCATCATAGGCAAGGAGCAGCAGATCAGGCAGGCGCTGGTCTGTTTGCTGGCGGGTGGGCATTTGCTGATAGAAGATTTGCCTGGCGTAGGCAAAACCACATTGGCACATGCGCTGGCGATATCCCTGGGCCTGAAATTCAACCGTCTGCAATTTACCAGTGACCTGCTGCCAGCAGACGTGGTCGGTATTTCGATTTTTGACAGGGAAAAATCACAATTTGTCTTTCATCCCGGCCCAGTGTTTTCCCAGGTCTTGCTGGCAGATGAGATCAACCGCGCTACGCCAAAAACACAATCCTCATTGCTGGAAGCTATGGAAGAAAGGCAAGTCTCGGTAGAGGGGCAAACGCGCAACCTGCCCTCGCCTTTCTTTGTCATCGCCACCCAAAATCCAGCGCATCAGGTAGGTACCTTTGCCCTGCCTGAGTCGCAACTGGACAGGTTTTTGATGTGCCTGTCACTCGGTTACCCCGATGCGGCAGCAGAACGTGCCCTTTTGCTGGGTGAAGACAGGCGCAGCCTGCTGGCGCAATTGCCCGCCGTCATGCAGCCGGAAGAATTGATGGAAGCCCAGCAGCAACTGAAGAAAATTCATACATCTGCCGCGCTGATCGACTATGTACAATCACTGGCCCATGCAACACGCCAGGGCGATTTATTTGCCGAAGGCATGAGCCCGCGTGCCTCTATCGCTCTATTGCAGGCCGCACGCGCCTGGGCTGCCATGGAAGGCCGTGACCACGTCCTGCCTGAAGATGTGCAGGCAGTATTGATACCCGTCATTGCGCACAGGCTGCGTCCCTTGAAGTCAATGACGGGCAAAGTCAGTGCCAGCAGCGAATTACTGGCGCAATTGATGAAACGCGTCAGCGTCTGAACTGCACAGCCATAGATCAATCACGGCATGTTCACATCGCTTAAAAAAAGACTGCGCAAGATCGTTTTTCTGGAGCATAAGCCAGAAAGCGGTGAAGTGTTCCTGAATCAGCGGCGGGTATTCACCCTGCCCAGCAAACCCGGGCTGGTATATGTCGTCCTTTTGCTGCTGATGTTTTTGGCAGCGACCAATTACAGCCTGAATCTGGGCTTTGGCCTGACTTATGTATTGGGTGGCGTTGCCCTGGTCAATGTATTTTATGGCTTTCGCAACCTGGCCTACCTGCACTTGCTGCCAGGCTCGGCCCGGGCTGTCTTTGCGGGTGAAGAAACCGAATATACAGTGTTTCTGATCAACCGCCGCACTCATCCACGCTATGCCATCAGTGTGGGGTTTGCTGAAAAAGGCCATCCAGAAAAATTTGTCGATATTGCCGCCGAGAGCCGCGTTGCCGTGCAGCTCAGCTACCCGACGACGAACAGGGGTTTGCAGGCGATACCCAGAATCCGTTTGCAGACCAGTTACCCGCTAGGCCTGTTACGCGCCTGGAGCACCTGGCTGCCAGATGCCAATGCGCTGGTCTATCCGCAACCAGAGGCAAATCCACCACCCCTGCCCATGTCAGGTGCCGGGCAAAAGACAGAAGCACCAGGCCATGCCGGTGATGAAGATTTTGCCGGTGTGCGTGCATATCAGCCTGGCGACCCCATGAAACACCTGGCCTGGAAACAGATTGCCAAAGTCGATACTGCCCTGGGTGGTACACTGGTAACCAAGCAATTCGCCGGAGGCTCTGGCAGCGATGTCATGCTGGACTTTGCCGCACTACCCGGAATATGGATACAGAACTAAAACTGTCACGCCTGACCAGCTGGGTACTGGAAGCCGACCAGCGCGGCCTGACTTATGGTTTCAGGCTGGCGCAAACGCAGTATCCGCCCACCACAGGGCCAGAGCATTGTGAGGCCTGCCTGCGCGCACTGGCGCTCTACGAGATACCAGCACCATGAAATTGCCAGTCTTCCGCACCATATTGTCACGCGACAAGGCAGATACCCTGCTGTTGATCTTTGCCTGCGTCTTCGTGTTATTACCACATGCTGACCATGTCAAATGGTGGGTGAATGCCTCTTGCGCCCTGTTATTGACCTGGCGTGGATGGCTGACCCTGAGCGGACGCCGCCTGCCCCCTGCCTGGCTGCTGCTGCCGGTTGCCCTGATGATGATGGCCGGGGTTTATCTGACGCACAGAACTTTTTTTGGCCGGGAAGCAGGCGTCACCATGCTGGTCTTGCTGCTGACCTGCAAGCTGCTGGAAATGCATGCCAAGAGAGATTTGTTCGTGGTGATTTTTCTTGGCTTTTTCCTGTTACTGACGAGCTTCTTTTATCAGCAGAGCATCTTTGCTGCGATACTGACATTGACAGGCCTGTGCCTGTTATTGACAGCACAGCTATCCTTCCATTACACGGGCGTAGTGCCGCCCTTACTGCAAAGGCTCAAGCTTGGCGCCGGCATACTGGGGCTGGCAATTCCGCTGACCATCATCGCTTTTGTGCTGTTCCCGCGCATACAGGGGCCATTGTGGGGCTTGCCAGGCGATGCACAATCTGGCCGCAGCGGTTTGTCAAACTCGATGTCGCCAGGGAATATCAGCGAACTGGCACAATCTGAAGAAATTGCCTTTCGCGTCAAGTTCGACAAATTCATCCCGGCCAAACCCCAGCTTTACTGGCGTGGTATTGTCATGAATAAATTCGACGGACGCAGCTGGTCACAGGAAGAAAAAAGGTCTTCCTATAAAACTGACCAGGACAAAAACTGGATTAAATACGGCGGCCAGGCCATACGCCAGGAAATCACACTGGAAGCAAATGGACAAAACTGGCTGTTTGCACTCGACATGCCCGCAGGCAAGCCCGAGCTGGAAACCAATACCGGTACCGTTGCCATCATCAACAGACTGATGGAAACCCGGCGCGAGCAAGTCACCAATGACAGGCTCAAATACACGATAGAGTCGTATACCAGCTATGCCCTGGAAGCCGGGAGCAACCGGGAGATGGTGGCCGATTCGCTGAAACTGCCTGAAGGCTACAATCCACGCACCCTGGCTTTTGCTGCGACACTGAGACAACAATATCCCGATGATATGCAGTTGATCTGGGCCATACTGAACTACTTCCGCCGTGAAGCCTATTCCTACACGCTGGAACCACCGCGCCTGGGCAGGAATAGTGCCGATGAATTCCTGTTCGATACCAAGGCTGGTTTTTGCGAACACTATGCCAGTGCCTTTGTCCTGCTGATGCGAGCCGCCAATATTCCGGCACGGGTCATTGCCGGCTATCAGGGTGGCAACCTGAATTCTGTCGATGGCTATCTAGAAATACGCCAGTCTGACGCGCATGCATGGGCCGAAGTCTGGCTGGAAGGCAAAGGCTGGCTCAGGATAGATCCGACGGCAGCCGTAGCACCGGAAAGAGTGCAGCGCTCGCTCAATTATGCCGTGCCGCGCCAGGGCCTGGCGGGCCTCATGAACCTGAGCCCGGATGGAATTTCCTTTTTCAACCAGGTGCGCATGCAATGGAGCGCCGTCAATAACTCCTGGAATCAATGGGTATTGAACTACAATCAGAATACTCAGAGGAGCCTGTTGAACTCCATGGGCCTCATGAAAGTGGATTGGACACAACTGACCATGCTGTTTTTTGTCGCGACCAGCCTGATACTTGGCCTGATCTCCCTGCCCTTAATTCGCAACCGGCCACGTATCACAGCGCTTGATAAGGTATACTTTTCTTTCTGTCGCAAGATGGAAAAAAAGACCGCAGCACGCGCTTTGCATGAAGGGCCAAAAACCTATCTGGAAAGATTGCGCAACAGCCTGCCCGCAGCTGAATTTGAAAATGCAGAGCGTTTTCTGACACTGTACGCAAGTGCCCGCTACGGCAAAGACCCAGGTCCGGAAAGTACACTGATCCGGCGTTTGAAAACCTTGCTGGCAGCATGCCGCTAATTTTTAATAAACGTATTTTGATCTCTCTGACATCCCACGCATCACGCCAGCCAGGCATCCTGCTCAATAGCATCTACTCACTCATTATCGCAGCCTCGCTGCTCACCTCGGGCGCAGCACATGCAGCAGAAAAAAAACATGTGAAAAAGCCTGCAAACAGCACGGCAACAGCCAGTTCTGCCCCGGCTGCCAAGGCAAAAAAAGATGAAGGCCATTTTGAGCAATGGAAGGAAGTTTCCAGCTTCATCTCGGAAATGGTCAGCAAGCATGGCTATACCGAAGCAGAATTGAAAGCCATCTTCAAGCAGGCCAGGTACATAGAAACCGCCAGGCAACTGATGCGCCCTGCTCCGGCAGGCAAACCCAAGAACTGGAAAGCCTACCGCGCCCGCTTTGTCGAGCCTTACCGTATTGAAGCCGGCGTCGCTTTCTGGGATAAATATGCCGATGCCCTCACCAAGGCCGAGCAGGAATATGGCGTGCCACCAGAAATCATCGTTGGCCTGATTGGTGTAGAAACCATCTTTGGCAAGCAGACTGGCGGTTTCCGTGTGATGGATGTACTGGCCACGCTGGCCTTTGATTATCCCGACACACCAACGCGCGATGCACGCATGCAATTCTTCCGGGGCGAGCTGGAAAACATGTTGCTGATGTCCAGAGAGGCCTCGCTTGATCCTTTTGTGTTTAAAGGCTCTTACGCAGGTGCGATAGGCTGGCCACAATTCATGCCTGGCAGCATCAGAAAATATGCAGTGGATTTTGATGGTGACGGCAAGATCAACCTGACAGATTCACCAGTGGATGCGATAGGCAGTGTTGCCCACTATCTGGCCGTGCATGGCTGGAAGCGCAATCTGCCCGTGGCATTTCCCGCTACCCTGGTCGTGAGCGAAAAAAGTGAGCAACTCAGCACCGCGCTTGGCAAGGGTTTGCAGGCCAGCTATCAGTTGCAGGATTTAAAAGCCATCGCGACAACAGCCAGTAGCGATGCGCCAACAAATATCCCCTACGGGCTTGTCGATCTGCAAAATGGCAACGACGCAACAGAGTACTGGTTTGCAACAGAAAATTTTTACGCGATTACCTTGTATAACCGCAGTTATTTTTATGCAATGTCAGTCTATGACCTCGGCCGTGTCATCGCTGCAGCCAGACAAAAATAATTCGCACCTGGTGGGTTTAGCGCCGCATCACAGAGGGATGGGAGAAGAAGCTCGCAATTTAACAGATTTTAATAAACCAAATAAAATTGTTAATTTATGTTATTCTAGTAACTAATTACTGGAATAAACATTGCCATTCAGTATTTTCTAAACTAAAGTGCTGTTATCTAGTTGACACATTTACTTCTTAACTAAGCAAAGTGTCAAGAGATTTAACAATGGTTTGCTATTTTTCTGACAAGCAAATTATATTTTAAAGATACAATATTACCGTTTGATTAATTTTTTATTGAAGCAACTAATTAAGCGTCAATAAACTACACAGCGAGGTAATTATGGCAAATTTGACCCAGCTTGAATCCGATGAAATCGACTATGATCCAAACAATCTGTTGGATACTCTGATCAAGCAATTGCATTTGAAAAATGATGCAGCACTCTCCAGAGCATTGGAAGTGGCACCACCAGTAATCAGTAAAATCAGGCATCGTCGCCTGCCGGTCGGCGCATCACTGCTGATCCGCATGCATGAAATCAGCGATGTCAGCATCAAAGAATTGCGCGAATTGATGGGCGACCGTCGCGCAAAATTCCGTATCAGCGACAAGCAATTCAAACCAAAAGACGCAGCATAAGTCTTTAATTTGATCAGTGCTTGCTGGCCTGCCTGACCTCCGGGTTTTCAGGAAAACTGCTACATTGAAAAATACCGAAAATGCGCCACAAGCGTGATTTCGGTATTTTTTTATTTTATTTTGCGCTGGATTTGTGACAGCTTGATGTAATGCTGGCGGAGAAGTGCAATCAATTTGAGCTGCCGGGAGATCTCCGTGGCAGTGTCATGAGCCGGTGTGCGTCAAGTGAGAGTGTCAGATTCCTACGCCTTGGCCTGCCATTCCGGCGATGCGTGATAACTTGCGCTTGCAAGCCACATCCATAAGCTGCATTTTGAGCACATTGTGTTGAGTGCAGACCTGCACTCAACACAATGTAGATGATCAGGCGGGAAACACACCTGTCGATAAATACCGGTCGCCACGGTCGCAAACCACAAAGACTATCGTGGCGTTTTCTACCGTCTGGGCGATACGCAAAGCGATTTCGCAAGCACCTGCGGCAGAAATACCACAAAATATGCCCTCTTCCACGGCCATCCTGCGCGCCATCTGTTCTGCATCTGCCTGTGTGACTGACTCCACCTGATCAACTCTGGCTTTATCAAAAATCTTTGGCATGTAAGCCTCTGGCCATTTGCGTATGCCTGGTATCTGCGAACCTTCTTCCGGCTGTGCACCAACGATGCGTATCTGTGGATTCTGTTCCTTCAGATAAGCAGATACCCCCATGATGGTACCGGTAGTTCCCATGGCGCTGACAAAGTGGGTGATCTGGCCCTTGGTGTCGCGCCAGATTTCTGGCCCTGTGGCTTCGTAGTGCGCGAGAGGATTATCCGGATTGGCGAACTGGTCAAGTATCACCCCCTGCCCTTCGGCCTGCATTTGCTCTGCCAGATCGCGAGCATATTCCATGCCGCCAGTCTTGGGAGTCAGCATGATTTGCGCCCCGTAAGCGGCCATGCTCTGGCGACGCTCTATGCTCAGGTTTTCTGGCATCAGCAAGATCATCTTATAACCACGCATGGCAGCAGCCATGGCGAGGGCAATGCCTGTATTGCCGCTGGTAGCCTCGATCAAAGTGTCACCAGGTTTGATACGGCCACGTTCTTCTGCCCTTTTGATCATGGACAAGGCAGGCCTGTCCTTGACGGAACCGGCAGGATTATTCCCTTCCAGTTTGCCGAGGATGACATTATTGCGTCGCTGGTTTTCGTCACCGGGTATGCGCTGCAATCTAACGAGCGGTGTATTGCCTATGGTGTCTTCGATGGTCAGATAGGTCATGGTAAACAGCTTAACAACAGCTTAAAAAGACAAAGTCTTATTCTAAACGCAGTTACCTTTAGACGCTTGCCGCATAAGCAAGCAGTTTGTTTGAAAAAGCACCGCCAAGGCTGATAAAAATCAGCTTCTCATAGACAAATCAAGTCTTTGCAAGCCGCTGGCATGCGCTAATCGGGCTTATACAGAATTTAAATAAGCTAATAAAAAACCCCGGAATCACTTCCGGGGTTTTGTGAAACTGTCAGATCAACAAAAGAACTGAAGAATCAGACTTATTTTGCGCTGGCCTTGGAAGCTGCAGATGCGGCGGAAGCCTTGGATGCTGCTGAAGCTGCCGAGGCTGCACTTGCAGCTGATGCGCTGGATGCTGCAGCGGAAGCTTTTGGTGCCGCTGTTGCCGCTGGTGCAGACGCAGGTTTTTCTGCTTTCTCTGCTTTAGCAGCCTTTTCACCTTTGGCAGGAGCTGCGCTGGCCGCTGGTTTTGCTGCTGCACCAGGTTTAGCCTGGCCATTGACAGTCAAACCTGCTTCAGACAATTTAGTGGAATTCTTTTCGCCTATGCCTTTGACGCGGCTTTCAAAATCTGCCCAATCCTTGAAGGCACCGTTCTTGGTACGTTCTTCAATGATGGCCTTGGACTTGGCTGGGCCTATGCCCTTGATACCATCGAGTGCAGCCTGATCGCCTTTATTGACATCGACATCAGCGAATGCAAAACCAGTAGCAGCCAACAAAGCCATCAGGCCAAATATAATTTTCTTCAACATGCGAATACTCCCTCAATAATTGGACATTTTTAAGCAATATTTAAAGCGAATCTTTAAACGACATAGCCTGGTTTTTATCGCTGGCTATATAGCTAACAACGGAACTGGATTAATTCCGTTGACAAGTATTCCACAATTTAATGTCAATATGACTAATCGCCCAACCTGTCTATCAAAAAATCGATAAAACAGCGTAGCTTGGGTGGCATCTGACGGCGGCTGGCATAGACGGCATACAGATTGCCGGTAAAACCCGGCTCATTACCTGCCACCAGTTGCAAACGGCCAGATGCAAGATCATCGCCTACCAGCCACTCAGGCAGAAATGCGGCACCCATGCCAGCCAGTACGCAGTGATAAGTGAGTGTGGTGTCACCGCATTTCATGATCGCATCCAGCTTTAAAGGTGCCCACTCTGTTTGCACTGGCAAGTGAAACCTTTCAAGCTGCACATAATTGGGCAATATCATCGCCACGTTGATGGCTTCGTCTTTGTTGCCAGCTTGCAGATTTTTCACAAAAGCCGGTGCGGCAACCAGGCGGAACTCGACTTTGCACAAGGACCTGGCAATCAGCGCCGGTGATGGCTCATCGGTCGCCCGCAGCGCCAGATCAAAGCCATCTGCCACCAGATCTACCATGTGGTTATCAAGATGCAGGTTCAATCTGACCAGAGGATACTGTTGACGAAAATCTGCCAGTACCTTGGCAAAGCCGGGATTCGCACACCAGACCGGGGCGCTGATTTTCAATTCACCGCGTGGTGGCCCGCTCTCTTGCGCAACCGAGGCGACGGCAGCATCCAGAATATCCAGCGCCTGCCTGCCCTGCGCAAAGAAATCCTTGCCTGCCTCAGTCAGGCTCATGCTGCGGCTGCTGCGATTAAGCAGTCTGGCACCCAGCTTGCGTTCCAGCCTGGCGATATGTTTGCTGACCATGGGCGCGGCCATGCCCAGCCTGTCAGCTGCGGCGGTAAAGCTGCCTGATTCGACAATCTCACGAAATACCCTGATGCCACTGATATCTAGTTCATCCATATATCACCCTTGGCTTTTCATACACTATAGTTGCACTTTTTGGAAATAATACAATTACTTTACCACCATCGATTTCCATATAAGGAAACATTATGATGATTTACATGGGCTTTATGGAATTAATTGAAAAAACAAGCCCCGGCACCAAATGACCTGTGGAGGATACTCATATGAAATTGCCTACCTATTTTATTTCGCACGGCGGCGGCCCTTGGCCTTACATGGAAGACATGCGTAAAACCATGCATGTGCTGGAAGCATCACTGGTTGATATGCCACGGCAACTACCGTACAAACCCAAGGCCATCTTGATGATCTCGGCGCACTGGGAAGAAAGCGCATTCAAGGTCATGACCAGCCCTTGGCCCGGCATGCTGTATGACTATGGTGGTTTTCCTGAGCATACCTACAAGGTACATTACTCAGCGCCGGGCTCACCCGAACTGGCAGAACGGGTAATGGGCCTGATCAAGGATGCAGGTTTGCCCGCACAGGCGGATGCACAGCGTGGCTTTGATCACGGTGCATTTGCGCCATTGGCCGTGATGTACCCTGAAGCTGATATGCCGATCGTGCAATTATCCCTGCGCAAAGGACTGGACCCGGCAGAACACCTGGCACTTGGACGTGCGCTAGCCCCTTTGCGTGACGAGGGCATACTCATCATAGGCAGTGGCCTCAGCTACCATAACCTGCGCCGCTTTGGCCCGTTGGCAAAAGAACCTTCATCAAGTTTTGATGACTGGCTGCAGGACAGCCTGATCGCCAGCAGCACGACAGAAAGAGTCAAGCGACTGCTCAATTGGGAAGAAGCACCGGCAGCAAGAGTCGCTCACCCCAGGGAAGAGCATTTATTGCCGCTGATGGTGGCCGTGGGTGCGGCAGAGGATGAAGTTGCCAGTTGTGTTTATCATGAAGAAAACATTTTTGGCGGCGTGGTGGCATCAAGCTTTCGCTTTGGGGCGATAGCCTGATAAACCAGTATTGAGGATACCGGCTTGAATACTTCAAGCCGGCACAGGGATTAACTTATTGCACAGCCGATGGAAAAAGCTCTTCCCGAGTCACCGTAGCAGTACCCAGTTTGCCCACCACAATGCCACCAGCACGGTTGGCAATCACTACCGCCTCTTGCATGGATTTGCCTTGCGCCAGCATGACGGCCATGGTGGCGATGACAGTATCACCAGCACCAGAGACATCAAATACTTCACGCGCCATCGCTGGTACATGGGTCGCGCCATCGGCAGTGAACAGGGTCATTCCTTCTTCTGAGCGGGTCAGCAGCAAGCCATCGATGTTTAAATCTGCGCGCAATTGCTGCGCTCGGGCTGTCAGTTCTTCTTCATTTGACCAGTCACCGATGATTTGCTTTAATTCAGACTTGTTCGGTGTCAGCAGGCTGGCACCGGCATAGCGCTTGAAGTCACTACCCTTGGGATCCACCAGCACGATCTTGCCTGCTGCCTTGGCCGCAGTGATCATCGCGCTGACATTCACCAGGCTGCCCTTGGCATAGTCGGACAGGACGACGACATCATAACCAGTCAGCAAAGAGTTGAAGCGATTGAGTTTGTCACGCAAGACATGTTCAGTCGGGCGTTCTTCAAAATCGATGCGCAACAATTGCTGCTGCCTGCCGATGACGCGCAGCTTGATGATGGTAGAGATTTGCTGGTCGCGACTGAGATAGGCTTCTATGCCTGAAGTCTTTAGCAAACGCTCCATGCTATTGCCTGCATCATCGTCACCAATGACACCCATCAAGGCGGCTTGCACGCCCAGGGCGACGGCATTGCGGGCCACATTGGCGGCACCACCAAGGCGCTCCTCACTTTTTTCCACGCGGACGATAGGCACCGGGGCTTCTGGTGATATGCGGTTGACTTCGCCAAACCAGTATCTGTCGAGCATGACATCACCAGCAACCAGAATACGCTTCGCTGTCATATCTTGCCTTGCATCTTTTTTTGCATCCATATTTTGCATTATTTGTTCGTCAATACGGAGCGGCCTATGCCGTGGTATTCAATACCCAGCTCGGTCATGACCGTAGGCTCAAACAGGTTACGGCCATCAAACACGACAGGCTGTTTCAGGCGTGCCTTGACTTCATCAAAGTCAGGGCTGCGGAAGGCCTTCCACTCAGTGACAATCGCCAGTGCATCGGCTTCGACCAGCGCATCCATGGGGTTGGCGGCATAGCGTATGGATGCCAGCAATTCTGGCGCATCGTAGAAATCCAGTTCAAATACGCGCTTGGCTTCCTGCATGGAAACCGGGTCATACACCGCCACCGTCGCACCGGCACGCAATAATTCACCCAGCAAGACACGCGAAGACGCTGCACGCATATCATCGGTATTCGGTTTAAAGGCCAGGCCCCAGATGGCGAAATGACGGCCGCTGAGGTTTTCACCAAAACGCTGCTGTATCTTGTTACCGAGCACCTGCTTTTGGCGTGCATTCACTGCTTCCACTGCCTGCAGAATGAGGAGATTCAAACCATGGTCCTGGGCAGTACGCTCCAGCGCCTGCACATCCTTGGGGAAGCAGGAGCCGCCATAGCCGCAACCGGCATACAAGAAGCTGTGGCCTATGCGCGGGTCAGAGCCTATGCCGTGACGCACAGCTTCAATATCCGCACCAACATGATCAGCCAGATTCGCCAGCTCATTCATGAAAGAGATGCGAGTCGCCAGCATGGCATTCGCCGCATACTTGGTAAACTCTGCTGAACGCACATCCATCCAGTAAGTGCGCTCATGGTTGCGGTTGAAAGGCGCATACAGCTTCTTCATCTGGCTGCGCGCTTTTTCGCCTTGCGGCGTCTGATCGCAACCGATAACAATACGGTCAGGGCGCATGAAGTCTTCTACTGCTGCACCTTCTTTCAAAAACTCTGGATTGGAAACCACAGAGAATTCCACGGTCGCAGAGCGCGTTGCCAGCTCGGCAGAAATGGCGGCACCGACGCGGTCAGCCGTACCGACAGGTACGGTAGATTTATCAACGACGACCTTGAAGTTCGTCATGTACTTACCGATATTTTTTGCCGCAGCCACGACATATTGCAAATCAGCAGAACCGTCTTCATCCGGTGGCGTGCCGACCGCGATGAACTGCACATCACCGTGCTTGACGCTGGCTTCAACATCGGTAGAAAACTGTATGCGGCCCGCAGCGCGATTGCGCGCAACGATTTCTTCCAGACCCGGCTCATGGATAGGAATGCCGCCGTTATTGAGGATATCAATCTTGCGCTGATCGACATCGAGGCAAAACACATCATTACCCAACTCAGCCAGGCAGGCACCTGTGACCAGACCAACATAACCTGTACCAATAATTGTGATTTTCATTTTTTGACCACCAAATAAAAATAAGTCATTCTGCACATCCAAATATCTAGTCATCCACATAGATTTTCAGATTGCAGCCCTTATTCAAGATTCTTTAACTTAACTAGTATCCCTGAAGCCTTGCGCAAATCAAGCTTCGCTCAGGCATGACAGCGATCATTAATTCATGACGTTCAGCTCTTCTGTGCGGCGTGGTGGATAAGTTTCCCACTTACTGCAGCCAGGGCAATGCCAGTAAAACTGCCTGGCCTTGAAACCGCAATTGGAACACTGATAGCGCGCCAGTTTTTGTGCATAGCCATGTACCAGGTTCTTGATGATGGCCAGCTCAGGCCTGACTTCAGGCGGAACCACCATGATGCGGCCATCCAGCAATTTATCCAGGCCCAGCAGGGTTGGGGTGCGGCGCAATTCTTCACTGACCAGGCTATTGACGGCTTCTATACCTTCCAGCTCCAGTGTGGCCTTGAAGGCGACTTCCAGCAAATCTATCGACGGTGCTTCGGCAAGGTAGTTTTTGAGCAGGTTCAAGCCCTCCTGCGACTTGTCGAGCTTGCGGTAAGCATCCATCAGGCGCTGCGCCACTAGTGCCACATGAGGCACGCTTTGCTGCTCTACCCGGCGCCACGTAGCCAGCGCTATTTCAGTATCGCCATTGGCCATATACACGTCACCCATGAGGATGATGGCGCGTACATTGTTACGGTCTGCCGCCAGTGCTTTTTCCAGATTGGCCAGGGCCGCTTCTGTATTGGTATGCACCAGCTCATCCTGGGCAATTTCGCAGTAAAACTGGGCAATTTCTTTTTGACGGCCACCAGCACCGCATTCTTGCAAGGCATTAGCGGCCTCAATCGCACGCGCCCATTCTTTTTCACGCTGGTAGATTTCCAGCAGGGCACGCCGGGCCTGGGCTTCAAACGGGCTGTTGACGAGCAGGTTATAGGTTTCTTCAGCACGGTCAAGCAGACCGGCTTTCAGGTAATCCTGCCCCAGTTCATACATGGCCTGGGTTTTTTGCTCGGTGGGCAGGTCTGGCCTGGCCAGCAGGTTTTGATGCACGCGGATGGCGCGTTCAGTCTCACCACGGCGGCGGAACAGGTTACCCAGGGCAAAATGCAAATCTACCGCCTCAGGATCCAGCCTGACGATGTCGATGAAAGCATCAATGG
Organism: Undibacterium sp. YM2; assembly: GCF_009937975.1. Lineage (NCBI taxonomy): Bacteria > Pseudomonadati > Pseudomonadota > Betaproteobacteria > Burkholderiales > Oxalobacteraceae > Undibacterium > Undibacterium sp. YM2. Next base: position 3,956,010 of record NZ_AP018441.1, read on the forward strand.
CCTTGTCTGGCTGGTCGTTCAGCAGGAAATTCAAGCCCTTGAAATAGCCACGCGGCAGGCTGCGGGACTCAGAAATCAACTGGCGTATATCGATACGCGCAGCACTCCAGCCCAGGGTAAAGAATAAGGGTATGCCTAGCAGCCACCAAATTTCAAATTCCATGTGTATTTCTTCTTATTGTTGAGAACAATGTCAGTTCAAATGCAAAGCCTGAATTGCCGATATGTCTTTAACCTATTTTTGTTCGCAGGTCTCAATGTGCTGAAAGCTGCGCCCACACGTGTCAGATATTGCGAATGCTATCAGGCTGAGGCGCTTGTGTGCTGGCCCTTTGTGCGGCTTCACGTTCTTTTTCAATTTCTGCCAGGGTCTTTTTATGCTTGTGCAGATCGCGTCTGTGGCGGAACACCATAGGCACCATGGCCAGTGCGCCCAGCGTAGCACCGCCGGCAAAAAAAGCCAGCAGCATGATGACCAGTGGAGCGGATTGTTGATAGCCAAAGAAATATTGCAGCGTGACTATCTGGTCGTTTTTCAAGGCAAAGCCAAAGAACAGGACAAACAGCACGATGGCGAAAAATCTTGAAATATATTTCATGTATGCATCCTTGATGGATAAGCGGAAAAATCGTCAATGAAGCAATTTATCCCGAAAAGAGCATTGTACTGAAAAAAAACGGCATATCGGAAAACCGATATGCCGTTTTTATCTTTGCGTCATCTAATAGGCTCAACATTCCGAGCTCAACAACCAGTCAACCTGACTTAGTCATCGTGTATCGGTTGCCCCACCATGGCATCAACACGTTCGCGCAGCTCCTTGCCTGGCTTGAAGTGCGGCACCCGTTTTTCAGGGACCATCACCTTGTCACCGGACTTGGGATTACGACCTATCCGTGGTGGACGACTGTTCAGTGCAAAGCTGCCAAAACCGCGGATTTCTATACGTTGCCCTGTTGCCAGGGCATCCGACATTGCATCCAGTATGGTTTTAACAGCGATATCCACATCTTTAGCTACCAGTTGCGGATATCGCTCTGCCAGACGAGCTATCAGCTCCGACTTAGTCATAGTAAAAACCTTATGACTTAATCTTAGTTTTTATTGTCGAGCTTGGCTTTCAACAAAGCGCCCAGGCTGGTTGTGCCGGATGCTGCGTTGGAATCAGTAGTGGACATTTTTTGCATAGCTTCTTGTGTTTCAACGCTATCTTTAGCTTTGATAGACAATTGGATACCACGCGCTTTGCGGTCGATGTTCAATACCAGGGCTTCAACTGTGTCGCCGACTTTCAGGTGTGTACCAGCATCTTCCACGCGGTCGCGGGAGATTTCGGATGCACGCAGGTAGCCTTCAACGTCGTCTGCCAACTGGATTACTGCGCCTTTGGCTTCAACGGATTTAACTGTACCAGTAACAACTGCACCTTTGTCGTTCATAGCGCAGTAGTTATTGAATGGGTCGCCTTCCAGTTGCTTAACGCCCAGGGAAACGCGCTCACGCTCAACGTCGATTGCCAGAACGATGGCTTCCAGTTCGTCACCTTTCTTGAAGCGACGTACTGCTTCTTCGCCTGTTTCGTTCCAAGACAGATCAGACAAATGTACCAGACCGTCGATGTTGCCAGACAAACCGATAAATACGCCGAAATCAGTGATGGACTTGATCGCGCCGCGAACTTTGTCACCTTTCTTGTGGTTGATCGCGAAATCATCCCAAGGATTGGCTTTGCACTGTTTCATGCCCAAGCTGATACGACGACGTTCTTCGTCGATTTCCAGAACCATGACTTCAACTTCGTCGCCCAATTGAACAACTTTGTTTGGTGCAACGTTTTTGTTCGTCCAGTCCATTTCGGAAACGTGAACCAGGCCTTCGATACCTTGCTCGACTTCAACGAACGCGCCGTAGTCGGTCAGGTTCGTTACTTTACCGAACAGACGTGTGTTCGCTGGGTAACGACGGGACAAACCTGTCCATGGGTCGTCGCCCAATTGTTTTACGCCCAGGGAAACACGGTTTTTCTCTTGGTCGAATTTCAATACTTTTGCAGTGATTTCCTGACCAACTGTCAACACCTCGGAAGGGTGACGTACACGACGCCATGCCAGGTCGGTGATGTGCAACAAGCCATCGATGCCACCCAGATCAACGAACGCGCCGTAGTCAGTGATGTTTTTAACAACACCAGTAACCACTGTGCCTTCTTTCAGGGTTTCCATCAGTTTTTGACGCTCTTCGCCCATGGACGCTTCAACAACAGCGCGGCGGGACAGCACAACGTTGTTACGTTTGCGGTCGAGCTTGATAACTTTGAATTCCATGGTTTTGCCTTCGTAAGGAGTTGTATCCTTAACTGGGCGTGTATCAACCAAAGAACCTGGCAAGAAAGCGCGGATGCCGTTCGTCAGAACAGTCAAGCCACCTTTGACTTTGCCATTTACTGTACCAGTAACGATCTCGCCAGACTCCAGCGCTTTTTCCAGCGCGAGCCAGGAGGCCAGACGTTTAGCTTTGTCACGGGACAAAATTGTGTCGCCGAAACCATTTTCCAGCGAATCAATCGCTACGGAAACGAAATCGCCGATATTAACTTCCAGGTCGCCCTGGTCGTTTTTGAATTCTTCAACAGGGATAAAGGCTTCAGACTTCAAGCCAGCGTTAACGATCACGAAGTTGTGATCGATACGGACGACTTCAGCAGAAATCACTTCACCGGAACGCATATCCTGACGTGACAGGGATTCTTCGAACAAAGCTGCGAAGCTATCTGCACCGGTTGCGAAATCTTGGGACATGAAAACAGTAGACATAGTATTTACAAGTTAGCCGGAACGGTGCAAAAGGCACTATTTACCGGGTTAGGTTGAACATCCCTTTATTAACCTTGCGTCAATAAAGGCTCTTGAAACGACACTCGCAAACTTCACCAGATACTTAAATACTTACTTATATAGTGCTGTTTGTCTGTGTTTGCGCATACCAGACCAGGACTTTATTGACCGCTTCTTCAGCAGTTAATTCAGATGTATCCAGGATGATCGCGTCTGGTGCGGGCTTGAGCGGCGCTGTGCTGCGGGCACTATCTCTCGCATCACGTTCCATCAAATCTTTTACCAAGTTTTCCATATTAGCAGAAATTCCCTTTTCAATCAATTGCTTATATCGGCGGCTTGCGCGCGCCTCAGCACTTGCTGTTAAGAAAACTTTTAAGCTGGCATCGGGGAAGATCACCGTCCCCATATCGCGCCCGTCAGCCACCAGGCCGGGCGTATAGCGAAAAGCCACCTGCAAATCCACCAGGGCCTGGCGTACTGCTGGCAAAACAGCAATACGTGAAGCGGCTACGCCAACCTCTTCTGCCCTTACGGCATCGGTGACATCGGCATCTTCCAGAAAAACATGGCCGTGAACAAAACGACAAGGCAGGGTTCTTGCCATGCTGGCAATGGTGGTTTCATCATCCAGAGCGATGCCATGGCGGGTAGCCATCAGGGCAGTCAGGCGGTACAGGGCACCAGAATCCAGGTAATGAAAACCCAGATGCTTGGCCACCCTGTGTGCCACCGTGCCCTTACCGGATGCGGTAGGGCCGTCTATCGTGATAACAGGACTACGTGTAGTCATAGAAACAATAAAAACCTTTAAAACAAATCTTGGTGATTAATCTTGGCAAAGACTTCAAAGTAATCAGGGAAGGTCTTGGCCACGCATTTTGGATCATTGATGCGCATAGTAGCACCTCTGCGGGCCCGGCCATCGAGGCTGGCCAAAGAGAAGCACATGGCCATGCGGTGATCGTCATAGGTATCGATAGTCGCTGACAGGATATGTTCAGGCGGCGTCACCGTCATATAGTCTGCGCCCTCTTCCACTATTGCCCCAAGCTTGCGCAATTCTGTTGCCATGGCAGACAGGCGATCGGTTTCTTTAACGCGCCAGCTGGCAATATTGCGCAGGGTCGTGGTGCCATTGGCATATAGCGCGGCTACCGCAATCGTCATGGCAGCATCGGGGATATGGTTAAAATCCATATCTATGGCCTGCAAGACACCATTCGAAGTGGCTTCTATCCAATTATCACCACGGGTAATGGTTGCGCCCATTTTTTCGAGTGCTTCGGCAAAACGTACATCGCCCTGTATGCTGGACTTGCCTACGCCTTCTACCCGGATAGGGCCGCCAGCGATGGCACCCGCTGCCAGGAAGTAAGATGCTGAAGAAGCATCCCCTTCTACGTGGATGACGCCGGGCGACACATAATGCTGGCCTTTTGTGACAGTGAATGCCTGCCAGCCATCACGCTCTACCGTCACGCCAAATTTTTGCATAAGGTTCAGGGTGATTTCTATATAAGGCTTGGAAATCAGTTCGCCCACCACTTCTATCGTCACATCGTGCTCACGCGCCATCAAAGGTGCAGCCATCAGCAAGGCCGTCAGAAACTGGCTTGAGACATTACCCTTCACTTGCAAACGCTGGGCGTGAACATGGCCACGGCGTATATGCAAAGGCGGGTAACCTGGATTGCCGGTATATTCTATCTGCGCACCGGCTTCATTCAGTGCATCAACCAGGTCACCGATAGGGCGTTCATGCATGCGGTGCACGCCGTGGATGGTGTAGTCACCACCCAGCACGGCCAAGGCACCGACCAGCGGGCGTATCGCAGTACCGGCATTGCCCATGAACAGATCAGCCTGGTGTTTGGGGAAATGGCCTTTGACACCTTCTACCGTGTAATTCTGGCTATCGCCATCCTGCTCCCAGTGCACGCCCAACTGCGTCAAGGCGTTCAGCATGACCAGGGTATCGTCGGATGCCAGCAAATCCATGATCTGGGTCTTGCCTTCTGCCAGCGCCGCCAGCAAAAGGGTACGGTTGGAAATGCTTTTGGAGCCCGGCAATTTGACTGTGCCCTGCACCTGCATGACTGGTTGCAGATCGAGGTAATGCGGATAATGTTTGCTTGCTTGTGTCATGGTCGTTTTCAATTCTGAGTTTGTCGATGTGGAGCAGAGCTAATCTCTATCAATCCCCACCTTCACGCTGCTGCTTCTCGGCTGCCTCAATCGCGCTGATCCAGTTATGGCGCGCGCGCTGGGCATTGGCGTAAATACCTTCTATGCCTTCACTGTCTGCATCTACCAGATGCTGGCGCAGGATGGACAGGCGGGCGGTGTAGGAATCCAGTTCCTGCAGCATCGCAGCACGGTTCGCCAGGCTGATGTCGCGCCACATTTCTGGTGATGAACCGGCAATGCGAGTAAAGTCGCGAAAACCGCTGGCAGCATACTGGAACAAGGTATCTGCATGCGGCTTGCGGGCGATATCATCGACCAGGGCATAAGCCAGCAAATGCGGCAAATGGCTGACTGCGGCAAATACGCCGTCATGTGCAGCAGGTTCCAGATGATGGATGATGGCACCGCATTGCTGCCAGGCCCATGCCACTCTGGCCACGTCAGCATCGCTATTGTCTGGCAGGCGGGTGATGACGGCTTTTTTGCCTACATACAAATCCACCAGTGCTGCCTCAGGCCCATTCAGTTCACGCCCAGCTATCGGATGCGCTGGCACAAATTGCGCGATCTTTTCGCCCAGACTGGCGCGAGCAGCGGCAACCACATCGGCCTTGGTACTCCCAGCATCCGTGACTATCGTCCCCGGCTGCAAATGAGGATAAATCGCCTTCAATATCGCGCCGGTTTGTGCCACTGGCGCTGCAATCAGCACCAGATCACAGTTGTGCAATGCCTGTTCGGCATTCAGGGCTATTTCATCAATGATGCCGAGTTGCTGCGCTTTTTCCAGCGAAGCCTGGCTGCGCCCTACCCCGACTATCTGTTCGACTGCCCCTGCTTTTTTCAAAGCCAGGGCAAACGAACCACCAATCAAACCTACGCCAAAAATTGCTATGCGTTGAAAAGCTTTTTGCATCAGGCACTCACACTGTACAAGGGTAAGAACCCAGCACCTTGAAGAAGGCTGCCTTGTCATTCAACTCGGCCATGGCGGCTGCCACCTTGGCGTCCATGACATGGCCTTCTACATCGACATAGAAATAATATTCCCAATTGCCGGTGCGTGCAGGACGTGACTCAAAGCGCGTCATCGAGACGCCATGTTTTTCCAGAGGGGCCAGCAAATTATAAACAGCACCTGCCTTGTTCGGCGTCGCCAGCACGATGGAAGTCTGGTCCTTGCCACTAGGCGTAGTATGCAGGCGACCAATGACGGCAAAACGGGTACGGTTATGCGGGTCATCCTGGATGTGGGCAGAGACGATGCCCAGGTTGTACTGGTGACCGGCAATTTCACTGGCAATCGCCGCCACGGTATAGTCACCACTGGCCATGCGTGCTGCCTCTGCATTCGATGCCACGGCATGTCTTTCCACATGCGGGAAATGCTGGTTCAGCCAGGCCTGGCATTGTGCCAAAGCTTGCGAATGGGCACAGATGCGGCTGACGCCTTCCATATTGCCAGACTTGCTCATCAGGCTATGTTGTACAGGTATCGCCAGCTCGCCACTGATGGCCAGGCTGGTTTGCAAGAGCAAATCCAGGGTACGGTTGATCGCGCCTTCGGATGAATTCTCGATAGGCACGACACCAAAGTCCGCCGTGCCTGCTTCGGTCGCACGAAAAACTTCATCAATAGATACGCAAGGCAGGGGCTGGATGGCATGACCAAACTGCTTATAGACAGCCTGCTCACTGAAGGTGCCGACAGGACCAAGGAAAGCCACGACCACGCGGCGCTCCAGCGCACGGCAGGCTGACATGATTTCGCGGAAGATCAGTTGTATGTCGTCACTCAGCAAGGGGCCTGGATTGCGCTCCGCCACGCCGCGCAAGACTTGCGCTTCACGCTCAGGACGAAACACTGGCGCATTGGTTTCTGCCTTGACATGACCAACTTCTTCCGCCACGCGGGCGCGCTGGTTCAGCAAATCCAGGATTTGTGCATCAATGGCATCAATCTTGATGCGCAGGGGGAGTAATTTATTGTCGCTCATAATGACCTAAAAACCGTGTTTGATAGGGTGTGGGCAGGCAGCAATACTGTAGCGCATGACTGCAATGCCGGATATGCTTTTTTCGCCAGGCTTTTGACCTGGTTCATCAGCGCCACGGTTTCCAGGTGATGGTGAGTACCATGCTCAGAAAGGGCTGATGATGAAAATAATGTTAGCGGCGTCTATCTATAGTGTAATTAAAACAGACGCCAAATATTTTTAAGCCCAGGGCTTATGAATTTCTTTTGGCGAAATCCTGCATAAAACTGACCAAGGCCTGCACGCCTTCTATAGGCATGGCGTTATAAATCGAGGCACGCATGCCGCCTACTGATTTATGGCCTTTCAATTGCAACAGGCCATTCGCCTTGGCTTCTGCCAGGAATGCCGCATTCAGGCTTTCATCTTTCAGGTAAAAAGGCACATTCATACGCGAACGGCTGCCCTTCTCTACCCGGTTTTCGTAAAAGCCTGTGGAATCGAGGTAGTCATACAGCAGGCTGGATTTGGCAATATTCCTTTGCTCCATCGCTGCCACACCACCCTGTTGCTTGAGCCACTGGAACACCAGGCCCGCAATATAAATCGCATAGGTTGGCGGGGTGTTGTACATGGAATCATTGTCGGCGACGATTTTCCAGTCAAAGGCAGATGGGCAGATGGGCAAGGCATGGCCGAGCAAATCTTCACGCACGATGACGATGGTCAAACCCGCCGGACCTATATTCTTTTGCGCACCGCCAAAGATGACGCCGTATTTGGAGACATCAATCACGCGCGACAGAATGTGCGAAGACATGTCGGCAACGATGGGCGCGTCTCCAGTTTCTGCCGCCACATCTGGGGCAAACTGATACTCAACACCATCGATGGTTTCATTAGTACACAGGTGCACATAAGCGGCATCTGGCGTCAATTTCCAGCTATCGCGTGGCGGCACAGTGGTGTAGCCGCTGGCTTCACCAGACGCTGCGATATTGACGTTACCGTATTTTTTTGCTTCCTTGATGGACTTGCCAGTCCAGGAACCGGTATGCACAAAATCTGCCGTCGCAGGCTGTGGCTTGCGTCCCATGAGGTTCATGGGGACGATGGCGTTTTCGCCCAGGCCGCCGCCTTGCAGGAACAGGATTTTATAATTGTCCGGCACCGCCAGCAGCTCGCGCAAATCGCTTTGCGCAGCAGCGAGGATGGACATGAACTCTGGCCCACGGTGACTCATTTCCATGACCGACATGCCACTGCCATGCCAGTCCAGCATTTCGGCAGCGGCTTGCTGCAATACCTCTTTCGGCAATACTGCCGGGCCTGCAGAGAAATTGTAGATCGTCGTCATGATGGTTTACTCCGCTGCGTCGGCTTCTGGTGCGCTGCCTTCCGCTTCGCCAGCACCGTTATCGCCTGTATCTACATCTGCATCTGTTTCGACAATACGTTGCAAACCGGACAGCTTGGTGCCATCTTCCACCGCAATCAGGGTCACACCCTGGGTCGCACGGCCCATTTCACGGATCTCGGAAACGCGAGTACGGATCAGAATGCCACCAGTAGTGATCAACATGATTTCATCCGTTGTTTCTACCAGCGTAGCTGCTACAACCTTGCCATTACGCTCGGATGTCTGGATCGCGATCATGCCTTTGGTACCACGGCCATGACGGGTGTATTCAGTGATAGGAGTACGTTTGCCGAAGCCGTTTTCAGTCGCAGTCAACACAGATTGCTGCTCATTTTCAGCCACCAGCAATGCAATAACCTGCTGGCCTTCATCCAGGTTCATGCCGCGTACGCCACGGGCAGTACGGCCCATAGGACGTACATCGTTTTCATCAAAGCGTACTGCCTTGCCGGAATCAGAGAACAGCATGACATCATGCTTGCCATCGGTCAGTGCCGCGCCGATGAGGAAATCGCCCTCGTCCAGATCAACCGCAATAATGCCGGCTTTACGTGGATTGCTGAAGTCAGTCAAAGGTGTTTTCTTGACCGTGCCCAGGCTGGTGGACATGAAGACATAGTGGTCTTCAGGGAAAGTACGGTTATCGCCAGACAAAGGCAGGATGACGGTGATTTTTTCACCGTCCTGCAATGGGAACATGTTGACGATAGGCTTGCCGCGTGAAGTGCGCGAGCCTTGTGGCACTTCCCATACTTTCAGCCAGTACATGCGGCCACGGTTGCTGAAGCACAGGATGTAATCATGGGTATTAGCCACGAAGAGTTGCTCGATCCAGTCATCATCCTTGGTCGCTGTCGCCTGCTTGCCACGGCCACCGCGTTTTTGCGCGCGGTATTCAGACAGGGGCTGCGACTTCATATAACCAGTGTGCGACAGGGTCACGACCATGTCTTGCGGCGTGATCAGGTCTTCTGTGCCCAGGTCTGTGGCGTTATGGGTGATTTCTGAGCGGCGTACATCTTTATTGCCTTCGCCGTATTCATTGCGGGCCAGGGTCAGTTCATCAGTGATGATGACGGTGACACGCTCTGGCTTGGACAAGATGTCCAGCAAATCGGCGATCTCGGCCATGACGTCTTTGTATTCATTGACGATCTTGTCTTGTTCCAGGCCAGTCAGGCGTTGCAAACGCATTTGCAGGATTTCCTGCGCCTGGTCGTCAGACAATTTATACAGGCCATCTGGCTGTATGCCGTAATGCTTGGGCAAATTCTCAGGGCGGAAAGAATCAATACCACCAGAATTGTCAGCCGCAGTACGCACCAGCATCTCACGCACCATGGAGCTATCCCAGGCGCGTGTCATCAATTCCTGTTTCGCGATCGGTGGCGTAGGCGCAGCGCGGATGATGGCGATAAAGTCATCGATATTTGCCAGCGCAACAGCCAGGCCTTCCAGCACATGACCACGTTCACGTGCCTTGCGCAGTTCAAACAGGGTACGGCGCGTTACTACTTCACGGCGGTGCGACAGGAAGCAGGACAGCATTTCCTTCAAGTTCAGCAATTTAGGCTGACCATTCACCAGCGCCACCATGTTCATGCCGAAGGTGTCTTGCAACTGCGTCTGCTTGTACAGATTATTCAGTACTACGTCAGGTACTTCGCCGCGCTTGAGTTCGATGACCACGCGCATACCCGATTTATCGGATTCATCGCGGATATCAGAAATACCATCGAGCTTTTTGTCACGTACCAGTTCAGCGATACGTTCCAGCAGGGATTTTTTATTGACCTGGTAAGGCAGCTCATCAACGATCAGCGCCGTACGGCTGTCTTTGCCAAACTCTTCAAAGTGGGTCTTGGCGCGCATGACCACACGGCCACGGCCAGTGCGGTAACCATCGCGCACACCAGACACGCCATAGATAATGCCGCCGGTAGGGAAGTCAGGTGCAGGGATGATCTCGATCAGTTCATCGATCGTGCAATCGCTATTGCGCAAGACATGCAGGGCACCATTGATGATCTCGGTAATATTATGCGGCGGGATATTCGTCGCCATACCCACCGCAATACCGGATGCGCCATTGATCAGCAGATTCGGAATACGGGTAGGCAGAACCGAAGGTTCCTTCTCTTTGCCGTCATAGTTGGGAACGAAATCGACAGTTTCTTTTTCGATATCTGCCAGGATTTCATTGGCGATCTTGTCCAGCCGGCACTCGGTATAACGCATCGCCGCAGCATTGTCGCCGTCGATGGAGCCGAAGTTACCCTGTCCATCGACCAGGGTATAACGCAGGGAAAAGTCCTGCGCCATACGCACCAGCGTGTCGTAAATGGAGGCATCGCCATGGGGATGGTACTTACCCATGACTTCACCCACCACACGCGCACATTTGACGAAGGGGCGGTTATAGACATTGTTCATTTCGTGCATCGCGAACAATACGCGACGATGCACAGGCTTTAAGCCATCACGCACATCCGGCAAAGCGCGACCTACGATAACGCTCATCGCGTAATCGAGATAGCTTTTGCGCATTTCTTCTTCAAGGGAAATCGGGAGTGTTTCTTTTGCGAATTGATCCATTGGCGGCCGGCGAATTAGAGCTTGGTTAATTAATAACGTCTTTACTATCGTCTCTAATGACATCTTATCAAGACCATTAAAGACTGACGTTTAACTCTTGATTCTAACATGCCTCCCACGCCGAATTCCATTTATAGCAATTAAGTCAGGCAAACACTGGTAATAGGCCGCAAAATAGCCAGGCAGGGGCATGCAACACTGTCATTCAAATGACAGCCATCGCGCAAATTTATATGATTTAATCAAAAGCATAATAAGAACACCTGACAAATAATTAATACATCCACGGAGACAACCATGTTAAAAAATTTGACAGCACTTTTTGTGCTCGCAGCATTCGCCCTGCCCGTCTCAACAGCCCTGGCCCAAACCACGGCTGCACCAGCATCAGCGGCACAAGCTGGCGAAGCCCCCGCATCTGCCACGGCCGCCACCCCTTCAGCCCCGGCAGTTCCCCCTCCGGCTCCAGCCCCGGCTGCGGCACCCAAACGCTGCGACTTTGCCCTCACCCTGCAAAGCGACGAAATTTTTGAGCACAAAAAATCCGTACAATTATCTGTACTGAATGACAAGGGTAAAGAGCGCATAGACAATGAAGTCATGGCCAAGCTGGCCAGCTGCGCCAAAGTTGATCTCATCGTCATCAGTGGCCACACCGACCTGTCAGGCAGCCATGCACAAGCTCAGAAATTATCTGAAAAGAATGCCGATGCCGTGGTCGCTTACTTAACTAGCAAGGGCCTGAATGCCCCTATGGACACCATGGGCATGGGTAAAACCCAACAAATCAAGGCTTGCGATGACAAGTTACCCAAGGCAAAACTGGCAGAATGCCTTGCACCAAACAGGCGCATCGTCGTCGAAGGACGCGGCCTCGCCAAATAATTTCAGTGTAAAAACCCGTCGTTTTTCTGGTTAAAAACAAAACATTTCTGCTCCGGAACTGGTATTAGCTTGCCAAAGCATACATTTCGTTGTCAAAATACGACATATTTAACTAACTGTAACTTTGTCGATTTAACAATTTTCGTCTTTATATTGATGATTATGGCAAAATAGAACGAATGTTGATTTATGGCTGACATGATGTTTGACGAAATAGTAATGTCATCATCGCCGTGGTACTATCTGGTTTTATGCAGTAATTCGCGCAGTTCATCTGCGGTAATAATCTCACCCGAGAGGAGAAATATGAAAAATTTAGTCAAGCTCGTTATCGCAGCGTCCGCAGTAGCATCCTTTTCTGCTTCCGCACAGCAAGACATCATGGCTAACAAGCCACACAGCGCCTATGTACAAGATGGTCGCGGTGTAATTGCACGTGACCCATTTGGTCTGTGCTGGCGCACTGGCTACTGGACTCCTGCTGACGCAGTTCCAGGTTGCGATGCACCTTTGGTACAACCAGCTCCACCAGCACCACCTAAAGTAGTTGCGCCGGAAGTTAAGCCTGAACCAGCAAAACCACCAGTTCCACCTGCACCTACTTCTGAAAAAGTAACGTTCGCAGCTGACGCATTCTTTGACTTTGACAAAGCAGTTCTGAAACCAGAAGCTAAAGTCAAACTCGACGACATGGCATCCAAACTGAAATCCATCAACCTGGAAGTCGTTATCGCTGTTGGTCACACTGACTCTGTAGGCTCTGACGAATACAACCAAAAATTGTCTATCCGTCGCGCTGAAGCTGTCAAAGCTTACCTGGTAAGCAAAGGCATCGAAGCCAACCGTGTTTACACTGAAGGCAAAGGCAAAAAACAACCAGTAGCTGACAACAAAACAGCTGATGGTCGCGCCAAAAACCGTCGCGTTGAAATCGAAGTTGTTGGTACACGCAACGTCAAGTAATTCAGTACTTGAAGCCTGGCTTCTGAAAAACCCGCTTCGGCGGGTTTTTTTATTTGTGGCTTATGCTATTCATTTTGGCTTAAGGCCCAAATCACTCCCAGAGTATTTCCATACTATGTTTATTTTCCGCCAATGCGGTACAGCCCTGAATCGCCTACAATAGCGGTTTCGCAGCTCATGCCCCGACCCGGCACTTCAAACCACATCATGTCCACCTTGAACGCTGATCCCGCAGAAATCCAGAAATTTAGTGAACTTGCCCATCGCTGGTGGGACCCCAGCTCAGAATTCAAACCCCTGCATGAAATTAACCCCCTGCGCCTGGAATGGATCAACCAGCGTGTGCCGCTGGCAGGCAAACAAGTCATCGACGTAGGTTGCGGCGGCGGCATCCTGGCCGAATCCATGGCAAAAAAAGGGGCGACAGTTACCGGCATAGACCTGTCTGACAAGGCGCTCAAGGTCGCCGACCTGCATGGCCTCGAATCTGGCGTCAGTGTCCGCTATAAAAAAATCGCCGCCGAAGACATGGCAGAAGCAGAGGCTGGCCAGTTTGATGTTGTCACCTGCATGGAAATGCTGGAACACGTACCCGACCCCGCATCCATCATCAAGGCCTGTGCAAAAATGGTCAAACCAGGCGGACATGTGTTCTTCTCAACACTGAACCGCAATGCCAAAGCCTACCTGTTTGCCGTCATCGGCGCAGAATACCTGCTGCAAATGCTGCCCAAGGGCACGCATGATTACGCCAAGTTCATCACCCCGGCAGAATTGTCACAAGACATACGTAATGCAGGCCTGGAATTACATGCGATGAAGGGCTTGAGTTATAACCCCCTGACCCAAATCTACTCCCTGAATAGTGATACCAGCGTCAACTACATGGTTGCCTGTACACGTCCGCTGTGAAGCCAACAAAACGCCTTCATCCATCATGAAGGCGTGTTCTTGATTTTTTATTATGCAAACTCCACAAGCAATTCTGTTTGACCTTGATGGCACCCTCGCAGACACCGCCCCCGACCTCGCAGCCGCCGTCAATGTCATGCGGGAAAACAGGCAACTGGCACCCGTTCATTATCAAAGTTTGCGCCCACATGCATCCGCTGGCGCACGCGGTTTGCTGGGCGCGGGCTTTGGCATCACGCCAGAACACCCTGACTACGAAGCCATGCGCGTTGAATTTTTGAACCAGTATGAATCCGCCATTGCTGTGCACAGCAAACTGTTCAAGCAAGTGCCTGATCTGCTGCGCGGTCTCGATGTCATGGGCGTATCCTGGGGCATAGTCACCAACAAGGCCATGCGCTTTACCCGCCCGCTGATCCCGCTGCTGGATTTGCAGGAAGCGCGCTGCGTGATTTCTGGCGACACCACCCCGCATGCCAAACCCCACCCTGCCCCCTTACTCGAAGCGGCAAGGCAACTGGGCATACGCTCAGAAAACTGCTGGTACGTAGGCGACGACCTGCGCGACATACAAGCTGCCGAAGCAGCAGGTATGACCAGCATCGCCGCCGCCTGGGGTTATTGCGGCGCGACCGAACCCAAACACTGGAAAGCCGACGCCATCATCGACAGCCCGCTGGAACTGCTGGAACTGGTACGCGGCAAACATTTACAGGCCGTAGGCTCTTGAATCTATCGCGCCAGACCACATATAGGATATACTATCAATGCTTAGGGGTCGACCAGGTTTCGACAGGGGTTGCAAAGCAGCGCAGGGCATACCGAGGCCAGACTACCTCGTAAATACAATCTGAACTATATAACTGCAAACGATAACTCGTACGCATTAGCCGCTTAATACCGGCTAACCTTACACCACTTCGTCCATAGGGTGGGCTGGCAACAGCAGTAAGGACATTCATATGGAATCGTCTTGAGCCGGGTTACTTGACTCTCGATTAAATAATAGGTAACTCGTCCTGCCGCAGCGTGTGCGTCCGCGTCGTCAGGATTAAATCAAATGGCAGCACTAAGTATGTAGAACTGTCTGTAGAGTGCTTCTGGACGCGGGTTCGATTCCCGCCGACTCCACCAAAAATGCAAAACCACCCAGCTTCATCGGGTGGTTTTTTATTTTTGTTGATTTGGTGGGGATCTAACCCGCGGGACGCGGGGCGAACAGGGGTTTCGAGCTGCATGCAGCGAGCCTGTGAGCGACATATCGCTTGCAAGCGATATGGCTGGCCAGGATGGCCGATTCCCGCCGACTCCACCAGAATACAAAGCCATCCAATTTATTGGGTGGCTTTTTTATTTTGATGATCTGCGTGAATTGAACCCGCGGGACGCGGGGCGAGTGGGGGTTTCGAGCCGCATGCGGCGAGCCCACGAGCGACATGGCGCATGCAAGCGCCATGGCTGGCCAGGGTGGCCGATTTCCGCCGCCTCCACTACATTACTGCAAATGCATTACCAAGTTTGCCTAAATCCCGCCCTTCCTCATAGAAGAGTGGTTTTTTTGCCCAAAGTCACCCATTGTTAACCATCCATAGCAATGCTGATATGCAGTAACTATCGCGGCAACCCGCAAAATCTTCATTTACTGCAAGCTAGTTACTGCATTACGGTTACTGCATGAGAATATCTATTAAATTGAACCATAATCCGCATCGGTGATGAGTAATCGCCCGCCAGGTTGAATACGTGTGAATGTTAGGACTTATATTTGTTTCTTAAGAGACCTGGCCCGGCGCACCTGCTACAAAACGAGGTACACCAAAGTATCAATATGGCTTTTTTTCAGGATGTTCTAAGTAGTAAATCTTTTCTTTAAGTTGGTCTATTTGCGCTTGTTGTTTATCGATAAAAGTCGAGAGTCTATGCATAGCATAGTAAGTCATGATAAAACCCCAAATGATTTTCCACGAGTAAATAGATACTCCAAAGTATTCATCCATGCTGACTCCTAATAAGCGCTAATTTTTTAAACTTTCATCATGATCAAGTAACTTATCATGATGCTTTTCAACGATTGAAGATAATTCCTGAAGTTCAGCCACTTGACGTTTTAATCGCAATATTTCATAGCTATTGTTGTTAAGTTCATTCGATATGTTTGAGAAAATTTTCAACCCAATCAAAGAAACGATAATTAAAAACCAGTGGTTTAATATCCAGTAAAGGCAATCGTTAATGTATTGCATTTAAATAACCTTTTTGAAATTTGCTAAATATTTACGCTACTGCAAATAATAGATTAACTAAAAAAATACAGTTAAATATTATGGATGATGTGATGTAGTTATCAATTCTGGATATATCACGGGTCTGGTTTATACCGCGTTAAACTTTCTATCTTTATTTTTCTTTACTGAGAGTCTGACTCAGCTCATCATTTTGACTGGGATATGCTGCTTTATTGGAGCATTGAGTTATGGTGTAAAAAAGAGAGATCGCTGGGCAGCTCTGACACCTTTTCTTGCCCCTATCATAGTTACGGTCCTGTCATCCTGCATTGCGACGAGTAAACAGAACCAGTATTTGCCTGGTGATTCAAACCCGATCACAAAGTCATAGCGAATGAATCCCGAATACACTTATCTATGACCACAGAACTCAAATTTTATCTCGCCACTTGGATCAGCTACTGCATCCTGTGCATCTGGCTATACATGTCTGACCGCACCTCCTTTCCTCTGCAAGCGTACAAAGCATTTTTATACGTGCCCTGGAAGCTGATTACTTTCAGCATCGCTGCAATTGGGATTACTGTCGTCGCACCTTACACAGCTGACCCGACCTGGGATTATTTTGATGCGGCCATGATGTCTGCACTCACATTCTTGACTGCACCTTGGGCGACGGGAATGCTCTACCTGGGAATAAGAGGCAAAGCCAGGTTCAAGCACGTGCTGGTCGCAATTGGGGTTTGGATGTTCTCGGCAAGCTGGTGTTATGACTTGTATCTGTTGATCAGGGATGGCCATTACCCGATTACCTGGGAGGCAAATATCTATGCATCCTCGGTGCTTTATTTTAGCGCGGGCTTGCTATGGAATCTGGAATATAGAGCTGGCCGGGGCGTGACATTTTCTTTTCTTGAACCGGGATTTCCAGTCCGCCCACAGCAAACAGGTTTTGCCAGGATCGCCTTGTTTGGCCTGCCTTTCATGATATTGGCTATCTGTTGCATAGGATATTTTCTTATCTAAAGACAAGAAAAATCACACGCAACAAAATTCACAACTTCATCCAGCTTACAGACCTTCAAGCGTTCAGGAAAATCAATCCCTGATTCAACTTACCCTAATCCCTGTCCGGCGCCCCAAGCGGGAATAACTGCCGATAAGGCCGCGCCTCTTCCACTGCCCTCGCGAATGATGGGCGGGCCAGCAAACGGCTGCGGTAGGCGCGTAGTCTTGGATATTTTTCTGCGATTTGCTGGGTCCAGTCTGCATAGAAGAGTGAAGGCGCTGCAGCGCAGTCTGCCAGCGTGAAATTTTCGCCGCTGGCCCAAGCATCGCCTTTGCTGTGGTTTTCCAGCCATGCATAGGCGAGGTCGAGTTTGCTGGCGGCGTGGGCCAGTCCTTCCTGTCTTTTTATGGTATCGCCTGTCAGTGCTGCGCCAACCGCATGCTGGACCGGGGTCATGACGTGCAGGTCGAAATAGCGGTCAAGAAAGCGCACGTCCAGTGCCTGCATGGGGTCTGCCGGCAGCAGGCGCACTGGCCCAGGGTGAACCAATTGCAGGTACTCAATGATGATACTGGTCTCGACAACATTGCGCTCACCGTCAACAAGCAAGGGGAATTTGCCCAGCGGCCAGCGTTGCAACCACTCTGCGGTGTAGGCGGGCGTATCTGGTCCTATGCAGCGGAATTCAAAAGGCGTGTCGTTCTCGTACAGAGCGATAAGCACTTTCTGGGTGTAGGACGAGAATGGATGACCGTATAGTGTGAGTGACATGAGCTACGCCTTGAAAAATGTGTGCATTGATGATGTTCGCGTTGTCCAGGAATTTATCTCGCATGGTAGTCTGCGTATGACCAAGACCACCTCGGCCATACGCCGCAAATACATGCCTGGCCCAATTCTGCGCGTCCACAGGTATTCAATCAAATACTTCAATCCAGCGGCAAGGTTCATTATTTGCCGACTATATTGAAAATGCAATCACTTGCAGAGTTGAAATGATCAGAAACCGGCTCGCTAAATAAGGCCCTGGGTGACAAATGAAATCAGGGCGACCATCTCTTGTTCGCGACGGCAATTCAATCTCAACAATAGGCCGTCCGTTTAAATTTCAGACACAAAAAACAATAAGCCACCTTACGGTGGCTCATTGTCTCAATACCGGACTTCGCTTCTATTGAGCTTAGCCACGCACATAGCGGCTATCAACTGCAAAGGCAGTCGTTGAACTGCCAATCGCCTGCACAAAAAACAGTTCGCCATTACGCAGCATGAAACCGCCCTGGGCGCTGCCAGATGAGATTTCTATGGTCTGGGTAATTGTCGTGTCCTTGAAAACAAATTTCCAGGTGGTCTTGCCATTGACTACGGAAGATGACACGGCGCTGCCAACGAAGTTGATCACAGCGCCGTTAGCAGTCGCATTGACCACATCTACTGAGGAAGCAACGGTTTCGCCTGTCAGCATTTTGACGGTGGCATTGGCTTCTGTCCTGATATGTTGCGCCACCACAACCGGCGAGGTGTAGGTGCCAGTTGCGACGATAGCTCCTGTGCAGTTGGCGTTTTCATAGAATTCAATTTTTTGTGACATCGACAGCGCGGAACCAGCGCTGGTCGCCGTAATCGTGGTCGTGTCGATCTCATGGTTCTGGCAACCCTGGTTCCAGACACCAACATATTTGCTCAAAGGGCCTGTGCTGGTATCAACAGGTGTCACCGTTGCAGGCGCACTGCCACCTGATCCGCCGCCACCGCAGGCTGCCAGCAGCATTGCAGTCATTACGCCCAAACCAGCTAATTTAATTTGTTTCATTTTGCATCACTCTTTAGTATAAAAATAGACCGTTCGCATTATGACAATTTTCATAGCAAATTCGGAAAATAATTGGCTTTTTATTTAGAACTCATTTCATAAATATGAATGAGATGCGTTTGCCTCATAACACGGACCGGTAACACGTTTGTGGTTGTTAATTGTGGAACTATTTTCAATAAATCCAATGTTGTCTGATACGTGTTATGAGGCAAACCCTTCGGGAACTGACGATTTGGGCGCATTGCTGTGTTGCGTCCTTTGCTAAGGCATGAGCCTTAGCTGCAGGCCACGCCTTGCACTGCATCCCAAATCGCCTTGTTCGCACTCATCCCTATTTATGAAATGAGTTCTAGTTGAATCAATGAAATTTTCTAAAGAGCAATCTTAATCACATTACAAAAACTGTATTTGATCTGGATGCAAGTTTGGCACGCGCAAGTAACGTTGTTAAAAATACACATCCATCGCAAGTTGTGCAGTGGCCTGTCGAAAAAGAATTAAAATATCAACATGATAAAAATACAATCATAAATCAAGCTCTGCGGATTTCGCGCATCTCTCCAATCAGGGAACATCATGAAACTTCCGAAAATAAAATTCAAAATATGGCATGGCTTCTTGCTGCTGATTTTGCTGTTCATCATCCCTCCCCTGATCATCACCTTGTCGCAGCGATGGGAAGTGTCTGACAGTGATCCTGATCGTGGTGCGATGACGGTCAAGCAGGATGTGTTTGGAGACAGCGCAAGCAAGATTGTGTATCTGGAGCAGAACTGGAAGCCTGAGCAGAGCCTGTGGTTTTATACAACCACACAGGGTTCGAATTTGCTGCCTTATGATTTTTTCCTGGTACTGGAACAAGCTGACAAGCCGGAGTTGTTCCGCAGCGATGAGAATATCAATCGCTACCGCTACCTGCCACAGAAAAAAACCTCGAGCAACCCTGATGCCTTGCCGGTGGGCTTTGTCAAAGATAATTACCTGAGCAAAAATTACATGGGCTTTACCTGTGCGGCTTGCCATACCGGGCAAATCAATTACAAGGGTACAGGCATGCGTATTGACGGTGGCCCGGCCAGTGCTGACATGGCTGGTTTCCTGAAAGGTCTGACGGACGCGATGATTTCTGTCAGAGACAAACCAGATGTGCAAAAACGTTTTGTGAAGGCTGTCATGGCGCTTGGTGCCTACAGCAGCGAAGCAGATGTCATTGCAGATATCAAGACGTATACCCTGCGCCTGACCAGCTACAACATCATCAACCATAGTCCTGTCGATTATGGCTATGCGCGACTGGATGCCTTTGGCCGCATCTACAACCGCACGCTTGAGCATTTGCTGAATCGTCAGCAGATAGAAGAAGTGCTGGGCAAGGTCTTGACTGAAGATGAAGTGCGTACGGCAATGGCAGGCATAGGGCCGGACATCAGCTCTGCCGACCGCGACAAGATCGTGGAAAGAGTAGCGACATCGGCCAAAAATATCGTCAAGCTCAGGCAGGAATTATTCATCAAGGCAGATGCACCTGTCAGTTACCCTTTCTTGTGGGATATCGCCCAACATGATTATGTGCAGTGGAATGGCCTGGGTGGCAATGGTGGCCTGGGCCCACTGGGCCGCAATACAGGTGAAGTCATCGGCGTGTTTGGTTCACTGGACTGGCATGAGGGCAAGCGATTCTCTATCACTTCATTGCTGACTGGCCAGGGCTGGACCAAGAAGGTGGTTGAGTATGACAGCTCTATCAATACCCAGAACCTGCGCCGCATAGAAAACCAGTTGACTGAATTGCAGTCACCCAAATGGCCGCAAGACATTCTGGGCAAGCTGGACCAGACCCGCATCAAGCGCGGTGAAAAGCTGTTTGCCAATTATTGTGTCAGTTGCCATGCAGAGATAGACCGCAGCTCGCCACAACGCCGTGTCGTGGCACATATGTCGAAGCTGGAAGAAGTGGGCACCGACCCGACCATGGCCGATAACAGCATCAAGTACGAAGGTTATTCAGGTATCTTGCGCAATCAGTACGTGGGCGCGGGTGTCGGTGATGTGCTGCTGGATAAAAAAGCCCCTATCGCCGCCCTGCTGACCAAGGCAACGCTGGGTGTGGTAACGACACCAGATGCGGACAAGGGCTTCATACGCCGCTGGTCTGAATGGTTGCACAATATTTTCCAGGCTTTGTTCAGCAATGAAATCAAGGATTCAAACAAGCATGGTAATTACAATCCTGATACCACGATGACGCCCTACTCTTCGCTGCAGGCGTACAAGGGACGCTCACTGAATGGCATCTGGGCGACCGGGCCTTATCTGCATAATGGTTCTGTGCCTACCCTGTATGATTTGCTGTTACCTGCCTGTCAGGCCGAGCAAAAGGATGCAGAATGCAGACCTGAGAAGTTCATAGTGGGTTCACGCGAATTTGATGCAGAAAAAGTCGGCATGAAGAGCACAGGCTATGAAGGTTTTGTCTTTGACACCCGGCTCAATGGCAACCGTAATACAGGTCATGACTATGGCAACAAACCAGCAAAAGGGCCAGGCGACTTGCCTATGTTGACGAAGGAGCAAAGACTGGATTTGCTGGAGTATTTGAAGGATCAGTGATGATCTTCACTGCATTTAAAGTGGGCCGGTGGTTGATCCCGCGATCAACACCGGCTGCCACAAGACCTGCAAATCTGCCGCGGGTGTGCCATTCATCAGCGCAAGCAGCATTTCACTCATCTTGACGCCTGCGGCGCGTGGATCAGGCTGGTCTATGGTGGTGACCTGGTCGCCGACCAGGGTGTCTTCCATATTGCCCCAGACGATGACGGAGATATCACGGCCTATGGCGATGCCTGCGTCCATCAAGGCGCGCATGGCACCGACGCCGGAGAGATGGTTATCGACGATGATGGCGCTGGGCCTGGGTGTGCAGTTCAATAGCTGCTGCACTGCCAGGTAGCCACTACGTCTGTCGAGGGCATCCTGTATCAGGTAGCGGGTATCAATATCCAAACCTGCACCGCTCATGGCTTCGACAAAGCTGGTGCGCCTTTGCCTGGCGAAGTTCAGTTCCAGCGGTGCGCTGATGAGGCTGATGCGCTGGTGGCCAAGTTCCAGCAAATGCTGCACAGCCAGCCGTATGCCGTTTGCATTGTCATAGTCAAACCAGGCATAGGGTTTGTCGGTCTGGGTACGGCCATGGGCTATAAAGGGAAAGCCCTGCCTGGACAAATAAGCGATGCGTGGGTCTTGCACCATGGTGCGGCTGACAATGAGACCATCGACACGGCGGCCTTTGACCATTTGTTCATACGAGGGCAACTCATTACCGGGCGAGACAGGCGCGATCATGAGGTTCATCTTGCGCGCTTCCAGCGCTTCGGCCATGCCGCCAACGACGCCCAGGAACATGGGGTCGCCCAGGTCAGACGGCAGCAAGGGGTAGATCAGGCCAAATACATTGGTGCGGCCCACGGCCAGGCTGCGCGCCATGGGGTTGGCTTCATAACCGTGCTGCTCTGCTGCTGCCAATACTTTTTTGCGCGTCTGCTCACCGACCTCAGGGTAGCCGTTCAAGGCACGGCTGACCGTGGTCTTGGACATACCCAGGCTGGCAGCAAGCTCCTTTAAAGTAATCGACATAGGGCAAATGGTAATGATGGATTAAGTTGGAAATAAGCTGGGATTATATACTTGTGCAGGCGCACTCGGTTCGTCCATGATTAGTCCAATCGCTCAATCGCACGCTTGAAGAAAAACAGGGTCAGCAAGATGACACTCAAGGGCAACAGAGACAGATAAAACGCCGTTTGCCCATTCATCGCACCAAACACATAACCAGTAATCATGGAACCGCTGGTACCACCCAAAGCAGAAAACAAGACCAGCAAACCCGTCATGGCGGCATGCTGGTTAGTCGGCAAAGAGCTCAGCATGACGGAATTAATGCCAGGATAAATCGGCGCCATGAACAAGCCTATCAAAGGAAAGATGAAGGCAGCCAACGGTGCATTGCTCCAGCGCAGATCAGGGTTGGCGACGATGTTATGCGTCAATGGCAGCGTCAGCAAGACCAGCGCCGCCATGCTGATCAGGCAGATGTTCAATACCAGATACCAGTTAAGCTTGCGCATGACAGCACCAGCCCCCAGCCTGCCTATCGCCAGGCAAGCCGCAAAAATGCTGGTGGCTTGTACGCTCATATCTACCGGCATCTTGAGGATTTCATTATTGAAAGTCGGCAGCCAGGTGCCTATGCCCTGCTCCAGCAGTACGTATAAAAACGCCGAGATGATATAAACACAGACGAGGGGACGCGCCATCAGTTTAAGCATATCGGCAAAATCGGTAAGCAGGCTGCTTTGACTGACTGTCAGCTTTGCTTCAAATTCGGTGAAGCTGGTGGTCGCCACCAGCAAGAAAGTCATGGCGCACAAGGCTGCCAGCAACCAATACACATGCAGCCAGACTGGCGAGGCGGGATCGTTGGCATCGATGAAATAGCCAAATATCCAGTAACCACTTAGCACGCCCACCATGAAAAAGCCTTCCAGCGTATTCATCAGGCTCGCATGTTGTTTGCGGTCTGCACTGACCAGGCCTATGGTCGCATAGACGGATACCTTGATGAGTGCAAAGGCAACACCCACACTGAGGAACAGCAGCTTGGTCATCAAGAATCCTGGCAGCAAGGGCATGGCTGCCGTGCTGACAGTAACGATCGCCATGCCTGTCAACATCGCATATTTATAACCCAGTCGCGGCAGGAAAGATGCTACGCAAAACGAGACTATGCTGATGGGAATATCCTTGAAAGCCTCCAGCACACTGGCAGCGGATTTGCTGACGCCATAAGTCTTGATGACTTGCAGTATCACCGTGCCCACGCTGTTGAGCAGGATGGCGAATACAAAATACAACAGGAATAGCGCAAAAATAATGCGCCGCCTGCTGGCAGCGTGCTGAGCCTGATTGGTCATGTTGTCTCCTGCCTTTTTTATTTTTACTGCTTATTTTTTATGTTTTGTTTTTATTGCTACTGCTTTTACTTTTGCGGCTGTTACTTCAAATAATCCTGCAAACTGAATTGATGCAAACCTGCGATGACAACATCAGCCTCGGTCAATACTGCCGGACTACCTATGCCTAGCGCAAACATGTTCGCAGATTTGATGGCGCGTATGCCTGCGATGGAATCTTCGATTCCAAAACACTCGTCAGAAGTCAAACCCAGCCCTGCTGCCGCGGTCAGGAAAATTTCAGGATCAGGCTTGCTGTTCTTTATTTTTGCAGCATCGACGACGACATCAAACTGATCTGCGATACCCAGTCTCTCAATGACCGCCTGGGCATTTTTACTGACCGATGCCAAAGCTGTTTTTAAACCTGCCGCGCGTATCTGTTGCAAAGACTCAGCCGCGCCAGGCAATAAATCAGCGGGGCTCAACTGCGCAATCAGGTTTTGATAATGCAGGTTTTTTTGATTTGCCAGCGCCAGTTTATCTGCATCGCTAAAGTCTTTGCCGGATGCTGCCAGGATCAGGTTCAGCGAACCCATTCTATCGACACCTTTTAATTGCTCATTGAAGGCTTCATCAAAACTGGCACCTACACTTTCAGCCAGTTTTTTCCAGGCCAGATAGTGGTAATGTGCAGTGTCTGTCAGCACGCCATCCAGATCAAAAATCACACCACGATAATCGTATTTACGCATGAGCCAGCTCCGGTTGATGCAAAGGTACGCGGCATGTGGCTTGTTGCTCAGTGACTTGCAGGCTTTGCCCTCTGTGCTGGAATTGCAATGCCGTGCCGCGCATGAGACGGTATTCGACATGGGTTTGGTTCACGGTGACTTCCAGTAATTGCCCGTGGAAATGCACGCGGAACTGGTAGTCTTGCCATTGCTTAGGCAAGACCGGCGCAAAGCTCAGTTGCCCCTGGTTGATGCGCATGCCTGCAAAGCCATAGGCAATACCTAGCCAGGTGCCGCCCATGGCGGCAGTGTGCACACCATAATGGGTATTGCCATGG
The DNA here is from genome assembly GCF_009937975.1 of Undibacterium sp. YM2. Taxonomy (NCBI): domain Bacteria; kingdom Pseudomonadati; phylum Pseudomonadota; class Betaproteobacteria; order Burkholderiales; family Oxalobacteraceae; genus Undibacterium; species Undibacterium sp. YM2. The sequence goes on from NZ_AP018441.1 coordinate 3,980,860, forward strand.
GTATTGTCCAGGTCCAGCCTGGCGGTTTGCATGAAGTAGTCATAAGCCTTGTCCTGATAACCGACTTCTGCGGCGATGATGCTGAAGATGCAGGTGGACAGGGATGAGTCATGGGTCGTGACCTTCTCATAAAAATCAAAGTCACGGCGCTTGTCATCGAGGCTGAACTGATCGCTGAGCAAGAGCAAGGCCAGCACCACATCTGCCTGCTTGCATACCTGATGGCGATAAATAACCAGCGGGTGGTAATTCAACAGCAGGGGATAATTTTCTTTGGGTGTATTGGCAAAATCCCAGACTTTTTTATTGAGAAAGCTGTCGTCCTGCTCATGAATGCCGCGCTCTTTGTTGTAGGGCAAAGCCATCAGATCAGCGGCGCGTTGCCATGCATTTGCTTCATCTGCTTGCAGATGAATTTTTGCTGCAAGTTCAGTAAATTTTTCTAGGTGTTCAGCCTGCAGTTGCCTGACGATATCAGCCGCAAAACGCAAATGCATTTGCGCCATCGCATTGGTGTAATAATTGTTGTTGACTTGCGCCGTGTATTCGTCAGGGCCGGTCACTTCATTAATGCAAAATGAATCCGTGTCATGACCAGGCAAGCGGGTGAAATGGCCCAGGCCCATCCACAGGCGAGCAGTTTCCAGCACAATTTCTGCGCCTTGCGTGAGCAAGAAATCCTTGTCTGCCGTTGCGTCCATATACAGCTTGATGGAATAGGCAATGTCAGCATTGATATGGTATTGCGCTGTTCCTGCGGGGAAGTAGGCTGAGCATTCTTCACCATCGATAGTCCGCCACGGGTAGAGTGCGCCGCTGGCATGTGACATCTGACGCGCACGCTCTCTCGCTTGTGGCAGGTATTGATAACGGTATTCGAGCAGCTTTCTGGCGATCTCTGGCTTGTTGTAGAGGAAGAAGGGGAAGATATAAATTTCTGTATCCCAGAAATAATGCCCTTCATAACCTTCACCTGTCAGGCCCTTGGCAGCAATATTGGTCTTGCCATCACGCCCTACTGATTGCAGCAGGTGGAACATATTGAAACGTATGCCCTGCTGCAAGGCAGCGTCACCGCTGATACGCACATCGGCTTGTGCCCAGAAGTCAGCCAGATAAGCTTGCTGGCTTGCGGCCAATTGTGCGAAACCTTGTTCACACACCTTGCCCAATGTTTGTTGACTGAGCGAGAGCAAAGACGCTACCGGATAATCGCGGGATGAAAAATAGCTGCAAAATTTATCCAGCTTTATTGCCTGTCCTTGTACTGCCTGGATGGTGAATTGCTGTTCCAGCTTGTCATCAAACTGCTGCAAGCTGCTGGTGTAAGCACTCTCAGTTTGCAAATGATTTTGCATGGCAGTCGCCAGGCTCAGGCCGCTATTGTGGGTGCGGTGCAGGAAGGCTGAGAGATCATTTTCCTGCTTCACTTCAAGTTTGTGCAACACAGGGCCACTGATGGCAGAGCCTACGCGCGGATCATCACCCGCCGTAATATTTTTTACTGCAGCATCGATGCCAGAAACCAGTTTGATCTCGCCAGAAAAATTTAAAGGCGTGACTTCGTACGACATCGCATACACATGCTTGTTGTCAAAACTGACCAGTCGCTGGCTATGCAGGCGTATGCTGCGGCCCAGTGCAGATGTCCATTGCAAGGTGCGGGTCAGCAAACCGGTACGAAAATCCAGATGCCGCTGGTAGCTATCTACCCTGCCTTGCTGCAAATCGAAAGTCTCATCTTCCAGCATCAAAGTCAGGCATTTGGCATTTGGCACATTCAGCATGAATTGATTGGTGCGCGCCAGGCCATAGGCATTTTCTGGATACTGTATGGCTTCGGATTCATAAAAGCCATTGAGGTAACTGCCGTTCAGTGAGTCTGCCGCTGTCCTTTGATTGCCTTCTTCTGCCGTGCCGCGCAAGCCTATGTAGCCATTTCCCAGGGCGAACAGGGTTTCGCTAAGCAGGTGATGCCCGTCATCGAGCTGATTTTCTGTAATCCCCCAGCCTTCCAGCGGAAATTGATGTTGCAAGGCATCGCTTGTTTGCACGGTGTCGTCCTTCATTTTTATTCTTGATCTTGAATATTGCGATTAATTTTGATGGGTTTAATATTAATGAATTTATTCAAACCGGTTTGAAATCTAAATTAATTCTATTTAAACCGGTTTTAAAAGTCAACAAACTAAATTTATATTTTTAAAGCAAGACTAGCCCGGGTTTAAAAGATGCCTTGGAGACAGCTACCCGCAGGGGTTTATCCAGCGATCAGTTTATCGGTGCAAAATAGGGACATGTAAAGCAAGCTGCCCTATGTTACGGTGAGCAAAACCGGCGTCGCTCCCAACAAATTGCCCCTAAGGTTTCTAGGTTATTTATTAAATAACTCGCAAATGACAACGATTCTCATTTATAATGATTTCACTTTAGCAATTTCACACCCTCTGAAGCGCCAGCCCCCAGCTACACACGTACGCCAGCATCCCTACGTGGGCAAGTGAAAAAACCATGCGTTATATTCGCGGGGAAATCATGTCCATCGTTATTTCACATTCGTATCCATTACTGCATCCATCGTCGTACCCATCGTCATATCGATTGCCGCACTCATCCGTCGTCACCCCTGTCTGGAAAAATACTCTCATGACGCAGCACTACGACAGCCCCGGCTAAGCGTCAGCCCATAAGCGCTTTTCATTTCACATCTTGCAGCAAGCTGTGATTGCCCCGGCAATCGCAAGGGATTTGCTCACCCTCATTTTTTGGAAAAACAATATGGACAGCAACAATCAAATTCCGGCGACTGGCAATAAGTCATTTTATGCAGCAGCGGCCGAACGCACGCTACGCCAGTTCATCGACGCATTCTGGTTTGAAGGTGCCCTGGATGGGCATCTGGAACGACAGGCTGATGGCAAGGCTGATTTGTATTTACGCGGTAGCAATGAGCAGGGCCAGGCGATTGAATACCGGATAGCTGCACATCCGGCCAACAGCTTTGGGCGCAACCGTTTGCACGGCCCAGTATGTGAAGTCAGCAGTGGGATGAGCACCACTGATATTGCCACCGTTGCAGGCAATTTGCTGAGGTCACACGCGGCGCAGAATGGCCCGCGTTTCATCAATGAATTAATTCATACTGCGGCCAAACAGGCATGCTCTTTGCAAGCCAGGGCACTGGTAGCAAAAGGCCATGCCGCACTTGACTTGCCATATGCCTGGCAGGAAGCGCAATTGGGTGACGGCCATCTGTACCATCCTTGCTATCGTTCGCGCATAGGTTTTAATCTGGCGGACCATCAGCGTTATGGACCAGAATTTGCGCAAACTTTTGGCCTGGCCTGGCTGGCACTCGATAAACGACTGGCTGATATTCATAGCTTGCCTAGTGGTGACTACACACAATTTTTGCAAACGGAAATCGGTGCAGCAGAAGTGCTGCGTTTGCAGCAAGCAATCACTCTATCAGGCCAGGACGCAGACAATTATCATTTGCTGCCTTCTCATCCCTGGCACTGGCAACAGAACCTGCAAATCCAGTACGCCGACTGGCTGGCAGATGGCCGCCTGCTCTACCTTGGCATGGGTGAAGCGGTATGGCTGGCACAGCAATCGATACGTTCACTGACATCTCTTGCCAGCCATAACAATCACAACCTCAAGCTGCCGCTCGCCATCGCCAATAGCTCGGCAGACCGCATCCTGTCTGATCACCATGTTCACAATGCACCACTGATATCGCAATGGCTGGAAAGTTTGTGTAGTGCAGATAATTTTTTACAGCAGCACTGCAGGCTGGCTGTTCTGGCAGAACCCATGGGTATCACTCTTACACCTGCGGCATCACGCCAGGACAGATATGGCTTGCTCGGCGCGATCTGGCGGCAGTCGCCAACATCCATACTCAGGCAAGGCGAGCAGATATTTCCCTGCACGGCCTTGGCTACGCTCGATGATCAGCAACAACTGAATATTTCGATCTGGTTGCAACAATATGGCACTGAAACCTGGGTCAAGGCGCTAATGCACGCCATGCTGCCTCCGTTTATTCATCTGATGCTGGCGCATGGTGTTTTACTCGAAGCGCACGCACAAAATACCCTGCTCATCGTCAGGGATGGCTTGCCTGCCGGTGTAGCCATTCGTGACTTGCCCGGTGGCCTGCACTATATCGCGGGGCAAACCACCGGAGAAGCGCACTTGCAGCATTTACGCCAGGCGCCGCCACACCGCAATGCAGCCAATGCCAGCAACGGTTTTGCCATGCACACGACAGACGAAGCCAGGGATTACCTGCTTGAAGTGCTCTTGTTTATCCACCTGTCTGAACTGGCTCACAGGCTGGCGCTGCATCATGGTTTTGAGGAAAGCCGTTTCTGGCAACTCGCTGCGCAAACCGTGCTTGATTATCAGGCGCAAGTGCCGCAATTGTCTGCACGCTGCCAGCAATTCAATTTGTTTGTACCTGAACTGCAAATGGAAAAACTGGCGAGCAGGCGTCTTTCTGCCGCCAGTGCGCAAGCCTTTCATACTGTCCCTAATCCCCTGCATCAATTTGTGCAGTCTCAGGGCGCGTGATGCGGCAAACCATTTTCATCACGGTACTGGGGCATTTTGGTGCGGCCTTTGCTGCACTGTGCATGCCACCATTTTATGCGCATATACTGCAGCAGAACTTTTCCAGTCAGGCCCTGGTCATGGCTGGCTGGTACTTTACCCTGCCAACTCTGGCGGCAGCGATTTCCAATCCCTTATGGGGCAAGCTGGCTGACCGCATAGGCATACGTGCTTCGCTGATACGTGCACACTGGGGCCTGTGCCTGAGCTTCATCATCACAGGTATGGCACGCACGCCCTGGGAATTTGCCTTTGGCCTGACTTTGCAAGGTTTGCTGGGTGGCACCTTTGCGGCATCAAATGCTTTTCTGGCTTCCTTCCTGCCAGGCAAGCGCCTCGCTACATTGCTGAGTGTCATGCAAGGCTCGGCCCGTACCGCGCTGTTCGCAGGACCTGCCATCATAGGCCTGTTCAGCGACGGCCAAAATCTGCTGCATATCTTTTTTTATCTGGCCATATTCCCTGGTCTGGCGGGGTTGATACTCTATCTGTTGCCAGCAAAAACCAGTATCCCTGCCGCGCATACCGTAACAGACAACACTGGCACAGCACCTGCCGAGGCTGGCGCACTGAGTGCCAGCAGTCTGTACCGCTACCAGGCGCTATTCACCATAGGTACGGTACTGACCTATCCGTATTTTGTCATTGACCTGGCACAACGCCTGAATATGTCTGCGGCCTGGGCCGGTGCCCTGTTTGGCTTGCCACATGCACTGTTTCTGGTGCTGGCCTGGCCTATCGGCCGCCATGTCAATTTTTCCAATGCGCAGACTGCACTGGCGCGTTTCTCTGCGCTGACCTGCGCTGGATTGCTATTGCAGGTGCTGGCCAATAATCTGCCCCTATTGGCGACGGGCCGGATACTCATGGGCGCAGGGATGACCGGCGCTTATCTGGCCATCAATGCCCTGGCAGCATCAACGACCAGAAAAGCCAGTGCCGGCCAGCATTTTGGCAAACTGGAAGGCGCCAATAAATGGGGCGCTGTCATGGCAGGAATTCTCGCAAGCGGTCTGGCTACTTCTATGAGTTATACCGCTCCCATCTGGTTGGCTTGTGCGCTGTTGGCCAGCCTCTCCATTTTTATAGAAAGTAAACGCTTATGAACGCTAGCTTACCGCGGTTCGCCTGGAACCATGCGCATGACACTCTGCCCTTACTCCATCTGCCGTCTTTGCCACGTGCTTTACCACATCCCAGGCAGGCAGCCAACAATGCTGTCCCTGTCGAGGCCAGCGAATACGCCCAGTTACAACATGCCCGCGTCCTGCTGAACTGCTATGCGCGCGAAGTCGCCATGCAGGAACATAAGCTGGCCGTCCGCTCCATCGCCCACACCAGGATGGCACCTGCAGCACTGCGCCAGTATCAGGGCCAGGTGCTGGACATACAGTTACCGCGCATGCAAAGCCGTTTTTGCGTGGGGGTACAACATGTCTCAGTCACCGGCAATTATGATTACATCACCGACATCTATCTGCAAGACCATCAACAGACCTGGTCAGTAGCCAGTTGGCGCGACATTGCCCAGCTCATTGTCGCTGACCTGTCGCTGCGCGAAGGCACTGAGTTTAATGCCGACCTGCTACAACAAATCGAGGAAAGCATCGCTACCATGCAGCATCTGCTGGAAGCGCAGCAAGGCAAATTACGTTCTCTCCACACAGACTCAGCTTTACAGCAATACATACGCAGTGAACAGCATTTGCTGACGGGCCATCCTTTCCACCCTACACCCAAGAGCCGTTCAGGCTGGACAAAAGAAGAAGAAAAAAACTATTCACCAGAACATGGCGCAAGGCTGCAATTACGCTATTTCCAGATCCCGCGCAGCTGGATCATCAGCGACAGCCTGGATGGGCAAGACTTGTCCAGTAGTTTGCAACAACTAACTGGGCATGATCTGCAAGCCGATAGCGAGCACATCATCGTACCCTTGCACCCCTGGCAAGCTGACTGGCTCGTGCAGCAGCCCCGCATTCAAGCCGCCATGGCTGCTGGTGAAATATGCGACCTGGGTTGTAGTGGCAAGCAGTTTTATCCTACTGCATCCATACGCACCATGCTGGCTGAAGATGGCAGTGCTTTTTTGAAACTGTCGCTGAACCTGCGCATCACCAATTGCATACGCAATAATGCGCGGCACGAACTGGCTGCCGCATTGACTGCAAGCCGCCTGTACCGACCGATGAAGGCAGACATGCAGGCATTGTTCCCGCATTTTCATGCACTGGAAGAACAGGCTTACCTGAGTGTAGCCTTCCCGGAAGATCAGCAACAGAGTGACAGGCAACATAAGGAAATCGAAGACGGCTTTGGACTGGTCTTGCGCGAAGGTCTGGCAAGCCATCTGGCGCAAGGCATCACCCCCATGATATGCGCGGCCTTGTTTGGTAACGGCCAGGCAGGTCGCCTGCAGGTGGCTGCATTGATAGAACGATTTTCCCACAGGCATAGTCTGTCCCTGCGCCAGGGCATGCTCCTGTGGTTCAGCCGTTATGCCGAGCTGGCAATTTATCCCGTGTTCTACCTGTTGTTTGAAAAAGGCATCGCCTTTGAGCCACATATGCAAAACAGCATTGTCGGGCTCGCAGAAGATGGCACTCCAGTGCATTTCATTGTCCGTGATCTGGAGCTGACCAGGCTGACACCCAAGGCCCACGAACTGATCAAGGCCATGCAACTCGATGAGCATACCCGCAAAGAAATCTGCTGCAGCGACGAAGCGGGCTGGACACGCATAGGCTATTGCCTGCTGGTCAATAATATCTGTGAAGTCATCGCCACGCTAGCGAATGGTAATCACGAACTTTATCTCGAATTATGGGCTTGCCTGCGCAATACCCTGCAAAGTTATCTTGCCAACTTCCCCAACCCGGAGGCAGCGCGTCGCATACAGGGCTTGCTGTCCGGCGAGCCCCTGCCCGTCAAGGGTAATTTGCTGATCCGTTTTTTAAAGCAGGCTGACCGCAAGGCAGCCTATCTGCCGCTATATCACCCACTGGGCGTAGTCAATGAAGCTTAGCGATTCGTGACGTGGTCACCACTCTGCACCCGTTTTTTTCAACTCCAAAATGATGTATTAATTATGCACGTAAAACCTTTTTCACTGATACTCCCGGCCTTGCTAGGTCAGGCTTATAGCCATGCAGTGATGGCGCAAAGCACGACACAAAATGACTTGCCGTTAATTGAAGTCAAGGCTCAGTCCAGGCCAGCAGCTACCCGGGTAAGCGGTGCCAGCAAAACCAATGGCATTTTGCTGGAAACCCCGCAATCAATATCCGTCGTCAATAATGAAGACTTGCGCGACCGTGCCGTCAACAGTAGCAAGGACGCACTGGCCTATACGCCCGGCATTATCGCCGGGCAAGGCGAAGGCCGCCGTGATGAATTTTATATACGTGGATTTTACTCCCCACGTGAAATCCTGCTCGATGGCATGCGTGACGACAGCCTGTATTTCCGCGATCTTGCCACCACGGACAAACTCGAAGTCATCAAGGGTGCCACGGCAGCTTTATATGGACGTGGCGCAGCCGGAGGCCTGATCAACCGCATTACCAAAAAACCGCAGGCCAAACAGGACAATGAAATTTCACTGGCGCTGGGTTCGAACAGCCAGCGCAGGCTCAGTGTCGATGCAGGTGGTGCACTGAGCAATGAGCTCAACGCGCGCCTGATTGCTGCCTATGACGCGGGTGACAGTTACCGGAATATTGTTGATCACAAGCGCACACTGCTGGCACCATCGCTGTCTTGGAATATCAGCCCGCAAACCAGCTTGCTGCTGCAGACTGAAATACAGCGCGAAGACCACACGCCTGACCGTGGCATACCATCGGTGAATGGACGTGCAGTGGCAGTTGATGCCAGTACTTTTTATGGTGAAAAATTTGACTTCACCAAAACCAATAGTGATCTCTTTAAAGCCAGGCTGGAACACAAGTTCAATCAGCAACTTAGTCTGGTCAACAACCTGCAATACAGCCAGACTGATCTTGATGGCGTGAACACGCGCAACCGGCGCGTGAACGCTGACAATACCGTGTCACGCCAGATTACCTATTTTCCCATACAGCAAAAGAACCTGGTTAACCAGACTGAACTGACTTACGCCATCGGTAACCACCTGTTGCTGGCTGGCCTGGAATTATCCCAGCAAAAGCGCGATTCCCTGGTCAGGCAAACCGGCACGGCTTACCCTGTGGATTTATACCGCCCCCAGCAATTGCTGGCCGCTCCTGACTTCAGGGCTTTGCCTGTGTCCATAGACAGCCGCTTCAATGCCGACACCACTGCCCTGTACCTGCAGGATCAGATTGCCTTGACGAATGAATGGGACATACTGCTCGGTGGCCGCTTTGACCGGTTCAAGCAAAAGCAAACCAACAGGCTGCTCAACAATGTCGTCAGTGAACGTACCGATAATCTGTTCTCACCACGCTTGGGGCTGGTATATAAAATCACGCCGCAACAGTCTGCCTATGCCACGATCAGTCGCTCTCATCAGCCTGCCGGTGGTGACTTGCTTTACACCGGTAGCAATCCGCTAAATCAAGTCAAGCCCCTGAGGACTGACCTGCAGGAAATCGGCTTGAAGCAAGAGTGGCTGGATAAACGCCTGTACACCAGCATCGCCTTGTTCAGGGTGGAGCAAAGCAATCAATTGACTGCTGATCCAACTGACCTGACAGGTTTGCGTCAGTTGCAAATTGGCCGTCAGCGCAACCAGGGGCTGGAGCTTGAACTGCAGGGACAACTGTTCAGCGCTACCCAGGTCAATGCGAGCTATACCTATAACGATGCAAAAATCGTCGCATCTAATGATATACGCATAGGTAACCGCGCAGAAATGACACCGACGCACAATGCCAGCCTGTGGTTAAAGCAAAGTTTCAGCAAGAACTGGAGTGCTGGTGCAGGCATCATTGCCCATAGCGAGCAGTATGCACTGACTGATAATACGGTACGTCTGCCGGGTTACGCCCGGGTCGATCTGGCACTGACTTATATGCAGGCCCGTTATGACATTACCCTGAAACTCAATAACCTCGGCAATACCCGCTATATGGAGTCAGCCAACAATAATGTGCAGATACAGCCTGGCGCACCTTTCAATGCCTATCTGGTGTTGAATACACGGTTCTAAACACAGGGGCCTGAGCCCCCCGCCAAGGCACGACTAGCCGGATGCATCGCGCATCCGGTTTTTTTATTTGTTCTTGCGCTTGCGCCACATGCGCCAGCCCGTCAGCATCAAAACCAGCGGCACCAGACCAAAGCATGAAATGAATATCCGGCCCGAAATGCCAAAGGCGATGCCGCTATGCAGAGGAAACAGCGATGCCAGAAAGCGGTCGCCAGCCTGCCCCTGTAGCGGATCGGAAACCCTGATGATGCGGCCACTGCCGGCATCTACACTGACCCTGCTGGCACCATCGCCGCTATGCATTTCCTGGGGCTGGCGCAAACGGATTTCATACACGGCAGCAGAAGCCGATGGCAAACCCAGGCGCGAAATTCTGGCATGTGGGAATACGCCTTGTGCTATCAGCATGGCTTGTACAGCATTGATGTGCTGACCGGTAAACACATGCGCATCCCCCTGCTTGCGTGCCTCTGTGACTGGCAATACTTTGCCTATGACGGGCAATATCCATTGCGGCTGGTTGAAGTAGGCACCAGAAAATCCCAGTAGCAAGAGCACAGGCAAGGCAAAAAATCCCAGCATGCGGTGCAGGCGAAAATTGATGGCAGCCGGAGTTGCCGCCAGATTGACTGTCAGTGACTGTCGCAAGGCTTTCCAGTTCGGCCTGGGCAGCCATAAAAACAGGCCAATAAGCGACATCAGCACGAGCATGATGCCACTGACTGCGATCACTATCTTGCCAGTCTCACCCAGTAAAACATAGCGGTGCAAGTGATACAAGCTTGGTATCAGCAAACTCCCTGAGATGCCGTATTGCCCCCAGTTGCGTTCACCTTTCACTTCCAGCGTGTGCGGATCAAGCATCACCTGGCGTGACCAGTCCTGGCTAAACGCGGACTTGCCGGTAGCTGCTCGGGCGGGATACCAGGCGGTAATGACATCTGCCGTAGTGGCAGGCAGCATCAATTGCCTGGGCTTACCATAAGCGGGATTGGCTGTCAGGCTATCCAGCGCAGCCTGCACCATTTCTGGCTTGATGGGTTCAGCAGTGCGAGTTTGATGTGCCGTGCTGAACAGCCCAGGATTGAGTGCGTGATCAAGCTCATGCATCCAGCAGATGATGCTGCCAGTGAGCCCCAATAGCACGAATACACTGCCAAACGTGAGCGCCAGCCACAAATGCAAACGCAGCAATACCGTGTGCACTGACTTAGGCAACATAAGCAGTCCTGAAATAGCGACGATTTGAGATCGTGTGAAACTGGGAATTGCAGATAAACATCGTGAATATCCAGACTGAGAAAAAATGGCTGGCTATTCTTGGAGAATCAGGAAAATGCTGGCTGTAGTGGGGTGCTGCCACTATCTTATCTAAAACAGCCACCCAGATCAATGACAGTGACGGGCTAACAGCCGCGAGGCGGCTAAACGCCATCACATTCAAGTCTGCCTGACCACCAGCATGGTCTGCAAGACCTCGGACTCGACCGGCTCTTCGTTGATGAGACCAAGGATTTTTTTGGCGAGCAGGATGCCGCCGTCGCGCAGGTATTGGTGTACGCTGGTCAGTGCCGGGATAAAGCTGGCAGCACCTGGGGTATCGTCGTAGCCAATGACCGATACCTGGCCGGGCACGCTCATATCTGCTTCGGTAATTGCCCGTATCGCGCCCATGGCCAGCAAGTCGCTGGCGGCGAAGACGGCATCGAAGGCTTTGTCTTTTTTATCCAGGTAGGCAGACATGCAGTCAAACCCAGCTTCAAAGGTAAACGCTTTGGGGCGCAGGATAGTGACTGCGTGCTGCTGCTCACCCAGCGCCTCCATGAAACCGGCGCAACGTTCCTGCACTTCGGCATGGTCAATGTCACCGATGAACAAGAGTTTGCGCCGCCCTTGCTGGATAAAACGCTCAGCCACGCTGGCACCGCCCTTGCGATTATCGCTACCAACGACGATGCCGGGCTGGTTGGCATCTGGCGCACCCCAGATGACCAGTGGCAGGCCGGAACGTTGCAAGCGATGCACAGCCTCCCCATGTGAGCCCTGTCCCAGCAAGATCATGCCATCAGCCCCTTGTACAGGTGGCGTGTCGATGAGTTGCATGGAAGTCAGCACCACGCTATACCCGGCAGTCGTCAACTCCTGCGTGATGCCACCCAATAATTCCAGCGGGTAAGGGTCAGACATGGGCCTGTCATTGGCAGGCGTCATCTCCACCACCACGGCGACAGAATGGCTGCGGCCCAGGCGCAAATTGCGGGCGCTGACGTTGAAGCGGTAGCCCTGCTCTTCTGCAATCTTGCGGATTTTTTCGCGCGTCTCTACCGTCACCAGCGGGCTGTTACGCAAGGCACGCGACACCGTAATGGTCGAAACCCCGGCAATGGCTGCCAGGTGTTCCATCGTTACCCCGGATTCGGGATTAGGTGTACTGCGTTTTTTTGCCGACATGCAAAGACCTTATGAACAATTGCCAGGTGTAGAAATTTCGGGTGCAGTGATTTCAGCTTCGGGCAAACTCAGCACTATGTCTGGCTTAGCCCCTTTTGAAACTGATTAACTGATTATTTCCCGCGCATTATGACAGAGCTTGTTTGGCTGCGATATATCCCCCCTATATCCCCCCTTCGACGCTGCACAAAGTGAACACCCTCCTTGTCTATGGCTGCCGCACAACACAGGGGCAAATCTGGCAAAAACACGTCAGAAATTTTGTGGCTCTCATGCCAGCATCTGCGCAGGAAAGTTAGGCAACGTTTCATTTCTCAGTGGAAATTTTTGTATTTTTAATCAACAAATCCATCTGTGTCGAATAAATGACATCGATAACATTTCAATTGACATCGATAACATTTATTGTTTCAATGAGCTTGTTTTTACATCTCGTCACTTGAGTACCAGGGAAACAGGCCGCATAAAAAAACCAGGCCAGGCTCATTTAGGAAGTGGCAAGAGGCAACAATGCGTATCATGGAAAATGGACGTATTGCCCTTGAACGGATGTTAGGGACGACAAACTTTAATAATATTCAGGAGCACAACATGAACTGCAACAAGCCTTTCCGCTTGTCGGCGATCACTATCGCCATGATGACATTATTGAGCCAGGCGCAAGCCCAGGTCGCCAGCAATCCAGAAACCAACACAGCGGCAACGGCCAATACTGCTAATGCCACTGCCCCAGCCAAGGCAGATGAAGTCCAGCAAATCGTCGTGACCGGTAATGCCCGCAACGGTGGCCAGCGCAAGATCGATGCGTCTTATTCCATCACGACTGCGAATGAAGAACAACTGAAACAGGCTGCTCCGAGCAGCACTGCCGATCTGCTGAAAATAGTGCCCGGTATTTATGCAGAATCCAGTGGCGGTAATGCCGGTGCCAATATAGGTGTGCGTGGTTTCCCCATTGATGGTGATGCGCCGTTTGTGACGATACAAATGAATGGCTCACCTTTGTTCCCGCCACCGACTCTGTCTTTTCTGGAAGGATCATCCTTGTTCCGTATTGATGACACTATAGAACGGGTAGAAGTCTTGCGCGGCGGCCCCAGCCCTATCTTCTCGAATGGCCAGCCTGGCGCGACCATGAACTTCCTGCTCAAGAAAGGCCGTGATGTGGCAGAGGGCAGTTTGCGAGCTACCGTGGGCACGGGTAATCTGCGTCGTATTGATGGCTATTATGGCGGCAAGATTGCCGATGGCTGGTATGGCACCATAGGTGGCTTTTACCGAGTGGCACAAGGTGTGCGTGACGGGCAATATCCGGCAGACGATGGCGGGCAAATCACTGCCAGCGTCACCAGAAAACTGGACCAGGGCGAGCTGACTTTTTATGCGCGTACCGTCAATGACAAAAATACTTTCTATACCGGTGTGCCGCTGATCTCTGCCAGCTCTGCGGGTGGCAAGCCAACGGCTTTCCCTGGCTTTGATCCTTTGACCGGTTCGCTGTACAGCAATGAATTGCGCAATGTCGCGCTGGAAGTCGGCCCTGGCCAGGTCATCAATAAAGACCTGGCAAATGGCCGCGGCCTGCAAGCCAATCTGTTTGGTGTGGATTTTTCGCAAACCATCAATGGCTGGAATATCAGTAACAAACTCAATCATTTCTCCGGTGATGCGCCTACGCTAGCTATCTTCACCGGTAATAGCCCGATGAGCATGTCCAGCTATATCAGCAGCGCCATCTCGTCTGCCAATGGCCAGGCCAACGTAGTAGCTGCGGCAGGTGGCAAGCAGGCTGTGTCGGGTACGGCAACTTATCTGAATGGTGGCGCTGCAGTGGCAGGTGACCAGCAAGTAATGTCTGCCGGTATCTGGTCGGTAGAAAAGAAACTGAGTTCTTTCACGGATGAACTGCGCATCAGCAAAGAGATCATCAAAGACCATACCTTTACCGCTGGCCTGTATTATGCTGACTATTCATCCAAGGACATGTGGTATCTGGGTAATAGCGTGCTGATGACAGCGACACCAAATGCCCGCCCTATCAATGTGCAGTTGAATAATGGCGTGATCGTCAGCGGCAATGGCCATGATGGCGCATCTTTCTACACCTTGAATGAAAATTTCTCGGCACAGAACACGGCGTTTTACCTGGCAGATGAATGGAAGATCAATGAGCGCATCCGCGTAGATGCTGGCGTACGTACCGAGAACCGTCGTTTGAATGGCGTTATCTCCAATCCAAAATCAGTGGATCTGGATAATAACCCGCTGACCCTGTACAACAACAGCGCATCGGTACTGAGCGGCAGCAATACTCCGGTCGATCGTTCTGACAATGAAGTATCTTATACCCTCGGTGGCAATTACAAGGTGTCAGAAAATTTCAGTGTATTTGCACGTCTGAATTCTGGCTTTGCCCTGCCACAGTTCGACACCATACGCGACAATGGCGTGAATGCACCTGTGACCAAGGTCAAGCAATATGAGATAGGCTTGAAGAGCGTGTCGGAATATTTCAGCGCCTACCTGACCTTCTTCCACAATACCTTCACAGGCCTGCCCTTCCAACAATTCTTGGCAGATGGCCGCAATGTGAATGCGATAGGTGGCTCCAGCGGTTCAGGCCTGGAATTTGAAGTGGCTGCCCGCCCGATCAAGAATTTCCAGATATCCCTCAGCGGTGCCTATCAGCAATCGAAGTATGAAAACTATGGCACCAATACTGGTAATGAAGTGAAGCGTCAGCCTAAGTTGCAGTTCCGCCTGTCACCTAGCTACCGCATCCCGTTCGACAATGGCGATATCAAGCTGTATGGCACTTACACCCATGTCGATGCACGCTTTGCTGATGCAGAAAACCAGCAATCACTGCCCAAGTATTACACGCTGGATGCAGGCATCCTGGTGGGTCTGGGTGACAATCTTGAATTCCGTCTGGCTGGCACCAACCTGACCAATCAACTCGGTCTGACGGAAGGTAATTCCCGCGTTATCGGCAGTGGCAGCAGCGTGGTCTTTGCCCGCCCTATCTTTGGTCGTGCGATTGAAGCGTCTGTGCTGTATCGCTTCTAAAACCGGTCTAAAACTGGTCTGTATTGATAATAAAGCGTGGTCCTGACCAGGGCCACGCTTTTTTCATTCAGGCGATCAGGCTTTGCACTTTTTCGACTTCATCAAACAGGAAGAAATGTCCGCCTGCAAATGTATGTACTTCAGGCGCATTCACAAAACATTCAGCCCAGGCCATGCCATCGGCCAGCGCTATCCTGTCATCTTGCCCCAACAGCACCCGTACAGGTACATCATGCTGGCGCTGGCTGCCATCGACATAAGCCTCTGCTGCACCTATGTCGGCACGCAGGATGGGTTCAAATAATTCCATCAATTGCGGCTCCGCCAGCACTTCTGCTGAAATGCCACCCATGTTTGCCACCCATTTCCAAAATTCCTTGTGCGGCAATTCTGCGTGATGTTGTAATACACGGCTATGCGGTGCGGCAGCGCCTGACAACACCAGTCTTTGTGGCAGGCTGGCGCCCAGCTCCACCAGTCTGTCCAGCATGGCCAGCGCTATATAGGCCCCCATGCTGTGTCCAAACAGAACATAAGGTTTGCCAGCGCTTGCACGCAAAGTAGGTTCGAGCAAAGCCGCTACCATCTCGGGGATGCTGTGCATCAAAGGCTGGCGCATATTACTGCCATGCCCAGGCGGGTCTAGCACCAGCCACTCGAGCGCATGTTCACGCGACAGTTTTGCATAGCTGTAGCTGCTGCCACCGGCGAATGGGTAGGCGATGATTTTCAATATACTATTCCTTTATCGGCGTTCTGAATATAATGCGGCACCAGTGAATATAACCTGTCTATGACCACGCACACAAACGATATGCAATTGAACCAGGCAGCAGCTATATGGGTAGCAAGGCTGGATCAATTGCGCTTACACCGGAGCAGCTTGCTACCCCTGTTAAGCGCGGCAGAGCATGTGCGCCACCAACGCTATCTCCAGCAAGATGACAGAGACCGGTATCTGGGTGGCCGTGCACTGGTCAAGCTGGCAGTTGCAAAAATGAGTGGTGTTTCTCCAGGAGAAATATCTGTCGCCACCACCGCCACAGGCAAGCCATTTGTCTTGATTCCCGGAAAAAATATACCTGTTCCTGCCATCAGTATTTCTCACGCCGGTGACCTGGTTGTGGTGGCATTGCAATATGCTGCCGTTCTGGGTGTCGATGTGGAATTATTCAACCATGACGTGAACCTTGATGATTTGATGAGCGTGGTTTGCAGCGAAGAAGAAATTGCAGAGATCAATCTTTCTCCACACAAGGACAGGGCGAAAAAATTTTATGAAGTCTGGGTGCTAAAAGAGGCCTATCTGAAAGCTACGGGCGAAGGTCTGTCCGCCGATGCACGGCGACTGGTTTTCAGTGTGGATGCCGCATCCAGGGTCAGCTTGTTGAGGCGACCTGACAATGACAATGGAGGGGAATGGGATTTTGCGCTCAGGCAGCATGACGGGCAGCATCTCATTGCATTGGCAAGCAGAAAAGCCAGATCCGGCGAGTGGCTTGAGCATGCATGCAAGACAGAAAAAAATATCCCTGCCTTTATAGATGCCGGTGATTTACTTGGGGAGTATTGTTCTCTGGAATAATGCCAGGTTACTGACATCAGGCACATGACCCGGATGAGCCATGTGCTCTGCTACCTCTGTTACTGCAGGGAATTACTTCTTGATACTGAGAACGATGGAGCCTGTCCAGTTTGCACCGCCGTTTTCGACGAGGATGCTCAATACATTGGTGATCTCTGTCCATTCCATGGAAACTTTTGCGCCGCCGATATCAACGCCATCAGATTTCAAAGTGCCGTTTGGGTCAGACAGCAACTTGGTACGGTATGCAGGATCTTGTGCTGATTTTGCGATTGCAGATGCCAGTTGGTCATATAAATGTGCCATTTTTCTTACCCCTAGTTTACGTGGTTCAACGAAAATAATATCGGAATGAAACGAAACTCTATGCCACCCGTTTCAGCTTAAAATTTAGGCAGCGAAGGCAATAGTACACTTGCACAGAAATGATGTCTAGCTTTTAACAAAGCGCAAAAAAATATTATTATTTTTGCGTTGTTAAAAGTACGATTTGCGTCGAAATTACGTCTAGAATAGGCAGCATTTAGCTCACAAACTTTCCTGTCAGGATCATTATGCCGAATATAAAAACATTTACACCTGCTGGCCGCCTGGACAGCAATAATTCTGCCGCATTTGAGAAAGAAATTTTGGCTGCCATTGAGGCTGGCGAGGTGCACATCCTCATCGATTTTTCTGAGCTTGCCTATATCAGCAGCGCTGGTTTGCGCGTGATCTTGCTGACAGCCAAGAAAACCAAGGCAGCCAGCGGCAAGCTGGTCTTGTGCAGCTTGAATGAATCGATCAATGAAGTATTTCTGGTCAGTGGTTTTAATGCCATCCTGGATATACAGGCGAACAAGGATGCTGCACTGGCACGCTTCTGAATTCATCAAGCCGTCACAAAAAGCTCTCGCAATTTTTTTGCGAGAGCTTTTTACTTTTTACCGTCCTATCTGACAATCAGGCATCTGCGGCTTCCATGATCGCCTGCGTCCACTCCGCCGCCCTTTCATAGGCGGTCGTTGTCACCGCTTCTTTCAGTTTAGGATCCGCATCCATCAACTCCATGAATTGCTGCCTGTCGAGACTGATGCAGGTACTATCGACCACCGCACGCACAGACCAGGTGCGCGGTACCGGGCGTATCAGGGCCATTTCACCAAAGTAGTCGCCGTCATCGAGCATGCCCAGCGGCGTTTCTTTGTCACCTTCGAGCTTCACATAGTTTTCCAGCTTGCCACGGGCGACGATGTAGAACTTGCTACCAGGCTCGCCCTCTTCAAATACCGGTTTGCCTGCGGCAAAGGATTCTGACACCAGCGACTTCGAGAGTTTTTGCAAGACTTCGTCCGAGCATTCAGACAGGAAAGGGATGCCCCTGAGACGTTCTACAGATACGCTGGCCTTACCGTCATCAGTAATGGTAAAACCGCTTTGCTTGCGCCACAGCATGGCATAGCGGCCATCCTTGGCGAGTAGTTCTTCATGCGTGCCCGACTCGACCACCTGGCCTTTTTCCATGACGATGATGAGATCGTAATTGGTGATATGGGTAAAGCGATGCGTGACGGACACCACAGTCCAGTCGGCAGAGATGGCATCGAGGGTCGCGCCTATCTCGGCTTCAGTATGAGCATCAAGTGCTGAAGTGGCTTCGTCCAGGAAAAGTATGCGTGGGTTGCGCAATAGCGCACGGGCTATGGCGATACGCTGGCGCTGTCCACCCGACAGGCTGCCGCCCTGGCTGCCGACTACGCTTTGGTAGCCATCTGGGAAAGTCTCTATCAGATCGTGGATACCCGCATCCTTGGCGGCGGCGACAATTTCATCATCGGTTGCATCCAGCCTGCCCATGCGTATGTTTTCTGCGATGCTGGTGTCGAACAAGGCTGTGTTTTGTAAGACCACGCTGGTTTGTGCGCGCAGCGATGCTTCTGTACCATCACGCAAGTCCACATTATCGAGCAAGATCTTGCCCTTGTTGGGATCATACAAGCGCATCAGCAAAGACAGTACCGTCGATTTGCCGGAGCCGGAGCCACCGACGATGGCAACCGTCTTGCCCGCCGGGATTTCTATATCGACGCCACGCAGGATGGGATGATCAGCCTGATAGGCAAATTCCACGCCTTGCAGTTTGAGGTTTTCCTGTATCGCTGGCAGTGCTGTGGCTGTGGGGCTATCGGGCAATGCTGGCTGCGCGCCCAGCAGTTTTTGTATGCGCGAATAACTGTTCATGCCCTGTACCAGCAAGGGGATGGCCTGGGTCAGGTTATCGGTAGCTCCACCAATATTAAGCAACAAGCCTATAAAGGCAATCAGCAGACCGGTGGTCAGAAAACCCATGACAGCCAGGATGGCACCGACACCCAGCACACCTATCTGCAAGAAACCGGCAGCGACATTGGTAGAACGGCCTATCATGGAGGTAAAGAAATTCGCCCTGAAATCATCTTCCTGCAAGCGCGTCAACCTTTCACCGAATTGCTGTTCACGGTATTTGCTGAGGTTGAAGGTGCGTATGGTCAGGTGGTTCAGCAAGTTCTCTTGGACCAGGCCTGCATTGCCGGATTGCAGGTCATCGCGTGAACGGCCAAACTTGCGCGCACGCGGGCCAAATGGCTTGGGAGCAAAGGCAATCATCGGCATGAGTACCAGCGCCACCATGGCCAGCCGCCATTCAATGACGAATAACAGAACCAGGCTGGTGACGATGGTCACCAGGCGCATGCAAAAGCTGGGCAAGCCACGCACCAGGGCAGTTTCTATCGCCATCACATCAGGGCCAAAGCAGGCAACGATGTCGCCTTGCGGTGTCTTGCTGAAAAAATCAGTCGATTGCTTTTGCAGGTTGGCGAACATCCTTTCCTGCAAACTCTTGGAGATACGTGAACCTATGGTGGCCGTACCAAAGTCCTGCATCAGGCCAGCACCCGCGTTGAGCAGGAAACCCACAGCCAGTATGCCCAGCAGCATTGCCAACAGAGGCATGTCCTTGTTGACGATGGCCTTGTCGAAGATATAGCGGTAGCTTAAGGGCATGAGCAGATTAAAACCTATCTGCACCAGCAAGGCCAATGCCACCAGGCTGGCCAGCAGGCGGTAAGTAAAGGCCAGACCCAGTGCCTGGCCGATGAAGCCCCAGAAACTGGTTTTATGCTCGCCGTCTGCGGGTTTGCTGTTTTCTTTTTTGGGTGCTGCCGTTTGATCGCTCATGCTTGCTCCGGTTTAAATTACCCATGCCGACTGGCGTGCTACCTTGCAGTCTCTGAATGTCTCTCAATGCCCTATCAATGTCGCTATGTATGCACTTAACAGATGTATCGTCGGATAATCCCAGACGATGGTCGATTCAATTTCTATGCCCAGCAAATCATCCAGCTCGACGATAAGGTCCATGACATTGATAGAATCCAGGCCCAGGCTGCTGAAGGGCATGTCGGGGTCTATGTCATTTTCGGCCTGTCCCATCAACTGAGCTACCCGCCGGATGAGCCAGTCTTCCAGCTGTTCTGCATTCCATGATTTTGTTGCCAGTTTTTCTGTCATTGTTTTTCCTGGATAGAAGGCTTAA
The DNA here is from genome assembly GCF_009937975.1 of Undibacterium sp. YM2. Lineage (NCBI taxonomy): Bacteria > Pseudomonadati > Pseudomonadota > Betaproteobacteria > Burkholderiales > Oxalobacteraceae > Undibacterium > Undibacterium sp. YM2. The sequence goes on from NZ_AP018441.1 coordinate 4,001,293, forward strand.
TCCTTGCTGCGGAATTCTGCTGATGCTGTGCGTGATCTGATGCTTTCTGGCAATTCAGAAAACGCCCTGCGATTCTGGCCATAGCTGGTCTTGCCACTGGTGGTCTTGCTGATGCCCATGGGACCAACAAAACGCAGATGGGTAATCGCAATTTCTGCTGGTGCTACTGCCAGCCTGATCTGGTTGGCGAGTTTTTCGAGTTCTGCACTCAGCATCTGCTCAGCCGTGTCTGCAAACCAGCCGCGTGCAGTGCGTGCCAACTCACAGATGACGATAATGCTTTCACTTTTTGCACTCGCATCATCATAAGAAAAAACGGCGACATCCTCAATCCCGCTTACCGTATTCTGTACCAATGCTTCCACATCGTGTGGATATATATTGCGGCCATTAAGTATCATTAACTCTTTACTGCGACCAGTCACGTAGAGTTGCCCTTCAACAATGGCACCGATATCGCCGGTCACCAGATAGCGCGACTGAGGCCGGTCAGCGAACTGTGCATGGAAAGTCAGCTGGCTTTGCTCAGGATTATTGAAGTAAGTCTCAGGCACACTGGGGCCAGTGATCCAAATTTCGCCTATCTTGCCATCGGCCAGCCTGAGTTTGCTGACCGGGTCGGCAATGGCTATGCGTTCAGGGTCGGCATGACCACTGGCGACCAGTAGGCGGCTGTCTTCTTCATTCAGCGGTGCACCTATATTGCCCTGCTCCAGACCCAGTACGGAAACAGGACGTATGACAGGGTCATGGTTGCCCGTAGCAAACAGTGTGGTTTCTGCCAGGCCATAGCAGGTCAGCATATTCATGTTCGAATAGCCTGCCGGAGCAAAGCGTTGTTCAAATTTTTGCAGGGTGATGGCGCGTATAGGTTCAGCACCATTGTAAGCAGTCTTCCAGGCATGCAAGCGCAAGTCTGTTATATCGGCATCGGCCACCCGGTCAGCACAAAGCTGATAAGAAAAATTGGGGCCACCGGACATGACTTTGCGACCGCTCTCTTGTGCCGATATCAGTTGCAACCAGCGCACCGGTCGTTTGATAAAGGCTGACGGTGCCATGCTGACACCGGGTATGCCGCCATACAGTGGCGTCAGCAAACCGCCTATCAGGCCCATGTCATGATAATGCGGCAGCCAGTTGACCATGACAAACTCGGGATCAACCCTGAAGTCTTTTTGTATGAGTGCCAGGTTGGCTGCCAGGTTGGCATGACTGACCAGCACACCCTTGGGCAGGCTGCTGGAACCTGAGGTGTACTGGATGAAGGCATGCTCCTGTGCCTTGTACCTCGCCATGCTGCGCCCCTCGCCCAATACCTTCAACTGTATGGTACTGAGTATGTGCATGCCTTCGAGAACCGGGTTGGCGGCAAACACATCCTGTAATCGCAACACTTCAGTCTCGCTGGTCAGCGTCATCGTCGCGCCGCAATTGCTGACGATGGCTTCGAGTATATGTGCTTCGCGTCCGCGTCTTGGCATGGCGATGGGAATAGCGATGACGCCCGCCATCTGACAGGCGAGAAAGGCCTGTATGAAATCCAGCCCGGGTGAAAACGCCAGTATCATCATGCGCGGATGATCTTCAGGCCAGCTCAGTTGCAACAGGCCACGGGCTATGCATTCACTGGCCGCATCCAGTTCTGCACGGCTCAGATGCTCTGCCAGGTCTTGCGAACGTTCTGGCACCCAGGACATGGCTGCTGCATGCGCATCACTGTCGAGGTCGGCACGGAATTTTTCTAACAGGCTCAGTGTCATGGCTTCAAATCAGCTTCCAGTTGAAATAATTCTGCCAGCGCGACAATAGCGGCACGCTTGCGTTCTTCGAGATGCCACATGTGATAGATGATGATATTGTTTGTCTCGTAGCGCTCCTGTATCGCGAGTAACTGGTCGCGGCAGGATGCCGGAGTGCCACAGATGTTGACGCGCATGGTGCTGCCTATCCAGCTTTCCACTTGCTGCTTTTGAGCCTCGGCAATCTCTTCGGTATCAGCACAGACACAACTGAGAGCGATGGCTATTTCTGCCTTGTCTGTATTGCCCTGATATTCGCCATACTGGCGTTGATAGGCAGCGGTGATGGCAGCATCCTGCGTGCTGGCGCGATGGAATAGCGAATAGGCATAACTGGCTGCTGACTTTGCTGCCAGTTCTGCCGTGCCAAAACCTGAACCCATGATCCACAGTGGCGGCCTTTCAGCAAAGCATGGTGTGGCGGCGTGGGCAAAGCGATGGCCTTCCAGAAAATCACCACCAAGATAACGCTGCAGATCTGCCAGCTTCTGCGCAAACTGTTTGGTAATGACAGCAGGCGGCTCATCAGAGCCTGTCAATGCGGCCAGTGCAACAGGATCAGCGGGCACGCCGCCACAAACGCCCAAAACAACCCGACCGCCTGACAAGGCAGATAAGCCACGATAATTTTCAGCCACAGCCAGCGGGCTATACAGGGGCAGTAATACTGCCGCCGAGCCCAGCCCTATACGCTGCGTAGCTTGCGCCAGCGCAGCCAGCATCATTTCCGGCGCCGCCCAGGAGAAATGGGATTCGTGGTGTTCAGCCAGCCACAGTCGCTCATAACCTAGCTGGTCGGCCAGCTTTGCCATCCTGAAGGCTTGTGCCAGTACATCTGCACCATTCTGGCCAGGGGCGATGATGCCCAGATCAAGCAGGGATAAGCTCAAGCTACTCATGCTGCCGCCTTTGCACAAATGGTGGAAGGATCAGGATCAACCGCACTATAGGTATTCCAGAACAACACGCGCCGCCCTTGCAGGGTGGACTTGCGGAACATCGCCAGTGTCTTGGAGATATAGGTGGTCTCGGTGCGGAAGTTACTGGCTTCTGCCACTTCTTGGGCGGCTGCGTCGGCGTCCGCATTGCTTTGCCCATAACCTGGTGCGGCAAAGTCATCAACCCAGAGTATGTCGCCAAACTGTGGCTCTTTGGTATAACCAGCTTCGCGCAACAGGGCCAGGGTTTTCATCGCCAGCTTTTTCATCTTGCCTGGGCCAGTGATCATCATGGGCACCATGCGCACCGCTACCACACGTATAGGCAAACCCGCCATTGCCAAGCCCAGCCAGACGCCGGATGCGGTAGCGCAAGTACCGGTGGGGACGACGATGTCATCTATCATGGGCAGCTCACCGCTTTTGATGGCCGCCGCAATTTCCAGCGCACCTTCGATGACGCCCAGCACGCCTATGGGATGATGCGAGCCTGGTGGTATCCAGTAAGGGCGCTGCCCCTGATGGCGACGATAACGTATGCGCAGGAAAGCCATGGGCACATCAAGGAAGCGTTCACAGCGCAGGAATTCCATGCCCAGTGCTGGCAACAGGCGCTTGTTCAAGCCAGCCTCATGTACATTCGGTTGCGGTGTCAGCAAGGCGCGTGCATGCAGGCCATGGATACGGGCAAAGGTGGCAGTCGCCAATACCTGATGACTGCCAAGTGGCCCCATGGTGGCGACACTGGTCGCGCCTTTGGCTATTGCATCACCAAAGAAATATTCGAGGTTCCTGACCTTGCTGCCGCCATAGATGGGGAACTAAGGTCATCGCGCTTGACCCATAACTCCTGTAGCTTCCAGCGTGCTGCCAGACTGGCTTCATGGCTGATGGGAGTCGGCCTTTGTACCAGATCGACAGGTTTATACATCGCATCCAGGCCAGGCACCATTTCGGTAAGTAGTCGAGCTGTCATCATGCATGCTCCACCGGGTTGAGCATGGCCGGGCTTAGGTGCCGGAATTCTTCAACCAGTGCGCTGAAACAACTAGTCTCACTGCGATCCAGATAGGCTTGCAGGCGTGGCTCCAGATCAGGATAAGTGCGCAGTCTTTGCAAAAGCGCAGGCACGACTCTTTGCAGGCAGGCCAGCATGAGTAAGGACGGGTTACGATACTCTGCTTCTACATCGGCCACCGGCCCCAGCATGAAGTGGCGCACGGTTTTACTGAGGTCAGCAAAGGCAGCCATCAGCATTTCCATGAAAGCGGCATCGCTCCTGACTTCAGCCATGGAGATGATGGAACCCAGATCGACAAAGCCGCCATCAATGACGGCATTTTGCATTTCCAGGCAATGGCCTATGCCTATGTGTTCTGTGCGGCCAGGCAAGAAACCCAGTGCCAGCATACGGGCAACGAGGTCTATCCAGCGATCGACCACATGCTCCGGCGTCAATCCATAGCCTGCTGTCAGGCTGCTCAGTCTTTGCAGCCAGGGTGCGGTGCCGAGCTTTTTCAATTCCACAGGCAAATGCGCAACGCGTAGTGGCAGGCTGGGGTAGTAATAGATAATCGCCGCCAGGCCATCTGCGGACGAAGTTTCGACTATGCGCATCGCCCTTTCTGACAGCAGGCTACGCAAAGCAGTGAGATGACTTTCCCGCGCGGACGCAGGCCAAGCTAGCACCAGCAAGGGTGTGGGTATGCAAGCCAATTGGCCAAAACGCTGTAGATGCGCTTGCTGCAACATGCAGGCAGCTTTCGCGTCTTCCACCGCTTCAAAGGCGCTGATGGCCAGCGGGATTTTTTGTTCGACCAGGGCAAAATGCTCAGCCGCAGAGAAAAGTGACTTACCGCGTACAGGGTAATCAATACGGAATTGCGATAATACCGCCAGATGCTGGTCACGGTCATGCGCATACACCTCCGTCCCTTTATGCGCTAGCACACCTGCGCCGGTATCCTGGTAAAAAGCCCGCAGATGGCGATAAGGTCGCTGGTATGCACCAGACTGAAAGGGATTAATACCATGCGCACAGGGCAGTTCCTGGCGCAGTGCCGCCAGCCGCGTATCAAGGTCGGGCAAAATAGCTGACAGAGCTGCATGCAGATCAGCTGCTTCTGTCTTCACATCCCACAAAACCCGTTCTACTTTGTGGGCAGTAATGCTTGCTTGCTCCGTCATCGCATCTTTCATGATGATGTTGTTCATGTGGTTACCCCAGGCTTGCGCAATTCTTTCAGTCTTTGCAAGCCACTTTTGCGCAAGTCACGTTTTGCCGCTTCCTGGCGTTCTGCACCATCGAGTGACAACATGCTCGCCAGACTGGCATAGCTGATACTGGCGGCGGCGGCGACCTGACCCAGCACGGCGATAAATTCTCGCTGTATGCTTTGTGCAGTTGCTGCAGTAAATAATTCGGTACTAAATTCCAGTGTGGCATGCATTTGTGGCTCATCAATGACAGTCAGCAGCAAATCGTATTTGGCCGTATCGGTATGCAAATCGACTGCCTGTATCTGGAAGTGCTGGTTATCGAGTTGCGCCAGCGGTGCATTTTGCAAAACAAACTTGTGCTGGAATAGCGGCATGCCACCGGCATCGCGTGGCGGGTTCAATTCCTGCACCAGTAAATCAAATGGCAGATGCTGGTTGAAATAAGCTTGCAAGCTGGTTTGCCTGACCTTGCCCAGCATATCGGCAAAGCTGTTGCAATCAGCAAAATTGCTGCGCAAGACCAGTTGATTGACGAAAAAGCCCTGGATTTTTTCTGCCAGCGGATGATCCCGGCCTGCGATATCGCTGCCAACCACAATATCATCCTGGCCAGACCTGTAGCGCAGGACAACTTCAAAAGCCGTCAACAAGAGCATGAACAGCGTAGCTGAGTGCTGACGTGCGACACGGCGCAAATCATCGGACAGTTTGGCATCAAGCCCGAAGCTGATGCGTGTACCAGCATGGCTGCTGTTTGCCGGACGAGGGAAATCGGTAGGCAAGTTTAGACGTGGCAAGGCAGCCAGTTGCTGCTTCCAGTATTGCATTTCCTTGTTCATGTACTGCTGTTGTACCTGCTGTTCCCACCAGTGGCTGAAATCGGCATATTGCAACGCGGGCTCCGCAAATGCTTGAGTGTTGCTTACTTCAGCAGCATATGCCTGCAAGAGTTCTTGTGCAAACAGGGCAATCGCCCAGCCATCGGTGGCGATATGGTGTATCAGTATCAGCACATAGGCTTGCTGGTCGCCATTGAGCAGGAGGCTCAGGCGTACCGGTCTTTCATTTTCCAGATCAAAGGGTTGGCTGGCCAGTTGTTTGAGTCTGGTATTGATCTGTGTTTCATCCAGATTTTGTGCACTGACATCTTCGACATGAATTGCCAGACTAGCCTCATCAGCCACGGCCTGCATGACAGCACCCTGCCCTTGCTTTTGTATGCGCAAGTTGAATATTTCATGGCGCACCACCACTTGTTGTACAGCGCGCTGGAAAGCAGCCTGGTCCAGATTGCCATCCAGCCGTGCCGCCAGTGCTACATTATAGTTGGCGCTGGCTGGTTCCATCTGGTGCAAAAACCACAGGCGCGATTGCGCGCGTGACAAAGGCAAACCCTGAGTGCGATTCAATGTGGGCAAAGTCACTGCCTGTGCTTGCGCATGACCGCTCAATAATTCGCGCACTGCTGCGGCCAGAGTTTGCAATGTCGTATATTCAAATATCAGGCGCAAAGGCAGGTCCACCGCGAAGGCTGCGCGCAACCTCGCCATGACGGCGGTTGCACGCAATGAATGTCCACCCAGGGCAAAAAAATCATCAGTGGCATGCACGCCTGGCACAGACAATACTTCTGACCATGCCGCCGCGATGATGTCTTGTACCGCATCAGTACCAGCCTGCTGCGTTACGTATGCATTGTCCTTGCGCTCAGGCAGTGGCAGGTTTTTTCTATCTACCTTGCCATTGACTGACACTGGCACGCTATCCAGCTGCAAGAAATGCGAGGGCAACATGCTGGCTGGCAGTTGAGCTTGCAGATACAGGCGCAATTCCTCTGCCCCCAGGTTCTGACCGGGATGAAGGACGTAGTAGACAATCAATTCCTTATCAGATTTGCCCGAGGCCGGGCCGCCATCATTATGGTCATGCACTATGCAAATCGCATCGCGTATCGCTGCATGCCTGCCCATGGCGATTTCTATCTCGCCCAGCTCTATGCGAAAACCGCGTATCTTGACCTGGTTATCAAGACGACCCAGGAATTCCATGACGCCATCAGGATAAAACCGCGCACGGTCACCGGTCTTGTACATACGTGCATCTTTTTGATCTGGCCTGGCATGGGGATCATGCAGGAAGCGTTCTGCCGTCAACTCAGGCTGGCCAACATAGCCTTCGGCCAGGCAATCACCGCCTATATACAAGTCGCCGGGCAGGCCCACAGGCAATGGCTGCAAGTCTGCATCAAGTATGTAGTAGCGGGCATTTTGTATCGGTCTGCCATAAGGAACGCTGACCCAGTCTGGCTGTAGCTCTCCAACGATATGGTAATTAGACCAGATCGTTGCTTCGGTTGCACCACCCAGCGCAACGACGCAGACGCCTGGGAAAGCTGCCTTCATGCGGTCTGGCAGGGCCAGTGGTATCCAGTCACCACTGAGGAAGATCAGGCGCAACCTGGAAGTCGCTGAGCGCTGCGGCAATAATGATTCCAGTTGCCACAAGGCTGCCGGGGCTGAATCCCAGAAGCTGATATTTTCAGTTTCTATTATTTTCAGTAAACGCTCAGGGTCTGCAATCTCGGCTTCACTGGCGATCCTGACGATACCGCCTGCGGCTAATATGCCAAATATGTCATACACCGACAAATCAAATGCAGGTGAAGTGACGAACAAGAGCTTGTCCTGCGCGCCTATATCAAATGTGTGGTTCACCCACTCTATAAGGTTGATGGCTTTTTGATGCAAGACCAGTACGCCCTTGGGCTTGCCAGTGGAACCTGAAGTAAAGATTACATAAGCCGGGTCTTGCGGACGCGCCTGGTTTTGCAAGGCTGCGACTGGCAAAGCCGTTGTCTGGTCAACACAGACGACTTGCAATTGCCGCTCATTTGCCAGGGCCTGCGTGCTCTCCATCAAACTGCTGACCGTCAATATGCTGCGCACTGGCAGGCTATCAAAAATTGCCATGACACGGACGGCAGGCAGTTGCGGTTCTATCGGCACATAGTGATGGCCGCTAGCGACCACAGCCAGCAAGGCAACCAGCATTTCGCGGTCACGCGTGAGCCTGACGGCGACTGGTGAATTTGCGCTCAATCCCAGGGTATTGATGGCATGTACCACCTGGCTGACCCTTTCTTGCAAACTCGCATAGCTCATGCTGCCTTGCGCATCGATAAGGGTTGTGGCATTCGGCGTGCGTGCTGCCTGGTCTATGAAAATACTCGCCAGCGTGGCCGTAGTGTCATAAGTGCAGGCAGTGTCATTCCATTGCTGCAGTTGCAGTTCACGTTGCTCTGCTGTCAGCAGGTGAATATCCCTGACGGCTTGTTCACCACTGGCATGCGCGAGTTGCTGCAACAAGAAGCGATATTGCTCTAGCATGGCTTGCGCTGTTGCAGGCTCTATACGGGCAGTGTCTGCCAGCAGGCGTAAGTGCATGCCATCATCTTTGGACTCGACAATCAAGGTCAGCGGATAATTCGATTCTTCCTGCAAATAGTAATCAATGATGCTGGCATTACCGAGTTTATTGCCCTGCACCGCCAGCGGGTAATTTTCATAGACGACGATAGTGTCAAACAACGCATGGCCCGATGGCAGTTCACTCCATTCGGCAATGCGGCTAAGGCTGCTGTGTTCATGTTCACGCGATGCGGCCAGGTGTCTGTGTACATCGGTCAGCAGGTTGACAATGCTGTGGTCAGTGCCATGTTTGATGCGGAGCGGAATGGTATTGATGAACAGACCTACCATCTGCTCTACCCCATCCAGTTCAGCAGGGCGACCAGAAGTGGTGACACCAAACAGCACATCCTTGCTACCTGCATATCTTGACAAGAGCAAACCCCAGCAAGCCATGATGGCACTGACAGTGGTCACTCCGGTTGTTTGCGACAGAACTGATAATGCACTAAAGTCATCAGCAGACAGCAGATTTTCAAAAGCCAGGACTTTTGCAGCGGCTCCCGTATTGCGTTTCAGCACCGGCAAGCTGGTCGCCTGCTCAAAGCCGCGCAGGGAATGACGCCAGTAATCTTCTGCCGCCAGGTTATCGCGCTTACCCAGCCACTGTAAAAAATCGGTATAAGGGCGCTCTGCTGGCAGGCTGACTGCCTTGCCCTGCAATAAATCTGCATACCGTTGCGCCACCGCAGCCAGCACCAGGCCGGATGCCCAGCCATCGAGTATCAGGTGATGATGGCTCCAGACCATCTCCCATTCATGTTCAGCCCAACGCAATATGCTGACGCGCATCAGCGGCGCGCTATCCAGTGCAAAGCCTTGCTGGCTGTCTGCCTGCAAGAATTGCTGGCGCAAGGCTTCATGTTCTTGCTTTGGTAAATGGCTGTAATCGACAACTTTGAATGGCAGGACGATTGCAGCCTGCAATTGCTGGCGTGGCTGGTCTCCCGCCCAAAGGAAGCGCATGCGCAAGGCGCAGTGATGGGCGATGACAGCTTCCCAGGCTTGCTGTAGCTTTGCTGTATTGATCTCACCTTGCAGGCGTACCTGCAATTGCTGGAAATAAGCAGCACTGGCCGGTTCACGCAGATGGTGAAACAGCATGCCTTGTTGCATGGCCGTCAGGGGAAAAACCATTTCCATATTTGTTCCAGCCCTCATCAATGTTTACAGTAGCAAAACAAGTTTTTCATCCCTGTCTACAGGCCCAGCATGGGCAAGAGTATCTGCCGCCCCAGGCCATGCAAGCGCTCGACTTCCTTCAATTCCTGGTCCAGGGCTGCTACTACCGCATTGACTCTTGGTGTCTCCATCATCGACATATGGTCGCCGACGATATCGCGCACTTTGACAAAGCAGAGTTTGTCCCAGCCCAGGTTTTTTTCTTCAGAGTTGTAATGCACTGCTGCTTCGCGTATCGCCTCCGGCAAAGCCTGTGTGGCTTTCATGAGCAGGGTACGTCGCGGCAAAGGGCCAGCGGCGTAACGGCCTATGACAGTTACATTTTTTTCAAATACATGGAATAAACGGGTGATTTCTTTTTCATCGGCATGTGGCGGTACATAATCAGCTTCGCGTGCCAGTTCCAGCAAGCGCTGTAATGCAGTATCAAATGGCAGACCAGATAAATCAGGACAGGCGATTTCTGCCTTATGCGCAATCAGGCGCGAGATGGAGCGCAATAAACGTTCACGCGGCGGCGCAGATTCCGCCAGTGGCGCAACCTGGCTGTCTATCAGGCACAGGAAGGCAATTTCATAACCGCGTGCCAGCGCCTGCCTTGCCATTTCATAAGCAATGATGCCGCCCGAGGACCAGCCTGCCAGCAGATAGCGCTGGTCCTTGACCAGCGGGGCGATCTTGTCCAGATACAGGCTGGCCAGTTCTTCCACGCTTGTATAAGTCGCTTCCCCCATGAGGCCAGGGTCTTGCAGGGCGATTACTGGCCGGTCTGTCGTCAAACCGCTGGCCAGGTCGCGATAACACAATACACTGCCACCAGTAGGGTGTACCAGCACGATGGGCGTATGCTGGGCGTTGCCAGCGCGTATCGGTATGACTACCGGGTCTAGCTGCAGGCTCTCGTTGCGCAATAGTTCTGCCTGGGCAGCAATGGTGGGTGCAGAGAATAGCGAAGTCAGCGGCAGCCTGTGGGCAAATTCTTTTTCTATCTCCGCCATCAGGCGCACGGCCAACAGGGAATGCCCACCGAGATCAAAGAAATTACTGGTGATACCAACCTGGGATACATGCAGCACGCTTTCCCAAATACGTTCCAGGCGCATTTCCAGCGTGTCACGCGGTGCCTGCGAGATGGCGGTATTTGATGGCCGCAGCTTCAGCAAGGCCTTGTTATCGATCTTGCCATTGGGCATGAATGGGAAGGCATCAATCGGTATCAGCCAGTTTGGCAGCATATAATCGGGCAAAGCAGCCGCCAGTTTTTCCTTGATACTGGCGACGGTCAGGCTGGCCCCTGGTTTGAGCGTATAGAAGCACAGTAACTGGTCTATGTTTGCGACATCCCTGTCCACTACCACGGCAGCCATCAACACCTCAGGCTGAACTGCAACAATGGCTTCTATCTCACCCAGTTCTATACGGTAGCCGCGCAGCTTGACCTGCCGGTCTGCACGGCCAAAACAATCAAGCTTGCCGTCCATGCGCCAGGCACCAAGGTCACCAGTACGATACATGCGTTCGCCATGCACGAACGGATCGCTGACGAAACGCTCTGCCGTCAAGGCATCACGCTGATAATAGCCTTGCGCGAGGCTGGCACCTGCCACATACAATTCACCGCGCACGCCTATGGCTTGCGGCTGCAGGTATTCATCGAGGACATAGATGCGGGTATTGTCTATGGGCTTGCCGATGGCAACCACCATGTCATCCATGCTGACTTTTTCATAAACGACTTGCACTGTGGCCTCAGTAGGGCCGTACAGGTTGATGCACTCTGCACCGGCTGGCAAGGCCGCCAACACCTGGCGCGCCAGTTCAGCATCCAGCACTTCACCGCCGCAACACAGGCGACGCAGGCGCAGGCATTTGGCAAATTCAGCTTGCCCTACCATCATGCGCAACATGCTGGGCACAAGTTGCAGCACGCTGATATCAAAATCCTGCAGGGTCTGCAACAAGGCTTCAGGGTCTCTTTCGACGCCGGGGGCTGCCAGCACCAGTCTCGCACCTGTCATCAAGGGTGCAAATACTTCCCAGACTGAGGCATCGAAGCTGATGGCAGTTTTTTGTAGCACTGCATCTTCTGCATCCAGCGGTAAATCCCTGAGCATCCATTGCATGTGATTGGCGAGTGCGCCATGTGTTACGGCGACAGCCTTGGGCTGGCCGGTAGAACCTGAGGTATAAATCAGATAGGCGAGATCACCGGTTCGCAGAATGGGAAATTGCGACTCCGCTGTATCTTCAAGTGCGGGCAAGGTATCAACCGTGATCAGCTTTATCTTTTCCAGCAAACCTGCAAAAGCAGCCTGCTGTTTGAATTGAGCAGCAATAGCTGCGCTGGTCAGCAATACACTGACACCACTGTCCTGCAACATGAAGGCAATGCGCTCTTCTGGATAGGCAGTATCGAGTGGCAAATAAGCTGCGCCTGCCACCTGTATCGCCAGCAGGCTGGCTATCATATCTACACTGCGGTCCAGCAATACTGCCACCACCCTGGCCTTGGCTTCATCCTGCTGCCTGGCCAGCAGCACATGTTGCGCCAGTTCTGCTATGCGGTGCAAACAAGCCTGGCCACTCAATTGGGTCAGCGGGCTTTGTATGAATATCTGTTCGGGATGCTTTGCCAGGCAAGCAAGAATATCTTGCACTGGTGCCTGCCATGGTTCTGCAATCGACACCAGCGGTCCGGCAAAATCATAGATGATCTGCTGCCGTTCATTGGGGCCTAGCAGTGTCAATTGATCTATCTGCGCATCGGGGCTCTCTACTATGGAAGCCAGCAGTGTCAGCAATTCTTCTTCCAGATTGTGCATGCAGGCAGAGTCACAGGCTGCCATATCGTAATCAACATACAGTTGTAGCTGGCCTGTTGCATCTGCATAAGCTGACAACACCAACAGGCATTCATCTGTCCAGGCGAATGGCGCATCTGCCATTATCAGTTTGCCTGCACTCGCCTGCTGCCAGCAAAAACCTGCCGCCAGACCCTGTTTGCTATCCAGCGGTGCGATATAGTCTTGCAGCGCGCAGGCTTCATCAATCGCGGTGCTATGCGTCTTCAGCAATGTAATGAAGCTGGCATGCGGATTAATCACAGTATGCAGCGGGATAAACCGGGCCATGGGCCCCATGGCCACCGCCATTTCTTCATAGGCACGGCCATTGGCCTGATAGGCCACGGCAGGTGAATGCGGATTTAATCTGTATAACAATACTGCCCAGGCGAGATAAAGCAAATGCGCAACTGGCAACTGGTTTTTGTCAGCTAGGGCACTGAGTGCGGCAGACATGTCTGCGGACAAGGCCAGAGGTTGACGCTTGACATAGGGTGTAGCCTGGCGTTGCCTGCGCATGAAAGGCCAGTCTGGCAGATTGCCCGCTACCAAACTGTTAGCTGCGTCCCAGACTGGCAATTGCACATCCTGAGGCTCTGCCAGCATATCGTGCTGCCACTGAGCCAGACTGGTGAAGGGCAGGTCTTCTTCCGCAAATTTTATAACATGCGTCGCGGCGCACCATGCTGCATCGGCCAGCTTTTCTTCCACTTCAGTCAATATCAGCAAAGCCGTCTGCGCATCGGCGCACAAGGCAGATAACCCTAGCCGGTAATGACTGTCATTTAATTTTTGCAAGCAGGCGCGCTGGTCTTCATGGATAGCAGCCAGCTGTGGTGGGGCTATTTGCGTGGACGCTAATGTTTCAGCAGGTGCCTGCACAGGTAACTGCATGCCAGGCAATACCCCAAACTCCATGCGCAGGATTTCATGCCTGGCCAGTACATGGTCAAAGGCAAGGCACAATAGTGCTTCATCCACGCCAGCGCAATGAAAGTCAACGCTGACCAGATAAGTCTGCTGGCCATCTCTTTGCGCCAGTTGCCACAGCCTTTGCTGGACTGGTGACAATGAAAAACCGCTTTTTAATTTGCTGCTCACTTGCGCATCCCTGGTTTTATTTGTTTTTTAGTTTGTTGATCCTGGCAAGACACTGGCCGGGCGCACTTCATCGCCCATGGCTGTCAGGATCTTGCGCTCGCCAGTGAACCTGGAACGGCCATGCGCCACCAGCATATTGTCGAGCAAGAGCAGGTCACCCGGCTGCCAGCGGAACTTGACAGTTTCTGCATCATAGGCAGCCCGCAGGTGGGCAACCACTTCGTCCGGGATCACCGTACCATCGCCATAGAAAGTGTTATATGGCAGGTTTTCCACTCCCAGGTCGCCAGTCAATGAAGTACGGATTTCATCTGTCATACTGGATGGATGCCAGAAGGCGATGTGATTGAACCATAGCTCTTCACCGGTCTGCGGGTGGCAGCGTATCGCAGAGCGTATTTGCTTGGTTCGCAGCCTGTCGCCTTCCATCCACGTCCATTGCGTGTCTGACTTTTGCATATAGGCTTCGGCTTCTTCCCTGGTATCTACCGCCAGCGAATGTTGCCAGGATGGCCCTATACCAGAACCAAAATTACGTACCAGCATCCAGCCCAGGCGACGGAATTTTTCCTTGACTTCAGTATCTATCGCAGCCAATACACGGCGCACATCGGCGATAGGCGTCTCGCCTTCTGTCTCGGCAGCGACTTCACAAAAAAAGGCGATGCGCCCCGGCCACTGGCGCACATAAGACAATTCATTATGCAGGGCAATCACATGCTCAGGCGGAAAGATGGTCGAGGTATACACCTGCCCATCTATCTGCTTGCGCGGCGTGGCCTTTTCTATATAGTTCATGAGTTGCACGCCAAAGGCATTCAGGCCAGCCTGGAAATCCTGCACGCCACGCATATCAAAATCACGGAATAGCAAACCACCGTATTGCAATAAATCCTGCTGCAACTGCGCCTGGTTATCCCTGATCCAGCCCAGCAAATCCACGCCTTTTGCATGTGGCCGCAAGACCAGTGGCAAGCCGGATGCGCTGCTGAAACCCTGCTTATCGACCAGGCTGCCATCCGACAGGCGCACAGCAGGGCGGCGCAGATTCAGTCCGGGTTTGGGCATCGTGTTCATGCTATTTCTTCCTTCCCATGTTTTGCTTCAATCGCAGTGCTGTTGCTCAAGATACTGGCGATATGGCCGGCCATTTTTTGCGCGACGCTGCGTATTTCCTCTTCCTGATAACTGCCTGCATGGTATTGCCACAACAAGTGCAGGCAACCATCGAGGATGTAAGCTTCTATCGCCAGCTTGTGCAGGCGTGGCAAGTGCCCTGCTCTTTCTGCGCCTCGGTCCTGACGGTCAGGCGACCATGACAAGAGCTTGCAGACATCATCAGGCGGTGGATTGATCTGCCCCATGTAGTTAAGGCTGATCTCAGGCATTTGCCCCTGCGCCAGTGTGGCACGCACTTTGTCCGGGCCGAGGTAACGCAACAGCCCGTAAGAAAAACCATGCGCAGGTATGTCGCTGCGCTGTACTGCAATTTCACTGGCAACAGCATCTGCAGCTATGTCAGTCAGATCAAACCAGGCCGGGTAACGGCTGGTGAACCAGCCCACACTGCGGCTGACATCCAGCTCAGCCTGCTCGAGTTGACGGCCATGGCCTTCCAGTTCCAGATAGGCGACAGGCTCACCCGTCCAGTCACCAAGGCTCAGTGTCAGGGCAGCAATGAGAATATCTTCCGCTGCTGCATCTGGCAGCCCCTGCAAAAAGCGGCTGGTGATTTCTGCTGGCAGGATGACGCTGATTTGTGCTTCTTCGGCAATGCTGCCATAGCCATCACCTTGCCCACTTTCAGGTAATTCCGGCGCGGGAATGGAAGTGCAAACTTCCCAATATTCGGCCTCTGCCAATACAACATCCTGGCTGGCCTGGCGCTTCAGGTGTTCTGCCCAGGCTTGCACTGAGGCAGTCTTTCTACCTAGTGCAGGGGCACGGCCTGCCTGCAAATCCAGCAATGCCTGCCGCAAGTCTTCGAGCAGGATTTGCATGGAAATGCCATCACTGACCAGATGATGCACAGCTAACAAAAGCTGCGATGCCTGTCCTTCGCTTGCAGGTGTCCATGCCGCAGCCAGCAAACTCCCTTGCGCAGGTTGCAATGAAGCCTGCACTTGCTGGTAGTCTTTTGTCAGATGCAAAACAGGTTTACTGGAAAGTTCATTGAAATGCACAGCTTCATTACTAAAACTCAGGCGCAGGGCATCATGTTGCGCGATCAGCGCCTGCAATGCCTGCCCCAGCATATCAGCACTGACCCAATCTGCCATTTCCAGCAAGACGGATAAATTGAAATGCGCTGGTATCTCATGCATCAGCTCTTGCAACCTGAGTTGTGCGGGCAAGAGTCCGCACATGCCTTCAGCTTTGGTATCCGCAGCAGCCATCTCACCGACAGACAAGAGTTTTTTTGCAAAGTCAGCCAATAATGGCGCTGCATATAAATCCATGGCCTTTGCTTGCCAGCCAGCCTGGCGCAAACGGGCGATCATTTGTATCGCAAGGATAGAATCACCACCGCTTTGAAAAAAATCTGCCTGCTTGCCCAGGTTTTTGCGCTGCAAGAGTTCGCGCCAGATTGCCAGTACTACCGCTTCTGCTTCTGAGCTTATGGCGGTTTCTGCTTCAGAATATTCTTGCTCCTCATCCAGCCTGGGCAAAGCAGCTCTGTCCAGTTTGCCATTCGAGGTATAGGGAATGCTGGCTATGGCGATGACTGCTTTCGGCAGCATGTAATCAGGCAAATGCTGTCTCAATTCTTCCAGCAAGCTCTGCGTATCAAGTGGTTCATTCTGATCGGCAGCAACGGCATACGCCAGTAAATATGGGCGGCTATGTTCAGGCTTATGCAAGACCACTGTCGCATTCGCCACATTCTCTTGCGCCATCAGGGCAGCGATGATTTCTGCCGGTTCTATACGATAGCCGCGTACTTTCAGTTGCTCATCCTTGCGGCCCAGTATCTGTATGCCGCCTTCGGTATGCATGACTGCAAGGTCGCCAGTACGATACAGGCGCTCACGCAAGCCAGCGATTTCGGCAAACAGGAAAGGGCTGGCTGCATCTTCGGGCACGCCCACATAACCCAGTGCCAGGCCAGGGCCACCCAGATAAATCTCGCCAGCCTCGCCAAAAGCACATGGCTGCGCTGCGGCATCAAGTATGTGTATGCGGTTATTACCCAAAGGTTGACTGAAGCGCATGCCACTCAAATCGCCCTGCCATTTGCCTACCATGACGCCTATGGTCGCTTCGGTAGGGCCAAAGTGATTCAAGATGGCACAAGCTGGTTGCAGCTTACCCAGCTCTTGCAAGAGCCTGACACTGGCAGTTTCTCCACCAAGTATCAAATGCGTCAATGGCAAGACTGCTGCCTTGTCCTGCGCTGCCAGCAAGGCTTCGAGATGTGAAGGAACTATCTTTAATACATCGACCGGTGTTTGCTGCATCAATGCTGCATAGCCGTCGGCGTCGCGCGCCAAGGCATTGCTGATGACGCTGAGACAGCCGCCATGAAATAGTGCAGGTAAGACCGTGGTCAGACCCAGATCAGCCGCAAACGTCGATATCACGGCATAACGCAAACCAGTCCGCAAATCAAAGGCGGCGATAATCGCATCAAGATAATGCTGAACTGCCCTGTGCGGCACAGCAACCAGCTTGGGCTTGCCTGTGGAGCCTGAAGTGAATAGCTGATAGGCGCATGACTCTGGATGGATCTCAGGCAATGACAATGGTTGATGATCCTGAACACTGAGCTCTGCGAGACTGGCTGGCAATTGCAGACAGGGGATATCCCTCTCTATCAATGCATCACCCACATCCTGATTATCTTGCAAGATGACGCAACAAGGCTTTGCCTGTCGTATCAATTCCAGCACGCGTACTTGGGGCAGATTGCTGTCTATTGGCAGATAGGCTTTACCAGCCTTCCATGCCGCCAGCATGGCGACAGGGAAAGCCAGACTGCGCCCCAGCAGCAAGAGTACAGGGCCTGCACCTTGTCCGGTTTTTAAAATATCCCGCGCCAGCTTGTCTGATAAGCGATCAAACTGCTGGCGTGTCATGTGCTCAGTTGCATCTACCCGCAAAGCCACGGCCTGCGGGTCTTGCTCAACTGACTGACGGAATCTTTGCAGCAAACCCGGCTTGGCAGAAGTTGATTCAAGCCTGGCAGGTAACCAGACGCCCCTGGCAGCAGCACGTTCATCAAAATCCTGATCAGCGCCTGCCATGCGTTCTATCATGGCGACAAAACTGGCCAGCAATTCTTGCATATCTGCGGCATCAAATAACTGGCTATCAAAATCCAGCTCTACCCGCACACCATCTTGCCAGTCAACCAGATTGCAACCTATGTCAAAGCGTGCATGGCGTATAGGCAGGGAATACGCCTGCACCGTCATGCCAGGCAAACTGGGCATGGTCGCCAGCTTGTCAACATTGAAGGTGATATTCACCAAGGGCGGCCTGGCCGGGTCACGTGCCAGCCCCAGGTCATCGACCAGTTGTGACAGCGGGTAATCGGCATGGCTGATGGCATCAAGGAATTGCTGCTTCACTTCTGCCAATACCATGCCGGTATTGGCCTGCGCAGGAATATTCAGACGCAAGGGCAAGAGATGTGCGCAATAACCTGGCGTATGCGCCAATGCTTCATCGCGTCCAGAATAAGGCACGCCGATGACCATGTCCCGCCCTGCCCCGGCACGTCGTAGCGTAGCAGCAAAGGCCGCAATCAGGGCCATGCTCGATGACATGCCCAGCTTGCCCGCTTTTTGCTCAAGCTGGCGCAAGATGTTCTTGTCGAGTTCATGCGTCAGGCGCTGGCCTGCAAAACCTCGCATGCTGGCCCTGGCATGGGCACATGGCAGTTCTATGCCGACTGGCGCATTCTGTAATTTACGTAACCAGTATTGCTTGTGTTCTTGTTCTTCTGGCGATGAGCCTGCATCTGCCATGCGTTGCGCCAATAAGGCATAGTCCGGTTTGCTGCCTGGCTGCCGACCATGCATGAGCTCTGCAAATTCTTCAAACAGCATCTGCATGGATTGCCCGTCGATGAAGACATGATGGGCAGCAAACAGCAAGACCGCATGATGCGTATCCAGCTCAAACAAGGCTATGCGGAAGGCACCAGCCTGCGTCAGGTCAAAACTGGCGGCGACGCTCTTTTGCAGGGCTGCGTCCAATGTGCTGGCAGTAACTTGATGGCGCTGCACTTTTACGTCGACATGAGCTGCGATTTTCTGCACTCCTGCTTCCAGGTCTATCGATGCCCGCAGGGCATCATGCCTGGCTACCAGTCTTGTAAATGTGCGTGTGATATCAGCGTGATCGATATCGCCCTGCAAATCCAGCGCCACACTGACGACATAGGCCGCAGAACCCTGTTCAGACAAGGCTGCCAATGTCGCCAGTTGTTTTTGCGCTTTGGATAAAGGAAGGATTACCTCTGCTACCTTCTGTGCTTGAGGTGCATTGGCAATAAAGCCCGCCGATTTCAATGCAGCCACACTCTCACTGACCCGGCTGACTATCTGGGCGATATCATCATCAGTGTGCGCAGTCGACAGAAATAAATTACGTCCTTCCCACACATACAGACCGCGATACAGCAAATGATAAAAGAAGGGATCAAGGTTTTCGCTGAAGGCGAAGCGGAACAGCGAGCCAAAATTCTTCATGTGTACAGGCGCACCGGCAGCAGCAAACACCTGATCAAGTTCCGCAGTCAGCCTGGCGGTATTGTCATTGAGTTTTTGATAGACAGCCAGGCCACCTTGTTTGATCTCGGTCAGCACTGCTTTTGCTGCGGCCATCACCAGCGGATGCTTGTTGAAAGTACCGGCAAAAAAAGTCGTATCCGCCGCCGGGTAAGATGCATCGCCATATTGCCAGTGCCCGCCATCAATACCCGCCATGATATCGGCACGACCAGCGATGACGCCCACCGGCAAACCACCACCGACTATCTTGCCATAGGTGACGATATCTGCCTGCACATCAAAATGCGCCTGGGCACCGCCGGGGTGTATGCGGAAACCGACCAGCACTTCATCAAAGATCAGCAGACTGCCAGCCGCTCTGGTCATGGCACGCAGGCTGCGCAAGAAGTCTTGTGGTTGCAGGCCGGGGTTACGGCTTTGTACAGGCTCGACCAGCACTGCAGCAAACTCATGCAGGCGGCCACGCAATAATTCCAGCGCCTCTGCCGAACCATATTCAAAAAAGGCCAGGTCACTGACCATGCCGGGCGTAATGCCTGCCACACGCGGCATCACCTTCCACGGGTCTTCATTGACTTCACCCAGCACACCATCAAAGTGGCCGTGATAACTGTCGCGAAATATCGCGACCTTATTGCGGCCAGTAAAAGTTCGCCCCAGGCGTAGCGCTGTCATGATGGCTTCTGTGCCTGAGCTACAAAAAGCCACGCGCTCTACGCCCGTCAACTCACTGATGAGGCTGGCGACCTCGCCTGCCATGTCAGACTGCGGCCCTATGCGTATGCCACGCGACAGGCTTTCCGCCAACGCCTCTTTTAAAAACTCTGGTTCGTGCCCAAACAACTGCACGCCAAAACCCATGGAGATATCGACGTATTCATTGCCGTCCAAGTCCCAGATTTTGGAACCGGCAGCACGCTGACCAACGATGGGATAGAGCATTTCCTTGATGGAGAAACGGAAACCCGCCGAGGCGCGGCTGTCTGCCAGCACATGACGGTATTGCTGGGCCTGTTGTTTGGACAGTGCCGTTTTTTTACAGTAACTGAGGCTGAATTCATGGAGATGCTGACGCTGTACTTCGCTCAGATTGGTGCTGAGCAGAATATTGCTTTTCGGTTTGGCGACAGGTGCTATTGAGGGATCAGTTTCAACTTCCTTTTCGACGACTGCATCAGCCGACACTTTACCACACTGCTGTTCAGCCAGATAAGCTGCCACCGCTTCAATGGAAGACAAATTTTCAAAGAAAGCTCGTACCGGTATCTTGACCGAAAACTCGTTTTCTATGCGCCCCACCGCCTGCATCAGTATCAGCGAATCAGCACCAATTTCCAACAGGGGTGCTGCCGCATCAACCTTGCTGGCATCAATCGCCAGCAGACCTGCGATGATGGCAATGATGCGTTTGCGGATCGCAAGCGGATCGCTGACAATCGTGCGCGTGCTTGTCGCCACTGGATTGCTGATTTCGATAGCTTTACTCGACGGCACTGCCGCGCTGTCACCACTAAAGCTATTCAAGCCCAGTCGCAGGGGAAAGACATCCTTGGCAAAGGGATACAAGGGCAAGGCATCGCCAGCCGCAGTATTTTTTTTGTCACAAAATTGCAGCTTGCTACCCAGTACATGCAGGCGCGCGACTGTTTTCAGGAATGCGACGCTGTCATCCTGAGTCGCATCCAGGCAAGGCAGGCTGCGTAAATTGACAGCATCGGCGCTTGCAACATCTTCAAGCATGCCAGACAGTACTGGCATGGCACCCAGCTCCAACGCAGTATCAATACCGGTTTTACTCAACGCCGCGATGTTGTCAGCAAAACGCACAGCTTCGCGTGTATGTTTTAACCAGTAGGCGGTGTCATACACATGGCCCACGGGTAGCAATTCACCTGTCAGATTAGAGGTCACCGGCACTTGCAATGGCTGCCACTCCAGCTCTTGCAAAGTCTGTTCAAACTCTGCCAGCATGGGTTCCAGCAAGGCAGAATGGAAAGCAGTTTTTACGCGCAACGAGCGCACCCGTATGCCATCTGCAATCAGCTTCTGACTGAGTATATCCAGCTGATCTCTGGCACCGGAAATAGTCACGGATTGTGGGCCGTTCACGGCAGCGATGCTGATATCTGTGCCAGCCAGATAAGGAACTACAGTTTGCTCATCAGCACGCACCGCAGCCATGGCACCATCTGAAGTCAAGGCACCCATGAGCCTGCCGCGTTTTTCAACCAGACGCAGTGCCTGCTCAAAACTCAAAGCACCGGCGATGACTGCCGCCGTATATTCACCCAGGCTATGTCCGGCCAGTACGGTGGGCTTGATGCCGTATTCAGCCAGCAGGCGCGCTAGTCCTACGCCCAGCGTCAACAAAGCTGGTTGGGTGTAAGCAGTCTGGTCGATATTCTCGTCAGAACTCAGCAGCAACTCGCTTAGCGACCAGGGCAGCACAGCATCAGCTTCTGCAATGGTCGTGCGGAAGCTGGCGAACTGGAATAAACCCCTGGCCATGCCTGGCCGCTGCGATCCCTGACCGGGGCAGAGGAAAGCCAGTTTGGGCGGTCTTCTGGCTGCTACAGCAGTGACGACTTGCTCAGCATGGGCTTGATCCAGCCACTCATGCAACTGCGTAGCAGCCTCACCGGCACTTGCCGCCACCAGCGCCAATCTGTGACGCAGGTGAGCACGGCCATGCTGCGACAAGGCACAGATGGCGGCAAAATTTTGATGGGCATCAGCTTGCAGTTTTTGCGCTGTCTCCTGCGCCAGCAAGCTCAGTGCTTCGTTGCTGGATGCTGACAAGAGAAAAATTCCTGGCTCGCCTGCTTGCGGATTTCCAGCTACTGGTGCAGGAATAAATTCTTCAAGCACGACATGACAATTCGCGCCGCCAAAACCAAAGGCGCTGATGGAGGCTGCTCGCGCTCCAGCCCCGGGATTACTTGGCCAGTCAGTACTACGAGCCACCACCTGCAAACGCAATTGCTCAAAATTGATGTGCGGATTAGGCTGGGTGTAGTGCAGGCTGGCGGGTATTTTTTTATGCTTGAGCGCCAGTATCAGCTTGATCAGACCTGCGATACCGGCAGCCGCTTCCAGGTGGCCGATATTGGTTTTGACTGAGCCTATCAGCAGAGGTGTTTGCCGTGGATGCTGGCCCAGGGTGCGCCCCAAAGCGCGGGTCTCGGTAGGGTCACCCAGCAAAGTGCCAGTGCCATGTGCTTCTACATATTGTATGGATGATGGCGGCAAGCCAGCATCGGCAATCGCTGCCTGTATCAGATTTTCTTGCGCCAGGCCATTGGGGGCAGTGATACCGTTCGAGACACCGTCATGGTTGGTGGCAGAACCACGTATGACGGCATGGATGCGGTCACCATCTGCCAGCGCATCTGACAGACGCTTGAGCAAGACCAGGCCAGCACCTTCACCACGGCCATAACCGTTGGCTGATGCATCAAAGGTCTTGCACAAGCCATCCGGGGCTAGCATACTCCCCTTGCCCAGTGCCACGCTGCTGTCTGGCCTTAACATCAGGCTGACGCCACCGGCCAGCACCATGTCGGCATCACCAGCCTGCAAGCTGCGGCAGGCCTGGTGCACAGCGACCAATGACGATGAACATGCAGTATCTATGCTCATGCTGGGACCGCGCAAACCCAATACATGAGAAATACGGTTAGCGATGATGGCATTTGACATGCCTATGCCCATGTGGGACTCTACATCGTCGGTATGAGCAAAGCTGCCCAGGAATTCGCCATTGACTGCACCGATGAAAACGCCCAGGCGGCTTTCTTTGAGGCTGTCGGCAGCGATGCCCGCATCTTCCAGCGCCCACCAGGCCAGTTGGAGGGTCAGGCGCTGGCGCGGGTCCAATGCTGATGCTTCCTTGGGTGAGATACCAAAAAACGCCGGATCAAAACAGGCTGCATCGTCAATGAAGGCAGCATACGGCGCGGCAGAGGCAGGAAGTTCCGCTGTATTCCAGCGCTCTGGCGGTATGGGTCTGACGGCGCATGCTTCCTGTTCAAGCAGTGACCAGAAAGCTTCAATATTAGCCGCTCCAGGAAAAACACATGACATGCCGATGACAGCAATTGCATGTCCTGCCACCTGAGTGCCAGACTCTGGTGTGGCTTTATCCATATCAGTACTCATGATGAGCGAGAAATCAGATCATGCCCAAAGGCAATAGATTGATTAAAGTATTCTGCACCCAAGCCCGACATCACAATGAAATTCCTGGTATGCATGACCATCTCAATCCAGATGGCCTATGTAACGCAGTATCGAGGCGTCGATATCAACCAGCGTGTCATGTATCTGGGCGATGACCTTATAGCCTTCGTCAGACCCGTAGTGTTGCACGACCCGTCTTTCCAGCGTGGCGACCTCGCCTAGCTCAGCGATGGTATTGCCCATCGTAAAAGCATGCAGCCTGACCGGCCCGGCAAAGGTGGCAAAACAGAACAGGGGGCTGCCAGCAGTGGCTACGCCTAGCTGCTGCAGGTTCTGCATGAGTTGCCCCATGCGCCCTGGCTGCGCTTGCAGGTTCAGGTAATACAGGTAGGGTGGCGGGGTTTCGCGCTCTATCGGGTCTATGCCGTCATTGACACGGTTGAGTACAAAGCTTTCCATCTGCAAGACGCATTCCTGGAATTTTTCCAGCAAGGCTACGCTGTCAGCACCATAAACATCAGACAAAACCTGGTCCAGTGAAGGCATGCGGTCCATGTCACCGAGTTCTGCCAGGGGCAGCATTATATAGACATAATTGGCCGGGCCAGCCACCGTGGCATAGGCCATCCAGCGCATGCGGCGGCTATGCTGCTGGTAGGCGAAAGCGACCTTGCCAGCCAGCTCCTTGAATTGCACATAGCGCTCGCGGCGCACAGACAAACGCACGAAAAGACAGTAAGGGGTAGGAAACAACCACTGAGCATTCATTGTTTTTTACCGGCTGAGTCGATGCAAAAAGTTTAACCGATCTGGGAGCCTGACAGCAATATGAATGCGGGCAAACAACACTTATTGAAGGATAAAAAAATTGTGAAGAAAACACGAAAAATCTGTTAATTTGCGTTAGAAATCATCGACAAAAAATTCCGGCGCGGGAATAATAAGCTGCCCGGACAATGTATGTTCCTGCAGTTTTTTCATGCCGCTGAAGTTCCTTCTAGCCGCAGGAATGTTCCGGCTTTGTCCGCGATATTTTGAAAAGATTGCATTTAACAGTTTTTAACCTTGCACCTACCCTGCTTGTTTATATTGGCATTTTCTATCTGAAACAAGTTACATTGAATATCCGAGCGGCAAGGGCCTGAAAGCCAGGACGTGCAGGCGATATCAGCCAGGAGCCATGCATGCATCACATTGCTGGCCTGTACCTGGTTTTTATCCACCTGTCAGGCTTATCATCGTCGGGGAGACTTAGATGTCGAGTGAAGAAGCAGCGCCGGGCACAGCCAGATTTCATCACATTATCCCCGGCCTGATACCGGAGATAGAAAGCCTGACCGAGGCACTACGTGGCTGGGCAGACCGTCACGGCATACCGGCACGCATGATTAACAGTATCGTCCTCATGCTGGATGAATTATTGACCAATGTTGTCATGCACGGCTATGGCGATGATGACAGTGGTGAAATTGAGGTGACCGTGCTGGCGACTACGAATGGCCTTGAAGTCATCATCCGCGACAGCGCAACCGCCTTTGACCCTTTCTCTATCGCCGAGCCTGATACCACACTCGATGTCGATGAGCGCGACATAGGCGGCCTGGGCGTGCATTTTGTCAGGAAGATGGCTGACAGTTTTGCCTATCGCCGCGATGGTGACATTAATGAAGTGCGTTTTAGCAAGAGTTTCCCGTCCTGATCATTTTTCAGCAAACAGACCAAAGATACCCAGACACCGGACCAGAAAATGCCCAGCACGACGCCGCCAGCCAGCCACAACAATAATATCAACTTCTTCCGCAACTATAACCGCCTGGTTGGCTTCACCTATATCGCCATCGTCGTACTGACCATGGGCTTTTTCCTGTTCCAGATACGGCAAAAACACACGGAAGAAATCAAGGTCATACAAGGCCACGTTGATAGACACGGCCAATTCGTTGAATTCATCCTGCGCTCATCACTGGACAGTCTCGAAGCCATGCGCATCTCGGCGGCTAATTTCTACGATAGCGCCCTACCTGCTTTCAGCAAGGCAGAAACAGATACCGGGCACTCTCCCCTGTTCAAAAAGCTGGAACAGGAAAAGCTAAGTTTTGATCTCGACAAGGCACCTGAAAAAGATGCCACTGGCAATCTGAACGGCATGGGCAAATTGCAAGGCCGCACACCTGAGTTTTATCTGGATGTGGAAATGGCGCTTAACCTGAACCAGGTCTTCCAGGCGATTGCCTTCAATTTACCGAATGCCAGCGAAAGCCGTTTCATATCGGCGGATAATTTTTCCAATACCTATCCCTGGATGGATGCTGCAAAACGTCCGCATAGCGACAAGGTATATCAAAGCCAGGTCTGGCTCATGGGAACGCCAGAGAAAAACCCTACTGGCGAAAAATACTGGGCACCCGTGTATTACGGTGGTACAGCAACGGGCTTGCTGGTGCCAACGGCTGCCCCCATCTACCATGACGACAAATTCCGTGGCGTGGTCTCCATTGATACCAGCCTCGATTACCTGAACCGCATCAATGCTGACTTTGCCTACCAGCCAGGCACAGTCTTTCTCGTCGATGCCTATGGTGAAGTGGTGGCCCATCCTGAGGCTTATGCGAATGCGCTGGAAGTGCAGGCCACGCAAAAGCTGGAAAAAATCATGCCTGCAGGCATACTCACAGACGGTAAACGCCTGACTGATATTCCTGCCAACCAGGCCGTCGAGATGGGTGATTATCTGTTGATACGCCACCCCTTTATTTCAGCGCCGTGGCAACTGGTGTATGTCGTACCCAGGAACCAGTTGTGGAAAAACCTCTTGTGGGAACGTGGCCCAATCATGTTGCTGGTGGTATTGGGCCTGACGCTGCTGATGGTCGTCACTTATTATGTGACCACGCGCGAATTCATTTCTCCGGCGTCCAAACTGGTCGCACATATCGCAAAAGAAAGCCAGTTCACCCCAGCCCCGATACCGGTAGTACCTGGCAGCTGGAAACCCTGGTTTGAAACCATCTCACAAGCCTTCAAGCAAAGCCTGCAACTCGTCAGCATACGTCAGGAACTGGATATTGCGGCCAATATGCAGCTGTCGATCTTGCCGCGCCACTGGCCCAATGAAAAAGAGTTTTCTTTATGGGGCATCATGCGCTCGGCGAAGGAAGTGGGCGGTGATTTCTATGACCACTTCTCACTCGGCAATGGCAAGACAGGTATAGTCGTGGCCGACGTCAGTGGCAAGGGCGTGCCAGCCGCATTATTTGGCATGGTATCGAAAACCCTGATACGTGCGACCGCCACCCGCAATGCCAGCGAGCCTGGCGAGATCATCGCGATTGCCAACGACATTTTGGCAGAAGACAATGATGAATGCATCTTCGTCACCACCTTTTATGCCGTACTTGATCCGGCCACTGGCATACTTACTTATGTCAATGGCGGCCATCCGCCGCCGCTGCTGATACATCAGGATGGCACGACAGAATTTTTGCCCATGACAGGTGGCAGCGCGCTAGGCATCATGGATGGCATACCCTTTGCGCAAAAAACCATACAGTTGCAGGAAGGTGATTACGTACTGATCTATACCGATGGCGTGACAGAAGCCTTCAACCCGCAGAATGAAGAATACACACCAGAGCGGCTGCCGCCCCTGTTTGCGAATCGCCCCATTGCCGATGTCAATGAAGCCGTCAATCGTACCGTTGCCGATGTCGATTTGCATGCCAATGGCGCACCGCAATCGGACGATATTACCTGTGTCGCCCTGCATTTTCATTTTGCGAAAAATAGTGTGGCCGACAATAAACCACAAGAAGATCAGCAGGCATCATGATGACATTCAAATTCAAGATATTACGCCTGGCCTGTTTGACACTGCTGAGTTTGTTGAGCGCCACTTCGCTGGCCACCAGCCTGGCCGAGATCAAGCAACGCGGCAAACTCGTCGTCGGTGTCAAGAAAGATGTACTGCTGTGGGGCTATCAGGACAGCAGTGGCAAAATCGTAGGCATGGAGCCAGACCTTGCGCAAAGCATCGCCACTGATCTTGGCGTGCAACTGGAACTGGTCGGCGTGCTGACGGCTGAACGCATAGACGCCGTCAAAAGCGGCCAGGTCGATATCCTGATTGCCACTCTTACTGATACGCCGGAAAGGCAAAAGGAACTGAACCTCATCCTGCCACATTACTATAGTTCAGGTGTGAACCTGCTGACCCGCAAGAGCGAAAACTTCAAGGAATGGACAGACCTGAAAAACCGTCGCGTTTGCAGCCGTCGTGGTGCCTTTTATAACCGCCGTGTGACGGTGACTTATGGTGCTGATGTCGTCGCCCTGTATTCCAACGACTGGTCCAAGCAGGCTTTGCGCGATGGCCGTTGTGCGGCTCTCGTGTATGACGATACGGCTATAGCAGCCATGTTGCGCGCCCCTGAATGGGCGAATGACTTTGTCATGCCGATGACCACGATATTCACGACACCCTGGTCCATCGCGATTGCCCCGGCAGAGCGTGGTGGCGATCTGGAAAAATATCTTTCCAAGACCATTATCAACTGGCACAGGAATGGCTATCTGCAGCAAGTCGAAAAATCCTGGTCCATACCACCATCACGCTTTCTCGATGACATGCACAAGACCTGGAACAAGAGAAGTGGCGACAAATGGTTATGCGGTGACAGCATCACCCCCAGCACACCGAAAGAATGCCTGTGAAAGATGATTTGCCAGCACCCGCTCGTGACAATCATCAAATCGCCGAGGCGATGACGGATTTGTATGACCGTTATTACACCAGCCATGAATACGAAAAGCGCTATCCCAAGCCCAACCAGGGCACCCTGCACTTCCTGTTTGATAATGGCGCAAGAGAGGCAAAAGACATACTCGATTTTGGTTGCGGTAATGGCCGCTATGCCCTGCCCCTGTTACAGCAAACCAATGCGAGGCTGACCGGTTTTGATATCTCACATGCAGCGATAGCCGAGCTGTCACGTTTTTTACAAAACAATCCGCATGCAGAGCGCATGCGTCTGTTCGAAGGTGACGCACAAATCCTCAATGGGCAGGGTGACTATGACCTGGTCATGCTGATGTTTGGTGTGCTCAGCCATGTTGGCGACCATACTGCCAGGCTGGCTACGCTGAGGCAATTGCGCAGCCTGATGCGGCCTGAGGGCAAGCTGGTGCTCAGCGTACCCAGCATTTTCCGCCGCCGCCCCTTCGAGTTATTTGCAGCATACTGGCAGCGCATGACAGGCAAGGCGCGTGATACGCAAAAAGAACCGGGCAATATTTTGTTTACCCGCAATATAGACAAACAGGCGCACCAGTTTTTTTATCACCTGTATTCAGTCGCTGGCTTGCGTGCAGAATTGCAGGAAGCAGGCTTTGCCATCACCGCGCTGTCACCAGAAAGCCTGCTGCCAGAATGGATGATTACCCAGCATGACCTGTTGGGCAAGCTTGATGAAGCCCTGCTACCCTTGCTGCCAGCGGCGCTCGGCTATGGCATACGTGCAGTGGCTGTACCCACATAGACATGATTCAAACATGATTCAAACATGACGATATACAAAAGAAAAATAAAATCATATTGCAGCCTGCTATTTTTGTTGATGATGCTATTCATGACAGCAGTACAGGCACAAGCAGCGAAGTCACCTGCTGCAAGCGAGAGACTGACACTGATACGCGAACGTGGCGCAATCGTCGTTGGCGTCAAAACCGATTACCCACCGTTTGGCATGCTGGACGCCAATGGCGTGCCCGAAGGTTTCGAGCATGACCTGGCAGCCGACATCGCCAAACGCCTTGGCGTGCAATTACGCAAGGTCAGCGTCACTGGCAGCAACCGTCTGCAAAAATTACAGGAAGGCGTGATCGACCTGGTGATCGCCACGACGGGAGACACGGAAGAACGCCGCCAGATCGTGACCATGATAGAACCGAATTATTATGCGTCCGGCGTCACCCTGTTCATGCCGCCGACAGCAAACATCAAGGACTGGGCAGATACCCGTGGCCATCCTGTATGCGCAACACAAGGCTCTTACTTCAACCGTGTCATGCAGCAGCGTTATCTGATGGAATTGCAGATGTATAACAATGCCAGAGATGCCAAACTGGCTGTCAAGGATGGGCGTTGCATAGGCTATCTGTTCGACAATACCGCCGTCATCAATGATCTCGCCAACCCTGAATGGAAAGGCTATAAAGCACCCTTGCCGCCCACCCTGAACACACCTTGGGCGATGGCTATCAGCAAGAGTGAAAAAGGCACGGAATTTGAAAAAATGCTAGGCGATATCGTCGCCGACTGGCACCGCAGCGGCTTTTTGCAAGAGCGGGAAAAAGCCTGGGGTATAGCGCCATCAAAATTCCTGGCGGATACCCACGCACTGTGGCAAAAAGAGGAAGGCGACAAGACACCCTTTTGCCACCGCATGCCAGACGGTAGCTGGCGCGCGGAATGTCGTAACCAGGTATTCCTGACATCAACAGATGTAGGTGGTCTGGCGCAACTTGGTCTGTGGCTCAATGAAACCACGGGCATCAACCTGACCCTGGTGTATGACAGCTTTGACCGCAGACAGTTCTTTTATGGCTTGCTGGTTACGCTGGTGCTAACGGTTTTTTGCATCACTTGCAGCCTCTTGCTGGGCTGGGCGGGTGCAGTATTTGCCGAATCCAGAATATCGCTATTATCAGTCACGGCACGGCTGCTGGGTACGGTAGGCCGTATGACGCCACCCTTGCTGTGCATGTATCTGCTACTGTTTGGCGTGGGCGCAATACTCAGTGAAACTGCCGGCATCGCGCTGTCTGCCTTTGGCGTGGTCTTGTTTTGCCTCAGCGTGTATACCGGCGCTGGCGTCATGACAGCCTTGCTGGATGCAGCAACGGCTTACCGTTTGCAACATGGTGAATTTCGCCTGCGCTTTGCCAATACCTCGCAAATCGCCAGGCTGGCCAGCGGCTCGGTGACAGCATCGCTGATCAATGTATCCAAGGCTACCATGATGGCGTCTGCCGTGGCCGTGCCAGAACTATTGTCGGCCACCACGTCCATCATCAATGAACGCGGCAATGTCGGTGTCATGATGAATGCCCTGCTCTTGACCTTTTTGCTGATTATCTTTGCCGTGGTGCGTGTCATACGCCAGCTTGAACAAAAAATCCTGGCGAGGGTCGCATGATGGACGGCACAGAAATCTTCCAGCACCTGCTGACCTGGACACCATTTTTGCTCGGCGGCTTTGCCATGAACATCTGGATATCCCTTGTCGCCATGATCATAGGCACGGGCATAGGCTGGGTACTTGCATCCTTGCGTTTATCCAGCCATCCGCGCCGTGTCAAAGCCAGCCTGGTGGCTACCGAGTTTTCGCGCAGCATACCAACTATCGTGTTCCAGTTTTACCTGGCCTTCATGCTGCCATCTGAAATCCTGCTGCCTTATTTCAAGACCATCATCAGCTTCCCGGTATGGATCAAGGCCGCATTGGCACTGGCGATTGCCGTCATTGGTTTCACCAGCGATAACCTGACGATAGCGATGGATGAATGGAAAAAAGGTAACCACCATGCCGCCTTCCTGTTCATCCCCAGCTGGACCAGCTATGCACTCATCATCGTCATGGCCTCGAGCACAGCATCCATCATCGGCGTCAGCGAACTGGTCAGCCGCTGCAATACCGTTATCAATGCGACAGGCAATACGGCTTTGATGCTGCCGATTTATTTGTATGCCTGTTTGTTCTTCTTTTGCTTTTGTTATCCGCTGACTTTATTGATGAAGCGGATTTCGCGGCAGTTGAAGTTGCGGTATGGGATGGAGAGTTGAGTGGCGTAGATTAAGCAATCTCGTAGGTTGGGCTACGGGGTATCAGCCCAACACTCGGCGTTTAAATAATGTATACGTTTTGTTGAGGCCCAGTGTTGGGCTGGTGAATCGTAGCCCAACCTACGAAAACATACTCATTAAATCTTAAATCAACTCCAACTCAAATCCGTATGCATCAAAGGCAACTGCCTGACCCGCTTGCCCGTCGCTGCAAAAATCGCATTACACACCGCCGGGGCCAGCGGTGGGAAGGCTGGCTCGCCCAGACCCGTCACAGGAAAATCCGTCTTCAGGAAATGTGCTTCAATCCTGGTATAACTGTCCTTGATGCGCAGCAGCGGATATTCATTGAAATTACCCTGCACGACTCGGCCACGCTGTATATCGAGCTCGGGGTACATCAGGGTACTGATACCATCGAGGACCGAGCCCTGTACCTGATGCTCGGCACCGCTGAGATTGACTATCTGCGAACCTATATCGGTCACCACGACCACCCTATCGACCTTGAGCTCACCCTGTTTGCTGACGGTGACCTCGGCCACCTCGGCAATATAGCCACGGTGGCTGAAATGGAAGGCAATGCCCTGCCCCTGGCCACGCGGGAATTTCTTTTTACCCCAGTCTGCCCTGGTTGCCACCTCCTGCAAGACACGCTTCATGCGACCCACATGATAAGGCTGACCGCGCTCACCCGTGCCCGGCACGATTTCTTTATCACCGAGTATATCAAGGCGGAACTGCACAGGGTCGCGCCCAGCTGCATGGGCCAGTTCATCTATAAAGCTATGGAAGACCCAGGCAAACACATTGCTGCCCGGTGCACGCCACGGCCCCATGGGGATATTGCATTCCATCAGCGTCTGTTCCAGCAGGCAGTTTTCCAGCCAACGACCAGGGAATTCATCGCCGGACAAACTGGCACCACTGCCCGCCTGTAATTGCGGCTTGCCATCCCGCATGACTTTATTGCCAAAGCTGACGAAGTGATTATGCCAGGCAGTGAGCTTGCCCTTGTCATCCACCGCACCACGCAAGAAGTGAAAACCACCCGCGCGGAAATGATCATGGCGCATATCGTCTTCACGCGACCAGGTCAGCTTGACGGGTGCATTGACGCGTTTGGCAATCGCGGCAGCTTCGACGATAAAGTCTGAACTCAGGCGGCGACCAAAGCCACCACCGCTGCGGGTGATGTGCAGCTTGATTTTTTCCTTGGGCATGGCCAGAACTTCAGCCACCAGATTCTGGCCAGACTCAGGCAACTGGGTTGGCGCCCAGATTTCCAGGCTACTCTCTTTTGCATTGTAGGCTGCCGTGCAATTTTGTGGCTCCATGCTCGCATGCGAGATGAAGGCGTAGGAATAGGCAGCTTCCACTGTTTTGGTAGCCTTACCCATGGCAGCTGCAACATCACCATCCTTGCGCAAAGTGGCAGTGCCTGGCTGGCCAGAGAGTTTTTTGGCTTGTTCGGCAAAGCCAGCCCAGCTCTCAGCTGCGCCCTTGCCTTCATCCCATTTGACATCCAGTTGCTTGCGAGCGCTGAAGGCGGCCCAGGTGGTTTCGGCAATAATCGCCACGCCGGGCATGAGGCCGCGCAGATTGTCCGTACCTTCAATGACAAAAGCATCCTTAATACCTGGCAAAGACTTGATGCGATCAAGATTGGCACTGACGACCTTGCCACCAAAGACAGGGCATTTTTCATAGACGGCATACAGCATGCCGGGTAATTTCACATCTATGCCAAACAGCGGCTTACCGGTGACGATGGCGGCATTATCGACACCGCCTATGCGCGTGCCCAGCAGCTTGAACTGCGCCGGGTCCTTGAGTTTGACATCCTTGGCATCTGGCACAGGCAATGTAGCAGCTTTAGCGGCCAGTGCCGCATACGTCAGTTTGCGCTGGCTGGCTGCATGGTGTACGGCACTGTCCGCCGCATGGCATTCAGATGCAGGTACATTCCAGGTCTGTGCAGCAGCACTGACCAGCATGGTGCGTGCCGTGGCACCCAGCCTGTGGAATTCATTGTAATTCGTCGGCGTGGAAGTTGAACCACCGGCACCCTGGCTGCCATAGGCGGGATTAAGATCACCCTGGATGATGCGCACATCTTTCCAGTTCACTTCCAGCTCTTCGGCTATCACCATGGGCAGCGAAGTCTTGATGCCCTGCCCTATCTCTGGTTGTTTGGATACCAGGGTCACTGTGCCGTCACTGCTTATACGTATCTGGGCATGCGGGACAAAGTCTGTTGCGCCACCTGTTGCATTAGCCGCAGGCTTGCTGATCTGCGCAAGTGCACTGTCGCCAGCCCCCAGATAAGCCAATACCAGGCCACCGCCAGTGAATGCTGACATGCGTAAAAAGTCACGGCGTGCCGGAGAACTGACTTTTGGCTCAGCAGAAATATTTTCAGGTTTATTCATTTCGCCACCTTGTTCTTGCCACTCTTGCCATTAGCGATTTCTGCCGCCCTGTGTATGCCAGCCCGTATGCGTATATAGGTAGCGCAGCGGCACAGGTTGCCGCCCATGGCCGCATCGATATCAGCATCAGTGGGATGGGGCTTGTCTTTGAGCAGGGCGGCAGCCGACATGATCTGGCCAGCCTGGCAATAGCCGCATTGCGGCACGTCCAGCTCTTGCCAGGCGGTTTGCAGCGGGTGCGTGGCCTTGGCGTCCAGGCCTTCTATGGTAGTGACTTTTTGTTTGCCTAGCGAAGATACCGGCACCAGGCAAGAGCGGGTGGGTGAACCATTGATATGCACGGTACAGGCACCGCACTGCCCCACACCACAGCCATATTTGGTGCCAACCAGGTTCAGGCTGTCGCGCAGCGCCCATAATAAGGGGGTATCGGGGGCGACATCTACGGCCTGCAACTGGCCATTAATATTCAGGGTATGTTTGCTCATGCTGAGTCCGCTAAAGTTGAACAAGTCCAATCAGGCATGCAAGATTGTATGCTTTTTAGGCAAATCAGGTGAGGCAGTTTCAAATCAATACACGATGAGCGATTGTCATGTACAAAGGGATACCGAGCAAGATATTGAATGGAAAGGTCATACCCAGTGACATGCCCAAATACAGTGCTGGTGAAGCCTCAGGAATAGCAAAGCGCAAAACCGCCGGTACTGCAATATAGGAGGCACTGGCAGCAAGGACCATCAACAGCGCAGCATCACCTGCGGGCAAGCTGAACAGGGCCGCAAGGACCAGCGCAATTCCGGCATGGGCAAGTGGTGCCAGCAAGGAATAGGCAATCAGCAAGGGAGACTTTCCACGCAATTGTCCCAGGTTGCGTGCAGCCTTTAAGCCCATATCAAGCAGAAAGAACGCCAGCATGCCTTTGAACAGGTCGCCAGAAAATGGCTGCATCGATGCCTTGCCTGCCTCACCGGAAAGTATGCCCACCAGCATGGCCCCCAACAACAGCAACTGCGCACCATCCGTCAAGGACTCGTGCAGTATCTTGCCCAGTGTAGGTACAGCACCGGGCTCACCAGCATTCGCATGGCGCTTGCGCACTGTATTTGCCACGATCACGGCGAACAATATCGCTGGCGACTCCATCAGCGCCATCGCAGCCGCCATGTGGCCACCGTAATGCAAAGCATGGGTATCCATGTACTGCACGGCCGTGATAAACGTGACGGCACTGACTGAACCGTAAGTCGCCGCCACAGCAACGGCATCAAGGGCTGGCAGAATTCGCTTCAAGGCCAGATAAGACAATGCGGGAACAATCAGCGCCAACGCAACCGCGCAGCCCAGGCTGGTTACCAGTTGCAGGTTGAGGCCAGAATGCGCCAGCGCAAAACCGCCCTTCAACCCCAGGGCCATGAGTAAATACAAGGAGAGGAATTTGGCAATCTGCGAGGGTATCTCCAGATTTGATTTCATCAAACCAGCCAGGATGCCAAAGATAAAAAAGAGGATGGCGGGGTCAAGTAAGCTCTGCATATCTGCCTTAAGTATATCGATGGCAGGCATGGTAATCGCAGGCCATCATAAGGTAAAATCAATTTTTTTAAATGCAATCATAGATAAAAACCTATGAACATCACATTTAGACAATTGCAGATATTCATACGCCTGGCAGAGCTGCGCAGCATCAGTGCTGTTGCACGCGCCTGTCATGTGACACAACCCACGGTGTCCATGCAACTAAAAGAAATGACAGACACCATAGGTATGCCCCTGTATGAAGTGATAGGCAAAAAACTGTACCTGACCAAGGCAGGCGAAGAGTTGGCGAGTACCGCCCGCAGCCTGGCGCATGAATGGGGCAGCTTTGAACAGCAAATCGCAGCCATGAAAGGTTTGACCGAGGGCAGCCTGCGCGTGGCCGTGGTCAGCACCGCGAAATACTTTATCCCGCGTATGCTGGGTGATTTTTGCAGGGAATATCCAGAAATTGATATCGCACTTGAAGTACAAAACCGTGACGGCGTCGTCGAGCGCCTGAGAAACAATTTGGACGATATCTACATCATGTCCACGCCCCCTAAGGACATCGACGTCGTCAAACAAGTATTCTTGCCAAATCCACTGGTCGTGGTTGCACCCTTGCAGCATCCTCTGGCGGGGAAAAAACGGCTGCAATTTGCCCAGTTATTAAATGAGCGCTTTATCCTGCGTGAGCGGGGCTCTGGCACCAGGCTGGCGTGTGAACACTACTTTAGTGAGAATAAGATCGCACCCGTGGTCAGACTGGAACTCGGCAGCAACGAGGCGATCAAACAAGCAGTTGCTGCCGACATGGGGCTGACCATTCTGTCACGCCATGCACTGGGTGATCATTTGACAGATCAAAACCTGAGCGTTCTGGACGTCCAGAATTTTCCCATCATGTCGAACTGGTATATCGTTCACCTGCAAGGCAAACGCCTGTCCCCCATTGCCAGCAATTTTCTTGGCTATCTGAGCCAGCACGCGCAAGACAAGGTTTAGAAATCAGATCAAGGCAAAATCACCAGCCCTGAATGTTGAAAAGAATTACGGTCACCACGACGATAACTGCGATAAACATATTTGCCTTCTGCTGTCTGGCTGCACATCGTGCAAGGCACGGCATGGTCTATCTCGCTGATACCGATTTGCTGCAAGGCACGGCGAGCCAATACATTCAGATCTACATGGCGGTAACGCGGATTGATGGCTGTGGCATCCAGATCAGGAAACTGCCGCACAAAATCCGCCGCCAGCTCTTCGCTGACTTCAAAACAGCATGGGCCTATATGCGCACCGATGGCCGCCACCCAGTCTTGCGGCTGCTCGCCCTGTGCGGCCAGTTCCTGCCACAAGGTTTGCACCACACCACCGACTATACCGCGCCAGCCAGCATGGGCGACTGCTATCATCTTGCCGTCACGCCTGGCCATTAACACTGGCACGCAGTCCGCAGTGATCACGGTCACGGGTATGCCCGGCAGGCGCGTGAAAAAAGCATCTGCGTCACCACATTGCTGATGGTTTTCCGTTACCTCCACCACGCGTATGCCATGTACCTGCAGCTTGTTGGGCACAGTATCCCAATACCCGCTCAGGCTGGCGGGGACAAAGTCACGGGCATTGCCAAAGCCATAGCGTATACCGGGAACACTGGAAAGAAGGCTGCTGTGGTGTTGACTATGCTGGCTGCGATGGCGGTGATGCAGGGACAAGGCTGGCTCCGGTAAATTTGTTCAGAGCAAGATTTTAGCGACTTTCTTGTCCGGTATGTGCAGCAGTTCTTACTTTTAAATACCCGCACCTGTATCTATGCAGGAACTTAGTGGCAAAGCATCAGTCTGAATTCCAGAATTCAGCATTGCAAAATTTAAAATCTTCTCTATCCTCATACCGCGAGACAATAATGCGATCAATAGTATTCCCTGCCCTGGTCCTGCTATTTGCCAGCTTCAACCATGCACAGGCTGCCACTGAGACACTGTCCCCCGGCAAAACCCTGTCACGCATCACCCTGTTAAAGGAAGGCACGCATCACTACCTGCGCTATTTCAAGAGTGGCGACAGCAATGTCCCTCTTGATATCTGGTCGCGCGAAGTACAGATCACAGAGCAGAATGGCGAAAAGCGCATACGCATACGCCAGCGCTGGGATGGCGCAGCCATACCGCCCAGCGCACCAGTGTCCACCCAGGCCAACAGCACAGCGACTACCAAGCTCCTCGATTCATGGGCACAATTCCCCAGTTTTACCCCGATCAGCCATGAACGCATTACCGACAAGGACGGCAAACACCTGGTAGAAGGCTTCACCTTCAGCGCCGACAAGATCACGGGCATGAAAGATCTCGCCGACAATAGCCAGAAAGATTTTGCCATGCCATCTGCCGTTGCCACCTACAATTTTGAAACCGACATCGAATTCCTGCAAACCCTGCCCCTCGCAGCAGGCTATGAAGCGAGGGTCAACTTCTACCACCCTGGCAGCAAAAGTGCACCAGCCTATTACAGCTTCAAGGTGGCAGGTGAAGAAAGCATCCCCGGGCCAACTGGCAATATCGATTGCTGGCTCGTGACCACCGATTACAATCGGCCAGGCACAGTCACCAAATTCTGGTTTGCCAAGCAAAGCCAGCTCATGTTGCGACAAGAAGCAACAATGCCCGATGGCCGCACGCTGGTGAAGACATTGATAGATTGAAGCGGCATAAGCATTGAGCAGTCCCTTACTGCCTTGCATGCAGTTCAGCCAATTCCTTGAAGCGTGCTATGACATGCTGCGCCACTGGTGAATGACTGCGCCCCCGCAGCGACACGATACCCACCTCAGAATGCATATTCGGGATGCCCGCAATCACCAGCGGCAACATCAGGCCACGCTGGATTTCATCTGCCACCGCAGCATTGATCGCAGCCAGTATGGTGTCAGACTCCAGGGCCGCGCGCTTCAGCGTCAGCACGTCATCGCACTCAAGCGCAATTGGCAAGGCGGCGCCCGCTGGCAAACCCAGCAATTGCGCCAGCGCCTTGCGTATCGCTTGCGGCAAACGCACGGATGCCAGGCCATAATCAAGGATATCCGCAGGCAGCCTTTCCGCCTTGTTCAATAGCGGGTGCCCGGCGCGCACAAAAAAACCGCCACGCTGGCGCGCCAGCAAATCAATGTCCAGGTCCTGGTCCGGCGGCAGATCACGCGTATCTGCCACAAAAAAATCCAGCTCTTCAGCCCGCAGATGCTGGGCGAGGTATTCCCAGTTATTGACCTCTACCCGCAAGCTGACGCTGGCAAAATTCTGCCGCAATTCTGGCATCAGCATGGGCAGCAAGGTCGCCGCCGGAAATGGCCCAACGCCTATCGCCAGCTCACCTATCTGCTTGCTGCGGTATAGCTCAATATCCCTTTGCAGGCAATTGCTGTCAAACACCAGCTTGCGCGCCCGTTCTATAAAAAAGCTGCCTGCGGGAGTAGGCAACACATCGGTCGTGCCACGGTCAAACAATTGCACCTGCAACTCAGCCTCTGCCGCCTGTATGCTGCGACTAAGGGCAGACTGCGACAGATGCACGCGCTCGGCAGCACGGGCAAAATTCTTTTCATCTGCGAGGGCAACTACATGTTTGAGTCGCTTAAGTTCCATTATGTTCCATAGCCCTTACCTGAAGAAAACAGCATAAAAAGTCGGCAATGCGCGCAGCTCTTGAGTATTATCATTTCAACACACCCATGCAAGCAGTGCATTGATTTTAGCTTAAGAATGCATTGGACAAGCACAATTCACTGCCCTACGCTCTTCCATAAAATAAATAATGGAGACTGTCATGCATCATTTGAAGTTAAATCCTCTCGCCGCCCTGCTCATTGGCAGCCTCATCCTCAGCGCCTGCGGGCAAAAGGCCAGCAACGCCCCCAGGGGCGACGCCACCGCCACCACTGTCAAAGCCAATGCCGACATGGCGCAAAGCCTGGCGCTGGATGACCAGCAAGACTTTGAAGATGCCAAGCGCGGTCTCATCGCCAAACCAGAAGGCAAAATCCTCGGCCCCGCAGGTGAAGTGCTCATCGATTTCGATGCCTGGAAATTCATTGATGGCGCAGCCCCCGCCACTGTCAATCCCAGCCTGTGGCGGCATGCAAAACTCAATGCCCAAATCGGCCTGTTCAAAGTCACCGATGGCATTTACCAGTTGCGCGGTTTTGATATCGCCAACATGAGCATCATAGAAGGCAAGACAGGCTGGATCATTGTCGATCCGCTGACTTCCAAAGAAAGCGCCAGCGCCGCCCTTGCCTTTGCCCGCAAGCACCTGGGCGACAAGCCAGTGACTGCCATCGTCTTCACCCACAGCCATGCCGACCATTTTGGTGGTGCACTCGGCGTCATCACGTCAGAAGAAGTCAAAAGCAAAAACATCCCCGTCATCACCCCCGACGGTTTCATGGAAGAAGCCACCAGCGAAAACATCCTCGTCGGCACCGCCATGGCCAGGCGCTCTGGCTACCAGTTTGGCAAAGACCTGGAACGCTCACCCAAGGGCCTGGTCGATACCGGCCTTGGCAAAGCGGTCGCCTACGGCAGCATAGGCGTGCTGGCACCCAACCAGCTCATCACCAAAGAAACGCAGGAGCTGACACTCGATGGCGTGAACTTTGTCTTCCACAACGTGCCAGGTGCAGAAGCACCGTCAGAACTCACCTTCAGCATCCCCGATAAAAAAGCCTATGCCGGTGCCGAGATACTCGCGCAAACCATGCACAATCTCTTGCCCGTGCGTGGTGCCAAGGCACGCGATGCCCAGCGCTGGAGCAACTACCTCGAACAGGCCCTCGCACAAAGCGCCGATGCCGATGTCTATTTTGGCCAGCACAACTGGCCCATCTGGGGCAAGCCACGCATTGCAGAATTCATCACCAAGCAGCGCGATGTCTATAAATACACCCATGACCAGACCGTGCGCCTCATTAATGCCGGTTACACGCCTTACGAAATCGCCGACAAAATCAAGCTGCCCAAATCACTGGAAAACTATTTCGGCGCACGCGGCTACTACGGCGACCTGCGTCACAATGTCAAAGCCGTGTATCAGTTCTACATAGGCGCGTATGACGGCAACCCCGCCAACCTGAACCGCCTGCCACCGCAGGAATCTGCCAAACACTATGTAGAGTTGCTGGGCGGCGCAGATAAAGCCATCGCCGCAGCACAAACATCGTTCGACAAAGGAGAATACCGCTGGACAGCCGAGCTGCTAAACCACGTCGTCTTTGCCGACAGCAAAAACAAAACCGCCAAAGAACTGCTAGCACGCACCTACGAGCAAATGGGCTACGCAGCAGAAGCATCCACCTGGCGCAACAGCTACCTCACGGCAGCCAACGAGCTACGCAACGGCCCACCCGCCAAAGGCATCAACCGCGCCAACATGATAGACATGCTGAGCCAAACCCCGATAGAACGCTTCCTCGAAGCCATGGCCGCCGGCCTCAACGGCCCCGACGCCGAAGGAAAAGACTACAAGCTCAATCTTGTGCTGACCGACACCAAAGAGTCTTACGTACTATGGATAGAAAACGCCGTACTGCATCACAAAAAAGCAGAACCGGTAAAAGATGCGAATGCCACGCTAACACTGACCAAGCCCATCTTCATCAAGATGATGGCGGGGACGGCAGGCGTCAAAGATACGCTGTTCAGTAATGACTTGAAGGTGGATGGCAGCAAGATAGATTTGGTGCGCTTCTTTGGTCTCATCGACAAGGCGCAGGGGACGTTTGGGATTGTGACGAAGTAGATTACACCTATTGCTTACTGGCAGGCATACAGGATGACTTCTTTTGAGAATAGCATCACTATTTTGATGCGCTAGATATGTAGATTGATACAGGACTTATTGAACTGTAGTAGTTTCGATTTGATCAGCCATTTCAACTAAAACAAAACTATTGACGAACGGCCTATGAACCAACAGCAAAGGCCATACTCTAGGCAATTATATGAACATCAATAGCTACAGGCCCTCTCCCACCTTGTTCAATACTGAACTCAACTGAACATCCAGGAATAGCTGCCGCGTCACGATCTGCGGACAGAAATTGATCAAAGTACACGAATAGATCCTTTCCTTCAGATCTACTTATAAACCCATAACCTTTTATCGGATCAAATGTTTTAAGAATCCCGGAAAACCGTTCTTTAAGCATAATGACTCTCTTTTGTAGATGTAGGCCGTCTTTTGTTAAGCATAATTTGAAGCTGCCTAGCTATTCTCGGATTTGTGCGTTTCACTATAGAAACCTGATGCTGTAAATGAAAAAATCTCTGTAAATAACCAAGTTTTGAACTATCAATCTCTTTTCTAACAAACATTTTCACTACTTTTTGAATTTTTGCGATCTTAGAATGTTCAAAAATTGGAGGAGTAGCGTCTAGCAACT
This sequence comes from Undibacterium sp. YM2, assembly GCF_009937975.1. Classification (NCBI taxonomy): domain Bacteria; kingdom Pseudomonadati; phylum Pseudomonadota; class Betaproteobacteria; order Burkholderiales; family Oxalobacteraceae; genus Undibacterium; species Undibacterium sp. YM2. The sequence goes on from NZ_AP018441.1 coordinate 4,042,992, forward strand.
TTCTAAGTTGACCAGCCTCGACATGTTTTAACCGCTTTAAAAGTGCTACCTGCCCCGCCAATTTACTGTGCTGTTGATGATATTCGTCTGAAACGCAATCTTTAACTCCATTTTTTGTTAACCTGGTTACAGAAGCAGAAATTTTCACCCGCTTATCTGCATCCAATCTAGGCATTCCTCTATTTAGCCACAATCCCGTAATCAGCATCAATTTTTCCGGATTACTTTTCGAATATATTTGAGTCTTATCAGGATGAATTTTAAAACCGTAGTTAACGAGCATACTTGATACCAATTTAATTACGTTTTCAATCGCTTCTTTCGACATTGATTTTTCTGTGCTTACTGTAATGTCATCAATCAGCCGAGTGTAAACAAATCCTTTTTGTTCGAATAATGACGCGAGTTTATATTCTCTATCCCAGATCACTAAGTTCGCAATGTATGAACTAGTAGGAGCACCTTGAGGAACTGATCCATTGAGCGTGGTTAAACCTGCCAAAGCTTCGGATACTTGTGGAGGAAATTTGCACAGACGCAAAAACATCTGGTAAACATGTTCGTAGGTTATAGATGGATAAAAACTTTTAATATCCATCGCAATGGCAGTTTTACACGCTGCATGAGCTGACGCGTTAGATATGAAATCTCGTGGAGTATCGGCCTTAATCCCGCCATGTAAATAATGTGGAAAACGGAAGTGACTAAATATTCGCGAAATAATTCTCTTGTGAATAATTTTAAGCTCGGCCTTCGGTTCTGCTAATTCCCGAATCTTATTTTTGACTTGCTTCTCGAAAATAGTATAAAAATCGGTTTGAACGCTGGCGATTTTCTGTATACGATGAACAGAGATATCTAGCGTTTTCGCCAACACCTGTAGCGAACCGATAGAAGAGGCATCGTAGACTATTTTATGGTTTTGCCTCATTGAATATCCAAATTACTTAAAGTGGAAAATCAGTAGAGAGTTATTTACATAATCATCTTAGAATAAAGTTCGGTAGCTAAGATGATAATTTTAATAATCATCGGAATGTGAGGAATAACACCCCTCAAAATCCGACTCGTGCTAGTTTGGGCGGGTTTGTCGCAATAGTGAATCTCCCGACGCACTACAACTAAGTTTACGACAACAATTTTTACCGCTCTTTTGAAAAATTTGCTCATATCAATGCCCTTTATAGTTAATTAACAAAGCTCAAAATGAGCAATGCCGCCTAACATTAAAAGAGACAATCGAAGCAACAACCCTGTACTAGCACTCCCTCCACATCATTACGCCTAACTAACGTACTTGTAGGTTCGGTTACTCATTGATGACGCAATTTATTACACTTGCACACCAAGGCCCCGGTAATGATCATCTTCAAAAAAGAAGTTGATCGTCTAATGGCTGAAGTCAAAATAAAAATGAAGTCAGAAAAAAGACTTGGATCTTCGATTCGCGGTAAAAATTCATAAACACCCTCAGACATTCGCCTGATGATAATTAATTGTAACAGTTCGTTACCAATGAAATTGTCAATTGTCCAAAAAAATTTAGAGGAGAGATTTTTTTACAACAATCCGCTTAAATAAAGTTCGAACAAAATGATCATATACATATTGCACACAAAAATTCCCCAACATGTCATAACGTCATATTTCAATATCACTAGCAGCAAGGGACTACTTAGAAATCGAGTTGCGAGTAGCCGCGACATGTGCGGTTCAAACAGCTAAAAATTATTGGTATCCGCCAATATTTCGAGGATGAATTATTCCCTCCAGCAACAGCCTTGCACACAAGCCTGACTACGTTTATATTGCCGGGTTGCCCGCACTTCCCGCCCCTATACAGCGCTTTTACCGCGCACAACAACAACTCAAACCATGTCCGCAGAACCCCAGATCAAGATTTACCAAGACGATATCACGCCATTTTTGCAGCGCCTTCCTTCGTTTTTGCTGTTTCCTTTCAAGCCTGCACCGCTGATCATGATTGCGGGCTTGTCGGCCCTGAGTGTCGTGACGGTGTTTGCGTTTGGCATGTTTCGCGGCTTGCTGATGCTGTTCTTTTTGCGCTATGCCTATGCGGTCATGGAAATGGCATCGATGGGGCAACTGAACCCAAAATGGGATGACATTACTGTCTGGGGTAATAAAGATAAACGCCCCTATAAGCAGAACCTGGTGTTCTTGCTGTATTTTATTTTGATGGTCATCGTTGGCACTTATGCCATGAAGCCGGATGCGAATGCGCCTGCGATCTCATCCAAATCCCAAACCAGTGCCGCAAGTGTGCAAATGCCTGCGGCGGCATCGCTGGCGGCAATAGCGGGCAATGAGGCCTCCCCTGCCCGCAGGCCTGCGCCAACAGATGAGGATGACGACAGTACCGACCCGGATGAACCCAAAGCCCTCAGTCAATATGATATGGCTGCGCCCAAGGCCAGCAGCGATGGCAGTGATGAAGCAGCCCGGCGCATTGCCATGCGTGAGGCGGAGCTGACCTATGGTACGCAAAACGGCGCGCAAGACAATAGTGTAGAAGAAAGCAGCAACCAGCCGCGTAGCAGGATGGATAAATTCATGGCGCCAGATGTGCATTTTGCCAAATGGTTTTATGTGCTAGCCATCCTGTTTGCCCTGCCTATCCCCGCTGCGGTGATGGTGCTGGCGATTGAAGACAATGCCTGGCGTGCCCTCAACCCTGCGACGGCGCTGTTCTTCATACGTGGCATGGGTGCATCCTATTTCGTGGTGTGGGCAATCTTTGGTGCAGTCTTGTTGAGTATAGAAGGCTTGCGTCATCTGATACCGGCAACCTGGTCGCCTTTCGTGAGCGTGCCGCTGATGACTTTTTTGAATTTTTACCTGATCCTGGCAACCTATTCAATGATGGGCTATGTGCTGTATCAATACCATCAGCAACTCGGTTTGCCTGTGGCAGTGGATTTTGATACGCACAGGGAGCAGTCCAAGGCGAAGGACAATCCGGCACCTGCATCTTCTGACCCGTTCATCCAGCGTATCGACGCACTATTGATGAGAGGTGAGCTTGATGCTGCCTTGCGCATACTGGAAGATGAAATGCGCTATGAGCGCGGCAACCTGACCCTGAATGAAAAGCTGTATCAGCTGCTATTGCGCAAAGGCGATGAAAAACGCATCTGCGAACAGGCGCGGCGCTATATGCTGGTGCTGGGTAAAGCTGGCTATCACGAAAAAGCCATGCATATGCTAGGTGAACTCAAAAACCGCGACCCGGCTTTTGAAGTGCAACCTGACGATATCCTGCAAGTTGCCAGCAGTGCTTTTGCGACCAACGATTTCAAGGGCGCGATGAATCTGATACAGGGCTTTGACAAAAAGAACCCCAAGCATGCAGATATTCCTGCCATATACATGCTGGCCGCCCGCCTGTCTGGCGACCATTTCCGCAAGTATGCGCAGGCAATTTCTATCGTGAAGGTGATCTTGCAGCGCTACCCGGATGCAGAGGTGGCAGCAGAAGCCAGTGCCTATCTGGAAAAAATGCAAAAGCTCATGGCGGCATTACCGCCTGCTGCAACAGTGGCACCAAGCTGATTAGCTAACTCGCTATTGCATTCAGCCGGTATTCTGCACGAAGAACAGAGGACTTTCATTGTGTGGATAGGTAATTACGCTAAAATCAAGATTACTCAAATTCAATGTGAAAAATGATAGTCAATATCCTCGCACTATACTTGCTCCTTCTGGCTTCAAGCATTAGTTACTGGCTGATATTCTCATCAAATTGGATATGGTCAATCGCCGTAATAATGTGCTTCGCCGGGTCAGTCGGTCTATTCAAGCGGAAATCCTGGGGCAAGTTTCTCTGGTACTTGATTGCGTTCATCGCTTCGACTGGCTGGGTAGCTATGGCGATCTATAATCTGTCAAGTGCTGACAGCAATGTGTTTCAGCATTGGGATCAATTAATGATTGCGCTGATACCTGGCTTAGTCTGGATCTTTTCCTGGGTAGCCGGTAGCTATGTGGTGACGGTTCAGTTTCGCAAACTCAGACCTATTGACAGGCCTTAGATGGGATTGGGGCAACGCATGCGTAATCGTACTGCAGCTCGTGTAGGTACGATTAGTGAAACGTAATCGTACGCATGCAAACCTGCGCATGTCATGGTGGTTTGCAGCTTCATAAAATTTCAAAAATATTTAAAAAGGATATAGCAACTATGTCACTCGCTGGAAGAATTCGTCTTTTAGGTTTCTGTTTTTCTGCACTGGGCTTATATGAAGGTGTGGGAGGTTATCTCGAAAATCGCGACTTCGAGCTCCTCGGAAGAAATGCTCAGGTTGAACCGCTGGAGAAAATTTCTGGGCCAGCCAGCAATCAAAACAACGTCCGCCTGACATTCATCACAGAACGAGGCGAAAAGTACACTGTGACGAAAAGCATTGATCAGGCTACCTCGCAAACCCTGCATGGTGGGCGAAGTATGAGGATCATTTATTTGGCGAATGACTATGCAAAGAACAGATGGCCATGGGAAAAAAGAGACGTGAAAATGGGCCTCGTCATGACGATTTTTGGTTTTCTTATTTTGGCATTCTCTTTTATGTACCGGCCTTCAAAATGAAGCCGCCAGGTGGTGACAAAAACATGGACGATTAGTAAAACGTATTCGCACGCATGTAAGACTTCGAAACAACAAATCTACAAAACATGGTGCGTAGATCAACATGCGTACGATTACGCAAAGCTAATCGTACCTACTCAGGGTGATTCAAACTTAATTGAATTCCAAAACATGCAATCCAGATTTTTCTGCCAGACGTAAAACTGGTTCAGCCCTCAGACGGTCATTAAAATAAAACACATGGGTGTCGTCCCACGATGCTACGTAGAGACTATCAAACTCGGGCAAGATGAGGAATTGGAATGGGGTGTTGAGCATTTTATGCTTGCATTGGGTCAGATAGCCAGCCTTGTCGGTATATTGTTTGATGACCAGTTTCTCTTTTTGCGGCCATTGGCCACGGTAACGAACGGTGAACACCTCGGTAGCATCAAATATCGCAGCCCAGTGCGACAGAAATTTCTTATTCCGGTTTTCTTGTTCAGCGGCGTCTATGTTATCTAATAGAGGATACTCGCTCTCGCAAGTGATCCAGTGGTCAAACACAGAGGTGGCAACGCGCCCCATATTGCCGTGATCAATATTTTCTTTTATGTTCTGCAAAAATGGGAATTGCAGCTTGATGCTGTTTTCTTTGTCGATGCTGACTTTGGATAAGATTTTTGTTTTGCGCATGTTGTTCAATGATCAGGATTGCTGTGGCAGTGTAGGTACGATTAGTGAAACGTAATCGTACGCATGTAAATCCTTGAAGCGACCATAGCTCTTTAAAGCTTGATGCCTGCTTGATTTGTGATGTGCGCTCTACCAAGGGTATTCAGTGAGTCAACATGCGTACGATTACGCAAAGCTAATCGTACCTACAGGATCTGCTTATCGTTAGTCTCGCATTTTCACAAAACCGCTGCCACCAGTTTTGTGCATCCCTTTATTACCCCTACTTTTCAAACTTAACCTCAAGCCAGCAACGCCGAAATAAAATCCTTCTTGTCACTCTTCGCCACTTCTTTGAATTGCAACGCCGATTCAACGTGGTGCAGGTGATGGGCCATCAGTTCTACGGCTTTTTCTACATCCCCGGCTTTTGCGGCCTTGATGAATTCTACGTGTTCGTCTGATGAGCAACTGGCGTCGCGGCTGGACTGGTAGAGCATGGTGATGAGGGAGCTACGGCCTGCGAGCTTCATGAGGATGTCGGTCAGTACCTGGTTGCCTGCAGTTTTGGCGAGCAGGATGTGAAAGTCGCTGAGCAGGGTTGAGCGTTCCTGCACGTTGTTGTCGCTGATGGCCTGGCGTTCCTGGAGCAGGTGTTGTTCTATGCGGGCGTAATCTTCTGCGGTGGCCTTGGCGATGAATTCGCGCACCAGTGCGGCTTCGAGTATGCGGCGGACAGCAAATATCTCGTGGGCTTCCTGCTCGCTGGGCTTGCTGACGAAGGCGCCTTTTTCTGGCACGAGGTCAATGAGCTTGTCCTTGGCCAGCATGACCAGGGCCGCGCGGATTTTGGTGCGGCTGACGGAATACATGCGCGCCAGTGCCTCTTCCCTGAGCTTGGTACCAGGCGGCAGCCTTTGCTCGGCGATGGCTGTGGTGATGTCCAGGGCGATGGCTTCTGAGCTGTCTGCCTGGTCTGCCTGGGCTGGATTGGTGGTGGCGGTCATATTCTTATTTACCTGTAGAGCTGGCGTGCTGCATGATGAGCTAAGGCTAAATTGTAACCTGATAAGGATAACGCCCAAAGATTTTGGCCTTTGGGCGTTATTTTTATTCCACTACCCTTGACCTGGCGCAGTCAGTGCATGAAAAACTGCATCATCCCGCCGCCAGCTCTGTCTTGCTGTTCGCCAGATCATAACTGGCAATCGCAGCAGTATCGCCATTCAAGACCGCATGGGCACGGCTTCTGTCTATGTCTTTTTCCCATGCGGCGACGACAACGGTAGCAACGCAGTTGCCGATCAGGTTGCCGAGAGCACGGGCGATGCCGATGAACCAATCGACAGACAGCACCAGCACCAGGCCCACTACCGGTATCGCCGGTATGGCAGACAAAGTGGCAGCCAGGATGACGATCGCCGAGCCGGGTACGCCATGTGCGCCTTTGGAAGTGACCAGGGCAATCGCCAGTATCGCCAATAGATCAGAAAACGCCAGCGGGGTATTGGTGGCCTGGGCGATGAATACGGCGGCCAGTGTCAGGTAGATGGAAAACGCGTCTAGGTTGAAGGAATAACCTGTGGGTATGACCAGGCCAACGGTGGTATCTTTGATACCCATGTATTCCAGCTTTTTCATCACCTGTGGCAAGACAGAGTCAGACGATGCTGTCGCCAGCACCACCAGCAATTCTTCACGCAGGTATTTGATGAATTTGAAGATATTGAAGCCAGCGACTTTCAATATCGCACCGAGTATGCCAAACACAAAAATGATGACAGCGGCGTAAAACAAGATCACCAGCAAACCCAGTTGTTTCAACGAACCCACACCATATTTGCCCACGGTGAAGGCAATTGCACCAAACACGCCCAAAGGTGCCAGCTTGATGATGAAGGACATGCACTTGAAAAACACTTCAGACAGGCTGCTGATCATGTTGGCGATGGGGCGGGCTTTTTCACCGACCAGTGACAGGGCGCAGCCAAAGATCAGCGAAAACAGCAAGACCTGCAACACGTCACCCGAGGTAAAGGCGCTGACGACTGTGGTCGGGATGATTTTCATGACAAATTCGGCAAAGCCTGCGCTTTTGACCTTGTTGGCATTATCGACATAGGTGCCCAGGGTGCTGGCATCAAGCGAGGCGGGGACAATGTTCATGCCCTCACCGGGGTGGAACAGGAAAGCCAGTGCCAGGCCCAATACCAGTGCAATCGTTGTCACCACTTCAAAGTAAATCAGCGCCTTGAGGCCGACGCGCCCTACTTTCTTGAGTTCCCCTGCACCATAAATGCCATGGACGACAACACAAAAAACGATCATGGGGATGATCATCTTGATCAGTTTGATAAAGCCATCGCCTATGGGTTTGAGGCTGACGCCAAAACTGGGGTACAAGACCCCTATCAGTATCCCGGCTGCCAGGGCAATAAGCACCTGGCCAAAAAGTGATTTGTAGATACGCTGCACGATTACCTCCTGATTGACTGGTTAGCACTACTTGATGTGACTTCACTCCAACTCATTGATATATATACGAAAATTCTTGCAGACCTCACCATCAAGCCAGCTTTTCAGGAAGCGATCTGAAATCAAATATACTGCATCCAATTTTTGTATGCAATAAATGAATTCAATAGTAGAATCCAAAAAAACAGGCAAAAACAGCGACCATCCTGGCAAGCAGATGCAGGCCGTTTCCCACCAGAAACCACGAGAGCCGCCAGCCACTATGAGGCGTGCAATAAAACGCCTGAAACACCTGACAAGGAGGAGACCAGCATGTCGAGCAAGATGCATTCCTACGCGAGTTGTGGCTCGCAAATCATGAACAGGGCTGACGTATTGGCGCAACATACCGAAACACCAGGCATGTTGACGCGCACTTATCTGACCCCCGAGCATCACAGTGCTGCCGCCCAACTGGCTGAATGGATGTGCGCTGCCGGCATGAATGTACGGCGCGATATGGCAGGCAATGTCATAGGACGCTATGAAGGCCTGGAACCCGACGCGCCCACCCTGCTGACCGGCTCACATTTTGATACGGTGCGCAATGCCGGCAAATATGACGGCAACCTCGGCATCTTGCTGCCACTGGCCTGTGTAGAGCAATGGCACGCGGCGGGCAAGCGTTTCCCATTCGCGATAGAGGTCATCGGTTTCGCAGAAGAAGAAGGCGTGCGTTTCAAAGCCACCCTGCTGGGCAGCCGCGCCGCCGCAGGCACGTTCGACATGGCGGTGCTGGATAATCTGGATGACAACGGCCAGAGCATGCGCGAAGTGATGACGGCTTCCGGCTTTCATCCAGCCGGGCTGGCCAAGGCCGCGTATGACCCGGCGAGTGTGCTGGGCTTTGTAGAAGTCCATATAGAACAGGGGCCGGTCTTGCTCAATGAAGGTCTGGCGCTGGGTGTGGTCACGGCCATATCCGGTGCCACCCGCTTTATGGTCGAGGTGGAAGGTCTGGCAGGACACGCAGGCACATCCCCCATGGGCATGCGCCGCGATGCCGCCATGGCCGCAGCAGAAACCGGCCTGTATATAGAACAGCGCTGTCAGGGCATACCCGGCCTGGTTGGCACGGTGGGGCAATTCAATGTACCAAATGGTGCTGCCAATGTCGTGCCTGGCAAGGCGGTATTTTCGATAGACATACGTGCTGAGCGGGATGCCGTGCGCGAGCAGGCCGTGGTCGATGTGCTGGCGCAAATCGAGCGCATCGCAGCACGCCGCAAGGTGCAATTCAATCTGCGCAAAACCCATGAAGCTGCCAGCGTGCCTTGTGCGCCTTGGCTACAACAGCAACTGGCTGATTCCATTACTGATTGCGATGTAGCCTTACGCCACCTGCCCTCTGGTGCTGGACATGATGCGATGGCAATGGCCGCAATCTGCGATGTTGCCATGCTGTTTGTACGCTGCGGCAATGGTGGTATCAGCCATCACCCGGATGAAATCATGACGGCAGAAGATGCCACACTCGCCGCGCAAGCCTTTGTCCATTTTGTTGAACACTTTCAATCGAGGCGTCGAGCATAAGACGCCCAATCACACTCAACACTCACCATGAAAGCTCTCCACCATGAATAATTACGAACAACTCGACGCCTGGATAGACACGCACTTTGACGAGCAAGTCAAATTCCTGCAAGAACTAATACGTGTTCCGACTGATACCCCACCCGGCAATAACACCCCGCATGCAGAACGCACCGCCGATCTGCTGCAAGACATGGGTATCAGCGCAGAAAAGCATGCTGTACCAGACAATGAAGTCAAAGAAGCAGGCCTGCAAAGCATCACCAACCTGCTGGTACGCCGCCAGTATGGCCCTGGCAAGACCGTGCTGCTGAATGCGCATGGCGACGTGGTGCCACCGGGCGAAGGCTGGACTAAAGACCCATACGGCGGTGAAATAGAAAACGGCAATATCTATGGCCGTGCTACGGCGGTCAGCAAATGTGATTTCTCGACTTACACCTTTGCCCTGCGTGCCCTCGAAGCAGTGGCCAAACCAACAGCAGGCACGCTGGAGTTGTTATTTACTTATGATGAAGAATTCGGCGGTGAAGTCGGCCCCGGCTGGATGTTGAAACACAACTTGATCAAGCCTGACCTGATGATAGCCGCAGGTTTCTCTTACCAGGTCATCACAGCGCACAACGGTTGTCTGCAGATGGAAGTGACGGTACACGGCAAGATGGCACATGCCGCAATCCCTGATTCGGGTGTCGATGCCTTGCAGGCAGCGGTCAAAATCCTGAATGCCCTGTATGCGCAAAACACGCTGTACAAACAAGTCACTTCCAAAGTCGAAGGCATCACCCACCCTTATTTGAATGTGGGAACAATCGAAGGTGGCACGAATACCAATGTCATCCCAGGCCGCGTCACATTCAAACTTGACCGCCGCATGATACCGGAAGAGAATCCGGCAGAAGTCGAAGCGACTTTGCGCAAAGTCATCAGCGATACTGCGGCTGAGTTGCCACGCATCAGCGTTGATGTAAAACGCATCTTGCTGGCAAATTCCATGCGACCATTACCGGGCAATGCGCCTTTGGTAGAGGCAATACAAAAGCATGGTGGGACTGTGTTTGGTGAGGCGATTCCTGCGCTGGGTACGCCTTTGTATACCGATGTACGCCTGTTTTCGGAAGCAGGCATGCCTGGCGTCATCTATGGTGCTGGGCCACGTACCGTGCTGGAGTCCCATGCGAAACGGGCGGATGAGCGTTTGAATCTGGAAGATTTACGCAAGGCCACCAAGGTCATTGCGCGTAGTCTGGCGGATTTGCTGGTGTGATGCCGGGTTGCACTTGTTAAGCTAAATCAAACTCAACAGGCATGCGATCACACTGTATGTGTATCGCATGCATGTTGGCCGGGTGCATGTGTTTGACTCAGGCTAACTGATTTTTTCTGTCCGCAGCTATTGCCTGGTTACGGGCAATTTCCAACTCCATCGCTTTCATCTTTTCCTGATGTTCCATAGTACGCTGTTGCAAGTCAGTTTCGTGCTGGCTGGTCTTGATCCAGGCATGGCAGATCGAGTAAGCGATGGCAACAGCAAATGCACCGAGGGGAACGATTTGGGAATAAGACAGTATATCGGACATGATGTTTTTCCTTGCTTGGTTGATGGAGACGTTAGTGGACTGTAACAGTGGAAATCGGAGTGCCTGTCATGTGCGCGACGATCATGGCTGCGTTGCAAATACTCGCGATAGCCTCGCTATCGCTGTGTTTTGCGTCTTGCCCTGATGCGCCGGGCACATGCCCTTCACTCTCGATTCCACTGTTACAGTCCACTAGTATAGAGAAGCAAAGTCAGGTGCATAAGTAGCGGCTGTAAGCAGTATTGCATGACATTTGTCATGCCCACACCCTTGTCTGGTGAACAGCAAGGTTGGGAAGCAAAGTACAGGCAAAAACTGTTACTGCAACAAAGTAATACAGGTGTTACAGAGTTTTCTTGCTAAGCTAAGCGCCCTGATCAAAGAATCAATAAGGCGCGAATAGCGCCAACTGCTGCCATGAAATATCTGCTCCCCCTGTTTTTCCTGTTACCTGCGCTCGCTTTTGGCCAGGGCAAGGATGGCAAAGCCACCTGTGCTGATGCGCGCCTGCTACAGGCAGAAACATTGAAAAAATCCGGCATTGTCCTGCCGGTGTTCAAGCATTACTGCTATAGCGACCAGTCTGGCAACTATGTACTTTATCTGACTGAAAAGCAGGATGTAAGGCAGGATATAAAGCAAGGTGAAGAAAAACTGGCCAGCGCTGTAGAAGCGCACCTGCTGAAGATAGAGGCTGACAAGTCCCTGAACAGTATTGCCAGCATACGTGACAAGGCGAATGCTGATGAAGCGGGCATGGAATTTTGGAGCAAGCTGACAGAAATCAGCGACATCGATAATGATAGCAATATTGAGCCCATCCTGGTCTATCGCTTTTACAACAAGGATGAGACGAAGATAGATCGCGATGCTTTTTCAGGACGCATCAAGATCATCATGCTGTATAAGGGAAGCAAAGTCGTCATACGTGCCATCACGGGTAATCTGGATGGCGAACGCAAGACGACAGCGACTGAGAACTTCTTCACTTTGCCTGCCTCAGTGCAAAAACACCTGGTGAAGAAAATGACTGGCATGTACAGGGATAATCTGTATGGCTTCGATAATAGTTATCAATTCGTGCCGAGAAAATCGATGGGAAATTAGGCTATCCACGAGCCTCACTACAAAATCAAGCTCGAAATACGTGCTGAGATACCCCATGTTAAGATAAAAAAATCATCTTTTGACTAAAGACTCAAATGGCCTTTCCCTATTTGACAGATGTAGTACGCAGTCTGTTTGGCATTTCGCTACCACTGCCTATCCCCATGTTTGGCCTCTTCGTTGCTATTGCCATGCTGGTTGCTGCATATACGCTCAAGCGTGAACTGCAGCGCAAGCACAGTAATGGGCAAATCAGTAATGCCAGAATGAAGAGCAAAAATGAAAGGGGCGTCAGTACTGTGATAGAAGTGCCACCGCAAGAAATCGTCGCCGATCTCAGCTTTGTGGTCATGCTGGCCGGTATTGCTGGTGCCAGGCTATTTCATATATTTGAACATACCGACGAGTTCATGGCCAGCCCGTGGGCGATGATATTCACCACGTCTGGTCTGAGTATTTTTGGCGGACTGATCGCAGGTACGCTGGCTGGCCTTTACTGTGTCAGACGGTGGCAATTGGCCTTGCGCCCCGCGCTTGATGCGGCAGCACCAGCGATGATGCTGGGCTACGCCATAGGCCGCATCGGTTGCCAGGTATCTGGTGATGGTGACTGGGGCAGCGTGGCAAACCTGGCGCTCAAACCAGACTGGCTGCCGCTATGGGCATGGGCGCAAACCTATGACAACAATATCGTCGGTGCCATAATTGCAGCACCAGGCGTTTACCCCACACCCATGTATGAAGTTTTGATGAGCATGGCTTGCTTTGCCTTGTTATGGGCTTTCAGGAAAAATCGCTTCCACGCTGGATGGCTGTTTTCCATGTATATGTTGCTGGCTGGGGTAGAACGTTTGCTGATAGAAAAAATCCGCATCAATCCTGTATTCGATGTCCTTGGCATCCATGCGACGCAGGCAGAATTTATCTCCGGTGCCCTGATTGCTGCCGGACTTATCGGTATGCTGATATTGCGCAAGCGCTTGCCAGCATTGCCCGTGACTGACGCAATGGCGAAATAGCCCGGTTTGCTACCAATACCATTCTTAACATTGACACCTGGCTAGCGTTTGTCTTGCCAATATATTTTTATTCCGAATGTCTGACAACGTTCCACTTATGAAACTGACTTCAATCGTTTTCCTGACTTTTTTATTGCCATCCCTCGCGTGGAGTCAAACCAAAATTGGAAATACGGGCTGCGCCAATGACGCTATGTTATTGAGTGCAGATACTTTAAAAAAATCAAAAATACAAATACCTGTAGTCCGACACTATTGCTACAGCGATAAAACGGGTAATTATGTACTTTACCTGGCTGAAAAGCAGGACCTGCCCTACGCATCCAGAAATTTGTCCACCATCATTGAGACACATCTGTTCAAGCTGGAAAACGACCAGACCCTGAGTTCGCCCATCATCATACGTGACAGCGCCAAACGCCCTGGCGTCATAGAAAATGAAGCTGGTGTGACATTCTGGCAGCAGCATACCGAGATTAAGGATATTGATGCAGATGGCAACATGGAAGCCATTTTGGTATATCGCATATACGCTGAAGATGACTTGAAAATACGCGACGACCCTTATTTTGGCCGCCTGAAGATCGTCATGTTTTACAAGGGCAGCAAAGTGGTGATACGGGCTACAACCGGCCCTTATCATGGCGATGCGTTCACGACGGCAAGCGAGAATTTCTTTTCCTTGCCAAAATCCATACAGGAATATCTGGCAAGGAAAATGAAGAAGATGTCTGAGGACAAACTCTTCGCCTTTGATAACAAACACGACTATATGCCGTTGAAAGTGCGCGAGCCTTACAAAGAGTTTTGAGTGCAGCTTCTGGCGAATTCGCTACCCACTTTTTCTTTAAGCGGTGACTGGTTTGAATTCCATGCGCTTGATATCACCGACAATAAACACATAGCAAAAAATAGCGATGGCAGCATTGGCAGCGACAAAAACCAGGGCGCCGGCAAATGAACCAGTCGCTTGCAGGATATAACCAATGACGATGGGCGTAGTAATACCGGCGACGTTGCCAAAAGTATTGAACAGCGCACCACTGAGGCCACCCGCTTCTTTTGGTGCTGTGTCGGAAACTACCGCCCAACCAAGAGCGCCTATGCCTTTGCCAAAGAATGCCAGTGACATGGTCGCAATGACGATTGCATCTGTGCTGATGTAATTGCAGAAGATCATGCTCATCGCCATCAACAGGCCAATAACTATAGGTGTTTTTCTGGCCTTCGACAAAGACACACCGGCCTTAATCATGCGGTCAGAAATAATACCGCCGAGTACCCCACCAATAAAGCCTGCGATAGCGGGTATGGCTGCGACGAAACCTGCTTTGAGAATAGTCATGTGCCGCTCTGTCACCAGATACACCGGGAACCATGTCAGGAAAAAATACGTCAGCGTATTGATGCAATACTGGCCGATATATACCCCCAGCAGCATGCGGTTGGACAGCAATTGTTTGATGATGGAAGCAGTATCAAGCTGCTCTGCTTTTTTTGTCTGGTGCGCAGTCTCAAGATCAATCAAGGCCCCGCCATCTTTTAAATACTGCAGTTCAGCAGCATTGATGCGCGGATGCGTTTGCGGGTCGTGCAGTTTGAACTTCCAGACCACAGACATCATGATGCCCAGAGAACCCATGACATAGAACACACTGGGCCATCCCCATTGATGGACTATCCAGCCCATGAAAGGCGCAAAAATCACGGTCGCAAAATATTGCGCAGAATTGAATATCGCTGCAGCCAGCCCGCGCTCACTGACAGGGAACCAGGCAGATGCAATACGGCTGTTACCAGGAAACGATGGAGCCTCTGCCGCACCAACCAGCAGGCGCAGCGCAAACAGTACGGCAATCGCCGCCGCCCCCGACAGAAAACCCACCAGGCCCATGAGCATCGTAAAAAATGACCACAGAAAGATACTGAAGAAATAAGTCCCCTTGGAACCATATCTGTCGAGCAGCCATCCGCCAGGGATTTGCGCCAGCACATAAGACCAGGCAAACGCTGAAAAGATAAAGCCCATCTGCACAGATGACAGGCCCAGGCTCTTGCTTAACTCCGGCCCGGCGATGGAGATGGATGCACGGTCAGCATAGTTGATGGTCGTTACGATAAATAAAATCAGCAAGATACCCCAGCGGGTTCCTGTGCGTGTCTGGCTGTTCTGCCTGCCTGCTGCTAATGCTTGCGCGTCCATCCTGTCCCCATTTGTATAGTTTTTTCAGCATCACATGCGACTAAATTTCTAGTGCAATGCCAATGCCGGATTAAATATATCTAAAACTATACATTGTTATAGGACATCCTACAACTGAGAATTATAATGAAGGCCGTTTTCGGAAAACATCAACACTTGTGGATGATATTATCTTTCAGATTCATAGATAACAATTACTAATGGTGCTGTCAGGAATTATTGCTTGCTTTATTTGCCAAAATCCATGTTGTACGACAACATATAATCAACCCATAATTTCAAGAGTATCAAGCTTTGATTGGCTGTCGAAACATTATGTGGTTTCGTGCGATGCCGATCATTCTGCTTTCGGACCTATCAATTTACATCCAGCAAGCCATCACCCCACTCTGTCGCCGGGTCTCGTGAAAAGTCGCCAGTCATGACAGCATTCACTTACATTGAATACTAAACTGATTTTTCTTGTTGATTTGATAATTGCATTTGCTGATCCTTTGTTTGAGATCAACCCGCTCAACATGTCCATCGGCGTATTTGCAGAGCACCGTAACGTAGCGCTTTTGATCGTATACCGAACCCAATATCCAGTAACCTGAATGCTTGCCACTCTCTTCTGGCACCAGACTGGCAAGCTCTTCTGGTGCACCGTCGAAAACTGTAACCGAGAGGGGAAAAGAAGCATCCCGGCGTGGGCAAGTCTCTGCAGAAAATGCGGGCTGGAGCAGGCTGAATGTCAGGCACGCGCAAACCAGGCTTTTCAACTTGAATTTTATGAGCACCGCAGCTTCTCCTTAAGTGACAAAAAAGTGGCAAAAATAGTGACGATAAAAGCTGATGCAAAAAGCTTGTTCCAGCTTATCACATTGATGCGACGTGCCACTCGCCAGAATTTTCACAAACCCTGACCCACAATAGAAGAAAGGCCCAAAAAGCATTTTTACTTTTTGAGCCTGCAATTTCCATTCACTAAACCATCACACCGTCTGCGGTCTGTTCTTATGAAAGGTCACCGTACTGTATTGCACAGATGAAGGCGGTGGTGCCTGCAGGATGTGCTTTTTCATTGCGCCTATGATGTGCATCTCACACGGCTTGCAATCAAATTTGAGAGTGTATTTTTCTTCGCCTGTGACCAGGGTCATGGGTTCGGCCTTGACCTGGCCTTGTACACCTTGCACACCCTTGGCCTGTTTGGGGCAGAGGTTGAAGGAGAAACGCAGGCAGTGTTTGGTGATCATCAGCGATACTTCGCCCGGTTCTTCATGGGCTTCGTAGGCGGCGGCGATCAGTTGTACGGCGTGCTTTTCATAAAAGCTGCGGGCCTTGTGGTTGTACACGTTGGCTAAATAGCTCAGAGTTGTTTCTGGATACGCGACTGGCGGTTCGACTGCAGGCGTGCGCTCAGGGCGCTGCCATGCAGACAGGCGTGCCGCTTCGTGCGCAGTGACGGCATCACGACGCAGGGCGTTGATGACGGAAGATGGCACGAACCAGGGCTGCTGCAAATCGAGATTGACTTGCGCAGCTTCAAACATGGTGTTGCCGAGCTTGGCGAGGTTGTCGCGCAAACCAGCCTCTGCCTTATCGCGGTTTTGTGCGGGTTCCAGTGCCAGTTGCGTGCTGACTTCAGAAGTCACGCCGTCTTCATCAGTGATCTTCAGGCTCAAACCTTCTGCCTGTTCTGTCAGAGTCATATAGACAGGGATGCGGCGCTCGGCGGATTTTTTGGTCAGCGCATGTTCCCAGCGATGATCGCGGTTGCGGTTGATCAGGGTGCCGACTTTGAGGCTGACCAGATCGGCCATTTTCTCATTCGGGAATACGCGCCAGATTTCACCGTTTTCTGATGTGCCTACGCGCTCTACCGTGTTGGCCTGTATGCCTGCGACTTCGCGCTTGACCATGTAGTTGAGGCCATCGCCATTCGACATGGGTTCATTGGCTTCTATCTCAAAGAAGTTGGCGGCCAGGCGGGTCACATAACCGAGATGCAGGCCCACATATTTGGGTGAGTCGAATGCACCTATGTTATCGAGGCGGCCATTGGCAAAATAATCGGTATGGCCGCGGTGGAAGTTTTTATCGACATTGGGTGTGAAGGCAACCTGGCTATGGCCGCTGGAAGCACGCGTGAATTCTGGCCTGCGCTCTAAAATCTCATCCAGCAGCAAGCGGTAATGGGCAGTGATGTTCTTGACATAGCCCATGTCCTTGTAGCGGCCTTCTATCTTCAATGACTGCACGCCTGCATCGAGCAGGGCTTCGAGGTTGCGACTCTGGTCATTGTCTTTCATCGACAACAGATGTTTTTCATAGGCGACCACCCTGCCCTCGCCATCGCTGAGTGTATAAGGCAGGCGGCAGGCTTGTGAGCAATCGCCACGGTTGGCGCTGCGGCCATTGTCGGCATGTGAGATATAGCATTGGCCAGAGAAGGCTACGCACAATGCACCATGAACGAAGTATTCAAGTGGCGTGGCAACCTGTGCCTTGATGGCCTGTATTTGTTTGATCGTCAGTTCACGTGCCAGTACCAATTGCGAGAAACCGACATCACCGAGGAATTTGGCTTTTTCCACGCCACGGATATCGCACTGGGTACTGGCATGCAACTGTATAGGCGGGATGTCAAGTTCCAGTATGCCCATGTCTTGCACGATGAGGGCATCGACGCCGGCATCATACAACTGGTGTATCTGCTTACGTGCAGGCTCCAGTTCTGAATCATGCAGGATGGTATTCATGGTCACGAAGATGCGGGCATGATAGCGGTGGGCAAATTCCACCAGGCTGGCGATCTCGCTGATCTCATTGCTGGCATTGTGACGCGCACCAAAAGAAGGGCCACCGATATACACGGCATCAGCACCATGCAAGATCGCTTCGCGGCCTATCTCTACAGTTTTGGCGGGCGATAACAGTTCGGTCTGGTTGACAAGCAAGCTCATGGTGATGGCCGGTGACAGGGAAAGGGCGAAATTATAAAGGAAATCAAGGGCTTATGTCATATTTGCTGCTGTAACCCAGTATTAATTGAATGTTGATTAAGCAATATTTGCATTAGCAAAGCTGCTTTCTTGGGTTTACATCAATATTAAAGCCTGATTTTTGTCTTTTGCAGTGTAGATCAAGACGGGCAAATAACCAGAAGATATGTGGCGCAGACAAAATTTCATTGCACAAAAAGAACGCTTTCCTGTTTCCCTTTCTTGCCTGCTCTACAATATGGCTCAATGTCACCACTACTGTATCTATGCGCTTAGCTCCTGCCTGCCTCTTGTCCGTTTTACCCTTGCTACCTGCTTTTGCTTTCGCACAGGCCAGTTTGCCGACGACTGTTGAAGCAGCATTCAGCAGAACAAATGTGCCGGTCCAGGCATTCAGCGCAATCGTCATGCCTGCCAACGGAGGCCAGCCAGTCTTGTTGCAAGCCGCAGACCGGCCCATGAACCCGGCATCGGCGATGAAGCTGGCGACGACTATCGTAGGGTTAGAAGAACTGGGGCCGACCTTTCGCTGGAAAACGCAGATACTGGCGGACAAGAGCAGCAAAAAAGACATCTACACTGGCAACCTCTACCTGCGTGGTGGCGGTGAGCCCAACCTGACGATAGAAAAACTGGGCAGCATGTTGCGTAGCCTGCGCAACCAGGGCTTGCGCCGCCTGCGTGGTGACATCATTCTTGACCGCAGCTATTTCCAGCCTGAGCGGCCAGACATAGGTGCAGCACAATTCGATGAATTCCCCGATGCTTATTACAACGTCATACCCGATGCACTGCTGGTCAACAGCAACCTCAGCAGCATCTCTCTGGAATCAACGACGGACAAGATAGAGGCGCGCCTGAACACGCCACTGGACAAGGTCAAGATCGTCAATCACCTGCACTTCAATGAGCTGCCCTGCTCTGCCTGGGAGACCGAGTGGCAGCCGCCTGTGATAGAGACTGTCAACAACATGGCGGAAGATCCCGAGACAGATAATCCAAACGCGCCAGCCAGTAAAAAACCACTGCGTCAGACCACCAAAGCCGGGCTGGAAATCACGCTCAACGGCGGTTTTCCCAAGCGCTGCAAGATCACGAACAATATCAATATCCTGGACCGCAACCAATACCTTGCGCACCTGATACGCGCGCTGTGGCAAGAGATGGGCGGTACCTGGCAGGGCGAAGTGCGCGATGGCAAGACACCCGCCTCGGTGACGGTATTGGCAGAGCGCCAGTCCGAGCCACTGGCAGACATACTTCGCATCATCAACAAGCAATCTGACAATGTCATGGCGCGCATGCTGTACCTGACTCTGGGTGCAGAATACGCCAACAAGCAGGGCATGACTAACCTGCAGGCAGCGGACGCACGCATACGCCAATGGTTGTTCAGGCAGGGTATCAACGATGCGGGGCTGGTGCTGGAAAATGGTTCCGGCCTTTCACGAATTGAACGTATCAGCCCACAACAAATGGCGGGTTTATTGCAGGCGGCCGCCCGCAGCAACTGGTATGCAGAATTTGCCAGCAGCCTGCCGGTGGCCTCCATGGATGGCACCATGCGCCGTCGCCTCAAAGGTGGGCCGGCAGAATTGCGCGCCCGCATCAAGACCGGCACCTTGAAAGATGTGGTGGCGATTGCCGGTTATGTACGGGATATCAATGACCAGCAATGGATAGTCGCGGCGATGATCAATCATGATGAAGCCATCAAGGCAAAAGCTGCGTTGGACGAATTGATTACATGGGTGGCGGCAGGTCGCCCATAAATTTCACTACGATCCACTGCGCCTATTTGGTTTTGACCGGCTTGTCATTTGCCACGACATACTTCTGTGTATCAGCATCAAACACCAGCTTCTTCTTGCCCTTTTGTGCGGTGATGACGAAGTCATAGGTGTTGGTGCGCTCGCCCGCACTGTCGGTCATGCGGCTGATCTGGCGGTAACCGTAAGTTTTACCTGCAAATTCGACGATGAGCGGGCCGGGTGCGGCGATGCCGGGGGCGAGTTCCCACTTCGCCAGGTAGTCATAGCAATGCGGCGGGTCTTGTTCGTTTTCATGCAGGTGCAGGCGTGGGTGCTTGCCTTTGCCGGGGCGCATCATGCTTTCACATTCAGGGCCACTCTCTACATGCTTGACCAGATCGACATCCTGGTCTTTGTCAAACAATGGGGTGATCTTGTCTGCTTCTATGCGCAACAGGCGCAGCCAGACATGGACTTCGTTTTTTTCTACATGGCTGTGTTCTATCGCCATGGCAAAGTCACCTGGAAATAATTCCACCATGCTGGTCTTGCTGATGCGACCGTTGGCAGCCAGCCATTCAACCACATCCTGACGATTGGTTAGTGACCAGGCTTCACCACGGCGTTTGAACCAGTAAGCGGCAATCAAATTGGGCAAACCCGATGCCAGTGGCTCGCCCTTGACCAGCAGGACTGCCGTATCTGCATCGAGTTTTTGTACATGCAGGGCATGCATGCGCAATGCCAGTTGGGTTGTCGTGGGAATCGACGCTGGCAACTCTGCCTTTAGTTGCGGTGTCCTGATGATGTCTTTGTCGTCATTGATATCCCAGCCCTTGAACACCAGGCGCATGAGATCACGCTGCTCCAGTGTTTGCACTGACTCATTACGGGCGCAGGCCACCAGCATGCACAGGGATAGCATGAGTACTGCGTAAGCAGGGGAGTAAATGAAGCGCCAGGTTAATTGCACAAGGGAAATTCTTCTCGATGAGGCAGTCTGGATTTTAACTGATAGGCAGTGATTGAAGGTTGTTTGATGGACTAAGTATGGCTTTAGCCCACTCACCCAGGCCAGAAGAACACAAAGCCCCTACTCTCCATTCTTGAACCGCCTCACAGCCTCATC
Source organism: Undibacterium sp. YM2 (assembly GCF_009937975.1). Taxonomy (NCBI): domain Bacteria; kingdom Pseudomonadati; phylum Pseudomonadota; class Betaproteobacteria; order Burkholderiales; family Oxalobacteraceae; genus Undibacterium; species Undibacterium sp. YM2. The sequence continues at coordinate 4,064,075 of NZ_AP018441.1, forward strand.
CCGCCTGGCGATGAGCTTGTCCCCCTTGGCCTGCATGCCCAGCGCGAAGTATGACTGCGCCAGGGCTTCGAGAGTGTAGATATCCCATTCATTGCCATTTGCCATGCTCTTTTCCAACAGGGCGATGGCTTGCTTGTGGTTGTTCTTTTTGGCGTACAGCAGGGCCAGTTCATTGACCAGTAACTGATATGGCTGGCTGTTGAGGCCGCGCTCAAACCAGGTGCGGGCACCTTCCTGGTCTTCGCGATAAATGGCGATGCCGCGGTAATAGCAAAGACGTGATTTCAAATCATCGACCAGTATTTCATCGCCGGTGGTTTTTCTGATGTTGCCGATGAAGGTCTCCATCTCAGAAAAAGAACCGCCCCACTGCGGCAACAATTTGCTCAGGTAGGCATATACCGGTGAATACAGGGTGGGGTCATTTTGCAGGGCGATTTTCAGCAATGCATCATCACCGTCTTTGATACTGAGTGCCCTGTTACTGGTGATCAACTCACCTGCACAGATACTGCATGATTTTATTTTTTCATTGGCTTTCGTCAGATCGACTCTTGCCAGGCTGGATAATTGATGAAACTCAGCAAACTGTTTTTTGCTGGTCTCAGCAGCCAGTTTATCACCGCGGGCATCCCATGCCTGCTGTTGCAAGAACATGCCACGTGCGAGAGAAGCATAGCCATACGTGCTGGATTTTAGCCAGGTATCAAACTGCTTTTGAAAGTCTTTGTCCAGACGCGACAAAGTAGCAAAGCGTTTATACAGGGTATTTGATTTAAGCCTGCCAGCCTTGTTTTGTGCAAAAGCACTATCGAGTGCAATGTCCAGCTTTTTGAATTCGCCGCGCCATAACATGCCCACCAGGATGTTTTGTTCATGTTCTTCATCGGCATAATTGCTGCCCAGTTTTTGCAGTTCAGGATTTTCTGCTGAGCTTTTTAACCATACTGCCTGATGTAATTCAGTATTCCCGGCATCGCGGAAAGACTGGTGCCAGATTTCTTGAAAGCCCTCTTGCGCCATGCTGTTCTTACGGGCGACATACCATACTGTGGTCATGCCCCAGTATGAATAGAATCTCTCCATATCCCTGGGAAAAGGATGGAAGTAGGCTTTATAGCTGAGCAAGTCCTTGTCATTTTTTTGCCCGACGACCTTATAGGGCATGAAGCGGCTTTCCACCATTTTTTGCAGCAGTTGCGTCAGCGCAGAATCAGACAGCCATGCGCTCTCCTTCACTTTTTCATTCGCCGCAATTGGTGTAGCCGGTTTGGTTTGTGCCTGAACCTGCGTAGCAGCAGAACTCAATACCATGGCGCAGGCAAGGCCAAGTTTGCTCAAGGTTGAAACTTCTTTTAGACGGGACTTGCTGGATAAATGATCAGGCATGGATGACAACTCAGATTTTTGTATACCTATCATAGCCCGACAGACCGGCAAACGCCAAGCGTGCTTGCGCATGTGGGATGCAAATCACAGATTCAATCAAAACAAAAAAATAATCCTATTGACATCAAAAATGATTTGCAAATGGATAATGTGTGCACTATGCTCATTTCTACAACTTGCACAACAGGTTGAGCACAGCACACCAAACAATATCGGGAGAGACTGCCAAATAAAGATTGTGGCAGCGCCGAAGGAGCAACCGCCCCGGAAACTCTCAGGCAAAAGGACCGTTATTGTTTTCAAACTCTGAAGAGCGGCTGGATTGCGTCACCCAGCACACCGAAGGAGCAAGCATTGCCGCCTTACCCATGGCAGCAGGCGAAATCTCTCAGGTCCAGGACAGAGGGGGTATCCGTTGCGTAACAGCGCACGGACATCCCTTTGACGTCTGGAGTCTGCTTACCATGAAATTCATCCATTTGAACGGTGACACTGTCACCGCGATGGCGGCCGCCTGCGCGCTGTCCATCTATAAAACCGGGTTTTACACTGATTGCAAAACCGAGTTCAAAAACATGAACGACGCTCAACAAACAGCCCGCCTTGATGGCCCTTGCTACAAAGATGATCTCAGTATCACCTCAATCACTACAATCACCACCAGCCTTCTGCACTCGCACGATATGCGACCGCAGTGCAGCCACATCCACTGTTGACGCTGAACAGCGCAATTTCTTTTTCATAAAAATTCTGGTTATAGAGTTCTGAAGCGCTCTATAAGCGGATCCCCTATTCCCGTTTGCGCGGGAATGCTGTCCGGCATGCTCAGCCATGCCATGTTTCAAGCCGCCCGGTCCGCTTGAGTGGGCGAGCTATTGTCTCAAGCAAGTCTAAAACCAACCAAGGAGTAATTCATCATGCATTTTCACCCTGTTTCAAGACTCAAAAAATCCACCCTGGCTGCTTTGATTGTCAGCATCAGTTGCGCTGTCGCCAGCCCTGCATTACTGGCACAAAATGTCGCCAGCGATATTGGCGGAACAAGCGATCAGGCACGCCTGGTCAGCGCTGCTGCACAACGCGATTTTGCCGAGTTTGTGCAATTCAATGTGCAGCGTCGCGGCGGTACCCTGCCATCTGAATTCCCGCTCGAAGTCAATGATGTGCAAGACCTCAAGGACGCCAAGATAGGCTATGGTTTTCCAGTCTATAGCGTGCCGCCACAAGATGTCATGACAGGTCGCGGTGATTTGCGCAGCATGGCAAAAGCGACCGGCGAATGGCGCTTTGTGATCACCCTCAATGACACACCGATAGGCCTGGCAACCCTGCGGCAAAACAATGGGCGCTGGGGCGTCACTTCGTATGGTGGCGCAGTGCTGGCCAAGGATGTCGATGCAGCAATTGCGGCGCATGGCAACAGCACACGCTCCAACCTGCGCTTTATCCGCGTGTATCAGGCCATGTCGGATTTTCTGGAAGTAGTCTCACCTGCCGATGCTCGTGCCCGCTTTGCGCCCTTGCAAGCCGCCCGCCAGAATTTGCTGCTGCAACAGCGCAGTGAAAAACTCGGCACACAAGCCGGCAACCATGGTTTGCTCGAGCAAAGCGACATCCTTGAACCTTTGCGCGTCAGCGTCAAGCGCAATATCGACAGCTTTCGCTAAGCCAGAATCCAGTTGAATATACCTACAATAAATACGGAGATATCATGAAAAAAAATCTGTTAAAGCTCATACTCGTCTTGGGAGCAATGCTGGGCATAACCAGCGCTTACGCGCAATACCGTGCATTGAATGTACCGCTGGTCACGCAAGAACACAGCCAGTGGTGCTGGGCAGGCAGCAGCAAGGCCTTGCTGAGTTTTTATAATCAAAATCCCAGCCAGTGCCAGATCGTGAACTGGGCTTATGGCCTGAACTACGCCTGCGGCAATACCAACTTTAACTGGAACAGCAACGCCAATCAGCCCAACTCCATGTATGGCAGTGGTGGCAGCGTGCAAAACATTCTGGCACATTGGGGTGTGCCAAATACAGCCTATAACTATGCATCGTCATGGAATACGGTGGTCAACGACATCAATGCCAACCGCCCTTTCGTCATCCGCTATGGCTGGACCAATGGCGGCGGCCACATCATGGTCGGTACTGGCTATGAAGTGTATAACGGCACCAACTATATCTACATCATGAATCCATGGCCAGGTGAAGGCAAAACCTACCGGACGTATGGTTCTGCCGTGTCCGACTATGATCATCAGTGGACGCATACGCAGCGCATGAATATCAGTGGGTGATCACCCATGATCTTGTTGTAATGTAGCTTATGTAACAGGCAGGCGGGAGCTCGTGCATTCACCACCTCCGGCCTGCTGATCCCATGGAGTACAACTTTCTGCTGGTGTGTCATGAGACGCATACTTTACAATGCGCGCATGAGTACTTCTTTTTCCTGCCGCCCCCATTGCGCCGCCTGCTGCATAGCACCATCCATCACCAGCCCCATACCTGGCATGCCGGATGGCAAACCCGCGGGCGTGCCCTGCATACAACTGGATGAAAATCTGGCTTGCAAGATTTTTGGCCTGGCCAGCCGCCCTGCAGTTTGTTCAGGCTTACGGGCGTCGGTGGAAATGTGTGGGGATAAGCGGGAAACCGCAATGCTGTGGCTGACCCGGCTCGAAGAGGCAACTCAGCCATCCTGAAAATGCCGCTTGAGAAATCAACATACCAGGCAGAGTAAGTAAAATGCCGGTAGCGCTTACGCACTACCGGCATCCTAGCTTAGCTATGTACAACTATACAGCTACAATGCAGCTAGCATACAGCATTTATTTCGCCCAGTGAATCATGCCACGCAGTGCTGGCACATTACCTTCGCAATGTTGTTCAAAACGCAGGTCTATGGATGTCAATTCACCCAGAGCATAACTGACATTATCGACGACAAACCAGCCTGTCAGTTTGTTGCAACCACGGCCATTGCCTGACCAGTCCATACCACCGCGCACTGGATTATGGAACGGGTAGCGCTGCAGGTCTGCGTAGTAGCCAGGTTTCAATTGCGACAATGAGTTCATGCCGACAAAATTACCCCACCAGCCGCCTGCACCGATACGCCATGCTGCGGTCAGGTTGGATATTGAAGTGAAACTGGTCGTAGCTGGTGTCAACAATTGCGTGCGGCCACCACCTATGTAGTCACCACTGTCGCTGACGAGATAGATAAAGTTACCTGCTGGTGGTACGAAGGAGTCAGCAGGTTTCCACAGGTTGGCCGGTACAGGAATTTGCGGTCCTGGCGGTGTCGTTGTGTCATTCGCTACCCAGTGCAACTGGCCACGCAAAGGAACAGTGCTGCCATCACAATACTGTTCAAAACGCAGATCCACTGCTGTCAGGGTGGCGCCACTGTAACTGATCTTGTCTACTGCAAACCAGCCATTCAGATTATTACAACCACGCCCGTCTCCAGACCAGTCCAGGCCACCCAGAACAGGGTTATTGAAAGGATAGCGCGACAAGCCGGGATAGTAACCAACAGCCAGCTGCGACATGTCTTTCATGCCCTTGAAACTGCCAGTCCAGTTCTGGTCACCAGTGACGTTCACACCCAGAAAGCCAGTTTGAGTATTGAGCTTCAGGCTGGCATTGGATTGGGTATAGGTGTAGGTTTTACCAGCACCGACGTAATCACCGGGACGGCTTTCCAGGTACATGTAGTTGCCGGTAGCAGGCACTGCACCGACAGCTGCTTGCCACAAATTGGCGGGTATGGTTTGTGGCCCCCCGTCTGGCCGCCGGTATCTGACTTGTTCCAGTGTATCTGACCATGCAAGGCAGGCGCCCCGCCTTCGCAATGCTGCTCAAAACGCAAATCCAGTGCACTGATGGCAGTACCAGTGAGCTCGACCTTATCGATGATGACCCAGCCCTTGATCTGGTTGCAGCCGCGTCCCTCGCCACTCCATTCAACGCCACCGACGGCAGGATCAGCAAAAGGAGTACGGGTCAGATTCTGGAAATAGCCGGCTTGCAGACTGCCCGCAGCAGATGGCAGCAGGAAGCCGCCATTCCAGCTCTGGTTACCCTGCACAGCAGCATTAATTTTCAAACCATTATTGGTTGCTGTGATGACTGAATCTGCATTGGTATATAACAATGTACGGCCTGAGCCGATATAGTCACCATTATCACTTTGGAGATAAATATAGTTGCCCGTAGCTGGCGTAGCACCAGAAGGAGCAGACCAGGCACCGTCAGGGATAGGGTATTGCAGCGCTGGCGCTACCTGCACCAATGCCTGACCGGCACTGCCACCGCTGGCGATGGCAGTATTCGCGCCCGTATTGGTCGTCCCCGCACTATTGCTGCTGCCACCACCGCAGGCAGCCAGCAAGGCCGATAACAGGGCCGTGGCAAGCCCGCGTTTTAACTGTAGAGATGTCATATTAAAAAGGAAATAAATTTCCAGAGTGGGAAAGCTATATTATACTTCTAGCATGATATTTATGCAATATTAACAATGTGATATACAATTTTTGCATCTCAATAAGCTCTAAATAAGCTCTCAATCACCTCGCAACAAGCTTGCATTTCATCATTGGTATCAAGACAAATTGATATCAGGACAAGACCGGGCAGATGTTTATATTTGCAATCAAATTCATCAACCAGCATGACAACACCTGTATGCTGGCAATGTCATCCTGCTCATTGCCAAGCCTGGCTAATTTTTATGAATCTCATCCAGATCACCGACCTGTCCGCCAACGATATTGCCAGCATCTGGGAACTGGCAGAACGCCAGGACATGCATATCCAGGGGCGGGTCGCCTGGTCTTTTGAAGGCAATGGCATACGCACCCGCACCAGCTTCATACAGGCTTTCCAGGAACTGGGCTTGCGATTTGTTGAATTGCCCAATTTGCTGAAGACAGCAGAGAGAACCGCAGACCTGGCCGCCTATCTTGATGACTTTTACGACATCTATGTCATACGCGAACGCAACCATGAGCGCCTGGCGGAATTTGCCAGCAATAGCTACCGCCCTGTCGTCAATGCACTGTCCAGCCAGGGGCACCCATGCGAGGTATTGGCGGATGCTTATTATGTAAATCAGGCAATTGCACCGATACAGCAGGCAAGAATATGCCTGTGGGGCCCGCCCACCAATGTCATGCGGTCCTGGCATGAGCTGGCGGTGGTCATGGGCTTTCAGGTCACGCAGCTGTGTGAGGCTGCCTTTCATGAAGCAAAACCAAGCGTCAACTATGCCTCAACGATTGAATCCAGCTTTGATATTGTCATCACCGATGGCTGGCCTGAGAGCTATGCAAATGCAGACTGGTCATTGACTACCGGGCATCTTGAACAAATGGGAATGCCGCATTTGTTGCCAACGCCACCATTTTCCATAGGCAGGGAAATCGCCTTTGACCCGGTCAGCTATGCTGGCTTTACTGGCTACCGGCAAAAGAACCTGCTCCTGCCAGTACAAAAAGCCATATTGTTCTATTTACTAAATCATAAAAAGTCATCATCCAAACTGTCTTGACATCACTTTTAGATATTTCTCAACCTGATGTGGCAAAACCCTCATAACAGTATGGATTTTTGTAAATTTTCACCTAAAATATATGTTACAAATCTTGGCGATACGCTGGACTAGCATGTCATCAGACTTGTGAGCGTATAAGATTTGGCTATAGCATAAGCAACAATTTTTATAGAAATTTGCATTAAAGTCATACAAACTTCATACAATCAGCTTGCTACTTCAAAGTATAATTGCTATATGGAAATTATATTTCCAATCTTCATGATGCAGGCCATTAAGCAAACTGTACCTCAGTACACAGGTCTGCATTTTCAATTTGTCTTACGACAACAAATAGAAAATCTATGACCTCTCTGTTCAAACACCTCTCGGTGGGTAAGCGCTTAGGCTTTGGCTTTGTCCTTATCCTCTCCCTGTTCTTCGTGACTACGCTGGTTGCCATCATCAAACTCAATACCGTTGCGGCGGCGGCAGACAATTTATTGAAAGACCCGCTGGCAACTGAGCGCATGATCAGTGACTGGTACCGCAATATTCACACAGGCGTTCGCCGCACGACAGCGATTGCGAAGAGCAGCGATCCCTCGCTGGCAACCTTCTTTGCCGCTGACCAGGAGGAATCAACCAGAACTTCTGGCATTTTGCAAAAAGAAATCGCTGAGCACATGAAGAGCCCTGATGAAGTCGCCCTCTTCAAGGAAATCGGCGTACAACGCCAGGCCTATATCAGTGCCCGTAATAAAGTGGTAGAACTTAAAAAAGACGGCAAGATCGATGAAGCCAATACGGCACTGGATAAAGAATTCATTCCGGCATCGGTCATTTATGTCAAAAAAATAGAAGAAATGCTGGCCATGCAGCGCAAGCAGATTGATGATACCTCTGCTGAAATCCAGCAGACGTATCAAACCAGCCGCATTCTCTTGATTGTACTGTCGGTGATTGCAGCATTGTTGTCAGTGCTGTGCGCCTGGCTGATGACAATCTCGATTACCCGCCCCTGGCCAGGGCAACGGCAGTTGCCGAGAAAATGGCCCAGGGTGATCTGAGTGAGACCATAGAGATCAAACTGAATGACGAAATCGGCAAGATGATGCATGCCATCAATGGCATCAACACCGGCCTCAGCAGTGTTATTGGTGACGTGCGTCATGGTACCGAGACCATCAATGTGGCAGCGGCTGAAATTGCCTCTGGCAATGCGGATCTGTCATCCCGCACGGAATCGCAAGCCAGCTCGCTGGAAGAAACCGCCTCGTCCATGGAAGAGCTGACCTCTACGGTCAGGCAAAATGCCGACAATGCACGTCAGGCCAATCAACTGGTGATCTCGGCATCAAGCGTTGCCGTCAAGGGTGGCGAAGTGGTCGGCCAGGTGGTGGAGACCATGGGCTCGATCAAGGAGAGCTCGCGCAAGATTGTCGATATTATCTCCGTCATTGATGGCATCGCCTTTCAGACCAATATCCTGGCCCTGAACGCTGCGGTTGAAGCAGCCCGTGCCGGTGAGCAGGGCCGTGGTTTTGCGGTAGTGGCGACTGAAGTGCGTAACCTGGCGCAACGCAGCGCATCTGCTGCCAAAGAAATCAAGCACCTCATTGATGACTCGGTGGGCAAGGTCGAACATGGCAGCAAGCTGGTTGATACTGCTGGCCAGACCATGACAGACATCGTCTCCAGCGTCCAGCACGTTGCCGACATCATGAGTGAAATCACCGCTGCCAGCCAGGAACAAAGTGCCGGTATCGAACAAGTGAACCTGGCCGTTACCCAGATGGATGAAATGACCCAGCAAAACGCTGCACTGGTTGAGGAAGCAGCAGCAGCAGCAGAGAGCATGCGCGAGCAGTCAAGCAAATTGTCTGAGCTGGTGTCCCAGTTCCAGATCATGGCGCAGGCACAAAAACCCGCAGCACAAACTGGCCGCCCTGTGGCGTCCCCACGCCCGCCAGTGATTGCCAGGGCCGCTGACAAGTCAGGTAACGCGGCAAATGCCGCCAGAGCACAAATCCGTCAGATACCGCAAAGAAAAGCAAAGACAGTTGAGCAGGATTGGGAAGAGTTTTAATTACAGAATATCCAGACCAGCAAATTAGCTGGTCTGGACTGGAAAATTGAATTTCTTGCTACCCGTTTTTTGCAAATCCCTCTATCCTTGCGATCAAATCTTGATGCGCATGGAGTCCCCACTCAAAAAGAACAGTGAGATGCCGTCATCATTTTGAATGACGCGCACGACTGACTGTTCCAGACTGGCGGCATACAGCTTGCTACCATCCGGGCGGAAGATACCAAACCACATGCGCTGGGTGCTGGTGCGGGAATTAGCCGCCAGCAAAAGGTAGTCGCGCCCGCCTATCTGTACTTCGCTGGCTTGCAGCTCGCCCATGTAAAAAGCAGAGGGTATGCGTTCCAGCATGATGCGCAGGCCATCATGATAGACCTGGATCAGCACGCCATTGTCGGTGCCAGAACGCACAAAATTGAATTCAAACGAGCCCATCCTGGTAGGCGTATTGCGGCGTACGTGCACATGGTCGGCAAAGTCGGCAAAATAATTGTTGCGGTCAGTGCGCATCTTGTTGCTTACTTGCTGGGTAGTTTCGGTTTGCACATCTTTCTCCTTAAATTCAGGGTAATTCCAGGCTTCTGCCCTGACTGCATCGCTGTCCTGTCCAGCCCCGGCAATTCCTCCGCCAACGACAGGTAGCGCAATAAAACAGCCACTCAAATTCATACAATTCATACACAAGCAAACTGACAGGGCAAAACGCATACGTGCTGCCCATGGCTTGCTCTTCATTAATGCTCAGGCCTGATCAGCAAACGCCTTCCAGAACCAGAGGTATCGACGATGGAAATACCATCGGCATGCTCCGTCAATTGCCAGTGCCCGTGAGGCAGACCTATGCGATAGACAGGGTTGCCATCTGCCGCAAATATCGCCAGCCACATGGGCCTGTGTAAAAATCCATTTGCCACGGTCAGCACATAGGTGTCATTCCCGACCTTTAGACTGGCCGCCTCCAGGCGGCGGTAACTTTGCTCGCCGGTAAACACGGGCGATATGCTTTCGCTCACCATGAATCTGCCATTCCTGCTGATCTGCACCTGGTCAAGCAGGCTCGCGCTCATCGAGGCGCTGTCTGCAGGCGTATTGCGCGGCAGGTGCTGCGCTTTGCTATAGGTGACGACAAATTCCTGCAAACGGGCGGGCACAGTGCCATCGACCTGGATGTGGTGAGCAAATTGCGCCAGATGCTGGTTGGCGTCTGGCAAGCGCCAGACATACTGTTGCCGCACCAGCGTGACCTCAACCTGGTTACTGCGGTATTCCGTCAGAACGGTATCCACGCCGCCTTCCATACCTGCTCCAGCCTGAGCGGGCGGTGCTGGCATGGTGGTAGTGCTGCAGGCACTCAGACCAAGAATCAAACTCAACACCACAAGCGCATGCAGGCTGGCAGCGCGGCCATGCTGGCAAAATGCGGTATATAGTTTGGGTTGCAGGGACATGCGATATCAAGCCATCATCATTAAACATGCTGAAGTATCGCGACGCTTCATTTTAGTGACAATGAAATTAGATAAAGTACTAAAATACGGTACTTATAGTGCAGGCTGCTGCCATCTGGCAAATGTTGGAATATGGCCATCCTGCAAATAAATGTAATTGAACACTGGCTGTCGCCAGCAAATTTCCAAGCAGGTGTGGCGGGCGACATGCTAAGCTTCGTCCCGACTAAAACTTCCTTATTTTTGTGTTTTTATGGATCTACTACTCGCCGTCAAAGTCATCATCATGGGTATCGTCGAAGGCTTGACGGAATTCTTGCCCATCTCCTCCACCGGCCACCTGATACTGACGGGCAGTTTGCTGAATTTCACCGGCGAGAAACAAAAAGTATTTGAGATTGTCATACAGGCAGGAGCGATTTTTGCAGTGTGCTGGGAGTACCGTGCCAAGATAGCCAGTGTCGTTGGCGGCCTGGGCAACGATCCCAAAGCCCGCAAGTTTGCGCTGAACCTTATCGTCGCCTTCCTGCCAGCCGCCGTACTGGGCCTGCTGTTCTCCAAAAAAATCAAGGCGGTCCTGTTTGCACCGGTACCGGTTGCCCTGGCCTTCATTATAGGCGGCATCATCATTCTGTTTGTTGAACGCAAGCATGCAGGAACTGACACTCACGACAGCAGCCATGCACGCATACAAACTGTCGATGACATGAGCCTGCTCGATGCCCTCAAAATAGGCCTGGCACAATCGCTGGCCCTGATCCCCGGTACCAGCCGTTCTGGTGCGACGATCATAGGCGGCATGCTGTTTGGCCTGTCGCGCAAGGCAGCCACTGAATTCTCATTCTTCCTGGCGATCCCTACACTGCTGGGCGCCACCGTGTATTCGCTGTACAAAGCACGTGAAGACTTGTCGATGACAGATTTACCCATGTTCAGCCTGGGCACGGTTGCCGCCTTTATCTCGGCGTTCTTTTGCGTACGCTGGTTGCTGCGTTATATCAGCTCGCATAATTTCAATGTGTTTGCCTGGTATCGTATTGCCTTTGGTATCATGATCCTGATTACCGCCTACACTGGCGTGATTACCTGGGCAGACTGATTGGTGATAACTGAAGTGACAACAGAGGTAAGTACCGCAGTGACGACAGCAGTGACCGCGGGCTATACGCATACAAATACCGGCAGCAATACGGTAGATCAGGCCCTGCACGTATTGCAGACTGTCTTTGGCTACCCGGCCTTCCGCTCCCAGCAAGGGCAAATCGTCGAGCATGTCGTCAATGGCGGCGATGCCCTGGTGCTGATGCCCACGGGCGGCGGCAAGTCTCTGTGCTACCAGATACCGGCCCTGTTGCGCAGTGGTGTAGGCATCGTCGTGTCCCCCCTGATCGCCCTCATGCAAGACCAGGTTGATGCCCTGGCCGAGGTAGGTGTACGGGCCGCTTTTTTGAACTCTACCCAGAGCTTTGATGAAATCCTCGCAGTAGAAAAGAAAATGCGCGAAGGCGATATCGACCTCGTGTATATCGCACCGGAACGCCTGCTGACCCAGCGCTGCCTTGAGTTGCTGCAAGTCGTCAACATTGCCCTGTTTGCGATTGATGAGGCGCACTGCGTCTCGCAATGGGGCCACGATTTCCGCCCGGAATACATCAAGCTGTCGGCTTTGCATGAACGCTTCCCGAATGTGCCGCGCATTGCCCTGACAGCCACGGCTGACCAGCAAACCCGCGATGAAATCATCCATCGCCTGCAACTCGAAAACGCGATGCAGTTCGTGTCGTCTTTTGACCGCCCGAATATCCGCTACCAGATCGTCGAAAAAGCCAATGGCCGCAAGCAACTGCTGGACTTCATCATGGCCCAGCACAGCGGTGATGCTGGCATCGTGTATTGCCTGTCCCGCAAAAAGGTTGAAGAAACATCTGAGTTCCTGAACGAAAATGGCATCACCTCCCTGCCCTATCATGCGGGTATGGAGCTGGCTGACCGCAGCCGCAACCAGGCGCGCTTCCTGCGTGAAGATGGTATCGTCATGTGCGCCACCATTGCCTTTGGCATGGGCATAGACAAACCCGATGTGCGTTTTGTCGCCCATCTGGATTTACCAAAAAGCATAGAAGGCTATTACCAGGAAACTGGCCGTGCTGGCCGCGATGGTGCCAGCGCCAATGCCTGGATGGCCTATGGCTTGCAGGACGTTGTACAGCAGCGCCGCATGATCGACGAGTCAGAAGCCAATGAGACTTACAAGCGCGTGCAAAGCGTCAAGCTCGAAGCCATGCTGGCCCTGTGCGAAACCCTGAATTGCCGCCGTACCCACATACTGGAATATTTCGGCCAGGCCGCCCAGCCCTGCGGCAATTGCGATACCTGCATCAGCCCGCCCAGTTCATTTGACGGCAGTGTGGCTGCGCAAAAAATACTGTCCACCATTTACCGTGTAGACCAGCGTTTTGCCGCCGGCCATGTCATCGACATCCTGCGCGGCATTGATACCGAGCGTGTGCAGCAATGGCGGCATGAAAAACTCTCTACTTACGGCATAGGTTCCGACAAGAGCGAAGCTGAATGGCGCGCCTTGTTACGCCAGTTGATCGCCCTCGGCCTGGTTGCCGTCGATTATGAAAACTATAGCTCGCTAAAACTGACCGAAGCATCCCGCGCCGTACTACGCGGCGAAATCAAGGTCCAGTTGCGCCAGTACAAAAAAGCTGAAAAAGCCGTCAAACACAAACGCCAGTCCGCCAAGGATTTTGCTGAGTCTGACCTCGACAGCGCGGCACAGACCGTCTTTGACAAACTGCGCTGGTGGCGCGTAGAAACCGCACGCACCCACAACGTACCAGCCTACGTCATCTTCCCCGACGCCACCCTGCGCGAAATCGCCCGCCAGCAACCCGCCACCCTGCCTGCTTTGCGGGCGATATCCGGTGTCGGTGACAAGAAGCTGGAAAGTTACGGTAAAGAGATTATTGAGTTGATAGAAGAGCTGCGCGCTTGATACCCCTCGCGCTATTGGACGCAGCTATTCGCTCTTGCGAGGCTCTCGTCTAAGCCTCAACCCTCCCCACACGAATACCATGCAACAACGCAGTATCGTGAACTTGCTTTGCCAGCTCGACATCGTCAATCACTAGCGTGGATTTGCTTTGATTGTTTGCAAACAAGTGCCTGGAAGTGTCGGTTACTTTCTCCAGCACGCTCAAACCTTCTTTCCGACAATTTGCGGTAATAATTCTTGCCTGCCTTGCCTCGAATCTCCCAAGGGAATAAGTCTGGCTTCCGCGCAGACGGGCAACGACTTGGGCAAGTGGAAGAGAATTAAATTCATGCAAGGTACGCCTTACCGCCATTATTTCCAAGTTTGATGGCCCAGTGAGGTCAAATTTTAGCGATAAATCGACATATTCTTGATAGACATAGATCAATTCCCAGCCAGGTTGAGAGCCGTCCCAGAGATATTGATATTGACGAACGTCTTGCGTACTCATGTTTTTTATATTGATGTTGATTTTGGTTTGATCGCCTTGAGGCGGACTTAGACCACATTCCTGGTAAGTGATTGCGAGCAGTTCATCGCTCCTGCTGATATCCATGCATTTCCGGCCCAGCGGGCGATTACGTGCCGTTAATGACCACTACACGGGACAGGTATTGACTGCACTCCTCAACCAAAAACATTCCCCCACGTCTGGTAATTCACGAATGACAAAGCCGCGTCTTTCCAGTACACGGCGTAATTTCAGGTTGGGCCTGGCGCAATGTACGGCGTGCACACGCCACTCCAGAAACTGCAAACCTTCGCGTTGTGCATAGCGCTTGGCCAGTGATGCCAGGGCGGGTAAGGCACCTTCGCCGCCACCATCGACGTGCGCCAATTCTAAAATGAGGGTGTCGCCAGACACGCAAAAGCGGCCCAGCATGTTAGCTGAGCCGGCCTTGAAGACCAGAGCTTCGTCACTGAATATGATGGATTGCATCAGTTCAGCAGGAAGGTTCAGGATTTCGTCGGTGGTGTAGCCTTCCAGCAGTATGTTTGACATGGATTTGATGGATGATCAATATTGATTAAAGATCATAACAAAATTCAGCCAGCCGGGGTCCCGGTGATGTGCTGCTGATATTCGCACAGTGTGGATTTGGCTTGACCAGTTATGGCTGGACAGGTATGGGCATGGGAGCCTTCAGTACTCCCAAAGGAGAAGCTGTCATGCCGACGAGGCCCTGTTTTGCGCTGGCGGCGCGCATAATGGAAAAATGACTGAACTTATTCGAGTGAAGCGAGTATCGCATCTATCTTCATTTTGGCATCGCGGATGACGGCAAGTTTAGCGTCGGTTTCACTTTTGGCCTTGAATGGCCCGCTAAATTGTTGGGCGATTTCCAGGCCCTGTGCGCCAAACTTCTGTACTTCACCGCTGGCAAACCAATGTCCGTCTTTACGTGGAGATGCGATGACAAAAATATCGTAATTTTTGTAATGCATGGTCGGTGTTCGTTCTATCCTGGTCTCTACCCTGCTGCTCATGTTTTCTCCTGAAAACTGATCCTGCTGTCTTTCAATACTCGCTTCAATACTCAACCACCGCCATCAATCTGACACCCCGGTGCGCTGCACCGCGCAGGCGTATTGCGGCTTTTTCATTGAAACGATATTCCAGCCACAGATGATCATTCCCGCTTTGTGAATAGCCCAGACCGAAGCGTGACAAGCTACCTGGTTTTTCCTGTCTGGAAGCGGGATTGGCAGACTGGGCATAATATTCTTTAGTCACGCGCGTATACAAATCAGGCCCGTTGGCAGACTGCGTTTTTTCAGACCGACCCGCAAGCTGCGCTTTGCTGACAGCCGGGACAGGTGGCCCGTTCAACTCTGCCTGTGTGCTGGTATCTGCCCTCGCACCTGGCTCAACCGGCTCTTGTGCCACGTTTACGGCCTGGGGTGTCGCCAAACCCGGGGGCGGTTCGGCAGCATCAGCGCTGGCAGCAGAATTGCTTTCACTGGCGCAGCTATATTGCGCATACATCAACAGACTGCATGTGACGAGAACCAGGTAATGAGCGCTCATGATCATCTCTTGGCAAAAATGGAATTCATTACAGTCATGAGCAATACACCATACAAAACAAGCTGTGAAATGCGCATGATCTTCCCCCTTGTTAAACTTGCTCAGCCTGTCGATTGCTTAGTCCGCCACCAGGTTCAAATGCCCTGGCAATTTCGAAAACGAACGCCCATGCGGCATATTTATCCTGATGTGGGCATATTCCCATTCAACCTCATTGGCTTCTGCCGCGGCTTTTGCGGTTCTCAAGGCAATGAGCAGCCATTGTTGAGCGGGTGCCTTGTTAATAGCGATGATGATCATGATCCAGCCTCATGCAAAATATTTATATAATATTTATATCTTTTTTGCCTGTACTACCGCCCGCCATGCTTGCCTGCATCCAGAGCCTGTTCAAGTTCTGCCTTGTTCATGCCAGAACGTCCACGGATATTTTTCCTGCGTGCTTCTTCATACAACTGCGCATAACTGCGGCCCAAAGGGCCACTGTGAGAACCTGGCCCGCTACGTCTTCTTGCCACTTTCTCAAGCCTTGCACTTGTTAAGTCCTGTCTGTTCTTGTTAACGGAGTCAGAAGCAATTTCTGTAGTGAAACTTAGCTGGTGGACACTTTTATTCACCTTTTCTTTTAACTGCCCGAACTGACGCAATCTTTTTGCACTCCAGATAGTGTGCGGCATGCTCACTCCTTTTTTTTATCATTTGACTTACAGGTCCTGCATCCCTGAGCTTTATGGTAGTCACCCATCGCAAGGAACAACATCAGACCAGGATGAAAGTCGCGTAAGACTACGCTGACGTCTTTGTCATGCCGTCAACAAAAGCACAGGGTAAAATCGCACAAATGATCAAAGGGAAAATTGCCATGCCTGTAAACCCAAGTGAGTATCCACATGTCGCGCACTGAGCGCTTGCTGCAACTGATGCAAATCCTGCGCAGACATCGTTATCCCGTCAGCGGTACTGCCTTGTCGCAGGAACTGGGTATCAGTCTGCGCAGCCTGTACCGCGATATCGCCACCCTGCAAAACCAGGGAGCGAAAATTGCTGGCGAAGCTGGCATAGGCTATGTCTTGCAGCCGGGTTTTACCCTGCCACCCTTGATGTTCACTGAAGAAGAAATCGCCGCCATTGCCCTTGGCTCAAAATGGGTGGCCCAGCAGGCGGACCATAAACTGGCATTGGCTGCGCGTGATGCCCTGGCAAAAATCGCCTCGGTCTTGCCGGCTGAAGCCAGGCTGGAACTGGAACACAGTGGCTTGCTGATCGGCCCCGGCTGCAAGAGCGACGGCAACGATGAGCAGTTACGCGAGATACGCCTGGCCATACGCAAGCAACACAAACTAGTGCTTGAATACCGGGATGAAACCGGCAAGGTCAGCGAACGCATCATCTGGCCCTGCGCCCTGTCCTTCTTTGATAATTTGCGCATCATCGTCGCCTGGTGTGAATTACGCAATGATTTCCGACACTTCCGCACTGACCGCATACAGGCCTTGCAGGTGGCAGATCAAACCTACCCGCGCTCGCGCCAGGCCTTGTTGAAAGAATGGCGTGAGCAACAGGGGATCAGGGCTGAGCGCTAAAACAGCCGGGCTGTGCAAAGCAGGTTCCACGCAAGACTGCATATTTGCCGCTAATGCTGATTTCGGTTTTATAATGGGCTTGAGAAGAGCTCAGTACATACACCCAAATTAAGAACAAGAAGATGAAAACCAAGACGGACCTTACAACAGACACAATCAAGTCCGCCAGCAAAGAACAGCGCCGTTTGCAGATGGCTGATATTGCCAGGCTGGCGGGTGTTTCCACCTCGACGGTGTCACGCGCCCTGAGTGGCAGCGCGCTGGTCAATGACGAAACCCGTCAACGCATTGCCGAACTGGCACGCTCGCTCAAATATTCCATCAATATCGATGCCCGTAATTTGCGCCTCAAGCAGACACGCACGATTGCCGTGGTCGTGCCCTTTGATTCTGAAACCCGCCAGCATTTGTCTGACCCTTTCTTCCTCGGTATCTTGGGCAGTCTCGCCGATGCATTGACAGACCGTGGTTTTGACATGTTGTTGTCACGCATAGATGCAGAACATCTCGATAATGCCGCGCAGATTTTTGATACTGGCCGGGTGCTGGGTGTGATCCTGATAGGCCAGTGGCGACATCATGACCAGTTGAACCAGTTAGCGGCGCGCCATGTGCCCATCGTGGTATGGGGCGCGCAATTGCCGCAGCAATTGTACGTGACCGTCGGTAGTGACAATGTCACTGGCGGGCAAAAAGCCACTGAGCACCTGTTGCAAAGCGGGCGCAAACGCATTGCCTTTTTTGGGGATACGCAATTGCCTGAAGTGGCGCAACGCTACGAGGGTTATTGCAAGGCGCTGGCGCAACATGGCATTGCCCTTGATGAAAAACTGGTCGTGCCCGCCTCATTCATAGAAGAAGGCGGCAAGCTGGCAGTGGCAGAACTGTGCAGCCGCAAAATCAGTTTCGATGCCCTGTTTGCCTGCAGTGATTTGCTGGCCATGACCAGCATCAACAGCCTGCGTGAGAAAAATTACCGTGTGCCGGATGACGTGGCCGTGGTTGGCTATGACGACATAGAACTGGCGCGCTATTTTCACCCGCCCTTGACGACGGTGCGTCAGCCCATGGCACAGGCAGGCCTGGCGCTGGTCGATGCCTTGTTATCCCTGATAGAAGATGGCAATAGCGAGGCAAGATTATTACCTACAGAACTGATGGTCAGGGCGAGCAGTGTTTGACTGCAACGCCAGACACATCCTGCGGAAGAGGACAAGCATGGATTATTTGCATTACGGACAATTTATGCAACCGATTGCAATAAATTTCAAAAATTCGAAGTATTCCTACAAAAAACTCAAAGACCCTTCTCCTGATTTTCATTGTGCATCGCAGCATATATAAGCTCACCCAGTCTTTTTGTTGCTTGCAAAACACATGCGATGACGGCCATTTTCTTTACGCCTAAGAAGATAAAAATACGATGGGTTGCTGACCAGATTTCATAGGACGCAATCCTTTGCGTCAACATCCACCCTACTCATCTTCGTGCACACCTGAAATTTACCCAAAAGAAATATTGCACCACTTTATTGCGCCGCATCTTTGCAATCGATTGCAATAAAATTCGGTTTACCAGATAATTCTCTTCACCTGCACTACAAAAGATCTTCAACAGCGTTTGCCCAGGCAAACCAGGGATCGCAAAAAAAAGCGCCATAGAGTACGACAGTTGATGTCAAATCAAGCTGAATGTCCAAAGAGCGCGGCGAAAATTGTTGGAGGTCTTTTGTGACTGACACGGCATCACCGCTACCAGCGTGATGCCTGTGCTCAGGCAACAAGGTAAGAGACATGCATGCACAGACCTGTTCTGTGCGGCTTTATAAAAATGATGACAGCGGAGACAGCAATGAAATCATCACACATCAAAATGACGCGCATGGCCAGCGTCATTTCCCTGGCCTTACTGCACATGAACGGTGCTTGGGCACAAGACAACACAGCGGCACAGGATAAAGATAAAAACTCACTAAACCTGAATTCAGTCATCGTGACGGGTACACCCACAGGCACTTCCAAAATGAAGGCCAGCGTGTCCATCAGTACTATCGATGCTGACCAGATCGCCCAGTCCGCGCCGACCAATGCGGCAGAAATCTTGCGCTCCATCCCTGGTGTGCGGGCAGAGTCCTCAGGTGGTGAAGGCAATGCCAACCTGACTGTGCGCGGCGTACCTATTTCTGCCGGTGGTGCGCGTTATGTACAGTTCCAGGAAGATGGCTTGCCGCTGCTGCAATTTGGCGATATCGCCTTCGTCACACCAGACATGTATTTGCGCGCCGATGGCAGCCTTTCGCATCTGGAAGTAGTACGCGGTGGCACGGCATCAACCATGGCCACCAATTCACCAGGCGGCATCATCAACTTCATCAGCAAGACTGGGAAGGAAAAAGGCGGCAGCATAGGCATCACCAAAGGCGTGGATTTTAGCCAGACCCGCTTTGATTTTGACTATGGCGCAGCCCTGTCTGACAAGACCCGCGCCTTTATCGCAGGTTATTACCGTAGTGGAGACAGCTCACGCCCTGCTGGCATGACAGCAGAAGAAGGCGGCCAACTGCGTGCCAATATCACGCATGAACTGGATAATGGCTACCTGCGCCTGAGTTTCAAGCATCTGGATGACAAGACACCGATGAATATGCCAGTGCCAGTCAGGACGGTGAATGGCAATATCTCTGAACTGCCCGGCATAGACCCGCGCACCGCCAGTTTTTATTCCCCCTACTGGACACGCGATATTGTTCTCGATAAAAACAATAACAAGATCGCGACGAATGTGAATGATGGCCTGCATGTCGTCAACAATGCCTTTGGCGCAGAAGCATCCTTGAAGCTGGGCGGTGGCTGGACCCTGGATGAAAAATTCCGCAAGTCGAATAACACTGGCCGCTTTATTTCCATATTCCCGGCTGATGCAGGCGTGACCGGCGCCGCAGCAACGAACATGACTTATGCTACCGGCCCCAATGCAGGCAAGGCATATACAGGCGCAGCATTTACGGCGACCGTATTCAATACTTCGATTGATGACCTGGGCAGTACCGTCAATGACATGAAATTGTCCAAAGTATTTGATACGTCCGGTGGCAAGTTCGCCACCACGGTGGGCTGGTATTCATCCCTGCAAAACCTGGGCGTGACCTGGAACTTCAACCAATACCTGATGCAAGCCAGCGGTGACCAACCTGCCCTGTTGAATTCGAACGGCACGATTGCAGGTACCCCCGGTTTGCTGGCGCAAGGCACGGATGTATTTGGCGGCTGCTGCAACCGCAATATCGATGCACAGTACAAGACCAATGCGATGTATGCCAATCTTGGTTGGGAAAGTGGCAACTGGAACCTCGATGGCAGCCTGCGCTACGACAAGCAGGATGCCAGCGGTACCTTCAACCAGGCAGTCAATCAAAATTATCGTGCGGCCAATACCAAATTTATCAACTATGGCGTGAACCATACGTCTTACTCTTTCGGTGCCAATTATCGTGTCACCAAAGACATCGCCGTGTTTGCCCGCGTCAGCGAAGGCATCGCCTTCAATGCCGACCGCATCATGTTTGGCAACCCACTTGATGGCAGCACACCGATCAGTACCAATATCGTCAAACAGACCGAGGCAGGCGTGAAATGGAAAGCAGGCAGCTTCAGCAGCTTTGTGACCCTGTTCCAGGCCAAGACAGAAGAATCGAATTTTGAAGCAACGACACAAAAATTCACAGCAAATAACTACGATGCCAAGGGCGTGGAAATCGAAGCCAGCTATCGCTACGACGCCTTCCGCGTTACTGGCGGCCTGACTTACACCAATGCCAGCATCACGGCAGCGAATGACAAGTCAGTGGTCGGCAAAACCCCACGCCGTCAGGCCAGCTACACCTACCAGATCGCCCCCACCTATACCATGGGTGAAGCCGTCTTCGGTGCCAGCCTGATAGGCACGGGCAAATCTTACGGTGACGACGCCAACACCCTGATCCTGCCCGCCTTCCACGTCATCAACGCCTTCGTCAACTACAACATCAACGACAAAGTCCAGGTCTCCCTGAGCGTCAACAACCTGACGAACAACATAGGCTACACCGAAGTAGAAGGCGATGGACACGCAGCAAGATCCATCAATGGACGCAGTATTAAAGCGTCATTGAAATATAGCTTCTAGAACTTCGCTATATGTAAAGTGGCCTTGCATAAGCGTAGCGAGCGACGCTAGTTTGGGTTAAGAAGCGCAGTCGTACTTAAGTACGACGACGAGCTTGCAAAAACAGCAGGCCCAAAATCGCGCCGCGCAGTAGCTTAGGCAAGGCCACAAGTAGGAACCAGTCCCTGGTAGCACTTAAGGCTCCCCTACACCCCCAACATGTGGGGGAGCCATTTTTAATGACCCGTTTTTCTAAGGCACTACCTGCACCATGTCTGCCGCAACGAACACAACACCTTTCCTCACAGCCCTACTCAGCAAGCTGGCACCGGGCACGCACGCGCGCACAGAGGTCAGGCTGGCAAAGCATCTCCCCGATTTATACCAAACACTGCAGACACTGTATGGCAATCAATTCAGCAATGAACAAGCGTATGCCACATGGCTGACAGAACTCTTGCAAGTCGCAGGCGAAGCCATCGCAGCACGCCCCCTGTCCCTGCAAGTTCTGGATGATGCCAGAAGCACCGACAAAGACTGGTTCACCAAAGAAAACATGCTTGGCTATTGCTGCTATGCCGACCGTTTTGCCGGTGACTTGCGCGGCGTGCAAAAGCGTATCCCGCATTTGCAGGAACTGGGCGTAACTTACCTGCACCTGTTGCCCTTTTTAAAAGCCCGCGCTGGTGAAAACGATGGCGGTTTTGCCGTAGCCGATTTTGATGCGATAGAACCGCATCTTGGCAATATGGCAGACCTGGAAGAACTCAGTACTGCCCTGCGTGCAGCAGGTATCAGCCTGTGTTCTGACTTTATCCTCAACCATGTGGCAGATGATCACCCCTGGGCTGTCGCGGCAAAACAAGGTGACCCACACTACCGCGATTATTTTTATCATTATCCTGATCGCACAATTCCAGATAATTTTGAAAAGCATCTTGGTCAGGTCTTCCCGCAAGTTGCCCCTGGCAATTTCAGCTTTGTACCTGAACTGCAAGAATGGGTATGGACCACCTTCTACCCTTATCAATGGGATTTGAATTACAGTAATCCAAACGTCTTTGCCGATATGGCAGCAGCCCTATTGCGCCTCGCTAACCGTGGGGTAGAAGCTTTTCGTCTCGATTCCACCGCCTTCTTGTGGAAGCGCGCTGGCACAAAATGCATGAACCAGCCAGAAGCCCACCAGATTTTGCAAGCCTTGCGCAGTCTGGTAGAAATTGCTGCCCCAGGTGTTTTACTGAAAGCGGAAGCCATCGTTGAGACGGCAGAATTACCCGCCTACCTTGGTAACAACGACGGTACAAATTCAAAGCAGGAATGCCACCTCGCCTACCACAGCAGCCTGATGGCAGCCTCCTGGGTCGCGCTGGCAGAACAAGACACAAGCCTGATGCGCCATGTATTTGCAGGCACGCCAGCGCAGCCAGAGCAAAGCAGTTGGCTGACTTATGTCCGCTGCCATGACGACATAGGCTGGAATGTGCTGCGGCCAGAAGCAAGCCTGGAGACAGAAGATGTACAGCAAAGGCTGGCCAGGGTATCCCGCTTCTATAGTGGCGAGGGCAGCTATGCGCGCGGCGCCAGTTTCCAGGCCAATGACCCGGCAGCAGTGCATGGCACGGTAGGCATGGCGGCGGCGTTAACCGGTTTTTCCAGCGCACACACAGCAACAGAAAAGCATCTGGCCAGGCAACGTCTGCTACTCTTGTATGGGCTGAGTTTTTGTTTTGGCGGTATGCCGCTGATTTATATGGGCGATGAGCTGGCACAGACAAATGATGAAGCATACAGGCAGGTACCCGCACAGGCTGCAGACAGCCGCTGGTTGCACAGGCCGGTCTGGGATGAAGAATTATATGCCCAGCGCCATTCCGGTTCGCATGAAGCGGGTACGGTATTCAATGCGCTTTGTCACTTGTTGCAGCAGCGTAGGCAATTGCCGCAACTTGCTGCGCAGGAAGCACAACAACTGTTGAAAGCAAACAATCCTGCCGTGCTGGCTTTTTTGCGCGGCAGCGTGGATGATCCTTTGCTGTTTTTAGGGAATTTTTCAGAGCATAGTATCAGGCTGGATTTGGTGGAACTGCTGGTGGGCTATGATATTCCTGGGCAAGGCTGGGTTGATCAGTTGAGCAAGCTTGATGTTGATCTTACCGTGACATTACAAGCATATTCGCAATTGTGGTTGGTAAGGAAACAGGGAAATATGACCAAAAACTAACTCCCTCCCTTTCAAGGGGAGGGCTGGGGTGGGGATGGGGTTCGGCAAAAAATACTTGCCAACTTAATTTAAGAAACCCATCCCCATCCCGACCTTCCCCTTGAAGGGGAAGGAGAAAACTGGATATTGCACAAATACTCGCATTTCGCAATTCTCGCAATTTTCACAATTTTCGCAACTAAAGCCCGCTAACAGAAAAGAAACCCATGTCATTGCAAAGCAAACCCATCATCATCTTTGGCGAAACCCTGATTGATGATTTCCCGGATCAGCCTGTCGTTGGCGGCGCGCCTTTCAACGTGGCGCGCAGCCTGGGTTATTTTGATTGTGCGCCGCTGATGATTTCTCGCGTGGGCAATGATGCAACTGCGCAATTGATACGCGCCGACATGCAGCGTTTCAAACTCCCGGCAACTGCTTTGCAGACTGACCGTCACTATCCTACGGGGCGCGTCAAGGTGACTCAGGACGATAGTGCAGACAAGGCCAGTCACAAGTTCGACATCTTGCCTGACCAGGCCTATGACTATATTGAAAGCCATGCAGCCTTAACAGCCATGCTACAGGGTAGCCCTGAACATGATCAGGGCATCTTTTACTTTGGCACACTGGCACAAAGAAACCCTGTATCACGCGCTGCCTTGCATGCCTTGCTAAAAGAGACACTGGCGCTCAAATACCTGGATTTAAATTTGCGCGCCATGCAATATAGCCTGGCTACCATCGAGCAATCATTACAGTTTGCCGACATACTCAAGGTCAATGAAGAAGAATTGCAGATACTGGCAGAAATTTACCTGGATAAACCCAAGGCAGACAGCGTGGTCACACTGGATGATGCAGATATTCTGACCCATGCAACAGCATTGATAAGCCTGTTCAAGCTGCAAGCCATTATCACCACCCTGGGTGAACGCGGTTATGCCTATCTGGATGAGGCTGGACAATACCTGCGCAGTGCAACTGAATCTGTCAAAATTGAAGTGGTTGATACCGTAGGCGGTGGAGATGCATTCTCTGCCATCTTTTTACTTGGCCTGCAGCGTGGCTGGCCACTGCTCACCAGCCTGCAGCGCGCCCATCAATTTGCAGCAGGTATTTGCGGCGTAAGGGGTGCAGTTGCCAGCGATGCTGACTTTTATGAACAATGGCAACAACGCTGGAATGCGGAAACCCTGCCAGTTATTGAAAGCAGCGGAGCAAACCCATGAATGCAGCCACAAGCAGCCCGCAACAGGTGACAGGCAAACCCCGACTGTCATTCTGGCAAATCATTAACATGAACTTTGGCTTTTTTGGCATACAGTTCAGTTTTGGCTTGCAGCAAAGCAGCATGAGCCCCATCTATGCCTACCTGGGTGCTGACGAAGCCAGCCTGCCCTATTTGTGGCTGGCCGGACCGGTGACAGGCCTGCTGGTGCAACCTCTGATTGGTGCCATGAGTGACCGCACCATCAGCCGCTGGGGCCGCCGCACGCCTTATTTCCTGATTGGCGCCATGCTGTGCAGCCTGGGTTTATTGATCATGCCCTTCAGCTCTACACTGTGGATGGCTGCAGGTTTGTTGTGGATACTTGATGCTGCCAATAATGTGACGATGGAGCCTTACCGTGCCTTTGTCAGCGACAAGCTCGATGCCAGCCAGCATTCTGTCGGCTTCCTGACGCAAAGCGCTTTCACTGGCCTGGGGCAAACCCTGGCGTACCTGACGCCATCGATTCTTGTGGTGGCAGGCATGAACAGTAATAGCGTCAATAGCCATCACATCCCCTTTATCGTCATTGCAGCTTTTATCATCGGTGCGGTGTTTTCGATTGCGTCCATCTTGTGGACTTTGAAGACGACGCCAGAAATCCCTTTGACTGCTGAGCAACTGACGCAAATCAGGCAACAAGCCACCGGCTGGCGTGCCACCCTGGCCGAGATAGGTCTGGCAATAAAAGAAATGCCACCGACCATGCGCCAGTTGGCGCTGGTCAAACTATTCCAGTGGTATGCCATGTTTTGCTACTGGCAGTACATCATGCTGTCGCTGGGCCGCAGCATATTTGGCACCAGTGACCCCAGTTCTGCCGGTTTTCGTGAAGCTGGATTATTGAATGGGCAGATAGGCGCTTTCTATAATTTCATCGCCTTCATTACCGCCTTTGCCCTGGTGCCTTTCACCCGTCGCTTTGGCCCAAAAATCAGCCATGCCACTTGCCTGACACTGGCAGGCTTGTGCATGATGAGCATACCGGCCATACATACGCCAGCGCTCTTATTCATCCCCATGCTGGGTGTGGGCCTGGCCTGGGCCAGTATCATGGGCAATCCTTATATCATGCTGGCTGGCAGCATACCGGCAGAGCGCACGGGGGTGTATATGGGGATTTTCAATATGTTTATCGTCATCCCCATGATCATACAAATCTTCACCCTGCCGCTGTATTACCATGCGTGGTTGGGTGGCAATCCTGAGAACGTGATCAGGCTGGCGGGCGGCTTGCTGATTTGTGCAGCACTGGCGGTGGGCATCGTCAAATTACCAAAGAAACCGCTACCCACCATCAAAACTTAAACCAGGCCAGGGTTACCAGTCACGCCAATCAAACGTGGTGTATTCAGTTTGCGTGGTGTGATTTTTTTATAGGTACGCAGCCATTGCGCCACCACGTCCCAGACTGGCTCACCTTTGGCACCTTCTGCCACCGGGGCCCAGCCAGCCACTTTATAGACTTTGCCATCTGCCAGTGGCTGACCATTCAGGCGCATATCCTGTATGCGCTTGCCCATGGCGGCCGCCGGTTCTATGGCATACGTCAAGCCACCAACGCGCACCATGTCGCCACCTTGCTGGTAATAAGGGTCGGGGTTAAACAAATTGTCGGCCACATCTTCCAGCACAGTCTTGATGGCGGCGCCTGTCATTTCTGTGACGGTGGTATAGGAATAGGTCGTGGCGGTCTGGTCCATCACATGCTCCATCGTGATCGCGCTATTAGGTAGCAGTGACGTACCCCAGCGGAAGCCGGGTGAGAATGCGATTTCTGCACCTTTGACTTCCATCAGGGCATCAACGATAAGCTGGTCAAAGCTGCCGTTGAAATTACCACGGCGGTACAGCGTACCCTCAGTCATCGCCAGTTTTTCACCCAGCTTTGTGGTGTAAGGTGCACGGATTTTTTGTATCAATGCCTGCATCTCGGCGTCAGCAGGCAGGAAGTTGGCAAACACCGGCAGCAGCTTGTACTGGAAGCCCTGTATGCGCCCTTCTTTCACATCAAAATCAAGCACGCCGAGGAACTTGCTATTACTGCCAGCATTCGTTACCAGGGTCTTGCCTCCACCGTTTTCGACGATAACAGGCGCAGGCATGCCGTCGTGGGTATGCCCACCGAGTATGGCATCGATGCCACGCACGCGCGAGGCCATCTTGAGATCGACATCCATACCGTTGTGCGACAGCACGACAACCACTTTCGCCCCCTTGGCACGCGCCGCATCGACGGTCTTTTGCATATTCTCCTCCTGTATGCCAAAGCTCCATTCGGGTACCAAGTAGCGCGGATTGGCAATGGGGGTATAAGGGAAGGCCTGGCCTATGATGGCGACTGGCACGCCATTCATTTCTTTCATGACAAAGGCTTCAAATACCGGATCACCAAAATCGGTAGTCTGGATATTTTGCGCGACAAAATCGATCTTGTCCTTGAAATCATTCTCGACAATCTGCTTGACGCGTTTGTCACCGAGGGTCATTTCCCAGTGCGCTGTCATGACATTCACACCCATCTGCAGACAGGCATCAACCATGTCCTGCCCCTTGGTCCATAGGGCAGTGGCTGAGCCTTGCCAGGTGTCACCACCATCAAGCAAGAGTGCACCGGGCCGGTTACCCTTGATGCGCTTGACCAGCGTCGTCAGATGCGCAAAGCCACCGACCTTGCCATAGGTCGCTGCGGCCTGTTCAAAGTTCAGGCAGCTAAAGGCATGGGCTTCTGGTGTATTGGGCTTGATACCGAATTGCTTGAGTAAATGTTCTCCGACCAGATGCGGGCTCTTGCCAAATGCCGCGCCTATGCCCAGATTGACACTGGGTTCACGAAAATACAGCGGCAACAACTGCGCATGACAATCGGTGAAATGCATGAGGTGGACATTACCAAAGCGTGGCAGGTCGTAGAGTTTATCTGCAACAGGATTAGCGATGGCAGCCTGCGCATCTATCTGCATGCCACCAGCGGCGGCAATAGCCATTACTTGTAAAAAATCGCGACGATTCAGGCCCATGGTGATTTGCTTTCTGATTTTGGTGTTGCTTTGTCGTTGATTTTGACGTTGCTGTTGATTCTGATGTTGTCGTTGTTTTTGACTTTAATCCGCTTGGGACGTAGCAATTTGTGCATCACAGAAAATGGATCAGAAAGCTTCGTTGTCTGAGCACAGCGAGTTTCGAAGCTTTCCCATTTTTTGTGATGCACAAATTGTGCTGGAGCGTAGCGTAAGCACCCGAAGGGCAAGTCTGCGGTCGCCTTTCTTTGATTCCTTTCTTTGGCGAAGCAAAGAAAGGGATTCGGCCGCCGGGCCGAAACCCGGCCTGTGTCCGCGAAGGGCAATCGTGTTAATCAAAGCACACGTATGCAACGAACGCCACTGGGCTCCAGCCTGCGCTGGAGCGACGAATTTTACGATCACAGTTTATCGACAGAACCCCATCCCCACCCAACCTCCCCCTTGAAGGGGGAGGAGCTGCGACAAACAATTTTTGGGGTGCGGGCTCAATATGTAAAGGGCACTACTTATTCACCGGCGACTCCATATCCAACAACAGCGCCATCACATCCTTCAACTGCGCCTCAGTCAATACCCCGTTATGCCCAAACCTCGGCATCCGGGAACAGGCGTTATAGGCCTGCGCGTTATACAGCTTGCCCCAGGTATATTTCACAATCTCCGGGCTGGCACCGCGCAGCTTGCCGTACTGGTATAGCGAAGGCCCGATATTGCCGAACGAGATTTCTGTCTTGCTCATCTGGTGGCAGGCATAGCAATTGCCGCCATTGACTGAGCCCATCGCGTCTGAAGACTGCATGCCACGGCCATTCTGGGCGATTTTTTCGCCATTCTTCCAGTCGCCCATGTATTGGCCATCCGCCGGATATTTGACAGTGGCGAGTTGTGCTTGTTCGAGCTTCTTGGCTGGCTTGGCTTTCAGACCTTGCGGGTTGGCGCTGCACAGAGCCTGGGCTTCGTCCTGTTGCACCATGCGTTCCATGGTGGCCGGGCCTTTGGCTTTGAAATCAGCTTTCATCATTTCCAGTGCAGCTTTGGCGTAGTCAGGCTCAGCGGCAGAAACCAGTGCCGTGCTACAGATGGCTAAGAACAAGATACTGATATGGCTTATG
Source organism: Undibacterium sp. YM2 (assembly GCF_009937975.1). Taxonomy (NCBI): domain Bacteria; kingdom Pseudomonadati; phylum Pseudomonadota; class Betaproteobacteria; order Burkholderiales; family Oxalobacteraceae; genus Undibacterium; species Undibacterium sp. YM2. Next base: position 4,092,952 of record NZ_AP018441.1, read on the forward strand.
CGTGGATTTATGCGTAAATTTTTCATGCCTATCCCCTTAGCGTTTCAATGCAGGCGCATTCATGACCGCGCCATCGGCAGATTTTGCCAGGAACATGGTCAGTGCAGTGATGGTGTCTGACGCATAGTCAGGCACGGGGAAACGTTGCTGGCGGAAGCAGTCATTGAGTCTGTGCTGCATGGTCCTGACTTCGCCTTGCGAAACGCGGTAAGCGGGCCAGGTTGAATAAGCTGCCTGAGCATTTTCCTTGTTGTTCAGGTTAGGCAAGTCTTGCAGACGTATGCGCTGGCCATCTGCGGAGTGGCAGGATGCGCAGGCAAAATCGTGGGAACCAGCGCGGTAATAGAATATCTTCTTGCCGATTTCATAGGCCTGTTTTTCTGCTGGATGCTTGGTGCTGATGGCCAGTTTCATGCCGCGTGATTCTGCCGTCAAAAAAGACACCAGTGCTTCGATATCAGACGGGTTACCGGCAGAACCAAAAGGTGTCTTTGTTGCCTGTTCACGCGTCAGGCCTTGCAGGTTCATGCGACAGTGCATGAGGCGCTGCTCCAGGTCCATGACCTTGTTGGTGTCTTTAAAATAGCGCGGCAATTCTGCATACGCGCCCTTGGTCACGCCTGGGCCTTTGCCCAGATCACATTGCTCCAGCGACGCCTGATTGGGGCCAAGCTTTTTTTGCCAGAGTTCCTGGCCGCGCATTTCCCATAACTCTGCCGGGTTGCCATCGGCCAGCATCTGGCGGTATTTGGCGATTTCTTCAGTTGCAGAAGTTTGAGAAGCAGCTTGTGCCTTCGCAGAACCAGACATTGCACACAACGCTACACAGGCCGCTAGCGGCACAGCTTGCGCAAGTTTAAAGACAGCATGTGACATAGTTTTATCCTATTCAGGCGATGACGGCTTCATCACTACGCTGATCACCCTTGTTGTCTGTCCAGGTAACCGATACTTTTTCCCCTTTAACGCCGCCTTTGAACTTGAAAGACAAAAACGGGTCTTTGGATACAGAGGGGCCAAATTGCGCGTCCAGCACCAGCTTGTCTTTCCATTTGGCCTGCAGTGTCTTGATGAAATGGGCAGGTACGACTTTGCCTTCAAGGTCCTTGCGCTGACCTGTTTCCATATCGTGACGTATCAATACTTTTACCTCGACAGCTTCGCCTACAACTGCCGCCCGAATACGCATAGGATCGCCCATGATGTCTCCTTTTTTGCTAATTTTAAATAGATACTTGATTAAGACAGGTCAAGACCTGAAAGCTCACCACAGAGGCACGGAGACACAGAGGTGCACAGAGAAACCCGCTTGTATCTGCTTCTCCAGGCTTACGATGCATCACAGTAGCACCTGACCTGAAATTCTAAAAATTAACCGCCGCAACCACCCAGAGTAACCTTGATCTCTTTCGATGCCACCAGCCATTTACCATCGGCCTTCACCAGGGCATGCACATTCGACGTCTCGCCGACCTTGACACGTGTTCCTACCTGGGGTTCAGTACCTTCAGGTATGGTAAATGCTGCCGACATGGCATTTGGATTTTTTTCAATCAAGATCGCAATGTATTCTGTATTGGCGGCCTTGCTGCTGACGTTGACTTGAACCACGGCACCATTTTCTGCAATATCCGGCGCACCAATAATGACATCAGCACTGACGGTAGGGCTGCCCGCACCCAGCGCAGCAAACGCATCTTGCAGGCTCTTGGCTTCAAAGGCCTTGCCTTGCCATTCGGCAGCAAATACATCAGACGGTCTGAGCAAGCCGGCGGCAAAGGCCAGGCCAAACACCGTGGATATGCGTAAAAAATCACGGCGTTGCTGGCCGTCATCGTTGATCTTGAATGCCTGCTTCATTACTGTCTCCTGAGTAAGCGTACTGCCGCTATATTGCGAACTAAAAAAGTTTGATAAGCTTAACGCGAAATCGTTCCATCGATATGACAAAACTGAAAAATCCTTGCTGCACCACGATCCTCACTGACGCATGACCCAGTCCAGCATGGTCTTGATGTCTGCATCCTTGATATGGCCTTGCGGCGGCATGGGGATATCACCCCAGGCACCGCTGCCGCCTGTCTTGATTTTCTTGATCAAGTTCGCCTCTGCATTGGCGTCACCCTTGTATTTTGCAGCGATCTGGGCAAAGCCGGGGCCTACTACTTTGTCCTTGACACCATGGCAGGCCGTGCAGGCATATTGTTTGGCCAGCTTCAAACCTTCATCTGCGGCTGGCGCACTGACTTTGATGACGGCAGCCTTGCTCAGATCAACACCGCGCACGGCACCAATAGTACGGTTTTGCTCTACCGGGTTGCCGTTCGCACTGCGGGCAAAGGCTGGCAGTTCAGAGGTGATCTTGACTTCCTTCAGGCAATCTTTCATGCAGGCCGTGTTCTTCACATCTGGCTTGCCACTGGTTTGCCACAGGCCATGGCTTTGTGTCATGCCATTACGGTTGGGCATGCGCTTTTGTACTTCGGCGATGTTCTCATTCGACATGGTAAAGTCGTCAGCAACAACGCCTCCCAGGTTAAGAATATACGCGGTGACGGCATATACTTCATCGGTGGTCAGTGTCTTGGGTGCATTCCAGGGCATGGCGCGGTTGATGTAGTCCCACAAGGTAGAAACTGTGGCGACTTTCATCAGGGTGGTACGTTGCGGCTGGCTATTTCCTGTCAGTGCTGCTACCCGGCCATTCTTGACATCGTCCTTGGTGGTGCCACCGACTATGGGAGTGAAAACCTGGTTCGATTCACCAAAGGTGCCATGACAGGAGGCACATTTGCCATCCCATACCTGCTGCCCCTGATCGACACTGCCGCGCCCTTTAGGCAAACCCCTGAAGTCGGGGCGCACATCGATGTCCCAGGCAGCGACTTCCTTGGGTGTGGCAGCACGGCCTATATTAGTATAGTCCGCTGCACTGGCGGCAAGACTGAAGCCAGCTAGCACAAGGACAGATAAAGACTTGCGCAACTCAGGCCACTTGTACATTGCTGACCTCGCCATCTTCATTGATTTTCCACGATTGGATCGCATTATTGTGATAAATCGATTTGGTGCCGCGCACTTCGCGCAACTGGTTGATCTTGGGTTGTACATAGCCGGTTTCATCGATCGCCCGTGATTGCAAAATCGCTGGTCCGCCATCCCAGTTCCAGTCCATGTTGAAGCGGGTCAGGCATTTGCCGAGTACTGGACCTTCAAGCCTGGCGGTACGCCAGCTGCGGCCACCGTCGGCAGACACATCCACGCGCTTGATCTTGCCGCGTCCTGACCATGCGAGGCCGGTGATATTGTGAAAGCCTTTTTCCAGCAACATCTGCCCGCCAGAAGGCGTGGTGATGACGGACTTGCATTCTTGCACCGAGGTATATTGCCTGTGCAAGCCGCTGGGTTGCAGGTCTATATAATGTATCGCTTCATCCTTGGTGGCCCAGGGCTGATCGCCAACTTCGATACGGCGCAACCATTTGACCCAGGACACGCCCTGCACACCGGGTACGACCAGGCGGAGTGGATATCCATTTTCTGGCCGCAGCATTTCACCATTCATGGCATAGGCAACGATAACGTCATCCATGGCGCGGGCGATATCGATGGTGCGTGTCATGGCAGAACCATCACCACCCTCGGCCAGCACAAACTTGGCTTTCTTGCGGTCTATGCCGCAATCATCGAGCAGCACTGACAAGGGCACGCCTGTGTATTCACAGCAGCTCAGCATGCCATGGGTGTATTGCACGGTAGGCACGGCGACATTGCCCCATTCAGTTGCGCTATTCGCGCCGCATTCTATGAAGTGCATGCGTGATACCGACGGCAGGCGCATGAGGTCATCCATGGTATACACCTTGGCTTCGCGCACCAGACCATTGATCATGAAGCGGTGTTGTGCCGGGTCGTTATCTATCCAGCCCTGATGGTGGCGTTCAAAATGCAGACCATTCGGTGTGATGATGCCAAAGAAGCCCTGCAGGGGCGCGAACGACACCGAAGCCTGTGGCACCCGTGTGAGACCAGGTGACTGGCGGCGCTGCAGATTACTTTCAAACTTGGATGGCTGGCCATAGCCTTGCATGACAACCGGGTTGCCCAGGCTTTTGGCATGATCTTGCAGATTCAATATTAGCGGGTCGCCATCACCTTCAGGCATGCTGCCAGGTCTGGCCATGGCTGCACCGCTTGCCAAGGCTGCCGTGGCGGCAGCAAAGCTCTTGCGCAAGAAGCCGCGACGCTCATCATTCAAGCCTTGCTCAGTAATGGCCTCGCGCAAGGGTGCATCCAAAAAATTCTCGGGTGCACGGCGCAAAAGACCGGACTTTTTTATCTGGATAGACATGAGACTGAAACTTTCCAATGAGATACTGGGTTCATGCTGCGCCTGTATGCTGCCACCATCCGCACTATCAGTGACAGCATAGTTTATTCTCCAAGCACAGTTTTCACGATCTGTTTTTGATCAAGCTCAAATAATACTATTTGCGCATATAATCAAATAAGGAAGGATAAAAGGCAAATACTTTCTTTTGTGCAATGCACAAATAAACAATCCCTGGGCTGGCAAAGCTGCTTTCGTGATAAATTCTTGCTCTCGCATAAGCATGCAAAATCAGCAAGATGAGCCAGAAAAAACTTTTACCCATATCGCCTGTAGCAATTCTTCTCTTTGTGCTGATATTGGCGGGCTGGACTTGTTCTGTCCTGTATTTCGGAAAATCTTATTTTGCCTCGCAAAAATCCGTACTCCTGCCGCAGTTGGGTGCCGCAACCGGGGAGCTGTTCACCAGACATGAATGGTGGCGCCTGCTGGTCTCGCAATTCCTGCATGTGCATTTCCTGCACATGCTGTTCAATGCCTTGTCCATACTCATCCTTGCCAGCAGCCTGGAAAGAGCAAGAGGCTGGCTGGCCCTGCTGGCAATTTACTTCATTGGTGGTCTCACCGGCCAGACTGCCAGCGTCTGGTATTACCCTGCACTCGTCACCGACGGTGCCTCACAGGCGCTGATGGCCTTGTGTGCCGGCATGCTGGTCTTGCCACCACGCAGCAAAGTGACCTGGTTTGCTGGCCTGGTAGTCGCCATACAAGTGGCGCTGGATGTGCATGCGATAACAGCTATCAAGGCTGGGCATTTATATGGTTTCGTCACAGGCTTGCTGGTTGCTCTGACTATTTTTTCATACAGACAAAGCGTACTCATGCACCGTAATAACGCCAGCCCATGACCGCACCTATCATCATAGAATTTCCTTTGTCCGGCGAATGGCTGGTCGGCGCAGATGGTACCGAGGCCGGGCATGAAAGAGCCTTAGATTTAATACAGGTCGATCACAAATTCAAAGCAACCCGGCGCCCGCTCTGGCGAGAATTGTTCCAGGCCGTGCCCTTGGGAGATTATTACGCCTTTGGCCAACCGATATTCTCTCCTTTTGCTGGCAGGGTCGTGACCGCCGTTGATGGCTGCCCCGAGGCTGCCAACAGCTATCTGCGTACTCTGGTTGAAATGCTGTTCTCAAAGCAAGGCGACGCTGAATTGCAGCAGTTGATGGATGCAGGTCATGGCGATATCCGGGCCTTTGCCGGTAATCATATCATCCTGCAATCCAGCGCAGATCCTGCTGTCCATGCCTTCCTGGCCCATGCGCGCACTGGCTCGGTTTGTGTTGAGGTGGGACAGGAAGTCGCAGCCTTGCAAACGATAGCTGCCGTCGGCAACTCCGGCCAGTCAATGACGCCGCATCTGCACTTTCATTTGATGGCAGGAGCCAATCCTGTCAATGCAGTCACGCTGGAATGCTGTTTCCGTGCTTATGAATTATTCTCTGCTGGTCAATGGCAACGTTGTGAGACATCCCTGCCCAGGCGCAGGCAGCGCATACGTGCCCTTGCAGCCTGAGAGACAATTCAGCACTACAAACCAAACCTGCCCACCATGAATTCTATAAACGTGGAAAGCTTGGGCGTGGGCTGCCTGTCGCGCGGATACAGCAGATGCATGGGGCGTGATGCAGGCAGGTAGTCTTGCAGCAGTGGCACCAGTCTGCCTGCGGCAACCTCACTGGCGAGCAGCAGTTCAGATTGCATGACGATACCGAAACCCGCCACGGCAGCACTCTTCAAGGCCTGGCCATTATTCGAACGCAGGCGGCTGACGGGGATGTCGGTGACATCTTCACTCAGGCGCCAGCGCACATGCTTGTTCCAGTGTAAAAAATCCAGGCACTCATGCGCTGTCAGATCGGCAGGTTTAAGCGGTATGCCCTTGCGTTGCAGGTAGGCAGGCGCGGCGCAGATCATCATGCGGTAGGGCCTTAGCGGGCGGGCAATCAGGGTGGAGTCTTCCAGCCTGCCTATGCGTATGGCGGCATCGTAGCCATCTTCGACCACATCCACCAGTCTGTCATTCATGTGCAGGTCAGCACGCATTTCTGGATATTGCGCAAGATAATCGACCATGGCCGGAGCCAGCAATTCACTGCCGAAGGTCACGGGGGAGGTGATCTTCAGCACGCCACGGGCACCGCCACGCATCCTGGCGGCACCGGACTCTGCCTCACTGATCTGCGCCAGTATGGCCCGGCATTGCTCCGCGTATTGCAAACCCAGCTCGGTCAGACTCTGGCGGCGCGTCGTGCGTGTCAACAGACGCGCAGCGAGCAGTTCTTCCAGAAACTGTATGTGTTTGCCGACCATGACAGGCGAGATTTCGCACTGCGCTGCGGCAGCCGTAAAGCTGCCTGCATCGACAACGGCGACGAACACTTCCATGCTGCGCAATTTATCCATTGCTCACCTCAATTACTAACCAATGGTTAGCAATATATGCGTTTCCGTGACATTTATCTACATTAAAAATTGGAAGATACTTAATCCTGAGCTTCAAAGCTTCAGGATTATTTAAAACGAATGCAATCACCAACGAGAGGAACAAACCATGAAACTCATCATCATCGGTGCCAACGGCACAGTAGGCAGCGCTATCAGCAATGAACTCGGTGCCCGTCATGAGCTTATCCGCGTCGGCAAGAGCAGCGGAGACCTACAGCTGGACATCAGCAACAGCGAACAGATACAAGCATTGTTTACCCGTACTGGCAAGGTTGATGGCGTGGTGGTCGCGGCAGGCCATGTGCATTTTGCCCCTCTGGGTGAAATCGAAGAACAGCATTACCACATAGGTCTCAACAGTAAGCTTATGGGCCAGGTGAATGTTGCGCGCATCGCTCAGGACTATCTGCATGATGGCAGCTCCATCACGCTGACCAGCGGCTTCGTCGGCGACATACAAATACGTGCTGGCGCCAGTGCAGCCATGGTCAACGGTGCCATCGAAGGTTTTGTGCGTGGCGCAGCGATAGAATTACCACGCGGCTTACGCATCAATGTTGTCAGCCCCGGCTTGCTGGAAGCCTCGGTCGCTGCACTGGGCAGTTTCTTCCCTGGCTTTGAAGCAGTATCCGCAAAACGTGTGGGCCTGGCCTATGCGAGGAGTGTCGAAGGCGCACAAACCGGGCAGGTTTACGCTGTGCGCTAGGCAGGCAGGACTTATCAAAAAAATAGCACAAAACAGCGATTACCAGTTAGCATGGACCTGCAATGCCGCTGGCAGCAAAGCCTGCCAGCGACCATCATCCATGCGACCGGGAGTGCTGCCTTGAGTAATGAAAACTTTGATGCCCCTATCTTCATAGAAGATGGTCCTTACATAGACTTGCTGCCCGGCGTATATCCCTATCTGTATAACGAGCGCGGTCACTGCAGGCAATTGCGCCAGGCGTTTGGCACTGAGATCAGCATCGCCGAAGATAATCCCGATCTTGAGCTGGGCACAAAATACAAGGGCATCAGCCACCAGCCCAAGACCATACCGAATGATGGTCACCCTTACCAGATTACCGAATTCAATTTCAAGGTTGCCGAAGTCCATTACGAAGCCATCACAGCCACCAGGGATAGTGTGCAGGCCTTTGGTATGACCCTACTGAAAAGCGGCGAATGCCTGCGCTTTGAATATGAGGGCATGATCATGGCCCAATATACGTATGGCAAATGGGCGGGCCATCAGTCTCCCTACATAGGTGGCCGCCGGCGGCGCGAGTTGCTGACCCATAATCCCACTGACCTCGAATTCCATGACTTTCCTCACATCTTCTTTTCGCAGGATGACTTACCCCTGGTCATCAGCGTGGCACGCTGGCGCCCTTATGTGCAGGAAATTTGTCTGGCAGACCTGTGGGTGGCACCGGGTGACGCCATCGTCCTGCCACCCAAGACCAGGCCAGTGCCGCCAGATGGGCAACTGTCGGACAAACAAGCCAGAGACATCATCATCGACCTGCACGGCAACCGCAACTCTGCCCTCGCTTGCTGGGGTAGTGACAAAGCCGCACTGACGACAACGACTGTGCTGGGTAATGCCCTCACCATGCAAACCCGTGCCCCGAATTATCATGAAGAGCAGCACCCCAGCAAACACCCTTACCCCGGCAGCAGACTCGCTGGGTGATGACATCGGCCTCATCATATCGAGCGGAATACGGTATGAAGGGCCTGGGTTTTAGCGCACCGCTTTCAAACCTATCCTTTTCCCAAACCCTTGATCTTCTGACAGTATTTGCGTTAGCATCTGTATTGCGAAGGCTCAGACTGGGCTTCCTTCTACAACCTGAAACAGCCCGGTCGATTTCCTTCGCAACTTATTTCTTCACCTGATTTTATATCAGGGATACTTTGATCATCAGCGGAAGTTGGCTCGGGCCCTCTTCCGTTTTTTGTTGGAAGCGTGCATGACTTTGCCATTTTCTGCGACACAGGCTTTACTGCTCAGAAGAAAACATCTGGTTTTTGTAGAAGCAGGCACAGACGCCAGCCTTCTGCCAGAATCCTATCTGCAAGCTTTTGAAATCAATCTGGCGAAACTGGGTTATGCCGTCTCCACCCGTCTGCGTCTGGCCTTGCAAGGCCAGAGCGCGAATGCACTAACGCAGATCCAAAAGCATGTATGGAAAGTTTTACTGGAAAAAGTCGGTGGTAACCAGCAGTTGATGCCGCAGTTTCGTCGTTTCCCTGAAGATGTGCCCGCAGATACGCATGCACTGTGGCGTCAGCGTGTGCTCAGTCACTTCCTGCAACTACCTGATCAGCCCTGTCTATTCTGTTCACAAACTGGCAGCACACATGTATTGGCGCCTTGTGAACATGTGGTTTGTGATCATTGCTATGACGGTAGTAATTATTCTGCCTGCCCAATCTGCGGCCAGCAAACAGAGTCATCAGCATTCTTCAAACCAGCCCAAGCACGCCAGCAGCCAAAAGAAAATATTATTTTCAAGCTGCTGGATCTTGGCCAGGATGTAGATGCTGCAGCTAAAGAACTATTGCACAGCCTGTGCGAGCGCAAGCAAGCCATGTCACCCGTGGACACGGACGACTTCATCGCCATCGTGCAAGAGTATGGGGTGGCAGTCATACCATGGTTGCCGCAAGTCATACCCGTGCGTGAAAACATTGCCCTTTTGTTTGGCAGCTTGTTGAAGCAATGTGAACCTGCCCTGGTCATGGATGCAGCAAAATCGTATATCAGCACTGCCACCGATGTGCTGCGCCTGATCGCAGCCTATTCGGGCGCTGACCCCGCCCTACAGGGCCAGACTGTTTACCGGCAACTCGCTATTGCAGAAATGCGTGGCGTCAAAAAATACCGGCCATGGTTTGAATCCAGCCACTGGCTCGCCTGGGCCAAACGCCACACCCATATGCAAGTCACCCGGCTGGTCAAACGCTTTAAAGTTGCCAAACTGAGCCGCCCACTACGCAAGTCGCTTCTGGGCTTCATGGAAAGCCTGCGTCCTGATTTGCTGACTGAAGACATGCTCAGGCACAGATCGTATTGGGTATGGATGGGCGAATTCCTGCATCCGCATGAATACAAAAACCGCTACCCTCAGGTGGCAGCCGCCTTTACCATCATCCGCAAAAAATCTGCCGACGGCACGCCAGCGCCTGCCTTCCAGACTTATTATGGCAAGCTTGAAGCCAGCCTGCGCCTGGGCGATGCGGGTGCCATGGCTGGCTTGCTGGCGCAAAGGCCGGGTGAACTGGCACGCCGCCTGGATTTACTATTACGAACGGCGGGTACCAATGAAACAGCACTTGCCCAGGTCAAGTCTGCTTTTCAGAAGGCACTGCCGCAATTTGCCACACCTGTATTGCTCACTTTACTGGCTCACCTGCCAGTCAGGACGCAAGCTGTTAAAACCAGAATATATTGGCCCAAGGGCCAGGTCGCCAAAGCTGTGTTTGCACCTGAGACCAGAGCAAACCTGGACGCAAATACCATAGTAGAAATAGTCGCCGCACTGGAAGAACAACTCATGCTGCGCTTTGCTGCAAAACCCCACTATGATCAATTCATCATAGACCGGGCATTACAAGACATCATCGTGCCGTTCAATGAGCGAACTGCCAGCAAATCAGCGATCAGTCTGCCGCGCGGCTCCTGCATTGCTGTCACACCAGAAAAAACAGCACGCCTGTTTTTACACTGGTGCCAGCCTGAGAACAATGCCAGCCGTACTGATCTGGATTTGTCAGTCGGTTTTTATGACGCTGACTGGCAGTATCAGGGAGTTTGCTCCTATTACCAATTGCAGTTGCAGAGCAAAAATGGTCAGCATATCGCCCGCAGTTCTGGCGATATCACCAGTGCCCCCTTCCCTGATGGCGCCAGTGAATTTGTCGATATCGATCTTGAAACAGCCCAACGGCAAGGCATACGCTATGCAGTGATGGTCTTGAATAATTATTCAGGTATGGCCTTTGAAGACCTGGAACGTGCCTATGCTGGCATCATGTTCAGGGACGATGTTCAAGGACATCATTTTGACCCGCGCACGGTCGAGCTCAGGTTCAATCTGCAAGGGGCCAATGGCATCTTCCTGCCCATGGTCATCGACCTGCAGGATGGGCGCCTGCACTGGCTGGACATGTATTCCACGGGCATGTTCGCCATGAATAATGTCGCCAGCTCAAACAATGCCATCACCACCATTTGCCCCGAGCTGATCGCCTACTTTGCCAGCGGCACGCGCCCATCCATGTATGAGCTATGCCTTCTGCATGCTGCCGCGCGTAGCCAGGAAGTGCTGTTGCGCGGCAAGGACATGCAGTGTTTTATACGTGCAGAGAATGAAACCAATGCGGCATTTCTGGCGCGCTTGCGACGTGAATCTGGTCAGCAGTTACCCGCAGATGCATTGCGCTTTGAACGCAGCATTTTTGCCGCCCTGTATGAAGGTAACCTGTCCTTGCCCGAAGGCAGTGCCATTTTTGCCCTGAAACCTGCAGCCATCACAGGCAATCTGGCTGCCAGCGATCTGCTAAGTTGAGCGTGCGCTGACAGCTGACAGCTGAAAAGGGTTCATTCATCATCCAGCCCCTTGCCTTCCAGGATCTGCGGAATCGCTTTTTCCACTCTTGATTCGCGGGTCTTGGATTGCTTGGCGGCTGAGAAATGCAGCAGGTATGCTCTTTGTCGTCCAGGTGTCAGGGCTTCAAACGCTTTTTTCAAAGCGGGCATGCTGTCAAGCTTGATCTGGAATTCTTCGGGCATATTGAATTCTGTCGTTTTTTTGAATTCCACCTTCAGCCCGGCTTTTTCTACTGCAATCGCATCCTTGATATAAGCTTTGATCGCGGTTTTTTTCTTGCTGATTTCTTCAACGCTGGTGAAACGAAGTTGCCTCGCCGCCTGGGTATTCTCGGTCTGCTGTACCAGCAAACCCTTGCTGTCTTTTAGCAGCGCTCCCTTGAAAAACAGCAGGGCAGCATATTCCTTGAAGACATGAATAAGAACAATATTTGTATCCTCATGCGTATAGCAGGGGTTGCCCCACTTGAATTCTTCAGTCAATGGGCATTCAAGGACTATGCTGCGCAATTGCTCGATTTCTTCTTTCCAGGTCTTGGCTTTGCTGACGTAGGCATCGACTTTGGGATTCATATTGTCTCCATGAAAAAGCTGGCTTGATTATCTGACCATGCTGCTAATTTAGCATGCAAATTAGCAATCATTCAAGTAACAGATTTCCCTCCAATCAACAACGCAACCCCGTCCGCCGCAGTCACATTTCGCGTGAACCGCTCAGGGTGTGACAAGCTTGCCTGTGCGTATATCAAAAAACAGGCGCTTTTCGTCAGCTGTCTGGACTATGAATTTTCCATGTTCATCTATGCCCAACCCATGACCCCAGTAATAATGCGAAACAGTTTCTTTCAAGATGCGCTTGTCGGGAATGATCTCCTTCAATCTGACCTTTCGCAATACCTTGCCATGCTTCCAGAAGGTCAGCATGACCATGTCGTGACTATAATCCTGGGGTATCAGGTTCAGGCCATCATACTCAGTCACACAATATTCGCCATCATTGCTGATAAAGGGTGCGCGAAACCAGCCAGACATTTTCCAGAGCACCTTGTTATTCTTATCCAGGACTTGCGTACCAAGGAGTGGATCGGAAATGATCTGATATTGTTGATTCTGGCTGGCACGCGTGATTTTATGTGGTGGCTGCAAAGGAGTATCTGCATGGACGCTATCCACCAATAAAAAATTTAAAAATAAACCGGTCACGCATAAAGCCATAAAAGCGAAGGTCTTGTTTAACATTACAGGATAGCCCTAAACTTTTTTTATATTCAATGCCAGATATTGCAGCAAAGGTGCGACATGAGTCAGCATCAATGGAAATGCATGTGTCTTGTCGTTGAGTACGTGTTTGCTGAATTCCAGATCTTCACACAGGCTGCCTATATTCGGTTCCTTAGCGTCCTCAAGTATGGCGTATAAAGAATCGTCTGGCATGGCCCAGTAGTAGTCTTCGGTCAGTTCAACCTCTTTCAACTGCAAATCATCTTCCACATGGGACAATATGGAATTAATGATACTGCGCAACTCTGCAATATTGATGCTGTGCTTTACTTTGACTGTCATGCTGATTTCATGCTGCTTCCGAAATAGTTTTTACCAAAACTTATTCACCACTTGGGCGTAATCCGCTCACCTGGCAAGACTTCATAAGGATGTGCCCAGCCTGGCAAGGCACGCAAGCGGTCCAGCCAGGCGACGATGTGCGGGTAGCGGTCTGTCAGCTTGTAGCCACTCTCTTCTTCAGGATAAAACAGGTAGGCACTCAGGGAAAAATCAGCAATCGTCGGTGCATCGCCGACCAGGTATTCTCGGCCTGCCAGATGTTTGTTGACAATAGTGAAGGCATTGTCTATGCGCCCCAACAGCCAGGCCTGGACAGCCGGATCGGGGGCAGAGGGACCAAAGGATTTATTGAAGCGGTAGCTGGCAAAATAACTGGTGAACTTGTGGTTATCAAATAAAAGCCAGCGCAATACTTCGAGTTTTTCATCTTCATTCTTGCCACCAAAAGCGCCATGCTTGTTGGCAAGGTAGCTGAGGATTACGCCAGACTGTGTCAGCCTGCGTTCGCCGTCTTCTAGTATGGGCACCTCCCCCATTTCATTGGCTTGCTCGCGCCATTCATTGCTGCGGGTAACCCCCTGGAACATATCGACAAAGGCGTTCTCAAAAGGCTGGTTCAGTGCGCGCAGCAGGAAAGCGACCTTGAAGGAATTGCCTGACTGGCAGAGGCTATACAGTTTGTACATGATGCTTGTCCTCGGGTGGGAAGGGAACAGGCATCTTACCAAGATTTAGCGAATGTGCATAATCGCAGCAATCATGCTCCCATCGCCTTCAAGAAAACTTCGGTTTGTGTATCTGCCGGATAAAACAATTCCACGCACAGCTCATGCAGGGTGATGTCGCGCGGGCTGCCAAAGGTGGTCAGGGTCGTGAAGAGCGAAAGTTCATGGCCATGCAGCTCCATGATGCAGGGTATCAGCAAAGAGGGTTCTGTCGCTTGCGTGACGGGTGTTTGCTGTTTGAGGGCGATGACATTGGGATAGGCATGCACTTCTTCCACCAGGGCGATGATGGCTTCATCGCGGGCACTCAGCATGAGCCTTTGCAGGACTTGCAAAAGATAGCTACCCCATTCTGCAAAGTTTTTGGTAAAAGCCGCAAAGCCTTGCGGATGCAGGCTGGCTCTGAAGATATTGATTTCTGGTGTCAGCAATTCTGGCGGCAACAGGCTCATGAGTTTTGCAGCGGCACTGTTATGCAAGACCACATTCCAGTGCCTGTCCAGTGCAACGCCGGGATAAGGATCATGCGTATCGAGCAGGCGCTGCACTGCGGCTTTGGCTTGCGCCATGCGGGCCGTATCCAACCCCTGTTCGCTATAGCGTGGCGCATAGCCTGCCGCCAGCAGCCAGGTATTGCGGGCGCGCAAGGGCACATCCAGCTGGCTGGCGATGCTCATCAAGAGTTCTGCACTGGGGCGTGAGCGCCCAGTTTCTACAAAGCTCAGGTGACGTGGCGAAATATCGATGTCCAGCGCCAGCTCCATCTGGCTTATTTTGCGTTGCGTGCGCCATTCACGTATCAGGGTACCGACTGGTGCCTCTGTCTGTTCTGCTGTCGCCAATGTGAGATGAGCCATTGCGCTTCCCTTAAGAAATATGGATACCTGATGCATTATCCCTGCCCTGTTGCATGAGCGCCATTACCTGCCAGGTAATCGACTCGCTGCAAATGTAGAGCGAAACTGCAATCCCCTCAACTGTTTTTGGAGATACATCATGTCAACAGCTACTAATACATCTGCCGCAGTTAAATTGCATGCACCTGTCCTGTCCCTGCGCACCATACTGACACTGGATGCCATTACTGGCCTTGCCATGGGCTTGTTACTGGTTGCCGCGTCTGGTCTTTTGTCTGGCTTGCTGGGCTTGCCCAAGGATTTTTTGTTCATGGCAGGTGCCAGCCTGTTCCCGGTTGCTGCACTGGTGGGTTTTACCAGCCGCGCTGGTGGCGAAACAAAGCCGCCTGCACCACTGGTATGGATCGTCATACTCGGTAACCTGGGCTGGGTCATCGCCAGCATATTGACGATGGAAGTCTGGTTTGAACCCAGTATATTGGGATTTGTCTGTGTCAGTGTGCAGGCACTGGTGGTGCTGGCTTTTAGTGTGCTGGAATATCGTGGGCTGCGCAACTAAGGCTCTGGTGCTGAGGGGCAAGCCTGGCTTGCCTCTTACTGCTCAAGCAAGATTGCCAGAATTGCAATACACTGAGATGCTTACGTATCCCATTTTGCTATTGACCTTAAGCCTGCGATGAAACTAGCTGCTCTCAAAAAATTATGTGCCGGTTATGCTGGTGCCCGTGAAAGACTACACGATACGCCCAGTAATATACTGGTGTATAGCGTAGGAGAAAAATCCTTTGCCTACTTCAAGACCAGCGAGCCTGAGCGCTGGCGTTTCAGCATACGGGTGACGCCTGCTCGCTTTCTTGAGCTGACTGATATGCCGGGCGTAAAACCGGCGCGGTATATGGGGCGCTTTCATTGGGTCACTATCGTCGCTGTCGAGCAATTTCCTGAAGACTATTTGCGGGAATTGCTTGAGTATTCTTATCAAAAGGCTTTGTCGGGCTTGACGAAGAAAAAGCGGGAAGAGGTTTTGGTGGGTGGTGCAGATTGAACTGCACGCCCATCTAGTGCCGACAGGGTTTAAAGTTTTTTAGTCGCAATTATCACGTTGCTTCTGATAAGCCATTATCGTGTTACCGTCATTCCTGCATGCTTTTGGCGGAAGTCTACAAGGTAGGCGCTTCAGTGGCATTCTTAACATACTGCAAAGTACATTCCCACCAGAATTGCATGCGGCTACGAACTTGACTCTAAAATATCTTCGCACGTGATCGACGATTGCAGGTCGGGGGTAGCCCGACAGCTACATACCTTTCTTGCGTCGCCAAGAAAGGTATGCCAAAGAAGGCGCCCCAGGCGTCGTCGCCCCCTAAAGGGGTACCCGTTTATGCGGTACAAAAAATGGGAAGATCCGAAACTCGCTTCGCTCAAACAGCGGCTCTTCTTTTTCCATTTTCTGTACCGCACAAACGGCGCCGACACATGGGAACTGCGAAAATCAAAAGCAACATCAACACAACCTGTAATCATATTGCGAACTGAAGTCATTGTTCGTCGTAGTTAAGAGAACCTTAAACCGTCTCCAAATCCTTCGCCCTCACCTCACTCACGGGCATAATCACACATCGCAAAAACAGCTTCGCGGCATCCTCATGCGTGAGCAAATCCTGCAAGTCTGCCGGTATCTGCCCGGTAAAGGCAAAGCCTGATCTGGTGTGCATGCCCGCTTCACGTTCTGTCCACAGCAATTGTATCTGGCAATCGCCCAGTGCCATGTCGGGTTGCGCTTCATCTGGTAAAAAGCTGAGCTGGTACTGGCCGGATGGCATTTCGGATTCGAGTTCGGTCAGCACCTGCAGGCCACCCGTGCTGAGGTTGACCAGCAGGGCTGGCAGGGCATCGGCATGCTCGGGGGAGTTGAATACCCAGACCGGGCGTATCTCGTGGGTGCCCAGAGGAACTAAGAAGAATTGCACGCGTTGGTGGCGACGGTTTTCAGATGGGTTCATGGCATCAATGATCAGGTCAGGTGGAGGAAATTTCTGTCAAAACAGCAGACAGAAATTTATTCCAGATTTATGTCATGAACATGACCAGAATATACTTCGCCGTCCCTCCGCTCTCTCCTTGAAACCGTCAAGCTATCAGGCAGCCTTTGCCTCAAAGATCATGGACTGATGTGCTGCCACCCCTGCCATCGCGCCGTCAGCCACGGCCATTGCCACATTGCCTGCCATGCGTGCGGCGTCACCGCAGGCGAATACGCCGGGCACGCTGGTGGCTTTGATTTCGTTAGTGCGGATAACGGTACCCATGGGGCCTTCTGTCATTTCGCAAGCCAGTTGTGTGGCGAAGGGACTGTTGATGCGGATCGTGCCCATGGTGAACAGGCCGTCCATGTCATGTTGCCTGCCGTCTTGCAGTTCTACCGTAGCAAGGCCGCTGATCTTGCTTACAGGCGCAGCTACTATTGTGACGCCACGTTTTTGCAAAGCCGACAATTGCTCAGCATCTGGCTCAAAGCATAGATTGGTGAACAGCGTGACTTGACCCCAGTCTGGCAGCATCATCGCATGATGATACGACAGCGGGCTGGTAGCCAGTACGCCAATGCGGCCATTGTCAATTTCATAGCCGTGACAATATGGACAGTGGAAGATGCTGCGGCCCCAGCGTTCTGCCAGACCTTCTATCGCTGGCAAATCATCTGTGACACCGGTGGCGAGTATCAGCCTGCGTGCCTGGTAATTGCCCTGCCCCTCAATGGTTACGATAAACCCCTCATCCTGGCGAGCTACCGATGTTGCCTGTCCCTCTACCCAGGTGACGGTTTTATAGGCCATCAACTGTGCCTTGCCTTCACTGGCGATGGCGCTGGCTTTTTTGCCATCTTGCCCCAGAAAGCCGTGTGAGTATTCAACAAAGCGGTTACGGCGCTGGCCGCCATCAATGACCAGTACCTGCCGCCTGGCGCGTGCCAGTTGCATGGCGGCTGAAAGCCCGGCATAGCTGCCACCGATGATGATGGCATCAAACATCATACCCTTAGTGATGATGGTCATGGCTTTTTCCCTTGTTCTTGCTGTGTGCATTAAATTTGCGGCCGAATTCAGTAGCCAGATCGCCCAGCGTCACGTCACCCAGGCGGGCGATGAGCAAGGCCTCTGCTTCGTCAAAGGCAGTTGCGAGTGCTTCGTTGACGACTTGCTCGACCAGGCACGCTGGATTGTCATTGCGGTTGCCCATGGCAAAGACGGTAGGTGCGCCGAGGGCATCGTAAATGTCACGCAAGGTCACTGTTTGCAAGTCGCAAGAAATCACCCAGCCGCCGCCATGGCCCTTGTCTGAACTCACATAGCCACGGCTGCGCAAGCCCGCCAGCACACGCCTGACCAGCACCGGATTGGTGGTCAGGTATTGCGCCAGTTCTTCAGAAGTCATGGCCCGTTGACCATGCGCCATGTGCAATAGCACGTGGAGGATGGAGGAAAGTTTGCTGTCTTGTCTCATGTAACTTATGATAGTACATAATCGGGAAATGTGCAGGAAATTTTTAATACGGCAGAAAACAGCCCCAATAAAAAAGGGTGGCCATGATCAGGCCACCCCATTCTTATTTTTTGCAGTCGATGAGTTTATTTATCTACTTCCCTCGTCAGCATTTCCCATGAAGGCTGGGAAGTGCCATCAGTAGTCGCTGAGACTTTACCGCCAGCAAACTTGAGGTAAGTCGTCGGAGCCTTGCTGAATTCTATGGACTTCATTTTGCACATGGCTTTTTTTGTCGCGGCATCAGCGCAATAGGAGGCAACATTGTCCTTGATGGTAGCGGCAAAATACTTGATCTTGAACATGTCGTCAGTGCTTTGAAAACTGTCGGCCTTGATATCGAATTTGACGTCGCAACCACAAGATGTTTTCAGGCTGCTGGTGGCAGCCTTGACTGCGGGCTCAACTTCATTGCTCATGAAGTCGCGCTCAGCCTTGCCTGCAAATGCAGTCAGTGGCAAAAGCAAGGCGATGGTCGAGATGGCGGCGAGTCTGGAAATTTTCATGCTGGTGTCCTTGTGTAGTTAAAACCTGAATGTCTTGAAGAGTTTTGCATTCTAAGTTTCAGGAACAGCATGTGGCTAAATGTTTGTAAGCAATTCACGATGAAAAAATACCGCTCACAGTGTCTGTCATTTTACTTTGTCACCAGTGCTTACACTTTTGATCACAGTGCATTCTTTCCAAATTCAGGTGCACCGGGATTATTCATCCCAGTGCTTTTCTTTGCCGCCACCAATGCAAAGCCCAGCGCCAGCAATAGATCAGGCTGACTAGCAATAAACTGATCCAGCAGAGAATCGCCAGCACGCCGCCGGCTTGCGGCGTTCCCCACACCAGCACCCAAAAGAACAAGGCTGGGCCTGCAAGCACACTGGCCAGCAAGGTAATGATGACTTGTGGTTTTTCCTTCAAAACCAACAGCACGCAGGGCAGGAGAAATACGGTTAATACTGCGAGCAAGGTCGCACTGCTTGCCAGCGTTTTGTTTTTGCGCACGTCCTCCCAACCGTCGATCAATAAGACATAGCCATATAGTAAATTATCTTTCGCAACCTCTTTCACGGCCTCTTTCCCCGCCTCATTTTGCTTAGCCTGGTCATTTGCAGTTTGCGATTGTGCTTCCTTTTGCGGCTGCATTTTTGATTCGCATTTGGAAAGAGGTAGCACAAAACAAAGCAATAAAAGCAGGGAAGAAATTTTCCTGATCAGGCTTAACATCATGATGTGAACTTTCGAATGAATGTGGACTTTCGAATTAAAGAGTACTCGCGGCCTAATCCAAGCACATACCGGATTCAACACCAGCGCTTAGCTATCTACAAACCTGTTGCTACTTTATCAAAGTATTACCACTAAATATACTGGCATCAGCTGTCCGGCTGGTTTGGGACAGAAATAAAAACATTGAACAGCCATCAGCCGCTATTCAAGTTTTTGCCACTCACTTCACATTCAAGAAAAACTCAGGAAAACACCATGTTCATACTCAATGTCAGCTATAGCAAAAACCCTGTTGAAGTAGAACCGCAAATCAAAGCCCATGGCGAATGGGTAGGCCGTTACCTGAAGGAAGGTATATTCCTGTTTGCCGGTCCCAAAAAGAGTGGCCTCGGTGGCGTCATCGCCGTACAGAGCATCAGCAAGGAAAGGCTCTTGCAAATACTGGCGGAAGATTCTTATGTACAGGCAGATGTCGCGGATTACCAGATCATTGATTTTGATTGCAAAGCGACGCAAAGCACACTGGAAGCCTTGAAGCTGGCTTGAGCATATAGTCTTCAAAGCCCTTGGCATACAAAGCCAGATCAAGGGCTTTGCCACATAAATTACGATCTAGTGCGATGAAGACATTTTCATGAAGACCAGACCGCAGATGATGAGCAACAATGCACAGACACGCATGAAATTCAATTGCTCACCAAAGAAGACGATGCCAAGGATGAAGGCACCGACGGCACCTATGCCTGTCCACATGGTATAAGCTGTGCCTAGTGGCAGAGTACGCATGGATAGCGCCAGCAAAGCGAAGCTGACTATCATGCCTGCGATGGTGATGACAGTGGGAAGAAATTTAGTGAAACCTTCAGACTGCTTCATGGAGAAGGCCCAGACTACTTCAAACAGACCGGCCAGTACCAATAATATCCAAGCCATGACGGCTCTCCTTTCAAAGAGCCGGGCCGTCCCGGACATTCATTCCCAAACTGGGGAAGGTCGTTCCTCCTGATGGAATCCGTATGGATTCACATGTATGGGCTGCTTAGCCCAATGATGCCAGGTGCAAATTATAGCTTAGCTGCCCGCGAGTCACCACCCTGCTGCACATCAGGGCCTGATGTAGGCATAACCCTGCTGCTGCCGCCTGATCAGTTGCGACACGCCTGCTTCTACATAATCGAGATTGTCGAGCATGTCTGACTTGCTGATTTTTTGTGCCCGCATGGTGTTCTCGCAGATTACGACATGGGCCCCCATCTTGATGACTTCATCAATACGGCTGGCTACGGGTGTCTCAAACTTGAACATGTCTATGCCTGGGCCATAGGCGACAATTTCTACCTCGACATTATCCTTGCCCAGGTCTTTGATGACATTCTTCACATTATTCAGTGCCAGCTCCCATTTGCGGCTTTCGCCATCACTGACCTGAAAAACCACTTTGGATTTTTGTATTGCCTGCGCCTTGGCGGGCGCTGGTGTTTGTGCCATGACGCTGGCCTGGCCCAGGCTGCTGACTAACAGGACCAGGGCTGCTGCCACATTACGGCCATAGTTGGAAAACTGGCTCATTTTCACTCCATTATCTAAAAGTGCTGATTTATGCGGCAACAATAGCAGATTTATAGGCAAACTGATCATGAAATTTTCTGCTTTCATGCATGGTGATTTGGCAATGCATTACTTTTTTGACAGGTTGCAAAAAAGCATTTTACAAAAACAAGAATGTTAAAAATGGTTGCTTGTATCGGCTTATCTGGATTAAAGTTGGCCTTTCCACAAGTTGCGTTGGCGTAACCGGTCATCCATCAGATGCATGCGTCTGGTGTTGGCGTATGTGATCAATACGTGACAACTACGTGACAAGAATGATGAACAGTTTCCCAGGATGACGGATATGAAAAAAGCTCTATCGATTGCTGCTTGCTGCCTGGCTGGTTTTACTGTCCAGGCGCAGGCGCAAAACAACTATAGTCTGTACGTCAGTGAAGGTACTTCTGGCGGGCTTGATGCGGCCCAGGTCATAGAAAAATATACTGGCCTGGCAGAAGTCATGGGCAAGGCCCTGGGTAAAAAAGTGACGGTGGTGGTGGCACGTGAGTTTTCCCAGCTTGAAGAAGGCATGAAAGCAGGCAAGATGGATTTTGTGATTGCCCGGCCCAGTGACTATCCTGCACGTGGCATACGCGACTACAAATATCAACTGGTCTCGACATCCAAGCCTGATGGTCAGTGCGTGCTCATCGTACCCAAGGCATCACCATTGAAGAGTATCGCTGATGTAAAAGGCAAACGCATAGCCTTGCCTGAAAAGATTTCTTATATGTCGAAATTCTGCTCGGCAGAATTGACACACAATGGATTCAACCTGGCGACAGAAAAAATCCAGTATGCCAAAGAACAGGGTGCAGTATTGTTTTATCTGGACAATCTGCTGGCCGATGTCGGCGGCATTGCCTCATATTCAGGCGTTGCCAAGAACCTTGAAAAAACCGGCCACCGCGTCATCCACACCAGCCAGCCCCAGCCTTACCAGCCTTTGATTGCCCACCCAAAGATCACGGCAGCACAAATCCAGGCCTTGAAAAAAGAACTCGGGCAGCTCGATGAAACCGAAGCAGGCAAACCCACGCTGAAGCAAATCGGTATCAAGGAATTTGATACCGGCAATAATGAACAACGCCTGCGCGATTTGCTGAAGTGGCTGGGCTAAGCCTTAGCTCCAGTTCCAACTCCAGCTCATCTATCCCATTCCATTCATTAATACGAATGGGATACAGCCTGGGTCAGGGGGTCATAAATGGACGGCATCATAGGCATGGATGGAACCGGTGTTTTCACCTGTTCTGCCATATCACGCATCATCAGCTTTTGCGTACGCAGGTAAGGGCTGGGTACGGCCCTTTCCACTACGATGTTCCAGCGCTTCAGATAGTTGGTCACTGAACGTATGTGAATTTTGACGCCCAGATGTTTGCTGATGAGCTCAGCGACGGCAGGACGTGTCCATTCAGCAAAGTCCATCTGCAACTGACGTGGCTTGTTGTCACGTATCAGTTGTTGTATTTGCTCTTCCTGCTCGGTACTCATGGCACGGCCTTCGCCTGAACGGCGGCCACGGCGGTGCGGCAGAATGGCATCGGCACCCTGCTCCTGGTAGCGGGCAATAATCAGACAGACTGCAGTATAGCTAAGCCCCAGTTCACGTGCGATCTGGACTTTTCTCGCACCGCGCTGGTGGGCGCGTATGACCTGGCGGCGGCGTTCATACTGTTCCAGCGCACTCAGGCTTCTGGCATCTTCTTTTTTGACAGCAGGTGCAAATACTTGCATGGGCAGTGGCATATTCATACTGAGATCCTTAATGTTGACTATTCAACGAAGAGATGCAGTGAATATAGGCGATTTACAGCTTTATGTGCCCTATACTAAAGTATGAATACAGCACTTCCAGAGTGATTTTCCCTAGCTTGATACCGAGGCATTCCCAGATTTCTCCCTCTTTTCCGTCATACTGGCAAGCCAGCATGAGTGACTTACCGGCTGATACAGTCACCTCTGGCGGCGTCAGCAATATTGCCGTGAATAAAAAAACTGCACAAAGTAGCAGGATGCGCATGTTCTTGTCCTCATACTGCCCGGCCAGCGGGGAAAATGGCTGCCACTTTTGCCAGCCTGAGCCATCTCCAGTAAAGGATGATAGCTGTTGTCAAAGTAATCGCCGCGCAAATCTGCCAGGCTGAGATGAATCCTGACTGTACGTACACCACAATGGAGATGATGCCAAGCAGCACAGGTATTCCCAGTGCTGCAAGCAATGAAGTTTGGTAAGTAGATTCCATACGGGCATAGTTGTTCAAACTCAGCACGCTCACCGGCAACAGGCAAAAACTGATAATCCAGATGATCGCAGACATACGTGTTGAAGTTTGCAGGAGATAGATCGCACTGCCAAATATGAAAGTTGTTGTCAGCCACAAACCGAGGAACTGGCGCAGCATGGATTGCAAGAGCAGCCTGCCCTGCTGATGTGGATCAGGTAACTTGGCTGTCAACATCAGCAGCCCCAGCTCCCCCTTGCGCAGATAGACCAAGGAGCGCACGATGGAGCTGTATATCGGTGACAGCATGATCAGAGACACCAGACCAATAAAGTAAGCCAGGCCTATATTTTTTTCGTCAAACTTGCTGCTGTGGTTGCCCAAAACCGCAAAGACGATGAACAACAGGGCTGCCATGAATACGACTGAAAAGAAACTGGTCATCCAAAAAACTTGAGCCCCCAGAGAAAACAGCATTAGATCGCCGGCTTTTGCCGGGTTCCTTTTCACTTTTTTCATACTCAGGCGCAACAGTAGAGCATAAGGATTGATGAAATTCAGGCTGTAGTACCTGTTCGAAATTTCTTCGCCATTCATTTGCTTTTGCATCATGGCAAAATTCTCTTTGTGCCTGAAATGCTGGTCACCATGGAGCTTAAAAACCCATTGAAGTACCAATACAGTTAAACCAAGGCCAGCAACAAAGAATAATACCGGTTGATTCCATGTCGGATCAATGAAAAAACTTTTACCCTTGTCAAAAGCAATCGGTGTCAGAAATAGCAGCGTGATCACTACATAAGCCCATTGTGTGCGTATGGTCGCAGTATAAATAAGGAGAGCCACTACCCCAAAAAACCAGCTCAAAGAGAAATGGTCATGATTCAAGTATGCAAAACCCAATGGCATCAGCAAGACAGGAATAGCAAGTGCCACTTGCAAATTACGCTTCAGACCTGGTACCAGCGATGCATTCGCAGGCGTGTATTGCAGGGTAATGTTGGGCACCAGCATGACGAACCAGGTGAAAATCAATGTAGCTAGAATTAACCCACCACAAGCGAGCAAGGCCCATATCATTGCTCGCAAACCAGGCTCTTCTGTGCTCGCAAAATAGAGGACGACAAGCGATGCAAGCGTGGTCAGACTCAACAAAATATACATGGTCTTTGACATGCCGACATTCTTGCGCGCATAAACCGGCTGCATCCATACTGAAATAATGGCTTTCATGTTTTCTCTCTCAACGCAGGTATTTTGTTGAATAAATGATGTGTTCAGTCCGCCGTGTTCACTGTGTCATTTCTATGAACAAGTCTTCCAGGCTCAGTTTGTCAAAGCGCACATCGCGTCGTACCTGCAATGCCTGCAGTTGTTCATGGCTGAATTGCGCCAGCATCTTGCCTTCTGCAGCATCACCGTCTTTGGCAGTGGTTGACTGGCGCAATATTTTTGCCGGCTGTAACTCCTGCAATACCGCTGGTGCCGCGATGACGCGCACGGTGTTGTCCATCATGTCGTCCAGTGCTTGCTGGTGTACGATCTGCCCACCATTAAGGAAGGCGACATCCATCGCTACCCTTTCAAGGTCAGACAAGATATGGGTAGAGAACACGATGGTGGTCTGCTTTTCGATGACGCGGTCTATGAGTTCGCGCAAAAATTCACGGCGGCCTGCGGGGTCAAGGCTGGATACTGGCTCATCAAGGATAAGCAGCTCAGGATCATGTGCAAGTGCGCGGATGATGGACAGGCGCTGCTTTTGTCCTACCGAGAGTTTGTTGATGGCCTTGTCATAAGGCAGCTCCCAGGCTTGCATCAGCGACTGTACCTTGCTGTCGTTCCAGCGCGGGTACAGTAGCTGGAAGTAGGTCAGCATCTGTCTTGCCGTCAGCCATTCAAACAGGTCACTGCGCTGTGGTACATAGGCTATCCTGGCTCTGGTCTCGGCACTGAGTTGCCCTGCTACTTCGCCATACAGGCTGGATGTGCCGCCATCGACATCACGCAAACCCAGCAGGCATTCTATCAATGTCGATTTGCCTGCACCATTGCGGCCCAGCAGGCCGACGATACTGCCGGGTGCAATCTGCCAGTCGAGATTTTTCAACACAGCTTGCCCGCTGAAGGATTTATTCAGACCCTGGATATGCACGGGTGCATTTAACTGAGCTTGCATGCTTATTTTCCTTTAAGAATACTGGTCAACAGTGTGATAACTGCGCTGGCGTCAAGTTCGAGCTGGCTGGCTTCAAGTGCGATACGTTCAAGGCTGGGGCGCAATAATTCCAGCCTCGCTGCAAGATCAGAATGGCCGCTGGCTTGTGCCGCGACTTCCATGCCCAGGCCACGGCGGCGTACCAGCAAACCTTCTGCTTCGAGCATGCTGTAAGCCTTGGATACCGTCATGGGATTGACACCAAGCCCGGTGGCGACATCACGCACCGAGGGCATGGCATCACCCGCTGCAATTTGCCCGCCCGCCTGCAGGCGTCGCAATTGCTCTATCAACTGGCGATAGATAGGCTCGCTACTCCCTGTCACCACCTGGAATATCTCTGCACCCAACTGGCGCGGTTTAATGTTTGTCATGCCTGGCGTCATGTTTCATGCTCCATGTTCCGGCCTTTCATCGTGTTTAAGCGAATACCTGGACACGCCCATCGTAAGGACGAGTACGTTGCGGTAACTCCACATGGGATTAATGACTAATACATCAAAACAACGTGTATTAATATAGTAATACACTGATTTTGCAAATTCAAGCAATTTTCAGAAAAATGCTGGCAGATTTTCTGGATGCGGCAAGCTGGCGCAGAAATTATGGTAGACGGGAGGTAAAAAAAACGCCAGCTAAGCTGGCGTCTTGAGTAGTGCGATACTGCGACATTGCGATACTACGGACAGGAATCAGAACTGATACCCGTCCTCGCGAAACACTTCTTTATGCAATCAGATTACCAGCGCCAATACCACCGATAGTACCCGTCAACTGTACGAAGAAGTCGGTATTATCAAACTGGCTAGTATCTGAACCAGTGTTCTGGAACAAGTAAGTACCTGCTGCGGTACCCGTTTGTATTGTGATCAGGTAAGACTGTCCAGTGTTGTTGAGTACGATAGACAAACCAGAGGCGATGGTGGTCAGATAATTGGCCGTGGTGGCATTGCCGATGATGTAGGAACCCACACTCACCGCATTGACACCCGTCTTGAAGTAGTCAGTGCCTGTGGAGTTGAAGTTGCCGACGATGTCGACCTGCGTCTTGTTGGACATATTGGCACCGGTTTCTATCAGTGTTTCAGAACCGGAACCTGAAAACTGCAGGTTGATGGTGTCGACTGCCGCACCACCTGTGACGGTGGTGGATGAGGCACTGGAGCCGAGCAAATTCAGGGTCTGGCCGCCAGTACCGAGGGTAATGGTGTTGTCGCCAGTGCTCTTCGTGTAGTTCAGGGTCACGCCCGCGCCATCCTGATTGATGACGCTGGCCGTACCTGTACTGCCTGCCACGTTGATGATTTCAATGCTGGCGATCTTGGTGCTGAAGTCCAGGTTCTGGGTAGTGGTGGCGCCGACATTGAGGGTATCCGTACCATTACCACCGTCCACCGTGGTCAGGAAGTTGACGATCTGGTTGGCGGTAAAGTTGAAAGTATCCGAGCCAGTACCGCCAATAACACTGACAGCCACGTTGGCTGAGGTGAAGTTATTGGTGCCATTGGCCAGGTTGTACTTTTCTATCGCGCTGAAAGCATTGAAAGTGCCCGCTGTTGTCAGATTGAGCGTCTCGGTTCCTGATGCATTGACAGTGCCGGTAAATTGCGACATCTGGGCTACGGTTGCCGTGATATTGGCATTATTAACCACCGTCAGGTTTTCAAAACCGGTGATCGTGGCATTGCTGATATCCGGTGTCGACGAGAAGAACGCCAGGCTGTCTGTACCAGTATTACCAGCGGTATAAGTGCCAAGGATGGTAACCCCATTCAGGGCCAGGCTATTATTGCCGTTGCCTAATGAAGCCGTGCTGGAAACAGTGGCATTGATCGTGACGTTGTCGTTACCTGTACCACCAGTGTAATTAACACCAGCTGTCGCAGAGTTCATGTTGACGGTGTTGGTACCACTGGCACTGCCTTTGACAGTCGCCGTACCTGTCAGGGCATTGGCTGTCCAGGTAAAGCCGCCGAGGGTAATGCCGCTGGCGTCAACAGTTGTCAGTGCGGTGCTTGATGATGACAGCGTCAGGCCTGCATTGCCACTGACATTGAAAGTTTTGACCGAGTTACCCAGCCAGGTGATATTGTCATTGAACAGACCTGTGGGAGTGGCCTGTGTGTCGTTGACACTAATATTGACAGTCTCAACACCGGATGCAGTAACGCCTGTGTTGGCAAAGCCGACAGCAGAAGTACTGCCGTCTGTCAGCGTCAGGTTGAGGATATCATTGACACCACCGGCAAAGGCGGCATTGGAAATGGTAAAGGCCGTGCCTGCGCCATTCAACGTGATGTTGCCATTGCTCGGCAAGTTGCTCAATGTCAGCCCGTTTGCGCCAGAGAAAGTAACGTCGCTATAGTTACCCAGAGTCTGCAAGTCTATGGTCTGGTTGGTTACACCGGTGAGGCGCAATTTCTCAAAGCCGGTGACATTGGCCGCAAAAGTACCTGAGCCGGAAGCCGTGGCAGCGTACGCTGCTGACAGCACGATGGTGTCGGTGCCCAGGCCGCCATTCACAACAATAGGCAGCAAGGCTGTGTTGGGGATGAAGGTATCATCGCCAGAGCCGCCATTGATGGTGGTGAAGCCCGCAGACGTGTTGTAGGTGATGGTATTGGTACCATTGGCCAGGTTAAGAACCTTGAGGTTACTGAGCGTGCCACCAGTGCTGCCATTGTTGATGGTGACTGTGCCAGCCGTAGTCAGAGTAAGCACATCGGTGTCTGCAGCATTACCAGCGATGGTCGTACCATTGAGGCCAGGGATGGTGGACATGAAGATGTCGTTGGCACCAGCGGTACCATTGAACGTGCCGCCTGCGGTGACACTGACAGCATTGGCAATACCAAAGTCACTGGCCACGATACTGCCGGTAGTGCCACCAAGTTTGACGATGAAATCGCTGCCATCCACCGCCGTTGCATTACTGCCCGAATTCTGGAACGCATACGTGCCTGCTGCTGTACCACTATTGACGACGATGGTATAAGCCTGGCCTGCACTTGCGAGGCTGGCACCCGCTGCCGTTGCTGCGGTAGCGATGGCTGCCGCCAGATTGCTGCTGTCGGCATTGGCAATAGTCAGGTTAAACAGGGAAGTTGGCAAAACACCGGTAGCAAAAATGTCTGCCCCTGCCGCCTTGAAGTTATTGACGGTATCCATGGCATTGATGTTCGAGCCAATTGCGATGGTATCTGCACCGGTTGCCGTCGTAGACAAATTGATGATATCCGCACCAGAACCGCCAGTGATGGTCGAACGCCCTGTGCCCGTACCCAGGATATTGAGAGTCTGACCGCCTGAGCCAAGGGTAATGTTGTTGATGTCGGTGGCAGCAGACTTGGTGAAGTTCAGGGTGACGCCAGCGCCGTTTTCGTTCGTGACCGTCCAGGTCGCATCGGTACCGCCTGTAACATTGACGGTTTCGACATTGCTGATCTTGGCAGACATGTCCATGGCAGCAGTGACTGCGCCGACATTAAGGGTATCTGTACCCGCACCGCCATTGATGGCAGTCGAAGCAGTGATAACGGCTGAACTGGCATTGATGGTGTCATTGCCCGTGCCACCTGTCACCGATACCAGGCCAGTTGCCGCGGTAAAGGTATTGCTGCCATTTGCCAGTACATAGTTTTCCACATTGGCATTAGCTGTGAGCGTACCCGCCGTCGTGAGGTTGACTGTTTCTGTTCCACCGGCAGTGAAGGTGGTAAAGCCAGCAAACTGTGCTGCTGTCATGGTGACAGACGCGTTATTGCTGATATTCACGGTTTCAAAACCACTGACATTGGCCGCGCTGATATTGCTGCCATTGAACAGGTACAAGGTATCCGACGTCCCCGAACCAGCCACAAAGGTACCTGTATAGGCTTTGCCTTCCATGACCAGGCTATTGCTGCCAGCACCCAGATTGACATTGCCAGCCAGCATGGAGTTACCACTGTTCGCCAGATCAACATAATCATTGCCTGAACCGCCATTGACGGTGGTAATACCAGAATTCGCTACTGAGAAGAAAACAACACTGCCAGCGCCACCGTCCATCGTCAGTGTCTTGATATTGGTAATGGTATTACCACTACCAATATTCACCGTACCACCACCAGAGATGGTGATAGTGTCAGAGTCAGCATTGTTACCATTGACGGTAGTACCGACCAGGGCAGCGACATTGCCGGTGAAATTTTCATTGAGGCCGGCTGTGCCATTGAATACACCGCCTGCAGTCAGCGCAGTACCATTGGCGGCCTGGCCATTGCCATTCGATGGACTCGTGCCTATGGTGCCTGCAATTGCAACGCCCGTGCCAGAAACAATAATCGCATTGGAAGTAGTCGTGTTATTGACATTACCACCGGTCGCATTCGAAGACGACGTCACGTCATACACCAGCGTACCACCAGTGATGGAGATATACGACAAGTCGATGTTATTGGCACCCGCCACATCATCCACGATCGTCAGTTGATGCGGACCAACGCCAGAGAAGGTCAGTACAGGACCAGACAGGTTCAGCGCTGCACGCGCAGCGATTAATGCAGCATATTGAGAAGCAGTGATCACAACAGCAGAGTTCGCTGTGATGTTTTCAATACCAGACAATTGTGCACCAGCCAGGTTGATCGCACCGTAAGTCACCAGTGTATCGTTACCTGCACCCAGGTTGATGGTGTCTGTCACAACACGTGCCACTGCATTTGCTGTGGATTGTGCGTTCAGGGAAACACCGTTTTCTGTACCCAGGTAAGTACCAGCAACATAGTTACCCAACAAGACAACGCGGTCTGCACCAGCGCCGAGTTGCAGGAAGTTGGCGCCGCGGGCCAGTGTCACGTCCAGTGCAGATTGTGCTGTCAATGCGCCTGCATCGATGGAAACACCAACAGTGGCGTTAGCAACGTTGACGTTGTCGATTGCACGGATAGTCAGACGTTCTACGTGGGTTGTGGTGTTAGCAGCTTGGTAGCTGTCAACCAGTGCATCAACGATAGTATCGTTCAACTGGATTTGGGACACTTGGGTGACTGCTGTGTCGTTTGTCAGTTCGATGTTACCAACGTTGGAGATGCCGTTGAAGTCACCGATCGCTGCGTTTGTTGCATTGCGCAGTTCGATAACGTCGTCGTTCTTCTGGCTGTTGTTGGTGCTGTTGTTGTCAACTGCACCGCCGTTGATGGCGTGGGAGCCATTGAAGTTGGCATCTGTGAAGATGATACGGTCGGCTGTGCGGGAAGCACCTTCTTCGCCGTTGTAGCTGAAGCGGCTTGTGGCGCTCAGTGTACGTGCGTCGATCACAACTGCGCTTTCAACGGCTGTACCAGCTGTGTCTGCGGCGTTCGCTGCATCATTGGCTGTGTCGTTGTCGTTGACGATAGCCAGAACACCTGCGTTGTTGTTGGCAGCGATCAGGGCATCTGTCAATGTCAGACGGTAGTTACCTGCACCGTCAACACCGGCGTTGTTGGAAGTACCAACCAGACGGATAGTTTCGAAACCGGAAACGTTAGTCCATTCAGACGCGCCCAGAGCGATGGTGTCGCCCAGTGCTGCACCTGTCAGGTCGCCGTCGATGACCAGTGTATCTGTACCAGCGCCACCTACGACTGTGTCGGAGATCGTCAGGCCAGCACGTGTGTCCTGGATGTTATCGAAAGTGACTGTGTCGTTACCAGCACCCATCTTGATGTTTTGCGCGCCGTTGGCTGCACCGCTGGTGGAAACGCGAACGATAACGCTGGCGGTTTCTGCGGATGCATCGATGTTAGCGGCGATCAGTTTGATCTGACCTGCTGTTTTGGACAACTCTTGTACGCCAGCGATGTTGGCTGCGGCGCCGCCTGTTGTGTCGATACGGTACAAACCGCCGTTACCAGCAACTGTGGTGTCGAGGTTCAGGAAGGTTGTTGTGGAACCAGCACCTGCTGTTGTACCAATCGTGATGGTGCCTGTGTGGGCAGCAACGTTGGCCAGGGCAACTGTGTTGGATTCTGTATCAGCATCGACCAGAGTGATGTTTTCTACAGCGTTGGTGTTCAATACGAAGTTGAAACGTGGGTCAACGTTCAAACCTTCAGCGATAGTGACAGCAACTGTATCGGATGCACCAGTAGCAGTCGCCAGATTGGCGTTGATGGTGGATTGGCCGATGGCGTTGGAGCCTGTGTCGCTATGACGGATGGTGATGGCTGCAGCTTGACCAACACTCAGGTTGTTGAGTGTGAACACGTCTGTACCAGCGACTGGTGCGGAGTTCGCAGGAGCTGCTACGTTGGTGTTGGAGACGTTGCGGACCAATACGCCTGTCACATCTGGCAGTTTGGCGAAGTCAACTGTGGAAGCGGCGTTGTTCAACAGAACTTGAACTGCTTCTACTTTGGTGATGATGGAGGAACCAGCTGCACCGGCTGTGACGTTGCCGCCGTTGACGATAACCAGGGTATCTGTACCGTCGCCGCCTGTGATGCTGTCGCCTGTTTCTACTGTGTCTGCCAGGTAGAATGTGTCGTTA
The DNA here is from genome assembly GCF_009937975.1 of Undibacterium sp. YM2. Classification (NCBI taxonomy): domain Bacteria; kingdom Pseudomonadati; phylum Pseudomonadota; class Betaproteobacteria; order Burkholderiales; family Oxalobacteraceae; genus Undibacterium; species Undibacterium sp. YM2. The sequence continues at coordinate 4,124,855 of NZ_AP018441.1, forward strand.
CCAGAACCACCAGTGATGGTGACGTTTTGAACGGAACCGGAGGTGTCAGCTTTACCTGTGGTGAAGATGCCATTGCCGAGGTTGAGTGTCAGGTTGCCTTTGAATGCGGATGCATCAATGGCGGACAGACGGCCTGCTGCTTGCAGGATACCACCGGAGAAGTTGGTGGATTCAATGGTTGTTACACCATTGACAACATTGGATGTCTGGGCCAGTGTGAGGTCTTTGTCGCCAGTGATGATGACTTTGCCTGCTGTACCTGTGTCCATTGGCAGATTCAGTGTGCCGATGTTGTTGGTGTTGCCTGTGCTGTTGATGGTCAGTGTTTCGTAACCTTGGTTGGCAACGCCTGCGGCGGATGTGCCGGAAACGTTTTGACCAATGTTGACTGTACCAACTTGAACGTCGGACAGGTTCAATGTACCTGTGTTAGCGCCGAGCAGTGTGCCATTGCCGAAGGAGAATTCAACCACGCCTGTGTTGTTGGCGTTGGTGCTGGTCAAATTCATTGTTTCTACAGCTTGCTTGATGTTTTCAATACGGGCTGTGTTGGTACCTGCTGTGGAGGCGATACGGTTGATGCCAACTGTTTTCAAGCCAGTGCCGTCTTGCAGGTCAACTGCAACAACAGCGTTGTTGTTGACGTTGTTGCCATCAGCGGAACCTGTGAAGGTGAATGTGGCTGTCTGGATGTTTTTGAGCGTTGGTGTGACGATCGCTGCGCCGTTGTCATTGGAGTTACCCAGTGTGGCGGTCAGTTTGTTGTTGGCTGTAGCGGATGTGTTGGAGCCTGTCAGGACGTCTTCGTCTTGCAGGGCATTCACACGGGAACCACCGTTTGGTGTGTAGACGAGGCCAGCTGTGAAGTTTTCAGCTGTGGCGATGTCTGTGTTGCTTGTCAGTGTGAAGTCTTTGACGCCGCCGCCATTGACGATGGATGTCAACACTGCATCTTGAACTGCGATTTGGGATGCTTGTGTGGCGGAATCCAACACTTTGCTCAACCAGTCCTTGGCCAGGGCTGTGTTGGCTGGCAGGGAGTAGGCAACGATTTCTTCGTTGGTGTCGATGGCTGTTGTGAAGGATGTCGCTGCAGCAACTTTGGAGTCAACAGCAACTTTGTCTGCACCGGTAGCACCACCGAGGATGGCCAGAGCGGCTTGACCCAGGGTAACTTTGCCGTTCAGCAGTTGGCCTGTCCAGTAGTTGAGACCGGCTACGTCAGCTTTGTGGCCGAACAGGTTGTTGTATATGGTGTTGACGGTGTCTTCTGTTGTTTTACCAGCAAATACGGTGGCGTATTCTGCTTGTTTGGAGAAGCTGTCGGCGATTTGGTTCAGCGTGAAACTTTGGGCCATCCAGTACGCCAGACCATTTGGGTCTGCTGGGCGGTTGAAATAGGCGATGTAAAGCTTTTGGATGTCTGCAGACGTATTAGCCATTAATAACCCCAGAAAAAATTCACGCGTGAAACGTTACAATTAGAATAAACACCAATGTTACCAATGGTAACATTGCTGGAAAAGAAAAATTTTCATTCCAGCTTGGACAACATAAATATAACAATTTTTAAATTTTTCTTTACATTGTTCCAGAACAAACCAATGCCATTTGTAGTTATTTGACAACTTCCATATCTATTTTTCGCCTCTTGCACCTGACTCAGGGTCAGGGTTTATCATCCTGACCACGATCAAGTAAGCAAATAAGTAAGCACATAAGTAAGCACACAAGTAAGCAAATAAGCAGGCGAAAAATGAAATTAAAAATAGGTGAGCTAGCAAAACGCACGGGGTTGACCGTCCGCGCCTTGCATCACTATGACAAGATAGGCCTGTTACGCCCCTCGGTAAGGGCTGACAATACTTACCGTCTGTATGATGATGACGACGTCTTGCGGCTATATCGCATACAGGCACTGCGCCGCCTGCAGTTATCGCTGGATGAAATCGGGGTGATACTCGATGATAACAATATCAGCATGGCCAATATTGTCAGTCAGCAAATCAGTCTGATGGAAAAACAGGCGCGTGAAGCCCTGGCCTTGCGCGACCACTTGCTCACACTCTCGGAACATCTTGCCGGTCAACAATTACCAGCTGTCGATGACTGGCTGACTGCGCTGGAAATGACAGTCCACAGCGAAAAATATTTTACTCCTGCAGAACTCAGGGCATTACGGAAAAGACGCAGCGCAGTGGATACGGCTGACAAATCGGCACTCATCAAGGCCTTGCATAAATTGATGGAAAAACAAGTATCGCCACAGGATGAACTGGCTCAATCCCTGAGCCAGCGCTGGCTGCAACGCATGCAGGAAGAAAGTGGGGGTGATGCCGCGATCCTGATCAAGTTTTACCAGATGCAGAGTGAAGAAAAAGCGTTGCAATTATTCTCAGGACTGGATCAAGCCACGCTTGATTACATGGTACGTGCCCTCGCCTGCACCACACTGCCCTTGTATGAAGCATATTGCCTGCCAGATGAAATGGAAGTCTTGCGCCAGCATAGTCTGACAGATGCCGCTCACTGGCCTGCACTGATCGCCGCCCTGCACCTGGAATGCGAAGCGGGTACTCGCGTCAGCCATCCCAAAGTGCAGGAACTGGTAAAAAAATGGCTGGCATTGTCCTCGAGGAAAGCTGGTAACAGTCCCGGTTTGCAAAAGAAAATCCAGCAAGCTTTTGCAGAACACCCAGTCTTGCGCATGGGCATAGATAATCGCCTGTTTGACTACCTGCAGTCAGCATTGAAAACAGTAGCACTATAAAATGCACGCATATTATTTTGATCAGACACATATTCATGAAACCAGCCAGTATCCATCAGGCAGCCCGAATTTTGCTGGACAGGCGGCACAGCGGTGAACAGGGTGATGCCCTGCCCGCCCTGCTCCGGCCTGATAATCTGACCACAGCATTTGCGATACAGTGCGAGCTCAGTCACATCATTGATCAACCCATCGCTGGCTGGAAATGCGGTACGCCAGCTACTGACAAATGGGTGCTGGCCCCTATCTATGCGATTGATGTGCATGATGCGAACACGCAAACCTGCCCGGTCCGTGTCAGGCGAGGGCAAATCAAAATCGAGCCGGAACTGGCTTTTATACTCGCCCATGATCTGCCTGCAAGAGCAGCAAGTTATTCGCCAGTAGATGTTGATGCGGCAATAGCAGAAACCAGGCTGGCGCTGGAATTGATAGATAGCCGCTACACGCATCCTGAGCAATTGAATTTTCATGATCACTTTGCTGATGGGCTGTTTAACCAGGGTCTGTTACTCGGCCCTATCGTTGATGATGAAGCGGCAAAACAGAGCAGGCAACTGGACATAACATTGCGCGTTGCTGGCCAGCCGGAGCTCAGCCTGGATGGACAACACCCGGCTGGCCACGCTCGCCTGCCACTGTACTGGCTGGCAGAATTCTTGCGCAGCCAGGGGCTGGGTTTGCATGCTGGTCAGGCAATCATTACAGGATCATATACAGGCAGCCCGCAAGTGCCCGTCGATACGGACGTGGAAGTGCAGTTTGCCAGCCTGGGCAGCATAAAGGTGCGGTTTGAAAGAAAATAAACCTGCACCACGTGGCTTGCCTGAAGTGACAGGCCATTTCCGCCCTCGCATCACTTTGCAAACCCTGCACCGTGGTGATGGCTTGCTGGGCATGAAACCCAGCGGTGACTTTGGGCCGCGTGGTGGCAGTGTCACGGTGGTAGAGATCGACTGGCTGTATCACACAGATAGCGGCCTGCGCTGGCAAACTCCGGCACCCACTGCCCTGCTGAACCGCAGGCCGCATTCCACCCAATTGTTGCATGATGAAGATGGCAAACCCCTTAGCCTGCTACGTGATCTGGGTGCAGAAGCTGATGCACTGGACAAGGTCTGGGATATAGGCCTGCAACCCCTGCCCGCAGCCAGCCTGCAATGGCGCAACGACAGCATTGCAGAGAATTTTGGCCCGCTGTGGAGCCTGGTGCAGGAAGCTTTCTTTGCTGACTTCTGGGCAGAAAAACTGCCAGAGATGCAGGCGCTGGGCTGGCAAGTCGTGGTGCGCCCCGGCTTTGCGCATGAAAGCGTGCCAGTCGATGCCTGGCATCTCATTATCGATGAAAGCACCGGAGCCATCACTGGCAAGCAGGTGGCATCTCGCATGCGTGGCCGTAAGGAGATCATCACCCCGCTAGGCCTGCCTGCGCGTGAAGGCTCATGGATGCTGAGCCTGGGGATAGAAATCGAAGGTGAGGTGCTGGACCTGGTGCCCATGCTGGCACACCTGCTACAGCGCGACGCACGCTGGCTGAATGCGAGGCAGATACGCCTGATCGATGACATGGCCGTCATACAATTGCGCGCACCCGGCGGCAAGCGCATTGACGCCATGGCGGCACCGCTGAAAGCCATTGTCATCCATATGCTGGACTTGCTGACTGACAGGCCACAGATGGAAGGGCCAGTGCCATTGTCAGCCTGGGATAGCTACCGGCTGGAAGCCTTGCGTGTCAGCCTGCTCGATAGCCAGCCTGCGCGTGCGGGAGAATACGGTGGCTGGCAATTGCAGGGCGATATGGGCTTGCGCAGCCTGGCACAACGCCTGAAGAAAGTTGGCAGCCCACGTGCGGTCGCTGCGCCCGATGGCCTGGGCGTGACGCTGCGTCCGTATCAATTGCATGGCGTGGCCTGGTTGCAATACCTGCGCGAGCAGCATCTGGCTGGCATACTGGCAGATGATATGGGCCTTGGGAAAACCGCGCAGGTACTAGCCCATTTGCTGATAGAGAAGCAGCAGGGCCGCATGAATATCCCTGCCCTCATTGTCTTGCCAACTTCATTGATTTTCAACTGGCAGGCAGAGGCCAGACGCATGGCCCCTGCCCTGCGCGTATTAACGCTGCAAGGGCCAGAACGCGCTGACTTGTTTGCCGATATCAAACAGGCAGATGTGGTACTGACGACTTACCCCTTGCTATGGCGCGATTTGGAAGTGTTGAAGGCGCAGGAATTTCATTTATTGATCCTTGATGAAGCGCAAACAGTCAAGAATGCGGCCAGTCGTAGTGCCGATGCGGTACGCCAGATCAATGCGCGCCACAGGCTGTGCATGACAGGCACGCCACTGGAAAATAATCTGGGCGAGCTGTGGGCGCAGTTTGATTTTTTGATGCCAGGTTTTTTAGGTGACATGCGCAGTTTCTCAAGGTTGTGGCGCAAACCCATAGAGGTCAACGGCGAGACACTGCGCGCACAATTGCTGGCGCAAAGAGTGCGGCCCTTTATTTTGAGACGACGCAAGGATGAAGTGGCAACAGAATTGCCACCCCGTACCGAAGTCATCAAACGTCTGCGTCTGCAGGGCAAACAGCGCGAATTATATGAAAGCGTGCGTGTCGCGGCTGATGAGCAGGTGCGCCGCATTTTGCAGCGCAAGGGCTTTGATGGGGCGCAGATAACGATACTTGATGCGCTGTTAAAGCTGCGCCAGGTCTGCTGCGACCCGGCTTTGCTGAAAGGCCAGAACCTGCCTCCAGAAATGGAAAGAGCCAAGCTGGAAATGCTCAGCGATATGCTGCCTGCGCTGGTAGAGGAAGGCCGCAGCATACTGGTGTTTTCGCAATTTACTGAAATGCTGGAACTAATTGCCGCAGCTCTGATGGATATGAATCTGAATTATCTGATGTTGACCGGCAAAACGGCCACAGCAGACCGTGGTGCGGTAGTCGCCAGCTTCCAGGACAGGCAAGTACCCATCATGCTGATCAGCCTGAAGGCAGGCGGTGTCGGCCTGAACCTGACGGCGGCAGACACAATCATCCATATGGACCCGTGGTGGAACCCGGCGGTGGAAGAACAAGCCAATGCCCGTGCCCACCGCATAGGGCAGGAACAAGCCGTGTTCATCTATAAATTGCTGATCGAAGGCAGCATAGAGGAGCGCATATTGGGCCTGCAGGCACGCAAGGCGGCGCTGGCCGAAGGAGTACTGGGGAGTGACACTGCCTTTGCCAGCAAATTCAGCGCTGAAGACTTGCAGGCCCTGCTTGCGCCACTAAGCAGCGGCATCACTTGACATCAGTCCAGATTGGTAAATCCCGCTCAATCAATTTTGGGGTTTTACGCAAGTTTTTATGTCAATTTTACAAATTTTTCCATTTTGTACATTGACAAAAAAATACACATGGCACATCTTGTTAGTAAGTGGCATTCAGACATGTTAGGCTTACAAGATAAGTCCATGCGGCAATATTTCTTGACCCGAGGATAAATCCAGATTCGCATTCACCGCAATCCCAAGTTGATGTCAATAAGCACATAAATAACACCAGGCTTGACCTTCTTCATCAATGCAGAAACGGCAGGATCTTTATGATGACTAACCCGCGCAATCGCTATATCAGCATCGTCACGGTGCTTTATCTGTTATTTGCGTTGGCATGGATATTTCTTTCTGACAGTCTGCTGAGCAGTTTAAGCAACCTCGATAACATCACTTGGCTTTCTACTGTCAAGGGCGTGTTTTTTGTGGTTGTTACTACAGCATTATTTTTTCTTGCAATGCGGGCAGTGCCCCAATTGCCTGCAGGTGAGCAGCTTGCATCGGACACCCCCTTGCTGGAAGCATTTCATCCTCAGAATAAAATCCGGTGGCCTATTTATTTGCTGGCGATTGCCCTGCCACTCTCGGTGCTTTTATTGCGCCTGGCCATGGCAACCACTTTTGAAAACCGGCCCATGTTGATCATGTTTGTCTTGCCCATCGTGCTGAGCGCGATGCTGGGGGGACTGGGGCCAGGCTTGCTGTCAACATTGATTGCAAGTCTAGGAATTTGCTACTTCCTTATTCCACCTCTTTACAGCTTCAGCATTAAAACAAGCCAGGACATTTTACAACTGGGCTTTCTTATCGTTGACGGGATTGCTGTCAGTCTGCTCAGCGAAGCCTTACGACAATCCCTGCTCAAGGTTCGAAACAATCGCAACTTGCTTGATGCCATCATCAGAGGCACTTCAGATGCCATTTTTGTCAAGGATTTGAAGGGACGATATGTGTTGGTTAATGAATCTGCCGCTAGCTTCGTTGGCAAGCCAGTACAAGACATCTTGGGGCATGATGATTTTTCCCTGTTCCCAAGGCAGTCTGCTGAATTAATCGCTGCGGTCGACCATGGGGTAGTGACAAGCGGAGAAATAAAGACACGTGATGAATACATAGATACCTTCGATGGCAAATCGCTGGTCTTCATGGTGACCAAGGGACCACTGCTGGATAAGGAAAAGAATGTACAGGGCTTGTTTGGTATTGCCCGGGATATCACCGAGCGCAAGGAGGCTGAAGCTGCGCTGAAAGAAAGTGAAGCCGCCATGAAAGTAGCGCAACGCCTGGCGGCAGTCGGCAGTTGGAACTGGGATGTACGCACGGACTTGCATACCTGGTCGGAAGAAGTGTATGCAATCTATGGCCGTGACACTAAGCTGCCACCCGCCGTTTATCCTGAGGTACAGCAATACTTCACGCCTGAGAGTTGGACCAGACTGGCAAATGCAGTCGAACAAGCGATCAATACCTTCACACCATACACCTGTGATGCGGAAGTGATCAGGCCAAATGGTGACCATCGCTGGATTATCGCCCGCGGTGAGACTGTACTAGATACCGATGGCAAGCTGATCAGGCTGCATGGCAGCGTGCAAGACATCACTGAGCGCAAAGCCGCTGCCATGCGACTGCAGGCCAGCGAAGAACGCCTGCAAATGGCAATAGCTGCTACCAGCGAGGCACTGTGGGATTGGGACGTAGCGACTGGCAAAGTCTATCGATCTCAGCGCTACTATGAAATGACGGGATACACAGAAAGCGAAGACACGCAAGACCTGGAATTTATCAAGCGCCAGGTACACCCCGACGATGTCGACTTGGTGCTGCAGCATATCAAAAGCTATAAAACCACGCATTGTGGTGACGTGGATTTTGAATACCGGCTACTGACCAGGCAAGGCGAAATCAAGTGGGTGCATGCGCGTGGCCGCGTCGTCAGTCGTGATGCCATTGGCTATGCCTTGCGCGTAGTGGGCACCCTGGCTGATATCAATGAGAAAAAAATCATCGCCGCCGAATTACTTGAGAGAGAACAAAGGCTGGAGCGCGTGATGCTGGGTTCTGACCTGGGCTACTGGGACTGGGACCTGGTCACCAATACCTTCAAGGTCAGTGCCCGCTGGGAAACCATGCTGGGCTATGAGCCAGGTGAAATGAATGTCAGCCCTGAGCATTGGTCAGATCACATCCACCCTGATGACATGAAAGCCGCCCATACTTCACTCGATCGCAATATCAAAGGGCAAACCGCCAGCCATGAGATGGAGTTGCGCTTACGTAGCAAGTCAGGAGAATGGCGCTGGATACTGACGCGGGGCGCCATCGTGGCCTGGGACGACACTGGCAAACCCCTCATCATGTCAGGTACACACACTGATATCACTGGACAAAAAATCCTGGAAATGACGCAGCGTGAAGCTGCTACAGTGTTTTCCAGTAGTTTTGAAGGCATCATGGTAGTTGATCCACGTGGCTGCATCACCAAGATAAATCCTGCATTCACCAGTATCACCGGTTATACCGAAAAAGAAGTCTATGGCAATTCGACAAGGATACTCGCATCTGGCCGCCACAATGCCAGCTTTTATGCAGAAATGTGGAAGGCCGTGACTGAGGATGATTTCTGGCGCGGTGAAATCTGGAACAAACGCAAGAATGGTGAAATTTTCCCTGAGTTACTTTCGATTTCAGCGGTGCGCGATGCCCTGGGAGAAATTCAGCATTATGTTGGTATTTTTACCGACATCAGCGAACTCAAAACCCATGAAGCACAGCTCGACCGCATGGCTCACTATGACCCGCTGACAGGCGCACCAAACCGGCGTTTGCTGGCTGACCGTCTGAGCCAGGCAGTCAACCGTGCCAACCGTACCAGCAAATCACTGGCCGTCTGCTTCATTGACCTGGACGGTTTCAAGGAAATCAACGATAAATTTGGGCACACCGTCGGCGACCGTCTATTGATTGGCGTCACAGAAAATCTGAAGCAAGTCCTGCGGGCAGACGATACGCTTGCGCGCCTGGGTGGCGACGAATTCGCTGTGCTGCTGTCTGACATTTCATCTGCAGAAGAAAGCGCCATGATACTGGATCGTGTCCTGGCGGGTATCAGCAAAGCCATACAAATCGACTTGAAATCAATCAGCATCTCGGCCAGCATTGGTGTCAGCCTGTATCCTGACGATAACGTCGATGCGGACACCCTGTTGCGGCACGCAGACCACGCCATGTACCTGGCCAAGGAAGCAGGCAAAAACCGCTACCATCTTTTTGATCCCGAAAGTGACCGTAAAGCACAGCAGCGCAGACAGATACTGGAGAGACTGGAAATTGCGCTTGACCAGGACGAATTTGTTTTGTATTACCAACCCAAGGTCGATTTGATCAGTGGCGAAATCGTCGGTGCAGAAGCCCTGATACGCTGGCAGCATCCAAACCGCGGCATACTTGCACCCGGCGAATTTTTGCCGCACATTTATGGCAGCAAACTCGAAAAGCCTTTGGGAGAATGGGTGATCAAGGCCGCGATACAGCAAGCCTATCACTGGCAATTGCGGGGCATCGCCATCCGGGTCAGCGCTAATATCAGTGCCCATCATTTGCTGGCGCCAGAGTTTTGCGATTATCTGCAAGCAGCCTTGCGCGTACATCCTTACTTCCAGGCCAGTAATTTTGAACTGGAGGTATTGGAAACTGCCGCCATCGCCGATATGGAACAGGCTGTTGCCATTCTCAACCGCTGCCGCCAGTTAGGCATACATTTTTCACTTGATGATTTTGGCACTGGCTATTCGTCACTGACCTACCTGCGCAAGCTGCCTGTGGATACCCTCAAAATAGACCAGAGTTTTGTGCGCGATATGCTGACCGATGTCGAAGACCTTGACATAGTTGAGGGCGTAATCCGTCTGGCGGGCGCGTTCGACCGGCAAGTGATTGCCGAAGGGGTGGAGACCATGGCACACGGTGCCAAATTGCTGGAACTGGGATGCCGCCTGGCGCAGGGCTATGGTATCGCCCGCCCCATGCCTTCAGACCAGTTCGTCGATTGGTCTGTACGCTGGAAATCAGAAGCACGCTGGCGTGACTTGCGTGCTAAGCCCACTCTGCAAGTCTTGCAGTGAGCAGGTAGTGCCCAGCTAGTACGCAAATAAAAAGCAGCTCTGATACTGATCCGCACTTACTTCTTGCGGAATACCAGATCCCATACGCCATGCCCAAGGCGTATGCCACGGTTTTCAAACTTTGTCACAGGACGGTAATCAGGCCGTGGCGCATAGCCATCAGCAGTATTTTCCAGCGCTGGCTCGGCGTTCAATACTTCCAGCATCTGCACGGCATAGTCTTCCCAGTCAGTAGCGCAGTGCAGATAGCCGCCAGGGGCCAGACGAGATGCCAGCAAGGCCACCAGTGGGCCCTGTATCAAGCGACGCTTGTTATGCCTTGCCTTGTGCCATGGATCGGGGAAAAACACGTGTATGCCATGCAAGGACGCTGGCGTGATCATGTTCGTCAGCACCTCAAAGGCATCATGCTGAATGATACGTTGATTTTGCAAACCCAATTCGTCCGTCAACTTGAGCAGGCTACCCACACCTGGCGTGTGCACTTCAACACCAATGAAATTTTTCTCTGGCATACCAGCAGAAATCTTGGCACTGGTCTCACCCATGCCAAAGCCAATCTCAAACACAGTTGGCGCATTACGGCCAAATGCCGCATCCACATCCAGCGGCGCTTTTTGATAAGGGATGCAAAAACGCGGACTCAGGCTTTCTATCGCCCTGGCCTGGGCATCAGACAAACGTCCGGCTCGAGTGACAAAGCTACGGATGCGGCGCTCGGTAGGATCATAAAACATCGGCTTGGCACCGTCAGCAGGTTTGGAATCAGACATACGGAAAATCAGAAAGAAGGAAGAATGACAGTTGCGAACTCAAGGCTAAAGCCATCATGGCATCAAAGCACAACGACCGACTCTGACTGATCGTTGTTACCTAAGGTAAGCCCAATATCCGCAAAACAAGCATTTTACCAGATGAACGCGATGCTTAATATTAATTAAAACAGTTCTTATGAGCAGTCCGTCATTGGGAATTATCGTACTTGATCATTCCGACAAGATAACTCAAGGTGAACAATACCAAGCTTTGCTTGAACATCACTCGGGCACGCAACTCAAATGCAATCTGAACTAATCTATATCTTTCTCTACAAGTCCAGTATAAAAAGAGAACGAAAATCCTCGTTTGGATGGCATGCTAACGCCTAATATTTTTTCAGCAAGCCTGGAATTCTCTCTATTTGCCGCAGGAGGCCTCAACAAGAATTTAAAGCTTACGGGATCAATAATACCGTATTCCCTTACACAGGCAGACCCGCCGCAGTCACGCGAAAAAAGAAGTTGCTCATTGCCACGATAGTCTTTGACGCAACTAATCGACAAATGATCACCATCCACGGTATACAAGTCCCGTGTCTTGCCATGAGCTCTGCCGTAAAGTGTAAACATATAGTAGAAATCATCCTTGATCCCCATATACCTAACAAGTTTAGCCTTCACTTCAAATTGTGTTCCGCCACACTGAAACGACACAATCTCTGCACATGCATTATTCAAAGCAAGAAAAAAAGAGAGAATGAAAAACAGAAATTTATATACGCTCGGCATTGAAATATCTCTTATTAAATCAGTGAATACAGGCTGACTGCAGTAAATCATTACGATGTCACAAGCTTTTCACTTTGTCTGCGTGATGCCTCAGAAATTTACTAAAAAAATATGCATTGAATCTGAAGGGCTTGAGATTATTTTTCAGTGGGGCATTTTGCAAAAACCGCTTTTAAGAAAAATTGCCAATATGGAAACTTACGAGCAAATATTATCAGAAATTTATTCATTATGGCGCGCATATTACTCCCCCCTTAAGATTTTAAGAAAAGTTTTTGCACGCGGCATGATCTCGCTTCGTGAAATATCCATGCCTTCAGATTTGCTATCAAGATCATTGCTCTCGCGTTTGTTTGGGCCGTCGTGATGATACTTATACACATATTCAGGCCCCCTTAGTCGCTTCTTCGCCAGTCGTGCATTGTCCATTGTAAGTTTGATCATGGTGTCGGCCTGTGCGTCCATATCCCACATATTGCTGTCATCAAGCCTGTACTTTTTTCTGGTATCGTTGGTGAATTGCCCCAGACCAGTTGCACTTGAAGTCCCGGCTGCAGCATCTGGATTAAAGCCAGATTCTTTATGTGCGATCGCCAGAATCAATGCGGTCTGCTCATCGTTTAAACCTGCCTGCTTGGATTTCTCTATCAATGTATTGATTGCTGCCCTTTGCACCGCTGGATCGGCATCGCCAGAGATTCGGGAACGACCGGCAGCTCTGCTGTTCGAATAGTCAATAGGTGCGTTGATATGCGAATCCTGAATAATCTGGTTCTTTCTGTAGGCCGCTGCTTTAGGCGCATATAATTGATTGTAGTCAATGCCGTAGTCTGGATATTTATATATCGGAGCAACACCATGACTTTCTGGCGTATCTGTCGGCACACCTGCACTCTTTAACTCCGCCTGCAAGAAACGCATGAAACCTGCTGCGTTGTCATTTTGAGAATCTGTATTAACCTCAAGCATGCTTTTTGTGCGGAATGGTAAAGCTGCGCGTGCCATGACACCCGGCACGGCTGATTCCTTATAGCCAGACAAGTCTGTGCTATTTGACATGGCTACAGCCGGATATCCGAATAGCGGAAACTCATCATTCGCACAGTACCTGGTAGCATTATCACCACCAGACCCAGCGTCAACAAGTAACGGCCGCTTTAACTTTTTGAAACCAACTTCAGAATCTGGCATATACGCAGAAGCGCCCAAGTCAAACTGACTTGTCAACGCACCATTTCCCGGGAGATCATACTCGTTAATGACATCAGAATTTTTCAACGACAGGCTGTTTCGTGCAAGATCATAGGTAGCGAGCGATAGCAATCCTCTCGGGCGATCTGACTGCCGCATGTACATGATATCCGTATCATCAATACCTGATCTGGAAGGTAAATCGGTATCAGATGCTAGCTCAAAGTTTCTTCCTGGTCGATCTGCGTGATAAGTTGGCAGCATCAATTTCTGTGCAGAATCGCCCAAAAACTCATTGCTATTTGAGAATATATCGTCACCTTCATTCAAGCCTGTTCCTGACGTATCAATGAGATATGGAAGCCCATCATTTCCAAAAATTCTCTGAAAATTTACCATTATTTTCCTTTCAATAGAATAATGCGATGCGAATTCCGAGCAAAGCGTGTGCATTGCCAACAGCAAGCGTCCATAATCTGGAGATAAAAAAAGCTATCCATACTGGATAGCTTCCTCATTTACGCGTTTTGTAAATACGTTTACTTAACCGGGTCGAGCGGGTCGTTTACTAACCGCGACCAAGCCATTGAAAAACTGCTGACCAAATGCCAGGCAGCTTCCGTCTGCGCTTCAACGCTTAGAGATTAGTACTAACGGCATTGCGCACGATCAGCGCTTTGTCATTGCCTGTGGTAGTGAAAATCAGGCTTTTGATCGCAGCATAAGGCTTATGCTACAGCGTGGCGGTTCGACCAAGGTCGATATAGCTAGCAGGTTGCCGTTGAAACTGTGATCTCCGATGGGAGAAGACTGGCTTGCAGCGTGACGCAGTTCAGGGGTCAAATCAAGAGACCAGGTCAAACTTCCGCGTCCTTACAGGAAAACTCAATATTTCTTTCCTTTATTTCACCAAGCAGAAAGTTTTGCAATGAGGTAGCCTTGGATTCACAAGTCGGCTTACGCTCACTTTGCAACCAGCAATCAAGTTGTCCTTTTTTTGTCGAGAGGCAATACAATTGTTCTTCCGTCGCCACGTCCGTCATGAGCAGAGTAATCGTGTTTTTTTCGAATTTGATGGACTTAGTAGCTGACTTTGTCTTTAATATCTCGGCAAACTCAGCTTGAGACGCGTCATTCATTAGCAAACTATAGTCAAGAGCGGGCCTTTCTTCTTTGACGACGGTATTACTTATCACAAAAAATAATACAATGATTAGCGCCAGAAAAACTGGTGTGCCTATAAACCATACCAAAGGCCAGATTACATTACTTTTTATTGAGGTCATATGTTTTTTTTGCTCTTTCAAAAGCTTTCTCATCATTGTTTTTAAAAATATACCAGATATTGTTTGGCTTCCCAACCTGATGATTTATATTAGCCATGGTCTCCGAGGAGAGGATATTTGCTGGTCCGTAATTCATATCTACGTTTTGTCCGACACCCCAAGTCAAAATTCTGATTTTATTGCCGTCACGGACCGGCATACGGGTCACAATACCATTTCTCATAACGTGTCCAGGCTGAGTAATATTTACAAGTGAATGATTTTCCGGGTCCAGCGCCTGAACTATATCGTTCCCTCCAGTCAATCTTTGACGCTTCCCATTTTCAGCCTTTCCTTCCTGACCAGGTGCACCATTGTACAGGAGGCCTTCATTGTAAATATTTGGTATATTGCACCAATCTTCAATGACGTCACAACTAGCAGGAGAAAGTCCAGAATAATTATGATATGTACTGCCTGCCTTTGATTTATTTCCAAATGCCTGAGCATATTGAACAGCAAAACTATCTCTCGGCAATGCATTATTTGGAATAGCGACAGGCGTATCTTTCCATAAGTTATTAAAATAAAGAGAATCTTTTCTATCATCCTCTGCCAGATTTTCCAGAAAACGATCCAGATCTTTTGGTTTTATCATGGGGCCACTGCCGTTCCCTTGACTTACCAAACGATGCTGTTCAGCCAAAAATGCGTTCCTGGCATCACGATTTTTTTTGAATTGAGCATCCTTGGATAAATATTCATCCATCTGTGGACGACTAATCTGAACTTCGTGCAAACTGTCAATGTCAGGGCTTTTAATCACCTGATTCACCGCCAATTGATGTGGACTACTCATGCCATTCAGATTGGCATATTGAATCAATTCGCCGGCACTTGGTGTATAGCCATACTCTCTTTTGAACAGTGCCGTCATCGTGTCGCCAGCTTTACTCACGTAACGTCTGTCAAAATCATTACTCTTGTAATCAGTTTTCTCTGTTGGCAAGAAATTCGATTTCGGAATATCACCCGGATCGGATATCGCGTTCATTGGCTCTGGCAGGCTGGACGGCATTTCTCTGAAGCGAGTCATGTCTTGCTCATAGCCCAAATCCATATCTGCTTCACGAGAAAAGTTTTGTATTCCTGGCCCTGGTTCAAGATTATCGCGACCATTTCTTAATGAAGAATAAGCTTCATCAGCATCTTTTCCTGTTACATCAAAGAGAGATGAAAACTCATCGTCATCCAAAATTCTTTTCAGATTAACCACTATTTTTTCCTTTTTGAAAATGAAACTGTTATGCAGATACTTACCAAATCTTTTGCATTAACTATCAGCATTTTTCAATTATTTAGGGAGCTGAAAAGAGGATGCCCAAGACAGGTATCCTCTTTTTGTCGGTCCTTTATAAATGCTTTATCTAAGCTGGTTTTTTGGTGGTCGCGACCAGATCATTAAACAATCCACTGATGTAAGGCCAGGCATGTTCAATCTGGGCCTCTAAACTGAGACTAGTCGCAATGAAATTGCGCACGATCTGGGCTTTGGTATTGCCGGCGGTCATGGGTATCAGGTTTTCTATGTCGAGTATCAATTTTTTGATCTCCTCTTTGTGTTCGGCCAGAAGGCCGATGATTTGTAATATCGTTGCAGCGATTTGCAGCATGACGTTTTCCTTAAAATTGGCAATTGCGCGTAAGTTGAATGCCGTCGATTGATTTGAAATAAGCGCGTGCGTAGTCAAGCGCGGAATGTGGTGTCGAGTCCGGCGAGCGGGTTATCACTGTTGATGACTGTGGCATGAGACTGGTGCTGCAGCGTGGTGGTTGCCACCAACGTTGATACTGCTGGCAAGCTGTCGCTGAAGCTATGATCTTCGATTGGAGCTGGCTGGTTTGTCTTTGCTGGCAGTAAGCCGGCTCTTTTAGAGGTGATGACAGGGAGCACGACACCAACAAGGCTGATGACGCCAATAGCAAGACCATTGAGCTGCTCAGGCGTAATAGAGAGGTGAAGGCCAAACGCGTTACCCAATTGAAGTGCTGCCCCCATAGCCGCAGCAAGGGCAGCAATTGAAATGCCACCGCTTTTCCAGAGTTCAACATTACTGACCTCGCTACCTTTGCGAAATAGATTGATGATGGCGTTGATTTTTTCAAACATGATCTGCCTCCCATAAAGCATTGATCGCCAGGCGATTGATCCAGCCTGCACCAAAATGCGGCCAGTTGGATAACTTGGTATAAAACTGCATGCGATGGGCCAGCAAGCGCCTGGCCAGTTTGTCAGCGTTACACTTGCTGATGGCTGCCAGGGTGATGGGGCCGATGATGCCATCTTCCGCGACGCCGAGGGCGCGTTGCAGGAGCCTGGCAGCGGTACCTGCGCCGCAATTGATGGCGCAATCAAAAAATTCAAAGGCCACAGCGAGCGGCAATTGATCAAGATGATTGGCATCCCAAAAGTCTCGCTTGTAAAGCGCTTTGGCTTGCTCTACGGTGAGTGCTGCAATATCAAGTTTGGGGTAACTGCGCTGACTGATGCCAAACCGCGTCAGCTTGCCGGCATCCAGAGGGTGATTGCTGGTGCCGCCCTCGTTTTTCAGCACCGGGGCAATGCAAAGATCAAAGTTGTTCATGCTGATGTTCCTTCCACCGTTGTTCTGCTTCCTGTCGTTCTATTTCTGCTGTCTGCAGGCTGACCCAGCGCTGACGCAGCAGGATCAGTGAAATGGCTATGCCTATGAGCATGGACGCAATCGACAGATAGCCCTGAATTTCGGCTATTGAAGTCAAGGGAGCAATTGCTGTCGTAATCGCTGGTACTGCCAGGGCAGTTTTTGGGTTATTGATAACAGCCTCGGCTACCTGACTGGCAGCGGCTTCGGCGTGTTCTGGAATATTCATAAATAAGATCCTTGCAAATATGAAGAGCGTCATTGAGAAGGGTACCAATGCAACTGGCGCATTCGCGTCTATTGCATTCAAGTGCCGCCTCCTGTTTGCCCTATGGGATAGCCGCTGTATCCGCCATCGCGGGGCAAATTAGTCCAGACCGGATTACCGGTATTATTGGCAGCACTGCCAATACCTCCGCCCATGCCGCCACCATCAAAAATACTACCAATACCTTTGACGAGACCACCAAGCAGGCTTGATCCCAGACCACCGCCCTGATCACTTCCCTGCCCAGATTTAGTCGATGTCTCATTCGTAGTTTTCGTGCCATTGACTCCCATATATGGCGACAGCAACCCGTTGATCCTGGTAGCCTGGTTCAATGCATAATCATTCTGATTATTGGCGACACCATAGGCATTGTTGATCAATGAGGTAACCGCGTTAAGTCCATTAAGTTTGTTCTGGCTATTGAGCTGGTTATTAGCGAGCTGCCATGCAGCATTTTGCATATTGGCTTGCTGGCGATTACCCAGGTTCGCCATGTTGCTTGCCTGCATACCCTGATAATTATTCTGGTTGGCTTGCTGTTGGAAGCCCGCATTGGCCAGATTGGTTTGCAAGGCAGCGCCAAATAATTGCGACAGCACATTATTCTGCGCCGTGGCATTGAATTGATTATTGTTATTGGCCATCTGCGCATTGCTGAGATTGACCTGGTTCTTTGCACCTGCATCAAGTCCAGCCACGTTGTACTGCTGACCTGAAAGTCCCATGGCAGCATTCAGTTGATTTTGCCTGTCCTGGGTATATTGCCCGGATTGTGCGGCAACTGCAGCATCTGTCATGTTTTGCCCGACTTGTGAAAGCGCACGACTCATATTGCGCGCCAGGGAATCTGCTGCTTTTCCCTCTGCGATACCCTGACGCGACCCACCATACTGGCCGTTAGCGATAGCGTCACCGCGCAAGGAAGGCAGGATGTCTTCCTTGAACTGTTGCATCGCATCGTTTTGCAGATTCTGGAATTGTGCCGAACTTTGATTCAGGCCCTTTTGAATCGCGCCAGCGAGATAAGGATTATTCCCAAGGTCGCCATAAATCAAGTCTTGAAAAGCCCTGCCCAGACCGAGATTATTTTGTCCAGGAGCGTTAATCATGGCCGCCGGGCCTGCTTGCGCCAGGCCAGAAGTTGCCGCCTGATAGCCTTGCGGCATTTGGCTGAAGGCCGCATTCATTGGCATGGTATAAGCACTTTGTGCTGCTTGCATGCTGACAGGGTCATAAGCATTCTTCATCATCCTGAAAGCCGAATCCCTCGCTTCACCCATGTCCCAGGCAGAATTGGTGCTAAGATAGTTGTCAGCAGCCTGCCCATATAAACGCAGCCCTTCATTTTGCGGTCTGTCCAGCAAGGCTTGATAACGCTCAAGCAGGCCTCCACTGGTTTGATAATCTTCGGGTTTGTAAATGGGGTTACCATCTTCATCTGCCCCTGTTGGTACAGCTCCTTTTTTTAAAACTTTTTCACCCGATCCAAACAAAATGGCAGCGATACGTGGATCAAGCTCTTGTTTGACAACTTGTGTTTGCGAGCCCGAACTACCACCTCCGCCCCCACCGCCTCCCATGAGGCCACCAACAAAGGCGCTCGCCGCGCCACCTGCTACCGCTGCAAAAGACATTATGATTCCTCCAATTTTTTCAATTCTTTCATTGAGATAAGATGCTGCCTGGTCTGAAGCTGATCACTCTCTTCCACCAATTCATCTTCTATCTCTTCAATGACAAGCAAATCCGTTTTGCACACTGTTGTCCATGTCGTATCTGCGTGCGCATAGCCCACCCGCTTCATGCCGGCCTTAGTGGGCAAAACGCAATATCCACTTAGGCGTCGCATGCCTGTATCGGTTGACACTGAAATATCGCCACAAACAACATTCAAATGATCTGTCTTGTGCGTAGTACCAACCAGCACCGTGCCGGCTGGTATGTGTATGGTTCGCGCATACATACCCCCGACAAACAATGCTCGGTATTCAGATCAATCTGTGGCCCCTGCCTGAGGCAAGTCTCTAGCCTTGCCAGCGCATCAGGCTTTATCAGTTCTTCCATGACTTATCCTAAAAATACCCAGGTTGAACTTGCGCCTTTGTAGTAATACACGCCAACACCAGATCCAGGATTCCACAAACTACCGTCGGCGTAGCGAATGTCACCATCTCTGGGCTTGGCAGGGGCAACTGTGGTTTTGTCTAGGTGGCCCACCGATAATCCAGCAATGGCTGTGGCTATTTTCTGAAGTTCAGACGAAAAAAAACGCTGCATTTCTGCAGCGTCATCTGGTAATTGCGATGGTGCATAGCCCACCGTGCTTGAATTGCTTGCCCTCACCATGCCCCCATAATATCGACATCCAGATCGACCGAATCAAGTCGCCATTGAAACGCAGATCCGGACGCGTAGCGATGTGCGATATAGCGACCACTTGCAAACAGATCGACAGCTACGCTAGAGCCTATCGTATACGTTCCTGTGACCCACACTGGCTCATCATAGGGTGTATTGGCATACCCAACGCTCACCTTGACTGTTTCTCCGGGATTGCCGGCGATACGGGGACGCACTCCCTTCACCAGTTTAATGCTTTCAGGTGTATCAAATGACAAACCCCGGCGTTCCAGAAACGCAGCAGGCAGGCTGCCATTAAAGGAAGCTGAGGCATCAAGCATATACAATTTTTGATCATTCGATGCCATGACGACACGCGCGGTGTCAGGTGTGTAATCGGGACCGCTCCAGAATGTCAGATCAGAATCCCAGGAATCAGAATCCTGCGCCCAGGTTCCTCCAAGGTCATTCGATACAGCACCGTAGCTGGCATGATTGATATTAGGCAGATCACGGAATGAAACTGTCTTGTCGATAAAATTGTAAACCATCGCCTTGTCACATACGCTTGATCCTATGGAAGGATAAGCCAGATAAATTTCATTAAGGAATGGGTTCTTGAAGACAAATACGCTCCCACGGCTATTGACATCAATATTCTGAAAAAAGAATCTGCGTGTCTGCTTGTCCAGCACCGAGTTTGCTGTTTGCCCATCGTGAACAATGACGTCAGAGCCAGTAACCACGAAATGCCAGCCATCAAACTCAACTGCACAATTACGGTTGAGCATACCGGACATGCCAAGGATTTTGGAAAACCGGAACACAGATTGTCCGCCGACAAAATCCATACGATGGGTGGAATTTTCAGTATAGATGATGAAAGAATCGCGCAAAGGCAAGCCATCAACAACTGGACTATTTGTTTCTGCCAAATCAACCTCACCCGCATCCTTGGTGGCATCGGCAGCGTCCCAAGTTACTGGAAACGCACCTGGATCAGCCGGATGCGACCATTTCACCAGAAATGGTTTATTCGTTCCGGCAACAGTCAGGTTCATTGCAATCAAAAAATTTTTATACGCCCGTAATGATTTGCAATAGGTGTTTGCCGGCCAGTTAGGTAAATCAACAAATTTATTTGCCACATTCAAGTCCCAGGACATAGGAATTCTTAATGCATCGCCAACATTTACTATTGGCAGACCTGAAAGCAAAGCATGGGTCCATTGATTGACCACACCCGCCCTGGGTGTTGCGTGTGTAATGTCCGTATGCGTGACAACACCTCCAGAATAACTCACCGCATGCGATTTGGCCGCACTCATATACAACCAGTAGCGGTTACCTGATATCGTCAATGGCAACACGTATTGCGGCACAACAGCGGGAGAATTATAAACTTCACCATGTCCATAGAACTGATAAGCGTAGCCATCAAGAAAGCGAATATTGCGCACATCTGTCCAGGCATTGACAGGTATTTCATGCTGGGACAAATCCTTATTCACCCCAAATTGTCCGACATTTTGTATTTTAACGAGAGCCATATGCACTTAATAATCCATAGCGGTTCTGATTGCCATTGGCCGGCTGCTGTTGTGCGAAACCCTGATTGAGCAATCCCATAGGTTGCTGGAAATTGCTCTGCGCTCCCCGGCTTTGCATGCCATAAGGATTTTGCGGATACGGCAGAAATGGGCTCTGAAAATTATTATATTGCTCCCCGTATATATAGGGATTCGACTGTCCTTGCTGATTTTGCGAATTACCTACTTGCCCTTCGTTACCCCAGTAAGTCTGTGCTCGCGGCTGATTAGGGTTGCCCCAATTCATGTTCACAGACCTGTTATAGGCATTTGACTGCTGAAACGGCTGTATATATGGAAGCTGTTGCTGTTGTTGCGTCACTGGCACCTGCGGCTGATTAGCAGGAGCATCAAACCCAGCCATGCCATATGCCTGGCGCTGATTAAACAACTGCTGCTGGGCATTATTGTATGCGCCATTGTTGTATGTTTTAGTATACGTCTGATGTGTCTCGTCAATTCCACCCAATTGCTGTAATTGCTGGGGTGTCAGTTGAGACATTTGCTGTCTTAGGTATTCTTGTTGAGCCGGGTTCATGGATTGCGCTTCAGCAATCCGCCGTTGCATGTCAATCAGAGGATCACTGGAGTACATGCCGGACGATTGAACACTATCGAATGGCTTGGCCGCCATCTGTTTTTGGCGATTTGCAGCAGCGGTTGCCAATTCGGATTGCATACGCATTGCCGCAAGTTTTTGTTCGTAATCCGGCCTGGCGCTTGCACCAGGCATGCCGAATTCACCGGCTTGATAAGGACCACCAACATTTCCAAGCGCCGCCATCCTCGCATTCTGGGCGGCCAGATATTCTGCCGTTGGCATTCCATTCGCTGAACCAGATTTTGCACTGTTATTGGCTGTGTCTGTCGATGCCGCATCCTTAGCTTGCGTACTTGTGTTTGCTGAAGTTTGAATATTGCCAGAACCTATGCCCTTGCCGCTCACCATATTCTGTGCTGCAGCAACCTGAAAGGCAGTGCGGGCATTCTCCAGCCCCTTATTTTTTATCTCATTATTCCAATAATCAATCCCCGCCTGATCACCCACCTTACCAAATGGGGTGTAAAAATCAGCGGCAGTCGTCCCCGTTACATAGTCTGAGCCAGGATCCTGAACATTCCCCACACCGCGTCCAGAAATAATATTATCACTGGCGGCCTGATAGAAAGCACGCTGCGCTGCGTCAGCACCCTTGGCAGCAATTTCCCGGCTCCAGTAATCGACACCTGCCTGATCTCCAGCGCGACCAAATTGCTTGTACCAGTCTGCTGCACTTATATCTGCCATGATTTACCTCATTCTTTTCGTGGTTTCGCGAACACGTGACCATCCCAATGATCGCCAATAGAAACGCTATCATCACAAGGGATATATCCCGCAACCATTCCTAAAACTATATTCACAACTATGCCATTTTGAATTTCTGCGCTTTTCATATTTACCACCAATAAATAACTACGAGACCATCACCGCCTTTGCCAGTAATAGCCCCAACTGTACCGTCAACACCACCACCACCTCCACCAGGAAAACCTCCATCAGTAGCGTTCATACCAGCGCTCAGTGAACCTCTACCGCCCCAGCCACCACCACCTTGCAGCGCGTGAGATATGCCATTTTGTGCAAGGGTGCCTCCTGAACCACTTTGAGAATATTGTCCAGACGCACCTCCATTCGCTTGATAGCTTCCTCCGCCACCGCAGCCAAAAATGCTACCCCCTCCCTGATTTACGCCACCACCACCGGCACCACCGCCCCATACTGCATTGCCTGGCACCGTCGACCCCCAGGACAATCCATGTGCACCACCATAATCAGAAGAGGCATTTGCATTTGCACCTCCAGACACTCCCGTCCCACCTACTGTCGGATTTCCACCAACAGTACCGGTACCAGGACTTGCAATCCCGCCGCCACCAGCACCACTTCCCCCTCCCCCTGCGCCACCATAAGCTTCAACTGAAAGTCCCAATGCTATGCTACCAAACGAAGATTTTCCGCCCGTATTTCCCGCTATATAGTTTCCAGGTGAAACTACTGCGGCACCACCAGCGCCCACTAAAATTGAAACACTTGTTCCCGGCTTGAGTGACAAGGCAGTGAAAAACTGTCTATTTCTTGCTCCACCACCGCCCCCACCGGAACCGGAACCTGAACTGGAGGTATATCCACCACCTCCACTTCCACCTCCTCCAAATACATCGACAATAAAATTTTGAGCTTGTGGCAAAATAAAACTTCCAGAGGCTTTGAAAACTTGGAAATTTGGTGACCGTAGTGGCGCACCTGGAAATCCTGAAAACCCTGAAGACATATCAATAATCCCCAGTATGAGCACGCACACGCCAACCGGCAGCCACCGCTGTCCCCATGGTCGCATATAGTGTATAGCCGGCAGGAATAGCCCGATTTAAAGGGATAACGACCTTCGCCTGCGCTGCTACTTCTGTCAATAAAGTCGCCGGCAAACTTACTTCTTCCCATAAGATGTTATTCGCAGCCGATGACGGAGAAGATCCGATATTAAGGAATACGCGAAGTACAGATGCGTTATTTGTTCCAATTGGCAAGGCTTCGACACTTTCAACAAATGCACCGTTTGGCCCCGCCGGTGAAGAAATTTGAGTAACTGTGCCGGTGCCATCCTTGTTGGTATTCGCCGCAGTAATAAGTGCCGATATCCATACTTTGGGTGTCAGTGGAAAAATAGGGGAAATATTTGCTGCCATATCTGCTCCTTAGAAATTATTGTATAAATACAGTACGCTAGCGGAGTTAGTCCCCAACTCGCATTACTCCCATCCGTCGTCAGCACCTTGCCTGCATTCCCTGCCTGTCCAGGCAACACAGGAGAAAATGCCTGTGCGACCACAAATGCGCAGGTTGCCACCTCATTTGTAGCTGTACCTGCCGTTTTGGTCGATGCCGTCACCGCCGCGCTTGTAAAGTCCTGTGCACCTGTCCAGGTTTGCCCCGATACATTGCCCTTGGAGAACATCGCAGGTCCAGTCAGATTTCCCGTTACTGCCAAGTCACCTGTAACAAGCTGATTGCCAACCATGGTCAAATTTCCGGTCATCGTCTGATTGCCAGTTCTCAGCAAAGTCTCGGACCCGGCAATGATGACGAAATTCGTGCCGTCATACATCAACAGCAGAGGTTGACTGGCGACGACGTCGCCAGCAGTAGGATCGGCACCCAGCAAAGTCTTTACAGGCTTTGCCCCAAGACCGGAAACATTCACAGTAAAAGAACCTGTACCCGCATTGACTGGTCGATACAACAGCAACAGCCCGGTTGTATAAGCCAGCAAAGCAGTTGCAGGATTCAAGACATGCGCCGCAGCCGTACCTGTTTCTGCCGCAGTAACAATTACTGCGCCAGTAAAACCAGCAAAGCATTCCTTCAATACCGTTTTCAACATGCGGATATGATCATCACCCTGGGATTTTGGATCAGAAGCAGTTGGATTTGTGATCGTCAGATCATTGATATAGTTTGCAGTTTCTAATGCCATTATTTAGACCTCACTTGCATGGTTGAACCTGAATACCAGTCTATGGAATTGATGGCATCCACACTTTGCAAATACAGCTTTTCAAAAGTCGGGATGCGCGCATCATTCATGATGAAAGGCTGAGCAGCACATAAAGAAGCGTAAAGATAGACGTTAGGAAAGGCCGCCAATAACCAGTTCGTCGTATTGATGCTCGATAAAGCCGGTATGCGTTGCTGGTAAGTCAGTTCCAGCTGATAAGCGGCATCCGGTACAGGTGCCAGTTGCAGTTGCTGGCCTATGACAGAAAATGCTGTCGGCTTGCCAGTAGAAGAATCTGCATGGTCAGCGCTCAACTGGTCAGGCGACGCATAGCGCAACACCGTCACAGGGTCACCACGCAATATAAGCCGCCTCATTTCCAGAATATCCACTGGCAAATTCACATAGGCGTTACCTGCGCTTGTCAGCAGATTACTGCGTATATCCATAGGCCGTGCCACGATATCCGAGGACATTTTTGCTTCCGCCAACGCGATAAAGTCTGCGATGAAGGATGTCAGATCTGTGCGATGTAACCAACTACTCACAGCAGCCTGCAAACTTGCGTAATCGGTGATAGCACTCATACTCTGCCTCCCCAAACACGAAATGCAGACAGCGCTGGATCAGCCAGCATGGCCTTTACGTGCACGGCTTCCGCCATGAATTCCTGGAAGCTGATCCCCTTATCATTGATATATTTTTCGACGAGTACCATAGGAAAGGATGCCGCATGCCGCATGTCTGCCGAGCCATGCAAGCCTTCCTTATGCAAAGCCTGAGTATGTTCAGCAATGGCTGTGCAATCCTGCACACGTTCAAACGTGACATCACCACCTTCGACATGGATATTGGTCGTGACCGCCATTACATGTTCTCCAGCGGAGAAACCTGTACCACGCCCGCAGCAGCCACCTGTATCGCCGCTATCCTGTCGTTGCCATTCACACTCAGAATGACGGCATCGCCAGGCTGCACCTGCAAATCCGTACTCAAGGCCGTCGCAGATGATTTGCCAAGTCGCACACAAGCTGGCGCAGTTGCAGCGATACGGATAAAACGCGGCAATTCACCGCTGGACATAGTTGGAATAGTTGCCGATGCAGACGTACCCGAAGTGGCGATTGCCACTCCGGTGGTCTGACTCGAAACGGTGATATATCCACCATTCATAAAAACCTCCTGCGCTTCACAGCGTTTTAATTCAATTGAAAAAGGCGGGGCTTGCACCCGCCAGCTTTTTTATGCCACCTTCAAAAAACGATGACGGCATATTTGAACGTCAAGAATTACAAGACGTCGTAAATCGCACCATGCGCTTTCGGTGCACGGCATTCCAGCGTATATTCAACCACCAGTTCGCGCTGCACTGCATCGCCTGTCGTCGCCAGTTCGATAGTACTGAACGGGCGCAAATAAGCTAGAGCCAATTTGTCGGCCTGCAAGACAAACACATCACGCGCGGCCTGGAAGCGGTTCGGCACCACCTTCAAAGAGCCAAAGTCGGATACATACACATCAATCGCCGCATACAGCTTCGCGTCTTCCGACTTATCGAAACGTGTAGCATTGCCAGAAAATGTAGAGAAAGTCTGTTTCTGCGCCGGGCCAACCATAATGGTGTCAGGCTCGCCACCAGCGCTATAGCATTTCTGCAAGACGTTCTTCAACTGTGCTTCAGTAAAAGCACGCGGTGTACCCACGGTGCGGCCAGTATTGCCAGTATAAGATGCCAAAGTACCGGCATTATTATCGACGTTGTCAACTATCCAACCGACCAGGCCACGCGCCTGGCGCGGTGAAGTTGCAGCTGCATCGAGTTGACACAAAGCCGATTCCATATCACGTTTCAATTCCAGCGAGGCCATGGACAACTGGTAAGCCAGTTCATCCTTACGACCCGCAGGGTTCATCGCTTGCTGGGTACCAGAAACGATCACGGTCTTTGAAGCGATTTGCGTACGATTACTCAGGCGCACGGTCGGCGTCACACTCTTTGCCGTAGCATTGTCACCCTCAGCTTGCGCATTGGTGGTGACGGCGCTGGCCAGGTCCTGCGTTTGCCACTCATGCAGGGTATTACTGGCCTTGGCTTTGGCTGCCATGTTCATCAACGGTGTGGTGGTGGGAGAGATGCGATAGATGATATCGCTGAGATCTTCCTTATTACCAATCGCGCTGGTTGTTACATAGGTATTGCTTGGTGCTGTCATAGATTTCTCCGGGGTCTCGCGACCTTAAATAAATTTTGCAAAAAGGGATGCTGCGTCTTCAACTCTGCCGGATTTGGCAAGACGCTGCATGGCAGCCTGACGACCATCACCACCGGGTGATTCGCCCACACCCGGCCTGATTACTTTTTGCGGTATGCTCGTCACACGCTTGGCTGCTGCATTGGCTTTGGCCATCATGGCATCGTAAAGCATGGCCTTACGCCCCAACAGCACCGCCTTATGATCAGCGATACTATCGACTAACTGATGTTCAAACCCCTGTTCCAGTAAATACTGGCGAATAGCCTTACTTTCGGCTTCGGCCTTTCTGCTGTCTTTCCAGTCCGGTAGCTTGGCAAGAAGTTCTTCCTGCTGCGTATGGAGCACAGACTCCAGATGGTGCGCCTGTTCAGCCTGGGCGATATGTGCCAGGCGTTGTTGTTGCTGCATATTTTTCTGATAAGCGGCTTGTCTCCTTTGATAGAGATGCTGCTGTTTCAGATATTCAGCGGGATTATTTACCAGCAAATGTTCCCAGTCTATTTGCTGTTGCTGGTTCAGGGCACCTTCGATCTGAGCTGCCATCTTTTGCAAATTGCTGGCATACTCCTGGCGCTCCTGGCTGGCCCTGTGAATTTCAGCTTCGGCAGCCTTGCGCTGCTCAGCCACTTCCATGGTCTTTCTCGTGTAGTCGGATTGACGCAAACCATTTTTATAGGCATCGGCCAGCTCTGCCTTGGACAAATTGACTGTCTTGCCATCGACAACAATGGTGACTGCCTCATCATCTGCGGAGAGCAAATCCTGCTCTGCGTCATCCTCGGCTACTTCGGTGGACAAAGCTTCACGCCTGTCCCGCTTGCCACTCAAGTCATCCAGCACTTCCCTCTCCAGGGCCTGGGCACTTTTTTCATGTGCCTGCGGTTCCAGAAAAGCCCCCATGGCTTGAGCTGCACCATCTACATTCAAAGCACTACCTGTGGGTTCAGTAACCTGATTATCCATATTCCCTCTCCAATCAATGAATGGGACTTCCACCCATTCCCGGCGCCTCACGGCGTTAAGATTTATCCGGCAGAAAAGCCGCTACTGCGGCCATCCAGTGTGCCGGACCGCTAAAAGTGAACTGCATCAGTTGAAAGCAGAGTGCCTGTCACGTGCGCGCCAACCATGACTGCGTTGCAAATGCTCTCGATAGTCCCGCTATCGATGTGCTTTGCGCCTTGCTCTGATTCGCCGGGCACGCGCCCTTCACTTCTGCTTCAACTGCTACAGTCGACTAGACTTTAATAAGTTCACCACTATTAAGCTGATAAGCAGCCTCGCCACATGCCACCCTGACCCAGCCCTTGGCTGTTTGTATCATCGCCACCGTGGGATGCGGATGAAAGGCCATGGCAACCGAATCCTTCCAGCCCTTGAAATCCTGTACCGCCTTCACCAATTCTTCAAACGATGCATCAGACCTTGCTTGTGTTCCACTTCCAGTTGCGCCAGCTTGCCGGTTTCCAGCGTTGTATCGAGCTGGGATTTGAGTTTCTTCAACATGGCCAGATACATCCAGAGTTTTTCCCGTCCCTCGGCGTCGCGTGCTGGTGAGTTTTTCCATTTTTCTGTGACCTCGTTTTCTATATCAACAAATGCCTGCTGATAGGCTTCATTCTCCAGCACTTCCCTGGCGCGGCTGGCTGCATGCACGCGTTGTTCAAATGTGCTCATCATTCGCTCCTGTCAATCCATCTGTCATCCCTGCAGTTAAACCGTCCATGCAAGCATCCAGTTGAGCTTGTGGCTGCATCTTCGCTTCTGCCGCAATGCGGGCAACCATCATCCTGGTTTCTGCCTCCAACTGCGCTTTCCAGCGATCAAACTCCATGCGTTGCTGCGCCAGTTGCGCATCCAGTTGTGCTTTATGCTGCCGCTCCTGCATATCATTCTGTGATTGCGCCAGTTGCTTTTGTGCTTCCAGTTGCAGTTCACGCTCACGCAACATGGCTTCCTGTTGCAATTCGCGTTCGCGCATTTGCATGTCCATCATGTGCTTTTCTTTACTCGCCTGCACTTGCATCTGTGTCTTTTGCTGTTCCGCCTGCATCTGCATTTGTACAGGATCAGGCGGTGGTGGTGATGGTGGCGCTGGTGGATTTTTAGCAGGGTCGCTAAAAAACTTGTCACCATTCTTGAATCCCAGCAAACGCGCCAGTTCCGAACTGGATTGATAAATCCCTTGCGGATTTGCGATGCCTAAGGGGAAAACTTTTTCCTGCTGCGCCAGCAAGGCCATCAGATAATTCACTTTCTGGTCTTTGTTGCCCAGGCCTATGCCGACATTGATACTCACATCAAACTGGTTGCGCCATTCACGTGGGTCAATATCTACCCAGCCATTTGATAACCTGACTTGCGTTTTCTTGTCCTGATGCTGGCATATCAATTTCAACACCAGCTTGAACAACTCTGTAAAGCCTTCCGCAAAATTGCGCGAGATTAAATCCAGACGCATATCTGCCTTGTTGGTGATAATATTCATGCCCTGCGCAGTCTGGTTCAAGCCATCAGAGTCATTTCCCTGGCTATAACGTGTCCAGCCTGTCTTGTTTTCCAGGTCTTGCTGTATATAGTCCAGCAAACCCATGGATTCGCCTGTATTACCCTGCGCCTGGTCCAATCTGCCTACCGCACCAGGCTGTTTGATACGTACCACTCCGCCAGGTCGTGAAGTCAACAAATCATCCAGATTCACCTGACCTTCGACTGCGTAATAGCGGCCATTGACGTTCAAATAGAGATTATCGAGCTGACTGCGCAAGATGCTGGTTTTGGTCTTCTGGCTTTCCATCGCCAGATCGGCAATCGACAAACCAAAGAAGGTATGTGGCAATGGCACAGGCGTGATATCAACAAAGGGGATAAAATCCACCTCCTCATTGTCAAGCAACTCATTGCCCGCCACCGTCACCTTGCGCAATTCGCTGATGCCATCGCCGTCAAAATCACAACGCACATAAGCTTCTGTAATCCAGATCTTGCGCTGGCTGTCGTCAGCATTCGTCACCTCATCCGACAGATAAGCATTTTCATCATTCCAGCTCAGTCGCTGTATGCGTTCCAGATTCAAGGCTTGCCCCTGATCTTCGCCGCTGATATTGTCAACGTTCTTGTAACCCATGGATTTCAACTCAGACACTGTCCTTTGCACTCTGTGCCCGACAAACCTGGCTGTCTGTATATCCTTGGCATTGCGTGCAATCAAAAATTCTTCAGGTGACACATTGTCTATCTGTATCTTGCCGCCCGTCTTCACGCGCTTGCAGGTAATGTCATACAACAATTCAGGCGGCTGTGACTGGATTTGTTGCAACTGCGCTTGCAACTGCTGTACAACCGGGTTAACTTGCTGATTTACTGGCAGCATATTCGGCGGGCCAGGTGGCTGTCCGGGTTGCTGAACATTCGCTTGCGGTGCCTGCTGTATTTGCTGACTGATTTGCTGGTTGACCTGTTCGATCGCCTGCTGACGCTGCTTGGCATCATCCTCATCCGGATAAGCCTGCTGAGCTATCACCTCAATTTCCGGGTCATCCAGGATTTGCGCCAACTCTATCTGGTTCAAACCTTTATATTCTTCCTTGGCCTCTTCAAAGCGAGTATCCCACCACACCTTGACAATGCCATTTTTTTGCAGCAAAGCGTCCTTCATCCACACATAAGCGATCTTGTGACCATTGTTCTTTTTAAAGAACAAGTAATTGATATACTCCGTCGCTGCTTTGGCCCTGGCTTCGTCGTCCGGGTTTTGCGGTTCGAACTCGACAATCGAATCACCGCCACAAAACGTCAGCATCAATTGCGGCAGCATAGATTCTATGGTGTCACGCACATCGGTAGAAACTACCGATGAACGGCCATCCACTTCTGGTGGTGATAAATCCCCAACCGCCAGGCCCAGATAATAATATTCCGCCTTTTGCCTCGCTTGTGACAAACGCGAAGATGAATAACCCAGGCTCTGGCGCATTTCTGTCTGCACCAGTGCTTTCAATTCGTCTTGAGATAAAGCTTTAGCCATTCCATCCTCTATGCATAAGTAAATTTAGGGTAAGTCAGTTTGCCGCCCCATTCTTCGTTCGACATCGCTTCTGCATTGATACAGATATAGCGCAAGTTGTCTGCACCATGGCTGAACTCATCATGCAAAGGCGCGCCAGCTTCATTCGTGCTTTGGTTGATCACGCGGCGATAACGCTTTGCGCATTCAATCAGGCGCGCAGTTTTGTCCGCATCAAACCACAGGCGTCCAAATGTCATGCGCGTCAGGCGTATGCCATCTTCGACGCTCATGCTCGGCGTGATCGCCACATCCCAGCCCAGAGCCGTCATGATTTCTTCTGCGCTCTTGCCAGTCTTGAAGTCCTTGTTGCGGCCATCATGAGGTAAAAATAATTTTCCCCAGTTCATATTTTTTTGCTTCAACAAGGCTGAGTAATAATCCAGAGTCTGATGACTGTCTTCCAGGTATTCAATCACCCGCAATTCAGAGCTTTGCCTTTGCACCAGGCTGATAGCCATCGCATCATTCCAGCCCAGGTCAACCACCACATGCACTTTCAGCATGGGGTCATACGGCACATGACAAATCCTGCCCTGTGCCCCAGCCACTTCGTGGTAATAAATCGCCCCACTGACTGCCGGTTTGCATTCACCATCCCAGATATTTTTATAAGCTTCGGGTTCACGCTGCATGCAGGTTTGTCTTTCTCTTTCCAGCACTTCAGGGAACCAGGGATTATCACGCCAGTTCATCAAGATCGAAACACAGTCATGCGGTGGTCTTGCGACAAAACGCTGGTGGGTAGGATCAGTTTCCAGCTCCGGGTTATAAGTCACCCAGATTTCTGATCCAGCAGTGCGTATCGTCGGTATCAAAATACTCCATGACCTGTCCGACACACTCTGACCTTCTTCTATCCATACCTTGGTGCAACCTTCAAAAGACTTGATACTATCGGCCGTCTGCTCAGACAAGCCGCTGAAATAAAAACGCGTGCCATTCATGCCGCGAATTTCTGATTCATACACCTGGTAGAAATAACTCAATCCCAGCGCGGCAATCTGGTCACGCAATAACTGATGCACAGATTGCTTGATCGATTTTTGCAACTCACGTGCGCATAAAATCCGCTCCACATTCTGCACACCCAGCAACAACAAGGCGCGGGCAAAACCCCAGGACTTGCCACTGCCGCGCCCACCACGCGCCACCTTGTAACGCGCTGGCTGGAATAGAAATTCCAGCTTTTCAGGAAACTCACATTCAATCTGCATTCGGCTTGACCAGTTTTATGGCGATATCGCTAATCAGATGTTCGCCGCTTTCTCCAGCCCCATTCACTTGCAGGGGTAAAATCTTCAGATACAACACTGTCCAGAAGGCTTTTTCATTGGTTGGGTCTTCTCTTGCCCATTGTGCCAGGCGCATGGCCCCGCCCAGTTCTTCGCCAGCTTTGGCAATCGCATCCCTGACCGTCAATGTAGATTGACTGACTGCTTTCTTTGGCCGTCCGCGCGTCTTGGCAGCAGGCTTTGCTACCATCTCAGATGCAATAGCAGCCTTCACAATTTTGCTTTCACTCATCTATTTTCAGGATGCCTTGCGGCTTGTCCTGCTCCAGGTTGATCGGCATTGGTCCGCCCGGGAACCATTGGCAGCGCAACTGCACGGTCTGCACAGACCACAATTGCAGGCGCACATTCCCATGATTCCCGTCAACGCCCAAAAAAGATTTACCTGTCTGCTGCTTCGCGTTCAGTATGGTCAGCACTATGTGATAGGGTGATACGCTTGCAATCACAAACAGGTAAAAGCATGTGCGCCAGCACGAACAAATTGTGTGGCGCGATTCTGTCAATTTTCTGCATTCATGAACAAAATTCGTGAACAAAACGCAGAAAACAAAAAGCCCCGCTGCTTTACAGTAGCGGGGCCAGATCAACTCTAACAAATCAAATTCTTCAGGACGCAAATCGCCCTGAACAATACTATACACTGATTATTTAATCAGTACAAATTTTTATTATTAAATTAGAGTACGCAGGCGCATCAAGAAAACAACATCTGAATTCAGCCCGGCACACGCATTAACAAAAATAAAATAATCAATAAAAACAATGCCTTAAAAACCAAAAACCCCACTTTTCACAAAGCAGGGTCCGTGGTTTTTATCTGAGGGATATTACAAAATAGCAATAGGGCGCAACTCGCCCTGAACAACACTATACACTGATTATTTAATCAGTACAAATTTTTATTAAGCTTATTTCTCATGCCTATTTTCTCCATAAAAACAGCTGGCGCAGCAAGGAACCAAGCCTGATTGGGCACACAAGCAAGCATGCAGACAAAGCGCAAATTCGTTCAGATGAATAAAATCACAATGACTTGCTTTCGGTCATATAATTATTCAAAGCAAATTTTTCGCTTTGAGGTGTTCACCATGGGGAGCCAGGTATTTTGCCCACATCGTCCTTGAACAATGTCTCCTCTCTGCTCGCGAGGAATCTGCTACTGGCTTTCGTCTATATCCTGTTTGGACGCATCGCCCTGTTGCTAGCGATTCCTCCCGGCTATGCCATTGCCGTCTTTCCACCGGCGGGCGTGGCAGTGATTGCCGTGTTAACGGGTGGATACCGTCTGCTACCTGGCGTGGCTCTGGGTTCATGTCTCTTCAATCTGTGGATAGGCTGGGAAAGCCAGGGTCAATTGACGCTCACAAATACCGGCCTGGCCCTGCTGGTTGCCACTGGCGCCATGCTGCAGGCCATGAGTAGCGCTTATCTGCTGAAACGCTTTGTTGGCTATCCCGCTGCGCTTGATGACGAGCGCCATGTTGCGCTTTTCCTGTTGCTCGCTGGGCCGGTTGGCTGTCTCGTCAATGCCAGTGCAGGCATCTTTTCCCTGTTCACCCTGGGCCTGTTGCCAGCAGCAGACATGTTTGGCAACTGGCTTACATGGTGGATCGGCGACATTCTTGGTGTCCTCATTGTCGCCCCTCTGGTGATGATACTGATTGGACATCCACGCACGATCTGGGCATCGCGCCGCGTTAATGTGGGTGTGCCTCTGCTACTCACACTGTCCGTCGTCGTCTCCGTCTTTCTGTATGTACGTGAATCAGAAACAGACCGGCAAAAACAGGAATTCGAAGCCGAGGCCAGCCGCATGGTGCAAGCCATACAGCAGCGCTTCGATTTACAGAGTGAATTACTGCGCAATCTGGAACGCTTCTTTGCCAGCACTGATCATGTCTCCAGATTAGATTTTCAAAGCTTTGTCGGCTCCACCCTGCAAAGAGAAAGCACTATCATCGCCGTCGATTGGGCGCCCCTGGTCATGCAAAGTGACAGATCAGCATTTGAAGCCAGGCTGAGAAAAGAAGGTGAGGCTTCCTTCATTATCAAACAAGGCAGTACTCAGGGCCTGCTCGTTCCCGCCACTAGACGTGAATTTTATCTGCCCGTTGAATTTGTCGAGCCTTATCTGGCCAACAAGCCAGCACTTGGTTTTGACCTGCTTTCTGAACCTGGCCGCAGGGTCGCCATAGAACGAGCACGCGATTATGGTCATTTGAGTACCAGCTCCCCTGTCAGCATCATCAACACAGAAAGGGCAAGAAATGTCACTGGCAGTCTGATCTTCGCCCCCGTCTATACCCGGCATCTGCCCGTTTCTACCAAGGAAGAGAGACGTACGGCATTTCGAGGCGTTGTACTCAGTGTCTTGCATGTAGACGACCTGATCCGGCATATATTTGGCGAAGACATACGCAAGCAGATACAGTTCCGCCTGCGTGATCTCAACAGCGCTGCCGACAAGGCAGTTATGTATGACACTTTGGAAAAAAGTCAGGCAAATACCGTGTTTCGCAGCACCATCCTGTTTGGTGACCATGAGTTTGAATTCAGTGCCCAGCCTTCCCCCGCCTACTGGCAATTGCACCGGTCCTGGTCAGCCTGGGCGACCCTGATAGGTGGCCTGTTCTTTACCAGCCTCGTCAGCGTCTATCTGCTGGTAGTCAGCGGCAATGCCTTTCATATCGAGCACAAAGTGCAGCAGCGCACACTGGAGCTGCAAGCCAGCAAAGAAGAACTGATCCGCAGTGGCCTGCTGTTGCAAACCGTCATGGAGGGTACGGAATCCTATATCCATGTCCGCGATCTGGAAGGACGCTACCTCTACATCAACAAAAAATATGAAACTGTCTTCCAGATGAAACGCGAACAGTTAATAGGTAAAACCATAGAAGACGTATTCCCCTATGAGCTCGCAAGAAAATACCGCAGTGCCGAGCAGACCGTCATCACCACCAAGATAGCCTTGCGTACCGAAGCCATGGTGCAACAAAAAGATGGCATGCATACTTATCTCGTCGTGCGCTCCCCGCTCATCAATGCCGACGGCGAGGTCTTTGGGGCCTGCGGTGTAGGTACCGACATTACCCAGCGCAAACGCGACGAAGTCGCCCAGTATGAAAACCTCATGCTGCTGCAGGCGGTCATGGACAGCACCGCCTCTGCCGTTTGCCTGCGTGACAAAAACGGCAACTACCTGTATGCCAACAAGGAATACGACAGACTCTTCAAGCCCGCCAATATCCCCAGCCTGATAGGCACCAGCGTCTATTATCTCTTCTCGCGCGACAAGGCAGAACAATACATGCGCCTGTCAGATGAAGTCATCAGGCAGGGAACCACACACCGTACAGAAGTCGCCGTTACTGCTGGCGGCATCAACACTACCCACATCCTCATGCTCACGCCCCTGCGCAATGAATCGGGTGAAATTTATGGTGTCTGCACGGTAGGTACCGACATCAGCCAGCGCAAGCAATCAGAAGAAGCCATCCTCGCTCTGAATGCTCAACTGGCTGCCACCACCGCCCTGCAAAACGCCATACTTGATAGCGCCAATTTCTCCATCATCGCCACCGACACCGCAGGCCTGATACAAGTCTGGAGTAAGGGAGCAGAACTCATGCTGGGTTATAGCGCGGCAGAAATGATAGGCCTGCAAACCCCACTCTGCCTGCACGAAAGATCTGAACTGACCAGCCGTGCCGCCAGGCTCAGCCAGGAATTCGATACCCCGGTAGCTGCCGGGTTTGCCGTATTTGCCCTGCGTGCACTGCATGGCATGGCCGATGAAAGCGAATGGACTTACAAGCGCAAAGACGGCAGCCGCCTGCCCGTCATGCTATCAGTCACAACCCTCAGAGACAGCGAGGGAGAAATATCCGGCTTCCTCAATATTGCCTACGACATCACCGAGCGCAAAAAAGTCGAAGTCATGAAAAACGAATTCATATCCACCGTCTCGCATGAATTGCGAACCCCACTAACCTCGATACGCGGTGCCCTGGGTTTGCTCATGGGCGGCGCACTGGGTAAAATGCCAGACAGCGCAGAAAAAATCCTCGACATCGCCACCAAAAATTGCCAGCGTCTGGTCAGGATGATCAATGATATTCTCGATGTAGAGAAAATAGAATCAGGCAAGATGGAATTCAACTTCGCCCGGGTACATTTGATCCCTGTGCTGGAACAAGCCATCGCCGCCACCGTGGCCTATGCAGAACAACACCAGGTCATCCTCAAACTGCAGACGGAAGTCAAAGACGACATCGTCAGGATAGACACAGACCGCATTACCCAGGTGCTCATCAACCTGCTCTCAAATGCCGCCAAATTCTCCCCTCAGGGTGCCACTGTCGATGTGCTGCTGACATCTCAACCAGGCCAATTGCGGGTTGCCATCATCGACCAGGGCATAGGCATAGCCGACGAGTTTCGTGATCGTATCTTCCAGAAATTTGCCCAGGCAATATCTTCTGATTTCAACAAAAAAAGCGGCACTGGTCTGGGCCTGAGCATCTCCAAGGCCATTGTGGAACACCATGGAGGGCAAATTGGTTTTACCAGCGTCATCGGCCAGGGCAGTGAATTTTTCTTTACGCTGCCAGTCAGCGACGTGCTTGATGATACGCAGGATAACCATCAGACCTGAGAAAAATATTTACCAGGTGATTGCCCAAAATAGCGCTTGAACATCGCAATAAAATTGCTTGGCGTTGCATACCCCAGCGCATCGGCAACCGTCGCCACAGCATCCCCCGCAGCCAGTCGCTCCAAGGCATGCAAAAGCTGCGCCTGCTGGCACCACTGACCTATACTCATCCCCGTCTCTTGCTGAAAGTGACGGCTCAAAGTTCGCCCGGACATGCAAGCCACACGCGCCAGCTCAGGCAGGCTCAGGCTGACACCCGGTTGCGCCAAAATCATCGCGGTCAATTCCCGCAAGCGTAGACTGGCAGGCATCGGTAAATGCAAAGCCTCGTGCGGTGCCTGACGCAATTCATCCAGCAACACTGCCATCACCGCCTTTTGCTCTCTGCCCAGCTCCTCAAGCACAGACCAGGTGGCAGCGCGCACCACCAATGCACGCATCAAATCATTGACGGCAACGACACAAGGCTGTGCAGGCAAAGCCGCACTCGCTGCCGCAGTCAGCAAGACACTCCAGCCGCTCATGGCCCCGCTAATACGCACGCTATGCGCCTGCTCCGGCGGTATCCAGCCCGCCCTATGTGGTGGCAGCAACCATGAGCCATGCCGCGTGCGCACATATATCAGGCCACTCTCTACACAAAACACCTGCCCACGTGCATGGCTATGCCAGTCATATTCGCGCGTGCCCAGCAAAAACTGGCTATCGGCTTCAGCCTCTCCCTCGGTACGCAAGGCGATCAAGTCCGGGCCGTTCAGCCAGTCGCTATAGTCAGGAGCAGTTTTTGATGACATGGCAAGAATTCAGTATTTATTGTCAAAATAAGCTTATCAAGCAAACTCTTTTTTGTCCAATAATCACTACATGAGCAACCAGACACTATCAATCATGACTACGTCGCTTCATATTTGCATCATAGGTGCAGGCCCAGGAGGCCTCTGCCTCGCACAAGGCTTGAGAAAACATGGCATCAGTTTTGAAGTTGTCGAGAAAGACGCAGCCCTCGCCAGCCGCAGCCAGGGCTACCGCCTGCGCATAGACCACACAGGCCAGACCGCCCTCGCCGCCTGCCTGCCGGCAGATCTATACGATTATTTCCAGCGTACCTGCGCATTACCTTCAGCACAGGTCAATACGCTGAATACCCAGCTAGAAACACTTGCAGACAAATGGGTCAAAGACTGGCGGCTCGACAAAACTGGCACAGACGCCGCACCCGACCTCAAAGCCGACCGCCTGGCTCTACGCGAAGTCCTGCTCACTGGCCTGCAAGAGCATGTGCACTTCAATAAGAACCTGAGTGACTATACAGAACAAGCCAATGGCAAAATCCTCGCCCGGTTTGAAGACGGCAGCAACTGCCTGGCAGACATACTCGTCGCAGCCGACGGCATCCA
Source organism: Undibacterium sp. YM2 (assembly GCF_009937975.1). NCBI lineage: Bacteria > Pseudomonadati > Pseudomonadota > Betaproteobacteria > Burkholderiales > Oxalobacteraceae > Undibacterium > Undibacterium sp. YM2. The sequence continues at coordinate 4,163,172 of NZ_AP018441.1, forward strand.
TTCCCGCGTACGCGCATTGCGCTTCCCTGATCTGACACCACAAGATACAGGTAGCATCTGCATCTACGGCAAGACCGCATACAGCACAAAGATCACAGTGCAAGTCGCGGCAGAATTACAAAACGCCACCACCATCATCTTTGCAAATGAAATGGCAGCGGTCATTGACGCTATGAAATTTGACAATGCAAAAAGAAGTAACACAAACTCTGGTCTGATTAGCCCGGTCAGCAACTATCTCTATTGGGCCTTGATAGGCAAGCGCAGCAGCTTTGGCTTGCAAACCGATCAGCCCTTGCCAGCCACCGGCCTGACCATACGCAACTGCCTGACTCAAACTACCGCATCATGGGCAACCAAACTACAGACACTGTTCCAGCTAACACCAGCAGAAGCCCTGGCCCTGCTACCAGTCAGAACGGCCCGTACCATGCCAGTCTGGGACACTCATCGCATCACCGCCTTAGGCGACGCCAGCCACGCCATGAGTCCCGCCAGCGGCCTCGGGGCCAACTCCGCCCTGTATGATGCGGCTGCCCTGGCAAACGCCATCCGGCAAATCCATGCGGGTGCCATCACTATAAAAGATGCCATCAGAAACTACGAGAAACAGGTCAGGCAACACAGCTTCGCCGCCGTATCAGCATCGCAAGAGGGCAGCACGCAATTATTCGGCAGCGAGGATAGGCCTTCAGACTGACATATCCCGACAAACCAACATCAAGGCCAATCCAAGTAAGCCAATCATTTCAACTCTTAAAACAGATATTTTTCTGTGAAAACAGTTTTAACCGCGAGCAATCAGCCCGGACAATGGCTCTCTGCTCGCGGCTAAAAGCCGCTCCTGCAGCGCGGTAAAGCTTTCATTAAAAAGCAGTGGTACTAAGCAATAAACTTGATGCTCCGCTCGTAAGCTCATACCCACAAGACCCACCACCCTCCCTCAAAGCCCGCTTATAAAAATATTCCGACCGCACTTGCAACTGAGAATGATTCTCATTTATAATAAACTCGATTAAAATATATTAGTCGTAAAAACTCCCCTTTTTACGATGCTCCCAGCCTCAAGCACGATGCAATGAACGTGCGGGCTATGGAGCTGACCATGATACGCACCAGCCAGTCGCCGCTAGCCAGTGTCCAATTTTTAAAATTAGGAAACACGATGCTAAGCAAGACGCAAATCGCCCTGGCGCTGGGTATGGCATGGGGCATGGCTCCGGCAACTACTTTTGCACAAACTCCAGGCCCGGTTCCACCGACAGAAGCAACTACTCTCAAAGACATTACTGTCACCTCTACGCGTACCGCCAGGACAGTCGATAGTGTGCCAAATACCGTCACCGTCATCCCTGCATCCAGGATAGAGCAAGAAGGTGGCCGCGACATCAAGGACCTGTTCCGCAATGAACTCGATATCAGTGTACGTGCTGCCCCTACCCGCTTTACAGCGGCTGGCAGCTCCACTGGTCGTGCTGGTAATGAAGGCATCAATATTCGTGGACTGGAAGGTAACCAGGTCTTGATGCTGGTTGATGGTACGCGTGTACCGGATAGTTTTTCGTTTGGCGCATTTGCGACAGGCCGTGGTGATTTTCTTGAACTCGATGGCATCAAGGCAGTAGAAATTTTGCGAGGCCCTACCTCCACACAGTTCGGTAGCGATGGTCTGGCTGGTGCAGTCAGCTTCCGGACGCTGGACCCGTCTGATTTGCTCAAAAAAGGCCAGTCTTTTGGTGGCTTCGTACGTTCTGGCTATGGCACAGTCGATCGCTCATGGCGCAATACTGCCGCTATCGCTGGCGACAACGGTAGCTGGCAAGGTTTGCTGCTGGTCAGTGACCGTCGTGGTCATGAAACAGAAAACCGTGCAGACAATGACGCAAAAAACGTCAACCGCACAAAACCAAATCCAGTAGATTTCAATGCCCAATACCTGCTGGGTAAGGCAATCTTCAAAATCGATGGCAACCAGCAAATCGAAGCCAGCGTAGAAGCACAAAAACGCACGCAGGATACTGATGTTTATTCTGCCCGCGCCATCCCGCCACTGGCATCCACCAGTACCCTGGACCTCGATACCCGCGACAAGGTAGAGCGCAATAAACTCAGCCTAGCACACCGCTATAGAAACCTGAATTCCAGCTGGTTGCACAATGCCGAGACACGCCTGTACTGGCAAGATGCCAAGGTCAGCCAATACTCTGCCGAAGACAGGAACACCGCTGCTGACCGCACCCGCGACAACCACTACAACACCAGGATCGTCGGCCTGTCCAACATCATGGAAAGCAATTTCTCCGGTGCAGTTGAACAAAAACTCAGCTACGGCTTTGACTGGAACCGCACAGAAGTCACCGGCCTGCGCGATGGCACGGTAGCGCCTTTTGGCGAAACTTTCCCGGCCAAGCCTTTCCCTGATACGACTTACACAGTCACAGGCGCCTTCATCCAGGATGAAATCGAAGCAGGCAAGCTGAGCATCATCCCCAGCCTGCGTTATGACCACTACAAACTTGCACCATCGAGTGCAGGTTACACAGGCGGTGCAGTAGCCACCTTGTCCGACAGTGCAGTCACACCACGCCTGGGCCTGGTATGGCAACTCGACGCTGCCTTTGCACCTTATGCACAATTCGCCAAGGGCTTCCGTGCACCTACTCCTGACCAGGTCAATAATGGTTTCACCAACCTGGCATCCGGCTACACCAGCATAGGCAATTCACAACTGAAAGCAGAACGTGCTGACAGCTTTGAGATTGGCTTTCGTGGCAGAGTGCAGGGTTTGCGTTATTCCTTCGCCGCATTCGACAATAGCTACAAAGACTTCATCAGTCAGCAGGTAGTGCGCGGCACTGGCACTGCAATCGACCCGCTGGTATTCCAGTACATCAACCTGGCCAAGGCGCAAATCCGTGGTGCAGAAGCCCGTGCAGAATTGCAAATCGACAGTAACTGGCAAGCCACTGCTGGTGTCTCCTACACCAAGGGCGACAGCGAAGTTGCCGGCGTAAAAACGCCACTCGACACCATCAACCCAATGAAATTCCTGGCAGGCCTGCGCTATGAAACAGCAGCCTGGGGCGCACGTGGGCAATTCCAGCATCATCAAGGCAAGCAGCTCGACAGAATCGCACCTGCAGCAACAACACAGTTTGCACCAGGTTCTTACCACATCGTTGATCTGGGTGTGTACTGGAGGCCCATGCCAAACCTGATAGTCAATGTCAACCTCAACAATGTCTTTGATACCAAATACTGGGCCTGGTCTGATGTACGCGGCCTGGCTGATAACACCAACGTCAAAGATGCTTACACCGCCCCTGGCCGGAATGCCCAGGTATCAGTTCGTTACGACTTTTAAGAAGGAATCGTCATGCCAGCCCAACATTTGAACCCGCAGCAAAATGCTAAAGTACGTGAAGAATTCGCCAGCATGCGCCGCGAGAAAAAAGCCAGACATCGTGACATCGCAGAAACTTTGGAGATCAGCGAAGGCGAGCTGATCGCCGCCCACGCAGGCACAGCAGCCATAGAAAGCAACTGCCTGCTGCGTGCCACCTGCCTGCGCGCAGAGTGGCCAGAAATTATCGCCGCGGTAGAAAGCCTGGGCGAAGTCATGGCCCTGACACGCAATCCTTCCTGCGTCCATGAAAAAACTGGCAGCTACAGCAAAATTAGTAATAATAATCACATTGGCCTGGTGCTGGCAGGTGAAATCGATTTGCGGATTTTTTATCAACAATGGGCATTTGGCTTTGCCGTGACAGAGCAAACAGGAAGCGGCGAAGAACGCAGCGAGCAAAAAAGCCTGCAATTCTATGATGCTACCGGCACTGCCATCCACAAGATTTTCATCAAGCCACAAAGCAATGTAGAAGCGTATGAAGCCCTGGTCGCCAGCTTTGCCGCTGTTGAACAGCAAACCGGTATCCAAACAAAAGATGCCGCAGAAAAACTGCTGGAACTGGCTGACAAGGACATCGATGTCACCGGCTTCCGTCAGGCCTGGGCATCCTTGCGTGATACTCATGAGTTCTTTGGCCTCATGAAAAAATTTGCCGTGACGCGCACCCAGGCCTTGCGCGTGGCTGATGCCCGGTTTGTCCAACAAATTGATGTCAGCAGCTGCCAGGATTTATTGCAGGCCGCTGCTGCTGAAGCTGTACCCATCATGGTATTTACCGGCAATGTCGGCATGATACAAATCCATTCCGGCCCGGTCAGCAAGATTGCCAAAATGGGGCCGTGGGTGAATGTGCTCGACCCACGCTTCAACCTGCATCTTCGTGAAGACCATATCGCCAGTGCATGGGTCGTCAAAAAACCAACCACAGATGGCCTCGTCACATCACTGGAATTGTTTGATGCCGACGGCGAAACCATCGCCATGTTCTTTGGTGAACGCAAACCCGGCAAGCCAGAACTCTGCGAATGGCGCGCATTGATCGACAACCTCTTGTCAGAAAGCCAGACATGCGCAGCATAAGCCCAACAAATCGCTTGCGCAGGCAGGCATTGATGCAACTTGCTAGCCTGGCGGGTTTGGCTGGCTCCAGCATGCTGGCACCGTGGGCACAAGCCGCAACCGGCAAAGGCAAGCAGCGCATCATCAGCGTAGGCGGAGCAATCACCGAGATCATCTTCGCCCTCAATGCCAGCAATGACCTGGTTGCCGTCGATACCACCTCCAACTTCCCTGAGAGCGTGCAAAAACTGCCTAACGTCGGTTATGCCCGCGCCCTGTCGGCAGAAGGTGTACTGGCCCTGGCCCCTACCCAGATCATCGCCAGCGAAGATGCAGGCCCGCCTGCCGTGATACGCCAGTTGACATCCTCCGGCATACCACTGGCGGTCTTGCCTGCGCATCACAAGTTTGAAGGCGTGCTCGACCGCATCAAGCAGATTGGTGAACTGACTGGCACACAAGCCCAGGCAGCTACCCTGATGCAGAGCCTGCAGCAGGAATGGACCAGGGTCCGCATGCCAATAGAGCAGCGCAAGGGCAAAGGCCCCAAAGCCGTATTCATTCTCGCTCATGCACCTAACCAGATCATGGTGGCAGGTCGTGAAACCGCTGCCCATGCCGTGCTTGAATATGCAGGTGCCAGCAATGCCTTGACTGCGGCCAATGGTGGCAATGGCAGCAGCGGTTTCAGTGGCTACAAGCCTTTGACACCAGAAGCCATGATCGCCGCCCAGCCTGACATCATCCTCGTGACTGACCAGGGCCTGAAAGCCTCAGGCGGCATAGAGTCTGTGTTGAAATTGCAGGGTGTGGAACAAACACCGGCAGGCCGCAAGCGCCGCATACTGTCACAAGAAGCCATGCTCATGCTGGGCTTTGGGCCGCGTCTGCCGTCGGCGATCAGCCAGCTTGACAGTGCCATCATCAAGGCCATGCAGGCATGAAAGCCTCGGTAACTGTGTCTGGTGAATTGCCACCAAGTTTGCAGGCAAAGCTTTTGCAAAGCGGCAGGCCTGGCCTGCTGCTGGTGCTGGGTATCTCCCTGCTTGCCGCTTTGCTACTGAGTGTGCAATTCGGTGCCGTGCCTGTCGCATTGCAAGACTGGCTGACCCTGCTAGACTTCAGCGACGACCAGACTTTGACAGGCAGCAGCTATGTCTTGTGGAATATCCGCCTGCCGCGTGCCCTGTTTGCCGTGCTGGTGGGTGCTGCACTCGGCATGTCAGGTGCATTGACGCAAGGCTTGTTCCGCAACCCGCTGGCAGATCCCAATTTGCTGGGCATTACTGCCGGTGCGGCTGCGGCTGCGGGTTTGAGTATCGTTGTCCTGTCAGGCATGCACTTGCCTATTCCCATGTCATGGCGTATGTGGATCTTGCCGGTCACTGCGTTCAGCGGCGCACTGCTGGTTTGCTTTGCACTTGATCGTGTGGCGCGCTGGATTTCACCTGGTTCCATCGTTGGCCTGCTATTGACAGGTATTGCTTTGAATGCCCTGAGCGCTGCCGTACTGGGTCTGTGCACTTACCTTGCAACGGACGAACAATTGCGCAACCTGAGTTTCTGGACCCTGGGTTCCCTGGCAGGTGCGAGTTGGCTGGCTGCTAGCTTGCTATTGATGTTGCTGTTGCCAGCTTGGTGGTGGGTCAGGCGCATGATCAGCGCCATGAATGCCCTGGCCCTGGGCGAAGCTGCGGCTGCCCATGTCGGCATCGATGTACGCCGCCTGCGCAGCCAGGTCATTGTACTGGTCGCGGTACTGACCGGGTTTGCGGTAGCCTGGTGTGGCATGATAGGCTTCATCAGCCTGGTTGCACCACATCTGGTGCGCACCATGGGTGGGCCAGATCAAAGACAGGTGATACCACGCTCCATGCTCATGGGTGGTTTTCTCTTGCTGCTGGCCGACACCGTGGCACGTTGCATCGCCATCCCGGCTGAAGTGCCAGTGGGTATTTTCACGGCCCTGCTGGGCAGCCCTTTCTTCCTGATCCTGCTGCGTAATGCACGTAGTCGTTTAGCCTGAATAGGCTACATATCATGTTAATGAAAACCACCACACAACAGGGTTTGCTTCAGCTTGACGCCGTCTGCGCCAGGCTGGGCAAGAAAGATTTTGGGCCCTTTAATATCAGCATAGGCAAGGCAGAAAAAGTCGCCATACTCGGCCCCAGCGGTGCAGGTAAATCCACGCTACTGAAACTGCTGTCCCGTGAATTGAAAACCAGCAGCGGCGACATCACTTTTCAGTCACGCCCGCTGGCAAGCTGGTCCTTGATGGAACTCAGCCGCCTGCGCGCCGTCCTGCCGCAAAACAGTGATGTGGCCTTTGGTCTGGAGACTGATCTGGTCATCAGCCTGGGTCGTGTCAGCCGTGCGCATGATCCTGATCTGGCAAACATAGTCAGGCAAGCAGCGGCCATGGCCCATGCAGCCCATTTGCTGGGCCGTCGCTTTGACAGCCTCTCTGGCGGCGAACAGGCACGCATACAACTGGCGCGCATCTTTGCCCAGTTGTGGGACCAGCGAGACGGCCTGATACTTGTCGATGAACCGCTGGCAGCACTCGACCCCGGCCTGCAATTTGACCTGCTCGCCAGCCTCGAAGAATATGCGACAGAACGCCAGCATGCCATCGTCGCCATCCTGCATGACATCAACCATGCGATGCAGGCGTTCGAACGTCTGCTGTTAGTAAAAAATGGCCAGCTCGTTGCTGATATCGCCAGCAACCGCGAAGCAGTACCAGCGCTGGAAGACTTATACAATATTGCTCTGACTTGCATGCACAATGAAGAAGGTGATTTGCTGGTCACCCCCTTGCGCGCTTCATCCCGCGCCAGGAAAAGCGCATAGCAAACCATATTGCCGATTATTGCCGATAAGAGAGATCATGCAAAAACCAAAGATGCAAGAAATCAAGGCCTTTGTGCCTGCTAAAAATTTTGAAACATCCCAGGCCTTTTATCAAGACCTGGGCTTTGAAGTCGTCTTTAGTGAAGATGGCATTGCCCATCTCAAATATGCACAATGCAGCTTCATGCTGCAAGAGTTCTATGTCGCTGATCACACCAATAATTTCATGATGCATATCCTGGTAGATGATGTCGGCATCTGGCACGAGTTCATCGTCTCATCCGGCATTGCAGAAAAATACCAGGTGCGCCTCACCCCAGTCGTTGAACAGCCTTATGGCATGCGCGACTTCACACTCACGGACCCTAGCGGCGTCCTGTGGTTCATAGGCCAGGAAATTGACACAAGGGATACATGTAGCAATGCGTAAATTAACTCGTTTCACCAGTGCAGCCGCTGCCCTGGCCTTAGCCAGCCTTTTATCAGCATGCGCGACCCAGGCTGAAAAGCCAGTGAGTGGCAGCAAGATATTGTTATTGGGCGAAGTTCACGACAATCCAGACGGGCATGCACAACGCTATGCCGACCTGCAAAAACTGGTCGTCGCAGGCTGGCGTCCCGCCATCGCCATGGAACAATTCGACCGCGAAAACCAGGCCGAACTGACCCAGGCACAGGCAACTTGTAATGATGCAGACTGCATCATCAGCAAAGTCGGCAACAAACGCTGGGAATGGCCGCATTATCGCCCCGTGATCCAGCTCGCCATTGATTACAAACTGCCGTTGCTGGCAGCCAACCTGTCCCGTGCCGATGCTGCCCGCGTCATGCGTGAAGGCTATGCCGCAGTACTCGACAAGAACATCATCGCCAGCTACGAGCTCGACCAGCCTTTGCCTACCGTGGTAGTCGATGGCCAGCGTGCTGCGATGGAAAGCGGCCATTGCGGCAAGATGCCAGACAATATCGTCCCCAGCATGGTCAGGGCACAAGTTGCGCGTGATGTCGTGATGGCCAAGATCGTCACTGAAAACGCCGACCGCGGTGTCGTCCTGCTGGCTGGCAATGGCCACGTCAGGCGCGACCTGGGTGTGCCGGTATGGCTGCCTGCCAGCCAGCAAGCCAGCCTGCAAATCCATGGCTATGTAGAAACAGATGACAGCAAATCGGGAGGCGCGTCTATTGCGTCAACTGCATCCATCTACGACGTCAGCCACGTCGTCAAGACGCATACCCGACCTGATCCATGCCTGAGTATTCAAGCACCTAAAAACACAAATTAGAACCCAACTTAAGCCTAGCGCAGAGGAACACATGAAACATCAGCAATCAGCCAACGCTTGCCAGCACCTCGGTCTGGCCTCAAGCAAAGTCGGCGAAGTCATGATCTGCCCTGAATGCGGGGTAGTCCACCTGTCTTTGAACCATGTGTCCCTGCGCTTTGATGTCGAGGCTTTCCGCGTGCTCGCCTATATGCTGGCAGAAGCGCAGTTGAACATAGAAAGTTACGATACACGCCTGTCCAAAACCCCTGAAGCGCCTCACGCCACCGGCTTTGAAATAGCACCGGGTAAAAAAATGCACTAAGCAAATCATTAAGCAAATCATCAAGCAAGTTTATGCAACATCACTGGTCAGAAGCATCAAGAGGAGTACCGTATGTGTGAACATGACAAACATAGTATTGCATTAACACCAGAAGCCACACCGGTAGGTTCACGCCGTCGCCGTATCTGGGATTTGACGCATGAATGCCATTGCCCCGTCATCGGTGTCTGCATACCCCTGACGACCTTGCGACGCATCGTTAACAAGGCCATGAATGGCCAGGCCATTGCCGAAGACTATGAAATCCATGTCGGCGCGATTGCAGAATGTGGTCGCCGCAACCGCCTGTCAGAAGCCATACAGCAAGAGCTGGAGCAACGCTATGCCCGCACCATACAAGAGTTTCGTGCAGCCAAGACAGTAGAAGCCGTCACCCGCCTGTGGCTGGCCGCAATCGACAAAGGCGATGTCGCTGGCGCATTCTGGGCCGCACTGACACACCCGCGTTGCGACGCCGATTTGCAAGACGGCTTATGCCGCGACATGCACATGCTGCAGCACCAGGCCGGTGCCAGCGTACGCATCGATATCGCCCGCTTCAATGCCCTGCTTGAACAAAACAAATTACTGACCCGCGAACTGGGCCGCGTGCAGGAAAGACATAATCGCGCCCTGGCAGAAAAGACCCGCGAGATAGAAAAACAAAACACCCAGTTGATACAACTGCGCGCAGAAAGTATAGGCAAGGACAGCAGCATCCATTTCCTCAGTTGCGACATCGCCGCGCTGAAAGCAGAAATCCCCGAACTGGAAACCCGCCAGCGCCTGCTCAAGAAAATCGAGCAAATGGCTGAGCGCCAAACCGAAACAGAAAACCAGGTACGCGAGCTAAAACAAAAACTCGCAGAAGCCAGCAAAGCCGTCGCCGACATACAGGAACAGGCAGCCGAGCAAGGCAGACAACAGCCAGAAGAAAAAGTCTATCCCATCACCCTGCACCTGAAGCAAAAAACCGTCCTATGCGTAGGTGGCCGCAGCGGTAATGTCCCCACCTATCGCGACCTCATAGAACGCATAGGCGGCCGCTTCGCCCACCATGATGGTGGTCTCGAAGACAACCAGAGCCTGCTCGACGCCAGCCTGGCCGCCGCCGACCTCGTCATCTGCCAGACCGGCTGCATCAGCCACACCGCCTACTGGCGGGTCAAGGATTTCTGCAAACGCACTGGCAAGCGCTGCGTCTTCGTAGAAAACCCCAGCGTCTCATCACTTGCACGCGGGTTGGAAAAATTCTCGGAAGATGAGGTAGCAAATACAGAAATGTCCAGTCAATAAAACACGCGCAATCCCCTGTAGGAGCGGCTTCAGCCGCGAACAGCAAGTGCAGCAATGCCCGCACTACTTATGGCCAATGCAGCAAAGCATTCGCGGCTAAAGCCGCTCCTACAAAGAACAAAACATGCCCGTGCCTGTCCAGCAACAATGCACTCAAATCAACTCTATACTCTGCAAATTCAAATAACTACTCTCCCGTATCGTCGTCACAAAATCACTGAGATAAGCCTTGGCCGACAAATCCGGCAGGCAGGCTGCGTACAACCTGCCAGTCAAACCATCCGCAGTAATGCGCTTGGGCAGTACATAATCGCGGTTTACATAGTTTTGGGCGGCCCACACCGGCAGGGTAGCAATGCCGCGCTTGCTGGCGACCAGTTGCAGCATGGCGACTGTCAGCTCGGTCGTGCGGCGTGTGGTGTCTATACCGGCGGGCTTCAAGACCTGGCGTACCACGTCCAGCATTTCATCCGGCACGGGATAGGTAATCAGGGTATCCGTCGCAAAATCCTGCGCCACCAGATAATCCCGCGTCGCCAGTGCATGGTCTTTGGCGATCAAGGCAATGATCTCGAAGCGGAACAAGGGGTGATAAGCCACGCTCTCATCCGCATCCATTTCTGACACAATCGCCACATCCGCCTTGTGGCTGTACAGCAACCCGACCGGGTCCGCCTGGAAGCCGGACACGATATCCAGCTCCACCTCAGGCCAGCGCTGGCGGAATAAATCCATCGCGGGCATGAGCCAGTCAAAGCAGGTATGGCATTCAACCGCGATACGCAATTGCCCCGCCACACCCTGGGCCATGCGAGCCAGGTCGCGCTCGCAATTGGCGACTTGCGGCAGGACACTGTCTGCCAGCTGCAGCAGGCGCTCACCCGCGGGCGTGAATCGTATGGGTGTGGTCTTGCGCTCGAACAAGGGTGTGCCGTGATGTTCTTCCAGCAACTTGATCTGGTGTGACAGTGCTGATTGCGTGACATTCAACAGAACCGCCGCACGCAATAAATTGCCAGACTCACGCAGGGCATGCAGGGTTTTCAGGTGGCGTAGCTCTAGTATGGATTGCATGATCTCTGAGCCTTGCAGGCCTCATTATGAATAAAATTCAAGATGATTCTTAAAATATGTCGTTTGAATCATAGTCAATTCTAACCCATCATGCTAGCACCCATAGGACTTTTGCAAAATTCCCCCAGCCGCCTTATTGCGGCCAGGTAGTTTTGCAAAAGTCCTCCCACGATAGGAGAAATGAAATGACAACAGCACACACCCTGGGCTTCCCCCGCATCGGCGCCCAAAGAGAATTGAAATTCGCGCAAGAATCCTTCTGGCGCGGCGATATCACCGAAGCCACACTGCATGAAACCGGTGCCGATTTGCGCGCCCGCCATTGGGGTTTGCAAAAGCAGGCTGGCCTCGATTTTGTCAGCGTTGGTGACTTTGCCTGGTATGACCAGGTCTTGAACACCCTGGCCTTGCTGGGCGCCCTGCCTACGCGCTTTGGCTTTGATGCAAAAAAACTGAACCTGGCAGACTACTACGTCGCCGCCCGTGGTAACCCCCAGCACTTTGCGATGGAAATGACCAAATGGTTTGACACCAACTACCATTACCTCGTACCAGAGTGGACAGCCGACACCAGCTTTGATGGCGGCACAGACTGGCTATTTGAAGAACTCACACAAGCCCAGTCCCTGGGCCACAAAGCCAAAGCCACCCTGGTTGGCCCCCTGACCCTGCTCTACCTCGGCAAGATCAAAAGCGGCCTGGACATCAAACTCGATTTGCTACCCAAAATCATCCCCGCCTACCAGCGCCTGCTGGCCCGCCTGCAAGAGCAAGGCGTTGAATGGGTGCAGATAGATGAACCTATCCTGGCACTGGACCTCGACAATGCCTGGCTGGATGCCTTTGTGCTGGCCTACAATGCCCTCGCACAAAACACACCCAAGTTGCTGCTATCGACTTACTTTGAATCAGTGCAGGAACGCGCCGCCCTGTTGCATGCCCTGCCTGTCGCTGGCATTCACCTGGACCTGGTACGCGCTCCTCAGCAACTGTCTGCTCTGCTGGTCAACTGGCCGCAAGACCGCGTATTGTCCGCAGGTATCATCGATGGCCGCAATATCTGGCGGGCAGACCTGACAGGCTTGCTGGCCAGCCTGCAAACCGCCCACGCGCAATTGGGCGACAATTTGTGGCTGGCCGCAAGTTGCTCTCTGCTGCATGTACCGGTGGATCTCGCAGCAGAGACAGCGCTCGATGCAGAAACCCTGAGCTGGCTGGCTTTTGCCACCCAAAAACTTGATGAAATCGTCGCCCTCAAGCAAGCCCTGAATGGCAATGCTGCCAGCGTCGCCCAGCAATTCAAGGCTGCAGAGCAGGCTGTCACCAGCCGCCGCACCTCAGTACGCATCCACAACCCCATCGTACAAAAACGCCTGGCCTCGGTTACAGAACAGGATGTCACCCGTCACCATGCTTTTGCTGGCCGTATCAGCGAACAGCAAAAGCGTTTTGCGCTGCCCCTGTTCCCGACCACCAGCATAGGCTCTTTCCCGCAAACCAAGACCATACGCCAGGCCCGCGCGGCGTATAAACGTGGTGACTTGTCGCATCTCGAATACCTCGAAGCCATGCGCGCAGAAATCCGCCTGGTCGTTGAGCAACAAGAAAAGCTCGACATCGACGTGCTGGTGCATGGCGAACCAGAGCGTAATGACATGGTCGAATATTTCGGCGAACAACTCTGGGGCTATGGCTTCACCCTGAATGGCTGGGTACAAAGCTATGGCTCACGCTGCGTCAAACCGCCCTTCATCTATGGTGATGTCTATCGCCCGGAAGCCATGACCGTCAGTTGGAGCGAATACGCCCAAAGCCTGACCGCTAAAACCATGAAAGGCATGCTGACCGGCCCCGTCACCATGCTGCAATGGTCCTTCGTGCGCGACGACCAGCCACGCTCCACCACCGCCCTGCAAATCGCCCTGGCCTTGCGTGATGAAGTTGCCGACCTCGAAAAAGCTGGCATAGGCATGATACAGATAGACGAACCCGCCTTCCGCGAGGGCCTGCCGCTGAAACAGCAAGACTGGTCCGCCTATCTCGACTGGGCAGTACGTGCCTTCAAGCTGAGTTCAGCCGTCGTCAGGGACGATACGCAAATCCACACCCACATGTGCTATTCAGAATTCAACGACATCCTGCCCTGGATAGCCGCCATGGATGCCGACGTCATCACCATAGAAACCTCGCGCTCGGACATGGAATTGCTCGACGGCTTCGGCGAATTCGCCTACCCGAATGACATAGGCCCCGGCGTCTACGACATCCATTCACCACGCGTGCCCAAGGTCAGCGAAATGCAAAGGCTGCTACAAAAAGCCCGCAGCGTACTCCCCGACGCCCGTCTCTGGGTCAACCCCGACTGCGGCCTCAAAACCCGCGACTGGCCAGAGACGATAGCTGCGCTGGAAAACATGGTGCAGGCAGCCAAGTTGTTGAGAGCGACTGTGGCGGCAAATGATGAGGAGCATCAGGATTGTTGCTAAATCAGTGCCAGCCATGCTCATGCTGGCATTCCTTGATACAGCTCAATTGACAATGCTGGCAGCTATGCCATATTGAAAGCTGGCATAGGCGCTATGCCCGTACAGCGTTTCATATTGGCTTATATGGACCACATCCTTGCACGGCTTGCCAGCGACAGCTTTTATCACTTGTCCCATGCATCCCTGACGGGCAGTCGCTGTCAGGGGCTGGCCTGTTTTGCTGCAAGGCAGCAAGATCCTGCGTGTTGGAAGCAGGCGTGCCAGAGCAGCCCCACCGTATTTTGCCTGGGCCAGTGTTATCGTGGCCCGGCACGGCAGGGTGAGGATGCACTTCCCCATATCGCCAGCCATGCCCGCGCATCAGTCCTGCTCGGCAATGTCGCCAATGCTGCTGTGCTTGATCTGGCAGCGTATTGCAAGACAGGCGGCGGACAGGCTTTACACCAGGTCCTGCGCATGGACAGCGCCGCAGTCATGCAGCAGATCAGCGCTTCAGGCTTGCGTGGCCGGGGCGGCGCGGCCTTCCCTACGGGTCTGAAATGGCAATTGCTGGCCGAGCAAAAAGCGGACTGCAAATACCTGGTCGCCAATGCCGATGAGGGCGACCCCGGCAGCTTTAGTGACCGCCTGCTGATGGAGAGAGACCCTTACCGTCTGATAGAAGCCATGCTCATCGCAGGTATTACCGTCGGTGCCCGTCTGGGCTACATCTACCTGCGCCGTGAATATGAGCAAACAGCCAGTATGCTGCAGGCAGCAATCGCACAGGCGCGGGCGGCAGGCTGGCTGGGCCAGCATGTACTTGGCAGTGCACATGGCTTTGAAATACATCTCGTCATCGGCAAAGGCAGTTACCTTTGCGGTGAAGAAACCGCCATGCTCAATGCTATCGAAGACAGGCGGCCAGAAGCCAGGCTGCGCCCACCGCAAATCACCGAACTGGGTTTATACAGCAAACCAACGCTGGTCAATAATGTCGAAACCCTGTGCTCCATCCCCTGGATCATCACCCATGGCGCTGCCGCCTACGCAGCCCTGGGCACGCCAGAGAGCCCTGGCACCAAGCTCTTGTCACTCAATGCTGTCTTCAAGCGGCCTGGCCTGTATGAAGTCGAATTTGGCATCAGCCTGCGTGACATCGTCGACAAGCTCGGCCTGGGTTTGAAGCAAGGCCAGCTCAAAGGCCTGATGATAGGCGGCCCACTGGCAGGTGTGATACCACCACAATTGCTTGATACCCCGCTCGCTTATCAAAGCCTGCAGCAAATTGGCGGCGCTGTCGGTCATGGTGGCGTCATCGCTTTTGATGACAGTTGCAGCATTGCCGAACTGGTGGCGCAGGTATTTCGCTTTGGTGCCTTTGAGTCCTGCGGCAAATGCACGCCCTGCCATCACGGCGCGGCAGAAATCTCTCGCCACTTTGACGACATACTGCAAGGTGGGCACTGGAATGCAAGTCGCTGGCAGGCCCTGGTAACAGCATTGGCTGATGCCAGCCTGTGCGGCCATGGGCGCGGCCTGGCAGAGTTCGCACAGTCAATTCAACGCCATTACCATGCGGAGTTGCAGACATGCTTCACATCAGCATAAATGGCCAGGCATGCTCAGTAGCAGAAGGCAGCAGCCTCCTGGAAGCCTTGCGCGATAATGGCTGCCAGCCACCTCACCCCTGTCATGATGACAGGCTCAAGCCCATAGGTGCATGCAGACTGTGCCTGGTGGAAGTCGAAGGGCAAGCCCGCCCCGTATCCAGTTGCGCCACCGCAGTCATTGATGGCATGGCCATACATACAGCAACACCACGCCTGCAATCACTGCTGCATACCAACCTCTCGCTACTGGCGGATAATTATCCTGCCACGGCAATGAGTGAGCAGGCTGAGCACCCCTTCCATCAATTGCTGAAACAAAATGGCATAAGCGCTGGTAGCAATCACCAATCACCTATTTTCAAGGATGACAGCCACCCTTATCTGGGTATAGACATGGACAGGTGCATACACTGCCAGCGCTGCGTACGCATCTGCGACGAAGTACAGGGGCAATTTGTCTGGAAAGTCTGGGGCAAGGGCGAGCAAACCCATATCGCCCCGGCAGATGGCAAGAGCCTGCTCAGCAGCGGCTGCGTATCATGCGGCGCCTGCGCCGACACCTGCCCGACCGGCGCAATTTTTGACAAGCGCAGCACAGGGCCGGTTGATCATTTGACCAAAACCACCTGCGTCTATTGCGGTGTCGGATGCCAGATGGAAGTCGACAGCCACGACAATAAAGTCGTCGCCATCAAGCCAACGGATAGCCCTGTCAATCACGGCCATCTGTGCGTCAAGGGCCGCTATGCCTACGACTTTACACACGCCCCGGATCGCATCACCCAGCCCATGCTGCGCAGGGGCAGTGACTGGTATACAGTTTCATGGGAAGAAGCCCTGAGCTTCACTGCCAGCCGCCTGCAAGAACTGCGCAACAAGTATGGCGCAGACAGCCTGGGCGTATTAGGTTCAGCCCGCGCCACCAATGAAGAAAACTATCTCGCGCAGAAATTTGCCCGCGTAGTGCTGGGCACCAATAATGTCGATTGCTGCGCCAGGGTTTGCCATCAGCCATCCGCCAAGGCCCTCAAGACCATGCTGGGTACGGGCGCAGCGACCAATTCATTCGATGACATAGAACACAGCAGCCTGTTCATGCTATGCGGTTGCAACCCGACAGAAAACCACCCCATCGTCGGCGCCCGCATCAAACAGGCAGTGCGCGCCGGGGCTGGCCTCATCGTCATCGATCCGCGCCGTACCGAGCTGGCAGCCTGCGCCGATATACACCTGGCCTTGCGCCCCGGCACCAACGTGTCGCTGTTCAATGCCATGGCCGCCACCCTGCTCGAAGAAGGTTTGCAGGATGACGACTACATCGCCATGCGCGTTGATGGTCTGGCAGGTTTCCACAGTTTCATCACAGCCTATGCGCCAGAACAGGTCGCCAGCCAGTGCGGTGTTCAGGCAGGCGACATACGCCGCGCCGCCCGCATGTATGCGCAAGCCAAGCCCGCCATGTGTTTTCACGGTCTTGGCATGACCGAACACCTGCAAGGTACGCAAGGCGTCATGAGCCTGATCAACCTCGCCCTGCTGACCGGCAACCTGGGCAAGCGCGGCAGTGGCATCAACCCCTTGCGCGGCCAAAACAATGTCCAGGGTTCAGCCCAGATGGGATGCGAGCCCGCCTCGCTGACAGGCGCGCAAAACCTGGCCGATGCCAAGGTACGCGCCAGCTTCGAGCAAGCCTGGGGCACGAGCTTGCCAACAAGCGCAGGGCTGGATTTGCCTGCCATGCTGGCAGCCGCCAGTTCGGGTAAATTCAAAGCCATGTGGGTCATGGGATATGACATCGCCATGTCCATGCCCAATGCCAATCAAACCCTGGCAGCCCTGGCGCAACTGGAACTCGTCGTCGTGCAAGACCTCTTCCTTAACGAAACTGCCAAGGCAGTGGGCCATGTCTTCTTCCCTGCAGCCAGTGTGTTTGAAAAAGACGGCAGCTTTATGAACGCCGACCGTCGTGTACAAAGAGTCAGGCAAGTCGTCAACAGCCCTGGTGAGGCAAAACCAGACTGGCAGATCATCACAGAACTGGCCAGACACATGGGCCATGAGCAGGGCTTCATATTCGATGACCCGCAAGCCATCTGGGATGAAATACGCAGCGTCTGGCCAGCCAGCGCCGGTCTCAGTTACCAGCGCCTGCAAAACGAAAGCCTGCAATGGCCCTGCCCCGCCACTCTAGACGACAATCATCCCGGCACAGCCGTCCTGCACCAGCAAGGCTTTGGTGTCGCCCCCAAAGCAAGCCTGGCCTGCATCCCATATCAGCCCACAGCAGAAGTCTGCGATGATGACTACCCCCTGCTACTGACAACGGGCCGCGAGCTGTATCACTTCAATGCAGGCACCATGACTTACCGTAGCCCCAATGCTGTGCTCAAACCCACCGACACCCTCGACATCTCACCCTCCGACGCCCGGCAGCTAGGCCTTGCACAGGGCCAGCCAGCCCAGATCAGCAGCCGCTATGGCACAGCAGTCCTGCCTGTACACATCACAGACAAAATGCAGGTCGGCCAGTTGTTTTGTAGCTTCCACCGCGCAGACTTGAATGTCAATGCGCTGACCTCGCCTTACTGTGACAATCTGGTGCATGCGCCGGAGTACAAAGTCACGGCGGTGAGAGTGATGGGTTTGGGAGATAAATATTGAAATTTTTATTAGGGAATTTTTTACCCTTTGACGATGTATCTTAAATTATCGCGACTACAGAAAATACCGGATCACGATGCCTGATACGCCGCGCTAACTAGTCCAGCTTTGCGACTTCGTCTTCACTGTTCAAGCCAAATGACACCAGGCGGTCTATACGGTCAGGGTGATGTTTTTTCAAATAATCAATATTCCCATATCCTTCTGGTGCAGAGATATTCTGGATATTCATTTTATTCATTACACCGACTGTTGCAACCCATACCCGTTTGTAAAAGACAGGTTCATGCCCTAGCCTGGTTATATACTCATTGACATTTATTTTCTTGAAAAACTGCCGCTGTTCAGACAATAATTGATTGGAACCCTCGTACCGCAATTTATCACTATCCAAATACGCTATTTGCTCCGTGGACGCTTTCCCAGCTAAAGAAAGCGCCAAATAGTCCTCATACTTCTTATTCATTTCCCTGATAGTCCATTGCTCCGCACTACCATGCCAGATAACCAATGCGGAAGGCCTGATTATTTTTGTTTTTGCTGCGGTAAATACATAGTTTGCGCATGCAGACATGCACAAACTAGGCACTTCGACCTCAATCTGATTGTCGTATACCCAATGTCCAAAAATGATGCCGAAGTGAGCATCTCCTCCCTGGGAATTAATGTATAGACGCTCTATTTTTTTGTCCGCCGCAGCAGAAATAAAGTCATTGACCGTTTCATCTATGACTCCCAAATAAAGACCTACATTACCTAAAAAATAGAATTTTGCAGGCACCTCGTTTTTTTTCGATTTAGATTCATCAGCCATTGCACTAAATGATAATGCTGCCATTACCAGCGCAACCGCGACCTGTTTATATACCTTCATGCACATGGAATTCAAATTAATTTTGTTTAATAAGTCTGTTTGGCGTCTCAACACTTCTCTCCTGCAGGAAGGCGATATTTCATCTTAAAGTACAGATTAAAATTATGAGCTCTAGCTATGTTAATACGATCGTCAAAATCAGGAAGTCTTCACCCACATCGGCGTCAACGCCGTCACCTGCGGCGGGCCAGATAACAAAGGTTCGACATCGACCAGATAAGCAGCATAACTGGCTGTCTGCAAAAATGCCTGTGAGGCTTCTGCGCTGCTGTATTGCTGAAACGCACAGATCACGTCCGGATCAGCATTGTCAAAGCAATAGAAATAGGCCAGGTGGCCAGGATTAGCTGCAACAGCCGGGGCCATATGTTTTTCCCAGACAGCGCGCACTTCGTCGCGTTTTCCTGGCTGGGTTTTGTGTTTAATGATGACGGCAAAAGTGTTCATAGAGCTTTCAGTCCTGTGTTTGCATTAATTGTTTATATAAGGTACTCGCTAAAACTGTTGTGCTAAACCTCAGCAAGGACCACATATTTTCTAAATTCATTTTTCAGTGCCAATACATGAGCTGCAAATTGCGCTTCAGTATAGTTAACTTCATCCAGCCATTGCCAGTAGCTGACAGTCAACTCTCCATCATCAATGCCTATTGCAACATCAGGATTTTCGAGATCAAAGACCTGCACAGCACATAATCTCAACCGGGGCATGCGCCGCTGAAGAGTTAGTAACGATGCCTTAGCAATTTTTCTGGCACAGACATCAAACGAGTTGTCTTGCCCATCAATTTCAACTATTTTTTCACTAACGATGACGATTTCCCCACCCTCTTCTTTTGCTCTTTCAAAGTAGTGCAAGAGCAGGTTTGTTTGTGCTGTTTTCTTGTGTGCCAACGTAAGCGACTTCAGTATCTGGGCAAGCGCGGCAATGATTTTTTCATGATCATCACTGGCAGCCAAAGTGAGGAGAGTTGCTGTATTTCTCAATCTCATAAAAAATCCTTTTTTAGTCACAAAGACCTGATCAACCTGATTTTAAGTAAAATTTTTATTTTGCTTCAGGAGAATCGGGCGCAAGTAAAAAAGCGGCTTTATTCAGGCATCAAAGTAATCAATATCAAAATAGCAAAACCCATTTTAACTTCACCCTGAATTTTTTTCACCAATTAACGTTTACGTTAACGTCAATTCTTGTGCTATTCTAAAAATAACAGGTGCACGGCCCAATCTCTTGGGCTGTGTTAAACGGGAAAGTGGTCGTCCTGATCGCTGTCACTAGCAAGTGACAGTAGGTATCAAGACCCAAGCCCCTGCTGCCTCCGCAACGGTAAGCGAGTGCGGTTACATCATCCACGCCACTGGTCAGGCCTGACTGGGAAGGCGATGTAACAAGACTTGCGAGCCCGGATACCGGCCTGTTGATCGCTGAGAAAAACATTGCGGAAGGCGGTGTTTGGGATATGGCATGGCACGCCTGATGGTGGGCGGGTGCTTGTCTTCAATACTGTTCTTTCACTGTTTTTCCAAGGTCTGGTCACGTACGGAAGGTGCGTGGCGGGTGTGCGTCCACATGGCGTATGCCCATGGTCAGGATGGTTGCTGCGGCAGATTTCTGCAGGTGGCGGCTGTCTTGTTTTCAGGCATC
Source organism: Undibacterium sp. YM2 (assembly GCF_009937975.1). NCBI lineage: Bacteria > Pseudomonadati > Pseudomonadota > Betaproteobacteria > Burkholderiales > Oxalobacteraceae > Undibacterium > Undibacterium sp. YM2. The sequence continues at coordinate 4,183,710 of NZ_AP018441.1, forward strand.
AGTGCGGCTGTTGTTGCGGGCGTGGCCCGCCGTCTGTCCGTGCGCAATCAGGAAAGTACAGGAAATCATCATGGCAACTCTTACCCAGGTTCCCAACGTCAAACTGCTCATCAACGGCGAACTGATAGACTCCAAATCCACGCAATGGCGCAATGTGATCAACCCGGCCACGCAACAGGTGCTGGCCCATGTGCCATTTGCCACGCCAGAAGAAATGCAGGCGGCAGTCGATGCTGCCAAGGCCGCTTTCAAGACCTGGCGCAAGACGGCGATAGGCACACGTGCCCGCATCTTCCTCAAATACCAGCAACTGATACGTGAAAACATGGCCGAGCTGGCCGCATTGCTGACAGCTGAACAGGGCAAGACCCTGGCTGATGCTGAAGGCGATATCTTCCGTGGCCTGGAAGTGGTTGAACATGCTGCCAATATCGGTAACCTGCAAATGGGCGAAATCGCCAACAACGTCGCCAGCGGCGTTGATACCTATACCCTGAACCAGCCGCTCGGTGTGTGTGCTGGCATTACCCCTTTCAACTTCCCGGCCATGATACCGCTGTGGATGTTTCCTATGGCGATTGCCTGTGGCAATACCTTCATCCTGAAACCATCTGAGCAAGACCCCATGGTCACCATGCGCCTGGCGGAGTTGGCGATGCAGGCTGGCATACCACCTGGCGTGCTGAATGTGGTGCATGGTGGTGAAGACGTCGTCAATGCGATTTGCGACCACCCTGATATCAAGGCCGTGTCCTTCGTAGGCTCCACCCGCGTAGGCACACATGTATATAACCGTGCGACACTGGCGGGCAAACGTGCACAGTGCATGATGGGTGCCAAGAACCACGCCATCGTCCTGCCAGATGCAAATAAAGAACAAACCCTGAACAACCTCGCCGGTGCTGCGTTTGGTGCGGCTGGCCAGCGTTGCATGGCATTGTCCGTGGTGATACTGGTTGGCGAAGCCAATCAATGGGTGCCAGACTTGCTGGACCGAGCACGCAGCCTCAAGATCAATGCGGGTGCTGAAGCCAATACAGACATAGGCCCGGTCATTTCATGCACCGCCAAAGAACGCGTAGAAAGCCTGATCGCCCAGGGTATTGCAGAAGGCGCGACACTGGTGCTGGATGGCCGCGCACCGCAAGTGCCTGGCTATGAGCATGGCAACTTCGTTGGCCCTACGGTCTTCACCGGTGTGAAGCCCGGCATGCGTGTGTATGAAGAAGAAATCTTTGGACCTGTATTGTGCATCATGCAGGCAGATACTCTGGCTGACGCTATCGCCATCATCAATGCCAACCCTAACGGCAATGGCACGGCATTATTCACCCAGTCTGGCGCTGCGGCTCGCACTTTTGAAGAAGATATCGATGTAGGCCAGATCGGCATCAACGTGCCTATCCCTGTGCCTGTGCCGCTGTTTTCTTTCACAGGTTCACGCGCATCCAAACTTGGTGACCTGGGACCTTATGGTAAACAGGTCATACAGTTCTACACCCAGACCAAGACCATTACGGCACGCTGGTTTGATGACAGCGTCAGCGCTGGCAAGGTGAATACGACGATTTCGTTGAAATAGGGAAATCGCCATGGACTTCGATCTTAGTGAAGACCAGCGCGCCTACCAACAATCTGCCCGCAGCTTTGCCGCCCATGAAATGGCGGCACAGGCGGCGCATTGGGATGCCAATGCCCACTTCCCCCTGGACGTGATTGCTCACGCCGGGGAGTTGGGCTTTTGCGGCCTGTATGTGCCAGAAGAACTGGGCGGGCTGGGTTTAACGCGGCTGGATGCGGCAATCGTGTTTGAAGAACTGGCACGCGCCTGCCCTTCGACCACGGCTTACATCACTATCCACAACATGGCAAGCTGGATGATTGCCCACTGGGCCACGCCAGAAGTGCAGCAGGAGTGGGTACCCAGACTGGCGGCGGGCAAAAAGCTGGCCTCTTACTGCCTGACCGAGGCGGGCGCAGGTTCTGACGCGGCCTCGCTACGCACTACCGCCATACTTGACGGTGACAGCTACGTGCTCAACGGCAGCAAGGCCTTCATCTCTGGTGCAGGCGCCACCAATATGCTGGTGGTGATGGCACGCAGCGGCGGTGATGGTGCGGGTGGCATATCAGCCTTTGCGGTACCGGCAGACTTGCCGGGCATCAGCTATGGCAAAAAAGAAGACAAGATGGGCTGGAACAGCCAGCCCACCCGTACCGTGAATTTTGACCAGGTGCGCGTGCCGCACAATCATTTGCTCGGTGAAGAAGGCATGGGCTTCCGTATTGCCATGCGCGGGCTCGATGGCGGCCGCATCAATATCGCCACCTGCTCCATCGGTGCAGCGCAATCTGCCCTGAACAGTGCGCACAACTACATGAATGAACGCATGCAGTTCCAGAAAAAACTGGCCGATTTTCAGGTGCTGCAATTCAAGCTCGCTGACATGCAAACCGAGCTGGTCGCCGCCCGCCAGATGGTGCGTCTGGCTGCCAGCAAGCTCGACAGCAAGGCCGCCAATGCCTCTGTCTATTGCGCCATGGCCAAGCGCCTGGCGACCGACACCGGCTTTACCGTCTGCAATGAGGCGCTGCAAATCCACGGCGGTTATGGCTATATACGCGAATATCCGCTGGAGCGTTTCCTGCGCGATGTCAGGGTGCACCAGATACTCGAAGGCACGAATGAAATCATGCGCGTCATCGTCGCCCGCCACATGCTGAGTCAAGACACTACCGAGGAGTTTTTATGAGCAAGTATGCCAACTACACCAACCTGCAATGCGAAATCATAGGCCACACCGCCCTGGTCACCATTGCCAATCCGCCCGCCAATACCTGGACATCAGCGGGTTTGCAGGCATTGACGCAACTGGTCAATGACTTGAATGCCGATGCTGATATCTACAGCCTCGTCATCACAGGCTCAGGCCAGAAGTTCTTTTCAGCAGGCGCAGATTTAAAATTATTTGCCGATGGCGACAAGGCCGTGGCGCTGGACATGGCGCGCCGCTTTGGTGAAGCCTTTGAAACCCTGAGCCGCTTCCGTGGTGTATCGATTGCTGCCATCAATGGCTATGCCATGGGCGGTGGTCTTGAATGTGCCTTGGCCTGCGATTTGCGCATTGCCGAGACCCAGGCGCAACTGGCCCTGCCAGAAGCCGCAGTCGGTTTGCTGCCCTGCGCTGGCGGCACGCAAAATCTGGCCTGGCTGGTCGGTGAAGGCTGGGCCAAGCGCCTGATCTTGTGTGGTGAACGTGTCGATGCTGCTACTGCCCTGCGCATAGGTCTGGTAGAAGAAGTGGTCGCCACCGGCGGCGCACTGGAACACGCACTTGCGCTGGCCAAACAGGTAGGCAAGCAAAGCCCCAGCAGCGTCAAGGCATGCAAACAACTGATACAAGGCGCACGCCAGCAACCAATGAACACCGTGCTGCCACAAGAACGCGAAGCCTTCCTGGCCCTGTTTGATACCGCCGATCAAAAAGAAGGCGTTACTGCCTTTTTGGAAAAACGTCCACCCGTGTGGAGGAATGCATGAGCGACGCTCCAGTCCTGTTCCAAACCCTGCCTGCCGCCAATGGCATGCAACTAGGCGTGGCCACCCTCAATTCAGAAAAAACCCTGAATGCCCTGTCCAAAGAGATGGTGCATTTACTGGGCAAGCAATTGCATGCCTGGGATGAAGATGACAGCATCGCCATGGTGGTCTTGCAGGCCGCTGGCGAGAAAGCATTTTGCGCAGGTGGTGATTTGCAAAACCTGTACGCCAGCATGCGTGAGCATCATGCCTCCGATAAAAAAGACGACTTGCTGGGCAATGCCTATGCGCTGGATTTTTTTGAGCAGGAATACCGTCTCGACTACCAGATCCATACTTTCCGCAAACCCATCTTATGCTGGGGCCATGGCATCGTCATGGGTGGCGGCATAGGCTTGATGGCCGGTGCCAGCCACCGCGTCGTCACAGAAAAATCCCGTCTCGCCATGCCTGAGATTGCGATTGGTCTCTTCCCCGATGTAGGCGGCACCTGGTTCTTGAACCGCATGCCGGGCAAGCTGGGCTTGTTCCTGGCCCTGACGGGTGCCAACATCAATGCCAGCGACGCCGTATTTGTGAAGCTGGCCGACCTGCAATTGCCACATGAGAGCAAGGCAGAACTGCTGGCCCGCCTGCAAGCCTGCGAATGGAGCAGACAAGCAGAAAACAATCATCTGCGCCTGAGTCATGTCCTGCATGAACAACAACGCAATGCCAATGTGGTCATCAGCGCTGGGCCTTTGCGCCAGCATTTCGATCTCATCAATCAACTGTGCAGCGCTGCTGACCTGGGCACTATCATCGGCAATATCTGCCAGCTTGATGCAAGCGTAGTCAACGATGATATTTGGCTGCAAAAAGCCGTCACCAGCCTGCAAAAAGGCAGCCCGACATCCGCCTGGCTGGCGCATGCTCTGCAAGAACGCGGCAAACATTTGTCGCTGGCAGAAATCTTCCGCATGGAACTGGTGGCAGCACTCGCCTGCGCGCAGGGCCATGATTTTGCAGAAGGGATACGGGCCTTGATTGTGGATAAAGATCAAAAGCCGCAATGGTTGCCGGGTAGTTTGGATGCATTGCAGCCGCGAGATGGCGAGCGATATTTTGCGCGTCTTTGGGCGGCAGAGCAGCATCCATTGCGGGATTTAGGTGTGGGTGAAAATATGCAAAAAAGAGCTGCGTAAGTATCAAGCCGTATTCCGTAGGTTGGGCTACGCTTCATCAGCCCAACACTCGGCCTTGCAATAACGTACGTCGTTTTTCAACCGCACAGTGTTGGGCTGGTAAACCCTAGCCCAACCTACGATCGGCCCAACATGCGCGACACGGACGCCCAACACGCTAAACAAAGAACACGTAAAACCAGGAGATAAACCATGTCAAACCAATCCAAAATCGCTTTCATCGGCCTCGGCAACATGGGCGCGCCCATGGCCCTTAACCTGCTCAAGGCAGGCTACCCACTCACCGTCTTCGACCTCTCCCCTGTCGCCCTGATAACGCTGACAGATGCCGGCGCACTGGCCGCAAGCAACGCAAAGCAAGCCATAGAAGGCGCAGACATCGTCATCAGCATGCTGCCCGCCAGCCGCCATGTAGAAAGCCTCTACCTCGGCGATGACGGCATACTCCCCCACATCGCCAGCGGCGCAATGATCATAGACTGCAGCACCATTGCCCCGCAATCTGCAAAAAAGGTCGCGCAAGCCGCAACCGCGCGTGGGCTGGCAATGGTAGATGCCCCGGTATCGGGCGGCACAGCAGGCGCAGCGGCAGGCACGCTGACCTTCATAGTCGGTGGCAGCACAGACGACCTCGAACGCGCCCGCCCTGTACTGAACGCCATGGGCAAAAACATCTTTCACGCTGGTGAACATGGTGCAGGGCAAACCGCCAAAATCTGCAACAACATGCTGCTGGGCATACTCATGGCAGGCACGGCAGAAGCGCTGGCGCTGGGCGTGGCCAACGGGCTTGATCCCAAGGTGCTGTCCGACATCATGAGCAAAAGCTCAGGCCGCAACTGGGCACTGGAACTCTACAACCCCTACCCCGGCGTCATGGAAAATGCACCCGCATCACGAGGCTACACCGGCGGCTTTGGCGTAGACCTGATGCTCAAAGACCTGGGCCTGGCAACCGAAGCCGCGCTGGGTAGCAATTCCAGTATCCCGCTGGGTGAAGCGGTGCGCAACCTGTATGGTATCCATAGCAAGGCGGGGGCTGGCGGCAAGGATTTTTCCAGCATACTTGAGTTGTTGAAGAACCGGGAATAAAAGCGAATGAAGGGACAGGCTTCGCCAGCGAGTTGGCGACATGAGTATTCAAGCGAAACCTGTCCCCTGATTTAAATAGCACTTACTCCAACTGCAAGACCTTGAAATTATTCCGCCCCGCCTTCTTGGCCAGGTACAAAGCTTCATCCGCCTTCTTCAGCATCTCGCCAGCATTGGAATTATGTTCTGACGAAATCGCCACGCCTATGCTGGTGGTCACCATCAGGGGTTTGCCTTCTATATCAAAAGGCGTAGTCATGGCTTGCACGATTTTGCTGGCGACCATGTCGGCTTCGCTGTGCATGTTCAGGCCTTCGAGTACGATGACGAATTCATCGCCTGCGAGGCGGCCTGCAAGATCAGTCTGGCGTATGCAGTGCTTGAGGCGGCTGGCGAATTCCTGCAAGACCAGGTCGCCGGCATGGTGGCCCAAGGTGTCGTTGATGCTCTTGAATTTATCGACATCCAGGAACATCATCGCCATCAGGCGGCCTGTACGTTGTGAACGGGCGCTGGCCTGTTCCATTCTTTCATTGATCTGGTTACGGTTGGGCAAGCCGGTCAGGGTGTCGAACCTGGCCAGGGCCAGCAATTGCCGCTCCACGGCCTTGGCGTCACTGATATCGTTGATGAGGCTGTTGACGCCGACCACTTTGCCGTTGCCATCATATTGCGGCACATAGGTAGCGTGGTAATGACCCGTCTTGCCTGCAACGCTGATCTCGGTTTCAAATTCGGTTTTTTCACCTGCCATGGCGAGTTTGTAATGCTCATGATGCTCTTGCTGCATGGCGCCCGACAACAGCGCCAATACCGGCTGGCAGCGTATTTCTGACAAGGGCAGATTGAACCAGGCCTCATACGGGCGGTTCACAAACTGATAACGGTTTTCACTATCGATGAGGCTGACAAAGGCGGGAATATTGTCGGCAATGGTGCGCAACAGGCCTTCGCTGGCAGCGAGTTTGAGCTCTGCCTCTTTGCGCGCGGTGATATCGATGACCATGGAATAATAACCCAGGGTGGCGCCCTCGGCATTGGTGTCGGGCACGTATTCATACTGCAAAAAGCGTTTGATATTACGCTCAGGCGCATAGCGTTCAAACGAGACTTTTTCGCCATGCAGGGCGCGCTGCATCTTGTCCTTCAATTCAAGATAAGACTGTTCACCAAACACTTCGCGCACGGTCTTACCTATCAGATGTACGGGCTCCAGGCCTGGTATCTGGCCATAATTGCGGTTGCAGAACTGGTAGCGCTCGCTGGCATCGACATAGGCTATCATCGCAGGCACATTGTCGGTGATGGTGCGTACACGTTTTTCACTGCGGGTCAGATCATCCTGCACACGCTTGAATTCGGTGACGTCTTCTACCAGTACAAAAAAACCATCGACCTGGCCGGATTTGTTAAAGTCGGGCACATAGGTCACCCTGTCCCATTCCCAATAACCATAGCGCTCGACGCGGCGCTCAAAGCAAGTCCATTCACCATTCAAGACCTGAGTCACATAGGGTTTGGTATGACGATAGAATTCCGGTGTAGAAATCTGCTTGATGGTCTTGCCTATTGCCTGCTGGGCGGTCAGGCCAAACAAGTGTTCTATGCGCTTGTTGACGAAGGTATATTGCTCGCGGTAATCGACATAGGCGATAAAGGCTGACATATTGTCTGCAATCAGGCGCAGTTTCTTTTCACTGGCACTGAGGGCCGCCTCGGCATCCCTGCGTTTGATCATGGCATCATCAAAAGCCTTGGCCAGGTCGCCTATCTCATCCCTGGGGTATTCTTTATTTGCTTGTGCCAGCAAAAAATTGGTGTCGCCATTATTGACCTTGTCGCGCAGTTTTTGCAAAGGTGCGAGCTGCCAGTACATGAACCACCAGACCAGCAACAACAAAGTCAGCAGCAATGCGAGGCTGAGCAAGACTGCTTCACGCCTCACCTTTGCGACGATGCTGAAGGCCTCGTTGGTGGGAAATACACCGGCAATCAGCCAGCCTACCGACTTCAGACGGCGGTAACTCAGTATGGCTTCATCCTTGGTATTGTCATTGGTGGTCAAGCTGCCTTCCAGTGCATTGAAGGCACTTTCTGGTATCTGGTTTTTGTCTGGCGATTCGCGGCTGTTTTTTAATATCTGCCTGTGATCAGGATGGGTGACAAAGACACCCTCGGTGGTCTGCACGTAAAAATAGCCTTGTTCGCCAATTTTGGCTGTCGCCAGGTCAGCCAGGAAGCTGTCCTGCGTCAGTTCTATGGTGCCCACCAGTACCAGCAGCATCTTGCCACTGGGGTCAAAGACAGGTACACACACCACTACCAGAGGCCGCCCGGACAGACCGCTTTTCAAAGGCTTAGATATGGTGATCTTTTTTTGTTTGATCGCCCTATGAAAATAATCGCGGCTGCTGATATTGAGTTGCCCTTTGGTATCAGGATTATCCATGTTGGCCAGGATATCCCCTTGCAGATCAAATACAGCCAGATTATCAAACAAGCCATCGAGGCTATGATAGCGCTCCAGAAAACCCTGAATCTTCTGCTCACTGATATCGTCTGACCCCAGGTCACTGGCCAGCCGTATCAGGGCGTTTTTCCTGAGTTCTACCTTCTGGTCAATTTCATTGCCTACATTGGCAATCAGGCTGGATTGTCTCGCCACGATGAGCTTTTCCAGTGCGCTTTCAAATACTGACGAAGCCAGCGCGTACAGCAAACTCAGGGAGAGGACAAAGAAAATCGCCACCGCCACGGTCAGGCGGGTTTTGAGGGTGATATTACGAAAACGAAATAGTCGGTATGGCGACATGTCTTTCGAAATAATGAATGAATCCCAAGGACAATATTAGCATTCGTGTTCTTGATGACAATCATAATTTCGGGAAAGCGTGGTATTCCAGTCCCCCACCGTAAGCATTTCAGGTGCTTTTTACCAAATTCTACAATTCAGGAATACGCCCCCAGACTGTCGTCCGTACGGCAGGCCAGTTGATCTGCCGAGGCAGATGCATTCAATGCATCAGTGACGCAATTAACAGGTACACCAGGCACAGCATGTGTATCTGTATGCTGTCTGGGATCTTCATGGACACGCGTACTGGTGACGGGCTCATCATAGACATTGTGATTGATCCCCTGGCTGTAATATAGCCAGGGATAGGCGGCGCTATTGTCCTGGCTGCCGTAATTATTGTTATCGTATTCTGTCGTGCTGGTGTCGGCTGGTCCACCCACTTGCCTGGAAGCGATCTGCCTTGCCCGCTCTGCCAACTGGCGGATATAGGCCTGCACCTCCGCCGGTACGGCGTCGCCGCTGGCCTGGTATTTTTCCAGCATCTTGATGGCTGCCTGGACTTCATAGCGCAGTTTTTCCAGCCTGTGTTTTTCTTCATTGACGCTGGTAATTTGCGCATCCAGGCTACGCAAGTCTGCGCCCTGTTGCGTATCCAGGAAAAAGGCCAGGCGTATTTTGAGGGTAGTCAGCGCAGTCGCCGCACCGGCGCGACTGAAGATACCGAGTATCTTGCTGTTTTGCCTGAAGGTGTCGCGCACCATGTCATCGACAAACCCGGGGCAAGCCTGCGCCAGCGCATCAAGTGTCGCACCAGAAAAATCCGGCAGCAAACGGGCGACCTGGCTTTCCAGCCTTTGCCTTCTGCTTGCTTGCAACTGCTCCAGCGAGCTGGCCTGGCGCGCAATCTCATCCTGTACTGCCTGCTGTGAATTTTTAAGGCCCTGCAAAGCCAGTTGTATGTCTGGCAGTGAACTATCTATAGAAGTAAAGCCTGAGCTGTTATCTGACTTGCGCATGGAGTGCCTTTACAGGAGATTCGCCGTCTTCACGGCGGGATAGAAAATAATCGACAAAATACTGACGCAAACCGGGTTTGCGCATGTCCGCATGCCATTCCAGCGGTTGCCCTGCACGCACACTCAAATCTGTCCATGGATTAAAACCCAGGTCGGTAATCTCATGCATGCGCAAAAAATAGCGTCTGTGCAGGGCTTCACCATGCCACAGGTGGCGTATCTCACCACGCACCACACCCAGCCCGCCTTGTACCTGCGCATAAAAACGCTGGCCCCAGGCTTGCAGGTGGGCGATCTGGGCCTGATCATGTTTCAGGGCATTCTGTATGCAAAAGTTATAGTCGCCATAAATCGCATGCGCCATGAAATGGTCTGCGCTACCTGATATCGCCGCCTCATACAGGCCTACGCTGTCAAACAGGCTGCGTCGCATGGCCCAGCCATAGCCAGTGTGTCCATGGGTATCATATCGCCCTGCATGCAGGGTAGCAGGTTGCGCCTGCATGACGGCAGCAAAAGAGCGGACGCGGTCAGGCACAGCCCCCTCACCGCCATTCTGCTCCTGGCGCAGGCAGCTTTCCCACACTTGCGCGACCGGGTATTGCTGCAACACCGCTATCAGTTCGATTGCCCAGTTTTTATTCTCAAATACGATATCGCAATCGAGCCAGGCCACATAGCGGCAAGTGGCAGGCAACCAGGATGCCGCCAGATTCAGCAGCCTTTCCTTTTGCCACAGCAAGGTGGCTGAACGCAGTTGCAAGACATCCAGCACCGCAGGCAATTCAAAGGGCGCATCGCCAAATGCACATTCGACAGTAATACACGTCACCCCGGCCGCCCGCATGCCCCGCATGAAAACATCATAATTCTGCCTGCGCGTAGCATAGCGACAGGGGTTGAAGTATGTGGTGAGGATGACGAGTTCGGACATGATAGACAAGCCAGGATGCATGCATCGCAGGATCATAACAAGGATTTGTCTTTTGTTCATCAGCAAAAACCAGTGTTACACTCACTTTTCCTAACACTGATTACGCCGTCGCAGCCTGTCATCTGCAATAATAAAGCGCACCGCGGCACATGCATATATGAATAAAATCCCTGTATTTTATAACCCTGCCATGGTCGTTGAGATAGACCTTGAATCACCTTCCCCAAAAAAACCAAGGGAGGTTGTCACTGAATGGAAGCAAAATTACCCTATTGAAGTCATCGATTTTGTTCCTTTGAGGGAAGAGGATTTTTGCCTTGCACATACAACAGAGCATGTGCGAGGTATTATCAGCCTACGAATCGCCAATGGCATGGACACGCGGCATCAGGAAGTTGTTGATTCCTTATACTGGACGACAGCATCTTTTTACCACGCGGCAGAACATGCATTGCAATATGGTGTGGCTGTCTCACCTACTTCTGGTTTTCATCATGCTGGCCACGATTTTTCATGGGGTTTCTGCACCTTCAATGGATTACTGATTGCCGCAGTAAAGATGCTGAACAAGTCTCAGGTGAGGCGCATAGGTATTATCGACTTTGATTACCACCAAGGCGACGGCTCTGAAGACATCATCGCCAGACTGGCGTTGGGCGACCGTATTTCTCACCGTACCGGAAAGATACATTACACACGCGAAAAGCAGGCTTTTTTCCAGGAGCTGCCAGCATTGCTGGAATCATTGAAGGATGTTGACATCCTGTTTTACCAGGCAGGTGCTGACCAGCATGAAAACGATCCTCTTGGTGGTTTCCTGAATAATGCAGAAATGCGCGAACGCGATGTGCAAGTATTCCGCTTCTCCAAAGACCACGGCATTCCTATCGTCTGGAATCTGGCAGGCGGATATCAGGAAGAACGCACAGAACAAGGGCGTTGCATACAAAAAGTGCTGGACATCCATAATGCCACGATGGAGGCTTGCATGGGGATCTACCTGAATAATCCTGTCTGAATACGCTCCTGCGAATTTTTTGAAATTATTGCTACAATCAAATCCTGTTCGTTAAGTGCCATCATCCATGCGCCTACAAATCCTGTCTGACCTGCACCTTGAAGCCTGGGGTGATACCGCACCTCTTATTGACCCCGCCATCAGCCAGCCTGATGTGGTGGTGCTGGCTGGCGATATCCACAGCGGCAGCCAGGCAGTGAGCTGGGCAGCGCAACAGTTTGCTGGCATCCCTGTGCTGTATGTGCATGGCAATCATGAAGCCTATGGTAAAAATCTCGAAGACATGCAGGCTGATATTGCCCGTGCCTGTGAGGCTAGTGACAATGTGCACTTTCTTAATGCCCGTGAATACCAGATAGGTGACATACGCTTTCTGGGTGCAACGCTATGGACAGATTTTTGCCTGTTTGGCGAAGAGCAACGCCCCTACGCCATGACGGAGGCTGCCGACCTGATGCCCGATTATCAGCGCATCACCCTGGCTGAACAAGGCTACCGCAAACTGGAAACGGCGGACACAGCAATCATCCATGCACGACAAAAATCCTGGCTCAATCAACGGCTCAATACCAGCTTTGAGGGCCGCACTGTCGTTGTCAGCCACATGGCACCATCAATACAATCGGTAGCGCCGCGCTATGCGGATGATTTGCTGTCCGCCGCCTTTGCTTCTGAACTCGACATGCTGGCGCAAAAAGCTGATCTTTGGATACATGGCCACATGCATGATAGCTTTGATTATCACCTGGGGAAATGCCGCGTCATCTGCAACCCTTGCGGCTATCCCCTGCACAATGGCAGGATGGAGAATGCGCAATTTGATCAGCACCTGGTTGTGAACATATGACATGTCTGCGCAAATGAAAAAAAACAGCATTCCCCTGGTCGCCCTATTGCTTTATGTGTCAGGTCTGTGCTGTTTCATACTGCCGGTGGTTTTTCCCGCTTTGCAGATTGATGGCGGCTTTGGATATATGTTCGTGCTGTACTACCTGTGCGGCATCATTTTTTTGCTTGCAGGTTTCATTTTTCACTCCTGGGTAAAGTCGCGTAATGCCGCAGCTCATGCACGGTTACTTGAAGGTATAGAAAAGAATGTGGTTCCACACCGGCTGGGAGAAGGCCATGAGTGGAATCAACAGGATTGATGAGTATTTGAATACTACGCAGAAGGGAATAAGACATGAAAACAGACTGGCACAGCCTCGACATCTCACGCACCACTGTCGTCGATAAAGACTACAAGAACACGCAAAACGTCAGGCGCTTTTTAAGTGCTGAATGCGGTGCTGACTGCAAGCTTGACCGCAACTTCATGGCCTGGATCATCAATGGCGAACACAAGACCATGGGGGATGTGGCGGATGAATGGAAACGACTTTACGCTGGCAGCGTAAAGCCCGTTTGATCATTTTCCAGCCTGTCTTGCCGTGACAGGCGTACAAGACAGGCATACAAAACAGGCCGAAAAATCAATCATCTCAGAGCAAACAACTCAACCCAGCCACAGTTTGAATTCTATGCCGTTTTGTATCGTGCCTATGACCTGCGCCTGGTTCTCGGTACTCTCACAGAAGCTGGCGAGTGCACCGGCAGCGGTGATCTGGCCTTTGCTTAACTGGTTGTTCCAGTAATCAAAACCCGCCTGGTCTGGCGCACGGTGCAAGACGTTCTGGTAGAAATTCGTGATCAGTGTCGTGGTCGATGGGTTGGCACCATACAGCTTCTGGAATTCAGCCGACTGGAAAAAGCCTGCTGCCACCGTTGTCAGGCTGGAGCCCTTGTCCATGTCCTTGATCCAGTAACCCAGTCCTTCAAGATCAGGCTTGCGGCCAAATGCAGCCTGGTACAGGCGATATGCCTGGCCTGCCGTGCCATTGATGTCGAGCGCTATGCTCTTGTCAGAAAACTGCAGGCGTTCGACATTGAACAGGCTGTCGATATCACCATTCGATTTGACGCGCAGCTGAAAAGCCGAACCAACCGGGGTAATTGCAAAATTGCTGGCATTGCCAGCCATGATGACGGTGTCCATGCCGGTGCCGCCATCGATATTATGGTTGCCTGTGCCAACATTGATGGCATCATTACCGCTGCCAGCATTGACGTGCAAACGGCCACCGCCACCATTAATGGTGATCAGGTCGGCACCTGCACCTGAGGCGATCAGGTAATCCGAATACATGACGCCAGGCAAATCGACACTGATGACATCTGCACCGGCAAACGAAGACTCATCAGCCAGCAGTTTTTCATCGATCTGCTGATTGGCGGACAAAGACACGGAAACGCCAGTGATGCGGTTGTAGCTGCCGTCATAGTATTCAGTGACTGAAGAACTCATCACACCGCTGACGCTGGACTTGCTCAAGCCCTGTGCCACGGTGTTGCTGTTGGATGAAAGATTGAAATTGCCTTCCACAATAGTCGATGCGACGTACTTGTCGGCAGTTGCCGTCACCTTGCTGATGCTACCTACATTATTACCATTGATGTCGCCACGGATAGCGCCCTTGACGGTGATATAGACATTCCCTGTCACCGGATCATAGCTGGGACTATAGGCGGGCAATAAGGTAGAAAACGACAAATCATTCAGCAGAACGCTGGTCGGTGTAATGGAGACAGAATTGGCACCATTGATCGTGGTATTGGCGTAGTTGAAATTGAACTGACCACCTTCAACAATCGACATTACCCCGCTGTAATACAAGCTCAACTTTGTCGCCGAGGCCTTGCCTGCTGCGGCATAGGGGTCTTCGAGCACCAGTCCTGTATAAGTCATGCTGGCACCGTCAGGGAAGGAAAATCTCGCCTGATTGCCACCAAAATCGAGTGCAGAATAATACGCATGATCCCTGGCCCAAAGCGCACCCAGTTTAGGGAAAACATCAAACAAAGTCCCCAGGCTGCCATTGGTAGGAGGCGATTTGATCAATTGCTGATAATTAGCGTTAACAATGTTTTGGGACAGCTTTATATTGATGTTTGCCATGAATAAACTTTATCTGAATAAGGGAACTGGGTAACAGCCTCAAACTGCGGCACGAATATCGCAACCAGGCAGATGAAACGGATGTCTTGCTTGAATGCATCAATGAAATGCAAAGAATTTCACGGCAATTGTAACATTTTGTCTCAATTTAAATATGACAATGCTATTTTCTTAATCTTGTTCATGGACAATACCCCTACCCCACGCAGGGCATATATTTTTCTTATGACTGTCACATGGATATTCATAGCAAAATTAATTGCAATTTAAATAATGATCATTTATATTTTCAGAATAACAATTTAGAAAATATATTTTCAATCTTCATTTGGTCTTGAAGCCCTGACTGACAATTTCCTGGAGTAGGCATGAAACAACTGCGCATACTGTCGATCATACTGGTGATATTCAACCTGTCTGCCTGCGATAGAGGCTGGTCCAGCCAGCGCTATGAGCTGGTGGCGGCATCCGACGGCAAGGTCTATAGAATAGACTCGCAATCCGGCACCGTTCACTATGTCACGTCCGAGAAAATGCAGGCCCTCAACGACGGCCTGCCGACTTTGCATGTCGGTGAGTATTACCAGATGGCCGATGCCGATGGCAACAGCAAATACCTGAAGTATCTGGGTAACGGACAATTTGAAAAAAGCCCGGCGTCCAGCCAGGTAAAGTGATTGCCAGCAAAGGCAGCCGCAGCCGCCTTATGCTTCAGTTCATTAGCGGTGGCCATTGATGCGCTTCTGCCTGACAGTGCTGGCACCACGCATACAGCGCGTCATACATGACCATGCCATGCCTTAGCATGATGTGGTCATCTGCAAAGGTTTTTGACAAGCCCAGCGACAAGGCATACAGGCCTGCCGATTGCGCCGTCAAATCCAGCTTGCCTGTGTCTGCGCCACGGACGATGGTTGCCAGGGTTTGCAAGGCAGGCTCAGCCAGTGCATATTTCTTCAGGAAAGCATCAAAACTGCACAAGTCACCGACATGGCTCAATTCCACGCCAGGAATGTCATACGGTATGGCAGCGGTCTCTCTGGCGATGCGCAAGACGTCGGAATTAGGCACATATAAGAATTCTGCTTCACTGTCGATGAAATTCACGATCAGCCAGGGGCAGGCAATGCGGTCTATCTTGGGTCGTTCACGGGTAATCCATTGCATGATTGTTCTCCCACGATGATGACAGGACTTAGCCTGCCCTTCTGGCCAGCATGCCGCCAGCCTGTTTGTAGGCTTCCAGCCCACCTTCGAGGTATCGTGCTGCGATACCCGCTTCATTAAGAGCGCTGGCGCAATTAATACCGACTTCATGTCCCTTGATGCAATACACAACGACATTCTGTTGTTGTGTCAGCGCCGGCGCCCAGTTAGTCACCTGCTCAGGGTCCAGCCAGACTGCCCCGACAACCTGCAAGCTGTCAGCTTCAAAGGCCGGACGCCTGCGTACATCAATCACGGCTGGCGGGTTGGCACTGCTTAATTCACGCATGAATTCTGCAACACTGACGATTTGCTTTGTTTGTTCTGTTTGCTCAGTTTGATTCATATGTTCCATTTGAGACTCCTCTAAGGGTGAAGCAGTGGGTAAATGAGCAGACCCAGAACCGCTGCGGCAGCAACGATGACGGGTTCCTGTAACTTCTTGAACTTCCACAACAGGAAGATACTGACCAGGGCAATCACTGCCGTCGGTACATCCAGTATTGAGCGCCTGGCAATGACCAGCACAGAACCGGCAATCGCGCCTATCGCTGCCGCCGTGATGCCATCGACAAAAGCAATCACACCGGGCAATTTTCCATATTTTTTAAAGTAAGGTGCCGGGATGACAGTGAACAGATAGCAGGGCAAAAAGGTAGCCAGCGCAGCCACTGTTGCCCCCGGCAAGCCCGCCACCAGATAGCCGATAAAACCCACCGTGATGACTACCGGCCCAGGCGTGATCATGGCAACTGCCACGGCATCGACAAACTGCTTGTCCGTCAGCCAGTGATGTTCAGTCACGACACCGCCATACAGGAAAGGAACAATCGCCAGGCCAGAACCAAATACAAAGGCCCCGGCCTTGGCAAAGAAGATGGCGATCTGTGTTAACAGCGAGGCGTCCTGCGTAGCCAGCATGCTGCCTATAACGGGCAATTGCAGCAGCGTCAGGCCTGGCAGTTTGCTGCCACCCAGCCATGCTGGTGGTGCACGCAACAGCCAGACCAGTACGCCAGCCGCGATAAACAGCCAGGCAATTTCTGTCTCGGTGATAAAGGTCAGTGCTGCCAGCAAAAGATAAATAGCCCATAGCAGCTTGTCCTTGCCTATACTTTTTTGCGTGAGCTTCTTGGTGCTCATGACGATGATGCCAACCACCGCAGCACCGACACCATAAAACACAGCCTGCATCCAGGCCAGGCCGCCATAACTGACATAAGCCCAGCCCAGCAACACCACCATCATGAAGGAGGGCAGCACAAAGGCAATGCCAGCCAGCGTCGCGCCCAGATGCGGTAATGCACATAGCCCATATAGATGCCAAGCTGAGCCGCCAGCGGTCCCGGGGCCAGTTGCGCCAGTGCCAGGCCTTCCTTGTAGTCTGCTGGCGAAATCCAGCCGCGCTGCTCAACCAGGTCACGTTGCATATAGCCGACCAGCGCCACCGGCCCACCAAAGCCCAGTGCCCCCAGACGCAGCATGTAGAGCACCATTTGCCACAGCGTATAAGCGGGGGCGGAATCTGGTACATCTGGTACATCTGGCACAGTTTGATTTGAATCAGGCAGGCTCTGGCTCATCGCAGTGACCTCTTATGTTGTACTTGGCTGCACTACAGAAAAATGCTGGTAAAGCGCATCCAGTACCACGCTTATTTTGTCCAGCAAGTCATCATCGTCACGGGCGTTTTTCCGTGCACCAGCCAGCATGGCTTCAAAACCACTGGCCTCAGGCACATAGCCATTGCCAATATCGAGTACATGCACCATGGCCCCCAATCTTTGCAAGCCACGGTCAGCTTCCAGACCAAAACTGGCCAGCAAGACCTCAAAGCTGACACGGTCACCGACATGGGTAAACGCTGCGCCCTCAAAGTCAAAACCCAGCGCACCTGGTGGGCAATCCTTGACCGACTCCAACCAGACAAAGCGCGCCTGCCTGTCGATGAAGCGGCGTATCAGCCAGGCGCAAGCCACCCTGTCCACCCACAGGTGCTGGCGGGTAGCCCAGCTGCGTCCCTGATAATCTTCGATGACCAGCGTCTTGATCGCCGCCTGCACTGCCTGCGGCTCACCGACCGATAGCAGGCCCTCTGCCGCCTGCATGAAATCCATCCAGGCAGCTTCGACCGTATTGCTGCCATCACCGGGGAAGTAATCTATGCTTTTGAAAGCTTCATATTCACGCCGCATCTTGCGCAAAAGCTTGGTAATTTCCTGTGGTTTCAAATTGCCCAGGCCGGGACGTGCATCCGCCAGAGTCTGCAGCCAGGTGGCATATTCACCACTGCGGTCAAACAAGGCCTGGAAGGCCAGATTCTCGTCTTCGGTCTGAGCCCAGACATGCAATAGCCAGGCACTGCCACCTTCACGCAAGGTTTCTTCCGACAAATCCTGCAGTGCCTGTTGCTGCACCTCACCAAAAGGTAAAAGATAAGCCCCATCGCGCAAGGAGCCACAACCCAGGGCCTTGAGATTGCGCCAGATACGCATGCGCCCCGTTGCACTATTCGTGGGCAAGCTCAGCACCAGCAATAGCCAGCGGGCAGTTGGATCAGCATTGATAGTTTGCGTTTTCATGAAACACATACTACACAATAATATGAGTTATTACAAATTTTGTAGATATAACTACTTATTTAATTATTCCTGGATGATCAAAGCATATTGTTAGGAGAACTCATAGTATAAAAAAACAATAGGCCAGGTTTTCCACCGCTGCTTTGTGACTCCAAAGACGTAACTCACCTTATGGATGGGCAGAATTATCGTCTTCGTCGGGTAGCCTGGAAGCCATTTTCGATACGTGTAACTGGCTGCGTAGCCATGCTAATGCAGATTCAACATGCGGCCCGGGGATATGACCCGCGCTACGAACGAGATGATAGGTATGCCCGGGTATGACTGGGCCAAATGCTTGCACCAGACGCCCGGCCGCGATGTCGTCAGCCAACAGATCAAGGCTCAATAAGGCGATACCCTGACCAGCCAGTGCAGCCTGGATTGCATGGCCCTCGTCCGAAAAAACAAGCTGGCCGCGACGTGCCTTCCAGGGCAGGCCTGCTGCAGCAAACCAGTTCTTCCAGGTAGGGTTAAGTGGATGATCGTGGGTCCATTTGAAATCAATCAGCGGTAGCTGGTTCAGGTCTGCCTGCCTTATTGGTCCAAGCAAGGGGCTGCAAACCGGGGCGAAACTATCGGTCAACAGCGGCTCAGCGACCATGCCTGGATATGGCCCCCGCCCATAGCGTATCGCTATATCGGCAAGCTCCGTTCCAAGGTCGATTGCCTGGTCGGACGCGTGCAGCTCAAGGTCTATTTCCGGATACAGCTTTTGGAAACCCGTCACCCGCGGCGCTAACCAGTGCGCCATGAATGCATTAGTCGTAGAAATGATGACGCGGCGGCGCGTCTGCGGCTTCCCCAGGTGCTGCAGAGTCATCTCGAAAGCATTGAAACCATCACGCAGCACTGGATACAACTCCAAGCCAGCATCCGTCAAGACCACTTTGCGTACCTGCCGGTCGAACAGGCACAGACCAGTGTACTCCTCAAGAAGTCGAATCTGATGGCTGATTGCAGTCGCTGTAACAGCCAATTCATTGGCAGCCAGCTTGAAGCTGCCGTGGCGGGCTGCCGCTTCAAACGCCCGAAGTGCTGAGAGAGATGGGAGTCGCCGCATTGTGACTATAGAAATAAATAACAGATGAGAATAACTCATGTTATGACTGACAACATAGCGTTTGTCAATGCAAAGGCGCAGGTCTATCTTCTCGCTGCGGCCCTGACAAGCCGGAAATTTTTTCACTAACTCCATGAAAGGAGCACATCATGCTCGAACGCGTCATGACCCAACCCGACAACTACGAACCCTACCTGATTTCTCAGGCGATCAAATTTGGCAACCTGCTCTTCGTCTCTGGCCAGGCTGGTGCGGCCGATGATGGCAAGATCGTCGCTGGCGGTTTTCGTGCCCAGGGCGAGCAGGCGTTCGTCAATCTCAGGCGCGCGCTGGAAGCTGGTGGTTCTGGCCTGACAGACGTCATCAAGGTCACCATCTTCGTAACTGATATGGGTAACTTCAAAGATGTCGTGGAACTGCGTCGTCAATTTTTCACAGCCCCCTATTCCGCAGATACCATCGCTGAAATAAAGGCCCTGTACGATCCCGCGGCCATGATAGAGATTGAGGCCATCGCCGCGATACGTCCTCATGCAGGGAGCTGATATGAATGCCACCACGACACCTGATACTCATCAGCACGACTGTCTTTTCCAGCCGTTTTCCATAGGCCGCATGACGCTTAAAAATCGCCTGGCAGTAGCACCCATGACGCGCATCAGCGCAAGCGATGACGGCTGCGCGACTGAGCAGATGGCAAGCTATTACAGCGCCTTCGCGAAGGGAGGTTTTGGGCTGCTCATCACTGAGGGTATTTATACGGACAAGGCTCACTCGCAAGGCTACTGGAATCAGCCAGGGCTGTCTGACCATCAGCAGCGCGATGCCTGGGCCAAAGTAGTTGAAGCTGTCAATCAAGATGGGGGGCGCATGGTTGCACAGTTGATGCATGCGGGCGCACTCTCACAGGGCAACCCTTACCGCAGCGATACCTTGGGCCCGTCTGCGGTGAGGCCCAAAGGGCAGCAGATGACGTTCTACCGGGGCAAGGGCGAGTACCCAATACCACGTGCAATGGCTGACCACGAAATCACGGAAGCGATCAATGGTTTCGCCACTGCGGCGGTGTGCGCAAAACAAGCTGGCTTCCACGGTGTAGAAATCCACGGGGCAAACGGATACCTGCTTGACCAATTCCTTAGCGAAGGCACAAACCTGCGCAACGACCGCTATGGTGGAGACGTAGCGCGCCGCCTGCGCCTGATCGTTGAGGTCGTGCAGGCAGTTCGTACGGCTGTTGGTCCTGAGTTCACGCTAGGCCTGCGCATATCCCAGGGCAAGGTCAACGATTTCACACACAAGTGGCGCAATGCAGAAACCGATGCTGCACTCATCTTCAGTGCACTGGCCGATCTGCCAATTGATTATGTCCACACGACTGAATTTGAAGCATGGCAAAGTGCCTTCGGGAACGGCCCCAGTCTGGCCGCACTTGCCAGACAATATGCAGGCTTACCCGTGATCGCCAATGGATCACTGCATGATCCCACGCGCGCGGCCGATTTGATTGTAAGCGGTCAGGCTGATGTAGTGTCGCTTGGACGTGGTGCGTTGACCCATGCTGACTGGCCAACGCGTGTACATAACGGCGCATCATTCGATGAATTCGACCCTGGGATATTGTCGCCGATAGCCAACCTGGCGAATGAACATCGACATCGTAAGGAACGCGCGTGCACCTTGCATTAATTTGCACAATACCTCGTTACTCAAACGAGCTTAAAATACCTGCAATACCTGTTTCGTTTGAGATTTATTTCAGTTAAAAGCACAGTGGGTCAGAATGCTCTTTTTTAACTCTGATCCACTTTTCTGTGAAGGTAGAAATACACAAAGCAAAGCCACCAACTATCATGGTGTGGCACTTGCCATAGGTAACGGATGGTCGCAGCATCTGCAAAAGGCAGCATAAGATAAATATGAATTCGAATAAACAACGCCAGCTTATTGTCTTCGATCTTGATGAAACATTGGTCCATGCAAGCATGACTGATTTGGGTCAGCCTATGGCTTTTGCATTTCCACCCTACTTTGTTTATCAACGTCCCTTTTTGGCAGAAATGCTGGAAGAACTGGCGCCACATTACGACCTGGCAGTATGGTCATCGTCATCAAGGGAATATGTGGATGCTGTGGTCGCGCAGATCTTTGGTACTCGCTACCCTGTCAAGTTTGCGTGGTCGGTCGAGCGCTGTGTGCAGCGGGTGGACATCAAAAGCAATAGCTATGTTTACATCAAGGATTTGAGAAAAATTCAGGGTCAGGGATATACGCTGGACCAGATTACCATAGTCGATGATTCGCCAGAAAAAATTGCCAGACAGCCGAGAAACCATATTCTGATTACGCCTTATCTTGGTAACCAGAAAGACAGGGCCCTGCTGGACATCGTCGGGAAATTCACATTGAGAAGCGCAATTTGCGACTAATTGACTTACTTTTCTGCTTGAAGAGCCGGTGAACACTACTCTTGATAGCGCTCAAATATTCTTTTCAATTCCCCATTTCTCTCCAGCAAAACCAGGCTTGCGCCTATCTTCCTGACCAGCTCAGGAGACATGGTTTTTGCCATGCCCATGTAGAATTTTTCTGTCAGTTGGGGTTTGCTCAAAAGCCGTATCTTGTCTTCCAGGCCGGCCTGCCTGATCGCCAGGCCTATGCCGGGCGAACGGTGACAATAAAACCGCCCGCGTCCAGCCAGCAGTTTTTTCAAGTTGGAGATGGATGAAGTAGCAGTGTCATCTATCTTCAAGCCGCCCATTTGTGTAAGGATATCGACTATGCCAAAGCCGCGCAGGGCCAGGATGATGCCCTCATTACCGAGCTTGCGTATGTCGTCCCAATCCCCAACAGCGACGGTATCATCCGCCCTCACGGCCAGCAGGTAATCGACAGAAAACAGCGGCGTCGCGGCGAACTGGTATTGCGAGGTATTACGCGCTATACGTTGCACCCCACAGATAACATCAATATTGCCCGTCTTCAAAGCGGCATCAATGCGGGCACGCGGTTGCCAGACCTGGTCACCAATAAAGCGCAACTCCGGGTCAACCTTCTCGATGGCGCGCAAGATATCCACACACATGCCGCCTATCGCAATCTTGCCTTGCGGATTAAGGGTAGCAATATACTTGGGTTCGGATGCTTCCTGGGCAGCAGTACGAATCTCTGTAACAGCACAAGCGGGCAGCATGAGCATCAGGAACAGCAGTATCAGTACGCCTTGCAATGCCCATAAAGGACGAACTTGCCCGGACTTGCTCATTGCCTATATGCCAGCCTCTTGTCAGATTTAACAGCACCGCCAGATGCAGCTGCATAAGTGCCAGAACTTGCATGCGTGAACTGTTGTTGCAACTTGAAGATACTGACCACATTCGACAAATTGCCCGCCTGGTCCTGCAAGCTTTTTGCGGCAGCGGCAGCTTCCTCGACCAAGGCTGCATTTTGCTGAGTCACGCCATCCATTTGTATGATGGCATTGTTGATCTGGTCTATGCCAGCAGACTGTTCTTTGCTGGCATCATTGATTTCATTCATGATGCTCGTCACTTTTGCCACGCGCTCGACTATCTCGGCCATAGTCGCACCAGCCTGATCAACCAGGCGCGCACCTTCGCCCACTTTATCGACTGAATCAGAAATCAGGGTTTTGATTTCTTTCGCCGCACTGGCCGATCTTTGTGCCAGGTTGCGTACCTCTGACGCAACCACCGCAAAGCCCCTGCCCTGCTCACCGGCACGGGCTGCTTCCACTGCCGCATTCAGGGCCAGGATATTGGTTTGAAATGCAATGCCATCAATGACGGCAATGATATCGACGATTTTATTCGAAGAATCACTGATCGCCCCCATCGTGGCCACAACCTGCGACACTACCGTGCCACCCTTGACGGCAGCATCAGATGCCGCGTGTGCCAGTTGGTTCGCGTCACGCGCATTTTGTGAGTTCTGCTTCATGGTGCTGGTCAGTTCTTCCATGGAAGAAGCAGTCTCTTCCAGTGAACCTGCCTGGCTTTCGGTACGGGCAGACAAGTCCATATTGCCATTGGCGATATCAGTCGATGCACCGACGATGGTATCGGTGCTGGTGCGCACCTCACTGACGATATTCACCAGTCCATTGTTCATGTCTTTCAAAGCCTGCATGAGCTGGCCGGTTTCATCGCTGGATTTCACTTCGATATTGGTCGTCAGGTCTCCATCTGCCACGCTGCGTGCGAGGCTCAGCGCATGGTGCATGGGCCGGGTGATTCCTATGGTCAGGAACCAGGCGCAGGCACTACCAAAAATAATGAACAGAATGATCAGCGAGCTGATCAGCATCAGGCTGTTTTTGGCGATGGCATCGACTTCCTTGCTCAGATCGTCCACATCTTTTTTTTGAAACTCAAGGAAATCAAGTTCGCTCTTTTGGTATGCATCCGACACCGGCATAAATTGATCAAACAACTTTGCGGCGGCTTCCGCCTGACCTTCTTTTTTTAACTTACTAAGCTGGTCACGCATTGCAATGTATTGCTTGCGCACAGCAATGATGTTGTCGAGCAGTTTTTTCTCTTCTGGAGAGCTGATATGCTCTTCCATGTATTTTTGTATTTCATTATTCCGTGCAGTAGATGCCTTGGCGTCACTGGCAAAATACTCTGCCAGCGACTCATCACTGCTCTTCACTATCGCCAGTGTGCGCTTGAGCCCGGCCACGGTAATCCGGTACCATTCTTCGGTCATGCGCTCTTTTTTCAGCGGCTCCTGCATCATTGCACGGGTGCTGTCTGCAACCTCATTCAAGCGCCATAAGCCTATCCCGGAAGAAACCGTCGCCAGCAGCATAACCAGGCCAAAGCCCATGGCGAGACGTATCCCTATGTTCAGATTCTGAATTTTCATTGCCTGTCTCCTGGGTATTTTTTTATAGGGCACTGCAGAGCTGGAGTTGGCACCGGATATGGCCCGGAACAAACCCCGTCTTGCTTTTCACCTTTTAAAACTATTTCTGGCGAAGCAAGAATTTAGTGTTTTGATGCTTTCAATCATATAAGGCTATTGCTATTTTGCAAGTCAACGATTGCAAAATACCATGAAAACGATATAGCCCCCCCTCACTCATAGGGAAAAAGCTTGAGACCGACAAAGCACTTTCATGCTATCTTGATACTTATTTTTGATTTCATCATTACTTCCATGCCACACATCCGCGCCATTCGTGCAGACATCACCAAGCTGCAAGTCGATGCCATCGTCAATGCCGCCAATTCGTCCCTGCTGGGCGGTGGTGGCGTTGATGGGGCAATACATAGAGCTGCCGGGCCTGAACTGGTACATGAATGCCGCCTGCTCGGTGGTTGCAAGACCGGAGAAGCAAAACTCACCAAGGGCTATCGTTTGCCCGCCAGTTTCATCATCCACACCGTGGGCCCGGTGTGGCGCAACGGCACCAACGATGAAGCTGGCCTGCTGGCCTCTTGTTATTACAACGCCATGCGCATTGCGGCAGAAAAACAGCTCACCAGTATAGCTTTCCCCAGCATCAGCACCGGTATTTACGGCTACCCCATAGAACAGGCTGCCCGTATAGCGGTAAGCTATGTGCGCTCAGCGCTGACAGACTACCCCGTGCTACAGGAAGTGATTTTCTGCTGCTTCTCGGATAGTGACCTCAAGATTTATGAGGCCGTATTGGCTGAATCGGCTGGATCGGCTGAAACAGCAAACAAGGCACCATGAAAATATACTGCCCACAACAAACAAGGCTGAACCCATGCGACATTTCATCTGCTTGATTACCCTGGCCTGTGCCAGCCAGTTGGCCCTGGCACTGGATTGCAGCAAGGCATCCAACACGCTTGAAATCAATGAATGCGCATCCATAGAACAAAAGAAAGTGGAAGCAAAACTCAACGCCGTCTATCAGCGCGTGATGAAGTTTCTCGACAAACAGATTGCTGACGGTGATCTTGACAAGGCATCCAAGACCACGCTCATAGAAGCCCAACGCGCCTGGATCAAGTTCCGTGAAGCAGACTGCAGTGCCGTCTATCAGTACCACATTGCAGGCACCATACGCGGTGTGATGTCCATCAGTTGCATGCAAACCCATACTGAGCGGCGCATCAAGGATCTGGAAGAGTATGAAAAGAATTAAAACCTCTGCGCGCCAGTGTCGCCCTGCAGCTCAGTGATGATTCGGTGATGATACAGTGATGAACAAGATTGACACGCCCATCGATATTATTCGCTTAAGCAAAAAGAGACAACGTAATGTCCAGGAGCAAAACAGATTAAGCGAATATGGTTTGAGAACAACAGCCACTTATTGGCGCGCACACGCACTTCCCAAGGCCTTGCATGATGCCGGGCTTGCCCGCGGCATAGACTGGGGCAATAGCATCATCATTGATCTTGTCGCTGATTTGCCGTGGATGCGAGACACAGTGATGGGCACAATATTGAGCCAGGAAGAAAAATTCATCGAGTTTGAAATTGAAACCAGCCAGCAACACCAGCTAATCAGTTCCATAGAAGCCTGGCTCGATGTGACTGCGCAAACCAATATTTGCGAACATAATCGCGGGACAGGCAGGGGCGCTGGTGCAATGGCCCTGGAGATACGCAGGCAGCTATGCGCGCCTAGAGGGTCGCCACCGGCCGATAGCAGCACAACTGAAGGTGCTATTCCTGCTTTTTAGCGAGTACGTACACAGAGCAAAGACACCCTGCAATCAACCTGAGGCCAAAAGCCAATACGACCACCAGCAATAAAGGTTTGCCAGGCCCCCACAAAGCACCAGCCATGCCCAGGGACAATGCCGAAGCAAAACCCATATCTAAATCATTGAAGCGACGCTCAAGCACGGCTTGGCAAAACGGGCAGTCATAGCTCACCCGCCGGACCAGTTTATACCAGCGATGTCTGCTCAACATGGGCGGGGTCAACTGCAAATCAGTACGGCATTGCGGGCAAAGATGGCGTTTGAGCATATTTGAATTGGCTAAATGGCGCGTAGCATTTGTTCGCGGTTTGGCAAGATCAATTTTCTTGAGTGCCAACAATTATACATTCCCACTTTGCCCGCCTGCCCTTGCTGCTATCATCCAGACAGCAGGCTGAGCAATTCGATCACTAGCCCGGTCGATTGTGTGGCAACGTCTGAGACATGAAAGATCACCAATAATGAGAAATGAAAAAATAAGATCAACTGAGCACCGTATAAAAACCGAAGCAGGCCACCTGTATGCATGTAGCTGGCAGCCGACAAATCATCAAGGCCATGATAACCAGCCACCAATTTTGCTACTGCATGATTCCCTCGGCTGCGTAGCTTTATGGCGTAGCTTTCCCGCCCTGCTGGCTGAGCATAGCGGCAGACAAGTTATCGCTTACGACAGGCTGGGCTTTGGACAATCTGATGCGCGTGACGATGTGCTGAGCCTGGATTTTATTGCGCAGGAAGCGGCAACTTCTTTGCCCCTCTTGCAAAGCCACTTTGGCTTTGAGCGCTTTGTAGTCATGGGGCATAGCGTAGGCGGTGGCATGGCGGTGCACTTTGCAGCTCTTTACGCTGACATCTGCGATGCCCTGATCACCGAGTCTGCACAGGCTCTGGTCGAAGACAAAACACGGGCTGGCCTTATCGAAGCGCAACAGCAGTTCCAGCAGCCAGGTGCATTAGAGCGCCTGCGCCGCTACCACGGTGACAAGGCAGCATGGGTACTCAATGCCTGGATCAATACCTGGCTGTCGCCCGCCTTCGCCAACTGGTCACTGCGCGATGTGCTGCCACAAGTAAGATGCCCCGCCCTGGTGCTGCATGGGGAGCATGACGAATATGGCTCAAACCTGCACCCTGAACAGATCGCAGGGCTCACAACTGGCCCTGCACAACTGGAGATCATCGCTGGCGCGCACCATGTGCCGCACAGGGAACAGGAAGACTGGGTGATAAACAGAGTCTGCCCGTTCCTTGCCAGCTTAAAGTAAGTTCTGCAGCATGGCTGCAACTCAATACCGCCGTCTAAAACTCATCCCACTCATCGTCTGGCTTGCTGGCTGCCTTGGGTGCACCCACCCTTGGTGCTGGCCTGGTGACAGCAGTGACAGACCTGTTGACGGGTTTTGATCCAGTTGCGCCCCTAGGTGAACTGGCCTGTGGCTTGCTGGCAGTTGCCTGGGCATCGTCGAGCTTGAACATGCTGATGATTTGCGACAGGTGTTCTGCCTGTTCTTGCAGGCTCTCAGCCGCAGCCGCTGCCTCTTCGACGAGAGCAGCATTTTGCTGTGTCATTTCATCCATCTGGGTCACGGCACGGTTGACCTCTTCTATGCCTGAGCTTTGTTCCTGGCTGGCGGCGGTGATTTCACTCATGATGTCGGCGACCTGCTTGACCGAGGTGACAATCTCGCCCATGGTCTGGCCCGCTTCATCCACCAGGCGCGCACCGGAATCAACCTTGCCTACCGAGTCATCAATGAGGGATTTGATTTCCTTCGCGGCAGTGGCTGAGCGTTGCGCCAGGTTGCGCACCTCGGATGCGACCACCGCAAAACCACGCCCCTGCTCGCCAGCGCGCGCAGCTTCTACGGCTGCATTCAAAGCCAGGATATTGGTCTGAAAGGCGATGCCGTCAATGACGCTGATGATATCGACGATCTTGCTGGAGCTGCCCTTGATCGACACCATGGTAGAGACGACTTGCGAAACCACTTCACCGCCCTTGCCTGCCACGTTGGCAGCAGACGCAGCCAGTTGATTGGCCTGGCGCGCATTGTCGGCATTTTGCCTGACGGTAGAAGTCAATTCTTCCATCGATGAGGCGGTTTCTTCGAGCGAGCTGGCCTGGCTTTCAGTGCGGGCAGACAGGTCGGCATTGCCCGCAGCAATCTCGCCGGAGGCCAGCCTGACCGAGCCGCTGGTGGCGCGTATGTCTATCAGCACCGCCGCGATCTTGTCGACAAAGCGGTTGAAGGCCTCGCTGATCTGCGCCAGTTCGTCCTTGCCATCGGCAGCCAGACGACGGGTCAGGTCACCTTCGCCAGTCGCAATGTCTGCCATGGCATCGCGTACCAGCTCCAGTTTTTTCAGGGCCTGGGCTACCAGTGCCGTCAATATCAGGGCGGCGAGGGCCACCACGATGATGGCGGTGACGGCAGAGGCCGTCAGCATGGCGGTCAGTGCCTGGGTGGCCTCTGCCCTGTCCAGCACGGTTGCCAGTAGCCAGTCAGTGCCAGCGATTTTGGTGACGAACAGCATGCCCTCACGCCCGTTCAGGTGCACGGTGCTGCTGGTTTTGGATGCTTCAGTCGCATTCAGCACCTGGGTGGTCAGGCTGGCATCGAGATCGCTGAGCGGTTTCAGCGTCAGTTTCTCGTTCGGGTGGGCAATGATCTTACCGCTGCCGTCGAGCAAAAACGCAAAGCTGGCTGGCGTAGGTTTGATCGAGCCTACATTGCTGGTCACTACGTCCAACATGACATCGGCGGCGGCCACGGCGGTGACACTGCCCTTAGCGCCTATGGGGTCGGCAAAGGTCACCACCAGTTTGCCCGTGCTGGCACCGATATAGGGCGCGGTGATGATGGGGCCACCAGCTTCGCTGGCCTTGATATACCAGGGGCGTGCGGTAGGGTCATAGTCGGCTGCGCGTTTGCGGTCTTGCGAGAACACCGCATGCTTGTCGGCAAAGCCTATATAGGCCATGTCAAACACACCGGCCTGCTCACCCGCCTTGAGTGCTCCCAGGGGCTCGGGCAATTCTGCCGCCAGCTTCAGCGAGGCGACTGCTGCCTGCTTGGACTTGACCCATTCGGTAATGGCTGTTGCATGGCTTTCAGACAGTTGCAGTAACTGGCTGTTGAGTGCATCCATGGTACGCGAGCGCGTGGTAAAGAAATTTGCCACTACCATGGCCAGCATGGCAATCACAACGATGGACACACAAATACTGATGAGCTTCCTGCGTAGCGACGAAAAAAACATACCGGTTCTCCATTGATGACAAAAGGCGGAATATTCTGTAGCAACAGCTTTTGCAGCATAGCACTGATTTTGTCGCGCGGTCATCTGGCAAACCTGGCCCTGCGTTTCAAGCAGGTGCAAGACATTTTTTACAGGAATCGTGTTGACTAATTGCAACGCGCACTGAGAACAAGGAGTCATACGGCATTCTCTGCCGGGTGCAATTTACATTATTTGGTTGCAAATTAGTTGCAAATTGACGACGTTGCCGCCAGTTAATATCAAGAAGCCACCTATCGCTCATGAATACTCACGTGCATGCGATTTCCCTCTATGGGTGCAGGAATTTTCTCGTGAGGTGAAGCACGACCGCAAAGCAACAAGTAACAATCTCTATCAATTGGCAGACAGCATTCGCATGCCAGATTTTGATTTTCGGCAGCGTGACTGGTATCTTAGCTACCTTGCTTGCTGCAATGCGCCCGCATTGCATACTGGCCCGCATGCCTGTATTGCTGGTGCTACAAAGGATGTTCCATGCAGCCCGGTAATATGTTGCAACAATTTTGGGCAAAACTTGTCTGATTAATACGCTATGCTTAAGCATGGCAGCCCTATCTTTGACTTTGAATTGCAAAAATGAATGCGCTCGTTACACCCTTGCAAGACAATTATGCGTCAAGAGAGACGGGGGATTTGCTCGCACTGGGTATCAAGCCTGATCTGGCTGAGCATGAATATGCTGCGGTGGAATCTATACTGTCGGTACGTGGTGTGGATATCCATGCGTTCAGGGAACACCGCCAGCAATACCTGAAAAGTGCCGAGCAGCAAAAACCTGCTGATGACAAGCTGGCCTATATGTCACATCGCCTGGCCGCCCAACTTATTGATGTGATAGGCATCGCCCTGTTGTTGGCGCTACTGGGTTTGCTGATCACCGTCGCCATGCCCAATCTGTTCAAGCAGACCAACCGCGCCATCCTGATATTGTGGACGCTTTACCTCTTGTTCAAGGATGGCTTTGATGGGCAAAGCCTGGGCAAGCGCATCATGGGCATACGTGTGCTACAGCGTGACACTGAGCAGCCCTGCAACCTGACGCAATCCTTTGTGCGCAATATCCTGGCACTGACAGTGGTCGATTGGTTGTTCGCACTGGGCAGCAAGCGCCTGCGCCTGGGTGACATGCTGGCGGGTACCAGGGTAGTCAGGGAATAAGCGGCTGCCTGACTGGCCGCCCTTTTTGTCACATCCCGCCGTCACATCTCCCTTCACATCCATCCGCGCATCACAAAAAGTTTGTCGCATCAAAGCCGACCAGGCTCAGGTTATTGACATTCTTCAATACCCCCACCAGCACGATCTCATCCGGCGTGATGTTGTTGACATCAAGCTGGTTGATCACATACCAGATGCTGGCATCACCTATGATGTCGGCGGTAATGATGACCATCTTGCTGGCAACAGTGGGAGCGGTGAAGGCCTTGCCGGTACCAAACAAGGCGGCGATCTTTGTTGTGTCGAGCGCATTGCCCTGTACCGTCAGCACATCGCCATTGGCCCAGGCTTTTGGGGTCGTGGCCGCTGCATTGACTGCAGCAATTTTGGTGGTGCCAGTCTTGTTCAGGAAGGCAGAGAAATTCAATACATCGCCACCCTTGCCTATGGTGAAATTGGTGATGGTATCCACACCATTGGCAACCGGGGTAATGCCAAAAGCATAGGTATCAACCCCGATACCACCCTGCATGGTGTCGATGCCGCCGCCGCCATTGAAAAAATTAGGGTAATTCGAGCCAACCAGCAGATTATTCGCTTCATCACCCTTGATGGTGGTGGTCACCGTCACCTTGCCTGCGGATGAACCGGTAGTAGTGCCGGTACTGCTGGCAGGCGCTGCAATCAGGCTAAAATCGACATAATCGACCTTCTTGATGTCACCACTAAGCAAGGCCAGCGGTTTGCCGTCCAGCGTCAGCAAATCCTGGCCCAGATCCACCACCAGCGGCGTGGTCAGCGCGCCCTTGCCGCTGAGCAGGTGATTGGTTTCATTGAGTGGGATATCGATGTAATTGATCTGTAGATCAGACTTGACTGCATTGATGATATTGACAACCTTGCCGCCGGTGAATGAGGTATTGTCCAGCGTCACCGTCAGGTTCGTGACATTGTTGATACTGGCATTGGCCGTGG
This sequence comes from Undibacterium sp. YM2, assembly GCF_009937975.1. Classification (NCBI taxonomy): domain Bacteria; kingdom Pseudomonadati; phylum Pseudomonadota; class Betaproteobacteria; order Burkholderiales; family Oxalobacteraceae; genus Undibacterium; species Undibacterium sp. YM2. The sequence goes on from NZ_AP018441.1 coordinate 4,215,329, forward strand.
CCTTGCCGCTCAGGGTCAGGGTAGCCGTGGTATCGGTGGTCTTGACCAGGGTGCCGGTCAGGCCTGTGGGTACATTGGTGATCTTGCCCAGGGATGTGCCAACATTGCCCTTGAAGGTGTCGCCAGTCAGCGTGAGGATAATACTGCTGCTGATGCTGCCATCATTGAGCTGCTGCTCGACAAAGGCCGGGGCTGAATAACTGATACTGCCTATGGTGGGCGTCACTTCAGACGCCTGCGCCACTTTCAAGACCAGTTGCTCGACATTGGTAGGGGCAGCAGCAGCCTCGGCTGCCGTTGGCATGCGCCCTATCAGCGTGGTATACACCACGCTGGCATACACCTTGGTCGAGGCAGCTATCTTGAATTCTTGCGACTGGGCAAACTGGTTGACGATTTCACCACGAGCCATGCCATTGTTCATTTGCCCAACCCAGTAATCGCGGCCTGCCGCATCGGCGCTGCGGCCAAGCACGTTCTGGTAAATCAGGTCGAGAAACTGGCTATTTGACAAGTTTGCACCGTATTTGCTGACAAACTCTTCTGATTGTGCAAACACCTGGGCAATCTGGCTATTGCTGCCGCCATTCCTGTGTACGCCCATCCAGAAGGTAAAGCCATCGGTATCCGGTATGCGGTTGAAGGCAGCGAGGTAGAGCCGCACGATCTGCTCAGCAACCGGGCTATACTCAGGCGCAATCAAAAAACTGTATTCCACCCCGGCGCGGGTGAGCAAACCAGAGTCAAGACGGGACGCATACAAATCCACGGTCTGTTGATCGGGTTGCTTGTCCCAGAGTATCTGGAACAAACCTGTGACGAATTCTTTATTGGTTTTGGCCATCGTTGCACCTGCATTTATTGCAGAAAATAATCACGAAAGAAACAGCAAGCATGCCCTGTCGGGGGTAGCAGTTCACTACTTTACGGCAAACTTTCTCAAAGTTTCAGTGTCTATCCCATGTCCGAGCTAGCGGATAAGCGAAACTCAGGCTTCTTGCCAGACGGAAAAATCCCTATTTATGCAGTATATGCCAAAAAATTTCGCAGCAATTCATGCAACAGGCATTAAAAAACCCGCCAGTTCCCATTTTCCGCGTCTTTAATTGATAAAATACAAAACATCCTGCAAGTCATTCACTAGTCAGCCCAGGCCCGGTAGCAAAAGAGCAGAAAGCCAGACATCATGAAAATCGCCGTCCTCTTCCCCACCCAGACAGAAGCCAGCCTGTTCCAGCGCGAAGGCATCATCACCATCGTCTCTGGCGTAGGACTCACTGCGACTGCCCACGCAACCCTGCGTGCAATCTATGAATACGAACCCGACATGCTCATCATGGCAGGCATCGCCGGGGCTTATCCCCATTCCAGCTTCAAGGTCGGTGACGTGGCGCTGGTGGAAAGCGAAGTCGAAGGCGACCTCGGCTTTTTCACGCCCGATGGTTTTACCCATCTCGCCCACCTGCCCATAGACATGGAATTTGAACGCCGCCATACTCTGAGCTGCCCCTTCATCCCGGCAGGCACAGAGTTCGCCCGGGCACGCAGCATGTCCCTGAATGCCGCGATGGCCCACTATGTCGATACAGAATTTGTCGATCTTGAAAACATGGAAGGTGCAGCCTTCTTCTATACCTGTTTGCAGGAAGAACAGCCCTTCCTGGAGTTGCGGGCGATATCCAACTTCGTCAATGTTGATAATGATGAATGGGACATGCAGGGTTCGATCAAGGCCATGACTGCGGCCCTGCATCGCTTGCTGGATGACATACAGCACTGAAATAGCATTGAGCCACACTGAACCAGCACCAAGCTGACACAGAATCTACACTGAATTTTATGCACGGACCCGACCCCAAAAACCCTCACCCCATGCAGGGCTTCCCACAGGTTTGCTATATCCAGAATACCGTCAGCAATCCCCATATCATCATCGGTGACTACACCTACTATGATGACCCGGAAGATGCTGAAAACTTCGAGCGCAATGTGCTCTACCATTTCCCCTTCATCGGCGACAAACTCATCATCGGCAAATTCTGTGCGCTGGCACGGGGTGTCAAGTTCATCATGAACGGGGCCAACCACAATATGGCAGGCATCTCCACCTACCCTTTCCAGATTTTTGGCAATGGCTGGGAGAAAACACCGATGGATCTTGAGTCCCTCCCCTACAAGGGCGACACCATCATCGGCAACGATGTCTGGATCGGGTATGAAGCACTCATCATGCCGGGTGTGAAGATAGGTAATGGTGCCATCATTTCTTCACGCTCCGTCGTGGTCGCCGATGTACCCGCCTATACCATCGTCGGCGGCAACCCGGCTAAACCCATACGCCAGCGCTTTACGCCGGATGTCATCGATACCCTGGAGCAGATCGCCTGGTGGGACTGGCCAGTAGAAAAAATCAGCCGCTACATCAGCGTGATTATTGCGGGCGACATCGGCGCACTCAAAGCCAGCGCACTGGCTGAATAGCCGCATCCATTTCAATTTACTTCTTAGCCATACATGAAAATTACTGACATCCCTTTTGGCACGACAGACTGGTCTGCCATAGAAAAAACCGAGCATCCTGGCATCACAGGCAAGGCCTATTGGCGTACCTGCAAGTTTGGCGATATCCGCGTACGCATGATCGAATACACAGCCGGCTACCTGGCTGACCACTGGTGCAGCAAGGGGCATATCCTGCTCTGCCTCGAAGGTGAAATGCAAACCGAACTCGACGATGGCCGCGTGCTGACCCTGAAGGCAGGCATGAGTTATCAGGTAGCTGATGGCGCAGAGGCACACCGTTCATCGACAGCAACAGGAGCAACGTTGTTTATCGTCGATTAGGCTTGCGATCTGAAACTGCAATGCTGGTCTGATTGCGGTTTCGCCCCAGCCATTTCAGGCACATTGCATGCAAACGCGCAGGATTCTTGCATTTACTGCATATCTGTATGAGATTGTTAAATCTGACGCGAAAACATTTCCACAGGGAAAATTTTAGCTTATCCTTCTGTTTGCGCTTCAACACTTGAAATCAAGTAAAAAATAACGAGCAAGAATGCTGTTGTTTTTTCCTGAATTTTCATCACCTCCGTTGCCCATCCCCCGCAACGAAAGAGGCACCCACTAACGGCCCAAATCCGCCGCGTTGTAAATCCCGTATTTTTTATTCTGTTTGCCCATAGTCTGAGACCAGGTCTCTGCAGGCATACAGCACGTGGTTCAAACGAAAGGAAACATCATGTCCACAACAACACACAACGAACAATCCACCACCATGCTGCAAAGTGCAGAGCATGGCGCGCAGGAATATCTGGTATTCACCCTGGGTCAGGAAGAATACGGCATAGATATACAGATAGTGCAGGAATTGCGCAGCTACGAAGCAGTGACCAGTATTGCCAATGCGCCAGACTATATCAAGGGTGTCATCAACCTGCGGGGCAACATCATTCCCATCATCGATCTTCGCCTCAGGCTGGGTTTGCCTGTGCGCTTTTACGACCAGTTCACCGTGGTCGTTGTCGTCAATATCGGTGGCAGACAGATAGGTATCGTCGTCGATGGCGTTTCTGATGTCATCGCGCCTCAGACAAATCAAATTCAGACAGCACCGCAGTTGGTCAGCATCAATGACTCCTGCCGGTTCGCTGGTGTCGCTACGATCGATGACAGGATGATCTTGCTGACAGACATCAGCCGCCTGGTCGCTGCTAACGACATCTATCTGCTTGAAGAAGCCGCAGCCTGAGCCCGCGCACTTACCAAGCACACTGACAAAAATACTGCCTTACCGGAGTAACAAATGAATATCAAGAACTTGAAAATCGGCCAAAAACTTGGCCTTAGCTTTGGCATCATCGTCTCGCTGCTGTTGCTGATGTCCATCATTGCCTACCTGTGTGTCGATGAGCTTAATAATGATCTTGATCTGACGAACAAGGACCGCTATCCCAAGACTGTCCAGGCACATATCATCAAGGATGAATTGAATGAGACTGCGCGCAACATGAGCAATATCCTGTTGATGACAGATGCAGAGACACTCAAAGCCGAATATGCCAACATGGATCAGTCAGCAATTGATATTACCAAAGCTGTTGAAGCGCTGGATAAGACTATCACTTCAAAGCGCGCCCGCGAAGACCTGGATGCATTGCAAGCCGCACGCAAGGAATTCCTGGCAGTGCGAACAAAATTCGTCCAGGTATCACGTGAGGGCAATAAAGAAGAGGCGCTTAGCCTGCTTCTCAAGGAAGTGCGTCCTGTTCAAATAAAGTACTTTGACGCCCTGGACAAGCTGATCGGCTATCAAGCCAGCCTAATGGATCAATCTTCGAAAGAAGCAGAAGTAAGTGCGGCACAAACCGAAATGCTCGTCGTCGGTTTAACAATCGCAGCAATCATCATCAGCGGCTTGCTGGCATTCATAACGACACGCCTGATCACCCGCCCCATGAATCAAGCCGTTGAATTAGCCAACAAGGTGGCGGGCGGTGACTTGTCCTCAGACATACAAGTGACCAGCACCGACGAAACCGGTCAGTTATTACTGGCACTTAAAGGCATGAATGACAGCCTGGCACGCATAGTCGGTGAAGTACGTGCTGGCACCGACACGATTGCTACCGCATCCAGCCAGATCGCCGCTGGCAATATGGACTTGTCTTCCCGCACGGAAGAACAGGCAGGCTCGCTGGAAGAAACCGCCTCTTCGATGGAAGAGCTGACTTCTACCGTCAAACATAATGCCGACAATGCAAGGCAAGCCAACCAGCTGGCAGTGTCGGCCTCTGACGTTGCGCAAAAAGGGGGGATGTTGTAGCGCAGGTCGTACAAACCATGGTGTCCATCAATGACTCATCGAAGAAAATTGTTGACATCATCGGCGTCATTGATGGTATCGCCTTCCAGACCAATATCCTGGCGCTCAACGCCGCCGTCGAAGCAGCCCGTGCCGGTGAACAAGGTCGCGGATTTGCAGTGGTTGCCAGTGAAGTGCGTAACCTGGCACAACGCTCAGCAACAGCGGCGAAAGAAATCAAGACCCTGATCAACGACTCGGTAGAAAAAGTGGGCGCAGGCACAAGACTGGTTGACCAGGCAGGTGCCACCATGGACGAAGTTGTACAAAGCGTGCGCCGTGTGACTGATGTGATTGCTGAAATCAGCGCGGCCAGCAATGAACAAAGCACAGGCATAGAGCAGATCAATCAGGCCATAAACCAAATGGACGAGATCACCCAGCAAAATGCCTCACTGGTAGAAGAATCTGCAGCCGCAGCAGAATCCATGCAAAACCAGGCCAGCAATCTTTCTCAACTGGTGGCAAGCTTCAAACTGGGCGCAGAATCGGTGCAGACCAATTTGAGCAATGCAATGGAAACAGCACGGCAGACCATCAAACCAGCAACACGCCAGCCACAGACAAAAACTCTGGTGCGCAGCACTACAAGCCTCATGAACATCAAAAAACTGGCCAGCGCGGTGAAGGTACAGCCAACACGGCAATTCGCCAGCGCCAATGCAAGCGCGGGAGAATGGGTAGAGTTCTAATTTAAGCACACTGTGCTTCATAAAACCAGCCAGGCACCGCCTGGCTTTTTTGTTGCACAAACGCCAGCTACAGGCAATTGGCAGCACCGCCATGCCAGGCACAGCAGGCCGGATTTGTACCAACGAGAGTGAGGCTATGCTATATTCACAGCGACTATTCAGGTGCCATTCAAGTACAAGCTAGCTACTGTTTACGCACTATTTCGCAGATCTTTTCGCACTCTATCCACCATCCGGGAACATGGCATGTATAAAAACAAAGCGCGCAGTCTCGTTCACACCTTACTTTTCACCAGCCTGTGCCTGGGCAGCAACTTCGTGCATGCCAACGACAAAGGAGCTACACAGGATACCATCGCCATCAAGGCTGGCCGTTTGCTGGATGTAGAAAGCGGCAAAGTCTTGCGCGACCAGCTCATCGTCGTCCAGGGCGAGCGCATCATCTCAATCACTCCCATTGCCGGCACACCCATCCCTGCCTCTGCCAAGCTTATCGACCTGTCCAAATCTACCGTCTTGCCCGGCCTCATCGATGCCCATACCCACCTGACCAGCAACCCGCACATGCATGGCTACAGCTCTTTGGGGACATCGACAATACGCTCCGCCCTGTATGGTGTACGGGCAGCACGCGATACCCTGCGCGCTGGCTTCACCACCGTGCGCGATGTAGGCTCTGAAGGTTTTTCTGACGTTGCCCTGCGCGATGCCATCAATGATGGCGACTTCCCCGGCCCGCGCATCATGGCGGCTGGTTATGCGATAGGCATCAAGGGTGGCCATTGCGACAATAACCTGCTGCCGCCCGACTACAATGACACCGGCAAGGGCGTGGCAGACGGCCCCTGGGCAGCACGCAGCAAGGTGCGTGAAATGGCCAAGTATGGTGCCGATGTCATCAAAATCTGCGCCACCGGCGGCGTACTATCCAAAGGCGACTCGCCTGGAGCCCAGCAATACACCCTCGAAGAAATGCAGGCCATCGTGCAGGAAGCCCACAAGCTGGGCCGCAAGGTCGCCGCCCATGCCCACGGTGCCAGCGGCATTGCTGACGCCATACGCGCCGGGGTCGATTCTGTCGAGCACAGCAGCCTGATTGATGAAGAAGGCATCAAACTCGCCAAAGAACATGGCACATGGCTGGTCATGGACATTTATAATGACGACTATATTCTTGGTGAAGGCGAAAAAGCAGGCTTTTTGCCAGAATCCCTCGCCAAGGAAAAAGAGATAGGCCAAAAACAGCGTGATAACTTCCGCGCTGCGCTGCAAGGCGGTGCCCGCATGGCCTTTGGTTCAGACGCTGGCGTCTATCCGCATGGTGACAATGGCAAGCAATTTTATTACATGGTCAAGTATGGCATGACACCCATGCAGGCCATACAGGCAGCCACCATCAGTGCCGCAGATTTGCTGGGCCTGAAAGAAAAAATCGGCAGCATCAAGGTTGGCAAGTTTGCCGATATCATCGCCGTCGATGCAGACCCGCTGGCAGATGTCACGAGCCTGACGAAAGTAAATTTCGTCATGAAGAGCGGCAAGGTTTACAAGTAATTTTTTTAAGTCAAGACCTCTCAACACCGAGGCACAGAGATGCAGAAAAGATCAGAAGAAAAACACAAACTGTGATTCTTCATTTTAATTTGCATCTCTTTTTTAGAAAGCAGCAATGAATCAAAAACTCAGCATAGATGAATACGACGCACTGGAGCAATTAAGCAAGCTGCCGCGCAACACCAAACCAAATGCCTGCATCAGCCGCAACGCCAAGCGACTGTGCGGCATCAAGTTCATGACTTACCGTAAAGACGGCACGCTGGAACTGACCGATACAGGCAGGCAAACCCTGTTCATCAAACAATGCATAGACGGCCTGCGCGCCATTGCCAATGACCCGGACACCACCCTCCCCGGCCCGGTAGCCACCTTCCTCGGCAAGAAAGCCCACGTAGCAGTCGATGCCGAAACCGGCAAAATGACCATCACCCAACGCGGCCTCGAATGCCTGGCGGATATTGACGCGCAGATGGTGCAGGGGAATAAGTAAACAGCGAAATGGGCGTCAGGCTTTGTCCACGTATTTTAGGCAGATACACATACGTACGATTACGCTCGCGCTAATCGTACCTACCTGAGCTGGTTACCAACTTTCAAATAAGAGTTAGGTATCATCATGACGCATATATATCAATGGTTCTCGTTTCCCCAAGAGTTCTCGGTTGAATGCGCGAAGTGCAAAGGACATGCAATTTGTTCAAACGCCCCGATCACCAAAGCAACTCAGGTTGGAGCAAGCATTAGTTATGAGGCCATCGGGGAGCCTGGTATCTTTGAAGCCGATATTTCTTGTCTCAATTGTGGTTTTTCAGGAAGAAAAACAATCCATTGGCCACGTGATGCTTTTTGGAAGTGTCAGGTAAAAGGAAAAATACTTTGGGCATTTTCATTGGAACATGCAAACGTTCTACTAGAATTTATCCAGTCTTCCAATAGGAATTATCACGACCATACGGGATATCTAGCTTCATTATTACATCTGCCTAAACATTTTAAGTTGGCAAAAAATCGTAAATCTGCAGTGATATCAATTAAGCGATTAATTGGAAAATCGAGGGGGTCAGTCTGATCTTCCTACATTTTCAATTTTGTGGGCAGTTACGTATCTAATCGTATCTAGCTGAGCCAGCATCCATGCATAGAGCCCGTAGGTACGATTAGCCCCGCGTAATCGTACGTATGTTTTACGTCGGATGCCCACATTGTCATTTGATATTTTTCAAAAAGAGCCCGGCTCATTGTCCTACTGAATTCAACAAAATAAGTATCACACTTTTCAAAGTATCTGAGATAAATAGACATGCGTACGATTACGCTTGCGCTAATCGTACCTACCTGAGCTTTCCAGTTCTGTACATGCAAACTCTATTTCACCTGTTTCGATTAAGCTTGCAACTGTTTTGTGAATGGTCTCTTCATCGATGGACTCAACGACTATCATGTCAGTTGCCCATACATAGGCGCCTTTTGCGCACTCTCCAGTTGTGCGAAATTTCTCTAAAAGATACTTCAGATTGCGAAGAGTAAAAAAAGTCGCCGTAAATTTTCTGCCATCAAGCAAATCAATTTGAACGTCAATATTCTCATCTGCTGCAGATAATACTTCATCGATTGCATGTATTGTTATAGAAAAATTCTTCATCGGTTTTTCTCAAATCAAGCCAGGCATTGCAGCATTAATCAGACAAACCACGCAAGGCCGACAAGACTGCAGGCCAGGCATTGCTTTGCGGATCAATCACAGCAAAATGCCCGGCGTCAGGCAGCAATACCAATTGCGTTTTGGGGAAAGCCTTGCAATAAGCTTCAGGCACAATCGGTGGCACAACTTTATCAAGGCTGCCTTGCAGCACCGTCACTGGCACAGCGGGTGCGGGTAACTGCATGGGGTCGGCGTCAGGGCGTTCAGCAGGATTCTTGCCTAGAAACTTCAACACTGCACCATCGCCCAGTTTCAAATCATGGGCCATGCGCAGATCAGCGGCGGGTGCCAGGGCGAGTACACCGGCGAGTGCGGGTGTTGCACATTTGACTGCTGCCCACAGCACGAGATGGCCACCGGCAGAATGCCCGGCCAATAGGATCTTGCCGTTGTGTCGCGCCACCTGGTGTGGCAGCAATTCTATCGCGCTGGCGATATCTTCCAGGCTGGCGTCAGGATTGCCGGGGATGCGGCGATATTCTGGTGTGATAACCGTCCAGCCTTCAGCGGCCAGTGCGCTGGACATCGCCTCGGTGTGCTGCCTGTCATATTCTGGTTTCCAGAAGCCGCCGTGTATCAGCATGAGCAGTGGACGCCGCGCACCGTCACTGCCATAACGTATATCGGCTACCTGGTCTGCATGACTGCCATAGATCAGGATGTGGTCAGGTGGATTGCCTTTGCGTGTCAGGATGGAGAGGTCTTCTGTCATATTGTTTCCTGCAATGATTTACGTAGAACGGGAGATGTGTTGTGCGCTCATTGTACCTGCCACTGGCTGTCATTCTCAGTAGGAGTGGCTCTAACCACTCCTACTGAGAATGCTACAAGCTATCTATTTTTTTGCCCTGCGCCCCAACACAAACGCCAGCAAAATTCCCAATGCAGACAAGCCCAGAGCACCGAGGTTGCCGATGAAGATGTATGGCGTCATGCCAGTATAGCCCTGCACGTTTGCTGCCAGCACGGCGCGGGTATTCTCGGGCAATAACTGTTCTACCACGCCACCCGGTACGATGACGGCTGTGGCCCCGGTATTGGTGGCACGCAGCATCGGGCGACCCGTTTCGAGTACGCGCATTTGGGATATTTGCAAATGCTGGGGGATGGCGAAAGAATTGCCATACCAGGCCAGGTTGGATGCATTCAGCAAAATGCTGGCAACCGGCTGGCCGGCAGCGTGCTGGGCTGACAGTTGCGCGGCAATTTCTTCACCGAATAAATCTTCATAGCAGATATTTGGCATGACCCACTGGTCTGAGACTTTCATCGCTGGCTGTATCGGGCCAGAGGTGGAGAACTCGCCCATGGGGATGGACATCATGTTCACAAACCAGCGGAAACCCGGCGGGATGAATTCGCCAAAAGGCACGAGATGGTGTTTGTCGTAGCGGTAGGGCTGGGCATACTGGCGTGACATGCCAAGTACGCTGTTTGAATACTTGTCGCCACCATCATGCACACCGACACCGAGGATAACAGTGCTGGCACTGTCCTGGGCAAAGGTATTGAGGATGGGCAGATAGTCGGGCGGCAGTTGCGAAGTCAGCATGGGTAATGCTGTCTCAGGTGTGACGATGAGATCCGCCGGGGTTTGCGTGATCATGTCGTGGTACAGCGCCAGCGAATCGTTCAGGTGTTCCTGGCTGAACTTCATGTCTTGTGCGACATTGCCCTGCAACAGGCGCACCTGTATGGGCTGGCCTTGCGGCCTGGTCCAGCTGATTTGTTGCAGGCCAAAGCCAGCAGCAAATACCAGCACGATCAGGGCAGGCAGCGCCATTTTTTGCTGGCGGCTGCCAGCACTTACCAGCAACAGGGCGAGCGCCCCGGCCAGCAGAGCATTGATCCAGCACAGGCCAAGCACACCGATAACAGGCGCGAAACCAGCGAGCGGGCTATGGGTGTGGGCATAGCCTGAGATAGTCCAGGGGAAACCAGTCAAAAAGCAGATGCGCAGCCATTCAGCCACGGTGAACAAAGCGGGCAAGACCAGCAAGCCAGCGACAGTCGCCGAAATCTTCCAGCGTTGTTGCAACCAGCGTGTGCCCCAGGCAGCCGCTGCCAGGTAAATGGACAGCGCCCCGGTCAAAAACATCAACGCCAGCAGGGACAAGACACCGGGCAAGCCGCCAAACACTGTCATTGCATACACCAGCCAGCTGGTACTGGCCGTCAGCCAGCCGAGGCCATATGCCCAGGCCAGCCAGCCTGCGCGCTTGCGGCTGATGGCGGCATCGCCTTCACGCAAAACCTGGCTGAACAAGAGTGCCAGACTGAGTATCTGTACCGGCCAGAAATGAAAGGGAGCAAACGACAATACATTCAGCCCCCCTGCTACCAGTGCCAGCAGGAAGGATGAACGCACAGAAAGAGAAGACAATAAAGACCGCACAGCCTTAATCATCGGACCGCACGGTAGGTCGCTGCTCTACCAGCAGCATCTGCACTTCACGCGCATCGGCACGCAGGACTTCAAAGTAGAGGTTGCCTATGGAAAATTCATCGCCCATGTGCGGCAACTCGCCCATGTAGTCGGCCACATAAGCGCCTATGGTTTCGGCATGGTCAGAACCCAGCGTCGTACCCAGGGTGTTATTGAACTGCTCAAGATCAGTCAGGCCCTTGATGCGCCAGCGCTTGCCATTGCCCTTGCTTTCCAGCGCCAGGATATTGTCTTCTTCTTCCTCAAAATCGTATTCATCTTCGATGTCACCAACGATTTGCTCAAGCACGTCTTCGATAGTAATGAGGCCGGAGACACCGCCATATTCATCGACCACCATGGCAATATGATTGCGGTTGGCGCGAAAATCGCGCAGCAGGATATTCAGGCGCTTGGATTCTGGGATATAGATGACCGGGCGCAGCATGTCACGTACATCAAAAGCGTCTGAGGCGTAGTAGCGCAGCAAATCCTTGGCGAGCAGGATACCAACCACCTTGTCGCGGTCACCATCGACAGCAGGAAAGCGGGAATGCGCTGTCTCCAGCACTTCTGGCATCCATTCTTCTATGGGGTTGGAGATATCGATGACATCCATTTGCGCGCGCGGCACCATGATATCGCGTGCGCACAAGTCGGATACCTGGAACACGCCTTCTATCATTGCCAGTGCATCAGCATCGATGAGGTTGCGTTCTTGCGCGTCATGCAATACTTCGAGCAGCTCTGCGCGGTTTTCAGGTTCAGGAGAAATCAGGGCGGTCAATCGTTCAAACAATGACCTGTGGGGTTTAAGGTCAGTAGGTCTGACCTTACTAGAGTGCTCTTGCATAATAGGCGTAACGCCGTTGTTTCAATCCTACAGAATACAACAAATGGCGGCTGTTTCCCAAATTTTGACATGAGCAGTTACAAAAACTACAGCAAAACCTGTCCAACGGCAGCTCAAAACCAGTCAAAAACAAGATTTGTCATCCAATTGTCATATTGGCGCAAGCTCCCCCCGGTGCTTTAAACATGCGTGTGGCTGACAAACAGAGCGGCCGTGGTACAAAAACATCAATTAATTCAATGGCAATAAAAGATGATTGCCTTTAATTTTTCGACAACTTATGCTGGTAGCTGAGAAACACAAGCTTACTTCTTACTGATTAAGTACGAGCAAAAAAAACGAGCACAAACACAGGCATAAACGCAGACACAAGCACAGGCAAACGCCATTCAGCGCCTGCAGATACTGGCGCTGGCGATGGTAATCGCACTGACATTGAAGTAGTGACAGCAGCAAATTACCAATGGAGAGTATCCATGTCAGCAATCATCCAGGCCATCTTTATCAATCCGCCCATGGCAATTGCACGCCTGGGTGGCAGCAGTACGCCGCAAGAGGCATTCCAGTGGATACAAAATCCGGCACCGCGCGCCAATGCAGAAACCGTCATTGCCCCCGACTGGTCACTGCGCATCTTGCCTGACAGTTCGGTCGAGCCGTATATGCCGACTGAGCTCAGCCTGCGTGATGGAGAACTGATCAGGCCCGTTGCACCCTTCTTTGAAATCTGGGCAAGAATGGGCGAACCCGGCTCGGCAGAAAGCAGTTGGACAGATGTACCGCTGACCCCAGCCCTGTTGAAGCGCTTCAAGATACCGCTTGCCAACTTGTCGCTGGAAGTGAATGCGCAAAACCACAAAGCGGCCCGACGTGCCTCCAACCCGCTGTTACGTTTTGGCACCTATCCACCTGTAGTAGTAAGGGCAGACAATCATGCCAACACCCCTTTGCTGGCTGTCAGCCCGCCCGCAGCAGCCAACCCGATGATACCGGCGGGGCGCAATATCCCGCTTGGCAGCATACAGTTCTTGCTAAGCAAACCCCAGCCCGCCATTGGCCAGCCCTGGCTGGCAGCAGTTAATGTTGAGGTATTGCGCTTTCGCTTTACCCCGGCGCGGGGTCGCGTATATGGCCCGCCAGATACCAGCCAGGATCACCAGCCACCCACGGGTGCCCCGGCACCACCGGTACTGGAGCCTTTCAACTTCCTCAACCCTGATGCAGGCTGGCGCGGTACCACGGGCACGCAGGCATCTATCGTCAGCCCCTGGGACACCTATGATGGCGCAGATGATGGCAACGACAATGATGCCAATGACGAACTGTCGCTAGGTGTGGTTGATGATACCTGCGAAGCCAGGGTCAAAGCCACTTTGCGCTTCCCTGGTGCGGCTGGGCGAACCATCAGCACCACAGCCAATGTCTTTGTTGCCCCACCTGATTTTGCGCCGGACCGCCGGCCTTTCCTGTCCATGGCGGACGAAATCAATGACCGCAGTGCCGACATCGCCCAGCGTAATGTCGCCATGAGCACAGCCGAGCGCGAGCGCTGGGTAGAAGACCTGTTCGAGCGCGCTTATGAAACCCTGAGCCTGCTCAACATCGATTACTACCGCGAGCTAAGGGCCATGCGCTTGCCTGCCGGTGCACGGCGCCCACAGCCCATCCCGGTGACAGCATGCGCCTGCCACTCAGGGCATTTGGTGCCAGTGATCCATTGCGTAATCCCGATTTCGCGCTATCCAATGGCAATACCGATGATCCCCTGCCACTGACCAGTCATGCTCGCTCGCGCCACCGCTACCTGTCTGACTTGCAGGCCCTGCATGATTTTGTACAGTTGCACCCCACCCGGCTGAAAGAATTGATACGCCAGAGTTTTCATCTGAGATCACCAGAAACTGCGAATGCCACCAGCATGCAGATGCCGCCCCTGATGCGCAACTCGAATGCCCTGCCGCTGACGCTGAGTACCTGGCAATATGATCTGCTGATGAGCTGGGTCGATGCAATCGTCCAGACCCCCGTCACCTCACCACTGGGTCGTTCTGCCATCGTCGCCAGGCGCGCGGATGAAAGGCTGGATGAAATCCTCGCTGACATGGGCACCGCCGTGCCTGGTGGACAGCCATGAGTCTGTTACCGCTTCCGTCTGCGGCGCAGGCCCCAGGCAGTTACCGCTTCAGGTCCAGCCTGGGTCAGCATTTGCTGGTGGTACAGCACAGCCAGATTTATGACCTGCCAGAACAGGAAACTGATGCTGATATCAGCCTCGATCACACCCTCAGCCAGATGCTGGCACGCACTCTGGACAATGAAGTCAGCCTCGACGCACTGAGCCTGCCTACCGTGCAGAGCCTGTCGCTGAACGTCAGTTCCAGTTGCAACCTCGGTTGCAGTTATTGCTATGCCAGCCAGGGTAATTTTGAGGGCAAGCAAAGCAAGGGCATGGACTGGGAACAGGCACGCAGCAGCATAGACCGCCTGCTGGCAACAGCCAATCCTCAAGCGCCGCTGACTCTGGGCTTCATAGGCGGAGAGCCCTTTGTCAACCGTGCCCTGATACATCAATGCGTACACTATAGTGCTCAACTGGCACAACAACGACAACTGGACTTGCGCTACTCCGTCACCACCAATGGCACCTTGCTGCGGCCAGAAGACCACGAACTATTGCGGCAACACCGCTTTGCAGTCACCGTCAGCATTGATGGCGGCAGTGTCGTCCAGAACCGCCAGCGCCCCATGCTCAATGGCAAGCGCGATTCTTTTGCAGCAGTCATCGAACACTGCCAGCCTTTGCTGGACCAACCCGGCAAGTGCAAACTCGCGGCCCGTGCCACGGCCAACAGCCTCTCGCTTGACCTGACCCAGCAATTTGACGCCATAGCTGCACTGGGCTTTCAGGACATAGGCTTTTCACCCTTGCGCAGCGGTTCAGCACTGGCATTACAGAAGCACGACTGGCCAGTATATGAGCAAGCGATGATCAGCCTGGCCAGCCGCGAATTGCAAAGCGCCTTGCAGGGGCAGCAGATACGCCTGAGTAATTTCGCCACAGCCTTGAAGCAATTGCATGTGGGTGCCAGCAGCCCTTACCCCTGCGGCGCAGGTGGCGGTTATTTTTCTGTTGCCAGCGATGGCGACTGGTATGCCTGTCATCGTGCGATTGGCAATCATGATTACAGGCTGGGTGACCGACACTCGCTGGACGCACCCAAACGCCTGCAATTTTTGCAGGAGCGCCACGTCCATGCCCAGACCGATTGCCACACTTGCTGGGCACGCTACCTGTGTTCAGGTGGATGCCATCAGGAAAAAGCCAGCCGCAGCCAGGCCTCTTGCGACTACATCCGTCATTGGCTGACTTTTTGCCTGCAGTCATATTGTGAACTCAGTCAGGCCAGGCCGGATTATTTCACTCATTGCCTGCCAACTTCACGTGCCAGCACGACAGCATAGGCTGGAACATCAGGAACATCAGGAACATAAGGAATGTAAAATGAGCCTTCCCGACATCATCAAACTGGTCCCCCGCAATGCTGCTGCCCTGCGCCGTGCGCAGACTGCCGACAGCGCCATCAGGCCGGTTGCTGGCAATCCCGTCTCTACCCGCCTGGAATCTGGCGTCGGCAATTGCTACCCTGGCCTGGAAGCTGATTTGCGCAATCTGGAGAGACGTTTTTTCCCCTTCCTGGAAGTCGATATTGCCGATACAGAAATACGCATCGTGGCTGTCGATAGCGCTGGGGTCACGGCAGCCGCCCTACCAGATGCAGACGCACAAAAATACCGCGACCTGGCGCTGGGCATCAGCCAGAATCTGCCCTGTATCATTAGCAGGATCAACGGCAATTTCGGGCCCTTTGGTAATCATGATCTGAACATCGCTCAACTGAGCCCGCCAGGCGCAGCTAGCACTAGTACCAACGCCAGCACTGCTCCCCCGGACGCATGGACCGCAATACGCCTGCTGCCAGAAAATACGGCCATCAGCCTGACGATACGGCTGGGCACCCGCAGCATCAGCCTGGAAGGCAGGCGCTCGGCCTACCTGAGTGGCACAGGCAGCCTGGCTGCCATGTTTGAACCTGGTGAGCTCACGCAGTCCCTGTGCAGCCCCTGGACCCATGATTTTCGCGATTGTGGCTGCTTTTACTGGGCCAGCAATCATCCCGACATTGCCCAACCACCGACACCAGATGCCAGCGAGCCCGGTGTACCCTGGCTGGCCGCAGTACCATGGGAGAGACTGGACCGCAGCATAGGCAGCACGCCACCCTCACCCGCCAATACAACTACCCCGGAAGAACTGGGCCACTATGCAATCAACCATCAATGGCAAAGCCTGAACTTTGTGCTGGAAGGCCGCGAAACCATACGCCCCTACAAGCCGGGCAAGTTCACTGCACTCCCACTGGCGTCCAGGGAAGAATTACAGTTATACCTGCGCTATGCCGCCGGGCTGGAACTGGCAGCAATACAGGAATACCTGTCGGCAGCCTATTCGCTGCGAAGCCCGGCCAGCCTGCCAGCTGGCAGCTTGCGCAACCGGGTCACAGCCAGTTTTGCTGAACTCATGCGCATCGCCTATGGAGAAATGCGCCACCTGCGGGCTGTCAATAATGTGCTGCAAGCGCTGAACGGCCCGGCCTATACGCCCGCCTTGCAAGTCGCCAAAACGATACCTGATGCCGCTGGCAATCAGCGCCCACCACGTGCGCGAATACTTGACCCGCAAGCCCTTCTGGATTTCCTGGCGCTGGAGCAGGCCAACAGAGGTGCTGACGAATTATATGCACGCATCTATGCCACCCTGCGCCAGCCAGGCTTTGGCAGCGATGCCGACTGCCAGAGCATACGTTACATCATGGCCGAGGGGCAGGATCATTTTGAAACCTTTGAAAACATGCAGGTATGGCTGCAAGGTTTCCAGCCTAGCCAGTATCTACATCAGAATTTGGTACAGGCACCGGCCAGCAACAGCAGCTATCAGGCACTGCAAAATGCTTACCGCAAGCTGCTGGAAAAACTGTACGCCGGTTACCAGGCGGGCATGCCGCAGGGCGCAGTGGATATCAACACTGCCCGTGGTGACATGGTGGCTGCGAATGGTTTTGGCAGTGCTGCCAGGGCTGTCATCAATGCGGGCTTTTTGCTGTCTTTTGATACCATCAGTGATCCCCGCTTTGCCCCTGTTGCACCGCCACCCGGCTTATGAAGCATTACCGTGTTGCCGTGCTGGGCAATGGCCCGGTGGGCACACTGGCTGCCTTGCATGCAGCCAGGCAGGGACATGGCCCGGTTTTGCTGCTGGCGGCAGACCCACCTGCTAATGCTGACGCTGAAGGTGGCTACCGCATTGAGGCTGTCCCCGTCAGCTTGCTGGCATTGCTGCTCGAATATGGCATTCACCCCCACCTGATCGGAGCCGGGCAAACGCATGCTGTCAGGCAGATACAGTGGGATAGCAAAACCTGCATATCCCTGCCCACACCCAGGACCGTACATATCCACCGCCCGGCACTAGAGCAGGCACTGTGGCAAAAATTATTACAGGAGCCGCGTATCCACCTGCTCCTTGGCGAGCAAAGCCTGCAATTGCATGATGCCGGAGTTGATAGTATCAATGGCGACAATCCTAACAACTGGCACGCCGACCTGTTGGTTGATGCCAGTGGCCGCGCCGCCAGGACCGCCAGCACCATAGACAAATCGCCGCAACCCTGGGTAGCCCGCCTGTTCACACTGGCTGGCAACACAAGACCGTCGGGAAGTTTTCAATCTCATATCCATTCTCACTTCAAGCTGGCAGCGCTGCCCGAGGGTTATGTGTATAGCCTGGCTACGCCCGAGGTACAGAATGTGGTTTTTGTCGGGCGCGGCAAGGCAGTCAAAGGCAGTGCAGAAGAATTGCAGCAACTCTTGCAGGGCACTCAGGCTGAGTGGGTACTACAAGGCTTGCCCGGGCTGGCAGAGTTTCACAGCGGCATAGCTCACCCGGTATCGCTGCAATGGGCGGCATCTGAGCGTAGCGTGCTGATCGGCGATGCAGCGCTGGCGCGTGACATCCTGTCGTCCCAGGGTTTGTCTTGCGGCTTGTCAGAAGCACTGTGTGTAGCAGAGCTGGGCACACCACAGGCCAGGACAAATTTTCAGCAAAGGCAAACACAACAACGACAACTGCATGCCACGGCATTGCTGAATCAGATCAGGAGCTGCCTGTATGGCATGGAGACTGCGTGGCAAGACTATGCGCAATTTATTATGCAGGCACGCACATAAACCGCCAAGACTGTCAGTTTCAACACTGTTTAAATCGCCGGGGATCAACTAGTATCAGGGCATGGAAAACAATCTCTACAACATCGATAACATCAACAACAAGGAGTCACCGTGTACCTCATCGCCAACATACTGACCGGCATCGTCGCCGCCCTGCATATCTACTTCCTGGTGCTGGAAATGTTCCTGTGGGATAAGCCCATGGGTTTGCGCACTTTCAAGAACACGCCTGAGAAGGCAGAAATCACCAAGATGCTGGCCGCCAACCAGGGTTTATACAATGGCTTTCTAGCCGCTGGCCTGGTGTGGGGTTTGCTGATGGGTGGTCATGAAGGTTTTCATGTGAAAATTTTCTTCCTGACCTGCGTCATCGTGGCCGGTGCCTATGGTGCCTATTCCGTCAGCCGCCGTATCCTCTACATACAGGCGGCACCAGCCTTGCTGGCTTTAGTGCTGCTGCACTTCTAAATCAGGCTTGCGGCACATCGACGATCTCTTCCGAGTCATGGAAGCGGGTGTAGTGGATGTGCTGGACATTCTCTGAATCGCGGTTATTTTCAAACACATCGACATAGCGATGGTTCCAGTGTATCTGGCTGCAAGGGTAATAGTGGCGCGCCCTTTGCGGCTGGTTGGTGGTGTCATCAACCCCTTCTATACTCAATATCAGCGAAGCCCTGCATGCGTGCAGGGCTTCTTCATCCATGCCAAACAGCGGGCTGCTTTCATCAATCACATGGATGACCGTCCAGCCGAGGATGAAGATGGGATGCTGCTCGCGCTCCAGCTTCATGTCGGTGATCTTGCGAAAACTGCCCATATTGGCCGTACTTTCATCCCGCATCAGGCGTAGCTTTGCCGTCGCCTCGCTGATGATATTCATGCGTGCATTGGCCAGGCGTATCAGCAAGACCCGTTTGCCATCCATGATGTGGCTGACAGGATGGTTCGCAAAAATAATGCTGGAACGCGGGCGTGAAAAGCGTGCAAACATGACACCAGTAATCAGAGCCACACTAGCCATGCCAACAAAAATCTCCAGTGTGGCGATACTATGCCCATACACAGTTTGCGGGTGCATGTCGCCATAACCGACAGTCGCCAGTGTTTCTACACTAAAGAAAAACGCCCCCAGAAAACTGTTAGGATGCAGATTGCCTATCGGGTTATCGCCCAGCATGAACAGCGAGGCAAAGCACAGGTTCAACACCAGGAACACCACACCCACGCCTGCAAAAAACACCGGCCAACTTGAGGTCATTGCATAGTAGTAAATATCTTGCCAGAATTGCGTGCGCAAACCATAGGCAACGACAGAACGACCACCCATGCTGATGCTGCGGCCATGCGGTTTTTGTTGGGTCATTTGGGGGCTTTCGAATATTTTGGATATTTAATCGTTCACTTGCCGGCGCAAAAACTGGTCACTCGTTCCTTTTCAAGGGGAGATTTGTGGGAATTCGCAAAGCGCAGCTTTGCGCCACAAATATCTAAGCCGCATGTAAGCGGCGCAGTGGAATGGTCGGGTGGGGGATGGGGGTCGGTTGAACAAGTATAATTAGTTTCTTTCTCGGGCCAAAGTTTCTTAATACAGGACCTAGGACGGATATATACGTTATTGAACCGCCCAGTGTTGGGCTGGTGAAACGTAGCCCAACCTACCCAATCAACTACTGATACGGATTCCCCAACCCCATCCCCGCCAATATTTCTATCTCCAGCGCTTCCATCTCCTCAGCCTCATCATCCTCTTCATGATCATAGCCCTGGGCATGCAAGACGCCGTGGACGATCAGATGCTTGGCATGTTCGAGCACGGTTTTCTTTTGCTCGGCCGCTTCCTTCTCCAGTACATCGGTACACAGGATAATGTCTGCCTGGGTCACCTCGGCATCTTCATCTTCGGTATAGGCAAAGGTCAGGACATTGGTGGCGTAGTCCTTGCCTCGGTAATCATGGTTGAGCACTTTGCCTTCTTCTGCATCGACAAAGCGCAAGGTGATTTCTGCCGGGAAGAACAATGCCGCCTGCACGGTCTTGCGTATCAGCGGGCGGGTAAGTACATCTTGCAGGCGCTTGTCGGCGTATTGCACTGACAGTGTCAGCTTGGGTTTAGCGACCGTTTTAACTTCGTTTTTACTTTTTGCGACCATGGTGGGCAGAGCTCAAGGGGGTTGCGGGTTTCAACATGCCTATGGCGGCGTTGTTGGCCGTGGTATTGGCATTGGCAGTTTCATAGGCATCGACGATACGTGCCACCAGCGGGTGACGCACCACATCGACGCTACCGAAATGAGTAAAGCCTATGCCGCGCACACCTTCGAGCACATGACCGGCATCGATGAGGCCGCTCTTTGCACCGCGCTGCAAATCAACCTGGGTAGGGTCACCGGTAATCACGGCCTTGCTGCCAAAACCTATACGCGTCAGGAACATCTTCATTTGTTCTGGCGTGGTGTTTTGCGCTTCATCGAGGATGACGAAAGCATGGTTCAAAGTACGGCCACGCATATACGCCAGCGGGGCAATCTCGATGACCTGCTTTTCAAACATTTTTTGTGTGCGGTCAAAGCCCAGCAAATCATATAGCGCGTCATACAAGGGGCGCAGGTAAGGATCAACTTTTTGCGCCAGATCACCGGGCAAGAAACCCAGGCGCTCACCCGCTTCCACCGCCGGGCGGGTCAGCACGATACGTTTGACGGCATCACGCTCCAGCGCATCTACGGCGCAAGCTACGGCAAGGTAGGTTTTACCTGTACCCGCCGGGCCTATACCAAAGCTGATATCGTGGTCGAGTATGGTCTTGATGTAATGGTTCTGGTGCGGCGTGCGCCCGCGCAAATCGCTGCGGCGGGTTTTCAGCATAGGGCTTTCTATATCGGCATCTTCCGGTAACGGTGCATCCACCGCCACGGCGTCGGCAGGAATCACTTCTTCCAGATCTTTGCCGGCCCTGCCTTTTTTGAGGCTCTTGCTGGCGCGTTGTTCTACCAGTGCCAGTTGCACTTCATCGATGGTGACGACTTTTTTCGCCAGGCCATAGAAATGCTCAAGTATCTCTATCGCTTTCTCGGCATTGTGGCCGCTGACGATGAATTTTTCACCGCGGCGGAAGATCGTCACATCCAGTGCTGACGATATCTGCCGCAAGTTCTCATCCAGTGGCCCGCACAGGTGTGCCAGGCGAGTATTGTCCAGTGGTTGAGGGATGAAGTGTGCTACCGGCACGGGTGTTTTTGCCATTATGCTGTCACTGCCTCTTCGACGAGTTCGCCGCGTAAGGAATAATTATAGGACTCGGTAATGCGGGTATTCACCAGCGTACCGACCAGGTCTTTGGAACCCGCGAAATTGACGACACGGTTATTCTCGGTGCGGCCCTGCAATTCATTCGGGTCTTTGACTGACGGGCCTTCTACCAGAATACGCTGCACCGTACCTATCATGGCATTGCTGTATTTCTTGGTATTGGCATCGATCACAGACTGTAAATGCTGCAGGCGGCGCAATTTGAGTTCTGCCGGGGTATTATCCTCGAGGTTCGCCGCTGGCGTGCCAGGGCGCGGGCTGAAGATAAAGCTGAAGCTGTTATCAAAACCGATGTCATTGATAAGCTTCATCAGTGCATCGAAATCTTCATCCGTCTCACCAGGGAAGCCGACGATAAAGTCAGACGACACGGCAATATCCGGGCGCACCTGCTTCAGGCGGCGCAAGACGGATTTGTATTCGATGGCGGTGTAACCACGCTTCATCGCTGACAGGATACGGTCAGAGCCATGCTGGGCTGGCAGGTACAGATGATTGACCAGCTTGGGCACCTTGGCATAACAGTCTATCAGGCGCTGGGTAAATTCCTTGGGATGGCTGGTGACAAAGCGTATGCGTTCTATCTGCGGGAATTCAGCGATGTATTCAATCAGCAGCGCAAAGTCGGCGATTTCGCCATCTTCCATCGTGCCACGGTAGGCATTCACGTTTTGCCCCAGCAGGGTAATTTCCTTGACGCCCTGCTCGGCCAGGCCAGCCACTTCAGCCAGCACATCATCAAAGCGGCGCGAAACTTCTTCACCACGGGTATAGGGTACGACGCAATAACTGCAATACTTGCTGCAACCTTCCATGATGGACACATAGGCACTTGCGCCTTCGACGCGGGCCGGTGGCATGTGGTCAAACTTTTCGATTTCAGGGAAGCTGATATCGACCTGCGAGCGGCCAGAATTGCGGCGTGCATCTATCATCTGAGGCAAACGGTGCAGGGTTTGCGGGCCAAACACTACATCGACATAAGGGGCGCGCTTGATAATCGCATCACCTTCTTGCGAAGCCACGCAACCACCAACACCTATCAGCAGATCCGGTTTGTTGCGCTTGAGTTCACGCAGGCGGCCCAGGTCAGAAAATACTTTCTCGGATGCTTTTTCACGCACGCTGCAGGTATTCAGCAAGATCACGTCGGCGTCTTCGGGCGTATCGGTTTTCACCATACCGTCATTGGCATTGAGAATATCTGCCATCTTGTCCGAGTCGTACTCGTTCATCTGGCAGCCGAAGGTTTTGATAAATACTTTTTTTTGCATAATTTTCTACACGCTCTACATACTCAAGGGACTGACATAATCCATGTTGCCTTGCACTGCTCCCCTGAGCCAGCGCCACATCACATGTTGGTATTTTTAAAAATTTGCGGTACCCATTCCTTCGCGGCTGGTAATACCCTCTTGCGCTCAATTTCGTTCAGAATCCAGATCCTGGACACTTCACCAAAATTATCTTCCAGATAATTGATGATGACGTAATTGCCGGTAATTTGCGTAGGCGAGATAAACAGGTTCTGGTCATCATAAATACGCAAACCCGGTGCCGTGTTTTTGGCTTTACCATCAATCAGTACATCGGGATATTGCGACATATTCAATACGCCGCGCTTGGTATTCTCCGGAAAATTACGTTCATCCGGTATTTGTGCAAAACCTTGCAAACTCGTCATGGCCAGCAAGACCAGCATGAACATCATCATTACACGGCGTAAAGCCAGCAGCATAGGCATACCTAGGCACCTCTTGGTGGGGATTAAGTTCAAAGGAATCAACTACTTAGGTCAAAACCTCGGGAAACCGGCAAGCCTGCAAGTTTAACACAGTCAGCGCCACACTTCCTATTGCAGCATAGCAGCACTTGCAGCCGCAACAAGCCAAAAAGACCCAAAATCTGTGATAATGGCAAAAAAAGAATGATGGAAACCCATGCACACCCGCTCACCCCGCTCTGAAAAGCGAGAATTTGATACCCGCCATTTCCGGGATGCCCTGTCGCAATTTGCCACTGGCGTCACTGTCATCACCACCCGGCTGGCAGATGGCCAGTTCCTGGGTTTGACCGCCTCCTCCTTCAATTCTGTCTCGCTGGACCCACCTCTGATACTCTGGAGCCTGGGCACGGCCGCCAACAGTCTGCCGGTGTTCAGCGGCAATTCTCACTACGTAGTAAACATCCTGTCTGCCGAACAAGCCTGGCTGGCCGAGCAATTTGCCAGCCGCAAGACTGACCGCTTTGCAGGTGTTGATTACACCCTCTCGCGCACGGGTCACCCTATCCTGACTGGCGCATCCGCCTGGTTTGAATGCCATAACCGCAGCCGCTACCCTGAGGGTGACCATGTCATTTTCGTCGGCGAAGTCGAGCATTGCGAATTCACCAAACAGGCACCGCTGGTATTCCATTCCGGCCAGTTCCTGCGCCCCACCAAAGAATAGACACATTCATGACGACCATTTTGCCTGTCGACCTGGTCGGCTACATTGCCGCCTGCCTGACGACGACCGCCTTTGTACCCCAGGCCTGGCTGACCTGGCGGCGCAAACGGGCGGAGGGTGTCTCCCTGGGCATGTACATCATCCTCGTCCTCGGCATCATGCTGTGGCTGGTGTATGGCCTCATGCTCAGCGCCCTGCCCATCATCATCGCCAATATGATCACACTCATGCTGGCCATGTTTATTCTCGTGATGAAGCTGGTGTATAAGTAAATATCCTGACTGGTGGAATCCCCAATATGCCCTCGACAGGCATGTGGAAATGGGCGGTGAATATGTCGATGTCATTGATGGCGGCTATGACCTGAAGGCAAAAGATGGCGGTACGGAACTGTGTTTGAGTACCCGCTTCATCAACAAGTCACAATTGAAGACCTATGGTGATCTGTGGGGCAAGATGGTGCTCAACGACTTTCACCAATCCATACTGGGCCTCATGAAAAACCGTGCCGAACAGCGTCATCAGCAACAGCAATAACAGGTAAAAACAGGCAAAAGCAGCAAATTGATTGATATATTGGCGATTGCTTGAATCCCAAGCCAGGATGTGAGAAGCTTGGGACCTTGATGACAACCCGGAACCTGAGGCATCCTGCATGAAACTCTCACAGCTTTTATCTGCCGCCCTATTGTTGGCACTGGCAAATAGCGCATCTGCCCAAGTACAAAGATGCGTAGATAGCGACGGGCGTGTGACTTTTACCGACAATGTCTGCCCCAAATCCAGCGTCAATGGAAAATCCGTCAAGGCCAACCAAAAATATGTGGGCTCAGAAAAAGTGCAGGAAACCAACTGGGCCGCACAGAATGAAGCTTTTAATCAACGCCATGCCGAGCGCGAGAGAAGAGCTGACAATGAACGTGCCATTCACAATTTCCTGACAACGCCCATGCCCGCAGGTGTCAAGTCCAGGCAATTGACGACTTACACCAATGCCCCCCATAAACTTGAATACAACAAGTAACACGCTAGTCAGCAGATTCCGAGAGACCCGGGCTTGCCCGGAGTAAACCCTGTAAAACCGTAAATCCGCTCAAACAAGGGCCCAGCTCGCAGACTGGGTCTTTTGTATTCCAGGCTAAGGTTTGGGAGCAGCTTTCGCCACCGGCCTGACAACCGACTCTACACCGCGTGCACCATGCATGTCAGTATCGACCTTACCCTCCTGCAAGTCAGTTAATGCCTGCTTCATGACTTTACGCGGCGCAGTCTTGCCATCCGTCGTTTGATCACGCTCGTGTGGTAGCAAGGCTTCATTGTTTTTGACCCGTGCGGCCTGAGCAGATCCATCAACGCCGCGCCCCTTGGCTTCACCGGCATTGGCCTGCTTGCGATTCTTGCTGTCCAGATTCACATGTCTAGAGCTCACGGCCTGTCACTCCCATTTCTGCAGCCTGCTGTTCAACAGTTGCCGTGGGGGTATTGCCGGGCGCGGCGGCAACAGAGTTTGCTGAAGGCAAACTGCCGGGAATAAGATTGGGCGGCACACGTGGATCAAAATCTGTCCAGTCGCCTTTGCTAATGGTGCCTTCGCCCAGCTCGATCTGGTCTGCCCCCAGGTCTTTCAAGAGCTTGATGACACGCTGCTCGGTCTCCGGCTTGTTGACACTGACCGCCACCATCATGCCAGACCGCCTCACGGTGGCGGCATTTTCAGCGTCATCATCGGTGGTCTCCCCCTTGTCCTTCATTTGCGACAAGCTGCCTATCAGCGCACCCACATGTGCTCCAACCAGTGCACCCAGTGCCGTACTCACAGGCCCGGTCACAGGCGCACCGATCAAACCCACTGCAGCACCAACTGCCCCACCCGCAGCAGCACCGTTGACGGCACCGTTGCCAGCCTTGGTTGCCCCCGGAGAATCGTCCCGGTCACCGCCAAGCGGATACATATCATGCTGCCCCGGAGGATTAAGATAGAAAGAGCTGATTTGTCCCGGAGCAAAGCCCAGTACCATCAGTTGATAGATAGCCTGCTGTACCTGTTCCTGCTGCTGCAGCCGCCCGGCAATAATATGTGTCATGATGTTCTCCGTCCTGGTTGCAAGACCCGCACAGACCTGAGCCTGTGAGGGTACTTACTGACAGGATAGGCGCATCCGGCACAGTCATCTGTGCGCTGGCGCACCCAGTCTTTCGGCAGCAATGGGCGTAATCTGCAAGTATGGACAGGCTAGCGCCAGACCGCCCAATTGAAATTGAGGTATGCTCACCGGGCAAGCCATGCCACTTTCTCTTTGCAAGTGACGCAAACAAATTGCAGCAAGCATTTAATGTCCCCAGCCAATGCCGTATTGGCATGCCTTATTTATTGGCATACCCTATTGATAAAATGAAAGATCAGATACATTACCAACGCGTCGCCCAGGTGCCGGGACTGGTCCTGAGTGCGAGCCGGATTTCGGAATTCCACTTCGACCGCCATTATCATCTCGACTACCATATTGGTCTGGTGACAGAAGGTGTGCAACGCCAGGAATTTCGTGGGAATTCGGTGCTGCTGGGCCAAGGCTGCATCGTCCTCATGCCTCCAGGTGAAATCCATGATGGTATGGCAGAAGGTGGTGATGCCTACACACTCAAGACCTTTCGCCTGCCATTTGATCTCCTGAACCAGGTCACAGAAGAACTCACGGGATCCAGCCGTGAACCGGCCCTGGTGGGAGCGATGCTGGAAAGCCCCATGCAGGCCGCCCATCTGCTGCGCCTGCATGACAGCATGTATGCGGATAAAAATGCATCCCCCATGGCGATACAGTCAGACTGGCTGTCCCTGCTGGATTTTGTCTTCACGCAATCCAAAACCATACAGCCCCAGAACATCAAAAGCGGCCTCGCACCCTGGCAATACCAGCGCATCAAGGACTACTGCGTGGCGCATCTGTCACAAAAAATTAGCCTGGATGAGCTGGCGGGTATCTGCGGCCTCGGTCAATTCCATTTTTTGCGTCAATTCAAGCACAGCGTAGGCATGACACCTCATGCCTGGCTGATCAGGCTGCGACTGGAGTACGCCTGTTCATTACTGGGGAAAAGTCCGCAGACCATCGCCGATGTGGCACAACTGGTGGGCTTCTACGACCAAAGCCATTTTAACCGCGCTTTCAGGCAGGCCTACGGGGTCGCACCGTCCTCGTACTAGAACTCATTTCATAAATAGGATGAGTGCGAACAAGACGATTTGGGATGCAGTGCAAGGCGTGGTCCGCTGCTAAGGCTCCTGCCTTAGCGAGGGCCACAACGCCGCAATGCGCCCAAATCGTCAGTTCCCGGAGGGTCTACCTCATAGCGCGTGCTGGACAGTGTTGGACTCGTTATCAATAGCACCGCTATTGACTGCCTCGTCTCCTTGCAGGACGCATATGCGCTGGTAAGCGCACATCGTACGCAGGCGCGCAGCATGCTGCACGAAACCCCTGCTTTACCCTTGCCAGCCCACGCTATGAGGCAAACGCATCTCACCCTATTTATGAAATGAGTTCTAATAGTCAATTTTTTACAATCCACCGCGCCAGCCCTGCTCTTATCATGCCTCCATTGGAGCATGCTCCAGGCAAAAACAGGATTTTCATGCCCACCACCAAGGAGAATTTGCATGACGACAGAGCGCCATTATTTCAAGAGCGATGAGCTAAGCATGCACACAGAAGTAAAACTGTGCACAGCAACTCCGGAAGCTGAGTTTGAGATCATTCTGGAAGCCACCCTGTTTCATCCGCAAGGTGGCGGGCAACCTTCCGATGTGGGCAGCATAGCAGGGGTCAAGGTCAAGCGGGTGCTTCAAAATGGTGAACAGATTGTTCATGTCACCGGGCACCCTGTCGCCGTCGGCCCCGCCCTGATTGAAGTTTGTCCAGAAACTCGCAAACTGCATACCCAGCTCCACTCAGCGGGCCACCTGATAGGCTGCTATGGGGAACTGGCTGGATGGCAGCCCATCAAGGGGCATCACTGGCCAGGTGAAGCCAGGGTAGTCTTTGAAAACGCTGGAGCGACCACCACCTTGCCCGCAGACGAACTGGCACAACAAATCCAGACCTGGATTGCCGCCAACCTGCCCCGCCACACCAGCCTGGAAGCAGGACAACGCCAGATTGGCTTTGGTCACTTGCCTGCCCACCCCTGCGGAGGTACGCATGCGCTGTCAACTGGCCAGATCGGCCAGGTCAACATTACCAGAATCAAGGAAAAAAAGGGGCAAGTATCCGTCCACTATGAGCTTGCCCCGGCATGATCTTCCAGTAATTTATTATAAAATTCGCGGAAAAACGGCTAAGCGGCTTTACCAGAGGCACCCTCGGTGGCCGCATGATGCCTGCCGCGTACTACTGCTCCCGTAGCATCGTTGACTGCCGGTTTACTGCATCGGTGATTTACAAGTTAGACCTGTCCGGGCAAATCATCTGCTGTACAGTGACTCTTTTCTGGCTAAGGTGTCCCTTTAAAAAATCTCCCGATGGCCTCAATCAAAGGCCTAAAACCAGCATAGACTTCAGTCCCTTTAGGAAATGGCTTTTCCTGCTCAGCTAATGGCAAGACAGGAGGTGCATCAACAAACACAAAGAAGACAGGCCCAAAAAAAGGAATCGCAGAAATAAACATAAGCAAACACTTGACCCAAGTCCGACCAGGTCTGTGCAAGACCATGCACCAAATTTTGATGGTAGCGCAGAGCGATACGAACATCAAAACTGCAAATAAAACTGGATGGCTGTTCATTTTATCGCTACCCTTTTTCTTATTATCAATAACGTCAAACACTCAGGATTGGTTTTATCTCAGCGCAAAATTCAATTTTAGACTTTTCTGCTGCATCAATCAGGTAGCGACCAAATGCTGTGTTTTGGTCTGGCAGGCAATTCAACGGCGAGAAATCATGACAGAAGTCTTCTATCGTCAACATCATGTAATTGCTATAACCATCAATAACATCGACTAGCTCAGCTTCAAACTCTGATAGAGATATTTTTCCTTCCTGAACACTCAGATACAAAAAGCCAGTTAAAAGTGACACATAGCGCTCGTCAAAAATGGCATGCTGTTCGCTTATTTGTTCCCGTAAAATATCCAGCGCCTCATCTGCAGTTTGGCACACAGCCAGTTCAGTGAGCCAAAATTCTGGCATCACTTCAAGCTCACTTAACACGCTTGCCGCACTTGCGAGATTGTTGATCTCTGCAACGGAGACATACTTTGACTCGACGAGAGAAAAAATCAGCAGCAAAAAATTCTTATTTTTATCTTCATCCATAACATCAAAGCTTCACCCGCCCCGCCAGCTTCTGCACCGATGCTAACCATTCATTCGACAGCTTGGAATCTTCCCAAAGTTCCTTGAGTTCAGATTCATCCCCAAGAATTCTGGCAATCACCTGATGGGCTTTCTCGACCAGTTCCTTGCCCGGTACCAGCTTAGATTTCCTGACCCATTTATCGACGCTTTCACTGTACGCATTGCGCGTGCCCCAGTTGCCCTGCAACCTGGCAATCACCTCGATAGCGGCAATCGCCTCTTCTGCATCAGAAGCATCAATATAGCCATCTCCTTCCTGCAATATCTTGTCCAGCGCTTCTTCTACCAGTGACAGGTCATTACAGTCTTCAATGGCATAAGCCCAGTCACATGCAGTATCGTTTCCAAAAGAATCGGCAGCCCAGGCACCCATATCAGTTCTCCTAAATTTGAAATAGCAAATGGAAGACAGACTGCCCTCCTGTTAAAAACGTCAGGTAATTACGTCAAGATGCGTTGGCACACATCAAACTTCATCCGCCTTGCGCACATACACCCCTATCAAACCCAGCACACCAAAAAACACGCAGAGCAAATGCAGGTACATCAAAGGGATGATTTCATACAAAACATTTTCATCACTGTAAGGGTGCAAGGGCCGTATGTCTGCATGCATGATGCTGTCGAATACCACATGGGACAAGGCACCAAGCAAGGCGCCAATGCTGACCTGTAACAACGTCAATTGCTGCCAGCGATAAAAATTGGGCAGATAAAATCGTCGTGCGCACCAGCGTGCCAGCAGGAAAAGCAAGACCGTAAAACCCGCCATCAAAGGCGCGCCAAGATAGGTATGGAAGAAGGCATGCACAGGGAATCGCGCATGCATGAGCTTATACACGGACTCCACATCAATGAACACATTCACGGCAGCGAAAGACAAAAAGCTGACGTGGCGCGGCGCTGCCGCCTTGAGGGCAGCACCGAGACCAAAATGAAATGGAGTAACCGGCATGAAAGATGTACGCTCCTGCGCAAAGATCATCAAGCAGCAGCATACGATGACCAGGGAGGATGGTCAACCAGACAATATCAGGCGCGATCAGGCAAAATCAGGCGATCACTGCCAATTTTGCGCAGCCCTGTGAAAACCAGCTCAGTAATCGATACCGCGCCCGGTTTTCAGTAGCGATTTAAGACTGGACAATACCAGCGGCCAGCCAAAGCTGATGCCGCGATGCACTTCAGGGCTGAGCTCTTCATGCGTCACCGTCAGGCGCTCAAGTACACGCCAGATGCTTGCACCCTGTGGTTTTTTTCAATTCTTTAGCAGGTATTGTCATAAGCCACACTATAAATTTGAGGCATCGGTCAGAGCAATTCTTTTAAGCCCTGATCACTTAATCTTATCCTCTCAATATGGGTGGCAACATCTTTGCTGTTTGACTGATACGTTACAATCTATCTAAAAAATGGCGTTCCCAAGACGAAAGACAGCAGATACTTTTACCTTGAGCGCCTCAGTAACACACCGAAAGATTGCTACATGAATGAAATAGCCAAAAGTTTTTTGGATGTCTATGCCAGCGGTGGCGAAATAGAAGGTGGCTGGAAATTTGCCAAAGCCCTGCAGCAAGCTCAGCTTGATTATTCGGACAAAGGTTTACAGCGGCTGGACCAATTATTTGCAGCCATGCGGGAACGTGTAAAGCCATCCCGGGACGACATGCAAGGGTCGCTGCAAGGTCGCAACTTTTGCGCCCTGATTGCCTATCATGTGATTGAAGTCCTGCGTCGCCGTACAGGCGCGCATATCGATTGGCATGACAAGGCATCGGCACTCCAGGAATTACCGGCTGGCATGCAATTACCCAACGAGCCGTTTGCCCGGCTGATTGCCCTCGCGCCTGACCAGGGCGTTGCATTTATGCCTTTGGATTGGATAGAGGCAGAGATATTTGCAGACAGCCAGCAATCAAAAGCTGCAGACTATGTCACAAGCCTGATACAGCAACTCGAACGTAACGCACCTGTCATTTGGTGGACAGGCATGCAGGCCCTGGGGTGCACTGCCTCATGGCAAATGATGATGGCGGCTGACGGTGGTGCTGTGCTGCCCTTGATGCTGCGCTCAACTGCGCCCATGTCCTGGTGCGCGCTGATGTCTGGCCTGCCAGGTGAAAGCCATGAACAGGCTTTGCAGTATGGTGTTGATTGTCTGGAGAAAAACCCGGACGGTGCAACATGGCAAGTGTTTTCTTATGATGGTTACGCTGATATTGAAGAAGGCCGTTTCGATGCGGTGATAGTCATTCTTTATACTTACGGCACATCGCCTTTACAGTTGAAAATAGCTTTTCCATATCGCCCCGCCCAGGCTGGCCGGGCATTTGAAATCCTCGACCCAACTTTGCGTGGTACAAATGTAGAAGGCGAACACGTGCTGATATTGGGCAACGCCATGCAACGCGGCATACGGAGCATCAAGTGGGCGTTTGGAACTACGTGGGACCAGTTACGGAAAACTTAGAGCTATGCAGACAATGATATTTATGACGGAAGCCCTCACAACTTCCGCCATATACTGCATTTATTTTCAAGCTATTGCGGCTTGACAGTCTCTTTCTTCACCGGCTCCGGCACCCGCATCATCATGCGGCTGGAGGGTGAATCCGTACCCATCAGCATATTCCAGTTTTTGTCGGCATCCTGCCCTGCCTTGTTCAACAACGGGATGGATGACAACACATCGCCAGATTTTTTGGGCTCTTCTGCTGCCAGTTTAGTAGATTTTGCTGGCTCTGCTGTTTCACCAGGCTTGGCGGGCGTTACGGGTTTGACGGGTGCTGCCGGGCCTGGGCCGTCCCAGACCTTATTGGTCAGGTCTTTATCATACTGTGTTGCATGCTTGTCGAGGCGAGTCAGCAATTTATTGTATTCTGCCGGGTTGGTATTCCAGGCTTTGTAGATATCACCGACATCATCAGAACCGGCGACCTTCTTTTTATCCAGATAGACTGCAATACCGAACGACACATTCGATGCCGTGTTGAACCTGTCGTATTTTTCGGCCACTTCATAGCCACCTATGCGCTTGGTGCCGCTCAATCTTTCTGTTGCATCTTTGGCCGTGCTGTCGGTAATCGCAAACACACCGGATGCAGAAGACTTGCGCGAAGTCGTTGCGGCGTCAGGGTTGAAACCAGACTCCACCTCGGCCAGCGCCAGCAAATTGGCAGTGTCCTTTTGTGACAGATTGGCTTTGCCCGCCTGCTGCACAATTTCTTTTTGCACTTGAAACTTCACATGATCATTCGCATCCCCCCAGGTGCGGCTGTCGCCCTGGGAGTCTGCCGTCAGTGGATCGCCGTTATGGCTAAAGTTCTTGGTTTTATGATGTTTTGCGCCTGCCATCTTATTTCCCCTCGCGCTGTATGCGCTTTACTGATACTTTTTCAATTTCAGTGAAACGTCCATTGTCATCCAGCACAAAACCGTGCTTTTGCAGAAAATTGCCAGGCAAGGCCTTGGGTTTGAAATTCGTTGCACCAAATTTTTCGCGGCTGGAACCAAGGAAAACACCCGTCTCAGAAAAATAATCATCCCACTCGCAAGACTTGCAGTTACCGAGGTTGGTGGAACTCAACACGATCTTGTTCCGCCCCTTGTCTTCTTTACCTTTATCCCCTTTACCCTTGACACAAGCCAGTTGCGTAATCAGTGAACGGTCTTTCAGGTAATCTTCATACAGATAAAGTTTTTCAGAAAACTTGTCTGTGCCAGACTGGCGCAGCTTCACCTTTTGCAGGAAGCATGCACCGTCAAGACGTTCATTAGGTTCGCAATAGGTTTCGACACTGACATCGAGCTCATCGCAATGGAGGCTGGCTTCAGTGATATAGGTGGTTGATTTGGCCGTCACTTGCGCATTGGCAATAGCAGGCAGCAAGGCCGCCCCAAGGACAAGACTGCTCAACAAACGAAAACTGCCAGGAAAGTAGTTATTCATAGGCATCCACTTCTTGAAGTATGAGGCAAGGGGAAAAGCATCAGCAATACCTATTCTACAACAAAATATATTTTTACTTTTGTTTTTATATAAAATTAGAAGCGGCAGCCAACATAGATTATCCGTGCCAGATAAATGTAGCCTTTGCCGTGCTCTCCAACACACGGCAATCTCCGCCACCAAGCACCAGCCCCCCCAACCGTCATGCCAGACTCGATCTCACCGCTGTCCGGAATAATGTCCTTGACAAACAATAACGAGTAAATTCCCTCCCTTTCAAGGGGAGGGTTAGGGTGGGGATGGGTTTCGGTCGATTGGCTGTACATGATTTTGCTACAGAAACCCATCCCCATCCCAACCTTCCCCTTGAAGGGGAAGGAGCTTTAAGCATGATCGCTGGCAAAAATTATTCAATTGCAGAATTAAGTCTTCGACGTAGAAGAATCGCCGCGACTCTGTTCGTACTTGACTCTCCAAATGAGTCAAGATAACTATTCCGGACAGCAGTGAGACTCGATCTGGCATCCAGTCTCGTTAAACCGTGATGCACGTTTAAGCATGACTGACATAAGCCCCCGTCCTCCTGCTCACCCTACCCCGCACAAACCTCCCACAAACACTGCCGCAACCACCGGTGCCCAGGATCAGCATCCATACGCGGGTGCCATAACATCGAGACAGTAATCTCCAGCGCAGGAAATGGCAGCTCAAAACTATGCATGCCCGCCCGCAAATTGCCCGTATGCCGCGCAGGTACGGTAGCAATCAAATCAGATGCCCGCGCCAATGCCAGCGCCGCAGAAAAGCCCCCCACGGTCGTCAGCACATCGCGCTCCAGCCCATACGGCTTCAATGCATCCGCCATCGGCCCCTTGCTCTGCGTGCGGCGAGCCACCAGCACATGTTTGCCAGATGCATACACGGCTGGCGTCATGACAAGCTCGCTCAAGGGATGCCCCATGCGCATGACGCCAATGAAACGGTCACGGAACAAGGCGCGGGTACGTACTTCAGGGCTGATGGCATCGCCGACCACGCCGGTTTCCAGATCGACTGTGCCATCACGCAAGAGCGTGCTGTCCTTGTTCAATTTCGGCATGAAAGTCAGGCGCACACCTGGCGCTTCTGCACTGATGCGGGCGATCAGGGCGGGGCCAAAGTTTTCGACAAAGCCATCGCTGGTGCGCAGGGTAAAAGTCTGCGTCAATTTGGCAAGATCAAGCTCAGCAACCGGGCGCAATGCCGCCTGTGCATCCTGCACCAGTTGGCTAACCTGTTCACGCAACTCCAGCGCCCTCGGTGTAGGCACCAGACCGCGCCCTGCCCTGACCAGCAAAGGGTCACCCGTGGTCTCGCGCAGGCGTGCCAGCGCGCGGCTCATGGCAGATGGACTCAGCCGCAGCCTGGCAGCAGCACGCGCCACGCTGCCTTCTGCAAGCACGGCATCCAGAGTAATCAGCAGGTTCAGGTCGGGGATAGACATGCATTTATTCTAACGCGCTTTCGCCTGACACAGTTTATGGCATAGCGTCATACGCATGAATAAAGTGCAAACCGTGCGTCTTCCGCCTTATATCGCAAAAGCCTATGATCAAGGCATCACCATCCAAGACAGCCCAAAAATGAAAGCCGTACCAGAATCTATCGCTGCGACTGTAACAAGTAGTGCAGGCAGCCCACAAATGTCATCCTCAGTTCGCTGGATACTCGCCAGCCTGTCGCTGTCCATGTTGCTGTCTTCACTGGGCACCAGCATCGCCAATGTGGGATTACCAACCCTGACGCATGTATTCAATGCCTCATTCCAGCAAGTGCAATGGGTAGTCGTCGCCTACCTGCTCGCCATCACCACCCTTATTGTCAGCGTAGGCCGCCTGGGGGATATGGTGGGGCGCAAACGCCTGTTGCTGGCAGGTATTGCCCTGTTCACGATCGCTTCTGCCCTGTGCGGCGCAGCCCCCACATTGAATATGCTGATCGCTGCCCGCGCGGTGCAAGGCCTGGGGGCCGCCATCATGATGGCGTTGACCATGGCCTTTGTCGGTGAAACCGTTAGCAAAGAGAAAACCGGTAGCGCCATGGGTTTGCTGGGTACCATGTCTGCCGTTGGCACGGCCCTTGGCCCTTCACTGGGCGGTATACTGATTGCGGGCGTCAACTGGCGCGCGATCTTCCTGATCAATCTGCCGCTGGGCATCCTGAGTTTCATACTCGCGCAACGTTACCTGCCACAAGACCAGCAAGCCAACAACAAAGCCAATAATAAAGCCAATAATAAAGCCAGCCAGCGCTTTGATCACACAGGCACACTCATGCTGGCCCTGACTCTGGCCGCTTATGCCCTCGCCATGACGCTGGGTCGCGGACATTTTGGCGCACTGAATCTGGCATTGCTGCTTGCCGCAATCCTTGGCGCGGCGTTGTTCATACTGGTAGAAACCAAAGTCGCATCACCACTGATACGCCCCGCCCTATTCCGCGACATCAATCTCAGCACCAGCCTGGCCATGAACACCCTGGTCGCCACCGTCATGATGGCCACGCTGGTGGTCGGCCCTTTCTACCTATCGCGCTCGCTGGCACTTAGCGATGCCATGGTCGGCCTCGTCATGTCCATAGGCCCCATAATCTCCGCCTGCAGCGGCGTTGTCGCAGGCCGCATTGTAGATCGCATGGGTGCACCAGCCACCGTCACCAGCGGGCTCGTCGCCATGGTCACAGGTGCATTCGCCCTCGCCCTGCTGCCGTCCATCATAGGCATCTCTGGCTACGTCATCGCCATCACCATACTCACACCCGGCTACCAGCTTTTCCAGGCCGCCAACAATACCGCCGTCATGCAAGAAATCGCCCCGAATCAGCGCGGCCTGATCTCGGGCATGCTCAACCTGTCCCGTAACCTCGGCCTCATCACGGGCGCAACTTTGATGGGCGCGGTATTTGCCTGGGCATCAGCAAGCAGTGACATCAGAGCAGCTACGCCAGTGGCGATTGCGACTGGCATGCAGATCACGTTTATCGTGGCAGGGGTGATGCTGGTGATGGCACTGGGCATTGCCGGGACAGGGCGATTGCTCGCAAAGTCGAATCCCACAGTTTGAACAAGGCATTCAACTCCAGAACTCATTTCAGGCAACACAGCATTTGCCGCAACACCTGAGAAGCGCCGTCACCATCTTGTCATCAAGCAACTTTACAATGCCAGCCTATGCAGGCGGCTAGTGCCTCTCATTTTACGTCCCTGCAACAGTCCCGCTATCCATCTCTGCCTGGCACACATGTGCCAGGTGAGTCTCCGAACCTGTGACAGGAAAGACCATGAATGTTCGTTTTTTAAATGAGCGCAAGGCCGCAAAGCAATTGCTCTCATTATGCTTGCCGCTGGCACTGATCGCTTGCGGCAACAGCAAAGATGCTGCAACGCCCGCACCAGAACCCGTTGCTGAAACACCCGCCGTGGCCGTCATGTCTGACGTGCATTTTGAAAACGTCTATGGTGACCTCAAAAATGCCAAGTTCTCAGGCATACCTACTGGTGACGGCAAATTTGCCACCATACGTACCATGTATGCGCAACTGACTTCGACCCGCCTGTTTAATGAAAACTACTTTGCCTTCCGTGGCGCACTGGATGACGCTTACGCACGCGGCATCAGGCTGGTAGCCTTGTCGGGCGATTATTCTGACGATGCACAACCCGTCAACATCGATGGCATTGCCGCCATCTTGAAAGAGTATCAGGCCAAAGGCATGCGCTTCTTTATCGCGCCCGGCAATCATGATCCTAATGAGCCTTATGACGATGACGAAGCTGGCAAAAATGACTTCCTGACCGCAGAAGGCAAAGAACAAAAAGTTTATGCCGTCAATTATTCCGGCTGCAAATCACAGGACGCCACTGTCGCCTGCACCAACCAGCTCATGGAACTCGGCTACGAAAAACTGATCGCCCAACTGGGTGAATTTGGCTACATGCCCAACAAGGCTGACGTGTATTGGGAGACGCCGTTTTCCAGCTATGCCAATTCCACCTATACCTATGACGCAGCACTGACCAGCGCCGATGTAAAAAACCGCCAGTTTGAAATTTGTGCAGAAGGCGAAGGCGGCAGCTACAAGGCAGAAGGTGAAAAAACCCTGGGCAAGGCATTTACAAAATGCACCAGCATCATCGATTCCAGCTATCTGGTAGAACCGGTCAAGGGTGTCTGGCTGCTCTCAATCGACGCCAATGTCCATATCCCCAACGGCGCATTTGACCCTGTCAATGCCAAGGCATTCAAAGGCTTTGATGGCGCTGGCAATGCGGGCTGGAACAAAGTACTGACGCATAAAAAACATTTGCTGGCATGGATCAAAACCGTCACTGCCCGCGCCAAGGCCCAGGGCAAGCGCCTGATTGCATTCTCGCATTATCCGACCATGGATTTTTACGCCAACCAGACTGATACCATGAAGGCCGTCTTCAAATCGGGCGCCTTCCAGGTGGCACGTGTGCCTGAGCAGGCAACCACTACTGCACTCGCAGCCACAGGCATGCAATTGCACATGGGCGGCCACATGCACTTCAATGGCACAAATGATTACAAGGACGCATCCGGCAATTACTTCGTGAATGTACAGTCACCCTCGCTGGCCGTATTTGGTGCCGCCTACAAGATCGTCAAATACAAGGACCAGGATACCGTCGATATCGAAACCGTGTCCCTCAACAACGTGGCACGCTATAACGAACTCTTCAAGTATTACCAGACCGAGTACGACTATCTGCAAAACAGCAGTCTCGCCGCTGACGTCAGCAAGCGCTGGAGCAAGGATATCCTCGCCACCAAATCCTATGGCGAATTTACCCGCTTCTATTTTGGCGAACTCTCACGCCTGCGCTTCATGGATGAATACTGGCCTTGCGAAATGAAAGAAGCCGCCACCAGCCTTGACGCCAAACAGATGCTGATCCTGTCGCAATTGCAAACCCAGGTCACATTCGCGCAATTGAAAGACATCCCCGGCGTCTTACCGCTGAGTGCCACCTGCATGTCCAAAGGCAGCGTCAGCGGCACGCCTGTCTCAGCCAGCCAATTGACCGCCGACTGGACAGTAGCCACCAACAAGGCAACACAGCTTGCCACTGCTGCCGGTTATAAGCTGGATGACTTCGCCAAGATCAGCGCCTATGAATTCTATGGCGACTTCCACCGCACCGTCTATGCAGGCGAACTGGCTTTGCGCGACATGGGCACAGACAGGGTCAAGCAATACAAGGTCCTGATGAACGCCTTCCCGGCCAGCCCGGCTGCCATCAGTATGCTTGACGGCAAACCATCAGACCAGAATGCGGTCAACGTGCTTTTCCAAAACCAGTTCAAGCAAGTATTCAGCATTCTCAAAGGACTGGGCTCAGGCAAACCCAGCGACCGCTTCACCGTCAACTTCAAAACCCAGACGTTGACGAATACTAATACTAGCTCTGCCAGTTTTAATTAAGGCGCTTGATCCCTCCGTTTGGCAAATGGCAAACGGGGGATTTATAAAGACGAGGGCTTATCGCATCAAAAAATTCCAAAACTCCAAATCATCACTACCTATTTCATTGGCAATTCGTTGTGCCAATTCTTTCTTATTTTCAGTCTGATTCCGTAATAAAACAGTCGTTCCAAGGCCTGCAAAAAAGGAAGCAAAATTTCTTGCAATGAGAGTAGCTCTTTCATAACCCAATTCAGCATCCATTGCCAGCACATGCCCGCTACCAACATCTAGCATAATTGCAAATGGATCCGAGTTCGCCACCATTATCATTAATTCAGGGCGTGCACCAGGGCCCCACCACCTTAGCTTTGTATTCAATTCCAGCAGCATATCTGTATAGTCGCAAGAGAAACCAAAACTGACTGGGCCAATAGTTAAATTTCCAAAATCGAATTCCGAAATAAGCAGTCGAAAATCTTCAGGCAATTTGATAGAAAGTTCACGTTCCAAATCAAGCAGATGTCTTGATTGGAGATTACCTTCCAGCAGGCGATATCCACTTAACTC
This sequence comes from Undibacterium sp. YM2, assembly GCF_009937975.1. NCBI lineage: Bacteria > Pseudomonadati > Pseudomonadota > Betaproteobacteria > Burkholderiales > Oxalobacteraceae > Undibacterium > Undibacterium sp. YM2. Next base: position 4,254,804 of record NZ_AP018441.1, read on the forward strand.
TGGTTCGAGATGCTCAAACTCTTTATTGAGTCCAGCCTGAATTTCTCTGATTGAAAGCAAAGGTAATCTGGAATCCATTTACCATTCCTCAGAAATGAATTGATCAACTCTTTCATCTGAAAGCCCCATAGTCAACCAACCTGCTACAGGTTTCGCTGCCTTTAAAGACATGCCAAATGCGGCTCTGAAATATTTAATGAAATACAGTCCAGAAAGTTCTGGAAGTTCATTTTTCAAATACTTTAGCAAGGCAGACGGCGGTTGCCCCAGAGATTTTAGTCTTCTTAATTCTTCGACTATTCTTTCGTCTGGTAAGTAAGGCGAATTTTTCAGGGCGTCATTTATTTTCAGATCAATGATGTTTACTTTGTCTGTCATTCTTACTCCATTACATACCTTGGCAAGCGTCTATCTGACTTACCGCTTTTGCCGCTCTTCAAAACGATTTGCAAAGGGCAAATTTTTTTGTTCCACGTACATCTCGCCTTGCCAGGTATAAACATCAGCCATTTGCAAATTAGATGACCCGTCTTTTATATGCCCGCCGCCTTCATTACCGTATCCTGGGAAGCTCAGACGCTCCATTCCATTCGATTGGTAAGTAATTTCTGGCAGGCCCTTTTTCCTTACATCTAGCACCTTCTGAATACCTTTACTTTTCATATCATAGACAGTAATCCAGAATGCGCTACCAGATTCCCAGGCTATCAACAATCTTGAGCTAGCTGGCCAAATAGCTACGGGTACCTCGGCCATCATCTCGGTATAAACTGTTTGTTTTCGAGCTGGGAGGGCAGAGTTTTTTTATTGCCAAACGCCTGACGCATGCACCGAGAGAGCTATCAAATTGATTGCTGATACCTACTTGAAGATCATTTTCCTGCACCCTCCACACAGTTTTCATGCTTTCACCATTGCAGCGGGAATTGCGCAATGGCTCTGCTAAAGCAAACTTCGAAAATATGGCAGCGAACAGTAAAACTAAGGTTAATAAAGATTTTTTCATCGATTGAATTTTTTCTTTTTTACTGCAAGCACACTATTACGCTGCATTGATCGTATCGCTATCAAAGCATCGTAGCATCGCATTTTTATTGACTCCCAACCGCATCCTCCAGCAAAGTCATGCTTTTTGCGACCTTGCCTTTCTTTGAACTCAATATGACTTTGCGATCACGCTTCTCGTCATACTGATAGCTTTCGCTGATTTGCAGGCCAGTCAGCAAGTTGGTGCTGACGGTAGAACCCTTGCCCACCATACCATCTGCCTCTTCTTCATCTATGCCTATCATTTGCAGGCGCTGGCTGGCAGCATCCAGGCGGAAGCGCCAGGTATAGACTGAGTATTCACGCGAACCGCTATACTGGCTAACGACCAGCACGCCGTTTTTAACCGCGACATTGACACCATCTTTGACACCACCACAACCCTGGCATTGCAGCAGCTTGCCATTGCTGCCCAATACACTATAGCCCTTTCCCGCACTCGCCTGCAGCACGATCAAGCCACGCTGCCTGTCGTCAGTTGCGCCCTTGCCCTCCACCAGTACGGCGGCAATATCGGCCAGTCCATCACCATTAAGGTCACCGCTGACCTGGCTTTCCACCATCCAGCCGGGCGGTACAAAATCACGCAGTGCCGGTGCCGTGGCTGGCATTTTCTTGCCAAAGACCGTGCTTTGTTGCGCCTGGCTGTTGCTGTGCAGTGCCACGGTCAATAACAAAACAGTAAATTGCAGGGATGTGGAAAGCTTCATGGACATTTGATCTTTCAAATACGATGGATACTTGTGATGTAGATGCGGCCTGGCGAAGTAACCATACGTCGCATGCTTAGGGACGGAGCCATGATACTTGAAGTCCGCGCTTGTCTGCCATCTGCATGTCTTGAAGCAAACAAAGATTTTATTGGCGAATGTGCGGTAGCACGCAGAAATAGCATTTGCTTTCGACTAAACTGATATCCAGTGACAAGTAAATTGCGGGCTTGTGGCAGTGCACCTGCCTTCGCCCGCATGTACAGCATCTATACCATCTCAATGAGGTCATGCCATGAAACACGATCAAACAGTATCCGCCGACACCAATCCACTCAAGCTGCCGCACACGCAAACGCGCATGCCTGCAGGCAAAACCGCCGCAGCCCTGGTCGCCGCTATCATCTCCTCCGTCCTGCTGGCAGGCACATGTGTAGCCGCAGATCGTGACGATAGCAGCGCCCGCGCCCGTTACGAACAAGAACGGGAACGCTGCAACAAAGGCGAGACGAATCAATCAAAAGAAACCTGCCTGCGCGAGGCTGGTGCCGCCAGACAACAAGCCAAATCTGGCAGCCTCACGACAGCAAGCGAAGACCAGCTCCAGCGCAACCGCGAACTCCGCTGCAACGCCCTCCCACCAACAGACCGTGATTATTGCCTGCAACGCATGCGCGGTGCAGGCACACAGTCCGGCAGCGCAGAACGCGGCGGCATCCTGAGGGAACTGGTTGTGCCGGTCAAGCCTGGGCAATAAGGTATTAGCTAAGGTTTAAATACAGTAATCCATAAAACTACACCCGTTTGCCTCTGGTAAACGGGTGTAGTTTTATGTGGGCGATATCGCCACGGTCATTATGTCTGTGCTTGCGGCGCCATAGCAATTTATTGCTTTATTTGCTATATTGCAGTGTCAATTGGCATTCCCCTAATCACTGTTGAAGCGATATGAATGCATATTGAGACGATTAATCTACAGCAAATTTCAATTCGTTCCTGGAGGATGTATGTCCACAACTAAGTACACAATCAGAGTCCTGAATAAAAGTCATGCTCAAGATAATTTTTACATTTTCCAACAAACTCCACCTGTTCCAGGCGATATATATGCCTGGAGAAATATCGGGCAATTTCCTGCAATTCCCTTCCCGGATTTAAAGGATGGTCGCGTGAACTGGGCTATCGATTACGCTACAAGTCTGTCACCAACAGGTGAACAATTGCCAAAGAAAACTGTTCAAGATATTTTGAATATTGATACCGGGTCAAATAATTTACCGATCAATACAGAATTGGATAAGCCATAGTCACCGATGAGAAGACAGCAACGATAGCGCTCAAACAAATAAGCACACACTTTAAAAAATCAATTTCACTGGCAAGTAGTAAAAAATACAATTATAGTTATTTATTATTTAACTATATATGCCAATGCTTATGCCGCGCTCATTCAAACATCAAGCAGTCAAGATACAAAAACCGCAAACTCTGGACATCATCAGAAAATTACATGGCATGTGTGGTATTGAAGGATCAGAACTTGCATCCAGACTAGAACGCTGGAGTGAAAAGATCTCAGGCAGATTGATGAAAGCAGGGTTTCTGTTATTTGGCCTGATCATCATCTTCGCATTGTGGCATGTGATCAGCCCCTTAAATAAGTATGCCGTGATGCTCGCCCTTGCTCTGGGTGCCGCCGCAATCATCCTTCCAACCTGCGCCTTGCTGATCACGATTTTTTCTGCCATTGTGACTATCAAAAATCTGAAAAAGACGTCGCTGGAGTACTTCATTCTTGGCATCGAAACCGATCAAAAACATGTACGCGAGTTGGATGCATACTCAAAAAAAGATCTGGAGCATGCACAAAGAATCATCCAGTTAAAGATCACCCGTATCAAATACAAAGTCAGTCTCGTGATCGGCTCCCCAGACAAGTTAGCATTCATCTCACTGGCGGCAATTGGATGGACCTTGATAAAAGAATTTTCGTCTAAAACCTCTCCTGTGAAATTTCCCGAAATTTCTCTACTCTCCACCCCTCTCTATGAATTTTTATTCGGTGCTGTAATCCTACTAGGCCTGCTGGCTTTTGTAGTTGTCTATCTGAGCCGTGGGATGCGGGATTACGTTTATCAATCAGAAATCCTGGATTTAGCTATCGCGTTGAAAAAAGAAAATGAAACTGCCTAAAATCATTCAAAGTTAACTTATTCATCACTGAAAAGCGCTATCCTCATGGAGTTGAAAAAATTATTTTGAGCATCAATTGCAAAGAGAAAATCAGCGATTTCGCCAACAATTCAGCATATAAATCTGCGCTCGCACTATCTAAAGCGATATAGTTATTGAATTGCGCGACATATTCTATATCTAACATGCAAGGCATATTCAATGAAAATAACCTCATTAAAAATCGCTAATTTTCGTGGCATTAACAATGTTATTTTAGAAGATCTAAAAGACATGGTGGTTATTGCAGGCCCAAATGGTTGTGGTAAATCTTGCATACTTGACGCAATTAGGCTGCTCAAATCAGTCTACGGCGGATATCAGCATAACGAAGTTCATCAATGGTTAAGTGAATTTCAAATAAATTTTACTCAAGATCCAGAAGCATTTTCTGGACTAATGCAAGACAAAACAAAAGAATTTGAAATAGCTGTGACATTCGAATTGCAGCAAGAAGAAATCACATATCTACAGGAGCATGCAGAGCGTTTAATTCAAGAGACTATTTGGCGGCAACTTGCTCCTGAGCTCCAAGGTTGGAGTGTTGTTGACACAGCACCTCTTGCAACACAAATTCGCGCAAGACAAGGGGAAGTTGAGGAACGCACAAAAGCTGCTTTGCAACAATTTATAAGCGAGACCAGAGCCAAGAAAGTAGATGCTCGAATATGGATATTACCTCAGCTCAAGCAGTTAAATGTGCTGCCTTCGACTGCATTAGGGATAATTTTTTCTGTTTATAAACCGAATGTCATTGGAGTAATCGAGTACAACGGTGCAAAAAGACACTATGAAAGAGAATCTGTCCAAGGAGTAAATCTTAACTTAGATCCCAATCAACAAATACAACGAAGCCAGCACGCTTTATATAATTATGGCGCGAAATATTCTAACGTAAAGGGAGAAATGGCCTCCATTTATGTACGAGAAGCATTGGCAAAAAATGCCGGCGTAGAGTTTAGTGAAAAACAAACGCTTACCAATACGTTGAAAGAGCTATTTCAACAATTTTTTCCAGACAAACAATTTTTAGGTCCGGTTGCAACTAAAGAGGGTTATTTGAAATTCCCTGTTAAGACACAGTCCGGAACTGAACATGATCTTAACGAGCTTAGTTCGGGTGAAAAAGAAATACTCTTTGGCTATCTGAGGCTGAGAAATTCAGCTCCTAAAAATTCTGTAATTCTATTGGACGAACCCGAGCTACATTTAAACCCAAGACTGTTAAGGGGGCTTCCTAGCTTTTATCACAAAAATCTTGGCATCTCTTTAAATAATCAAATTTGGCTTGTTACTCATTCTGATGCTTTGTTACGGGAATCCGTCGGTGCTGGTGATTTTTCTGTATTTCACATGTCACCATCAAAAGGAACCAATGACAATCAAGTCAGATTGATTACGATGGAAATCGAAATGGAACGAGCCATCGTTAACTTAGTCGGTGATCTTGCATCATATAGACCGGGAGCGAAGGTAGTAATTTTAGAAGGAGAAGATTCTGAGTTTGATCGAAAAATGATTGGCGCTTTGTTCCCACAGTTCAGCAATGAAGTTAACACGATATCAGGTGGTAACAAAACTGGCGTAAAGCGTCTTCGTGAAGCAATGGAAAAAGCAGCACGAGATGGAAATATTCCGATAAAAGTTCTGTCAATAACAGACGCTGATTTAGACGAGACCTTAGTTAATGATGAAAATTCATCTTGGCAGTGGAATGTATACCACATTGAAAATTATTTACTTGAGCCAAGTATCATAAGAAAAGTGCTAATAGATATTCGTCCAGGAGGTAATATACCCAATGAAGATCAAATCTACGAATCTCTTCTACAAGCTGCGAAAGAATGTGTTCATTCACTCGTAAGGCATGTTATTCAACTGGAAGTCAATCAGCAGATTGTTGGACTTGTGAACACTAAGACAAATCCCAAACAATCCTCTATAGCAGATAACCTTTTCGAGGTATTAAGTGCATCAAAATCACGTCTCGACAACGCGTTTCAGTCGTCATTTACGATTGATAAATTGCGGGAAAGAGAGGCTAATTTACAAACTGAATTCTGTGCGTACCTAAGTAACGGTTTATGGAAACAAAAACATAGAGGAAGAGATATTTTGAGACGTTTTTCAGGTCAGTATGTGACAGAAATGAAATATGAAATTTTCCGCAATTTAATAATATCAAAAATGGCATCAATGGGATATCAGCCACCCGGTATGAAATCAGTTATTGATTCCATTTTGGCAGTCTAGCTGCGTAATTTCAATTAAACTCTCGACTTGATTAATTTCTAATTTATTTATTAGCCATCATTAGAAATGTGAATAATCAAAGTATTTTCTGTATTCTTTGCCTAGCCGCCTCATAAGCCTGACTTTTATCCCGCTTCCCCACCGCGAGGACAAGCACAGTAATAGTGTTGTCGTTGACTTCATACACCAATCTGTAGCCACTATCCCGCAGTTTAATTTTATAAGCGTTTTTCATGTCAGCGCCACTGAGCCGGGCAGAAGGAACATGAGGATGTTGCAGGCGTTTGATCAGATGTTTTTTAAATTGCGCCTGTATGGTGTGATCAAGCTTTTTCCATTCTTTGAGCGCGGCCTCGTTAAATACAAGTTCATAAGTCATCCAAAGACACTTTCACGGTTTTGCCGTGGCGGCGTTTTCTGACCAGTTCTGCCAGGTCAATATCTTCCAGCTTTTCCATCATGACTTCAAAGGCATCTGCCGGAACCAGATAAGCAGTCGCACGGTTGTGATTAAGAATGGCCACCGGCTCAATACCTGCTTCTTCTATCACAGCACCAGGATTGCGGCGGAGCTCGGTAATGCTTACGGTAGCGTTGGCATAGATTGCATTAGTCATTGTCATAAGCGTATGGTTTGATGTAGGTTGGTTCAATAACAATGTCAGCTTCTTTGGTATCTGAACACGTATTGTCTTTGTATGTGCGTTTGGATTTAACTCAAATGACACTTAATTATACACTTTTTAATGCACTGAATATGCTGCATTATTATATCCAAATTGGAACATTCGCAAGTCAGCACAAATGTCCCGGCAATAACAATGTGGCAAAGAGTTAAAGTTCTCGGTTTTACCTCCCCACCCCATCCCCCGCAAACCCAATCACCGAAGCATTCGCCCAGTTAGCACAAACCTCTGTCTTACCCGTTGCTTTAACGCCCGTAGTCTTCAATTTAAGTTTGCTGATGCCCCGTATGTCCAGCTCAGGTTTGACGACTGCTGGAGCGGTAATGAGGCCGCTGTCGAATAATAATTTATCGTCGCCCCATACCTGGAATTGCAGGCCGCCGTTGTTGCGGCAGCTGTCGTCTATGCCGACGTCGGCGCGGAAAGTTTGCCAGTCGCCTTTGAGCTGGTAGCTGATTTCGCTGTTGCCAGCGACGCCCAGGCCTTTGTGGAAACGCAGGCCGTTCATTTGCATGCTGCTTTGCATACCGGTTTGCTTACTAACATCGCGCTTGACTGATTTGGCGCTCGCAACGCTATAGGCCTGGTCTTTGGCGTAGCCGTTCTTGTTGCCAGCGATGGCACTAGCAACAGCATCCGACAAATAGGTTTGCAGCTTGGCTTTCTCAGGTGCTGGTTTTTCCAGGATGCTGAATTCTGAAATCGTGATCGGGCTGACGACTACCGGGTTGAAGGCGTTGTAGGCCTTGACTGGTTTGGCTTCGCCTGTGCTGGTCAATACCATGGGGTCTTGGGCGTCGCCGTCGTCGTTCTGGTCGTGGGTGCTGAGGACGCGGAAGCGGAACAGGCGGCCTGCTTTGGCCGCGAATTCTACTTTTTGTTTGCCCTCTTGTTTTTTGAGCTGGCCAGTGTAGATGGGTTTGCCCCATTCGCCGTTGGTGTCGGCCAGGTAGATTTCAAAGTCTTTGACCTGGCCGTATTGCCAGTTCTTGTCATTGCGCGGGGCGATTTCAAAACCGTTGATCATCCGGCGCTCGCCGAGGGCGAGGCTGAATTCGTGTGCGCCTGTCTTTTGTGACTGGTCACGCACGGTGCGGAACCAGGTGCCGGGTTTGCCGTCGAAGGCTTTTTCCAGCGGGTGGCCGGGTTCTTCTGCCGGGCGGCTCAGCACGATGAGGCTGTCTGCGGCGATACTGTTGCCGAGATCTGGTGCGGGCGGGTAGTCTGCTGTTGTCGCGAGTTGCTTGTTCGCGGCAACGGCCAGGCGGAACTGGTAAGCCTGGTTGACGGGCAGCTTGGCAGTCTTGATATGGACAGTGCCGTATTTTTCTGTGGCGTCAAAATACCAGCCGTTGCTGGCTTTGTTGTAATCTGCGCGGTTGCTGTATGTCTGCAGGGTTTGCTCACCAAAGTGCACTGCATCTGGCTGTACCCGGGTGTGGACTTGCAGTTGCAGGGCGCGCTGCTGTTCCATGCCTTGGTAGCTGCCATTGACAGCGCCGACGCTGATGCTGATGTCGCCTGCGCGGTTTTCTGGCGCATCTACACTGAAGGTTTGCAGGCTGGATTTGCCGCTCTGGTACTGGCGGCTTTCACCATCGTCTTCATACAGGGTGAAGCTGGATTTGCCATGTGGGTAGATGTCCAGCGTCAGCACGTCTTTGGGTACCTGGCCATCGTACAGGGCGACCGGGTACATGGGCAAAATCGCACCGGCGCGTACCATGACGGGCAGTTTGTCCAGCGTGACTTGCTGGTCGATGACTTTGCCTTTGGCGTCTGCTGTCACGACGCGGCCATCCCAGTAATCTATCCACTGGCCTTGCGGCAGGTAGATGCCTTTGCGCCAGCCTTTGCTGGCGGCCTGGCTGCGATACACTGGTGCGACCAGGAAGTCTTTGCCGAGCATGAACTGGTATTTGTAGTTCTCGTTATTGGCATTGGGGTCTTGCGGGTGATCCCACATCAGGCCACGCACGATGGGTGCGCCGCTCTGTTCTGCTTCATGCGCATAGGTGTACATATAGGGCATGAGGCGCATCTTGAGTTTGAGGTAATCGCGGTTGATGCTGCGGTAGGGTTCGTCAAACCACCAGGGGTGTTTGCGTTCTGACTTTGACCAACCGGACATGCCCATGAGTACGGGCGTGAATGTCTTCCATTGCAGGTCACGCGTGAAGGTTTCGGGGCTGCCGCCAAAGATGCCATCGACATCGCCGGTGGCATAGGCCTGGCCGGACAGGCCCGAGCCTATCAGCGTGGGGATGTGCCAGCGTATGTAGTCCCAACTGCCGGACTGGTCACCTGTCCAGGTGACGGCATAGCGTTGTGTGCCTGCCCAGCCCATGACGGTCCAGACGAAGGGGCGTGCGTTTGAATTATCGAGTATGCCTTGTGCAGCGGCCATGTTGGCATCGAGCGAGAACTGGTAGCCTTTGCCTGTCCAGGCGACGTCGAGCTTTTGCGCGCGTGTGCCTGCGGTGCCGACTTCCCAAGCGATTTTATCGACGCCGTTTTCTGTCCACAGGCCGGTGCGGAAGCCATGTTTTTTTAAGCCAGCGACGGTATCTGGCAGGTTGGTATAGCCGCAGCCGTAACCATCGTTAGGCAAAATCCAGCCGCCGGGCATGTCGTGCTCGCGGTATTTGGCCGCTACGATTGCCACCACATCTGGCGTCTTGCCTGTGGGGCCATCACTCCAGCCTGTGGGCACGGTGCCGGGCTTTTTGCTGTTGTCGCCGTCGTTGTAGCAATCGGCATCGCCATATTCATAGGCCCAGCGTGGCAAGAGTTTGGCGCGGCCTGTGAGCTCAGTGTAACTTGCCAGCACGTCCTTGATGCTGTCGCCTACGAAGTAATAGGCGTCGAAGCGTTTTTCCTGATGGCTGGTGGAGAGGTATTCATTCGAGCGGAAATCATAGCTGCCGTTGCTCCAGGTATTGCGCAAGACGCCGTAACCTTTGCTACTCATGTAGAACGGCGCGGGGCTGGGCCTGTCGCCCTCTTCCCAACCGCCGGAATAAGATACCTCAAGTTGCTTGCCCTTGAAAGCATAGCTGCCGTTTTGCTGGCCACCACCAAAAAAGGCTTCATCGGCTGTGCTGGAGAGTATCTGGAAGCTGGCCTTGTCACCGAGTTCCAGTGGCTGTTTTTCTTCCCACAGCAGGGTCTTGTTGTCGGCCTTGTAGAGCGCCAGGCGAACGGGTGAACGATAGATGCGCAAGGCCATGGCAGATGTCTGCACCAGTTGATAGCCGTCTGGCGCAGTGACGCTGACCGGGAAATCCGCATAATCTTTTTTAAGCACGATAGGCGCAGCCTTGTCACCGGCCTCCAGCAACTGCCCCTTGCTACCCGCCCAGACACGGAACAGATCAGGCTTGAGCAAACTGATGCGGACGATGCTGCCTTCATCCGTCGTGAACTCTATCTGGCGTTGCGCACTGACAGACAAGTTGCGCATATTGCCCAGGGGTGCGGCATGGCTGGTGGACGGTGAAGATGCCAGCAGGCTGGAGATAAAGGTGGAAACCAAACCTGCGATAAGGGTCTTGCGCAATGGTGGATGCATGGTGGCGTCAGGGGTAAATGTGGCGTCAAGTGAATGGCGATTCAGGGCAGGATCAAGGCAAACTGCCGTTAATATATTTAAAGTATTTTCCCACATGAGGCAGGCAGGGCTCAAGCCTTGTATAAGCATCTGCATGGGACATGCCCCCTGCATCTGTATCAAGCAACAAGTATTACGCTATAACACAGTGCGTGCCGCAGTGACGAACAAGAGCAGTGCTCTGCCCAATAACCTGACTCACGCAAAAGTTAAATAATGTAAAATGGCGACCAGATTTGAATTCCCCTGCATGGATGGAGAAATGCGGGGGCATCAAGCACTGTGACCATACTTAATTATCCTGAACATGAAAATTTTCACTGTCCTGTCGTTTTCTTTTTGCGCCCTTGGTGCCTTTGGTACCGCCCATGCCCAGGATATCTGGCCGGGCCAGATTGAACTGAACAAGAGCGCCCAAATCGGATTTGAAAAATACAAGGAACATAAAACCAAAAAAGCCTTTGCCGTTGCCCCGGATGGTGCCTGGGGTACAGGCTATGGCATGAGTAACGACGTGCTGGCGATACGTTCTGCCCTGTCGAATTGCCAGCGCCGCAGCAAATCCAATTGCAAACTGTATGACCTTGATGACGAGGTATTCCAGGACAAGTATGCGCTGTTCCTGACAGAGTCTGAGCGTGCGATAAAAAATCTCAAGGTCCAGAATGGTTATCAGGATTTTGAAAATGCCGATTGGTTTTTACCCCCGGTAAAGCATTTGCGCCCTGGCAGTGAAGGCTTCCACTATGCCACGCCCACCAGCATAGAAGGTGTAAAGAACATCAGCACCCCAGAGCTGGCAGAAAAGCTGGCTAAAAAACAGATCAGCGTGATCGACGCCCTGGGCATAGACAATAGCGGCATGACCCTGCCGTTTGCCATCTCGCTTGACGGTGCGGCCAATCTTGCAGACGACCCTGAAGCCGCCTTCAATAAAAACCTGGATGCAGATTTGCGTGCGGTCATGAAGAAAAACTTTCCGCAAAAAGACGCAGCAATCGCGGTATTTTGTGTTTCTGAAGAATGCTGGATGAGTGTCAATACCCTGGTGCGCCTCAAGGACATGGGCTACTCCAACCTGTATTGGTATCGCGGCGGCATCGCTGCATGGCAAGCAGCAAAATTGCCAGTGGTGAAAGCCGTACCGCTATTGACAGTGATGCGCTAGACCTCAAGCATCAGCACAAAAAAGCCAGGGCCATCTAATGACGGCCCTGTTTATCTTACGGTAGCTGCGCAGTGATGATGGCAGGGCAAGGAATACATCGTCCCTATTGCAACCAGGACTTCAAAGGCTGCTGCGCATAAGCCTGCATTTTCTCGCCAACAAAAATCTGTGGTGACGAGGGATCAAATTTCGCTGCTTTCTCACGCTCTGTCACCAGCTCTTTGGTATGTTCAAACACTTGCATCAGGTTTTGACCTGAATCGAGTTTGCTGCCAAACAGGGCATCAACAAAAAACGTATTGTTTGCCAATGGCTGGCAGCCATAAGACACCTTGTCTTGTGCCGACGCAGTCACGATAATGCGGTTCGGTGCTTTCAATTGCGAGATCAGGGAACCGGAATAGCAGGAAGAAATGATCAGTACCGTCGGGAATTTTTCCAGAGGGGCCAGTGCCGTTTTGAGATAGCGCGTCCAAATGGGTGCCGTGGGCTTATTGCCTATTTCAACCGCGACCAGATCGGTATAGCCATGACTGGTCAGCAGAATAGTCACCACATCTCCTTCCCTGGCCTGGCTGGCAATATCCCTGGCCGTCTGATCCAGGCTGCCGAGGTGGGCAAAGGGAGCGTCAAGTTTGTCCTGATGTGGGTCATTATTGAAGCTATAGCTGATCAGTTCAGGATTGATTTCTTCCAGCCTTTGTTTGGCCAGTTGCACATCACCCCAAAATGCCTTGGAGCCTGAATGCAAACCAAATCCAGCGTACCAGACACGGTGATGGTCTATGGTTTTCGCCTTCTCCTGATTACTGAGCCTTTGCTGCGCCATCAATTGATCACTCATCTCACGCGCCTTGTCCTGGCCGGGGTTCAGATAAGTAATAGCTGGCTTGGTCGCACAAGCAGACAAAAGCACCAACAGGCCAGCCATCCACAGGGAAGAGGAAAGTTTCTTCATGTATTTCTGCACACTTCTTTAAGCGATAAAGCTGGCTATCATAACATTTGTTAAAAAATGTGTCATGAACGAATGCGGAAGTTGAGTACTGCATAAGGCCGGGCAGCCAATCTGATGTGGTATCAATACGCAGATACGATTGATGCAAGCTAACCCATACCCAGGTCATAAGGTGCAAGAATCCGCATCATTGACAGAGCAAACACTAAGCAGACACTCAGCAAACATTAAGCAAGCCAGAGCGTGTAGTCGATACCGTTTTGTATAGAGTTGGCGACCAGTGCCTGGTTCTCGGGGCTGTCGCAAAAACTGGCCAGCACACCGGCAGCGCTGATTTTGCCGGTATTGAGCTGGTTGAGCCAGTAATCATAGCCCACCTGGTCAGGAGCACGGTGCAAGACATTCTGGTAGAAATTACCAACCAGGGTAGCATTGCTGGGGTTGCTGCCATACAGTTTCTGGAATTCGGGTGACTGGAAAAAACCGGCCGCCACCTGGGTCAGGCTGGAGCCCTTGTCCATGTCATTGATCCAGTAACCAAGACCTACCAGATCAGGCTTGCGATCAAATGCTGCCTGATACAGCCTGTAGACCTGGCCAGCCGTGCCATTGATGTCGAGAGCCAGCGCCTGGTCCTTGAATTGCAGGCGCTCTATGCTGATGAGCTGGTCGTTGCCATCGCTGCCTGCGAGGTCAGTGATGGCCCATGACTGACCATCCTTGCTTTTGCTGATGCTATAGCCTGTGCGCAGCCCGGCAAAGCTGGCCGTGTCCAGGCCATCGCCACCTGCCAGAAAATCGTTGCCCCCGCCGCCGGTCAGCGTGTCATTGCCGGCAAAACCATACAGGTAGTCGTTTCCTGCTGTTCCTGCCAGTGCTTCGTTGCCTGTGCTGCCATTGATGGTGATGCCAGTGACGGTGCTGACCAGCATGCTGATTGGCGAACGGCTGCCATCGGCAAAGCTCAGTATCTCTATCGAATATAAAGTGTCAGTGCCATCACGGTTGCTGGTTTTGTCCTGGATGGTGTAGCTGGCGTTGCCCGCATTGTAAGTGACACTGTAGTCAGCCGCATTGCCGCTGTAGTTGGCGGTGTCGTTACCGTCGCCACCATAGAGGCTGTCGTCACCTGCACCACCAACCAGGGTGTCATTGTCGGCCAGCCCATTGATGGTGTTATTGCCTGTGGTACCAAGCAGATAATCGTTATAGGGCCCGCCATTGATGGTGAGGCTGGGCGTAGCGATCAGCAAGCCGGGGCGGATATTGAGGACATCAGAAAACGACAGCAACTCTATCGAATAAAGTGTGTCAGTACCGTCGCGGCCATTGACCTTGTCGGCCACGGTATAGCTGGCGCTGGCGGCATCATAGCTGACAGTGTAGTCGGCCAGGCTGCCAGTGAACAAGGCGGTGTCAGTACCGTCGCCACCGTACAGGGTGTCATTACCAGCACCGCCGCGCAAGCTGTCGTCACCGGCCAGGGCATTGATGCTGTCACTGCCTGCCGTGCCTGTCAGCGTGTCGTTGCCGGTGCTGCCGTTGATGGTGTTGCTGTTGCCTGTTCCGGGGATGGTGTTAGTGAGCAGGCTGGCCGGGGTTTTGGTGCCATCGGCAAATCTCAGGTTTTCTACAGAAAAGATCGTGTCTATGCCATCCCGGTTACTGACACTGTCCCTGACGGTGTAACTGTCATTGGCAGCATTGTAAGTGGCAGTGTACTCATTGGCATTGCCAGAAAATACAGCCACGTCGTTACCAGCATCACCATACAAAAAGTCATTGCCAGCACCGCCATACAGGCTGTCGTCACCCGTAGCACCGATCAAGGTGTCATTACCACCGCGGCCTTCGATACGGTCATCCTTGCTGTCACCTATGATCTGTTCATCGGTATCCCAGCCTACCAGATACAACGGTGCAATTTTATTGTCCCAGATATTGACGACATTGGTCATCGTGGTCGGCTTGAGTGTCCACCCCATGTCCTGCAACATGGCAAGCTCCAGCCTGCCCAGCAGGTAACGCTCGCCGTAGTTATAGTAATAGCCGTTGAAATTGCTTGCCTCCAGCCAGGGCATCTTGCTGTCTGCCACAGCGGGGCCAGTACCCAGGTGATAGATGCTCTGGGTGCCGCCAACCCGCACCTCCACCGGTTCTCCCAACAAGGCAAGAACGGCAGGCCCGCCCAGCGAGGCAGTATTATTGCTATTCACAGTCAGGAAAGAATCCCAGACCGATTCATAATTGCCTGGCAATTTGCCAACGCCGTCACGGTAACCAAGAAAACCCATGCCATGCAGGAGCTCGTGCAAAATTCCGGTAAACGCATCAACCTTGCTGGGATCGACCGTGCCGCTGATGCTATTGGCAATATTGGGGTCCCAGTACAGTCCACTGGCATAGGACGAAGTCGGGTCGATATTGATGATCAGGTCTGGCTTGTCTGGCGAAGGATCTATGCCAGTGCGCGATTCCGTCACCAGCGATGCCTCATACACATCCAGGCCATTTTTCTTGCCAAGAAGAGATGCGGTGTAACTGCCACTAAATCGTCCGGTCGCAGTCGTATCTGCGTTGACCAGGATGTCTATCGTGCCCTTGAACACGACAAACTGATCAAGGTACCTGATCGCCGCATTGATCGTGGCCGCCAGCAAGGGCAAGGATGCGAGCTTCCCTGCGACATCGTTATAGGTAATATTGACGTTGGGCATGAACGCTCACCTTGATGCACATGAGTTAATTACAGCAATATACCCCTAACTTCAGCAGGCGTAATCAAAATGCAGTGAATAACAACAGATGTAAAAAAGTATGCCCGTGAGCAAGTTTACTCAGTGGCTTTGCCAGCACATTCCTGTGCTGGCATGAAGATTTAACCGTCAGGCCAATCACTGTTTCGCTGGCAGACCAAAACCATCAGGCAGGCGGGCAATGACCTGACCTGTCGCTGGGGAATAGAAGATCACACCTTCGATAGTTGTGCTTAAGTATTTCTTCTGGCGATAGCTCTCTTTGGGATTATCCCTGGTTGGCTCTGAGTGATAAAAATCATAGATCAGATAAGGCTGGGTGATCTTGGCGACGACCAGGGCCTTTATCGCAGGCAGCTCTTTTGCTGCAATGGCACTTGGCATGCTGACGCGGGCAGCGGGGATCAGGTCCCTGTAGTAACCTACCTCACGCTTAAAGTCGAGAAATGGGATAGTGGGTGACGCCAGGCCCAATACTGTCGTCGAGGTCTCTTCAACATTGACCGTCGCGCCATAGGCATTGCTCGCACGATATGTCCTGGTCTTGTCAATATTAAGATCAAAATCAAGCGCATCCAGCCTGTCGACTCTTGCACCTTTAATGTCATGGTTAGGTGAGCCTATACCATTAAGAGACGCATTGGTGGGGAGCATGTAAAACAGCGCATCACCAGCGTCTGCATCGTATTTATACCTGAAACCGACAGGAAGAGAATCTGCAACAGAAACCGGGAAGGCAAAAGCGAAATAATCATCAATGTTTTGCCCACCAGGGAGTTTAGCTGCATAAGCCTTGGCTTTACGGTTGTCGAAATCTGCCGTGGTTTCAAACTCCCCTTTCTTAATGAGGGACATTTTCTCAAGTGCATTGATAGTCTCAATTAAATTCGCACCTTTGAAATTGACTGGGAGTTTATCCTTCGCCAGCATCTCGATGGAGAACTTACCAGCTTGCGCTTGTTTGGCATTTGGCGCGGCAGGCTTTGCGCTCGGTGTTGTACTTGCCACAGCAACATTTGACAAGACTACGCTAACTGCGATTAACAGCGTTGAGGAAATTTTCATGGTCTGAAAGAATTGATGAAAGCAGTTGATAAGAAAAGTTGATAAGCACAGCGGGTGAAATTTAGCAAAAAATGACCTGCACAAAGTGTTCAGGGAATGTAACTGTCCAACCGGGAAAACGGATAGACCTGAGCAAACGCAGATCACAAAAATGTGCGCCCGCCTGTTGCACTGTCAAAGTCTGGTTCAGGCTACAATACTACAAGAATTCTCAGGGGAAAAACCACTTCCGGGACAGCCATCATCAATAATCACAAAATTTATTATTCTGCATCAATGCCAGGGATAAAGACAGAGAACTGTATGACGGGTACTGAGAACTTGTCCTGGTCTTAACGGAGCGTTTGCATGAACAATAGTACCCGCCAGATTGTTTTTATCGATGGAGTCGGCGGCAAGCGCTATATGCGCGGCACATTTGTCCGCTACTTTGAACGACGCGGCTACAAGGTACTATGCTTTGACTACAAGGTATCGTCCCAATCCTTTGATGAAATCCAAAAGAAGCTCAGCGAATTTTTATCTGCGGTCGGCAGTCAAGGTGAATATCATGCTGTCGGCTATTCTTTTGGCGGCGTGCTTCTCAGGAGCCTGAGCGAGCAACTGGAGCCGCACTTGCGGCCCAGGCGTGCAGTCTTGCTGGCATCACCACTACGCGCCATGCGGCTCGCCCGCAGATTGCATAACTGGAAAATCTACCAGATACTGACTGGCGAATGCGGCCAATTTGCCGCTGATGAAGAAAGGATGAGCAAAGTCCCCATGCTCAACATTCCCTGCGCCCACATCTATGGCACATGGCCCTGGCTTGGCGCTTTCTGTTTTTTCTTTGGCTTTAGCTTGCCACACGATGGCATGGTTGCTGCTGATGAAGCCATTCCATCGTCACAGGCGCAGGCGATACCTGTACCGGCAAGCCATGCTTTCATTCCATCGAATGTGCATGCATTGAGGGCCATGGAACGATGCTTTGCTACCGAGACTTCGGCAGCAAAGCACAGTTGCGATAAATGCCTTGTAGTGTCATCAACACATTGATGACCACATTCATCTCAATCATTACAGTTCTCATAAGCAGCAATCGGCTTATTCAGCCCGCTCATATTCCCAATGAAAATTCAGTGAATTGAATTTATCCGTACTATGAGTGCCAGAGATATTGACGAGTCTGGCAGCAACCATATCATCAAGGCCCGCATCAAAATAGCGGCCATTGATGTGATCGCCAATCTTGCCAGCCTGGATAGATCGCCCCAGATTGGTTTCGAGTATCAGTCCCAAAATGATGTTATCCCATTCAAGAAGGCGGACATTACAGATATATTCACCTGTTGCCAGTTTCAGTGTCTGTTTGTCCCCTTCTGTCTTGCCGACGGAAAAACTATCGCCTTTAACAGGTAATAATTGCAGGCCGCAAAGAAAGGCATGTGGTTGATTATTGGTATGCGTCCACAATACGACTTCGCCCAGATCATCAAGCTTTGAGGCAAAACTGTTGGTAGAAGGCATATACCCATAAGCAGTCGTTACTGCGATTTTCTTTTTGCCCGGCCCAGGTTTTTTCTCTCTGTTGAAATAAGGCCACAGGTACACCTGTGCCAGGATAACGTCAAGTTCGACATCGAATTTCGCCTTTACCCTGGCCACATGCATTTCCTTGGCTTTATCTGCCTTGGCCTTGGCATAGGGATCGTGAACGCGTGATGAAGGTGCGAAAGTATGTGAAACACGCCAGCCTTCATAACGATCTTCGACCCAGTATTCTTCCAGCCGCCCCTGCCTGCTGGAAGTGACTTTTACATCACTGACGATAAATGACAGTCGCCATTCCATCGCCTTTTTGCGGCTGGTACTGGCGGCCAGGCCAAAGCGTGCTATGGCTTCGTTTAAAAATTGCAGTTCATCACCATCTGCCTTCAGCGCAGCCTGGTCAGTGCTGGCTAGGAGCAGGTTCGCCTTATTATAGTGACTAACCATTTCCATGCGCATAGTCAGCACCATCGTGCCCCAGGATGCCATGAGTGGCAGCACGGCAAGGCCGCCATCATTATCGAGATAGTGGTCTTCTACCTGCGTAGCCGCTGTAATGGCAGCAATCAGCTTGATGCGCTTATTGGTCAGGTTAGTGGTAGTCAGATATTCCTTGAGATTTTTTTTGATGCCTTCCAGGGTCTGGGTCAATGTTTTGATTTCAGCCTGTTTCAGCAAATCCTTCATACGCTGTTCAACATAGGCGGTGATCTGATCCCAAAAATTCTGATCGTGATTGTCAGGCCAGAAGAAGCCGACAATGGCCTGCACAGCACCACCAACTTCGGGCATCTTGTCTATCAGTGACAGCGTTGCCTCACGTATAAAATCGGTATGCACCTTGAATGCCATTGGCTCTCTCACCAGATAACCAGTACTGGCCGGCATAATGCTGAACAACTGATAATCGCGGTTGGCTATATTGGTGTTCAATTGATTTTGCTGTACTTGCGCGCCATCTTTCCCGGCATCTTTTACTTCCAGCGTCAGACCACTATGAGCAGCCTTGATGTAGTAATAGCCCTCACCGTTCGACATCAGCCTGAAACGCTGGTTGGGCGAATTACCGTTTGAATCACTCCAATCCCATTGCAACAGCTCTGCGTCTGCATCTTGCGAAGCGTTCTTGATATCCCAGTACAAACCGGAATGACTCATGATCACATAAAAGTGCCCCTTGCCATTGCGGGCGAAACGCACTTGCTGGGCAGTGCTGCCCTGGATCGCGTTTTGCGACTCTATCTTCAGCCCTTTTTGTTTTTCCTGCCTTTGCACGCCCAGTGGCTGCTTGCTATGTTTGGGGATGATGAAATAAGGTCTGTCGTTCTCAAAATTGAAGGCCATGCAAAACTCCAGGAAAAGAACCGGCATGCGCCACCATGGCGACAAACATCAGACCGGGGGAATCAAAAGACGGGATAAAAAGACAGCTCAAGAACATGCATTTTATAATCAAATGCACAATCATGTTTCCTTTTTAATCATTACGGCAGTGTTGCCGCGTTTGCTCTTGTGCCTGGCTTGCCGGGTAAGCCTTTGTCTGTGCACATAACAGCGACCCGCCATGGCAATTTGCAAGCAGTGCCATAAGACAGCAATGGCTGAATGGAAATTGTCTATGCCACCAATTTTAAAGCGGACAGCATGCCTGCGCAGTTTTCATCAGATATGGCAGGCCGAAGTCATCAAGAAAAGAAAGCATTTCCCTGCACATATCTCCAGTCGCATATTCGGCATCTTCTTGCGTCAACGGAGTATCCATGAAGCATTTCATAATGCCCCAGTACCTGATCATCGTATTTTTTTCCCAATCGGTTTCTGTATAGGCAGCAGATGCATTTGCTCTCTTCAGGGTATCAGGGTCGGCATATACATCCTTTGCCCTTTCTATCGAAGCCATTTCTTCTGCCGGGCCAAAAAATCCAAGCGGGCTGCCAAATTCCGTTCTATACAAATACACTTCCTGCAAACCTGCCAGAGCATCAAGATTGCCATCGTTAGCATCCAGCTTCTCAACAGCAGTTCGATGAGCCTCTACAAAATCCAATACGCCATCACTTCTTCTTGACCACCCTATACCGAGATTGCAGTCATTGCCGGATGAATAGAATTCGAGAGCCACAAAACAAGAGAAATTATCTGATACTCTCCAACGCCAGACGCAAGAGCCCGGACGCTGTGCACCAAGCTTGATTTTTTTATCCAGCTTAAATAGACCATCTACAATGAGCCTGGTGTCTATACTTTGCTGAATATGTACCCTGAATTCTTTTTCCATCTTTATGTATCGTCTGGTGTATCAGCCTTGCATACATGCGCCCAGAAGGGGCTGTTGTTGAAGCATGAGCAGCTATACGAAATCAATTTGAACAGAAGTGCAAGATGTTCTACCTACAGCTATCAATTTGAATTTTTTGATTTCTTTCCCGGCATCTTTGAACATCGCTTGCAAAACCAGCTCTGAAGGCATTTCTGATTTATTGACGAGAAGCTGTATTTTCTTTAAGTTTGGCAAGCCTGCAAGCCCCGCCCAATGTGGCGAAACAGCGAAGCCGCCTAAGCATAAAGTCACGAGGCTATTCGTACCTACTTGCTAAGATGCAGCCGCATTGAGCGCCGGGGAAAATTTAATCACTAAAAATAGTAATAGCTGAAGGGCAGGAATTCCCCATACGAAAATATGGACTGTTGCAAAGCCAGAGATGGGCGACAATTTGACCTTGACCAAGGGATGAAAGCGATTTTCTGTATAACCCGCGTTCCTCTTTGCTGTTTCAAGTCGCGCCGTACAGCATGCACTATCCTGTACTTTGCTGTGACCTTCAACGGCAAGCAGATGGTGGTAAAAGCCCAATTCAATTTCCAGTCTATGTAGTGTTTCGCTTCTCAAATTGTATAGATGACGACAACGCAAATACCACAATAGCCAACAAAGTAAAACAAATAGCGAAAAGAGAGGGAGTCCGACAACGATGGCAAAGCTATACAATCCTTTGTCCTGGATAAGAGCAACAGATTCTTTGCGCAAGACAAGTCCGGTCAAAAGAAACACGGCTGCAATCAAGATACTCCCTATTTGCCAACTTAAAGAATCATAATGACGAAGCATTTCTTGCGCTGCTGAATACTCCAATTTCTTTTTTTCAAATTCATTATCATCGCTCATAAGAACCCTTTCCATTTAGAGTTACTACTGAATAGATATTAAATTAAAGACAATGAAATTGGAATTATTTTGACAATATAAATTGTTAATTAATTATTCGTGATCAAATATTGTTTTGCGACATATATGAGCGAAGTTAGTGGATGCTCAAGGTAGACAAAACCATAATCGTACATACCAGTTAACCTGAAAACATCAATCAATAACACGCCCATGGGACGGATACTGGCCGGACAATATTTCCTGATCAGTCAGTTCGTCGCCGTACCAGAGTATGACTTTGTATGCACCAGCCCCGAACGCCAATTCACGAAATGCGCGGCCCTCTACCTGGGTAAAACCGCCGTCAGGATTGCCGAGTGGGTGGAAGATGATGATGGGATTCATCGCCATGGCAGAACTGGACTTGACGCGCTGAACAAAGGCCTTGATGAGTTGCTGTGCCACGGTAAAATCAGATACAAGTGAGCGCGGATGAGCAAAGGGATTAAGCACAACGGCGCCGGCTTTTCCCGCTATCGAAGACCGCGCCGCAGCGCCAACACCCAGTATCTTTTGATCAGGTGGCGCACTGATCGCCAGTTCAGGCACTTCTGAAATGCACTCTCCCGATTTGATATTCTTCACGCTTAGGCGATCAGGAGAAATCTGGATGTAGATATATTGCTTGAAGGAATCGAACATAGATAAATTATTTGTGAGGCAGGCGAAAAGACGCGATAAGATTTTTGGGTACAGATACGATCATGCGAAATCCATCTCGCCTACCTGGGCTGTGCAAACTTCGCTTGATGCTGTAGCAGGATTTTTCGCATGTCAGGGGCAATAAACCAGGCATCTTCAATATTTTCTTGCTCCGTACTTGCGTAGTACCAAACCGAGTAGATGTGCAGGGTTATGTTATTTTCTATCAGCATCACTATATTTTTCCATAGATGACTTTCCAGAATAATCGTGTCTGCTGCATCAATGACAGAATTGAGTATCACTTCCATCAATGTGAATTTTTCGTCGTCGCTTAATGCCAAATTTTCATACGCAACAACAAAATCTTCAATTCTGGCAGGATCAGCTACCGCATAATGCCAGTCATAAGCCAGAGGTGGGGGTGGTAAATCAAGTTGCCTGGCAAGTGCATACATAGCCTCGCCGGTTGGGCATCTCCATTTATGTTCCAGATCGACAAACATGGGATTCCTATTTTTTCCACAGAATGATAAACACTAACTACATATCAGTTGGACTCTACACAATCAGCCTGGATCGGTCTCATCTATTTTTTGAGGATTTATCTTTTCACTAGCAGCCCAATATTTGGGCGGATCTTTTTTCAACAAAGCCAGATTGCAAAGCGTTGCCAGCAACCATGGTGCCAATAACCAGCCTTTGACGGACGGAGCTCCAAAAAAAATACAGGCAACCCCCAGGCATATCCAGGCAACAATCATCAACGCCGCCAAAATGCGAGATACCCTGATCGCGGGCAATAGTGACCAGCCCAACAAGACAAGCGTCAGCGTGCACGCAAAAAAAATGCCACTACTGCTACCACTGCCACCACCGCCAAAAAAGCCTGACAACATGACGAATGCCATTGCTGCGGAAGCAGCGAGGACGGATAAGATAATCCGAAGAAAGACATGAGCGATTGCGTCAGCCATGAGATTGATGTGCCGTTTTCTATAGGAGTTTTGAATCAAGAAATATGAAGCAATAAAAAGCAATTAGTAAGTACAGGCCTAATGTGAATACTTGAATAAAAAACTTGTCTCGTAGGAGCAGCTTTAGCCGCGAACCGACCATCGGTCATACTTGATTAATCATGGTTCGCATCACACAAATTAGCTGCTGAAGCCGTTCTTACGGGTGGATAGAAATCTGGCCCCTATCTAAAGGGATACATCAATTTCCTGCGCCTATTCAGTTTGCAAGGAAAAACCAATAACTGAGACTCGCTCTTTTGGTTTATTTTTACTTTCAAAGAATAGGTACTTAAAACCATCGATGTTAAGCTCTTTAAATAAAAATAAACCTTTATTTGAATACTCGGCCCGTTCAAAAATTCGATTTCCATTTTTAGGAATCTGATGCTGCAGTTCAGAATAGGTGCCAGAAGTCCCCAGCAGAAGTTCTTGCGGGGAGTAGCAAGAGAAGTATCTGAGGTCGCTGGCAAATCACTATCCAGATATGCCCATTTCAAGGCTGCGACGGATGCAGCCCAATATACGCCAGTAATGAATGGGGCCAGCGGGTTATCTCTTTCCAGATTTTTATTATAAGCTTGGGTGCTGACATAAAGATTTGCCCCAAGACTAAAAAAACCGCCGGAAATTGCTTCCGCATTTTCTCCAATCCTGGATAAGGACATCCATTTTTTCAATCGTAGCGCTTCGTCCAGTCCCATCGTTTACTTTTGTGCTTTGGCCATTTAATCATTGTTGGAATGAGATGCAAGTCTGTCACAGTAAAGTAACGCCCCCTACCCTAACATCCCTCTCAACACATCCCGCGAGTCAAATGCCGCGCGGCGCAGACGGTCATTCACGCCTTGCCAGTCTTTGTCTTGTGGCAGGGCCTCTACCAAAATCAAATCTGCATGGGCATGATCAAGTTCACGCAAACCCGCATACAAATCATGGGCATAGCCTACCGGGTCGGCGGGCAGGTGGCGCCATGCTTCTGCGTGGATGGCGGGGTGGGCCTGGTAGCTCATGAGGGCGAGCTTTTTATTTTTGGCGTGCAGGCGGTTGACGGTGTCGTCCAGCTCTGCGGCTTCGACCAGAATTACTGGTGTGTGTGGCGCATAGTGGGCGTCCAGGGTGCCGGATGCGCGTGGGGCAGCAGCGTCTGGCGCTGATGGTGTGGTACCCAGCACGGCAGCCATTTGGGCGACAGTGATGTGGCCTGGGCGCAGCAGCACGGGGCCGTGGGTGGCGAGGCGACTGAGATCGACGATAGTGGATTCTATGCCGACATCGCTCTGGCCGCCGTCGAGTACGCTGGCGATGAGGCCACCAGGCTGTATCTCTTGCTCGAACTCTTCTTCTACGTGGGCTGCCATGGTGGGGCTGACGTGGCCGAATTTATTGGCTGATGGTGCAGCCACACCGCCCTTGCCCGCCTTGAAGGCGCGCAGGAGTTCTTGTGCCACCGGGTGCGATGGGCAGCGTATGCCTACCGTGTCTTGCCCGCCTGAGACGGCATCGGGGATATGGTCAGCACGTTTCAGGATCAGGGTCAGCGGGCCGGGCCAGAAGGCGGCGATGAGCTGGTGCGCTTCTGCCGGGATGTCCTTGGCCCAGTAGCTGATGTCAGCACCAGGGGCAACGTGGACAATGACCGGATGATTCGATGGCCTGCCCTTGGCGGCATAGATATTGGCAACGGCGACCGGGTTTTCTGCATCCGCACCAAGTCCATAGACGGTCTCGGTCGGGAAGGCGACCAGTTGGCCGCGTTCGAGTGCTTCCGCTGCTTCGGCAATAGCGCAGGGAGTACAGGCGACGGATTTCATGCCCACTCCGGCGCTGCTATGCCAAGGATGGTGCAGGCTTTGCTGAGATTGGCCTGCGCTTCTGCCATGGTGGGTGCGGTGAAAGTGACATGACCCATCTTGCGGGCGCGGCGGGCTTCTGCCTTGCCGTACAGGTGCAGGTGCGCGCCAGGGATGGCCAGCACTTGATCCCATGCGGGTTCGCGCATGGTGTCGGTGTCGCCTTCATACCAGACATCACCAAGGATATTGAGCATGGCGGCTGGCGAATGCTGGCGCACATCGCCCAGCGGCAATTGTGCGAGTGCCCTGACCTGTTGCTGGAACTGGCTGGTGACGCAGGCATCTATCGTGTAATGGCCGCTATTGTGCGGGCGTGGTGCCATTTCATTGACGACCAGACTGCCATCCTTGAGCACAAAAAATTCTATGCACAGCACGCCGACATAGCCCATCTCCGCAATGATGTGCAACGCGGCAGCTTGCGCCTTGCTGGCGACATCTGCCGATACATGGGTGCTGGGGGCTATTGTGGTGAACAGGATGCCGTCGCGGTGGACGTTTTCTGCAATCGGGTACACCACTGCTTCGCCATCGACGCCACGGGCAACGAGGACGGAGACTTCGTAAGCCAGTGGCAGCATTTTTTCAAGTACGCAGACCTGGCCGTTCATGCCAGCAAAGGCTGCGGCGAGTTCGGCACGGTCACGCACGCGTACCTGGCCTTTGCCGTCATAGCCCATGCGCACGGTTTTCAAGATGCCGGGCAAGAGATCATCACTGACCTTGGCAACATCATCCTGGCTGGTGATACCCCAATGCGGTGCCGGGTACACATGCGTGGTCGCGCCACAGCGGGTGAAGAAATGTTTTTCTGCGAGACGGTCTTGCGCGATGGAGACACAGGCAGCAGCCGGGGCGACGAAGCTGGTTTGCGCCAGCAGCTTTAAACTTTCTGCTGGGACGTTTTCAAATTCTGTGGTGACAGCTTTGCTGAGCTTGGCCAAGGCCATCAGGCCAGGGTGGTTTTCATAGCCAGCCTGGATATGCTGGCCTGTCACTTGCGCGGCAGGGCAGCCTGCTTCAGGCTCCAGCACGGCCACCTGATAACCCATGGCTTGCGCCGCCTGGGCAAACATGCGGCCCAGTTGGCCACCGCCCATGATGCCAAGGCAACTGGCGGGGGTATTTGGTAACAATGGCTGGCGGGGCTGTGGATGAGTGGTCATGGTAGTGATTTCAAACTAGGGATTGTTTGTACACAATAGTACAAATCAAATGAGGTACGGATATTTAGGTGAATTTGTTCGTGCTCGGTGATTAGGTTGCGGTCGTAGGTTGGGCTACGCTTCACCAGCCCAACACTGGGCCTCAACAAACGTATACGTGATTCAAACGCCGAGTGTTGGGCTGATAAGACGTAGCCCAACCTACGAGGTCAGCCCAACCTACGAAATCTTCCGCTATCAACGAAAATCTAAACCGGCAACACCATATCGCGTGCAACTTGCGTTTGCTTTTCGCGGAACTCGATTAATCTCGCCGCCAGTGCATCATCGGTCGTCGCCAAGATCGCAATCGCGGCAAGGGCTGCGTTTGCTGCGCCTGCCTCGCCTATCGCGAAGGTTGATACCGGTATGCCTTTTGGCATTTGCACGATGGACAGCAATGAATCTTCGCCACGCAGGTATTTGGATGG
Organism: Undibacterium sp. YM2; assembly: GCF_009937975.1. NCBI lineage: Bacteria > Pseudomonadati > Pseudomonadota > Betaproteobacteria > Burkholderiales > Oxalobacteraceae > Undibacterium > Undibacterium sp. YM2. Next base: position 4,281,177 of record NZ_AP018441.1, read on the forward strand.
CACGGGCACACCCAGTACTGGCACGATGGTCTTGGCGGCGATCATGCCTGGCAGGTGGGCTGCACCGCCAGCACCGGCGATAATGGCGCGCAGGCCACGCTCGCGGGCGGTTTCTGCATAGCTGAACATTTCATCGGGCATGCGGTGAGCAGAGACGACCTTGGCTTCAAAGCCTATGCCAAATTCCTTGAGGATGGCGACGGCGTTTTGCATGACGTCCCAGTCTGAGGATGAACCCATGACGACGCCGACGACGATTTTATTTGTAGTCATCATCAGTCCTTCAGGCTTTCGCCGGTCAGGCGTTCCAGCGCTTCACGGTATTTGGCGGCAGTTTTTTGCACGACTTCATCCGGCAGAGCTGGTGCTGGCGCGGTCTTTTTCCAGCTGGTGATGGTTTCAAGATAATCACGCACGAATTGTTTGTCAAAAGACGGTGGTGAAATGCCGGTGGCATAGGAATCAGCAGGCCAGAAGCGGGAAGAATCGGCAGTCAGCACTTCATCCATCAGATGCAACACGCCATTGTCATCGAGGCCAAATTCAAACTTGGTGTCGGCGATGATGATGCCACGGGTGGCGGCGTATTCTGCGGCTTCAGTGTAGAGCTGTATGCTGATGTCGCGAATTTTCGCGGCCAGTTCTGCGCCTATACGTTGCTCGGTTTCTGCATAGCTGATGTTTTCATCATGCTCACCCATTTCTGCCTTGGCAGCCGGGGTAAAAATAGGTGCTGGCAACTTGGCTGCCTGTGGCAAGCCTGCTGGCAATTGTATGCCGCAGATCGCGCCTGTTTCTTGATAATCTTTCCAGCCTGAGCCGATGATATAGCCACGTACCACGGCTTCTACCATGATCGGTTTCAGGCGTTTGGCGACGACTGCACGACCTTTGACTTGCGCGACTTCATCGGCTGCCACGACGGATTCTGGTGCAACACCTGTCAGGTGGTTAGGCACGATGTGACCCAATTTTTCAAACCAGAAATTCGCCATCTGGTTCAGCACGCGGCCTTTGTCGGGTATCGGTTCATTCATGATGACATCGAATGCGGACAGGCGGTCACTGGTGACGATGAGCAGCTTGTCGTCGCCGACAGCGTAATTGTCACGTACCTTGCCACGGCCCAGCAAAGGCAGGGAATGAAGAGTGGAATTGATTTGCGTAGTCATGAGGGATTTCTTTATTTCGTCAGATAGGGTTTACACAAAATTGTTGGTGTAGTTGGTAGGCCGTAATTCGTAGGTTGGGCTACGGGGTATCAGCCCAATACTCGGCGTTTAAATAACGAATACATTTTTTTTGAGGCCCAGTGTTGGGCTGATGAAGCGTAGCCCAACCTACAAATACCCCAACCACTAACAGCAATTTTGTCTAAACCCTGAACTCCCCCACTCCGGCTCACACCGGAATGAGGAAATGAGCTTATTACTTAATTTACGATCTGCGCCAAAGCGCCTTTCTTGTACTGTTCTGCCACTTTTTCCAGTGCCATAGGCTTGATCTTGCCTGCCTGGCCTTCGCAACCGAAGGACAGATAACGCGCCTTGCACACCAGTTTCGCTGCTTCACGCGCTGGTTTCAGGTAATCGCGTGGATCAAACTTGGATGGGTTTTCAAACATGTAGCGACGGATCGCACCTGTCATTGCCAGGCGGATGTCGGTGTCGATGTTGATCTTGCGCACGCCGTTCTGGATGCCGATGACGATTTCTTCAACCGGCACGCCATAGGTTTCTTTCATGTCGCCACCGAACTGGCGGATTTCATCCAGCAGTTCTTGTGGTACGGAAGAGGAACCGTGCATCACCAAGTGTGTATTTGGAATGCGCTGGTGGATTTCCTTGATGCGGTCGATTGCCAGGATGTCACCAGTAGGCTTGCGGGAGAACTTGTAAGCACCGTGAGAAGTGCCGATGGCAATGGCCAGGGCATCGCACTGTGTCTGTTTGACGAAGTCGGCAGCTTGCTGCACGTCAGTCAGCAATTGTTCGCGCGTCATTTTGCCGTCGGCACCGTGGCCGTCTTCTTTGTCGCCCATCATGGTTTCGAGGGAGCCGAGCACGCCCAGTTCAGCTTCTACCGTGACGCCGATGGAGTGGGCAAACTTGACCACTTCACGCGATACTTCGACATTGTATTCATAGCTGGCGACGCTCTTGCCGTCTTCCATCAAAGAGCCGTCCATCATCACCGACGTAAAGCCGGATTTGATCGCAGCCATGCAGACTGCTGGCGACTGGCCGTGGTCCTGGTGCATGACGACGGGAATGTGCGGGTAGGCTTCTACCGCCGCTTCGATCAAGTGACGCAAGAATGCTTCGCCAGCATATTTGCGGGCACCGGCAGAGGCTTGCATGATGACAGGTGCGCCAACTTCATCGGCGGCCTGCATGATGGCGGTGACTTGCTCCAGGTTGTTGACGTTGAAAGCTGGCAGACCGTAACCGTTTTCGGCTGCGTGGTCCAGCAATTGACGCATGGATACGAGTGGCATAATTAACTCCAGATTGCTTTATAAAAAAATCTTTGTCCCTGCTACGCTTGGTTCTCACCTACCCTGACAATTTTCATTGCATTGGTGCCGCCGACCTGCCCCATGGGTTCACCCCAGGTGACCACGATCATGTCGCCCTTGGTGACGATGTCGTTTTCCAGCAAGACGGTTTCGGCAGACTTCAACACCACTTCCCTGTCAGCAGAGTAAGGCAGGTTGAAGGTCTGGACATTGCGGTACAGCGCTGCCTTGCGCTGGGTAGCCACGCTTGGTGTCAGTGCAAACAAAGGCACATCGACGCTGTGGCGGCTCATCCACAAGGCAGTAGAACCCGATTCGGTCAGGGCCACGATGGCTTTCACACCCAAGTGATGGGCTGTGAACAGCGCGCCATAAGCGATGGACTGGTCGATACGGGTAAAGGTCATGTTGAGGAAGTCGGCATCGAGCTTGTTTTCCTGGAATTTTTCAGCTTCCAGGCAAATCAGCGACATCGCCTCCACGGTTTCTATCGGGTATTTGCCTGATGCGGTTTCTGCCGAAGTCATGACGGCATCAGTGCCATCCAAAACAGCATTGGCCACGTCGGATACTTCAGCGCGGGTAGGCACGGCATTGACGATCATGGATTCCATCATCTGGGTGGCAGTAATGGCCACCTTGTTGGAAGCACGCGCCATCTTGATCATGCGTTTTTGCAGGGCTGGCACTGCCGCATTGCCAACTTCAACGGCCAGGTCACCACGGGCGACCATGATGCCGTCAGATGCATCCAGAATTTCTTGCAGCAGCGGTATCGCTTCTGCACGTTCTATCTTGGCGATCATCATGGGTTTGTGGTTGTAAGGTTCACCCGCGATGTTCGAGAGTTGCCTTGCCATTTCCATGTCAGTCGCATTTTTTGGGAAAGACACGGCCACATAATCGGCCTGGAAAGACATGGCGGTCTTGATATCTTCCATGTCCTTGCCTGTCAGTGCAGGCGCTGTCAGGCCACCGCCCTGGCGGTTGATGCCCTTGTTGTTGGACAACTCGCCACCTATCTTGGTGACAGTATGGATTTCATTGCCAACGACTTTTTCAACGACCAGCACGATGAGGCCATCATTGAGCAAAAGCAGGTCGCCATTTTTGACATCACGTGGCAGGGCCTTGTAGTCAAGACCGACACGTTCCTGATTGCCCATGGTGCAGTCTGCATCGAGGATGAACTTGTCGCCGTTTTCGAGATTGATGCGGGAATTTTCAAACTTGCCTATACGGATCTTTGGCCCTTGCAAATCGGCCATGATGGCGATTTCGCGACCACACTCTGCTGCTGCCTGGCGCACCATCGTGGCCCGGTCTATATGATCCTGCGCCTTGCCATGCGAGAAATTCAACCTCACCACATTTACCCCGGCATGGATCATACGCTTGAGCGTTGCCAAGTCGTTCGAAGCGGGGCCTATGGTGGCAACAATCTTGGTGGCACGTGACATCTGGTCTCCTGAAAATTTTCTTTTATATGTTGATTACACAAAACCTGAAAGCTGATTAAGACCGAAAAGCTCACCACAGAGACATAGAGGGGGCACTGAGGGTCACAGAGAAAATCTTTTTTGGCAATGAAGGTCCAATGACTGGACGCTTATCTGCTTTTCTCTGTGTCCCCTCCGTGTCTCGGTGTCTCTGTGGTTAATGGTCTTGAATTTGATCTTGACCTTGAATTTACTTTACCGCGCGTTGCAACAAAATTTCTACTGCTGGCAGGGTTTTACCTTCCAAAAATTCCAGGAAAGCGCCGCCGCCTGTGGAGATATAGCCTACCTTGTCAGCAATGTTGTACTTGGCAATTGCGGCCAGGGTGTCGCCACCGCCGGCAATCGAGAAGCCTGCTGAATCGGCAATCGCCTGTGCCAGCACTTTGGTGCCGTTGCCGAACTGGTCAAATTCAAATACGCCGACCGGGCCGTTCCAGACTATCGTGCCAGATTTTTTGATTTGTTCTGCCAGCAAGGCTGCTGTGGTCGGGCCGATGTCGAGGATCATGTCGTCGTCCTGCACATCTGCCACTGCCTTGACAGTTGCCACTGCGGTTGGTGAGAATTCTTTGGCGCACACTACGTCAGTCGGGATAGGCACTGACGCACCACGCTTGGCCATCAAATCGATGATGGCCTTGGCTTCTTCCACCAGGTCAGCTTCTGCCAGGGATTTGCCGATCTTGAGGCCCGATGCCAGCATGAAGGTATTCGCAATGCCGCCGCCAACGATGAGGTTATCGACCTTGTCTGCCAAAGATTTCAAAATAGTCAGTTTGCTTGATACCTTGGAACCGGCAACAATCGCCACCAGCGGGCGCGCAGGTTGACCCAGCGCCTTGCCCAAAGCATCCAGCTCGGCAGACAACAGCGGGCCAGCGCAGGCAACAGGGGCAAACTTGGCGATGCCGTGGGTAGTTGCCTCTGCACGATGAGCCGTACCAAAGGCGTCATTCACATACACATCGCACAGCGCAGCCATTTTTTGCGCCAGCGCATCATCGTTTTTCTTTTCGCCCTTGTTGACGCGGCAGTTTTCCAGCAAGACCACCTGGCCAGCTGCTACATCCACGCCATCCACCCAGTTTTGCTTGAGTTCGACATTCACACCCAGCAATTCAGACAAGCGCTTGGCAACCGGTGCCAATGTATCTTCTGCCTTGAATTCACCCTCAGTTGGGCGACCCAGATGCGAAGTCACCATCACGGCAGCACCTGCCTGCAAAGCCTGCTGTATCGCCGGCACCGAGGCGCGGATACGGGTATCTTCGGTGATATTGCCGTCATCGTCCTGAGGAACGTTCAAATCGGCGCGGATGAAAACACGTTTGCCCTGGAGCTGGTTTGCTGCGATCAGGTCACTGAGTCGGTTGAATTGCATCGTGATATGGAGTTGGCAAGGTTGAAGGGTGGCGCATTGCCTGCGAGAGCCGGGCAATGAATTCCGCCAGTAAATTTGCTGCATATTTACTGCATAAGTTCTCAGCCCGCTATTTTACCAAAGCCCGCTTGCAGACCATACGGTTTTGCAAGGGTTTTGCGTGTTTAATGTGAAATTTGATAATAATTTAGCATTTATTTGATGGAATTACCTGGACTTCGGGATGGCGGGTGGGTTTGGTTGTGGATGGATGGGGTTTGATGGGTAATCAGTACGTTCGTGCTTTTATATGGTTTTTATCAATTTGCCATGCTAAATGCGTTTGTTGATTTGTATGTATCAAACGAATGTCCAAAGCCAAAGCTGCCACATGCAAGCAAAACCATTCATATAATTACGTCATTCCTGCGTGCTTTTGGCAGGAATCCACCGGGCTGGCGATCCAGCGGCATTCGTGGCACACTATGACGTGAGTTAATCTTAGATTCATTGTGATTACATACTGCTGTTTTTAAATACGTTCACACGTCATTTACGATTGCAGGTCGGGGGTAGCCCGACAGCTACTGACTTTTCTTGTCTCGCCAAGAAAAGTAAGCCAAAGAAGGCGACCGAGGCGTCGCTGCCCCTGAAGGGGGCCCGTTTATGCAGTACAAAAATGGGAAGGCCCGAAACTCGCTCCGCTCACACAGCGGTCCTTCTTAATCCATTTTCTGTACTGCACAAACGGCGTCTACACATGGGGGCTGCGAAAGTCAAAAGCAACGTCAATACGGCCTCCGCCTCCAACTTTGGAAGATACTGCTTATCAATTATGGATTTATGCAGTGTCTTCACGCAAGGCAAAGTATTTCCACATAAATTCCTGCAATAATTAAAAATCCCACTTTCATCAAAAAAGAGCTGTCGGCCATGAAGCTTCAAATTGAACTCACAAAATTCTATACAGAAAAAGACGAATCACGTTTTTTCATGGCACGAAGAGAAATATCGGCCTTGAAATCAATACAAGGCGTTGGGCGCTCACTCATCATCGATTTAGATCTGAGAGGACTTAGTCGTGATTCTCTATTTGAATTGATCGGCATATTGACTCGCTACCAAATCAACTTGAAGCCACTCGGCATACTCGTGGAACGCAGCAAATTTGCCTGGCTGAAGGATAAGACATGGTATTGGTATGCCGGGATGTTCGGTAAACAGTGACGCATAAAGAATGCAATTTAACTGGAGTGCCAAGCTAAGCAGGCAAAGATAGCAATATGTCTTCTCGCTGTTGCTGTTGCTGTTGCTGTTGCTGTTGCTGTTGCTGTTGCTGTTGACCTTGACTGTTCCCATGTGTAGACGCCGTTTGTGCAGTACAGAAAATGGAAAAAGAAGGGCCGCTGTTTGAGCCGCAGGCGAGTTTCGGACCTTCCCATTTTTTGTACTGCTCAAACGGGAACCCCCTTTAGGGGGCGGCTACGCCTGGGTCGCCTTCTTTGGCTTACTTTTCTTGGCGAGACAAGAAAAGTGAGTAGCCGCCGGTCTACCACCGGCCTGCAATCTCAAATTACGTGTGCAGGCATTTGAAAATCCGAATGTTCATGCACGATGAATCAGAAATTAACCCACGCAATAGTTTCCAACGATCGCCTCTGGAGCGCCAGCCCGGTGGATTCCAGCCAAAAGCACGCTGGAATGACTTAGCTAAGGAGAATAATTTATTATCAAACAGGGCTTCGATATAGACCATTCGTGCAAGGCCTTGGGCACAGCAAGGCTATAGCCTTCCTCCCAGATCACAACTCCAACCGAATATAAGTAAACACCGCCATCCCAAAAAATATCGTCTGCAACATATTCTTGCGTACCAGGAAGAAAGCCGTTGCCAGCAAGCCCGCCAGAAGACGCGGGTTTTGCAAGCCCACTTCGACCTGGCCATTGGTCAGCAACAAGTCCGGCACGATGATCGCAGCCAGCGCGCAGGCGGGGGCGTAGCGCAGGGCTTCCTGCACGCGCCTGGGAAGGTTGATGTGATGTCCCACCAGCCAGAAGCCGCTGCGGGCGATGAAAGTGGCGAGAGTCAGCAGGCCTATGACCAGCCAGATTTCCCAGTCGCTCATGCTTGCTCCCCATTGTTCTTGCCAGCGGCGGCTAGTTTTTTACCGTCCAGATATTCTTCCAGCATCATGGCAGTGCCCATGCCGAGCAAGACGGCCAGCAAGAGGCCGAGTTTGTAGGGCAGATTCACTGCAAGCAGGGCCACGATGCCAGCCACAACGACACCGGCAAAGGCAGCGCGATTGATGATCAGGGGCAGCATGATACACAGGATGGCCAGGGTACCGGCAAAGCCCAGACCCCAACTGCTCGGCACCTGGCTACCCAACAAAATGCCGATGATAGAGCCGGTTTGCCAGGCACCCCAATTTGGGAATACCAGGGATTTGAGGTAGGCCAGCTTGCCTTTTTCCTCAATAAATTCAGGATAACGCTGTATGAACAGGCTGACAGAAATATCACCTGTCATAAAACCCAGCCAGGCGCGGGTACGCCAGGGCAGGTGCGCAAAATGGGGAGCGAGAATGGCAGAAAAAATCAAAAACCGCAGATTCACGACCAGTGCCGTGGCAAAAATCACCCATGCTGGTGCGTGTGCGGCAATCAGGGGAAGTGAGGCGAGTTGGGCGGAGCCGGCAAAGACCAGCAGGGTCATGCCCAGTGCCTGTGGCAGCGTCAATCCAGCCTTGATCATGGCAACGCCAACCACCATTCCCCAGGCACCTATGCCAAACCAGGTGGGCGCTCCTACTCTCAAACCTTCCTTGATCGCGGCCTTGTCTGATTCAAATGACATGAGAGTGTAGATAGAGCGGGAAAGTGCATCATTGTAACTTGGAAACAAAAAGCTTGCCTGTGGTGCTGATTTTGTGAGCAGATTGATAAATTCTCAGATCCTGGCAAGCGCAAACAATTTTAAATTTCATGCAATGCAATTTCGTAGGTTGGGCTGCGGGGTATCAGCCCAACACTGGGCTTCTGCAAACGTATACGGTATTTAAGCGCCGAGTGTTGGGCTGATGAGGCGTAGCCTAGCGAGGCCCGGCCCAACCTACGCATTGGCAAGGCCCGGTCCAACCTACGATCTTTTTCGGATCATGCCAAATCACAGAGTACACAGCACCAACAGCCACCAGCACGAATACCCCCAGCCACCCCATAATCCGTTAAAATCCCGTTGGCAATGTTTAATTCGGGAGCAAACCAGCGTCGCCAGCCTGTACGCCCCTGCTTCCAGCACAAATTTATTTACGGAGTCTCCATGTCCACCACAGCCAGCACAGCCACCACCAATAACATCGTCGAACTGCAAGCCACGGATTTGCCTGCGCACTGCCCTAACCCGGCCATGCCGCTGTGGTCTTCGCACCCGCGCGTCTATCTTGATTTGTCGCATGGCGGCACAGCCACTTGCTCTTACTGCGGCACGCAATACAAGCTGGCAGCAGGCGTTGTGCTTAAAGCCCACTAATCCACCTCCCCCATCATGGCCGCTAAAAAACAGTTGAATGGCAGTGCCGACGAAGTTGAGGCGGCTTTTTATGATGCACTCAGCCGTGCCGATCTCGATGGCATGATGGCCCTGTGGGCTGAGGATGAAGAGATCGTCTGCATCCACCCTGGTGCAGCCAGGCTGATAGGCCATGCTGCCATACGCAGCTCCTGGGAAGCGATCTTCGAACGCGGCAGCGTGCAGATACGTCCTTTGCAGTTGCATGCAACCCACAATATGCTGACAGCGGTCCATAGCATCGTCGAAGAATTCCAGCGTCCCAGCGACGGCAGCCAGGATGTACATATCCTGGCTACCAATGTGTATGTCAAGACCCCGCGTGGCTGGCGCATCACCATGCACCACGCCTCGGTCGCGTCTGGCAAACCGCCGCTGGACATGTTCAAGGCCAGTACCCTGCATTGATGAAGTTTGCATGAAATACCTCTCTCCTCGCTGGTTACCCGGTGGCCATTTACAAACCATTTACCCGGCCTTGTTTATCAACAAGCCGCACACGCCACTACGGCGTGAACGCTGGACCACGCCGGACAATGATTTTGTCGATATCGATTTCCTTGATGGCGAACCCGGCAAACCCTTTGTCGTGCTCTTCCACGGTCTCGAAGGTTCCAGCGACAGCCATTATGCGCGAGCCATGATGGCGGCCTTGCGTGAGCGAGGCTGGTCGGGCGCAATACCGCATTTTCGGGGATGCTCGGGTGAGCTGAATCAGGCACCGCGCTTTTATCACTCTGGTGATGCGCAGGAAATAGACTGGATCATAGAACGCCTGTACCAGCAATTCCATCACCGTCATGACGGCGGCAAGTTTTATGCGGCGGGCGTCTCGCTTGGTGGCAATGCCCTGTTGCGCTGGCTGGGTGAATCGCAACATCATGCCGATATCGTCAATGCAGCCTGCGCAGTTTCTGCCCCGCTCGACCTGGCACAGGGCGGTGCTTCGCTGTCCAGCGGTTTCAATATGATTTACACGCGCATGTTTTTGAAGACACTGAAACCCAAGTGCCTGCAAAAGCTCAACCAGTTCCCTGGCCTGTTCAACCGTGATGCGATGCTCAATGCGCGTGATCTGTACGAGTTCGACAATGTCGTCACTGCCCCGCTGCATGGTTATCTCGATACCGATGATTACTGGCACAGGGCCAGCGCCAAGCATATACTGAATGACATCACGGTGCCGACGCTGGTGCTCAATGCCAGGAATGATCCCTTCCTGCCCGCGCAGCATTTGCCTACCCAGGCCGCCAGATGCGTGACGCTGGATTACCCTGATCATGGCGGCCATGTCGGTTTTGCGGCAGGCAATGTGCCCGGCCATTTGAACTGGCTGCCGCAAAAGATACTGCATTTTTTTGAGGCGAATAGCTGATGGATGAAATCGTCAAGGCAGCCATGGCCAAGTGGCCGAATGTACCGCATTGCTATGGCTGGCTGGCACTCGATGCGCGCGGCAACTGGCGCATGCGCGACGAGCGCAGCCAGGCCTTGAACCTGCAGGGTGACCCCATACGCAATGCCGCCCTGCTGGCCTTCATCACCCGCAATTATTTATGCAATGAAGAGGGTTGCTGGTATTTTCAGAACGGCCCGCAACGCGTGTATGTCGATCTGGAAGCCACACCTTATATCGCCAACACTACGGTAGATGGCAGCTTTACCCTGCAACATGGTGAACAGGCTTTCACACCCGAACTCGCCTTCCTCGACCCGCAAGGCAGGCTGCAACTCAGCAGCGGCAATATCCTGGCGCAGCTTGACGACCGCGACCTGGCCTTATGCCTGCCCTGGCTGACGCTCGGCGAACAGCCAGTCAGTGATGAAGCACTATTGCAGTGGCTGGAAGACGCCAGCACACCTGGCGACTTGCAATTGCGCCCACCCGGCATGCCTGGTTTATATGTGGAAGTGCAGCGCTGTGAAGAGGGGCAATTGATGCGGGAATTTGGTTTTGTGGCACGCCCCAGGGAAAACAGTAATTAAGCCAACGTAAACACACTATCCTGCTCTGCCAACATATAACAAAAATGAACAGATACCTGTCTTTATTCCTGAGCTCACTTTTTGTCATCACGAATGCCTCTGGTGCAACAGTACTTGATTTATACCTGGGCCCCAAACTGCCATCAGAACAACTCGCCAAAATCAATAATCCCGATGCGATTATTAATTTTATAGATGAATTGGGATCCCAAGGCCTGCCAAGCAAAGAAGCGCTTGCATTACCTGGCAAACACGTCATCAGCATTCAGAGCAAAACGTCCAGAGATGCCATCGCCATGTATGTCATGCTTGAAGCTGGCAAGGAATACAATATTGTTCCGCGTTATCAGGACAAGCTCTGGCGACCTGAGGTGGTAGAAAAATTGTCCGGCAAAACCGTCAGCTGGATGGGTTTTATACCAGTCACCGATTTGAAGGCGGGAGCCAGCCGCGCGCAGGTAGAGGAAATGTTCGAGGGCCAAACCATTCGCGCAAGTTACTCTTACGAGTACAAAAACATTCTGTATCGAGCGGTACATTACAATGTCTTTCCCAAGAATTCTGTCAATGACCGCAAAGGCGCAGGTACTGATTTCGTCTTCATCTACCGACCTGACGACACCGTGTTCTTCAGCGGAACATTTACCGGTAATTTACTCAGATCAAACGACCCTGAAATTCAAAAAATGCTGCCCATGATTAAAGAAGGATGGGCGAACGCAGTTTATGGGCCACCTGTGGTCAAATAGAACCACAAAAAACAAGCGCCACCATTATCAATACTGATGCCTGATATTGAAGCAGGAGCATGCGGGTAATTCAGTATCTTCATGCCACGCAAGTCATTGCACGGCAGACCTCTGCTCCAGGATAAAACATTCTTGATCAAACGCAATCTTCACATAGAATTGAGTCCATCCCCAGCACTTGTCACACAAACTTAACTGTATTTAATTGTTATCCGCTGATAAGATTTGGGACTTTTTTTCTTCTGGATTCCATCCATGTCTATACGCAAAACCTTCGCGCCTTTTGCCTTTTTTGGCCTCATGCTGCTGGCAGCCATGCAACCAGCTCAGGCGGTGGAGCAACTTGCTCCGGGCTTTAGCAAGATTCCCAAAGGCAGCACTGTACTCATCATGCCCAGTGACATAGAACTGTATTCACTGAGTGCAGGTGGCGTTCCTGAACCCAAAGCCGACTGGACTGAAGCGGCTACCAGGTATTTTGCCAAGGCCCTGATAGAGAAAAAGAATAAGTTTGGCTTGAATACTGTCACCCTCAATGCACAAGATGCGGACGCCACGGCTGAGGTCAACGCCTTGCATGGTGCAGTTGCGCAGGCCATCAACCTGCACCACTTCAGCTCCTCCTCGTTATACTTGCCGACCAAGGCAGGTGCACTTGACTGGTCATTGGGAGATTCTGTACAAGTCCTTCGCGAAAAAACCCAGGCAGACTATGCAATATTTACCTGGGTCAGGGATAGCTATGCCAGCGCCGAGCGCAAGGCTGCCATGATCGCCATGGCCATTTTTGGCGTAGGCCTGACAGGCGGCATGCAAGTCGGCTATGCCTCGCTGGTTGATCTGCGCACTGGCCGGATACTCTGGTTCAATAAATTGATCAGCGGTTCAGGCGACATGCGCGAACTGGACAAGGCCAGAAACACCGTGGACAACTTGCTCGACAAGTTCCCGGTGAAACCATGAAATACCGCAAGGGCAAACACCTGCTCTGTATTGCCCTGGGCTTGAGTCTGGGTCTGAGCAGTATCACTGCCAGCGCCCAGGCTTTGTATCAGGTGCCTGGCCGTTTCTTACGTCCAGAGATCAGCACTGACGAAGGTGGCCTGTGGTCGATGATGGACAGGGAAGAAACCAAATTGCGCCGCAGCCCCTTTGTCTTGAAAGACAAAGAGTTTACGCAATATGTACAAGCCCTGACCTGCAAGCTGGCGCCAGAACATTGCCCGGATATCCGTGTGCACATCGTCAGGAATCATTATTTCAACGCCAACATGGCGCCAAATGGCATGATGCAAGTCTGGTCTGGCCTGATGCTGCGTGCAGACAATGAGGCGCAACTGGCTTCTGTATTGGGACATGAGATAGGCCATTACCTTGAGCGGCATACCTTGTCCAATTTGCGTGACATCAAGAGCCGCGCCGCCTTTGGGCAGTTCCTCGGTTTGTTTGGTTTGATTGGTGCACTGGGCCAGGTCGGTTTGCTTGCCGGGCAATTTTCGTTTTCGAGGGAGCATGAAAGCGATGCCGACAGGATAGGTATCGTACTGCTGCATAACGCTCACTATGATACGACTGAAGCTGCAAAAATCTGGGAAAACCTGCGTGAAGAGAGCAAGGCAGGTCCGCTGGGTGATCCGGCAAAAAACAGCCCCATGTTTGCCACTCACCCGCCCATCCATGAACGCAAGGAAAAGCTGGAGCAATATGCGGCGCTGCTCAATACCCAGGGCAGCAATAACCAGCAAGAATGGCTGGAGCGTACCGCACCATTCCTGCATGACTGGCTGGTCGATGAGATCAAACGTGGCAGCTATGCCGAATCCCTGGTCCTGTTTGAACGCCTGTCAGGGCGTCAAGTGAAACAGGCCGAATACCTGTGGGCCAAAGCTGAAATACTGCGTTTGCGCAATCAGGACAAGGATGCTGACCTGGCACTGACCCAGTATCAGGCTGCCATCGCAGCAGGTAATGAACCTGCAGAAACACACCGTGGCATGGGTTTGATCTGGCGTCAAAAAGGCAATAAAGACCAGGCAAAACTATGCTTTGAACAATACCTGCAAAGTGCACCCGAAGCGGGCGATGCACTCATGATCAAAAGTTATATAGAGGATTTGAATACATGAATTTTTTTAAGAAACTCTCAGTCCTGGGCCTGGTGCTGGCATTAAGTGCCTGCGTCACCACAACCAAAGTAGAGTCAGGCACGCGCCTGATTGGCGACAAACTCACCCTGACGCTGGAAGGTGCCTGGAACCAGGTCAGTGCCAGTGGCATGAATGGTCCACACCGCGATACCTGGACCATGGAAGGTTTGCCGGTAGATAAACTGCTGGTGTATTCTGGCCTGCAAAGTGGCGAGCCTGTGCACCCGCCGGAAGAATCGAACAAGGATAAAAAAGTATTCGCATTTAAACCGGGCATGCAAAATGAACAGATCATTGCCTTGTTTGAAGGTGCACTGACGCGTGACAGCTCTACCTTCAAATTACTGAAAATGGAGCCCAGCCAGTTTGGCGGCACCAAGGGTTTTCATTTTGAATTCAGCCTCTTGCGCAAGCTTGATAATCTCGAAATCCTAGGCAGCGCAGATGTCTCTGTCGTCAACGGGCAACTGTATGCGATCATGTACCAGGCACCAAAACTGGTGTTTTACCCACGACATATAGAGCGTGTGAAGCGCATCGCACAAAGCGCAAGGATAGGATAAATAGCTTAATTAGCTTAAAAACAAAGCCGGCATCGCCGGCTTTGTTTTTACTTCTGTCTGACGCAAGCAATCAGCTACCATCCGCCTTGGCTGGTTTATCACCAGTACCGCGTACATTGATCTTGACTATGCTCTGCAAGAAGTCAAACCAGAACGGCGCCCCCAGGCTGACGGCAAACGCGGTGACCAGGCAACCCAGCAGCGCCATGCCGCAAGGGAAGCTGGCGAAGAAGCTTTGAAAGCCAAACATGGTCAGCACATCAGCAGTGATGGCCGGGGTTGTCGTTGCGCCCTTTTCTATGGCTGCTGCGGCAGCCGCTGCAGCCTGGTCCCTGAGCACAGGGCTGACCCACAAGGCGCTGCCAACGGCAAAGGCATCGAGCTTCATGCCCACGGACAGTATTGCTCCCAGGCCCAGGCTCAGGTAACCTGCGTAGCGCTTGTAGCGGCCAGACAGGCGGTCCATGGATTCATCAAACCAGGTGGCCACTTCCTGCTCTACCCTGGTGACATCACCCTGGGCGCGGCTGACGGCGAGTTGCAGCACGCTTTTCAGATTGCCGGCTGGTAAATTATCCACGGCAATATCAAGGCGGTTGAAAGCGTCTTTGGAAGCATCCCCTGCCCCACCCAGCACATGGATAGTGGCGGCAGCAAAACTGGTCGATGAAATATAAGAGAGTTTGCCATCGAGCGGCGATACCCGGGATGATTGACGATGGCCTGTATGACAGGATCAAGATTCTTTTTTTGCTCCAGCAATTCATTGATGCCGGAAGAGAGCGTATTGGCCCTGAGCTTCAAGGCCGTGGCAATGAATTCCTGTATTGCGGTGACGAACAGCGATACCGCAAGAAAAAACAGGGCGATACCGATGGCCGTTTCCAATACCTGGCTACCAAACATGATGAATCCTTTTCTCAATGTTGCCAACGGAGCTGTACAACAAGTTTGCTTAATAAGTTTGCTTAATAAGTTTGCTTAACAAATTTGATTAATGCAGACCTTGCATTGCTCCTGCGTTTTGTTATTCAAATTAAATTCATTTGGGTAAATTCACTTGGGATTAAGCAGTTTTGAGTCCCGCGTTGCAGCCTGTACCACTTTAACTACCTTGTCTGCGGCCTTGCTGCTCGCTATGCCTATCACCACTTTGTAAGCCTGCCGTGCCAACCAGCCAGCACTATCGACGTGGGCGGCCACCCGCAGCAACTTGTCTGCTCTCGCCTCTATCTGGTCTTCAAGGCTGTCTGGGTCGAACTTGCCCGGTATCTCGGGCGATGGCTGCTCAACCAGGGCAGAACCGTACAAGGGGATGATGGGAACCTCAAACTTGCCGCTGTTGGGCGGAGTCTCTACCTCCGGAGGTTTAAGCACATTGAACACGGCATTGTCCGGCTCCAGCGTAAACCAGGATTTTAAAAAAGCCTGGCAATTCCTGCGGCCCAGCATGTAGTCATGTTCACGGTATTGCCGCGAGAAAAAACCAAGGAAAGCCGCCAGGCCGGATGAGGCAATCGCATCACCACCCGTCAGTGCATCCCCCTTCGCATTCTTGCGACTGGGCGTGATCAAAAAGCGGCTAAAGTCACTGCCGTCAGTAAAAGCCGCCAGGTCCGCCGAGTTGAAGCGGTTATTCTGGATCAGGCAATTAATGGTGGGGAACAGGATGCTCACCAAATCAGCCTTGGGCAAGGCGGCAAAATTGGGTACGTCGGTAAACGGGTCTATCAGCACGATGGCACGGTTGACCATGCTGCCACTGGTTTCGCGGGTTGGTGCGATACCTGCCAGCACATCATGCGCGAGGCCTATCGGTGCATTGTCGGTGCAACCACCATCGAGAGAAACAAAGGCATATTTGCTGCCTGCATCGCTATCGGGCTGTACAAACAGTGACCATTCCGGCACCAGCCATTGCGGGCTGTAAACGCCCTGCCCGCTATTAGGCAGAATGTAGCGGTAAGCATAATGCCCGGCTGGCCTGGCGATCTGCACAGCAGGCAAACCCACAGGAAAAGCCGCCGTACCCAGCGCATAACTGGACATGCCAGACCAGGCCAGCATGTCCTGAGTCTGATTACCGACTTCAAAACTATCTGGCGCCAGCGCATATTGTGGTGTTGGCAGTGCGCCCTGGATATCAATGGCGAAGCGCACAAAATCAGCGTGATTGACAAAGTACTCGGCGCGCCCAGTCTGGCCAGAAAACATCTGCTTGTAAGGAATGCCCGCAACATTGGTATAAGTCAGTATCACCGGCAAAGGATTGGCCACATATTGCCGCGCTGCAGCCTCCCCGCTGTCAAATGAAATACCGCTGGCAGCCGCCGCTGCAAGAGGTTTGCCAGACAATAATGAAGTGATCGTCGTTGCGCCGTCAAGATCGTCAGTCGCCAGCAAACCGTCTATATCGATGGCATTGACCCATATCTGATAGAACGGATTCTTTGCCCTCAACTCAGGCGCGGTCTGCACACTCGCTGGCGGATAGACATAACTAAGGGCGCGTGACAACAGCACGGCATTGACGCCACCGCCAGAAGTACCAGTGACCACCCTGATCAAGACTTTGTGGCGTGGCACGGTTGGCGCACCGGGGTTGTCTTTGTCATCCTGCGCAATCGCCGCCGCCCAGGCATCCAGTGCCTCGATCAGAAAATCCAGCACCCCGGCTGTATAGCAACCTGCCGACACCGTGCCACCAAGCACCAGGGCCAGCTCAAATGTATGTGGAGCAGGCCCAGGCTGCGTCAGCGGGAATATCTTGTCAACGGCCACCTGTGGCGTAACTGGATAAGTTGCTTCAGACAAAATACACTCCTTGATGATAAGTGGCTGCATCTCAAAATTGACTCGCGCCCCCTCTCCAAAAAACCCGGCATGGGGATGGCAGCACAATGAGACATGCCCTGCTGTTGAGCACGGACATGTTCCACTTTAGCTGACGGATTTTTCAGAGAGATGACATTTTACAAACAAAGCAAAGATAACATTTGCTTACAAAAAAGTCACTTTATTCTAGATGGGTGTTGTGTGTATTCACACAGCTCCTGAGCTCCTGTGCAGGGCGATGTGAATTGATCGTCGATGGGGAGTGTCAAGCATTGACAATTGCGATCTGCAGTTCAGTCACCAAACCAGTCACTGATTATTCAACTTCAGGCAGGCCTGCACTCCTGCTTTTCAGTACCGCCGCAAACACCTGCGCCAGTTCTGCTGCATCTTCACCTGCATGGTGGGTATGCGGCAAGCCCTCAAGATTAAGCGCATATTTGATCTTGCCCTTGCGGCTTTCCACCCACTCACAGCCTGTCAGGCCCATCCAGTAGCTGCGCAAATCCACGCCCGAGCCGGTAGAGCCAAAGGGGCTCGCACCAACGTATCTCATGAAGTACCAGTGCACAAACATGCCATCCCACACCGCCGGTGCCGCCAGAAACACCGGCCTGCCTATCTTGCGCAAAGAATTCACCCAGTCATAAGCTGCTCGTATTGCCACTGCGGCTTCAGGCGCATGGTCTATCAGGTGCTGCCTGTCAAGGCCAGAAACAGCCAGCGCAGCAGGATCAAATTCATCAGAGATGGGTTTGAGTTCGGTATAAAACGTCAGCTCAGGATGTCCTGCTACCGCCATGCCCAGAGAGATCATGCTGTACGGGCCAGGGATGGGGCCGTCAGCCTCTACATCAACGGCAATAAAAATTTCTGGCAATTTTTCATTCTCTGCTGTCATGCCTTGCTCCTTTTGTTTGTCTTTAGCGCTCTTACATGGTGGCTTATTGCAGTCTTTTCCAGCCCTCTTCGACGATGACCCAGGAAATATCTTCAGGATAAGCACTCGAACCAGGGCGCATCGCCACGCACGAAGCGATGAGCGCACTGTTACCGCGCCACAGACCAAAACGGTTACGCACGAGCATGCCCCAAAGAACGGCATGGTCTTTCAGTTCTGCGTATTTTGTCTTGCGCAGAGCCTGCTTGCTGTTGTTATCAAGCTTGGCCAGGAATTGGCTTACTGCTTGCCCGCAACTTGCAGGCCATGACGATGCATCGGGATAGGGGCGGCAGGTTTTGTCGTTGACATCGTCAGTACGCATGCACATGGCGGTGGCCGGATCATAGCTGGGCCTGCCCGGTTCTGCCGTTGCATCAAGTTGCGCCTGTGCGGCGCTGGATACAAACACGGCTGCAATCACAGCCAGATGCATCTTGCCTGTTGTTGTTTTCATGTTTGTGTCTCCACAAAAAACTGGCGGCGCAGGCAGGTGAGCTGATTGCCTCATGGGCAAGGACGCAAGGACAGCGCCCACCATAAGCAGTTTGAAATCCAGCTCAATGCTAACCGACCTAAGCGACCACTCAGTGAAGCTTTTTCCAGATTTGCTGGATGATGATCATGGAAATATGGTCAGGGTGGCGATCACCGTCGTTATCAAGTGCCATACAAGAATCCGTCAGCGCCACATTGCCGCGCCACAGACCCGTGCTATTACGTATGCCCATGCCCCATCCGTTGTGAAACTGAATCAGGTTGTCATACGTTGAATCCCGCGTGCGCTGCTTGCTGGCTTCATCGAGCCTGGCCAATATGTTTGTCGCTGCCTGCTCACAGGTCGTTGGCCAGGTATCGGCATCCGCATAGCGCTTGCATTGTTTGTCGTAGCCATTTTTGCCTGGTGTGGCGCAAGTAGCGGCAGCACCGCTGGCGCTGGCCGGATCAACTGCAGCGGTAGGTGCCGGAACAGGTACAGACTGCGCCCACACCACATTGGCGCCCATCATGATGACAGCAACAAAGCCAGAACAAATCGCTGCACGTGTAATGCTCATCAACTTCCCCTTCAAAATGGGTCAACTCAAAAATATTAAAAAATGTTAAAAGTGCCAAATGGGCATCATACATGAAATAAAGGAAAGTACTTGCCTTTTGACAATCATTCTTCTTGCCAAGGGCCATCGTCCCACCAGTTCTGCGCAAGGATGGTGGCCACGTCATAGCTGCTATCGTCACCGTCCTGATAAACAGTGATGCCCAATTGAGTAGCCAGTTCCAGTCCGTAGGTTTTAAACGCGGCTTTCACGTCCTGCGAAACATTTCCTGGATAGACCGCAAAGCACACCAGTTGATCGCCTTCATCAATCGCCAGCAACTGCCGCGCCACTACTTTTCCCTGCTCATTACGCGCATACAAGACCTGCTTGTTCACATCAAGCAAACAGGCAACCGCAGAATAATCACACAAACCACCAATACCTAAACAACTGCCTGCATAAGTGCCCATCATGAGAACTTCAAAAGGATCATGCTCAAATGCCAGTGTCAAATCACCTTGTGCCGTTTGCACTTTGCATTGCAGCCCTGCCTGCCATGCCGCCTGCTGTGCACGCGGGTGTCTGGCATACCAGGCCTGATTAAGCGGGTGCTGGATATAATTCAAGGTATTACCATCTCTGGCGTGGCCGAGAAATCGTCGCAAGCCTTTGCGGTTATTACGATTAGAAAATTTATCCAGGCCCGCCAACAGGCGCAGGGCATGCCTGGCAGGTGCCGACGTCTCACGCAAGTTGAAAGAAGCATCCATTTCTACCCAAAGTGCAGCAGTCAGAGCGCGTAAACGCAACGATGGCAATCTCGACAAACTGAGCCTGCAATGTCTGGCGATTTGCTGTGGCGATAAACTCAACCCGTCTTCAAGATATTCGCGCAAGCGGCGTGGCAAGGGGCTATCGAGACCAGCTTCTTTACTCAAGTCCAGCATGCGCTGGCAAGCCACCAATGGCGGCATTGCATGCCAGTCCAGCGCAAACCAGTCAGTATTAAGGACCTTTTTCATGAAGAGTTGCCGACGCTCGAAATGCAAACTGCCCAGCAGATTGCAAGTCTTAAAAAACCTGGCTGGCGCTGCCATCAAAGAAGTTCGCAAGAACGCCGGGGCCAGGTTTACGAAGGAATAACTGCCAGAAGTCAGCAAATTCATATTATCTTCGCGACGGCATGCAAGTTCCAATTGCCGCCAGACGCTATCGTCAATGGCAATAATTTCTGCTCTTTTATCTATCGGCCAGGTCTCGACGATGTTCACAAAGCTATGGCCATAATCAATTTCAGCCTTAAACGGCGGCAAGCATAATTTATGCATGAATGGCAAAAAATCCTGCACTGCTTGTGGCAAACTCCGTACATCATCCCAGCCGCCAATAAAGTGACGCCACATCAGTGCCAGCTTGTTTTGCCTGTCGGCAGGCAGGCTGATCAGTACATCATGGCAGGCAGAAAACAGCGTCAGATACACTTGCCACTTCGCCTGCATTTTTTCTTTTTCATCTTCATCCATAAAATTGTAGAAGACATGAAGCCAAGTATCGGCGGCGGGCTCACTCAATTTTTCCCATTGAGTTTCACGTAGATAATGTGCGAGACCGGGAAATTTGGCGCAATAGTCCCACAAAGACACCCGGGACTTGGTGCCTGCGGCTTTACAGGCTCTTGCTATCGCTTCTAATGGCACGTCCTGACAATCGTGACTGACCGTCAGCACATAGTCGCGCAATTCGCTGATATCACTCGCCTCATAAAGCAGGCAACCAGTGAGGCTATATTCCACACTGACTTGCCTGGCGAGGTTGCGCAAAATATTGCACAGGTAAAATTCAAAGCGTGCATCATCGTCCGACAAATCATGCAGACGCATGAGCTGGTCAGCCGTCATCTGTTGAGGCGACAAACTCCCCTGCACTTCCCGCATCACTACAGCCAGGAAAATAGTTTGCCGGTTTTCTGGCAAGAGCAAAGCGAGTTGTGCGGCGTGAGTATTATCCGTATTCATGGCACACAGGCGGGCCAGTACGGCCAATTTTTGCGAGCGTGCAATTTCATCTGCATACTGGCTGCTGTGCTGATGCCATATTTGCAGCCAGGCCAGTTGCAAGTCTGCACTGCATGCACGCAATTGCCACAGCAAGCAACGGCGAAATGCTTCTGGCAAGACGGGCAATTCTTGTGCTGGCCTGTTCCAGTGATGTAAATACAGAGTGGCACTGCTGGGCGTAAACCCGGCGGGCAGCGACAGCACTTGCCCCTGCTCATCCAGCACGGGCAAGGCAGCAAAATCATGGTGCGCAAAGAAAGCATCAAGCAAACGTGCATCTGCCAGCCAGCGACACAAATCGAGTGCAGGCTGCGCAGGCTTTGGCGGCTGGTATTTGGTACCGCGAAAAGCACGCGGGTGGGCAGCAGTCGCCACCGGCTTCCTGGGCACCCCGGTTTGCGGTAGCACCACCATGCTGGCATTGCCAGCATCAGGCACAGTCATCCAGAACACCCGCCAAAAAGCAGGCCAGACACTGCGCAAGTCGCTGGCAGTTTGCAGACTATGCCAGTCCACCAGCAAGCTGGCCGCCTGCGGAAACAGGCGCGCATCCAGTGCGGTGAGCTCCACCTGCCGCAAAGCAGGCTGCACCACACCATCGACTTCATCACTGAGCAAGGCAACGATGCCCTGAGGCTGACGCAACAGGCTGATTAAAATGGATTTGACAGTTTGCAGGACAGGCGGCTGAACCGCTGCCCAGTCTTTGACAGGTTTGCTTGATGACATGTGAACACAAAATAAAAATCCAGAGATGGCATGCACCCACAAACAGGCATCACAGTGCAAACGCACATGCAAGCAACCTGCTCAGGTACTTCCGGTATGAAACCAATCCTGCAAAGGGTGGCTTCAGATTTTCATTTTTTATTTCACATGTGGGGAATGAATGGTTTAATTGATATATGGATCGACAGCCAGAGTGGCTATCAAATTGCCGCATATTATAAATTAATCGGCTACAGCTTGGGCAGCATCTTTTTCCCCGTGATTCGCTTCAAATTGACACCCGTTCAATCCTGGATGCTGGCCAATCTCAACAGTACAACCAGTTAATCTGAGGATGAAGTACGCCAGACATCATCCCATGAACTTTGCCAATAGCTGGGGTATTTTTGCCGCATCGCCTGCGAGAACAAATCCAGTTCTTCAATTACATTAAACTTCAACAGCCCTGGCGGTGGCTTGGGCCCTTTATTCAACCTCTCAATAGCGCCTGCTCTACATGCGCGGGCGGCTTGTATGAATACGGGCCATTCCAGGCGGCGAATCAGATGTGCCCGCAATGCGTTCACGAGATCAACATGGCGTTGACCACGATTCATCGCATCGTAATCCTTTGGGTAATTCCCAAAAACATAGGGATACGAAATTTGCAAAGAAAAATCATCAAAATTCGGGCTCATAGCGAGAAAATCAAGCGAGGCTCCCCGGTCCAAATCCGCCAATACATTTTCCAGCATTTCTATCTGCATGCTGTCTTTCCTGGCAGTCTCGGCCCCGCCGTACATATTCCTGAAAAGAATAGCTTCTTCATGTTCATGAGCACCGAGAAAGCGCTCTTGCCAATCTGTATAGAGCAATTGCTCATCATCAAATGGCCTGACAAAGAAGATGCCGCGCTCTGCCATATATTCACGTAATACCTGAGTCAAATTCGCTCTTGCATCAGGGGTTTTAGGAATTAAGTAGCTGCGAAACCAGAGAGGATTAAGCGGGCGCCCTTTTTTATTGAAACCTGTGGATTGTGGGTTCAATAGACCGCCATCAAATGCCAGCAGGCCATGGGGTATATCCTGCTCTGTCAGACCATGCGATAACAATTCTTTTTTAAATTTGACGCGAGTCTGTTTATCCACGAAAAAAGACTGCATCCATGATGCCTGCTGCAGCCCGACATCCACAGCAATTTCTGCCGTGTCATAACTGCTACGAGGAACAGAAACCAGCACATGATTGCGTGGCGCTACCAAAATGGCTGCAGTCCAGGGCAGTTTTTCAAAATCCAGGAAATACAGCGTCAATTGATCATTGGCCCGCAACTCCTCTTCAGCCCAGTGAAGTTGGGTTTTTTTCAAATCGCTAAATTGAAGATCTTTAGTTGAAAACAGCAATGGAAGCCTCATTTTTCTTTGTATGATCTGACAGCAGTAGCTCGCATCCTGGGCTTGGTGTCGCCAGCCAGGCATTGATGTTCACTATTGCACTTGTCACTTCACCGCGATCTCGTCTATATAAATACCGAGTGCAGAGCGACGCCCTTTGACCACAACCCGGTCACCAGGAATGGGTTGGCGACCAACGACGGTATGTTCCATGCAGATAGTGGCGGCAAACTCTGGAGCACCCACCCGCAGGGTTTGATCACACAGGCCCAGCTTGGGTTTCAGGCGTCCTAAAGAACTTACGGTAGCCTCTACAACGACCGCCTCGCTATTGAATGCCCAGCCGGCCAGGGCAGACAAGGCGATAGGGCTGCGTAATATGACGAAAGTCAATAAGCAAGCCATGAGAGGCAGTATGACGAATTGACGTAAAACTGGCGAGGGATAGCGATACGCCAAATTAGCCTGATGCGTGCGGTCATAGCACCCGTAAAGCACAAAAGGAAACAACACCACCGCAACAATCCAGGGTAAAGAGGTGGCATAAAAATGCTCCCCGGCAAAGACAAAATTATCACTCAAATTAAACCCGTAGAGCAAACAGGCAAGACCCAGACACGACAGCGCGAGTAGGTACTTTTGCCTGTTGGTCATGGGCTTTCTGTCCATGAACTTGATTGACCATTCTTCACGCGGGCGGGCCAGTCTCTCTTCTGCAATTTTGCCGGCGACGATTACCTGTTCTTCCAGCAGACGGATTTTTTCTGCCTGCTGTTTTTTCAGCAGCTCACTTTGAGTTTCGTTTGTTTGCACTATTCATCACTCTTTATTCTGTTATAGCCATATCAGGGCCTTAGCGCTTTGAGCTAACCAGACTCACCCATTCTCTTTCAGGACTTAATTTGACCGACTTGATGAATTGTGCAAAACCTTCATAGATACCCGCTGGCGGCCTATGTTTCGTCGCCTTCCATTCCTGCTGCGAGCATTCAAAGCAAACGTCAAGCTTGCTGCTCAGCTTGCCTTGCGCATAAAAATAAACCGTATGATGGGGATTAAAAACACAGGCGGCGAAAGCCTGCTGGGTTTCATCAGATACCTGCTCAATCGCGGCAATGAAGTTTTCACGGTCGCGTGTAGTCAATGCCACGCTGCGATAGACCCTTTCTTTTTGCGCGGGTGATTGCCCTGCCTGTATGAAATCCATCTCGGACGAATGTTCGGTCACGACGATCTTGCTGGATTGTCGTATCGCATTGAGCAAATCCGCCTTATAGGCTGCGCCCTCGCCTGCCTCATTCTTTTCAGAAGAGCAGGCGAACAACAGGCCACAAAGCGCCAGCAAGAGAGATTGCCGAACTGATCGCCCATGCTTAAGAAATTGCGTCATCATGCCTTAGCGCCGCTTTTTCTCTTCTGCCAGTTGTTCCTTGTGCTTTTCTTTCCATTCACGCTCGCGGGCATCAATGACGGACAGTTCATAATACTGCGCATCTTTTTCGCGTCGGGCTATGTCCAGTTGTTGCAGGGCGGCGGCGAGGTTATTTTCTATGCCATAGGCCTCGGCCAGGGCAACATGTTGGGCGGCTTGTTTGCCCTGGGCGGCATAGACCTTGGCCAGCAGGTTATAGAGTTGCGCTTCTTGCCGGTACAGCACGATCTGGTCACGCAAGAAAACAGCCGCCTGTTCTTCTTTGCCGTCGGCCAGCAGAGCCTCGGCATATTGCACGGCCACGCCGCGTGAGAGCGGCAGATCACGCATGGCTTTTTCTGCCTCTTTGACGGCGGCGGCAGTTTGCTTGTCGCCGATCAGGATGTCGATGGACATATCGACATACATATTGCTGTAAGTGAGTATGTTTTTATATGCAGGCACCTGATCCAGCATTTTGCGCGATTGATCCAGCAATTTGCGGGCGGTAGCAAAGTCTAGACGCTTATAGGCGACGAATGCCTGCCCGTATTTGGCAGTGATCTGGTCTTCGAGTTTGCCAGTTTTGGCCTGTGTGTCAAAAAAGGTGCTGGCATCCATCAGGCCCTGGGTACTGCTGTCTTGCAATACCCTGATCCTGGCCTTGGTGAGCAAAAACTCCAGGCTATCGGCATGCTGGCGGTAGCGCTGCTCTGACAGGCGCGATTGTATGTCGGCTATCCTTTCGCTGGTCAGTGGGTGGCTGCGCAAAAAAGGTGGCAGGTTATCGTTATAGTTGCGCATGGAACTTTGCAGGCGACCAAAAAAATTGACCATGCCCGACGGGTCAAAGCCAGAGTCCCGCAAGATCTGGAAGCCTACGCGGTCAGCTTCACGTTCGGCATCACGGCCAAAATTCAGTTGTTTTTGTATCGCCAGGCCCTGCCCGCCAGTGGCAATCGCCATTGCAGCATCGGGGCTGGACCGCGCAGCCAGCACGGCCAGTGCCAGTGCCGCCAGCGGGATCAGGGCATCGCCACGCTGGCTGGTCAGCATGCGGGCGATATGGCGCTGGGCCACGTGACCTATCTCATGACCCATGACCGAGGCCAGTTCGGACTCAGACTGTGCCGCCAGGATCAGGCCAGAATGAAAACCAATAAAACCACCGGGAAAGGCAAAGGCGTTCAACACCGGATCACGTACGGCAAAAAATTCAAAATTGAAATTGGTTTCGCCACGGGCATCTGGCCGCGCTTCCAGCATCTTGTTGCCGAGACGGTTCAGGTATTCACTGACCGGGGCATCGTCCATATAGTCAGGGTCGCGCCTGACCACGCTCATGATTTGCTCACCGAGCTTGCGTTCTGCCAGTGGTGACAGGTCTTCACGCGAAGTGTCGCCCAAAGTTGGCAGGTTTTGTGCCTGGACCAGTGCAGGCGACAGATTGGCACTCCCCAGGCCAACGGCCAGCAAAACCGCCAGCCGCAAGGCTGACATGGCTGGCAGGCGAAAAACACGTCGCAAGGGGTTCTCAATGCTATGATACTTGGACACTAATAGCTTCCTTATTTTTCAGGACTTAACCCGGGCGTAATTGAGTAAACTTATCATACCGCCTTA
Organism: Undibacterium sp. YM2; assembly: GCF_009937975.1. NCBI lineage: Bacteria > Pseudomonadati > Pseudomonadota > Betaproteobacteria > Burkholderiales > Oxalobacteraceae > Undibacterium > Undibacterium sp. YM2. The sequence continues at coordinate 4,307,587 of NZ_AP018441.1, forward strand.
CAGGTTTTTTACACAACAATGAGCACAGATACAAGCAAAACACAGCAGCCCCATGAATTGGCCCCGGAACTGACCCATTTTGACGAAAGTGGTCAGGCTCATATGGTGGATGTTGGCAATAAAAACAATAGCCACCGCATCGCCGTTGCCCGTGGTCATATCCGCATGCAGGCAGCTACCCTGGCCATCATCCAGCAGGGCAATGCCAAGAAAGGCGATGTCATCGGCATAGCCCGCATCGCCGCCATCATGGCTGCCAAACGCACCAGCGACCTCATCCCGCTATGCCACCCGCTGGCACTGACCCGCGTCACTGTTGATTTTAGCATTGATGCAAGTAACAACACTGTTACATGCGAGGCCCAGGTTGAAACAGTGGGTAAAACCGGTGTCGAAATGGAAGCCCTTACCGCAGTGCAAGTTGGCCTCTTAACAATTTACGATATGTGTAAAGCCGCCGACCGTGGAATGGTCATGACCGACATACGGGTGCTGGAGAAGCACGGCGGCAAATCCGGCGACTGGGTGGCGGATATCGACAAATGACAGCCAAACCAGCCACTTTGCTGGCGGTGGATGTGCATTACAGCAGCGACGAAGCGGGTGAAAGCGCCTGCGTTGCCGGTATCGTCTTCCACAACTGGGATGACGACAAACCGGCAAAAACCTGTATCAGCCACATCAGCAACGTTGCCAACTATGTGCCCGGTGAATTCTATAAACGCGAGCTGCCCTGCATCCTGCAATTGCTGGCGGAACATGATCTGCAGCCAGACTGCATCATCATTGATGGCTATGTTTATCTGGATGGCACCAGCAAACCCGGTCTGGGTTGCTACCTGCACGAGGCGCTGGCTGGCAAGGTCAGCATCATCGGCGTTGCCAAGTCCTCTTTCTCAGCCATACCCGCCTCGTTCGGCATCTGCCGTGGCGAGAGCATCAAGCCCCTGTATATCACCAGCCTGGGTATGGACCTGACGACAGCCCAGGCCAGCATCGCCACCATGCATGGCGAATACCGGCTGCCAACTTTGTTGAAGCAGGTCGATCAATTGTGCCGTGAAGCGGGGGATAAGCCTGCTAGCCATGCCTGAAACGCTGGCCTCGCGCCCAGACATGGCAGACAAGCAGCGGCACCGCTGAGAACAGCAAAAACTCATTTACTAAATTGAGTAAATGAAGATAAGTAATTCAAAGTCAGCCATTTATACAATCCTCCTTTGAAGTACACCACGGTATTATCCACAACCCCAAGTGAAGTATCTTTATATGACCCGCCGGAAAAATATAAAGTCACGACGGTATGACTGTCATTTTTTGCAAAAAACTTCAGTCGCCATCTGACATCCTCTTCCCATCGCTTGTCGTACTGCTCTATTGAAGTATTTTTCAATGCTATGATCAGATCACGTGTTAGTTTCTTTCTAGTAGAAAGACTCTCGATTTTTAATTTGAGATCGTAGGCCATATCAAGCGACGCTGGAGACAACGGGATCGTCATGACTGCTCTCGGGTCCATCCACAATATTTCCAGGCTTCCGATTTCTCCATTTGCAAGCTGTCTGGACAATTGCTCTAACTTTGTGACAGCCTCAGAAGTTCCCAAGTCTTTGCTTTCTGACACTGATACCCATTGAAAGCTTAGTGTCAGAGCGAATATTGAATTAAATAGTAATCGCTTGATGTGCATTGCAACTCCCAACAGAAATGTGTTCGGGCCCAAATCGGCCTATTGGTAAAACGCTTTGTATTCTCGCGGCGAGCATTGCATTACACGTTTGAAAGCGGTGCTGAATGCGCTTTCAGAGTGATAACCTAGCGATGGTGCGATGACGGAAATTGTATCGTCCGAATTTAAAAGCCTGTCACCTGCAAGCAGCATACGCCAGCGTGTTAGGTAATCCATTGGCGGCTCGCCCACCAGGTTTTTGAATTTCATTGCAAAGGTGGATCTGGACATGCAAGAACGGCTGGCCAGGCTCTGTATAGTCCATTTATGTGCTGGATTCTCATGCATGGCACTAATAGCAGTACCCACTTGCTTGTCCGCCAGTGCATAAATCCAGCCTGCGCCAACGTCTGTACTTCCTGTTGCGCTTGAAGCCTCTGCCCTTTCAAACAGAAAAAGCCTCAACGCCTGAACGAGCATGAGAGAGGAAAGGTATTGAGCGATCAAGGTACCGCCAGGCTGCGGTTCTCGCAGCTCTTGCATGATTTGTTCCATTGACCGGCGCAGGGTGTTTTTGTCTGACTCTTTGCGGATATGCACGATAGTTGGTAAAACGCCGAGCAATATGCTGGCGTGTCTGCCAGAAAATTCAAAGAAACCGCCTAATCCGTAACAGGCACCACCACCGTTGTAAGTAACCAGCCCGCCTTCTTTTACGTCAGAAAATATGGTCTTCGCATCAATAGCTGGCAGCGTTGGGGCGCTACCAAGAGTGAGCCCGTGCCCACCGGGCAGCAAAAAACAATCGCCTTCTTTGAAAAGTACTGCTTCAGGAATATCGTCCAAAGTGAGCCAGAATTGACCAGAAAGCAAGACATAACAACGTATTCCCTGTCGTGGCTCGAAATGCATAGACCAGTTACCGCCCGCGTCCAGCCCGTGAAACATATAGTTGCGGGGTTTGAGAAGTGCCAGGGTATCGGAAAGTGGATCCATCATCTTCGGACGATTGAAAAGATAAAATGGACTATAGAGTATGGATCGTCCCATTGCAAGCACGTATTATCAGTACATCGACAAACTATCTGGAGAAAAAAATGATTAACCGCCCCGCTTGCCTGGTCAGTTACTTTGCAGCCTGGAATTCACATGGCATAGACGAGATCCGCCAACATGTCAGCGATGCATTCGGCACCAATACCCGGTATTTTGATCCACACCGTGTTGCCACGGGAGTTGAAGAATTTTCAGCCTGCCTTGCCGAGTTCCGTACTCAACGTCCTGACGCAGAGATAGTCTGGACTTCAGGAGTTGACTCCCACCATCATTTGCATCGTTACACTTGGGAAGTGCGCATAGCAAAGCAAGCCATCGTTGCGGGCTATGATGTAGTTGAAGTCGATGTGGCAGGGAAAATCGTCGCAGTATTTAGTTTTTTTGGAGCACTTCCTGACATTGGCTAAATATAAAAGTGCATACGAAATAGTAGCGGTCTTAATAGGGCCGGTCTTACATCAGGACAGCCCCATAATAAGGAAATACGTAGATGCAAGACCCTCTTTGCATTCGCTGAGATGCTTCAGGTGCGTTCATGCAACAGGTAAAAAACGGTCGCAATCCCCTACGACCGTTTCCTCTACTAACTTACCAATATCACTTCATCGTAAAACTCTGCTGCCCGGTATCGACTGCATAGTTTTTCGCGACGTCCCAATAAGTGAAGCTGTATTTCACCAGATCCCCTGCCTTGAGCCCGCTGGCTGAGTAGCTGTTGTTTCCGTTAGACTGTGTCATGCGGAAGTTTTGCTGTCCACCAGAGTTGACTGTGTAATGCACGTCTGCCCACGACGAGGTGTTGATACCAAACTGCAGTGTGCTTGCGTTAATTTGCGTGGCGCTGGCTGAAACCGGAGTTGGGGTTGGTGTCGGTGTGGGCGTGGGTGTTGGAGTCGGCGTAGGTGTCGGTGTTGGCGTTGGTGTCGGTGTTGGCGTGGGTGTCGGTGTTGGTGTTGGCGTGGGTGTCGGAGTCGGCGTTGGCGTTGGCGTGGGAGTCGGTGTTGGGGTAGGAGTCGGCACACCAGTATCCCAAATAATGTCATCAACCGCCCACTGGAAAGTGCTACCCGGCAGACTGCCATCGACACTGAAAATCTGGAACAGATCAGACATCGATTGCAAGGCGATCAGGTTGCCTGCGAGTGCAGAAATGGGAATGGTTGCGGTGCCCCAATTGCCGTCACGTACCAAACCATAGCTCGCCACGCTTGCAGGAAAAGTGACAGAGCCCTGGTTGGTATAGGTATCACCGATACCGACTTTGAAGGCGACGTTGGCGGGTATTTTGATCCTGAATTTCAGCGTGCCATTTCTGTAATTGCTCATGTCACGCACCTGGCGCGATTGTATGCTGCTGCCAAACCACTGGTTGGCGGCGGTGTAGTTCCAGGCGATGACATTGCTGCCTTCATACGGTGCGGTAGAACCTGCCGACATGGATGCCTGGTTCCAGTTCCACACGTCAGAGCTGACGCCAGCCGTCTGTTTGTTATTGACTGCGGTCAGATCGGTGAACACGCCAAATTTGCCCACCTCGGGTACGTTGGGGTTGCCCACTTTTACCGTGCCTTTGCCATCGAGTTCATACACCCGTACGTAATCGACATACATGGTGCCAGGCAAGGGTGTGGTCACTTGCGCAGGCGTTGCAGCGTCAGTGAAATTGCCGCCAACCGCGAGATTAAACAGCAGGTAATACGGTGCCTGCAGCGAAGTTGAATTGACCGGCAAAGGGTTTTGATACATATCGCGCTCCACACCGTTATCGGTGACGGTAAAGCGCATTTGGGTATCAGTCCAGTACAAGCGGTAGGTGACGAAGCGGTTGATCAAAGGTGTCGAGGCGATATACCAGTTTTTGGTTTGCCAGGCAGTCGAAGCGGCACAACTGGGGTTGCCCGGCACGCAGGCGGCGTCCTGATAGGTGATGACATTTGACCCTACATAATTATTGATCGCCGGGTAGCCAGCCAGCGCCCTTCCTGCATTGCTATGCCCCATTTCCATAATGTCGATCTCGCCGTTACGCGGCCAGGTTTGCGGGCTGGTCCCCAGCATCCAGGCAGCAGGCCATAGCCCTGTGCCAACCTGTGGCGTGCTGATACGCATCTCCACCATGCCGTACTGGACTTGTACCTTGCCTGCAGAAGAAATTTTTCCGGATGTGAAGACATTACTGCCTATGACCTGGTTTTTTGCCTGAATTGCCAATGCGCGTGTGCCAGGTTCAAACGGCACGTTTTGTATCGAGACATTATTAGGGCTGTAGTATTCCAGTTCCTGATTACCGTAGCCGCACAAATTGATCTGGCAGCCATTGCCATCATAGGCAGTCCACAAACCGGTGTTGAGGCTGGTGCCATTAAATTCTTCTGACCAGATCAGTTTGCCTATCACAGGATTAGTGACACTGGCATAGGCTTGCGAGCCATAAGCCAGCAAGATACTGGCCGCGATGGCGGTGAGCGTGCTGCTGCGTTTTTGTTTGTTAAGACGATAGTCCTGCCGATTCATCATGCCTCCGTTATTTTCAATTTTAAAAACAGGGTTTAGACGGATTGACATGGAAAAACGCTGTCAACAACGTCTGTCTGAGCTATGTGTAAAGACCATTGATATCAATTCCCGAACCGGCTTCCATTTAATCCACATTTTGTTGGAAACGTTTCCATTCAAGAATTTAAATAGTGATATTATTTTTATTTCTTGTCAATAAAAATTTTGCACTTGGGGGTTGCATTGCTCGGAAAACAACATTGCTATCCAGGCGGGGTGCAAGGCGCGTATTGTGTGGCTGGGAGTGGACTACCAACGGTGAGCGATACCGGCAAAACGAAAACGGAAACGGGGTTGTAACCAAATCCGATAGCCACAGATCGGCCCATCACCTGGACGCAACGCGGTACTGAGATACTTCTGGAGTAGCTGTGCGAATGGGCGAAATCCAGGTTTGATGTTTCGCTAGATACACATGGCTGAAGCCGCGATTCACGCAAGCACACGTTGAAGCAAAAGGCACGATGGCATTTTGAAGCAAGCGTGTGGTGGCGCAGTAACTATGATCACGGTGTGTTGCGAGTATGTTGTTCGGCTACTTGACTACCGGGGGCTAATGGGTGACCCCAATTTCGGTCCTTGCACTTACAACGTGGAATGACGAGAAAATCCAAGAACTGTAGTCCCGTCTGTTAAAACGAACGTATACGAGATCTCATTTTCACTTTCTGCACCAAACATTGTTCCAGAAACCTCAAATGGTGGCACATCCTCCGTCGTAGATGCCACGGTCACTACAACTTCACTGTCGTCACTTACTTTACCAAAAAATTTTGCATATATCTCGGAATCCTTAGTGCAAGCATCTCCAAGGCACATAACACCTGAGATAAGAGAATTATCTTCACTTACTTCAAAATACGCTTGACCTCTAGTAATTAACCAACGCCCTCTAAAGTCAACGCCCATAAACCAATTCCAATTAAATTCCATATCGTCCTAAGCTCCAAATTCTATTCTGCACCGTTACAACCGAACACAACACCACAAACACTATCTTCAGCCATTTCAGATACGCCATCTCCAAACGGTCGAAGACGGGGGGCGTCGTTGTCATTGCTATCAATGAATATAAAATTACTGCGATTTTTTTCCACCTCCAAATACCGGCGATCGCCAGTAACCTAAGGAGAGAGGCAATTAGTAAACAGTAAGCGGACCAACGTGGGTATAAGAAGATTAATCGTTGCCATGACAATCCATACACTACCACCATGGCTATCGCCGCTATCGTTAGAACAACCAGGATTAAAGTGAAAGAAATTCCTCGATTAGCCATATCAACAAAAGGCTGATCCGAACTTTTTTCATTATCCTTTATTTCCATGTCAGCCTCGCTTCATTACAACTACTAAAATTGCAATTTAAATTTCAGATTTATCAACCAATTGTGACATCTTTTACTGCTTGCAAGAACAGTTTTTTGGCTTGTTTCGTGCAGCTTTCGCTCTCGTCTTAATACAAGACATGCCAGTACGATCCCATGTGGATCATTCCTGGCTTCAACGCCCGCTACTGGCTGCTCTCACCCAAATATGGCAGCAATCTGTTGGTAGGAGCCGTTTAAAATTTGGGGCGATTCCCCCTTCCCGGCACAAGTCGGTCATTGAACAATTCAGCCAATCAGACAAAAACGAATTGATTTGAATGGAATGTTTAGGTGATACTAACCATAATTTTATTGTTGCTTAACGTCAGCACGATTTTATGCAGATTTGATGTTACGCCAGATGCACATCTGGCCTAAACTTTATGATTCAGAATCAATGCATTAAGTTCTTCTTCAAAATGGCATGCAGCCACAAGTCTAAGCCCGTTCGTCCTTAATGCCGAAATGAATGAAGCCAATGAATTTATATATAACTGAGGGTCAATATTTTCATCATCAGGTTCTATTTCAAGATACAGTGGCCATTCAACAAAGTCATCTGGGTCTGCCATCACATTTGCATGCTCATTGACAAAAACATCTGCAGTAAAATACGGGCCGTGTACCGACCTCATCTCAATTTCCCCACCAAGTATTACAGAAATAAGTTTTGCTAAAGAGATGTAATTGACGTTTCCATTTATGTAAACTTTACAGTAAAAATCCAGCGGCATTGATATCTCATTATGTTGTTCGGCTACTTGATTATCGAGGACTAAGGGGTGCCCCCCGGGTTGTGATCGGAGCTATGCGGACTAGGACTACCCCAAGCGTTTCATTTATTTGCGCGAATGACGCACGTTGTCTTCAGTTTTTTTTGCACGCTCTGGGTCAATTTTCTTGATTTCAGAAATTAAATTATCGATTTCAGTAGTTACACTAGTTTGATTTTTTTCAGTTAATAGTGCAGCAATGAGTGCTTCTTTTGATCGAACATCGGGACATTTTGCAGCAAGACGAAACCACCTGGTCGCCTCATTATATTGAAGACTAACAAAAAAATGGTGCATACCTAATTTGTACGCCGAATTGCAATCTCCATTTTTTGCACTTACCTGAAGAGACGGCGTCTCATTCGCCGGAACTACAAACGATGACTCTCCCATTACACCTTTTAGTGACTCTCCCTTTACGCCTTTTGACCGGGGCTCATAAGGCAATGCATAAGCCCCCAAAAATACAAAAAAACCGAAAACTAACAAAGGCTTCCGCATTGAAGTCCCCTTCTTTTGAGTCCTCTGTCTCTGTCAAGACTCCAAATATATCCCTTGATTTGAAGCGTTGATCATAGGAATAACTGTGCACTGAACAGAGCAAGCGAAAGGACGCTTACATACTCCTTGAAAAATTCTCTGGAAAAATCACGTTCAAAGGTTCTAAAGGTAACCCACAACGACCCAAATGCTCATTCATAGAGTCAATTTCGTGTTCATATTGTTCTCGGTCAAAAAAATATTGAAGTGTCTCATTCCACATCTCTATTTTCCAGCACACAATCGTATCATTAATTTCAACCTTGACCCCTTCCCAGCCACAATCTTCAGCTATGCCACAGGCACACGTAAATATTAAGTAGCGACCCGTACCAAGCTTACTTTTTTTCAACTCATCAAAATAGATTAACGAGTCTTTAAAATACTCGTTTTCATCAATATCTTCACCATCAATTGCAGCTTTAACGATCGCAACATCGCAGAAATGAATGCCGTGTTTAATCTGATGCTTTCCATCAGATAATTGATCTAAATATAAAATTAAAGTATTCATCTAATCTTTCGAATGCCTGGTAGTACAAGCTCTGGTCAGCGCGAAGTACGCGTTACAACTCACCACATGAAGAGCATGAAAATACTTAAAGCAGGCTCACACGGATAGATACATCCCCCGGCTTGCATCCGTCGAGCGGTGAGTTGTAACGCACCCTGCTGTCTAATCTGAGTTACGTGAACTGGCTTTTTCGACCAATTCGATGGCGTCAGTATCAACAGCAATTGCGTGAACTTCCGTCGCCCCGTCTTGCCTTTTCCAAGTCAGACTTACCCAAACCAGACCATCTTCATAGACATCAAATACAGGCAAGACTTGGTCAAGCATTGACGAAACATCGGCATGCTCATCTCCAGCCAATCGCTTTAGAATAGAAGGGCGAATACGTAATAAACGAACTAAATCATCATTCTCAACAATATTGCCAAATCTATCTGATCCAAGGTATTTTTTCATTTTTTCCAATTTAATTAGGATTGTAATTGAGTGGAGTCCCTCCATTTTCATTACAAATCCAATTGCGGTTTCCTAAAAACGCCTGCGCGAGCTCAACAATATTAACCAGATCATTCCTGCCAAATTAATCACTCCAAAAAAACCAAAGAAGATTAAATGCCTGAATGTCAGTTGCATAGAAAAATCACTTTCAAACAAACGACGAAGAACAATTGGCAATACAGTGACACAAATCCAGGAAAAATGGCTAAGTGCAAATATAGGAAAGCCAATTCGGGGATATGACATCCATAGCAAGGGAGCGCCAAAACTTACCAGGAGAAACCAGGCCTCCGGCAAAGCTGGGGCAAACAAGCCATAACTGACTAACAAAAACATCGCATACGATGAGATGCAATATCCTGCCAAAAATCGAGGCTTGGAAATTATTGATAACATGACGCTTTCTCTAACTGATATCGCAATAATGATGACGGAGAAAAATCGTGAATCAACCAAGCTTAAGGTACATTTTTTGAACATAACTTCTGTTCAACGCCACGATCAATTCTAATTAAATATCCATTAGGTCTAGATATAATTCCGGTTGTCGCAACAATTTCTGGAATAAACACATCTCTTCCACAAAAACTTACACTATTCTGCTTAAGATGAGATATCCAGCGATTGGATGTATCTTTTTCAAAAAACTGGATATCTTCAGTTTTTCCAGCCTTAATTTCGTAGCATCTTGTTTTCAATTCTGATCTGCATAAATGAACAGATTCATTCAGAGCATTTTCAATAGTGACCAAGTATTCTATTTTTTTCTCGCGAATACAGGCAACCAGACCAATGCAAAAAAAGAACGCTATTTTAGGAACTCTTTGAAATATAGATAAGGTTTTTAATATCCTCATGACACGCCTTAGTTTTTTCATCTTGTTCAGCGCGTCGGGTACGCTGCAACGGCACCGCATGAAGGGCGTTAGAATACTTGAAGCAGCCCCCTCGGATAGTTACCCCCCTGGCCTAAACACCCTTCGAACAGTGCGTTGCAACGCAACCTACCTGCAGCTAACGTTTATGCCTTGCTTTTTTTATTTGAAGATGTCTTCAATTTTTGAGCCGGGCTTTCAAATTTCGCCAGTTCCTTTTCCATTTCTCTGGCCTTGTTTGTTTCATCGAGTTTTCTATAAACAGTGATGAGGGCCTTGGTGCACCGGATGAGAGGGTCTTTTTTGTTTCCCTGCAAGGCGCCATTTTTTTCGTAGGCCAGTTCATAGAATTTTCTGGCATCGGGGTAATTCGCTTTTGCCAGGTAAATTTCTCCTAGATATTCGTAGTAAGCGGGCAGTTCTTCATATCCATAGATTGATTCATCCTTGAGCCTGTTTATCAGCTTGAGATAGTATCCTTCAGCATAATCTGTCTGACCATTGATTTTATAGACATAGGCAAGATTTGCCATGGCGCTCGTCACAGACGGATGTTCAGGGGTAAAAAATTTCTGTGCAATTTGATAGGCAGTCAGATAATTGTCTTCGGCCAGGCTGAAGTCTTTGCTGCTCAAATACAGACGTGCCAGATTGCTGTGCACCTGGAAAACCAGTCTTTGAGAAAACTGATGGCTTTTACTTGAAGCCAGAATTTGCACGTACAGCTCACGCGCTTTATCGAATTGGGCTTGTGCATGCAAAATTTCTGCCAGAGTCAGCATGGTTGTAATCCGCCTGTATTCAGTTTCTTGTTGCTCATTCAAGAGCTTCTTCATTTCAACCGTGCTTCCAGACAGTGCTTTTATTTTTGTTTGCAACTCTTCCTGCCTGCCATTAAAAAACTCCAGTCTTTTTTCTGCAATGCGGATAGCTTCTTTGAGATTGCCGTTTTTGTAGTTCGCGACGATGTCCTGATCATACAAAGACCCGCCGTTGGAAAATCTGATGTCATTCTTGTTTAACTGCCTGACTTTTTCGAAGGTTTCTTCGCCCTTGAGAAAATCATTCGTCAGATACTGGCTGGCTGCGAGCATATATAAATTCTCTGTCAAGTAACCCTTGTCATTGACATTATTTTGCTCCAGGATAGCCACACTTTGCTCAAAAAACCAGGCAGCATTGACGTAGTCTTTAATCGTAAAGTAAGACTCGCCCATCAGGGCATTGGCTTCCGCTTTTTGGGCCGGAGGCAAGGGTGAGCCCAGGCTTCCTTTATCCAGCAATAGCTTCAGCCTGGACTGCGCCAGGTCATATCTTTTGCTTTCCAGATACAATCTGGCGAGACCGAGCTGGAACTGCATGTCTCGCGGATAAAAATTCGCATTTTTCTTTGCCATGGCAGATCCCATCAATAAATAAGACTCTGCATATTCGCACCAGCCTCTTTTTATCAGCGCTTTTGAAGACGTGTCGATTTCAGCAAGTGCTGCTTCTGCCATGTTCCAGTTCGACAGGGCAGCCTGATGCTTGCGTATCGCTTTTTCTGCGGTGCTGAAATCCAGGATAAATGTCTGAAGCGCCAGGGCATGCAAGCGCCTTAATCCCTCGATGGAATCATCAGGTATGGCTGCCAGCTCAGACATGTTTCTGTCGGTTGTGGCTTTACTCGCGATGATTGTCCGGCGTATCTGTACTTTGCAATCTTTGTCTGTCAGTTTGCCCAGTTCTTGTGCCTGTATTGCACCGCATGCCATCGCTGCGGAGAGTAAGAAATAATTTATATTTTTCATTCTAATCTCCAGACATACTGGAGCAAGTGTTTTTGTTGAAAAGGCTTGCCAGCTTTGGAATGCGGGCGATAGATGCATTTCATTGTGGCCTGGAGGGTTGCATAATCCAGATTGCGGAATCCACTGGTCTGGCTTATTTTTCCGTCGATGACGCTGCCGTCCTTGCCAATGAGCATATCCAGCCTGACGACGCCTGTTTCTTCATTGCGCAAAGAGGCTCTGGGATACTCCGGCTTGCAAATTTCGGCTGTCAGCAATTCTCCACCGACCTCTTCATCCATGAATCCGGGTTTAAAGCCGCTGTTTGCCGGTGTATCGGCATAGCTGCTGCCTGCACAGCACAGCAGGATGCCAATGGCAGGCAAGGTAGATACAAATTTCATGTGCTATCCAATAAAGGTCAGGGAAAGATTCGACAATGTGGGGCTTGTGTCAGGATAAAGTGGGCTGTTCAATTTTATCCTGACACGGTGTACTGGCAACTGACTGCTCAGCTATCAAGGCGCATCCCGCGCAGGCATGGTCTCAAACACCGTCTGATAACGCGGGTCTTCCTTGCCCTTGGCTTTCCAGTAATCATAATATTCCGGATAAGGGATGGGGTGCAGGCGTTGCAGGGTCAGCAGGGTACGGGTGGCTTTTTTGGGCTGGCCATTGAGTGCATAGACTTCAGCCTCGATATTAAGAATGTGAACAAAGCCAAAGCGCGGTGCCCAGGTTTCCATGTAGTTGATCTCTTCTGCCGACATGCCTTCGCGCGGTTTGATGCGGGTCAGTTTGAAGTATTCAAAGAACTGCGGGAACAGCGTGAATGCAGGTTTTTGCAGGAATTTTTCTTTCGATTCAAAACCTGAGCTCACATCGCGTATGGACTTGAAGCCGGTGACCACACGTTGATAATCGAGGGTGATAGCCGCCATCAATACGCAGCCGATGACAAACCCGCTTAGCACAATGCCGGGCCTGACCACCGTGCCCGCAGTTGGCCAGCGCAATTGATGCACCATGCCCATGAGCACGCCTACAGGTAGCAGCACAAAGGCATACCAGAGCGGGAACTCGACCATGCTGTGTACGCCGACGGCAAACAGGCTGAGGGTGCAAAACTGCAATGCGGCGCCTTTGCCTGGGGATTTTTCTGTTCTGATACAGGTCTGGTAAAACCACCAGCACAAGCCACCCATGATGAGGATGGTGGCTGGCCAGCCGAGTTCGGCAGCCAGATTCAATGGCAGGTTATGGGCATGCTCGGCATAGGTGCTGGAGGTAAAGTCTGCCCCGACACTGACCTGGCCTGGGCCAAATCCAAACCAGCCCACACCGAGCCATGGGTGTTGTGCTGCGAGTTGCCAGGCGGTTTGCCACAGGCCGGTACGTTCAGAGCGACCACCCACGTGGTCAGCCACGGAGCCGCCAGAAAACCCGATGGCCTGGCTGATTTGCGGCAGGCAAAAGGTCAGCACGGCATACAGGATGACCAGGGCCAGCATGGCGATGATGATGGGTGTGCCCTTACGTTTGCTGGTGCCCAGCTTACTGGCAGTGTAGGCAAAAAACAATGGTACCAGTATCCAGCCTATGCGCGATTGCGTCAGTACTGCTCCCCACAGCAGGAGCGCGGCAATGGCTGCAGAACTGAAACCAGAAAATATACGTGTGCGGTAAAAATGCCAGAGCCCTGCCAACGCAAAAAAATACAGCAAAGCCAGTTGGTTCGGCTGCGCCACGTTGGCATAGGGGCGCATGGCGATATGGGGGTCTTTGGCGATGTACATGACGAACGGCGTTGCATCCAGCCCCAGTATCTGGATATGCTGGAACACCAGGGACACCGATGCTGCCAGCAGGCTGGCGAGAGCAATCGCGCTCACCGCCATGTCCAGCCTGGACTGCTCAAGCGCGAGGCTGCTGCCAAACACAATGGCCAGTGCAAACAGCAGCAGATACAAAATAGGGAGAGCAACGAAGCTGGCTGGCGTTATCATGCCCAGCGCCACTTGCAGGAGAATCAGCAGGATAATCCCGCCTGGCAGGGCAAGCAATGCCGGAAAGCGCAGGCGCACTGCTGCCTTGGATGCAGATGCTGGGGAAATTGCAGATGCTGATTCAGATGGGGATACAGACGCCGGGCGAACAACGAAAAACGCCATCGCGCCCAGCAGACCAAGGCAGATGATCAGGTCGTGATAAAAAGTTCTGTACGGATGGATATGATAAGGATGTGCGTAGCTGAAAAAAATCGCTACCGCAAAAATGATCAATGCCAGCTTGCCTTCCTTTGCGGATGCCATTCGGGATACATTTCAAGAATTGGCCTGGCATGACTCATTGTGCATCAACGAGTTATGCCAGGTCGGGTAAGAACTACATTTTAACTACATTTTGAGAGCGAGTGGCATGATGCCCTTGTAGGCTGCTGTTTTTGCATCAAGCACGGCAGGGAAAATCGATGCCCTTATTTTGATGGGTTGGTATTTGCAGTTTTTTTCATCGCAGTCATTGGATTTTAACCATGACTGTATGTCTGCCTTTTTGTCTTCATTGTTCTTTTCCAGTATGGTGAAGTCTTCGGCGTTTTTAAGGATTTCATCCTTCATGTCGGCATAAGGAATATGCAATTGCGTCAAATGGCCTTTATTACCGCCAAAAGACAGCATGGCATTGACATTGCTGATATCGGCAGGATCGGTAGGCTCTTTGGTACCCACCAGTTTAGGGCCCCATATAGGTAAAGTGGTCTTGCCTTTTGCCAGGGAACCATCGGTAATCTCGGACGCCTGCACTACCTGGAATTCCTTGCCCAGCGCAGCGATGTAGGCTGGACGTGCTTCCAGCAAGGTGCTGACACCGTACAGAAAGGCAGAAACCTGCACTATGGCGATCACTGCCAGGTCAAGCACCAGCCATTTCTTGCCGGGTTTGAACACCACCAGCGTCAGTGCTGGCCCCAGCACCACGTCAATACCAACGATGAGGAAGAAGATTTCATAGCCACCGATCGCCCTGAGCATGGGCGTTGGGTACCACATATACCAGCACATCATGAGCAGACAAAGACCAACCATGCAGCTCAGGAAAAAATGCGTGCCACTGGCACGATAGCGAGATATAGATGTTTTCATAGTAGTTGACATGAATCGTAAGAAAATCCCGGAGACCGGGTCAGGTTCTGTCACATCAGGGCATCTTGGTCTCAGGTTGAATACCAAAGCATTTCCATAGACTTGACATCACCGACCTGGCATCGGTCAAAATCAAAGAAAAGCACGCATATTCTAATGAGCTTTTCCCGCTTGATCAAGACTGGCGGGGCCTGCAAGACAGGTAAAAAGCTGCCAACAGTTATTGGTTCACGATAAATAGTTACATTAAATTAACATTATTGCACCCTTGGCGCTCAATCTAAACTAGAATTTACTTAGTGATGTCAAAGCCGTTATCAGTAAATTCGAGGGCAAGACAAAGAACCCGTATGAGACATGCAGCGAAGGATTAGCTCACTCGCCCTGGATGAGGGGGTAAAACAAGGCATTCTGAAAGGTGTTAATCGCAGCACCCAAAATTCAAATTAGTCTCGATACGCTGAACAATACTTTCCCAAATAAGACCCTGAAAATACATGAAAGTCTATCTCGACGACGAAAGAACAACCCCGGATGGATGGACGCGCACCTACTGGCCGGAAGACACGATAGCCTTGCTAAAAACAGGTGAAGTCACTCATCTGAGCCTGGACCACGACCTGGGTAATGATGAACACGGCACAGGTTACGACGTAGTCTTATGGATAGAAGAAGCGGTCATGACGACGGGCTTTATACCGCCGCAGGAAATGCGTGTGCATTCGGCTAATTCTTCTGCCCGGCAAAAAATGGAAGCGGGCATACAGAGCATTTTGAGACATCTGCAAAAGACTTAGCTAGCTGTCGCCAGCTTCACGGGCAAGACAAAACTCACTTTGGTCCCGAGCATTTTGAGTTGCAATTTCCAGATGATCTTGAATTCAGAGCGTCCCAGCGGGCCACTGCGTGGCAGCTCTGCGGGCAGGCTGAGTGTGAAATCTACCCTGCCTGCGCCATGGGCGATGCGCCTGCGCTTGAGTTCTTGCGACCACAAGGTACTCGTGGAAATTTCCTCTGCACTGCTAGTTACATGGATGCAAGCGACTTCCCATGTTAATGGATAGTCTGCCGCAGGCTGGCGCATGCCCTGCCCCAGTCCCCCGGTGAAGGTCAGGGCCGCAGGCACATCCCTGCAACCCGGGTGCAAAGGCACTGGCAACTGCAACACCAGTCTGCCCAGTCGCTTGCGCAGGTAAATGCGCCAGCAAGCATACGCCACCAGCATGATACTGGCGATGGGCGACAATATCAGCAGATATTCCCCAGTGACGCAAACGCTGCCACATTGCCTTGCTGCTCCCCAGGAAAAACCCGTAGTCATCAGCAGGCAAACGATGGAAGCCACCAGGAGATTAGTGTGCGTCGCATCTTCGGCATATATATACCGGCGGGTTATCTTTGGCCTGGCAGTTGCTGTCAGTTCGCTCATGGGCACCCCAGCGCCGCCGCTGCCTGTGCCTGTTTGAAATAGCGTGCATAACCGCAGGCGTCTTCACCGTACAAGTCTTTCTTGCTGCGGTCTGCGCCTGCCAGTTGCAGGAAGCTGATCACGTCCAGTTGATTGTATTGGGCAGCAATCATCAGGGGTGTAGAACCACGACCGCCATCGAAAGTCTGGTCCATGGCGACCCCGCGTTCATGCAGGTAGCGCAGGCTTTTCAGGGCGCCTTTGTAGGCGGCGTAATGGGCGGGCGTCCATACCTTGTTACCTGGACGACTCAGGTCAGCACCGGCGTCGGCCAGCATTTTCACGATCTCGATACCGTCATTGTGAATGGCGGCAAACAGGGCGCTGCGTCCTCCATTACCGTCGGCGTCCACTGGAGTCATTAAATCGACTTGCGCACCTTTTTGCAGCAGATAACGTACTTTGGCAATGTCATTGTCATCCGCCGCCTGCATGAGCAGGCTGCGCCCGCTTGCATCCCTGGCGTTGACATCGCCTCCGGCATCGAGCCTGGCTTTTAACTGCGCCAGGGTTTCTATGGCTACATTGTCGGCCCCGGCGCTACTAGTTCCTGTCAAGTTCCGCAGGTCATTCAGGTCGAAGATAAAAAATACCGACGCCACGGCAGGAATAAAAAAGATCGCAAAAAACCAAGCCGAGCGCCTGGTCTGATTACTGTTGTCAGTTGCTGCTTTAGGCAGGCCATAAATGCGCTGCTCATGACTGCGGTATTGCTTGGCGATGAGGTCGCGAGCATTGGCCTTCTCCCCCAGCCCTTGCTGTACGGGCAGCTTGAAGAGCAGGTCGGCCCCAAGGATATTAAGCTGCAAGTTCCATATCACTTCAATGTCTTTATGCTCTTGCTTGCCACTGGCAGGCATGTCTGCAGGCAGGCTGATCGTGAAATCCATGCTTTGCGCACCATGCATGACAACTTGCTCGCCAAGCGTTTGCTCCCATAGTCTCTTGGTAGTAGTGTCTTCTCCGCGCCGGTCCTCATGCTCGCAATGGATTTCTGCCTTTACCATGTAGTGACTGGCTCCAGTGGCCATGCGTTGCCCGAGAGGTGGATCAAAATGCAGGCGCAAGGATAAATTCTCTATGCCGGTATGAGGCTGTTTAGCCAGAGTCAGACGCGGCTTGCCCACACGCCAGCGGGAATACGCCAGCCAGACCGCACCTGCAATCATCAGTACACCCAGTGCGGGGAACAGCAAAACCAGGTATTGCCAGTATCCTCCCTCTGACCTGTTCAACATAAAAATGCCAGCTATCGGAAAACTGATCAAATTCCAGAACAGGGCAAACAGGCCCAGGCCGCCAGCACCTGAGGGAGCGGGATTTAACTCCTGCCAGCCAGACTGGCTCTGAGCACTCGTGTAAGCCGATAAGCCAGGCGTATTCTCGTCATCTTCATCACGCTTGAACCAGATTGCCCACAATGCCCACAGAGCACCCAGCCCTACCGCAGGGAACAGAGTCGCAAATGGAATGTGGAATAGAAGCTGCTTGGTGCGCAATTGCCTGTCATACACGGCAAAGGCTGGGTCTTTGATGTCCATCCAGACGGTAACTTGCTGGTCATTGCTGCGCGCCTGCAGCAGGCTGGCATGGATACGCTGATTGTAGCCGCCTGCGCCATCACCATCACCGCTGTCGCCACCGACATTGATACGCTTGCTGCGGTAAGTCTTGCCATTATATTGATAGACAAACTCTGCATCGACGCTGTAGCTGCGTCCATCCTCTGTCTGGTGCTCGCGAAGTGCAAGTTTGTCGATACTGGCCTGTACCGCCACCAGGTCACCGGCACGCCACCAGCCGTGTAGCATATTGGCCATGGGCACAATACCGGCAAACCAGCCACCTCCACCAAAACCGATTACAAAGATAAGGGCAAATAAACTGCCACCTAATTGACTGATTATTTTTTTTGTTTTTATCATGTCTGCAATGTAGCAAACCGTTTTGCGCACTGCAATATCTGCGATGCAACACTGATGGTTACTTGCAACAGGCTGTTTTGCGCTGACAATGTCATATTGCCGTCATATTCACGAAGTAAAAATTGCTCTCATCATAAAAAAACCAGCTGCAATGCTGGTTTTTTAATGGCAAACAAGGTCAGGAATAATTAACCCAACCACCCTGCATACTCTATGCCGTTCTGTATCACCCCGATAACCAGCGCCTGGTTTTCTGTGCTTTCGCAAAAACTGGCGAGTGCCCCGGCTGGTGTAATCGCGCCGCTGTTAAGCGCATTGGCCCAATAATCAAAGCCGGCCTTGTCAGGTGCGCGGTGCAAGACATTGTTGTAAAAATTGGTGATCAGGGTCGTGGTGCTGGGGTTACTGCCATACAGTTTCTGGAACTCGGCAGAAGAGAAAAAACCTGCTGCCACTGTCGTCAAACTGGACCCATGTTCCATATCATTGATCCAGTAGCCGAGGCCAGCAAAATCAGGCTTGCGGTCAAATGCCGCCTGGTACAAACGGTAAGCCTGGCCCGCGATGCCTTTGACATCAAAAGTCACATAGTGACGATCATCAAACTTGAGTTGCTCGACATTCAACAGCGTATCGGTACCCAACTGCCCGGTAGTATCCTTGACGCTGACCGTGTTGCCTGACTTGGTAATGGTGTATCTTGATGCAGTACCGCTATACAGCGCCAGGTCATTACCCGCACCGCCATCTATCGTATCGTTACCACCCGCACCCGAGATCAGGTCATTACCGGCCCCGCCCAGCAGGCTAACGCCCGTGTTGCCATAAGCATGCAGGTATTCGACATTCGCATAATTGACTATCGAGGCATTGAAATTGACCCAGACGGTATCAAAACCCTCGTTGGCAACTTCGATGACCTTGTCGAGGCTATTGTCGAGCACATAGTCATCGTCGCCCCTGCCGCCCATCATCAGGTCATTGCCGTCGCGGTTGTCTGCCAGCCAGTCGAAACGGTCGTCACCATCACCACCGATCAGCGTGTCGTTACCGCCACCACCTTCAAGACTGTCGTTGCCTGCATCGCCATAGATAACATCATTGCCGCCCATGCCACCGAGCAAATCGCTGCCGCCACCACCCCGGATATTATTGGCCAGATCATTGCCCGCGATAATGTCAGCAGCGGCTGATCCTATGGCATTTTCATACTCGCCATAAAGCCAGCGCAAACTGACGGGGTCACCACCATTGACGATGGTATTTGACGCATCGTAATAACTCATCGCCACCCCGACCAGGTGCGAGGCACTGACGATCTTCACCCCCATCTCAAAATAAGCGCCCTGGGTGTACATGGACAAATCAACCGTATCAACACCGCCCTTGTCAAAATAGGTGCGATAACCGTCGGTGCCAGCGACTATCGTATCGTCACCGCTGCCACTGGTACCCTTGCCTTCGCCATAGGCCTGCTGCAAAGCAATCACATCCAGGATCATTGGCGTAAAGGCGTGCAGAAATGATGAATGGTTCTGATCATCATAAGACATGATGGAAAAATATTCCTTGTACATGTCCTTCGCACTTTTGATATTAAAACCCAGGGTATCAAAACCCAGGTACTGGGTCGCGGCATAATCAGTGGTGATCACAGGTACGCCGTTACTGTAAGAGCTATGTGGGTGCGACAGGCCCAAAGAATGTCCAAGTTCATGCATCAGGGTCTGAGTTGCCACCGTGGTCAGGTCCAGTGAATAATCACCACCAAAATTGGACGAAGCCTGATTCAGTTTGATGTCACCAGCCCCACCCACATACCCAAAATTCCTGTCGTCATTGGCCCCTGATATGGCGCTGTAGCCGACATTCTTGAGATTCTGCCAGTTGATATTGATGTCCGACAAATTCGCCTGCCCAACCACTGCAGGCGTCACCAATGAATAACCGCCATAAGTGTCATAATCCACCACGCTGGAAAACGACAGATTGGCAAACTGCGAATAGATATCCAGTATCGCACTGATGTTATTGATCTGCTTTTGCGTCCAAGGATAATCACTGCCGCCCTGCATCACATCATTGGTAAAACTGTCCGACACCGAGACACGGATATATCCCGACAAGATGTAATTAATCAGGCCAGGCGCAACCCCGTCAAAATTGAACATGGCCCGGGTAATCGGGGTCTGAGGGAAATAGGGTATGTAAGTTGCCATGGTATTTTTCTATCAGTTCGCAGTTTGAATTTGCCAGATATAAAGGGTGTACATCAACAGTGAATTCCAGTTTGGCATTGTACGTGATCTGCTGTCATTGGGCACCTTCTTGTGTAGCCG
The DNA here is from genome assembly GCF_009937975.1 of Undibacterium sp. YM2. NCBI lineage: Bacteria > Pseudomonadati > Pseudomonadota > Betaproteobacteria > Burkholderiales > Oxalobacteraceae > Undibacterium > Undibacterium sp. YM2. The sequence continues at coordinate 4,328,081 of NZ_AP018441.1, forward strand.
TATTGAGCACGGACAAGCCGGTAGATTAGAATGGGTAACGTATGACTTGATGGTTTTTTTGGGGAATTTAAATAGTGACATCGCCACCCTCATTTACTCTCATCTACGTGAAAGCATGCGACTGCCACTACAGCAGTTTTAGCCGTGTACATGCCTTGCAAAAAGAGCATTTGCAACACTGCCTCAGACGTCACAGACAATTGACGCTAGGAGAAACAAACCCATACCCGATAAATAAAAAATACACTGGAGGAGCAAGGAAAGACAGCACAGACAAAAGCAAGGAGCTGCCCTCATAGTCATGACGAACTCGCTTCCAGCGCCTGCATGTCATCAAGATCAAAACGCCCCACAAGAGCAGTGCCATGACCAACATCCCCTGGGAAAGGCCACCATATAATTGCGCGTTGCCGGGGCAAGCGAAATCTGAAATGATCTGCAAAAACTGTCGTTCGCAAGATGCCCAGCCATAAGCGCAAGCAGCCATCAATACGTGCAGTGCAAAAAAAACGTATTTACTGTTCATCAGGGACTTTGTGTTCATTTCTGCTATCGCCTTGTCAATCAAGGAAGATGCATCATAAACAGCTAGTGTGAAGAGAAGATGCGTTCAGGGTGAACAGGTACTGTTTACTTGTGCAAGCAAAACAGAGCAACCAAGAGCTGATAGGCAGTTAAACGCCGCCGCCTCCTTTACATTGAAGTTCTTCACGGTGCGCACGCAGATATGTGCCCACTAATGAAGACAATGGCAAACCTGCCAGCCTCAACGAGGTCTCTGCAATCAAATCAGGCTCAGGCCAGGATGAACTGACATCAAACTGCTCAAACCATACATCTTGCGGAAATACGCTGAACTCGCCATATTCTTTAGCGACATCTCTTGCAAAAGGAATTGCCGCATCAAGCAGCATCTTTAATTCATCGGCGGCAACCACTGCAAGCGCATGTCGAGTCAGCTTTATTTGCTGAACTGAAGAACAATGATTCGACAAATAATCAGGCAGGCCAGAACTGGACACTTCCATCGCAAAGTGCCATAGATACCAAGCTGTTTTTGCACTTTCAGGAAAATCAGGGTATTCATCAATCAGTTCAGGGGACAATATCTGATGATCAAATAACTTGAGCAGGTGAAAGTAAATACTTTCAAAGACAAGATGCGCATCAGATTCTGCAAAGATGCTATCTGGCACTGGAATAAATTTTTTCATTTCTTCTCTTGAGCTCAAGCTGGCTGCTTGTCATCCCCTTGTTGCAACAACCCCAATCGGTCAAGAAACCCGGACTCTAAAGTCAGGCAAACATCCCGCACAGCTTCCTGAATAATAATATCTTCGACTTCATAAGAACCTGGTCGCCAGTAATCGATCAAAGATTGAAGTGGTGAGTCCAAAGATGTGGGATTAAGACACCACCATTTATCCCTGCCGATCACAGAAGGAAAGCGATAATACCCATCAGTAAATTGCTCAAATTCCCCTTCTTTTGGGTGAAAGTTGCTGGTAGGTTCAAATTTTTCTGAAATGTGGATATTGATTGCAAACTCGCCCACTTGCCATGATTTATTCGACGCCTGAAATACGATCAGAATATGCTTTCCTAAGTTGGGATGAAGGCCCAGATAAAAACTGCTGCTCTTTGGTATGGCTGAACAAAATGGCTTGTCCAGTCTTTTGATAGAGGGATATCGTTCCTTTGCAGATTTCCAAAAGGCAGCAATAAATTTTGCGTAGATTTTCTTTTCAGCCATGTGCTTTTTAAGCATTCATCAGGTCTTCAAATTGGCATATTTTTTGAGTTCAAGAGACAAGTACCAAGCTCCCCTGTCAGTGCGGAAGACAATTTTCCTTTAAGAATGGCATACCATATGCCATTAAATTTTTGAATTGCGTGGATACCACTTCTTCCACATTATCCTTATTTACCTCTACCCATGAGTCCAGCTCCAGAGACATTATTTTTGGCAGGCGGGCCGTTGCCTCTTGCGCATCAGAGCAGAGCGTAAATTCTGAGGAAAAGGATAAAGATGGCCTGCGTACAAGTTGAGGAAAACGCTGCAATCTCGACCAGCCAATTTCGATGGTAAATTGGTCTCGACCATTAAACTCTGGAGTAAAAATCACATAGAGATTGACTCCGGCTACCGTAGAACTATCTTCCCAAACTTTTTCTGTATCAAAGAAGTAGTCGCTACTCCCTTTGAAAAGAGAAAATGCCTGCAATTCTTTTTGCATGCATGCCGCGAACTGATCTAATACTCTTTTCTTTAATTTCTTGTTCATGGTTTTTATTTTCCTGAGAGCATAGTGACATGCTCTGTCGCCAAAACCTGGAGTAAGCGGAATGTCAAACGCAACTGCAATACCAAAAAGAAGCCGGATAACGTAAATAAAGCTCGTCCGGTTCCAACTGCGCTACATCACCCTGCCCACACCGTATACACTATCCCATTCTGTATCTGCCCTATGACTTGCGCCTGGTTTTCTGTGCTTTCACAAAAGCTGGCGAGTGCAGCGGCGGGGGTGATCAGGCCCTTGCTGAACTGGTTGGACCAGTAATCAAAACCTGCCTGGTCTGGTGCGCGATGCAGGACGTTTTGATAGAAGTTGGTGATCAGGGTATTGGTGCTGGGGTTGCTGCCATACAGTTGCTGGAATTCTGCTGACTGGAAAAAACCGGCGGCCACCGTGGTGAGGCTGGAGCCCTTGTCCATGTCCTTGATCCAGTAGCCCAGGCCAGCCAGATCAGGTTTGCGGCCAAATGCGGCCTGATAGATGCGGTAAGCCTGGCCAGCGACACCGTCGGTATCAAAGGCCAAGGCAACATCGCTGAATTGCAGGCGTTCTACCTGGCTCATGGTGATGGTACCGTCATTGCCGACATTGTCTTTCAACACCAGGTTATCGAGCGTGCCTGAGCCGTAGTAGTTGGCGAGTTTGCCTGACAAGACCAGGGTATCAAGCCCGCTGCCGCCAGAGATGCTGTCATTGCCGCCACCACCGATGATGGTGTCATTACCGGCACCGCCGGAGATAGTATCGCTGGCGCTGGTACCGGTCAGGTAATCTGGGCCTGCCGTGCCAATGATATTGAGGCCGGGGGCAACAAAATTACCGATAGTAGAAAACTGGTAGCTGCTGGTGCCCGCATAATTATAGCCAGCCAGATCCTTGATGCTGCCATCAGGGATACTGAGACTGTAGGTGGTGTCATAGGACAACGGGTTATTCGTGTGTATCGTCAACTTGTTGCCAGTCAGGGTCAGGTTGGTGCTGAAGGCCGCATCAAAATCGGCAACCGTTTTGCCTGTGCCATCCTTGAGCAGGATGTGGCCAGAACCACGCGCAATCTCTTCACTGAAAGTGACCACGATATCGCTATTGATGGGTACGGACTTACCAGACTGCGTAGGTGAAAATGATACTGCTGTCGGCGCTGTGGTATCACCCTGCCCCACTATGCGGATAGAAGTATTGATGCCCATTTTCTGTAACTGCGCGGCATTATAGACGTTGACATTGCCTGCCATGTCAGCCACTTCTATGCGTGTGACATTGTAATAGCCATTCGGATTATTGCCCGCGATGGTAAATGTCTGATTGGTCGTGCCATCGACCCAGGGGTCCTTGAAACCACCGAGTACCAGACCGGCATACAGGCTGCCATCGGTTTTTACATCATGGGTCAGTGGCGGATCAGTAATGATGGAAACATAGCGCACGCCCGATTCATAATCCGTGGCAATCGCTTTCATATCTATGATCACATCACCCTTAACCAGGTTGACGACGGATGGAATATTGATGGAATTGAGTACAGGCGGCTTCACGTCGTCCTTGACCACGGCATTGCTAAGACCAATCACATAGTCAGCATTGGTAGTACCAAGATTGCTGACCTTGACAAAAAAACCGCCGTGATTATAGCCACCTGAATAGATGAACTTGATACCATCATCGTTATAGGTCTGGGCAATGGCGGGCGTCAGGTTATACAGTATATTGCCTGCACTGTCGGTGATCTCGATCTTGACACCGGCATAGGTAGAATCCCAGGTATTGCCACGGTAATTGTTCAGGGCATCATTCGACACGACGACGGAATAAATGCCTGGCCCATCCAGGTCCAGCTCGTACCAGTCAGTTGTGTCCGTAGCGGACAATTTACCAAATGAGCGTTTGCCATTACCGAGCTTGTAAACAGTGCTGCGGTTAAATGAATCGATGGTGATGGTTCTTTCATCTGCATTCGAATTCAGACCGTAAACATAAGACATAAAACTGACCTTTAAAGATAAAAAATGGTGGCGGCTTCATTCAAGCCATCAAAAAAATAAAACGTGTACTTAAATCAGCGCATAATCTGCATCGCTGAAACCCAGATTGCTCACCTTGACAGAATAATCGCCATGGCTGTCTGAGCCGCTGTAGCTAAAGTTGATGTTGCCATCCAAACTGGATCTGGCGATGGCAGCCATGCCACTGTCTTTCAGAGCTAATAATTGGAAAAGGCATATTTAGCCCAGGTTTTATTGCTTTTGCTTTGCGCAGGAACAGATGTAAGTGAATGTAATATTCTATTTCAAATTTTACATTCAAGGTGAACTGAAGGTGTACTGAAATAGTTTTCACTCATCAATTTTCAAGTACGTTGAAATTAATTTGAACGTGAGCGGAAATTTTTGTGATGCCTGCAACGGAGGCGGCAATAACACTGATGAAGAGGGGGATAAGGAAAAGAAATGCTTGCATGCAGGATGCAAAGCACGGACTATCAGCGCAGTGGCTGAACAAAAGTCCGGCAATTTTTCTTACAGCTTTGTATTGGTGAAGTCAGATAAAACGAGGAGCAAGTATTCCACAAGTATTCCGTCAGCAAAAGTTGAAATGAGGGCGACGCAATTCAGGCCGCCCCACATTTCAACTGATTTCATCTAATTTCATCTACTTTCATCATATCAACCCACCCACATCGTATATACAATGCCCTGCTGTATCTGCCCCAAGACCTGAGCCTGGTTTTCTGCGCTTTCACAAAAGCTCGCGAGTGCGGCAGCAGGCGTCACCAGACCCTGGTTGATCTGGTTGGACCAGTAATCAAAACCTGCCTGGTCTGGTGCGCGGTGCAGGACGTTTTGATAGAAGTTGTTGATCAGGGTCGTGGTGCTGGGATTGGTGCCATACAGTTGCTGGAACTCTGCTGACTGCACAAAGGCTGCCGCGACAGCATTGAGGCTGGCGCCTTTATCCATGGCCTGTATCCAGTATCCCAGGCCTGCCTGATCAGGCTTGTGGCCAAATGCGGCCTGGTACAGGCGATAAGCCTGGCCAGCTACACCGTTGAGATCAAAGGCCAGTGTCACATCGGTGAATTGCAGGCGCTCTACCAGGCCGACTGAATCGGTACCATCCGTACCAACATTATCTTTGAGGATGAAGTACGCAGGCGTGCCAGACACCGTGTAGTTGGCCATTTTGCCGGACAAGACCAGGGTATCAAGACCGCTGTCGCCAAAGATGCTGTCATTGCCGGGGCTGGCGATGATGCGGTCATTCCCCGCACCAGCCGAGATATTGTCGTTGAGATTGCTGCCCGTCAGCACATCATTACCATCTGTGCCATTGATGGTCAGACCGACCTGGGCCGGGTTGGATGCAGTCCAGAAGGCATACGCACCGGAGGCACTGGAACCCGCATAGCTATTGCCGGCCAGGTCCTTGATACTGCCAGCAGGCAGGCTGATGGTGTAGTTGCTGTCAAACGCCAGCGTCGTTCCGGGATGTATGCTCAGGGTATTGCCTGCAATGCTGATACCGGGGCCAGCAGCATCAATGCTGGCAGCAATATTGCCTGCACCATCCTTGAGAACAATCTTGCCGGTGCCCGCCTGTATCACCTCGCTGAATGTGAATACCAGGTCACCATTGACCTGCACTACATTGCCTGTAGCTGCCGGGGTAAATGAGAGCACGGTCGGTGGCGCCGTGTCTGCCGTCGCCAGCACGCTGATGGTGGTGTTGACGCCCATGGCCTTGAGTTGTGCTGCTTCATAGGTAGTGCTATTGCCCGCATTGTCTATCACCTGCACGCGCAGTACATGATAGTCACCAGGTTTGTTGTTACTGGCGATGGTATAGGTCTGGCTGGATAGCCCGTCTGACCAGCTATCATCCTGGCCATCAATCACAAAGGCACTCAGGGTGCCGCCATGTATCTTGACATCATAGGCAATGAAATTATCGAGCTCTATCATGACGCTGGCAACACCCGAACCGACATCGGTCGCACCGGCCCTGATGAATAACGGCGCATTGCCATTCGTCAGGTTGATGCTGGCCGGAATGATCAGTGAATTGAGAACAGGCGGCGTGGTATCAACGGCTGCCTGGATGACATTCAAACCGGATTTGAGACCGGATGCATGACGTACACCGAGGGTATCAAGATTATCTGCATTAGCCATTTTGCTGACCTTCATTAAAGGCTTCAATTAAAGGGTGGATTCAATCAGAAGTGCAAACGCATCTTGAAATCAGTGACCTGCCTGCGCTCGCGTATTTCATGTCTGATGCAAGCATCACTATTGCATTTAAGTCACGTTTAAATTGTAGTTAATTTGTAACTGAGTTGTACCTCAGTTGCAACTAAGCTGTACCAGGTTGCGTCCAAGAAAAACTGACTCATGCAAAAATTGTGAGGACGAAAAAATGATGTCCTGGGCTGGTGTTTCATGCCCCTGTCGAAATAGGCTATGGGCTTATAGTCCGCGGCGGCACATTGTCTTGCAATGAAAGTCTGCGTTTTGCTATGAAAACCATTTATTTCCTTTGGCCGCCGCCGCTTTAAGATTCATTAAAGTCAGAATTGATAATTTGGAGCGTTAATTGAGGAGTTTCTTCGATTTTCTCTGAACGATCCACCTTCAAGTTGCAACGCATGATAACTGTGAATCGGGCGATCAAGGATGGCGTCAGCAATATTCTTGTTATTCAGGGCCATATGCCCGGCATGAATGGGGCTTGACCATTGAGTAGCTGTTGCGAGATTAAGATGGTCCGGTGCCGCCAAGGCCAGGTTAATTTCGCAACAGTCCTTAAAATTGTTTTACCAGACGAGTAGCAAATCTAAGATAGCATGCCAACACTTCTTCACAGCTGTTGATGTGCAGTCGAGCTATCTCGTTGCTACCGCATCAGATTGACCGGGTTGCCAACCGCCACCCAGTGCCTTGAATGCGGCGACCGCAGCACGGGCCGATTCGGTTCGCGCTTGCGCTTGCATATCGGTGGCGCGTAGCAAGTTTTCGTCGGCTTGCAGGACTTCGATCAGGCTGACGACGCCTTTTTGGTATGCTGCAAACGAGGCACCTCTCGCCCGACTAAGCGAGCCGACGCCTTGAGTAAGTATGTCAGCCTGATCCTCACGCTTGACCAGGGCCGAAAATGCATTTTCTACGTCTTCGGTAGCGCGTAGCACGGCGAGCCGATAAGCCGCTAGCGCTTCGGCTTCTTGCCCCTTGGCCAGATCAATCTGTGCGTTGATGCGGCCAAAGTCGAACAGACGCCAGCGAAGACCCAGCACGCCAGCAGCCTGGCTCGCGCCACTGGTGAACAGGTTGCCGCCAGACACCGATGTCGCGCTGCCTATCAGTCCACTAAAGGAAAGCTTGGGATAGTACTCGGCAATCGCCATGCCGATACGAGCGTTCGACGCAGCCAGGCGACGCTCTGCCACGATCAGATCGGGCCGACGCCTGAGTAAATCACCCGGCGAACCGCTCGATGCAATTTGCGGAACAACCGGAATAGCGCCAGTATTAACGAGTTCCACCCGGTAAGTACCGGGTGGTTTGCCTAAGATGACATCCAGCGCATTCATGGCGGTATCCAACCCTGTTTCGAGGATAGGCACCGATGCCCGCACTTGGGCCAGCGCAGCTTCGGCTTGTCGTACTTGAAGTTCAGCCGTCAGTCCCTTGCCATATAGCAGATTGACGGTGGCGAGCAGGTCTTGTTGCGTTTGCACTTGTTTGCGAGCGATGTCCAGACGGGCCTGTAGTCCGCGAATACTGATATAGATGTCAGCTACCTGTGCTGCCACCGCCAGTCGTGTCGCCGTGGCACCCGCTTCAGAAGCCTGATATTCAGCAACTGCCGCCTCCCGACCGCGACGCACACCGCCGAATACATCCAATTCCCAGCCTACACCGAGGTTAGCCTCGTAAGCGTTGCCGTGGCGGTCGAAATTGGGTTTTGAATTCAAGACTTGTCCCAGCGGTGTTTCAACCGACTGGTAGGCGCGTGCGCCCTGGGAATTGATGGTGCCGGAAGGCAGCAACGCAGCATTTGCGGCGCCAAGCCCTGCTTGTGCCTGAGCGACACGAGCCGACGCCTGGGCAAGATCCAGATTTTGCGCCAGCGCCAGTGTTACAAAGCGGGTCAGTTGCGGATCGCCAAATCCCTCCCACCAGGCGATGAAGTCGGCGGAGGCTTTGGCATGCCGCTGCTCAATCGCAGTTTGCCCCAGGTAGCGGTCTGGCATAGCGGGGGCAGGTCGAAGGTAATCCGGTCCGACAGCGCAACCCGCTGTAAGACTGGTGGCGATGAACATCAAGAGAGAGCGTTTGATCGACATGGGCATCTTCCGTGAAATGAAAAGGGGCGAAGCATTTAGTGACTATATCACACATTGGTCACAAGTTGTACAAATCAAATTTAAGAGGTAAGCTATCGGATATGAGCAAAACAATCACCACAACTACCACAGTGACCGCGCATCCGAGCTCAGCCCGGGGGCCGGTCGATCACGAAGTGCGGGATCAGATCATCATCGCGGCTACCGGGCACTTTCGCCTGTATGGTTACGAAAAGACTACTGTCTCCGACCTCGCCAAGGCCATCGGTTTTTCCAAAGCCTATATATATAAGTTCTTCGAGTCCAAACAGGCCATTGGCGAACTGATTTGCGCAAATTGCCTGCGTGAGATTGAAGCGGATGTCAGAACTGCCGTTGACGGGGTCAAGCACCCGCCAGAAAAATTACGCCGCATGTTCAAGACTATCGTCGAGTCCAGCCTTCGCCTGTTTTTTGAAGACCGCAGGCTATATGACATTGCGGCCTCTGCTGCTACCGAACGTTGGGAATCCGTACGCACCTATGAGGAGCGGATAAAGGTCATGCTGGAAGACATTCTGCGTCAGGGGCGCGAGATGGATGAGTTTGAGCGCAAGACCCCGCTCGATGAGGCGGCGGCGGCAATTTACCTGGTGATTCGTCCTTATCTCAACCCACTGATCTTGCAGCACAGCCTGGATTCTACTGATGACGCGCCAGCTCATCTGTCCAGTCTGGTGTTGCGCAGTCTTTCACCATAAATACAAAAAATATGATGTGACTGTTGACAATATTGGTCACTAGTCCCAAAATGGGAATCATATTCTGTTCTATATGGGATTCCTATGTTCCGTCGTCTCTTTTTTTCTGTTGTCATCTCTGCATTGCCGTTTACGCTGGTTGCTTGTAGTGAAAAACCTCAATCCGACCCTCGTACCGAAGCGCCGTTGGTACGTGCAGCTACTGTTCAGAGCTCGGCCGCGGCATCACGTACTTTCACCGGTACGGTAGCCGCCCGGGTACAAAGCGATCTTGGTTTCCGGGTTTCTGGCAAAGTGCTGGAGCGCCTTGTAGATACTGGGCAAACTGTCAAGCGCGGGCAGGTGCTCATGCGCATCGATCCTGTTGATCTGAAGTTGGCAGCCCATGCACAGCAAGAGACTGTGGCCGCCGCAAGGGCGCGGGCGCAGCAAACAGCCGAAGATGAGGCCCGTTACCGTGACCTGCGCGGAACCGGTGCGATATCAACATCAGCCTACGACCAGATCAAGGCTGCGGCAGATGCCGCGAAAGCCCAGCTTAACGCGACCGAAGCTCAGGCAGAAGTTGCGCGTAATGCCAGCCACTATGCAGAGTTAGTGGCAGATGCTGATGGCGTCGTCATGGAAACGCTGGTTGAACCTGGCCAGGTCGTCAGCGCTGGTCAGGTCGTGGTACGTGTAGCGCGTGCCGGACATCGCGAAGCTGTTATACAGTTGCCTGAAACCTTGCGCCCTGCCATCGGTTCAGTTGGCCAGGCCGCGCTCTTTGGTAAAGAGAGCCTTACTGTTCCGGCCAAACTCAGACAACTCTCAGATACGGCAGACCGGCTAACCCGCACCTTTGAAGCGCGGTATGTGCTCGATGGTGAGCTGTCAAATGCCCCATTGGGCGCCACCGTCACCATTCAGATTACGGGTGGGCTTACCGCTGCACAGGACACCTTGCGGGTACCTATTACCTCCCTGTTTGATGCAGGTAAGGGGCCAGGAGTCTGGGTGGTCGAGGGTGAGCCGGCAAAGGTTGCCTGGCGTGCCGTCAAGGTCCAGCGTCTGGATGACGATGGCGGCTATGTCAGCGGAATCACCGGACAACTCAAACAAGGTGACCGGATAGTCGCACTCGGCACGCATTTGCTGCGCGAAGGTCAGCAAGTGCGGGTGGCCAGTCAGGCCACTGCCACAACGCCGGGAGTGACGCCATGAGCGAAGCTCGTTTCAACCTGTCGGCGCTCGCCGTGCGCGAGCGATCCATCACGCTGTTCCTGATTTTCTTGATCTCGGTTGCAGGCATTCTCGCATTCTTCAAGCTCGGGCGTGCCGAAGACCCGCCGTTTACGATCAAGCAGATGACCGTCGTCACCGCGTGGCCGGGAGCCACAGCCAGGGAGATGCAGGATCAGGTCGCTGAGCCACTGGAAAAGCGCATGCAAGAGTTGCGGTGGTATGAACGCACGGAAACCTATACACGTCCTGGTCTGGCGTTCACCATGGTTTCCCTGCTTGACAAGACGCCGCCTTCGGAAGTTCGTGAAGAGTTCTATCAGGCCCGCAAGAAGCTTGGGGACGAGGCCAAAAAGCTGCCTGCCGGCGTCATCGGGCCGATTATCAATGACGAATATGCCGACGTCACGTTTGCGTTGCTTGCCCTGAAAGCGAAGGGCGAACAGCAACGCTTGCTGGTGCGCGATGCGGAAGCGCTGCGCCAGCAACTGCTGCACGTCGCGGGCGTGAAAAAAGTCAACATCATAGGCGAGCAACCTGAACGCATTTTCGTCTCTTTCTCTCACGACCGCCTGGCCACGCTAGGCGTCGCGCCACAGGACATCTTCGCCGCGCTCAACAGCCAAAACGTGCTGACCCCCTCCGGTTCCATCGAGACCAAGGGGCCACAGGTCTTCCTTCGTGTTGATGGCGCGTTCGACAATCTGGACAAGATTCGGCAGACTCCGGTTGCCGCGCAGGGGCGCACGCTGAAGTTATCGGATGTGGCCACCGTAGAACGCGGCTATGAAGACCCGGCCACCTTCCAGGTGCGCAATAATGGTGAACCGGCACTGCTGCTGGGCATCGTGATGCGCGACGACTGGAACGGGCTTGATCTCGGCAAGGCGCTTGAGGCGGAAATCACCAAAATCAATACCAGCCTGCCCCTGGGGATGTCCCTGACCAAGGTGACCGACCAGGCTGTCAACATCAGCTCGGCAGTGGACGAGTTCATGGTCAAGTTTTTTGTTGCCTTGCTCGTCGTGCTGGTGGTCTGCTTCGTCAGTATGGGGTGGCGCGTTGGCATCGTGGTCGCAGCAGCTGTACCACTGACCCTGGCAGCCGTGTTCGTCATCATGGCAGCCACCGGCAAGAACTTCGACCGCATCACGCTTGGCTCGCTGATTTTGGCGCTGGGCCTGCTGGTGGACGATGCCATCATCGCCATCGAAATGATGGTAGTGAAGATGGAAGAAGGGTATAGCCGCGTTGCGGCGTCTGCCTACGCCTGGAGCCACACAGCGGCCCCCATGCTTTCCGGCACGCTGGTTACCGCAATCGGTTTCATGCCCAATGGCTTCGCGCGTTCCACGGCAGGCGAATACACCAGCAATATGTTCTGGATCGTCGGCATTGCCCTGATCGCGTCCTGGGTGGTAGCCGTCGTATTTACCCCCTATCTGGGGGTAAAGATGCTGCCAGACATCAAGAAGGTCGAAGGTGGGCACGAAGCCATCTACAACACCCGCCACTACAACCGATTCCGGCAAGTGCTGGGACGCGTCATCGCCCGTAAATGGCTGGTGGCAGGAGCGGTCGTCGGGACCTTTGCGCTAGCCATCGCTGGCATGGGGCTGGTCAATAAGCAGTTCTTCCCAACCTCGGACCGGCCAGAAGTGCTGGTTGAAGTGCAGATGCCGTATGGCACCTCCATAGTGCAAACCAGTGCTGCGGCGGCAAAGGTTGAAGCCTGGCTTGCGAAGCAGAAAGAGGCCAGGATCGTGACATCCTACATCGGCCAGGGCGCTCCACGCTTCTTCCTGGCGATGGCACCTGAATTGCCCGATCCGTCGTTTGCCAAGATCGTGGTGCTCACGGGTGACGACAAGGAACGCGAAGCCCTCAAGTTCAGATTGCGTCAGGCGGCGGCTGACGGGTTAGCCCCCGAGGCGCGGGTGCGCGTTACCCAAATTGTGTTCGGCCCTCCTTCGCCATTCCCCGTGGCCTACCGCGTCATGGGGCCGGACCCGGACAAGCTACGCACGATCTCCGCGCAAGTCGAGAGCGTCATGCACGCCAGTCCAATGCTACGCACCGTCAACACGGATTGGGGCCCGCGTGTACCTGCCTTGCACTTCACGCTCGACCAGGACCGGCTCCAGGGTGTTGGTCTTACCTCTGCTTCAGTTGCCTTGCAGTTGCAGTTCCTGCTGAATGGGGCACCGCTTACTGAGGTGCGCGAGGATATCCGTTCAGTGCAGGTCGTCGGCCGCGCAGCTGGCAATATCCGTCTCGACCCTGCGAAGATCGCAGGCTTTACGCTGGTCGGCTCGGCAGGGCAACGTATCCCGCTGTCTCAGGTAGGTGCCGTCAACGTGCGTATGGAAGACCCCATTCTGCGGCGTCGTGACCGTACACCGACCATCACGATTCGCGGCGACATCGCCGAAGGTCTGCAACCGCCGGATGTTTCCAACGCCATCATGAAGCAGTTGCAGCCGATTATCGACGGGCTTCCATCGGGCTACCGGATTGAACAGGCTGGCTCGATAGAAGAATCCGGCAAGGCTTCTACGGCGATGCTACCACTGTTCCCGATCATGATTGCGCTCACGTTACTCATCATCATTTTGCAGGTCCGCTCGATCTCGGGGATGGTCATGGTATTCCTGACCAGTCCACTGGGGCTGATCGGCGTGGTGCCGACGCTGCTTCTGTTCCAGCAGCCATTTGGCATCAATGCACTGGTTGGCCTGATTGCGCTGTCAGGCATCCTGATGCGCAACACACTGATATTGATCGGGCAGATTCGTGAAAACGAAGAGGCCGGACTGGACCCTTTCCGCGCAGTTGTCGAAGCCACCGTGCAGCGCGCCCGACCTGTGGTACTGACAGCATTGGCGGCCATTCTGGCCTTCATTCCACTGACCCATTCTGTGTTCTGGGGGACGCTTGCCTACACGCTGATTGGTGGCACATTCGCTGGAACAATTCTGACCCTGGTGTTCTTGCCGGCAATGTATTCCATCTGGTTCAAGATCAGGCCAAGCCAATCAGAAAACTGATTTTCTGCCCATCCTCATTCACTTATACAAAAGGAACAGCTATGTCGAATTCTAAAGTTGTCGTTGTTACCGGCGTGTCGTCAGGTATTGGGCGCGCCTCTGCGGAGAAATTTGCCAGGCTTGGTTGCCGGGTATTTGGTACCGTGCGCAACCCGGCAAAAGCGCAAACAATACCAGGCGTTGCACTCATAGAGATGGATATCCGGGACGAAGCGTCGATTGAGCTCGGAATCCAGACCATCATAGATCAGGCCAAACGCATCGACGTGCTGGTCAACAGTGCTGGTGTGACTTTGCTTGGCGCGACGGAAGAAACCTCGATTGCCGAAGCGCAGACCTTGTTTGATACCAATCTCTTCGGCCTCTTGCGCACGATCAAGGCTGTGCTGCCGCACATGCGCGAGCAACGCTCTGGCCGCATCGTCAACGTCAGCTCGGTACTCGGCTTTTTACCTGCGCCATACATGGCGCTCTATTCTGCCTCCAAGCATGCCGTTGAAGGACTGTCCGAAACCCTGGATCACGAGGTACGTCAATTTGGCATTCGCGTGGCACTTGTCGAACCATCCTTTACAAAAACCAACCTGGATCTCAACGCGCCCCAGACCGCCTCAAGAATCCCAGATTACAGCAATGAACTTGGCATCGTTTCCCAGGCGATCCAAAACAACGTCCAAAAAGCACCTACGCCCGATGGAGTTGCTGCCACGATTGTCGACGCAGCGTTGGGCCTATGGAAGATGCGCCATACACCCAAAGGTGAAGCGTCTCTTCTGGCTAGGTTGCGCCGCTTCATGCCCGCTGGCCCCGTTGAGAAAGGTCTGCGGAAGACGTTTGGGCTCGACGGGAAATCTTGCTGAGAAACTGTGTCAACGGCACTACAACCGTGATCGAGAGGAACGCGGCATTCTTGCCGCCGACTTCAAAAACTGTATTGTCTGAATTACCTAAACAATTAATAATTACTGAGACCATATCTTGAACCCAAAATTCCTTACCCTGACCATCGCTGCCGCCTTGGGCGCTGTATCCCTATCCTCGCATGCGTCCGGCTATCGTTTCGGCTCCCAGAGCGTGTCGGCGCAAAGTACTGCTGAAGCCAACAGTGCCGAAGCGGCTGACGCCTCCACTATCTTCACCAATCCGGCTGGCCTGACCTACCTGGATGGCACCCAGATCGCAGTAGGCGTGACCGCCGTCGTACCGAATTCGAGCTTCTCAGATACTGGCTCCAGGCGTTTCACCGGCACCAGTTCTGGCGGACTGACTGCCCAGGATAGCTATACGCCGGGCATGGTGGCGGCACCATCCTTGTATGTCAGCAAGAAGATCAACGACCAGTGGGCCGCTGGCTTTGGCCTGTTTGTACCTTATGGTACCAAGCTGGACTACGACAACAACTGGTCTGGCCGCTACGCGCTGACCAATGTGAAGCTGGAATCGGTCAACCTTAATCCGACTGTCGGCTTCAAGCTGAATGAACAGCATTCTTTCGGCTTCGGGCTCAACGCACAGTTCATGAAAGCCAATCTGGGCCAGGGGTGGACGTGCCAGGTTCGATCGCCGCCCTGACTGGCACGCCAGCGGCAACGGCATTGCTGCGTGCCATTGTTGCATCTGGCGGCAACCCGGCAGCCCTCGCAAGCGTCAAGGATGGTCACGGTTCTATGAATGGCGAAGACTGGGGATATGGCTGGAATCTGGGCTATCTGTTCCAGTTGGACCCGGACACGCGCCTGGGCCTGTCTTACCGTTCTGCAATCTCACACAAGCTCAAGGGCAGTGCTGTGTGGGACTTTAACGTCACCACTGATCCGCTAGTCAACAAGATCATTGCCGCCAATTCGGCCAAAAACAACTCCGCTGTGCTGCTGGATATCCACGCTCCAGAGAGCTTCTCCATCAGCGGTTTCCGGCAGATCGATACCAAGTGGGCCGTGATGGGGGATGCCACCTGGACACGCACCTCGCGTTTGAAAAACCTGAATATCCAGTTTCCCGGAACCGTGCAGGGCGACGAAGTGATCCTCCAGAACTGGAAAAATACCTGGCGCTTCTCGGCAGGAGCGAGCTACAAGCTTGATGAAAAGTTCACTCTGCGTGGTGGTTTAGCGTACGATCAGTCGCCAGTTGCAGGCACCACCCTGCGCCACCCGGCTCTGCCAGATGCGGACCGCTTGCAGTTGTCGCTTGGTACGAACTGGAAATTGAACGGCAACTCGTCCGTCGATTTGGCGTATTCCTATTTGCACTTTCAGGATGCAGACGGCAGCTACAAGAATTCTTGTTCGCCTTTGATCGGTGGATGCACTGGCAATGGGGAACTTACCAAGGGTACCTGGCAAACCCGCCTGAATATGATCAGCGTGGCTTACAACTACAAGTTCTGAGTCGACCGAAGGTGCCTGATTTCAGCCTGCTTGATGAGAACTTGCGTGGGCAGTCCCGGCGCGTAAGTTCTTGAAATCATTGCTGAGACTTATATGGTATTTTTCCATCTTGACCAATACCGCAACAGTAAAAGTACGCGATATTGAATTTGATAGATTGCCCGGCGACACTACCAGAACTTACGCAAAATTGTCAAAACAAGGTAAATCGACGAAAGCAGATCACCTCAAAAGGACTTACACAAAGTTGTCCCAGCAAGGCGGAGCGACGAAGACAGGCCTTTAGTACGACTAGGAGCTGCAACACAGTTGGGATGGCTTTGCGTAAGTCTTATTCAATAATCATCCCAGCCATTCGGTATAGACCACACCGTTTTGTATCTGCCCTATGACCTGCGCCTGGTTTTCTGCGCTCTCGCAAAAACTGGCGAGCGCGCCTGCGGGGGAAATCATGCCCTTGTTGAGCTGGTTGGACCAGTAATCAAAACCGGCCTGGTCAGGTGCGCGGTGCAGCACATTCTGGTAGAAATTATTGATTAAAGTGCTTATGCTGGGACTACTGCCATATAGTTGCTTAAATTCTGCTGACTGGAAAAAACCTGCAGCTACCGTTGTCAGGCTGGAACCCTTGTCCATATCCTTGATCCAGTATCCCAAGCCAGCCAGATCAGGTTTGCGGCCAAATGCAGCTTGATAAATGCGGTAAGCCTGGCCTGCGACCCCGTTCACATCGAAGGCAACTGTCACATCTGCAAACTGTAGTCGTTCTACTTGCCCTGCTGTGTCGGTACCATCTTTTCCGATATTATCTTTCACGACAAAAGAGGTAGCGTTTCCAGAAATCGTATAGTTAGCCATTTTTCCAGTGTAGACCAGTGTATCAAGGCCATTACCCCCTGTAATAATGTCGTCTCCACCACCGGCAACGATGGTGTCATTACCCGAACCAGCAAGAAAAACATCATTTAAACTACTACCTGTCAGATAGTCATTTCCTTCAGTGCCGTTGACGTTCTTGCCTACGGCAGACGGATTCGGTATTGTCCAAAAAGTAAAATCGCTTGATCCAGCATAGAAATTAGCATTCAGATCCCAAATTGCCCCCTTGGGAATGCTAAGCGTATATTTTGCATCATAAGCGAGCGTGACCATGTAAGGAATGACGAGCTTGTTCTGATCCATTATGCTCATATTACGATTGTTGATTGCGTCGAAACTGGCGACAACTTTTCCTGTTTCATCCTTTATCGTGATGATGCCGTAGCCTAAAACGATAGCTTCATTAAAGGTGACGACAAGTTCATCCCTGATGGGCATGGGCTTACCCAACTGCGTTGGAGAGAACGAGACAACAGTGGGTGGGACATCATCAATTGCGCCATATACTTTGATTTTCGTGTTTACCCGAAATAGTGCTTGAAGAAGCAAAGAGTTATAGCTCGTTACGTTCCCGTCATAGTCCGTAATATCGACACGTACTACATTGTAGGTACCATTTTTACTGGTGCGGTCTATCGAAAAAGTTTGCGTCGAAGCGCCATCCTTCCACGAATCGTTTGCACCGGTTAAAGTCAGGGTATTACTGGTGCCACCATTGTTTTTTAAATCGTAGGTGATGGGGGCATCAAGGACAATAGCAAAGCTACGGATTCCTGATATGTCATCCTTGGCATAGGTAGTAATTTTTAGCTGCCCATCATTTTTTGACAAATCCAGCGTATCTGGAATCTCTATCGATTGCAGAGTCGGTCCCATGATGTCGGTTGTCTTACCAAACTTGTTGAGAAACAACATGTAGTCAGCTTCTGGATTACCTTGATTTGTTACCTTGACAAAGTAATCTGTATAGTTGGCCTGACCGGTATAGTGAAAATTGATGCTAGTTTCAAAAATCTCGGTATTAACGGCAGACGAAGCACCGGAGACAGGATTACCGTTACGGTCCGTGATTTCTATTTTTACTCCGCTATTGGACTTAGCCCAGGTGCGTCCCAAACTGTTAACGCTATCGGTAGACAAGTTCAGTATATAGTCAGCTGGGCCATCGAGCTCCAGGACATACCAGTCAACCAAGTCCGATGAAGACAATTTACCAAATGACTTCTTGCTTAGTTTTACTTTAAAAGTTGTATTGGGTTCGCTGGAATCATAGCCATAAGTTCTTTCATCAGTATGCGATTCGTTCCCAATAATGTATGCCATGAAAGACGCTTTCAAATAGAGTAAAAATTTTGGTGATGGCCTGGATCAGATGGTAAATTCCATATCGGCACCAGTCTCAACCCTGATAGTGGATTGAAGTTTTCCTGATACCTGCGAACATAGGCAAAAAAGGACGAGAATTGTAACAATTATTTAATTGCACCAGTAATTTTTCTAGCGCCTCGTCTATCCTCGCAAGCAAGAGGGACAAATATCACACTAACAAGGCTTGCGTCCTTGACGGGTTGACCTCGCCAAAGCTTTGCGTTAGGGCAAAAAAAAAGGGCTGCATAGCAGCCGCCCCATTTCATTGTTCACTACACACGGCCTCCGCTTGATCTATCAAGCGGAGACTCCAGGCTAATCGATCAACTAACCCAGCCATTCGGTATACACCACACCATTCTGTATCTGCCCTATGACCTGCGCCTGGTTTTCTGCGCTCTCGCAAAAACTGGCGAGCGCGCCTGCGGGTGAAATCATGCCCTTGTTGAGCTGGTTCGACCAGTAATCAAAACCGGCCTGGTCAGGTGCGCGGTGCAGCACATTCTGGTAAAAATTATTGATCAGTGTCGTTGTGCTGGGGAAGCTGCCATACAGTTTCTGGAACTCTGCAGACTGAAAAAATCCTGCGGCAACTTGCGTGAGGCTGACGCCGTGATCCATCCTGTCTATCCAGTAACCAAGACCTGCCAGATCAGGCTTGCGGCCAAATGCGGCCTGGTAAAGGCGATACGCCTGCCCGGCTGCGCCGTTGATATCAAAGGCCAGTGCTGCATCAGTAAAGATCAGGCGTTCTACTTGTGCGACTGCATCCGTGCCATCCTTGCCTACCGTATCTTTGACGGTAAAGCTGGTGGTCGTGCCATTGATGGCATAATCACCGAGCTTGCCCGCCAACACCAAAAAGTCGAGGCCGGCGCCGCCGTCTATCACATCATTGCCTGCACTGCTGATGATGGTGTCATTGCCAGCGCCTGCGGTGATATTGTCGTCACCATTTGTACCCTGCAGATAATCATTGCCGCTGGTGCCATAGATATTCTTGCCGGGTACAGAGAGGTTCAGGCCGAGTATATAGTCGGTAGCCGCATACGACAGGTTGCTGACGCGCACAAAAAAATCACCGTGTGAATATCCGCCTGTGTAATTGAAGACGATGCTGCCATCTGTCGTCAGGCTGGCATAGCTGGTGTCAAGACCGGCCAGCGGGTTGCCTGCGCTGTCGGTAATCTTGACTTCTATGCCGCTATAGGTTTCGCGCCATTCATTGGTCGCACTATAGTTATTCACGATGTCGGTAGAGACCACCAGGGTATAGGTACCAGGGCCATCGAGGTTGAGCTGGTACCAGTCTGTGAGGTCAGTGGCGGACAATTTGCCAAACGACACCTTGCCCAGGTTAACCTGGAAATTGGCGCTCAGAGAACTGGAATCATAACCCTTGGTTCTCTCATCATAGACACCATCATCACCATAAACATAGGCCATCTTTCACTCCTTACTCTTTCTGGACATACGCAACATACGCAAAAACGCGCTTGACTCTTGCAGCTTTAACGCAATAACGGCATCATCGGATGACAGGAATGTCAAAAAAGTTTAAGCATGAATAAACCAGGCATGGAAACTTGCGCATGAAGAACCCTACAGAAATCACCGTCGCCACTTTCAATAAACTGGCACAGCGCTACCAGGACAAGTATATGAACCTGGAAGATTATGACGATACCTATGCGCTGTTTTGCAAGAATTTGGTTTCCAGCAATGCGCGTGTATTGGAACTGGCTTGCGGGCCAGGCAATGTGACACGTGCCCTGCTGGCACGCCTGCCTGATTTACAGATAATAGCAACTGACCTCGCACCGCAAATGGTGGAACTGGCGCGCAGCAATAATCCCAAAGCACAATTTGCCGTCATGGATTGCCGTGATGTAGGCGGGCAAGGGAAAAATTTTGATGCGCTGGTCTGCGCCTTTGGTCTGCCCTATTTATCGCGTGCTGAAGCAGCCATACTCATTGCTGATGCCGTTGCAGTGCTTAATCCCGGTGGCCTGCTTTACCTGAGCGCGATGGAAGCAGATGAAACACGCTCAGGCTGGCAAACATCAAGTACCGGTGACCAGGTCTATATCCACTATCATGATGAAGCTCACTTGCGCACTGCGCTGGCAAGGTACGGCTTTGACATCATCGATATCAAACGCAAACCCGGGCCTGCACAAAGCAGCATGGCGAGCACGGATTTATTTATCCTGGCCCGCCTGCGTGCTGCTTAGTGACTGTGCTTTAGTAATTTAGTGATACAGCTTATTTCAAAAAGTTTTTGACCTCAGCCTGAAATTGCTCAGGCTGGTCCCACATGATGAAGTGGGCACTGGCAGGGATGCGCTTGAGCTGCACATCTTTGACGGTGGCATAAGCCATCTTGTAAAAACCATCCATCTGCTCTGGCGTCACCGGCGCACCATTTGGCACCACATACAAGACCGAGGTCGGCACGGCAATGTTTTTCAGCTCAGGTGTCAGGTCCGTCGTGATTAATTCATGATAGGCGCGGGAAGCAACGTCCTGGTCACTCTTGAGTGCGTCATCCAGCCCAGCAGGACGCATGGCGGTGTTATTGATCATGCTGTTGATGGTTGCCGTGGTTCTTTGCGCCCGCGCTTCTGGTGCGGCTGCACGCATCTTGGCCAGCATATCGTCTGCCATCGGTTTAATACTTTGCGGTGTCGTGCCCGGCGGGCCAAACATCACACCGAGGAAAGGGAACATATCGACGATCATCAGCTTGCTGATGGATTGCGGATGCCGCGCCGCCACCATCATGCCTATCGTGCCCCCCATGGAATGCCCGATCAACACCGGTTTATTGATATTTTGCTGCGCAATATAACGCGCAATTTCTTCTGCCACTGGTGCCGCCACCGCCCCTTCGGTATTGCCACCAACTGCCTGCCCAGCAAAGCCCGATACCTGCACCAGATGATACCGGTAGCCAGGCACTGCCTTGACCATCTCGGCCCACACTCTAGGCGAAGAACTCAGGCCAGGCACCAGGATCACATCCCTGCCCTCGCCTTCTACCCTGACACTGATACGGTCAGAACTGAAAGCTGCAGCCCAGGCAGCGACAGGGCTAAGGACTGCGCAACTAAATGCCAGAGCGGTCTTGAGCAGGTGACGGCGAAGTATCATAAACAATTCCTTGGTTAATATTCTGCTAGCATACTACAGTCTGCATTCATTTTTTAAAACCACTCATGTCCGCAAGCAATCTACAAAACGCTATCGCCAGCCAGCTCAGTCAATGGCTGGCAATGAGCAACACGGGCGACTGGCAAACCTTAGCCAGCACCGATGCCCCGCACCTGCCCTATTTGCTGGCAGCACGCTTCGACCATGATGTGCGCCAGGGCGGCTTTGCCCAGTTTCTCTACAATATGAACGGGCATTTACTGGCACAGATTGAAGACATGCTGATCGCCGCCAATGCCCACGTCGCCCATGATTTTTATGTACAGGCCATCAGCCTGTGCCTGAAAAACAAAGCGGACTACCAGCGCTTTTTAGCCAGCAACTATACCGATGCCAATGCGCTCAAAGACGAACTGCATCTGCTCAGCATTGCTTATCTTGGCAAGAAAGTGGATTTCCAGACCGAAGCGCATGTTTTTCTGGTGAGTGGCTTGCCCGCTTAAGTTCTGATAATGATTGCCCCTAACCTGCATACCCAGTGATAAAACAAGCATAAAAATGCTTGAGCAAAGGCTGATCCTGGCACTTCATCATGCCGCCAATTTTATCCAGCCGCGCCTGTTCTGGCATCTGTGCAGGGTCTGCTATATACAGGATGCCGTGATGCTCTGAAAACGGCACATGCAAGGCATAGGGAAAATACACATACACCGGCTTGCCATCGTCGGCGTAACAGTCATCTGTTTTCTTGCAATTCCCTGGCAAATTACTACTGAGTACAGCAACTTCCTTTTCATAATGCCCTTGAAAAATCCAGGCATCAACATGCTCTGCCAAAGAAGTTGTGGGCACATAAAACCAGGCAGCCCAGCATACTGTGAGCAGCGCAATCAATGCCCATGACCAACCCGCCAGCGGGCCATCGAAAGAATGCCGGAAAAACTTCAAGGCGCGGTAACTGGCATACAGCCCCAGAACAAACATCAGCATCAATACCAAAAGAAAAATAGCCAGATGCATTTGTACGTACAGTGCCGAGAAACCCAATACGGCAGCGGCAAAAATGAACGGAGACTTTGGTAAAGGTCTTTTTTCAGTAAGCAGTGTCATCAAGGGTAATCCGTGCAGATACGATATCGACAGACAATTAACCCTGCACCATCATCTTTGCAAACCTGGCACGCAACTCGTCATAAGAAACATCTTCCTTGCGACTTGCCAGCAACCAGACATGGCCAAATGGATCGATCAGGGTACCGCGCCTGTCGCCGTCAAACTGATCAGCAACAGGCATCGCAGCCTTTGCCCCCAGCTCTACGGCACGGCCAAATACAGCGTCTACATCATCAACATACAAGTGTATGGATACTGACGACCCACCCAGCGACTGCGGGCCGCGGTAGCCCATGTCCGGGAACTCGTCTGCCAGCATCAACCGCGCATCGCCTATGCTGATTTCTGCATGCATGATCTTGCCGTTGCCATCGTCCAGGCGTACCAGTTCATTGGCAGCAAATGCAGCCGCATAAAATTCAAGCGCAGCAGCAGCGCTCTTGATGATGAGATAAGGTGTGGCGCCACGATAAGCAGCCGGTATAGCAATATTTGACATGAGGATGTACCCATCTAAGGTGCAAGGTAAGAGAAGACTGCCTTCAACAACAAATCAGTTCATCATGATGTGCCGTGAACTGCAGGCATGCAGAGACAATTGCCGCCTCAGAAGCCGGAATGTCAGCATCTTGGGTATTTTCATTTTATCAATGATTTGCATAGCTGGGTAAATTAGCGGGTAAATTAAGGACTAAACTCACCGCACGCATGACGATCAGTTGCCCCGCACCGGAAACCCGCATGAGGATGCCGGTATGCCACTTGATCACCACGACATGACAGGGTTAATATGCTGAGGCTTGACACTGACTATCAACGCTCACCAAACGGAAATCAATATGCGATGGTTTTCCAAGTCTCAACTCCTGTTGCTGGCCTTGGCCTGCACACTGACATCACCAGCCTGGGCTGACCTGGGCTTTCCTGATTATCTGAAGCTGCCACCACAAATCATCCTCAATCCTGATCAGGCATTGCAGGCAGAGAATGTCGCCGAGGCTGAGTTTGTGGTCGATGCTGCGGGTACCAGCAAGCTGTTCAAAGGCAAGCGCTTTGCGCGCTGGATGACTTACAAGCCTGCTGCTGGTGAGCCTGCACTCGGTTATTACAACGGCAGCGAGCTGCGCATCCATAACGCCATGCAGGCGGTACTTAGCAAAGCTGGCTGGCAGACCGTGCGTACAGACGACAACAAGGCGCGCTGGACCATGCGTTATCAGGCAGGTGGCAAGCAGGCCTGGGCCGAGGTCAAGATGGATGCGCCGCAAGCGCAGGTTTGGGTGGAACTGATTGAGTCTGCCGATGCAGGCACGGCATTCACCATACCCAGGCCAGCAAAGCAGCCCGAGAAATTCAGTGCCAAGGATGACATCCCCTACCTGCCGCCCTGGCCCGGTTCCAAACGCACAGGCGAAGGCCATGGCAATGAACCACTTGATGTTGCCGAACCCGGCAAGAGCCAGGAGGCGCAACTGGTAGGGCAAGCGGTAGAGATACGCAACTACCAGGGCCCGACTACCCTGTCCAAGCTGCAATTCATTGGCGAATACCGAGAAGCTTTGATCAAGGCTGGCTGGACTGTGATCTTCCCTGCCAGTGCCGCTGCGGCACGCGACTATGGCATGCTGGTGGCGCACTATACCCAGGATGGGCGCGACATCTGGGCACGCATCAATTACGAATTTACTGCCTCACTCTCGATCAGCACCACTGACGTGGGCAAGGCCGATCTCGCCAGCGCATTCGCCAAAGATTGCCGTGTGCCCCTGTATGGCGTGTTCTTTGACTTCAACAAGGCCACACTCAAGCCTGAGTCCGACAGCGTGCTGGGCAAGGTCGCAGCCCTGCTCAAAACCGACGCCAGCATCAAGGCCGAGGTCGAAGGCCATACCGACAATGTCGGCGGCGACGACTACAACCTCAAACTCTCCGACGCCCGCGCCGCGAGTGTGCGCAACTGGCTGGTGCAGCATGGTATCGATGCTACACGTCTGACTTCCAAAGGCTATGGCAAGTCACGGCCTGTTGCAGACAACAACACAGACGCAGGCCGTGCACGTAATCGCAGGGTGGAGCTGGCGAAGTTGAGCTGCAATAAACCGAAATAGAAAAACTTTAAAAAAAACCAACATGACTAAGCAGCTAGAAAAAATATGGCAAGAAATAGAAGCATGGAACGATATCCATAAAAATACGGATTTGGGATCGTACCTGAATGACGCGGCATCAGATCATGAGATTGATGATCTGAATACACAATTGGGTGGCAGACTGCCTATAGAGTTTTTAGACAGTTTAAGACGACATAACGGCACCGTTTGCTGGACAACTAAATTTTGTGACGGATGCCTGTTTGACGCAAAATCAGTTTTAAGCACCCTGCATGAGATGAGAGGCATCGCCAAAGATTTGATCGATGCCAATATCCGCAATGGCGAAGTGGACAATAGTCCACTCATTACGTCAGGCAGTGTAAAAAGTGATTTGTGGTCAGATGGCTGGATTCCATTTCATGAAACCGACTGGTCCAACACTTGTTTTGATTTCGACCCAGATGTTGGTGGAGAAATGGGCCAGATTATTTCTGTCAATTGGGAAGGCAATTCTGTTTCAGTAGTTGCAAAGAACTATGTAGAATTTCTTGCTTTGTGCGCCAAGAATTTGCCGGATGCGTCCTGACGCAGATGATTCTGATGAATAAGTCAACGTATTCCGCGTAGGTACGATTAGCGCAGCGTAATCGTACGCATGCCAATCCTTACAGCAACAAAAATGCACCTGATTGCAAAGCCTTCATCTACTGGGAAACGATGCGTTTAAAATATGTTTTTGCGAGAATAAACAAATCCAAAAAATCTGAATCCGTAGCTGACATGCGTACGATTACGCTTTGCTAATCGTACCTACACACCTTTCTCTGCTTGCAGACATTAGCATCGCGCCGCCTTTTTGCGACAATGTCACCAGCCCGTTCACGCCGCCTTCGCAACTGATCAATCCTTCTGCACAGGCATCTTCCCAGATACATAATCTTGGACATGTACTGTGCCAGGCCTCAATGACTTCAGTATAACTGTGAGGTCGCTGCTGTATCCATTCCAGCATTTGGAGAGTAAGGCTGGTGTGCGCGTCGGACATGATATTTCTCCTGATTTCAGATCAAATGCAACATCCCGGCGCCTGCCCCGGCGGCGATCAGGATGACTGGGTTCAGTTTACTGCGCACGACAATGATGGCTGTCAATACGGTAATCATGTCGGTGCGCCAGCTTGCGGTGTCGAGTTGTGTGAACAGGCAGGCGGTGGCCAGCAAGAAGCCTATCGAGATAGGGGCAAAGGTATCGCGTACGGCAGCGGTCAGGCGCTGGTTATAGTTGGAGGTATTCAGGCTGATGACGGACAGCGTCAATATTGTCGAAGGGATGATGACTGCGAGCGTTGTCAGTATCGCGCCTGTCCAGCCAGCGATGAGCCAGCCAACCAGAGAGATGAACAATAGATTGGGGCCGGGTGCTGCCTGGGCGATGGCATAGGCTGAGGCGAACTGGGCGCTGGTGACCCAATGTTTTTCTGTAACGACAAAATGGCTGATGTCGGGTGCCATCATCACCAGCCCGCCGCCAACTGCCATCATTGACAGGATGGACAGATGCAGGCACAGGTCCAGCATGGGGGATTCGTCATTCATTTTTTTCTTTCAGAAAATAAGCAGCCACGCTGCCTGGCAAGGCCAGCAATACGAAAACAATAATCAGGCGAAACTTGAGCAGAGCCAGCCCGGCAAAGGCCAACGCCATCAATGCCGCCTGCAAACTGATCCTGCTGTTGAACAGCCTGTTTTTGTCTGGCTCTGCACTCTGGGCATTTTTTCCAAACAGGGACATTGCCATCTTGATTGCTGTTGACAGCACCAGGCCCGCTGCCACGGCTGTCATGCCTGTCAATGCATCCTGCACCACGGCCAGTTTGCCAAAACGCTGGTAGGCAACGCCGAGGGCGATCACCAGCAAAAAAGGGGCAATGATCAGGCCCGCCATCGCTGCCAGTGCACCTGGGATACCGGCATAGCGCTTGCCTATCATCAGGGCGACATTGCATATCGTGGGGCCGGGCAAGACCTGGCTCAGGGCCAGGTAGCGGGCGAATTCTTCGGCTGTAAGCCAGCGGTATTGCTCGACCAATGCCCGGTAGGCAAAGGGCATGACGCCACCAAAACCTGTCATCGCTATTTTTGAAAACGCCAGGAACAGGCGCCAGGCGGAGATGCTGGCAGCATCATTGGCAACCAGAGTTGATACAGGCGGATTCAGCATGGGGCACCATCTAATCGGTAAGAAATATTTTCTGCATGAACATCTTCTTACCTGGGCAATTAAAAGTACAATGAATTTATTTAGACGATTGATTCATTTTCCTTATGAAAATCGATATCCTCGGTGTACAGGCTTTTGTCGCCATCGCCGACCATGGCAGTTTTAACAAGGCGGCTGATGTGCTGTTTGTTACGCAGACGGCGGTAACGCAAAGGCTGCGCAATCTGGAGATTTTTTTGGGCGTGACCTTGCTCGAAAGAACCACCCGCTCCATCGCCCTGACCAGGACCGGGCAAGACTTTTTGCCGCAAGCCAGACGTTTGTTGCAAGAGCTGTCTGCCGCCCTGACCGAGATACGCGAAACCGGCAAGGCGTTGCGCGGTGATGTCTCGATAGCCTGCATACCAACAGCGGGCGTGCGTTACCTGCCGCAAGTCATCCGCGAATATTCTGCACTCTTCCCGGACAACCGTATCAAGATACTCGACCATGCATCAGTCGGCGTGGCAGAGGCCGTGCTACGGCGCGAGGCTGAATTTGGCATCAACCTGGCGGGCCCTAACCATCCTGAACTGAGTACCACGCCTTTGCTGGAAGACCGCTTCGTGCTGGTCTGCCGTGATGATCATGCACTGGCCAGGCGCAAGAGCCTGACCTGGGCACAATTGCAGCCCTACCCGTTGATTTTTGCCGGACAGGCCAGCGGCAACCGCGCCCTGCTAGATGGTTACCTGGGCGCAGAGAATATGCATGGTGGCCGGGGTGCACAAGATGGGCAGGCTGGTTTAAGCCTGCAGATACATTATGAGGTACAGCGCAACTCCACCGCACTGGGCCTGGTCGATGCAGGTATTGCTGCCGCCATCGTGCCCAATCTCGCCATGCAAAAAGCCAACTACCCGCGCCTGCGCGTGATCAGGCTGCAAGACCCTGTCATTTCCAGAACCCTGGTGCTGGTGGCCCGCAAGGCCGCCCGGCTGTCACCAGCGGCGCAGTTGTTATATGACATGATCAGGGATAGCCGGGTGGTTAAATAAAGGAGCGAGGAAGCGTGGCATGGTCACAGGCATGCAGGCTGTGTCGTCAGGTTGATTTTTTCAAGACAGCTTCAGTTTCATCCCTGTATCCCATCATGCATAGTCCCGCCAGAAAAAATGGCAGCAACCACCAGACTGAAGCGTGGGCCAGATCTGCCCAGCGACTGCCATATGACCACCATGTCTCGTCAGCGATATACACAGAATTAACCTTGCTTGACCAGGATGGATAATAGACAGGGGAACCGCCACGAAAAAACTCAAAGACATACGCATCTACAGGTGGCTTGCCAAATTCGCTGATCAATTCATCGGAAAACGGCGCTGCCTTATATGAAAAACCTATGCCTTGCAGGTCTGGCCTGACACGTGCCCAGTCATCAAAGTCTTGAGCAGTCGGCATGCGCGCATGCTGTTCCCGAAAGCGCTGTACATACTCTTTGGCATCGGCAATTTCAGTTTCATAACTGCCATTCAAGGCCTTGTGTTGTTCACTCGGCACCAGGGCAAGATACAAGCTGAAAAGCAATCCTGGCAAACCCGCCAGCACAAACACCACAGCCATCAAAAAATTAATCGCACGCATGAATCAATTACTCGCAATCATACAAATTTACTGTAAAAACCGGACTATATCATGCAGACAGCGTTTAATCCGGCTGCACTTTCCTGATATCAGTAATAAGCAAAAACACAAAGCCAGTCTCAAACGGCACGCGGTAAATACCTTTGGTCTTGAGCAGATAATTGGCCACGGTCGCCATTTCCCATCCATCTGACAATTGCGCAGGCCAGCTGCGTTGCGTCAGCTTGTTGAACTGGTGCTTTGCACCCAGGCTCCTGAGCACATCCATGCGTTTGTACAAGGCCGGGGTGATGGTGGAATTACCCCAGCTCCATAGCCAGGTCTTGCTGCGATCAGAATAAGAACCGACAAACTCGATTCTGGCACTGAGCTTGACCACACCTCCATCTGAGAATGTGAGCTCACCGGCTACCTGATCAAGATCCCAATATTCATAGCTGGAAACCAGGTAATCGTCGTCAAGCGCTTTTTGGGTGGCTGCTGAATAGTCGGCGCTGGCGCTCAGGACTTGCTCCCAGCCTTGCTGGCGGGCTTGGGCGTTGCCAGTCAAAAGCATTAACACAATACTGATCAGCGATATCAGGGAGAGGGCGGGCATGCTGTATGCATTTTCAGATGATTTGCAGCCATGCCCCATCTTTCGCTCTCACAATCAACAGAAATTAACTCAGGATGACGCCACCAATAACCAATAGCACCAGGCCCAGAATATAAAATTTGAGAAAATGGCTAAACAGGCCATGCCGCTTCGCCAGTAAAAAAACATAACCCGGAATGAACAAGGCCACAAAAGCCTTGCCTGCATCAAACTTGAACAACATCAAGCTAAGGTAAAGCTGGGCAAGAAAAGCGATGGTCATCCCAGATAACAGCGTGCAAACGCCAAGATTATGCATGACTATCCTGATGCTATTTTAATACTTCAATGTATCACGGAAACCGTCAAAAACAAATGGCATTCGGCATTAAACTGAAGTGATATTCACCCGCGCTATGCGCTTACGCAAATGTGCAGCCTGCTGCTCATTGAAATGAATACCATCAAGCCAGATATTCTTCAATGAGACTAGCGCCTCCAGTTTGGGTATCAGTTCAGCTGCGTCAAAACCTGGCGCATCATCAAAATTGCCCAGTGACAGGTACTCCAGGTGTGGCAGTTGTGCGAGTAGATCAAGATCATCAAACTCGATTTTCGTTGCCCATAAATCCAGCGACCTGAGCTGCGTCATGCGGCACAGGTGGACGAGCCCCTTACCTGTGATTTTTGTATTGCCGAGATCCAGCGTGTGAATCTGCTTGCTGGCGCTCAGGCTCGCGGCCATGGCATCATTAAATGCTGTTCGTTCCATATCCAGCGCAAGCAGATGCGGGTGGGCCAGCATCGCAGCAATCAGGCGTGGCGACAGATCTGCGCTCTGCATGCCCAGCTCTTTGAGTGCTGGTGCCTGCAGGATGCTTGCTACGTCGTTCTCAGACATGCCAAGATTCGCCCGCACAATCTCCAGATCAGGGGCTGTGGCAAAGCTGTCCATCCTGTCCGGCCCCTTGATATTGAGTATGTCCAACACCCGCAAACCCGGGGTGTTGATGACATGGCGCATGGCCTTGCGTGTGACATCGCACCACAACCAGAGCTTTTCCACTGATTCCAATGTTGGCAGAGCCTCCGCCAGTTTGTCGGTCAGCGTGGGCATTTTGGCGAGCTGGAGTTCATGTATCGCCCCTTTGGCACGCAGGTTTTTGATGTCGGCGGGGGTGATCTTGCCGCTTAGCACAGCATCATTTTTTTGTTCTTCATTTTTTGTCATTGATGTATTTCATTCTCTTTATTTACTCTTTATTTATGTCACCGTCTTCATGACGATTCCATCCCCAGCAACCTCGCCCCTGCCCCCTCTTTTGACAAGGTATCCAGCGGGTTACGCAACTTGCAGGCCTTGATAGACAGGCAGCCGCAGCCTATGCAGTCACCCAGTTGCTCACGCAATTCCATGAGCTGATGGATGCGTTCATCGAGTTCTGCCTTCCAGCGTTTTGACAATCTGGCCCAGTCGGCCACGGTGGGTGTGCGGCCTTCAGGCAATTCTGCCAGGGCGGTTTGTATGGATGCAAGCGAAATACCCAGGCGCTGCGCCACCTTGATGACAGCGATGCGGCGCAACACATCGCGCGCATAACGGCGCTGGTTGCCTTCATTGCGCTGGCTGTGTATGAGCCCCCTGGCTTCATAGAAATGGATGGCTGACACCGCGACGCCACTGCGTGCCGCCACCTCACCGACAGCCAGCGGTTTGCCTATATCTTGCGGATTGATTTTTGCCATGCAAATTCTCCTTGACCTCAAGTTAAGTTGAGGTTTTACACTACTCTTCGCCTGGTTTCAAGCTAACATTTGGAGAAATAAAGATGACGACAGCAATTCAAGTTGAACCGAACCACACCGGACAGTATCACACCGATCACAATCTGCAACTCGTACGCCGCCTGTATGAAGACTGCTTCAATACCGGCAATCTTGATCTTGTGTCACAGATGATCGCCACTGATTTTGTCAGCAACCGTGGCGAGCAAGGTCAAGCGGAATTTGCCGCCAATATCGCGGGCCTGCGCAAGGCCTTTCCTGATGTGCATTTTGTGCTTGAGGATATCTTTGGTGCAGCAGACCGCATTGCCGTCAGATGGAGTTTTACGGCCACACATAGCGCGCCGTTTGCAGGTTTTCCAGCTAGCGGCAAGGCGGTCACGCAGCAGGGTAATGTGATTTACAGGATCAAGGATGGCAAGATTGCCCAGGCCTGGGTGCAGATAGACAGGCTGGGTTTGATACAACAATTGGAGCTTAATGCATAGCGCCAGAAAGCAAGACAGTTTTACCTTGCGCTTGCGGTACCTGGCTCAGCAAAGCTTTGGCAACGGCAGTTGCCGCAATGGGCCGGTAATTGCCAGGGATCAGAAAACCGATTAGCTTGCTGATCGCCAGGCCCAGCTTTTCTCCGCGCCGCTCTGGCTGCCCCAGCACTACCCTGTCGCCAACCAGTAGCGAAGGTCGGGCAAAGACCATGCCTTCAAACGGCATTTTCTCCAGCGCATTTTCAAGCTCGCCTTTGACGCGGTTATAGAAGACACCGGATTTGGCATCTGCCCCCATGGCACTGACCAGGCCCAGTTTCTTGACGCCCGCCGCCTGCGCTGCCCTGGCAACGGCCAGATTGGCATCGTAGTCTATGGCACGAAAAGCCTCCTGGCTGCCAGCGACCTTGATGGTCGTACCCAGCGCCAGATACACTTCGTCGGCCTGCGGTAAAAGCGGCAGGTTGGCGAAATCTACAACATGCACTTCCAGCTTGGGATGCTGCAAGGCAGGTGCCTTGCGGCCAAGGGCATACACCACGGCAACCGTGTCGTCTGCCAGCAGGCCTGCCAGGATTTCCTTGCCCACCATGCCAGTGGCACCGGCGATGATGACAGCTCGCTTGCTCATGTCTGCTACTCCCTAAAAAAACACCTGGTGAATTAATTTCATGTCCGGCTTTTGTCTATATTGCATGAATACTGTTATTCTAAGCCAAGCCTATCACTGTACATCAGAACTCCATAAGACCTGAACAGGTGTCAATAGCGAGCATGCCTGTAACATCTATTGCCAAAGGGAGATATCCAATGCCTGAGATCATTAATTCAACTGCGCATCCCACCATGCATCCCTTCTACGAATCACATCGCCCTGCCATGGAAGCAGCCATGCGCCACCGTCTTGAACTGGCGGAACCTATGTTGCGCGAACGTGCACACTTGTCTGACATCGCGGCAATCAGGCAAGAGGTGATGGATGAATTTAACATCGTACTCCGGCAGATGCCGTATGTCGGTGGCGCAGCAAGCCGCATGAGCGATTTCTTGATGCGGCTGCTGGGTTTTATGGCGATCAGCCGTGTGCTGCGGCGGCATGATGTGGCAGTGCCTGTCATCGGTGACATAGAGCGGGACACTTACCAGGCGCAATTACTGAGCACGCCAGAAGCGGAGCGCCTCGCGTCCGGCGAGCAATTCATGTCAGCAGAAAACCAGGCTTTGCTGCGCGAGCAGGCGGCACAAAGCGCGACGGAAGAACATCAACAAGCGTTTCCACAAGATTTTGTGTATGACTTTGTAGCACCTGGCCCGGGCGACAAGTTTGAATTTGGCATCAACTACAAGGCCTGCGGCTTTTGCAAATTCGCCGCCAGCCACGGCGATAAAGAAGTTTTACCAAACATTTGCGGGCTCGATTTCGTCGCCTATGCAGCGCGGGGAATACGCCTGGAAAGAACGCAAACCCTGGCTGGCGGTGCTAGCCACTGTGATTTCCGCTTTTCAAAGCTAACAACTGACTGAAGCCTCCGGTAGGGTGCGTCTTGACGCACCAACCCGGCAACTTTAAAGAGAGATTTGGTGCGTCAAGACGCCCCCTACCTCAGACAGCCACCACAGGCACCAAAGTACGCAAGCGCAGCGTAATCGCCAGACCTACACTGAGTATGCCAGCCAGCAGCATGACCACGCCCGCCCAGCCGTGGCTGGCCCAGACCACGCCAGTGAAAGAGCCAATGAGACTGGAACCGAGGTAATAGAAGCACAGGTAAATTGCAGAAGCGACAGCCTTGTAAGCCTGCGCACGGCGTGCGACCCAGCTGCTGGCGACTGAATGTGAGGCAAAGAAACCGAAGGTGAACAGGGCCATGCCAGGGATCATGATGTACAGAGAATTAGACAGGCTCAGCAGCAAACCCGCCATCATGACCAGCAAGACTATCCACAGCACACCACGGCGGCCTATACGGTCCACCAGACGTCCTACCCAGACCGAGCTGCCCATGCCCAGCACATATAGCAAGGCAATCGTGCCTGCGGCACTTTGGCTAAAGCCAAACGGTGTGCCTTGCAGACGGTAGCCTATGTAGTTATACACACTGACAAAACAGCCTGTGAGCATGAAGGCCAGGCAAAACAGCATGCACAGGCCACCATCAGACAGATGCAGACGCAAACCCTGGTGCAGGCTGCCCCAAACCCGCGCTGCTGGTTTGAAGTTGCGCGCCAGTGGCAGGCTGCGCCAGAATTCCCACGCGGCATAGATGCCGGCAACACCAATCGCCGCCATCGCCGTGCGCCAGCCAAAATGGTCACTCAACAGGGCTGACAGCAAGCGCCCTATCATGCCACCCATGGCACTGCCTGCGATATACAGACCCACTGCCGTGCCCATGGCTGCAGCCTCTATCTCTTCGCCCATATAGGCCACTGCCACTGCAGGCATGCCACCAAGGGCAAAGCCCAGCAGGCCGCGCAAGAGCAACAACTGGCTAAAGTCTTGCGTCAGCGCGCACAGCACCGTGGCAGTGGCCGCCAGTGCCAGCGCTGCCACCATCATGGGCTTGCGGCCTATGCGTTCACTGATGGCGCTGCTGATGAGCAGAGAGAAAGCCAGCGATAAAGTCGATATCGACAAGACCCAGCTGCTTTGCGCAGGTGTCAGCGCAAATTGCAGGGCCAGCGAAGGCATCAGCGGTTGCATGCTGTACAACAGTGAAAAGGTGGAAAAGCCACCAAAGATCATGGCGCGGGTGATATGCCGGAATGCTGGCGTGCCTGCGACGATGCGGGCTGGCTGGTTTATTTGCGGCGGCGGGGTAGTGCTGGCGACGGTCATGATGGTGTGGCTGGACGATCAGGGAGTAGCCATCTTATATTTGCTCTTTTATAGCGTCCAATATATATTTAAGGCGTTAGTAATACATTTTTTAGATGATTGGATAAGGAATAGTGATAGCTTCTCGTAGGTTGGGCTACGGGTTATCAGCCCAACACTCGGCGCTTGAATAACGTATACGTTTGTTGAGGCCCAGTGTTGGGCTGATAACCCGTAGCCCAACCTACATCCTGCTCAACCTACGACTCCACACCCCCATGGAACTCCGCCACCTCAAATACTTCATCGCCGTCGCCGAAGAACTGCACTTCACCCGTGCGGCGGAGCGGCTGCACATAGGCCAGCCACCTTTGAGCCATGCGATACAGATGCTGGAAGCCGACATAGGTGCGCAATTGTTTGAACGCAGCAAGCGCTGGGTGCGCCTGACGGAAGCGGGCAAGCTGTTCTTGCAGGATGCGCGGCATATCCTGGCGCTGGCTGAGCAAGCCAGTGAAAACGCCCGCCGGGCCCAGCGTGGCGAAACCGGCGAGCTGCGCATAGGTTTTACTTTCTCGACTCCGTTCACACCCCTGTTTGCCACCGTCATCAACAGCTACCGCGAGCAATACCCGAATGTGACACTGAGCCTGCAAGAAATGGCCACCAATAATCAGCTCGAAGCGCTGTCGCAGCACAAGATTGATGTGGGATTCATACGTCCGCCAGAAGGGGGTGAACTGGCGCGCGGCATATCGTCACCATTGCGCTTTCGCAAGCTGCGTGAAGACCCGCTGGTGGCGGTGTTACCTACCACACATGCATTGGCAAAGAAGAAAAAAGTGCCTATGAAAGACCTGGCACAAGAAGGCTTCATCATGTACCCGCCCAGCGCAGGCACCGGCATTTACCCGCAAATATTACGGCTCTGCCATGCCGCGGGCTTTGTCCCAAAGATTGCGCAGGAAGCCTTTGACGCCTCCACCATCATAGGCCTGGTGGCAGCAGGCTGTGGCATCTCCATCTTGCCCGGTTCGTTTTACACGATACATTTTGACGGCATCTGCTACCGGCCGATTGCCGATGCCGGGGCAACTACTTCTTTGCTGCTGGCCCAGCGCAAGGGAGATGCCTCGCCGCTGGTGGAAAATTTTGTGAAGCTGGCGGCAGGCATGGTGTGAGTAGAACTCATTTCATAAATAGGGATGAGTGCGAACAAGGCGATTTGGGATGCAGTGCAAGGCGTGGCCTGCAGCTAAGACTCATGCCTTAGCAAAGGAGGGGTGGCATACTACCCGCAGCAATGCACCCAAATCGTCAGTTCCCGAAGGGTTTGCCTCATAACGCACACCAGATAACATAGAATTTATTTTTGATGATGCAAGCATTAACTGCCGTGTCCGCATTGCCATTTCGCGTTATGAGGCAAACGCACCTCATTCATATTTATGAAATGAGTTCTAGCAAACTGTCGCGGTGAAAATCGTAACACCAGCCTATTGCTCAGCAACCGGGCGAGCCGGATACAGCCAGCAAAACACCAGCGTCGCCACCGCCGCACCCAGCAATTGCGCAATGATAAAACCCGGCGCATCGACAGGGCGTATGCCTGCAAAGCTATTACTGGCCGCCCGTGCCAGCGTCACTGCGGGGTTGGCAAATGAGGTTGAAGAGGTAAACCAGTATGCCGCCGTGATATAGGCCGCCACCGCAAATGGTGTCACCGCCGGGCGGCTGCGGCTGGTGCTGATGATGACCGCAATCAGGCCAAAGCTGGCGACAAACTCGCTCCACCATTGTGCCATGCCGGTACGCGCATGTTCAGATGCAAAGAACAGCGGCAGGTCAAACATGGCATGCGCCGTGGCTACCCCGGCAAAGGCGCCCAGCACTTGCAGCAGGATATACGGCAGCACATCCCTGGCTGGCAGGTTTTTTTGGTAAGCCTCAGACAATGTCACGACAGGGTTGAAGTGCGCACCCGAGACGGGGCCAAACATCAATATCAATGCGATCAGACCCGCGCCCGTGGCAATGGCATTGGCCAGCAGCGCAATCGCAACATTGCCGCCCGCCAGCCGCTCTGCCATGATGCCCGATCCCACCACGACAGCCAGCAACAAGGCGGTGCCCAGGCCTTCAGCCACCAGACGTCTTGCCATGCTCATGGGGTGAT
Source organism: Undibacterium sp. YM2 (assembly GCF_009937975.1). NCBI lineage: Bacteria > Pseudomonadati > Pseudomonadota > Betaproteobacteria > Burkholderiales > Oxalobacteraceae > Undibacterium > Undibacterium sp. YM2. The sequence continues at coordinate 4,364,409 of NZ_AP018441.1, forward strand.
CTCGCCTATCTGGTCCAGCGCGGCCTTGAACTTTTGCCTGTCCTGCGCCAGGGTTTCCAGCGGCAGCGCAAGCATGGCCTCGATGCGGGCACGCAGGATGCGGTAGGCAGTCATGAAGGCAGCGTCGAATTCTTCATCTGTCCCGCTGACATGGGCAGGGTCTGCCACACCCCAGTGGGTGCGCAACACTGGCCCCAGATAAGCCGGGCAGGTTTCACCCGCAGCACTGGCGCAGACGGTGATGACGATGTCCGGTGTGGCTGGCAGATTGTCCCATGATTTGCTGGCATAGCCCGTGGTCGAAATACCTTCCCGCGCCAGCAATGCCAGCGAACGCGGGTGTACTTCCCCCGTTGGCTTGCTACCCGCACTCATGGCATGCCAGCCTGCAGGGGCCAGATGATTGAAAGTGGCCTCACCGAGGATGGAACGGCAGGAATTGCCGGTACACAGAAACAAGACGTTCATAAGTCACCAAAAATTGAAAACAGAAATAAAGAAAAAGCAGAAATCGCCTGCACTGCTATCGCTTATTCAGCGGCACATTGCTGCACCTGTACCGGCGTGCATGGATTGCCGCCACAGCAGTTTTCAGTCAAAAAGCCCAGCATCTGGTTCATCGTCGTGATATTCGCCGAGTAAATGACAAAGCGCCCCGCCTGGCGTGACTGCACCAACCCGGCATGCGACAACTCTTTGAGATGAAACGACAAGGAAGAGGCAGGTATGCCCAGCTCTTCACCTATTTTGGTGGCGGCCCTGCCTTGCGGACCAGCCTGCACCAGCAGGCGGAACACCGCCAGGCGTGACTCTTGCGCCAGCGCGGCCAGTGCCAGTAATGCTGCTTTGGTTTCCATCATATCCATGTCCTTGCGATTATGAATAAATTCTATATTTCTATAATAATGGAAATATAGAATTACTGTAAAGCCGATTTTAAAAGAACTTGCATGCGGGGATTTTTGTGTTATTCTTTATTCGTCAATTAACGAATAAGCCGTATGTCCACCACTTGCTGCACGACTGAACCCGCCGTTCTGGAGATGAATTTCCAGCCAGAAGAGATTGCTGCGCTATGCAAGGCGCTGGGGCATCCTGCGCGAGTCAAGCTGCTCAGGCACTTGTCCAATTATGGCGAATGTTTTTTTGGCAGCCTGACCGACATCCTGCCACTGGCAGCATCGACGATATCGCAGCATGTGAGCATACTCAAAGAAGCGGGCCTGATACTGGGCTCGGCTGACGAGCAACGTGTTTGCTATTGTGTCAATGAAGTACGTCTGGCGCAGTTCAAGAAGCTGGTAGCGGGTCTTTGAGCTGGTTTTTTTTGCCTTTATATTCGTATTTTGACGAATAACGAATTAATATAGAAACACACTGATATAGTCCTCATTGAAAATGATTGGAGATCATGATGAAACCACAGACCAGCGCATTACCCATTGCCATCATCGGCGCCGGACCAGTCGGGCTGGCGGCAGCCGCGCACCTGCTCTTGCGCAGCCAGCAGCCACTGATACTGGAAAGCGCAGCAAGCATTGCCGCCAACCTCGCCAGTTATCGCCAGGTGCGCCTGTTTTCGCCATGGCGCTACAATCTGGACCAGGCTGCAGTCAGCTTGCTGACAGCGTCAGGCTGGCAGCAGCCTGATCCTGAAGGCTTGCCAACTGCCGGGGAGATGATAGACCACTACCTGCAGCCACTTGCCCAGCTACCCGCCATCGCAGCAAGTCTGCACCTGCAACACCGTGTCATCGCCGTCAGCAGGCAATCTTACGACAAGGTCAAGACCAAAGGGCGGGAAGACGCCGCCTTTGTCTTGCGGGTAGCAACACCAGAGGGCGAACGGGATTACCTCGCCAGCGCCATTATCGATGCCAGCGGCACCTGGTCGCAACCCAACCCGCTGGGAGCGAATGGCATACCCGCCATCGGTGAAGAGCAATATGCAGCCCACATCAGCTACGGAATGCCCGACATACTTGGCACACAGCGCCAGCGTTTTGCTGGCAAACGGGTGCTGGTCGTGGGCACCGGGCATTCAGCCGCAGGCAACCTGCTGGCGCTGGCACAACTGGCAGAACAAGTGCCGGGTACCACCCTGCTGTGGGCAATCCGGGGCAATCATGTTGCCAAGGTATTTGGCGGCGGCAGTGCCGATGGCCTGCCAGCACGGGGGCAGCTTGGTGCCCGCCTGAAGGCCTTGAAGGATACTGGCCAGCTCAGTCTGTACCGCAATTTCAGGATACGGCAATTGCAGTCTGGCGAGCATGGCGAAGATGGCATCACCGTCACAGGCGACATGCATCTGGGTGAAACACCTGTCCTTTCCGGCATAGATGAAATCATCGCCGCCACCGGGGCCAGGCCCGACCTTAGCCTCAGCCGTGAATTGCGCCTGCGCCATGACCCCTGGCTGGAAAGCACAGAAGCACTCGCGCCACTGATCGACCCTAATGAACATAGCTGCGGCACGGTGCGCCCGCATGGCCACCGCGAGCTGGCCCACCCTGAGCCGGGCTACTATGCCGTGGGAGCCAAGAGCTATGGTCGCGCCCCCAACTTTCTGATGGCGACAGGGTATGAACAGGTGCGCTCCGTAGTTGCCGCATTGTCGGGCGACCTGGCTGCCGCCGACGAGGTACAGTTAAGCCTGCCGCAAACCGGCATCTGCAGCACACAGCCGGTCTATGAATTACCTGAGAAAGAAGAACCGGCCGCATGCTGTGGCGGCGCTGCACCGGCAGGTGCAAACGCCTGTTGCGCACTCGATGCCACTGAAAAAGCCAAAGGAAATGCGGGTTGTGGATGCAGTACACAAAGCGAGACGCCAGCAATGCCAACGCTAAGCAAGCCAGCAGCAAGCAAGCCAAATTGCTGCTCTTGAGATTTGCAGGTACCTATCGATGAACCAGCAGCTACTGACCAGAAAAACCATCGCCATCCTGGGTTTTACCCAAATCGCCTCCTGGGGGTCGCTGTACTATGCCATCGCCATCCTGGCACCGTCCATCCAGCAAGAAATGGGCTGGTCATCTGGCACCGTGTTTGGTGCTTTCTCCTGGAGCCTGCTGGTGGCCGGGCTGGCCTCCACTCCAGTGGGCATGCTGCTCGACCGGCATGGCGGGCGGCTGGTGATGGCCAGCGGCTCTTTGCTGTGCGCTGCAGGCATGGTCTTGCTGAGCATGGCACAGGCCAAGGCTGTGTATTTCATGGCCTGGACACTGCTGGGGCTGGGAATGGCGCTAAGCCTGTATGAAGCCGCCTTCGCAACCATCAACCGCATGATACTGGCGAACAGCCGTCAGGCCATCTCTACCCTGACACTGTTCGGTGGCTTTGCCAGCACCGTGTTCTGGCCGCTGACCTTAAAGCTCAACAGCCTGCTGGGCTGGCGTGACACCTACCTGCTGTATGGCATGCTGCAATTGTGCCTGTGCCTGCCGCTGCACCTGATGCTGGGTACCGCCAAAGCCAGCAACACACCAGACAGCGCGCACGGCCAGACCTCACTGGCAAGACCTGGCCATACCCTGGCCGAAGCCCTGCGCCATCCGGCATTCTGGAAACTGGCGCTGGCCTTTTGTGCGAACAGCTTTGTGTTTTCTACGCTCTCGGTCCACCTCATCCCCTTGCTGGGCCAGTTTGGTCATGCCAGCGCCTGGGTAGTCATGATGGCCGCCTTCATCGGCCCCATGCAAGTCGCTGGCCGCCTCGGTGAAATGACGTTTGCCAGACATGCCTTGCCACAGACCGTCGGCAAATGGGTGTTCACCGCCCTGCCCGCGGCCTTGCTGGTGCTGATGTCATTTGGTACGCAAGCATGGGCAGTCGCCCTGTTCTGCCTGCTGTACGGCCTCAGCAACGGCATCCTGACGATAGTGCGCGGAACAATACCGCAAGCCCTGTTCGGGCGGGATAACTATGGTGCGATTTCCGGTGCGCTGGCTGGCCCCTCGCTGCTATCCAAAGCTGCAGGCCCACTTGCGATGGCTGTCGTGGCGCAAGATTCCACAACACCTTACCCGTTTCTGCTGATACTCTTGCTGTTTACCCTCGCCTCACTGGCATTTTACCTGGCCGCAGTCAGGCAGCAAGCAGTGAGCCTGGAAGCCAGCTAAACCCACTCAAGTCCAGCACCATGATACGAACAGCCACCGCCGCCGACGCCGCCGCCATCATCAACATCTACAACCACTACATCGCCACGACCACCATCAGCTTTGAAGAAAACCCGGTCACAGAACAGGAGATGGCCCAGCGCATCAAGGATGTCAGCGCCAGCCTGCCCTGGTATGTAGAAGAACAGGATGGCGTAGTCATCGGCTATGCCTATGCCACTCCATGGCGGGCCCGCAGCGCCTACCGGTTTTCAGTAGAAAGCACGGTGTATGTCGCCACCAGCCATGAAGGCCAGGGCATAGGCAAGCGCCTGTATCAAACCCTGATAGCCGACCTGCGCCAGCGCGGCATCCACGTCATCATAGGCGGCATCGCCCAACCCAACGCCGCCAGCGTCGCCCTGCATGAAAGCCTGGGTTTCGAGAAAGTCGCCCACTTCAAGGACGTAGGGCGCAAGTTTGAACAATGGGTGGATGTAGGATATTGGGAATTGCAGTTGAATTGAGCACATGAAGACAAACTGGATCATACGCCCGGCGACACCATCAGATATCGCCATCATCACCCGCCAGCGCTTCCACCGGGAAGACGAACGGCAAGAAGACCTGGATGCCTATGCAAACTGGCTGACAGGCACGCTGGCTGCCGGCAATTACCTGGGTTTGCTGGCCCAGGCCGGAGACACAGTCGTCGCTGGTGCAGGCCTCTCCATACTGGATTGGGGACCAATACGCGGCGATACACAGGCCCGTCGCGGCAGGATAGTCAATGTGTATACCGCACCAGACTGGCGCAGGCTGGGCATTGCCAGGGCACTGGTCGCAGGCATGCTGCAACTGGGCAAGGAGCAAGGCCTGAACACCTTCAATCTGAGTGCCTCAGAAGAAGGCCAGCCACTGTACCGGGACCTGGGTTTTGTTTCTTATGCGGCGGAGATGATATACAGGTCAGGAACAGGTCAGGAAAACAAGAGAGTTAGTACAGGTGGTCAACATCATTCTGGACGTCCTTGAAACTCAAATGACTATTTCACTTCTTCGTAATAATCGTCATAAGGCCAGTAATCCCCATCATTTGCAGATGCCATATTTGTGATACAACGATGTTTCAACAGATTGATGCGATCTGCTGTAATCAAATCATCCATCATCGCGTGCGCAGGGATAGATTCTCTCAAATCAATCGCCTTGACGCCACGATCAACGTTATAGGCATAGCGATCACCCAGATCAAAATCACGCCGGAAATCTGTCCGCCATTGTGAATTGCGTCCCCATCCATGGGAGAGATCATTCGCTGGCCGGTATTTCCTGCGATACGCCCAGTATAAACAAGAGCAGTCTGCAATTCCCCTGCTCAGCAGATGCGCAGGGGCTTTCACCCTGACGCCCGCACGTGCAAACATCATATTCCCCAGCATGAAGGCAGGCCACAGCACTTCCAATAATTCGATACTGTTACCTTCACTTTGAATCACGTCCACGATTTCACATGAAAATGCGTGAAATTGCACAGGTTTAAGCACCTCAAAACCAAGGTGTGTGAATAATTCTGTATAGTTCTCCATCGTCGTACCTAAGCCAGCAACATCAAGGTCTCCGGGCTGAAACGACAACAACATCAGATCGCTCAGGCGCGAAGCACAATACAGATTCATGCTTTCACCTTCCAGCAAATCTGGCCACGGATGTGCGCTACTATCCCGATCACGGATTTCTTTAAAATATTGTCCAGCAGACTTCAACGCATCCCAATGCGCGAGAAAAACCTCTTGCCAGATTTGCTCTCCCTGATACTCGCAAACAGCAGCATACAAATTACGCAAACTACCAGACTCGTGCCTCTTTGCATCAAAGGGAATCGATAAAATAGGCATCACTTAATTGGCTTTCTGTTTCAAATCTGATGGAGCGCCGGAATCAGAATTCTCCACTTCCCACACCAGGTTTAGCGACTTGCAGCGCAGGCAATCGACAATTGCGCCATCACCCAATACTGATTTGCACTGGTGGCAGCGACGGCCTGGCAGAGCGACATGCATGAAAGTTGCCTTGGCTTCACCGATGGAACAGGAAGTCATCGCCCGTATCGCCGGAACAAAGCCCAGAAAATCAGCTTTCGCTGCTTTGGCATGCAAAGCTGTCCTGTCAACCTCATCTTCAACCCAGATAAGTTCTGACAAACAACCACATTGCTTGCAGCGCGGCTCGCGCTGATTGACTTCATCGATATTCATCTACTGCTTTCAATCAAACAAATCCAGATTAGTCGGCACCACTATCTGCGGCTTCTTAGGCTTGATAATCTTCGCGACTTTCTCCACCGGCGGCTTGGGAAAGAAATCAGCAAACATGCGATCAGCCGGATAAGGCCGCAAGAAGGCGCGGGCGAATTCCGGGTCGCGGCAGGATAGCCAGTCATCAAAATCTTCTGGCGGCACGATGACGAGGGAGCGTTTTTCTTCGCCGGGTTTGTGGAAGCGGCTCATCAGCGGATGCTCGTCGGCATTGATGGTGATTTGCGTAAAAGAATAACTGACGCTGCCATCTTCCTGCGGCCATTCCTTGTACAGGCCTGCCACGGCAAAGTCAGGTTCTTCGATGAGCCCTATGCGCCAGCGTTCGGCTGCGCCGCTTTCATAATTGGGTTCAAAGAAGTGTTGCATGGGCACCAGGCAGAGTTTGCCGCTGTGCCAGGATGGCGCATAGCTGCGCAGCGATCCCAGCGTCTCTGCCCTGGCATTCATGGTCGAAAATCGTTTGACACCGGGCTGCATCTTTGACTTGGGTATCATGCTGTAAGCACCTAACAGGGCTTGCCGCCTGCCCTGCTCATCATGCCTGATGATGGGGGCATCGTAGTCTTGCCAGACTTCAACATTCCAGTCGTACATGCTCCTGCCGTGGACTTTGAAATACTCCATCAGCTCTGGGCGCGTGGGGGTGTAGTTGATGCACATGGATAATAGCTTGTTACACTCGTTGGATTTCGTCGTTGCTCGCATTTTCTCACATCTGCCATGGTAAAAATGCCGCCCGATTACCGCTGCTTAAAACTTGCGCAGCCGACCCTTGTCTGGTTATAGTCCTGCTTCCATCTTATTCAAATAACAAAATCAGGAGACCAGGATATGCCCGCAACCATCGAAGCTGTGCACGCATCAACAAGATCAGTAAGCTGCCTGTACAGGCTGGCCTTGCTTTCAGCTCTGTTTGCCTTGCCTTATGCCAGCGTACAGGCCCAGGTACAATTCAGCATGACGGCCAGCAACCCTGCCTTGTCAGGCGAGCCTCTGGGTATCAGCCTCAAGGGCTTGCAGCCCGGGCAAACCGTGCAGCTCTTTGCCGAGCGCCGTTTTGCACCGAATGCCCCCATCTTCATGTCCAGTGCAGAAATGCAGGCCGATGCACAGGGCAATATCGCCCTGGCCACTACCGAGTCCAAGGCTGGCAGCTACACTGGCGTGGATGCGGCAGGCCTGTTCTGGTCAATGCAAACCAGCAACAAGGTCGATACCGCATGGCAAGCCGCAGAAACCCGGCTGACCGCACTGGCGGGCCAGCAGCAGCTCGCGCAAATGACATTCGCCCTCCGCAGCACGATCACGCCAGTCAAGACCGAGGCCATTGCCGGGCACACGGGTGCAAAGATTTACCTGCCTGCCACCAGCGTCAATGCCAATGGCAAGCCACCTGTCGTCATCATCCTCGGCGGCTCTGAAGGTGGTGACTCTGCCGGGCGGCGCTTTGGCCTCAAGCTGGCGGCGCGCGGCTTTGCCGCTGTGAGCTACCCCTACTATTCACCGAATACGCCGCGCGGGCAAGAAGTGCCCGGCTTGCCCAAAGACTTTATCGACATCCCCATCGATGGCCTGGATGCGCTGTACAAAACCCTGGCAGCACGCAATGACATAGACAGCACCCAGGTCGCCCTGATGGGTGGCTCAAAAGGTGCAGAGATGGCCTTGCTGTCTGCCAGCCTGCTGCCCTGGGTAAAAGCCGTGGTCGCCATCGCCCCGAGTGACCTGGTATGGGAAGGCTTTGCCATGGAAAGGATGCTGGAAGCTGGCCGCTATGGCAGCTTTAGCTACCAGGGCAAGACCCTGCCCTACACGCCCAATGCCGGTCTCGACAAGGCCTTTGCCACTACCCAACCGGTGCTGGCCCACATCTACATCGAAGGCCGCAAAGCCTACCCAGAACGCGCCAAAGCTGCCCGCATCGCGGTAGAAAATTTCAAAGGCAAACTCTTGCTGATCGCAGGCGGCGACGACCAGATGTGGCCTTCGCTGGACATGGCCAACAACATCGTCAACAGCCGCAAGGCAGCAGGGCTGGAAACAGAATTGCTCGCCTTCCCTAAAGCCGGGCACCTGGTCGGCGGTGATGGCTACAGCCCGAATGATTACTACACCCCATTTGCCATGGGTGGCAATGCCAGAGAAGATGGCCATGCGCAGACTGTCGCCTGGCCGGCGACCATGGGGTTTTTGAAGAAGGCTTTGCAGAGCAAAAAATGACGGTGATCCCGCGACAGGCCAAAAGAAGTTGTTGAGGCTGCCGCCAATTTGTTTATGATGAAGGCTTTTGCAAGCTGCCCTCATCTTCACATCACCAATTTTTCCCATGCATTCCAGTCTGAAAGTTTTACTTGCTCTGCTTATTCTGATGGCTGGTATTTTGCTGTTGGACCGCCAGCTTCCAGCCACAGAAATGATGACAACGATCATCAGCAGCGAAGCAGACAACATGCGTTATAACCTGCCTCTTAGTGGCGGTGACGAGACCAGTTGCAAGCCACGAAATACAGATACGCTGCCACTACCTGCCCAGACCCTGGCGGTGATACAACACACTGCCCTATTCGGAATTTGCCTTAACGTAAAACCAGTCCCCAAAGCTGTACTGGCCTGCCGTGACGAGCAGGTGGAAAAAATTTACCAGCAGGCGCTGGAATTTGAACAACAATTGAAACTCGTGCAAGCGCATGATTACTATGAAGCCGTGTGCAACGCGCGCGGTTCAAAGATTAACAATTCAGACAACAGCAATTCACAAAGTGGCAAAAAAGATCCCTGCGAGACTAGCCAGAGACTTTATACAAAAACGCAAAAAACCTACGATGCTGTCATCGCCGCCCTGGAAAATGTGAAATCAGGAACCGGGCAATATCCAGACAAGCTTGACAGCATACGGGGTGACCTGTCACCCGTCATGCAAGAGCTGGCACAAGATTTTGTCTATTGCAAAAAAACCAGACCCGGCGACAGAACTGCCCCATGCTCTGATGGTGGCGAATCTTTTTCCGATCACGAAATTACTGTTGACACTGGCCTGCACAGGGCCAGGCCAGCACTTGAACAAAAACTGGCGATACCGCAGTTTTTGCATTGCGTGGCTGCTGGTACAAGCAAACAATGAGCGATGCCAGTCAATTACATCCAAATCACAATGGCATGTTCTGGAAGAAAGCACAAAAACTTCTTGCTGAATCACACGCTACAATACTCCCTAATCTCGCTGCCCATCGCCGCACATCTTAAGCGTTGAACTTTTCGCCGCAACACCCCTGAATCTCGTTTTCATACCAGAAAGAAAATCATGTCTTCACCTCAAGAATTAATACTTCATATAGCGGCAGATGTAGAAATATCTGACATTGAAGATATCTTGCACATCAAGTTTGAGCCCGTGGATAATTATTACGATTTTATTGCTACTGTAGTTATCGGACAAATGATGGTGAATTTAAGAGAGCCATTCTGGAAATCATACAAGACGAGCTGTGGCGTGCCATTTAAGTTCAGGATTGAATTTGAATGTGAAAATTCGTTGGTGCGCTCGCGGGAAATCCTGATGATGCAATTATGCAAGGAACTTCATGCAAAATTTGGAGGGCATTATGTCGCATCCCGTGATGACGCTCCTATAGAATTCTGGACAGATGATAAAGGCTTCATCATCAATGAGGCCGAGCGGGCATACTACGATATGTTTCCCCATCATTTCACGAGCAGCAATTTTATCAATGCCCTGACTTGCGTTGGTAAAAATGACTAATACAATTCTTGAATTGCATACAACTGCGATACTTCCCTCACATCGCATCTGGTCTCTTTTCGGTGATGTTGATTGGCACGACAAATCTGACACAGAAGATATTTCATGTGACGCTGCCTTTGGCCCCATTCAAATCAAGATCAGAAAACCAGAATGGAAAGCATATCGTCCTCATGCTGAACTGATTTGGAATACAGCAATCTCTTTCCTTTGCGAAAAATCATGGAATGATGTCCGCATGATCCACGCTTTGGAACAGTGCTCTAATTTATACGAGCTTATCGGAGGGTATTATCTGGTCAAAGAAGATCATGGCGATCTGGGGTTCATCGTCAAAGAAAATAAACTTATCCTGCCAGAGCAATATAGAGATTATTTTTCTAAATTCCCCATAGCATTTGATCACATAACTTATGGCGCACCGCCGCAGTTTTCGCATTCGTAAGCGGTGCATCATATATTCCCTACATGGATACGACCAGAGATTCATCGTATCCATGGGGACTGGAAAAATGTAGCGCCAGAAAATTCTATCATTAGCTAGCGCATTTCATTACTTCACTCAAGGCAGCGGCGTCAACAAAAATGCCCGCTGCACGCCATTGATCTTGCCTGTACCGGCCAGTTGGCCTGCATCGTTGATGCGCAGAGTGTAATAGTCGACGTCGGCGAGGCCGCTTGCCAGGCTGCTGACATCAGCAATCACACCATTACTGTACAAGAAGGCGCGGCTTACTTTGTTAGTATCACTATTGAGCGTGTAATAACCGATCACCTGGCCCTTGCTATTAATGGCGCGCGCATAACTACTACCTGCAGCATCTGCGGGCATACCCAGATTCAGCATGCTGCCTGCGCTATACAAAAAGGCACGGTTGTCACCACCGGCAATGCTGGACGTGCCTGCGACCTGCCCCTGGTCATTGATGCTATTAGCTATACTACTGTTCCCCCCCAGAGTACCAAGGTCAAAAAACTGACGGCCATCATACAAAAAAGCATGCGCAGCCTGACCATTGTTTGACATGCCTACGATCATGCCAGAAGAGTTGATCGCCATTGGCACACAACTGCCCGTGGCTGACAAGGAGCCTATATCTGTCAATCCGCCGCCATAAGACAAGCCGCAGCGTGTTTTCCCCTTCGCATTGCTGGCGCTGGCAACAATAGCACCAGCATTATTGATTGCCACTGCCCTGCTAAAGCGGCCACCCAGGGTACCGAGATCTACCAGCCCGGCTGTGGTAGCGACGAAGGCGTGCTCGTTATAATTGGAAAAGACACCAAAGCCTACGACCTGACCATTATCATTGATGCCGTTGACATCGATGTAGCCACCACCAAAGCCACCTAGCGGTATCGTGTTGTTGCCGCTGAAGATGCCAAGCTCTATGCGCAAGCTATCGGCGCTGGTAATCCGCCCTGCCGCAAGGCCATTTTTGTTGGCGGCTTGCACAACACCAGTAGTATTACCTATGGATGCGAGCTGACCATTCTGGCTCAGGAAGGGATAAGGCAAGCCATCTGCACGCGCAGATGCACCACCCACCCTGCCATCTGCAGTCAAGGCCAACCCATTGCTTGTACCTGATTCAAAGGCACCAAGATCAGTCAATTGCCAGCCTGCTGCGAAGCAGGAGCCACTCATGACCAGCAGCGCACTAAAACCGCCGAGATATTTTTTAAGATTGAATTTTTTCATGAAGTCTGGTGTCAATCCGGCCCATAGACCGGAGCGGCATTGTGCATCTGCAGAGACAGCACAATCTGGTGGAAGCCTGCACACCCCTGTTTTATCCACCGTTCAATAGAGCTTGCGAGCATGCGCAAGCGGCCCTGCCTGATGCCGGAAAGCCCGTTCATGACATCAGCGCATGGGTGAAACGATACCGATCGAAGTGGGGTGATGCAAGTGGGAAAAGAATATGCAGGGAGTAGTAATTGCGCAGAATCTACCGGGATTAATGAGACTCAGACTAAGAATTCATCGCGCCTCATCATCCCATATTAAAATCATTCCCACATTGTTTGGACTGGAATACATCAGACTTACGCTGAGAGTGCAGACTGACCTCGCCAGCTTATCCAATAAGGACAACAATATCACTCCTAGTCTTTAACATTCTCACCGTCTCAACTGACAAGATGTTCAATCTTTGGAGAGTATGCTGCTTTGCCCGAGTCGATAAATTATCCAGCTGTTCAATGCAATCGCAAAGCGTATTCAATTCGCCAACGAACAAGTTTATGTTTTCATGCTGGATACTGACAAAGATACCCCAGTCATCTATCAGTGACAAATTGTGGGCTTTTGCAATCGGAAAAATCACTTCACGAAACCATGACTCGGTACAAACAGGAACATTGAACAATCGCTCTTGATCGTTCAGCGGTGTCTCCACGGTTGCCGTTACACTCATCATTAGTCTCTTGGTTGTTGACGATAAATTATTTTAAAAATGTAAGCAGGACATCAGGTGAGCGCAGTCTACGCCATTCCAGCTTTCGGCCCGATTTTAGGAGTGCAGGCAATGAGTCTAAGTTTAGCCTAACGACGCACCTGGATGCGAACACAGCCCGGCAATAATGGCGGATCAAACAAACTTACGTTCAGATCACTTTCTTCGCTGCCAGCATGAGTAAGCCTGTACGTTTCAGGGTCATAAGCATACACCAGGGAATCACGGCGGCTCACGCCTATTCTTATTAAATTCCCCAACGACCAGACCTTGATATTGCCGGAGTCGGACTTACCATCGCGTGAAAATTTCACATCCAGAACAGGGCCATCGACCTGTGATTCGTCAAAAATCGAGGCAAACGGCCAACAGTTAATTACTTCACGAAAATCTGATTCCCCTGCAAGATCCTGTGCCCTGACCCAGCCCTGCGGGGAGATGTCATTGAGGCCGTCTGACTTGATGCCCACATACACCCATTGACTCTTCGCAGTCTTGCTCAGCTTCCAGTTGATGCGGACAATTTGCCCAATTGCCAGACGAGAAGAGACCTCCGCCATCTCGTCTGGTTTGGTGCGAACGGCAGCCCCACTGATCCGGCTTACGAATAGAGCGCAAGCCAGGTCATTAGTACGGGAAGTGCAGGCAGATAAAAACGTTCCGGCATAGGCAGGTGTGTAGAACACTGAACCAATCACGCACCCAATCAAGATTCTGGCGGTCAGGTGCATGATTAAATATGTTCTCATAGGTCAATTTTCTAAAATGATGATCTTGAATAGTGCATATCTTAGGCGATCGCTCACTATGCCTGAAACGCAAAATTAATTTGCCCCGTCAAAGTCCCGCTACCTACGGTTGGCACATACACCGCCTGTATCGCAAACCCCACCAGCGCCGCATTGGATGTGATGGTGGTGGATGTCCCTGTAGCCTCTGTAGTGGCATTACCACTCATGGTGATCGTGCCGGGGCTGAATGAGATTATCGTCGTGTCTGGGCTTATGCCTGTGCCTGTGAGCACTTGTCCTGGGGTCAGGTCACTGGTACTGCTGACGCTGGAGATCTGGTTGTTGCCACTGGTGACGATGCCGGTAAAACTCAGCACATTGGCGGGAATGTCAAAGGGCGTGACATTGGTGGCGCTGCTGACGCTGGAGGCTGCGACGCTGGCGACCACGTTTTGCGATGAGTCTATGAGGTTCAGCGCCAGTGTGCCAGCGACTGTTGCGACTGGCAGCACAGTGGTGACGCTGACAGTGGTACCAACCGGGAATTGCGGCGGGTTCAGACTGACTGCAAAATCACCGCTGGGGCCTGTGAGTTGCACGGTCTGGGTGGCAACGGCAGGCTGGTAATTGCTGTCGCCGGAATAGACCGCGGTGACGGTATAGCTATGGGTATAGGCCCCATCAGGCAAGGCGGGAACAGTAAAGCTGGCGGCTGCAGCCTGGCCATTTGCCAGTGCTACACTGGTCTGGCTGCTGGTGTTGCTCATGACACAGCCATCGACAAAATAACTGACGCTGCCAGTTGGAGTCGCACCACTACCAGCAACGCTGGCTGCGAGTTGCAGGCTGCCACCTTGCGTGCCGCTGGCGGGGCGATCAGCGTCACGGTCGGCATGGGTGTGCTGCCCCAGGTGCTGAGGGTGATACTGACATTGCCGACACTGCTTTGCTGGATATTGGTGCTGCTGCCAAACTTGTCGTCGTATGGAAAAGCATAAGCCAGGCCGCTCTCGGTCAGGCCAGCCTGGTGCCAGTATTTAACCCAGTAGTTGAAGGGCTGGCTATCTGGATACCAGGTGCTGCTATCGCCCCAGGTCGAAGGGTCATTGAGAATGATGCCACGGTTGAATGCGGCAGAAATCGAATTCTCCAGATCACCCTGCACCGCCAGTGCCGCACCGCTCAGGCCACGCAGGGTATTGTCCGCAAACACGGCGTCGCAGGCGAAGATCATTTGCGAGGCAGATTCCTTGGCCATGGCAGCGCTAATCCATGCAGGTGGCGCAGCGACAGGGAAAACCGGGGTGTAGTCAGCCAGCACATTTTGGGTAGAGAACGGGTAGTAAATCGTATAGATATTGCTGTCGGTGCCACTGGCGTCAGCGAGTGAAAGTGCATAGCTGCCATCAGTCTGCAAAGTCACGCTGCCGCTATAAGTCAGTGACTGACCAAAGGCTGAGGATTGCAGACTAAAAATCTTGCCGCCGCCATTTGCAGGCACACCAGGGCTTGATGTGGCGGGGCTGGTGAAGTATTGCAAGAAAAAGTTATCGACCTGCGCATTGAAATAATTGTTCAGCGCATCGCTGGCGGACACATTGGGGTTCTCGCAAATGTCCTTGGGCGAAACGATACGCATGGGCGCGGCACTCAGGCATTCCATGAAAGGGCTGGCATAGGTCTTGTTGCTTTGCTCCTTGATGAAGGTCGCAAAATTACTCATGTCGCTGCCATTGAAAATATCATCGCGTACACCAAGCACGCCGACAGGCCCGGCCATCACTGCCGTTAAAGCTGCGCCAGTGGCGGTGGCGGTAGCTGGCAGGTTCAGTGTCATGCTCGTGGGGTTGGCACCCACAGGCACGCTGACCACTGCGCTTCCAGGAGCCATGACGCTCCCAGTCACAGGTACGCCCTGGCCCAGGCCAGTTGTCGCCGTTAGCGCCGTGACCTCGGTGCTGCCTGCGATGGTGTCTCCCGTGAAGCTGACGTTATAAGTCTGCGTTGCCGCAGCATCCTTGAAGAACTGTAATTGCATGGGCAGGCCAAAGGCATCGACCTGTGAGGTATCAATATCGACGTTGATGCTGCCGTCCGCATTCGAGGCCACGGTAAATTCGAGAAAATCATAAAACGTGCCAGTGCTCGGGTCTTGCGCACTGGCCGGGCTGGGTGACGAGACTGAGGCAGGTGTGGATGTGACCGACACCTGGGCTTGCGTGGGCGCACCGACAGAAATCAAAATGCGCCCCGAATATTGCTGGTTGTTGTTGCCGTTTGCGTCCCCCGTATAAGTCGGTGCAGGCAGGCTCAGGCTATTGCCCCATTGCGTGAGGGTGTAGCTCGGCAGGATAACGCCATCTGGCGAATTGGGCCCTGGCGGTGGCAAATCAGCCACGGCAGTCGGCACTACCTGCGTCTGCCCTGCCGCTGGCGGCACCAGATAATAATTGGCACCCTGCGCCGGGGTCTGGTTGTTGCCGGGATTGATGATAAGGCTGCCATACACCGTCACCCAGACATTGTCATTATTGGCGGGCGAATTATTGGTGATCGTGACGGGGACGGTTGATTGAATGGGGAAGGAAGACATGAGGAAACGCTCCTAGAATGTAGTGACATCGTAGAAAAGGCAGGCGGCAAGCCCACCACGGCTGACGCAATATCCTTGCCTATTCTACATGATCAAAACACAAACAAAGCACCTGCCCACCACGGTGGTTGAAGTAGTCAGGGCAGATTTGTGCCAGCACTCATTCTGGCATCTCCTGCTGGGGCCCTGATCATGCCAGGCATTCTTCGCTCCCAGTATCTGTAAACTTTTTGTAATAAAAGAATCAATATTTTTCTTGCAAATCTGGCAAAATCACTCTGAACATTAAACATCATTTTCATTCTCTTCATGTGCAGGCTGTGTGCGTTATTTCGTCCTGCTTTTTTTGGACAGTTTTTGTCAACTAACCTGACAAATATCACATGCAATGACCAACATCTGGGTGACCATCGTAGATGCCAGAATTTTTGCGGCCCCTTAACTGATTATTGTGTTACCAATTCTCTGTTGGACATCTGCCCATCGACACGCGCAGGCAAGCATCAAAGTGGGATGTTTTCCAAAGACTGAATAGTTATGTCAACACGCTGACAAAAATTGAGATGCCCAGCGTCTGATTTTTTGTCATTGCAGATGCATCGCGGCTCCCGTTTTTACAGTTTTTTGGCGCGCTTTTTTAGTGTTCACCACCTGCTGACCACCAGCTTGCAAGCAGCATGCTGGTTGAGCAAGGTTGCCAGCCTGCGGGCAACAAATCCGTATTCGCGGCAGCTTGATGCATTGAAAATGTCTTCCGCAACATCACCGGTCTGCCATGCAGTGCTGGTAAGCTGGCAGTGTTGCCGCCTGCCCCTGAGTTGGCAAGCATGGAGGGGGCGCATATTCACCCGGGGTTTCATCATCACCCCGGGTGACGTGGCCAGGTTTCGCGCTCAACACTACTGATAAGAAATAGAGCATGGAAGACAGGCTCATCAAGCTTCCTCAGACAATGATATAACCCGTCCTCTTGAAACGAATACTGCCGTCCTGGTATCTGGCAAACGCCATCCACTCGACATAACCAAAGCCGCGAACCATGGAAGCATGGAAGCACTGTGCGGGCTTGTTAAAAGGCCAGAGACGATCCCACACATCCAGGCACTGCTCTGCTTTTACCTCATGCACTGCAGCTACATGTAATTTGGCTGAATCGTCCGGGTTACGATCATACTTATCCCATGGCAAACCCGCCTTGCGCAACAGCGCGATACCGCTGAGTTCGGCCAGGTTCTTGATCTCCATGGAAGCTTCCAGTGTGGTATCAGGGTAGATTTCTGTCCAATGTTGCCCAGGGTAGAACTTTTCACGATAATCCACTACTGGACACTGCCCCTTACTGTCAATGCGCGCTGCGTATTTTCTGACTTCGCTATCAAGAAAATTCCAGGCCCGGTTCTCCCAATTGATACTCATTATGTCTAGCACACAGGCCTTGCCTGGTATGACAACAACCGGCTTACTGACAAATACTTCTCGCCTGGTAAGACAACGTACCAGATGCTTGCCATCCTTGAGCCTCGCGGCTGACTGCGCCATATCACTGGCACTGAGCACCTGCGCTACCGGCGCTACATCGCAAGAAAAATAAGGGATCTCATGCAGGGTGACGGGGATCATTATTTGCTCCGAAATAAATTCCACATGCTGGACGTACGTGCGGGGTAATCACGATAATTGTCCACCAGTATCTTATAGTCTCTTTTCGTTGGCCGGGTCGAACGGATAAAGTCCGTGGCATAGGACATGACACCAGGCCGGTTTTGTATGTCACGATAATTGAATACATCATGACCACGACCCAATGCATGCAGGAATTCGTGTTCCGTCACAGTGAAGTTACGACCGCGCGGGAGATACATCGTCATATCATCACCGTTCCAATATCCACCTGTATTTTTGGTTAGCCTGGGGTTTGTCGCAACTTTTTTCGCGAACGCATCATCGTCCATCACATTCACATTAAATGCCACGGGCTCGTCTTTTTGTGCCAGATGGAAATCAATATTCATACCGTAACCATCATCCTTGCCATTGACCAAATTCAGTTGCCTGAGCACCAAATCGCAATCAGGGATTGTTCCCAGACAACTCAACGCAGCATTGGCAGAAAGCACATTATCAGCAACGCTCAAGTTTTACAAATTCCGCAACTGTGGAGCAAACCATTCACCTACCGTGCCACGATCAGGCTCAGGGCTATTAGAACTCATTTCATAAATATGAATGAGATGCGTTTTCCTCATAACACGGACCGGTAACACGTTTGTGGTTGTCAATAGTGGCACTATTTTCAATAAATCAATGTTGTCTGATACGTGTTATGAGGCAAACCCTTCGGGAACTGACGATTTGGGCGCATTGCTGTGTTGCGTCCTTTGCTAAGGCATGAGCCTTAGCTGCAGGCCACGCCTTGCACTGCATCCCAAATCGCCTTGTTCGCACTCATCCCTATTTATGAAATGAGTTCTAGTAATAGCGTGCGCCATACTGCCGCGAATTGTTCGCAAAAGTTCAGGTGGCACTTGAGAATAATACTTACTCCCTTTCCTGGAAAATTCCGCATAATCGACATCGGGCAAAAGCCTGGTATCAATGCCGAGCCGATTCTGAAACAACTGCCGTTGCATCCATGTTGCCTCCTGTTCACGAGTGAGGCCAGGTGGCGGCAGATCAAGTCTGGTATTGCGCCCTGGAGACACATCTGCAACCGTGTCCCGGTATCCGGTAGGAGAGACCTCACCCTGAGGCTGTTCACTGACACGCATCACAGGGGGTGTTGCCTGTTCATAGTCCCTGCCCCAGGAACTTGTTCCTGGCACCTCGCTACGCTGCCAGCTATTGAGGGCCAATCCTGGTTGGCTACTGGCGCGTAGCAACAAAGGATCATCAATCTCATCCACACTACCTGCCAATGCGAAATTATCCTGCTGTGGCCAGAAGTCAGCTTCCCTCCAGCCAGACAGACCGCCAGAGTGAGTCAGTGTCATATCGGTTTGTGGACCGGTAATACTACCTGACAGGACTTCCATATTGCCCTGCGCATCGTCCTGCTCATCATCTAAAACCGGGAAAAAATACGGCAAGCCATCCCTGCCTGTGTAAGTGCTTCTTATCATCTCACCCTCCTCTTATCTAAAAACGCAACAATGCTAGTGAACTGTAACAGTGAAAATCGGAGTGCCTGCCATGTGCGCGACGATCATGGCTGCGTTGCAAATACTCGCGATAGCCCCGCTATCGCTGTGCTCATTTGTTCCACCCTTGTCTTGCCCTGATGCGCCGGACACATGTCCTTCACTCTCGATTTCACTGTTACAGTCCACTAGTGCCTGATTTTTGTAAGTGTTCAACTGATTCTTCAAGACTGCCTGCAAATCAATATTCTTCTTCATCAAAATAAGTCTCTTCATGCTTCCATAAGGGACGCTCGTCCCAGTCGGTCAGATAATGTCGTTCGGGGCCAAAGAAAACGCTGACATGCATCACCTCATCAAGCTCCACTTGTTTATCCAGGACAAAATCGGCATAGCTACCGGCACCTTGAAACATCTGTACGGGGCTAGCTCCTTCTGCAAGGCGGGCATTCCAGGCCTGGTAAGCGGCAATTCTGGTGCAGGCAGATGTTTTAGGATAATCTTCCCATGCGTATTCAAAATATTCTTCGCACTGCTGCGGCGTAGCCGCGGTTTTTGATTTTGGTTTTATTTTTTTTATTGGTAGATTGTTTATTGGTTTATCGTTCCTGGTTACTGGTTCATGGTTATTGGTTGCGATCTGTGCAGTTTGCAATTCCGTCTCTGATCTTGTTTCTGATTTCAGAGGCGCAAGGTTTGCATGGGTAGCCCTGCCTTTGCTGCTTTGCTCAAATTCTTCATCTGCCTCTGCAGCCAAGCCTGCCCTGGCACCGCCCCAGCGCGCCTTGTTGGCAGATTTGGCACGGTCGGCTTTGGCCCGGTATAAGGCCAGCTCTTCTTCACAGCGACTATTGGTATGACCTGCATCTGAGATCACAAAGAAGTCAGACAAGACATCAGCCACTTCATGCACATATTCACGCATGCCTATCAAGCGTGCGACTTTTTCAGGCTCAACAGGCAGGGCAGCTTCGGTGGTGTAGTACAAATCCAGCATGCGGCGGTAGGCCAGGTCTTCCAGCAAGCTCAGGTGACGGGTGTGGGACGCATAATCGCCCAGGTGGAAGGGGTAAAAATTCATACGCTCCCTCCTCTGGCACTGGTGTTGTAGCCGCGAGATATAAGATAAATGGCCAGCCCTGCAAATGACCGGGCGTGACTGTACGCTTGAATCAGGATATTCAAAGAAAACCTCATGAACAAAAATAGTGATGCACAGGTCAGGAAAACCCGTGCGGAAAATGATATGTGTGCAAACTTAAAAACAACGCGAATTGATGTGTTGTCTGGCGCGTTGCGAGATGTGTTAAAACGTCGCGTTGCTGCGTAATTTGAATTCGTGCCTTGATTGCACGCAGTAATGTTGTGTAAAACGCTGTTCAGAAAATCAGGTAGTGACGCCTGCCTGATGGAGGATAAGCTTAAGATACACTTTCCCCGCAAGGATGCATGTTACACAAACTGCCAGCATCCTCCAAATTTTTATTAAGTCAGTTTAAAACCAAGAAAAGACTTAAAGAAAACCCTGAAAAAACATGGCCAAACGCCCGGAACCAAGCTTTTTTACCTCCGCCCCAGTACAATACTAGCTGGTTCATTTCCCACCATCGACAACATAATGCCGGTTAAATTTCAACCCCTGTTCTGCCTCGCCCTGGCGCTGCCTGCCATGTATAGCCAAAGCACACTGGCTTCTACAGAAAAACAGGCGACCGTTACCAGCACTCAGATTAAAAAGCAGTTATCTGCCACTGAAACAGAGGCCAATAACTTGCGCAAGCAGGCGGCAGAGAACCCCGACAAATACCTGCCCCAATTGATCACGGCCATCACCCGGCAGGGCACTATTTATCATAAGGAAAATCGCTACCAGGAGGCGCATACAGCCTATGAAGAGGCGCTGGAACTCTGTAACAAGGTAGAGGCAGGCAAAGCAGACACCTACCAGGCACACCTGTATATGCTGCTCAATAATCTGGCCTTGCTGTATCAGGCAGAAAAAAACTGGTCACAGACCAGGGTTTATTTTGAAAAAGCAGTTGCCGTCAGCCGCCTGCAGGTAGAAAAAAACCGTGATGCTTACTTGCCGCAATTGACTTCGACCCTGCATAGCCTGGCAGATCATGACAAAGAACAGACTCTGCGCCCGCAAGCGCTGGCGGCCTATAACGAAGTCATCGCCAACTATCGCGAGTTGGTAAAGAAAGATGCCTATACCTACACGCCAAGGCTGGCCAGCGCATTTTTTCATGCGGGCGTGGTTCAGTATCAGGAGAAAAAACTTCCTGAGGCGAGGCAGATGTTTGAAGAATCGATTGCGTCTTACCGTCTTGCGGTAGTAAAAGAAGAAAAATTCAAACCGGAATTGGCGCTCAGCCTGTTCAATCTTGGTGTCACCCATAAGGCCGACAACAAATACAATGCAGCACGGACCGCTTTTGATGAAGCCATCGCCATCTACCAGGCGGAAAAGCAAAAAAGCGCGCATACCCAGTACGCTTACGCCAATGCAGTCAGAAGCGTGGGGGATTTGAATGCTATCGAGAACAAGAGAGAGCAAGCGCAAACATCCTTCGAAGAAGCCATCAAAATCTACAGGCAAATCCCGGCCAGTTACGCCAGCGAGGCTCAGCCCTACTTTGCATCTTCGCTGCTTGAACTGGCAGGCATTTACAAACAGAAAAATCTTCGACCGCAAGCAATCACCGCCTTTGGCGAGGCTATCGGCCATTATCGCCAGCTAAGCCAGAAAGATGCGCTGACCTACACACCCAAACTGGCCAATGCGCTGCTTAATCTGGGTTTTGTTCTGCACATGGATAAAAAGTACGCTGAGGCCAAAACAGCCTATGAAGAATCAGTAAACTTTTACCGCCAGGCAGCAGCAAAAGAACCCATGTTCAATGCCAGGCTGGCGCTCGCCTTGAGTAATATTGCCCTCGTCAACATGCAAGAGAATAACAAGCCTGAAGCGCGCCAGGCTTTTGATGAATCCATTGCCCTTTATAAGGGAGATATAAAAAACAATCCGGCGTCCCTGCATGGCTATGCCGTGACACTGGAGGGCTTGGCTGAACTCAACAAGAAAGAAAACAAGCTGGCGCTGGCGCAGGCAGCTTATGAAGAAGCCGTCCGCGTTTATAAGCAAGAGCTAGCGACAGAGCCTGCACAGGCCTTGCCAGCATTAACGACGGCGCTCATCAGTCTTGGTGACTTGTACCGGCAAATGAGGCTTTCTGACAAGGCAATTGGTGCCTACGGTGAGGTCGTCGCCAACTACCGGCAGTTAATCCAGAAAGATGCTGATACCTATACACCCAGGTTGGCGAGCGCCTATTTTTATCTGGGAGTGCTGCATTTCAACGAAGACAGATATTCAGAGGCAAGACAGGCATATCAGGAGTCTGTCAATTTTTACCGTACCGCGATAGGAAAAGAACCCCGGTTCAAGCCTGAACTTGCCCTGAGTATTTCCAATCTAGGCGTCAGCTACAAGAATGACAAGAAATTTACCGAAGCGCGGCTGGCGCTTGATGAGGCCATCGCCATCTACCGCGCAGAAAGCCAGAAGAGCGCCCATACCCTGTATGCCTATGGCGACACACTCAAAAACCTGGGCGATCTGAATGTTTTAGAAAAAAAACAGGCACAAGCGCAAACATCCTACGAAGAAGCCGCCACTATCTATCGCCAGGTACCAGCCAGCTATGCCGACCAGGCAAGGCCCAACTTTGCAGCAACACTCAACGAACTCGCAGATATCTACAAGCAGGCAGGGCAAAGCGACAAGGCGCGGGTGATTTATGAAGAAGCCGTCGTTCAATGGCGCAAACTGGCCGTCAAAACACCAGAGTATTATCAAAGAAGACTGGCGGGTACGCAATTGTCACTCGGTCTGATTTATTACAATGAACGTAAAAATCAAGAGACACAGCAGGCGCTTGAAGAAGCCATCAGCATGTATGGCGCGCAGGTAGAAAAATATCCCGAGCTGACGCACAATCTTGCCGTCAGCTATTTAAACCTCGGCGATGCTGCGCTCGTCAACAAGCAAACCCAAAAAGCCTATACCGCCTATGGCGAAGCCCTGGCCCTTTACCGCAAACTGTTCAAGAAAGATAGTGACACTTATTTGCCACCACTGACCAATTTGCTGGCCACCATGGCAGAGATAGACCTGACGCAAAAACGCAATAAAGAAGCTTACCCTGCGCTGGAAGAAGCGGCAGTCAATTACCGCAAGCTCTCGGCAAAGGATGCGGCCTCAGCGCAGCTGTATGCGAAAAAGCTTGCCAGCGTCTTGAGCCAGTTTGGCTACCTGAATCTGACTAACAAGCCACAACTGGCCGAAGCACTATACACTGAAGCCCTGGCTATCTATCGCCCGCTTGCCGCCAGAGAACCGCTTTACCTGCATGATCTTACGTCGGTACAAGTCAGGCTGGCCATGGGCTTCAACAATCAGAGAAAGACGGTCCTGGCACGCCCCCTGATGGAAGAAGCTATCGTCAATTATCGCAAACTGGTACAGCAAAAACCGGAATTAACGGATGAACTGATCTTTACGCTGTCACAACTGGGCGAGCTCAATCTGAAAGAATTTCACATCGATGATGCCCGCAAGATGTACGCAGAAATACTCGCACTTTGCCGCCAGCAAATTGACAAAAACCCGGCTACTGAAAAGCGCAAACTGGCATGGGTACTTGCCAGACTGGGCACGTTCAACATCATCGGCAGAGACCTGATACAGGCCCGCATTTTCCTGAATGAAGCAATCAGTATCTATCGCCTGGATTACGCACAACGCAGCGATACTGCCAACGAATTTGCGATGGCCCTGTATGGCCTGGGTTTGCTCAACGAGGCAGATAACAGAGCCTCAGCAGCAATCAAAGCTTTTAGTGAAGCCAGCACCCTGCTGCAGGAGCAAAAGCAATTAAGCCCTGCACAGCAAGCTGAACTGGCCAAAATACTCCACAGCCTGGCGACCGTAGAGTTGACCGAAAAGCGTCTCAAAGATGCACAGGAACATATCAATGCAGCGCTGGCTGTCCGCAGGCAATTGACAAAGAATGACACTGAAGCTGAGCAGCAAGACCTGATCGACGATCTTGCCCTGCTCTCCAGCATTCATATGCTCAATAGGGATTTGCCCAGGGTCAGGCAAGTCTATGCAGAAATCACACAGCTTGCCGAACGCACAGGGTCGCTGCCACCGAAAATCCAGGCACGCGTCGATGTCATCAAACTCTTTATCAAAAATACCAAGGGCTTATAAGCATTTTACTTCGCGCCATGATCAGGTTCACAGCACGCCTGCCTGGGCGTGCTGGCCTGACAAAGGTCTGACCATCCACGCAAGCATGCCGGGCCTGGCTGCTGAAACCCATTTTGGTGCAGAGGGTCTATATGATCAGCGCCCAGGCGCCGACACATGCCCCACTTCATAGGCCTGCACTTGATTCTGCAAACCTGCAGCTTGCGCGGCAAAGGCATCACGCCATAAAGTAAAGCGCACCAGTGTCCATGCATTTGGATCAAAAGCCACCAGCGTTGCCAGCACACCGGCTTGCTGGCTGATGTTTTTTGCGGCGGCAGTTTCAAGCTCGCGCAAAGCACCGAGATCTGTGTAAGCCGCAATCTGACTGATCTCGCGCGTAGCAAATGTCGCGCTACGCACCTGCGCATCCACATGACTATGCCACACCGACCACTGACTGACCGCAGGCCAGCCAAAAGCTTGCGAGACCGCCTTGAAGCCATCGCCGCAGATGAAATTATTCAAACCTTCATTGTCATGCCAGAGGTAAAAAGGCGCATAGGCATTATGGCTGGACGTCGTTGGCTCCAGGCCTTTGCTCGCATGCAGATAGGCCTTGAAAGCCAGGCCGGGGAAGTTATCCAGCATATGCCCCTTGCTGGCAATGCGCTGACGCACGATGTCCATGTCGTAGTCGGCAGGCAGGGTGAAGTTGTATTGCATGGCGATCATGTTGGGTGTCCTTTTGAAATTGGTTTGATGAGAAATTTTTTCTTGCAGCTTGCAATTGTCGTAGGTTGGGCTACGCCTCATCAGCCCAACACTCGGCGTTTCAATGACGTATACGTTTGCTTAGGCTCAGTGTTGGGCTGGTAAAGCGTAGCCCAACCTACGAAACTGTGTCTCTGTGCCTCTGTGTTGAGAGGTCTTGAAGTTGCTCCGGTTTAAGCGGCCCAACCTGCGTCATTGCAAAACCTCACTCATACCGCGCCACCCCGTCATACATCACACCGCCACTAAACGACCAGTCCTCCGCTGCGGTAGTATTGATAATGACCAGCACATCCTCAGCCCTGATACCTGGCGACAATCCCAGCAACTCCGCCAGCCTTCGGTAAAACGCCGCCTTGGTAGCAGCACTGCGCTGGCGGCCAGCGGTGATCTGTATCAACACAAAATCATCCGACCTTGGCTTGCCCTGGTGACTAAGGTAATTACGGTCAAACACCAGTTCATTCACTTCATGCTGATGGATGATCTGGAAGCGGTCCTTGAGTGGCACTTCATATGCTTCCACCAGTGCCTGATGCAAAGCATCCGACAAGGCTTGCAGGTATTCAGGTGATTTACCCTTCAACAGGGATACACGGCTCATGGGCATGGTTTACTCCTTTGATTTTGCTGGGGTTTGATTGGCAGACAATTAGCAGACAATTGGCGCAGCACGGTAACAGCCGATGCCGCCGTTGGCCAACCAGCATAAAACGCAAGGTGGGTGATGACCTCGACCAGTTCTGCATTGGTGATGCCGTTGTCCAGCGCCCGCTGCATGTGAAAAGGCAATTGCTCACTGCGGTTCAGCGCGATCAGGGTGGCAACGGTAATCAGGCTGCGTTCACGCGCGGCCAAACCCGGCCTTTGCCAGATGTCATCGAATAAAACAGTGTCGGTCAGCTCGGCAAACTTTGGGGCGATGTCGCCCATGAGTTCGCGGGCGATGGTGCTGGGGATTTGCATGGTGCGACTCCAAAAGCGTTATTGACAAGTACAAGATACCCGACTATCTTCATCCATAAAATCAGATAATTTCAAACCCATCATTCCAAAAATTGGGATGGACAAAAAATAAACAAAAGGAGCAAGCCAGTGAGCAAGATCACCTTTGACCTAGATGTCTTGCGCACCTTTGTGACTGGTATAGAGCTGGGCAGCTTTGCCAAGGCGGCAGACAGGCTGGGCCGCTCCACCTCTGCGGTCAGTGCCCAGCTCAAGAAACTCGAAGACCAGGTCGGCAGCCCCATCCTGCGCAAGTCAGGGCGTGGCATGCTGCCCACGGCAGCGGGCGAAACCCTGCTGGCCTATGGCCGCCGCCTGCTTGAACTCAATGACGAAGCCGCTGCTGCCGTGCGTGGGGTTGATCTCGAAGGCTGGATCAGGCTGGGCATACCTGAAGACTTTGGCGAGCGCATACTCACCGACGTGCTGGGCCGCTTCGCCCGCGCCCACCCCAGGGTGAGGATAGAAGCCAAAATCGCCCGCAACGCCACCCTGCTTGACCTCATCACCGGCGGCCAGCTTGATCTGGCGCTGACCTGGGATGGCGGCATCAGCACCCCGCACAGCGAACACCTGCGTAACTTTGCCATGCACTGGATAGGCGCGGCAGACCCGCAACTGCAAGCCAGCTATGCCGGTGATGAACCCCTGCCCCTGGTCGCATTTGAAGCCCCCTGCCTCATGCGCAGCTGCGCCACCAGCGCGCTTGATCATGCCAACATCCCCTGGCGCTTGTCCTTCACCAGCCCCAGTCTTTCTGGCATCTGGGCCGCCGTCGCCGCAGGTCTGGGCCTGACCGTGCGCACCGCCGCTGGCCTGCCCAAACACTTGCGCATTATCGACAGCCCTGCCTTGCCCACCTTGCCCATGCTGGGCCTGAGCCTGCACCGCCTTGAGGCTGAGCCTGACATGGCCGTGCAAAGGCTGCGTGAGATTATGGTGGAGACGCTGATGGAGGAAGAAATGGGGCAGCAGCTCAGGGCGGCGTGAAGGCCGTACCGGGCTGAACGCCAGCTATTGCAGCACTGCTCCATGACGCAACACCGCAGTTTATGAATTCAATCAACTTTCAAATCTATAGCACCATGCGCACAGCAATTGAACTCGTCACATTGATACGATCCGCCTGGGAAAATGCGACGCCACCTGAGCCCGGCAATATCTCCCAGCCTACTTACGACGACGAAGGCGTGGCCGGCTACTTTACCGGCAAATCATGGCAAGGCCACAATGCGGCACAACTGCGGCGTCTGACTCATGCGCTCACATTTTTTACCGATGAGGCATTTGCCTACTATCTGTCATCCTACATGATTGCCGACATCGAAGAGCCTGAGGTATCGGATGTCAATGTTGAGGGAATGCTGTACAGACTCGATCGCTATCAGGCCCAATCTATTGTTACCATGCTCAACGCCAAGCAGAGAAACGCATTACGCTCTTATATCGTATTTGTTAAAGCAAGGGAGCTGGGCATGCTCAGCAGGGAATGTTCAACCATTCTGAGCTTTCTGGATGAAGCGGATAAACATGATTAGCTTGCGATCCGATATCGCTTCGTTTTGAGTTTATCGTTTTTGAAAAGAGCTTGCTCGACATACCAGGAAGATTTTTGGCCTCAATCAAGAATTTGATAAATTCCGTTTTCAAATTCAGATATGATGTACGTTTTACATCTTTCCTCATCTGCCCATGCCTGCTCTCAAACTGCGCCCAGTCTCTGCCTTGATACTTGCCTCCGGCCTTTTGCTGGCTGCAGCCAGCCAGGCACAATTGCCAGCGAGCTATACCCTCGAGGACAAAAGACTCTTGTGGGAAGAAGCAGTTTCTTATGCCGATGGCATACAATATAACTACGACCTGCTGCGTTTTGACAACCAGGACGCGGCCAATACTTGCGAAAAATATTCTGCTACCTGCGTCAATGTCAAAACCAGGGGCAGGGAAAATTTCCGGCTACCTTTACCCAGCGTTCCTTTATATCTCAAAGAGACGGTGAGTAATATGCTGCTCACCCCTGTCAGCAAGCCACTGCTTGACCCTGCCAGTAATACCTGGGTCCTGGTCGTCATGAACACCACAAAATCAAGCGAGTTCCCCAAAAATGTTGACCCGCAAAACTGGCTTGACCAGTATGCCCTGACAACCCTGCCAGCTTTGAACGATGTCAAAAATGACCCACAACTGGCTACACGACGCGAGCTGGGCCGCATTCTCAATCAAGCATCGCTGACAGCAGCCTTGACTGCAGATAAAGTCAACAGCCGCAATATCAATACCCGGCTGGCCGATGGTTCTACCCTATTGCGCAGGGCCATCATGATGAGAGACAGCGAAATGACAGACACTCTGCTCAAGAACGGTGCCCGTGCAGACGTATGCACGCCCAGATGCCCCTTGAACAGCGCGATTCACACGGCAGACCTCAATCTGATCAAGAAACTGCTTGATGCCGGTGCCAACCCCAATGGTGGCACAAGTGACTACCGCCCCCTGTCCCTCGCAACACTGCTCGCCAACAAAAATGTCATCGGGCTCTTGCTGGACAAGGGTGCCAATCTCTTGTTGCCACAACCAGAAATCGCATTTGGCAGCGTCATTGAAAAAAACTTGTTGCAATACGCCCTTCCCGGCAACCCTGAATTTGCCAACTGGTTGCAAACAAAAATAGAGCAGGCGCTGGAAAAGTCTGGCAACTACAAATGGGCAGCCTGGATAGAGCAAAACGGCCAGAGGACAAAACTCACAGACAATGCCGTCATCACGCTCAAAAAAGCACCGTTCAAGATTGCCATGCAGATCAACCCCGAACACTCATTCAGGTTGATTTGCGCTGAAGACAAGAGCCTGTTTGAACATGCCAAAGACATCCACTTCAGGACTGACACCCTTAGCCCGTTCAAGGTTGGCGCGTCAGGCGACGATAGCAAATATCTCAGCTGTGGCAAGATCGTCATGGAAAAGGGCAAGTGGACATTTGACGGCGCGACCAAAGAACTGAGCTATACCGAAAATGTCGATGAAAAGACTGGCACGCAGCGCATAAAGGGGCCGAAAGGCATGGAATACAGCTACAACGTCACTGAATTTCTTGACGACGATAACGCAGTCCCGCTGGCCCAGTACAATGGCAAAGACCTCGCCATGATCATAGGCACCGTGCCCAGATCAGGCATGGGCGCAGACTACTTCCGCCCGGCCAGCTTTACGATCAAGTTTCAGTGATGTGGATTACCTGCCCTTGCAAGCAACTCAGGGCCGGTGATCCCAAGTGACCCATGTAAGGCTCTCGCGCGCAGAGCACTCCCGGTTTGCGCTGCGCCTGCGGGACATGTACTATCTCTTTTGGATAAAAGAGCAGGCAAACCGGATTCATTTCAAAAATTCATCCTCAGGAGGCAATATGAAACGTGTTGTTGGCATAGGCGGTGTGTTTTTCAAGGCAAAAGACCCGCAAGCATTAAGCGCCTGGTACCGTGATCATCTCGGTTTTGAACTCAGCCCCTGGGGCGGTGCCGTATTCAAGGCCAATGGCGACAGCACGGAAAAAACCGCCTGGTCATTGTTCCCGGCAGATTCCACCTACTTCGCCCCCAGCACCCAGCCCTTCATGATCAACTACCGCGTCGATGACCTGCACGCCCTGCTCGCCGCCTTGCGAGCAGAAGGCTGCGACGTCGATGCCAAGGTCGATGAATCAGAATACGGCAAGTTCGGCTGGGTCATGGACCCTGAGGGTAACCGCGTGGAGTTGTGGGAACCGCCAAAAAGTTAATGCTGCAGGACCCGGTCTCTATCTTGCCAACGGCAAACCCTGCACATAGGCGCATTCATTAGGGTGCGCCGTGCGCACCGGCTAGTCTCGCGGGCAATAATAATGACTTCAAGAATGTGCAGATAGTGCGCCACAATTCATCAAAAAGATAAGCGTAGTGAGTCATGGATAGTCAGTTAAATTATGATGCGATTTTCAGTTCCTTCAAATGGGAATTTCAGCACGCTATCAAAACGCTGAATTTCAATGTTCATCAGGCATTTGGATACATGTATGATGAAAAAGAATCTGTGCTTCGTAGCCCATCACTCTGGATCAGAATTGCGGCTTATACTGCCTTGTTCAAGTGCGCATCTAACTATGGCGTACCGCTCGATCACGTGGACAAACAAGATCCATTCATCATGGATGTGAAGAGTGAGCTTTTGGAAATTTTTGCAAGCTATGATCGTCTCTTGGTGATCGAAGAAATACCGACAGATTTTCGGAATATGCAAACAGATTTGCTGCTTATAAAAGAAAAATATGGAAACTGGGCTAAAGTATAAATGCCTGCAATGAACATACTGTGAATGATGCTTACGCCATTTTCCAGGCGCAATATCACAGCAATGCCAGCAAGAAGATATTTGTAGGGCGCATTGTTATGCCCCCTACATTATGGAACTGAACAAGTTGCAATCCATTTTTTCCACCACCCTCAAACTCGTCATGCCGGACTTGATCCGGCATCCAGTGTCTTTAGACCCGGGCTTCAAACTTGCTGATGATCTAAGCAAAACCATGCGTAGTTTCTCATTTCCGAATACCTGCACCACCTTACAACGAAAGCCGCTGGATGCCAGATCAAGACTCACTGCTGTCCAGAATAATGTCCTTGACAAACAATAACGAGTAAATTCCCTCCCTTTCAAGGGGATGTCGTCGGGGTTTCACAAAGCTTCGCTTTGCGAATTCCCACAAATCTCCCCTTGAAGGGGAAGGAGCTTCAAGCATGATCGCTGACAAAAATTATTCAATTGCAGAATTAAGTCTTCGACGTAGAAGAATCGCCGGAACGCTGTTCGTACTTGACTCTCCGAATGAGTCAAGATAATTATTCCGGACAGCAGTGAGATCAAGTCTGGCATGACGGGTTTGAGGTCTTAGTCAGCAATAAGCTCAAGGTCTTTTAAGCGAACAACAAATCAGCCCTGGAGTACGCAGCTCAGTTCATTAGCACGATGATGCCGTGCCAAGCGCACCTGCGCCTGGTGGCAATATCAATTGAGCCAAACGATGCTATATTGCGTTTTTGCCCGTTGCCTGCCGTGTGTCAGGCCATGCATGTGCAGGCAAAGGCGATCAACTTAATCTGCCCCATGACCAGCATACCCACACCACCAACAGGCACCAGCCGCAAACACCTGCTCCCGTGGATCAGAATATCCCTGCTCTGCTGTCTCATGCTGTATTCACTGGCACGCGCCATTGATTATCTGCATCAGGCAGGCTGCGCGCAAAACCCCGGCGTGGGCGCGACGATAGCATCAATTGACCTGGGTATGATCTCTGCCGGTTTTCAATGGTTGTTCATGTTGTCGGGTGCGTTCATACTCGGCACCTGGCCGGGTGTGAGAAAATGGCGCAGGCTGGGGCAGGCATCTGTGTTTTTGGTGCTCAGCTTTTGCCTGTCTATCGTGCTGTCAGTCTGGTATGAGGCTGAGGTGGCAGAAACTTGCGCCCAGCCAGGTGTAACCCAGCCTGCCAATGCAAGAACGCCTTGAGCCGCTTGTCTGTCTTTGCCATTCAAGTGTATAGTTTTTCACTCTCAAAAAATTCCACGCCATGCCCACGCTGATTTTCACCCCGCGCTATACCGACGACTCACAAGCCTTGTGGAAGGCAGCAGGTGCACTGGGCTGGCAGGTGCAGCGCCTGACAAACTGGTGGGTGCCTGAGCACTTGCAAAACCTTGAGCAAGCGGTATTGTATGGCGAAGCCCTGTTCGGCCCGACGCTGGCAGAGCAACTGGGCATACGCCTGCTGAGCCCGCCAGAAGACTGGCTGGTGCGCCTGCCCATGGAATACAAACACCGTCAGATCAGCATGCAAAACCTGGGGCAGGCACGCCAACTGACAACGCCCGCTTTTATCAAGCCGCCCAATGACAAGAGTTTTCCGGCGGAAGTATATACCGGTGCCAGCCTGCCGCTTGAGTATGATGACGACATGCTGGTGCTGGTGTCAGAGGTCGTCCAATGGGAAAAAGAATTTCGCTGTTTTATATTGCAGCGCCAATTGGTCACCTACTCTCTCTATTCCCGCTTTGGCGATGTTCAGCGCGAGACAGAGTTCGCCAGCACGATGGATGAAGACAACGCGCTAAAGACATTCATGCACACCCTGCTGGCAGATGAACGCGTCGATTTACCCGATGCCTGCGTCATCGATGCTGGCATGCTGACTGGCGGCACATGGGCCTGCGTGGAACAAAATGCGGCATGGGGTGCGGGCATTTATGGTTGCGATCCTGCCAGGGTGCTGGAAGTATTGAGGCATGCTTCTATCGGGATTTAAACAATACAAGAGCAGACATACGAAAGCGTTAAATCAATGCCGCGCGTTTTAAGTACAGCACTTACCTTCGTTGACAATATTTATTACCTGGATAATGAATTATTCAGTGGTACGGTATTTGATATTGCGCATGGCGTGGTCAGTGCAAACAACTATATCAATGGGAAGTATGATTCGCCTTATCAGCCAGATTATTTTTCCAATACAGACGTAGGCTTGCAGATTGTAGCCTTTGCAAGCAGTGGCGATGATGAGAACAGTCAATATTTACCTTTAATCTACCAGGGCAAAGCTTTCACGGGCATTGTTTATCATTTCTGGAACAATCAATGTGACTGCGAAGTTGCCTATCTGGAGGGAGAATGGCGCATAGCTGCACACTGGTCTGGCGACTTACTATATTCACTTGAAATAGATGGCGAGCATGGCTATGAAGAATATGGCTGGCATACAAACAAGCTGCTGGAAAAATTCAATCACACGCTGGATCCAGACAACTCATGCAGCAGTAATTTTGATGTCGATGGAAATATCTGTTATCTGCAGCTGTCTGAAAACTACTTTGAATGTATAGGCGAGAGGCTGCAATCATGCCGATACTCACCCTTCAAAAGCCGCGCAGAGCTTTCCAGTTTGCAGCCTGCTAAAGTACTTGTGTTGTCCGGTGCTGGTATTGGTGACGATTTGCTCCATAACTTATTTTGTCATTCGACGTCTGTCAATCTGGCAAAAAAATGTGGAGAGCTCACGTTCAAAGATACCTTGTTATCGCTAAAAAGCCTGGACTTATTATGTGCGATAACAGATCTAAAAAAAGTAAAAATAGAGAATGCCACAGACAGCCAGCATACCTTGGCACAGGCATTAATAGCTGCCAGGCCTGATATTGAAGTTCGATATGAATCACGTCAACCTGAACAGGTGGTGCCTGCCATAGCAGATACAAAGCGGCCTCTCACTATTCCACTGTACTATGTTGTAAATGCATTCATTCTGGTTTTACTGCTGATCGCCGTGTTCACGAACAGATAAGATTTGCAGCCAATGATACAGCCCCTCCTCCGGTATTGTGTCTGCCCACATGCCTGCAATAATCAATCGCACGCAGGTTCATGCGCGATGAGCAAGTCGATAAAAGAGAATGCAGCATGCATGTTATATTAGCCTCCCATCTATTCCCTGAGTCAAGTGCAACAAAGGTGACAACATGTTTGACCAATTAAAAACCCTGCTGCAAACCCACAATGCCCGCTTCCGTGTTGTTGAGCACCCTGCCGAGGGCCAGTCTGAAAAAGTCGCTGCCATACGTGGTACCGAAGTTGGCCAGGGTGCCAAGGCCATGCTGTGTCAGAGCAAGGATGAGTCTGCGAAACTGATTTTGGCTATTCTGCCGGGTGACCAGAAGATCGATTTCAAAAAACTGGCCGCCGTCATGCAGGTCAAAAAAACCAGCTTTGCTGCCCCTGAGGCAGCGATGGAAAAGACCGGCTGTGTCATCGGTGCGATACCGCCTTTTGTATTTTCTGATGACATTGCACTGGTGCTGGACCCTACTCTGGTCGCACGTTATGCAGAGATCGCTTTCAATGCGGGGCGGCTGGATACGTCCATCATTTTGAATACAGAAGACTACCTGCGCATAGCCAAACCGATGCTGCATGATATTTGTGCGGCTTGATGCAATGCAGCTCACCCGGCTTGCGCCCTTGTGGTCGCTTATCAAGCGTCATCCTTACCTGATCGCGATATGGGCGCTTATCACTTACGTTTCCAGTGCAGAGTATTTTGGCATCGCTATTTTTGAAATTGGCATACCTTGCCTGATCTATGCGTGTATCAGATGCGCCTTGAACTGGCGTAAGTTTGAAGTGCGCAGCACATACGTGTTTCTGATAGCACTGATATTGCTGTCATCCGGCATCGCCATGAGCATCCAGACGCACCGTCGTAATGAAGCGCGTGCCTATGCCGATCATATCCTCACCAAACTGCTGGAATACCAGCGCAGCCATGGCAATCTGCCAGTAAAACTGGATGAGATACCAGAGCTGGCAAGCAAGGTGAAGCGCCCCCACATGCTTTTTTACATCAAAGACAAAGATGAGCCTCACTTGTATTACGCGGATACCTTTATGCCCTTTGAAGGCTGGCGTTATGATTTCAAGGAAAAGCGCTGGGTCTATGTCCCTGACTGATCTGATGCAGCATCTACGCCCGGGCTGTGGCAAAATAACGGCATGATCCTGCATGCGACTGACTGTGTGAGCTACCAGAAAAAATGCGTCTCTTTTCCATCTTCAAACAACACCCTTACCTGATCTTGCTTTGGGTTGGTATTACCTGGCTTTGCAGTATTGAGCACATGGGCATGCTGTCATGGGTGATCTTGCCCGTCGTCTTGGTATATGCCTGCATCCGCTATGCCAGCCATTTGAAGAATGATGTTGTAAGAAAAAGGGCCGTACTACTTATGAGACTTTCCTTGGTGTCATTCACCATCGCAATGCTGATTCAAAATCATCATGAAGCATCAGCGAAAGAATATCGCGATATGGTGGTATCAGCTCTCAAGGAATATGAAAAAACTCACGGGCAATTGCCAGCCAGCCTTGACGACATACCTGCGCTAGCGAGCGATGGGCCTCGCCCTCATCATTTAAAATACTATCGAGACAGATATGGCGCACTGCTTTACTACTCTTCCGCCTTCTCACATTTGAATAGAATGAAGTACGATTTCAGCAATCAGACATGGAAAAGCGTCTCTGATTAAATCTGGCTTAATGCCTGTCATGCATCCCCACTTTTTTTTTCACTCTCCCCAAGGACAAGCCATGCAACAAACCACCTGGACTGCAGTTGATGATTATTTTTGTGAGCGCCTGATCCCTGGCGACCCTGTGCTGAATGCAGCGCTGCAAGACAGTGATGCGGGCGATTTGCCGCAGCATCATGTGGCACCGAATCAGGGCAAATTTTTGCACTTGCTGGCGAAGTTACAAGGCGCAAAGACCGTGCTGGAATTTGGTACTCTGGGTGGCTACAGCACCATCTGGCTGGCACGTGCCCTGCCAGAAGATGGGCGGGTCGTGTCGCTGGAATTCAACCCGCACAATGCGGCGATTGCGCAAAAGAATATTGAACGTGCCGGCCTCTCGCACAAGGTGGATGTACGCGTGGGCAAGGCGCTCGACACCCTGCCACAACTGGAGGCAGAAGGCATACATCCGTTTGACCTGATCTTTATCGATGCCGACAAACCGAACAACCCGCATTATCTCGACTGGTCGATCAAACTCTCGCGCCCCGGCACCCTCATCATCGGTGATAATGTGGTGCGTAATGGCGCGGTGGCTGATCCTGCCAGCACAGACGCCAATGTACAGGGCGTGCGCAGTTTTTTTGACTTGATGGCAAACAACCCGCGCCTGTCTGCCACGGCTTTGCAGACGGTGGGCAGCAAAGGCTATGATGGCTTCTCGATGGCGCTGGTGATTGCCTGAATAGCCTGTAGGGTGTGTCTTGACGCACCATTTTGGCAATCTAAGTAAAAATAAAAGCGGTGCGCAAGCCCCCCTGCAGCACGCTATCAACATCCTCCTCCATGAAACGCATCGTCACAATGTCACTCCCGCTCATCCTCATCTTCGCGGCTTATATGGGCCTGAAGCCTGTTCCCATCACGCCCGTCGCCTGGCAGGCGCCTGTCAGCCAGGGTTACACTGGCGTGCATGCAGCCAATACCAAACTGCAAGACTTGCACACGATAGACCTGCAAGGCGAAGTGGGGCCCGAACATGTCGTCATCGGCCCCGATGGCAAACTCTACACCGGTGTTGAAAGCGGCAAGATTTTGCGCATGCAGCCAGATGGCAGCGCGCAGGAAGTATTTTGCACTACCGGCGGCAGGCCGCTGGGCATGGCCTTTGATGCAGACGGCCAGCTCACCGTGGCGGATGCCTTCAAGGGCCTATTGTCCATCGCTGCCGACGGTAATATCACTGTCTTATTGGGTATTGCCGAAGGCGGGCCATTACATTTCCCGGATGCCGTGGTCGTTGCCAGGACAGGCAAGATTTATCTGACAGATTCGTCGACCCGCTTCACACCCAGGCAATGGGGCAGCACCAACGAAGCCGCCATGCTGGATATTTTTGAACAGTCATCGACCGGACGGGTGCTGGAATATGATCCAGTCAAAAAGTCTGCGCGCATCATCGCCCAGGGCCTGAGCTTTGCCAATGGCATTGCCCTCAGCGGCGATGAAAGCAGCCTGCTCGTTGCCGAGAGCGGCAAATTCAGGGTATGGAAGATCACGACAGCCGCCGAACAACTGGACCTGACACAGCCCACACCACAAGCAAGCATCCTGTTTGATAACCTGCCCGGCTACCCGGACAATCTCACGCGCGGCAAAGACGACAAGCTGTGGCTGGGTCTGGCCGGCCAACGCAACTTCCTCGACCAGACCGCACAACGCCCCTACCTGCGCAACATGGCCTTGCGCATCCCGCGCCTGTTCTGGAAAATGCCACCAGTTTATGGTCATGTCATCGCTTTTACCGAAGACGGCAAAGTCATCAACGACCTGCAAGACCCCAGCGGTAATTCACCTACCGTCACAGGTGTGACGGAAACTGCGAACCGGCTGTATATTCATAATGTCAGTGGGAAGGGTTTGGGGTGGATGGGGAAATAAAGGAAAATGGCAACTTACAATACGCCTCTTCTCCCCCGTACCATCCAGCCATCATCAACTGACGGTACAGGATAAAGGTATTGCTCAAATAATTCACGGAAGCCGCCAGCAAACAGTGCAGAGCTAGCGACCAAGCTCGCATCATAGCCTGCTGCAAGATCCTGCCAAAATCCCTGCTGTTTGTGTTTGTTGCCTATAAAATTCTCTATGCCATTATCTACACCCGCCGTGCCGGTCGTCAGGTGAACGACATGGCCACCGACATCAAGGGGGCTATGGTGCTGCTGAACTGTACTCCACTGTTACGATGGCGCCAGTTTTGCCGCATGCGAATTCGCCTGTCATCATCCAGGATCAATAAATCTGCCTGGTTACGGATAAGCGCATTGTCATTTGTCGTTTCATATTCAAATTTCTGACTATCCACAGTCAATGGAAGGCTATAACATCCACCGCTGGCGACAAATTCGAGACCGTATCGATCAGCAACATCCCACAATAAACCGACATTGACAGGTATGTTCACAGGTATGAAGAAGTAAGTATCAAGCTTGTTTGTCATGGCTCAGCATTTGCAGGTACGATAAGCAGTCAGTAGGATGCGTTGTAACTCACCATATCCCATCGCGCAAAAAATCGAAGAAATGGCAATAAGAGCGGTGCGTTACAACGCACCCTAAACCGGTGCGCCGTGCTCACCGCTTTCGCGTCTATGCGTTCATGTGAATAGCAAAAACAGTGCGCGCAGCGCCCCCCTACAGAAGACACTTCAGCTCATAGTAGCCAGCAAGGACTAAGCGTACTGATAATTCATCGCCGCCCGCACGAGCAGGCTGATGTTTTCCCTGGTAGGAAAATCCATGAGCACGGTGCCGAAGTAGGCGCCCCAGGAATCATAGGGTTTGTTGATGGCATTGGTGTAGAGATAGTTCTGCACTTGCGGCAACAAGTAGTTGGCATAGTCCTCAGGGAAGTAAACTAGCTCGGGCACGCGGCTGGCTGAAGTGTAGGTCACATACCAGATGACGGAAGCGGTGCCGGTGTCCAGGGCTTTGTGCAGATGTTTTTCTATCCTGTCCCACTTGGCGTCTTTAAAATCCTTCCAGTGGTTTTCTACATCGAGGCCGGGTTGCTGGCCTGGCAGCACATGGTTCCATTCGACCTGGTAATCGATATTGCCCCAGTACAGGCCACGGTCTGGTGCTGTCAGTTGGTAGTTGGTGCCATCATCGCCATCGACAAAAGCAAAGATGATCTTGCCTCTGGCATCTTTCATGTTGGGGACGGTGTGGTCCTTGTAGAATAACTGGTCGAGGGTCTTGCCGTTGTAGCCATTGCGCTTGTTGATGATTTTCCAGAAGGCGTCGTAAAAGACTGAGCGTACCTGTGCATCTTTTTCTTGCTTGATCAAGAGTACGATGCATTCGGTGGGGTTGTCTTTTAAAAATTGCAGACAATCGTCGAGCACAAAATACTTGGTTCCCTGGTCATGGGGAGTATTGGAATCAAAAAAGGCTTCCTGGTAATAGCTGGAATGGTGAATGGAAAAATTAACTTCGTTATTGGCAACCGGCAAATAGCGCAGACGTATGTCAAACACGCGCAGGCCTTGCCGCAATTGTTCGGCCAGTGTCCATTGCTGGCATACGCAGCCATAGCCAAAGCGTGACATCGATTCATGCGTACCTGGCAGGCTGACCATGGACAACAGGGCCTTGTCATCAATCGCAGACATCCAGCCTTGCGGGTAGGCATAAAAGGCAATGACGCCTTCGCTCCAGCCTGAGTGGTTTTCTTTGCTGGTGTCGTAGTAGTAGCGGTCAGGGTTGGGCGCATTATGGCGGTAAATAGGCACAGTACCGGTCTGCTGCTCAGTCCAGGCATAGAAAACGACGCGACCTTCACTCCAGCCTGCATTGTTTTCTTTATGGGTATCGTAATAAAAACGGTCGGGGTCGGCGGCAAAATGGCTGTAGATAGGAACGGTGCCTGGTACCTGGTCTTTATATGCCTGGAAGAAAATCTCGCCCTCAGACCAGCCAGGGTAACTGGCTACATTGGTGTCGTAGTAATAGCGTACCGGCTTGTCTATGCTATGCAAAAAAACGGGCGTCAGTTCTGCCATGCTGCTCTCCTGAATGTAAGGCGATGCTAAAAAAGGGGGCGATGCGTAAGCTGGGGCGATGACAAGTAATCACGTCTGTCTGCGCTGATCAATACATGTGCATATCGATAGCGTGATTAATTTGGCATCAATAATAGCTGTTTTATCAAAATCAAGAAATGCTTTTTGTATCATTTTGTCATGTCAAATGCACAAAGCCTGCGATGCCGTATAATTTTTTCACCAGCATTTTTTTGAACTCCATGATCAATAGACATCCCGCTACCTTGCTCCGCACCTTGCCTGGCGTCTTGCTCAATATCTTATTAGCGGTCAGCGGTTTTTTGCTTCCTGCTGCTAGCCAGGCTGCATATCTGACCGGTGCGGCAGGCGATGCAGTTGCCGCGCCGACAGAGCATACTCAACAGCTACAGCAGCTTCATCAACTCGCCATCAAGCACCAGGTCTGCACGGCGGCGCTGGTGTACATACGTGGCGGGCAAATACAGGAACCACTGTTTGCCAAAGGCTGTGAAGAGGCTGCCATGCCGGATGCGAGCAGCATCTTCCAGGCGGCCTCGCTCTCGAAACCGCTGTTTGCCTATGCGGTGCTGAAGCTGGCTGCACAGGGCAAGCTGGCGCTGGATGCGCCGCTGATGCAATACCTGCCACAGGGTTATTTGCACCTGACCAGGCCAGGAGAAGCAAACAGCCCGCGCGAGCCATTCACTGACCCACGCCTGCAAAAAGTCACGGCACGCATGCTCTTGCAGCACACTTCGGGTTTGCCCAATTTTGGCAACAGACTGGCGTTTGAATTTGAGCCGGGTACGCAATGGCGTTATTCTGGCGAGGGCTATATGTTGCTGCAGGCCGCCATTGAATCGATCACAAGCATGGGCCTGCAAGCCTGGATGCAGCAGGCCGTATTTACCCCGCTGGGCATGCAGAGCAGCAGTTATGAGGCACCGCAGGAATGGCAACACCAAATCATCTGGGGCAGCCTGCAAGGCAAAGCCCTGCCCTCGCAACTTCGCTCTGGTCGGCGGGCAGTTGCTGCGGCCAGCCTGCATACCAGCATTACCGACTATGCGCGTTTTGTGCAGGCTGTGCTCAAGGATGCTGAGTTGCAAAAGCAGATACTTGAGCGACCCGTCATGGCTGACCCGGATAACCAGGTAGCATGGAGCCTGGGCTGGGGGCTAGCACATACCAGCAGCGCAGAGCATGCGCCGCTGCTGTGGCACTGGGGTAATAACTATGGCTACCGCGCCTTTGTCATCGCCTTCCCGGCAAAGGGCGACGCCATGATCTTGCTGACCGGCAGTGACCAGGGCCTGAAACTGGCGCAGGCCCTAACGGCAAATGTCATCCCCGGCCAACTCAGTCTGTTCCAGTTCCCGTTATTGGGGCTGAAGTCTGGCTTTCTGTGCCAGGCCCTGGGCATTTGCTGATCATGAACCTATGAACTCATTAATGATGGCAAAGGTTTTTGCCGGCTGCTCCAGATGCGGCAAGTGGCCTGCCAGCGGCACCGGCGCAAAGCGGCTGTGGGCAAAGGCTGCGGCAAAAGCCTGCCCATAAGCTGTGGTCACGACCCTGTCACTCTCACCCCATACTACCAGCACAGGGATGCTGATCTGCTGCAGGCGGGCACGCAAATGCGGGTGATGCATGAAGGGCGCTCCAGCGATGATACGCATGGTCGCCATGTTGGCGCGCTGCATGGCTTGTTGCTCTGCTGGCAGGCTGGCCGGGTCGATAAAGAATTTGTCCGGTTCATGAAAGGCATGCTCAGCCAGACCACGCGGGCCAAGCACAAAGGGATCAGCAATAGGTTCGCCATCAACATGAATGCCAACGGCATTCACCAGTACCAGACGGGCAATGCGCTGTTTGCCACCATCAGCAATATCTTGTAAGGCCATTTCTGAGGCTATCCAGCCACCTATCGATGAACCTATGATGACGACCTTGCGCAGGTCCAGCTTATCCAGCAGCGCCAGGTAGGCCTTGGCAACATCAGCGACAGTTTGTATATCGTCTGGGCGGACAGTGCCATTCCAGCCGGGGTGGGTGGGCAGGATGCTCAGTGCATTTGCGGATACATGACGGGCTATGCCAGCCACCGTGGCGGTGCCGCCGCCACCATGCAAGATCAATACAGGCTGCCCCTCGCCTGCCTGTTCATAGCGGACGGACAAACCGGGGCGCAGCTCTGCAATATGGGTTTCTGGTGCGTATGACATGGTGAATACTCCGAAAGCAAAATGATGATCGTATGAAGCGGCTTAATTACAAACACAATTATAAACATATTTATATAAACATGTTTATATAAGTCGATTTATATCAGTATATTTACAACTATGCTAGACTGGCCGCATGCTAAATCACATCCAATACCTGGGTCGCGCCGTCAAGCAAGCCCAATACCGCCAGCATCGGGCGCTCGAAACAGCGTTGGTCGCGGCAGGCAGCACGCTCGCCCAATGGGATGCCCTGCGCGCCATAGGCCGCATGCCG
The DNA here is from genome assembly GCF_009937975.1 of Undibacterium sp. YM2. Taxonomy (NCBI): domain Bacteria; kingdom Pseudomonadati; phylum Pseudomonadota; class Betaproteobacteria; order Burkholderiales; family Oxalobacteraceae; genus Undibacterium; species Undibacterium sp. YM2. The sequence continues at coordinate 4,406,212 of NZ_AP018441.1, forward strand.
GGTGCATCATCGCATGACCTGGCCCTGGCCACTTTCCAGACTGACCAGGCCTTTGGCACCCTGGCCAACCGTCTCGTCGCGCAAGGCCTGATAGAGCGCCGCCCTGGCGAAGGGCGACGCATAGAACACTTCCTCAACAAACAAGGCGAACGCATGCTCGTCACCGCCAATGAGATCGCCATGCAGGTGCTGACAGACAAATTTGCCGTACTCAATGCGACAGAGCAAAAGCAGTTGCTTAAGCTGCTGAGCAAGCTGGTTGAGGCAGAAGATACGGGGCTGGAGTAAGATGGGCTAAGATACAATGGCGATGCTCTCTCACTTTTAGCACAACCAGAAAATCATGACTGCACAAGCAAGCACCCATGCCATGCGCATCCTCAAGGTCAATCATGCGGGTGAGCATGGTGCAATACATATCTATACAGGGCAAATTCTTGTCGCCCGCTTCACCGCTCCCGCCATGCTCTCCGAGTTGCGCGAGTTCAAAGCTCATGAAGAAAAACACCGCGCCCTGTTTGCAGCAGAATTGCAGCGCCGTGCCTGCCCGCCATGCCGCAGCGCTTTTTTATGTGCAGCAGGCGGCTTTGTACTGGGATTCATTACTGGCCTGTTTGGCCGCCACGCCATTGCCGCCACCACGGTAGCAGTTGAGCGCGTTGTCTTGCGACACTTGCAGGCGCAACTCGCTACACTGGCAACAATTGATGAGGTGGCGAGCAAGGTCATTGCCTCGATTGTCGCTGAAGAACAGTTGCATCATGACCAGTCAGCCACGCACATGGGTACGAAGTCGTTTTGCACAAAGCCCTTGCAAGCCCTCGTGTCTGGCGCGACCGAAGCGGTTATCTGGACAGGCATGCGTGTGTAATAGTGTGTAATGCGGCAGGCTGCGCGATACAGCCGACCGCAAAACACCCACAAGCCTGTATCAGATCAGACTAAAAACGCATAAAAACCAGCATATGGTTAATGACATTGATTACATATTTGCAACACCATCCCTGCTGTCATGCCCGCCTCCGCCCATCGCATCAGAACGCTGCACATGCCGGGACAATATGCACTTTTACCTATGACAGTAACCTGCATTACAGCCAGACAAGGCCACGCAAATTGTCAAGACAGTCCAACAAACTGACAGCATCCACAATAATTTTAATTAACTGTTTGACAAATAGTTGATATATTTACTTAAAGGCAACATAATGCAGTAAATTGCTTTTTGGATAGATCATTATCTTGATACAAGCAGAGGCTGATATGCACAATACTATTTCTACAAGTGGCACTGCTGGAGACACAGCCAATACTGACCAGTTGCTCGGCGCCTGGGCACATGGCTGGACGATTTCGCGTGGCACCGATGCCCCCATACCGCTGGCCGATTTTGGCTACCGCATACAGGTCGGCCTGCCCGGCCATCTGGAGCGCTATGTCCTGCAGGGCCATGTCCTGAGTGCCATACAAAAACTCGCGCAAGAGCTCGATACGCCGGATACCTGGCTCAAGGTGTGCGCCCCGCACAGCAGCGTCGCGGGCATCCTGCCGCCACGCTGGAAGGTCAAACCGCTGGAATATTTGATGAGCAAATCCATCGCCCCAACCGCAGTCACCATGCCTGAGGCTTACCACATCAACCTCATTGAAGATGGCGATGCGGTCACCGCCCGCGCCTGCAGCAGCGAAGGCCACCACGCCGCTACAGGCCGCATGGCCATCTACAAGCAATACGCCGTGTTTGACCAAATTGTCACCGAACCCGCACACCGCCGCCGTGGCCTGGCCTTTGCCATCATGCAAAGCTTGGCCAACCATGCGTGCAGCAAAGCGGCATCCACCGGTATTCTGGTAGCGACCGATGAGGGCCGTGCGCTCTACACCGCCATGGGCTGGACGCTGGCGTCTGAAATGACGGCGGCTGTGCTGGTGGAGTGAGATTGGGCGTAAAATCAGACTTAAGGCTTTGCCTGCACATGACATGCAGGTGCGCAATGCAAAGCCTTAAAGGTAGCTGACCACTGCTGGCTGCGTATCCCAGTTATCGTTGATACCATCGACATAGGTCACCGGTGCTGCCGCCAGTTCTGCGATGCTGGCATCATCAAGACAGCTCACGCTGACGCCATAGAATTTGCCGCGCCGGGGTGAATGGGCAATGCCAAACGGGCGCACGCCGCAATGCTTGCAAAAGAAATGTTGCTCATTCTTTGCGCCAAATTGATATTCACTGAGCTCAGATTCACCTGCCAGCAGGCGAAAAGACTCTGGTTTTACGACTGTCGCCCAGCAACGTATCTTCAGGCAAAAACTGCAATTGCAACGCATGCTGCCATCGGCCAGATCGATGTCCGCTTCAAAACGTATGGCCTTGCAATGGCAACTGCCGTGATAGGTTTTCATGATGTTTTATTTTTGTAGGTGGCCTGTTATTGTACACAGACTTTATTGAAGTGCAGTTCATTGGTGCACGGTTATAATCTGCATGCTATCCACTCAGGAGACTTTTCATGCCCGCCTTTAACCAGGTCACGTTAGACAGCCCCCGCCTGCACCTGCGCCCCTTGTGCAAGGACGATGCCGCCGCCATCCTGCGCATGCGTTCCAAAGCCAAGGTCATGCGCTACATGACCACTGCACCATGGACAGACATTGCCCAGGCCACTGGCATGGTCGAGCGCGATCAGGCCGCCATGGTCAGGGGCGACCTGCTGCGCCTGGCTTTGATACGCAAGACCGACAAGGTGTTTCTGGGCAGTTGCATCCTTTTCCACTTTGACGAAGGCTGCCGCCGCGCCGAGATTGGCTACGACATGGATGAAACTTACTGGGGCCAGGGCTACATGAACGAAGCCCTGGTGACCTTGCTCAATTACGGCTTCAATGAATTAAACCTCAACCGCATCGACGCCGACATCCACCCGGACAATATCAACTCCGCCCGCTCACTCGAAAGACTAGGCTTCATCCGCGAAGGCTATCTGCGCGAACGCTGGATCATTGACGACGTAGTATCGGACTCGGCGATTTATGGCTTGTTGCGTAGTGATTGGGTGAAGCGGGGTGAGGCATCCTAAAACAAGCGGCGCATTGCAATGCGCCCGACGCTTGTCCTTTTACAGCCATCGCGGTGCAACTCCAGGCTATTCACTCGCCGCCTTCAAGGCCAGCAACAGATAGTCATGCACATGTTTGTCGCTGATGTCCTGTTCAGAAGTCAGCTTGAGATGGCGACGGTACTTGCCCTCGCCTTCGAGTTTCTTGTATTTGTCAGGCAGGGATGCACCCAGGCCAAATTCCAACGTCACATGGTTTTTGTAAGAGAAAACACCGCAAAATGGCCGCGCTGCTGAAAACAGCAGGCCACCGTATTTGACTTCTTCGCTCACACCCTCATCAAGCTTCAGGATCATTTCACGCAGGCTTTGCACCAGCGCATAATTCTCTTCATTAAGCATGCGTATGTCTTGCAGCAGCTTGTTGATTCTCTCTGTACTCATGAGACCTGCTCCCTTTTCATGTGCGGCGTCAGGATTGCCGCAATTGATGCACTGTTGCAGATGGTGCGCACGGCGTCCACTACAAAATGGCTGAGTGTGTGGCTACGTTGATGATGACTTCCATTATTTCCTGACCTGGCCCTGCTGATCCCGCAGCAACATCATCAACTTCTCAGAAATAAGTCTGGGTTTGTCATTACTGTCATTGTAGCTTGCACAGCCCTCAGGCAGTAGCTGCTCCTTACTTTTGCCTGCTCTTGAAAAATACAGTTGATCACCATCACAACGCAAACGCGCCCTGACCTGGCGGGTGGATTTTTTGCGCACCTCGGCAACCCAGCAGGCATCTGCGCAGCCGCTGGAGTGATAGGCCAGCAGCTCGCCGCGTACTGGCCAATTGAGGGTGTATTCGCCGGTGCCGCCAGATGCCCATGCGATAGCGCTGCATGTGAGCAGTGCCATCAGGGTAATTTGAGTAAGTTGGCGTACAGTGTGGTTCATCAGGGAGAATTAAAATCCATCAAGATCAACATTTTTTTGAAGTGTTGGCAGCTTGTATAGGTATATGCTTGGGAATAACATTTTACTTATCCCAAATCTTCACAACCAGGTTAAGAGGTTTGAGTGCCATGGCGTCTGCCTTGAATTTACTGCCATCCAGCACATTGGCATCCTGCGTGCTTGTCTGCGATACTGGCACGGCACTTTCATTCCTCCTGCGCAGTATTTCGCTTTTTACGAAGGTCTCTACGTCTGGCGGCTGCTGCAGCGATTTTCCGCCCTTATGCGGGTATTGCACATAATTTTCTGGCGGCGTTGGCAATTGTTCTTCACAGTGCGTTGAACAGGTATTGACCAGCAAAGGGACGGTATCAGTGCCAATTCTCAGGCTGATCCATAGTTGATTCGTTTCTGCATAGCTGATCGTTTTTTTACAGATACTGCATTTCAGCATATCGCCGTCATATCTGACAGGATTGTGATCCAGACGAGGAAATGGCGTTCTGAACTTATAATTCCCATACAAGGCTCGCGTACTGATGCGGCTCGATACCAGGTTTTTGCACTGTGTTATCTCATATGGAAACCAGTGCAGGTCATATGAAGTGTAAGGATCGAAAAATTCAAGGGCAGTCATGCCACCTATTTCTGGCGGAATTCTTTTCAGCTTGCTGCCATAGAGCCAGATTTTTTTGACCTTGTCCAGTCTGACGATGGATGCAGGCAAGGTATGTATCTGGGAAAAAAGCTCAGCGCCTAAAAAGTCACGTGGAGAAAACTCATCATGCCCGCTCATCGCCAATTCATCAACATAGTCGCAAAGCTTTTTCCAAGCCAGAGAATTTTTATCTTGAACGTCGTTTTCCATACTTGAATTAAATGGCTTCACACTCACCTCTCAACATTATCATGGACATATAAACCAACATGCTACACCTGTTCAATCAGCGTGTGAAAACGATCAAATTCCCGTATCCGCCAGCTTGCCCCTGTACAAAGCCGCGACAAGGTCAGATTGTGTAAGCATGCCCGTCAAACGGCGTTCTTCATTGATGATGGGCACATGGTGCAAGCCCTGGTCAGACAGCAAGGGCACCAGCTCGACGATGTGCATATTATGGCGGGCCGTGCGCACCGGGTGGCTCATGATCTGGCCAACGACTTCTGGTTTGGTGGAGTGCATGAGGCGGGTGCGGCGCAATACCTGGCGCAGTTTTTCATCAAATTTTTCATAGACGTCGAGATTGGCATTCTTCATGAAATCGACCAGGGTGACGATGCCGATGACGCGGCGCGCCTTGTCGATGACTGGCAAGGCCTTGATCCTGTGCTTGCGCAGCAGCGTCCAGGCTTCTTCAAGGGTGGTACCGTATTCTACTGTGACGAGGTCTTTGGACATGATGTCGGCGCAGGTGATTTCGCCAAAGCGGCGGCGGTAGGCATGCATCTCGGTTTGCAGGAACAGGGATTCCAGATCATCGCGGCTGATATCAAGCACCTGATTGTATTTTTGCAGCACTTCATCAAGGTCGCGCGACTGAAAACCGAGGCGGTCTATGGGCCGCACATCGCCCGTACCATGTTTGCTGGAATGATCTGGCTGGGCAGCATGCGGGTAGCGGCGGCCTGTGGCATTGTTATACGCCAGCGCAAACAGCGCCAGCAAGATGGAGTTGATGCCGGTAGGGATCAGCACAAACTGGTAACCGAGACCAAGTATCACCGGCCCGCCGAGTACCGCGGTGAGCGCCACCGCTCCACCGGGTGGATGCAGGCAGCGCAGCAGGAACATCGCTGCCACTGCCAGCGCAGTCGCCAGTGCCGCCGTAGCCATCGACGGCCCGAACAGATGTACGCACAACACACCCACAAGCGCCGACAGCATATTGCCACCGAAAACAGACCAGGGCTGCGCCAGCGGGCTGGCAGGTACGCCAAACAGCAAAACGGCAGAAGCCCCTATCGGTGCCAGCAACATGGGGATGGTGGCAAGATTGTCGATTGAACCCAGCATGGCCCTGGTTGCCAGACCCGTCAATAACAGCCCAGCCAGCATGCCGGCACAGGCGCGCAGGCGTTCACGATTGTCGGTACCTATTTGCGCAGGCGCAAAAGTTTTGAGCCAGGCTAGCAGGCTCTCCAGAGCAGACCATTTTCTTTGCATGGCGTGTAGAACTCATTTCATAATTAGGAGCGAGGTGCGTTTGCCTCATAACTTTAACCGACAAGACGTACGTAGCTGCGAAATAATTCGCCTGTTTGCCACGGGCTACAGCAATCTGACCGGCGTTACGAGGCAAACCCTACGGGAACGGGCGATTCGGGCGCATTGCTGCGTGCAGTTTGTTATCTTGCGCTTGCTAAGGCACCAGCCTTAGCTGCACAGGGTATACACCTTACGCCTTGCACTGCATCCCGACTCACCTCGTTCGCACTCACTCCCAATCATGAAATGAGTCCTCATTTTATTTTGCAACAAAGTGCAAAGTGTATAGGGAAAATAATTGCTTTGTTGGAGTATGTTAACACCGTGCTTTTGCAATGCACAAATACCTGCCTCATGCCCTGTCATTTCTGGAGAATACAATGAACAAAGACTTATCCCGTGCCCTGGTCATCCTTGGCGTCTTGCTGGCCCTGGGCATGTCGGCTGCGGCTTTTATCTTTGGTATGCAGGCCAGGCATATCGGTGCGGGCAAGCAGAGTATATCGGTCAAGGGACTGGCCGAAAAGCCTGTGCAAGCTGATTATGCAGAATGGCGCATAGGCGTAACGGTAGTGGCGCCCAGCTTTGCCGAGGCACTGGCCAAGTTGCGCAAATCACGCCCAGTGCTTGATGAATTCCTGGGCAAGCAGGGCTTTGAAAAAACTGCGCTGAAAGAATCAGAAGAAGCCGTGGATGCCAATATGGTCGTTGAAGATTTGCCCGATGGCCGCAACCGCCAGGTGCAGCGCGGCTACAAGGCCACGCAAAGCATACTGGTCACATCGAAAGATTTGACCAAGGTAACCAACGTCAGCCGCGCTGCACTGCAACTCGAAGCGGATGGCCAGCCAGTATTTCACAGCGCACCGCAATACCTGGTATCAAAACTCGAAGACATCAAGATGTCATTGATAGGCGCCGCCACTGAAAACGCCAACAAGCGCGCCTCTGAATTTGCCAAGTACGGCTCGGTCAAGGTAGGAAGCATGCGCTCTGCCTCGCAGGGAGCGTTCTATATCCTGCCAGTCGGCACAGAAACCAGCTCGGACGAATACGGCGGCACTTACGACAAGACCACGATAGACAAGGTCGCGCGGGTGGTGGTGACGATAGAATATGGGATAGAGCGTTGATATAAAATTGGTTCTGGTGCGGTGCGCATGGCGCACCTTTTTTTTTGGTCTGACGCTATGCAGGGAAATTTCGCAAAATTATTGACATCTGCTCACGCTTTCCACACCACTAAAACAACTCATCCAACTGCATAAAAAACTCCCGCTTCGCTGGTGCATCTGCTAAACCTAACGAGGCCAGTGAAGCCAGGAATTCATCCGCCACTTTGTCAGACACTTCTTCACGCAGATTGCGGTGGGCAAAGGCGATGTCCATCCAGCGATTAGCCAGGCCTGCGCGCCCCAGGTCGATGAAATAGAGCTGGTCGTGCTCATCGACAAACACATTGCTGTCACCGAGATCACCATGGGCAAAAACTAGGTCTTGCGGGTTTTCTGCTGGCTGGGTCGCGTGCAGCAAGTTGATCAGGTCTTGCACGCTGTGCAGGCCTGGCCATTGGTCAAGCTCATACTCTTGCGCATGCAGGTTCTGGCTGACCAGGTATTCCAGCTCGCGCAAGCGCATGGCTGCGCCTGCATGCAGCGGGCAATCATGCGTGGGCAAGGCATGCAACTGGCGCAGGGCTTCAAGGAATAAGTGGCTGACTGGCTGCCCGGCTTCTATCCGCGCTGACAGGGGCACGCCAGGCACGGCGCGGGTGATCATGGCTTCGCCGTGTTCATTGTCAGCCACCGCCACCAGCTCAGGTACACCTATGCGCCCGCTCAGCCATTGCAGCGCCTGCGCTTCGCGTTTGACGCTATAGGTGGTCGATGCCAGCACAGGTGACGAAGTCTTGAGGAAGAAGTGTTCACCGCCTTTGCTGAAGCGATACACATTGCTGGGGGATTCGCCAATGTCGTCAGCAATCAGGGTGGCGTCGGCGATGAAGCGGGTGATGGCGGTTGGTAGCTGGTGCATAGGGTGCATGGGCGGTTGCTCTGGTTTGCTGGTGTCCATGATCTTTGGGCTGCCCCGCTTATTTCAAGTATATTATTCAAATTTGCTTTGCCTAGCCATCCAGGGTCTCGCCATCTGTCTGCGATTTTTGCATTTCATTCCCCTGTTTTTGCAATCCATCTTTTCTCCATAGCCGCCTGTTTTACCTGGCAATAAAGTAAGCCTGCACTTGTCGGCAGACAAGAAAAAACAGCGCAAGGGCAATATGGCAAACCTTGCCCCGCCAGCGTCACAAACAAACCAGGAGAAATCAATGCAATCAATACCATCGGCACAATCAATACTGCGTTCTGCACCATACCTGTTCCCTACATATCGTGTTCTTGCCGCCAGCCTGGCCTTGCTGGCTGGTTTGGCTGCCAACCCCATGCCGGCACATGCCGATACTGTCGATGATTATGTACGTGCCGAGATGCAGAAGCGCCATATCCCCGGCATGACAGTGGCTGTGCTGTGTAATAACAAGCTCATCAAAGAGAGCGCTTATGGACTGGCCAGTCTGGAACACAATGTGGCGACGAAAATAGACACGGTCTATACACTGGCCTCGATGACCAAGACCTTTACCGCCAGCGCCATCATGTTGCTGGTGCAGGATGGCCGCATTGCGCTTGATGACTCCATCACAAAAATCCTGCCGCAACTGCCTGCGGCCTGGGCTGGCATCACGCTGCGCCATTGCCTCTCGCATACCTCAGGCTTGCCGGATGCGATTACCGATGACGTCAACATCACCACCATCAGCGGTGATCGCGACATCCTGATTCAGGAGCTGGCAAAACTGCCGCTACAGCCCGCAGGTGAAAAATCCGTGTATAACCAGACTGGCTATATGCTGCTGGGCATGGTCATAGAAAAAATCAGCGGCATGCCGTATGAGCAGTTTGTGCAAACCCGCTTGTTCCAGCCTATGGGTATCACTGGCGCAAAGTTTGGTGACGCCTGGTCCATCATCCCTGGCCGCAGTGACTTATATACTTCACTCGATATCAGCAAAGACCATAGCAAGCTGGCGATGGAAAATGGCCGCCCCGTCGTCATGAAAGACAAGATTTACCACTATGGCGCGAAGTTCATGCCTGACTATCTGGCCCCGGCTGGCCTCTTGAATGGCAATATCCACGACCTCGTCAGTTTTGAGCAGGCACTAGCCAGCGGCAAGCTCATCAAGCCTGCGCTACTCAAAGAAATGAATACGCCCTACAAACTGCGCAATGGTCAGAACGGTGATTATGGCCTGGGCTTTATCTTCATGCCCTTTGGCAAACAGGCTGCGATTTCTTACGGTGGCGGCGCTGCCACCTGGCGTGTGCATCTGCCAGAAAAGCATTTGACTGTAGTCGTGCTGACCAATCTGCAGGGCGCGCAACCACATGCGCTGGCGGGTGGCATCGCGGCACTCTACGACGACGGGGCGAAGTAATCTGGCGGGGACAGGCGCAGGGACAGGGATAATGAGCCGGAGCTGCAAGCTGGAGCATTTGTTACCTTGGGTAAAAACACTGGCAATGCCAGGGCCGCTCGTATAATTTGGCGGGTCTTGTCATTGCTTGTTTTTGCCGGTATGAATCAATCCCAATTGCGTTTTATCTACATCGCTGTCGCGCTCATGGTGGCGGTATTTGCCTGGCTGTTCTGGCATCAGGATGGGCCTGTGGCTGGTGCTAATGCTAATGCGAGTACCAGCGCCAGTGCAGATGCAATCGCCAGCGCCGCAGCTTCTGCTCCGACGCAGGCAGCAGCCAGTGCAGCGGCTGTGACAAAATTGCCAGGCGTCAGGGATGAACCCGGCCTGCTGCCCGCCCCCGAAGCCGAAAAATTTGATGTTGCCGTGCTCGAAGACCGTGCCCTGCTCTCGCAATACCTGAACCCGGCCCAACGCCAGCAAGCCCTGGCCCTGCTGAAAAACCAGCATTGCGAGAGCCAGAAAATAAGCGTGTATTTCAAGAAGGATGTTGCCGAAAAACTGCTGGTCAGCGATTGCTATTACCTGGTATCACCCGGCCAAGACGGCAACCCGGGCTGGTACGACACCGACTACGGCATCATGCTGGTAGTCGATAAGACCGGCGTTGTGGAGTTGAAAGACATCACACAGTTCAAGTTCATGTATGAAAGCAGCAAGCTCAGTGCCGTCACCAGCCTCAACAAAAATGGCCGCCTGCAACTGTGGCTGGATGGGCTCATCTGTGAGAACGATGGCGCAGATGATGATGAGGATACGGCTGCCAGCAATGCCGCAAGTACTTCAGCCAGCGCAGCAAGTCAGCACAAAAGTCCACTGGCTGGCTGCTGGTCCACTACCGTCGTAGAAATTAATGGTGACAAGCTGGAGATGTATAGCAAATAGTTTGAAAATAGTGACAACCGGAGAGTTTCTGGCATGATGACGGTTTTGCTTCAACGCACGCATCATGCCCAATACCCCCATCAACGCCCTCTTCGTCTGCAGCCGCAACCAGTGGCGCAGCCCGACTGCCGAGCAGGTCTGGCGCAAGCACCCCATGGTGCGCGCCCGCTCAGGCGGCACCAGCCCGAATGCCCGTCACCCGGTCTCTGCCGCTGACATAGAATGGGCAGAAGTCATTTTTGTCATGGAAGAAAAACACAAGTCCCGCCTGATGGCCAGCTACCGCAACCTCATCGGCCACAAGCCTGTGCATGTGCTGGATATTCCTGATGAATACAAATACATGGATGCAGAACTGGTAGAACAATTACAACAAGCTGTAGGCGACATCCTGGGTTTGAACTGATTTTTAAATTATTTAAAAAAAACTGAATCCTTTTAAGCACCTGAACACTCTTGGTCTATGTCATTCATTACAAAGAGGAGTTCACCATGTTTCATTTCAAACGCAATCTGCCCCATTGGGAACGCGCCCTGCGCATCATCAGCGGCCTGTTGCTGTTCTGGCTGGCATACAGTGGTCAAGTTGGCGGCATGCTGAACTGGGCTATCATCGCCAGTGCTGTTACCATGCTCATGACCGCCTTTGTCGGTTTTTGCCCTGCCTGCGCCATGGTGGGGCGCAAATACCTGGATAACTGAGATGAGCCTGTCCCGCCCTCAATTAATCGAAGCCGCCCGGCAAGGTGATGGCAAAGCCATTGCCACATTGCTGGAAGTCTGCCAGCCCGACCTCAAGCGCTTTGCCCGCCGCACCTGTTCAAATGCGGAGGATGCCGAAGACGCGGTGCAAATGGCCTTGTGGTCGCTGTACCGCAAGGTAGGCGCGCTACGCTGTGCGGCAACCTTCGCGACCTGGATGTTCCGCATCGTTGAACGTGAGTGCTACCGCCTGTTCCGCCTCAAGAAATACCATGAAGCCCTGGATGAGCTCAATGAACACGACATGCCCATGGCCAATATGGTACCGACTGACTTGCGCATGGACCTGGTACGCGCGATGGAAAGGCTGTCGCCTCCTTACCGCGAAGTGTTGATACTGCGTGACGTGCATGAACTGACCGCACCCGAAGTCGCCGCCCAGCTGGGCCTGAGCCTGGAAGCTGTCAAAAGCCGCCTGCACCGCGCCCGTGCACAGGTACGTGAGCAATTGCTGAACAGCGGTTACTGGCTCAAGGATGGTGCACCCGAGGCTGCCAACGCTGCCGGAGTTACCGGAGTTGCTGAACCTGATGGAGGCGATCATGTTTTGTAGTACGTCTGTGACAGTGCATTTGCTGCGCGGTCTTGGTGCACTGACCCTGGTGATTGCCGCTTTCTTGCTTGAACCTTTTGGCATGATCTGGTCAGGCTTGGCACTCATAGCTGCATTTTTGTTGATGCGCGGCTGCCCCATGTGCTGGATGATGGGTTTGATTGAGGCTTTGTATGAGAGGCGGAAGAAAAAATTATCGTAGGTTGGGCCGCTCCTCGTAGGTTGGGCTACGCTTTACCAGCCCAACACTCGGCGCGTAAATAACGTATACGTATATCAAAAGTCCAGTGTTGGGCTGATGAGGCGTAGCCCAACCTACGGACCATCACCATCTTCCCAGAACCGCCCCTCCAACCCAATTCTGGCACTTGTGATAACGCCCCGAATCATGGATACTTCAAGATACCTACCCCACAGTGAGGCTATCCATGACACCCGATCAGGCAAGCTCAGGCACGACTGCGCAGTTAAAACCTACGCTGGGCAGTTTGCAGTTGTGGGGTATTGCGGTGGGTCTCGTCATCTCAGGTGAATATTTTGGCTGGAGTTATGGCTGGGCTTCTGCCGGGACTTTGGGTTTCACGGTCACGGCGCTGTTCATTGCGGCGATGTACACCAGCTTTATCTTTAGCTTCACTGAACTGACCACGGCGATACCGCATGCGGGTGGGCCGTTTGCATATAGCAGGCGGGCTTTTGGGCCTCTCGGTGGCTTCTTTGCCGGGGCGGCTACCCTCATCGAATTTGTGTTTGCGCCACCAGCCATTGCGCTGGCGATAGGTGCTTACCTGAATGTGCAATTTCCTGAAATCAATCCCAAGACGGCGGCGGTGGGGGCTTACCTGGTGTTCATGACACTGAATATTCTGGGCATACAGATTGCGGCCAATTTTGAGCTGGCTGTCACCCTGCTGGCGATCTTTGAATTGCTGGTGTTCATGGGCGTGGTGTCACCAGGGTTTAGCATGAGCAATTTCACCAAAGGTGGCTGGGCCGGGCAAGATCATTTCAGCGTGGCCTCTTTACCTGGCATGTTTGCGGCGATTCCGTTTGCGATATGGTTTTTCCTGGCGATAGAGGGTGTGGCGATGGCGGCAGAAGAATCGCGCAACCCGCAGCGCTCCATCCCAATCGCTTACATAGGCGGCATCGTCACTCTGGTGGTGCTGGCGATCGGTGTCATGGTGTTTGCCGGTGGTGTGGGTGACTGGACCAAGCTGGCGAATATCAATGACCCGCTACCGCAGGCGATGAAGCTGGTGGTGGGCAATAACAGCAACTGGCTGCACATGCTGGTGTGGCTGGGCCTGTTTGGTTTGATCGCATCTTTCCACGGCATCATACTTGGTTATTCACGGCAGATTTTTGCGCTGGCGCGTGAGAATTACCTGCCGCATTTCTTTGCCAAAATCCATCCGCGCTTCAAGACGCCACACCGCGCAATTCTGGCAGGTGGCGCCATCGGCATCGCTGCGATTTATAGCGATGAACTCATCAAGATAGGCGGCCAGAGCCTGACGGCGAATATCCTCACCATGAGCGTCTTTGGCGCGCTGCTGATGTATATCGTCAGCATGCTGGCTTTGTTCAAACTGCGTCGTAGCGAACCAGATACAGTGCGGCCATTCCGCGCACCGTTTTATCCTTACTCACCGGCCTTTGCGCTGATCAGTGCCTGCATCTGCATGGCGACCATGATCTATTACAATTTGCTGATATTCGGGATTTTTTGCCTGTTCATGGCGCTGGCTTATGCCTATCATGCGATGACAGTTGGCAAGCGTTCACCCTTACAGGATGGAGCAGACAGCAATCCCATGACTACGGAAACCGCAGCAAGATGAGCATAAGGCCTGCACAATTCAGCCACATCGTCGGCACGCGCACTTACCAGTTCCGCGACCTTAAAGACTTGCTGGCCAAAGCCACACCGCTACGCTCTGGCGATTTGCTGGCAGGTGTGGCCGCAAGCACTGCAGAAGAACGCGTGGTGGCGCAAATGTGTCTGGCAGAGTTACCGCTGAAAACCTTTCTCAATGAAGCACTGGTGCCTTACGAAAGTGATGAAGTCACCCGCCTCATCATCGATGAACATGATGCGGCAGCCTTTGCCAGCATCAGCCATTTGAGCGTGGGAGATTTTCGTAACTGGTTGTTGTCAGATGCGGCAGATACTGCAACGCTGACGGCGCTGGCCCCTGGCATCACACCTGAAATGGCAGCCGCCGTCAGCAAACTCATGCGGGTGCAGGATTTGATTTTGGTGGCAAAGAAATGCCGCGTGGTCACGACATTCCGCAACACCCTGGGTCTGGAAAACCGCATCGCCACGCGCCTGCAACCCAACCACCCTACTGACGATACGACAGGCATCGCTGCGAGCATACTTGATGGTCTCTTGTACGGCAGCGGTGATGCTGTGATAGGCATCAACCCCGCCAGCGACAATGTACCGCAAGTGATCAAGCTTCTGCACATGCTGGACGCCATCATCGAACAATATGCGATACCGACCCAGTCTTGCGTGCTCACGCATGTGACCAATACCATGGCGGCGATAGAACGTGGTGCACCGGTGGACCTGGTGTTCCAGTCGATAGCTGGCACAGAAGCGGCCAACAGCAGCTTTGGCATTAACCTGGCCTTGCTGGCAGAAGCACGCAGCGCCGCCCTGTCGCTGGGGCGCGGCACGGTAGGCCAGAATGTCATGTATTTTGAAACCGGCCAGGGCAGCGCCTTGTCAGCCAACGCGCATCATGGCATGGACCAGCAAACCTGCGAGGCACGTGCCTATGCCGTGGCGCGTAAATTCCAGCCGCTGCTGGTTAATTCTGTGGTCGGCTTCATCGGGCCTGAATATCTTTACGATGGCAAGCAAATCATACGCGCTGGCCTCGAAGACCATTTCTGCGCCAAGCTGCTGGGCCTGCCCGTGGGTTGCGATGTCTGCTACACCAACCATGCCGAGGCTGACCAGGACGACATGGATATCCTGCTGACTTCGCTCGCCACCGCAGGCTGCAATTTCATTATGGGCGTGCCGGGTTCGGACGACATCATGCTCAATTACCAGAGCACGTCTTTCCACGATGCCTTGTACCTGCGGCGCGTGCTGGGCCTGCGGGCTGCACCAGAATTTGAAGCATGGCTCAAGCAGATGGAAATATACAAACATGATGAACAATTGCATTTGCATGACGCCCTGCCGTCTGGTTTTGAAACTGCACTGCGAAGACTGACATGAGCACATCCAAGCCTCCTGTCCATGCCAACCCATGGCAAGCCCTGCGCCAGTTTACCCAGGCACGCATTGCCCTGGGCCGCGCCGGTGTCAGCGTACCCACCGGTGCGCAACTGGCTTTCCAGCTTGCCCATGCACGTGCCCGCGATGCCGTGCATCAGGCGCTGGATGTGAGCGCAATGGCGCAGGCCTTACAGCAAGCCGGGCATGAGAGCCTGCACGTCAACAGCGCAGCACATGACCGCAATACTTATTTGCAGCGACCAGACCTGGGCCGCAGATTGAATGAAGAAGCACGCCAGCATCTGGGGCAATTGGCATCACCACCTGCTGATCTCGCCATCGTCATTGCAGATGGTTTGTCAGCCCCTGCCGTTACACAAAATGCTCTACCCTTGCTGGAAAATTTGCTGAACAGACTCACGTCTGATAACTGGAACCTGGCTCCCATTGTCATCGCCACGCAAGCCAGAGTCGCCATCGGCGACGAAACAGGCGCACTGCTCAACGCCCGCGCAGTGCTGGTACTGATAGGTGAAAGACCAGGCCTGAGTTCACCAGACAGCATGGGCGCCTACCTGACTTGGGCACCACAGCCACGCCTGACCGACGCCGCCCGCAACTGCATATCCAACATCCGCCCGGATGGACTCAGCTACGACACCGCTGCGTATAAATTGCATTACCTGCTGACTGAAGCACGCAAACGTGGATTAACGGGTGTGGCATTGAAGGACGAAACCGAAGCACCTGTTCAGCTTGGCAGCCAAAGCGTGTCGAATTTCTTGCTGGAAAAGTAGGGTGCTCCATGCGCACCGTTTCGCGCTTATGTAATTTGTATGTAAAAATAAAGTGGTGCGCACGGCGCACCCTACTCCTTGTTTAACATCCATTGCAACTGCCGTGACGTAGGGCGCATTGTAATGCGCCGCATGTCATTTCCGCATCCGCAGGCAATTGACATGACCGTGAACCACGCTTGCGTGCGGTGCATCGCAATGCCCCCTACTAAACTCAAGCGCCGTATACGCTAATTGCTTTTGCACATGTGAAAAATGGATTGCTGCATATCTCTCACAGCACCACCAAGCTTTTTTTAAAACCGCATCTTCACATAAACCGACGGCCCATGCAGACGCAAATTCAGTTGCGCGCTGTCTTCGCGGCCAAGATCGCGAGTGAGGCTGATCCGGGATACACCATAGTCAGCCACGATGCCGATATTCTCTACCGGGAACCACTCCGCGCCTATCGTCGCTGTGTAAATATGGCCATTGAGGCTGCCGCCGTTTTTCTTCACGCCAGAAGCCTCGACGAACATGCGCGTAGCAGGCGTGAACGCATGACGCCAGCCCAGCTCCAGCAAGGGTGCAAAGGTGCTACGCTCAAAACCATCTGCTCCACTATTGCTTATGCCAGCTACCGAGCCTGTCACCGTGCCGCCCACAGTCGCCCGGTAATACGCCGCACCCAGCCCCAGCCCCACCACATCAGCCCCCTGCCCCATCCACCAACGGTAAGCCACCTGACCTATCTCCAGCCGCGCATCCGCCGCCAAAGCCGCCGTGCCACTCAGCGGCTGCCCATTCAGGGTCGTGCTGCCATTCAGGTTCGAAGAATAGGATTTATCGTAGCGGTAATAATCGAGCGAAACACCCTGGCTGTGCCCGAGCAAAAAGTCAGCCCTAACCCTGGGTATGGTCACCCGTTCACCTTCATAGCTAGGCGTTTCATAACGCCCTGAAGGAGTACTGACACCCAGCTGAAAACTGGTATCCGCACGGACTGCGCCGAGAGAAAGACTCATGCGGTCAAGCGCTGGTGACACCCCGGTGGCTCCATCAGCCGCCAGGACATTGCCCGCCGCGGTGCAGGCCAGCAAGACCACCATTGCCCCCGCTGGCCGCAACACCCGCCTGCGAAAAGTAAATTGAGGAATGAAAGCCAGTAATGATGTGGACATGAGCTTGCTCCAGACGTTGAATTGAGTATGCACAGATGCAGGTATAAGACCGCATGTAAAGCATAGCAATCCCGCCGCGTGGATCAAATGGCGGATTTCTCAAAATTTGGTCGGTGGAGTCCTACAGGAAAAGCTGAGGTTCATAGAATAACTAACAGAATATGAAAATCAGTTGACTGGCAGAAAAATGGATATGGCTGTGAGCTCAGCACAATTGAAATTCCACAATATTTAACATATTAACAATAAAAGACAATTACAATAAATTTGATGCAAATTATTCATCACTCAACCAATAATTTAAAGAGTGGTAATCATGGGGGTTGATGCCATAAAAGCGTGGGCAGAAGTTGCCTCACTGCTTGGATTCGCATTTACGTTGTTGCTACCGCTGCAGACAACCGCTTGCAATTAGCAGCATCTATGGTCCTACTGGAAAGAAAAAATGAAGATCAAAACCTTAAGCGTAAGCACCGCGATGTCAATGATACATCGAGAGGAAATCCTCCTCCCCCCATACAGCGCAGTTTTGTCTGGAATAAAGAACGCATTTTGAAATTATTCGATTCGCTCTATCGTGATTATCCTCTTGGCAACTGCATTTTTTGGAATGTCTCTCCTGCCACATCTAAGTACTACCAGTTGTATCGATTCGCTCGAAATTTCTCCGAAAATAAACGAGAAAAAACTGGGGATGGTTTAGCCTCAGTCAATCTCTTAGAAAATAACGTGTTCGCCGTCGTCGATGGGCAGCAGCGACTGAGTAGTCTGTTTATAGGTTTGGTTGGCACTTATAGATACAAGAAAAGCGGTAAGGGTCTTAGAAATGTTTCGACTAGTTTCGTGGACTCCAATCTGCATTTAAACCTCTTTGCACAGAGCGTAAAAGATCAAGACGAATCTATTTTTCAATTTTTAGGAAGCGACTCAGCCAAAACATTAACTGACAAAAGCCTCTGGTTTGAGGTTGGCCTAGCATTGAAATGGCAAAAAATTTCAAGCGTGAGAGATTATGTCGCAGGCCCTCTCACCACACGTGTTAAGCAACAAAACAAGAAAATTGTAACGACTCAGTTCTTTAATAGAACAGAAAGTATCATTGCTCAACTTGAGTCTATCTGGCGCATGCTTCATGAGAAAAGGCTATTCTATTTCGATATTGACAATCAAAATCTTGACGAAGTAGTCGAGATGTTCACTCGCATAAATAGCGGTGGCATGACATTGAAGAAGTCAGATTTGCTTTTCTCAGTGCTCGTTTCGCAATGGAGCGAGGGGCGTAATGAAATTTTGGGTTTAGTGAACTCCATGCAAGAAAGCGGTCTAGACATTTCTCAGGATTTCGTTATGCGCGCCTGCTTGATGCTTACCGACTCCCCGATAAAATATAATCTAGGTGCATTCAAAATCGGGAATGTAGAGAAAATAAAAAATAGTTGGGAAGAGATCAAAACAAGCTTAATGAACTTGTGCGAGCTTCTTCCAGAAATTGGATATATTAATCATCCAAATCTATCGGAAAATGCGCTTATCCCGATCGCGTATTACATTATGAAGAAAGGTGTCACAAAAACGAACTCTTCAAGAAAGACTCTACAACGGTACTACGTTATTTCGCAGATAAATAGCATATTTAGCGGACAAAACGACCAAGTTCTTGAAAGATTCAGAACAGAAATCAACAAACAATTGAAAGTGGGAAGAACACTTGACTTTCAGGGACTACTCAATATGAAACTTCCAGGACAGAGATCAATGTCGCTTGACCTAGAGAGTCTTCAAGAATTAGTCGATGAAACTTCATATGGAAGTCCCCACGCATACTTCTTACTCTCATTGATCTATCCAACAGTGGATTTTAAAGTTCATAGATACGAGGTGGATCATATTCATCCGAAAAGTAAATTTAATTCCAACAACCTTAAGAATCACGGAATAACCGATCCAGAAAAAATTCAGGAATGGCTCGATTGGAAGAGAGACGCTCTTCCAAACTTGGAATTGCTAGCACGCGATAATCAGTATAAAGGCGCAACTCCACTTGTTGACTACCTTAAAACCAAAAAAATGGCAGACCGGAGGCAGTTCTGTGCACTCAATTTACTCCCAAAACCAGGGCATAGAGACTTGGAGTTGAGTAATTTTGACTCATTTTATGAGGGCAGGAAAAAACGGCTTATCTCAAAACTAAAACCGCATTTTGGACTTTAGTTAACCAAGCACCACCTGAAGAAAAGGACTGCGTAAGCAGAAGCAGGTGTGACATTTCTACAAATTCAGCCATGAGTGCAATTGCTAATCGCTCCTACTTGGACTGACTTTCCAATATAAAACTTTCCAGACTATCGAGGTTTGCATGAGAGAAAAATTTATATACTTCTCCGGTTACAAGGAAGATGAATTTTCTGAAGCCTGGAAGAACGCCTTGTTTGTTTTTGATACAAACGTTCTTTTGAATTTGTATCGGTATAAGGAAACCACTAGACAAGATTTCTTAAAATTGTTCGACCAATTAAATGGCCGAATTTGGATACCGCATCATGTTGCTCTTGAATTTTATCGCAATAGATTGACTGTTATTTCAGATCAAAACAAGAGTTTTGAAGATGTAAAAAAAATAGTTTCTGATTCTTTCAATGAATTGGAACAATACTTTAAAAATGAACAGTTTGCAAAACGCCATGCATTAATTGACCCTACAAAATTTATAGCGTCTTACAAAGAAATAAAATCTAAATTTCTTGAAGAACTAGAAAATTTAAATTCTCATCAGTTGCAAATTAAAGAGGAAGATTTTATAAAAAATAAGATAGAGGAGTTGTTTTCAGGAAAAGTAGGTAGCCAATTTAAATCACAAGATGAAATTGACGCATTATTTAAAATTGCAGATACCCGATTTGACCAAAATATTCCACCGGGCTATAAAGACACAAAAAAAGACAAAGACGGAGAAGTGTATTTTAGTTACGATGGCCTTCGTTACCAAAAAAAATATGGCGACTACATCATTTGGAGCCAAATTTTGTCGCATGCAAAATTTTCGAAGGAAAAGACCGTTTTTCTTATCACAGGTGATGGGAAAAGTGACTGGTGGGAGACCTTTCAAGGAAGAACAATTGGTCCAAGAATGGAATTAAAACACGAAGCTCATATCGAAGGTGAAATAGATTTTTTTCACATGTATAACGTAGAAAGTTTTTTAAAATATGCCAATCAATATTTCTCGTCACAAGTGTCTTCAGATTCAATTCAAGATGTGAATGCTACATCACAGATTTTAAATTATCTTAATTTTCATGCATCTGCGATTCGTGCGAACTCGATGGGGTTAATTGAATATTCCCCCGATATTCTTAAACAATTAGATATTGAGACATTCAGCCAAATATCAATTAAATTTTCTAATCCAGTTGACCGTACTTCAGTATCTTATGTAGGGATTCATCTAATACGGTCTAATATCTTTGTACCGTGGGATGTGGGGGGATGGGTTGAGTATGCAGAAGACGACACGAAAATAATTTGGCATCCTAATTTAAAAATCATTCAAGACGAATACAAAAAAATAACTAGAGATGACGCACACTACCCTCTGCTAGAACTTCACCTTGGACGGCCTGGCACGGCATGGGCTGTTACCGACATTTCTGGCAACGCGCTCCCTCACATTAGGTTTGATATTAAGTTCCACCCTCCACTTGAATTTCTGCTATAAGTTTCAAACGACTAAAGCATAAGTCAGGCGATACCGGCATACACCGGACCCACACAGTTCCCCGCACAGGTCCGGCAAAAATCACTCAGGCAAAAACCGCATTCAAACTGGCAATGATCGCTGTCTGGCTACCATCTGCCAGTGGCACGGTCACAGTGCTGCCCTTGAATGCAACCACGCTTTGTCCCCGTTGGGCTGTTTGTGAGAAAGCTTTGCTGGAGCTGGCGTGGGCCATGCTGCCGAAGGGGCCGTAATTGGTGCCGCTTTTTCCGGTCAGGGTCAGTTGCAACACGCATTGCCAGCCAAACCATGTGCCGGTGTAGCCAGAGACAGACACGATAGGGTCGTTGTATGGAATGTTGACCACCTGGCTGGCCCCGCTATTGCCACCATGCTGCAGGGTGGTGAAGATGCCGGTTTCCTTGTTCTGGGTGCCGATGTTGTAAGGGCCGGTGCCGGTGTTGACGGACTGTATGGCGTTGAGCACATCACCGGAGCGCACTGTTACTTGCGTGATATTCGGGTTGCCCGCTGCTGCGATAATCGCGGTGTCGTCAAAGGCATTGCCTGATGGCGGATTGGCGAGCTGATCAAGGATCATGAACTGTGCCTGCTCGAATTGGAAGTTGCCTGAGTTCAGGCGCCACATGAAAATATCCTGATAATTGTACTGCTTGCCACCGCTGTTAAAGCCTGTGGAAACAGCATTCCATACCTGTTGTGCGCTGGCGTTAGGTGCCGAATTACCTGGTTCAAACTGTGCGCCATAACCGATTACGGACGGCGAAATACCGGCATTGATGAAGCTGGATAAAGGAGTGCCGTCGTAGAACTGCGGCGAGACAAAATCGAAGGCGCTGTTGACGGTGGGGTAGTCTATGGAATCAGTCGGCCAGGCAGGTGTGAATGAAAGAAAATATTTAACAGGCTGCTCATCAAATACCTGGCGTATCGTGGAGAACAGTATCTTGAACTGGTCCTGAGTCATGTCGTCGGAGACATCACCTTCCCAGTCTATATCAAGGCCATTCATGCCATTGCCTTGCAGATAGCTGACGAGATTATTGGCAAATTGTGTTGCCTGTGTCTGCGGGTCACCTGGGTTGGAAAAAATCGCAGCCAAGGTATTGCTGCCTGAATACACCATGGTCGCCAGAAACTTGATGCCGGGGTTGACCTGGCGCGCATCATGCAGCACAGAATTCAGATAATCCTGATTCGTGAGCCCGCCTTCATGCGTTGAACTGCCAATTTCTATGGTGTCACCATTCACGGCTGGGGTGACCGCAAAAAAAGCGATGCCGAGAAAGTTGGCGCTGTTATAGGTTTTATTGCTGATGAGTGTTTGAAAGCAACTGTTTGTACTGTTGTAGTTGGTGCCGGGTGGTTCATCTTCGTTCAGAAAGATCCACGCATTGATGCCATTTGCCAGGTCTGCCATGTTGGTACTCCTTTGGATTGATGTGATAGTTTGCCTATCCTCAATATGCAGCCATCAACATGATGGCCGTAAAGGCCATAAAGTCGGCGCGAAACCTCATGCCATCTGCATATCTTCATAAAGAAATCGGACTGGGTGGGCTTTGCAATCACGCTAAAAAGCGAATTGACGTTAGCTTTTCCGGTATCAATTCCTATGCCGGGAGCAGCATGAGAGATTGCAGAAAAGTTAACATTTTTATTATATCAAAAAAACAATTTATTTCCAGTTTTTTTACTTGCTTTGCCTTGCACCTCACGTACGCATTCTGGTTCTGCGAAATCCCCAGTCCGTTTCTGGCGAGACTGTCCGGGCCTGAACATCAATACTGCCTGCTCTTGTCCAACACGATATAGACACCATAAAGAGGAAGAGCATGATAGAACTGAACAATAAAATCGCCATCATCACCGGAGCCAGCTCAGGCATAGGGCGGGCTGCGGCCTTGCTGTTTGCCAGCGCAGGGGCGACCGTAATTGCCGCTGCGCGGCGACAGCCTGAACTGGACAGCCTGGTGGCACAGATACGGCAGGCGGGTGGCCGTGCTGCAGGCATTGCGGGCGATGTCAGGCAGGAAGCCTATGCGCAAACCCTGGTTGAATTTGCCGAGCAGGAATTTGGCGGTCTCGACATAGCCTTCAATAATGCAGGCACCATGGGTGAAATGGGGGCAACACCGCAAGTGTCTGCTGCGGGCTGGCAAGACACGCTGGACACCAACCTGAACAGTGCATTTTTTGCGGCAAAATACCAGATCCCGGCGATGCTCAAACGAGGTGGCGGCAGCCTGATTTTTACATCTAGCTTTGTCGGTCATACGGTGGGTTTTCCTGGTGTAGCCGCCTATGCCGCCAGCAAGGCGGGGTTGAATGGACTGACGCAGGCACTGGCAACAGAATTTGGCGCGCAAGGCATACGCGTGAATGCGATCTTGCCTGGCGGCACAGAGACACCAATGGCACATCAAATGAATCACACACCAGAGGCCATGGCCCAGGTTGCCAGCCTGCATGCCTTGAAGCGCCTGGCACAGCCAGAAGAAATTGCGCAGGCTGCACTGTTCCTGGCATCGGATGCATCTTCATTCATGACCGGTACAGCGATGCTCGTCGATGGAGGGGTGTCGGTGAACAGAACTTGAAGCGAGTTCCTTACCTGCACTGACATTCCACTGGCAGGGTGCGCACGGCGCACCCTGCTCATCCTGCTCACCTTGCTTGCACCTGCATATATACAAGTTCCTGTTTTTTTGCGATGATGCCGTCTCTTTTAGTAAAGCATTGCCCCACTCCCGCTCAGCAACAAGGTTTTTACATGGCTACCGAAGTCGAGATCCAGAATTTGTACATCGCTTATTTCAACCGCCCTGCCGACAAGGCTGGTCTCGCTTACTGGAAGGATGTCAGCCTGAGCCTCTTGCAGATCGCGCAGAGCTTTTCTGAACAAAAGGAATATGCAAGTGCCTTTGCCGGGTTCACGGCAGAACAAACCATTAATGCCCTGTACAACAACCTGTTCAACCACAAGGCTGATGCTGATGGTCTGGCCTACTGGAGTGGCCAGATCAAATCCGGCAAGGTCAGCATAGGGGCAGCAGCGATTGCGATTTTGAACGGTGCCACAGGTGCAGACCAGATGGCGGTGCAATCCAAGAATGTTGCGGCGATTGCTTTTACAAAAAAACTGGCAACGGACGCTGCGGCAGCCTATGCCTATAGTATGGGTGGTTCAGTATTCAATCTGGCCAAGAGCTGGCTGGCACCAGTTATTGACAATGCCAGCGGCACGGATGCGGTTAATAACTTGGGTATCGCGATAGAAAAGCTGATTTCCAATGCGCCATATGGTAGCGACAGGCTCGCTAATGCCATCATCGTTCCTGTAATAGGCGGGCAGAATAATACTGGCAAGAATGCTGACTTTAGCTTCTCTGCAGATGATAGTCAGCTACTGAAGCCCAACACTAGTCTGAATGGCGGTAACGGCAATGTCGCACTGAATGTGAATACCTATTTTTCACCAGTCAGTCACACTTCAAGCACCATCACCGGAGTACAAACACTCAATTTGCAAGCAGGTTCAGACACAAGTTTTGCTGGCACAGAATTCATGAACAGTTTCCAGTACATTAATGCCAACAAGCTCAATGGCGGCGACAATATTGTATTGGGCAATCTGGCGGGCCAAACTGTACAGCTCAACAATATTACCGGCAGCTCATCCGTCACCTTGGGCGGGGCTAATCAGAGCGTCATCCAAGCCTCAGAGCAGGGACGTGCCTATATCAAAACAACGAACGCAAACCTGGCTACTGCGACTCTTAATTTCATTAATGCCACGGCTGGTGAACATATATTGGAAATTACAAATAGTGGTGCGGCCACTTTAGGTACAGCAAATATGCTGGGTATCAATAGCATCATTTTGCGAGGTGACGAAAGTAGCCTGACACTCTCGCCTTCGCGTGCCATCACTATCAACATGTTCGGCAGCAATGATAATTCGCTGACGGTGAACAATGGTCAGCAAGTCAACATCACTTCAGTCAAGGCATCCAGCCTGACATTGGGCGGCAACAGCAAGTTCATTATTGCGAATAGCCAGTTTCGTGACATCCGCCTGACAGATAAAGGTGGCACTCTGAGCATCAAGGACAGCAATGATGTCGTGCATTCAATAACGAGCAATGTGGCGACCACTGTCGATGTCAGCAATATGACTTCCATGCTCAAACTTGGTGGCGCAGGCTCTTATACCATCACCGGTCTGGGGATGCGGGCAGGGTCTTATATCACTAACGAAGCAATAACAGGTACGGTCAACGTCAGTATGTCTGGGAGCTATAGTTCTACTTATGCTGCCTACACTACACTTCCTGACAATGGTGCCATCACCATCAATCTGGATGGAACAGGCATGCTATCGCTTTATTCCTCAGCAAACAGTTCTTCTACCAGGGTGAACGTCAATGTACCCGGGGCCTCAATCACCGTGCTGGGTAGCTACGGCAAAGTTGATATCGTCGAAGCAGAAGGCAAATCGGGAGTATTCAATTTTAATACCATCGGCTTTACCACAACAAATCTGCAGCTCGCTACGACAGGAGGCGGAGACGATCTGTTGAATATAAAAAATGCCTGGTCCATGAGCAGTAAAAACATACTGACGACGGTCAGCAATTTCAATGTCACTGGTGCAGACAAGTTCATCACAGGGCTGGCAGCAACGACACTTGGCAATTTCACGATCAGCACTTCTGATTATGATAGCCTGCGGAAAAATATAGTCGATGGTGCAGCAGCAGCCAAGCAGCGATTATCCAACACAGCCGGTCAGGCATATATCATCAACATTGATAACGGTGAAGCAGCTGGCACCTACCTGTATCAACATAAAATCAATCTTGGTGATTACGTGGGTTACGACGATATCCTGGTCAAACTCATAGGTGCTGCTCATATTGATGTGACGGATATTATTTCCTATTGAGCTGGCGGCTTGCATCCCGTGGGCAATGCCCGCATTTGTTTACACTGGTTGGGAATGGTTGCCACTTGACGCCCCCATCTACTACTGGCACACTACAGCTTCCATCAACCACCACAGGAGACAACATCATGAGAACCACGGATATTGCCCTCTTGTCGGCTGCCTGATCTGCCCACATCGCTGCCTACATCTTCTCCTGGCGTCTTATAAAGCTTATCGCTAGTGTGCTGATGCGCGTCCGCTTTCGGGTCTGATCGCGCCGACTTCCATTTTCTTTTTTCGTTCCTGCTCGCCCTGGCTTTTTTCTTATTTGCCGTGGCTGCGGGATGGTTTAGTGCATCAAAAAACGATGCACGCCCATGAATATGGACAGACACACTTATCATGATCAATTTTGATTTCGCATCCCTGCGCCTGATCGGCCTGACACCGGCTATCGCCAACCAGCTACACGCACTGGCAGCAGATAATGACGACGATGCCAGCTTGCAAATGGCACGTATTACTGAAGTACACCGCGACAACCTGGTCGTCCACAATGGCAGACAGACCATGCAGGTGCGCGCCCTGCCGCGTCTCTTGCATGAGCTGGCGGCAGATGACAACAGCCTGGCCGTGGGTGACTGGGGCCTGTTGAGCAATAACGGCGATATCGGCACTGGCTATAGATTCATCGCCCGCATGCCGCCACTCACGCATCTGGCACGCCGCAATAATGAAGGACGTTTGCAAGCCCTGGCCAGCAATGTCGATACCGCCCTGCTCGTCATGGGCCTGGACAGCGACTTCAAGCTGCGCAGGCTGGAACGTTATCTGGCACTGGTGCAGGCCGCCGGGGTCGCCCCCGTCATCGTGCTGACCAAGGCTGATGTGCACGAAGATGCGCAGGCGCGCCTGGCAGAGGTGGAACAACGCCTGTCTGCCAGTGTGCCTGTGCTTGCGGTCAACGGCCAGAGCAGCACGACAGCAGACTTGCTGGCACCGTGGATGGTGGCAGGCCAGACTCTGATCTTGCTTGGTTCATCCGGCGCGGGCAAATCGACGCTGACCAATACCCTGGCAAGCAGCGCGCAAGATACCGGTGCGGTGCGGTCCACTGATGGCCGCGGCCAGCACACCACGACTGCACGCTCGCTACACCTGTGTCCCGGCGGTGCCTGCATCATTGATACCCCCGGCCTGCGCACCCTGCAACTCAATCTCGACGAGCAGGAACTCAGCGCCAGCTTTGCTGACATTGATGCACTGGCCACAGAGTGCCAGTTCCGCGACTGTAGCCACCAGAGCGAACCCGGCTGCGCCGTGCGCGATGCCATTGATGCAGACAGGCTCAGCAACTTCCAGAAACTGCAACGCGAAACCCGCCGCCACCAGCAAACCCCGCTGGAACGGATAGCAGCAAGGTCGAAGTGGAAGGTCTTGATGCGCTCAGTGAAGGAGAAGGACAGGATGAAGCGGAGCTAGGTTTGCGATAGGCCTGAGATGCGATTGGGATGCGATTGGGATGCGTTTTGGATAAATTCTGTCCATGATGCAACAGTGACGCAAATGTTGTGACACAAGCTGGAGACCACGGACTGGTACTCCAGCAGTGTTATCGCGGCCCGCAAATCCGGTAAATTGTGAGATGCGGTTTGCAACGCTTGAATGGCTTTGCCATCCCGGCATCGCATCTTAAATAAAATTCGCAACCAAGTTAGTTGTAATTTAAAAATAAGTAATTTATAGTATGGACCTTACAACCCAAAATGAGCGCATCATGACTACGCACAACATCACCACCGTCACACTCTACCGCCCTACCGGCCCTGAAGAGCTGGCACTGGTGCGCGACAGTGGCAACAAGAAATGGCCGCCCCGTCTGCCTGAGCAACCTATCTTTTACCCGGTGACCAATGTGGAATACGCAATACAGATTGCCAGGGACTGGAATGTGCCAGCAAGCGGCTCTGGCTATGTCACGCGCTTTGAGGTCAGCAAGAGCTTCATGGACAATTACCCAGTCCAGACCGTGGGTGGTGCCATACATACAGAGTGGTGGATACCGGCAGAAGATGTCGAGCTCATGAATGCCAATATCGTTGGCGAGATTGAGCTTATCCATAGTTTTACTGCCTGACGGGAGCGAGACAGCTTCTTTAAAGTGCAGCCTGCATCGTGCTATAGTCACTATGCCATCAACAATCCGCCTGGCTTGTTGGTGGCATCAGTTATTGACATTAGTATAGAGAAAAAAGCAGACCCTACCTTGACCAGCAAAAAAGATCACGCCTCCTCTCACTTGCATCCAGCACATGGCATGCCTGGTATTACAAAACTGAGCCGCCTGCTTTTCACACTATTCTGTTTCTCGTTCACCAGCCCGGCCTTTGCTTTTTCACCCACATCCAACGTCGAAGAGCTGATCTATGCAGCTATTGGTAGTGCGATAGTCAGCCTGATTGCCATGGTCGTGGTGCTGGTCAAATTGAAGATCAGTTTATTGCCGCGTTTGCTCGCCATGCTGGCGACGCCTGTGCTGGTTTTCCCGCTGTGCATGGCGGGCAGCATGGGCATGGGTTACATTGCGCATGAAATCAAGCAGTACCAGCAAGAGCAGGATGCGGCACACATCGCCCGCGTAGAAGAAGACGCCTGGCAGCATAATTTCTTGCGCATCAATACCTGTGAGGGCAATCATGAATTGCTGCAATCAGAACTGGCCTCGGGCAGGCATCAGATAGAAAACAAGTTGCGCGCCTTGAACGAATGCGTGTTGCCGCAGGCCGATGCGCAGGCATTGCGCATCCTGTTGCAAGATGCGGTGAGCAATGACAAGGATGGACGCGCCTACTGCACCTACCTGCCACCGGTTTTGCAGAGCATGAATACCGTTTTGCTGGATGTATTTGTCGAGCAAAAGCTGTCGCTCGCCTGCCCTTCGCCCAAATATGCTTATGTCCCCGACACAAGCAAAGTCGCGCCGGCATGGTGGGATATTCTGAACGATGAGCAAACCACATCAGACACCAAAGACAAAGATCGCCTGTTGACTATTTTGCGCTATTTGCAGGCGCATAATGTGGATATGAAAATCGTCGCGAATGACCGCTCGCTGCTGACTATCGCCATGGAAAGCGGCAAGGTCGATCTCCTCCTGTTTGCCCTGGATGCAGGTGTTGACCCGTACGCGCTGCCTGAGAACGATAGCATGCTGTCGCCACAGCAAATCTGGACCCTGCAAAGATTTGGCTATGCCGATGCGGGGCCAATAGCCTACAGCGAAACAGACCAGAAACGCATACAGTCACACCTGCGTGAAATGAATGGCAAGGAGGCAGCATCACTGGCAGAAAAGCTGCCCCTTAAAGGCGGCCTGGCAGCAGCCAAAGATGGCGGTGCCGGGTTACTGGCCTACCTGATCAAGAGCAGCAACAATATGCGCGAGCTTAACCGTGGTGGCGGCGATCTCATCGACGTGTATGCCGAGACATCACCTGCTGTATTGGAAGTGCTTGACCGCCTCAATGACCAGCAACTGCGCGATTTTATCTGCCCGGAGACCAGCAACAAGGGCGAAGACAGTGACAATAGCAATGGCCATGCACTGTATGCACGTGCCCTCAGCGCCGAAAATCAGGCGCTGGTCAATTTATTCAAACGACGCAAAATGCCTGAGATTTGCCCGGGCATGCCCAGGCAAGAGCAGTAACACAGACCCCGCACTTGCATGCTGCAAGTCTGTGCTGACCTGCTATCAGGTCAATGCAGGTGCCGGTTTAATATTTGGCAGCGGCACGTTCTTGCCATCGACAGTCAGACTGAATGTTGCGTCCTTGTGCACCAGCCGCACCTTGAGCATACCCTTCTTTTTATAGACAACGGTACCATTGAGGCTGAGTTCGCCATCCTTGAGTTCAAGGATATTACCGCTTTCATTAGCAATACCTGCCACGCCATCAATGGTCGAGACTTTGGTATCGCCGTCTATCTTGACGCTGCTGCTATTGGTATCGGGGGCTGCAAAGGCGGGGATATTTGCCGACAAGGCTGCCAGCATGCTGAGCAAGACAAATGTGGATTTCATTTTAGATCGTGTCATCACAAAAAAATATAGAAACACTACCCTAAGACATATCAATTGCTTTGTCAAACAGGCAAGGCAAGCAATAACGCAAGACGAAAAAAAACCTACCAGTGGCAGGTTCTTTTAAAGTCACCCAAGCCGGATTAAACGCCCTTACTATCTGTAAAGTGAATCTATATCCCAGGATGACATGTCATGTATGCCGTGTTTATCCCTGCTCCCTGGCTTATCTGCCAGGTGATACAGTTCTTTGCAACGTGAAGCTATTCTAGACAGCGCAGGCGTTCAAGTCTGTGCGCTGGCACACACACTTTCATTTCCACCGGGTTTTACCAAATGTAATTAAAGCTGCATCCAAACTGTAACTCCTTATACTCGCAGCTTATAGAATAATTAAGCTTATGTGACATGAAATTTTGCCGCGCTAATTTATCTTACTATTTACCCCAGCTTCAGTTACTGGCAATGTTGCTCAGCATCGCCCTGGTGACGCCAGCATTGCAAGCCATGCCTGTTGAAGTGCATACCCGCATCGCTGCGCCCACCATCACAGGCAAAAAAATAGCGCTGACGCTGGACGCCTGTTCGGGCAAGTTTGATGCTGAGTTGCTCGATTTTCTGATACGCAAGCGCATTCCTGCCACCATCTTTGTCACCAAGAAATGGCTGGACAAAAACCCGCAAGGTGTCGCCATCATCAAGGCCAACCTTGACCTGTTTGATGTTGAAGACCACGGCGAAAAGCATGTCCCCGCCATCATAGGCCCCGGCAGAAAAGTCTATGGTATGGCTGGTGAGCCGGACATCGCCAGCCTGCAACGTGAAGTCAGCGAAGGTGCCAAAGCCATCACCAGCACCATCGGCACGACACCGCAATGGTACCGCGGTGCCAGCGCCAAATATGACCCGCAAGCCATGGATGAAATCAAACGCATGGGCTACAAGATCGCTGGCTTCTCCCTTAACGCCGACCAGGGTGCTACCCTGCGCAAGCAAGCCATCATCAAGCAATTCAAACGCCTGCAGGCAGGCGACGTCATCATCGCCCACATGAACAAACCTGCCTCTGATTCTGCTGAAGGTTTGGCGGTGGCGCTGGCCGACACCCTGAAGCAGGGTTTTGTTTTTGTGCGGCTGGATCAGGTGGAATTGCAGAGGGTGGATTTACAAAAACAGCAGACGGCCAGACGCAGCGTTGCACTATCCAATTGATGCGGCAGATAACTGCCTGTCACCCTCCGCTGCTTCAGGCAACTTGGACGTTTCCAAGTCTCACGCTTCACTCAGTGCGCCCATCCACATCAAGATTTGGCTGGCAACATACGCCGCAACACGCCGTCTTTTTTGACCAGACCATGCCACAAGGCAGCCGCTGCATGAAAAGCTGCCAGAGCAAGCAGGATATTGGCCAGCAATCCGTGCAACTCGACGACATTATGTCTGAGCTCTTTGTTGGCAGGGTCAAATGCTGGTACTGTATATAGATTGAATAAATTATCCCCGCGTATCCATACTGCGGCTATCCCAATGATCACTATGGCCACCATGAGCAGGTACAGCAGATGATGTACGCCTACCGCCAGTTTACCCAGCATGCCGGGATCTGCCGCTGGTAACCGGGTGCCTGTGGTTCTGCGCCAGATGAGTCGCAATATCAATACTACGCCCAGCAAGACACCAAAACTGATATGCAGGCTACGCACCGTAATACGCGGCGCCCCTTTTGGGAAAAAGTCTATCGTCTGCCCGATTACCCAAAGCCCCACCACGAGAATGGCGCTGAGCCAATGGAACAGTATGGTACGGCGATCATAGACCAAGGCTGAAGTCAAAGCTGAACTTGTATGCATGAATACCCTACCCCAAAATTTGTGAACTCGAAACATTGCACGTCAATAGCAAGAGCAGGCGCCCATCATCCCGATCAAGGCCAAGACAGCATGGAAAATCATTTCTGTGCTTGCCATCCGTAATCCATTGTGTCTTGATTACATTTGCCGTTACGGTGAAAACCGGGTTAATTTCACAAAAGCCAAGTCCTTAAATCAAGTTCATTCTCAAAAGCCAGGACTTCAAGGCAAGATACTGCCCTTTAACAATATTGACCATTCCGCTTTGGCTATGGTGAAAAAGGTAAAGCTCGGTCTCTGCATGGAAATCAGCCAATTGATCAATGATATCTCTCCGAACCCATTCGGGCAAAGAATGCCACAACTCAATATCAATCTCTGATTTGCCCATTAACTGCACTGCGGCATGAATTACCTCATCTTCAGTATAGAAGCCTTTAGAGTGCATCGTTAATATTCCTATCAATTTCCTCTTAATTTCTGCCATCTCCTTTGTTTTCTGCAAATTTTGCTGACATAGCTGTGTTTCTTCAAACACGGCAAAAGCCTGCAACGTTTTTTTCCGGTCCATCGCAGATTTGATTCTCTCAAAAATCCAAGTTGCGCCTTTGTTTGCATAAATCAAATCGATTGCCTCATCACCTGGTTCGAATACCCATACGCAATTTGGCGTAGCGTCGCAAATGTGCTTAATGACGATATCAAGGCCTGTAGGTTTCGCCTCGTCTGGTTCAATCCAGCCATTAGCTTCTGTCTCCAGCATATTGATGTAATCCCCGAATAAAACAAAGGAATGCCAATTAACTTCTCCATCCGGGATAAATTTGGCCAGCCACTGGTAAATCGGCCTTGGCTCTATCTTAATATGCTCGCCAAAGCGGAATGACACCGGGTTGACGATACCTTGCACTTCTAATTCTCGTTTCCAAAGGGTTTCCGTTTTATCGAATTCCCAATTCAAAAAACAGGGAACCATAACAGTAAGTATTGCATCCATGCAGACGTCCTTCGGAGGTCGATTTTCTAAATATAGTTTAGTTCGTATGATTAAGAATAAGCTCTGACATTCGCACAGGTGAATGTGAAATAATTGCAGTTACTTTTCAGGCCTGACAGGCAAGTCTTGACTTTTAATCGCGCCGAAACTGTTAAACAGGCAGCGGGATAAGTCGGCACTTGGTGCCTGGGTACCAAACAAATAATAGCTGACACCTCATCTATCAAAATACGATCTACACCATCTGAATCAGAACTGCCTTCAGTATCACCCCACCCAAGCTCTATTCCAGCGGCCTCGCTACCAAAGAATTCCAGGCCGCCTGTGTCAGGTGCTCACGGTATTTTTTGGGTGAGGTATGCACCCGCCCTGATAACCAGGCGCGACAGTAGTTTTCTGCCTGGCCTATCAGCAGCGATGGCAGCAAATCATCGGGTATGTGTTTGATGTGATCACGCCTGCCGGGTGCGGCCCACCATGCATGCAGGTTTTTGTTGCGGCTGCGGTTACGGCTGGCCAGTTCATCAGCCTGCGGCCCTTTGGCAATTGCTGCCCGTGCCTGGTACTGGAAGCGTGCCAGTTCTGGCTGCTCAGTCACCCAATCGACATAGGCGCAAACGATCGCGGCCACGCCCTCCTGTGCGGTCTGGGCTTTGCCCAGGTAGTCTGCCAGCAGGCGCGCCTGGTCTTCGAGCGCGCTGAAGAACAGTGCTGCCACCAGGCCTTCTTTGCTGCCAAAGTGGTGATAAATATTGCCGACACTGGTGTCGCAATGCTGCTTGATGATTTCTATCGTGGTCAGGTCCAGGCCGTGTTCATTAAAACAGGCGAGTGCACCCAGCAGGATATCGCGCTTTAACTGCGCACGCCTGCCGGGGTAATTACGTTCGAGTACGTCTGCCGTTGCCAAATCTATGCTGCCTGCAAATGTGTAAGAGAGTGAATGAATATGACCATTTGATGCCGATGATACCGCAGCTCACCCGGGAGTAAACCGCTTGACACAGAAAAATGTTCTGGAATATTATTCCAAAACAGAATTTAATTCTATTTTAGAATATTATTCTAATTTAAGGTTTTTCTTATACACTTCAGGAGATAAGCAATGAGCCAGGCATTAGAGATGTTCAAACTCGGCGGCCCCGAGCAATTCAGTAAAATGGTTTGCCAGGTGGCCCCTTACTTCAGCACCATCAACCCCACACTGACTGAACTGCGCCCCGGCTATGCATCTGCCAGCGTGCCTTTTCGTCGCGAGATCACCAATCACCTGGGCACCATCCATGCGATTGCCCTGTGCAATGCGGCTGAGCTGGTGGCAGGCACGATGACGGATGTCACCATCCCCAAAGGTGCGCGCTGGATACCAAAAGGCATGACGGTCGAATACCTGGCCAAGGCCAAGACCGATGTCACGGCAGTGGCAGATGGCAGCGGCCTGGACTGGAGCACGGCAGGAGACAAGATCGTCACCGTGGATGTGGTTGATGGCGGCGGCGTCAAGGTGTTCACGGCACGTATTACCATGAATGTGAAGCTGGCGGAGTAAGCAGGCGCGGGGAATTGGCTTACCCTACCCACCGCTTCTCATACCTTGCTATCCGGTGCAATGCCGTGTACGCAAATCACCGCCGTGATGTAGGGCGCATTGCAATGCACCGCATGGCTTGTCAATGACGAAGGAAAATTGAGTGTGCCGTGGATGATGATCACATGCGGCGCATTATAATGCGCCCTACGATTATCCTTTGGCGAAACTTGTCGGGTTTGGTTTGATGGAAGGGTACGAACCGGGCATTTGCCTGACTACCCTTGCACTGCTGGCGACAACATCCTGAATCCGCCCCTGAACCTCAGCCTTGTTATCATCCCTCAAAAGCACGCACTCCATGATTACGCTCTTGCAGCTTTTCATCGTTTTCAAACCATTCTATTTCCGAGATTGCCGCTTCCTCCGCAACGACCTCATCAATAGCGGCGATGATTTCTCTTAATTCAGCGACAGGCACAGGACGCTTGAGGATTTTATCGAAGAAAGAGCGTTCATGCATGATGGCGATGCTCCACTGTTGCTCTTCAACATGGGAGCAGCCGACGATGATCTTGCTGGCACTTAAACGTGGGCTGGCAAATTCGATGAGGTAGCCCCAGTCTTCTTCCATGCAGGCAGCCTCAAAACTGGCGGGCAGTTTGGCGCATAGCCAGTTGGCCAGCGCTGCGCCGTTCTCGCTTTGCTCCAGAGGTGGCTGGAATAATGAAGTGGTAAACCTGACTTGATCGCGCATGATGGAAATGGTTGCCTGAGCCTGAAAAAGAAATGACAATGGCAGGAGCTAATTTGCATTAATATAAAGTCTAAATGATAACGCAAATTGAGGTATGTCAGGTTTGGGGCAAAAAGGCGGTAAAAAAATTTTACACCCTGACACCGGTGCAGAGTTTTCATTTTGCTGCGAGGCTGCATGGTGTCACGCAACCCAGGGAAATATCTGTGCCGCGCATGATGCGAATTATTAACCACACAGCTACACCAATCGCAGCAGATGCAAGTATCAGTATCCGGCATCCAGACGCACTCTGCTAAACTGGCTTATAAAACCTCATCTGCACAAGATAATATCTTGGACTGACACTTGCCCCCCCCCTTTATTGGATCTTCCTCATGGACTTCATACTGGAATTCTTCTTCGAAATCCTGTTTCAAGTGATCCTCTATGGCACGGGGCGCGTGCTGGTTCCAGTCCTGACTTTAGGTATGATGCGTGGTGAAGGTTTTAAGGGTGAAACACCGGCTGGCAAATCCTATTATTGGCGCGACAGCAAGGGCCTGGTCCTGAGCACCAATGTGACCATCTTTATTGGTCTTTTGTTCTGGATAGGTGTTGCAGTGGCAGCCGTGATCTATTTCAATCGCTGAACAGGACAGGCTTACGCCCTGATCCAGCCTTTGGCAATGGGCCAGGCCAGCAGATAGCGGTAAAGTTTTTCCACCGCCTGCATGAACGGATTACCCCATCTTGCCCACGCGGGCAACAGCAACAAAAAAGCGAACAGCGACACCACAAGAGCACCCAGCATATCCAGCGGAAAATGCACGCCCAGAAAAATCCTTGACCAGGCAACCGCAATACCCACAACAGCCGTTGCCATGCCCCACAGCAGTTCACCTGTCAGCAGCAGGCTGCAAGCCATGCTGGCAAAGACGATGCCGTGGTCGCTGGGGAAAGAGGGGTCGGCAGCATGTGCTATCCAGGTATGCCCCAGTCCTATCATGAAGGGACGAGGATGCGGCCAGAACATAGCCAGCAATTGACCAGTCGCCAGGGCAATGCAGCAAACCAGGCAGGCCCTGAGTGCCAGTTGGCGGCGTTGTGGCTGCCATAACCAGATAACCACCAGCGCCAGCGGGATCAGGTAAATCAGGGCATCAGCTATAAAACTGGCCAGACCTATCAGGCCTGCACCAGTCCCGGTGCCTGCGTTCAGTTGCAAAAACAGGCTGCGGTTCACTACTTCTATCGGATTCATCTACTTGTCCTGTGCAAGGTATGGGGATTGATTTGCAGGCGGTGCGCCGCGCATGCTTGCCGTGCTGCTTGCAAATGGGTGCATCGTACAAACGTCTTATACCAGAATCTTCCACACACTTTCCAGCATCGCATAGCCCTGCGCATCATATTGCCTGAGCTCGGCACGGTGATATGGGAAAAAGTCATTTTCTCCAAAATACGCCTCACTGAGTTCTGCAAAATATTCACGGTGATTGCTGATGGCATAGGCCTCTTGCAGCTCAGGCCTGTGGTCGCGGGTGACCTTGCGGTACAGCCCGGCAGCTTTGGCATTGTCGTAGGCGCGCAGGATAGCGGCATCAAGCTCGGGATGCTGGAAATGGTAGGCATGCGCCATTTCATGCAGCAGCGCATAGGGCTGGCTGTTGACCAGGGCGGTGAATTCTTTCCAGTTGCAGATTTCTATGTTACCTGCAAATTCAACGGGATAGCCATGCTCCCGCAGCCATTGCGCAGACGGATGGTGTTGCGCACCAAAGGCGCGGTAAGTGCCACTGGAGACATAGATGCTGACCTTGCGCAAACCGGTCTGAGCCTGTGCGGGCAGCTTATTGAGTCTGGCCAGTTGTTCATTCAATACTTTGATGAAGGCAGACCTGGATGCGGCATCTGCCGTTTGCAAACCCTGGTCAAACATCAGTGTCCAGCCATCTGTCTGGCTTTTCTGATAGGTGGGGGCAGCATGCGCAAGGGAAGTATTCAACAAGAGTAAAGCGGGGCAAAACAGCAGCGCCCGGCGGCGGCTGTTGATGTGGGTGCTGGGCATGAAATCTGTCTGCTGTCTGTTGAGTATGAATAAATCAGCAGGATTAAAACATGCCCGCCCGCCATGGCGCAAGCGCATGCACCATGGCGGGCGAGAATAGATCAGCGGCGGTGCGGTGCCCAGTAACCTTCCCTGAAATGCCAGGAATGGCCTACCTGCTCCCAATGATGCCCGACCCAGTAATGGCCAACGCGGGGAGGTGCCCAGTAACCACGGTGCCAGACATGGCGGCCACCTTCCCAGAACCAGGCGCCGCCTATCCAGATATATCCGGGGCTGGGGGCGACACCGATGACTTCAGCATATGGCGCGGGCGGGGCAGCCTCCACCACGACCACACCAGGTGCATAGGCAGGCTGGGCATAGACGGGCTGTGGCACAGGCTGAACCACAGGCACGGGTTGCGCGTGGTGGTAATAAGGGCGTGGTGCCACGACACAGCCTGTCATGGCGGTGGCAGCGGCCAGGGCTGCCAGGCTAAGGGGGATTGCTTTCATTTTTATAACTCCAGTTTGATAGACGCTTGGTGACGCACCGTGCGCCCAGGCATGCTCCAGGCTGCCTTGTGTAGAGTTAACGGCTATCTTAAAAACCATGTTGACGGGGTTTTGTAATGATTTGTAGCAGCCAGATTGCAAGGCCGTAGCACCGGTAAGCAAATGAAACAACCCTGCGCAAGAAAAGCGCTTGCCCGCATGCGCTTTGTATTGCACACTTTATATTGCACACTTTATATTCCACACTGCCCGGCCCCACAAAATCATCTACCTGGAGACAACATGCGCATCAACAAAAACTTCGCCATTGCCGCTGCATTTTTTGCAGGCCTGATTGCCTCACCCCTGATGCAACATCTGGTCAGCGATGCCCATGCCGATGCGCCTGGCCTGACTGCCAGCATCACAGACTTGCTGGCGATCAAGCATGATGACTTGCCCAGGACCGGCAACCCTGAGCTCAATGCCCGCCCCCTGGTGGTCACGGACAATGCCACGGTCGGCATACAATCCGGCAATATTGCCAAGCACATACACCCGCAGACTGACGAAATCCAGTACATCATCGAAGGCAGCGGCAGCATGTGGCTGGGCAAAGAGCGCAAAGACTTCAAACCCGGCAGCCTGATCGTGATACCCAAAGGTACAGCCCACGGTGGCAGCATCGTCAGCAACGGCCCCGTCAAAGCCATCGCCATCAAGATCCCGCCTCAGGGCAAGACGGATACGGTGTTTGTGGATTGATGTTTGATAGCGGTGATTTGGCGGCAGCAATTTGTTGGCAGCAGCGTGCCACAATTCGTAAGGTGCGCTATGCCCACCGTTTTTTGACACCCCAATTCGTGATCAGCTTAAATTGAAACTTGAACGGTGTGCGCCGCGCACCCTACTACTGTATTTACCTATTTTTATTGATCCCTGCCCTACTCGCTATACATGAAACCTACCATGCGCTCATCCGATGCTGAAACCAGAGTTACCCCAGGCAAGTCAATGCCAGTATTTTTGTTATTTGGCCTGACATGTTGCCTGCCCAGCCTTGCCATGGCGGATGACTGGAGCGGGTTTCTGGGATTGCTTATCGTCCTGTTTTCACTCCCAGTTGCTGCCATCAGTCTCATAGCCAGTCTGGTGCTGGTCAGCAAGGGCAAGTTCAGACAACCTGGATTTTTCATAAAGTATGCCGCCGTTTTTACAATTGTCGCTGTCGTACTCGTGATTGCCAGCTACACGTGGAATGACAAGAAGTCACTACACTATGCGTTTATAGGTGAATCCATACTGCTGTTCATCATTCTGCTACCGGGGTTCATACAATATCTGCGGCGGCATCTGTATGATGAAAAAAATTGATGTTCAGCCTGGATTGCAGCCAGCGGCAGCCTATTTATCGACAAGAGAAATAACATGAATTATGTAAAGGCAGCAATTACAGAACAGGATGCAGCAAGAATCAGGTCTGACATCAAGGCAAGCACGCATTTATATGAACTTGCCAGAATGTATGTGGAGACCATGACAAAACACCAGTGGATGATAGACCGCGTCGGCAATTCTTATCTGTACAGGGCAGCCGTCCCACGCCTTGACTCTGCAATATCCAACGTATACGCCTACTTTTACGAGGGCAGGCTCTATGAAATGCTGGTTACGTGGGTGTTTGTCCGTTTTTCTGTCGAAGTCACCATGAACGACGCTTCATTAAATTGGCAGGATGCGAGGCTGCAAAGTTCCTTTAAGTTGGCCTTTCTGGAACTGGGCCTGCCTTTTCAGAGTGCTGCGGATGTATTTACCGAAAAATTAGGTATCACATTTGATCATGCTGATGCCGTTTTTGAATTTTCGGCAAAAAAACCCGGTACCCGAACAGCCCCTTATTTGGCTTAGCGTGTTTTAATAATAAATGGATAATTTTTCTCACGAGAAGTTTGCCCCATCAACGTAGCAGGCACGCGTGCGTCCCCTTAAAATCCAGACCGTTTGTGCTATCCTTACAAATAGACAATATACAACAGCTACAAACACCAACAATAAGCCATCACTTACGATGATGCCCCTGCCACTGCCAAGGCTTTATGGATA
The DNA here is from genome assembly GCF_009937975.1 of Undibacterium sp. YM2. NCBI lineage: Bacteria > Pseudomonadati > Pseudomonadota > Betaproteobacteria > Burkholderiales > Oxalobacteraceae > Undibacterium > Undibacterium sp. YM2. The sequence continues at coordinate 4,445,872 of NZ_AP018441.1, forward strand.
ATTCACCTGACAAAAAGCCCATCTACGTCACGCAACCTCATTTGCCCCCGCTTGAGGAATTTATTCCTTACCTGGAGCAAATTTGGGGTAACAAGATACTGACCAATGGCGGGCCTTTCCATCAACAGCTGGAAGCTGCGCTGTGCGAGTACCTGGGTGTTGAACACCTGGCGCTGTTCACCAATGGCACGCTGGCGCTGGTCACGGCCCTGCAGGCCTTGCGCATTACTGGCGAGGTGATCACTACCCCTTATTCGTTTGTGGCAACGGCGCATTCGCTGCTGTGGAATGGTATCAAGCCCGTGTTTGCAGATATAGACCCGCATACCCTGAATCTTGACCCGACAAAAATCGAGGCTGCCATCACGCCGCAGACCACGGCCATCATGCCTGTGCATTGCTATGGACACCCTTGTGATGTGGAGGCGATACAGTCAATTGCTGACCGCTACAATCTGAAAATCATCTACGATGCTGCCCATGCTTTTGCGGTCAAGGACAGAGGTGCGAGCATCATGCGTCATGGTGATCTGTCGGTATTGAGTTTTCATGCGACCAAGGTATTCAATACCTTTGAGGGTGGTGCGATTATCTGCCCTGACGCCAAGACCAAGAACCATATAGATCATTTGAAGAACTTTGGTTTTGTCGATGAAACCACGGTCACGGCACCGGGCATTAACGGCAAGATGAGTGAATTCAATGCCGCGCTGGGCTTGCTGCAATTAAAGCATATAGACCAGGCACTGGCGCGACGCCGCGAGATTGATGCGCTCTACCGTGAATTGTTGAAGGACGTGCCAGGCCTGCGCTGTGTGCAGGGCGGTGGCAATGAGGTGGCGAACTGTGCCTACTTCCCTATCCTGATCAACGAGGCTTATCCTGTCAGCCGCGATGCGTTGTATGAATCATTGCGGGCGCAAAAGATCATGGTGCGGCGGTATTTTTACCCGCTGATTTCTGACTTCCCCATGTATCGTGGCTTGCCATCGGCACAAAAAGATAATCTGCCTGTCGCCCGCGTGGCGGCACAGCAGGTGCTATGCCTGCCGATTTATCCTGAGCTCAGCGATGCGCAGGTCAGCATGATCGTTGAGCACATCGCCAGTCAATAATGGAAGCGGCTCAAACGGTTGCAGATGCCGGCCCCGATATCGGCTCAGGGCTGGGTCTCAGGGTTGCCATCATGCAGCCTTATTTTTTCCCCTACATAGGCTACTTCCAGCTCATCAATGCGGTGGATTTGTTCATCGTGTATGACAATATCAAATATACCAAAAAAGGCTGGATCAACCGTAACCGCTTTTTGCAAAACGGCCAGGACTGCATGTTTTCGCTGCCGCTGAAAAGTGATTCGGATATGCTGGATATTGTTGAACGTGAACTGGCCGCCGACTTCAACCCACGCAAACTCTTGCAGCAGCTCAGCGGCGCTTATCGCCGTGCGCCTTATTTTGCACAGACCCTGCCTTTGCTGGAGGCGGTATTGCTGCATGATGACAAAAATCTGTTCCGTTTTCTGGAGCATGCCTTGCGCAAGACTTGCGCGCATCTGGGTATAGCGACTGAGTTCAGGGTGTCATCGACCATCCCCATCGCCCATGAGCTCAAGGGCAAGCATAAAGTCATGGCCCTGTGCCAGGCTGTTGGTGCGCATACCTATGTCAATGCGATAGGCGGTATGGACTTGTACGAACCACAAGAGTTCAGGCAGCATGGGTTGGAGCTTAAATTCATACGCTCGAAACCGTTTGAATATGCACAGGCTGGTGCAGACTTTGTACCCTGGTTATCGATCATTGATGTGATGATGTTCAACCCGCCCGAAATCATACAAAGCACTCTGGACCAGGGTTTTGACTTGATTTGAGCCTGCCTCGCGTAAAATGCGCTTATGAAGCATGAATAACAGCATGAATGACAGCGTGAGTGACAGCATGAAGGAAGCATCCATGTTCAAATGGAAAAAACTGGGCAAGATATTTGATCCGGCGCTCATCAAAGACCGGCCATGGATATCGGCCTTTGCACAAGCACCCAGCACCCTGATCTTTGAAGACAGGATCAGGGTGTATTTTGCCTGCCGCCCGCCGGTGGATAGCCAGGGCAATTATGTCAGCCTGTCGGCCTATGCCGACTTCAGGCGGGATGACCCCAGCCAGCTGATCAGTGTATGCGAAGCACCTTTGCTGCCCCTGGGTGGCCCCGGTAGCTTTGATGAGTTTGGGGCTTACTTCACTTCAGTGATACGTAAGGACGAAGACGTACTGGCCTATTATGTCGGTTATTCGCGCTGCGAGTCTGTACCATTTACGATCAATATCGGTGCCGCCATCAGCCATGACGGTGGCGATAGCTTTGCCCGGCTTGGCCCTGGCCCGGCCTTGCCCTGTGCGCTGGATGAACCATTTTTTTTGACGGTACCAAGAATCCGCCACATCAATGGCCGCTGGTATCTGTTCTATAGTGCCGGGCAGCGCTGGTTGCAAACACCCAGCCGCGCAGAGCCGGTGTACCAGATCAGGATGGCGACCTCGGATGACGGCATCAACTGGGTCAAGCATGGACGCAACCTGGTCGAATGCAGGATAGGCGAGAATGAATGCCAGGCCTGCCCCGATGTATTTGAATATGGTGGCAGATACCACATGCTCTTTAGCTACCGTGCCAGCACCAATTACCATGGCAAGGAAGGCGGTTACCGCATGGGCTATGCCAGTTCTGATGATTTGTTCAACTGGGTACGCGATGATGACAAGGCGGGGCTGGAGATTTCTGAAGAAGGCTGGGATTCAGAAATGGTATCCTTCCCCCATGTATTTGCCGTTGATGGCGCAGTTTATCTGCTCTACCTGGGTAACCAGATGGGCAGGCATGGTTTTGGCCTGGCCAGGCTGGAAAACTGAACTGATAAAATCCCTGCGTCTTGCTGCTTGATTTCAGCAAGGGCAACTTAATAAATGAGATGAATAAGATGACAGTGAATCCTCTGCTCGACAAAGAAAAAGGCTTGCTGGAAGCCTATGCCGCCAACTACATTACCTCGGACGACTCCAGCCAGCAAAGGCTGATGCGTGAACTGGAGATCCGTGTCTTCAAACAATTCATGAAGCGCGGCAAGGCGCTGGAGCTGGGTTGCGAAATCGGCTATATGTCCGAGCTGTTGAGCCCGCTGGTGGATACGCTGGATATCGTCGATGCTTCACAAGAGTTCTTGAACAGAACCAAGTCACGCAATCTGCCGAACGCGAATTATTTTTGCTCACTGTTTGAGCATTATGAAGCGCCCCATCAATATGATGCCGTCATCGCTTCCCATGTGCTTGAGCATTTATTAGATGTGCAGGAAGTATTGAAGATGGTGCACAAGTCACTCAGCAAAGATGGCCTGCTGTTTGTTGCGGTACCGAATGCGCGTGCCTTGTCGCGCCAGCTGGCCAGGCACATGGGCCTGCTCGACAGCCTGTATGAACTGACACCGAATGATTTGCGTGGTGGCCACCGCCGCGTGTATGACCGCGTCACCCTGAATCGTGAGCTGGAAACTGCCGGTTTTGAGATCGTCGCGCAAGGCGGTATTTTCTTCAAATACCTGGCCGATTTCCAGATGGATAAAATGATCGATTCCGGCATACTTGGTGAGCCACAACTCGAAGGTCTGTTCAGCCTTGGTAATGAATATCCCGACATGTGCGCAGACGTGTATTCCGTCGTGCGCAAAAAAACCACGGCTGGCGCTGAATGAAGAGCGGCACTATGAGATGGAAAAAACTGGGCAAGATATTTGACCCTACCCAGCACCAGTTGCCGAATGACTGCGTGGCATTTGCCCAGTCACCACAGGCGCTGGTGTTTGATGATTTCATCCGCATTTATTTTTCTACCCGCGCACTCGAACAAAAAACCGGCAAATACCTGAGCCATATTGCCTTTGTCGATATGGATAAGGAATTAAAAACCACCTTGCGGGTATCACAGCAAACCGTGATACCGCTGGGGGACTTGGGTAGTTTTGATGAGCATGGTATTTTCCCCATGAATGTGCTGCGCCACGAGGACCGCATCTATGGCTATACCTGCGGCTGGAGCAGGCGTGTATCAGTGTCTGTGGAAACGGCGGTTGGTCTCGCAACCAGCGATGATGATGGTCTGACTTTCCAGCGCATGGGGCCAGGCCCGGTATTATCAGCATCGCTGCATGAACCCTGCCTGGTGGGTGATGGTTTTGTCAAAGTTATCGGTAATACTTTTCACATGTGGTATATCTTTGGCACAGGCTGGACACAGTTTGCTGCTGATGCAGCACCAGACCGCATCTACAAGATAGGCCATGCGACATCTGCAGATGGCATACACTGGCAAAAAGAAGAAGCGCGCCAGATCATTGCTGACCAGATAGGCGAGCATGAATGTCAGGCCCTGCCGACGGTGGTAGAAATTGATGGCCGTTACCATATGTTTTTTTGCTACCGTCACGCCTATGACTTCAGGACCAATCCTGAGCGCGGCTACCGCATAGGCCATGCCTGGTCAGATGATTTACTGAACTGGACCAGGGATGACCAGCAAGCCAGGCTGGAAGGCACACCCGGAGAATGGGATGCCGACATGCAGTGCTACCCGCATGCCTTTAACTGTGATGGCCGTACCTACCTGCTGTATAACGGCAGTGAATTCGGGCGTTATGGCTTTGGTGCAGCCGTGCTGGAAACTTAAGCCTCACCAAATGAATCCCGCCATCCAGTTTTCGCACAACCAGGCCAGCCAGCAGGCGATTGCAACACATCTGCGGCAATGTGATACCGCCTTTGTACCGACTTTGAGTAGCCGCCTGAATATAGACGACTATGCCAGCAAAATCACCAAGCTTGCACAGCGTTTTGAAGCCAGCACCAGCGCCTCTCATGAGCTGGCGGGTCTGGTCGCCATGTATTGTAATGATGGTAGCAACGACAGCCAGCATGGCCGCGCCTTCATCACCAATGTCAGTGTAATGCCCACCTGGCAGCAACAGGGTATCGCCCTGGCCTTGTTGAAGCAGGCGCTGCAATTTGCACAAGCCCGTGGCTGCCTGCAGGTGGAACTTGAAGTCAACGTCAACAATCCCACCGCCATTGCGCTGTATGAAAAAATCGGCTTTGTGCAGCATGCAGAAGCTAATATGAATACAGCAGACAATATCGTGATGCGCCATATTTTTTCATGAAACCTGCCCTACTATCCCCTGTCCATCATGAATAAAACCATACTGATTTTCCCTGCCGGCATGCCGCAGGCTGTCGCCTTCATGCAGTCACGCAAAAACGATACTGACAGGCTGATCGGTGCCTCTTCCCTGGCACTGGACCCGGCACGTCAGGCCTATGGTGACAGCGACTGGCTGCACCTGCCCTTTGTCAATCATGCAGATTTTGATCAGGCTTTATCAAGCGCGATACAAGAGCAAGGCATCACCAGCATCTATACGCCGCATGCGGTAGTCTGGGATTACTTGAACCGTTTGCTGCCTACCCTGGCCCCCGCAGTCAGTTTATTGAATACCACACCCGCCAATACCGAGCTGGATGCTTTTCGCGTTGCGACACAATGGGCGAGAGCTGTACTTGAGCAACCGATAGCCGTGGCTGCGCAGACAAGCATCAAGCCTGACCTGCCCTTGCTAAGCATGGCCGCCCTGTACCGGCATGTGCAGGATATTCCCGGCATGTGCGACCATGAAAAACTGCGCGCCCTGTATGAAATTGCCCGCAGTTGCCCGGCGGGTGATGTGGTTGAAATTGGTAGCTGGTGGGGTAAGTCAGCCTTCATCCTCGGCCATCTGGCGCAAAGCTTTGGTCTGGGCAATGTGCTGTGCATAGACCCGTGGTCAGAAACCGGCATCGTCTCAGAAGGTGCAGACAGCCTGGTTGAAGCAGCCTTCACCCATTTCAGCGCAGAAGAAGCCTTTGGCGTGTTCCTGGTCAACCTGCTGCCTTATAGCCAGGGCAGGCTCAATTACCTGCGCATGCCATCACTTGACGGTGCCAGCTATTATGCCAGCCACGACAGTGTCAATAACACCATGTTTGGCAACACGAGCTACAGCGGCCAGATCGCCTTGCTGCACATCGATGGCAACCACAGCGAAGACAGCGCCAGGGCCGACGTGGCGGCCTGGTGCCCGCTGGTGGCACCTGGTGGCTGGATAGTCATTGATGATTACTCATGGCCTTTTGGCGATGGTCCACGCCGTGCTGCTGATGCTTATCTTGCCAACTATCAGGCAGAAATAGCTACGGCGTTTTTCATGGGTGGCGCACTGTTCATCCAGAAAAAAGTCCAGCACCCATGAACACCAGCGACGCGCAATGTATTACTGCGCGTGGTTCAAATCCTTTTCAAGCACCTCAAACGACTGTGCAGGCAAACCCTGGCACCAGTTTTGCCACATGATGCGCAAGGCGCGTTGCAAGCCGCGGGCGATCAGTTCGGGGCGGCCCGGTACGGATTGCTGTATGCGTGTACGCATGCTCATGCGCAGGTTGGCCAGGCTGTCCAGATCAGTGGCCGCAGCCACTGCCTTGCGCACGAACTCATCAGCATCACCAGCGATGTAATTATCCAGGCCCAGATGCCCCATGATGGATGTACTGGTGCGGCTGGGTATGGTCTGGCCATGCAGGGTCACGGTGGGCACGCCCATCCAGACTGCATACATGGTGGTGGTGCCGCCTGAATACGGGAAAGTATCGAGGCAGATATCCACCTGCTGATGCAGCATCAGGTATTTGCGCAAGTCACAATGCGGCTCAAACGTCAGGCGGTCTGCACTGATACCCGCATCAGCAAACCAGCCAAGGATAGCCGGGTGCTCACCGTCGGCAGGCATGGAACCCAGCAACATGCGTGAGTTGGGTACAGACTGCAAGACCCTGGCCCAGATCGCGACGACTTCTGCATTGATCTTGCCAACACGGTTAAAACTGCCAAAGGTGACATGGCCTTTCGGCAGCGCGGGCAAGGCCACTAAATCTGGCGGGTTCACCGTCGATTTGAACGGCGCATTGGCAGGCAGACGAACTATCTTCTCGACAAACTGCGACTCGAACTGCCCGGGTGGCAGGATAAAACGGTCAGACAGGAAGTAATCGACAGAGCGAAAGCCGGTAGTGCCTGGGTAACCCATCCAGCTCACCTGCACTGGCGCTGGCTTGTACGCAAAGGCCTGCAACCTGTGCATGCTGGTGTGGCTGGAAAGATCGATGAGGATATCAACGCCATCCTGCGTGATTTGGGTAACCAGGTCAGCGTCAGACAACCCGGCCACCTTGCGCCAGTGCCTGAAGCGGGAACGGATGCGGTAAGTGATCTCGTCATCCACGCTATTGTTATAGTAAATGAATACCGCAATATCACTGGCATTCGTCAGGTGCTCAAGCACAGGTTCTATGAAAGATGCGACGGCGTGATTGCATAAATCTGCCGAGACAAAACCTACCCTCAGTTGCTTTTGCGGGTCACGCTGGTTTTGATGTCTGGGCCAGGCGTCGCGCAGGCCGGCTTCATAGATATCACCTATGCGGCAATGTTCAGCAAACAGGGCTTGCGGATCAGTCGCCTGATTTTCAACCATGTTGAATAATTTCCAGCTGGCCAGTTCCAGGCGCTGGTCGATCAGGCCAGGGTCAACCTCCAGAGCCTGTTTAAGTGCCTGCTCTGCATCTGCCATCTTGCCCTGGGATTTGAGGATGGACGCCAGTATGCAATAAAAATCACCGGTCTGCGGCGCATGTTCAATCGCGCTGCGGCAGCTCGCTTCTGCCTCTTCAGGCTTGTGCTGCCCCATCAGCAACAGGGCGAGATTGATATGTGCATACGCATGTTGCGGGTTGATCGCAAGCACGGCCCTGAAACTGCGCTCGGCGCTGGCCGTCAGCCCCTGCCCTATCTGTATGCCGCCGAGATTAAAATGCGCCTCGACAAAATCAGGCTTGATTTTGATCGCGGCCTGGTAGCAGCTAACCGCTTCTGCCATATGCCTTAGCTGCGTCTGTTTTTCTGCTAGCTGGAAATGCCAGTTGGCATCCTCCGTCACGCTGGCGATCAGGCGCTGGTAGTGGCTATCGGCCTGTACCAGTCGATCTTGTGCACTCAGCGTTTCGAGCAGGATGGCGCGTGCTTCTGCATGGGTGGGCTGTACTTCCAGCAAGCGCCACAGCCAGGTTTCAGCTTCTGCACCTTTGGCCTGGGCCAGCAAGGCATTGCTCAACATCCACAATAATTGGGGTGATACCGGGGCTGCCGTGCTGGCTTGTTTCAGCAATGCCTCAGCCTCGGCATAGCGCGCCTGCGTCAGCAGTATGCCACCCAGATTGGCATAGGTATTCACAGAGTCGGGATTGATCTCCAGCACGCGCCGGAAGCATGACTCAGCCTCATCCAGCCTGTTCTGCCCCTGCAATAAAGTCCCCAGGTTGAAATGCGCAAAAGAAAAAGCCGGGTTGATCTGTATCGCCTGGCGATAACTGGCCTCTGCCTCTGGCAGACGGTTTTGCACCGTCAGATTGGCAGCCAGGTTAAATTGCGCCACCGCATTACCGGGTTCACGCGCGATCAATTGCTGGTAAGTGGCTTCAGCCTCTGCACTGCGGCCTTGCCCATCAAGGGCCAGCCCCAGATTAATCGCCGCATCACCAAAGCCGGGCGCAATTTCCAGGGCACGGCGATAAGCCGCTTCTGCCACCGCCAGATGCCCACGCTCATAGGCAATATCGCCCAGCTTGTTGTGCACCTGCGCATCTTGCGGGTCAAGCACAAGCGCCTGCTGGCAGTAATCCTCTGCCTCATCGAGTTTGCCAGCGGCGAACAAATGATTAGCCTGCTCCAGCAAGCTACCCACTGCTGACAACTGTACTGCGACAGGCGCCAGCTTCGCCGGGCTTTGAACCGGAGCATCAGCCACAGCCTGTGCAGGCTCAATAACAGGCTGAACTTCAGCCTCATTGCCTGTACCCAGGCGCTTTTTAAACCAGGAAAACATCCAGATATCCTTTGCTCAGTACCGTTTGCCGCATTATCTCAGGCGATGAGACAGTCTCAGCGGCAAAACACAAATATTAACGCAGGATAACATCGCTAAGCCTGAATCTAAAGCTTGAATCTAAAGCTTAATTCTGAGGCCCGCTGCGTGAAACAGCCTGAGTTACTCCAGTCACATCCCCAGTACATCGAAGTATTTCTCCCCCGGCAGCCAAATCATTGCATAATTGCTACCGCACAATTGCTTGCGAGTGCCAGCAAACCCGGCGAAAAAAGTGAACCACAAGTTCACACACAATACGGAGACACCATGAATAAGAAAATAGCCAGTGCACGCGCATTGAGCCTGTTGGCAACGATTTTGGCAGCGACATTGGGAGGATGTGGTGGCGGCTCGGGTGGTAGCGGCAATGCCAGCACTGCGCCCGCCACTGGCAATCAAACCCAGGTCAGCACCAGCCTGGTACCCGTCATCTTGCCAGGGCCGGTTCCGGCAGATTCACCGCCACCACCCACGGGTGGCAGTTACGCGATGTCACTGGCGATTCCTCCACGTCACCAGTGGAATGCCAACTACGGCTATTGCGGCGAAACCGCCTTCATCAGCGCCGGTTTGTATTACGGCCAGTATGTATCACAATACACCGCACGCGCTGCCGCGACACCGGGTTTGAGTCAAAACGATGTCAACAGCCAGTTGCTCGTCTCGGTCAATGACCTGACCGCAGCAGCCAACATGCACCTGAATGCCGTTGAGTGGAACGGGCTGTCAAACGCCACCACGACCAGCCAGTACCTGGCCTGGATCAAGGGCTATGTGCTGGCGGGTTATCCAGTCATCATGGGTATCTATGTGAACCAGTACCAGCCTGGCGGTAACCCTGCGGCGGGTTTTTCCAGCTACGACCATATCGTGCCGGTAAATGGCATCGCCTCCAGCCATCCCCTGGTACCGGGATTGAACCAGACTTATTACGCCGACGATATTTTGCAGTTCAGCGATAACAGCGGCACCAATAATGCCAATTACCCCAATCAATTCACTGCCCCACCAGTAGCCGCAGCTTATCTGTTCCAGTATAGTTTCGACAAATTCCAGATGACACGCACCCAGGCCAACGCCCAGGCTGCGCCGCCATACTCGCTGGCCCTGCATAGCAACAGCAACAACATCAATTCAGCCGTTGCCATTACCGGTGTCATCGATATAAACAGAGAAACCGTGCCGGTGCGTCTGGCAACCGACCTGAATTACGAAAACCCGGCAATGAGCAATGGCGCCAATACTCCGCCCATGGCAGCCCCACTGACCCTGACCGCAACCGTATATGGCCTCAGCGTTGGGGTGAAATACAATGTGTATCAATACAATTCGCTGGCAGCCATCCCGAATTCATCCTTCAACGCCAATGCTGCCGCTGCCACGCAAACCTTCAGCTTCACCGCCACCGACTCCACCTATGTGCTGCCCCCGGTAAAAATCATGTCCAACCAGACTGCAGCTTTTCGCGCTGTGCCTGCATCGGCGCGTTGAAGGATAATCCTGAAACCACAAGCTGTATGCATGAATCAATTAGCATGATGCGGGAACGATGTTCCCCGCTACGACTCCAAAGCATAATCAATCAACCTGACTGCTCACCGATGATAAATAAAAACCTGCTGGTCTTACTATTTACCGCCCTGATCCCATTTTCTGTATGCACAGCGCAAGACATGAACCAGGCCAATCCTCAAACCACTTCAATAAAAATCGACAAAACCTTGACCCCGGAAATAGGTGGAATAAAACAGTTGGTCGAGATTAAAACTGATGATGCCAGCAAGCCCGTCCTGCTATTTTTATCGGGCGGCCCCGGAAGCTCGATGATCAACAATGCGGCTGCTTTCACGACTATCTTGAAAGAGAGATTTACGATAGTCCAATGGGACCAGAGAGATGCCGGTAAGACCTTGAAACTCAATCCCTCACCCATACAGCCCTCAGTCGAGCTTATGGAGAAGGATACCTATGAAGTCATACAATTCATCAGAAAAGAATTAAAGCAGGAAAAAATATATTTGCTCGGCAGCTCCTGGGGCAATGTCCTGGGTTTTTACATCGTCAAAAACCACCCTGAATTACTGCATGCCTATTTTGCTTCCAATCCCGTCATCAGCCAGCTCGCCAGTGAAAAAGAATTACTGGCTGCCCTGAAGCAGCATTTCAAGGACAATGCAATCGCCAGCGCCGAGCTGGCCAGCGTCAACATCCCATTTAAAATCGATGAAGACCTGCTCTACCTGAGAAAATGGCTGCTGTACAAAGAAGGCAAAGAGTTTGCAACCAGCGCTGAATTCAAGAATGGTTTTCTGCAATGGTCAAAAACCTGGTCGCCGGTGTGGAACGCCGTCATGAATATGGATTTGCCAAAGACCTTGAAAGAAGTCGATTGCCCGGTGTATTTTTTCGTGGGTAAAAACGACATACAAACATCTGCCCAGATTACCAAAGACTATTTCGCGCAATTGAAGGCACCAAAGAAAGCCCTGTTTTTATTTGAACATTCCGGGCATCAAATCCATAAAGACGAAGCAGAAAAATTTCAGCAGACCATCATCAGCACCTTGCCTGCGGTGGCGACCGGGAAGTAAAGCTGACTTGAGAGGCTGGTGCACTCATCAACTGTATCAATGCATGGCAAGACATCTGAGCTTCGCTGATTCAAGAGCAGGTGTCTATCCAGCTTAATAAACGACACCTATCTCGGCAATTGCCCCGCGAAATGCGCTGGCCAGTTCATTGATAAAATCACGTGCGGGCAACTGGCGTAGTTTTTCGCAAAAGCCCGGCAAGCTTTTACCAAAATCCAGCATCACGGCACCGCGCCAATAGCCTGCATAGTCAGTCCAGTCATACAATTCCGGGAAATTTTTACTGACATGAATATTCATCTCAGGTACACCGGCATATTCCCCATGAACCAGATAGGCATCAAAGGCTTTTGAAACTGGCCAGGGAATTGCATCCAGGTCATACACAAAACCAGGACAGGCCTGGTCAGGCGCAGGTGAAATCTGCTCAAAGTAACAGTATTCATCAGACTGCTGGATGCGGATATCATTGCCAGCGACAACAATGATTTGTGAAATGTAATGATCCTCGTCCCCTACGGTATCGTAGTAACACCGCCCGGCGATATCTACTACAGGCTTGCCGCTGGTCTCATCATAGACGAGCGCCTTGCCTGCACCCGGCATGGCACCGGGAATGGTTTTTTCTGACGATTCTTTCATCGTCGATAAATCAAACACCGTGGCCGGTTTATCGATCAGCGACCATTTATGCAAGACCGCATCGACACGTGCCAGGGTATCCGCCGCTGGTAGCCAGCTCTTGTCATTGACGACCAAAAAATGCCGGTATTCAACACCCATCTTATGCTCCCTTAAAAGTAGGCGTTAGTGTACTTGCTTTCGCATTACGTGGATACGAAAGGAAACCCGGGAGTCACGGCTGCTTTTCGAGATTTTTCTGCAGACGTTTTATACCAATAGCCGCCCTTTTGTGTAAGACGCTCCTGAATACATGCAGGAGCGTGGCCTTGAACCAAAAGCTGTCATTGCGGCTATACATGCGCCACGTGACGCTACAGGAATCAGCACCCGTCGCCTCAAAGAGTATCTCCATTCTTGGCATCAAAGGCAGGAACTCACCCTCTGTCATAAACACTCTACCCAATTCAGCTTCCCTGACGCAGATTTTTATTTTTCTCTTACCCTTGAGCGGAACTACGATTGTTTCCAGATACTCCTTGCCACGCTGCCCATGCTCAAGTGTATTGGCTGACTCGATAGACAAAACCCCGGGAAACCACTCGGCAAAATGCTCAAGATTGGTCGCGTATTGATACGCGGCCTCGGCGGATCTGGCGATGGATATAGTCTGTTCAGTGAGTAGTTGCAATGCAATCTCCTGTTTGGTGAACGAAGGAAGCCGTTTTAAATATCGCGCACTTTGGTAGCAGCACGAACCTGGTTTGGCTGTAAAAGATAATCCTGATTCCCCGGATGGGATAGACAGGCATCTGGTCGGGCATATTTGCGATGATGCGGGACTACTCTCAGCTACGGACTGAGCACGAACACAATCTAAATTGTTGGAACAAATACCCAAAGAATTAACAACACAATAGCAAATAAACTCAACGCACTTATCTTCATATACCGTCTTGCTGAACCATCGGGTCGAAAGAGCATTTGACGAACCCGGTCATGTCGTCCCAGCGTCCACCACCAATCCGGCCCGGCGCTGCCTTTCCCCGAACCTGAAAAGTAAATCAGCACGGCAATGACAGTAATGGCCAGGGTAAAAAAGAATTTTATATTCAGTGGCATCAAACACCCGCAAGGATATTAAGCATAGAAATGTCAGACCTGCTCTCGCTGCAGATACCACCCAAGTTTTTTCTCAAACCAGGGTAACGCGCAACGTTTAACGTCGGCCACAGCCTTATCAACGGCCAGTTGAACCCTCATTTTCGCTTCATCGTCGCCAATCTCGCGCATTTCATCAGCCATGAATTCTGCCTGAAAGGCAGCTATATCATCTATCGTCGAATTGGGTTTCCAGAATGGCCAGTTTAATGCTATTTCCTCAGGTTTGAAACCAGCCATCGGGCCAGACAGTAATTGAAAGAAAACCGTCGCGCTCGGTGCAGAAATAACTGCATCTGAAAAAGGTTCCATTGTCCAGGGAACACCTGCTTTTAGCTTCCCTGCCTCTGACCATTTGCAATATCCTTCAAAATAATCTAGACGAGAATGCGTGGAGAACTCCATGGTGAAAGTCAATTTATCAATAGGGTTCCAAATAAATACAACTGGCTTTCCAGATGGTTTCGCTTCGTCTGCCGCTTTCCTTGATGGCGTCTCTTTCAAAGTAAACTCCGGGAAGGTGCCATGCATTTTTTCGACCAGGATTGGTTTCCAGAATTTCTTGTAGCAGACTCTCATTATTACAAACCCTAGTTTTCAGTGGATATGATTACTGACAGTTGCGTCAAATCAGGCTGCGCAAGTAGGACAAGTGTAAAAAACGTACCCTCAAGCTATATCTGAAGGCGATCCAGAAATGGCATGCCATTTTGACGTAGTTTTAAAATTAAAGCTGCGGTAATCTCAGAAATAGTTTCTTCATCTATCTGCACATCATCCACGTCATCTTCACACAGGTTACCAATCCGGACAACACCTTCATCGAGATTACTGGCAGTAGAAATACTCCCGGCTGTAACAATTGACGGCCTCTGCATCAATTTATCTGAGCGGTTGCAGCCCTGCATGGTTTTCAGAAACATCCATTTCTGCTAAGGTAAGCCGTCCCCCCACGATTTGTCCTGCATGCCATGTCTATGTTTAGAAAACCCAAGCCTGTCCCCGCAAATACTGTTGAAACCAATCAGCAGATTGCTGCGCTGGTGTCTGTGCAAAACCGGATTTTTCCGAGGCTGATTGATAGCTTGCAGGCGGGTGTCAGTACGGCAGACGTGGCGATGCTGGCGGATGAGCTGGCGCGGGAGCATGGTGTGCATAGCTCGCTGCCATTGATGAATGGTTTTCCGGCTGGTATCAGCATTAGTGTGAACCAAGAAATCATGAATGGTGTGCCGCGTAGCGACAAGTTGCTCAAGGACGGCGATGTGGTGAAGCTGGCGTTCGGTCTGCACCATCAGCAGCGGGCGTTCAGCATGCAGAACTGGACTGTGCAGATCGGCGCGGGTACGGCCATTGCTGGCGACTTGCTGGGGCCTAGTGAACTGTAACAGTGAAAATCGGAGTGCCTGCCATGTGCGCGACGATCATGGCTGCGTTGCAAATACTCGCGATAGGCCCGCTATCGCTGTGTTTTGCATCTTGCCCTGATGCGCCGGGCACATGTCCTTCACTCTCGATTTCACTGTTACAGTCCACTAGTCATGCAATTTTGCAGGAGAGTATATCGCTGTGCCGGCCAGGCGCGCTGGTCTCGGCAATTGGCAGCCATTTGCAGCAGGCGTGCAGCAAGACTGGCTTGTTTATCTCAGAGCTGTTTGCTGGTCATATCATGGGTGAACAGGCGCATATGCTGCCGCAGGTCTTGCCGCGCCGTGGCATGTTCGAGTCTGAGCATGTCCTGAGTGCGGGCTGCATGCTGCATCTGGTAGTGCTGGCCCACCCTGCCAAGCCTAATGCCAGGCAGCTCAAGGATCACTGGCCGGTGACTGAGCGCAACTACTATCCCTCAGCCTGCTACAGCCATATGCTGTTGATCACCGAAGATGTGCCGCAGATACTGACAGCGTCTTATCCTTTGCTGCCGAACTGCTAAACCCGCACAGCAGAGGTGATCACAAAGTCCCTCAATTTGACCATGCCAGCCATGCAGCAAGACGCGGCATTCTCCTACAGACAAATGAAATCTTGAGGCGCAATATTGCCTCACGGAAAACACAAGCCAAGCCACAAAAGCGTAAAAAAATGCAAATTAATCATATCAATATTGCAGCGATATAGACAATTGCATAATATGAATGTAAATTTGGTAAGCATGATATATTTGCACTGGCATGCATGTATGTCGAAGGAATACGCAAGCGGGGCCGTACTGTGGCAATAAGTGCGGGGCGAGTTTGTGAGCAAGCATGGCTTGTAAAAGGCTTGTTACAAATTTCGCGTTGCAGCAAAGTTGCTCCGGAGTATTATTAATCATTGTGCGCAGGCGAAAGGTGTCAAATGAATGACAGCATTCCGCAAACCAGACCGGTCACTATCCTTGTCGTTGATGATGACGATGTCGATGTGCTGGGTATAGAGCGCGCACTGAAAAAACTCAAGATCGCCAATCCCATCGTGCGGGCGCATGACGGTGTTGAAGCGCTGGAAATCCTGCGCTCGTCTGAGGGCTTGCCACGTCCCTACCTGATCTTGCTGGACATCAATATGCCCCGCATGAACGGGCAAGAATTCCTGGCGGTATTACGGCAGGATAAAAACCTGTCATCTGCCGTTGTATTCGTACTGACCACTTCACAGGATGACCAGGACAAGGTCATGGCTTATTCCAAACATGTGGCAGGTTATATCGTCAAACAGCATGTGGGTGATGGTTTCATGCGTGTGACTGAAATGCTGGACCATTACTGGCGGGTAGTTGAACTACCCGTTGCCTGAGGTGTAATCATGATGCTGACCGCGCCACCACAAACCTCTACTCTCGATATCCTCATCATCGATGATGATGAAATCGACAGGCGCAATGTCATCCGTGCGCTGAAGCAGGTGTCGGTCAGCGTCAAGATCGTTGAAGCCAATAATGCCCTGGATGGCCTGCTGAAAGCCAAGGAAACCCTGTTCGATGTCATCCTGCTTGATTATCGCCTGCCCGACCGTGACGGCATCGAGGTATTAAAGAGCCTGCGTCTCGACAAGACCCACCATACCGCCATCATCATGCTGACGCACCAGGAAGATGTGAGTCTGGCAGAGCAGGCCATAGAGGCTGGTGCACAAGACTTTTTACTGAAAGAAGAAGTCAATGCACGCCGCCTGATGCGCGCCGTGCACCAGGCCCGCCACCGCCACAAGCTGGAATCCGAGCTCAGCCGCAGCTATAACCAGTTGCGTGAGCTGGCCGAGCATGATGCCCTGACTGGTCTGGCCAACCGCTATGATTTTGAGCGGGCCCTGTCCTTTGCCGTCAGCCGCGCCAAGCGCGAGAACCTGCATGGCAAGATGGCGGTGCTGCTGCTGGACCTGGACCGTTTCAAGAATGTGAATGACACCTATGGTCACGCAATAGGTGACCAGTTGCTCATCAAGGTGGCGCGCCGCCTGGGCACCACCACGCGCGGCAGTGATTTGCTGGCCCGCCTCGGTGGCGATGAGTTCGTCGTGCTGGTGCAGGACATGGACAGGGTCGATCAGGCCATCCTGCTGGCGACCCGGATTGTTGAAGCGTTCAAGAAACCCATCGTCCTTGATGGCATGGAATGGCATGTGACGATGAGCATAGGCATCGCCGTGTTTGGCTCCTGCGCCAATGATGCGACTGAACTCATGAAATGCGCCGACATTGCGATGTACCGCGCCAAGCAGGAAGGCCGCAACCAGAGCCATTTTTATTCTGACCAGTTGCACCAGGCCGTGCGCCACCGCATGTACCTTGAGCGCGACCTGCGCCATGCCTTGCGCAATGAGCAGTTGCAGGTGTATTACCAGGCCAAGATCAATCCCTTTGATGGCAGTATAGGCGGCATGGAAGCACTGCTGCGCTGGCACCATCCGGTAGAGGGTGTGCTGACACCGGGTGTGTTCTTGCCGATGGCAGAAGAACTGGGCCTGATGTTCGATATTGACCAGTGGGTCATGCGCACTGCCTGCGCCCAGTTGCAGGAGTGGCGCTCGCTACCTTTCCTGCATGCCCAGGACCTGACGATGGCGGTGAATGTCTCGGCCATACAATTGCAGGGCGATAACCTCATCTATACCGTCGATGAAGCCTTGCTGAGCAGTGGCCTGGACCCTTGCTGTCTGGAGCTGGAAATCACCGAGAATGCCCTGATCCGTGACCCGGTGCATGTTGCGGCGATTTTGCACAAACTCGTCGGGCGTGGCGTCAAACTCTCGCTGGATGATTTTGGTACCGGTTATTCATCCTTCGGGCATTTGAAACTCTTCCCCATCCATGTGCTGAAGATAGACCAGAGCTTTGTCGCCGGAGTTGGCAAGGGCGAATCGCAAGAACGCCTGCTGGCAGCGATGATCGCCTTTGCCCAGACCATGGAGCTGTCCCTGGTGGCAGAGGGTATAGAAACCGAGCAACAGGCCACGTTCTGCGCAGAACGAGGTTGTGAACTTTTGCAGGGCTATATGTATTCACGCCCTATCCCATCGAGTGAATTTGAAGATCGCTACCTGACCGGAAGTTTCCGCCATGAGCCAATTGGACCACAGTCAGAACAATGAGCAAGCCAGCAATCATCAGCCAGGGAAGCAGACAGAGTGTCTCAATGACCAGCACGCCTTGCTGGCCGCGATCGTCAATTCATCGGACGACGCCATCATCAGCAGCGACCTCAGCGGCAATATACTGAGCTGGAACCACGCAGCAGAAATCCTGTTTGGTTATACCGCCACGGCAATACCAGCGCCCTTTTGCCAGCCTTTTCCCGGCCGGGCAATTGCCCGATCACCTCTCACTGATCAAGCTCATGCAGCAAGGCGCTTCGATAGGCCATTTTGAAACCATGCGGCGCTGCCAGGATGGTACAGAGTTGCCAGTGGCGCTGACCATCTCTGCCATGCGTGACGAGGGCGACAATATCATAGGCCTGTCGCTGATCGCACGTGACTTTAGCGTGGGCTACCGCATTGCTGCCCGCCTGACGCAAAGCGAGCGCCATTTTCGCCAGGTGGTGGATGCTGCGCCAAACGCCATGGTCATGATAGACCGTCGCGGCCTCATAGAAATGGTCAATTCACAGACCGAATCCATCTTTGGCTATACCCGCACCGAGCTGCTGGGCAAACCCCTGGAAATTTTGATCCCCTCGCGCTTCCAGCGCCACCACCCCAGCCTGCGTACCGGTTACTTTGCCAACCCCATCAGCCGCGTCATGGGCCAGGGGCGCGAGCTGTATGGCCTGCGCAAGGACGGAACCGAGTTCCCGGTAGAGATAGGCCTGAACCCGATAGAAACTGCCGATGGCATCAAAGTCTTGTCAGCCATCGTCGATATCACTGAGCGCAAGCGCCAGGAAGAACGCTTCCGCCTTGTCGTGGAGGCTGCACCGAATGCCATGGTCATGATAGACAGCCAGGGCAAGATAGAAATGGTGAATGCCCAGACCGAAACCATCTTTGGCTATGAGCGTGAAGAATTGCTGGGCCAACCCATGGAAGTGCTGATACCTGAACGCTTTCGCCATCACCACCCCGGCTTGCGCTCGCACTTTTTTTCTCAACCCAGCAGCCGCAGCATGGGCACGGGTCGCGACCTGTTTGGTTTGCGCAAGGATGGCACAGAGTTTCCGGTAGAGATAGGCCTGAACCCGATAGAAACAGCAGATGGTCTCAAGGTCTTGTCTGCCATCGTCGATATCAGTGAGCGCAAGCGCCTGGAAGAACGCTTCCGTCTCGTCGTCGAAGCCGCGCCAAACGCCATGGTCATGATAGACAGCCGCGGCATGATAGAAATGGTGAATGCCCAGACCGAGCACCTGTTTGGTTACCCGCGCGCAGAATTGCTGGGCCAGCCCATGGAAATGCTGATACCGGCCCGCTTCCGCAGCCAGCACCCGGATTTGCGCGCCCAGTATTTCACCAGCCCCAGCACCCGCGCCATGGGTAGTGGGCGCGACCTGTTTGGCCTGCGCAAGGACGGTAGCGAATTCCAGATAGAGATAGGCCTGAACCCCATACAAACAGCCGATGGTCTCAAGGTCTTGTCAGCGATTGTCGATATCTCCGAGCGCAAGCGCTTTACTGATGAACTGTCGCGGCGCAACCAGGAGTTGAATAATTTTGCCTATGTCGCCTCGCATGACCTGAAGTCTCCCCTGCGAGGTGTCGATCAACTCGCCACCTGGCTGACCGAAGACCTGGCCGGCAAGATCGATGATGAAACCAATGAACACCTGCGCCTCATGCGCATGCGCATCAAGCGCATGGAGAGATTGCTGGACGATTTGCTGCTCTACTTCCGCGCCGGGCAGCTCGGCGGCGCAGTAGAACACATAGACTTTGCAGACCTGGTGCGCGATGTATTTGAACTGTGCTGCCCTGACCAGTCGTTCAGGCTGGAGCTGCAGGGCGAATTCCCGCGCTGTCATACCCACAAGGTGCCGCTGGAACTGGTGTTCCGCAATCTCATGAGCAATGCCATCAAACATCACGATACCAAAAAAGGCTGCATCGTCGTACGGTCCATGCCCAATGAACAATGGCTGGAATTTTCAGTCAGCGATGACGGCCCCGGTATCGCCGCAGAACACAGTGAACGCGTATTCGCCATGTTCCAGACCCTGCGCCCGCGTGATGAAGTTGAAGGCAGCGGCATGGGTCTGGCCATCGTCAAGAAAACCATAGAGTCTCTGGGCGGCCATATCAAACTCAGCACCAACCAGCCACGTGGCGCCGTGTTCAACTTCACCTGGCCGCGCAACATGGCGGAGGCTTTATAAGATGATGTCGCAATCCCGCAAAACAGCAGCAGACACTGATCCGGTGGCCTTGCTGGCCGCCATCGTCAATTCATCGGACGATGCCATCATAGGCAGCGACCTGAACGGTCACATCATCAGTTGGAACCATGCCGCCAGTCTGCTGTTTGGGCATGCGCATGAGGCAATCCTGGGCCGCCCCTTTGCCGTCCTGTTCCCAGACGGGCAATTACCCGACCATCAAACTCTGGGCCAACTGCTGCAGAAAAATAACGCCATAGGTCAATTTGAAACCATGGGCAGGCGTGCCGATGGCAGCGAGATACCAGTGTCCTTGACCATCTCGGCCATACGCGATGCCAGCGGCAATATGTTTGGCCTCTCGCTGAGCGCACGCGACTTCAGCAGCGGCTACAAATTGGCCGCCAGGCTGACACAGAGTGAAAGGCATTTCCGCCAGGTAGTACAGGCTGCGCCAAATGCCATGATACTCGTCAACAGCCAGGGCCAGATAGAGCTGATCAATGAGCGTTGTGAACAAATGTTTGGCTACACACGCGCAGAACTCATAGGCAATACCCTCGACATGCTGGTACCTGAACGCTTTCGCGGGCAACATCCCGAACGGCGTGCAGCTTATTTTGCCCATCCGGACGAACCGGTCATGGGCAAGGGCCGCGAACTATATGCCTTGCACAGGGATGGTACCGAGTTCCCGGTAGAAGTCAGCCTCAGCCCCATAGAGACAGCAGATGGCATGAAGGTACTGTCAGCCATTGTCGATATGTCAGAACGCCAGCGCTTTACCGACGAACTCTCGCGCCGTAACCAGGAACTCAAGGACTTTGCCTACGTCGCCTCACATGACCTGAAAGCCCCGCTGCGCGGCGTTAACCAGCTCGCCACCTGGATCACCGAAGACCTGGCAGGCCAGATCAATGAAGAAACCCAGGAACACCTGCACCTCATGCGCGTGCGCATCACCCGCATGGAAAAACTGCTCGACGACCTGCTGCTCTACTTCCGCGCCGACAACCTTGGCGGCAGCACGGAATGCATAGACTTTGCAGAGATGGCGCGCGATGTCTTTGAACTATGCTGCAACAACCCCTCGTTTTCACTGGAGTTGCAGGGCACCTTCCCCAAAGACCGTACCCACAAGGTGGCTCTCGAACTGGTCTTGCGTAACCTCATCAACAATGCCATCAAGCACCACGACAAAGCCAGCGGCCATATCATCGTACGCGCCCTGCCTGCACCTGATGAACAACACTACCTCTTCGAAGTCGCCGACGACGGCCCCGGCATCGCCCCCGAACACCGCGGCGTCTTCGCCATGTTCCAGACCCTGCGCCCCCGCGATGAGGTAGAAGGCAGCGGCATGGGCCTGGCCGTCATCAAGAAAACCATAGAGTCACTGGGCGGCAGCATCAGCCTCGCTGCCAATGAGCCGCGCGGGGCGGTGTTCAGGTTTAGCTGGCCGCGGGTGGCGGGGTAGTTGGTGTCTCATGTAGGAGCGGCTTTTGCCGCAAATAGCAAACGGAATTGAAAATTCAAGACCCAAAAACTCACCACAGAGACACAGAGTCACAGAGAAATGCAAGAGAGTGATAACAGTATTGGCAAGCAACACCCTCGCAGGAGCGGCTTTGGCCGTGAATAGCAGACTGCAAGAAGGCTGAGCCACGATGCCTGTCTGAAATTTTTATCACATTTCAAATGCGTGCAGCACAAATACGATGAATTCCTGCCTGCTCAGGAATGACGACTCAGAGGTTGTCCAAATAAACGGGCAGCACGATTTACATAGTCCAAAATGACGTGGCGAAAACGATCAGGACGACATCGAAGCTACTTCCATTCATCCGCCTCCAAACTCATTTGCCGTCGCTCCAGCGCAGGCTCACTGCTGTCCGGAATAATGTGCTTGACAAAAACTGACGCGCAGATCCCCTCCCTTTCAAGGGGAGGGATAGGGTGGGGATGGGTTTCGGTCGAATAACGGTAAATGAATTTGCGTCAGAAACCCATCCCCATCCCAGCCTTCCCCTTGAAGGGGAAGGAGCTTTGAGCATGACCGCTGGCAGAAGATATTCAAATGCAAAATCAAGTCTCCGACACAGAAAAAAATGCTAGGACGTCGGCTATATATTGATTTCAGAACAAGTCAAGATAATTATTCCGGACAGCAATGAGCGCAGGCTGGAGCCCAGCGGCGTTCATTGGTTGACGAAGGAATTTCTTGAATCTGGATGGACGTCGCAAACCCAATATGGCACATCAAAGCACACGGCACGATTATGATGGATTCCTGCCTGCGCAGGAATGAAGATTGAAAGATATCCAGATAAAAAGGCCACACGGTTTGTATGGCCCTGCATAGAAAATCCAGAATGGGCGTTTTGTCCCGCAACTACTCCAAAACGCCCATGCAAACCTTACTTCGGTGGGAAGTTATAAGTCACCGTGTAATTCCCGCTCCCCGCATACGATTTGACCTGCACATAGTAGTAACCCGCCGTGCCTGCATAGCTGATGGATTCTGTCGATGTGCTGCCCTCGCTGCTGGCAACCTTGGTCCACGCGCTGCCTGAGTATTTGTACAGGTAGAGGTCAAAGTCTGTACCCGCTGGCCCGCTCAACTGTATGTTATAGGTACCATTACCAGCCTGTACATAGCCGGGTGATGCGCTGGGTGCATTGGCCGTTGCGCCGCTGGAGAGGCTGCCGGTCTGGGTGACAGCGCCACCAGGTGTTGGCGTGTATGAGGCAAACACCGTCCTGGCCAAACCTTCATTGACAGCATGCCATGGATAGCCCAGCGTGCGCATGCGGGAGTTTTCTGTTGGCCTGTATTTCCCGGTCTTGCAATACTGCGCGCCCTGGAAGGTACCGACCGTGCCGTTCGGATATTGCCCCAGGCCGGTTGGAACGGCAGTGGATGATGAGATCAGGCCGCCCCATTTGACATTGCGTGTGCCATTCAATGACACATCACCTGAGCTGGGCTCGGCACTCAGGCTGCAGGTACCGTAATCATATTCATCAGCCAGGGCAAAGGCGGTGTGGCCTATCTCATGCAGGGCAATTTCCACGGACTGGGCATGCATGGACAGCGTCGCTATCTCACCGCCAGAACCACCATAGCGGGTGGAGTTGGACACCACGACAATGACGTCGCGCTGATCAGGCGCAAGTACCGAACCGACGATGTCATACACCTTGGTTGAGTTCACACAGAGCAGGCGGTCGATGTTATAGCAGTAGAAGCTGCCATCCATGGCAGTATCGCGATAGACGCCCTTGTCTGGCTCATCTGCGCCGGACTGATTGCTGGCGACATCAACGCGGTGCACATTGATGCTGGCACGATTCGCGGCAAACAGGGGGTCGGCCATGAAGCCATCGATGACTTTTTGTGCGTCTGTACGCCATTTGCTCATCTCGGCAGCGGTATAACCATCGCCAACAAAGACCAGGTCCATGCGTGCATTGGACGGACCATTATTGATGATGGTCGTGACGGTTGCTGCCGGGGCGGCAGATGGTGGCGGCTGCATGCGTGCGGCCTGGCCGCTGCGCACTATCTTGCCGAGGGCGGCGCGCTTGAATACCGCTGGCTGTGGCGGCGGCGGCGCCATGCGTGCATCGCCCGTGGCTTGCGGCTGGATTTCTATGCTGGCGACCTTGTCATCAAAAGGCAGGGACACCTCAAACACGCCATCAGCCTGCCTGACTTGCTGCGATACATCAATGGCACCGGTTTTGGGATCAAATGCCTCAACATGGCGCTGTTGGGCATTGCGCACCAACACTTCATGGATGATAGTACCCTGGGCATTTCTGGCGATGACACGCCAGGGCTCGCCCTGACCGCTGTCAGGCATGCTGGGCGTCAGCGCAAACTCGCCAAGCTCGGCACGCACAGGCGTAAAGCTGGTACCCTGCCTGCCATCGGTGTAGGCAACGCGCAGCGAAATATTCGCTGCCTGGGCCGCACTGAGTTGTAAGGCTGAAATTGCAACGGACATCAAAATAAGTTTGAGTGAATTCATACTGTCTCCGAATAAAATAAGGTGAATGTGTGAACTACCGATGCTGATGGTGCTAATGCCGGTGTTTAGGCTGATATTGATGCTGATGTTGATGCTGATATTGACGCTATTAAAGCTGATGACTAAGGAGGAACCTTCCCCGATGTGAGAGAACCGTTGATGGAAGATGCTATCGGGGCAGTCGCTGCGCTTGATGCTGGCAGCTGAAGATCAGTATAGTAAAATAAATATATTAAACAAATATTAATGTAAGCAAATGTGAATGAGATCGCGGCATGCAAATGAAGGTCGCCGGGGTCGATATGGATACTGGCGGCCTGCCTTGCTTCTCTTATGTCACAATAGCTGGTCTATCCCAGTCTATGACCTGCATGAACCGCATCACACGCTCTGATCTCTATTTGTTTCTGATGCTGCTGTTGACCAGCCCTGTCACTGTGCCATGTGCACTGATCTGTCTCGTACTTTACGGCCTGTTCTCGCTGCTGAGCCTGCTCAAGATAGAAATGATAAACGGTTTATTATTGATCTTGTTCCTGGTCATAGGGTATCCATTTATTATGGTATTGCAGCTAAGTACTGGCGCACTGTATCACCTGCTGCGTGAACGTCCGCACATCAGCGATACCGGCTTCACGTTCCACCGCCGCTTTAAAAAAGTGACGGTCTTGTGGACTAGCATCAAGTTCATCCGCGAGGTCTGGACGCCGCCTGGGGGATCGGCATTTCAATTCCACTTCCAAGATGGGCAGCATCTGCAAATATCCAGAACTGAAGACAGTCAGCCAGTCATCGAAGAGACGAATAAGCTGGGTATACCATTTGAACTGGACAAGTTCTGTCAAGCTTTCCGTGATGACAGGCGCACGGCAGATAAACACGCCTCAGACGAAGCAGACGTGGACTAAGCCTCGTCCGCCATAATGTGACAAACTCATCTTTTTGCGAAAACCAATACCGCGATAGCATGGATCAACTCCCGATTATCTTCTTCCCTGGTATCAACGGCGATGCACGCATATTTGCAGAACAGCTAAACGCCTTCCCCACCTTAAAGGTCGCGCAGTGGCTGCCGCCAACACGCTCAGAGAGCATGGCGGCGTATGCAAAGCGTATGGCAAGAGCAACTGATCCAGGTGGCCCCTGCCTGATCGGTGGTACCTCTTTTGGCGGCATCATCGCACTTGAAGCGGCGCATCACCTGCAAGCGCAAGCCTGCCTGCTATTTGCGTCCAGCCGCGATGCCCATGGCCTGCCGACCAGTTTGCGCATGGCGAGGCAGTTGGGCAAACTGATCAGCGCTGACACTATCTGGAAATGGACAATGCGGTGGCAAGATGCCAGCATTGCCAGCCTGCCATCGGCCAGAAACAAACGCCAACGCCTGTCACTGGCGCAGCAGCATTTTCGTGACTGGGCCCTGTCTGCCTTGCTGGACTGGAAGCCTGCTCCCGCAGCCTGCACTATCATGCAACTGCACGGCAGCAGAGACAATGTCTTTGCCGCCAGGCGCAGCAAGGCCAACAGCATTATCGCCGGTGCCGGACATGTGATGACGCGTACGCACAGCGAAGAGGTCAATCAGTTCATTATCAAAGCACTTGAGCATTGCCATTCGTCAGAGACAGGCACCACCAGCATTCAGCAAAATAGCTATCGCCATGAATGACCGCATCAGGTTTTCGGACGTCATACTTTTTGTGGTCTTGCTGCTGACCTGCCCCATATGGCTCAGTTGCATGTTGATAGTGTGGGTATTCAGCGTCGTTTCCTTTTATCTGATTGGATTAAACTTGCCAGTAAGTATTGCTTTCTTACTCTCGAATGTGATGATCTTGATAGGCTGGCCATTTTTTGTTATTGGATATTTGGGGAACACTAGTCTTTTTCACCTGATACGCAAACGCCCGCAGGTCGGGGAAAACGGATTTACTTATCGCAAGTGGTTTGCATCGAGGGAAATTACCTGGTCAGAAATTGTGTCCATAAAATGGACGAACCATATACCCAATGGCGACGCATATGAATTTAACTTGATTGACGGTAGCGTATTTAGCTTTAACTCCTATGTAAAAATCCAGTATCTGCTGGAAGAAGCGAAAAAAGCAGGGGTGGAGTTCCGGCGTTGGGACAGATCGAATAAACCTGCGGCTATAGACAGAATATGGGATGAGATATTGTGACTTCATCGCCACTTCATTTCCATGTTTCACCCGTGCAGGGATTTTTCTTCAGTACTTATGCCTTTGTAGCACCCCGCATAAGCTACTTATTCAGAGTGATAATCAGTGCGCCTGCATCAAGCTGCCAACCAAAAACCAGATTAAAAACGAAGCATGACACTACCCCGCCCCGCCGATTTTGAAGGCATACTCAGCCTCTCCCGTACCGACAACGACGGCAGGCAGTCTGCTGTGCTAACCGGGTACAAAGCTATCCACCAGTTGCATGACAATCACTGCAGCACCGGCATCCATGAATATCTGGATAGTGACCAGGTGCAGCCGGGTGAAAGTGGCCGGGTGGCTGTGTGTTTATCCACGCCCGACATGTACCCGGCCTGTCTTTGGGATGGCCGTGAACTCAATATTCTTGAAGGTAAAAAACAGGTAGGCACACTCAGGGTCACCAGCATATTCAATGCTACTCTGCGCACTAGCCCTGGCGAATACCTGATCAGGTGGCAGGCCCCGCGCCTCACAGAAATTGGTGCCTGCTTGCTTAATCTCTTCCAGGGTGACGATTACCAGATCAATCAACAAGCCTTGCAAGGCCTGCACGCACTGCATGCATCTCCCCTGGTCCTGCGCATGGATGCCACACTATTCAAGACCGTCATGAATATGCCAGGCTTTGACACTGCAAATTGCGTCGCCCGCATGCTGACTGGTTATCGCTTGAATTACACGCGCAGCCTGGCGGCTTTCAAAACTGCGTCGGGCGATGAAACTTTCCTCGGCCTGTTTAAGGGCGCTTCCAGAAAGAAAGCACAAGAAGAATACACACAGGTGGTTACAGACCTGGGCAGCCTCATGTATGCCCTGCCAGGCTATGGCCATCTGGCGCAGGAAGAAGTACTGGCCCTGCTCGATACTGGCGACAGCTTTTTGACCTCCTTTGCCGGAACCATGATGGATGCGTTCCCCACGCTAGACGACCGGCACATAGCACAGTTACTCGATACTATGGAAGAATACGGCGTACATGAATGGCCCTACCAGCCCGGCATTGCACTGGCTGCCGCATTGACAAAAAACCCCAAAGGTTTTGACACAGTGATGAGCAGGTTTGAGCATGGCAACGACAATCTGCAATCCGGCATACTCAGAAGTTTTGAATCCCTGGAGATGGCATTGCCTTTGCAAGCACAAGACATGATTGTGCGCCGGGCACTATCGTATGGTGACAATCGAGATGACGAGGCATACAGTACTACCATCATTGCACTGGCACTATGCAAAGACCGGCCAGCAGAAGCAGTAGCGATACTGGCCCCCTGTCTTGATAGTGAAGCCTGGTTCATCCGTGGTAATGCAGCCATGTCACTGGGTTTGCTCGGCATAGAAGATCAGGCATTGATCAATCGCCTCGGTGACATGATCTTTGATACCGAAGGCAACGACTGGAACGTGCAGTCAGCCACGCTGGGGGCTTTGACAGAACTTGGTGACAAGGCCAGCAGTCAGATCAGTAAATTGCTGAGACTGGCACGTGACGATGAAGAGGATGAAGATTTCAGTGGTTATCCTTGCCCCAATCAATTGCTGGCAGATTGTTTTGCTGCCATAGGTGACGACTCCGCCGCCGTTATTGAGGCCCTGCGCAAGACAGTCGCCAGACAAGGTTTTATCAGCGCCGGGCCAGCCGTCATCGCCCTGGGCAAACTAGGCAAAGCAGCCCAACCTGCCATGGATGCAATCAAGGCGTTTATTTTCAGCGAAGACTATCATGTCGACGATGGAGAAAAAGCCCGCGCCGTCATCGATGCCTGCATCGCCATCAATGGTGCGGACAATGTTGATGTCAACAACTGCATCAGGCATTTGGCAAAGTCTGTGCATGCGGATGTGGCTGAGGTGGCGCATCAGTATTTGAGCGGGGAAACTAAAAAGTAAAACCGTCGTGCATAGGCATGATGATAGCAAGATGTGCAACTGAAGCCGCTCCTGATGTTAGCAAAGCCCCGGTCGTAGGGCGCATTATAATGCACCGTATGTGAGCGACGCACACGGCAAAGATATCTTGCCACGGCATGCAGCATGCTCATTCGGCGCATTGCAATGCGCCCTACTTTACTAGCCATATGCTACTTATTCAGGTCGTAGAAGGAATTGCAATGCCCCCTGCCTTGCCAGCTGGTGGCTACATCTGTACCAGCCGCCTTATCTCTGAAAAAATCTCATTGAAGTCGCCATAGATATCAACATCAGCATCAAACAATACTTGATTTTTTGCGACGTACTCGATTGTAGGCATGAGTTCATTCATTATTGGAGAAATCGCATCAGATTCATCACTCAATTTGCTCTCGACCAGTCGCAAAAAACAACTGGCAGCATCTGAGGCATCCCATCTACCCAACACTTCAGTTGATGTCAGATACTGGCAGTAAGCGAAAATATAATAGCGAAACGGAATTACCGGCATGAACCTGAGTTCTTCTGTTCGTTCTATGACCGCCCCTTCAAAAAGAAGTCTTGCCTCTGTCAAGTTTTTCCCAAAAAACATTTTATACGCATATTTTTGGTCAAGATCACTCTTGTAATCATCCCAGTCTTCTTCAGTCGGGATTTGCAGGATTTGCTTCATTTTTCAAACCGGTCTATATTTTTGATTGACTCATCGTTTAATTCCACCGACTAAGCCAAATAGCAGCAACTTGATCATCAGGATTTATTGAACAAAGCGATAGTCCGCGCAACCGATGGTGCAATCATGGATTCATGGCTGCCTGTGATTACTTCATGTTTGCAGACTGAATATTTGGCGACCATATTACAAAATTCTGTATTCACTGGAATTGATGGTGAGGCTGCAGATTCGGTAAACACAAACAAGGGTACTTTGACCGATGTCACATAACGAAGAGGGTCACGAATTTTTTGTTCATCGGGCAGATCGACATTGAAGGGCGCAATATTCTTGTAATGCGCCAGCCACAAAGGCAAACGGGCAAAACCACTATAAGCAGCAACCGCCTTGTACGGCGATGGCATTTGTGCAGTCAGCATGGCCAGGCTACCACCTACACTGTGGCCTGCCAGATAAATTCTTTGCGCATCAACTTGCTGCAAAGTCGCCAGATATTTGCCCGCAGCGATGGCATCATCGACTTCGCCGCCAAACATTTCAAAATAACCTTCGCCACCATTCTCACCACGCAGGCGTGGCATCAAAAGTAGGTAACCCGCGTTGACAAAACCCTGGGCTGAGACCCAGTCGTCGGCTGAAAATGAAAAACCGCCATGCAAAAACACGACCGCAGGCATTTTCTTCGAGTTGTCAGTCGTGGCCGAAATCCAGGCTTTCAAATGCAATTTTCCAGAGACGTAGTCAATTTCTTTGACACCAGCCGGCAATTTTTCTGGCACAAAATCTTGTGGCGACTTGACTTTCTTTGTGATTTGACTGGCATAGGCAGCTCTTGCTGTCTGCAAGTCTTGCGCGTGCACGCTAAAGTAACCAGCAGTCAGGGATAATAACAACAGGGGTTTAAACAAACCTAGTGTCTTGATTTTCATTTTATACCAGCACAGGTGGGAAGAAATCAGGATAGTAAAGCATTCAGGCAATTATGAATACAGGCGGCTCGCGTAATGCGGTTAGCGCCATTGTGACCGCACGGAAGATAATCACGACCTGTGAGTTTTATCTGGTGCAAATTCTGTTTACGCCATGCTCACAAGGTTCAAACGCATGGTTTTGAATACGATGGATTCCTGCCTGCGCACGCTGCTGTCTGGAATAATGTCCTTGACAAACAATAACGAGTAAATTCCCTCCCTTTCAAGGGGATGTCGTCGGGATTTCACAAAGCATGCTTTGTGCCGACAGAATCTAAGCCGCTTGCAAGCGGCGCAGTGGACGGCTTAGGGTGGGGATGGGTTTCGGTCGATTGGCTGTACATGATTTTGCTACAGAAACCCATCCCCATCCCAACCATTCCACCGCGCCGCTTGCAAGCGGCTTAGATATTTGTGGCACAAAGCTGCGCTTTGCGAATTCCCACAAATCTCCCCTTGAAAGGGAAGGAGCTTCAAGCATGATCGCTGGCAAAAATTATTCAATTGCAGAATTAAGTCTTCGACGTAGAAGAATCGCCGCGACGCTGTTCGTACTTGACTCTCCAAATGAGTCAAGATAATTATTCCGGACAGCAGTGTGCCTGCGCAGGAATGACAAGAAAGAGGGTA
The DNA here is from genome assembly GCF_009937975.1 of Undibacterium sp. YM2. Taxonomy (NCBI): domain Bacteria; kingdom Pseudomonadati; phylum Pseudomonadota; class Betaproteobacteria; order Burkholderiales; family Oxalobacteraceae; genus Undibacterium; species Undibacterium sp. YM2. The sequence continues at coordinate 4,476,538 of NZ_AP018441.1, forward strand.
TTCAAACAAATGGATGACACGGTTTGCCGAGGCCCACGCACAAGGCCAAGCAAGACCATATGGCTGTCTGTCAGCAGTGACTTAACAACCCCCGCTAAACATCACCCACCAACGGCAATTCCAGCCCCTTCCCATACACCCGTATCAACTCCTCGACAGGCTGCGGTCTGGACAGCACAAAACCCTGTATCAGCGTATCGCCAAACTGCCGCAAGAAGGCGAGCTGGGTGTCGGTTTCTACGCCTTCTGCAATCACATTCAAACGCAGGTTGCGCCCCAGTTCTATGATGGTGCGGACGATGGCGCGGTCTTCGCTTTGTTGGGGCAGGCCTTTGATGAAGGAGCGGTCTATCTTCATCGAAGAAATGGGCAGGTTCTTCAGATGGGCGAGTGAGGAATAACCCATGCCAAAATCGTCGAGGCTGATGCCAAAGCCCAGCCGCCGCAGCGTGCTCATGATGGGGATGACATGTTCGGGCTGATGCATGAGCATGCTCTCGGTCAGCTCCAGGCAGAGGTGGTGTGGTTTGATGCCTGATCTCTCGACGACGGCGCGCAATTCGTCTGGCAGCGTGCTGGAGGTGAATTCTGAGGCGGCCATGTTGACATGCACCTTCACATTCTCAAAACCGCAGCGATGCAGGCGCGCCAGGTCGTGGCAGGCGCGGTGCACGACCCAGTTGCCTAGCTGGATGATGAGGCGGCTTTCTTCTGCAATGGGGATGAAGATGTCGGGCCGCACGATGTCGCCATTGGCACGGCGCCAGCGTATCAGGGCTTCCAGGGCATGGATCTGGCCGTTAGCAGCAAAGATGGGCTGGTATTCAAGGAACAGGGCCTGCTCGGCAATGGCCTGGTGCAACTCGGTTTGCATGGTCAGGCGCTGCGCCAGGTCTGACTGTTGCACTGCCAGGCTGTAGGAGGTGCTGCTGGAAAAATAGCTCACGTCATTGCGGCCATTTTTCTTGATACGGTACATGGCAGTGTCAGCCGCACGCAAGAGCTCGGGGCCATTCAAGCCATTGTCAGGGTAGATGCTGATGCCTATGCTGGCCGACACCGTCATCTCATGACCATTGAAGATGAAGGGTAATTGCGCTGCGTGCAGCACCTGCCTGACCAGACTATCAAGCTGTTCATTGAAAGGCGTGGCAGAGCCATCAGGCTGATAGAGTATGGCAAATTCATCACCGCCTAGCCGCCCCACCAGCTTGCCGGGTATGGGCAGGGCCTGCACTCGTTGCGAAAAACCACGCAGGACGACATTGCCAGCCTCGTGGCCAAAGGCATCATTGACAGGTTTGAAGCGGTCAAGGTCGATAAAGATCAGGCCAAACTCAGTGCCACTGGCGGCGCTTTTTTTGCAGGCGCTGTCGAGTATCTGGTAAAAATGGCTGCGGTTGGCGAGCTCGGTCAGGCCATCGATTTGCGCCAGCAGGCGTATGGTTTCTTGCTGTTCCAGCCTTTGGGCGGTTTGCGCAATTAGTGCGCCTATGGTGGCGGACAAGCTCGGCAGTTGCGCTTCACTCTGGCGTGTCAGGCGGCTATAGAATTCCAGCACGCCGGGGCAGTGGCGCTCGCCTTCATCGGTGATGTACGCCACCGGGAAGATATAGCCAGAGCGTAGCTGGCATTGCGCCGCGCTTTTATTGCGCAAGAAAGCTTCGTCGCTGTTCATGTTCTCTACCCAGCGCGGCTCGCCCTGTTGCCACACCTGGCCTACCAGGCCAGTGCCGGGGCGCACTTGCATGGCCAGGCTTTCTTGTGTGAACAAACTTAGCGTCTCTTGCTGACCGTGCCAATAATTTTGTAGCTTCAACTGGCGCTCGCCCAGCGTATCTGTTTCAACTGTCCAATAGGCGCCCCAATCCCAGCCCAGGTTTTCACACACCAGTTGTATAACCTTGGTGACGGCAGCACCTATAGAATCCGCCCCCACAAACAACCTGGTCGTTTCAAAACTCAGACGTTCACGCATGGCTGCATGTTTGGCCGTCGTGATATCAGTCAGGATACCTTCGCAAATGCCAGATGCAGTTGCTTGCGGCAGGGATTGCAAACGTAACCATCGCAGTCCGCTGCCTTCATTGAAAATACGGAATTCATACTCCGCCTGCACCCGTCCGGCGGCCGCATTGTGCAATACGGCGTGCAGTTGTAACAAGTCATCCATCAGCACTTTTGTAAAGCCGCCACCCAGCGAGGCATGCCAGCCTGAGGCCACACCCAGCATGTTCGCCGCAACGACGGAAAACACTATCCCATCACTGTCAGCCTGATACCACCAGCGTCCAAAAGCTGCCGTCTGCTCAACCGGATCTATGCTTGCTGTTTGTGCAAGCAGGGCCCGCAGTCCCGGCGTGGTGCAGTGTTCCACATATTCTGGCAAGAATGAAGTATGGGTCAGGGAAATGGATTCATGCATGGCGTGAAATACTTCCGGATATGCAAAGTGATTATTTATAACCAGCAATTTTTATACCAGTAGATTCAGCAAGAATGCGGGTTTTTGGTGCAGGCAAGTTTGATCAATTGACGATGAAAAGTAAGACTATGGTGAGATCACGCTTAATAAAGTGCATGCAGGAGAATATGCACCATGATGTGCCAACTGGCAGATATAGTAAAAACATAACAGTATCAAAGGAATCCTGAAATGCGTGCTACCTATCTGTTATCATTTTAAAATCTCATATGCCAGTATGCCGATACAGGCACCATGTCTGCATTTTGGCAGTGCCGTTTTCGCGAATCAATTTTATGACCAAAACCCTGCCATTCAGTCTATTTCTTTCCCTGTTGCTCTCCTTCTCCGGCAATGTTCAGGCACAAAGTCAGACACAACTGACGCAGATTGAAACTGCAACGACGAAACGCCCTTCAGATTCAAATCAGGAGCTTCATGAGCGCATTATAAAATCAACAGCTTGGCTCAAATTACTTGAAGTCCTCGACAAGAAATATCTTGGGGCAGTAGACGAAACAGCACTTTCAACATTTTGCAGACTGGCACTAGAATCTGCTGCCCCCGCACGGATAAAGAAGCAAGCGATTCATGCTACAAGACAGCAATCAGCTATCTACTGCCATTAGCAGAATTTATCCCGTCGGAAAAACTTGCCACCCTCAAGAAAAAGCCCGTTTTTTTTGGTATAGGGCTGGAACTGGGAATTCAAGATGAGTATTTAAAAGTCGTCTCCACGATTGAATCTGGTGCTGCACACCGTGGAGGTGTCATGGCAGGAGATGTGATACTAACTCTTGATGGAGTATCGACAAAGTCACAATCTCTGGACAGCCTGGTCAGTCGCATGCGAAACACATCGGCTTCATACACCAATTTAAAGATTGCCCGACGAGGTGTAGATCAAGCACTCAACTTTGATATTCCTCGCGAAGAAGTTAAAATCACAAGTTGTCGGGGGCGCTTGTTAGCTGCAGACACTGGCTACCTTAGAGCAAGTCAGTTCATTGATGAAACGCGTTCCCAGGCATTGATGGTGATCAGAAGAATGGAGAAAGAAAATCAAGGTCCATTGCGCAATCTGATCCTGGACTTGCGTGGTAATCCCGGCGGCGCACTTCCTGCTATCGTCGGCATGGCTGAGCCTTTTATTCCAGCGAGTAAATTAGTGTTGATCACCAAAGACAAGCACGGTGAAAAGCACGAATATCGCACAACTGCCGAAGAATCGAGCACAGAATCCGTGTCCAGGCTTGCTCCTGAAATAAAAAGTGAGCTCAAGCAAATTCACTTGATCATCTTGACAGACAAGCTCTCAGGTGGCGGCAGCGAGTCCTTGATAGCTGCCCTGCGCGAATACAGACCAGTGACACTCATGGGTGAAAAAACGTCTGGATCAAACAAAGTTACAGAAATTGTCGAGATCGGTAATGGCAGCGCCATCAAGATGGCAACAGCGACGCTGTATGCACCGAACGAAGTAAGCCTGCCAGAAGATGGAATTGTTCCTGATAGGATGGTAGCTTCTCCCAGCCTTTCAAAAGCTGATTATGGTAATTCAATGAACGATCCTGTTTTGCAGGCGGCATTATTATCCATCCAAGAGAATCGTAAAGATCAAGTTAAACAAAAACTGGATTGAGTATTTTCGGTATATGGATTCTCAATGAGCGTCCGCATTAAACTTGCAGCTGCATATTTACGCCTGTGTATTTGCTTCCGCCTCGGGCCAAAGTCGTGGAGAAAGATAGCGGAACAAATACAAAGATGCAGCCAGTCAATCAAGCAAGTTATTCATGAAGGAAATCTGATCCAGACAGGCCTTGAAGAGAAACTCAATAAATGCGACCAGCTCTTTTTCTGTCAAGTTTCCTCAGCCATCCAGGTCACCCTGGCGTGCCTGATCAGCGCGGATCAGATGTGCCTGATAATTTTTCTGTTGGCGCGCCAGACCGCGCATAGGCGAGCATAGACCTTGCCTCAAACCCAATGCGTTTAATCCTGCATGCGTGTGCAAACGTGCCGTGCGTCAATTCACATCTAAATTCACCCTGTACGTCATGAGCGAGGGAAGGGGCAAGATTGCGCAAGCGAAGGCGCTGTTTACCAGATATGGTGTTTGAAACTGGCTCTCACGCAGCACCGATCCGCAAGTGCCTGACACCGGCTTTTTGAGCAGCCTTGGTTTCGTACTGACGCAACACAGGGGCGGGCCTGGGCCTGGCAGTAGCCTGGCCTGCATCACGGAGCTTGAATACGCTGATCGCATGTTGCAGATGTTTGCTCTCTTCTGCCAGGCTGCCAGAAGAAGCGGCGGCTTCTTCTACCATGGCGGCATTTTGCTGGGTCAGCTCATCCATCTGGGTAATGGCCTGGTTCATCTGTTCAACACCATCGCTTTGCTCGTGGCTGGCATTGCTGATTTCATGAATGATACTGGCCACGTTTTGCACAGCGCTGACCAGTTGTGACATCGTCCTGGTGGTGTCGGCCACGAGTTTGTTGCCTGTATCAACCTTGCTCATCGAAGCTGTGATGAGTTGCTTGATCTCTTTGGCAGCACTGGCAGAACGCTGGGCCAGGTTGCGTACTTCAGTGGCCACTACGGCAAACCCACGTCCCTGCTCGCCTGCACGCGCCGCTTCGACTGCCGCATTCAGGGCGAGTATATTGGTCTGAAAGGCAATGCCATCAATGAGACTGATGATGTTTTCTATACTCCTTGCCGACTCGCTGATGTCTTGCATGGTATTGCCCACCTTGTTGACCATGTCGCCGCTCTGCCTGGCGATGCCCGACGCAGCTTCTGCCTGCTGGCTGGCCTGGGCGGCACTATCGGAATTTTGCTTGATGGTGGAAGCAAATTCTTCCATGCTGGCGGCGGTTTCTTCGAGATTCGAAGCCTGGGCTTCTGTGCGGTTTGACAGGTCAAGATTGCCATCGGCGATCTCACGGCTGCCTCGCGTGATGGAATTGACGTTGCTGCGCACATCGCTGATGATGGCAACCAGGTTGATATTCATCTGCCGCATGGCCTGCATTAATTGCCCCATCTCACTGCCATCCCCCTTGGGGACTTCAGTCGTCAAATCACCACCGGCCATGGCGCGGGCAGCCATGATGGCCTGCTGCAAAGGCCGGAGATACGCGCGGTGTATGGCATAAGTATTCCAGGCAATCAATATGCTGGCGAGAAGCAAGAATGCGAGATCAGCAGTGCGCACATCAGAACGCATGAATTGCGCCACACCCAGAGCAGCAACGGCGGCGAAAATAGCCAGCATGCCCAGCACCAGCCTGCTCGTGCCTGACATGTCCAGTGCCCGCTGCAGGCGCGCGGACAGCCCTGTTTTTACCAATTGACCATGATGCAGCTTCATGCTGCCGCTCTGGTCTTCACGCATGCGCTGGTAGAGTTTTTCCGCATCGGCAATCTCGGCACGGCTGGGCTTGGTGCGCACGGACATATACCCTACCACCTGGCCTTTCTCCATGACAGGAGTGACATTCGCCCTCACCCAGTAATGGTCACCATTCTTGCAACGATTCTTGACCATGCCATCCCATTGGCGCCCCTCTTTGATGGTACCCCACAAATCTGCAAAGGCCTGCACCGGCATATCAGGATGGCGCACCAGGTTGTGCGGCGAGCCCAGAAGCTCATGTTCTTCAAAACCGCTGATTTCTATGAAGGTGGGATTGCAATACAGGATATTGCCGTGGAGATCAGTTTTGGAAACGATGGAGTGTCCGTCCTTGACTTCAACTTCTTTCCCGCTGACTGGCTGATTGAGACGCATGGCTGGTCCTTTTCAAAAAATTTCAAGCTAGGGATATGCAGAGGAAAAAAATCCTCCAGAAATTTAAGTCAAATCAAAAATCGCAACTCTCAACTCTGTATTCGGCTAAGTAACTGTTTATATCCTGGCCCGCTGTTTTTCCAGCCAGGAACAAAGCCAGCTTGAGGAACATCAATTGCCACGCGCCTTGAGATCATCCAGCTAGATTTTTGCACCCTTGATGCAGGTAACCAGAAATCAAGAAAGCCCACAAGCTGTCCTCACAAGGCCAGTTTGGTGATGCTAAAAGTGACAATAAGAGACGGCGACATGCAGCACGCATGAATATCAGCAAACAAACATCAATCAATATTTCTTATCACTATCATGGCAGATTACAAAACGGGCATATTGATGTACGGCAATATTTTCGCTACAAAAAAGCATTAACTCCATGGATATTCTTTTAATTTTATGAAAATATCAATTCAAATATAATAATCATAATTATTATATTAAAAAGATAATTTAACATTAACTTGCAAAATATTCAGATGCGAGTTGTAAAAAAACCAGAGCATCTGCCCTGGTTTTTTCATACTAACTTGCAGACAACAGGCAAACCGGATTACAGCCCGTCCATCATCTGCAACTACTACAAACTACAAGGCCTCACACAAAAGAAGCCTCTTCCACATCACAAGCCGCATGACGCGCATAGACCGAACTGGCAAACGCCCTGCCCTGTGACAGGGAACGCAAGTCGTTCGTGTGGCCGAACAGCCTCGTCAGGGGCACATCGGCCACCACTTCAACACGGCCTGTGTTTTCTGTGATGCCCAACACGCGGCCACTGCGCCTTTGCAAGTCACCAATGACATCGCCAGTGTTGATGGCGGGGGCATCGACGGTCACTTTCATGACGGGTTCGAGCAAGACTGGTTTAGCCTTGCGCAAGCCTGCCAGCACAGCTTCCTTGGCGGCGATGATGAAGGCCATTTCATTACTGTCAACTGCATGGAAATCACCATCGAGCAAAGTAACTTTGACGCCTGTCACTTTTTGCCCCAGCGGGCCTTGTTGCATGGCCTGCTGTACGCCTTTTTCAACCGCCGGGAAAAACGCCGTTGGTATCACGCCGCCTTTGACGACATTGGCAAAGGCAAAATCGCCTTCATCCAGCAGCTCAAGCCGCACGACAACGCGGGCATACATGCCTTTGCCGCCGTTTTGCTTGTCCAGCTTGCCTTCTGCTTCGACCATAGGCAGGCCCATGGTTTCCTTGTAAGCCACATGCGGCGCACCAACACGTATATCTACCGCCGCTTCACGGCGGGCACGTTCGAGCACCACATCCAGATGCAATTCACCCATGCCCCACAAAATGGTCTCGCCAGTCTCGACATTGTTTTCCAGACGCAAAGACGGATCTTCACGACGGAACTTGTCCAGCGCTGCCAACATCTTTGCACGGTCAGTACCACTGCCTGGTTCAACCGCCAGTGCCACCACGGGCTCACCTGCATGGATGGTTTCCAGCGTCCACGGTTGCGCCTTGCTGGACAAAGTTTGCCCTGTCAGCGCATCTTTCAGGTTGGCGATGGCGATGATACTGCCCGCGCCAGACTGCGTGGTACTGGTACGTTCATCCGCATGCACGACATACAGACGGCCTATGCGCACAGACGAATCCAGACTGGCATTCCAGATGGTTTCACCTTCATGCAGGCTGCCACCATAAATACGCACAAACGCCAGCGAGCCATGTTCATCATGCGTGACCTTGAACACCAGCGCGGCCAGAGGATCAGCATCGCCAGTTGCCACGGTCACGCTTTCACCGTTCAATGTCGCAACGGGAGCAGCGCGGTCGTCAGGCGCTGGCAGCCAATCAATCACGGCATCGAGCAGCGGTTCTATGCCTGCGTTTTTATATGCAGAACCGGCCAGCATGGGCGTGGCTTTTCTGGCCAGCGTCAGGCTACGCAAACCTTGCAGGATTTCCGCATGAGTCAGCGTATCCTTCGCCAGATAGGCATCCGTCAATGCATCACTCGCTTCTGCCGCAACCGAGGCTGCATAGGCATACGCCGCCTGGGCTTGCGCCTGCAGTTCTGCGGGCAGAGCCAGCACCGCCATATTGCCCTTGGCATCCCATTGCAGCAGACGCTGTTGCAAGACATCAATGACGCCACCAAACTCGTCCGCCGCACCAACAGGTATCGCCAGCGGCACAGGGCGCGCACCGAGTTGCTTGCGCACCTGTTCTGTCACGCGGGCAAAGTCAGCACCGGTCTGGTCCATCTTGTTGACGAAGATGATCATGGGCACGCCATGTTTCTCAGCCTGATGCCAGACAGTCTCAGTCTGCGGCTGCACGCCAGCCACGCCGGACAAGACAGTGATGGCACCGTCAAGCACGCGCAGCGAACGCTCAACTTCTATCGCAAAGTCGATATGGCCTGGTGTATCAATCAGCGTGAATTCATGGCCGTTCCAGACGCAGCGGGTCGCCGCTGCACCAATGGTGATGCCGCGTTCTTTTTCCAGCGCCATGGTGTCCATGGTGGCATTGCCTTCATGGACTTCGCCAGTGCGGTGGATTTCGCCGGTTTTAAACAGGATGCGTTCAGACAGCGTGGTCTTGCCAGCGTCTATGTGCGCGATGATGCCAAAGTTGCGCCAATGGTTACGCGCAGAGTGAGCAGATGCCTTGTTGGAAGCGGCACGGGGGACAGTGTTCGTCATGATGGGTCTTTCTACATAGCGAGCGGTCGTGGGGTTGTCTTGGTGACAGCGCCGCGGGGCCATGCGACCACCCTTATTTCAGTGGACCCGCGCGCGTTCTACATCTGCTGACTTCATGTTATATGGCTCCTCAATGAGAGAGTGTTTGGTACCAGGTACCGTTAAAAGTGCTTACTAAAGTGGTGCTGAGTTTTTGGATATCAAGTCCAATACTTTTGGAACATTTGGATAAGTGTAGCGAGCGGTGCTAGTTTGAGTTAAGAAGCGCAACCGTACTAAAGTACGGTGAGCATCGCAGACTCAAAATCGCGCCGCGCAGTAGCTTATACAATTGTTCCAACATGGAAAACAAAAAAGGCCCTCGTGGGCCTTTGTTTTTTTACTCTTTACAGAGCTTTCAACGGGCACACATCAGCGGCCCCGGGATGTCGTCTGACATGCCGGGAGGGCGGAGGTAAAAAAGAGTATGCTCAGTGTTTTCATTTTTATAGAATAATCCTGTTTTCGTGGCTTGTCAAATGGGTCTGTACTGTTTTCACCACCATCATCGCTGGCACAGCAAGTAGGGTGCGTTGCAACGCACCACTCCAACACCCAATATTCCTACCCCACATGAAGCGCTCACAAAACGGTACGCTATAACCCACCCTGCATTTGCCACCGTTTTGCGATCGACTCCCGCTACACCTTTATTCGCCTTGTTAATTCTGACATCTGAAACAGACTCACTCTTTCAAGTCAAGAATTCCACATTGCTTAACACTACTCTGCAGATTCTGATTGATCAGGTATCGGGCGGTAGGGTCATAAATGGAAGACTTTATATTCGAAAAGCTGTTTTGTACACAAGCGCAAAATGCATTGAATTTTGACTCATCTAACTTATGCGGCAGTAAAGCCGTCTTCATGTCTTCCCGAAAAGCATTACAAAATCCCCCGTTCGGTGATATTAATTTCTCTATGGTACATTTTTGAGACGCTGGACCAAATCTAAATGCTGCCTCATCCTTGGTCATCATTTCAGGGACTTCTAAAATATTGATTTTATCAACAATGCATGTGCAATATTCTGGAACTCTATCAATGCCGAGCATCCATTTATAAACATGATTAGTTCCTGGTGCATATCGCTCTGGAGGAGAGTTTTTAAAACCATCTTCCATTTCACTTTGGCATTCAGCAATGAATTGCTGGCGCATGACAAGCAATTCATCTTTTTTTTCTGCTGAAAAAACTATTCCGCTGGCGAAGATGATAAATGAGCAGATGAGGTTGATTGCGCGCATAATAAGTACTAGAGTGGTTGTTTCAGAATTATAACCGGGCGCATGTGCAGAAGATGAGTGGTTTTGCATGAGATGCAAGCCAGCGTAGCTAGGGCCTATGCACTGTAATGCCCCTGACTGTGCGACAAAGCGACGTGTCTGTGTAGGAGTGGCTTCAGTCGCCAAGATTTTCGCCGTATCTATCATACTGGCAGTATCACCCATTCGCGGCTGAAGCCGTTCCTTCAGAAAAAAACACCCTACCTCACCCCATAAACCGCCGACACCCGCGTCCCCACCACCAGTAAAAAATGCGTGCCCGCACAGGCACTCAATATCCACGCCAGCGGCAAGTCACCCACCAATGCGCCGGACAATACTAGACTCACCGGCATCAGCAGCTTGAATAGCGAACCGGTGAGGCCGGAGATGCGGCCTATGTAGCGGCTGTCTGTGCTTTCCTGGCGGTAGCCCCAGATGCAGACGTTGCCGATGACGGTGCAGAAGCTGTTGGTGCCTAGCGCCAGCAGCAACAGGGGGATGCTATTGCCCCAGGCCAGCAAGAGCATGGAACAGGCCTCGACACTCAGTTCCAGCGCCAGCAGGCGGCCCAGGCCAAAGTGCTGGCGCAGGCGGCTGGCGACCAGGCCGCCGATGACGCCGCCTGTGCCTGCCACGCCATACATGAGGCCGACCTCGGCTGCGCCCAGTTGCAACTGGTCACGGGCGCGGAACAAGAAGAGTACATCCACCACACCTGCGCTGCCATTGATGACGACGACCAGCCAGGCCAGGTGCCACAGCGGTTTATTGGCGACCAGCACGCGCCAGCCGTCGCGCCATTCATTCCAGAAGCCATCTGCATCCGGCTTGCGCACTGGCAGTTGCAAATCCCTGAGCAGCCAGGCGGCCAGCAACATCGCCAGCATCGGCAGCCACAGGCCCAGGTCCATGCGCATGGAAATCACGGCACCAGCCAGCGCCGGACCAAGAATGCTGAAGACCTGGCTTAACACCGTCAAATGGCCAGTGGCAGGCAAGAGCAATTGTTCTGGCAGCATTTCCTTCAACATACCCATGCGGCAGATCGCATACAGATAATGCAGGGTCATCAGCAGGAAAGCAGTGATAAAGAAAAAAGACAAGGCCCGCGCACCATGATCCAGCAGCACGGCCTGCATGCCAGTCAGCAAGACGATGCCGACGATAGCAAAGCGCGCCCAGCGGCCACGGTCTATGCGGTCTACCCAGACGCCAATGAACATCGCCAGCAACAGGTTGGGCAGTAATTCAACCGCACGCATGCCCGTAATGACCCCGGCGGATTGCGTCAACTGGTAGAGTATCAGCGGCATGGCGAGCTGGTAGATTTGCGTACCCAATGAAAAGCTGATGGTCGATGCATACAGGCGGCGAAAGTTGGGATGTTGCCAAAGCGAGGGAGTGGACATGGAGGATATCAAGCAAGGTTGAACAATGCCCACTAGCGTATATCAAAGGCGGAAACACAAAAACGGATAGAATCTGATATTTCTTTCCCCCTTTATTACCGGACAAAGATGCGTCTGCTCGATCACTTCCAGCGTCTGGCCGACTGGTATCCCAGCGCCCAAGCGCCCGACCTGGCCCAGATCGCTGCCGCCCTGTGCTGTAGCGAGCGCAATGCCCGCCTGCTGCTCAAGCGCATGCAAGAGCAAGGCTGGATAGACTGGCAACCAGGCAATGGGCGTGGTCACCGCTCGCAACTTAGCCTGCTGCAAGACCATGAAAGCCTGCGCCTGCAAAGGCTGCATCACCTGCTGGCTGACGGCAAACTCGAAGCCGCCTTTGATGGCTTGCCAAATGCCGGACGTGAACGCCTGAAGCAATCGCTGCCCGGTTACCTTGGCAGTGGCCGTGCGGGCACTTTGCGCATGCCCTTTTACCGCCCCCTGCATGCACTGGATGCCATCCACATCAACCGCCGCACCGAGCAGCACATCATCATGCAGATTTGCGCTGGCCTGACGGAATATGAGCGCGCCAGCGAACAAATCATCCCGGCACTGGCGCACAGATGGGATGCCAGTGCCGATGGCTGTAGCTGGGAATTCATCCTGCGGCCCGGCCTGCAATTCCATGATGGCCGCCCGGTGCGCGCAGAGGACGTGGTCTATACCCTGCAACGCGCCCGTGATACAGATGGCCCTTTTCGCGCCATGTTTGCCCACCTCGCCAGCATCAGCGGCACTGAGCGCAGTGTGAAGCTGCGACTCAACAAGCCCGATCATCTGCTGCTGCACCTGCTGGCGCACCATGCCGCCGTGATCGTGCCAATAGATGATGCCCAGCGTGCAGATTTTGCCGCGCTGCCCATCGGTGCCGGGCCTTTCCGGCTGATACGCAATAATGAACACCGGGCGACGCTGGCAGCGTTTGATGGCTATTTCCGCGAGCGCGCCCTGCTCGATGAAATTGATTTATGGGTAGTGCCGCATGGCAGCCCGCTGCCTGAAGTCGATCTGCATCTGGCCCATGCCTCGCCTGAAAAAGTGCCCGCACCTGCAGATAGCTGGTCGCAGATACGTGCGCTCGAACAAGGCTGTGACCTGGTCATGCTGAACCCGGCCCGCGCAGAATTCTCCACGCCTGCTGCCCGTCTTGCAGTCGGCACCTGGCTGCGCCCCGCAGCGGCGGAACTGGCCGCCAAAGAAACCCGCCCCATGGCCTTTGGCATGCTGCCGCAATGGCGACATTTACCTGAGCAAACTACAACCACAGCACCCACCCTGCCTGCCCACCTCGACGTCGTGACTTATGAACTCGACAGCCATATCGCCCTCACCCATTGCGTAGCAGACAGATTGCGCGAGGCAGGCGCCGATGTCAGCATCCACATCCTGCCCTTCCCAGAATTTGGCCCCTACGGCTGGCGGGATTGGGCGGACGTGGTGATTGCCGGCGACGTGCTCGACAATGACATGGAATTTGGCCTGTATAGCTGGCTGGCCGGAGAGTCACTGGTCAAGCAGATGATGGATAAAGCAGCCCGCACCTGGCTGGCGCAGGCCAGTGCAGAAATCGCCGCAGAAGCCGATGCAACACAACGCGCCAGCCTCATCGAAACCTGCTTCGCCCGCATGGTAGAACAAGCCTGGATACTACCCATGCGCCACACCCGCCACGGCATAGACTATGGCCCGCAACTCGGCGGCGTGACCCTGGCACGCTGCGGCTGGATGGATTTTCGCAAGTTGTGGTTACGGCCTGCAAATAACTTGTAGGCCGGGTTACAAGGCAGTTCATTGAATGTTCAAACCTGTTCAAATTGCGTATCATGAAAAAAACCACTCCACCACGATTAATCAAGACATCTCCATTTTGAAAGCATAATACATGGCAGTTAAGCGAGACTACGGTGCATTTTCAAAAGCTGCACCCAAACATTTAAAACCCTTGATCACCAATCTGGATTTTCAGCAAACGACAGGTGCATACTTCTTGCGTAAGCGTGAGTCTTGGGAAGAAGGTTTTTACTTGCAACAATCTGGATACGGAAGTGGCAATTTCTGGGTCGAAATTGGCCTGAGTGTCCCCGGCATGGATACCTATTGGCAAACAGACCCGACTGAAAAGAGTTTTGGTTTCATCGTAGGGAGAAGATTGGGGATCAATCTGGCAAGCTACCATTCAGAGGTATATCCGGCAGAAAATGCGGATGAGCTGAAGGCAAGTCTGCAGCTTGTAGCACAACACCTGCAAACCGCAGAAAGCTGGTTCTCAAACTTCAAGACGCTCAAAGATGTCGCGAAATTCTACGGCAAAGGCAACAATAACGAACTCTCTGCAGCCAACCATGCCTATCTCTTGTTACTGGCAGGCGAACCAGAAAAAGCAAAGATCAAGCTGGAGTATGCAAAAAGAAAAATGCAATTAACCGTCGTTGAACATGAAGCTAGCTTTAAAAAGAGAAAACCCGGCAAAGAAGCCCTGCACATCTATGAACTTGATATTCATCGCTTGAAATGTGTAGAAGCAGCCTTGCGTGAATGCAACTAAAAAAAGAAATTTTGGCGCTACACTAATGCCAACTACGAAAATCTTCCATTGCGACAGCCCTTGACAGCCATGACAAACAACGCCGACATCATCGCCGCAGGCAAACAGCGCCTGGCTTATCTTGATATTCTCGACCTCGCTTCAGCGGTTGAAGAAGATGAATTTCGTACCATCACTTACACCTTCACGACACCGGTGGCGACGATACAGCTCATTGATTCAACACTGGATGGTGACGTGGCTGTCAGCGTTTTTGTCACAGGTCAGGATACCCCCATATTGCATCTTGAACTCATAGACTGCAAGAACATCAGCACGGTCGATGACAAGCGCGGCAAGTATCTGGAATTTTTGGGGCAACTGAAGATCGGTGAATACTCAAGAGGAAGCTCAAGGAAAGAAGCAGGGTTCAGGCTTTACCTGGAGCCTTTTGTGCGCCTGGAACCATATTTCAATAGTGGCGCATGAATTTCTCATCAAGAACAATGATGTCTTGCATGGCAAGCGAATATGACAATGGTCGCTCAATGAAGACAAAGTGCCAGATGCCGCAGACCAATAAAAAACAGGATGAATTCCCTTCATGAAAAAAAATTACAACGATGCCGTGTTTTTCTTGATACTCCATATTGCGACCATTCTCGTTCTGGAGGGCGGGCAACTCCTGGGCGTAGATTGGCCTTATGGCAAGGATAATGCTTTTGGGCGTATGCTGACACACCCGGGGCTGGTGGCGATACATCTGCTTTTTTCTTCCAGCCTGTTATTTCTATTCTGGCTCAAGAATGAAAAAACATACAAACTCATGTACGGTATTGCGCTCTGCGCCTGTATCTACGGTGCATTTGTTTCCTTTGCTGTTTCTATCGGTATAGATTTTGCGTTGATGATTGGTGCTTGCGGCATCATCCGTTATAGCGCTCCCCTGGCGTTTCCTGACGGCTTCGGTATATTTGCAAAACCCATCCATCGCGCTGATGAAGATGAAAAATGACCCCGGCCTACACCATGCAATAACCCGAATACCCAGATGCAGACAAAAACACATTACCTTCACGGTTATCACATCATCGTATGGACAGATAACCTCGATCTTTCGCTGGCACCACTGATCCAGAGTTGCCCTGAACTGGTTATGGGGCAGCATGTGGCGATTGCTGCTTGTGATGGCGGCCCTTACCTGCCTGATCAGGTAGAAATGGCAAGAGGCTGGACGCTGAACAATAAGCTGGCTGTCAGCCCGCGCGTGCAAGACATAACCGATTTGCCGACGCCGGGTTTTGATGAGTGGTATGTCTATGAGGGTGAGGCACCTCGTGCGCAGCATGCAATATCGGTGAATCGCTTTGGGTTTTCGGTGCTTGATGAGCAAAGCGAGCAAGCGCGGGTTTTCTGGTCGCAAGTCGAAAATTTCCAGCCTTTGCATGTATTGGGGGCTGGTGTCGGTTCCATGTTTGTGCTTAGCCGTGATGAGCAGATTCACAGGCAATTACAAAAGATATTCATGATGCACACTGACATACCAGACCCCGCAGCGTTTTTCCTCGCGCTTGGCGGGCTGCATGATACCAGGTTTCATGCAAGCGCAAATCCATCTGACAAGACACTGACGTTAGAGATAGATGACATCAATGCCAACTTCCTAGGTCTGCCTGAATATCCGGGAAAAGAGCCGGCCCTCTTTATTTTCTCAAATGTGGCAGGCTTAGATATGAATTATGATGTCGATGATGCCAGCAATTGCCGTATCTACGACATGGAAATAAAAACAGAATGGGATGCACGCAGAAGCACAATGAACATCTCCATATCTCCGGGTGGCAGGCTGTCTTTTCTATTTTCAACTGTAAAGCGCGTAACATACTTCAGCAAATCTCCGCTTTGAACATTCGCCATACAGAAAAAATCTACATGAAAAATGCCCGCAGCAAGGCACTTACATTTTTGTCACTCCACACGGTAGCTACCCTGGCATTGAGCCTGGGACAGATGATGGACGTGCACTGGTTCAACCTGGATGAACATCGACTCAATAAACTTCATCTACATCCAGCGCTCGCAACAGCATCCATCTCAGTGTCGTTGATACTGCTGTTTCTGCTATGGCTGAAAAACGAGCGAACCTACCGCTTCGCGTACCTTCTGGCACTGGCTGGCTGTATTTATGGGGCCTTGCTGGTAATAACGAACGGCATACTATTTGGCTTCATGCTTGTTTACGGTGCGGTTTGCATTATTCATCTGCATGCGCCTTACGGATGGCCTGGTGTGAACAAGATGTTTTCCCATCCTGGCCGTCGTACTGATGGAGATGAAAAATAAGCGTGCCTCATATCAGAATGAAATAAGTAGATACCTTCACATCGCTGTTATTGAACACGGATAAAAAACTGCATGGCCGAGATATTCCACTGTATTAATGCGACTCCGGTAAAACTGGTTTCCAGCAGCATTGCTTATGAGCCAGCGCCTGTCATCCATATTGATGTCTGCGAAGGTGAGCAGGTCGTAGCCGCTGCCCGTATCATGCATCCCTATCATGGCAGCATGCTGGACAGCAGTATCAATAAAGCAGAAGAAGAGCTTGAGCTGGCGGTGCTGACGCTGTTCAGCAAAGGTTTGCTGCCGTTAACATTGGGGCGCGTGATGGAACTCAGGCAACTGATGCAATCGATAGGACATCACGAAATCGCCCCCATGTACCAGCACCCGGCAGAGGTGGATGGCTGAATGGCGGTATTGCTTTTCACTCCACCCCATTCTCGAAGTCAGTAATCACCTGATCAAAGAAAGCACGCAAGCAGGCGGTCGAACAAAAAAAGGCATCACCGATATTCTCGAACAGCGTAAAACCTTTTCCAGAAGCATTCACGCCATGGTCGCACAAATGGACTGATTTAATCACGTCAGCAGGTCCAAATGAATCAGTATTGCCAATTCTTTCCATCGCACTGAAAGTCAGGCAGGCAAATTTTCCATTGTTAGACTTGCCGCAGTGACCGCAGCAGCCATTGGCTGGAAATAACCCGGCTGTCTTGTGAGTTTTTAACGGATATTTCATATTTTAAAAAGAATATTGTTCAACACACGAGCTGTGCAGCTCAAACACATCCTGGCATCCCATACTAATTGACCAGCGTCACGCCTGCTTCAGCCTGCTTCAAAGCCTTTGCCGCCGCCACATATTTTGGCCGCCAGAACCAGAACAGTATCGCCCCCAGCGGGAAACCCGCCGTCAACACGCACGGCGCATATTTGCTCATCGTCATCAAGGCTGCCCCAAATAACTGGAATTGCAGCAGGTTCAAACGATATTCGCCAGATGTCCAGTTCATTTGAATTGCGCCTACGCTCAGGATAATGAATACAATCCACAGCCACTTGCGTTTGGGGATAGGCGTCTTGATGCAGGCGATCAGTGTGACGAGTATGAACAGGGGGATACAGACGGTAGCAATCAATACCAGGTAGTGCAATACTGATTTGCCAGACAATGTGAAGCGGTTCAGTTCTTCTTGCGAGCCATTGGCCTTGTGAACGCTAAAGGCGGTCACAATTAACTCGGCATCGATGCGTTTCAAGGCCACAAACCCTACGGCCCAGCCATACTTTGTATGGTATTCAAAAGTGAAATTGCCAGTCCAGACGCCATTGATGATATTGACTTGTGAACCTATCAGTTCCGTCGATAATATCTCGCCACCTGGAAAATAAGCGCTGATACGCAGTAAGTTATCGTCAGTTACCGTTGGCAGCAATTCTGGGTCCAGCTTACTCTTCACATAGGAAAAATCATTGTCATGCACATGCTGGAGATAATCTCTTGCGAAAGCAGATTCTTCTTTGGGTATCAGCTTGTCTTCGAGAAAACCTGCTGATGCAAAAGCAGAGATGCTTAATAATGCCATCAACAGAATGGCCTTGATGAAATTGCGCATGTATTTGTCTTTTTGCCGGTGAGGAAAAGGAAATTGGCTGGCTGCCTATTCTAAAACAAAAGACGCGGCAGCATCTTATTTTATGCATCCGCCAACTATGATTTCATTTAACGCGGTGTGCAGAATTTTTTTGAATCACTGCTATAAAACTGTGATTGCACTTCTTAGCGTCATCCCAACTCAACGATCTCCGGCATCGAACAGTAAGGGCAACAGCCGTGCGATATTGCGCGCATCGTCTATGCCACGGTGGGCAGTGCCCTCAAATTGCATGCCTGCCTGACGCAGAGCCTGGCCCAGGCCCAGTTTTTTGCTGAGGTTCAGGCGTTCAGACATCAAGGGCTTGAGGTTGATGTGTGGCGCACCAACAGGATTGGGGATGCGATGAAAGGCGCAATCCTGCTGCAATTGTTTGCGGTCATAATCGCCCCAGGAGCAAAATACAAAACCCTGGTATTGATGCAGCCATTTCTTGAATTGCACTGCCACATCCTTGAACAAAGGGGCCCCATCCACATCGTGTTGTTGTATGGATGTGAGCTCTGTGCAAAAGCCAGTCAGCACCGGGTGCCTGACAGGCTGGACAAAACTCTGGAACTGGCTGAGCACCTGGAACTGGCGTGCGTCAACCATGACTGCACCGAATTCTATGATTTCCATTTGTTCACGCGGCACGCTGCCCTGGTCGCAGCAGGTGGCTTCAAAGTCGATGACGAGGTAATAATTTGTTTTCATGTTTTTTTTATTTTAAGGCGCACAGTGTCGCTGGCACACGCCATACGGCTGCACGCTATGATGAGTAAGCTGAAATTAGTTTCAGATTTTTATATCGTATTTTTTATAATGCGCCACAGAGCCGGTCTGCAAGGTCTGCAAAGTTTGCAATATCTGCGTAAGGTCTGAGTATGGCATGGCATCGCGCTGAACATTCCATGTTGTGCCTGGTATTGTTGTGCTTCTTGTTTTGACCTGGCAAATTTTCCCTGGAGCGGGTGTTGATCACATAAATAGGACTTACGCAAAATTGTCCCAGCAAGGCGTAGCGACGAAGACAGTACTTTAGTACGACTAGGAGCTGCAACGCAGCTGGGGCGGTTTTGCGTAAGTCCTAATAAAGTGTATGTGCGGTATTGCTACAATGGGCGGATTGTAGCAATACTTGTTTAAGGAATGAAAGTTTATTTGCGATGGATGTTGCGCGTTTGCTGCATTCATCTCTTGGGGCGCATTACAGTGCGCGCGACATCACGGCTTTGATACGAGATGTTTGATGTCGTCGTCCTGCTGCTTGAAACCTCTCACCACAGAGACACAGAGTCACAGAGCTGGAACAGAGAGAACATCGTCACTTGCACACCGGAAATTACATTCATTTATAATCGTAGGGCGCATTACAATGCACCTCCCGTCACGGCTACATCACGGCTTTAATCCGGCATTTTTTTGATGCCGCCTTCCTGCTACTTTACGCCTTCCACCCGCAAGAACGCAATCAGCGCCTGCAAGGCTGCCGTCATGTGTCGTCTGCTGGAGTAATACAGATAAAAGCCCGCGCGCATGGTCGCAAAATCAGGTAGCACTTCTTGCAGGCGGCCGCTTTGCAGGTAGGGGCGTACATGGTCTTCTGCCAGGGCGGCAATGCCTGCGCCGTTCAGGGCGGCGGCCAGGGCGAGGTTGGCGTCATTGACGATGAGGTGGCCTGTTACGGCAATCTCCAGTGCCTGCCCTTTGTCCATGAAAGTCCAGGGGATATGCACCTCGGTGCTCGGGCGCTTGATGCGTATGCATTCATGCTTTTGCAAATCACGTGGGGTATGCGGCATGCCGTTTTTGCTGAGATAGCTTTTTGCAGCGACACAGACAAAGCGGCGCTCTGGGCCTATGCTGATGGCGATCATGTCTTGCGCCAGCAATTCCCCCTGGCGTATGCCTGCGTCGAAACGCCCTTTGACCAGATCGACGGTTTTATCTTCTACCGAAATATCCAGCACAATATGCGGATAGGTTTTGTGGAATTCTGCCAGCCTGGGTGCGAGCAGCAATTCTGTCGCGACCCGTGGTGCGGTCAGGCGCACTGTGCCCGCAGGTGTATCGCGAAAGTCATTGATGGCTTCTGTCGCCTTCTCCAAGCCCTCCAGCACGGGCCGCAAATGATCGAGCAATTGCTGGCCCGCCTGCGTCAGCGAAACACTGCGTGTCGTGCGGTGCAAGAGCCGCACACCGACACGGGTCTCCAGTTGCCGCATCACCTGGCTCAGGGCAGATGGTGTGACTTCCAGAAAAGCTGCCGCCCTGGCGAAGCTCTGCCTCTCTGCTATAGCCACGAAGGCCTTGAATTCTGCAAATTCACTCGCACGCATCAGTTAATCCAATTCATTAGCACTACTACATAGTTTAATAAGATATTACTACATTATTTCATCACAATAGCTCTCTATACTGAAGCCCTGTTCAACATCAGATGAAAAGGCTTTATCATGAAAACCACCATCAAAACCGCCCTCATACTTGCCAGCACGCTGAGCCTGGCAATAGCCATCTCAGGCAATGCCAATGCGCAAGCCCAGGTGCCAGAAAAGACCCGGGCAGCAACGCCCATGGCCAAGTTCCAGGCCCCCGGTTTTTACCGCGTGATGCTGGGCAGCTTTGAAGTCACGGTATTGTCAGACGGCACAGCAACCCGCCATGTCGATGAGATCATGAGCAAACCTGAAGACGTGCGCGCCGCCTACGCGCATCATCATGAGGAGCTGCCTGCTGAACTGTCGATCAATACCTATCTCATCAACACCGGCAGCAAGCTCTTGCTGGTCGATACCGGCGCGGGCGAGTTGTTTGGCGCTGCCAACGATGGCAGTGGCAGCAGCAACAGGCTGATCCGCAATCTGCGCGCAGCCGGTTACCAGCCTGAGCAGGTCGATGCGGTCTTGCTCACGCATATCCATGGTGACCACTCTGGCGGCCTATCGGCTGGCGGCAAACGCCTGTTCCCGAATGCTGATGTGTATGTTGATCAACGTGACGCCAGCTACTGGCTCAGCGAGGCCAATGCCAAGGCTGCGCCCGCAGCAAAGCAACTGACGTTTACCCAGTCACGCGCCACGGTGAACCCGTATGCCGACGCTGGCCGCCTGAAAACCTTCAACGGTGCGCAAGAACTGTTCACAGGTGTCAGCAGCCTCCCCTCTTACGGCCATACACCGGGCCACACCGCCTACCTGATCAGCAGCCAGGGCAAGAGCCTGCTGTTGTGGGGTGATGTGATACATGCCGGTGCAGCCCAGTTCAAAGACCCGACGATTACCATCGCCTATGATGTTGATGCTGCGGCTGCGGTCAGATCACGCCAGCATTTATTGCAACTGGCTGCCAGCAAGGGCTATCTGGTTGGCAGTGCGCACATCTCCTTCCCTGGTCTGGGTCATATAGGCAGCACGGCCACAGGGTTTGAATGGCTGACTGCGCCTTATCAGATTCAGGGGACGTATTAAAAGCGTCAAAGGGCAGCACTTATTAAAGCACAAGGATGGGCATGAGATTTAGCCCACCTATAATAAAAAAAACAGACATGCTTGCCCGGCATGTCTGTTCCTGCTTGCTCTCACATTTCTACGTCAATCAACTCAAAATCAACTCAGGGGCAATTACCAATGATGTAATAACCAGCCGCTGTCTGCGCCAGCGTCTTGGTGTAGAACAGGTTATCCAGCCCCATGTTCTGGTTGGAGCCATTGGCCAGTGCATAACCGCCACTGTCATGCGCCCGCCCAGCTTGCACATGGGCATAATTACTCGCAGTCACCGCGCTGCAAGTCCAGCTTGATGCAGTAGTGACGCTGATGGCAGCAGACAAGGCACTCTCACCACTGCTGCCCACGGCAGAAACAGCAAAGCTGTAACTGCTGCTGGCTGTGAGGCCGGTAACGGTATAACTGGTGGCAACGAGCGGTGACGCGGTGATTTTTGTGCCATTGCTATACAGGTTATACCCCGTTGCGCCGCTGACTGCATTCCAGCTCAGCGTTACGCTGGTTGCCGTTGGTGTGCCTGCGCTCAAGCCACCTGGTGCCGATATCACTGGCGCAGTACCCACCAAAAATTGCGGGATAGCGCAACTGGCGGATGCCTGGCCCAGATTGTCGGTGGCAATGACTGTGCCTGTGTAATAACCGCTGGCGAGGTTATAGCTTTTGCTAAAGCTGCTGCCGCTGCCTGCTGCGGTATCGTTGACATTGCTGGGGCCACTAAGACTGACGGCGTAGCTTATGATGCTGCCGCTGGCGGTAGCCGCACCATTGATGGTGGCACTGGTGGCTGTGATGCCTGAGCTGGAGCAACTGCTCATCACAGGGGCAGGCACGGTGGATGCGCGCAGATTATTCTTGAACCAGAAGTCCATCAAAAATACCGGATAGTTGATCTTCGTGCTATCGACATAATGGCTATTCTGGCCGCCACTGCCCGCAGGCCATGCATGGCCCATGCCGCTGACGGTAATCTCATGCGTGCGTACTTTGCCATTGGCATCGGTATAGGGGATATTGGTGCCGCCAGTTGCGATGCTGACACTGCTGCCCTGGGTGAAAGTCCCACCATACACCTGGCGCATGGCGGCCACATCCATGGGGCCATAGGCTTGCGCGACTGTATAGTCACTGGTACCCCAGACCGCACCGGCAATCTGGGTCGCAAATTTTGCAGCATTGCTGCCCGCCATGGCCTGGCATTTGCTGGCTGCGGTGGCAGCGGTATAGCCTGAGGGTACGGCACCGATCTGCAAGGTAGTGGTGCCTGGAGGTGGCCCGGCATTGATGCCGACACCGGCAAATACATCAGGTGCCAGGCAAGCCAGCACCATGGCTTCGCCACCGCCGGACGACAAGCCGGTGACATACACCTGGTTAGGGTCAATCGCATATTGTGGATTAGTGACAAAGCGGTTGACCAGGTCCAGCAAAATCGCATCATGCCCAGGCGCGCTGCGGGTGTGCGTGGTATTGGCATAGTCCCAGCAATGATTGCTATAGACATTGCCGGTCGCATTTGGGGCCAGGATGACTGCACCATATTGCTCGGCCACCGCCTTCCAGTTAAAGCCCTTGTCGCTGGTTTTATCGATCACGTCACCGGAAGCGGTCTGTGTGCAGCCGTGCAACACCAGCACCAGTGCGCGTTTGCCTGCCAGCGCGGGTTGTGCTGCGGGCCAGTAAAAATAACCTGTGAGGTTGCCGCCATTGACGCTGTCAGCCGCCCAGGTTTGCTGGCTACTCCAGCTGCCTGGCCCGGCTGTGGCTGCATGCGCAGTGAGGCTGGCCAGCAATGTGCAGGCGGTCAGCATGAAGGCCTGCAAGATAATCTTGATCTTGTTCATTGATGTCTCCGTTACTTTATTTATATAATTTGAAGCAGTTTGTGAGTCCAGTTTTTTGCACACCGATCGCTTTGCATTTATACGGCGAAGATGCCACGAAGATACGACTAAGATTAGCTCAGCAAAGTGTTTCCCCATAGACCCGGCAACCAGGGTGGACATACTTCCGTATTCCTGGTCTTGTTTTGGTGATGAACGCAATACGTACACGCGCACGCGTGCACCAGCTAAGCACGCACGTGTGCGCAAGCTCAAAAAATGAGCTAAAAAAAATAAAGCAGTTGAAGTTCTTGTCTCCTGATTTTTTTGGTATTCCATCTGGGCAAGCGCGGGCCAAACCAGATGCAGACCTGTACAGGTAGCAATCATGGTAAATCATTATTTTGCGATTACAAGGCGAACAGGCTGTGCAAATCTGCACATTTAGCTGGAGAAAAAAACGCATGCTTTTTTGTATCAATGTGAGCATTAGCCCGCCCGCAATTTGATACGACAATCGCTAGGTCATAAGGGCAGAGCTGTCCTTTATCACCTCGCCTTGCCCGGACACGGTATCATGCTCTCATGTCCAGCTCGCATATCATCGCCATGAAAAATCATCCAGGCCGTATCATATTCAGTCTTATTCTGGTTTTGCTCGGCCTCCCCTGTCATGCACAAACCAGTGTCGCACCCGCACAGCCGATGATGATCAGTGCAGAACGCTTCGCCAGTTTGCGACAAGAACCCGCACGCTGGGCAGCCTTGCGCAAGCGCTGCGATAAAGAGTTGACGCAACCCGCCCATGCAGTGGCAGATTACAGCCCGGCACGTCATTACACGGCTGACGGCGTCAGCCATGACCCAAGCGGCAAATACCTGAACACAGATGCCGGGGTAGCTTATCGCGCTGCCCTTTGCTACCAGCTCAGTCATGACATCGTCTATGCGCGCCACACCCAGCGGATCGCTGATGCCTGGGGCAAGACGCTGACACATGTATCAAAAGACCAGGGTGCGGCAGAGCTCAATTTCAATATCCCGCAACTGGTGATCGCCGTCAGTTGGGTGCGCGATGCCAGCCCCTGGGATGACAGTGACCTCATCGCCATGCTACAAAAAGTGGCGCTGCCGTTGTCACATGCCGACAAGGCCAATAATCACGGCAATTGGGGCGTGCTGATGGATGCCAGTATTGCCGCCTATACGGGCAACAGCAAGCAACTGGAACGCGCGCAACAGCGCTGGCAAACCCTGTTATTAAACCAGGTTGCAGAAGATGGCAGCATGCCGCTGGAAATTTGCCGCAGCAACACCAATAATTTTTGCGGCGGCCCCGACAAAGGCATCAACGGCATCAGCTACACCCATTACACCCTGCACCCCGCCACCATCACGGCAGAAATTTTTATGCAACTGGGAAAAAATTTATATCAGACGGACGCGGGCAAGAAACTGTCACTGGCCTACCAGCGCACTGCGGAATGGACGCGTTACCCTGAACGATTCCCCTACTATGCCAGCAACCAGGGCAAGCTCAATGGCATTAACAACACCGCCTATTTCCTGATCCTGCAAGCTCACAACATGAATGACGATGCCGCAGAAGTCATCAAGCAGGGCAAGCCTGGTTCAAACAGTCTGGAACTGGTGCTGCTGTACGGTCGTTGAGGCAGAGCGAATACCATGTTAAGTTACAATATCCGCCTGCATACCGCATTAGTCCACCAGGAACCCAGCACATGAACACCGTATTCGCCGCCCCCGTCTTTGACACCACCGTGATTTTTGAAGGCAAGGAACTCTTCAAAGGCAAAAGCGCCGCCGAGAACTGGGCCAAAAAACTTGGTGCAGAACTCGAATGCGTGACCACCGTAGAAAAGATAGGCACAGGCTGGGCGATAGTCGGCAATGTTGATGGTGAGGATTGTGTCTGGGCGATTTTGGGGCAGAGGTTGAAGAGGATTAATGGTGAGTGATAGGTAGGTGCGACACCTCTTGTTGGGCACACTACAATAAGCTATATATTGGTGTTGCATGTCGTGGTAAATTAGCATTGCAGTATATGCTACGCACATACTGTGCATTGCAGCGCAACCTACTCACTGATTCACATTTTATGCAAGTTCTTGGTACGATCATTTTTCTGATGGCGGCTTGCTTCTCATGGTGGCTGGCATTCCAATTCTCATCAATCGCCGGAGTATACGGAGCTTTGATTTTCCTGGCGCCCATATTGCTGATGATAGTCCCCATTGCGGTCCGCGCTTTTAAAACAAAGTCTGCTACCTTAGGCGCATTTTTGCTGGCTATCGCCCCGGTTCTGGGTGCATTAAATTTTTTACCCTGGGTGATATTCTGCGAAATCGGTGAGCTCTTGCTAGGTAAGAATGCAGATAATGTAGTAATTTTTGCGCAGGTATTTACAGTGCTGCCGTGGATTTTTGTCGCCTGTTCCATTTTGATACCGACAAAGAAAAGTGGGCAAATCTGACCAAAGTACACGCTGAAAATAGCCATCAATAAACAACAATATCATGACAACAGAATTACAAGCAGCAGTACATAAGATGGAAGGATATTTGCTGGCTGTTGCAGCATTGAAAGCAGATGGCAGTAGTTTTTCATGTTTCTACCTTGGTGAAATACCGTTGGAAAATGCACTATCACCTTTGGGCGTTTTCCTCAGAACAGAAAAAGACAGGCTGCAGTTTTATCCACCAGACACGCTGACTTTATCTGGGCTGCCAACTTCATTGCGCCAGTGGCTATGTTCGCGCAGGAGAATATATGAAGTGGATGATACAAAAGAAATCGATATCAGATTATTTGATGGCTTTGTCGAAGAAATGAACGAGCTGCTTGGCCGACCAGAGCAATGGATGCTGGCAGGTGCAGGACGAACTTACCTGCCGCCACATGATCTCGGGGCAATCTGGGATGTGTATTTGTTTTCTGCAAGGGGGCATGTTTATGCAGTGCATTGCTCCTGGGACTCGTAGTTTTTTCAATATGTGTGCGTTTCTACTTTGCCGATCGCACCTGCACAGCTAAATCCATAAAATCAACACATGCATAACTGTCTATCCACATTGATTTTGTTATTGCTCCCCTTATTCTCAATGAATGCATGGGCTGGCAATTACTTTTTCTATGATGGGATACCCCTGTTCAAACTGTCGGGCGATGGTAAATTCGAAACGTTCAGTCTGTTGCAGCAAGATGCGGGTACAAAGCAAGTTCAGTTGAATCAAGGTCTTTACCAGCAAATACCCTATGTGTGGTCTTACCATGCCAAAGGCAACGCTATCAGGCATGCAGTCAGCAAGCTCGATTTTGATGCTACCCCTGATGCGTGCGTACCCAGAGAAACCATCATATTGAAAGACGCGAAGTCTGAGGGCTTGATGACTACCTTGCCTTTGCCAGCTAAAAGCAGGGCCACGCAGGTGATAGTTGCTGACGAAAGAAGAGAGGCCGCGCTAAAAATACTGGATGCAGCCTTGATTAAGCGACGTGTCACACCAGCATGGCGCGCACGCTTGTTGGAGATGGCATCAGTGCATGAAATCCAGTTGCACAATAACGATGCAGCGACCCTGCTCGTGCAATTGCATGACGACTGGAAGCAAAGAAGTATCTCTGCCCTGCTACTGCTGACGAAAACTGAGGAGAATATTTACCTGGCTGCCTACTCGGAAATAAATATAGGCGGGCCATCTGGCTCAGAACCAGAGGCTGCCCGCATCGTCTTTATCGATCACCTGGCCACAGAACAAAATGACAGCAAGGTCGTCTTGCTGCGCCGGGAAGGCTATGAAACGACAGACTGGCTGTTACTCAAACAAGCTGGCGTGAAAAAACCCTGGCAAGAAATAGCAAGGCGAGAGACTGGGTGCTGACATCAGGTGTCACCATATAACAGGCAAAAAAATTGATGTGTTTGCCTCCACATGTGGCGCAATGCAATGCACTTGATGACTACTCATTAATTATAAATCACCAGCACATAATTCTGAGCCTTGGCGGCAGACTGATAAAACTGGCTGACAGCGCGGTAAGATGGCAGGAGGAAGTCTTCATAGACGCTATCTTTTTCTTCTTTCCAGGACATGCCGCCTACATCATATTTTGCCATTGTGGCGCGGTTGAATTGCGCCTTGATGGCAGATTCCTTGACTAGCGCAAAGGCATCTGCAATTGCCTTGACTTCAGTCGGTGCATAAACGCAGGGGCCACCTAGTCCAAAATTGATCGCCGTATCACGTTGCGCTTTATCACAACGCCCTTCTATACCCTTCAATAGCGGGTCGGTAGGCATGGCATCGGTATCTTGCGGCTGATTACCCATCTTGCGCATTTCTTGCTCGACGGCTTTTTTAAAAGCTTCTTTATCTGTCTTTTTTGTACTGCGTTCTTCACGGTCAAGTACATGCATGCGGGCGACATAGTCTTGTTGTTCAAGACGTTTTTTAGGCGAAGCCAGCCATGAAATCACTTGCCAGTCCTGATCAACATCCAGCATGGCGGCTTTGGCAAAACGCGCATCATTTTTCATCTGCCACAAGAGCACAGGTTTTTGCCTGAGCAGTTGTAGTTGTTCAAGGGAGACCTGCACGTAGTAGGCAACGATACTCATGAGCGTAGTAAGATGATTGTTAAGCAGCAGGCAATATAGTGGCAAGGTGATGCCCAGTCAAGCAAGCTGCTGACTAGTCTTTACCAACAGCCAGTAGGGTGCGTTTCAACGCACCAAATACACTAACCAATCACACTAATATGGGCGCCGTTCAGACAGTGAAGTAGAGTGCATTGCAATGCACCTCTCGTTACGATTGCGACTGCCCTGCTTCCGCCATCGCCGTACATTTGTATTGTGGCGCGAGTACTAAGCCACTCACAAAAACTCCACCAGTTGCCCGCTCACGCTACGCAGGCGCTGGCTCATGAGTTTGGCCAGCCGGGCCAGGATTTGTACTGCCAGCGCTGGCTTTTCGCGGATGATGCGCTGGTAATTGTCCTTGGTCAACAGGAGCAGGATACTGGTTTGTGAGGCCAGGCAGGTGGCGGAGCGTTTTTCGCCATCGATGATGGACATCTCGCCTATGGTCTTGCCGTGGCCTACCGAGACGATGCGGTGCGGCGTACCGTCGAGGTCCGTCTTGAGTATCCCGACTTCGCCCTTGACCAGCAGGCCCATGTAGGAACCGGCTTCACCTTCCCTGAAAATGGTCGTGCCTGCCGAGACTTCATAGCATTGCAGATAGGCCGCCAGGGCCTCGATGTCTTTCCACTCAAGGTCGGCAAACAGTTGCGATTCAGAGACCATGTCGCAGATATCACGCGACTGAAAGGTCGTGCCAGCGCCGACGAGACGAAAACCTGGCAAAGCTTGATCTGGGTTCATTTTGCACTCTCCAACATTTTACGGATGGTAGTGACTGATAGTTTATCGCAATCAGGGGAGTCTGTGACAGTAACCATCGCAGGCATCTGCGCAGCAAGCGATATAAAATTTTTAATTATCAGTACGTCATGTCCAGGTTTGTGTGCGCTATTCTGCTGTAAGGCATACTCACATCGCCATCCGCATACGCCTGATATCGCGCAATGGCGGCTCACCAAACAGCCGTGTGTATTCACGGCTGAACTGGGAGGCGCTTTCATAGCCTACTCTTAACGCGGCGCTGCTGGCGTCTATGTCTTCGACGAGCATGATCTGGCGGGCGTTTTGCAGGCGCAGGTGTTTCAGGTATTGCAAGGGGCTCATGCCTGCCACGGTGCGGAAGTGCAGCCTGAAGGTGGAGGCGCTCATGTGGGCTTTGCTGGCCAGCTCGTCAATGGCAACATCTTCGGTGTAATTCTGCTTAAGCCAGGCGATGACTCGGGCAATTTGCTGGCCCGGTGAGCCAGCGGTGACCAAATGGCGCAATACCGGGCCATGCTCGCCATTGAGCAGGCGGACGATGATCTCTTGCTGTATCAGCGGCGCCAGCATGGGGATGAGTTGCGGCTCATCCAGCAGGCGCACCAGGCGGGTGATGGCATCGAGCAAACCTTCCTCCATGGTCACAACGGACATCGCCAGCGAGGTCGTGGCTTTCAGCGGCGCTGCGAATGTCATGCCAGCGGCGCACTGGGTGATGGCCAGGGCATCCAGCATCAGGTACATGCCCAGAAATGGCTGCGCGCTGCTGGCAGCGGTCACATAAGACACCACCGGCAAATCGACCGAGGTGACCAGGGATTGCCCTGGCACATAATCAAATACTTCTTCCCCCAGATTCACGCGCTTGCTGCCTTGCACCGTGACACCCAGCCCCAGGCCATAAAAGCAGGGCATGGGGTCGGTAACCTTGCTGCGCCTGACCATGATCAGCCCTGGCACCTGGGTGATGCAGTCGCCGTCTGCCTTGATGATATTGCCGACCATTTCAGCCAGGGAGGGGCTGGATGATGGGTAGGCGGCGGTCTGGTGTGAGGTCTGCATGTGACGACGTTAGTTTTTTTAACTGTAGGTTTTTGAACTATCGATAGCCTACCATTTTCAGGGTGGGGATTTCAATTTCTGCCGGGCATTCGTCGAAATAGGCAAGAAATACGTCGAATCAGGCAAACGCTTTATTGCCGGGAGAGCTGACAATAGCCGTCAATTAAGATTTTGCAGCGGCTACCTGTACATGGGCATGGCCGCCGCCATTAACCTGGCAGCACCCCGGCATCAACCACATATCGTCACCCCATTTTGGAGGTTTTTATGATCAACTCAACTATTAATGGCAAGAATACCAGCGTCGATGTCGCGCCCGACACGCCCGTGCTATGGGCCCTGCGCGATACCCTGGGCCTTACCGGCACCAAGTTTGGCTGCGGTGCCGCCCTGTGCGGTGCCTGCACCGTGCACCTGAATGGCCAGGCCATACGCTCTTGCATCACCCCTATCTCTTCTGTCGCCGGGCAAAAAATCACCACCATCGAAGCCATTGGTGAAGACAAGGTTGGCAAGGCCGTGCAGGCCGCCTGGATCAAGCACGACGTTGCCCAATGCGGTTACTGTCAAAGCGGCCAGATCATGAGCGCCACTGCCCTGCTCAAAACCAAGAAGAAACCCAGCGATGCCGACATCGACAGCGCCATGGCAGGCAATATCTGCCGCTGTGGTACATACGTACGCATCCGCGCTGCCATCCACGACGCTGCATCCACCTTGGCCTGATCAGGAGAACCAACATGCATTTTGAAGCCCGTTTGAATGAACTGCCACGCCATTTGCAATCCCTGTTGCAATCCACCAGCCCCGAAACGAACGCAGCCGGCCTGAGCCGCCGCAGCTTCTTGAAGATGGCAACTGCCAGTGGCTTTGCCCTGGGTTGCTACCCCATGCTGGCGACAGCGCAGGACGCTGCCGCCAAAGCCCCCGCTGGTTTGAAAGCAACTGAGCAGCCTGGCGCCTTTGTCCAGATTGCCAAAGATGGCACGGTCACGGTGACGATTAACCGCCTGGAATTTGGCCAGGGTGTGCAAACCGCCTTGCCGCTGATACTGGCAGAAGAGCTCGATGCCGACTGGAGCAAGGTCAAGTATGCCAATGGCAATAACCACCCTGCCTATGTCGATCCCGCATTTGGCATGCATTTGACGGGCGGCTCGAATACCATCGCCCATTCTTATACCCAGTACCGTGAACTGGGTGCACGCACCCGTGCCATGCTGGTACAGGCTGCGGCGACGCAATGGGGTGTTGATGCCTCAGCCCTGCGTACAGAAAAAGGCGTAGTCGTTGGGCCAGGCGGCAAAAAACTGACCTATGGCGAACTGGCTGAAGCCGCCATGAGCTTGCCGGTACCAGAAAAAGTTGTGTTGAAAGACCCCAAGAGCTTTAACCTGATAGGCAAACCCACAGGCCGCCTCGATGCCAAAGCCAAATCCACAGGCACCCAGGACTTTGGGATAGACATGCACCTGCCTGGCATGCTGACGGCGGTTGTCGCACGCCCGCCGGTATTTGGTGCCAAACTCAAGTCTGTCGATGATACGGCGGCCAAAGCCATCAAAGGTGTCAAGGCCGTGGTACGTGTGCCGCTGGATCGTGGCGGCGAAGGCGTGGCGATTATTGCGACTGGCTATTGGCCAGCCAAGCAGGGGCGCGATGTGCTGAAGCTGGAATGGGATCTGGGCAGCGTAGAAAAAGTCGATAGCGTGAAACAACTGGCCAGCTATAAAGAATTGGCCAAGCAGCAAGGCGCATTGAAGTACAACGACGATGTCTCAAAGATCGCCACAGCACCACATAAACTGAGTGCAGAGTTCAACTTCCCTTACCTCGCCCATACCCCAATGGAGCCTTTGAACTGCACCGTCGCCATCAAAGGCGACAAGGCAGAATTATGGATGGGCACGCAAATGCCTGGTCTGGATGGCTTTGCCGCATCCGCCGCGCTGGGCCTGAAGCCAGAAAACATTGCCGTGCATACCCAGATGGCCGGTGGCGGTTTTGGTCGCCGTGCCATTCCTACCAGCGATTATGTGGTGGAAGCCTGCCATGTCACCAAGGCAGCAGTCGCCGCTGGCCTGGATGCGCCGGTGCGCACGCTGTGGAGCCGTGAAGATGATGTCAAGGGTGGTTACTACCGCCCCATGCATGTGCACAGGGCAGATATCGGTTTTGATGCGCAGGGCAATATCCTCGGTTGGGACCATGTCATCGTCGGCCAGTCCATCCTCAGCGGCTCGCCATTTGAAGGCATGATGGTCAAGAATGGCGTCGATGCGACTGCGGTGGAAGGCATGAAAGAACCGTATGAGATGCCTATGCGCCTGTCTGTCCATCACCCGAAAATCAATGTGCCTGTCTTGTGGTGGCGCAGTGTGGGCTCTACCCATACCGCCTTTGTCATGGAAACCCTGCTCGATGAAATTGCAGAAACCACCAAGCAAGACCCGGTGGCCTATAGACTGAAACTGATGGGTGACAAGCATCCAAGGCATAAGGCTGCGCTGGAACTGGCGGTTGAAAAATCAGGCTATGGTAAAAAGAAATTACCGGCAGGCCGGGCCTATGGTGTGGCCGTGCATGAATCCTTCTCGTCCATCGTTGCCTATGTAGTGGAAGCATCCATCAAAAATGGCCAGCCCAAATTGCACAAGGTCACGGCTGGCGTGCATTGCAATCTGGCTGTCAATCCCAAAACCGTGGAAGCACAGGTGCAGGGTGCTGCCCTGATGGGCTTGTCGATGTGCTTGCCGGGTGCGGCGATTACACTCAAGGATGGTGTGGTCGAGCAAAGCAATTTTGGTGATTTTGTCGTACCACGCATTACCGACATGCCGCAGGTTGCCGTGCACATCGTGCCCAGTGCAGATGCACCTACCGGCATGGGTGAACCTGGCCTGCCAGCCTTGGCCCCGGCATTTGCGAATGCCGTTGCCAGGGCAGGTGGCAAGCGCTGGCGTGAACTGCCATTCAAGGCTGGTTAAGCTCCATTAAGCTTAAATCAGTTAAGGTCAACTCAGTAAAAGTCAAAGCAATGGAAGATCTCGATACCCTGGTCTTGCGCACTGCGCTGAACTGGCATGCGCAGGGCTTGCAAGTCATTCTGGTCACGGTGGCGCGCACCTGGGGTTCTTCACCACGCCCACCGGGGTCGCTGATGGCGATCAACGGGCGCGGTGAAACCGTGGGCTCGGTATCGGGTGGCTGTATAGAAGATGATCTTATCCATCGCATCCGGGAAGAAGGCGTGCAGGCAGTATGCGCTGGCAACCTGCCGCTGGTGCTGCGTTATGGCATCTCTGCCGACCAGGCGCACCGCTTTGGCCTGCCCTGCGGCGGCACGGTAGAGCTGGTGCTGGAGCCAGTCTCTGCCCATAGCCGCCTCGATGAATTGTTGCTGGCCTGCGAACAACGCCGCAGCGTTGAGCGCACACTGGATTTGCAGACCGGCCATGCCCAACTGCAGGCAGGCCAGTATGATGGCTTGCCCAGGCTGGATGATCACAAGCTCATCACTTACCTGGGCCCACAGGCCCGCATCATCGTCATCGGTGCCAGTGACCTTTCACGTTACCTGTGCCAGTTTGCACTGAGCCTGGGTTTTGCCGTCATCGTCTGCGACCCGCGTGAAGAATACCGTGCCAGCTGGCAATTGCCGGGTGTCGTCGTCAGCGATGAAATGCCGGACGACCTGATACTGCGCCTGCAACCCGACAACCGCACCGCCGTCATCGCCCTCACGCATGACCCCAAGCTCGATGACCTGGCCCTCATCGATGCCCTGCAATCAAATGCCTTCTACGTAGGTGCCATCGGCTCACGCCGCAACAGCCAGCAAAGACGCGAACGCCTGCATATTCACTTTGATATCCCTGAATCTGCCCTGCAAAGCCTGCATGGGCCAGCGGGCCTGTACATAGGCAGCAAAACCCCGGCAGAAATCGCGCTGTCCATCATGGCAGAAATTGTCGCGATCAAGAATGGCATACCACAGCCAGCCAGCACGTCCGTCGTGCTTGGCAAGGCGATCTATGAAAGCCAGCCGCAAGAAGAGATGAACGCCTCCATCTGCGCTATCTGAGCATGTAGCTGCTCATCTCTTACTTTTCTCTTGCTCTATCTCTTGCCCTAACTCTTGCTCTAACTCTTGCTGCGGCATGAGGTTGCCTGGTCTGCATTCTTCCTGACTACCACCTGATCCCCTTCCCCTGCGGCTTCTCTCAAGCTCATCCATGCCCTGCGGCAATCTCAGGTCACAAATAAACAATTGACGATAACAATTGACAAAAAGTGAATAATATTGCAAGATTTTATGGCAATATTTTTGCATACCTGATCATCTCAAGGAGGATGTATGACATTTGAACGCAAGGACGTATCAAAACTGGGTTCTGACTGGAGCGATACGCTGGTCTGGTATGCAAAAGCAGTGGGCAAGCTGCAGGAAAGGCCGCTGGCATCGCGCACCAGCTGGCGTTTTCTGGCGGCCATGCATGGCTTTAATGAAGTACTCTGGTCGGCCCATGGCTATTACAGCAGTGGCGAGACCTTGCCCTCAGACAGCGACAAGGCCAGGTTCTGGGACCAGTGCCAGCATCAGAGCTGGTATTTTTTGCCCTGGCACCGTGGTTACCTCGCATCATTTGAAGCCATCGTGCGCAGTGCCGTGGTTGAGCTTGGTGGCCCGGCAGACTGGGCGCTGCCTTACTGGAATTATTTTGATCCCAATTCACGCTCTGTGCCACCGGCTTTCCTGCAAAAGACCATGCCTGATGGTTCGCCCAATCATTTGTTTGTCGAAGCCCGCTATGGCGATGGCGACGGCAACTTCATCGTGCTTCCTGAAGACGTCTCGCTGAATGCCCTGAAAGACCATGCCTTCATCGGCGGCAACGCCGGTGGCAATACCGGTTTTGGTGGGCCAGACACCAAATTCAATCACGGCAAGGGCGTTAACGGCCATCTCGAATCTGACCCGCACAATACCGTGCATGGCCTGGTTGGCGGCCTGGCCGACCCTGCACATGAAGAAGACCGCACGACCTATGGCCTGATGTCCATTCCCGCCACCGCCGCGCTTGACCCCATCTTCTGGTTGCACCACGCGAATATAGACCGCCTGTGGGAAGTCTGGCGCAAGCGCGACCCACAAAATCTGGACCCCGACCAGGAAACCTGGCTCAAAGGCCCGGTTGACCGCAAGTTCATCGTGCCTGACGCCGATGGCGAAGGCATCACTTTCACCGCTTCGCAAATGCTTGATACCACGGCAGCGCCATTGAACTACACTTATCAGGACACCAGCGACCCGCTGGCTGGCAGCACGCGCAAAAAAGTCAGGCTGACAGACTTGCGTCTCCTGAGCGATGCGCCTATGGTAAATTTTATGGATATCAAATCCGCAGGAGGCCAGGTGGCGACAGAATTATTGGGTGCCAATGCCAGCACCATCAAACTGGCTGGCGGCGTTTCACACACCAGGGTGACGCTGGACAAAGCCAGCGCTGACAAAGTCAATAACAGCTTCGACAACGTCAAACTGTTCAGCACCACGCCCAAGGAACCAGACCGCGTCTTTTTGAACCTCGAAAACATACGCGGTAAAAATGATGCAGCCGTCTTCTACGTCTATGTGAATGTGCCCAATGGTGACAAGCCACAAGACCATCCTGAAAACAAGGTTGGCGTGCTGTCGTTGTTTGGTGTGTCCGACGCCAGCAAGACAGACAGCCCGCATGGTGGTGCAGGCATCACCCAGGTGTTTGAAATCACCAGCATCGTCGATAACCTGCAGCTCGATGAAAGCCAGCTCAGCGATACCCTGCAAGTGCAATTCGTAGCACGCAATACCGTCAAGCCTGAGCACGACATCACGGTAGAACGCGTAAGCGTGTTCCGCGAAAGCCTGTAGTCGTGCTGTTTGCCACGCTGTTTGCCATCTTGCGCGCGGCCCTGCTGAGCTGCCCCCGCCCCTTGCTGTTGATCAGCCTGGCGGGCTGGCTGGGTCTGGCTGCGCTGCAATTTGGCGTGCGTGTGCCAGAATACTGCGGCAGCCTTGCCAACATAGACCTGGCTTATCTCGCCAATATCGGCGATCGCCTGGTCTTTGTCTGGCACACCAATTCAAGGCCCACCATGATGGCCAACTGGCTGCTCATGCTGCTGGCCATGATGTCACCCTTGCTCGCGCAAGAAGTGAGCTACCTGTGGCAACGCAGCCTCGCACGCCGCCGCCTGCGCGCCTTGCTGCTGTTTGCCATCGCCTATTTACTGATATGGAGTCTGGCAGGTGCATTCATCATGCTGGCCTCACTGGTGTTGCGCCTGGCCATAGGCGACATGCGCTGGTGCTTTGTCATGTTGCTGGCACTTGCCCTGCTATGGCAAATCAGCCCCGCCAAACAATACTGCCTGAACCGCTGCCACAGCCGCCCCCGCCTCGCCGCCTTTGGCTGGCAGGCCGACCGCGACAGCCTGCGCTACGGCCTGCAAGCCGCCTTCTGGTGTGGCGGCACCTGCTGGGCGTGGATGCTGGCCGCCACCGCCGCAGGCCCCGCCCACTTCCCCTTCATGCTGATCACCTCAGCCTGGCTCCTGATAGACCGCCAGGCCCCAGGCCGCCTGCCTGCATGGCAATTGCCCTACAGCCTGCGCTGGTACCGCCCCGCCTGATACCACCCACGCAGCCCCGGTGATATCATCCCATCACCGAAGAACCAAGGTGGATCTGAACAAGATCACCGATATGAGCACCGACATGAGCACCAACATGAGCACCAACGAGAGCACCAGCATGAACACACCAGCCCCCCGCAGCCTCAACGGCATCACCCTCGAAAAAATCCTCGAACAACTCGTCGCTTATTATGGCTGGGAGCAAATGGGACAGATGATAGACATCAACTGCTTCAAGAGCGACCCCAGCATCAAATCCAGTTTGAAGTTTTTGCGCAAGACACCGTGGGCACGGTCCAGGGTGGAGGAGTTGTATTTGGGAATGCCGGGGTGAGGATCTGGTGTCGTGATGCCTCATTTTTTCAGACATTGTAAATATCAGTTCCAGCACGGGTTTTTATTGGAGTTCAAGTTCCTTCAGTTACCTGCTGGAAAAGCATTAAGCGTTCTTCAGGAAAAAGAAAAACATAAGCACTGGTGTTAGTCTTGAGCACAAGACTAAATGCTTTTCTCCAATTCAAAAATCTGAAAATGAAACCAGTAAATTGTTCCATATTCATGAAAAACCAGTCAGGGTAATCACCGTTTGGAAGATAAACAGAAACCGAGATTTTCTCAGAATCTGGTAAATTCAAGACTTGAATAATTCTTTCTATTGCACCTTTATTTGCATTAGCGTCGTTATAAATAGTAATTTCAAGAAGAATATTTTTTGATGATAATATCTTTGACTCCAATCCTTTGATATTGTTGTTCAGGCTCCAGGAATTACTATTTATGTTAGTGCCAAGGAGGTACGCGATAGCGGTCTCATTTTCTTCACGATGGAATTTCGCATTCAATTTCGCATGCAATTCCGCCAATTTCTTTTCGAGTAAAGCGGACCTTTTCATTTTTTCTTTCAGTTGGTTTTAGCTGATACAGAGAATTTAGCGCGTAGGTACGATTAGTGCAACGTAATCGTACGCATGTCATGCCGTAAATAACGAAAGCTTACTAGCAAGCCCCACGGTCACCACTTATCCATTTCGACGTGAGTATGATGACGGCTTTATCCAGCCCCCCAAAGCAGCAGTGACAATCAAGCAGCATAAAGAGTTACTGCTGATCATGCGTACGATTACGTTGCACTAATCGTACCTACAACACTACAATGTATGCGTAAAACTGCACATACAAGACGGCAGCGCGGATTGCGTTACATCAACCAATTATTGCAGGAGAGATGAATTGCAGCAGCAATGGACAGAGCGTGCCATTAAAGGCACCAAATATTTATTGGCAGGCGTATTCCTGACCATGGCTATGCCAACGGCGCTATCCTTGGCTCAAGGTAATCACCTGGCTCTGGCATTTGTACATTTCGTCTTTGGAGTAATAGGCCCTATTCTGTCTGTTATTGGCATTTACTTTATTGCGACGCGAAACAGGCAGCCCAAGTGATTTCAAGCTAGATATGATCCCAACAGAATATCGCTGCAACAGTTGCCTGACAAAGTTTCAAACTCCGTTCACCAAAGCTTATTACTATCTTGGCCCAACAGCAATGGGGCAGCAGGTAGAAGATAGTCAGTTGCTCGACATACCGATGCGCCCAGCCTGGTGCAAGACCTGTGAAGTTATTTGCGGTGCCGAAGACATACTTCCATTGCGCGATTTTGAAAACGCCTATGGTGCTGCACGGGCGGGCAAACAGATCGAATATCCTGTCAACTCAGAGTTCATGCATGCCGAGTCTATAGTCGGCGAGCTTGCCCGTTACCTCAGTTGGAGAATGACACGTCGCAATGTACCACGAGTACTCTGCTGTGGTGGCACCGACTTTCAATATCTGGACGTAGCACAACCCCTGATCAAACACGCGGGTTGCGAATTTGGTTTTATACAAGGCTGGTATCGTATAGGCTCAAGTACACCTGGGCCTGGATACTATAGCCCCGCCGACTTCCGCGTATACGATACCGAAGGCACACTGATAGGGCTACTGACGTGGAGAAAGAGAGAAATTGAGGGATGGGATACTGAAAAACTCAGTTACCCTGTGCGTGTTGAGGATTAATTTCCAGGAGCCCTCGTAGCTATGATACAAATAAAACGAGAGAGAAATTATGCCATTTACGTATGAGTATATGCCAGAAGGCACATTTCAAAAATATCACCTGAACACAATGGAGAAAGAGTTTTTGACGCCCGGTTCTTCACGCTGGGTGGTAGATAAAGAGCGTGATATTCATCTTCGATATATGACTCGTGAACGTGAAGAACCCACCGAAACGAAATTCAGTTTTTACTGGGAAGGAAAATTTTTTAAAGTCATTTTAAAAAGTACAGCTCATAGTGGCAAGCGAGGTGGCGAGGGTAGTGTTACTTGGGATTTATTGAAATTTTATGAAATATCACCGAAGGTAATGAACGTCACTGAAGTTTATGGGATGGGGATCATTAGTGATTTAAAAGATGCCATCAGGACGTATAAGGACGGGACATTGCCTTCTGTATTTACTGAATTTACTACTTACTTTGAGTTTTGATCGAAAGAGCGTAGCTAGCGTAGGTACGATTAGATTCTATGGTTCCCGTCAAGTTTTTATCGAGATGAGATCAGAATTAAAATCAACGCCGTTCTTGATCAAGCTAAAAGCAATCCGCAGTATTTTACGTGCGATGATCATAATGGTGGCCGTTGATGGCCAGCCAAGCTGACGGTAATGTTGGTACACAGGTGCCCATACCTTTGATTTTGCTGCCGCCATACCAGCGTTAAATAGCAAGCGGCGCCCTTCAGCAGGGCCTCGCTTGGACAACCTCCTGCGTCCACGCTTTTGGCCAGAGTCACACGGACGTGGGTCCATACCGACAAATGCAACGACAGCATCACTGTTTGTGAAGCGAACGCGGTCAAACAGATTGGCCAGCCAGGAACTCGTTAATAGTCCGACTCCTGCAATGGATTGCAAGCGGCAGACTTGTTCATCACGCTTGGGAATATCCTTATTCAATCTGGCAATGTCCTGATCGATTTGCTTGAGTAATTCTGTGAAGCTGTCTAAAAGCCTGGCTGACTTCACTTTCAGTGATGGTGCTCCATCACAGGTCAGACGCAAAGCCGTCTTTAGAGAAACAATTTTAGCCCGGCGTTTAAGCAGTTCATCCATCGTGCGTTGCTCCGGCGTAGCTGGTTCATAGCGACGCAGTTCCTTGATTTCATGGGCCAGATAACGTGCAATGAGCATGGCATCGACGTTGTCAGTCTTGGCTCGCGCCCCAACCCCTTTCGCATAATGACGGGTATCTTTAGGATTGAGCACATAAACATGCAGGCCCATCTGGAAAGCCAGGTCGGCCAGCATCTGGTGATAGGTGCCAGTTGCTTCCATCGCAATAGACGAGCCAGGTGGCAGTTGTTTCAGGAATTTCTTTAAAGCAGCTAATTCATTAGGAACAGCACGCACTGGGAAACTGCTTTCAGAGCAGGCGATAACGACCTCAGATTTCGCCACATCAACACCTATGCATAACGGGGATTGCATGATTGCCTCCTTATCGTTAAAGTGAGAATGTTGGGGTGGCCACTTCTTCACGTTAGCTTGCACATATCGGCGGTATTGGTTGGCAGGCCTATTGACCGCTGGATTCCTCATCGACGTTGAAGAGGTGGGGTGGGAGAGTTCTAATCGGGTCTGTCAGCGAAAACTGCAGATGCGCAGCGTTGTCCCTCCACCCCGACGCTTTCTAGTTTCCCAGAAATCGTCACTTATAACCATACAAGCGCAAGCGTAATCGTACGCACTTTGTGCCGCAACGAACGAGGTGCCACAAGAAAATTTTCCGGTCACCACTAATCCATCTCAACGCGGTTGCAATGAATGCTTTATTCGGCATCATAAAGTAAGCCCGATGATCAAGTAGCAGAAAAAAAACCACATGAAAAATATATTGGAAAAAGCCTCCACACTCGCCCAGGCAGCCAACATAGAATTGCCGTCCATTTTGCAGGCACTGTATCGTGATGGCATGACCAGTTATGGCAAAGACAGGGCAGACTGGCAAGCCAACTGGGAACACTACCTGCTGGAGGCACCGCCCGCGCTGGCCAGCAGCTATGATCTTGAATGGCTGGATGCGGAAGCGATTGCAGAAACCATCAATGGCTGGCTGCATCCACAAAGCCAGAACGGCCGCAGCTTTTTCCCTTTTGCCCAGTCTGGCGCAGGTGATGTTTTTTGCCTGACCGCACATGAAGATGAGCATGAAGGTGAATGCATCGTGGTCTATATCTGGCATGACTCAGACGCGCATACGATAGAGGCATTTTCATTTGCTGATTTTATTTATTCCAGGCTGATCAAGGCGATGACAGACATGAGTCATTTGCTGGATGACTTATCCAGTGCCGACAATGCCAGGCTATGCCTGCTGGCCGATATACGCAGGATGACGGCTTACTTGCCCGCTGACGATGCGACGCGTTTGCAGGCTTATCTTGAACGCCCGGTGATCGAAGTTGAAGTGAGCTATGGTCGCCACATAGAGCGCGTGCCTTGCCTCATCACGGATGAAGACTATAAGCTGTTGATGCAAGGGAAACGCGCAAGCGAGCGCTGGCCGGTCAATATCGTTGACCGGTGGGATGTACAGTCTGTGTAGGCAGGTTCAGTGCTTACGTAATGGTATGCATGCAATGTAGATAGCAAGCAGTAGTCGTCAGCTCTACTTGTACATCTTCTGCCCATCCCAACGTGAGCTTCATTGATGTCAGATACCATGTCATAGAACGACAAGTGATGCACAGGCAGCGCGAGAAGTTTTGGCTGACCATACGTACGATTACGTAATACTGGTCGTATCTACGACGCTACACTATGCCACGCATACTGCCAATGAAACATTTTTACAAACAGATATTCATTTAGGGACGTTAAGTGCAACGATTAAAAAAATTCTTTGTTTCTTTCAGCCTCTTTGCCTTAATTTCATCTGCATTCAGCGCCAACGATGCACAATACCCGTTTGCCGTGATAAGCGCAGACACCGGGGCTGGGGAGGTTCAATATGTAAGCATATTGCCACAAAAAATTGTATTTTCCATGGGCCTGATACCGCAAGCCATAGTCGGACAACTACGTCAGCCAAATGGAAAAATTACTCCTGACAATTTTGCCCGAAATTCCGTTTTTGTCGATTACATGCATGACTTCATTCGGCGGGAAGCTGTGCAGATTCCCCAAATCAAATCTCAAGCCCAGAAAATAAAGAATGGCAAATTTGATCTGATAGACTTACGTCTTGGATCTCCAAATTAAGAAAACATAATTGGTGTTTTTAACGTGCAGAATGGAAAAATTATTTCCTATGAGCGCAATAGAGAACATAGAATTTTATCCGACCAAGGATTTTTCAGACTTCCTTATGGCATAGAAATGAAGTTGATTGCTGCGCTTAGTGCTGAGGCGAAACTAAATAAGCAGCCTGCAAAAAAATAAACTAGAAATTTTCCTCATGTTTGACGCTCATTGATATTGCAATCATTGAAGAATTCAGAGTACTTCATATGCGCCATCTATTACAACACTTGATAAAAGATATGACTGGCCCCGGCCATGATGAGGCGATGGAAAAAGCACGACCCTCGAAAACCATCAAAGACCGGTACGGGAATGAAATTGAAATCTGCAAAAAATGCAGAGTACCTGTACGACTTCAGGATACTGCGATCAAATGCATGAACGGCTGTCTTTTAGGGTGTATTGATTGTGCGCCAAACGAATTTCCATCCCCATCAAATAGTTACAATCCGTGGGTGCGCAATACTTGCCAAGCCTGTGGCGGTGACGGGAACGAATTTTTCCAGGAAGAAGGCGAATGGTGCGTAAAGTCTTGCGATACCTGCCAGGGCAAAGGATCATTCGTGGTTAAAAAACACAGTGAAGCAGAGGCTGCTTCCCTTTCACAGCCACTACCCCTCGATGTAGATGATAAGGGATGGACACGCTGTCCCGGGTGCAATTTCCGGTTTATGGTTACAGATCCCAACGTCTGGCAAGGAGACCGCCATAAACGCTGCAGCCAGAGGCTGACTTACAAAAGTTGAAATCCACATCAGACAACAAAAGCCTCATGATTGAATCCATATTCAATTTGAGCTTTGAAGAATTTGAAAACGAATATGACAATCACAAGACAGCATCACAAGGAGAGATCAGGTCGCGACTACTTCATTTAAGCTCCCTCGTTATTTGGAGCCGCATGCGTACGATTACGTTGCACTAATCGTACCTACGACGCTTGCTCACCTTCTATGCATCCCAAAATGAGCATTATAGTGGCCTGATTCCATGTCATGGAACTGCCAGACTGCATGAAGTGTTACGGGTCACCATGCGTACGATTACGTTACACTAATCGTACCTACAGCGCTGCCCTTTAGCATTTTCAATTCAAGCAGGTTTCGCAATAAATTGCCCGCCTCATCCAGTCCAATGTCATAGACGAGCCTGACCATTCTTACTATTCTTAATTCTGGCAAGCCTTCGCTTTTTGCGACCTGCACGAGTTCCTCAAGAGTCAAGCCAAAACTCTTCAGCAATTT
Source organism: Undibacterium sp. YM2 (assembly GCF_009937975.1). Classification (NCBI taxonomy): domain Bacteria; kingdom Pseudomonadati; phylum Pseudomonadota; class Betaproteobacteria; order Burkholderiales; family Oxalobacteraceae; genus Undibacterium; species Undibacterium sp. YM2. The sequence continues at coordinate 4,519,877 of NZ_AP018441.1, forward strand.
GTACGTCTCATAGTTTGTAGAGTCGGCATCGCTTCCAATATCCTTCTTGCGTTCTGAGAGCTGATCAGGAAATGGAGGCCAGAGTAATTCGATCTCTTTAGCAAAACCAATTGCCAGGTCAATACGCTTCGTATTTTCTAGAGCAGGGTCAGCTTTTAATTCGCTTAAAACTCTGAGCATATTTTGCATGCAGACCTTAAAAATAATTTCAGTTTCCATTCATGCCTCTTTAATGACTTGCCCTTATCTTTGATTGTGCGGATATCCAGGATTTACTATATTTTCTCCATCAAATCGCCGCTATTACTTTCGATGCGGTTTGTAGAGTCTTCTCATTCAATCGGACAGTGATCGTGGCGCCTTGCCAGGCATAGATGATTAATGATTTATTTTTGAACTCAAGCTGTAACCGGGCATTTGCAATCGGGCCAAATCCCGCTACATGCGCTTTGTCTCCTGGTTCAATCCCAATTTCCTCCGCCCATGGTTCAATGACTAATTTAGATATGCTTTCGGGCATATTATCTATTAAGACATTTTGTTCGCTCATTACAGCATTTTTTTCTATCATCTTTTACCGTCAGGTCCCAGAACGCGATCCATCATCTGCTCATACAACAATGGCACGGGGCGTTGTTCGCAGCTTAGCAGGATTTGTGTTTTCAAGACGCCATCACATCAAATCAACCTACTAGTAGATAAAATCATTGACATCGATCTACTAGTAGGTACAATGCGCGCATGAACTCATTTTCCCTCATATTGAACAAGCCCTTGCCAGGAAGGCACGGCGAAGTGCGCATGCTGTCAGCGTTTGTACCATCATTTGAATTAAAAGAAAGACAAGCATGAGCTTAGAACTCTCCCCCAAAGCTGCCGAGATCGTCGCTTGCGCGCGCACCCTGCTGGCGGTTGGTGGTTATAACAGCTTTAGCTATGCTGACATTTCTGCCTCTGTACATATCAGCAAGGCCAGTATTCACCATCACTTCGCCAGCAAGGCTGAACTGGTGCGCAAGTTGCTGGTGCTGTATCGCGAAGAAAGCCGGGCTGGCCTGGCGGCGATGGAGCAGCAGATTACTGAACCGGTGGCACAGCTCAGGGCCTACACCGGGTACTGGGCCGCGTGTATCCGCGATGGCAGTGCGCCTTTTTGCGTCTGCGCCATGCTGGCGGCGGAGTTACCGGCCATCCCTGCTGAGGTTGCAGATGAGGTTCGTGGTCATTTCAAGGATTTGTCGGCATGGCTGGCCTCTGTGTTGAGCAAGGGCGCGGCACAGGGAGTCTTTGCCCTGAAAACAAAGCCCGAAGCAGAGGCATTGCGCTTCCAGGCGACGGTGCATGGGGCAATGCTGTCTGCCCGTGCCTATGGCGACCCGGAGATTTTTGCCAGCATTATTGAGCCGCTGATGCATCAATTGACTACTGAATAATTTAAATGACAGGACTTACGCAAAACCACCCCAAAGCTTGCAGCTTACCGTACTTCCGAATTCGTCATACCCGCGCAGGCGGGTATCCATGTCTGATCGGCCTGTCTTATTGCCTGCGGGGTTGATCAACGATGGATTCCCGCTAAAAGCACGCGGGAATGACGGTTTGGGGGGCATAGGATGGCTTGTGCTCATTGTGCTCATTGTGCTCGATACTATCCATGCATGGCTGACGCAAAAAGCGTCAAGGGCAATTTTGCGTAAATCCTGAATAACTTAAACAGGCGATTTCGCCTGTCTGGCCGACCGGAAAATGCTGCTATTTATTTCCGGTTTTTTTTGAAGCAATCACTCTACCTACTAATAGATAACATCATCATGCCACATCCACTCTCTCCTCTGGGCATTGCCCATACAGCCATCAGTCTATTGCCAGTCGTAGCTGGCCTGTATAGTTTTATCCGTTACCAGGCAATTGATACGAGCAGGCGTTCCGGCCAGGTCTATCTGGCCGGGCTGGCAGTGTCGGTATTTACGGCGTTTGGCCTGTCCAGCACCGGCAGCTTCAATCCTGGCCATGTGCTGGGCATACTGGCGCTGATTGCGGCCTTTGGCAGCCTGCTGGTGACGCGCTTGTCTTTTCTGGGGCGACTACGACCTTACCTGGCCACGTTCGGGCTGTCGTTCAGCTTCTTCCTGACGATGATACCAGGCACGGTAGAAACCCTGACCCGGCTGCCGGTGGCAAATCCATTAGCCAGCGGGCCAGAATCACCCGTGGTACGCGCGGTACTTTTGACCTGGGTAATAAGCCTGCTCGTGGGCTTTGCACTTCAAGCGCGGGCTCTTCGCTTGCGTCATCGAAAAGCAACAGGCAATTAGTGGACTATGGCGTTGCATAGTGAGTGAGGGGCATGTGCGCTGCGCATCAGGGCAAGGCACGCAGCCGTGCACATGCAGGCATGATGGATGCAGGCTCATCGCTGGCTTGCAATGCCGGAATAAGGAGTCGCTTCAAAACCATGCATGCGACTACACTGCAATGATCACATCTACGACCCTGAAGCCAGAAATCCAACGAACACCGTCAATCTCAATAAAAGCATCATGCTCCAAAATTCTATTCTTCGCATCGCTTAAAGGAACGATATAAATTAAACCAGGACAGTGAAAGCTTAACAAATCAATGTTCGCTTTAGCGAACTGAAGAGTACATATTAAACCAGGTTGCGATCCACTAAATATGACCGCTACATCAGTAAATTTTCCCAAACTTGTGTTGCTGATAAAAATCTCTGTTTCTTCGTCACTAACTTCATTCCACGGAAGTTGCATGGAGTTTGGTATGCGTCCCCAACCAAGCCTCATCCCGGAAACATGCCAAGGATAATTTTCGGTGATATGAGCATCAAATTCGGAGCACAAATCCCGTTCAAATAAGGTGGCAGAACCATTTTCCAAGAGCTCTCGATTTTTGGGTAAATCAACGATTAAGGAAACCATAGTAGCTTGTGTCAATTGAGGTTTCAGCATGTCTTGCCCATGCTTGCAATAGCGCCGGGCCAATAGTGCTTATCGCTCCGACAGCGTTTGTGTATGCCCCGCTTAGGTTTTAATATACAAGGACGTACTTGATGTTGGTATCTATTCTTCTTTTGCTGACAACCTGTCTCTTTAAGCTGTAAGGATTCGCTATCACCCTCAGTTCTCCATTTTCAGTATCGAACAATAATCTCGTTTGACATTCGCTACCGGCCAAAATTGTGGGCAAGGGCAACCTGCGTCTGGTTTCATGAGTTTCTCCACTGGTTACATCCATAATTTTGTGACGCTCGCCTTGAAGCTCTACATAAGGAATGCCACGCTCAGCAAGCATTCGTTCAGCATCCCAAATGCTTTTGAAAAAAGAATTGTCAAATGCTGCCATGTCAAAATACCAGCCATGCGCTTGTCCGTCATCATGCGAAACAGAGCAGGTAATAGCATCAAGAACATTGCCTTCAAAGTACAGGGTCCAAATCCCATAACCCCACATGTCTGCATTCATATATTCTGGAATTTCATCCCATTGTTCAGAGTGTACCCAGCCAGGTGGGATGCCAAACAACGCTACTACTCGCTCTTTGGTATCGCCTGGTGAAACACCGGCTAGTTCTCCGGTGGCAATCCAGGAAAAAATATCTGCTTCAGGCTTTGAAATTTCAGGGTTCATGGCTTTGCTGGTTAAGTCTCACATTCCTGTCTCTCAAATACATATCGCTCCCGTCCATCAGAAAGGACATATCGTTGAACCTCTTCACTGACGGCACCAATGTCTTGGAAATTCTGTTGTGCCTCGCGTAAAGTCATGCGGTTCGGCGAGCTAAGCTGATCTAATTCACATGTACCGTCATCTTCCCAAAAGCACACACGACAAATTTCATATTCCCCATTCACGTCCAGGCTCCGGTACCCACAACAGGGACAGGCCATCAATTTTTCGACCCGACCTTCTATCACAACTTTCGATCCATGCAGTGCAGTCTGCGCTTCCAGATACGAGTTGACCACGCCCAGATACGTATGACGAAGTGCAATCTTTAGCAGGAAATCATATATTGCATTATCTGGATCGTCAGGTTCGTCACAACAGGTGATTTTCTCTTTCAAGAGATCCGTAAGCTCTGCGTAACCAGAATCACCTGCGTCAATGGACCACCAGTCCAGCAACAAGGCCTCTCGCTCCTTGGTTGACAACCGGGCAAGGTCACGTAGCACTAATAAATCAATTGCTTCATCTCTCGTCATAAAATCATCAGGAAAAACTATGTATTCGGCCTCTTAAAATCAAGTCTCATCTATTACATGCAAATGCAGTCATTTCCAGAATTGCCACCATTTCTTCGCTGGCGAACCAGGCGATTGATAGCTTGGCCGCAGTGGGCTGGCATGATCGCAGCAATTCGTCATCTTCAAGCGCATGAGTATCTTTGGGTCTTTTCCACCGTATCGTAATGCATCAACGCAACAGACTTCAATCGCACTGCATGCCTGTTCTATCTCTTCTGCGGACTGTGGCTGCTGCAAAAAATAGGTATCCAAATTTTCGTCAGTCAAGGGCGCCAGTAGAGTTGGCGCTTCGCTCTCGGGAACGCCGCAAGACAAACACTGCCCATTCCAAGTACCGTCACATCGTTGATCTCCCAGAGTGTAGAAAGGGCCCGGAGCGTTTTTGGGGAAACGTTGTGGGTGCTTAAAATAATCACTATTCATCGTTATCGCCAATTGTATCTGGCCTGGAAAATCGCCTGGGCAGGTCAATTTAACCTGATCATGCGCATTTCGAACACAAAAGCTTGCGCGTTTCTTCGTAGCTGGAATGCAGTGCAGCCAATACCGTAGCGGGTGATACGTGCTCCAGGCCAATATCAACTACCGCGATGAGATCAACGCCCATGCGCTCGTCCGTACTCAAGCATACCTGTTATGCAAATATTCACCTCAGTTCGTACTTACGCAGAAAGTTTGCCAGCCACTGCCTGCGCGAAAGCGTCAACATCGGCCTGCGGGCCGTCACCGAAGTTGAGATGTGCATCTTCATCTGTCCATTCACAAAACACTGTCCTGGGCGTGCCGTCCAGGTTGATGCCGCATTCGAGCGTGAAATAACGTATGCCTGCGTCTTCTGGTGGCAACTCGTTTTCACCATTGACCATGAGCACTGCGGCAATATAATGCACCTCTGCCACGGCCCTGGGCTCAGGCATGCGGAGTATCACGGCGGGGTATGGGCCCATTCGGCACGTCGTGACCACGACATCATCGACTCTCAGTTCTTTGGACGGATTTTTGACATATTTGGCGCAGACATCCCACATCCATGCCAGATAGGGCTTTTGCTCTTCAGATGCCATGAGTGAGAAAAACTGCAGCGGATTATCAACGCATGCCTGACGAACGCCCTGATGGGCAAACACATAATGTTGCTCGCGTGGTTCGCTGAGCAAGCCTGTGGGTGACTCTTTCTTTTTGTTGAAGAACATGGTGGCGTTTTTCTAAAAATGGATTTGCAAAAGTTGGGACTTGAATGATATGCAGAGACTTGGTGCGTCGAGACGCACCATCTGCGCAATTAAAAATTTCAATCTTCAAATGACAATGGTACTGTAGATTCTCCCGTTTTTAGTCAGGATAATCAATATCAACTTCATCACCTCCGGCCCAGTTCTGAGGGTACACACCTTGTTCTGCCAGACGATGAAAAGTTGAATACGGCCTAGTCAACCAGTTTATCAACAAGGCCATGCTTTTGTGGATTGATGTGAACGTAATCCATGTGCGCAGAAAAATCCTGTTCGTCGCGTATCAAATGCTCCCAAAAACGTCGTTGCCAGATTCCGCGTTCATTGCGACGAGACCTGGATGAAGAAATCACTTCGGTAGCGGGGAGTGTCTTTGAGAAATTGCTTTTGATCATACGCCAGCGCACAGAAAAATCAGTATCGCCTTGCGGTAATTCAATCACGCAATGCAGATGATCGGGTAAAACGACCCAGGCATGAATGGTGAATGGATATGCTTCACGCGCCTGACGGACAGCTTCACTCAAATTTTCAATATACCGCACTAACAGATCATTTCCGGAACGCTTAAGAAGATTGACGGTGAAAAAATATGTCCCACCCGGGTGCCAGGCGCGACGGTAATTGGACATGAAATTTACTCGGCGAGTTTTTTGTTTTGACTGTCCTGCAAATATGCTACAACAAATAGCCTAACACCTTGGTTAAAACCAGCTTTCCGATCTGCTTTTTTTACACATTCATCAATACACTTTTGCTCATTTTAACGCTGACGGTGCGTCAAGACGCACCCTACAGGTTACGGCATGTACTACATATACAAAGTCTTATGATGCAAATAATTGCGATAGACGATTTTGAATGCCTCGATATCGCGCTTGTCTTGCTGCACAAGCAAATCACGCACTTCGCATTCGTTGTCTTCGATTTTATAGACCCAGAAATCGAGTTTGATTTCTGGATGATCTTGCGAAACGATGGAGACACCCTTGCCACCGCCGAGAAAATTGGAAAACAGATAGACCAGGAATTTACCCTTGAGAATTTTCTTGTCTATCTTTAATTCATCGAGAACGCTGGCGGCTCTTTCTTCTGCGGGGGAGACATCCTGGCGGTGGTCTGCGTAGGTATTGAGAAACTGACGCAAATGTCTGACCTCTGCGGTTTTATAGGTCTGGCCGTATTTGGCAAGTTGCTCTTGATTGAGTACGAGTTCTTTGGGTGCTTCTGTTTGTGCCTGGCTGGCCAGGGGGAGCAGGAACAGGGACAACAGAAGCAGTTTTTTGATATGCATGTTTTTTCGGGCCTATTTTGATGCGCTACTTTTGTTATCAGTGGGAGCTTCTGTTTCTTGCTTGTTAAAATTAAAATGGAAGATAAGCACACGTACTTCAGCTTGCTTGTTGCTTGTCTTTGCCTTCGAAAACCGGGGAAAAGGAGCACTATGACGGGCAATACTCAGGGCTGCGTCGTCGAGATCCTTATTGCCAGAAGACCTTTCAATTTGTATTCCACTGCCTTGTTCATAGATGTTGCCACTTTCCGTGATGGCAACGGACACATAAGCTTCACCATATAATTTCTTGCCATCTTTTGATGGAAAATGATCTGTGCCATAATCTTCTATTCTTTTCGAGACCATTTTGTAATAAATGGCATGCTCCCGGTTTTTTGTCGAGGGCGTAATATAGGTTCGATTGTTTTTGCCAGCAACTGAGATATTTTTTTGGCCGTTCTGCTCATCTATCATCCGGGCAATTTCTGCAGCCTTTGCGGCTAATTGCTCATCCAGTTTTTTTATTTTCTCAACATCGGCACAAGCAGCGCTACAAGATAAGAACAAACTCAGGGATAACAGGTATTGCGCAAAATGCTTCATTGAGATTTTTAATATTTTTAAATTGGTATGTAAGGATAGAAAGCGACAGGTAGCAATGCTATTTTACTTAACTAAAGCCCTAGCATCAGAATTATCCCCTTTTTTCCGATAGGCATTCCCCATCCAGCCTATTGCCAGAAACCAGAAACCAATCGAACCTACATAAGAAAAATACCAGGACAAAAACAGGGCAATGACCAGCATGGCCGATGCCGCCGCACAATTGGCATTGATAGTGCGGTGAGAAGGGAAGCAGAACCACAGTGTCCAGCCTGTCATGATGATGAGGAAAGGACCAGAGATGGCGAGGTCCAGCAGCCCACGCACATTGCTGATAAAGAGCTCGGACGCGCCCAAGCTCACCCATAGCCAGGGCGTACCAAGAAAAGTGATAGCCGCCACGGAATAAATCAGGCCCCAGTTTCTACCGGAGCGCACTTCTACCTCAGTCTCATCCCCGGTAGTCGCAGGCTGTTTAAACGTACCGCCCCTCAAAGTCTGCAAGAGCATCAAGCCAGAAAACATGATGAGAAAGCCAGGCGTCTGTTTAAACATGGCGTAAAGATTGAGCAGAAAACCTATGGTCATGAATGAAGCCCCGGCACCGATGATGACTTTTTCTTTCCTGTATTTTGGTATGCTGAGAAAAACAGTCCAACCAAGTATGGTCAGCAGATAAACAGAAGAATGCAAGAAATTCTGCAGTCCGCGAAAGCCATACATAAAATAATCTGTCTGAAAAAAAAAGTACCAGACAGGTGGTAGCCAGACAGACAGTGTCAGCAGCCAGGCGATGAGCAGGGCTTGTTTGTGCTTTGATATCTGCATCACGGCATCTTATTTTCCAGCACCACATTGTGGAGCGAGTAAGGTTGAAAATTCATGCTTGATTTTTGGCATCAGCGCTACGCGCAGTGTGCTAGCTGGGTCTCTTGTGGCAGCAGTTTATCTTCAAATCCCAGCCTATAAAATATCACGCGTACCTCAGTAGCACGGCCAGTGGATTTGCTTTTGGAAAAACCGGGGAAAGGGCCACTACGGCGGGCGATGCTGAGGGCAGCCAGGTCGAGCTCATGGTTACCAGAAGATGTTTCAAGTTTGATGCCCTCTCCTTTTACATAGATGGATCCATCTTCCTTGATGGGAATTGAGACATAGGCCTGACCCTGAAGTTTTTTGTCTTGCCCAGTTGGGAAGTTACTGGCCACATAGCTGTCGATTTTCTTGCTCACAGCCTGGTAGTAACTGACCAGCTCGCTATCGCTGGTCGTGGGGGGACATAGATTTTTTTGACTTTACGGGCGAAAAAGGCGGCTCTTAATTTATTGTTCTTTTGAATCGACTCGGCATTCATCAATACCTGCCAGAATGGTAGAAATAGCAAACTCACGCTGAAAAACTCTGGGTCAGCCTGAAAAAACACCGCCATCGCTAGCAAGGAAGCTGCCGCACCAGAACTGGTGTTGAATGTGCGTTTTGCAGAGAAGGACAACAACACTGACCAGTAGCCCATGATGCCTAGCAAGGGTGCGGCCACAACGATATCTTGCAGACTACGCATGCTGCGAAGAAAAAAATCCTGCCCGCTCAAGAGTTTCCAAAGCCAGGGCATGGCAAGTAAGATGACACTTATCCAGGCAGGCAAGGTGCTGTATCCTTTCTGCAAAGGCGCTTTGCTGGCGACCTGATCAGGTTTGGCCGCCATGTTGTCCTGCTGTTCAACTTCAGCGCCTGTCACGCTAAACAATAGCGCAAACCCGGCCAGCAGCAAAATAAGGCTGCCGGTCATGGACAAACTGGCATAAGTTTGCAACAGCAAGCCCAGTGTCAGAAATGAACTGGCGGCACCAATAATGTTTTTCTCAGTCCTGAACTTGGGTATGGATAAAACGACAGACCAGGCAAGAATGAGCAGCAGGTAATGCACTGAGTCACCAAAATCCCGCATTCCATAAACGCTGGAGAAAAAGTAAGAGGTCTGGAGAAAATAATTTCGTGTGGCTGGCAGCCAGACGAGTAGTGTCACGGTCCAGGTGATGAGGAGGATAGCTCTGCTTTTGTTGAGCAGCATTGAAATGTCCTTGATGTATGATGCGGGCAATTGCGCCTGCTTGCCATATTACCATCATTCACCCTGATTTGAGATCGTGATAATGACAGCAAATCATTACCCCCGTGTGTAGCATAGCCATACGGCGCAATATATTGCGCCCTACATCACGGCCTGGCTCAAGGAGGGCGTTTTTTTGCTGTGAACACATGCCTGCTTCAACATGACGACCAATCCCGCCTTGCGATTTATTTGGCAAATCGCAAGCGCAGAATCGCGGATAAGGCGCGTTGCCCCATCTTTGCTGCCTGTGCGTGGGCATGTTTGCTGCACAACTCCGCGATTGTCCTGAGGTTTTCTGCGGGGCGCTTGCAGATTTCCAGGGCGACGGCGTCTCCCAAAAAGAAATCATCTGAATTGACAAGCTGATGAAGCAAAGAAAAATTAGTCAGATCCAAGGAAGGAATACAGGCAAGAGTCAGCGCATTGTCAAGATTGAGCGCAAAGTCCTTTTCAATCAGGGCGCAGAGAGCAGCCTGATTAGCCACAACAGGTGAACACTTGGGGTGCAGATCATGGATATCTTCGCCTTGTGCGATCGCCTGTTCCACAGTCTGCAAAAAGTCATTCAGCGAACTGAACATGATGCGCGTGCCGCCATCATGGGCAAGATAAAGCACATAGCCTGAAAAAGGCGGCTCAATGAGGTACACATGATGATTGCTGGTATTGGGATCATCCAGCACTATGCCTTGCAAACCACCGACCAGAGGGTGGTACTGCATAAGGCCAGTGACGGAAATTGCCTCATCCCTGTTTAATAAATGTATTCCTGCTTCAGTATGATGCCGGTAGTCGCCGAGCTGGATTTCTTCAAAATAGGCAAGCAGATCGGATGAGAATTGCATAGTTTTGCACAAAGCCGGGTTAAGTGAATGCAGGTGATGATGACATAAATTCAGTGCGCATTATGCATGCCCGCCGTGATGCATGGCCATTGCAGCGTGTCTGTTCTCGACTGAAGCCGCTCCGACAAAAATTCTGTACTACTCTTTCCCCACATACGCTTCCCGCGCCATAGTGACAACATCATCGACGCTGAGTTCGCTGAAGCTGCCTATGTGCAGATGTGGTATCGCGGCTCTTTCCAGTACGACGCGGCTGGCGAATTTGACGCGGGCCAGCATCAGGTGTTTTTTCTGCAGGTAAAGCGCGGCGCATAAATCGGCGAGTGCTTCTATGCTGGAGCTGTCGAGGTCGGGGGATTCTTCCAGGCTCATGACGATGACCTTTGCATCACTGGCGACGGCATATTGCCTGGCCAGCGCCATTGCGCGTTCGGCATTGCCAAAGAACAGCGCCATCTCGGGGCGCAGGATGAGTACGCCGGGGATGATTTTGGCTTCTGGGTAATTGACGAGACTGACAAAGTCATGGCCACCGTTCAGGCGGCCAAGCACGCTGACATTGGCCTCGGCCAGCCTGCGCAGGAGCATCAGCAGGCTAAAGCCTATGGCAACCAGCAAGCCGTCGAGCACACCAAGCAAGAGCACGGCGACGACGGCAGCCAGGGCAACAAACCTGTCGCGGTGCAGTTTGAAGTAGGCATAGAACACAGAAGGCCGCAAGGAATGGCTGACCGCATGGATGACGATGGCCGCCAGCACAGGCACCGGTGTCAGGGCAATGACGGGCAAGAGCGTGAGGACGATGAGCAGCAATACCACGGCTGCGGCCCAACCCGCAAGCTTGCTGCGGCCACCATAACTTTCATTGGCTGCCGTGGCAGAAAACCCTGCCCCCACAGGCAAACCATGGAACAGGCCAGAGAACAGGTTGGCAACGCCCAGGGCCAGCAAGTCACGGTTGGGGCTGACACTGTCACCGTGGCGCAGGGCAAAATTGCGGATGGAGCTGTAGGATTCGGCATACAGTATCAGCAGCATGGCGATACCGAGCTCACCTATGCGCAGCCACTGCACATAGCTCAAGGTGGGCAGGCTGGGTACCTGCACTTGCAGATCAATCGCACCCACCACCTGCACGCCAAGTTGCGCGAGGTCCAGCGCCTGCCCTGCGGCAATGCCAAGTGCCAGCACCACCAGGCCAGCCGGCATGTAGGCAATACGTGCCAGGCCATATAAAAGCAGCAGGGCCAGCATGGCAAGGCCGAGTGAAGGCCAGTTCCACTGCGCAAACTGGGCGAGCAAGTGATAAATAAAACGCGGCATGTCAGTGCTGTGTACCTGCACGCCAACGATGTGGGCAAACTGTTTGATGACGATGACAAGTGCCAGGCCAAAGGCAAAGCCGCGCAACACTGGCCGGGCAATGAAGTCAGAAATGCTGCCCAGCCTGGCCGCACTCGCCAGCATGAAAAATGCACCTGTCATGATGACCAGCCCGGTCGCCACCAGCATGCGCAAACCCGCGTCGCCATTGGCCATGGCTGCCGTGGCCGAGGCCAGCACCGCCGCCGACGATGAAGTGGCCGCCACGATGGCAAAACGGCTGCTGCCCATCAGACCATAACAGACCAGTCCGGCAAACACGGCAACGATGCCCGCCTGTGGCGGCAGGTTGGCGATGCTGGAATAGGCAACGGCTTCAGGCAGCAGCAGGCCGGCCAGCGATAAACCAGCGATGATGTCAGACCAGGCCCAGTTTTTTTTCATGTGCTTTGAGTTTGTTTGGGTGAGTACGTTTTTTTGGTGAGCGCATATTGGCTAAATAATTTATCTTTTATTTGTATCAACGCATAGCCCACGCACAGCCAATACGCAGTCAATGTGCAATCAGTATACGCCGCGTGGATATGGATGGGGAAAATGTCAGGCTGGGGCAGATGCTTAAAAAAACTCGTGCATGACGTATCTCAAAGTCGCACCGCACAGAGTGCACTGTGCAGAGCGCATGAATGGCAAACCCTGTTATCATCGCCTGGTTCAAGCCCGGCTTTTTTGCGCCTTGCCAGGGCCAGGCTCATTGGCATTATTTATATCCATAGCCTTGTCGGCTGCGAGTTCATAGGCTTTCTGATCTATGGTCTGCCTGTATGTATTCAGCAAGGCACCTCCAATCACCATCACGATCACGCCGCCAGTATGCTGGAACATCTCATAGTATTGCATCAGCAAGCCCATGGTAAAAAGTGAGCCGCCTGCACTGAGTACCATGTCCCAGGTTCTGGTCTTTGGCAGCGTAAGCAAAATCGCATAGGCCAGTATGATCAATAAAACAGGCGCAGAAACTGCAAAATTTTGCAGGCCGCGCATATTTTTGAAAAAGAAATCTGTCTGGAAAAAATATTGCCAGGCTGGTGGCAACCACATCATGATAGTCAGGGACCAGATGGCGATGAGCGTATCTTTGCTTTTGGGTATCTGCATTGCGCGATTCTTTAATTTCAATTGATGATATGCACAGTTCATCTCATTGATTGCGCCCGCTATCCTCCCGCTCTATCCCGACCAGCTTCAAAGCCAGCACGGCAAGGCCAAGCACGATGCCCACAATGATATCCGCTATCTTGCCAGAATAAGGCAGCAGGAAGATGCTGTAAAAGATGCAGGCCAGGATGATGGCAATACAAACACCCACAATCATCGTCCTGATGATAGCTGCATTGCCTTCGGGAGGTTTGCCCATGTCAATCGCGCCTTGCTAAGAGCTGAATCTAAGAGCTGGATTGTGCTGCGTGCCTGTTTTCCCATTTTACTTCGTATTGGCAAAAAGTATTTTGTACTTCGCAATTTATATTTCCTATCGGCAATAAACCTATGTAATGCAAAGGCTATAGGCGCATGGAGGTATGGGGTCCGGCTTTTACAATCGTTATCAGTCGCTGACCACAGCTTGCGTCTGCACTTGCAGGTAAAAACTGCATGAGCTGGTCATGCAAAAACTGCCACCAATTGCAACATAACGTTACAAAGCAAAATATCTACCCTGAAAATCGGCTAACTTCGGCTTTTTTATTTTCCAAAATCAACATAATTCCCATACGGAAATTATTCAAATTTGCTATTTTCTTTTAACTCCAGACAAAGTGATGACAAATTGACGACAAAATTAAGTTTGCTAATATATTCCCATATCTGATACATTGAGTTACATTAATCTGCAGTGCGAAACAAATGGTGCGATTGTGAATATTTTGAACTGGCGTGAACTGTGGACTGCAGGCAGGGTACTGGAGGCTATTGATACAAAGAAGTTGCATGAGTCAGGCAGTTTCATGGCCAGCCTGCGCTGGGCCTTGCATGTACGTCTGGCGGATGACAACACCAGCTTCAAGAGCAAGTTCCTGTTCCTGTTGCGCAGCAGCGTGCGCCCGCAGGTGAGCTTGCGCTGGTTTCATTTCCTGCACCAGACCTATTTGCGCAAGGCTGCCCCGGGTGATATCGCCTTGCTGGACGCCATACACCGCCCTTTCTTTGACCGCCAGATTTGCTGCGTGTCGCGCCTGCGCTTGTTGCGCAATCATTTCCATTTGTCCGCCCAGTTGTTTGGCAAACGCCGCGCCCAGGACATGCTGGCGGGCAGTGACTTTACCCTGGCCACACTGGTGGGCAAGGATGAGCAGCATTACCGTATCAGCCTGTTCCGCAGTTGCGCCTTTAAACGTGAAGGTGGCCTGAGCCTGGGCCTGTTCCAGGGTAGCCAGCTGCTGCAATGCATCAGCTTCTCTTTTGACCGCAAGGATCAGCAACTGATGATCAGGGTGGGCGGCCTGCAGTCATGCAAGCACAATGCACGCGAGACCATGCGCACCTGCACCAAGAGCCTGTTTGGCATACAGCCACGCCTGTTGCTGATCGAAGCCTTGCGCAGCCTGGCACGTGAGCTGCACTGCTCGGGCATAGAATGCATCGCCAAGAAAAACCATATTTACCAGTCCTGGCGCTACCGTTTCAGCAAGACCATCAAGGCAGAATACGACAGCCTGTGGCAGGCTGCCGGCGCCTGCGCGCAAGCGAATGGCAATTACCTGTTGCCGCTGGCGAGTGAAGATGTACCACTGTCAGAACGCCCATCCAACAAGCGCAGCGAATACCGCGCACGCGATGGCCTGACCACGAGCATGCGCGAGGGGATCAGGCGCAGCCTGGTGAGTGCCTGAACGTGGCTTGTACGCGGCAAGTACGTCTTGCTCTTTCAAGCGCACGCCCATAGCTCGCAGGAGCGGCTTCAGCCGCGAATGACTTTTACCGCTATCTGTTCACAGCTAAGGCCGCTCCTACGGTTGCAATTGCCGTGACGTAGGGCGCATTGCAATGCGCCGCATGTAATCTTCACGCCTCAAAGCAAATCATCTTTGCCGTGCGCAGCGTACACATGCTGCGCAATATCTTGCGCCCTGCATCACAGCCAGGTTCGGGGACGATGGTTTGCAGCAATCAGATGCGGGTACACTACCCAGCATCAGGTGCACTCCTCCACCACCATCCGAAACACGCCAACAGCACAAATTGGAGATATTGATGAGCAATGCATCAATGGCAAATTCAGGCCCCACCAGCAGCGACAGCGACACAGCCGACCTGCGTGCGCAGACGCTTTACCACGGCACCAGGGCTGACCTGCAGGTGGGTGATCTCATCGCACCGGGTTACCGTTCGAACTATGGCAAGCGCAAGAAGGCGACTTACGTATATCTGAGCGCGACCCTGGATGCTGCCACCTGGGGCGCAGAGTTGGCAGCCGGTGACGGCCCCGGCAGGATTTATATTGTGGAAGCAATGGGTGAGATCTTCGATGACCCGAATCTGACGGACAAGAAGTTCCCTGGCAATCCGACAAAATCATACCGCAGCCGCGAGCCATTGAAGGTCGTCGGCGAGGTCATGGAATGGCAAGGGCACCCGCCAGAAATACTTCAGGCGATGAAAAATCATATAGAACAATTGCGGCTGCAGGGGATAGAGGCGATTGATGATTGATCATAACACTTCGCAATAACACACCAAACTATCATAATAGTGCACTTGTGCACCGATGATAGTGATACTATACTGTGCATATGCTCACAAATACTTGCACCCTTCAAATTTTCATTGACGCTGCCTGGCGTGATGCGGCTGTACTTGAGCTGACGGGTGAGCAAGGACTGGGAAAAGCGGCTGCCACTTATCTAATTTACTGGCGCGACTACGCGCTCAAGTATTGGGAAAGAGCAGATGCATCGGCGCTCACGGTAAATATGCCTGTTGAACTGTTTGGTCGCAGCAGCGAGGCTTGGCCAGCTTTTCTCATTGATTTATTACCTCAGGAATATGGTCGTCTTGAATTATTGCGGCAACTCAAGATGGCGGACCAGTTGGCATCTGATGCGGGCGCTGCAGACTGGCCTTTGTTACTTGCTGGTGCTGGCAATACCATTGGCAACATCAGGGTAAAAGAAGCGCATGAATGGGTTATAGCCCGCAGTGGCAATAGTGAGGGCAAACAGCGCGGCTTCACTGCAGATGAAGTAGCAGCAAGGGCTGAGGATTTCAACGAATACCTGGCGCAGCATGGTTTGTTTCTGGCGGGCTCATCGGGCATACAAGGTGAATGGCCAAAGATCTTATTGACGCAGGCACACGATGGTCTGTTTTATCTGGATCACACTTTGCCCGATGAACAGGCAGCGGAACATTTTATCGTTAAATTTGGCCGTGGTACGAACCGAGACCTGGCCAACATCCTGCGTCTCGAAGCTCCGTACATGCAACTCGCAAAAAAACTGGGGTTGCACGTGCACGCCGACCTCAGCTTGCGCGGGCGTGCTCTGTTCATCCCTCGTTTTGACCGCGAAGTGAAGGACACTCAGGTGTTCCGGCACGCGCAGGAAAGCATAGCTTCCTTATGTGGCATCAGCGGCTTGGGCAATCTTCCTTCACATAATGAAATTTGCCAGCGCCTGGCAAACGTCGTGACTGACCCAACGCGCGATATCATCGAATACATCAAACGCGATATCGCCAACATTGCCCTTGGCAACAAAGACAATCATGCTCGCAACACTGCGATACAGCGCAGACAAGACGGCAGTATCGTCCTGACGCCCTTGTTTGATTTTGCACCGATGCGATTGCATCCTGATGGCATTGCCAGAAGGATACGCTGGCAAGCAGATGACGGTGGCTCTCCAGACTGGGCCAGTGTTATCCGGCAAGCCTGTGCAGCGGCGGCACTCGATCAGGCTGTAGTAACAGATGGCATACGAATGATGGCAAAGCCAATGGCTAGCCTGCTTGACGATGCAAGGGCTCTGGGCATAGAAGAAGAATTCCTGACACCGCTGGAGCAAAGCATCATGAATATCCGCAAGCAACTGGAGAAGCTGTAAATGGACAAGCGTTTCAAACCACTGTCTCCAGCAGAAGAATTACAGGCGCGGCGCACATTGGCCATGGAGCTGGCGGCAGAACCTGCCATGCCGGTTCCGGCTGTCATCAGAAAAATACGTGTGAGCCTGCGTCTGACCATTGCCGAATATGCGCAGCTTTGCGGGGTGTCGGCCCGGACTTTGCAAGACATAGAGCGTGAAGTATCCAGCCCCAGTCTGAGTACGGCAGACAAGCTGCTGCGCCCCATAGGGATGAGCGTGGGCGCGGTACAAAAACCGCTGCCGCACCAATAAACCACATTCTTGCACTGCCATGCTGTAATTATCATAAGAAAATCAGGTAAACTTAGCCAGACCAATCCCAGCCCGCTTTACGCTGCCCACAACCGGAGAACATGCTTGATGACAGCACAGCAGCATCCCATGTCTGCCGCCAGGGTATTGCTACCGGCCTGCCTGTGGTTCTTTGTGCTGGCGGTGGCGGGCATGTGGCTCACGCGGGGCGAGAACCAGGTGTCAATACTGTGGTTTGCCAATGCCCTGGCAGTGGCTTACATGCACGGCCAGAGCCGCACCCGGCAATTGCAGATACTGGCGCTGACCGTGGTAGCCAGCCTGGCCGCCAATCTGCTGACGGGCAATAAGCTGGCGGTAGCCACCCTGTTCACCCTTGCCAATGCAGTAGAGGTCGTGCTGGTCAGCTATACCATACGGCATGCGGGGCTGGCCCAGGGCTTTGAGCATTCAAGCAGCGACATGTTGAAGCTGATCTTGCTGGGCTTTTTGCTGCCCTGCGCCTGCAGTGCCACGCTGGCGGCAGCGCTGGCAGCCTGGGTGGGCCTGGGTGAATTTGAACTGATCTTCACAGGCTGGTATGTATCGGCCTCGCTGGGCCTGATCCTGATTTACCCACTGGTGCGCAGGATGCGGCTGGAAGCAGCACCCGCCTGGGCCAGCCGCATCAACTGGGAACGCTTTGCCCGTTATGCCCTGCCGATACTGGTGCTGGTGGTGGTTGCGCTGCTATACCTGCCACTGCCCTTTTTGTACATCCTGGTGGCGCTGACCTTTGCTACCCACAGGCTCAATTTTGATGAAGCACATCTGCTGACGGTGCTGGCCATCACCTGCCTGGGGCTGATGCTGAGCCTGGGACATGTGCTGCCCCTCGGTGGCGTGGCGCGCTGGCAGTTACTGTTTGTCTATCTGCCTATCCTGATTACCTCGGTGCCGCCGATGCTGATGGCAGCGGCGCGCAATGAGAACCTGATCAAGGATGCCGAGAGACAGCGGTTTTCTGAAGAGCTGCAAAAGAGCCAGCAATCGCTGCAATCCACCATCGACCACATGCCTGCGATGATAGGTTATTGGGACCAGCAATTACATAACCGTTTTGCCAATGCTGCTTATGAAAAATGGTTCAGGCTCAAGCCTGATCAGATACGCGGCATGCATATCCGCGATGTGGTGGGGCCAGAAATATATGAGCAAAACTCTGCACACATGCAAGCTGCGCTGGCTGGGGAAGCGCGTATTTTTGAGCGCTCCATCGTTGACGCCGAGGGCAAGCTGCACAATGCCCTGACCCATTACACCCCGCACATAGTCAAAGGCAAGGTGCAGGGGTTTTATGTTTTTGCATCCGACATCACACCATTAAAAGAAGCACAGCTTCAAGAAAACCGCGCCTTGGCCAAATTTGCCAGCGTCGTCGAAGCAGCCAGTGAATTTGCCATTATCACCACCGATTTGGTGGGCACGATCACTCTCTTTAGCAAGGGTGCAGAGCGTATGCTGGGCTATGGTGCAGATGAGCTGGTGAATCTGCACACCCCTGCCATACTTCATCTACAGGAAGAAGTCAGCGCCATGGGTGAGCAACTCACCGCAGAACTAGGCTACCCCGTAGAGGGTTTTGAGGTCTTTGTCGCCAAGGCCAGACGTGGCTTGCCGCAAAGCCAGCAGTGGACCTATATCAGCAAGCAGGGACAGCATATTCCGGTGAACCTGGTGATCAACAGCATCCATGACGAGCATCAGCAAACCATTGGCTTTTTGGGTATTGCAACCGACATCAGCCGCCAGAAACAACTGGAAACCTCGATGATCAGCGCGCGCGACCAGGCCGAAATGGCCAGCCGCACCAAGTCAGAATTCCTCGCCAATATGAGCCATGAAATCCGCACGCCGATGAATGCGGTGCTGGGCATGAGTTATCTGCTGGGCAAGACAGACCTGAGTTCTACCCAGCGCCATTATTTGGAGATGATACGTTCGTCCGGCCAGTCACTGCTGGGCATACTGAATGACATACTCGATATCTCGAAGATAGAAGCAGGCCGCATAGAATTGTCGCCTACCCGCTTTTATCTCAAGGATGTGCTCAGTGCACTGGCCAATATGATGTCGGTCAATGTCGGTGAAAAGCAGCTGGAATTATCGATGGGCATAGACACTGACGTGCCCAAGGAACTGATAGGCGACGCGCTGCGCCTGCAACAGGTGCTCATCAACATCATCGGCAATGCCATCAAGTTTACGGCCAATGGTGAAGTCTCATTGCTGGTGCAACAGGCTGAGCCAGTAGCAGGCAGTGAGCAGGATACAGGCAATTTGCTGATACAGTTCATCATCCGTGACACTGGCATAGGCATGTCGGCAGAGCAGATCAGCCGCCTGTTCAATGCCTTTGAGCAGGCCGATGCCTCGACCTCGCGCCGCTTTGGCGGCACCGGACTGGGTCTGGCGATCTCGAAGCGCTTTGTCGATCTGATGGGTGGCGATATCCGTGTCAACAGTCAGGAAGGTTCAGGCACAGAATTCATCGTCAGCGTACCCATGCAAACGGCCCCGGCGCTCGAAGACAATAGTGAACAGAGCGCCAGTACTGGCTCAGGCAGCAACCAGGCCAGAAAAATCCTGGTCGTTGATGACAATGCCACCAGCCGCAGCTATATCGCCAAGACCATAGAAGCCTGGGGCTGGCATGCCGACACTGCCAGTACCGGTGAGCAAGCCCTGCAAAAAGTGCGCGAACACCTGGCCGACCAACCTGCCGCAAAAGATGAATACTGCGCCATCCTGATAGACTGGCACATGCCGGGCCAGGATGGCCTGAGTACCCTGGCCGCCATCAAGGACATGCAGGCCAGCCAGCGCATCCCCCTGATTTTGATGAGCAGCGCCTATGACCGCAGCGCCCTGCAGATGGAAGGCAAGCCAGGCGCACCCGATGCCGTGCTGCTCAAACCGGTGACCGGCTCCAGCCTGTATGATGTACTGCAAGAGACCAGCCTGCACCTGCACCATGGTGCCCCGGCGCTGTCTGCTACACTGGCTGCAGCAAACCCGCATAATGAACAAACCATGAACAATAGCAGCACACCCGCCAGGACAGGCACAGGCAGCTTCAGCGGCAAACACATACTGCTGGTGGAAGACAATTACTTCAACCAGATCGTCGCCACCAAGATCATCGAACAAACCGGGGCCAGCATCAAGGTCGCCAACAATGGCAGTGAAGCAGTAGAGATTTTCAAAGCTGCGGAAGAACAGTTTGACCTCGTCCTCATGGACGTGCAAATGCCCATCATGGATGGCTGGACCGCCACCGAAATCCTGCGCAAGGAACTGGCCCTGCCCATCCCCATCTTGGCCATGACCGCCGGTGTCATGACGGCAGAGCGCGAACATTGCCTGGCCGCAGGCATGAATGATGTCATCTCCAAACCCATAGACATAGACCAGATGCTGGGCATGCTGGCGCGCTACCTGTCGCCAGAACAGCCAGCACAGGCTGGCGGTGCAAGGGCTGCACTGCCCCCGGTCAAGCCTGCCAGTACGGCAGAGACCAGCTCAGTGCCCGCGACAAGAACAGCGCCAAGCCCAGTGCCTGTGCCAGACCCCATGCCCGGCCAGGTGGCAACACCAGTTGCCAGCGGCGTCTTTGATCCCGCCAAGATCATGGCACTGGCCAAGGGCAACCCTGCCCTCGTCAAAACCCTGGCAGGCGTGATACAGAACATGATCAACCACTCCAGGCAGGATTTTGACCAGGCCGTCAGCCACTGGCAGCAAGGCGACGCGCAACAGGCCGCCCGTACCCTGCATACCATGCGCGGCAGCATAGGTACGCTCGGTGCCAGGGACTTTGCCGCCGCTGCACTGACACTGGAAAACGCCATTACCCAACAAAACCAGCAAAACCAACAAGACCAGCAACGCGTCCCCGACCTGATCAGCCATGCCGACCAGCAACTCAGCCTGACGATTTCCAGCGTGCAGTCATGGCTCAATGAGCAAATGACCGGCAAAACCGAAGCTGACGATGTTGCCAGCCCGATCAAGCCTGGCGAACTGCAGGAATTAAAAAACCTGCTCCAGACCCAGAACATGCGTGCCAGCACCCGTTACCAGGAACTGCAAGCCAGCCTGCAGCAACACCTGTCCGGCGAGCGCCGCCAGGCCATGCAGGCCGCCATGCTGGACCTGGACTTTGCCACCGCCCTCAGGTTGCTCGACGAGATAAGGGTGTAAATTTTGCAATACGGCAAAATCCGTTTGCGTTCGCCTGTACAAATGTTATGCTGACAAAAATCTACCCTAGTGATCAGCAGTGACAATTACCAGCAATATGCAGAGCCATGCCCAACACAAAATCCCTGGACAACCTGACAGAAAAACTTGAGTTCGCAGCATACCGGCCGCGCATACTCATCGTCGATGACCAGGTCATCAATATCCAGGCATTGCACCAGATTTTTGCCAGCGACCATGAAGTCTTCATGGCCACCAGCGGCCAGAGTGCCCTCGATTTTTGCAGGAAAACCCCACCCGACCTGATCCTGCTCGACATCATGATGCCAGACATGGATGGTCTCGAAGTCTGCGCCCAGCTCAAGCATGAAGAACTCACCGCCGACATCCCGGTATTGTTTGTCACCGCCCAGAATGATGCCAGCGAAGAATCACGTGCCCTCATGGCTGGTGGCATGGATTTCATCAGCAAACCCGTTAACCCCGATGTCGTGCGCGCCCGCGTGCACACCCATGTCACCCTCAAGCTGCAACGCGACCTGCTCAAAAAACTGGTGTTCACCGACCCGCTGACAGGTCTTGCCAACCGTCGCAACTTTGACCAGGCAATCGCCAGGGAATGGCGGCATTGCCAGCGCAACGGCAAATCCCTGGCCGTGCTGATGATAGACATAGACTGCTTCAAGCAATACAACGACACCTATGGTCACCAGCAGGGTGATACCTGCCTGGCAGCCGTGGCAGCCTGCCTGCAGGCAGGATTCCGACGCCCGCATGATATCGTCGCCCGTTACGGCGGCGAAGAATTCATCTGTCTCATGCCTGAATGCGAACTGCAGAGCGCCATCAGCAAGGCCGCATCCGTGCTGCGCGCCATCACCGACCAGGCCATCCCGCACAGTTCAACCAAGGTCGCAGACAGCGACACCATCACCCTCAGCATAGGCGTGGCCGCCATCGTGCCCGGCGACCAGCACAGCATTGATGCGCTTATCGCCAAGGCCGACCAGAAACTGTATGAAGCCAAACAGGCGGGACGTAACCGGGTGGGGGCTTAGGCTCACCATAGCAAATTCAAAGTCATCAACACGGCCCAGGCCAACCGATCTCAAAGACGCCTGCACTTCTGGCGAATATCGTCGCACCTACCCTCACTTTTATCTCATGCAATTCCTTTACCGCCTGCTCATCGCCACCGCAAGCCTGCTCCTGCTGCCTGGTTGCGACAAGAAAATCGACACCAGTGTTGAAACACCTGATATCAGTTCTATCGTAGGTATCAAGACGATGCCGGATATCAAACCGACCGTTGATGTGAGCCTGCCCGATGCCGATGCCAATCTGCCAGAATTATTTTCAAGGCTGGACAGGCAGTTCTCCAAAAACAATATCCAGCCATCAGCACCCATTTCTGATCAGGAGATCACAGCCCTGGAGCTGCAACTGCCCTGCAAGCTGCCACCGATCTTGAGAGCGATGTACCGCTGGCACAATGGCATCCCGGATTTCACACCTCCGTATGAATTTCAAGCTTTGAGCAAGGTCGTAGAAGAATACAAATTCTTCAAACGCTTTAACAAAGAGTACGGCGTGAAAGAGGGTGAAGGCTGGCCCGCTCACTTTTTGCCGATCTTGCAGTTTAACGGCAAAATGTATGTAGCCCTGGATTGCAAGGATCAGGGCCCCACGCCTCTGTTTTCTTATTTCATTGAAGACGGCACGCCGCAAGCCAAGTACCGTGGTCCTGCTCATCTGCTGCAAGTAACGCTGAGTTCTTATGAGTCAGGCGCATACAAACGTGAGTTTGAAAATATGGAAGTTGATACCCTTGCAGAAGCCAGGGCATTTCGCCAGCATGCCTTTGCAAGTGAACTGCAAACCATGGAAGACAACTGGGCGAAGACGAAAAAATTTCTGATGACGGCCAAAGGAGAGAATTTCAGAGCGATGGTCGGCTCCATGGACCCTGACGAACGCGCCATCCCTTTACTCATAGACAAGTTGCATGATGCAGACCCAGAAGAAATCGTTTATATCTGCCTTGCATTTGGCAATTTTAAGTCAGAAGCAACAAGACCCGCATTAAATGACTTACTTAAACACAAATCATCCCGAGCACGAGATTTTGCAGCCAGCGCCTTATCAAAACTGAGAGGTCCACAAAGCCAGGCTGAAACAGACACCCTGCTGAGCTTGCTGGAAGACAGTGACAAGTTGGTACAGCTCAGCGCTATCGAGGCATTGAAACATGCTAAATCCTATCGCGCCATCGATACACTGATTGATAAACTGCACCGCAGCAAGCCAGGAATGCAGGTCTATATCATTAGCACATTAGCCGACATAGGCGACAGACGCGCCTTGCCTGCATTAAAAGAACTGCAGGCCAGTTTCCCTTCGCAACTCGATAGCAAACGATACGCCCGCGCCCGTGGCGATGACCCCTCACCTGCGGATTTCAAATCAAGCGTCGATGAGGCGATCAAGCGATTCGGGCAACAGTGATTTTATAGGCGAAGTCCTTGCCAGCCATGGTTCATTTGACAAAGCATGATGAACTCAAGTACGCAAACCAGGTGATCCCTTAGCCCATGCAAGCCAGGCACCGGCTCCCACATCCGGCGCATTGCAATGCGCCTCACGTTACGGCTGCATCACGGCGATGTTTGCCGCCAGGATATGCGCAAATCCTGACCTGCGGGGTGCGCCATGCGCACCGATATCACGACGAAAAAAACGCGCCATATCTCACCATGGCGCGTTTTTTATTACTACTGAACTACTCTTAATTTACTACCTATTTTACTGCTCAAGCTACTACCTGATCTACTACCAAATTTACAGCTCGCGCCGCAAACTTATTTCACTGCTGGAGTTGCTGTCTTGCCTGTACCTGCGGTTGCCACTTTGCCTGCATCAGTTTTCACTTCAGCCTTGATTTCTGTTTTTGCTTCAGCTTTTACGTCTGGTTTGACTTCTGTTTTCACTTCAGTCTTTGCCTTCGCATGTTTTTCATGCTTGACGTGCTTTTCATGTTTCTCTGCAGTTTTTTCTACTGCTGCAGTTTTAGTCTCAACCGCTGGTGTTACCGCCGCAGTGGTAGTTGTCGCTGCGCTGGTTACTGCCTTGCCAGTTGGAGCAGGTGTCGTTGCGGCTGTCGTAGCCACTGCTGTTGTTACTGCTACAGGTGCTGCAGTTGTTTTTGCTGGCGTAGTTGCTGCAGTAGTTGCCGGTGTCTGAGCAAATGCGCCACCCATCAAAACAGTAGAAGCGATCAGGGCGGTAATGAGTTTGTTCATGGTGATAATCCTTAATATGTCTGTAAGCGGTTTTTTTTACTTGATTCACCGGCAGCCCGTGCTGCCGGTAAGTGTTCAACAATTACTGATTAAAACTTATTTCGATGCTGCGCTGGCTGCCGCAGATGCGCCTGCTGCTTTTGCTTCTTTCTTGGTGTGCTTGGTATGTTTCGCAGCCTTTTCACCTGTGTGCATTGCTGGTTTGGCTTCAGGAGCAGATGCTGCTGGTGCTGCTGCAGAAGCACTGGCTGAGGCAGAAGCGGCCACTACTTTAGCTGCTGGTGCAGATTTCGCTACGCTCGCTGCTGCAGCGGCTGTCGCTGGTTTGGAAGCAGCAGTAGCAGATGCGGATGCTGGTGTCTGTGCAAAGGCGCTACCCATAACAACTGTGGAAGCGATGATGGCGGTGATCAGTTTGTTCATGATATTTCCCTCTTTATGTTTGGGTTGCTTGCTAAGTTTGTGTTTCGTTTTGCGTCTCGTAGTGTCGCTACGTAAGCCAAAAACGCCGCCCGGATAACTTGCGTTGACGCAAAAAACCACAGATCATGGGGCTTAGTGTTGTTGTTCTAAACGGCAGGTAGCTTGTCAACCGATCACCAGGTTCATGCGTTACGCGCGTAGGAACAATAAAAAACGACGCCATGCAAACTGCATGGCGTCGTTTTTTGTAGGGTGCGTCTTGACGCACCATCTCTTCAATGATCAGGAAAACGTAGAAAGACGGTGCGTCAAGACGCATCCTACTGGTTTGCTATCAACTGCAGGAGCGGCTTAACCTGATATGTGTGTTTGACGTCCAGTAGGGTGCGCCGTGCGCACCGGGTTTTGAATTGGATTATCGCAAAATATTGAGCAGAGAACGGTGCGCACGGCGCACCCTACGGATGGTAATTTTCGCTCGTCTCACAAAAAATTCTTGACCTTACGCACCCCGCGTCTGCCCCAGCGGCGGGCTGTTCTTTGCGACTGGCTGACGCGGTCAAGCTGCACGCAGCGCAGGTGTGAGCTGATGCTCTGGTCTATGTTCCACAAGGCCTGGGTAATGAGCAAATCCATTTCCGTCGTGAATTTACCTGCTACGGGTGCCGTAGTGCTGGCACGCGATGTATCTGCCATGCTGATGCGCCAGGCGTCTTCCAGCGTGATGCCGCCTGCAGGTTTGGCGAGATTCCAGTGCAGGCTGTTTTCGGCAGCAGAGATCAAGCCTTCGTCCTGCAGGCGCAGGCAGATTTTGCGGATGGCGTATTTGCTCATGCCGCAGTGTTTTGCCAGTTGATCCAGCCTGACCTCAGCCGGAGCCGCGGCGACAAAATGTTCGAGCACCCTGGCCAGTTTGCGGAACATGCCGTATTGGGATGCGGGTAAAAATTGTGCTGTGCTCAAACTCATGGCTGGGTCTTTCTTTAATACTCTCTTTGATACTTTCCATGCATGGCGCATACAGACAGCGCAGGCGCCATGCGTACTCACAAAACGATTAATGTGTTACCGCGATCAGTTCGCGCTTACCACCCTTGTAAGTGTACAAAGTCAGGGTGCCGTCACGGATATCACCACGCGCATCAAATGCGATTTCACCTGTCACGCCCTTGTGGTTGATTTTGGCCAGTTCTGGCAGGTATTTGGCGGGTTCGGCTGAATTGGCTTTTTGCATGGCGGCCACCATGGTCATCACGCCATCGTAGGCATAAGGCGCATTCAACACAACTTCGTGACCATATTTTTTGCTGAAATTGGCCTTGAACTTGACCAGGTCGGCCTTCTTGCCTTCTTCTACCCCGCCCGCCTCAGCGCAGATCACATTGCCTTCACCGATGGCATCGCCGGCCAGTTGTGCCAGGTCTGTCGAGCAGATGCCGTCACCCCCCATGAACTTGACTTTCAGGCCCAGTTGCTTGATTTGCTTGAGCATGGGGCCACCTACCGCATCCATGCCGCCAAAGAAAATCAAATCAGGATTGGTGGATTTGATGGTGGTCAGGATGGCGCTGAAATTGGTTGCCTTGTCGGTCGTATATTGACGCGAGACGATCTTGGCAGAAGCGAGTTTACCCGTTGCGCCTTTGACGAATTCGTCTGCCACACCTTGCCCATACGCGGTGCGGTCATCAATCACGGCGATATTTTTTGCCTTCAGCATTTGCACTGCATAGCGACCCAGCGTGCCACCGAGCTGGCCGTCATTGGCAACCACTCGGAAAGCCGTCTTGTAGCCCTGCATCGTGTATTGGGGGTTGGTTGCCGAGGGTGAAATTTCCGGGATACCGGCATCGCTGTAGATTTTTGAAGAGGGGATGGTGGTGCCAGAATTCATGTGGCCGATAACACCATTGACCTTGGCATCCACGAGCTTTTGCGCCACGGTAGTGGCCTGCTTTGGCTCTCCCGCATCGTCTTCTGACAGCAATTCAAACCTGGCTTTCTTGCCGCCTATGGTGACGCCTTTGGCATTGAGTTCGTCCACCGCCATGCGTGCACCCTCTTCAGTATCTTTACCCATGTGTGCAGATGGCCCGGACAAGGGGCTGACATGGCCTATCCTTACCAGCAGGTCCTGGGCATTGGCATTACCTGCCAGCAGGATGCCTGCAGAAGATGCGGCGGCGATGAGTTTGATGGTCGTGGACATAGGTATTCCTCTCTGTATGGGTTTTAGGTATTGGTTTTCGGTTTCGCCTTTCGGTGATGAATGATTGTCTGGCGCATCTCAATGCACAAGGCAATAATTCTAAGGGTATGAATTAGCGAGGCTAATGCGTAAAGACAGGCCACGCCCTGTGCAGGAACGGTGACCAAGAGGGAAAAGATGGATTAGCAGGGGTAATATGATTGCGCTTGATCTGCTGTTGCAGCAAGCCAGAAAATCAGACCATTCGCGCAATACCTGACAAAATGGCATTGCGCTGTGTTTCGAATTCGCGACACTCTTCGGTCAGCCAGTCTTTGAAGATGTTGACTGACTTTTTATTACCCACATGCTCATTGATGACTAAAAAATAAGCCGCACTGGCTTTGACGCAGATAGGCACAGTAGGTATCAACTGCCCCTGAGCAAGTTCGTCGAGTATCAATGAAGTACGTGCCATTGCCATGCCCTGCCCATAAGTGGCGGCATTGATGGCCAGGTGCGAGAGATTGTATTGATGGCCGTGGCGCACAAAGTCCTGCACCTCGTTGTCATTGCTCTGTGTGGCAATGCGCATCCACTCGCCCCACTCGGCATAGGGCGGCGCGTTCTCCCAGGGGGAATCATCATGCAGCAAAATGTGTTCAGTAAAATCCGATGCCTTTGCCAGCGCCGGGTAACGCGCGAGGTAATCATTGTTCGCCACCGGCAGCAGGTATTCAGACATCAGCCTGCTGGCATGGTGGTTACTCTGGTCTGGCCCCTGCCCGTACAGCACCAGGATGTCGATAGATTCTGCACTCATCTTCAGCGCACTCATGCCAAACAGCTCGCCACGCAAGTGGATTTCTATCTCCGGGTAGAGCCGTCCAAAGCCGCTAAGCCTGGGCATGAGCCACATCATCGAGAATGAGGGCGATGAGCGTATCGCCACGCTCTTGTTGTTCAGGCTGGGTTGTATCGCCTGCAATTGCAATTCCAGTTCTTGCAGCAGGCGGTTGACCACCCTGTGCAACTCGCTACCCTCACGCGTCAGCCGCAGGCTGCGCGTCATGCGCACGAACAGGCGCGCCCCTATCTGCTCTTCCAGCCCCTTGATCTGCTGGCTGACCGCCCCTTGCGTGACATGCAACTCCGCCGCCGCACGGGTAAAACTCAGGTTGCGCGCCGCTGCATCAAAGTATTTGAGTGCGTGTAGAACCAGGGGTGTAACTAGCTTTTGAGTGCGCATGGCATAGTCTGAAAGTGATGTCTTGCCTGATTATAAGTTTGAAAGCGGGGTGGAGGATATAGGCTCAGGTTTTATTGCAATAAACGAATCAGGCTACCATAGAATCTATTCACGAATCTATTCACTTACCTATTCACCCTGTCACATCTTCACTATGAAGACTGGCTGATTTTATCTATTCATCCCGAAGGCATATCCGGCTCAAAACAGCCTCCCTGTTACAATGTGGCAAATATACAAGATATGCCAGCCACCGCAAAATCACCATGAGCTACACCCTGTATTTTGACTTGACCCAAAAAGTATGGACAAATTTCCTGACGCCTGTCCCGCTCATTCCCCTGAGTATCGGTGTAGTTGGCATCGCCCTGAATGTCTCGCGCAAGCGGCACGGCCTGCCTGCGTATAGCTGGAGTTCAAGCCCGGATAAACCTGCCCCTTTTTTACCCTATCTCTTTCTCGGTATTGGCCTGCTCACAAGCTGGATGGCATTTCGCGACGGCTATCTTGCCTACACAGACCTGCGCGCTGAATATGATGCAGGAAAATGCGAAATCATCGAAGGCAAGATTGAGAACCTGGTTTTGCATAAAAAGAAGGGGGACCCGCCAAGTTCATTTGATGTCTGGCCCAAACACTACCCCTATCGAAGGTGGCTTAATACCGCCGCCTTTCATGTTAGCGGAAGTGACAATGACCCCATCAAGGAAGGCCTGCAAGTCAGGATCACTGATTGCAGCGGTGCCATCGTCAAACTGGAAATCGAGAAAGATGTGCCAGCCGCTCAGGCAATCGTGGATACTCCAAACGACCCGGTAGCCAAACCAAGCGTCAGCGACAATAAAGCCCAATAGCCCTGCTAATAGACCTGATTAGAAATTTTAGTTTGTTGAGCAAGGCTGCAAGCCCCCACAATCGCCAGCATCTTGAACACGATGGGGAAATTTCATGCAGGCCCACTCTACCCGCAAACTGACAGCCATGTTGTTGATGGCCGCTATCAGCATCAGCAACTCAGCAATGGCGGGCGAGACACTGGAGCGTATCAGCCGCAGTGGCAGGATAGTGCTGGCAACCAGGGATGCATCGATTCCTTTCTCATACAAAGATAATCATGGCAAACCCCTTGGTTATACCGTGGATATCTGCCTCAAGCTGGTCGACGCCATCAGGCTGCAACTGAAGCGGCCTGATCTGCGTATAGACTATATGCAGGTGACGCCGTCCAGCCGTTTCAAAGCCATCATTGAGGGACAGGCGGATCTGGAATGCGGGCCTACCACCAACACCGCAGAGCGCCGTGCGCTGGTGGGTTTTACGATTGCAAATTTTATTGCCAGTGCCAAGATGCTCGTGAAAAAAGATTCTGGCATACGCAACTGGGCAGACTTGCGCAACAAGACCATCGTCACCACAGCGGCCACTACCAATGCCAAATCGATTGCTGAACGCAATGACGTTGGCGCCTTGCGCATCACCCTGCTGGAGGCGAAAGATGACCTGGAATCTTTTCACCAGGTAGAAACCGGCAAGGCCGATGCCTTTGCGATGGATGATGTGCTGCTGTATGGCCTCAAGGCCATGTCCGCTCACCCGGCAGACTATCAGGTCGTCGCCAGCCCGCTGACGGTGGAGCCATATGCCATCATGTTTTCCAAAAATGATATCGAACTCAAGAAGCTCATGGATGCAGAAATGGCCAGGATCATTTATAACGGCGATGTCGAAAAGTTGTATAAAAAATGGTTCAACAATCCCATCCCGCCATCTGGTGTGAATCTGGATATGCCGATGAATGCCTTGTTGCGAAATTCGTTTCAGTTTCCGTCTGATAAGGTGGCGGATTGAGCTTGCTCTACCTCAATCTGCCTTCAACTCCAACCGCACAATCTCAGCAAAATACTGCGCCCCTGTCGTCAAAATTTCATCATTAAAATCATAGCCCGCATTGTGCAAGGGAATACCGCCCTGGTCGAGCGCAACACCATTGCCAATGAAGCTGAAGTTACCCGGCACGACTTGCAGGAAAGCGCCAAAGTCCTCAGAGATCATCATGGGCTGGACGTTGGCATCGACCTTGTCTTTGCCCGCGATGTTGGCTGCGGCCCTGGTGGCGACATCGACAAACTCAGTTGAATTAACAGTTGGGGCAAATTCATGGGTATATTCAAACACGCATTCTGCACCGTGCATGTGGCAAATTCCCTCACTGATGTCGCGCATGCGCTGCTCCAGCATCGCTTGCACCTCGCGTGAATAACTGCGGGTATCGCCCTTGATGGTGACGTTCGATGGAATCACGTTCCTGATGCCGTCAGTGATGAATTCAGTACAGGAGATCACTGCCTGCAAACCCGGATCAAGATTGCGGGAGACGATGGTTTGCAAGGCCAGCACGATTTGCGACGCGATGACGATGGGTCTATGCCCATATGCGGCCTGGCTGCATGGGTGCCACGTGCCTTGATGTGGATGACAAAATTATCTTCCGACGCCATAATGCCGCCCGCGCGGGTGGCAAAAGAGCCCGCAGGCATGCCCGGCATATTGTGCACACCAAAAATCGCATCGACAGGGAAGCGCTCAAACAGGCCATCCTGCATCATCGCCTTGGCGCCGCGTCCGTGTTCTTCTGCCGGTTGAAAAATAAAACGCACCGTGCCATTGAAGTCTGGCCTGGCTGTCAATAACCTCGCTGCGCCCAGCACCATGGCCATGTGACCATCGTGGCCGCAGGCGTGCATTTTGCCGTGCGTGCATGAGGCATGTGGCCTGCCGGGCGCGTTCTCGGTGATGTGCAGGGCATCCATGTCGGCGCGCAAGCCTATCGCCCGCTTGCCACTGCCTGCGCCATTACCTACGCCATTGCCTGCACTCAGGCTGGCGACCAGCCCGGTGCCACCTATGCCGCGATACACTTCCAGCCCCTTGTCCTGCAAGGCTCTGGCGACATAATCAGCGGTTGCCACTTCTTCAAAACCTGTCTCTGGATGCTGGTGCAAATGCTTGCGCCAGGCCAGCAATTCTGTCTGCAATGCCGATTTCAATTCTGATGGCAATGATTCATTCATGATGCCTGTCCTTCCAGGAATTTTGTTGGGCAAGTACCGCATGTGCCGATATGCCAAGCAGTTCGTGATATACCGTGGCCGCAGTTGCGCCTTCAGTATTGATGACCAATACTTTGGAGCTGGCATCCAGGCCCACTTGCTTCATGCAGACCTTGTTGCTGCACATACTCAGCAGGCCAGCCAGACCCGCCACGCCAGATTCACCGGCGACTATGGGGATATCTGCCTCACTACCCGCTGCCAGCACACGCATGGCCTGGATGGCGAGCTCATCTTCTATCGTCAAAAAATAATCGACCGCAGGCTGCAAGAAGCGCCATGCCAGAGGTGAAGTCTCGCCGCAAGCCAGGCCCGCCATGACAGAGTCGATAGAACCCAGCGCCCTGCTCGCCCGGCCATGCAGCGCACTTTGATAAAGGCAATCTGCCTGCGCAGGTTCTACCACGATAAAGCGCGGGCGGTTGATGCCATACAATTCCCAGAAATAACTGACGATCCCCGCAGCCAGGCCGCCGACGCCGCCCTGTAAAAAGATGTGGGTGTATGCGCTTTTTCCATCAGGCCCGGCACCTTGCTCCACCAGCTCGGCAGCAATGGTGCCATAGCCTTGCATGACATCACGCGGGATATCTTGATAGCCTTCATACGAGGTATCTGAGATCACCTGCCAGTCATTGGTGCGTGCCAGCTCGGCGGCTACTGTTACCGATTCATCATAATTACCGGTAATGCGTACTATGCGGGCACCGTAGGCCGCAATCGCGGCTTCGCGCTCGGCACTGACATGCGCATGCAAGACTATCACGCACTGGCAGCCTGCAGAACGGGCAGCCGCTGCCAGGCTGCGCCCGTGGTTGCCATCTGTAGCGCTGATGACGGTATAGTCTTGCAGCAGATGTGCATAACGGCCTGCCAGCACCTGCTCAGGCACAATATCCTGCGCAGGATAAAGCCGCAAAACCTGCCTGACCAGCGCAACAGGCGCACCCAATGCCTTGAAACTACCCAGTGGCGAACGGACTGATTCATCCTTGACATGAATGGCCCCCACCTGCAATTTGCCTGCCAGATCAGGCAGGGCATGCAGCGGCGTTGCAGCACGGGCCAGCTCTCTCCACGGTGCCAGCCAGCGCTGGCTTTGCTTTGCACTCTCTATATTCATGATGGCAGCAAGATCGGCAGGATAGGGCCGGCGTACAGCGTGTGGATTAGATAACAGCATGCTTGTTCCTGACATTGGGGTAAGATCGAATGAAATAATATTCCGCAACCAGTGGTAAGATTTACGAAAATGACGCAGATATACGCAAATTCTTTGCATAAAATGAGATTACAGAACCATAGATGACTACCCTGGACAATTTTGACCGCCGCCTGCTGGCAGAAATCCAGCAAGACAGCAGCCTGCCACAAAGCACTTTGGGAGAAAGGGTTAATCTCTCCACCGCCGCCGTCAACCGCCGCCTGAAGCGCCTCAGTGACGACAAGGTCATAGAACGCTACAGCGCACAACTGCGCCCGGATGCACTAGGCTACCCGCTGACCATCGTCGTCGAAGTGGAGGTGGAAAACGAACGCATGGATTTGCTCGACGCCATGAAAACCGCCTTTCTCGCCTGCCCCCAGGTGCAGCAATGCTATTACGTCGCTGGCGAATGTGATTTTGTCCTGATCTTCATCGTGCGCGACATGGCGCAATACACCGAGCTGACGCGCCAGCTTTTCTTTGAAAGCAATAATGTCAAACGGTTCAAGACTCTTGTGGCGATGAGCAGGGTGAAGACGGGGCTGGATGTGCCTGTGGATGATATTGACGCTAATAGTTCTTCGAAATAATTTTCGAGTATAAAATGCCATGAAAATTCCCTCCCCTTCAAGGGAGAGGGTTAGGGTGGGGATGGGTTTCGGTTGATTGTCGGAAAATGATATTGCGTCAGAAACCCATCCCCATCCCAACCATTCCACCGCGCCGCTTGCAAGCGGCTTAGAAATTTGCTGCGCAAAGCATGCTTTGCAAAACCCAGCAAATCTCCCTTGAAGGGGAAGGAGTCCAAAAAAATCCGCCGCGCAGCTTGCAAGTTAATTGGAAAACGAAAAAACTTAAACATCTGGTAACGCAGCTCTTCGCTCAAAAAAATCAAACAACCCCATGCATTAGAAAAACTAATGCCAGAACATAGAATTCATGGTTTGCGTTAAGTATTTTGAACAGGGATGATAGCAACATCAAACCCATCAAAAACAATCAAAACAAAACCCATGACCAGCTCTCCACCGCCCCGCATAGGCATCACCCCTGACCGCAGCGCTGCCGCAAGCGATATCGAAGCCCTGTTCTTTGTGCGCCGCAATTATTGCGCAGCAATCAGTGACAATGGCGGCGTACCGCTGGTGCTGCCTTATGACATGGATGCGGTAGAGACTTACCTCGACCAGATCGATGGCCTGCTCATCACTGGCGGCATGTTCGATGTCAATCCTGCCCTGTACGGCATGCCCGCCCGCTACCCTGAAAAAATGGCCCTCAAGGAAGACCGCACCGCCTTTGAACAAGCCATGCTGCGCGCTGCCATTGCGCGTGACATGCCGGTGCTGGGCATTTGCGGCGGCATGCAACTGATAGCAGTTGAACTGGGCGCAAAGCTGCTGCAGCACATCCCTTCTGATATCTCCACCAGCATAGAGCATAAGCAGGCGGAAGATTGCGATCTGGCCAGCCATGCCATCCACATCCGCCAGGGCAGCAAGTTGCGGACGATTCTGGGTGTCGAAACCTGCGAAGTCAACAGCCTGCATCACCAGTCCGTCGCGTCCTCTACCGACAAGGTCAAGGTAGCAGCAGTGGCAGATGATGGCGTGGTGGAAGCCATAGAAGTGCCGTCGCTGTCATTTTGCATGGGGGTGCAATGGCACCCTGAATACCGGGTCAATGCCAGCGAAAAAAACCTGTTCACTGCCCTGGTTGCAGCGGCGCGGGAAAGTGCTGCACGACACCTGACTGCTATCAGCGTCTAATTTATTTTCACTCAATAAGTTTATTATGAAAGTTTGTATCATCGGCGCAGGTGTCATCGGCCTCACCACTGCGTATGCACTGGCAAGGCGCGGTCATGATGTCAGCATTGTCGAGGCGCATGATGGTGCCGGTGAAGGTGCCAGCTATGGCAACGGGGCGCAGCTCAGTTACTCTTATGTTGCGCCACTGGCGGATGCCTCGGTCTGGGCCAGCATGCCCTCTTACCTGCTGAACCCTGATTCGCCTTTAAGCTGGCGTCCCTCCCTCGAGCTGGCGCAATGGAAATGGCTGTGCGGTTTTTTGCTGGCCTGTAACCAGCGCAAATCCAGGCAGACCACGGCAGAGCTGTTGCGCCTGGCCTTCTATAGCCGCGATTGCCTGGCGACTTTGCAAGCACAGTTATCACTGGATTTTGATCTGCGCCAGGCAGGCAAGCTGGTCATGTATTCATCTGATGCGGCGCTCAAGGCTGCGGCTGCGCAAGTCGCCTATCAGGCGCAACTGGGTTGTGAGCAGCAAGTTTTATCGACCCAGGCTTGTCTGGACATAGAACCTGCGCTGGCACATGCAGCCGCCCGTTGGGTAGGCGGCGTCTACACACCGTCAGAAGATGTCGGTGACTGCGCCCGCTTTTGCAGGCAATTGTCGCAGGAATTGATACACAATTATCCGAATGTGAAGTTCTTGTACGGCACGCAGGTCAACGGCCTGCTCGTGCAGGCGAGCAAACTGCAGGCCCTGCAAACCAGCCAGGGCGATATCCGCGCAGATACCTTTGTGCTGGCAAATGGATCGCATGCCGCCGCCCTGGCTGCCAAGGTGGGCATGCGCTTGCCTGTCTATCCGCTCAAGGGCTACAGCATCACGCTGGATGCGCCAGCGGCGGATGCCACCCTGCCCAGCGTCAGTATTACCGACAGTGCGAGAAAAATCGTCTATGCCCGTATAGGTGAGCGACTGCGTGTGGCAGGCCGGGTAGAAATTGTCGGCCACGACATGCAGATCAATGCGGCCCGCGCGCAAAGCCTGCTAAAAGAAACACAGGAACTCTTCCCTACGCTCAAGGCAGATACAAACGCCATACACCCCTGGGTAGGCATGCGCCCCGCAACGCCCACTGGCATCCCCATCATAGGCGCATCACCGGTCTGCAATCTCTATCTCAATACAGGCCATGGCGCACTTGGCTGGACACTGGCTTGCGGCAGTGCCGAACTGCTGTCCCAGCAAATCGATGGCGAACAGAGTGCGATTGACGCCAGCCCTTATCAATATTAAGCACTATTAAGGAAACCACATGCAAGTCATCACAAATGAACAAGTCGCATCACTGTTAACAGTCAAGGACGCCATCACCGTCATGCGCGAAGCCTTTACCCACTATGCGACCGCTGGTGCCATGCAAGAAAGGGTACGCATAGACAGCGGCAAAACCAAGCTCAGCGCCATGGGTGCCGTCATCCCTGGCCTGAATGCTGCCGGGGCCAAGATTTACTCCACCATCAATGGCAAGTTCACCTTTGTGATTGTCTTGTTCGCGGCTGACGATGGCCGCCTGCTGGCCGTGATGGAAGGCGACACCATGACAGAATTCCGCACCGCTGCCGTCACCGCTGTCGCTGCCGACAAACTGGCACGGCAAGATGCCACCACCCTGGCCATCTTTGGCACCGGCATACAGGCGCGCGCCCACGTCCCCGCCCTGCTCGCCGTGCGCAATTTCAAAGAAGTGCTGGTGGTCGGCATAGAAGGACAGGATGCTTTTGCACAGCACATCGCCACGCAATACGGCATCCCCGCCAGAACCAGCAGCGCTGCTGAAGCCGCCAGCCAGGCCGACGTCATCCTCACCGCGACACGATCAGCCACGCCGCTGTTTGATGGCAATCATGTCAAACCCGGTGCCTTTGTCGCCGCCATCGGTTCCAGCAAACCCGACACCCGCGAAGTCGATGACACCCTGATACGCCGCGCCAGCAAGATCGTCGTTGAATGGAAAAAACAGGCCGCCTATGAGGCAGGTGATTTGCTCCTGTGCGACCAGAACAGCTTTGCATGGGACGATGTGCTGGAGATGACTGATGTAGTGCAAGGCACAGGCATACGTAGAAATGAATCTGACATCATCCTCTACAAGGCCATAGGTGTAGGGCTGGAAGACGTGGCGCTGGCGGAGTT
The DNA here is from genome assembly GCF_009937975.1 of Undibacterium sp. YM2. Taxonomy (NCBI): domain Bacteria; kingdom Pseudomonadati; phylum Pseudomonadota; class Betaproteobacteria; order Burkholderiales; family Oxalobacteraceae; genus Undibacterium; species Undibacterium sp. YM2. Next base: position 4,556,593 of record NZ_AP018441.1, read on the forward strand.
TGTTTATCGCAAGCTGGCGGAGTAAATTTTTCTTGTAGGGTACGCCGTGCGCACCATCGTTGATTTTATTCAGCGAATTGGAAACACAAACGGTGCGCACGGCGCACCCTACAAGTTGGTTGTCGTTCCATCTCAACGGACCTTGCGCAGATGGATTCCAGCCTGCGCTGGGATGACATTACTAACATAGAGATTTATCAAATTCCCCGGCCTTAATCCAGCCGGGCATTTAAAGTCGTCATTCCAGCTTTATTTCAACCTTACTCTCAAAGTCGTCTTCCAGCGCAGGCTGGAATCCAGTGGCGTTCGTCGCATTCGTCTAGCGCTGTTATAAGCACGCAAGCCGCCCACCTGCAATTAGTGGAGCAGGGCATATTGCAATACGCCGCATGAGTGGAGATAAAAAAAGCAAATCGCAAACCCTGCCATACAGGCTACAATTACGCCAGCCCTGTTCCCATCTCACCTGCCATGCTCAATCTTCTCCTCATTGTTTACATTTGTCTGTTCGTACACCTGTTCAGCATCGCTGCGGCAGGCCGGGTAGCCAGTGTCAGGCTACTGGAAATATCGATAGGCATGGGGCCAGCGCTGTTCAGGTATAAGAAATTTGTCCTGAAGCTCATCCCCATCGGTGGCTATGTCAAATTTCTGGACAGCCAGGAACACTACGTCAGCGACGCCGATCTACCCTTTGCATTTGACCAGTTAAGTCTGGTAAAGAAAATTCTGGTTATCTTGCCGGGCTGCGCCGCCCTGCTGTTACTGGCCATGGCCCTGAACGGCGCAGATGCATGGCAAGATTTTTGCACATTTCCCATGCAATTTGTGACGGGTGCTTTGTCCCCTTTTGACACGGCACAGACCCTGCTGCACACAGCTAGCAAGCTGATACAGACCAGCGGTTTTCTGAGCCTGATGGGTATCGTTGCTGCCAAACTGGCTGCTGGTAATTTACTGCCATTAGTGAGCACCAATGGCAGCCAACTCATTATTTTCGTCGCGCAGCGACTTGGCCTGGTCAAGCCTTATCCTGGTCCTATTCACAAGTTTGTCGCAATCGTCAGCATTGCATGCTGGATCTCGTGGCTCCTGGCGATAGTCAGTACCCCTGTCATAATGGTATATGGCTTGTAGCCTGCGCGAAATATGCCCCTCCAGATTGTGGTCTGTCGGGGCCTTGTCATCAATAGGATAAAATAAGCTCTCCTCCAACAGCCAAGGACATTCATGGAAAACTACGCCCCCCTGCTAGGCATCTGCGCCGCACTCACTGTCGGCGTTGTCAGCCCCGGCCCCAGTTTTGTGATGATAGCCCGCACCGCCATGGCATCTACCCGCGCCGAGGGTGTCAGTGCCGCGATAGGCATGGGCATGGGTGGTACGCTGTTTGCGCTGGCGGCCTTGCTGGGCTTACAAGGCATTTTGCTGGCTTTGCCTGTGCTGTTTATCGCACTGAAGGTATTGGGAGGGCTTTACCTGGCATACCTGGGTTTCAAAATCTGGCGTGGTGCGGCTGAGCCTTTGCAGATTGCGGCTACTGAAGCATCGGGTGAACGCAATTTGCGTAAATCGCTGTTACTGGGTTTCACTACCCAGGTCAGCAATCCAAAAACATCGATCGTGTATGCCAGCGTGTTCGCCGCCTTCATGCCTGCCACGCAAAGCCTGGGCTTTGATGTCTTGCTGCTGGCTTGTGTCTTTATCATAGAAGCGAGCTGGTATGCAATTGTTGCCGTTGCCCTGTCCTCAGAAAAACCGCGCACGACTTATCTGCGCTACAAACAATGGCTGGACCGCGTTGCAGGTGGTGTCATGATGGCGCTGGGTATCAAGCTGGTGGCATCGGCACGCTGATACCTGTTTTACTTGTTGCGCATAACAAAAGACGCTTCATCGCGAATGATGAAGCGTCTTTCTTTTCAGACCTGATATTGCCTGCTACTAAAAACCCTGCAACTTATTTTGTTGCTGGTGTTGCTGTCTTGCCAGTGCCTGCTGTGGCGACTTTAGCTGTGTCAGTTTTGACTTCGGCTTTTACTTCTGGTTTGACTTCAGTTTTCACATCTGTCTTCACTTCAGTTTTTGCCTTGGCATGCTTTTCATGGGCGACATGCTTGGCATGCTTCTCATGTTTCTCTGCTGTTTTTTCCACTGCTGCAGTTTTGACTTCTGGCGTTGCTGGTGTAGCTGCTGGCGTAGTTGCAGGCGTAGTTACCGATGTAGCTGCGGCCGTGGTGTTTGTTGCCATTGCAGTCGTTACTGCCTTGCCCGCTGGTGTTGCTGTGCTTGTTGTGACTGTGGCTGCTGGGGTTGCTGCCGTCACTGCTGGTGTTGCTTTTGCTGGCGTAGCAGTTGCAGGTGTCTGTGCAAATGCGCTACCCATCAAAACAGTAGAAGCGATCAGGGCGGTAATGAGTTTGTTCATGGTGATAATCCTTAATATGTCTGTGAGCGATTGTTTGTTTTACTTGATTACCCGGCAGCGTCTGGCTGCCGGTATGCGTTCTACAACTGCTGGTAAAACTTATTTCGATGCTGCGCTGGCTGCGGCGGATGCGCTGGCTGCTTTTGCTTCTTTCTTGGTGTGCTTGGTGTGTTTTGCAGCTTTTTCATCTGTGTGCATTGCTGGCTTGGCTTCAGGAGCAGATGCTGCTGGTGCTGCTGCAGAAGCACTGGCTGAGGCAGAAGCGGCGACTACCTTGGCTACTGGTGCAGATTTCGCTACGCTCGCTGCTGCTGCGGCTGTCGCTGGTTTGGAAGCAGCAGTAGCAGATGCAGAGGCTGGAGTTTGTGCAAAGGCGCTACCCATAACAACTGTGGAAGCGATGATGGCGGTGATCAGTTTGTTCATGATATTTCCTTCTTTATGTTTGGGTTGGCTTGCTTGATTTTTCATTTCGTAGTGTTGCTACGTAAGCCAAAAACGCCGTCCGGATACATTGCGTTGACGCAAAAAACCACAGAACATGGGGCTTAGTGTTGTTGTTCTAAACAGCAGGTAGCTTGTCAACCGATCACCAGGCTCATGCGTTACGCGCGTAGGAACAATAAAAAACGACGCCTGCAAACTGCATGGCGTCGTTTTTTGTAGGGTGCGTCTCGACGCACCATATCGTCAATCATCAGAATGGATCAAAGAGAAAAACGGTGCGTCAAGACGCACCCTACCGGTTTGCTATCAACTGTGAGGCGCACTACATTGCGCCCTGCGTTACAGCGTTAATCCTGATATGTGTGCTCAACGTCCGGTAGGGTGCGCCGTGCGCACCGGATTTTGAATTGGATTATCGCAAAATATTGAGCAGGGAAACGGTGCGCACGGCGCACCCTACTGACTTGCAACGCCCACTACTCACTGGTGCGTTTAAGCCCTCTACCCACTAATGCATTGCACTCTGCTCTGCCGTCAGGCTTGCTCACTGTGCAGCACTACTGAAACTGAGTGACCGCAAAAAATCGCGACGCCCTGTGACAATCACGTCATTACCCACATTCAACAGTGTTTGTTGCGGCGCAGTGCTTGCAGAAAAAACCAGGATTCCATGCTGCATGTTCACCTCAAGTTTTCCAAGCTGGATTTGCCCGTTAAAAGTAGCATTGAGAGAGCAATAGTTTTCTTTTGCCAGTGTTTTGCAGCCAGACATCAGCTTGAGATGATTCACTTGCAACTGCTCTGACAAGACCCGTGATCCGTTGCCCCAAAATTCCAATACCAGTTCGGCAGATGGTTCTGGCAAACTCCCGGATATCTGAATGTCATTCACGTCAAAAAAATCGACTTTGCTCACCGTCGAAGGCAAGCGGATTTCAATTTTTCCAGGTAAATGCCCGCCTCGCACTGCCACCTCCTTAGAAATAGCAATATTGAAAACACCATCAATAAGCTGCGCACTTGCATCAACCAGCCTGTTCTCGTTACTAAGCGTCGCCTGCGTAGCTGCCGGGTCGAAAACCAGCTGTAGCTGCATGCCCCGCACCTCCGTACTGAGTGCACGAATCACGGCCCTGCTGCCACTCCCGATAACAGTCTGCTGCCTGGCGACATGCGCGCTTTTGTCAAAGGATACCTGCCCTTTCTCCACATTTTTTAAGAAAAAATTACCTGTCAGATACCACAGCACAGTGAAAACGAAAAGCCATACTCCAACTTTTAAAGAATGATGCGACATCATGCCACCTCACGTTCTTTGATGTGGAAATACAGCACTGCCCACAACAATATAGGCAATCCCAGCCAGAGGCCGATAGAAAGCCCATATTCCATGGCTGTGTACTGCATTTCACCGGGGCCATAGTGCCGGGCAAAAATGCCAAGTTGCGGGGTGAAGCCTGCCCACGTCAGAATAACAAACAACAAGAATGAGCACAGTACTGTACGCAATACCGGTGAGCGTTTGAAGTATGCCGTTCCTCCTGCAATGAGTGCCTGTGCTGCCGAAAGCAACATAAAGAAAAATAGTTGATACTTCAAAAAATATCCGGCATCACTCATGCCTTTCTCTGTTGATTCTGGCGTTATGAAAGGGAGATAAAACCGAAAATCCCTGACGCAGTTTTCACAAAGTGGCCACTGGCTTGCGATAGACTTGGCAAGCTGTACAGCCGGATAGTTGAAGACGATATACAGCACGGTAAAAACCAGGGGATATAAAATACTGATGACCAGAAAAGCCATCAGCCACTTCTCAAACACAGATGCTGGCCGCATCAACGCAATCAGGCTGGCACCAGGATTGAGCAGGTATTTGAAATAGCGGCCTGCAAAGATCACTGCAGAAGGAAAAAGCCCCATCATGTACCAGGTTATCTGCCCCTGGAATTCAAATTCCCGGTATGAATAGCCGCTCTGGGTAGCAAAAGAAATGGCCATAGCAATCAAATCCAATATCATCAGCACACCTGCAAACCAGGCATATTCACGCCAGCTCTCGGCCCAATGTGCGCGCAGCAGGTGGACAAAACGCTGCATGTCAAAAAAATCTGTCATTGTTTTTCCTTCCCGGCATACTGGTAGCCCGCCACCGCATCCAACACACCCTGTTTATTGATGCTCAGCGCCTTGTACAAGAGCTCAAGATTAACCGTACCCTGCGTAGTACCTGCATTGCGGCTCACATACGCCCACTGATGGCCATAGGCCTCCTGATAAATACTGCCTGCCGTGTCTGCCTGATTATCGGTAACTCCGAGTTGCAAGGCATGTTGCAGCGTCGCCATACTGGCCGACAGAGCGAGCTTGCCGCCATCGACAAACAGCACATGGTGCATCAGGCTCTCAAGATCATGCGCCTGGTGGGTGCTGATGATCACGGTACGGTTCGCATGTTCCTTGCCACCAAGGATAGTCTTGAATTGCGAGCGCCCGACAATGTCGAGGCCGTTGGTGGGCTCATCCATCAGCAGCAGGGGCGTGTGTGTTGCCAGGGCAAAGGCAATGACGGCCTTCTTCTTTTGCCCCAGGCTCATCGCGGCAAAGCCCTTGTCACGCGGGATTTCAAAGATGTCGGCATACTTTAAAAAATCACTGCCAGAAAAGCGCGGATAAAACGGTGCATGTGTCTTTTGCAGCACGGCCATGCTGATATCAGGCAGATGAAATTCTTCCGGCACGACATATACCTGCTCCAGAAAAGTCGGCAAGCGCGCTGCTGGCTTGTAGCCCAGCACCTCCACCTGCCCACCATGCGGGAACAGCAAACCTGACAAAATCTTCAGCAGCGTCGATTTGCCACTGCCATTGCGGCCAAACAGGCCATACACACCAGGCTTGTCCAACGCCAGCGAAAAGTCGTCATAAACACGCTTCTTGCCATACTCAAATTGTAGTTGCGAGACTTTGATCATTCAAATCCTTCCAGCGTTTCATGTGCAGCGCGGTGTGACAGCAATTGATCTCACATGGCAATAAACGCGCAATTGCCAACACCGCTTCCACGGGCATGCGCAAAATGCCATGAATCAAAGGCAGCAGTGTATTACCAATTTGAAAATATGGGGAGGAATTCATTGCTGGCATAGCGATATCTGCGTAGGAGCGGCTTCAGCCGCGAATGGTCGATACGGTTAAGCGGTTCGCGGCTAAAGCCGCTCCTACAATTCCAGCCAGCAGGACGCGTCTCGACGCCCCCTGCCTTTCGATTGATGCAAAAACATCCTGTTCAACTCTCCCGCCAACGATACTGCCTGGTGCCATGCGCACTGCAATTGGAAGCCTGTGCCAGCAACATATCGCTCATGCTACAATGTCAAGCCTTAAAAAATACTGTCGCCCTAAAACTCTTCCGTGACACTATCCTCCTTGCTTGCTTCCCGCTTTTGATCAATAAATCATGTCTCTATTCACCGGCAAAAATACTGTATTCGACGAAAAAACCAGAGAAAAGGATTCTGAATTCAACTCTCCAGCTTATGTGGTTGACGTTGACTACAAAACCTATGGCAAGATGAGCGCGAATGATCTGGTTGACTGGTACCAGGTGCAGTTTCATGACCTGGGACAGTACGTTATCAAGATATCGACCGACCCGGTTAATAACTATAGTGCATCCAATGTCTGGGGAGCGGCGAACAGCCAGGTAAAAATAGAATTAACGGATGCCAGCGGCAAGCTCATTCCTGATACCCCCATTAGTATCGCCAGCGGCACAAGCGACGGTAGTACCTCGTTTTACATGAGCGGTTTCATGGCACCCGGCAGTATCAATGTCAAAGTTACCAATATGAGCGGTGGAAATATCGACTATGTCATTACGATGACGCACCCACCTCAACTGGTTGACTACAACAGGCCGGTACTGAAATCTCTGAAAATTCCTGATGCCGTCGTCGTCAATAGCAAAGGTGGCATGCTAACAATCAGCGGTGTAGCCAGCGATGCCGAGTCGGGCATACGCAATATTGCCGTTGAATTTCAGTATGGAATGAAGTCTGATTTGCCCAGTGGTTATGCTGACACGGTCAACCCTCTGGTCATGGATGGCCTGGCAGATTCCTGGAGCGACGGTCAATCGAGCCAGAGTTTCGCCATTTCCAAGTCCACGGCGCCCGCCACCTACACCGTCTGGCAGGTAACTGTCACAGACAATAGCGGCAACCAGATGCGCTATTCCACATCAGATCTCATCGCCATGGGTGTTAACACCAGCGTCAAAGTAACAACGTCTGGCGACATCAAGGCCCCCATCGTCGTCAGCGGTACACCCAGCAGCTTCAAGCATGATGTACCTTTGAATACCGATATCGTGCTTACTTTTGACGAAACCGTCGTGCGCGGCAAAGGCTTGTTTACCTTGACAGACAGGGACGGCAAGGTGGTTGAGAGCTTTGATGCGGCAACCAGCCCCAATATCAGCATCAATGATCATGTCGTGCGTCTGCACCCGGTGAACCCGCAAGCTTATGGCATGACTTATGTCCTGAATGTCCCTACAGGTGGCGTGCAGGATCTGGCAGGAAATGGTGTCCAGGGTTATTCCAGATATCTGTTCCAGACCGTAGATGCACTGGGCCTGACCATCAACGGTACAGCAGGCAATGACGTGCTGACGGGCACTTCGGGCCGGGACTATATCTACGGCGGAGCAGGCAATGACACGATCAGCGGCGGTGGTGGCAACGATACGGTAGCAGGCGGGCCAGGTGACGATTACATCATGGCAGGGGTGGCAACGGATACCGCCGTATACTCCGGCAATAAATCCAGCTATGCCATCAGCGGCATAGGCCCCATGGGTGACACCAGTACCGATGTGGTCGTCAAAGACCTGCGGGGTGTAGATGGCACAGACACCTTGCGCTTCATCAGCCGCCTGCAGTTTGCCGACGTGACCGTTTCTTTTGGCCCCTACAACGATATAGGCCGAGTTTACCGAATGTACCTTGCTGCGCTTGGAAGAAAGCCCGACCTGAGCGGCCTGGGTTACTGGGTCAATGAACTGGACCGTGGCATGGAATTAACTGCCGTTGCAGACAATTTTCTGCGGTCAGCAGAATTCCAGAAACTCAATGGCAGCAATCCATCTACCAGCACACTGATCAACAGCTTTTACCAGAATGTCTTGCATCGCACAAGTGACAAGGCCGGTTTTGATTACTGGGCAGATCGTCTCAACAGTGGAACGATATCACCCGCAGAAGTATTGATCAGCTTTTGCGACAGTAGTGAAAACATGGCACAAGTTGTTGGACAAATTCAGAACGGCATCGATTACGTCGTCTGGAAAGGATAAAAACAATACTGCCGCACGGGTCAGCAGCCAGTAGGGTGCGTCTTGACGCACCACGCTTTGCGATTGATCTCAAGATCACCCTGCCAAGCTTAAGCCCTCACCACTACCTCGCCACGGCACACCGCCTGCACCGGCCCCGTCATCGTGACCTCAAATTCAGGTGAGATAGCAATCGCGATATCACCACCGCGCATATGCACCGTCAGATTCGCCTCCACCAACCCCAGCCTGTGCGCGACGGCAGCAGCGGCGCAACTGCTGCTGCCGGATGCATGGGTATAGCCTGCACCACGCTCCCAGATTTCGATTTGTATGTTCTGGCGATCAAGCACACGCATGAACTGCACATTGCTGCGGTTAGGGAAGAGTGAATGCTGTTCCAGCAAAGGCCCTAGTTCTCTCGCAATCGCCTGTGTAGGTTCTTCCGTCAGCACCACACAATGCGGATTGCCTATGGTCGCGCAAGACACCTGCATACTGCGTTGACCAACAGCGATTTCTTCCAGCAGGACTTCACGCGCAGGCCCTGCCACGGGTATCTGTGCTGAATCGAAACTGACCTGCCCCATCGACACTTCCACCAACTGCTGCTCAGGAAAAATTCTGGCCCGCACGATGCCGCCCCGGGTCTTGACGGTGAAAGCCTGCGTGCCAATCACCCCCTGGTCGTACAGATACTGGCAAAATATACGCAAGCCATTGCCACTCTTCTCAGCCTCGCTGCCATCCGGGTTGATGATGCGCAAACCAAAGTCGGCATCATCCGGGTAACTGGGGCCAAACAACACACCATCGCTGCCTATGCCAGTACGAAAATCGCACAGACGCCTGATCTCGTCCGTGCCAATTTCCATGGCAGATGTATCCACAACCAGATAGGCATTGCCGAGTGCCTGGTATTTTGCGAAACTGATTTCCATACTGGTATCCACCGCTTGTGTCATTGATACAGACAACAAAGATACGGTAAACAATGCGCTTGTTCAAGCAGATTAGCGCAGACGCAACTTTCGCCAAAGCCATCACGCCATCGTAAACACCAGCCTAGGCATATTGGCATCCTTACCCCAGTTTTCTGCCACCGCAGACAAGGGTGCAGTCTCCACCGCGATGTCAAACCCGCCTGGCACGGCAGCATGCAAAACTTCGCTTATCGATTTGAACAGCCGCTGGGGCGGGATGCTACCTATGCCGCTGCCCATGAGCACGATGGCGGATGAACGCAGTACCGCACTCGGCAAATTGATGTCTTCGCCACTGACTGAGCCCACCTGCACAAAGCGCACGGGCACGGCTTCTTTGCCTGCCTTGGCAGCGGCGATGAGCAGCAATTCTGCGCTCTGTCCCCACAGGTAATCGACGACCACATCTACGCCCCCGGCAAATTGCTGTTTGAAGGCTTCTTCCATGGCTTGTTTATCATCGCCCAGAGGGATCACCACGTCTGCACCTATGGCTTGCAGTGCTTGCAGCGCCTGTTTGTTACGACCCGTGGCAATCACTTTCTTTGCGCCCAGGTACTTTGCAATTTGCACTGCCAGGCGGCCCGCTGAGCCAGTTGCGCCATTGATCAACACGGTTTCGCCGGCCACCAGCTTTGCTCTCTCCTGCATGGCGGCCCAGGCCGACATGCCAGGGTTGGCAAGGGCTGCCGCCTTGATATCATCAAGCGCATCTGGCAGGGCGATGCATTGCGCAGCCCTGACTACAGTCTTTTCTGCCATGCTGCCAAAGGGCGCTTGCGGCAGGGCAAAATAGACACGGCTGCCATCTTCCAAATGACCTACGCCATCAATACCCACGACAAATGGCAGGCTGCCTGCGGAACTATAATGCCTGCCCGAGGCGCGGCTTTTGACCACAGGGCTGAGCGCTGCTGCCACTACCCTGACAAGCACCTCGCCATCGCCTGCGGCTGGTTCCTTGAAATCACCATAGACGGGTGGCTTGCCAGCTTCTACTACGATTGCTGCTTTCATATCTGCTATCCTTTGCTGAAATTATTCAGGCTTGCTCAAATTGGATGCACTGAATATCCGTGCATTATACACATATATTGACATACGCAAGGACTATCACATGAAGAAAGAAATTGGCGAATTGCGCGGTGCCCTGATGGATATCACTGGCGTGCTGAACCGCCCGCAGCCGGATGCCGCCCTCATTGCGGCGGCGGGCATTGATCTTGACCGCGCCCTCTTCCCCCTGCTGGTACGCATAGAACGCCTGGGGCCGATAGGCATAGTCGAGCTGGCCGAACTGGTGGGCCGCGACCACAGCACCGTCAGTCGCCAGATCGCCAAGCTCGACAGCCTGGGCCTGGTCAGCCGTTGCCCCAGCCCACAGGATGGCCGCGTCAAGGCTGCCATCATCACCGAGCAAGGTCGCGTCATGACTGATGCGCTCGATAGTGCGCGACAAAAGATCATAGAAAAAATGCTGAGCGACTGGAAAAAAGAAGACGTGCGCGAACTGGCGCGCTTGCTACGGCATTTTGCGGATGATGCACTGGCCTGGGTGGGGACTTTGTGAAGTTGCGATGGCGGTGATCGGGTTTATGGATGAACGCAAGTGTCATTGCCGCTGCATCTGATTAACCAGTAGGGTGCGCCGTGCGCACCGCTTGTACTTTGAAATTGCCAGATTTAAAAACGGTGCGCACGGCGCACCCTACTGCGGAACGATACGGCAATAACAGCGATATACCAATGCGACGAACGCCGCTGACGCGCCAGCCCGGTAGATTCCAGCCTGCGCTGGAATGACGACTTTAAGTTCAGGGTCTGATTAGCAGCGTAAAGTTTGATGATCAGCACCCATCGCAACGTCATCCCAGCGCAGGCTGGGATCCATCTGCGCAAAATCCGTACTCCTGAAATGGCCAACGATTTTACAGATCGACTTCTGCCATTTCCAATCTGCTCGCACAAGCGCACATCCTTGACGCCACTTTAGCATCAAGATAATATCGCGCAAAATTTTATCCTGCCGCAGGATAGATAAAAAAATCCAGTACCCTACCCACATCAAGTCCAGCCAGTGACATCGCTTTCTCCATACGCAAGACCCCTCAAGGCGACAGCCTTCCCGGCCCTCTATGGATAAACGTCGCCTCTTTAATCCCCGGCAAACCCAGGAACAAGGCGGTCAAACGTGCCAGGCCCAAGCCAAAACCACCGTGTGGTGGTGCTGCCAGTTTGAATGATTCCAGATAAAACTCCAGGCCCTTGCCTGTCAGCCCTTTCTCGGCGAGTTGCGCCATCAGAACATCGTATCGGTGTTCGCGTATCGCCCCCGTGGTAATTTCAACGCCGCGATACAGCAACTCAAAACTCCGTGTCAGGCTCTCGCCTTCGCGCATATGGTAGAACGGCCTTTGCTTCCATGGCACGCGGGTCAGTGCCACCAGCTCATGGCCCTGCTCTTGCATCATCGCACCGAGTCTTCGCTCTTCCTCGGCACTCAGTGATTCATCGCCGGATACACCAAGCAAAGCCTGCGCTTCTGCAAATTCGAGAATATGGCAAGCGGCTGGCACTGTCGCTTTGGGGTAATGCACGGCCAGCTCAGTGCCCATTCTGGTGATTACCTGCTGCAAGGCGGTAATGATCAGTGCGCACTCAAGTTGTATGATCTCGACTTCGCTTTTAACACCTTCGAGTTCCACGTCGAAGGAGATAAACTCGGTCGCGTGGCGCGAAGAAAAACTCGGTTCTGCCCTGAATACCGGGCCGACCTCATAAATCTTGCCCAGGCCTGCCATGATGGCAATTTGCTTGTAGATCTGCGGTGACTGCGCCAGATAAGCGCGTTCACCAAAGTACTTGACTTCAAACACCTCTGAGCCTGATTCAGACGGCGCGCCCATGAGCTTGGGTGAATGGATGCCAATGAAACCCTGGCTCCTCAGATAGCCGGTCATTTCCATTTCGATGTCGCTTTGCACTATCAGTGCCAGCGCCTCTTTGCGATCACGGAAACGCGCTGCTGGCCATGCCAGCCTGGTGCCAATTTCACTATCGCTGGATATTGGCCACTGTATCGTTGGCGACAACAGCTCAATCGACTCTGCCTGTATCTCAAAGCCGCCAGGTGCCTGCGCCGATGCAACGACTATGCCTTCAACTGCCGCATACGCCTGCTGCATCAAGGCCTTCGCCTGTTCACGCGCCGCGCCCGATGCCACGACCTGCACCTTGCTCGCACCAGACTGCAAAATAACGAATGCCATTTTGCTCTGTATGCGGGTGGTCGCCACAAAGCCTTCTACTCTTACTTTTTTACCTGCCTGTACTGCGATTTCCTCGAATGTAAACATGTCCTGCTCCTTGATTGCGGGTTGATAAAAATGCCGCCTTCGGATTCCGGAAATGAAAAAAGCCCGGAATCTCCGGGCTTTTTTGAATCGTGGTGTTCGCTATCTATTTAATCTGATAAAGCGAAACGACTCCAGCCCGGGTTCGAGTTGGAATCATTATTATTAATGCTGGCAACAAGCGACAAAACCTCGCAGCCACAGGCGAAGCGACGCAGTGAGCGTGGCTCCGGCGTACTTGCTATTTGTGGATACGATGTAGTTTGCATGATTATTGTCAAAAATTATTGGTCGTCTGAATGAGACTGAACGCCAAGCCTATATCAAGACTATCACGCTTGTCAAGCTCACCGACAGTGGTACTAAAAGCAAGTAGGGTGCGTCTTGACGCACCGTTTTTGCTTTGAACCGTTCTGACTATTGACGATGTGGTGCGTCAAGACGCACCCTACTGCTCTGACATACTTTCCAGCACAGCAGCAATACGCCCCGCCAGCGGTTGCTGGCCAGGCTCATAGTTGGACAGCACGACCACGGTATAGCCCGCATCGAGATACATGTCGAGCTTGCCGTACACCCCGGTGAACTGCCCGCTGTGTCCCACGACTTTGCCCAGTGGGCCTGCGCTTAATTCAAAGCAGTATCCATAGCTGCCCTTGTCTGCACGGCCTGCGGTCTGGTCTTGCCAGAACAACTGGCGCGTTGCTGGCTTGAGCAGTTTGCCTGCCTGCAGTGCGTCGGCAAAGCGCAGCAGGTCATGCGTGGTCGAATAAGCCAGGCCATATGGCCCGCCGCGCAATGGTATGAGGACAGTGTTTTCTTTTCTGCCTGTCGTTGCGGCTTGCTTGCCCAGATAACCGGTGGCGAGGTTTTCTATTCCCTCGTCCCTGACATAATTATCTGTACTGCTCATGCCAGCCGCTAGAAACACATGCTGGCGCACATAGTCATAATAATTTTGCCCGGAAACTTTCTCTATGATGACACCGAGTAAAAACGTGCCCATATTGCTGTACAAATAATTGCTGCCGGGTGCAAACTCCAGCCTCGCTTCACGTGTGAATGGCTTGTAGTCATCCAGATTACGCAGCGCGACCATCTGCATATACGGGCCGTTGAGAAACTTGCTGTTGAAAAGATCGCCCAGGCCCGATGTGTGCGACAGCAACTGGCCTATGGTGATTTTCTTCGCCAATTCAGGCGGCAACCAGCTGGCATCCACATAGTTGCTGACAGTGTCTGCATACGACAAACGCCCCGCCTCTGCCAACTGGCCTATGGCCACCGCAGTAAACATCTTGCCGACCGAGGCCACATTGAACCTGGTGTCTATCGTGTTAGTGACATGGTAGCGCTTGCTGGCTTCGCCACATGCCGCTTCGCTGATGATCTTGCCGCCTTTTGCGACCAGATAGACACCAGAGAATTCATCCTTGCTGCAGGCTGTGTTGAATATGGTTTGCAGTTTGTCTTTCAGTGCAGCTTCAGCAGCGGGCGACAGCACTGCATTTTTATCAGGCATTGCAGCCGTACTGGTTTGCGCAGTTGTAAGGGATGTCAGGAGCAAACTCAATATGGCGGGCAGTGCATGGCTGGTGCGCATTCGTTTCCTTATCGGATGTATGGATGAGAGGCTGGCGAAATTTGTTGACCGCTATTGATAACGTTGTGGATTTTATATGAGTATGCACTTAAAATGAACAGCACCACCTTACTTTTCTTTAGAACATGCACGCATTAGACAGATACAGAAACACCCGCGACCACTGGAGCGAACTGGCGCCAGATTTCAGTCAAACCATGAACACGAAAGATTTGGCAGTCGATCTCAATGCAAAGCAAAGATACGCTACCCTGCTTGCAATGCAGTATGATTTTCAAGAGATTGACAAAGAACTGGTTCGCTATCTGTTTGCACAAGAAATAGATTCTCTCATCAATGACGACACCAGCGGCACCACTTATTCGTTAAAGCTGGGCGCCTATTTGCTGGCAAGTTACCGGGACCCGCTTGATATTCCCTCGTTCTATAAAGCAAAGAATATAGACATGGATACACACGGTGGATTTGACACTGAATTCATGTATTGGGCGTTGGGACGCGGAACATTTGACTATATTCGCAGCCATTTCCCGGATCTCTACGAAGACATCAAGGACGAGGAAGAAAATGATCGTTTTTTTCAACGCCTTGACAGTTGGTGGACAAGCCTTTGTGAGCAATATCCGACTCATCCTGCCAGTGAATCTGACTACACTATGTACGAGCGTCACTTGTATTTTGGCGATCTGGAACAGGCACGCATACATATTGAAAACTGGGCAAAAAACTGCAGAGATGAACGTGACGTTTCAGTCACGCTGAAGTATGCATATAAGGCACTAGGTGCATACCGGGAAGTCATCAAGATTCTTGAAGTTAATCTGAGTCAGGCAAAACCGGGCTGGGACAAAATCAGTGTCATCAGCGATCTGTTACAGATGTATGTTGGGCTCAATTCACCGCCTGAAGCCTTTGTGTATTTCGCGCAGGCAGATGCAGAATTATCGACCTTTGACGACTGGAAGAGCTTGGGGCTAGGCAGAATGTTAGTTCACGCCGCCTTCGAGTATGCGGCTCTGTGTGATGACGACCAGCTAGCAATCTCTTCATGCGGGTTCGCCTTGTCCTGGTGCCAGGAACTGACTTCTCATCATTATACTTTGCTCGTCGCTGGCGAGAAGGCAACAAGACGATGCCAGCTTATTTCTCTTGCTGAAGATTTCAGACAAAAAACCGAAACAGAACGTCAACGAATAGATGCTTTATTTCGGAAGTGAAGAACTCTTGCCAAATCCAGGCCATCATCTATTTAGGTCTATCTTGCGTCATCATCATACGTAATTTACCAAGTAGATATAATCCACTTCACAACCACAATCATTGACTGTGCAGCACGCTTTTGAGCAGCGTGATACGCAAGTCCATGCTTGCTTCATCAAAAACTGCCGATCCATGTAGCGTGTTTACCCTTTTTGTGACATGCTTCCGCCCCGCTGAGAAAATTTCCTCACCATGGAAAATCGGTAGCTTCATACCGGCAACTCTATGACATTTGCGTGACCAAAAATTTCGCTTGCATGTCAAATCGCACCAGATAGTCAAAAAAATGACGCCTAGTCAAGTTTAAGGAGTTGCGAAATTGTATTGCTACACAGGTCAATTCTTACCTCGCTTTGCCCGCTGCAAGATACTGAAGTTGATGGTCGTATTGAAGTTGATGTTCGTGTTAACGCTGGCGATATGGGTAGTACCTGCCCGGTCGCAACAAATACCGCTACGCTACTACACCCAGCTCGACGGTCTGAGCAATCTCTCAGTCACGGCGATGGCGAGTGATGCTGACGGCTATATGTGGGTGGGCACAGAGAACGGACTATTTCGCTGTAACGGCGCAGAATTTCGTCGCTACGCCCAGGAACAAGGCTTGCCCGATCCATTCATCGCCGCCTTGTACGTGGATGAACAGCGGCGGCTATGGGTGGGAAATAATGAAGGCCTCTTTCTCAAGCAGGGCGAGCGCTTTGTGCCCATACTCCACAATGGCAAAAAACTGCCGATTACACCTGGCCAGAAATTCTATTCTTCACCGGATGGCAGCCTGTACTTCATCAGCCAGCAACATCTGTATGCGCTGAACATGGCCAGCGGCCAGCCGCAGTTGCAGGTGATACTTCCGAACCAGCAAAATCTCGCGCAAGCAACGCCAGATACCCTGTATGGTCTTTATCGTGAAAAAAACGGTGATTTCTGGCTGGGTTGCGGTTCATCGATCTGTCAATACTCAGGCAATCAAATTCATGTATGGGATGCAGCGCAGGGTGTACCGGGCGACCAGTGGCTGAGTTTTCACCGCGACAACAGCGGGCAACTCTGGGCCAGGGGTGAGCAGCATATCGTGGTTTTGCAGGCCAGCGAAAAACACTTCACCGACAGGACACCACCAGGCGACATCCTGCATAAAAAAGGCCTGGTTACCTGGATATCTGCCGATGCAGAAGGACGCATACTCAGCAATGCCGACCAGTCACTGATACGCTGGAATAAAGATCACTGGGAAAATTTTGACCGGAAGAATGGATTGAAAATAGCAGGCGGCCTGACTGCCCTGCTATATGACAAAGATGGTGGCATGTGGCTGGGTTCACGCGGCCTGGGCCTGATCAAATGGCTGGGTTCTGGCAATTGGGAAAGCTGGACCATGGCCCAGGGCATGCCTGACGATGTTGCCCTTTCCATGGTCAGGGACAAGGATGGGGTTTTGCATATAGGTACACGCTCTGGCCCGGCACAACTACGTCCCGGTCAACGGCAATTCAGCAGCATGAATGACGGACTGGAAAAGCTGGACCACCAATGGTCAGGCATGGTGGTCGACAACTCTGGCGTGGTATGGGGCAGCACTTATTCCGGGCAGTTGATGCGTTTTGACGCAAAGGCGCAGGTCTATCAACAAATGGCAAGCCTGCCCCAGATTTTTAGAATGCTGCCAGACCGCCAGGGCAACATCTGGCTGGCGACCATAGAAGGCTTGTTCGTCTTTGATGCCAATGCCAGCAAGATCAATGTCGTGCGCCCCGCTGGCCTGGATGGTTTGCAGATTCCCAAGGGCGTCAATTTTCGGGATCTGTGCCTGAGCCCGAACGGCAACATCTGGTTTATGGCACGCGATCACCTGCTGCGCTTTGATGGCAAAAACTGGGCTACTTTCGAAGTGCGCTACAACGGCCAGTCACCTTATATGTCCGCCATCAGTTGCACTGCAGAGAATGACTTGTGGCTAGGTACGCGTCACGCAGGCCTCTTACGTGCCAGTGCCAGTGCCAGCATCAGCAACGGCGTCTTGCAGTTACGCCAGCAAGAGTCTCCCGTCTTAAAGAACAAGATCATCTTTTCCTTGCTGGAAGACAGCCGTGGCTGGCTGTGGGCAGGCACCGATGCCGGCATCGCCGTCTGGAATAAAAAACAGTGGCGGCTATTCAATCAAAGCAATGGCTTCGTCTGGAACGAAACCAATGGTCACAGCTTTTATGAAGACAACGATGCCGCCATGTGGGTGGCCACCAGCAACGGTATCTCACACATACTCAAACCTGAGAACCTGTTTAAAGAACATCAACTCAATACCCTGATAGAAAGCATCCATAGAGATGGCAACAGCTACGCCAGCGACAAACCGTTGGCGCTGGCCTGGTCACCCCAACCGCTGGAACTGGTGCTGGCCAGCCTTAATTTCAGGAACCGCAGCGCGCTGGAATTTCATTACCGGCTCAGTGGGCTGGAAGAAAACTGGTCAAGCTCAACGACACCCAAAGTGCGCTACACCGCGCTTGAACCTGGCAGCTACCGCTTTGAATACTTTGTCAGCAATGCCGATGCCCAGCAAACCTCGGCGGTCAAATCGCTGGACCTAATCATACAGCCGCCGTGGTGGCGAACCATCTGGTTTTACCTGCTGCTTGCCACCGCTTTGCTGATGCTGGTTTTTACCCTCCACCGCTATCGCCTGCGCAAGCTGACCGAGCTACAGGCTCGTACTGAAGCCATCGTCCGAGAACGCACACGTGAACTGGAAATATCCCGCGAAGAACTCAAGGTGCGCGCCTTGCGTGATGGCCTGACATCTGCCTGGAACCGTTCTGCCATGATGGAAATGCTGGACATGGAAATCGGCAAGGCACAACGCCAGCAAACGCCCTTGCTCCTGGCCCTGCTTGACCTCGATCACTTCAAGCGCATCAACGACACCTACGGCCACCCTGCTGGTGATGCCGTCTTGGTCGAGGTGGTGCGCCGCCTGAATGCCACAGTGCGCCAGTCAGACGCGGTTGGCCGCTATGGTGGCGAAGAATTCCTGATCATCATCCCCGGGCTTGATGTCGCGCATGGCAAGGGCCTCATCGAAAGACTGCTCAAATCAGTCCGCGAAAAAGAAATCAGCATCAGCGAACACCAGTCCATCGCCGTCACCAGCAGCTTTGGCGTCATCGCCTTTGATCCACAAAACCCGATGACAGCCGCCGAACTCATCTCGCACGCCGACCAGGCCTTGTACCGCTCCAAACAACAAGGCAGGAACAGAGTTGAGTATGTGGAATGAAGATGCCGCAAAATGAGAACGGTAGGTACGATTAGCGAATCGTAATCGTACAATTCGTAGCAAATTATGCAGTCAGGTTTAGACTGTAATTCGCCAGCCGATCGATGATGATAATGATCGGCTGACAGCACAATCACATGCATTACATGCATTACATGCGTATGATTAAAGCTCTTTAATTCGCAGCTGCTGCCTGCCCAAACTTTAACTGCGTCAACAGGCTTGCCGTATCGGCGTGCAGCCAATAGTCTTTTACTTTACCGCCTTCGATACGGAGTATGTCTGTACCTGTGAATTTCAAAGGTGTTCCCACGGCTGCATCGGCACCGGGTATTCCACCGCCATAGTTGCCCGTTGCCTCCCAGCGCAGCACTGCAAAATTGCCATCGACAATGGGGCCGACTTGTACCGTGAAGCGCAGGTTTTTGAACAGTGCATGGCTTTGCGCGACCCAGGCTGTGAGCCCGGCGGGGCCACTAATTGCAGTGTCGGGGCGGCCATCAAGCAAGGTGGCATGCAAGGCAAAATCGGGGGCAATAATGGAATTGGCCAAATCCAGATTGCCATTCCACAGCGAAATCCATTGATTAGTCAGTGCCTGATGTGCTGTGGTCACGCGGGTTTGGTGCGTTGGCTTGATTGCGGCAGGGGCAGATCCCCTTGTCTCGGTGGTCGCGCCAAAAGCCGCAGTCAGGCTCGTGCCCAGCAATGCAATTGCGGCGGCCATCTGCATGGCTTTACGGGAATATATTCCAAATGAGTTTCTGGATGAGTTGCTAGTTGAGTTCATGAAAAGCTCCTGAAATGAGTTCAATGTATTAAAAATGAGTAAGTGATTGCGTCAGTCATCGCCAGTCTGTTGAAATACGCCTGCTTGCATTAGCAAAATCCCTGATGTGGCCTTGCCGTTTACAGCCGTATTGCGATGAAAGAAGTATGGGCGAATGCCTGGGTAAAAGAAATTGCAGAAAGCCGACTAGTGGCTATGCATTAATGCATAGCCATTGAAGGTATGCTAAATGGAGATGAGTGGGAAGATTGATAGTTTGCT
Source organism: Undibacterium sp. YM2 (assembly GCF_009937975.1). Lineage (NCBI taxonomy): Bacteria > Pseudomonadati > Pseudomonadota > Betaproteobacteria > Burkholderiales > Oxalobacteraceae > Undibacterium > Undibacterium sp. YM2. The sequence continues at coordinate 4,576,330 of NZ_AP018441.1, forward strand.
GTAGCCTATTCCGGCAACCGGCTATTTTTACTGCGTGGTCTTGCATGCGTTTTGCAACGGGAGTGCAAGGTCATGTGCCCGGTTTTAAACTCTCTCAAGCATGAAGAAATGCACATCAAGCATGCTTCTTGACATAGTCCTTCAAACCCGCCGTGAGCGCCGCAAATGTCACGGCACAACGCGGGCTGTCGCGCAGGTCTTCATGCATGGCGACCCATAAATCCAGGTTGACCGAGAACTGTGTTTTTAAAACGCGGACCAGGTCTTTGTCCCTCGCGGCCAGCGCAGAATGGCAAACCCCTATGCCATAGCCCGCGCGGATTGCCGCCAACTGGGCCAGGTCACTGTCGGTGCGCAAGGCAAATGACGAGGGCTCAAGCGTGGGGAATTTTGACCTCACTTTACGCAGGAAGGCGTTTTCCTGGTCAAAGCCAATGATGGTATGCCTTGGCAGCTCATCCATCGTTTTTGGTATGCCAAAGTCAGCCACATAGCGCTGGTGGGCAAAAAAACCTAGTTCAATTGCACCGGCACGCTTAGCGATCAAGGCGTCTTGCTCTGGGTTGACCATGCGCACGGCGATGTCTGCCTCTCTGTGCAAGAGATCATCGACACGGTTAGACAGCACCAGTTCTATCATCAATTCAGGGTGTTGCCGCCGCAATGCCGTCAGGACAGGCGGCAGTACTTCGACACAGGTGACTTCACTGGCAGTTACCCGCACCGTGCCGCGCACACCTGATCCATGGCTGCTGGCAACCCTGCGCAGTGCCGCAGCAGTGGCAGCAACGTCGGCGGCATAGGGTTTGAGCTCCAGTGCCGCCTCAGTTGGCGCGAAGCCGTCAAACGTGCGCGTGAACAGTTTTAAATCCAGCGCCTTCTCCAGGCTGTCTATATGGCGGCCAACAGTAGGCTGCGTCATGCCCATCGCCCGCCCTGCAGCCGACAGCGAGCCGGTGTCGATGACCATCAAGAAGGTACGGTACCACTCCCAGTTCGGTTCAGCGTTCATGGCATATACATTTATTTATAGCAACCATGCAATTCTAGGCAATTTTCATTTAGCTGGCAATACTGCACACTGGCATCTATTGCAGTAGAACTGTGCCAATTAATATTAATGCAGCATTGATGACGGAGCCCATACCATGAATATCGCCATCCATTTAGCTCAGCTATTTTCCAATCACGCAGAGTGCGCAGTTGCCTTGCGCCCCAGGCAACTGGCGATATCGGTTTTTGGGCTGGTAGTGCTGGTACTTGAATTTTGGTTGAAGGTGCCTGTGAAGCCGGTTCTGGATACTTATCTGCAAAAGCTGCTTGCCTGCATCGCAGCCAAAACATCCTCGCAGGCGGCGTTATAAGGCAGCAATTGGATGTCACAAGCAGGCATTCTAGAGATTTTCTAAGTGCATAAATTAATTGATCCCCTTGTATTTTATGCGTCGACCAGTAGGGTGCGTCTTGACGCACCGCTTTTCGCTCAGAAAAATTCAATGCACATACACATAAAGGTGCGTCGGGACGACGCCCTACTTCACTATTTCTTTTCCGCCGGCATCTGATCCACCGCCTGCGTTATCGCTTCCTTGAAATTCAACTGGCCTTCCAGATAAGGTTCCCACACCTGGTCTATCAAATCCAGATATTCTGGCCAGGCTTTTTGATACAGGCCATTCTTCAATGCGTAGGGCTGGTAGTCCAGATTGGCGCTTTGCTTGAGGACATCCTGGGTCACTTTACCGATCGTATAAAATTGCAGCACATGCCATAAGTCAGACTCACCTTCCCTATGTGCAGCCTTCATCCTGTCATTGATGGTAGCGACCAGGGTATCAGTAACGGTGGTGTGCGATGCCTCGTGATACAGCATTTCCAGCGCCGCCAGGCCCTGATAATCTGGTCGCCCACTGGGCATGACGATCTGTTCATCGGTATAGGCACCCTGCCTTGTACCCGTCATCACGACGATATCACTACGTATGGGCTTGGCCGGAAAAGCATGCACCATATACTTCTCTATGCGCGCCTGTATTTCCTTGCCATAGCTTGCGTCAAGCTGTTTGGTCTGCTTGATCCAGTCCTGGTTGCTTTGATTCTGCGATGCCCAGATACAGCGTGCATACACAGGGGCAACCCGGTTCAACACAGCAATGAGCGGCGCCGGAATAGCCAGACCGCTGGCATCGCGACGCTGGTCATCCACACTCAGGCCACGCTTGATGCCTTGCATGGTCGCATCAAACAGCGGATCGCGTTTGGCATAATCAGCCTGGTAAAAATCAACGGCGTCTTTCAGGATAGCGAATTCTGCCTCGGCAGGTTTGTTATCCCAGGGCAGCTCTTGCAGTGATTTTTTTCTGACCGACACATCCAGCAGAAAGTGATGCAGGTTCATTAAAAACGCGCTGTGATACTCAAAGCTGGCACGCTGCGAGGGCAAACCCGGCTTGCCGTTTTCTGCACTGTGGGCAGTCGTCAGGAATGAACAGGCAAGGGAAAGAGAGAGGAATAACTTCAGAACAAGGCGCATAGTAATTCGATGGGAAAGGTAACAGACTGCTGACTTGGCTCAGGACTTGGACATGCTTAAAGCATGCAAATTCTTAGGCGGTGATTCTCTCTTAATTTTGCTGGCTCCTGTATTTTTATGCAATGCCAAATCCACAATATTAAGAATGGAATTCAATTTACCAGCGCCATTGAAATATATTCGACAGAATTTTCATCAAAACAGAGAATTTTGCACGGCCTTTATTTGCCCATCCACTTCTTCAGAAAGCGCTTTTTCAATGCCGCCCGCTCCTGCGGAGTACGCCCCTTTTGATTGGCACCAATCTCAGCAGCAGCGGCCATGTCACGCGCAGAATGGTAGGAATGCCCGTCCTTACCCATCTTCCATACATTGCTGACTTGCCGCTCCAGCACAGGTAAATGAGCGTCCAGCCCTGCTGGTGTTGCACTGACGAGTGCCACACGTTCAGTGCTGCGCCAGCGGCTGTGCCAGCGCGTCTTCTCTTCCTTCTCGCTTTGGCAAACACAGTGGCCCCAGACAGGTTTTTTACGGCGGCTATTACTCATGAGCTCATCTCACTCCTCAATTTTCTGATAGCTGCTTGCAGTAAGTCCAAACGACACACACTACCCGCCTGACTGTATAGTTCTGTAGCAATCAAGAAATCCGCCATCACTCTTGATGGCGAACGATGCTATTTCTTGCAGCGTCCAGATCGCAGAATAATTATCATCGACAACTCCGGGCAAGATACTGATGAGCCGCAGCGCGAATGGACTGGCATCATTCACACCTTTGTTGCCACTAGACCTGCGCATCTCGATTGCCAGCGATACGCCTGGCATGCCCGGTAGTGCCTCTGTGACGCTGGCTATGTTTTCAGGCTCATACTCAGTGAGCATGTCATCATAAAAATAAATAGTCAGGGTATAGTCTTCTCTATACGGGTATCGCCATGTCTGTTTTTCATACTCAATGGGACTCGCCATGTGATCAACTACGTTAGTAACTAACTGACGGTCTTGAGTACGAAGATGGACTATGATGGATTCTGCCATGGTGAGTTTTTTTGGTTGTCAGTGGGTACGATGGGTAGGTACGATGGTAGGTACGATTAGCGCAGCGTAATCGTACAGATCGTGTTCACATCATATCGCCATTTCCAGGAAATTTTTCTCCCCATCCCAATGACGTCAATGTTTCTTTTTTGGATCAGGCTGTATGTGCAGTCTGCGCACCATGCGTACGATTACGCTGCGCTAATCGTACCTACGCGGGCTGCTTGTCAGCGGGTACGATGGGTAGGTGCGATGGTAGGTACGATTAGATTCTATGGTTCCCGTCAAGTTTTTATCGAGATGAGATCAGAATTAAAATCAACGCCGTTCTTGATCAAGCTAAAAGCAATCCGCAGTATTTTACGTGCGATGATCATAATGGTGGCCGTTGATGGCCAGCCAAGCTGACGGTAATGTTGGTACACAGGTGCCCATACCTTTGATTTTGCTGCCGCCATACCAGCGTTAAATAGCAAGCGGCGCCCTTCAGCAGGGCCTCGCTTGGACAACCTCCTGCGTCCACGCTTTTGGCCAGAGTCACACGGACGTGGGTCCATACCGACAAATGCAACGACAGCATCACTGTTTGTGAAGCGAACGCGGTCAAACAGATTGGCCAGCCAGGAACTCGTTAATAGTCCGACTCCTGCAATGGATTGCAAGCGGCAGACTTGTTCATCACGCTTGGGAATATCCTTATTCAATCTGGCAATGTCCTGATCGATTTGCTTGAGTAATTCTGTGAAGCTGTCTAAAAGCCTGGCTGACTTCACTTTCAGTGATGGTGCTCCATCACAGGTCAGACGCAAAGCCGTCTTTAGAGAAACAATTTTAGCCCGGCGTTTAAGCAGTTCATCCATCGTGCGTTGCTCCGGCGTAGCTGGTTCATAGCGACGCAGTTCCTTGATTTCATGGGCCAGATAACGTGCAATGAGCATGGCATCGACGTTGTCAGTCTTGGCTCGCGCCCCAACCCCTTTCGCATAATGACGGGTATCTTTAGGATTGAGCACATAAACATGCAGGCCCATCTGGAAAGCCAGGTCGGCCAGCATCTGGTGATAGGTGCCAGTTGCTTCCATCGCAATAGACGAGCCAGGTGGCAGTTGTTTCAGGAATTTCTTTAAAGCAGCTAATTCATTAGGAACAGCACGCACTGGGAAACTGCTTTCAGAGCAGGCGATAACGACCTCAGATTTCGCCACATCAACACCTATGCATAACGGGGATTGCATGATTGCCTCCTTATCGTTAAAGTGAGAATGTTGGGGTGGCCACTTCTTCACGTTAGCTTGCACATATCGGCGGTATTGGTTGGCAGGCCTATTGACCGCTGGATTCCTCATCGACGTTGAAGAGGTGGGGTGGGAGAGTTCTAATCGGGTCTGTCAGCGAAAACTGCAGATGCGCAGCGTTGTCCCTCCACCCCGACGCTTTCTAGTTTCCCAGAAATCGTCACTTATAACCATACAAGCGCAGCGTAATCGTACAAATCGTGTTCACATCATATCGCCATTTCCAGGAAATTTTTCTCCCCATCCCAATGACGTCAATGTTTCTTTTTTGGATCAGGCTGTATATGCAGTCTGCGCACCATGCGTACGATTACGCTGCGCTAATCGTACCTACGCGGGCTAAGGTCATCAAAGATCATGCCGAATTCTGGCCTTGACCCACAGTAAACCCCGATGAATCAAAAAATCAAGTATCGTCTAATGCCTGTCGCAGCAAGCAAGCTTCATTGATTTGGTTCTGACTTTTGAACCAGCAATGCTTTCATTCGCAATCTATTACGCCGCAAGTGTTCACCAAATACGATGCAAATATTTTTCTTCAAGTTTGAAAATCACGTGCGGCGCATTGCAATGCGCCCTACGTCACTGGCTGACACTCAGAGAAAGCCACCCGAAGCATTATCCAGGATTGATTTTTCTATTTTTGCAATCTGCCCATCGGACAAGTTTTGAATAGCGATCCAACATAAGCGGGCATTTCCAAAAGCAAGTTGTAAGCTGTCGTATTGCCAAATTTTTTGGGCTATTTCAATTTCATTAAAAATTAGGAAAAAAGTATTATCTGCGATACTGGCAGTGGCTTCAGCGTCGATATCAACCGTTTTTTTATTTCTCCATAGCGACAAATCAAATTGAGGTAACTCATTCACTACCTCTAAATCTGTTACTGGAAAATCTCGAATTCTCAGCCCAGAGATTTGAATTAAATTGATTGATTCAAGCAATCCGCTAAGTTCTGAAATACCGAGTTCGACAAGCGTAGTCTTTGAAACAAATCTCAAATATAGATTCGAAGATTTATTGCTTCCAATGTAGGCAAACAACGGAACATACTCATCAATCTCTAAGGTGAGTTCGTCTTTCTCAGTTACATTTTTCATGCCTGCATCAATTATTTTTCCGCGAAACGGGGTGCAAGACCATTCAGCCACGGCATAATTTCAGGCTCATCATCATTAAGCCAAGCTTCCATCTCTATCTCTGTTATCCAGATGTTGTGTGGGTCAACATAAAAGCGACCGCCGTTAATCAAAAAAACTGATTTAGAAATCGCCTCCAAATTCCCTTTGATCAGCAACTCATTTGGCACAATCTCTGTGTACAGTATGTTCTTCGCAGAAACCAACTCCATACTTTCATTTTGCAAAACGAATTCCCTAGCCCTGCTTTCGTGTTGAATCAACGCAAGGCGATAACGCTGATTTTCGTCAATATCTGATCTTCTCCACATTTTCAACTTTCAACGCTATTTGATGCGAGTAAGGTTTTTAAATTTACACTTCATTAAACTGCCGCATCATGACTCACCATTTGCCGATTATTTACAACGGATCACATTAATAAGTTTACGGTGATATATATTCAAGCTCGTTTGAAAAAAGCATTTCAATGAAAGTGTAACGCATGAAATTGAAGATTTTCTGCGCCACACCCAACGCAGCAAAAAAAAACAGACACGCCGTTTTGCGCATGTCCAGATTTTTTCTCGATATCATCTCTCTTCGCAAAATCCAGCATCAAAATAACAATCGCCCACCAAAAATCTAGAGCTCCAATTCTAATTCGCGCCAGTGTTTTACCAATGTGATTCACGCAAAAAGCAATCCGTTAAAAAGCTGTATCACAACATCCATTTTTGCCTGTTTTTTTTACATAAACGACGCCAAAAAATGCGCAAACCGGCACAGGAAATGGGGATATATATGCGCTTTTTGAGACGGTTCTGTTGCAATTTCACAACCACTTTCTACTGCTCACACATTCCTTTTCAGTAATGAAAGTATATCTTTTCCTCTATGAAAATAAGTTTTCATAAATTTCAAGGTAAATGATTAAAAAAATTTGTCTATACATAAACACTTATTGCTTTTGACATATTGTTAAAGAATGTCAATAATTTGGCTCTGTTACAAAATGGCAAACTGGTATTGAATACTTCCAGTGCCTATAAAAAATTCGGCAGTGAATATCGTCTTGCGCGGCTTTGGCCAAGCGCAAGTGGTCTTACTATTGCCTGAAAGAATTGTTGTGTGGGGAAAATGATCAATTACCTGCATGGCAATATGGGACGAAGGGCGGGCCTCGCGCAGCCTGCCTGGGTGTCTCTGGATGTAGGGTAAAAGCGGTGCGGATACACCGCTTTTGTCTGTGCATCCATCCCTGTTTTGGGAAGAATGGGGATGAGTACTTAGCCAGACCGACGCCGCCAACAAGCTTCGGTCACATACTTCGTATCAAAAAAACAAGGAGAGAAGTAATGCGTACCAGCAGTAACCTACAACTACTAACCGGCATTTCCATGGCCGTTGCCATGCTGTTCAACACGGCACAGGCATCTGCCGAACAATGGGCGCCAACAGCGACCAAGGCAACCAGGATACCTACAACGGTGTCATCCAAATCGGTGGCAACACTGATGCAGGCAGGCACGCCAACTCAAATATCGGTTGCACTCAAGCTGCGTAACAAGGCTGAGCTTGATGCCATCACCACCGGCATCCTGAACGGCAAAAACGTGAAGACGATTTCGAATGCCGAATTCATGAACCGCTTTGCACCGACCACAGCCCAGGTGCAATCGGTCGTGAATTACCTGAAGGCCAGCGGTTTCGTCAACATCACGGTGTCTGACAACCGCATGCTGGTGACTGCAGATGGTGCGGCAGCAACGGTAAAAACGGCGTTCAACACTGACCTGCAAACCTTCAGCATCGATGGCCGTACTGTGCATGCCAACACCACCGATGCACAGATCCCGCAATCGCTGTCTGACATCGTGCTGGCTGTGCATGGTCTGCAAAACGTGCACACCTACCGCACTCACCTGGTCAGGCCCAATGCCAATACACTGGCAAGCACCGGGCACAACCCTACCGAGTTCTCGGCGATCTATAACGCCAGTGGTCTACCCAGCGCTGTGAATGCCACCATAGGCATTATCACGCAAGGCAGCATGACACAAACCATCAAGGACTTGAACACCTTCACTGCCAAAGCCGGTTACCCGACTGCGAATGTGGAAACCGTGACGATAGGTTCACCCAGCACAGATACTTCCGGTATCGGTGAATGGAATATGGATACGCAAGATGCGCTGGCAACTGCAGGCGGCACGATCAAAAAGATGGTGCTCTACACAGCCAACACACTGAACCTGACTGACATTACGGCAGCCTATAACCGCGCGGTCAGTGACAACGTGGCCAAGGTCATCAACGTGTCTTTGGGTATGTGTGAAAACGATGCGAAAAATGGTGGTATCACGGCCAGTAATGACCAGATATTCCAGACAGCGGTGGCACAGGGCCAGACTTTTGCAGTCTCGTCCGGTGACTCTGGTGCGTATGAATGCGGTGGCCCAGGTACTTCACAAAGCTATCCATCGGCTTCACCTTATGTGATCTCGGTGGGTGGTACCTTGCTCAATACTTCTGGCACAACCTGGGTATCTGAATCGGTATGGTCTTGCACCACGGCGGCAAATTGCCAGGCATCTGCCAGCGGTGGCGCTGGTGGCGGGCCATCCCTAACAGAAGCAGCACCTAGCTGGCAAATCAGTTCCGGCGTTTTGGGTTCTGCAACCAAACGCGGCACGCCAGATATCTCGTTCAATGCTGACCCTGCCAGCGGTGCTTTGGTAATCGTCAATGGCTCCAACCAGCAGATCGGTGGTACCAGCCTGGCTGCACCTATCTTCACCGGCTTTTGGGCTCGGGTACAGTCGATGAACAATAACAGCCTGCCCTTCCCTGCTGCTGCGATCTATCAAAAAGCAGCCAGCACACCGGGCATGTTCCACGACGTGACCACCGGCAGCAATGGCGGTTATACCGCCAAGGCAGGCTGGGATTATGCCAGTGGTTTTGGTAGCCTGAACATGGCTAACTTTGCCGCCGCCATGGGTTCTACACCGCCACCACCAAATGTACTGGTCAAGGATGTACCGATCACAGGCATCAACGTGGCAACAGGTGCCAACCTGGTATATACCTTTGCAGTGCCAGCCGGTGCGACCAACCTGAGCTTCAAAACCACAGGTGGCACAGGCGATGCTGATTTGTATGTACAAGTGGGTTCTGCTCCAACGACCACGACCTACCTGCAAAAGTCTGACGGTTCTACCAGCACTGAAACCGTGACTATCGCATCACCAACAGCAGGCACTTACTATGTCCTGCTGAATGGTTATACGACATCCAACGGTGTCAACCTGGTGGCAACTTACCAGACCGGCACACCAGGTAATGTATTGAACAATGGCGTACCAGTCACAGGCATCAGCCTGGCCTCTGGCGCATCATCGGTCTATACCTTCGTGGTACCTGCTGGTCGCCCAACAGTGACATTCAAAACCAGCGGTGGCTCTGGCGACGCTGACCTGTATGTCAAACTGGGCTCTGCACCAACGACCTCGTCTTACCTGCAAAAATCTGATGGTGCCAGCAACAATGAAAGCATCACCATCAATTCACCAGCAGGCGGCACTTACTATGTCATGGTCAAGGCCTATAGCGCGATCAGCGGCCTGAGCCTGGTCGCAACAGACTAAGGCAAGACCTGATTTGATTTAAAAGTAACGGCATTAAGGCCCCGGGGTAAAAACCGGGGCCTTATTTTTTTGTGTTTGGGTGTTTATGGTATTTGAAGACCTCTCACCACAGAGACACAGAGCAAGCACAGAGAAAAACTTCATTCGCGTCCTGCATCGAAGAAAATGGATGGTCGTGGCCGTAACGGGAGGTGCATGGGAATGCGCCGTATGTATGCATCGTTTGCGGCAAGGACATCTTCACACTGCGTGCAGCCATTCCATGCGGCGCATTGCAATGCGCCCTACTTTACGGCCATGTCTTCGTCCGCTTGTTATGGTCAGGCAGATTTGCGCGCCTGGACCGCAGAATGCTAAAGTGCTGTCTTTATATGCCTGCCTTGAGCGCAGTGCAATTTTGTCCGACATCATGAAATCACCTAACTTCTTAGCCGTAAATTTCTTTCTGCTGGCCGCCATGGTGCAAGCAGATGCCAGCGCCAGACGGGCAGAACAGCCGCCGCGCTGGGTCACGGCGGATGAAGTGCGGGTGCGGCAAGGCCCGGACATGACGCAAAAAGTAGTAGGCGTATTACACCGTGGCGCAGCCCTGATACTGAAGGACACGACCGAGCATGCCGGTTACTGCCTGATTGAAGGTGAAGGCCAGTATGGCTATGTGGCCTGCAAATACCTGAGCGCCGACCACATAGCCAGGCCCGTGGCCGGTGAGGCAGGCATAGATGCGGCGCAACGCTGGGTCAGTGGCACGGCGCTGACACTACGCCAGGCAGGGCAGGCCGATGCGCCGGTGATAAAAAGCCTGTCCCTCAACAGCATCGTCAAACTGCTCAATGAGGGCGCAGGCAATACCTATTGCGAAGTACAAATCGCTGATGGCACACGTGGCTACACCGCTTGCCGCTACCTGGCCAAAACACCCGTGGTGGTGGCGCATATCCAGGGTGTCACCTACGGGGATGGCCCTCGCCCTGCAAACTTTGATCCGGTAAAGGCATTCTGGCTGGACCCAGGCTGGCAGGCACTGGAGAACTATGCCAACTATCTCAAGGAACGCCACCCTGAAATAACTGCAGCAGGCCCCTGGCCTCGCGATGAAGCCCTGGAAAAAATGAAGGCACATCTGGCACTGGGCCTGAAGGGCAAGAAGCCTGAGCCCTATGCCGACTGGCAAGAGATCAAGCGCAGGGCCGCGCAAAACCTGGAATTCAAACGGGAAAGCACTCGCCTGGCCGCAGAGGGGAAAAAAATCCCGGCTGATATGTGGGAACGTGAAAACCGCATGGAGAATCTCGCCAATGAACTCAGCACGACAACAGGCTTGTGGGATATAGACAGATCAGCAGGTGAAAATGATATGGGATATATCTTCCGCCTGCTGCGCAAGCTTGAATTTCCTGCCGTGCGCCCGTCTTTCTTTCGTAGCGAAGCGGACCTGGCCCCTCCGAATGTGACGCCAGAACAAGCAGGCGGCCGGTTTGACATCATCTACCGCCAGTTGACCACGCCGCGCCGTGCACCCAAACAAAACGAAGAAATAAGCTATGCAGGTCTATACGATATGCGCAGTCGCGTCCAGGTGCTGACGCGACCAGTGCAACGGGTACAATTATTTCGCGATGGCCGCCTGATCAGCAACCCCAGCTATATGCGCGTCAGCGAAACCCTGTGGCGTGACGTCGATGAGAGAGGATGTGAAAACTTCACTCCGGGCTTTTCCTATGGTGAATCCGACAATTCGATATGGAATTATTTCGATGATGGCGGTTCACCAGACGCGTACAGAATCAGTAGCCAAAAAGCCAGTTCAAAATTGAATCCACCAGGTAGTGTATATGCCTTTTATACTACGTCGACATTGCCAGCCGCCACGGCAAAAATCACGACAAGCTCTGTGAAACTGGACCGGCAGCAAACCGGCTTTATCGCGGGCACTTATCTGAACTATGATCTGGATGGTGACGGCATCGCCGACATCGCCATCTGGGAAGGCCAGGGCAAAGGCCCCGGTCACCTCGGTGGCTCAACGAAGACAGACGACCGCTGGATTCGCCTGGTGCTAGTCAATATCAACGGTGCATGGAAGCTGCTGGGCAGCGACAGATTCATCTATGGTTGCGGGTGTTAAGCTGACCAGACTGGTCAGGCTTGAGGGTCTTGAGGACAATTGCGCATTAGCCCTTGTGATAAAGTGACAAGCAGCTTGTAGGGTGCGCCGTGCGCACCGTTTTCTGCACGCACATGTGCCATAAAAATGACGTGCACAACATAGCCACACCCAAACAAAGGAGATGAATGAGCAATACAAATCTGGCCATAGAAACGAAATACGAACACGGTGGTGGCTATGGCGTCAACGAAGGTGAATTGCTGTACGCGCTGAGGAAAAAGAGCAAATTAACGATGCTCAAGATGGTCGTCCACGATGTCTCGCTGTGGTCTGTGCTGGTCGGCCTGTTTTTCTGGGGGCCGCTGCTATGGAGCCTGATGCTGTATCCTGCTTTTGTGATCCTGGCTCTGGTACTGCGCAATTTCATCGACATGCCAAATTCAGACATTAATATGTACGCTGCCTCGCTGGCCTATGCGGCTGGCATCTGGCTGTCGCTGCGCAAGCAAACCCCGGTGCGTGATTACATGACCAGGAAGCAGCATGCCGCCACCAAAACCCTGCATCTCGATTGCACCCAGAAACTGCTGGTGGCAGAAGAAGCCTATCGATTTTTCCCCGCAAAAAACCGTACAGTGAAAGTGCCGTTTGAGCATCTGCACACCTGGGCGACCTGGCAGCATGCCGACAAAGAACGGGCGGATGACGATAGCTATCTGGATTCCGTCAGCATCTATCTCAGAATCAGACGCAACAGCCGCCTCGACATGGAGTGGGCCAACAAAAAAATCGGTGACCCGGTTTTTTATCATCAATATGATAGTAGCGATGCCACGCAGAATGCGCAGGCAAAAGCGAAGTTTGATGAAGTCATGGCTTTGTTTGCGGATTGCGGGATAGGGCAGAAATGAGATTGCTCTATTTTTTGGATTGGCTTGCCAAACGATAGACCACAAAAGAGACACAAAGAAAAACCGCTGCCATCAAATGACCCGCAGTTTGTAGGGTGCGTTTCAACGCACCATCTCGTCAATCATCAGTAGCGCGAAGAATGATGGTGCGTCAAGACGCACCCTACTGGCTGACCCGCAGTTTGTAGGGTGCGCCATGCGCACCATTACGGCAATGCAAATAAATACAATGGTGCGCACGGCGCACCCTACCAATCCACAACATTCATCGTGCACGGCACCGGCATCTTACCAAGGCATGCAAGCACCTCATGCGGCGGATTACAATGCGCCCTACGTCAAGATCACGTCATGAATAGCTTGTGATTGCGAGACAAATGCGGGCAATAGCGCTGTCCGATTTTAAGAACAAGACCTCATGATCTATGATGTTTTCAATTTTCTTTGCCAAATCATCCGGGGAATACTGATTCTTTTGTTTGTGTCGCCATCCCATTCAACAAACAAGCCATGAGATTGCAATGTTTTTTTGATGATTTCAGCGACCTCCAACTTCCCCTCTTCGGTGTCACGCATGTCGCCAAAGGCAAGAAATATGCCCTGCCCAGCAACCGCCCTCTCTACATCTTGCCCATGATAAAAACAATATCCACGGTAGGTTCCCGGTGGCATTTTTGAGTGAACTTCACTGACGTCTTCATGGCCATCACTCGTCGTATATCCAGCGTTGTGGATGGCGATGATCCATTTTGAATTCAACTCATCAAAGGCAGTATCAAGCCTGTCGCAATCCGTTGTATCGGGCCATTTTCGCTCCTGCTTTCTCTTCTCGGAAAATTCCCGGTTAATCAATGCCCGCATATCTATTTCATCGACATCATCTTCCAGTATATCGTCAAGCAGTTCGTTAACGCGGTTGGCATCATAAAACCCCGACCAAACCCATGCATGGATAGCCTTTGTAATATAGCGCTCATTGTCGTTCTGGTTCATATTGTCCATTTCTGACATTTCCGGCAAGAGTTCATCTTCAGCTTGTATCTCGGCTGAAGGCTCGGGTGTGGGCATATTCAGTCGAAAGATTTCACCGTTGAGACTATAGTCACCAAGCGTAAAGAGCCGGGTGAGAATCAGATCGACTACATTGGCAAGCTCGGCAGGTGCGACTGAAACAAACGACCACGTAGCATATTTCATTGGTTCCCAGGAGATCAAATTTGCCTTCGGTAACAATTGAATGATGTCATGCAGCTCTTGTTCTGGCGAATGACTCAGGGGGTAAGCGACGTTTAACTCTGTAGGAGTGACTTGCGCCCACACATCACTCGCTCCTGCAAGCTCGAAAGATGCACACAGAACAGCACTGTTCTTTGAAGTCACCTGGGCATGATTAAAGACCTCGCGGACGAGAGGAATAATTTCAGCGATTTGATCTGCACTCATGGATAGTTCACAGTTGGAAATGGCAGGTAAGGATAGTATGTGGCTTAGTAAGTTAAATTATAACTTGAGTCCTGGCCATACATCGCGACAGGCATGCAGGCACCTCATGCGGCGCATTACAATGCGCCCTGCCTCACGCTCATATCGTGATCTGCCTATGATCCCGCACCGGGGGAAACAAGATACTTACACGCCATAATCCCCGCTTTAGCCCCTGAAACACCGGCAAAATCACAATAAACCGCTGCCACCGCCGTTATTCTATGATTAATCTCCAAAATTGATTACACTCATATACTAGTGAACTGTAATAATGAAATGGGAGTGAAGGACATGTTTCCGGCGCATCAGGGCAAGGCGCAAAACACAGCGATAGTGGGGCTATCTCGAGTATTTGCAACGCCGCCATGATCGTCGCAAACATGGCAGGCACTCCCATTTCATTGTTACAGTTCACTATTATTTTTGCCTTATTTCCTTGATTTCTACCTGACCCTGCACCATAACGTGAAGCCCGCCATCAAGCCTGCCCATCATTTTATCGTCTGCCATGAATGCGACCTGGTCTGTGCGGATGTGCCGGTCGCCACGGGTGAGGCGGCGAGTTGCCCGCGTTGCCGGGCTATCTTGTACCGCAATGGCACTGCCAGCGTCGACGTGGCGCTGGCGCTGGCGATCACTTCGGTGATCCTGCTATTGCTGCTCAACTGCTTCCCGCTGCTGTCGCTGAAGGTGCAGCAGGTCACGCGCGACACCACGCTTTTTCATGCGGCGCTGGCGATGTGGGATGATGGCATGCACATCCTCTCGTTGCTGGTGATTATCACCACCATGCTGGCACCGACCCTGCAAATCTCGGTGGCGGTGTATCTTTTGTATGTGATCCGTTTTGGTGATGCCGGGCTGGCGCTGGGTGCGCCCCTGCGTGCGCTGCAAACCCTGCGGCCCTGGAGCATGGTCGAGATTTTCATGCTGGGCTTGCTGGTGTCGCTGGTCAAGCTGCAACACATGGCCGACATCGTCATTGGCCCGGCCCTGTGGTCTTGCGCCTCGCTGATCTTTTTTACGGCTGCGCTGACCTCGGTGCTGACGCCGCGCAATATCTGGCTGTGGGCAAACGCCGCCAAAGCCAGCAAGGCAGCCACCGGGGTAAGCCATGTCTGAGCAAGAATACCGCCACATCCCCGCTACCGGGCTGGCAGGCCAGACCGGCGCCTCTGCCGGGCTGATCACCTGTGACATTTGCGAAGCCCTGTGCTGCACCCACGACGAGGCCGCCACCCACTGCCCCATCTGCGGTGCCACCCTGCATTTGCGCCATAAAGACAGCCTGACCAAATCCCTGGCTTACCTGGTTGCGGCGACAATACTCTACATCCCCGCCAACCTCTTGCCGGTCATGCAAACCAATACCATCTTTGGTACGCAGGATGACACCATCATGAGCGGGGTGCTGGTGCTGATGTATACAGGCTCATGGCCGCTGGCCTTGCTGGTATTCTTTGCCAGCATCGTCGTGCCCTTGCTGAAACTGTTTTCGATCAGCCTGCTGCTTTACACCTGCTCAAAAAAATCGACCTGGAACCCGCTGCAGCGCACCCAGTTATTCCGCATGATAGAGGCGGTGGGCCGCTGGTCCATGCTGGATGTGTATGTCGTGACAGTACTGGTGGCGCTGGTGCAGTTTAAATCCCTGGCAGCGATACACCCCGGCGGCGGTGCGCTGGCCTTTGGTGCGGTGGTGGTGCTGACGATGCTGTCGGCACAAAGCTTTGATTCACGTTTAATCTGGGTAGCAAAGACGCATGAGTGATCCAACTTCAGAACATCCTGGCCCTGAGGCAGGCAAACCCGCCAATGCTGCCAGCAGTGATGCCGCTGCCGGCACAAGCGATGCAGCAACTGATACAGCAGCCAGCACTGTAGAAACCGTCGATGCAGTCGATGCCATCGTCCCCGTCGTCAAGGTCAGGCCAAAGCGGCGTCTGCCCTCGTTTGTGTGGGCCGTGCCTGTCATTGCCGCCCTCATCGGTATCTGGCTGGTGGTGCAAAGCGTGACCAGCCAGGGGCCGGTTATCACCATCACCTTTAAATCTGCCGAAGGGCTGGAAGCAGGCAAAACCAAATTGCGCTACAAGGATGTGGATGTTGGCCATGTCAAGGCAATTGCCCTCTCGCCAGACCGCAAGCGCGTGCTGATCACGGCGCAGTTGATCAAGAGCGCATCAGACATCCTTGCCACCGATACCCGCTTCTTCATCGTCAAGCCGCGCATCTCTGGCGGCTCGGTGTCTGGCCTCTCTACGCTGTTATCCGGTAATTACATCAGCGTCGATGTCGGCACATCATCAGAGACCACCAATGAATTCACTGGTCTTGAAGAACCGCCGCTGGTCAACCGTGATTCACCAGGCCGTGAATTTGTCTTGCATGGTGCACAGACCGGCTCGGTCAATTATGGCTCACCTATCTTCTTCCGCCACATCAATGCCGGGCACGTCACCAAGTTCCAGCTTGACCGTGATGGCAAGGGCGTGACCATACGCGTCTTCATCGATGCGCCTTATGATCAATACGTGACTGAAGACACCCGCTTCTGGCATGCCAGCGGCGTGGATATGCAGCTTGATGCCAATGGCTTGCGCGTGACGACCGAATCACTGACCTCACTGATAGAAGGTGGCCTCGCCTTCCAGGAACATGATGATGCCCTGCCCGGTGGCAAACCCGCGTTTGAAGGCAGCGTCTTCCCCTTGTTTGAAGACCGCGAACATGCCATGCGCGCGCCGGATACCAAGGTGCGCAGCTTCCTCATGTATTTCCCTGAAAGCCTGCGTGGTTTGTCCAAAGGTGCGCCTGTCGATTTGCGCGGCATCGTCATCGGCGAAGTCAAATCCCTGAATGTGGAATTTGCCGAGAATGGCCGTCTGCCGCGCTTCCCGGTTGAAATCAGCCTCTACCCAGACCGCCTGAAGGCCAGGGTCAGGACAGGCACCCGCCTGCCGGATGATGATACCGAAGCCAAAGAAAGATCGCTGCTCGACCACCTCATCACCCGCGGCCTGCGCGGCCAGCTACGCAGTGGCAACCTGCTGACCGGCCAATTGTATATCGCCCTCGATTTCTTCCCGGATGCACCGCAGGCAAAAATGGACTGGCGCACCGACTACCCCGTGCTGCCCACCGTCGGTGGTGGCCTGGCCGAAATCCAGGAAACCGTAGGCCGCATCGCCAAAAAAATCGACAAGCTGCCTTTCGATAAAATCTCTGGCGAGCTCGTGCAGGCACTCAGCAAACTCAACACCACCCTCGCCAGCACAGAAAAACTCGTGCACCGCCTTGATGTAGAAGTCACACCCGAGCTGACCTCTACCCTCAAAGAAGCACGCAGCACCCTGAACAGCGCCAACGCCCTGCTGGCAGAAGACGCACCGCTGCAACAAGACATGCGCGAATCACTGAAGCAAGTCGCCAAGTCCGCCCGCGCTGTCGCCAACCTGGCCGACATGCTGGAGCGCCATCCAGATGCCCTGGTGTTTGGCAAACAAAAGGTAAAACCATGATGCGAAGCACACACGTCCTGACGATTTCCCTGGCAGGTATTTTGCTGGCCGCCTGCGCCACGCCCCCCGTAGAACACCTTTACCGCCTCGACTACCCGCTCGCCAGCAGCAGCCAGGCAGAGGCACAATATGAACTCGTCGTCGCCACCATCAAACTGCCAGAGGCAGTCAACCGCCAGCAACTCGTCATCCAAAAATCTGCCACAGAATCCATCGTCAGCGACGAACAACGCTGGCTGGCCCCGCTAGACGAACAACTGACCAACGCCCTCACCGCCCACCTGCGCAAAAACCTGCCCGACGCCTGGCTCTCTACCGACACCAGCATCAGCACCACCAGCAGCCTGCCGCGTTACCACGTCAAAGTACAAATCAACCAACTGCTCATCAACAGCGGCGAACAACTGACACTCGAAGCCAGTTGGGCCGTACTCGACAGCAGCCGCAAACTCAAAAAACGCGAACACCAGGTATTCACCGTGCGTCTGAACGGCACCGCCTATGAAGCCGTGGCACCCGCCATGTCAGAAGCGGCGCGACAGTTGGCCGAGCAAGTTGGAGCGAGTGTGGCGGAGGCGCGCAAGTAAAGCAAATCTGTCCCCACGTAGGTACGATTAGAGCAGCGTAATCGTACGCATGCGATGCTCGATATAGCTAAAGACCTCAAAAAATCCTGTGATCGCTGTCGATCTTTCTTTGCACAACTGTGATGTATACTTGATTCGTCACCAAAAAACAGCCCTGATTTTGAAGTAACCTGCAAAATTACTGCTGTCCATGCGTACGATTACGCTGCGCTAATCGTACCTACGCGGGCTGCACCAAAAACTAAGGAATATGATCTCGAACCAACTCCTGCCATGACAAACACCAGAACTTTATCCGGCAAGGACATACACAACCTTGTCTTGATTGAACAGGCCACCATAGATAGCGAACACCTTGAAGGTGATACTCTGAGGGCGCGCCTGGATTTGATCGGCAACATCATGCAAGAGAATGTCGTGCGCTTGCAGCTGGATGAAGAGATCAACCACTTGCTCACGTTTGCCCGCTGCACCGGTTGCGAAACCTTGTCTCAGGCAGTCAAAGAAAAACATTACCCCTCGGGCTGCTGGGGAGCAGAACCCCGTCGCCATTATCAGCCAAATTTTCTGTTAAAGATTGAAGGCAAGAGCCGTCCATCCAGTATCGTCTATTCATTAGAAAAGCAAAAAATTGGCATGGCGATGATTATTTTAGCCCACATGAAGTGGGACCCGAGATATGCCAAGGGTGCAAAAAAAATGCTGCACTATATTGATGAAAATAATTTGTGGACAGTGGCTGACGGCGAATATCTCTTTGCCTAGCAAGCCCCTGTAGGTACGAATAGCGCAGCGTAATCGTACCTACAGGAGCTGCGCGGCCGTAGTAAAATCGCTTATCGCACGAATACGCCAAGCTCTCCTTTATTCAAACTGATCAACAATGAGCCACAACCAAGACCAGGTACACGCCATCTGGGCCGCATGGCTACAGCGCGACTATACTGAATTAAAAAATGCTGTCAGGCTGGCGGTGACGCAAGACCTGAGCAATATGCTGGTGCCTCCACCTGGTGAAGACTTTTATGGTTACAGTCTGTATACCTGCAATGGCTTGCTGCATATATACGCAGTCTTGAATACCATGCCAGAGCGGCAGGACCGCCTTGACCGGGAGCAGGACCAGTATGCCCATAATTGCGCCGATGAATGGCAACATTATCGTCAGGATGGATATTTTGATTCCGTCAACGAGTGCCTCACGGCCCTGCGCGAAGAATTTGAAAGCCTTAACGACGCCTTTGAAGACCTGGAATGGGATGGCCTCACCACTTTGGACGATGACGTCGATAATTATTGGGAACGCCATGTGGAGCGCATGTTTGCAGCTATATTGGAAGCGCTGGTCGAGCTACAAAAAGCCGGCCAATTTTCTGACCTGGAGCAAGCAGCGTCACCCTTGCTAATGATCTGGTTTTCTGACGCCTCGGTGTGGGAGATGGAGATGATCAAAGAATCAGTACGGCGCTTGAATTCTGAGTCTGTGTATAAAGAGTTTTGTGCGGTGTTTAATGATTATGGAAATCAATGAAACTAAACCTGCATCAATACCTCGCCCTCAAGCTCTGCAAACCTTGGCATAGAACGCGAGGCCCGTAGGTACGATTAGCGCAGCGTAATCGTACGCATGCTGTGCCTGAAATAGCTATAAACTTCAAGAAAATCTCATGATAGCCGTCCATCCTTCTTTGCACG
Source organism: Undibacterium sp. YM2 (assembly GCF_009937975.1). Classification (NCBI taxonomy): domain Bacteria; kingdom Pseudomonadati; phylum Pseudomonadota; class Betaproteobacteria; order Burkholderiales; family Oxalobacteraceae; genus Undibacterium; species Undibacterium sp. YM2. The sequence continues at coordinate 4,596,275 of NZ_AP018441.1, forward strand.
AGCGTTATGTATACTTGATTCAACACCAAAAAGCAGCCATGCTTTTGAAGCAGCCTGGAAAATTACGGCTGACCATGCGTACGATTACGCTGCGCTTGTATGGTTATAAGTGACGATTTCTGGGAAACTAGAAAGCGTCGGGGTGGAGGGACAACGCTGCGCATCTGCAGTTTTCGCTGACAGACCCGATTAGAACTCTCCCACCCCACCTCTTCAACGTCGATGAGGAATCCAGCGGTCAATAGGCCTGCCAACCAATACCGCCGATATGTGCAAGCTAACGTGAAGAAGTGGCCACCCCAACATTCTCACTTTAACGATAAGGAGGCAATCATGCAATCCCCGTTATGCATAGGTGTTGATGTGGCGAAATCTGAGGTCGTTATCGCCTGCTCTGAAAGCAGTTTCCCAGTGCGTGCTGTTCCTAATGAATTAGCTGCTTTAAAGAAATTCCTGAAACAACTGCCACCTGGCTCGTCTATTGCGATGGAAGCAACTGGCACCTATCACCAGATGCTGGCCGACCTGGCTTTCCAGATGGGCCTGCATGTTTATGTGCTCAATCCTAAAGATACCCGTCATTATGCGAAAGGGGTTGGGGCGCGAGCCAAGACTGACAACGTCGATGCCATGCTCATTGCACGTTATCTGGCCCATGAAATCAAGGAACTGCGTCGCTATGAACCAGCTACGCCGGAGCAACGCACGATGGATGAACTGCTTAAACGCCGGGCTAAAATTGTTTCTCTAAAGACGGCTTTGCGTCTGACCTGTGATGGAGCACCATCACTGAAAGTGAAGTCAGCCAGGCTTTTAGACAGCTTCACAGAATTACTCAAGCAAATCGATCAGGACATTGCCAGATTGAATAAGGATATTCCCAAGCGTGATGAACAAGTCTGCCGCTTGCAATCCATTGCAGGAGTCGGACTATTAACGAGTTCCTGGCTGGCCAATCTGTTTGACCGCGTTCGCTTCACAAACAGTGATGCTGTCGTTGCATTTGTCGGTATGGACCCACGTCCGTGTGACTCTGGCCAAAAGCGTGGACGCAGGAGGTTGTCCAAGCGAGGCCCTGCTGAAGGGCGCCGCTTGCTATTTAACGCTGGTATGGCGGCAGCAAAATCAAAGGTATGGGCACCTGTGTACCAACATTACCGTCAGCTTGGCTGGCCATCAACGGCCACCATTATGATCATCGCACGTAAAATACTGCGGATTGCTTTTAGCTTGATCAAGAACGGCGTTGATTTTAATTCTGATCTCATCTCGATAAAAACTTGACGGGAACCATAGAATCTAATCGTACCTACACGAGCTGTGTTAATCTTATTCGTATAAGCCAAATTTTAATGGCAGGAGAATGTTGTGAGCCCTGTATCTGTATGTTTTAAGCTAGGCATCGCCTCTGTTTTGATACCGGCTGCCGCTTTCCTCATCAGTATTGCGATCCATGCCGTGATTCCTGGCTGCTTTTGCGATGAAGGGGCCGGATGTCATGGCTGCGGATTGAATGGACTGATGGACCTCGCCATGTTTGGTGGCCTTGTCGGTGCAATTGTTGGGCTCGTCATTGTTCTTCCTGCGTTTGTCGTGCTGGGAATGATCTTTGCGATGATTAGCAATAAGTCATAAATAACCCACGTAGGTACGATTAGCGCAGCGTAATCGAACGCATGATCCCCCGCAAAATCACCTGAGCCCATCAAAAAATACCATGCCCAATTACCGTCGCGCATTCGTCCCGGGAGCTACATGGTTTTTCACCGTCAATCTGCTGCAAAGACACAACAATGACCTTCTGGTACGCGAAATTGGACTCTTGCGGCAGGTGATCAAAGATGTGCGTAGTAAATATCCCTTTCATATCGATGCCTGGGTAGTTTTGCCAGAGCATATGCATTGCATCTTCACCCTGCCTGAAGGTGACAGCAATTTCAGCCTGCGCTGGCGGCTCATCAAGAGTGGTTTTTCACGCGCCCTGCCAAAAACAGAATCCCTCTCCGCTGCACGGCTGGCAGCAGGTGAGCGCGGTATCTGGCAACGCCATTATTGGGAACATCTGATACGCGACGAGCTGGACTTTCAAAGACATGTCGATTATGTACACGTCAATCCATTAAAGCATGGCCTGGTGGAGCGGGTTTGTGAATGGCCTTATTCGACTTTTCACCACTATGTGAATGACGGCGTGTATCCTGTAGATTGGTGTGGCGACGTGGCGGTGGAGATTGGTGGTGGCGATTGATATGTGTGTGCTATGTGCGATGCTTGAAATAGCTATAGACCTCAAGCAAATCCCATGATCGCTGTCTATTCTTCTTTGCACGCGTGTTTTGTATACTTGAATCATTAATCAGCATGGGAAGTAATTGCTGACCATGCTACACGAGCTGACAGATCAAAATGACATCCAATGATAAAAGCCGTCAATCAAACTGGAACAATTTCGACGCCCTTTTTGAATTACCTGAGCATGAGCGTGTAAAGGCATGGAGCCAGGAAAACCTGGAATTCCTTCAAAATTTTGTGGCCGTGGAAATGAATCACTACAGCTTGCCTGACATAGCCAATGCACAAGATTTTTCTGAGGTCATCAAAGTCTTGCGGCTTAATTATCGGCTATGGAATCAGCGGCTGATGAAATTGATGTGGATAAATGATGAGCTCCGTAGTGCAGAAGCACAAAACGACCTGGCTGAATTCATCAACACATGCCCGTGGAATATGCTGATTGAAGTCGCGCGTGATGTGCCAGGCCAGCTAAACTGAGCAAATGGCAATCTCAAAAACTGCACCGCAGCTACGATTAGATTCTATGGTTCCCGTCAAGTTTTTATCGAGATGAGATCAGAATTAAAATCAACGCCGTTCTTGATCAAGCTAAAAGCAATCCGCAGTATTTTACGTGCGATGATCATAATGGTGGCCGTTGATGGCCAGCCAAGCTGACGGTAATGTTGGTACACAGGTGCCCATACCTTTGATTTTGCTGCCGCCATACCAGCGTTAAATAGCAAGCGGCGCCCTTCAGCAGGGCCTCGCTTGGACAACCTCCTGCGTCCACGCTTTTGGCCAGAGTCACACGGACGTGGGTCCATACCGACAAATGCAACGACAGCATCACTGTTTGTGAAGCGAACGCGGTCAAACAGATTGGCCAGCCAGGAACTCGTTAATAGTCCGACTCCTGCAATGGATTGCAAGCGGCAGACTTGTTCATCACGCTTGGGAATATCCTTATTCAATCTGGCAATGTCCTGATCGATTTGCTTGAGTAATTCTGTGAAGCTGTCTAAAAGCCTGGCTGACTTCACTTTCAGTGATGGTGCTCCATCACAGGTCAGACGCAAAGCCGTCTTTAGAGAAACAATTTTAGCCCGGCGTTTAAGCAGTTCATCCATCGTGCGTTGCTCCGGCGTAGCTGGTTCATAGCGACGCAGTTCCTTGATTTCATGGGCCAGATAACGTGCAATGAGCATGGCATCGACGTTGTCAGTCTTGGCTCGCGCCCCAACCCCTTTCGCATAATGACGGGTATCTTTAGGATTGAGCACATAAACATGCAGGCCCATCTGGAAAGCCAGGTCGGCCAGCATCTGGTGATAGGTGCCAGTTGCTTCCATCGCAATAGACGAGCCAGGTGGCAGTTGTTTCAGGAATTTCTTTAAAGCAGCTAATTCATTAGGAACAGCACGCACTGGGAAACTGCTTTCAGAGCAGGCGATAACGACCTCAGATTTCGCCACATCAACACCTATGCATAACGGGGATTGCATGATTGCCTCCTTATCGTTAAAGTGAGAATGTTGGGGTGGCCACTTCTTCACGTTAGCTTGCACATATCGGCGGTATTGGTTGGCAGGCCTATTGACCGCTGGATTCCTCATCGACGTTGAAGAGGTGGGGTGGGAGAGTTCTAATCGGGTCTGTCAGCGAAAACTGCAGATGCGCAGCGTTGTCCCTCCACCCCGACGCTTTCTAGTTTCCCAGAAATCGTCACTTATAACCATACAAGCGCAGCGTAATCGTACGCATGCGGTGCCGGAAATAACGAAAACCCCCAAGCAAATTCCATGATCGCAGTGTGTCATGCTTTGCGCATAAGTGTGATGTATACTTGATTCAACATCATAAAGCAGCCGTGATTTTGAAGCAGCCTGGAAAATTACAGCTGGCCATGCGTACGATTACGCTGCGCTAATCGTACCTACACGAGCTGACCTTCACCACATCAGCCATACCGAATCGCAGTAAAAAATAACTCAGTATAGAAATTAAGAAGTAATGATCAGTTCAAACCAGACACCTCCAGGCAAGCTCAAGACCTTACGCATTTTAAAAGCCCTGATTGCAGCAGGACTATATGCCGCCATTTTTCTTCCTGTCTTCTTTTTCTCAGTACTCTGCATCATTTTAACGGTTGGCAGCGGCAACGATTTCACCAACACACTTGTCAATTTGTCGGGTGAAATCATAAAAATCCCTGTAAGAATGCTGAATATGGACGACGGAGGTAGTATATTCCCGGCTAGTTTTTTTTGGTCGCTGGTATTGTATGCAGTTGTATTTCTACGAGTTTTTTTCTTCTCCCGGATAGCACCGATGGACGAGGATGAAGCCGCAAAGAAATACGATGAAACGAAAACCCCTGCTCTTCTATCTTTGCTGTTCCTGTTAATGTCTTTGGCAGTTTTAGTAAAATGGAAATAGTCGGCGTAAATACGATTACATATTGAATTGCTGCTGACTATGCGTACGATTACTCTGTGCTAATCGTACCCACAGATACTCAAAAAAACGAAAGAAATAATCGATGTACGCATTCAAATTCACCGCCAAAGACAGTCAAGGCCGCGTCGTCACAGATCGGGTAGAGGCCAGCTCCATTGAAGATGCCTACGACAAGCTGGAGAAGCAGGCTTATCGTGATATACGGGTCATAGACAGCAAAGAAACCGCTATCAATCTTGACAATGCTGATTCAAGGCTGCAACTGAGATTGAGTGCAGACCATGCGCTGCAGTTGCAAAAGCAATCGAGCTTGCTGGTCAGGCTTGGCATGTTGTATGCCAACAATGCAGGCATCTGGGGCCCTTTATTGGTGTGGTGGGCAATCGCAACGGCGGTGAGTGGCAGCCACAGTGTCGCGGCGCTGATACCGGTGCTGTTGTTCGTCGTCCATCTGATCTGGTTTCTGTGGGCGACGACACCCCTGGTTTTATATAATCGCGCCCTCGAAGCTGGCCATTGGCGACGCTGGGCCGAGGTCGAGCGCACCATGCATTTAATAGCACGCTGGAAGTCTTGGTTCAAGACGCCGCTTCCTGAACATGAAATCATTATTCGCCTGGCTATTGCAGAGGCAGGGCAGGGTCGCCTGGAAGCAGCGCTGGCGCGGGCTGCGGTAGTCAAGAGTGACGATACTCTGGCCCCCGGTTTTTATGAAGGGCGACTCGCCTCTATCTATTTTGCGGCGGGAAAATTCCAGGAAGTGGCCATCACCCAACAGGCTGCGCGCAAAATCAATCCCAGTGCAGCCAATACCGTCGATCTCGCCACCACGCTGGTACGCAGGCTGGACAATACCAAAGGCGCGGCCTTGCTGATGGCAGAGATAGAAGACGCCAAACTGTCGGATTTGCAGCGCGTCATCGTGCTGTATTGTCAGGGCTTGATACGGCTCAAGAATGACGAGGCCAAAGAGGCACTGGATTTACTCACACTCTCGCTGGAGCTGAGCAAAGACTTTGGCTCACCGAGCATGAAATATTTTGTGGTTGAAATCCAGGTCCATCTCGCCCTGGCCTTGTGCGCCTGCCAGCGTCACCAGGAAGCCGCACCGCTTTTCTCGGCGGCACGCCCGTTCATAGAAATATGGAAGGATACAGACTTGCTGCAGTTATGTGATCAGGCACAAGCTGGTGGGAAAATGAATAACTGATTGTGCAACCCACATGCGTACGATTACGCTGCGCTAATCGTACCTACTTGCTGTGGTAACCTGGTTTTCAAATCAAATGATATCGCCATGACATTCACATATAAAGATATTACGCCTGAAAAGCGGACAGAATACAGAAAGCAGGTATGCGGACCCATATTTGTGTTTCAAACTTCCTATGCTGAAGATGAGGATAGAGGCATCGTTTTTTTGAGTCTCGGCGGTCAGGGTAATCAGCCACCAGAAAGAGGAGAAGGGCCAAGTTATTACAACTTGATATGGAAGGGATGTGCAATAGCTTTTGAAGCCTACCATGCCATTAAACGTTCTGATGACGGGGGAAGTTTTTTTGAGTTCACCATTACAAAGGTGCAGGTACCAACAAAATCGACGAAAACTTTGAATGACATCAAAGATGCGATTATTGCAGGCGCCCAATGCTATTGGAGTGGCATTTGGGAAGAAACACTGTTGTTGAATGTCAGTTTTTCAGGTATTGAATTTTACTAAGCTAGCAAATTTATTCCATTTCCCTCAACCCGCGTAGGTACGATTAGCGCAGCGTAATCGTACGTATGATGCCTATAAAATTACAAAAGCGCACAAAAGACCTTGCCTTGATCTGGCGCTGGAGCAAAAAATGTTACTCCGCAATTTCTCAGGAAGACCAGCTTTGGGTATCACAGAATTTTACTGACATGCGTACGATTACGCTGCGCTTGTATGGTTATAAGTGACGATTTCTGGGAAACTAGAAAGCGTCGGGGTGGAGGGACAACGCTGCGCATCTGCAGTTTTCGCTGACAGACCCGATTAGAACTCTCCCACCCCACCTCTTCAACGTCGATGAGGAATCCAGCGGTCAATAGGCCTGCCAACCAATACCGCCGATATGTGCAAGCTAACGTGAAGAAGTGGCCACCCCAACATTCTCACTTTAACGATAAGGAGGCAATCATGCAATCCCCGTTATGCATAGGTGTTGATGTGGCGAAATCTGAGGTCGTTATCGCCTGCTCTGAAAGCAGTTTCCCAGTGCGTGCTGTTCCTAATGAATTAGCTGCTTTAAAGAAATTCCTGAAACAACTGCCACCTGGCTCGTCTATTGCGATGGAAGCAACTGGCACCTATCACCAGATGCTGGCCGACCTGGCTTTCCAGATGGGCCTGCATGTTTATGTGCTCAATCCTAAAGATACCCGTCATTATGCGAAAGGGGTTGGGGCGCGAGCCAAGACTGACAACGTCGATGCCATGCTCATTGCACGTTATCTGGCCCATGAAATCAAGGAACTGCGTCGCTATGAACCAGCTACGCCGGAGCAACGCACGATGGATGAACTGCTTAAACGCCGGGCTAAAATTGTTTCTCTAAAGACGGCTTTGCGTCTGACCTGTGATGGAGCACCATCACTGAAAGTGAAGTCAGCCAGGCTTTTAGACAGCTTCACAGAATTACTCAAGCAAATCGATCAGGACATTGCCAGATTGAATAAGGATATTCCCAAGCGTGATGAACAAGTCTGCCGCTTGCAATCCATTGCAGGAGTCGGACTATTAACGAGTTCCTGGCTGGCCAATCTGTTTGACCGCGTTCGCTTCACAAACAGTGATGCTGTCGTTGCATTTGTCGGTATGGACCCACGTCCGTGTGACTCTGGCCAAAAGCGTGGACGCAGGAGGTTGTCCAAGCGAGGCCCTGCTGAAGGGCGCCGCTTGCTATTTAACGCTGGTATGGCGGCAGCAAAATCAAAGGTATGGGCACCTGTGTACCAACATTACCGTCAGCTTGGCTGGCCATCAACGGCCACCATTATGATCATCGCACGTAAAATACTGCGGATTGCTTTTAGCTTGATCAAGAACGGCGTTGATTTTAATTCTGATCTCATCTCGATAAAAACTTGACGGGAACCATAGAATCTAATCGTGCCTACTTGCTGATCATTATTCTTAGCTTACATGATGTACACATACACCAAATCGAAGTTTAAAAGTAACGTGCCGGTCTTGTGTTTTCTTGCGTATGCATTTAGCGGGATGGCATGCATGATGCAACTGGACGATATGAATGAGGACTGGCCACTTGCCTTCAGCTATGCAGCTATTGCCGTGTTAGTTGTGATGGCAATATGCGGCACATATTGGCGCAAGCACATCGTGGAATTCATGCGTTACGGTTTGCTGACAACAGGCTTTCTCATGCTCCTTGTTTTTTCCTGCTTGACATTGTTAAGCACTCCCCACGTATTTTTGGTGAATGCATTGAGCGCAGATAAAACCACCGTCCTGCTAGAAGGAACTATCATTTACAAGCAAGCCTATCACGGTAAATTTCCTTCGCGCATACTCACCATTCGAGGTGAGAACAATCCAGTACCGATAGCCTTGAAAGTAACTCAGGGCGAGTATGACAAGGCCACAGTAGGTGAACATTATCAGCGATGCATGCGCATGGGTGGCCTGGGCTTGCTATTTAAATGGCGCAATGGCGAAGCACCACGATGTACCGATCAATACCAGCATGATAAAAAGGGCATATAAGAGATGAAATTGAATATGAAAAGCCAGCTTTCAGTGGCCTTGTATTGCGCCGCCTTGCCCTGGTTAATCGCCTTCGGGAACTATTTGGACGACAGGCCTGTAAAGCCCTTATTTAATACCTGTTTTAGCCTGGGCTTGTTTGTTGCCCTGTATTGGGTAGGGCCATATCTTGAAGAATTAAGAGACGGAAAAAAACAAAATGATGAAAAGTAAACAGGCATAAAACGATACGGCACTCGTCGTCGCTGCATCTTTCTTTAATCGTAAATAACGTGAATAGATAAGGGCAAATCTTCTGCGATGATTTCACCATTTTTCTGTTGTTCAGGGAAGCGGAACGCGACAGCATTACCAGGGATTTTTTCTAATGGCTTCATCAGGCTAATTGCCACCATTTCGCCTGATTCATTTTTATAAAAAAGTCGTGGTTTGGCAATACGCTCAGGGTAATGGAATTTGACAGCGATGCATTTTTTGCCTGCGGTTTTGAGTCGAATACTCAACCGCGCATCGCGCAGGTAGCTTAGCAACTGATCACATGCCTGGTGCAGGTCAGCTAGTGGATAAACGCCATTAGGATTTAGCCTGATCGATCCTGTATATTGAAAATCAAAAGTGCCAGCTTGACGATTCAACCTGAATTCGGCGTCTTCTTCATAGGCCTGCTTAATATCTGGTATGGAGGTCGTCAGACCTTCATCCAAAGGCAATTCCATCCGCGTGGTTTTACCAATCAACTCAAGGCGCAGGTCTTTTAACGAGGCCTGGCGATCTTTGGGTTTGAGATCAAAAGTCACGCGGACAAAATTTTTATCTTTCTTGTAGTCGTCGTGCCATCTCAACACCTTGTAGGCGTCCCGGTAGGACATCCATTGCGGGTCACGCATTGTGGCAATCGTGACTTGCTGGACAGGCGTATCCACTTCCTGTGCAGAGAGGTCTACGGCAATCAATAGTAAACAAAAAGCGAGGGTGCCACTTTGATTTTTATTCATGCAGGCCCGGGACGGTGGATGATCGGTGAGATTTTAAAAAGTGGACATGCGCCCATGTCAGGGCGCGCACTGACAAAAAAATCAACGAAAATCAGGAGCGGCCAGCAGGCTATTTTGCATCTTCAGCATGGCGGCAAGCGCAGCCCGGCGTGCGGCTTCTGATCCGTACAGGGCAGCAGGGGAATAAGCTGCTTCTTTTTCTTGGTCAAATTTGCCTTCACCCACAACCTCCCTCAGCAACACCTTACCGCTTGATACATCGACCAGCTTAAATTGCAATGTCAAAGTAAAACTCGTAGGTGCCCATGAAGCCCTATTTTGCGATGAAGAACTTGTGCTAATAGTCGGTGTCACCAGGTAATGAATATCGCGCTTCTTCAGGTCGGCAAGGTCAGGCGGATCTGTCAGGCGTATTGCGCTGACGAAGGTATTCTTCAACAATTTATAGAGCCCGAGCTCCATGTCGCGGTAAGGCATATAGGACGCACTGTCACCACCTCCCGCTGGTGTCGTCACCTTTACATTGCGCAGCTCATCAGGCAGATAAAACGCAACTCGCCTTGACAACGGTTCGATGGAGGCGGGCAAGCTAACGTTTCGCAGTTCAGGCTGGATGGTAATGGTATGAGCGCAACCACCAAGCAGCGCCAGCAAAAGTATGAGGAATGAAGTCTTTAACATAGCGTACCGATCAAGTTTTAATATACCGAGCCTGGTTGTGCATCCAGCAGGTCCATCGTGAAATTGGGATAACTTACTTCAAGCAGCAGCGAGAGGTCTTTCGCAGTAATGCGTTGCGATTCAACCCTGAATTGCGTTCTAAAGCCACTAGGGGTGGTCATACCTGAAAATTTGCCCAGATACCTCACTCGTCCTGGGGTCACGGTAAATTCAAGGCCCCGCTCATTTTCAGGTAAAGTTTTCTTGGCAACTTTTTCTTTCGTTAAATAGTCATAGATTAACCAGCTGGACACACGATACCGGCCAGGTGGAAGCTGGATCATTGTCACCCTGTCGAGTTGCGCTACCCTTGTCATTGTCTTGTAAACAGCCGGGTCAATAAATGGCAAAACAAATTCTTCGCCGCCATTAACATTGGTAACACCCAGGGCATAGCTTCCCCCGCCCGAAAAGACGAATGCACCCGCGACATAACCAACATCTGATTTTGGTTTGTCGGCAACTTGAAGTACCGGTTCCAGTGTGACACAGCCAGATAAGACCAGCACAATCACGGCGAGCAGGTATTTTCTTGCGGTAGAAAGTAAAAAAGAAGAAGTTGTAATGTGCATGAAGCTTATCCGTCTCAAGAGGTGCGTAATGACTGCAAAATATAAAGCAGCGATTATAGCAAGACCACATTCCACAAAAAATGAATTTTCCGGCACATAAAGGCACTTTGCAGGTGTTTTGCAGGCAAGATGCAGACATTGGCACACAGTGAGACCTGCTGCGCCAATTGTCATGATGCCTGTTTTTTTGACTCATTGGGCAACAAGACTTACGCGATTATTGGATCGATGGCATTGAGCCCGCGTCGCAAGCCAATCGAAACTGCCATGACGCCAGGATGCTCTGTGCAAGGGAAAATTTCTGCCCTTGCCCCTTCGGCGCATTAGATTGCGCCCTACGATACGGAGTAAAATGACATCGCGGCTTTTTTGCTATTTCGCACAAACCCGGCATGCCGGAGCCTGACCTGGCATCCAGCATCATCGATGCATAGGTAAGCACCGGCTTTGAAACAGATTGCGATAAAATAGCGGCAGTTTCCAATCAATTACTCTTGCGAACCCGATGATATCCAAGCTTGCACGCCTGATTAACAACACGAAGGAGCTTCCGCTCGTGATACGCATCTTGTGTCATGGATGGATGCTTGTGTGTCCGCTGATGCTGCTGTTATTGCTGCAGCCCCTGTTTAACTGGGAAGTGAATGGCCAGGAAATGACTTACCTTGAGCTCTGGACTACCGGTACAGGTGTTGAGCTTGCAGTTTTTTTAGCGATGATGGCGGCGGGTTCATGGGGTATGGCAGCACGCAAACCCTGGGCGCGCTGGGTATTGGTATTCATGCAGCCAGCATTGTTGCTGATGCTGGCCTTATATCCATCGACATGGATGGCGCAAGAAGGTCTGAATATCGCTGATCTGGCCCTACAAACACTGATCGTGTCACTCTGCGTTTATGCCTGCCTGTTTCATCTCCCTGGCATGCGCCGTTATTACCAGGCGGCTGAACCTGCAATGGCTCGCAGACAATTGTAGGTATGATTAGCGAAGCGTAATCGTACGCATGATGCGCGAAAAATTACTCGCCGTCGCAAGAAAATCTGAGCATCGCAAAATACCTGCTTCAACAACATTGCAGTCTTTGCTGAAAACACTATATTGAAGTCGTGATGACATTCGTTCTCCATAGACATTGACGACCAACATGCGTACGATTACGCTGCGCTAATCGTACCTACGTGCCGCCCTATATCCACCGCAAAATCGCAAAAACATATCGCATGAAGATCATACCTCGCTTGCACATCACTGCTGGCATCAGCCTGGCACTAGGCATGTTCATCTATACGGCAACAGCAGCGGCAGCGGCCTCTGCGCCATCATCCTGCAAAGGAATATTTTCAGCAAAAGCCAGGCAGCTTGAGGCAGGTAATATGCAGGCAGGCTGGCAACTGGCGTCACCCGACGGCAATCTGACTATCAGGGAACAAGCAGGTGAACTGGTCTTGCAAAACAGCGATGGGAAAACCGCTAAACTGGGTGTGATGGCCCAACCTGATCTGACCGAAGTGTTATGGAGTGCAGACTCCAGGCATCTTGCCATCAACACCAGCGATGGTGGAGCAGTTGGCACCTGGGAGGCGAAGCTGTTTGCAGTCGATGCGCAGGGTCATTCTGCCGCCATTGACTTATCGGATGTCACCCAAAAAATCTCAAAAAAAAACCTGCGCTGCAAACCACAGGAAGTAGCCAATTTCGCCGCACTGGCCTGGGTGAAACAGGATTTACTTCTCCTTGCCGAAGTACCACCGCATTCGTCCTGTGCCAATATGGGGCAGATTACTGGTTTCCGGGTCGCGTTGACATCGAAAAAACTGATGGAAGTTTTTTCTGAAAAATCTCTGCGCGCCAACAGGCAAGAGTTATTGGGATGCCGGTTTTCCAAGCAGTAAGCTCGTAGCCTCGTAGGTACGATTAGCTAAGCGTAATCGTACGCATGATGTGCGCAAAATTACTCACGGTCGCAAGAAAATCTGAGTATCGCAAAATACCTGCTTCAACAACTTTGCAGTCTTTGCTGATAACACTATATTGAAGTCGTGGTGACTTTCAATCTCATCAGTTAGTGGCGGTTGGCATGCGTACGATTACGCTGCGCTAATCGTACCTACTTGTTACTTGCTACTTGCTGCATCCAGCGTCGTTGAGTGTTGGCTGTGATTTTGCCTCCTTGCAAGGGATATTTCCGCACGCTTATTTCCATACATTGATTTCCCGCGTTGACTGATCTCTGTAGTCATAAATATCAACTATCTTTGTCAGCCTCGTAGGTACGATTAGCGCAGCGTAATCGTACGCATGATGTGCGCCAAATTAATCACGGCCCCAAAAAATCTGAGCAACGAAAAACAGCTGCTTCAACAACTTTGCAGTCTTTGCTGATTACACTATATTGAAGTCGTGGTGACTTTCAATCTCATCAGTTAGTGGCGGTTGGCATGCGTACGATTACGCTGCGCTAATCGCACCTACTTGTTACTTGTTACTTGCTACTTGCTACTTGCTGCATCCAGTGTCGGTGAACGTGGGCTGTGATTTTGTTTCCTTGCAAGAGATATTTCCGCAAGCTTATTTCCACACACTGATTTCCCGCGCTGACTGATCCCTGTAATCATACACATCAACTATCCTTGTCAACTCACCAGACCAGCCGCCAAAGTGGCCTTGATGGTTCTTATTAAATCTGGCGATGATGGTCGCGGTTTTTTTATTGAATTTTTCAAGCGCTGCCAGCTTCTTGAAGATTCTCTCCTGATCAGCCTCACTGGCAGTGGGGCCAGAATCGATATTGATCCAGACGCAGTCCTTGCTGGACACTTCGACCGGGTAAGGGCAGATGGAGATGTTTTCCGGGCCGACGAAAATATAGCCCGTGACGCTCACCAGCTTGCCGTGATAGCGCTCTGGCGTCGCAATCAGATTAATCAGCGACAGATCCAGTGCCTGTTCAGGAGCCTTAAGTTTCGTTTTAGCCGCAGCAGCAGTCGCAAACAAGGTGATCGTCGCCATCAGGCATGCGGACAACAGATGGCGCGACAACAGATAAGGAATTTTCATGCGACGTACTCCGTTTTACTCAAATGAGGGATAAAATCAACACATGATAACAGGGCTTTAGCTTGGCACGATCTGGACGATTTCTTGCTACGCCTGATCTGCACTCTCAAAAAAGCCATCAGAAATAATCGATTAAAAATAAGCGATCAAAACATAAAAAGGGAAAGCCGGATGAAACGGGTACTGTTGTTATTGATCTGCGCCCTGCTGCCGTTTGCAAGCTGGGCAGACACGGTTTTGTACGAGCAGAGCCTGCCGGAAAATATCATCCAGCTGATCCGCTCGGCTTTTCCTGAGACGCAGCAATGGCGAGATGCCAGGCCAATTGTTGAGCGGTACCGGGGTGAAGGCAAGGTGGGGGGCAATTATAGCCATGCCCTGATTGTCAGCTTCAGGGATGATCAACTGCTGCGTCATTCTGCCCTGGTGGTACTTCAAAACACAGACAAGCGTGCGAAAGATACCGACCTTAACCGGAATAGCGATGTCAGCCTGTTGGGCAGGTCAAAGCTATGGCCAGACCTGTTCGGCGCAAGACGGGGCATCAACAGCTCCAGCACGTATGCGAGGATAGACAATGGCAGTGTGTTTATCGATGCCATCGATTTTCAGGATTGCTGCGAGCAAATCACCTATTCTTACCAGTTCAGGAAAAAGGGAGAAAAGCTGATACTCGCCGGCATGAAGGCGAAGCAGATCAGGACAGATGACAAGATAGAACGCATCCTGCACGAGCTGGCCGGATGCAGTATCAACTATCTCGACAACAGCCAGGTGCGCTGGTCATACAATGGCAAGCGCCGTGTGGAAGAAAAGTCTGCCGCTTTTGCCCACGCTTTTGCCCAACTACCCGCCCCTGTTCCCTTGCATGAATTCACACTTGCCCGCAAACCGGATGCGTGGCCAAAAGACAGCGCGGCGCAGACCTGTCAGGGCGGGGAGTAAGTGTGTTGCCCCCTAAAAACACTCACGAGAGGCATACTCTGGTAGGTACGATTACGCTGCGTAATCGTACGCATGATGCGCGCCAAAATAATCACCGTCCCGAGAAAATCTGAGCATCGCAAAACTCCTGCTTCAACAACATTACGGTCTTTGCTGAAAACACTATATTGAAGTCACGGTGACTGCGATCTCCATAGACATTGATGACCAGCATGCGTACGATTACGCTGCGCTAATCGTACCTACGTGCTCACGGACTAATTCTGGATGCCCATAAGACCCCCAGGAGACAGAGCCAAATTGATACTTTGCAAAAAGCACGGTGCAGATGATTGATAGCGAGATGAGGACAATAGCTTTTTTCATGTTAGAGGCGCTTTAAATTATTGTTTACCATTAGCTCGCTTATTCCCATATCCCTTTTTTCCAATACTTGCACTTGATTTTGGCATTGCCGTACAGCGTCAGCATTTGCTCTTCTATGTCCAGATTCTGTGCCAGCTTGCGGTTCATGCAAAGGCGATCCGTACCTAGCCACCAGTCAATGATTTTTAAATCACCCCCTGATTTTGCCGGGCAAGAAGGTATATGTTACTAACGCTTGGTTCGCCATGCATCCTGGTGGCGACAGAAGCCGGATCTTTTTTAAGTTGGCCTATCAATACCTCTTCAACACCAATGAACAATATCACGTCAGTATAGAAATCGATGACGTTTGGCTTGGGTATATTCGGCCTGCCCCATTTAATATCATTCATACGCGCTTCCATCAGAATGATATTGGGATGTTCAAGGCCAGTCAGGCTATTACAACCGCTTAAGACTGCCATCGTGGCGATGAGGCAAAGAATCCTGGTGAAAATTTTCATGGTCTGTGGTTTCCCGTGGTTGATATTGCAGCCAAGGTACGATTAGTAGGTACGATTAACGCAGCGTAATCGTACGCATGAATGCCTCAAAATAAATATGCTCAGTAAAAACAATCGCAATAACATGGCATTCTCGATTTTCAAAAACAGTACGTTACAGCCCACCGTGACTTTCAATTTCCTCAGATAGCGACGCATGCCATGCGTACGGTTACGCTGCGCTAACCGTACCTACGACTACCTCCCTGCGTGCGTATAAAGCTGCCTACGGGTGTCTGTATATTATATGGTCAACCCAAGCCTCAGCACATAGCCAGATGCGCTGAAACTTTCATTGCCTGCGAGCTTGCCACGGGAGTGTTCAACGATAGTAAAACCTTCGCTGAGATAAAGCGCGAGTGCTGCTTCATTGCCTTGCAAGACTTCGGTGTCGAGCTGGCCTTCATGGGCGGCGATGGCGTGGCGCAGCAATTGCCTGCCTGTGCCTTGCCTGAAACTGGCTGGATCAACATAGAGCCAGGTCAGCTCGCCTTGGCACCAGGCGGCAAAGCCTTGCACCTCTCCATCTATTTCAGCGACGACGATGTCGCCATCGAAGAGGCCTTCATTCTTGCCGGTTTGTTCCAGGCTCAGGTAGGCGTCTGGCAAACCCGCGGCTTGCAGTTCAAAGACGCGTGCAGCGTCGTGGATGGCGCACAGGCGTGGCCAGTCGTTGTTGGTGTAGGTTCTGATGTTCATCGTATGTCGTCTTCTATAAAGTATTTGCATCAGGCGGCTTGCATGGGGCATGCCCACGCCTTTGCCAGCCTGCCGTTGCAGGCATTGGCACGCTGCCTGGCTCTCTGCGCAAGCTTGCCGGGGTGGCTTACCTGCACTTGCGAACACTGATATTGACTATACGAACATAAAAAACATTGTTACACCTTTGCTCTATAATGACTTACGCTATTTTGCCCACTCTATCGAGGTCCGCAGATGAAACTCCAGCTCAACAAAAACCATCTACCTTACCTGGCAGCGCTGTTGGCCCTGCCCTGCCTGACATTTTCTGCGGACAAGGCCAAGCCTGCGCCTGTCATCAACACGCCGGACAACACGGTTTGCAGCAGCAATGCGGTGGAGCGTACCCTGCCTTTCCCGGTCGGTGACAAAGCATTATATTTCCTGAACCTGCGCGATGGTGACAAGGTGCGTTCACCGTTCAGGGTGGCATTCTCTGTTTCAGGCATGGGTGTCGCGCCTGTGCAGGCGGGTAATATCGATGGCACCGGCCATCATCACATCTTGATTGACCTGGATTTGCCGCAGGACATCAAGAAACCTATCCCGTTTGACAGTGCAGAAGAATTCCAGCACCAGCATTACAAGCATTTTGGCAAAGGCGAAACCGAGACCGTGCTGAACCTGCCACCAGGAAAACACAAGCTGCGCCTGATGTTTGCCAACCACCAGCATGTACCTTATTACATCGCCAGCAAGGAAGTCAATATCGAGGTGCTGGCGAGCAAGGGGTGAGTAAGGAGTAGCGTATGAAGCACATTGTGCTGTCTGCCTTTACGGCTTAACGCATCGGAGCAACCGGCCCATAACTATATTTGATGATATAGGAAGCGCCTTTCAAGGCGTTCACCCCGGAAGTTCCTGTGCCGGGTGCAGAGCCGGCTCTATAGTCAGGAATACCGAATTGATCACCCTGGCCACCATAAAGATAGCCAAGTACGGCGAATAATTCAGGATACAGGTGAACCATCAGCATGCGGCCATCACAAACCAGCCAGCCACTGGCTTCCAGGTGTGCTGTATGCGCTTGTACTTCGTCCCTTGTGCTAACCGCGCCGGCATAGGCAATCACCGATCCCACCGGGACCTGGCCAAATGTCGTGGGCATGGCAAAAGGGGGAAACATGCCAGGTAGTGCCATAGTGCATCCTCATTTCATCAGTGTGAATCGGCAAATTGACCGTGTTGCCAGCTTTATCTTCATACTCGGTGAGCATCACGGCGGTGATTCAGGATCATACACGCATTGAGGATGATTATTCAATGGCCACATCCCTTCCCTTGAGTTGCTGATGACTTTCAGGGACAGACGGCAGCCCACGCAGGTACGATGAGCGCAGCTTAATCGTACAAAACCGTATCCCCCAAAAAAAATCGCATGATCGCGCCATGTCCTGCTCAGCATGAGCATGGCGCGTTTTTATCTAAGACGGCGAAGCAGCGGTGGTTTACAACCAAGCTGGCGCTGGCAACATGCGTGCGATGACACTGCGCTTATCGTACCTACTAACCCGAAAAGTATTGCCGCCAACGGATTAAATGAGAAAGGCAAGCAAGCGATCAGTTCGCAGAGATAAAGCCCTTTGTAAAATCACGACACGTGTTTTTTACCCATTGGAGATCGCCCTCACTTTTGTAAAGACCATAGGTATTGATAAATATGAGCTTGCCTTTGAGAAGAAGGACGTTGTTGCAAATAGCTGTAACCCAGGTGCGCGACTTGCCATCTATTTCGGCTTTATACCTGACTGCATAGGTAAACCCATAGCCAAATTCTTCATCACGCTGCACTTCTATTAAAATCGGGACGCCTACGGACATTTGCTCCATTCGAACATCAAGTGCTTTTGATATCTTTTTCTCTTGTTCAGGCAAGCGAGAATTTCCAAGTTCCGAAAGTGCACCCAGGTTCGCCGTTGACCTTTTTAGTACACCTTTCAAATCTCGAAAATCGTTCTTTCCCAAAGTGGCTTGCTCCCATTTTTTTGAAGTCTTTACGGTAATGTAGCGATCTATTTCTAAATCGTTAATTCCCGGGTTATCTCGTTCTACAAAGATTGTCAGTAGTCGAGCACTTGGCTCCATCACCGCGCTCCCCATCTCCATCACTCGCGCATTGCCACGCATGTCAACAAGAGCCGGCAAAACCGGTATTGAAAACGTCTGTGTTCCTACTGCTATAGTGGTCGATTCACCGTAGGCGCCAGACACTATTGTGGAAGTCAAAATAGCCAACACTATTTTTGCGGCAGTGTTACGAATCATTCGTAGTTACCCTGTTCGATCTGTCATAGTTAAGGGACATCTTTTAAGCTCAAATTTTCTTCATGTGGCCAGCGCTTTTTCAATGCAGCGCGCGTAGCTACGATGCATTTTGGTTCAATGATAAACCAATTTTTTTGCACGGCGGCATTTCAACGCAACAAAAAAAATCGACGTGCGCTCCAGGCCGGAGGCACGTCGATTTTTTTAATTGCATCCCGCGTGGCTATGACAGCCCACCCGGGTGCCGGCTTAGCAGCTTACTTCGATGCTGCCGGAGTGGATGCTGCTGGTGCAGCTGCCTTGGCATCGTCCGCTTTCTTGTCCGTATGTTCTTTCTTGGCATGCTTCACATGCTTTGCTTTTTTCTCTACCGCAGGTTTGACTTCTGCTTTGGTTTCTGTTGCTGGAGTTGAAGCCATGGCCGATGCCGATGCAGCTTTTACAGCAGGTGCCGGTGTGCTGGCAACGGCAGAGGCAGAGGCTGCCTTGGCTGGTGCAGCAGGCGTTTGTGCAAATGCGCTACCCATCAAAACAGTAGAAGCGATCAGGGCGGTAATGAGCTTGTTCATGGTGATAATCCTTAATATGTCTGTGAGCGGTTTATTTGTTTTTACTTGATTCACCGGCAGCGTCTGGCTGCCGGCATGCAATCTGAAGCTATACTTATTTCGATGCTGCGCTGGCTGCGGCAGATGCGCCTGCTACTTTTGCTTCTTTTTTGCCATGCTTGACATGTTTTTCATGTTTGGCTGGCTTGGCTTCTGGTGTAGAAGCTGCTGGTTTGGTTTCTGCTGCAGGCGTTGCTGCGCTGGCAGATGTTGAGGCTGAAGCTGCGACCACTTTAGGGGCTGGTGCAGATTTAGCGACGCTCGCTGCGGCAGCGGCTGTTGCTGGCTTGGAAGCAGCAGTAGGAGATGCAGAAGCTGGAGTTTGTGCAAATGCGCTACCCATAACAACTGTGGAAGCGATGATGGCGGCGATCAGTTTGTTCATGATATTTCCCTCTTTATGTTTAGGTTGCTTGCTTGGTTTGCGTTTCGTTTTGCATTCCGTAGTGTTGCTACGTAAGCCAAAAACGCCGCCCGGCTACGTTGCGTTGACGCAAAAAACCACAGAACATGGGGCTTAGTGTTGTTGTTCTAAACGGCATGTCACCTGTCAACCGATAGCCAGGCTCATGCGTTACGCGCGTAGGAACATAAGAAACGACGCCATGCAGCAAGCAGGCGTCGTTTTTTAGTAGGGTGCGTCTTGACGCACCATATCGTCAATGATCAGGAAAGCGTAGAAAGACGGTGCGTCAAGACGGACCCTACTTTACGGTTACGTCGGACTTGGAGTGCTCAATTTTCATGGCCAGGTTTCACAAGACTTGTGTGCGCATTTTTTGATAGCCTGATGGATTTGACAGCAATGCCCACAAGCCACGGAACAAGCATGAGCGATACGAGCTGGGTATAATAAAACAACCCACACTCAGGGACGACCCAATGAGCACACACCTCAATGCACAACACCCGAGCCAACAGTATCTGCGTTATCCAGAAGAAGACCATGCAGCCTCGCTACAGGCAAACCCTGAGCTGGTCGGGCGCTGGCTCAAGGGCTGGGCGCTGGCACGAGACACGGCCCAGCCTGTCGCTGCGCATGGTGGCTGGCGTGTTGATGTAGGCTGGCCTGAGCAAAAGGCACGTTATGTTTTCCCTGGCTTGTTGCCAGATATCGCAGAGCTGGCCCACAGCATCAACGAACCCTGGATTTTTTTGAAAACCTGCACGTCCGCTGCCGCACTACAGGCCATGCTGCCTGCACACTGGATCATACAGCGCCCCGGTTACATGATGACGCTGGCAGCCAGCATGCCAGAAGCGCCGGATTTACCAGCGGGATATAAACTCGATATCGCGCTGACGCAGTCCATCTCCACGGTGCGGGTGCTGACGACAGAGGATGAAGTGGCCGCGTCCGGACGCATCGTGCTGGTCGATGGGCTTGCCATCTATGACAGCATAGAAACGCAGGCGGCACACCAGCGGCGCGGCCTGGGGCGTGTGCTCATGAAGCAACTGGAGACCATCGCGGCAGAGCACGGCATCCACGGCGGCGGACTGGTGGCAACTCCCCAGGGCCGGGCACTGTATGCCAGCCTGGGCTGGGAATTGCATTCACTGTACAGCACCGCCGTCATCCAGGCACCAGCCTGAAGCCATCGCAGGTGACGGCACAAACGGCACTGCGCAAACACAAATGTGCAATGTGCGCACCGGGTTTTGAATTGAATGCTTTGAATTGGATGATTACAGAATTTTTCCTGTGAAACGGTATGCATGGCGCACCTTGCTGGCGGCATGGCATCGTTTTTGGCAAATCCTATTTTTGCAAAATGACGTGATGCAGGGTGCTCAGGTTACTATACATTGCGCCACACCTCACGCTTATATTACGGCACCTGCACGATGGTGCTAAACCCCGTAATAATTAATCTTACCGTCAAGATCGCGCTGGAAGGTACATCCAATTTTGCGCTCGAAAGCGTTTCCACATTGCTGTCCACAAAACCACCCTACATGCGGAACAGGAACTGCTTCGGCCAACAAGAGCTCTTCAGGCCCGGGCACAATACCTTCTTCCGAAATGACAGCGAGGAACTGGCCGCATTCAAGGCAGGTCACTTTATCGACATCTTGAAATCTGGATTCATCATCCGTCTTGTTCATTCGTTTCCTTTTGAGATAAGCATGTTTGCTGTCCGGCATATACAGAAATAATCATAATAAATTACATGCCGGTTTTTAGTGAACGTCAGGCAGTGTGCATTGTAATGCACCTCTCGTTACGGCCATTTAGGTTACTGTCCTGAAAAAGATATTGCAAGCACAATATTTTAGGTAACATAGCTATATGAAAAATCCTCTCAAAACCTGGTCCAAACACCTGTCATCAGGCCTGATGCTCGCGTGCCTTGCCGCTTGCACAAGCATTCCATCTACTCCTGTGGTGTTATTCAAGGCAGCGATTTATGACATCCGCCCAGGGCCGCCTTATCCCAGATCGACCAAGCCCAACGTGGTGGACATGACCAGTTTTTTCTGGGTCGATTTCATGCTGCAAGAAAATCTCGTCGGCCATGTCAGCAATACTCGCGGCCCGGCTTTACTGACGGCCTGGCACATGCCTATGGAGCGTCACTGGGAAAAGAATGATTTTTACTTACTGGCGCGCCAGGATCAGGAAGGGAAATTGCAAACTATGTGGTGGAATTTCGCCCGCAACGGTTTTTGCGTGAATCAAGAAACTGCACAAGAGTTGAACATACAAAATGAAATGCTGGCCTTGTATCAAAGCGGCAAATTGAAATGTTCTGTTCTGAATGAACTAGGCTATGACCTGCAGGTCGTGAAGAAGCCGGATCAGGCCAGATAACACAGCGGGGTAAAGTGTCGCGCTACGTGTGTGCGTTAATTGCAGCCAGGATTATTTGCCCGAGGCTGCGGAGGCCACATTGCGTGTAACCGTGCTCCGTGCATGCCTGATCTTGATGTGAATGCGTAAAAATATTAGCTGAAAATGGTGCGCATGGCGCACCCTACTCACGGTATTTCGCAGACATCAAGGCTGTACGTCCACAAACTCTTGAACCCCCTCATACCAGGCTGAGTGCTACATTCAGTAACTCATTTTCTCATTTTCAAAAACCCGCACTGTATCATGCTGCCATTGAGGGTGTCGGTGTCTGGCGATAGCCCGGAGTTGATGTAGGCGTTGTAATCGACAGGGGTATATTTGAAGAATTTTTCAAATTTTGCCGGGGTCAATTGATTAAAGCGGTCTTGCATGCAGCTACAGACTTCGGGCATTTTTGATTCATCCCATGCACCTGGCGGGCTGATCGAGATGACGTCGCTCATGATGGCATGACAAAAGCCGGATTTCTGTGTCTGCATTTTTGCCAGCACACACTCCTGTCCTGTCAGTCTGCCCAAAGCCCTGCCATCTTCTGGCGACAGATTTTTGAGTATATCCGGGGTCAGCTTGGTGCTGGCTCGCTCAACAACGCAAGTGCAATATTCAGATGGGTTGACCATACCGGAAGTCCATTTCAATAATTCCACCATCTGGGTTGGAAATTTGTCAGGCGCAAACAGCGTTTTTTCCAATGTCTGCATCTCGCGCTGACAAGCGCTCATCAGTTCGCCATTGGGGCCAAACAATGCTTCTTTTTCTTTTGTGCTGAACTCTGCGGACCATGCAGGGCCGCTGACAAGGATAATGAATGAGATGAGGATGCTGATGATGCGCATAAAGTGTGCCTGAGTAGTTTTTTGCACATTATAGCTGAGCGTCTTAGGGGGCGGCAGGCAGTTTTTGCATGCTCGCATACATGCTTGAGTTTTTTGAGCGGAAGGTGCAGGCTCGTCGCCTTGTTGATATCGCACAGCCAAGCTCATGTTGCGCATGGCCATGCATTCTGTGCAAGCGCAATTGCTACTGGTGCGAGCGGTTTTAGGCGCGAGCATCGCGGCCCTTGCAAGCATTCGCGGCTAAAGCCGCATCTGCAGAAAATCTTGCCCACCATCACGATCGTGATACAGCGATGTTTGTCGATTAGTAGGGTGCGCCGCGCGCACCAGGTTTTGATGTGGGAAATTGCAGAAAGATGCGTGAAAGACGGTGCGCATGGCGCACCCTACACAGTACGGTAATGTGCAGGATGCGCGGTTTATCGTGTTGCGGTTACAAAACCAGCTTGCGTTCTTCGACCAGGTATAGCAATTCATCCAGCGCATTGACAAAGGCTTCTTGCGGGTCGAGCTTGGGGTATTTCCAGAAGTTCATCAGGCCCAGGTGTTTGCAGATGGCCCAGTAGGTCCAGGGTTGTTCGAGGCGCAGGTCGTTGATGAGGCAGTCAATCTCTTTGACTTTTTTCTCCCTTTCCATATCCCAGACAGCGTGGCAATCGTCACTGGCGACGCAATAATTGCTGAGGGCATTCTTGCCGATGATGCCGCCACCGATGCCGGTGTCGCGGGCGATTTCTGCGTGGTTGTTGTTCATCCACATGGCCCATTGGTCGAGCCAATAGGTCAGCAGGTCTTTTTGTTGCTTTTGTGGGTCATTGTTATTGGTGACTGTGTGTGCAAAATTCTGACGTGCGTTCATGCTTGCTCCTTGTTGTGCATGGGCTGTAGAGGTGTTGCTTGTTTTTTTTACTCCTCCCCTTTCAAGGGGAGGTTGGGTGGGGGATGGGTTTCGGTTGCTTATGCAGACACTCAGTCCGCGAGAGAACCCCATCCCCACCCCATCCCTCCCCTTGAAGGGGAGGGAGATTTAATGTGGAACGATCTTTATCAAACCACCCGCCGGTACGATTCCCAATCAAACACCACGGCCTTGCCACCGCCTTCGCGCAGCCTGTCCATGGCGCGGGTGCCGATGTAGTGTTCGAGTTCTGCCAGACCCAGATTGCTGATGAGGATGCTGGGTTTCATGACTTCGTAGCGGCCGTTGATGATGTCGAACAGCAGCATTTTTTCTGTGTCGCTGCCGAACTGGACGCCGACTTCGTCGAGTATCAGCAAGTCTGGTTCTACAAATTCCTGTATCAATTCCGCCTCGGTGTGAGGGCTGTCGCGGCGGTAGCTTTCTTTGATGCGGCGTACTGCTTTTAAAACGGAACTCATCACGGCCTGTTTGCCTGCATCCATGATGTGCCTGGCAATGCCCACGGCCAGATGGGTTTTACCGGTGCCAACGCTGCCGCAAAAAATCAGGCTGCGGCCAGTTTTGAGGACCGCATCAAACTCTTGCGCATAGGCCTGGCAAGTGCGCAATGCCTGCTCTGCGGCAGCACAGGTCGGGTGATAATTGTGCAGGCTGCGTTCTGCAAAGCGTGCCGGTATGGCGGCACGGCCCAGGCGTTTTTGCCACAGTGCCGCTTGTTGCGCTTGCCGCTGTTGTTGCAGGCTGGCCTGGCGTTGTTGAGCGTCGCTGGCTTGCTGGCATTGCTGGCAGGCAGACCAGATGCCGCTCTTGTGCGAGTAGGCGGTGTAGCCGCCATGCTGCTGGCAATGCCTTTGCTCGCTGCCAAGCTGCATGCCGCCGACGCGGACAAAACTGCTGGTGTCAGAATGAACCATCCTGGGCTATTCCCTGTGCGTAGTTGGTGTTGGCAAACCCTGTGTGCTTGCTGCTGGCAGGTGGTGCGTGGTCGGCAGGCATGCTCCAGTCGGCCTTGTAGTGCTCATAGGGGCCAAAGAAGGTGGCGGCATGCTTGACGAATTTGGGGGCCTGCCCGCTGGCGGCGATATAGGCGGCATAGCGCTTCACGCCATCGACCATGAGTGTTGCATCGACACCATCCCGCCGTCGTGCCAGCCAGGCTTGCCAGGCTTCTTTTTTGCTGGCACCGGGTCGGCGTGGATAGGCTTGCCAGGCGGTTTCGAATTCAGCAGGGCATTCGTCGAATTTTCCTGGTTTTTTTTGTTTGGCAGGTTTTGATTCTTCACAATCGATTTCCTGGCAGGACGAAGTCGTGTCAGGTTTTATAAGATTACAGGAATCAGTAATCAGATTATATGAATCAGCCGGAGCAGCATCCGTTAACTCTGGTGCAGGGTTGGTAGCTTGCACAGTACTTGCACTGTGCTGACCTGGTGCTGGCAGCGCACTGGGAGGTTCATTCCTGTGCGGATGCTGATGGGATTTGAACTTGCATATCTGAATATAGCCTATGCCATCCACCACATAACGCTCGATAAAGCCATGTTTGGCCAATGAGTTCAGCAGGCCATCGATATCGCAATCGTCATAAGACATGATCTCGCTTCGGATTCTTTTATGGCGATCCTCAAGCCGGCCCTCTCTGTCAGCCATAGTCCATAAACCTGCGAACAGCAAGCGGCCAAGAGGAGGGATTTCAGCCAGCAAGTCATTTTTGAAAAAGCTGTGCTTGATATTTCTTGCTCGGGGCATGTAAAAATTCCTTTTAATACTGATTGAATCTGGCCACACAGGACCTGCAGGTTGAACCGGGCCCCGCCAGGCTAGGAGGTATCTGTCCGACACTTCGCTTTCTCTGTGAAACCTCTGTGGTGTAGCAGGAGGGTTCATGTGCATGCCACATGCCTGCGTAACGAAGGCTGCCTGCAAGCAGCCTTTCCTTCCTCTGTGTCTCGGTGGTGAGTGGTTTTAAGTCTGGTCCCAGACTTATCTATTACTTCTAGCCACCACGACACAATTTGCAATACGTATACACAGGCTGATTCTGCGCATTACAAAACTGCCGTATTGAGCGCATCTGCCCACGCCCGTGACGACAGCGTGGGCCTTTGCAAAGACGACGGGCGGTGATGGTGTGGGTGGGTGAAATCACCCGGTTGTCGAGGTGCTGCCAGTCGGTGGTTGCGGGTGACTGGCTCAGCATGGGCAGGCCCTTGTTTGTGTCGATAC
Source organism: Undibacterium sp. YM2 (assembly GCF_009937975.1). Lineage (NCBI taxonomy): Bacteria > Pseudomonadati > Pseudomonadota > Betaproteobacteria > Burkholderiales > Oxalobacteraceae > Undibacterium > Undibacterium sp. YM2. The sequence continues at coordinate 4,622,416 of NZ_AP018441.1, forward strand.
TTGATTTTTTCCGCAGGCTTGCCCCATAGTGCATGCGCGTGCGGACACCTGACGCAGGATGTCATTTTGTATTGTCATGTTGTTGTCGTGTGGCTGCGTGGGCAGCCTGGTTTGTGTTTTTAAAACCGGAAGACCTCTCAACACAGAGGGAGGAAAAACTGCTTGCAAGCAGTCTTCGTTACGCAGGCGAGGAGCATGCTCCTCGAAACCCCTGCTGCACCACAGAGGGGCGCGCAGAAAAAAGCGGTAGAGAAACGAAAATATTGGCAAGTGCGTAGGTTGGGCCGGGCCTCGCTAGGCTACGGGGTATCAGCCCAACACTCGGCATTGAAATAACGTAATCGCTTATCAAAAGCCCAGTGTTGGGCTGATGAAACGTAGCCCAACCTACGAGGGCGCCAACATTCTCGTTTTCCCAATGTTTCGCTTTTCTCTGTACATCTGTATCGAGAGGTCTTCATCGTCAATTTATATGCCCCATGCATGCGGGGCTTCGGTCGCCAGAAAGACGACAAAATCATCAGCCGGATTGCCAAAACCACAGGCGGCTGATGGTGACCAGGGAATCCTGGTGGAGTAAGTAGATGGTTAAACAGTATTCGCGCGGTAACAGATCAAGGCAGGCGAACGGCTAGTATGTTTAAGGTTGAAGGATAGGTGGATTGATAGCGTCACTTCATTGCCAGATGCATACCTGATTAAAGTAAGCGAGCGCCTCCCCCACAAGTTCAATTATATACATTTTCGTATTGCCATCCAAGTTTTTTTCACTAATTCTTGGCATTTTTAATGCAATAACGCATAATGCAGCCATGGACGCTAAAACTAATATCAAATATCTCATGGATAAGTCGGGCATGAACCCGACTTCGTTGGCAACTGCCCTGGAAAAAATGTTCCCTGATGAAGTCAGGGTGCCGCAGGCGACGATATTCCGTATTGTCGAGGGCATCACCAAGGACCCGCGCACCTCGTCGCTGGCGCCGATTGCCAAGTTCTTTAATGTCACCCTGTCTGACTTGCGCAGCAAGGATTTGCGCGGGCATGAGAGCAGCCAGCCTGTCGCGGCCAATGATGAACAGATCAGCATCGCTGCTATTAATTACTATGCGGCCAAGGGCTCTTGCGGTGGCGGTGCACATAATGAAGATGCCGAACCCAAGGGCCAACTGATTAAAGAGCTGGGCTTTTTCAAGAAATATGGCGTCAAACCTGAGAACCTGGCGGCCATCTATGCTGATGGCAGCTCCATGGCTGACTTTATCGTTGATGGCGACATGGTCATCATCGACCAGACCAAGACTGAACCACAGAGCGGCAAAATCTTTGCCATCCAGCATCCGGACGGCCTGCGCATCAAGCAATTACGGCGCGAAATTGACGGCACCTGGGTGCTGGAAAGCCGCAACCCCGATAAACGCACTTATCCCGATGAGCGCATCACGCCTGAGAATGTGGGCTTGCTGAAAATCATAGGGCGCTTTGTTTACAGGCAGGGCGGCTGATCCGTCGCGTTGGTTGCAGGATGGTTGCGTGATGGGTTTGTGACGGTGCGCAGACCCTGGCATGGCGGCAGCATATCTGTACACCCGTCCATGCCAATTTGCTATGATAGCTGCTTGTATGCAGGGTGATGCGCCCGGCACCCTGCCCCTACTCTCTGTAATTCCACCATGATGGATGATCAAGCTTCATGCAAACTGTACTCTCGCAAGCCCTCCACACCCCGCGCCTGATCGTGCGCGCCATACAAGAAAACGACCTGCCTGACTTGTTCAAGGTATTTTCTGACGACACCGTCACCCGCTTTTTACCGTATATCACCTGGGAAGATACACTCGCTGCCCATAGCTGGTATGCGCGCGCCAGGGAAATGGCGGCGCAGGCATCCGCCGTGCAATGCGTGATCGTCGATAAAGAAAGCAGCCAGGTCATTGGTTCTTGCCTGCTGTTTCGCTTTGATACCGAGAGTGAACGCTGTGAGCTGGGCTATGCCCTGGCGCAATCGCACTGGGGCGGTGGCTACATGGCCGAAGCCCTGCGCGCCCTGCTGACGCACGCCTTTGGCGAGATGGGCATCAACCGCGTCGAGGCAGAAGTCGATCCCCGCAACCCCGCCTCTGCCCAGCTCTTGCGCAAACTGGGCTTTACCCAGGAAGGCTTGCTACGCCAGCGCTGGAAGATGAAGGGCGAGATCAAGGACACCTGGATGTTTAGCCTCTTGCGCGATGAATGGCAGGCGGCGAACCGGCCAGGTTGATTTTGCCATTGGCGGACAGGGCAAACCTGAAATGATGCGTGCTTACGCGTGGGGCAGCGTTAGCCGCGAATGGCCGTTACGGTGCGCTATTCGCGGCTAAAGCCGCTCATGTGGGATGTCATTTCCTGATTGTAGGGCGCATTGTAATGCGCCGTATGGCGCGGTCGCACACGGCAATTTAATTTGCCGGCGATAAACAATACCAGGCAAGCAGGATGCGCCGTGCGCACCATCGCCTGGCAATATGGGTTGCGATATTGCTTGTAACATTGCTTGTGATATGGATTGTGACATCGCTTAAGAAGCGCGGCCTATCATTTGGTGCGCATGGCGCACCCTGCTCCCGCAAATTGCTGCAGCCATCATTTACGTCAAATCAAACCGCCTTATACCAATTCCAGCACTTTCCACGTTTACATATAACCAACAATTCCATACGAAATCATACTTTTTAATGCATTTTCGTATTGACTCGGATTATACAAAAGCGTATAGTTCTACTCATGGTCAGACAAACAAAGAAAGCGACACATGAGCACGCAAACTTATTTTGGATTACCCAAAACCTATTACGCCCAACCGGCCACTGCATCCACTGCGGTGCTGATCAACGGGCAAAACCTGATCGACGCCTTTGCTGAATGTAGCATGGAACAATGCAACAAAATGGCCAGTCTGCTGGACCAGGGGCGGTATGAAAACTTTGGCAGGATGATGGCGAAGGTCATGCAGGACTGGCAGCAATAAATCGCTGTATTGCGCTTTGAAAACTGGACGATGAAATCTCGGTTTTGAAATCTGAACAATGAGTTTCAACACCGAGTGCGGCACTGAGTTGAACACTAAGTTCAGCACTGAATGTCGATATTGGCTATAACACCGAAGCGCTCCGCATCTGAGCGCATAGCACGCAAAAAGAATACGCTGGTGAAATCGGTTCGCGGCCCATTTCACACTTGCCGGAGTAGCGTCCGGCACCTTGTCTGCGCTGGCCTTGCACCTTCTGCTGCCGCGTTCACCCGCGGCGGGCAAGGCCAGCGCATCACATTGGTACCTGTTTTTTTCTGGCATCAACAGCCAGCCGCAATGGCCAGCTAAAGCAGCATTGCATCACCAACAAAGTATCACCCAAAAACTACATTGATTAACACGAGAACGAGTGCGTTTTTCTGTGCGTATGCGCTCGTCCAAAATTTTGTGAGGACTAGTATGAAAACATCCCTGACAGACTGGCTGGTCACTGCCCTGGCGTATATCGTCATCTGCGCTGTGCTCAGCATCATCAATAATGAAGAAGACAAAATACCAGGCGCCGAGCAGCTTGAGCAGCCTGAAAAACAGGTGGCACCCGCCAGCCGGGCGGCGGCGAGACTGCATGCCTCAGTGACTGCATCTGCGAATGCATCAATCAATACACAGCTCGCCAAAAAAATACCCGAGCAAGGCACAGCGCGCAGCGAGCTGAGCCAGCTGGCGCAAGAAGCAGAACGCATGACCGGCTTTGGCGCGAGGGTGCAATGAAGCATAGCCGCCAGTTACATGCCGTGGGCAATGCCCTGTTCGATACACGCAGCAGCCAGTGCATGGCGATCGCTTACGGCTGGCAGGCCGAGGCGCATTACGATGCCAGCGGCAAGATCTGCAACCCGGATGCCCTGCAACCGTCTGACGAAGCCATTGCCAATGCCCGCCTGTGGGCCAAGGCGCCCGAGCTGCTGGACAAGGCGCAGGCCCTGGCAGCGAGGTTGCCACAAGATGACAACTGGTTTGCTGCCCAAGAAGCACAAGCCCTGCGCGAACTTTGCCTGTCTTTAGAGAAAGCCACAACATGAACGATACACATGCCCTCATCAACCACCTGCACATGCGTGTGCGCATCAAATGCGCTGTATATCGCATGATACGCGACCTCGGTTACAGCCGTCTGGCGGCATGCAAGACAGCGTTGCAACATTGATTTTTGAAATTTTTAAAAATTTTCACACAAGGCGATAACACGAATGGCATCCGTCAATAAAGTGATCCTCGTTGGCAACCTGGGCCGCGACCCTGAAACCCGCTACGCCCCCAGTGGCGAAGCCGTCAGCAACATCACCATTGCCACCACCGACAACTGGAAAGACAGAACAAGCGGTGAACGCAAAGAACGCACGGAGTGGCACCGCATCAGCTTCTTTGGCCGCCTGGCAGAAGTGGTCGCCATGCATCTCAAGAAAGGCGCGACCGTCTATGTAGAAGGCAGCCTGCGCACCCGCAAATACACAGACAAGGATGGCCAGGAAAAATTCATCACTGAAGTGCGCGGCGACACGATGCAGATGCTCAGCAGCAGATCAGCAGCCCAGGCAGATGGCACGGATGGCACACCGCTAAAACCCCGCCAGCCAGCCCGCGCACCTGAGACCTGGGACAACATGGATGATGATTTACCGTTTTAATCAGCATTAAAAACCGCCTGGATAACAATGTAGTAATTCCCTCTCCTTCAAGGAGAGGGCCAGGGTGAGTATGGGTTTCTTGTGCAATGTGATGATGAGTCAATCAAATGGAAACCATCGCCATCCCCGCCATTTCAATGCGCTGCCAGCAGGCGGCCTGGAAATGGATAGTGCAAAGCGAGCTTTGCGAAACCGCAGCAATTTCCCCTGCAAGGGAAATAAGCAACAAGCCAAACAACCGCCGAAAGGACACAACATGAGAAACGACATCGCCGTACGCTATGCCCAGGTGGCGCAAATCCTGAGTGACAAATTCCTGTTCATCGAAGACATCATGCGCGAGCTGCGCACTTCGGAAAATTATGCGCGCAAGCTCATCAGCGACCTGTGCTTTTCCGGCCACGTCGTACAACGCGCCACGCCCACGCCCCGTGGCCGCAGCAAATTGCAGTTTGGCTGGCACAGCGGCAAACCCGCACCCACCATCTACACACGCCAGATCAAACCGCCGACCGACAAGATACGCCGCACTGATCCGCTGATGATTGCGCTGTACGGTGAGGCATAAGGAATATGCTGACAGGGACTGCATGGCCGTACCGTGCAGCCCGCTACTCTTACTGCAGGAGCGGCTTTAGCCGCGAACCGGCAGACCGCGTCGACCATTCGCGGCTAAAGCTGCTCCTACAAAAAAATCCCTTAAGTAGGGTGCCTTGTAACGCACCGCATGAAAGCGTCAATCACTGGCATGTTCATTGGCCCTTGGATGTGAAAATCACTTGTCTTGAATGATGGTGAATCCAGTAAGCCGGGTACATTGCAACGCGCCGCTATCAATGTAGGAGCGGCTTTAGCCGCGAACCAGCAGGCCGTGACGATCATTCGCGGCTAAAGCCGCTCCTAAAGAGAAAACATGCCAGTAAGCAGGGTTTTCATACGGTGCGTTACAACGCACCCTGCTGACTGCCAGAACGAGCCCGACAAATGGCAGGCAAAAACAAGACGACATCACTAAAGGAACATCATGGCAATGAAACGCATCACCGGCCCGGATGGCCTGCCCTACCTCATCGATACACAAGAAGACGACGAGCAATCAGACAACTGGGCCAACTCTGATTTTCTGTCAGCCTTGGAGGATAGCAGCAGTCTGACCCCAATTTCTGGCATACCCCGTAGCAGCGAGGAGCTCGACCATCTCGTGAGATACTTTCCGAGTGCAATGCACAGGGCCACAGACAGCGAAGACAAGGAACAATATATTGATCATCTGGTGCCCAAGTTCCCTTCTGATATGCCAAACCTGGCACCATCTGAGTTACTCCCTTATCTGCGCAGGGGCTGGTCCCGGGGGGCAGACAGCAAGAACGCTGAGCAGCTCTTGCCAGCTTTCATCAACAGGGCTGCATCAGGAGAAGAAGGCCTGACGCCATCTGAGCTGCCCCCTTATCTGCGCAGGGGCTGGCCCCGCACAGACAACAATGGCTTGACCCAGTTCGTTCCCGATACCATCAACAGGGCCGCACCTGGAGCAGACGACGCACAAATTCGTGGCCCTGCCTTTCTCTCACGTCTGCCTGACATGCAGGGTTTGACACCATTAGATTTGCGTCCCGCCATGTATAAAGAGCTAAGTCCTGAAGAGGCGCGCAAAGCCATACGCTTGTTATCAGGCACGATGAACGGAGAAGCAGATCCATTTGCCGGACTCCAATTTTCCAGAAGGCCAAACCCGGATGATGAACAAAAGCTAGCCGCACCAGGCAGCAGTGGAGGTGACAGGCAAGCGGCCACACCGGTCAGGGGCTTGCTCTTGCGTGCCATGGCGGCGAATGATGATATTGGCCCGGATGAAAATCTGACTGGGCAAAGCCGCCGTGCAGATGATGACATGTCACCTGGCTCCGGCGCACAGGGCAACATCGGCAATCAATTAGGCTTATTGAACAAGTTCAGTTTTCCTCAGTCAAGCGCGGTCAAATCTGTACCAGCCTCGTTCATCCGGCAATCTGAACTTTATGCACGCACGCCCTCAGCCCTGCCATTGTTCGATGAGGATGTAGATATCAATCCCTCGCGCTTTCCGCACGATCCTTACATGCCCCTTGATACGCGCCTTGAAAATGATGTTGGCGGCCGTGCCATATCGGGAGATGCAATCAATCAGGGACAAGAAAAGGCCTGGGATGAAGGCTTAAGTCTCCACGATGGACCTGCCACTGACAATAAGGTCAGCGCTGAAGAAGGCGAAAGACTTACAGCCAAACTCCTGCGCTCGAGATTATTGCAGGCACGTGAAGACAGCGACAAAGCACTGACTCCCATAGGGGCGCGCGCCAACAACAGCCCCGAAGCAATCGCCGTTGCAATGGGACAGGATGTCGCCCGCATGAAGAAGGGGATGACCGGCAAGGATATGAAGGCTGACCGTGCCACGTTCAATAAAAATACTGAGGACGAACTACACGAACTGGATGCAATAGCAGATCGTGAAGGCTATAGCGCGGCAAACAGAGCCATGTTGAAGAACACTTATGCGCTGGCACGTTACGGTGCATTAAACAAAGACAATCCAGATTTCATGTGGACAAAATTAGGCATCTTTGCGGCCAATACGGTTCGCCACGGCCTGGTGCAATCCCATAATTCTGCAGATGCCCTCGATGGGCTTGGGCCTATCCTTCCATTGATGTCCGGCGCATCGGGAATCCTGGGCGGCATGAGCGTCGGTGAAGCCGCAAATTTAACGCGTGCCATGGCAGACGAAACCCTGAAAGGCCAGATCGATGTACTCAAAGACGTTGGCGGTTTGTCAGTCATGCACAAGATGTATGGATCAGCCGCCATGAAGGATGCTGCTTTTGAAAGCATGTCTGATGCCGCCAGAGATTCTTTTAAACTGCAAAGGCAAGCTGAAGAGGCGCGTGATCGTGGCGACATGCAAGGTTTTTACCGGCTGCAGACCGATGCAGCCATACAGATGGGGCGTCACGAACAAAGCAATTTGCAAACAATGTGGGACAAACCATCCATGGCAGCATTTTCAAAATTAAATGCCATGTTATTGAAAGAAACGGGCATGGCACTGGTTCATCCAGACATCTACATAGGCACCAATCGTGACACCGACAAAACAAACACCAGGAATATTACCGTTCCACAAGGCAGTGAAGACCTGACCTCGCTTGAGAACCGTGTTAACATCGCACGTAATGGTTTCAATACAATTAATGAAATGCGGCAGACGCCTGAGGGAAATAATTTACTTAACTTCCACCAGCGGCAATTGGGCAGTGGCAGCAGGCTGATAAAACCTTTCTTTAAACCCGACTGGTGGAAATTCAATACATAAAACACGTCACAGGATAATCATGAAAATCATCAAATTGTGTGCATGCCTGATTTTGCTTCATTTTTCCGTTGCCTGCGCTGACCAGGCAAAGCCTGTCCTGCCTGTCATACAGTTACGCATGGACGCACCCGTCAGTGAAGTGCAAGCCAAATCAAGTTACCAATTTGATCAAAAATTCCTGAAGGGCGTACCCGGTAAAGAATATATCACCACGCCGCATGTACTTTTCTACAAAGATACGGACCTGGAATTTCGCGTAGAAAAAAAGGGGGATATCCGCAGCCTGGCGACATATCTGGGTTATGAAATACGTCATTTTGAAGGCGCCCCCGAATCACTGATTTCACATTTCTCGTTTTTCCCCATTGATGACTACGTCGATGCGCACACCGCCGTTGAACAGATAAAAAAATTCAGGGATGTTTTTATCTCCCAAGGCTTTGTATCGACAGATAAACCATGGCTGGACTCTTATGTCATCAGTAGTGAGCAACCGCAGAAATATTTGACATCATTGGAAGGCCTGGAATCTCTTTTCCTCAATTCTCAATCCTACGTCAAACAAATCAGGGCAGTTGTATTAAAAAAGAATAGCATCGAGATCAAAATAGATATTGTCAACCTCAGGAGAAAATATGGGAGCCGTACTGACGCAGATGATAAGGATTATGCACCTACCGAAGACAGGATTGCCCGCGAAATCAGAAGCCTGACGCCAGCAGAGTTAAAAACCGAACCTTCTTACTCGGTACAAATCATATTTTCACCAACGCGGGAACGGTCTAATCAACGATCAGAAGAAATTGAAATGTTAAGACGAGCTGAAGAGAAATGATGGCAGACAATTCTAATCCTGGCGACAATGAATATTGACGCGCAGTGCAGCCCACCCTCGCCATGTCACACCCTGTTAGTACAGTAGATGAACATCATATACTGAAAGGCCGCAAGCGAGCTTTGACTTATGCCATCGCACACGTGGATGAAGAGCATAAAATCATCCACATCCGCTTGAGCATGAACTATGGCAAGCCATCACTGCTTACCTGTCTGTTGGGACTCGCCAAAAAGCCCGACGACGCGCAGTTTGAATACCATGCGAGGCTGGCTGATGAGGGTATAGCAAGATACTGGAGTCGAACCATCACGCTCAAGGGTGAAGCATGGGATGTCAGGGTAAGGCCGGAAAGATCAGCGCAAGGCATGCCCCTGACACTGGCAAACCCGGGCAGCCGCCTGCTTGGCAACCTGAGCAGGCGCTCGCGCAATCCATACCCGTTTTTTACCGGCACTTTATATTACGATGAGAATGACGGACCAGACCCTGAGCGCTCGTATGCCATGACAGCGGCGCATGAAGTTGGCCATCCACTATTGACGCATGCATTTGGCGCGAAATACTCATGGGGACATGCAGGAACCTCGACGATACTTGGCCGCAGAGATCAAGATGCACCAGAATACCCGGCACAGGGCGAGATCAGCCTCATGCTGTATTACAATCGCAATTCAAGTTGCGTGATAGACAGTGACAGTATTTTTAGCAGGACGATTGCCAGTGAGGGCGATGTAAAAACCCTGGTTTATATTTCTGGCCGATCGAAGTAATATGTTACTGAGCCTACATAAAGAGCGTAGCTTGACTTGCAAGACTCCGTGTGAATGGTCGCCAGATATGAGCATCTGTTTGAAAGACATTCATGTCACTTGCGTTCAACATGTATGGAACTTGGCATTTTATCTGCCACCAGCCGCGTTTCATACCTGATGGGTGCATCATACCGTTACCCGCACATCGTGGGCTTTATTTTCCAACACGCCCGAAAAGCCAAGATAAAACCGTATGGGATATATACAATTTTTTTACGACATACACTTACGAGTAGCAGGGCCTACCCCAACGTTGCAACTATTTTTTGAAAATCACCTGGCAGGAGGACAATTTTCATTTACGTCCATCGTCCACATGCCGGTTGAACTGAATTTCGAGCTCAATAGTTTTGTCGATGATGGCTATGCTGCCTTATATGGGGACTGGAATACCCTGACTGGCCGCTGGATGTTCAAGGAAGCGGCAACAGCTTATGGCTACCCATTCCCTCTCGCAAGCAGAGAGCAAGTGCTGAACTGCATCAAGGCGCTAGGTGAATTTGGCGAGACCAGGCTATACTTGGGAGAATTGTTCAAATCCAACATTGATCACTACGGACATGGGCATGCCGACAGTTGGTGCAAACAATATTGGGGAATCAGTGAAGACGTTTCTGATGCGCTGATCTCGATTGCAGATGAACACACAGACATCGTTTTTGAACTATCGCTTGCCATGCCGCAGAAGTTATTGACTTTGTTATCCAGGCGTTATGCTGATTTACAAATAACTGCATCCTCTGCCAAGCAGAATGGCAAGGGCGCAAAGAAAATCGTCATGCAGAGCGGCAAGCAGCTGCCGACACCCGCACAGACACCAGCGGATATTCAAGCGTCCGTCCAGCATATTAAAGGCGAAGTTCAGCGAAAATACTTTGATGAATTGCTGAAGCCACACGGCCTTGATGATGCAATAGTCATCGATCAGTTCGGCAATGCCATGTTTTCAGGCAGCCAGATCAACGTCAATTTAATCAAAAGCCGCCTGGCCGACGGCGACAAAGCAGAAGAAATCGCATCACGCTATATCGGGCTGACAGACAGGCATAAGGAGGTGATACATCTGCTACCGCCGTACTGGAACAAATAAGGCTGTTTGCACCGACAACCTGCAACTGCAACCAGAGTTTGCAAGAGTTGACGTCCTGTTTTACATCACCGCAATCAGCCTCACGCTGACGGTATCCTGCTCTGCGGTTTCACAGCGCTCTATGCAATAGCGCAGGTCTTCGATGAGTTCTTCATCGTCGCCTGCTTCTGCCAGGGCTTGTTCGAGTACACGCAGGGTCGCCAGCAGCTCTGCCGGGCTGACCCATTTGGCATGATCGGCCAGCCATTGTTCTGCCTCTTCTTCGCCCATGTCTTCTTCGCTGACATTGAGTTCCATATCAGAAAAATCGACAAAATCGCTGAAGGCCGCGACACTAAGGTCGGCACATTGTTCATCGAGTGCATCCATGCTGGCATACAGCGCAGCGAGATCATCCGGCGCGAAATCATCGTCGTCGTTTTCCAGTATCATCCACAAAACGGTACTCATTGTTTTTGCTCTCCAGGAAGAGGTCGGTCAAAGGGAGTTGCCAGCTTGTCAGGCTATAACTTGATGATTATCTGGTAGATCGATGACAATAAGATGACAATAGCCTTGCATTCAGCGCAGTGGCCCGCATTGCGCCAGTCTGCAGCACGCTATAATCTTTTTTATTCTGCCGCTCTGATTTTATCCTGACGCCCCCATGCAAGACCAACTGATACCAATGCTCCAGACACATACTCCACGGGACAGCACCGAAGCCGCGCACCTGAAAACCGCGCTGGATTTTGTCGCCAGCAACCCACTATGCAGCAGCCGCAGCAACCTGGCCGGGCATGTCACTGCATCGGCCTGGATTTTGTCGCCCGATGGCAAGTCTGCCCTGCTCACGCATCACAAGAAACTCAATCGCTGGCTGCAGCTCGGCGGGCATACCGACGATGCCGACACCAGCATACAGGCCGCCGCTGCCCGCGAGGCGCGGGAAGAGAGCGGCATGACAGATCTGCGCTTGCTCAGCGACGCCCTGTTTGATGTCGATGTCCACCCCATCCCCGCCCGGGGCAGCGAGCCTGCACACTATCATTACGACCTGCGATTTTCATTCCAGGCACAGCATGTCGATTTTAATGTCAGCGAAGAGTCACATGCGCTGGCCTGGGTGCCGTTGGCTACGCTGGCGGCAGAAGACGGCAATGCGTCGGTTGCCAGGATGGCGAGGAAGAGTTTGGGGGTGTCGGGGTTTGCGGATGTAGCGACGGTCAAATGAAGGTGCAGGTAAAGACATGCAAATGAAAGTTAGCCTCGCATTGCAGCTCATGTTGCCACTGACCTTACTGGTTATGGCTGCACCATCCAGTGCGACCTTCCCCATCAGTGAACTTGAACTGCTCACTTACGACAAGATGTTGTTGACGGGCACCGCACAATACGGGAAAGCATGGATAGCCTGTATAAAAACCAGCGAGGGCAAGCAAGTCACCGTCAAAAAAGGCGATACGCTCGGTACACAGCTTGGCCACATCCAGAAAATTGATGCCAAAGGTATTTATCTGACAGAAACGGTGCAACTCAATGTTAGCGAGTGGTTTGAAAGAAAATTGTTTTGGCCTGTGGTGAGTGACAAGACACTGCGTGCAGAATGCAAATGGATAGCTGCGCCTGAAAAGAGCTGGAGCTATCCTTCTCACTTTCAGGATTAGCACGCTTGCTTCCTTGTATCCTACTCACTAAACAGGACATGTTTCATGTGGTGCGTTGCAACGCACGCTACCCGTTACTTCAAAATTCCAGTAAATCTATTTTAGGAAGCGGCCACCACTCCGTCATGCCGGACTCGATCCGGCATCCAGCGACTTTGTTTGCGCACTGGTAGCACATTTATTCACCGTGCCGCAATGCGCCGCCCTGCCACTGTCCTCGCAGATAAACACCGCACGGCTTGAAGACTAACGACGCTGGATGCCGGATCGAGTCCGGCATGACGAGTTGTGGGGCTATGCGCGTTACCAACCTTGTCCGGCACTAGCCTGCAATACAATTCAACAGCAGATGCGTGAAATGATTTGCGAAGCGCTGGAACGTGGAATACGTGCGGTGCGCACGGCGCACCCTACTTTACTGCCTCAAACCCTCCGTATATTCATTTCAAGCAGCGGCCCCATACCGTCATGCCGGACTTGATCCGGCATCCAGCGGCGTTGTTTGCGCACTGATACGGCACTTATTCTCCGTGCTGCAATACGCAGCCCTGCCGCTGTCCCCGCAGATAAACACCGCATGGCTTGAAGACTAACGACACTGGATGCCGGATCAAGTCCGGCATGACGGGTGGTAGTTTATGCGCGTTGCCAATGTTGTCCGGCACTAGCCTGTAATACAATTCAACAGCAGATGCGTGACATGATTTGCGAAGCGCTGGACAAGTGATGCGTGTGGTGCGCACGGCACACCCTGCTTCAGCCTATCCGCAGTACGCTCAGTTGCCACACAAATCTCAGTCCGCCACACAAGCCCGTTTAGCCTTGTCGGTACGCAAAAAGCTGGCGCCATTCGCAAAACTGGCGCGGGCACCGCAGTGTGAACTGCATCCCTCACCCGTGGCTGACAAGACGAGCTGGTGTTGTTTGACAGTCAGCTTGATCTGGCAATTCTGAATATCGTTTTCGCCTTTGCCTGGCAGGTAGCTATACACATTGCCAGCCAGCGCGAACTTGCCATTGAGGCTGCAATTGTGGCCATTTGATTGCACGAGTATCGTCTTCACCTGTGCCTGGGCATTGCCTGTGCTTTTGATATTCAGGCAGTCTTGCACTGTCGAGTGGGTGCCATTGGCAAATTCCATGTCATGGCTGAACTCGTAGTTACCGTCGAGCTTGCCGTCTATCTTGCTGTTTGCCGGTGCGTCTTCATTCCATTGCACAAGAAATGCAATACGCCCGACATAGGCATTCTCCAGGCATTGCACAGTCTTGCAGGCATCGCGGGTAGTGCGCAACCAGCGTTGCTGGCTGGATTTGAGTAACTCACTGGTATCGGTGCCTGTGGCCGGGCTGGCCGCCTTCATCATGGCCTTGTAGGCACCGGCAAGCTGCTCATCAAGCGTCGAGAGATTGCCCGTGTCACATATCATGCGTTCCACCGGTTTGGCGGCCTTGCTGCAATCAAAGCTGGCGGCTTGCGTGGTGCTGGCCAGGGCGGAGAATAAAGTGATCAGTGCAAGGGTACAAAGTGTGCGCATAAGTGTTATATCCAGGTGGATTGTGTGGATGCGCATGGCGCAGTTTAATGATGATGTTGAAGCTTCATATATTCAAGCCTTCAAACACATCGGGCATTCATTCTTGCAGCGATGTTCGTCAATGCATGGTCGTAGGGCGCATTATAATGCGCCGCATGTGTGCGTCGTTCACGGCGACGCTTGCCATGATGTAGGGCGCGTCGTGCGCACCATCGTTGAATAACGTGAATGCCTGCATGATAAAAGCCGGTGCGCATGGCGCACCCTGCGAGCTAACTCAGCCATTGTTTTTACATCACCGCAATCAACCGCACTTGCACTGCGTTTTCTTCAGCCTCTTTGCAACGTTGCCCGATAATCTGCAATTCTTCGAGTACTTCGTTGTTGTCGCCTGATTCGCTCAGCGCCGCTTCGAGTGCGCGTATGCTGATCAGCAGTTCGGTAGGGCTGACCCATTTGGCGTTTTCGGCAGGCCAGTTTTCATCGAGGTCTTCTTCGCTGATGTTGTATTCAACATCAGAATAATCGACAAATTCGCTCAAGGCTTGCACGCCCAGTTCTTCACAGTGGGCGTCGATGTCTTCGAGCTCGTCGAGCAAATAACCGAGGTCGTCTGGTGCGACGTCGTCGCTGTCGCTTTCAAGCTGTATCCACAAGACCATGCTCATGATGTGTTTTCTCCGTGCTTGATGAAATCTTTGTCTGAAATTTTGTCTTCATTCAGGAAGGCAGCAGGCCGTCGTTGACGATGTGGACGTAGTCCAGTCCATGACGCCGGGTCGATGCCAGCACTGAGGTCACTTGCTGGTAGGTGGTAGCATGGCTGGCACGCAAAAAGATAAACTGGCGATGGTCGTGGCGCAGGGCGAGTTCCTGAAAACGCTGCTCCATCTGTTTCTTCGTGAGCACCTCGCCATTCAATTGCAAACTTCCATCGAAATCAATGTCAACGAAATGGGCATCCGCATTCGGGTCAAAAAAGGCGCAGCCGCTTGCGCCATAGTCAAGAAAATGCCTTTCTGGCGGCACAGCCATGACCAGCATGGCGATCAGCGCCAGCAAGATACCTATCATGGGAGTGCTGTCCATAGTCAGCAAGACCTCATCTTCTCTTTGCCTGCCCTGGGCTGCCTTTGCGTGCATCATGCCTTTGTCCTGGTTGTTACTGCGGGATTACTGCTGGATTAGCTGCCGCAGTCATATTACACATTTTGTAAAGCTGTTGCAAAGCGGGCAAGCTCAAGTGAAGAGAACGGCTAGCCTGGCTGACAGCGGCAAAGACCATTGTACTATCGGGCAATAAACCTGCCCGTGCCTGTCCGTTTTTAGCATCAGCCCGGCAGGCAAAAGAAATTCATCTTGATGTTCTAAGACAAGTTCTGGGGACTGTGGCATTATATTTTGGAAGTAATTCAGAAGTAGACTAAAACCACAGCATAAGTAGCCCTGAAGTAAATAAGCCAGTCTCACACCTGTAAAGGCGCGAAGCATGAAAATCTATTCGGAAATCATCGTTCTGTATGACCACGTCGCCATGCCTGGCGAAGATGATTTTTGTCCGGCATTCTGGCAGGCAGAAGAGTTTGACTCAGACGGTGATTTTTATGGCGATGATGAATCGAAGGACTGGACCACGCTGAAGCTGACCAAGCATTATGCGAATGGCCGCAATAGTGACTTTCATTTGTATGTTCATCGCGAAAAAAACGGCGATGCCGCGCATGAGCTGGCCCGCTATTTTCAATACCGCAATGATGGCCAGTACAAAGAAAAAAAGAATGTACAGGAAGCCAAGAACCTGTGCGTAGCCTCGCTTGAAATCAAGGCCGCTTCGCTGGAAGACTACCGCGAATTTTTACGCACCGTGCATTTTTTCCTGGAACACACCGGCGGCATCGCTGCCAATGTGGGCGGTTTTGATGCATGGGATTTCAAGACGGAGTTTGTGGATTGATGTTTTGTAGGGTGCGCCGTGCGCACCATGTTCGTCCATGTCCCCGTGTCCCTCATGTGCATAAATCACAAGAGATAAAAACGGTGCGCATGGCGCACCCTACGCACTCTACCCAACTATTATGGCAATCTGGCATTTCGAATTTTCATTGATTCCTACTGAAGGTATCTGCAAGGCGCATGGCAAGATGGTAGATTTTTTGCCGGAATATGGCCGACACCAGCCAGACGCACCACTCCTGGAAAACGATGATTTCTTCAATTATTGGGCAGGCTCTGATCTGTCATCGGGACCAGTGCGCTTGCTGGAGCAATTACTGCCACAAAAAACTTCGTGGAGCAGCGACGCACGCATGTATGGCAGTAAAGAACAAAGTCAGCTGGAAGTATGGGATGACGGCATACATTGCGCTTTTAACGTCGCCAATCTGGACGTCACCTTATTAACAGCCGTTATCAACATTGCGCGAGAACTGGATTGCAAGCTTGCGCTGAAAGATGGCGGCAAACTGATAGACCCAGACATGGACATGGTCATCGAAGCACTGCGGAATTCTTTAGCCTGGAAATTTGTAAAAGACCCAGAGGGAGTCCTCACTCGTGGAGAGCACGTAATTCGATGAGGCTCGTTATAATTGCCAGCTCGTAGGGCGCATTGTAATGCGCCGTATGTCAGCATGCGTGCACGGTATAGGCATTTTACCCAGGCATGCAAATATCCCTGCTACTTGATTGTCTCAACCGAATGCCTGAAAGTTTTGCAGACTATCCTGAACACGCTGCCGCGTGAAAAATACCATTCATGAACCACGGCCTGATTATCGTCTGTCAGGCTCACTTCATGTATCAATAAATCGCCGTGGCCAATTGTCGCAAATGGGGGATGAGCAAAGTCTTGCGGTGTCATGATACTGTATTCAATCACACCTGAATAAACAAGGTGGATTTTCAGGTCATGGTAGGGCCCCAGAAAACTTGCCTCTATCTGGATGGTGCGAATTTCTGAACGTTCACCACTTGCCGGTTCAGAGATACAAAACCGCTCCAGCCAGGCATCATGCAGGCTTTGGTGGCTGCGCAGGTCATAATTGCCCGTGTCTATAGCGAAGGCATACACGTCTGGCGGAAAAAGATCACGATGCTCTTGCAAGTATCGTTGATAAGACGAGAAATCGAAGTCATATTCCCCTACCTGCTGTGATTCAAAGAATTTCATCTTGTAAAAATGTGGATGTGTAGGGTGCGCCGTGCGCACCGGTCTGGAGTCTGGCGATAGGTATTCTTCGGTGCGCATGGCGCACCCTGCAAATCAGCAAATGGCAGTGCCTGCATGATAACGCGCACGAAATCACATCTCCAAATAAAAAACCGCCACGGAAGGGGGAATTCCGTGGCGGCAAAATACCTAAGGAGACACAACAATCATAGGATATCGAATTAATGTTACACAAGTATGACGGCGATATTTTACAATTGCTTACAAGCATGTAATTTACGCCTGCCTGTGTCTGCTGCTTAATGCATCTCTGTTGCGAAGCCGCGTATGGCCATCTCAGCCAACGCGCATCTTGCCGGGATGCGGTATGCCCAGTTCCCTGAGTTTTTCTTCATGGATGCGGAAAGGGCAAGTGCCCAGCCACATGTCTTCTTCCGGGTGGGGAAATTTGCTGGCGACGAAATCGACAAAGCGCCTGACCTTGGCCGACAACTGGCGGCGGCTGGGATAGACCATGGAAATCGACACCGCACCAAAGCAGTGTTCAGGAAACAGCCTGACCAGCCTGCCCTGCGCCAGGTCATCATCAATCTGAAAAGACGTGCGCAAGACCAGGCCCATGCCCGCCAGGGCGCAGGCACGCAGCACGTCGGCATTATTGCTGATGACTTTGCTCTGGATAGGGATGCTGCGGTAAGAGTCGCGGCCTATGCGCTTGTCAAAGGCCATCCAGTTATCGCGCAAAAAGTCGTAATTGAAGTTGAGGCAGCGGTGACCAGAGATATCCTCAGGCGTGGTCGGCGTGCCATGTTCCTTGAGGTAGCTGGGTGAGGCACACAGCAGCACTTCTGACGTGGCCAGCTTGCGCGAGATCATGCTGCCGTCTATCTTTTGCAAGTCCAGGTAAAAGCCGACATCGATGCCCTCTTCGACCAGATCAACCTGATGGTCAGTGATTTTGATGTCGAGCATGACATCGGGATAATCCCTGGCAAATTCGGGCAACAGCTGCGCCAGTTGCGCTTTACCGAAATGCGGTACAGAATAGATGCGCAAGGTGCCGCTGGGTTTTTTGGCCGCATAAGAGGCGATGGCATCGGCATCGTCAATATCGCTCAGGATGGCACGCACCCTGTCCAGATACACCAGACCCGTCTCTGTCAGCGACAATTTACGGGTCGAGCGGTTCAGCAATCGCGTGCCCAGATGGGTCTCCAGATCCGCGATATAACGGGTGACAACGGCGTTAGACATGTCCAGTGCCGTAGCAGCCTTGGCAAAATTGCCCAGCTCCACCACCTTGGCAAAAGTACGCATTGATTGCAATCTGTCCATTTTCAAGCCCCTTATTGTTCCTGATTCAGCAATAGTATATTCCCATTTACATACTTTATTGTTGAATCCGAAAAGCCTACACTTCCTTCCATCGGTGCAGTGCAACATAAATCAAGCTCTACACCGCGCCGCTGGCGACGACTTGTTTCAGTTGTTATCGGAAGTGAAATTTCACTTCTCATGACAATTGAGCAAGATCACCGAGGCGGCTATCTCTGAAAACTTACTTATTGATAGGAACGATCATGAATGCGAAACAACTCTTCTTGGCAACCAGCCTGACATTTTTGACAGCAACTTCTGTTTTTGCTGCTGACAACAACGCTGAAAGCACTGCACCAAAAACCCGCGCCCAAGTTTTGGCAGAACTGCAAGAATCCCGCGCCAACGGCGAAGAAATCGGCATGGAAGGCTACTCCTGGTACCCAGCCCAGAAAGCAGCTCTCGTCAAAGCCAATGAAACACGCCTGGCTGCTGACAAAGCCAATAACGACAAAGTAGCGACATCCAAAACACAAAAAGCGACACAGAACTAATTGTGTTGCCCATGTGCTGATGTGAAGGCCAGTTAATAACTGGCTGGCAGCAGGAATGATGAAACCCGGTGATCGATGATCAGCCGGGTTTTGTTTTTTGGTGCGTTGATTTTGTATAAACGCTGCTATACACACACTCAACTCAGTATTAATATCCCACAACCACTTTCTCTTACACTTTCTTCCATGGGTATAAACCCCTTCCCAATTGCACCTGATGCCATGTTTCTAAGATTAAACATGAGCACAAAAAGCTTGTTGATCCAGAATTTTGAATCGGAATGGGGCTTGACCGACGAGCGTCTCTGTTATTTTGACGATGTACTTATCGGACTAGCATCTGACACCAGCACCGATGGTAAGCAAATTTATATTTCACTGTTACCCAAGCTTGATTCAACGCGTCAATATCCCTGGCCTGACAGAGCGATGTTTATTTTGGTAATGACTAAACTACTAAGTACATCAAAAGACTGGCTGCTCATATGCGAGCGGGATGTGGATCAAACCAAGCTTAACCATATCAACGGGCTCGAAGAAACGCTCATTGCATTAAATACTGCATTAGCATTCAGTGCGGGCGAGCCCATCCATTGCCCGACTTTCTCAGCATCCTCACCAATCTAAATCTGCAGTCATATGATGTGAAGGCCGACACAGATCTATTTTCATCTTCAGTCATCCCTCCCAACCGTCATGCCAAACTTGATCTGGCATCCGGTGTCGTTATGCCCTGCGTCTGATATAAGCAAGACCGCAAAATAGTACCGCTTCACGCAATCAGCAAAACACGCTGACCGTGCACGACGAACGCCGCTGGATGCCGGATCGAGTCCGGCATGACGGGTTTGAGAGTGTGGGTTTTTATCGCGAAATACGTGCACGTAAGTCGTTTTTTCTGCTGCCTGATGACGGCGACATCTACCGCCAGCAATGAGCCCCAACATCGTCATGCCAGACTTGATCTGGCATCCAGCGTCTTTACACCGTGCTTTCCGCCTGAACTTGCACACAAAAATGCGGGTTCATGCAAACAGCAAACGCCCTGCCAATTCACAATCAAGACCATTGATTCGTAGCTAAAGCCACTGCTGCAAATTCTTGCAACACATCCAGCAACATTAGTTGTTTTTTGCATAGGTGGGTTTACTCGATATTGCAAAAATAATTATATTAAAAGACAATACACAAAGACTCATTTCAAGATAAAAACAAGAACCGGTCAGTTGCGTTGCTTTGTCGCGGATAGCGGACTGGCCCGTAGCTTTTCGCTGATCTGTTGCTGAATTCAACGCTGGTTTTGCCCAAACAAGGAGAAGTTCATGGATGTCTTGTCCACCGCTGTCACCACCTCAGCCGCAACCTCAGTTCCTGCCCCTTCCCGCCGCCGCTTTTTACAAACATCCACCGCATTAGCCACCGCCAGCATGCTGGGCATCTCGGGCGAGGCTGCGGCAGCACCGGCCTTGCACAGCAAGCACAACCTGGCAGCGCTGGCGCGCAGCATGGCTGGGCGCTTGATTTTACCGGGGGAGCTCGGTTATATGATGGCCGCCGCACCGAACAACCAGCGCTATGCCGACATCCTGCCCATCGCCGTTGCCATGTGCGCCAATGACAGGGATGTACAGTTGTGCCTGCGCTGGGCGATCGACAATCGCAAACCCTTTGCAGTGCGTTCTGGTGGTCACAATTACGCAGGCTTTTCTACTACCAGGGGTTTGCTGATTGATGTGAAGGCGATGAATGGCATCCGGGTCGATGAAAAAGAAAATACCTGCACCATCGCCGCTGGTGTCAGTAACCAGGATATGGCCAACTTCTTTAGCGGCAGCAGCCTGGCTGTGCCGTCTGGCCGTTGCCCGACCGTGGGTGCGGCGGGCCTGGTGCTGGGTGGTGGCTGGGGCTTTTCTGCCACCCATGCTGGCCTGACTTGCGATAGCCTGAAATCATCAGAAATTGTTTTACCCAACCAGCAACTGGTGGTGGCAGAAGACAAGGGCAGTTATCAGGATTTATTCTGGGGTCTGCGCGGCGGCGGTGGCGGCAATTTTGGGGTGAATACTTCGTTCACCTTTAACCTGGTGGATGTGTCACACAACGTCACGATTTTCAATATCCTCTGGCCTGCCCAGCAGCAGCTGGAATTATTTTCTGCCTTGCAGGACCTGCAGCAAAATAATCCCACCACGATTTCCACACGCAGCAAAATCGTGCCGCGCCGTGCTGGCACCAACTACACCATGGCAGACTTGCAGGTCACGACCCTGGGCCAGTTCTTTGGTGGCAAAGAAGCCGCACTCAAGGCTTTGGAGCCGGTATTGAAAATGCTCACGCCTGCCAAGGCCGACATTCGCGAAATGACTTACTGGCAGGCACGCGATTACCTGATCACCGACGACCCCAACGGCATGTATGACCTGCGGTCTTCGTACGTGGGAGAAAAAATGTCGCCAGAAGGCATGGAAATGATGCTGCGCTGGATGCTGAAATGGCCCGGTGGTTCGCTCGTGCCAGAAAACATGGGCATCCTGTTTGCCATTGGCGGCAAGGTGCGTGAAGTGCCGGTCAACGCCACGGCTTACCCACATCGCAATGCCAATTATATTTTTGAAATGGAAGCCGCCTGGGGGCCGATAGACAAGCTGGACGTGGTACAGAAGCAGCAACAATGGCTGCGCGATTACTTTACCGCCATGAGCCCTTTTGTACTGCCGCAAGCCTATGTCAATTTCCCGAACCGCGAGCAAGCAAATTGGGCAAGGGCTTATTATGGCCCTAACCTGGATCGTTTAAAGATCGTCAAACACAAATACGATCCGCACGATTATTTCAAGTTTGAGCAGAGTATTCCGCAGAAGTGAAGTGGTTTGCCTGTGGCTGGAGGTTCAGGCACTGGCCCTGATGTCGTCATGCCAGACTTGATCTGGCGTGACTGGTTTGCAAAATCCCTGAAGACCTCTCAACACAGAGACACAGAGACACAGAGAAAGCACAGAGTTTTACAAAGGAAATCTGAGTTAATGTTAGCTCCTTTGGCTTACTCTCTGGTACACGGCAATCTCACTATTCAACCATCAGCCCCCACGCCGTCATGCCAGACTTGATCTGGCATCCAGGGTTTTATGCCGTAGCCCTGCTCAAGCGTAACCGCAAAAGCAGCTTGATGTCATCAGCTAAACACGCAATGTATGTGTACGACGAACGCCGCTGGATGCCGGATCAAGTCCGGCATGACGGGATTGAGGGTCTGCATATAAACACGAAATATCTGCTCGCAATTCGTTTTGATTTTGCTGCATCATGGACGGTAACATCCACCTCCAGCAATGAGCCCCAACATCGTCATGCCAGACTTGATCTGGCATCCAGCGTCGTTACAGGCTGCCGTGCTGGTTATAATGTCGATGGTCTCTGTAAACTTGTGGAGATAGGCACTTTATGAAAAACTGCTACTGCCATGATCAACAAACCCCATGAAACCTATCTGCGCGAACTAAGGGAGACTGACTCCCCTTACCTGCTCGCCTGGCAGTTGGTGTCATTCTTTGCATTAACCCCGGAAGACCAGCGTGCCGCGGTGGGGCCGTGCGAGCCTTGGTTTGTCAAAGAAGACAGCAGCAATGCCGGTGCCAACTATTTCACCGGCATGCTGCTTTTATTATGCCAGACAGGTCATGGCCATCATTTTGATGACTGGGCACATGCAGAAGCAGATGAGATGGAAGAAACTCTGACGCGTATACATCGCAAGCTGCATTTCTACAACTGGTCAGCCGCACAATTGCAGCAAGATCAGGACTGGATATATCTACGCGCCCTGGCCAATGCCATGCTGGAGAAAGCGGGAATATGGATCAATCCTCCCAAAAAACCTCTATGGTTTCCAGAGCATATGGAGATTGATTGAGTGTTCTTATGACGCGCGGCTGGCGCATTCCTGCTCCTACGCGTTCAGCGATCTCCATCATCAAATTAGCCCCAACGCCGTCATACCAATGCTATATTCTGCCATCAATAAACATGCAGAAACCAGGCTCCACAAACATGCAGATCAACATCCTCTCCACCGCCGCTGGCATCAAACCAAACGAAGACCTGGCCTGCCACTTCACACACGCTGACGGCACCCTTGATGTGCTAATGTTTGACGGTGCCAGCTCGGTATCGGACCAGCATTATCTTGATGCCGAGCTAGGTGACCCGGCCTGGTTTGTGCAGCAATTTGCGCTGGCGCTGCAACAAACCGCCACCCCGGCACACACCCAGGCAGACTGCATCGTACATGCCCTGCAAACCTTGCGCACACAGCACAGCAGCCTGTTGCAAACTGCCGCCATGCCCGCCTATGCCTGGCCGATTGCCGCCCTGAGCTGGCTGCGCATGCCAGCGAATGGTGAAGAGTGCAGCCTGTATGCACTGGGGGATTGCAAGAGTTTTTTACTGGATGCACAGGCCAAGGTCATTGATCTTGACCCGTATGACAATCCACAGGAAGGCATACTCAAGACGGCGGTAGAAGAATTAAAACAGCAAGGTCTTGATGAACAGGCACGCTGGGCCAGGCTCCTGCCAATGCTGCGCGAGCGCCGCGTGGCACAGAACAACAGCCCGCAGCCATCGATACTTTGCCTGCACCCGCAAGGCCGATTTGCGGCGCGTGAATACAGATTCAGCCTTGCAGCCGATGAGCGCCTGTTCATGATGACGGATGGTTTTTACCGGCTGGTTGAAAGCTACCATCTCTATGACGACCAAAGCCTGATGCAGACTTGCTCAACACGTGGGCTAGAGGCGATGATGCAGGAATTGCGCATGCATGAAGCGGGCAAGTCAGGTGGCATGACAGTGAAGAAGGCGGATGATGCGACGGTAACGATGTTGAATGCGGGTCAGTGAAGATGCGCCCAAGTGAGAGCATAGCCGTAAAGAGTAACCCGCAGTTACGAGCTAAAACACTTCAAAAAATTTAAGAAATGGAACAATGTGAACGAGCTTCAGCATTTACTCGACATCATCCTGGCTCATGGCATGACAGGACGCATAATTCCAGGGCCACCACCGCAAATTATTGGAGGACACACTATGTCCGTTCATGCTGGGATAACAATATATGCCATGTCTTTTCAAGTATCCCGCAACGATCAAGGATGGATTGCGCTCACGAATGGCGAAGGACAACATGTCATTGAAACCCAAGTCTCAACTGAAGAAGAAATACTGGCCTTACTCACTTCAACATAAAATTAAAATGTGATGGCTATGCACAACATACAACAATGACCACCAACAAACTACGCATCGCCGCCTTCCAGCGCTACCCTGTGTTTGACGATCTGCAAGCAACATTAGCTCAGTTACGTACCGATCTGCAATGGTGCCAGGAACAAGGCGTTGAACTCGCCCTCTTCCCTGAATGTTATCTGCTGGGTTATTCGTCCGATGCGCAGACGATTGCACGACGTGCCATCGCCATCGACAGCCCGGTTTTCAAACAAGCACTACAACAATTATCCGCCTTCAACACCGATTTAATCCTGGGATTTTTTGAGCAGCGAGTGGCAGGCATCTACAATTCTGCCGCCGTGTTAAGGCAAGGCCAGCTCATGGGTGTATATGCAAAGCGTCACCCCAATGAGCGCGGCATAATGGCTGGTTCTGCCTCGCCCGTATTCGCCAGATCAGGCTGGTCTTACGGCATCAATATCTGCAACGACGCCAATTACCCGGCTTGCGCGGCAGAGCTCCGCCAACAGGGTGCACGCCTGCTATGCTACCCACTGAACAATATGCTGGCCCCCGCCACCGCAGAAAAGTGGCGCAGCAAGAGTATCGACAACCTGCGCCAGCGTGCCATGGAGACTGGCTGCTGGTTGGTGTCGGCCGATGTGGTCGGTGAGCATGAGGGCAAGATCAGCCACGGTTGCACCTGCATTGTCGCGCCGGATGGTCGTGTCGTTGCCCGTGTGGCAGAAGGGCAAGAAGGGGTTGCTGTATTCGATATAGGCTGAAAGCTGTCATTAAATTTTGCGCGCCCCTATCTTTCATGCATAGGTATTGCCCATCAACCAAATTGCCTTTTCATCGCCTTTAGCAATTCTATTCTGTCTTCTTCTGTCCCAATGATGGCTGTTTGAATCGGCATTTTGGGTGCTGGAGCAGACAAGCTGGGCAAGCTGACTTGCTCATACCCTGCTGCCAGGGCCAATGCATTTTTACAGTTCACATCTTGCAAGACCGCCCACACTGTTTGAATGATCTGACCAGTGAGCTTACGCGAAAAATAGGGTTCTTCAAAAGCGCGCCCCGTTTGCGCGACAAGCTCTCCATTTTTCATCAGGATGGATTCGACTGACATCCCGTCTATAGCTATGCCTGAGGTGCCGGCACTCTTGCCAGAGACAATGGCACTTTTTACCCATTCCTGAAAACACGCCATGGGTAACTCACACTGATCCCTATACGTCATCATGGGAGCCATTTCAAACAGGTGCCATATCATCCATCGCGCAGCAACTACCCTTGCCTCAACACGCTGCCCATCACTGATGATGGTGATGCAGATTTCTGGATCAAAAGAGGGCTTCAGTAATAAGCGCAATGCCTCTCCAGCGGATTGCAGGACAGGGTCCACAGCAAAACCTGGCATACCCATTGCCTGGCAAATATGATGGGCGGTATAGTCGTCTGAGCGCATGCCTGGTCTTTCGCAAAAAATCCTTGTCTGGAGAAGTTTCATTGTACCAAATGCCCAACACGGGCAACGTGGGTCCAGAGTCAATCATGACCTGCTATTTACTATTTCCTTGGAAAAATATTTCACATCTCCGCAACACCTCTTGTCACATTCATCAGTTACACTCAGCAAACGTGTGCCGTTCCTTGTGCACGCACATTCCCTGTAATACCATACACACTTAAAACTTGCCTGCCACAAACGGGCAAGATAATGGAGTCAGCATGAAATTCTCAGCCAAGATCGTCCTCTGCTCTGCCATCCCGGCCGTCCTGTTTGCCATAGGCCTGGCCACTGCCATCACCTCGCTGATGGCGACCCGTAGCCAGTTTGATAACTATATTTCAACTGAACAGGCGCTGGAGCGCAGTATTTCTGAGATGTATGCCCAGGGTTTGCAGATGGGCCAGGCTTTGCGCAATGTCGTACTGGACCCGTCGAACAAAAAAGGTGTGGATAATTTTTTGGCGGCACAAACTGCCTATGAAAAAGCCTATGAAGAGGCCAAGAAAATATCAGCCAGCAATAACACCACGCAAAGCCTGGCAGAGCTGCCCAAGTTGCGCGCCGCCCATGCCCAGGCGCAGGAAAAAATCGTCGCCATCCTCAAAGAAAAAGGCGATGCTGCGCCAGTCTTGAATGCCGAAGAAACCCCGGCCTGGCGCAACCTGCGTGCTGAGTTATTAAAGCAGCGCGATGAAGCGGGCAAGCGCTCGGCGCAGGAACATGCGAATGTCAACAGCAAGGTCAGTTTCACCATCACGCTCTCGCTATGCCTCGCTGTGCTGGCGGGCCTGGTCGCTGTGTTTTTGAATTTCTTTTGCCAAAAAACCCTGCACAAAGAACTCGGTGGTGACCCGTCTCAGGCCAGGAATGCGCTGTCGAATATCGCCAGGGGCAACCTCGCGCAAAACATAGACAATAATGCCGGTGAAGACAGCCTCATGGGTGTGCTGCAAGAGATGCAGACCTCGCTTGAATCGCTCGTCAATGGCGTGCGCGGCTCGGCCAGCGGCATAGCCCAGGCCACCAATGAAATTGCCTCTGGCAGCATGGACCTGAGCAACCGCACCGAGAGCCAGGCCAGCTCGCTGGAAGAAACGGCGGCGGCGATGGATGAACTCAATTCCACCGTCAATCACAATGCCGACAGCGCCAAAATGGCCAACCAGCTCGCCGCCCAGGCGTCTGAAGTCGCCAGCCGTGGTGGCGACGTGGTCGAGCAAGTCGTGGGCACCATGCGCGGCATTAATGAATCTTCACAAAAAATCCAGGACATCATCGGCGTTATTGATGGCATCGCTTTCCAGACCAATATCCTGGCCCTGAATGCCGCAGTAGAAGCCGCCCGCGCTGGTGAACAAGGGCGTGGTTTTGCCGTCGTCGCCAGCGAAGTGCGCTCACTGGCAGGCCGCAGTGCCGAGGCCGCCAAAGAGATCAAGGCATTGATAGGCAGCAGCGTAGAAGCCGTAGGCAAAGGCACGCAGCAAGTCGATCTGGCAGGCAGCACCATGGCCGAAGTAGTCAGCTCCATCCGCAAGGTCAGCGAAATCGTCGCCCAGATCAGCGCATCAAGTGCAGAGCAATCCACCGGTGTAGGCCAGGTCGGCCAGGCCGTCACCCTGATGGACCAGACCACCCAGCAAAACGCCGCCCTGGTAGAACAAATGGCAGCCGCCGCATCCAGCCTCAATGACCAGTCGGGTGAATTGATGAATGCGGTGTCGGTGTTCAGGACCAGGCAGAGTGGTGGTGCTGTGCGGGCGGCTTGATGGCTTTGCAGGAGCGATCAGGCCAATCAAAGCAGCGCATTAAATCACCAGTACGGCAAGCAATACAGGCAGGCACAAAAAGCCCCCCAGCATGATCCCCGCCCGCACCCGCGGGCTGGCTACCACAGTTTGCCTGCGTAGCAGGATAAGGCGGGTAATAGCGCCCGCAACCAAAGCCGTGCTCACCAAAGCGACACTGCACATAAGGATGGCGGTCCCAAATGACGAAGCATTATTGTCCGGGTTACTCACCTCCCTGAATGCGAAGATGGTGAATGCGATAATGGGTAAGCCAAGAACAAAGCCTGCAATGGACAGTGCACGGCGGCTGGGCATGAATGCCATGATGCAGAAGGGTAAAGCGTAGAAGGGCAAGAATACAGAAAATAAAAAGCTCATGAGAAATGTCATACCTGAATTCAGCAAAGATGATGGCCCACGGGATCAAGCCTTATGCAAGCCCGCGCCGCCATTGAATACACAGCATGTCATGTCGAGGTGAAGGGAGTGTGTGGTGGGTGTGAAGAATGGAACAATTCTTGATGGACGCTAGTCTGAGAACACACTTCCGCTATACAGCAACCGTAGCGTCAAGCATGGCCGTCACGTAGGGCGCATTGCAATGCGCCGCATGGGTTGCTCACATGCGGTGCAGGTATTTCCCTCCAGTAGGGTGCGCCATGCGCACCGGGGTTTTGGCTTGCTCACTAATTGCCACTAGCTCAGGACGGTGCGCACGGCACACCCTACAAAATTAATTGACGTTTGGCGTGTAGGTACGATTAGCGCAAGCGTAATCGTACGCATGAGGTGCCGCATACCGGTGAATATCTGCACGGCATGCAACATCCCCATGCGGCGCATTGCAATGCGCCCTACGCTTATCCTGTTACCACTATTGCTGTGATTTTACGGACTGCGCCACTGCGCCGCGCCTGCCACATCCGCCACGTCCTCCAGCGGGAAGCGTAATGACGAGCGTAGTAGCTGGCTCATCGGCAGTTGCAGTTTGATGTTATGTGGAGGGATGGCTTGCATGAACCATTTGTCGTACATGCGGTAGATGTCTCCATCGAGCATGAGGCGGCTGAGTTCCTGATTCAGCAGGTGTTTGAAGGCGGTATCGTTTTTGCGGAAGATGATGGCGTAGGGTTCTGTCGATAGCGAATCGCCGACTACCTGAAAATCTGCCGGATGTGCAGCGGCAGCGCGCAGGCCGTAGAGCAGCACATCATCCATCGCAAAGGCAGCGGCCTTGCCCTGTGCGACCATGGCAAAACCTTCTGCATGATCTTTGCTCTCGATCAGGTTCAAATTCAATGAGCGCACCTGGCCACGGTCTGCCAGAGTTTGCGCATTGGTCGTGCCCCTGGTGGTGACCACGGTCTTGCCGCGCAGGTCACCCCAGTTGCGTATGCCAGAATCACTGCGCACCAGCATCTTTGCACCGGCGATAAAATAGGCGATGCTGAAATCAACCTGCTTACGCCTTTCTGCGGTATTGGTGCTGGAGCCACATTCAAGATCAGCCTGGCCATCTGCTATCATCTGCAAGCGGTTGGCCGGGGTTACGGCAAGGTATTTGACTTGTAATGCGGGCAGCTTGAGTTCTCGTTTAATGGCATCGACGACTTTGAGGCAGATGTCCAGTGCATAACCAACCGGGCGCTGTTGCGCATCGAGATAAGAAAACGGAATCGACGATTCACGGTGCGCAATGATGATGGTCTTGCGTTCACGGATATTGGCGAAGGTATCGGTAGCCATAGCAGAGAATGGCAACAGCAGCAGGATAACAAATTGCAGCATTACAAACTGAAAGACGAGCTTGACCATGAGATACCTTCCTCAAATTTACTTCAAATAAATACTTGCGGCTTTAGTGAAGTTGCGCTGCCTCTGCCCGCTTGACACAGGCTTGCGCCAAAATGGTGGTGGGATCAAGCAAAGCCACCGACTTGCCAGCAATGACAAACGCCGGGTCTTGCTGCAAGACCAGCGGCAACTCTGTGCAACCTAGAATGACGACCGCCGCCCCCTGCTCCACCAGATGTGTCAGCGCATCGAGCAAATCCTGCCGGGCGACACCACCGGTATGGCCCGCCTTGATGCCCAGCGGGCCGTAGATGGCGTTCATGACCTTGTCCTGATGTACCGCATCTGGCGTGATGAGCTCAAAACCCTGCCCAACGGCGGCATCATGATAAACGCGGCTGGTAATCGTGCCGGACGTCGCCAGCAGGCCGACTTTGGCAGGCGAAGTGAAATGCGCACGGATGTAGCTGACCGTTTCTTCCAGCATGTTGACGATGGGGATGGAGAGATGCGCCTGTATGCGCTTGACGTAGGCATGCGCGGTGTTGCAGGGGATGGCAATCAGCGCCGCCTCGTTTTCTTCCAGGCGCTTGCAGGCAGAATACAGGGCGATGGTGGGGTCTTCGCCATCGGCAATCAGGTTGGCGGTGCGGTCGGGGATCTGGGGATTATGTTCGACCATGATCTTGATATGGTCCTGGTCACGCGCGGCGTGGGTGTTGTGGATGATCTTGTCCATGAAATCGACCGTGGCTGCTGGCCCCACGCCACCGACCACACCTATCTTGAAGCTGCGCGGCTGCGGCGCCTGCTCATTGCGCAGCGCATATTCGACATATACCTGGTTGGTATCAACGATGGGTATGCCACGGCTGCGCAGCAAGTCTGCCACGATGGCGACATCAGTAGCACCCGAGATAATCACGTCGGCACCGCGTGCCAGCAAATGCACGCAGGCCTCATGCAGGCGATTGACAGCATCGCCCTGCAGATTGCCTGCCTTGATGCCCTGCTCGCCATAGATGGCAGCCATGACGCAACCGTCCTGCACGGCATCGTCAGGATACACGACCGCAATGCCTGAACCGGCAAAGTATTGGTCAAACAGTTTCTTGTTTTTGACATAGGTCGATGCCAGTACGCCTACCTTGCAACCGGTGGAGAACTCTTGCTGCAAGTGGGCCAGCAAGGCATCCATGATATTGACGATGGGTGTCGAGAGCTCGCTTTGCAACTCCCGGATGAAAGTATGACTGATAAAACAAGGCAGCAGCACGCGCTCTACCCGGCTTTTTTCAAAGCGCCTGATCATGTCGAAAATGTATAGTTTGCGCGCATTCAGGTTGGGGTTTTCACCGCCTGAATTTTCATTGCCTTCAAACGGGTGTTGTTCAAAGAACAGTTCATAGCGTTCAGAAATACTGTCACGCGCCAGTGCACGGGCGAGCTTGAAATACACATCCACCCCTGCCAGCGTGCCCAGGCCGCCGATAATGCCGAGCCGGGTTTTGTGTGCTTCTGGTTTGATGGTCATGTTCATGGCAGGTCGATTTTCTTTTTTGGGTGTACCAATAAAGATACCGGATAGCCAGAAAATGTTTATGCAAAATCGGTCTAGTTCTATGCCGATACTACATAGATGGTTTTTTGCACCGCGCGCGGAGCTACAATGGCAGTCATCAAGGTGCTGGGGACGCATTGGGCACACATTGGGGACGCATTGAGGATGATACATGGACATCAAATGGCTGGAAGATTTTTTGAGCCTGGCGCAGACACGCAATTTCTCTCGTGCGGCAGACGACAGGCATGTGACCCAGTCCGCCCTGAGCCGCCGCATCCGCAGTCTGGAAGCCTGGGTAGGTGCCGACCTGGTAGATCGCAGCACCTACCCGCTGGTGCTGACGCCTGCTGGCAAGATATTCAGCGCCTCGGCAGAAGAAGCCATGCGCCTCTTGAACGATACGCGGGCACAACTGCGTGTGCGCGGGCCGGATGAAAACCTGCTGCGCATCTCTGCTGGCCACACGCTGTCGCTGAACTTCTTCCCCATGTGGCTCAAGAGTGTGCGCTCACAGGTCGGTGAAATCCACGCCAGCATCCTGCCAGCCAATGTGCATGATTCTGTACTCTCCCTCGTCGAAGGTAATTGTGATTTGCTATTGTCCTACTACCATGCCGACCTGCCAGTGGAGCTTGATGCGCTGCGTTATGAATATGTGAGCCTGGGCACCGAGATTGTCTTGCCAGTATCCGTACCCAGCCGCAAGGGCACGGCCCTGTACAGCCTGCCCGGCAGCAAGGCCAAACCCATCCCCCGCCTCAACAACATCAAGGCATCCTTCTTTGGCCGCGTGGTAGAACGCGTCCTGGCCCGCTCAGACCAACCCTGCTATTTTGTGAATGCCTACGAGAGCGACATGGCCGAACTATTAAAACGCATGGCCCTCGAAGGCCACGGCCTGGCCTGGCTACCCCACAGCAGCGTCATCAACGAACTCGCCGAAGGCAAACTCGTGCGTGCAGGTGGAGAGCAATGGGCTATGGAAATGGACATACGCCTGTACCGGGCGGTGGATAACAAGAATCCGGTGTTGTTGAAGTTGTGGGGGGCTTTGGGTGGGCGTCAGGAGGAGTGACAGGTATTGCGGACCATGTTCTTGTAGGTGCGATTAGATTCTATGGTTCCCGTCAAGTTTTTATCGAGATGAGATCAGAATTAAAATCAACGCCGTTCTTGATCAAGCTAAAAGCAATCCGCAGTATTTTACGTGCGATGATCATAATGGTGGCCGTTGATGGCCAGCCAAGCTGACGGTAATGTTGGTACACAGGTGCCCATACCTTTGATTTTGCTGCCGCCATACCAGCGTTAAATAGCAAGCGGCGCCCTTCAGCAGGGCCTCGCTTGGACAACCTCCTGCGTCCACGCTTTTGGCCAGAGTCACACGGACGTGGGTCCATACCGACAAATGCAACGACAGCATCACTGTTTGTGAAGCGAACGCGGTCAAACAGATTGGCCAGCCAGGAACTCGTTAATAGTCCGACTCCTGCAATGGATTGCAAGCGGCAGACTTGTTCATCACGCTTGGGAATATCCTTATTCAATCTGGCAATGTCCTGATCGATTTGCTTGAGTAATTCTGTGAAGCTGTCTAAAAGCCTGGCTGACTTCACTTTCAGTGATGGTGCTCCATCACAGGTCAGACGCAAAGCCGTCTTTAGAGAAACAATTTTAGCCCGGCGTTTAAGCAGTTCATCCATCGTGCGTTGCTCCGGCGTAGCTGGTTCATAGCGACGCAGTTCCTTGATTTCATGGGCCAGATAACGTGCAATGAGCATGGCATCGACGTTGTCAGTCTTGGCTCGCGCCCCAACCCCTTTCGCATAATGACGGGTATCTTTAGGATTGAGCACATAAACATGCAGGCCCATCTGGAAAGCCAGGTCGGCCAGCATCTGGTGATAGGTGCCAGTTGCTTCCATCGCAATAGACGAGCCAGGTGGCAGTTGTTTCAGGAATTTCTTTAAAGCAGCTAATTCATTAGGAACAGCACGCACTGGGAAACTGCTTTCAGAGCAGGCGATAACGACCTCAGATTTCGCCACATCAACACCTATGCATAACGGGGATTGCATGATTGCCTCCTTATCGTTAAAGTGAGAATGTTGGGGTGGCCACTTCTTCACGTTAGCTTGCACATATCGGCGGTATTGGTTGGCAGGCCTATTGACCGCTGGATTCCTCATCGACGTTGAAGAGGTGGGGTGGGAGAGTTCTAATCGGGTCTGTCAGCGAAAACTGCAGATGCGCAGCGTTGTCCCTCCACCCCGACGCTTTCTAGTTTCCCAGAAATCGTCACTTATAACCATACAAGCGCAGCGTAATCGTACCCATGCGCGCCGTAACCACTTGATGAGATTGAAAGTCACCACGGCAGTTACCCAATATTTTTAGCCCAGAACGATTCACCGTCGAGAGCAATATTTTGCGAAGATCAGATTTTTTGAGTCTATGATTATTTTGGTGCACATCATGCGTACGATTACGCTGCGCTATTCATATCTACGTACTATCACCTATCATCGTTTATCATCTATTCGCCACGGTCAATTTATCCATGTTTTCATTTTTCAAGAAGAAAAAAATACCCCTAAAACATGATCTTGAACAGGTCATCTATGATGTAGCTGAGTACCAGACGGATGAAGGCTTTCATCTTCTGTACCAATTGATGGAAAAACGCAGCGTGTTTGTTCCTGCCGATCCTGCCAGCTTGCCAAAGGCAGCTACCCCCGGAGAAAAATACGTAACCACAGCGGCGGATAGAGTTCTCTTGCGGTACGTCACCCTACCCAATAACCAGCTTGCTGTCCCTGGGTACACGCGCAAAGACATGCCCAACCTGGCCAATGGCTATGTAGAGATGGAGTGGCTGGAATTATTACAAATGGCACTCAAGCTTGATGCATCTTTTTACGGCGTCTTGATACAGGGACAAAAATCCTGGGTTGCATTTGACCGTGAACGCATACAGTACATCTTGAAACTGAGCGGCATGCAATTCAATTCACCTTAGCGCCCTCCCCACATCATAAGGGCAGCCCCCACAATCACCAATGCCCAGCTCATCAATTCGGTTTTTCTCATTGATGAGACATGCTCTTTCACCTCCTCTGGTTCGCGCTCAAAAACCAAAGTTAATTTCCTGATTGAGCTTCTCCAGAAAAGATATTCGAAAGTGCCATGGCGATACAGTCGGTCTGCGTACTGCACGGAAGCATGCATGATATCCGGCTGGTAACGTCGTGCCCGCAACTCAGTTATCCATCCGCAAATCACACCCACTATAAATAAGGTAAATCCATATGGCATGTTAGTCTGCTTTCTCTGTCATTTTTTCTGCACTCGCGCTCATCTTGCATGGCATTGCAGACATTATAAACCCGTCCACTTTTTACTGGAGGCTACCTGCGAATAAGGGGGCGGTAGTTACACACCTGCGTCCCCGTCGGCACAGTTCCGGGAGCAATCGCAAGGCGCAAGCCAGTACGTGACGATTAGGGTCAATCTTCATCCACTTTAACGCACCTTATTCCAAACAATGTAATAAGTGTAACTAAGTTAAATTTTTATTAATATATTTGATGCTAATGTTATATTTTTATTGCAATCTGGAAAGTCTTATTTTGTCAATCATGCCAATTTATCACTCGAAAAGGAAATGCAATGACTTCAACAGCACATCAACTCAACACGGGTTCTGAAGCGAAGTTCAAGAAAAAAGACCGCAAGCGCTACTTTGCCCCGGCTCTGCTGGCACTTTGTGCCAACCTGTTTTTGCTGCCCCAGGCAAATGCAGATCAAACCATCTCGGCAATGGCGGGCCCCTGGCCTATCACGATCAGGACTTGTTCTTACGATGCCGGTGCCGTCTGTTCACTGACATGGAGAGGTAAGGAATTCATCAACGACTATGATCATGGACGGCAATTACAATCCGCCTCATCATTTGATAATTTAGGGGAAAGTTTCAACCCGACTGAAGCCGGTGCAGCGGTGCCGTATAACGGCATCAATCCAAGCGCGAGCAGCAGTATCCTGCAAGGAGAATGGGCAACCAGCAATGTGCTGGCGACACAGACCAGGATGGCATTCTGGTACCCGGTAGGAGGGAACCAGGTTTCCAATCATATTCTCAACAAGCGGATCATCATTGGTCTGCCCAACATGCCGCATGTGATTGAGTATCTGACTCAATTTACCATCCCGAGTAATGAAACACATTCTTTCGGCGTATTTGAGGCCCTGACAGGTTATATGCCGCCAGAGTTTTCCAGGTTCTATACATTCGATGTCAGGAACAATGCCGTCATGGAAGCCCCTCTGAGCGATGGACCTGGTGAGCAAAACCTGCCTATCATTTTTTCTACGCCAGACGGTGGATGGGCAATGGGTATTTATTCGCCAGAAGCGCCACAAGCCACATTCGCAGGCCTGGGCTATGGTCGCTTCAGA
This sequence comes from Undibacterium sp. YM2, assembly GCF_009937975.1. NCBI lineage: Bacteria > Pseudomonadati > Pseudomonadota > Betaproteobacteria > Burkholderiales > Oxalobacteraceae > Undibacterium > Undibacterium sp. YM2. The sequence continues at coordinate 4,657,775 of NZ_AP018441.1, forward strand.
TTTCCAGATACGGTGAAATGGAATAATGTATTTCGCATCTACAATCCATCTGGCACCTATCACTTCAGGTCTTATGTCATTGTAGGGTCACTGGAAAACGTGAAAGTTTCAATGACACAGTTGTATAACTACGTGCATTGAGATTTGCCGTAGATTCCCATTCGTCATAAGGTAGTGATGCAGGCATCCGCAGCGCTTCAACGAGCCGGGTGCCTGGCTACCAGAGACAATCAGCCTCTTCGGGCCTGCCCGCATTTCAGGGTATAAATGGTACGCACGGTGCCCTGCTCTTGCGGCGTGAAAACCGTACTACCTTACACCTGAAAATTATTTTCCACCGCCGCCATCCCCCTGCAGCAAACCCTGCCATTTCCCCACACATGCTGCCACCGCATCAAAGTATGCGTAATCAGAATAAGTAGGCCGTTTTAATTATCTACACTGCGTTGCGAAGTGTATTCATCCGTCTTTCATGGCCGGGCGCAATACACGCAAACCAAACCCACCCAACCACCAGGAGTTTATTTTGTCCATACCAGCGACCAGGATAGAGCACGACTTGCTCGGCGACCGTGCCGTACCGGCAGATGCTTATTATGGCGTGCACACGCTGCGCGCGATTGAAAACTTCCCGATTACGGGCACGCCCATCTCCAGTTACCCTGAGCTGGTGGCGGCGCTGGCGAGTGTGAAGCAGGCGGCGGTAGTCGCTAATCGTGGCCTTGGCTTGGTCAGTGATGCGCATGCAACGGCCATCATCAGCGCCTGTGAAAAAATTCGCCAGGGTGGTTTTCATGCGCATTTTGTGGTCGATGTGATACAGGGTGGTGCGGGTACTTCTACCAATATGAATGCGAATGAAGTCATCACCAATATCGCGCTTGAGGAACTGGGCTATGCACGCGGCAGCTACAAGATCTTGCACCCGAATGAGCAGGTCAACCTGAGCCAGAGCACCAATGATGTCTATCCCACAGCCTTGCGGATCGCGGCTTACCAGGGCATCTTGCGTCTCGTGAGTGCGATGGAGGTGTTGAAGACATCCTTCCATAACAAGGCGCTGGAATTCAAGGATGTGCTGAAGATGGGCCGCACGCAATTGCAGGATGCGGTACCGATGACGCTGGGCCAGGAGTTCAGCACTTATGCGGTCATGATAGACGAAGACCAGGAACGCCTGCGCGAAGCGGCCAAGCTGATGTGCGAGATCAACCTCGGCGCGACGGCGATAGGCACGGGCATCAATACCCACCCTGATTATGCGCGCCTGGCCTGTCAGGCTTTGCAGGACATCACTGGCATACCAGTCAGCACTTCACCCAACCTCATTGAGGCAACGCAGGATGTGGGTTCTTTTGTGCAGTTGTCGGGCGTGTTGAAACGGGTAGCCGTCAAGCTGTCAAAGATGTGCAATGACTTGCGGCTCTTGTCCAGCGGCCCGCGTGCGGGTTTTGGCGAAATCAATCTGCCTGCGGTGCAGGCTGGTTCCAGCATCATGCCGGGCAAGGTCAATCCTGTGATACCTGAAGTGGTTAACCAGATTGCCTTTGAGGTCATAGGCAATGATGTGACCATCAGCTTTGCGGCAGAAGCTGGGCAATTGCAGTTGAATGCCTTTGAACCGATTATCGCCCACAGCCTGTTCAAGAGTGTGTCGCACCTGTCCAATGGCTGCATGGTGCTGGCAGAACGCTGTGTCGATGGCATCACCGCCAACCATGAACGCCTGCGCGAAATCGTCGAAAACTCCATAGGCATCGTCACTGCCCTGAACCCTTATATCGGTTATAGCGCCGCCACCGAAGTGGCACAACAAGCCCTGCTGAGCGGCAAGAGCGTATATAGCCTGGTGCTGGAAAAGAAACTGCTGACTGAAACGCAGTTGAAAGAAATCTTGCAACCGCAAAGGCTGACGATGCCGAGACAGGTGGAAAAAGGCGAGACCATGACTGCAAAATAAGGCGCGACTGCATCCCACAAAAAATTTGAACAAACAAACCTGAGGAGACACACATGAAAAAAAACAGACTGACCACATGGATCATCACCGGCATGGTGCTGGGGCTGATCACAGGCTATATCTGCCACCGCTATGCGGCAGATGCCACACAGGCCAAGACCATTGCCGGTTACTTCAGCATCGTTACCGACATTTTTTTACGCCTGATCAAGATGATCATCGCGCCGCTGGTGTTCACCACTTTGGTGGCGGGCATGGCGCATAGCGAGCCGGGCTCGATAGGCCGGGTAGGTTTGAAGGCGATGAGCTGGTTCATTACCGCATCCTTGATTTCGCTGGCGATAGGCTTGCTGTTCTCTAACCTGTTTGAACCTGGCCGCTCGCTGGCGCTGACCTTGCCAGATGTGAATGCCACCACCAAGCTGGCGACTGGCTCGCTGAACCTCAAGGATTTTTTGACTCACGTATTCCCGCGCAGTTTTTTTGAGGCGATGGGCAATAATGAGATTTTGCAAATCCTGGTGTTCTCCATCTTCTTTGGCTTTGCCCTGTCTTCACTGAAAGGCAATGGCCCGCGTGTCTTGGTCAGTGCAATAGAAGAAACCGCGAACACCATGCTGAAGATCACTGATTATGTGATGCGCTTTGCACCGATAGGCGTATTTGCTGCCGTGGCTGCGGCGATTACCGTGCAAGGGCTGGAAGTAGTGCTCACGTATGGCAAGTTCCTCGGCAGCTTCTTCCTGGCACTGGCCTTGCTTTGGGTGATTTTGATTGCGGTAGGTTTTATGTTCCTTGGTCGTGAGGTATTCCGCCTGATAGGCCTGATCAAGGAACCGATGATCATTGCCTTTTCTACCGCCAGCAGTGAAGCGTCTTATCCCAAGACCATAGAGCAGCTGGAAAAATTCGGCGTCAGCAGCAAGATCACCGGCTTTGTACTGCCACTGGGTTATTCATTCAATCTTGATGGCTCCATGGTGTATCAGGCGTTTGCCGTGATGTTCATCGCCCAGGCCTATGGCATAGAGATGAGCCTGTCGCAGCAGATCACGATCCTGCTGGTGCTGATGGTATCGAGCAAAGGCATGGCAGGGGTCTCCCGCGCATCACTCGTGGTAGTGGCCGCAGTGCTGCCCATGTTCAACCTGCCTGAGGCTGGCCTCTTGTTGATCATGGGCGTAGATCAGTTCCTCGACATGGGGCGCACTGCCACGAATGTATTGGGCAACAGCATTGCCACCTCGGTGGTGGCGAAATGGGAAGAAGGCAAGGAGCCTGTTGCCAGTGGTGTGCCGGCGAACGAGGCTTACGAGGAACATGAGCCAGTGCTGGCGAGGGTGGCGAATAGTTGATCTGGCAAAATTGGTAGTGCTTGCAGGGATGGCGCGCGTGAGTGTGTCATCCCTTTTTTGTAGGGTGCGTTTCAACGCACCGCATTGGTACGTGGAGATGGTGCGTCAAGACGCACCCTACCGAGAATGTCCCCCTTCGCCAAGGCACAATCGTAGAGCCCCCAATGTCGTCATGCCAGAGTTAATCTGGCATCCAGGGTCTTTGAGCCGTGCTTTATGCTCAAGCTAAGTCACGCACCTTAAACCCAAAGTTATGTCTTGCGAATGTGCCGTATCCCAAAGTAAGGATCATCAACAGTATCCCCAAACTCCACAATAGCAGATGCTATTTCTGTCTTTATCTCATCCTTCAATTCTTGCGGATTTGTCAAAATCACTTTTGAAAAAGCATTTGTTAAACCAAGCCTCGCAATGATGCTCATTAATGCTTCGGTAGAGTCCAGTGAATCTTTCGACCATATTTTCAATACCAGCATATCAAGCTGATGCCTGAATGTGTCGGACAATAGTGAGTAACTATTCCACTGTCTTTCTGCCAATTCAAACACTGCAGACATCAGTATGTCGCAGTCTTGATTTTCTGGTGCTGACTTGATTCTTTCTATGATGCATGCAAACTCATGTTCAAGTTGATGCTGTGTCAGTTCGTCTGGAAATGCAGATATTCTGTCGAGTTCATCCATGCTGGCATTGCTTCAGAAAAATAGATGCAGTTATTGTATGCCCTATCTCCAATCTTCTCCACTGATTCACTCGTTACCAATTGAAAATCTGATATAGGTCGCGTCCCAATCAAATCGAGCGCCTATTTTCTCTTCAGTTCATGGCTGTAGCTATATCAACGCATGGTGATGCGCTGAAAATATCCGCCCTTCGCCGATAGATTGCTAGCGCTGCTCGCAAAAAATACAATCGCAGGGCGACCACCAGCTCCAATGTCGTCATGCCAGACTTGATCTCACTGCTGTCTGGAATAATGTCCTTGACAAACAATAACGAGTAAATTCCCTCCCTTTCAAGGGGATGTCGTCGGGGTTTCACAAAGCATGCTTTGTGCCGACAGAATCTAAGCCGCTTGCAAGCGGCGCAGTGGACGGCTTAGGATGGGGATGGGTTTCGGTCGATTGACTGTACATGATTTTGCTACAGAAACCCATCCCCATCCCAACCTTCCCCTTGAAGGGGAAGGAGTTTCAAGCATGATCGCTGACAAAAATTATTCAATTGCAGAATTAAGTCTTCGACGTAGAAAAATCGCCGGGACGCTGTTCGTACTTGACTCTCCGAATGAGTCAAGATAATTATTCCGGACAGCAGTGGGACTTGATCTGGCATCCAGCGTCTTCAAGCCGTGCTTCCCGTTCAAGCGAAACCGCAAAAAGTAACTTTATATCGGCATTAAAACACCATCACTGTATGCGACCAAAGTCACTGGATGCCGGATCTAGTCCGGCATGACGGGTTTGAAGACGCAACTTTAAACACGCAAGCTTGCCTGCTCAGGTCCGTTACATAGCACATTGCCTTACGCCCTACGCTTATCCCCAGGCTGGCATCACCGCCATATCCATGATCAGGCACCTCTACCCTCCACAGGCTTTTGCTGCCACGCCAGTATGCCACCCACCAGCAACGTCAGGCCGGAGAATATCAGGCCACGCTCGAGACCGCCAGTGCCGTCGGCGATCCAGCCTACGATGCTGGGACCAACGATCTGGCCCAGCGCAAATACGGTGGTAAAGGCGCTGATGCCTGCTGACCAGGCTTCTGGCCTGGCATTGTGCCGTACCAGTGCAGTGGTGGATGCGACGGCGGACAAGAACACAGCACCAAACAAGATGCCGGATGCAAACACGGCAAAGACATTGCTGCTCAGTGCGGGTAGCAATGCCGCGACACCCGCCAGCGCAGTCAATATCGCGAGTGACTGGCCGCCCTTGTAGCGGTCAAGCATGCCTGCCCAGATACGTGACGAGGCCAGCACGGCCAGCCCCAGCAGGGAGTAAAAGGCAGTAATCGCAGGCGCGGGCATGCCCTGCTCTTTGAGCAGCGCAACAACGAAGGTCATGTAACCGATATAGCCTGCACCGAACATGAAATAGCCTGCGAGACCAAAGCCAAATGCCTTGATGCTGAATGCGCTTTTGGCACCCGCCTGCCCGGGCAAATCCTGTATCGCCCGGACTGGCAAGCTCATGACGATGGTTGCCAGCAGGCAGGCAGCGCCCATCGCCAGCCACGGCCATTGCCAGGCATGTTCGACATGCTGCGCCTGGGCCGCCGCCAGGGTGGCAGGTACCAGCAAGGCAGACAGGGTGATGCCAAAACCAGTGCCGCCGTAATACAGGCCTATCAACAGACCCGCCCGCGCCGCATGCAAGCCACCCAGGCGCGAGATCAATACCCCACCCGCGATAAAAATCAGTGCGCTCGATATGCCCGCGAGTATGCGTTGCAGCAGCAAAAACCCGGTGGCGGTGACCATGCCGGACACCAGCATGAATATGCCCGTCAGCACCGCGCCGCCAGTCAACAGGCTATGCGCACGATAGCGCCGCATGAGCAGGGGCGTGATCAGTGCACCTAAAAAATAGCCGAGCGCGTTACCGGTATTCATCACCCCTGCCAGCAGATAAGACCAGCCGAGGTCGGCGCGCATGGGTGGCAGCAGCAGGCCGTAAGAAAAGCGTGACAGGCCCAGTGCGATGGCTGCGCCCAGTGACAATGCCAGAGCAGTCAGGACAGGGCGTTGCGCAGGGAAATGACTGAATAGCCTGGGCATGGTGATAGAGGTCATGGTAAGCAATTCAAGTGAAGTTACGGGCAACCGGGCAACAAGTTTTAGCTTCCTGCGATAGAATGCCTGTGAGTATAGTCCTGCTCCCCATTTTATAGACAAGCTTAGCAACTACAAACGCAATTTACACATGTGTTGCATGAACTAAATTCATGAGTAACCCGCTACTACACCTGCCGCCGCTGGACGCCATCCGTGGTTTTGTCGCCGTCGCCCGGCGCATGAGCATCACCGTGGCAGCAGAAGACCTGTGCCTGACGCAATCTGCCGTTAGCCGTCAGATACAAAGCCTGGAAGAACATCTGGGCAGCAAACTGCTGATACGCAAACACCGCGCCATCGCCCTGACCCCGGCGGGTGAACAACTGCTAAAACTGGCCTCGCCGTGGCTCGATCAACTCGCTGAATTTTCAGCTTCGCAGCGGCAACAGTTGCAGTCGCGCCCGGTCACCATGACATCGGCAGTCAGCGTGACTGGCTTGTGGATTTTGCCCATGCTCGGGGCTTTTCAGGCAGCGCATCCGAATATCGATGTGCGGGTATCTGCCGACAACCGCATGCTGGACCTCAAAAAAGAAGGCCTGGATATGGCCATACGCTATGCCCGTGCGGCGGATGTGCCAGCACAGGCGATCAGGCTGTTTGGTGAAAAAATCATGCCGGTAGCCTGCCCCGCCATCGCCGCCCGTGCCTTTGGCAACCCCGAAGGTTTGCTCAAAGAAGTCTTGCTAGAACTTGATGAACGCGCCCTGCCCTGGCTGCGCTGGTCAGACTGGCTGAGCGCCACCGGCCTGCTCAGCATCAAACCCGACGCCAAACCCAAGGCCTATCTGCACCTGAACCAGTACGACCAGGTCATCCACGCCGCGCTTGAAGGCCACGGCATCGCCCTGGGCCGCGCCGCGCTGCTGCAACCCATGCTCAAAGATGGCCGCCTGGTCGCCCTAGAAGACCCGCGCCTGGGCAACAGCGACTATGCCTACTGGCTCATCGTTGAATCCACTACACCACGCGCTGAGGTGCAGGTGTTCAGGGACTGGATTATTGCAGCAGCAAAGCAAGCGGATCAAACAGCTGAAAGCTCGGTGGACGCCTGAGACCAGAGGCATTGATCTGCGCTGAACGACACCATCGCAGTGACGTAGGGCACATTGTAATGCCCTACCTCTGCATGGTGCGATTTTTCTGTAGGGTGCGTTTCAACGCACCAAATCGCCAATAATCAACAACGTGAAGAAAAGCGGTGCGTCAAGACGCACCCTACGGGCTGTTTTGGTTGCGGGCAGCAATTTGGGGGCGTAAGATATCTTTCAGAAGATAGGCGGCCAGGATCATGATGAAAAAAGCAAGAGCATCTTTTTGGGAACAGTCTGCAGGCTTTTATCTCGGCGCTGGCTTCGTCGGAGAAATACCATTGACACTGTTTTTGAAACTGGACATCAGCCGCCAATTTCTCGACAGGTACGTCGATTGGCCACCACCAGTTTGGTTGGTAATGATGCTGGCATTCCTCGCTTACGTTTTTACATGCTGGGCCGGTTATCAATTAGGGTTTGGAGATTGAAATTTTTCCAGACAGATGCCGTCGCAAGCATGGCGAATATCTGGTGAGGTTTTCTGTAGGGTGCGTTTCAACGCACCAAATCGCCAATAATCAACAAGGTGAAGAAAAGCGGTGCGTCAAGACGCACCCTACGGGCTACTGAGCTTTCTTTCTGATTATCCCTTCAATATTTGCCATCAAACTTCTCGATAATGAAAGCACGCAAGGCGGATGGTAAAGCAATCACGGTCAGACCCAGTGTTGCCAGAGTCAATTTGATCGACATGCCAGGATTACCATTGCACACAAATTCCGGATGAAAAGCTGGCAGGTGGCCGCCACAGTCTATCATCAGGAACAGCAAGCTCAACGCTCCCCGAGAAAGAAAAGACCCAACCAACCCACCCACGTCATCGGCCTCACTTTTTGTTCAAAGACACCGTTCCACGCAGCAATAGCAAATACAAAAGCAATCGAGTTTGCACCAATCATCATGGGCAGTCTCTCCTCCTCTGCCAACGTCCAGAAAACGCTGGCCGTGACTATGGTGAAGAGCAGCGTCAATCCTATCACTGAAGCAGCCAGATTGACTTTACTGATCTTGGGCATGACTCTGGCTCTTTGCTTGTCGTCTTGCACAGCCACTACAAGGGCTTCCGCGCCGTATGCACGGCCACTATCCCCAGCGACAATCTTTCAAACTGAACGTCACTAAATCCCATGTCCTGCATTTCTTTGGCGAGCTGTTCTGCGCCGGGGAATTCGCGCACGCCTTGCAGCAGGTATTTATAGGCGGATGCATCGCCGCCGGTGGCCATCCATGCGATGGCGGGGGTGCAGATGGACATGTAGGTCAGGTAGGCCTTGTGCAACCAGGCCGGGCGGATGTTCGAGGCTTCAAGGATGATGAGGCGGCCACCGGGGCGTAGTACGCGCAGGGCTTCTTGCAGGGCCAGGTGGCGCTGGCAGATTTTGAGACCCAGCGAAATCGAATAGGCATCGACACTTTCGCTGGCGATGTCAGGCATGCTGTGCATATCCAGCTGGCAAAGGCGGACTTGCTCGCCGTGCTGGCCCAGCTTGCCTTGCGCTATCGCCAGCATTTGCGGGCTGATGTCAGAGGCGATGATGCGGCGGCTGGCGGGTAGCTGCTTTTCCAGCACGCGCAACATGATGTCGCCTGTGCCGGTTGCGCCATCGAGCAGGGTTTGCCATTCTTCTTGCGCGATGATGTCGGCAACGCGGCGCTTCCATGTACGGTGTATGCCAAAGCTGAACAGGTCACATAGCCTGTCATAGCGGCTGGCGATGCGGCCAAAGACGTCATCGTTGTGGGCGACGAATTCGGCGGCATTGCCGGATTGTGGTGGGTGTATCTGATCAGGCATGCTCATGATAAGAATAGAGGTAAGCCATGAGTGTAGCGTATTGCCCAGGCCGAAACATTTTTTCATCATCGCAGTGATGTAGCGCGATGGCCTTGATTCGCAGTATGCGTATTTTGTAGGGTGTGCCGTGCGCACCGGCTCAGTTCCTTATTAATATTGACGTGCGGCATCTATTGCTGCGCACGCCCCCCTGTTCACCCTGATTGATACCTTTCAAAGTTTTTTAAAAATATTTAAAAAAAAGTGTAAGTAATCTGAAATCCGTCCGACTGATGCTTAAGTTCTGCTTGTTGATGCTTACGGCAAGGCAAGCAAAGGACTTGGTTTAACTTTCAATAGAGCTTCAAAAGTAGTTGGCAGTATTTAATTACCTTCACTTATTTTATATTTTACGGAGAACACATCATGAAAAAATCTATCCAAACTGGCGCCCTGATCGCTGCTGCTGCCGCTACTCTGGCTTTGTCTGGTTTTGCTGTTGCTGCTACAAGCACAATCAGCGCTGGTGACAAGGTACATTGTGCTGGCATCAATAGCTGCAAAGGTACCAGCGACTGCAAAACAGCAGAAAACGCATGCAAAGGCCAAAATTCTTGCAAAGGCCATGGCTTTGTAGCAACTGCTGCTGGTCAATGCCTGGCTAAAGGCGGCAAAATCGTTGATCTGGATAAATAATCTAGCGTAATCGGTGAAATGCGCTAGGGAACCTCTGATTAAGTTACTGCGCGACGCTATTTTGGGCCTGCGATGCTCGCCGTACTATCGTACGACTGCGCTTCTTAACCCAAACTAACGCCGCTCGCTACACTTACTCAGAGGTTCCCTGGTTCTTTGGAGCCGCGCATTTTCTGTTTTCACTCCATATATCTTCATCATGACAAATCCCCTCACCTCTTCCAGCTTTGGCCTGGGTTTGCGTACCGACCATTATCTGTCCATACTGGCCGATAAGCCGGCAGTCGACTGGTTTGAGATTTTGTCTGAAAACTACATGGTGCCCGGTGGTAAACCGCTGGCGATGCTCGATGCCATACGCGCTGATTACCCTGTCGTCATGCATGGGGTATCGATGTCCATAGGCACACCGGAAGGCCCGTCGGATGATTATCTGCGTGACTTGAAAAAGCTCATCGATAGAGTCTCACCGATGTGGGTGTCTGACCATATCTGCTGGACGGGTGTGCATGGCAAGAATATGCATGACCTGTTCCCGCTGCCGTATAACGAAGAAACCATCAGGCTTGTTGTCAATAATGTGCGCCGTGTGCAGGATGTGCTGGGGCGCAGGCTGGTGCTGGAGAATGTATCGAGCTATCTGCAATACAGCAGCGACAGCATGCCCGAATGGGAATTTGTCGCCGCGATTGCAGAACAGGCAGACAGCATGATTTTGCTGGATGTGAATAATATCTACGTCAGCAGTATCAACCATGGTTTTGATGCGATGGACTATCTGCGCGGCATACCGCTGGGCCGCGTGCAGCAAATCCACCTCGCAGGCCATAGCGACCACGGCACGCATATTGTTGATACCCATGACCAGCCGATTGCCGACCCGGTCTGGGACTTGTATGCGCAGGCGATACGCCGCTTTGGTGCGGTGCCGAGCATGATAGAGCGCGATGACAATATCCCGCCGCTGGCTGAACTGGTGGCAGAGCTGGAGCAGGCTCGCCGTATTTGCGCTGACATACTTTCACCAGCCATCGCGGCATGAAGCTGACAAAAAAACGTGACGATGATGAATACGACGCAAATCCTGCAAGCAGATTTCCAGCAATTTATTTTAGGCCAGCGTGATGCGCTCAGCATGCACAAGCATCTGGCCGAGACACCAGGCCTGGGGCGTGATGCCCGGCTGGATATTTATTACCAGGCTTACCGCTTGCGCCTGCGCGATGCCTTGTCCGAGGCCTATGGCAAAACCCATGCTTATCTTGGTGACGATTTGTTTTACCAGGCTTGTGCAATATACATAGACGCGCACCCTTCGTCGTACCGCAATCTGCGCTGGTTTGGTGATGCATTTGCTGAGCAGTTGCGCACACAGTTTGCCGAACACCCGCAAGTGGCAGAGCTGGCACAGTTTGAATGGGCGCTGGGCCTGGCCTTTGATGCGCCTGATCAGGCTATCCTGAGCCTGCCTGACCTGGCAAGCGTACAAGACTGGGAAACCGTGGCTTTAAGTACCAGCGGCTCTTTGCAATTCATCCCCATGCAGTGGAATAGCGTGGCGATCTGGCTGGCCCTGAATGAAGACAGGGCCCCGCCTGATCCGGTATCAACAGAGCATGCAACGACCTGGATAGTCTGGCGCAAGCAGTTGCAGGCGCATTTCAGGTCATTGAATGCAGCAGAAGCGCAGGCGCTGGTGCAACTCGGTGCAGGCATGCGCTTTGCCGACGTCTGTGAGCAGGCGGCAGAAAATAATCCGGAGATTGCCAGTGAAATAGGTGGCTGGTTGCAGACCTGGGTGGTGGATGAGATGCTGGTGGAGGCGGTAGAGGCATAGCCGTTTTTTTGCCAGTGCCGTCATGTAAAAACCCGATGGCAATCTAGTAGGGTGCGCCGTGCGCACCGCTGCATCGCCGTACATTAATATTGCCAGGACCATCCAACGGTGCGCACGGCGCACCCTACTTCTGGCATCAGGCCGCCGCTCCTGCAAATCACCATCGCCGTACATGACGCCCACATGTGGCGCATTGCAATGCGCCCTACGATTATCTCCTTGCACGCATCACTGTCATCCTGCTCCTCCATCCCCCACAAGCAGCTAAGCCTGCAAACAATATTCCCACAGAGAAATTTTGTCGCTTTGTAAAGCAGTGAAACAATTTGACACAATTCACGCGTCAATGTTCTAATCCATGCTTTGCTACGGCGAAACCTGAGCCCAACTGTTTCACAGATCACCCATGACATTTGACCCGCCGAACCGGAAAACCTCTGCTACTCCCTTCCCTGAGATCAATGTCAATGCAGGTGCGTTGAGTCTTGAAGAATGGGATGAGCCCGTCGCCAAAAAAGCAGCGCCTGCCCCTTCTACTACGCCACCGCCGCAAACGCAATCACCAACGCCACCGAGCCAGCAAGAGCTGACCGGACATGATATTGCCTACCTCAATCCCAAAGAATTCCGTAATGCCCATCTGGGGCTGGAATTTTATGCGCCGGGTAGCTGGAGAGAGGTCAAGAACAGCCGCTCACTGCATTTGCTGGATGCGGCCACCGGCACCAAACTCGAAGCGAATGGTTTTGCGCGCGAAGGTATATCGATAGAAAAATGGGTGGGCATGCGCCTGCACATCGTCGATAAAGAGATGCCGCACTTCAAGCAGGTCGCCAAGCCCACTGTCATCAAGGGCGAGAACTGGGGCAACCGCATCCAGGGCATCGTGGCTGAATACAAGGGCATACAGCCTGGCGACACTGAAGAAAGCCATCTGCTGATCTGCTGCATGCGCACCGACAGCATGCTGGTTTCTATCGCGATTACGGCCAAGGCTTCGGTGTTTACCATCAAGCGGCCGGTATATAACTGGATTTTCAGCCGCAGCGATATGGTGATGCCTGCGCCTGCGGGCGCTGCCTCGGCAAAAAGCAGCGCGGCGGCCAGTGCAGGCAGCCGCAATGAGGGTGGGCGCAGCAATACCCTGGCAGACAGCGTATCGTCTGTGCAATACGCGAGCGCCGATGGCCATGACGTGGGCCGCCTTGCCATAGGCCAGCGCCTGCTGATATTGGGTATTTTGTTCTACTTTGTCCTGGCTGCCTGGGCAAAGAGTATGGACTTCTCCAGCCGCGTAGAAATACTGGGCTTATGCTGTCTGGGCCTGATGACCATCTTCTCCAGCCTGCTTGGTTTTTTCCGCATGGCTGGTGGTTTTGGCTGGTCGGCTGTCAAGACGCTTTTCATGTTCATCCTGTCTTTTGTGCCGCTGGTGAATATCATACTGATGGTGTCCTATAACATGAAGGCCACTGCGCGTATCAAGGAAGATGGCTACAAGGTCGGATTTCTCGGTGCGCGTGAAGCGATCCCGGATGATAACCATGACCTGCGCAATATCTTCCTGGCCAGCCTGGCGCTGACTGCCTGCCTGTTTGCGGTGTCCGGTAAAATCATCAAACCACCAAAAGAAGAACCCGTCGCCGAGTTTTCACCGCCTGACAACCGCTATTCCATCAGCATGCCGGGCACGCCAATTGAACAAGAGGCGCCAGCGGCCGAAGGTGTGTTCAACAATCATACCTATTCCGTGACCTCTGGCAAGATACAGTATGCAATCACGTCTTTTGACCTGGCCGTGAGACCCGCCGACCCTACCTATTTCCTGGACACGATCAAGGCAGGCATGGTAGGCCAAGGCAAGGGCAAGATCAGCGTCGTCAGCGAGAACAGCATACAGGTAGAGGGCAATGCCGGGCGCAGTGTCACCCTGTCTGCCCCAGGCGCGGTGAAGAAAGTAGATTTTTTCCTCGTCGGAAAAACCGTATACATCATCGAAGCGGGTGCACCAAAGGATATGGCCAACTCACCCAAGATTGCAGCGTTTTTTGAGTCTTTCCATACGAATTAGGCATTGCCCCTGCCTGGGGCACATTCCATCAATTGGGATGCGCCCTACAGCCCAGGCTTAACATCGATAGCCATATTGCGTCATTGAGTATGGTGCGCCATGTGCACCGGTGTATTACCATGCGTTAATGCGTTTATATTGCTGTAGTTGATATTACTCTCGCCAGAGATCGGTGCGCACGGCGCACCCTACACCTCATCCCATGCTGATCCTGAATCCCTCAACGACTGATATCGCTGTAGCTCTGGCGATGTGCGTCCGGTAAAATACGCCCGGATATTCCCATCCTGACCAGGCCTTACCAGCAGATTATTTATGCCCACGACAGAAAAAGTCAGCGTCAACCACCCTCTTATCAGCATCGCCTTTCTTGCCAATTTGCTGCTGGTGCTTTATTGCATCATCCGCTTCCTGGCGTATTTGTTCCGCCCCAATTATGCAAGCGCAGACATGCTGTCCATCATGATGTTCATGATACCGGTAGGCGTGTCTCTCAGGGCTTGCTCGGAAGGCAGCAGCAGGCTCAGGTGCCTGCTTGCGGTGTTGCTGAATCTGATGTTCTTGCTGATGATCGTCAAGAGCATGTTCCCGGCAAAAAAAGTGTTTGAACCCATCAGCCTGTGGATCAGCATACCCTTTGCCCTGGGGTTTTTAATCAATGCCCTGGTATTGTGGAAAAAGGATGTCTTGCAGATCCGCACGGTCAATGACGAAGCTGAGGGTGGTGAAGCCGGCAACAGCAGCGAGCAGGAAAGCCGCGAACACCACTGGACCATGACCCGCGTGGTCTTGCCACGCCTGTTGCAGGGCGAGGGAGCTGCCAGCTTTGTTGCCAGCCTCAAGCAAGATGGCACGGCCATCTTCACCCGCATCTGGGTTAATTTTGGCAAAAGCAATATCAGCGACGCCAACAAGATCGTGCCCTGCCGCGGCATCGCCGTCTACACGGACACAAGCCCATCCGGCAAAGAGCTGATCACCATACAGATGCCCAGGGCCATCGCCAGAGGAGAAGCCCATTTCATGGCCATCGCCTCAAACGGCCAGGACTCGGGCTACCAGACCTTCAGCCTTGAATACAGCATCATGCCACGTGGCGGCAAAGCCTTCACCATGCTGACCGGCATACAAAATGGCTGCCGCAGCAACTACGGCCTGGGGCCAGTGCCGGACAAGGATGCGTTTGTGAAAGCTGTCACTGCCCTGCTGGAAAAACCAGAACCACCCATGACGGCGATGAACGTGCCGTCGCTGTGAGCAATACAGGATGTAGGTACGATTAGCGCAAGCGTAATCGTACGCATGTCAGCGTTTGCCAGTCGTTAAGATTACAATTTTTATGCATTGCTTTTCCGGGGAACGACATCTCATTGAGAAGGTAATTCATTCTGCGCAGTCTTTGAAAGACTGTAATTTCTCAGAGATATCATGCGTACGATTACGCGCTGCTAATCGTACCTACGCGGACTACAAACCAAGGCTACTATGCGCAAGCAAATCAGAGATGAAGTTATTTCTATCACTCCCATCGACGCCATCGAGCGTGATGATATTTCTCGTTGTCTTGCATGGATAGACTCTGGAACTGATTTGTGTCGCGTTGCAAAGCCAGCCACGCCGCCCATGCATCTTGTATCCTATGTTGTCGTTGTAGATGACGGGCATATCCTGCTGGTCGATCACAGGAATGCGCAGTTGTGGCTTCCACCAGGTGGCCATGTTGAGCCAGGAGAACACCCGCGTGTCACAGTTGATCGTGAATTGGAAGAGGAACTCGGCTTTGTAGCATCACATCCCATAGAACCACCTCTATTCGTGACCATCACGACGACTGTTGGGCTTACGGCCGGACATACCGATGTTTCGCTATGGTACGTAGTACGCGCCAGCCGTCACCACAGCTTCAAATTTGACGAAGCTGAGGAGGGTGAGTTTAGGGATGCACGCTGGTTTCCGTTCAACGAAGTTCCACTTGAGCGCACGGACCCGCATATGAAACGCTTCCTTACCAAGCTGGAAAATAACAAGCTCTTAGCGTCATGACGCAGGTTCAATTAGTGACGTAGGTACGATTATGCGCTGCTAATTGTATCTACGCGGGCTGTAGGATGTTTTTCTGGAATGTCGCCAGCCTTACCCAAGATCAGCGAGCGACAAAAACATTGTCCAGACCAAGCCTGATGAAATTACTTCAAACCCAGTTTGTCGGGGCTGACTTTAGGGGGTTCTTTGACACTTTGCAGAAGACGGCTGGAGGGTGTGTCCGGCATATTCAGACATTCACGCTGATCAAACGCAGGAATAGACATCTTGGGTACAGGGGACATCTTCTCGAAAGCCGTGCTGCCAGCAGGTTCTGGCTTGAGAAAAACCACGGATTTTTCTGGTGCTGGTGGCCCTGGGCCATCCCAGACTTTATTTTTCAAGTCTTTTTCGTACTGCTTTGCATGTTGCTGCAACCTGTCTTTGTACTTGGCAGTTTCGTCGGCATTGGTATTCCACTTCTCGTAAATAGTGCCAATATTTTCAGAATGTGCGTGTTTCTTTTTATCGAGATAAGTTGCGATACCATATGACACATTTGATTCAGGTTTAAATCGATCGTAATTGCCATTGACTGTAAAACCATCAATTTTCTGAGTACCACTAAGCCGGTTTTTTGTGTCTTTAGCAGTTTCATCAGTAATGGCAAAGACGCCGGACGCAGAAGAAATACGAGAAGTTGTAGCGGCATCAGGATTAAATCCTGACTCCACTTCAGCAAGCGCTAATAAATTAGCGATATCATGTTGCGGCAACCTGGCCTTCGTTGCTTGCTGGATGATTTCCTTTTGCACTCCAAATTTGACATGATCATTTGCGTCCCCCCAGTCTCGGCTATTACCTAATGACTCAGGTGTCATGGGCACACCATGCTTGCTCAAGTTTGTTGAATGTCCTGACATATTACTTTTCCTTACGAAGCCGACGATCAACATACACTTCTTCTATCGTCACCATATTTCCAGCCGCATCTGTTTCGTAGCTAATCTTTTCATCAAAGTTATGCGGCAATTTTTTTGGCTTGCTATTTGTTGCGCCAAACATAGTCCTGTCAGACCCGAGAAATTCGCCAGTCTCAGAAAAATAATCACTCCACTCGCAGCCTTTGCAGTTGCCCAGATTGGTTGAACGTAGTATGACCTTGTTTTTCTTATTACTTCCTTTAACACACAACATTCCAGTAATAAGTGACTGATCCTTGAGGTAATTTTCATAGAGGTAGAATTTCTCAGTCAACTTACCTGTAATCCCATGGCGTAATTGTGCCCTCTGCAAAAAGCACTGCTCTTCAGCGCTTTTATCCAACTGGCAAAATGTCTCCACTTTGACATCAAGCTGCTCGCAATGCAGTTTGGCCTCATTGACATAAGGGCCGCCCGTTGCTGGCCCTGCGGCATAGGCGAGAAGCGGAAATAAAGCACAGCCCACGCTCAGACCGAGCAGTACACAAAAACCTGGCAAATACTTGTTCATCATAGGGCTTCCAAGGTGCTTATCGAATATCAATACATGACCATTATACAACACTGTGTTTTACTTTGATTATCCTAAACATGATGCCTAGCGAAGCGTTGTGATCATGCCGCATTGTCAATGAAGCTGATCATGAACATTCAAGGTGTGCCAGGATCAGAGCTGCAAACTTTTTAGCATCAGCATCCTAAAGCTTGGGTGCAGCCTGATGCGCCATATTTGCTGAATAAAAAAACCCGCTACACAAGCGGGTTCTTTTGATGATGACAGCGTTCAAGAACATCTGTCTTATCTGTATTCTTATCTGTATTCTTAGCTGCGACTCACCTGCAATCAGCCGGTTCCAGCATCACTTTCCAGGTTTCGCTGGAGAGATCATTGAGTGAATGTGGCTGGGTTTTAAAATTATATTCCACCCTGGCCTTGGCTTTGTAAAACGCCTGCATATTCCCTTTGCAATAGGACGCGATCATCTCTTTTTTGAATTTCTCTTTCTGGCTGTCAGTCGCTTCAAACTTGAATGCTTCTGTGGCATACATGCGGGCCACGCGGTCGACGTACTCTGCCTTGTCGATGCGGATACCGTTCTCCAGTGTCATCGGCAGTTTTTGCTGCACCCTGTCAAATTGAGCTTTAATCTCTACATCATCGGATGCTGCCTTGATGTCGCCCTTGTTCATCGTATAGACGACCTTGGCCACAACGCCAAGTACCAGAAGCATGGAGAGAAAACGAAACATGGTGCAAACCTTCCCGGGTTAAAGTGCCTGCGCATGCCTCAATAAAGGCGCGCGGGCTTTTTGTTTTATGTGAAGACAGACCTGCACGCATGGCCTTGCAGGTGCACATGCGTAGATGGACGTATCAGTTTTATGGTTTTTAATACAAGTATGTGAATGGCGACAGAGAGCAAAATTACTGGTGAGAAATATGCAAACCCATTGCGCAAAGCAGCGCGCATTTTATCAATGATTGTTGGGCTGGGGAAGAAAATGTCAGGGCCAGGCGGGCGTTTTTTGCGGAGCTTGACAGATTAGTCAAGCGCAGCAATTCAAGGCGATGAAACCCGCCGTCATGTAAAGCGAGTTCGAGATGGCAGGGGCAACAGGGTATGTGGTCAAGGCGATAATGTAAGGCGCATTGCAATGCGCCCTACAGTCTGGCTGATCCTACCCGTGTGAGTAACATCAGCCACGAACATCTAACAACACTCAAAAATTACGCGCGACCACCACGCCCTGGTAAGTTGTGATGTACAGGGCATCATTGCTGAACACCACAGACTGCGGTTTTGACAATACGCCTGGCAAGGGGCCGGTGGTAAAGCCTTCCTGGCCGGGGGTGCCGATCAGTGTCGTGACTACGCCTGCCGGGGTGATTTTGCGTACGGTATTGTTGTCGGTATCAGCCACATACAAATTGCCTTTGGTGTCGATAGTCATGCCTTGCGGGCGGTTGAAGCGGGCGGCGGTGCCTGTGCCATCGGCACTGCCCGGCTGAAATTCGACACCGGCAAAAACACTGCTGACGCCTGCGCTGGAAATCTTGAAGATCACATGGCTGCCGCCGTCTGCCACATACAGATTGCCACTGCTGTCCATCGCCATGCCATTGGATATATAAGGTGTTCCACGTCCCTCATCAAAAGGCTTGTAGGTGGCAGCCTGCGTCAGCGGGATGCTGGCATAGGTGCTGACCTGGCCAGTAGCGGTGACTTTGCGTATGGCCTGGTTGACCATGTCAGCCACCAGCATGTCGCCATTACCCATGTTGACGATACCATTTGGCGATTTGAACCTGGCTTCGCTGCCCTTGCCATCGACCAGACCAAACTTCCACTCCACACCCGCCACTGGCGTGATCACACCGGCGGGGTTGATCTGGCGGATAGTGCCTACGGTATCGGCGACATACACATTGCCATTGACATCTGTTGCCAGGCCACCGATCTGGCCAAAATTGGCAGACACGCCAGCTATGGTACTGACCACCCCTGCCGCTGTGACCTTGCGCACGATGTGTTTGCCAGACATAAAATCATTGAGGTAAAGATTGCCGTAGATGTCTGCGGCCAGGTTACCAGGCGCATAAAACCCGGCAGTTGCGCCTACGCCATCGAGGGCATACCTGATGTTGATGGCACCCGCCAGCGTCGTGACCACACCGGCTGCATTGATTTTGCGCACGTTGAAATTGCCTGCATCTGCTACATACAGGTTACCCGCGCTGTCACCAACGATGGCCACAGGCTGGGCAAATCTGGCGGCCACGCCAGTGCCATCGTCTATCCCTACTTGTCCGCTGCTACCGGCCACGGTGCTGACCATGCCTGCCTGTGTGATCTTGCGGATGACGCTGTTGAAAGTGTCAGCCACAAAGATATTGCCAGCCGTATCGACAGCCACTGCACGCGGGGTATTGAAACGGGATACAGCGACTGTGCCATCGACGCTGCCGGTCTCACCGGCACGGCCAGCGACGGTAGTGACTGCGCCTGCGGGTGTCATCTTGCGTATGCTGTGATTGTAGCTGTCTGCAATATAGACATTGCCAGCATTATCGGTCGCCAGGCCAGAGGGCCAGAAAAAACGGGCATTGCTACCCTGGCCATCATCTGCCGCACTGACCCCGGGTTTGCCTGCGATAGTCGTGACCATGCCTGCCGGTGTCAGCTTGCGTATGGTGTGCTCATCCGCGATATACAGGTTGCCTGCGCTGTCTATGGTCATGCCTGAGAGCATGGCAAAGCTGGCAGCACTGCCCTGCCCGTCTGCCATCGCGGCGGAACACACACTGCCAGCCAGCGTTGATGAGACGGCAGCGGGTGTCAGTTTGCGCACCACGCAGGCGTAAGGGTCGAGCACATAGATATTGCCTGCAGCATCACTTGCCATGTGCTGTGCCTTAAAGAACTTGACACTGCTGCCGCTTCCTTCTGCATAACCAAATTCGCCTCCGGCAAAGGTCGTGACCGCGCCTGCTGGCGTTATCTTGCGCACACGCTTGTCGTCACCGACATAGAGATTGCCGCTGGTATCGAGCGTGATGCCATTGAGGCCACTGAAGCGCGCGTTTGTCCCCGTGCCATCAACAATGCCAGGACCACCGACATTACCGGCAAGCAGAGCAATACTGCCTGTGCCAGCTGTGGTACCTGTGTTGGTGCCTGTCGTATTACCTGTGCTGCCTGTTGTTCCGCTGGTCGTACCAGGAGAGACAGCACCAGGCGCTGCACTGCCACCACCGCCACAAGCAGTGAGTATGGCTGCGGTGACGAGACAGCTCAGGGAGGCGCGAAAAGGAATGCCACAAAGAGAATGACTAAAAGCTTTGAATGTAATCATGAGCGGATACGGGTGGGTGAACAAGCAAGCAGACTGGCCGGTCCATGTATGGGTTAAAGCTGAACCATGTCCGGGTGCACCAACCGCTAATGCAGCGGCACAAGAATGCCAAATTGCAAACATATTACCACATTTGAATATCTTTACCGTAAGCAACTATATTGGCGATAGCATTTCACGAATGCATCTGTCTTCATCTACCACCAAGAAAATATCTGAAAACGGTGAGATTCGAACTCACGGCCCCCGACAGCGATTGCTGTATTTAGACAGGTGCATTCAACCGCTCTGCCACGTTTTCAAAATTCTTATTGCCACACACTCGGTACGCGCAAATTTTATCCCTGCCCAATCTCGTCCTGCTTGGCAGCGAACGTCGCTGGATGACAGATCAAGTCTGGCATGACGGCGGTAATATTGATGGCTATCCTGGTGCGCGCGGTGGGACTCGAACCCACATGCCAGAGGCGCTGGTGTTTAAGACCAGCGTGTATACCATTCCACCACACGCGCTTAAATCATTTTTCAAGCGGCTTTGGAGTGAGTACCCGGAGTCGAACCAGGATAAGTGAACATATGCGGAGTCACAATCCTCGACTTTCACCGTTATTTATGCCCTCCAAAGCAGGGTAATTTTTTCCTTTATCGCTGAACCTTTGCCTGGTCTGGTAGGGTGCGCCGTGCGCACCGGCACAAACGTTTCGTTGATCAACGATGGTGCGCACGGCGCACCCTACAAAATCATGCAAGACTCAAACTGGTCGGAGTGCGAGGATTTGAACCCCGGACCTTCTGCTCCCAAAGCAGTTGCGCTACCAGACTGCGCTACACTCCGAAAAAACTTTTCACTACTCAATACTGGAAGGGGATCAAGGATTCGAACCCAGTGGACTGTGAAAGTGAAAGCGAAAGTGAAGGACATGTGCCCGGCGAATCAGGGCAAGGCGCAAAACACAGCGATAGCGGGGCTATCGCGAGTATTTGCAACGCAGCCATGATCGTCGCGCACATGGCAGGCACTTCGCTTTTCACTTTCACAGTTCACTAATATGCCGGATTCAAATTCCGGTGCCTGGCCTCTTGGCTAATCCCCTGTAATACTGGTGCGCGCGGAGGGACTTGAACCCTCAATCCTTTCGGCACTGGTTTCTAAGACCAGCATGTATCCCAATTCCACCACACGCGCATACAACTCTCTCGCTCACCGGCATGTATGCAGATGCGCTTACTCACTGGCGGAAACGGTGAGACTCGAACTCACGGGACCTTTCAGCCCTACTGTCTTCCAGACAGCTGCAATGGCCGCTCTGCCACGTTTCCAAATTTCTAAATACTGGTGCGCATGGAGGGACTCGAACCCTCAAACCTTGCGGTGCTGGTTTTTGAAACCAGCGTGTATTCCAATTCCACCACATGCGCATTTATTCATTCTTCAACCTGCTTTGGGGTGACCACCCGGAATCGAACCGGGATAAGCGGAATCACAATCCGCGACTTTCACCGTTAAGCTATGGACACCCCAAAGCAGGCTGATCTTTTCTTTCATTGCTGAACCTTTACTTGTTCTCGTAAGGTGCGCCGTGCGCACCAGCACACCCGTTTCGTTGATCAACGATGGTGCGCACGGCGCACCCTACCAAGCTGCAAAGTCAGGGTGTAGAGAACGCCGTTTACCACGACGCTCTCTACGGAACGATGCAACGTTCTAACTGGTCGGAGTGCGAGGATTTGAACCCCGGACCTTCTGCTCCCAAAGCAGTTGCGCTACCAGACTGCGCTACACTCCGAAAAAACTTTTTCACTTCTCAAACTGGCAGGGGACCAAGGATTCGAACCTAGTGGACTGTGAAAGTGAAAGCGAAAGTGAAGGACATGTGCCCGGCGAATCAGGGCAAGGCGCAAAACACAGCGATAGCGGGACTATCGCGAGTATTTGCAACGCAGCCATGATCGTCGCGCACATGGCAGGCACTTCGCTTTTCACTTTCACAGTTCACTAATATGCCGGATTCAAATTCCGGTGCCTGGCATCTTGGTTAATCCCCTATATAACTGGTGCGCACGGAGGGACTTGAACCCTCAATCCTTTCGGCACTGACTTCTGAGGCCAGCGTGTATTCCAATTCCACCACATGCGCTTCATTCATTCTTCAACCTGCTTTGGGGTGACCACTCGGAATCGAACCGGGATAAGCGGAATCACAATCCGCGACTTTCACCGTTAAGCTATGGCCACACCAAAGCAGGCTGATTATTTCCTTTCATCGCTGAACCTCTGCCTGGTCTCGTAGGGTGCGCCGTGCGCACCATCACACACGTTTCGTTAATCAGCGATGGTGCGCACGGCGCACCCTACAAAATCATGCAAGACTCAAACTGGTCGGAGTGCGAGGATTTGAACCCCGGACCTTCTGCTCCCAAAGCAGCTGCGCTACCAGGCTGCGCTACACTCCGAAAAAACTTTTCACTACTTAATACTGGAAGGGGATCAAGGATTCGAACCTTGGTATGCCGGATTCAAATTCCGGTGCCTGGCCTCTTGGCTAATCCCCTATATAACTGGTGCGCACGGAGGGACTTGAACCCTCAATCCTTTCGGCACTGACTTCTGAGGCCAGCGTGTATTCCAATTCCACCACATGCGCTTCATTCATTCTTCAACCTGCTTTGGGGTGACCACCCGGAATCGAACCGGGATAAGCGGAATCACAATCCGCGACTTTCACCGTTAAGCTATGGCCACCCCAAAGCAGGCTGATTTCTCTTTCATTGTCATTCGTTCGCTATCCTGAGTCTGCGATGACTTCGCAAATTCAGGATGTAGAGAACGCCGTTTACTACGACGCCCTCTACGGAACGATGCAACGTTCAAACTGGTCGGAGTGCGAGGATTTGAACCTCGGACCTTCTGCTCCCAAAGCAGTTGCGCTACCAGGCTGCGCCACACTCCGATATGACTGTTAATGCCTGCTGCGATCTGCAATCAGGCTAAAAATTCTGCGGTATAAAACTAAAAAGCCCGGTGCGTTAATCGCATCCGGGCTTGTCGCTACAGGTGGCCTGACCATTAACTGGTGAGGCTTGCCTGTGGGGTTTCCCCCCGGATGTTGAGCTGCACGCATGCGCCCAGATGATGCAAGGGCAAGGCGAAGAGCGGGCTGGGCAATGTTGGCAGTGCTGGCTGCGACTGCAGGTCAGTGGCCAAATGGGATGGGAGCGATGCTGCATCCAGCAGCGCTGCGCCAGCCTGTGCCATGCCCTGCGCAACGAGGCGCAGGTTCTGGTGCAGTTGTTGGAGTAGCGTTGCGTTCACAATAGGTCCTGTTCTTTAAAATTGATGTTGGTATTCAAGTGGGTGTTGCTGTATTCGATGGATGTATCTTGCCATAGGTTTTTAAATAAAACAAGCATGGCATGACGAATTTATTCAATTAATTGATATATTTTTGCAACAGGTGGGCATTTCGGCAGGAAATTAAGCAGCGGATGTGTGCATGTCCACACTATGAAAAAGGCTTATTTTATTGAAATTTATGCTAGAGTAAATTACATCAAAATATTTTTTTCTGCTTGAAGTTTAGTGTAACTGGACAGAATTTTTAGCATCACACATGCGCTTGACTTACAGATGCCAATCGCGAGTGTGAAGTTTTAGTCCCCTCCCCTTCAAGGGGAAGGAGCAAAAACATCCTCCCTTGCATTCCCCACCGGAGTAATCCATGCCACAAACCAGCACAGACAACACCAAGCCCGCCTCGCCACTCTGGCAGAACTGGAGCCAGAACCTGTTTTACCAGGGCGATAATTATTACTACACGCCACGCACGCGCGCAGAATTACAAGCAATTGTCAGTACAGCCGCTGCACAAAACAAACAACTGCGTGTGTCCGGCCAGCGCCATTCACAAACCCCGCTGGTGGCCAGCAGCGAGACGCCTGCGAGTGGCGTCGTTATCCTTGATCTGTCCTGCTATGCAGACCTGGGCCGCGAAGGTGACCAGCGCATGCAAATCAGCAGCGATGGCAAGAGCGTTACCGTGAACACTGGCGTGCGTGAAGATGAGCTTGATGCCTTCCTGACGCAAAACAAACTGATGCTCGAAACCGTGACCGCCGGTGGCTTCTTCAGCCTTGGTGGCATGACAGCGGTGGATGTGCATGGTGCGACCGTGCAGGCACCTATCTTTGCCGAGACCGTGAGCGCCTTTGCCATCATGGGGCCCAGCGGCATCGTCAATACCATCGACGCCAGCACACCCAAGGTGGGTGCATGGTCACCACTGCAATTTGCCCGCGTGTCACTGGGCAGCCTGGGTATCGTGACTGCCGTTACCATCAGCGTCTTGCCGCGCCCTTTTGCCAATTGTCTGGCTGCAGGCATCAGTGACTTTGTGTGGGAGAATGCCGCCAATTTCGGTGCTGGCCTGTCTGCCCTGCTGGCCTCCAAATCCAGGGTAGAAACCTTCTTCAACCCCTATGCACTGACCGGCACCAGCAACTTCACGGCAGCATGGTGGAATGTAGAAAGCGGCTCAGGTGTAGCCCCCGTGGCAGAACCCACGACAGATGCCTGCCAGCTCGCACAAAAAAATGAATTCGGTGCCCCCTATCTGCCTTTCGCTGAAAAAATCGCCGAAGACGCCGCCATCTATGCGCAAAGCTTTGATGCGCCCATCGTCGGTACCGCAGCAGCAGCCCTGATCACTTCGACGGCGATATCCGTCATCAAGGGTGAGGTCAAGGCCGCTGCGCAAAAGAATTCTGACCTGTGGCTGGGTGATGCCGCCAGGGTCATTTTCATGTCTTACTTTATCGAGCTGCCTGACCTGGGCCCAGAAAGTTTATCCACAGTCTGGGGTGCTCTGAAATCCATCAGTGACAAGGTCAACAAGAGCAGCAACTTTCACATCGCTGCACCGATGGAATTTCGCTTCATCAAGGGTGGCAACACCGCCATGGCAGGCACCTACACTACCAACACCGACGCCTACTTCGTCAACCTTGACCTGATCGCCTTTGTCGCCGTGCACGAAGACAAGAGCGGTCTCGACTACCCGACCAAGCTGCTGAATTTTTTTGCCGAAGTCGAGAGCGAATGGGTCGCCCTCGGTGGCTGGCCTCACAATGGCAAGATGTATGGTTTCTATGATCCCACCACCGGGCCGGGTACCGGCACTCAGCCCTTCAACCCGGCATTTCTGAAGCAGTTACGCAACCGCCGAGCAGAGCGCGTGCAGGCCTTTGATGATTACCGCCAGAGTTGTGACCCTACCGGGATGTTTGTGAATGCTTATGTGGCGAGGCTGATGGGGAGTGATGCTGCCGTTGTAATGATATTCGGGGCGATGTCCGCGAAAGGGATAAGCGTAGCGGTGACGTAGGGCTCATTGCAATGCGCCCTACGTCACGGCGATGGTGGGAAATGGGGAATGTAGGTACGATTAGCATCGCGTAATCGTACGCATGCTATACGCAGCGATATCAAGATACTCGCACGCATATCTTCATGCAATATCCAGGCTATCTGGCAATTTTCTTTTTCTGAACAGCCGCAGCAGAACCCTGGCCAGCACCATCTGGCGCACGAATAAAATCCACAAATGCACGCAAGGGTGCAGGCAGGTGTCGCCGCCCTGAATAATATAAAAACGGCCCTGGAAAACTCAGCCACCAATCCTGCAATATGGGCTGCAACTGCCCCGATGCCATGTAGGGAGCAAGCCATTCTTCAAACAGATAGATGACGCCATGGCCAGCCACCGCTGCATTGACTGCCAGATCCATCACGGTGGGCGTGACGATCAGGGGGCCGCTGGGGTCTAGGCTTAATTTTTGCCCATCGCGCTCAAACTCCCACGGAAAAATAGCACCGCTAAGAAATTTTCCACGCAGGCAGGCATGCTGCAACAAATCACGCGGGTGCTCAGGTATGCCCCGCCTGGCGAGATAGGCAGGTGCAGCAGCGACAGCAAAACGTTGGGTCAGCGGGCCGATGGGGACGGCGATCATGTCTTGTTCCAGCCGTTCACCATAACGTATGCCAGCATCACACCCGCTTGCCACGACATCGACAAAATTATTGTCGATGACGATGTCGAGCAGGATATCCGGGTATTTGCGCATGAATTGATCGACGATGGGTTGCAGGAAAAAAAGCACCGCACTGACTGGCACATTGAGTCGCAAGGTGCCGCGCGGGCTGTCGCGCAAATCGTTGAGCACATCCAGTGCACTGGCAACATCGTTGAGTGCGGGTTGCAGGCGGCTCAGCAATAGCGCACCGGCCTCGGTTGGCGTGACGCTGCGGGTCGTGCGCAATAGCAGCCGTATGCCTAGCTGGCTTTCCAGCCGCCTAACTGACTCGCTCAGTGCCGAAGCGGATTGCCCGCTGGCACGCGCAGCCTGGCGGAAGCCGCGATGCTGCACGACCAGCGCAAAGGTGGACAGGTCAGCCAGGGAATGCAAGTCTGTGGTCATGGTTGGAATGCTCCATTGTGCGGAATATCGTACAAGCCGTGCGGAATTGCCCTGATTATCACACAGTAAGACTCTCGCTATGATGTCTCCATGCCCTGCCCCACCACGCAATGAACGCTAAATGAGCGCAAAACAGGGGCCTGGCAAACCTGTCAACCATCACCCTGGAGTTTTTATGAGCACTTATTCCCCCTCCCGCGACCAGTTCACACCTGCGCATTGCGACATTGCATTCAATCGCATGGGCTACGGTGCCATGCAACTTGCTGGCCCGCATGTATGGGGCCCACCCAAAGACCGCGCTGCTGCCGTGGCAGTGTTGCGTGCAGCCATAGAGCTGGGCATCAACCATATCGATACCTCGGATTTTTATGGGCCGCATGTGACCAACCAGATCATCTGCGAAGCGCTGCATCCCTACCGCGATGGGCTGACCATCGTCACCAAGATAGGTTTCAAGCGTGGCGAAGATCAGTCATGGCTGCCCGCAGCATCTGCCCAGGAATTGCGTGACGCCGTCCACGACAACCTGCGCAACCTGCGGCTGGAAGCGCTGGACGTAGTCAACCTGCGTGCACCTGGTGTAGCTGGCCCGGACGGCTCATCACTCGCCTCAGCACTGGATACCATGCTGCGCCTGAAACAAGAAGGCCTGATCCGCCACATAGGGCTCAGCAATGTCGATATGCAGCAACTGACAGAAGCGCAGCAGATCACTGACATTGTCTGCGTACAAAACCAGTACAACCTGGCGTATCGCGGTGACGACGCCATGATCGATACACTGGCTGCACAGGGTATCGCCTATGTACCGTTTTTCCCGCTCGGCGGATTTACACCTTTGCAGTCGGACGTGTTGACGCAGGTGGCAGCAAGACTGCAAGCCCAGCCCATGCAAGTGGCACTGGCGTGGCTGCTGCAACGTGCACCTAATATCCTCGTCATCCCTGGTACTTCGTCAGTGGCCCATCTGCAAGACAATGTCGCAGCGGGTGCACTGCAACTTGATGAGGCGGCATTGGTGGCGTTGAATAATATGTAAAAGCAAATGAGTAACCAGCGTCAGGTCAATATCCGTCTTAAACCGGCTATCATTATTTAATGTCAAAGATAATGCGGCAATCTTGGCAAAACGGATAATCGTAGGGCGCATTGTAATGCGCCCTACTGCACTGACGACCTCATTCGCATAACATCATTCTTCTTGCTCAAGCTCGGCGATATGCGCACGGATGTAGGCCTGTCGCGCCGATTCAATTGAATCGTTGATCGCATAATAGCGGCTCATAATATCTGTCTGTTCGGTCTTCGGTAGCGCGGCGATGCCGAGCGCGTCCCGGGCTTGTTCCACCCGGTCGTAGAAATGCGCATATAAGGCAATCGATTCCGCATACAAGGCAGCTCCTGCTTCGTGACCGATGCGTTGCAGGCCACGATAAGTCGGGCCGTACAGGTGGGCGCGTTCGATGCCAGACGTGTCGCTTTGCGCACGTGCGAAATACTGGTTCATGGCGCCATTGTTAACATCCCCTTGCCAGTCCAGTGTGGCGTAGATTTCCAGCATCGGTTCCGATATTGGCTTGCCGGCTTCGACACGGGCAGGGATAAAGAAATACAAGCCGTCATCGAGTTCATAGTCCTTGATTTGGGCGATAAGCGCAGCATCGTAGCGGCGCCGGTACACGAATGAAGGCGCCGAGCGCCGGGAATCAGTTTCCAATTCCCGGACAGATGAAAATGGCGTGCCTTCCCAAAAATAGTGCAGTTGTATGCCACCTTCAGGCAACACGTCGATGTTGCAGTGGTAAAGCGGGCCTAGCGGCTCGGAACGCGATGCATCCCATAGTGCCTCCATCAATTGGCTGAAGCTGCCTTCATCTTCTTGCGTGTCGGAAGTGAAATTGTAGATATCGGTCTTGACGCGATCCTGCTCGCCCGAGGTGATCGAGCCGGAATACCCGATGAATCCGCTATCGAGTTTGCAGCGTATCGTGCCGGATGGCAGCGCGCCTTTGATGTTGGCTTTGAACCAGTCGCGCAGATGGGCTTCGGCTTGTTTCATGTGACCTTTCCTTTGCAATACCGTCCAGCCAGAACTTGTACGATTCTGAAAATTAGCTATTGACGATGAGCGCGCATTTTATACCTGAGTATGCGGTTCGCCAACAGCGTTATGACAGGGTTGATATGTAAGCGTTCATTTCAGTCCAACATCACCCCACCGATCCAAATCATGCAAGTCTGAACGTCCTGGAGTGTCAGCAGACATGTGCTTCCGGACGCGTGGCGTAAGCTGAAGCCTCTCCTGCGAAGAGCTTGCCACTTTTCGATTGCACACCATATCAAGAAATTTTGTGACGATATGCGGAAAGGGAGGTGCATTGCAATGCGCCGTATGTGAACGTCGTGCACGGCACAGATTATTTTCCAAGCGTGTTGTGAGACACATGCGGCGCATTGCAATGCGCCCTACATCACGACGTTGATTAAAGGCCAGCGTATGCGGCCAATGGAAGCACTTGTTCGCGGCTGAAGCCGCTCCCACGAAAAGTTCAACGTTTTTGATTGAACACCGTATCAAGAAATCTTGGAGCATCATGCATCCGACGCTACAGTAGCAAGAAGCATCACTACAATGCCCTTACCCCCTCATTCATTTACATTTAAAGCTATTGCAACACTGTTGCAAAATAATTTGAATTACTTTATGATCCTGAAAAATGCAATTGTGTTGCAAATAGGCTTGAGATAACAAGCCATGTGCGTGCCAGATGCATGGTGGATGCTTCCTGTTTGCTTGAGGTGCTGAGCTGCACGCACGCCTTTGCAGGCGTTGCTCA
Organism: Undibacterium sp. YM2; assembly: GCF_009937975.1. Taxonomy (NCBI): domain Bacteria; kingdom Pseudomonadati; phylum Pseudomonadota; class Betaproteobacteria; order Burkholderiales; family Oxalobacteraceae; genus Undibacterium; species Undibacterium sp. YM2. Next base: position 4,687,578 of record NZ_AP018441.1, read on the forward strand.
TAGCTGGAAAATTGAGATACACAAAGATAAGCACAGACTGATTTCAGTCTGTTTTTTTTAAACCGGTAATGCAACAAAGTTGCATTTAAAGATAAAGACGGGAATTGATACGTCGCACTTCTGCCATTGGAAGCGCCTGGCCTGGTGCCATCCCTATCAAGACTCAGTCACACATCTGCCACCTACCGCAAACCCAGACACAGGACCCATCATGCCCAACCCCACGCTCTTGCCCGTCACCGTACTCTCCGGCTTTTTGGGTGCAGGTAAAACCACCCTGCTCAATCACATCCTCAACAACCGTGAAGGCAAGCGGGTGGCTGTGATTGTCAATGATATGTCCGAGGTGAACATCGATGCTGAGCTGGTGCGGCAAGGCGGGGCCGAGTTATCGCGGGCGGATGAAAAGCTGGTGGAGATGAGCAATGGCTGCATTTGCTGCACCCTGCGGGAGGACTTGCTGATAGAAATCCAGCGGCTCGCGAATGAGCAGCGCTTTGATTACCTGCTCATAGAATCTACCGGCATATCTGAACCCATGCCCGTGGCCGAGACCTTTACTTTCCGTGATGAAGAAGGCCGCAGCCTTTCTGATATTGCGCGGCTGGACACCATGGTCACGGTGGTGGATGCCTATAACTTCTTGCGCGACTATGCCTCGGGCGACAGCCTTAACCAGCGCGGCACTTCCATGGGTGAAGAGGATGAACGCACTGTGGTTGACCTGCTGGTCGAGCAGATAGAGTTTTGCGATGTCATCGTGCTCAACAAGGCTGACATGGTCAGTGCTGCCGAGTTTGAGCGACTGAGCCAGATATTGCAGGCGCTGAACCCGCGTGCAGATATCGTGCCTTGCAGTTTTTCGAATGTGCCGCTGGAGCGGATATTGAACACAGGTCGTTTCAATTTTGAACAGGCATCTGCCGCACCGGGCTGGCTGAAAGAACTGCGCGGCGAGCACGTGCCTGAGAGTGAAGAATACGGCATACGCAGCTTTGCCTACCGCGCGCGCAGGCCGTTTCACCCGCAGCGTTTCTGGTCTTGCATACACCAGGGCTTTGCGGGTGTGGTGCGGTCAAAAGGCTATTTCTGGCTGGCGACGCGCATGGATATCGCGGGTGAGTGGTCGCAGGCGGGCGGCATTTGCCGTCACCATGAAGCAGGCTTGTGGTGGTCTGCCGTCAACAAGGCAGAGTGGCCGCAGGATGCAGATTACCAGCAGCATATTTTAAGCAAATGCATAGAACCCCACGGCGACCGTCGCCAGGAGCTGGTGTTCATTGGTGTGGACATGGATCAGGCTGCAATAGAGGCGACGCTGGATGCCTGTCTGCTGACGAATGCAGAAATGGCGCAAGGGCCAGCAAGCTGGATCAACTATGACGACCCTTTCCCATCGTGGATGGAAACGGATGATGGCGAAGACGAGGAAGCCAGCGACGCAATCACAGCACACGTGGAGGCTTTAGTATGAACAAACTGATCCCCCTGACCCTGCTCACTGCATTGCAAACGATAGCAATCAACAGCAGCGCCCACGAAGCCCATGTACACGGCAGCGCGACTGTCTTGCTGGCGCAGGATGGCAACAGGCTGACGCTGGAATTTGACAGCCCTCTGGATAACCTGCTGGGCTTTGAACATGCGCCGCGCACGGACAAGCAAAAGCAGGCCGCCAAGGCTTTGCTTGATCTCATGCAAAAGCCGGATACCTTATTGAAGCTCAATGGCGATGCAGACTGCCAGCTAACCACGGTGAAAGTGGTTGCGCCTGTTTTACAAGCTACCAGTACAGCCAAGGATGAACATGCAAACCTGCACGCCGAATACGAATATGCCTGCACCAAAGTCGCCGCATTAAAGTCGCTGCAACTGAGTTTGTTTGATGCCTTCCCTGCGATACACAAGGTCGATGCGCAAATGGCAGGTGCGCGTGGGCAGGTGGCAGCAACACTGACACCAAAACAACGCATGCTGGCATGGTGATGTCAGCAATGGAAAAAGGCAGCAGCACTGCACTGAGCCTGAGCAACGTACAGTTTCGCTGGCAGGCCGGGCAGGCAGCTTGTCTGGACATAGAAAACTTCAGCATCAGCAAGGGTGAAAGCGTGTTCCTGTACGGCCCCAGTGGCAGTGGCAAGAGCACGCTGTTGTCGCTGGCGGGTGGCATCATCACGCCGCAGCGCGGACAGGTCACGGTACTGGGTAGTGACCTGGGTGCCTTGTCTGGTGCAGCGCGTGACCGTTTGCGGGTGGATCATGCGGGATTTATTTTTCAGCAGTTCAACCTCATTCCTTATCTGTCTATGCTGGAAAATGTCTTGCTGCCTTGCCGCCTCTCGGTGCGGCGGCAGCAACGTGCCAGTGCAGCGCATGGCAGCCCGCGCGAGGCGGCAGTGGCTTTGCTGGATACCCTGGGGCTGGATGCCAACCTCTACCAGCGCCATGTCACAGGACTGAGCATAGGCCAGCAACAGCGGGTGGCGGCAGCGCGTGCGCTGATAGGCCAGCCAGAAATCATCATCGCTGATGAACCTACATCGGCACTGGATGCGGACAGACAAAAAGATTTTATCGCGCTCATTTTGCAGCAATGCGCCAGCCATGGCAGCAGCCTGTTATTTGTCAGCCATGACCACAGGCTGGCCAGCCAGTTTAACCGCGAGCTGGACTTGCAAAAAATTAACCGCGTGGAGCAGCACTGATGTTTTCGCAGTTATTCTATTTCTTGCGGCTGGCCGGCAAAAGCGCCTGGAACCGCCGCCTGACGCTGGGCCTGATGCTGTTTGTCATTAGCCTGTCGGTCTGCCTGTTGCTGGCAGTTGAGCGGCTGCGCAATGATGCGCGTGAGGGTTTTTCGCATGCCATCTCCGGCACTGACCTGGTCGTGGGTGCGCGTACCAGCCCGGTGCAACTGATGCTGTATGCGGTGTTTCGTATCGGTGCGGCGACCAATAATATTGCCTGGCAAAGTTACCAGGATTTGCTGCATGACCCGGCGGTGGCCTGGGCTGTGCCGCTGTCGCTGGGTGACTCGCATCGCGGCTTTGCGGTGGTGGGTACCACGCCAGATTATTTCAGCCGTTTTCGCTATGGTGATGCGCAAGGCCTGCAACTGCGGGCGGGGCAGGCTTTTGCCGGGGATGCAGATCATTTGTTTGACGCCGTCATTGGGGCGGATGTGGCAGACAACCTCGGCTATCAGGTCGGCACAAAAATCACCCTCAGTCATGGTACTGGCGATGCTGCATTGGCTGAGCATGCCGACAAACCTTTCAAGGTAGTGGGTGTGCTGGCACGCACGGGCACACCGGTCGATAGCAGCGTGCATATCAGCCTGCAAGCCATGCAGGCTATCCATCTTGACTGGCAGGGCGGTGCGCCTGTACCTGGATTTTCTATCGCCGCCGAGCATGCGCGCAAGTTTGATTTGCAGCCAAAAGAAATCACTGCCGTGCTGGTGGGCCTGCACAAGCGCAGCATGGTGTTTCGCTTGCAAAGGCAAATCAACACTAAAAATGGAGATGCCTTGCTGGCCGTGCTGCCAGGCGTGGCGCTGGATCAGTTGTGGCAAGTCATCAGCATCATTGAACGGGTCTTGCTGGCGATGTCGTCCCTGCTGGTGGTACTTGGCAGTGCAGGCTTGCTGGCGGTGATGCTGGCCAGCCTTAATGAGCGCAGGCGTGAGCTGGCGATTTTGCGCTCTGCCGGTGCCGGGCCTGGTCATTTGTTTTTGATGCTGATGTTTGAGAGCCTGGGCCTGACCATTGCAGGGGCCATCAGCGGCCTGCTCTTGCTTGATGTACTGACGCTGGCGGGCAAGGACTGGGTACAGATGCATTACGGCATACTCATCAAACCCGGTCTCGTCAATGCGACAGAAATCCCGCTGCTAGGTATGGTGGTACTGATGGGCATGCTGACCAGCCTGGTGCCGGCATGGCTGGCTTACCGTAATTCACTGGCGGATGGTTTGACACCGCGCCTGTAGAAATGAGAGAACAACGATGAAACCAAAACATCAATCCCGCTTTGCTTACCAGTTCTGGCTGGGCAGCGCCTGCTGTATTTTATTCATGCTGACTGCCTGGCTGCTGATGTCTGCCGGGTCTGCACAGGCCAGCGGGCAATACAAGGTAGGGGACAGGCTGCCGCAAAACAAGGCTGCGGCAGCATCGGCATCAGCATCAGCAACACCGGCGCCAGCGTCGACCATCAAACCAGCAGCCACGCCTGTCGCCAGCGACAGCTATAAGGAAATCCGCTGGGAAGCCCTGATCCCCAAGAACTGGGACCCGAGCAAGGACTTCAAGAACCTGGACATGAATTTCCTCAACGATGGCGACCCACGCGCCATGGCCGCCCTGCAAACCATGCGCGAAGCCTGGGACAAGGCACCAGTCGAAGCCAGCCTCAACGGCACGCGCATCAGGATACCCGGCTTCATCGTGCCGCTGGATGGCGAACGCGGCAAGCTGCGCGAATTTTTGCTAGTCCCCTACTTCGGTGGCTGCATCCACACCCCGCCACCACCTGCGAACCAGATCATCGACGTGGTGCTCGACAAGCCTGCGAAGATACAGATGATGGATGCGGTATGGGTCAGCGGTGTGCTGGAGACGACGCGTAGTGATACGTCCATGGGTAGTGCGGGGTATCGCCTCAAGGGGGTGAAGGTGGAGGCTTATGTTTATCCGAAGTAGTTTAGCTCGCAGGTCAAGCGAGCGTAAATTGGGTCGGAGCGTAGGTTGGGCTACGGTTTACCAGCCCAACACTGGGCCTCAGCAAACGTATACGTCATTTAAACGCCGAGTGTTGGGCTGATGAAGCGTAGCCCAACCTACGCCCCAGCCCAACCTACGGTATTTCAACCTACGTCCCCAAATCAATTTTTCAATTTCCCCAGGAACCCCATGCACTACAAACACCTCACCCTGCTCATCGCCGCCGCATACCCCGCGTTCACCCACGCACAGGAATCAACCCAAACCGAAGTCCTCATCAAAGCACAAAGACAAAACTACCGCAGCATCTCCGCCACCGGTGCCACCAAGACCGATGCCTTGCTGGCTGACCTGCCGCAAAGCGTGCGGGTATTGACGGCTGACCTGCTCAAGGACAATGGCGTCACCAGCCTCAACAATGCGCTGGACCTGACCAGTGGCATTGCGCGGCAAAGCAATCTGGGTGGTTTGTGGGACAGCTATGCCATGCGCGGTTTTACCGGCGACCCTAATTTTGGGTCTGATTACATGGTCAATGGTTTCAGTTCCAGCCGTGGCTACAATGGCTTGCGCGATACTGCAAGTACGCAATCCATCGAGATATTGAAGGGGCCATCGTCGGCACTGTATGGCCGTGGCGAACCGGGTGGCACGGTGAATATCATGACCAAGAAACCGCGCTTCAAGCCTGAGTATGATGTTGACCTGACGCTGGCCAGCCACCAGACTTACCGCATCGCTGCCGACCTGACCGGGTCAGTCAGCGACAATATCGCCTACCGCATCAATGCCGCAGCAGAACAGGGTGACAGCTACCGCGATACCATCAACAGCAAGCGCAGCTTTGTCTCGCCTTCGCTGGTGTGGCTGATAGGTGAGCGTACTACCCTCTCGTATGAACTCGAAGCCAGTGAGCAAAAAACACCGTTTGACCGTGGCGTTCTGGCTGTGAATGGCAAGCTGGGCCTGATACCCAATTCACGCTTTCTGGGTGAACCAGGGGACGGCCTGATGACGGTGAAGTCACTGGGCCACCAGGTGTTTGTGCAGCATGATTTTAACCAGCAATGGTCGCTGCAAAGCGGCTTGTCTTATCGTGACAGTGCGCTCAATGGCTACTCCAGCGAGGCAAATAATCTGCTGGCAGATGAACGTAGCTTGCGTCGCCAGCGCCGCTACCGTGATTTTTCTGCGACGGATAAATCTGCGCGGGTGGAACTGGTCGGCAAGTTTGACACTGCGGCCATCAAACACCATGTCTTGCTGGGTGTGGACACCTACCAGTTTGATGACAGCCGCGTGCAGTTGCGCCGCAATCCATCGGCCACCAACGCCTATGCAATCGACATCTACAATCCTGTGTATGGCAAGAATGCCGACCCGCTGACGCTGTCCGTCAACACCCTGGAAAACCAGCGTGCACGTGGCCTCTACCTGCAAGACCAGCTTGATCTTGGCACACAATGGAAGGCTCTGCTGGGCCTGCGCAGCGACCATTATGACCAGACCCTGACTAATTACCGTGCATCAGTCGCCAGCAGCCAGTCACTCAGTGCCACCAGCCCGCGTGCTGGCCTGGTGTATCAGCCGATAAAGGGCATATCGCTGTATGCCAATGTCGCAAAAGGCTTTCGCCCGAATAGCGGCATCAGCATCAGTAACACCGCTTTCCCGGCAGAAGAAAGCCGCTCTTATGAAGTGGGCCTCAAGTTTGATACACCGGATAACAAGACCAGCGCCACCATTGCGCTCTACCGTATCAAGAAAAGCAATGTGCTGACCACCAACCCGGCCAATACCGATTTCTCGATTGCGGCAGGTGAAGTGGGCAGCAAGGGGCTGGAGCTGGATGTGGCGGGCGACATCGCCACTGACCTGCGCCTGTCTGCCGCCTATGCCTATACCGATGCAACCGTGACCAAAGGCGACAACACCATCATCACTGGCAGCCGTTTCCCGAATGTGGCCAAGCATAGCGCCAATCTCATCCTGAGCCAGTTATTCGCCATAGGCACAGCCAGGGCCAGCGTGGGTGCGGGTATCAATTATGTGGGTGAACGCCTGGGTGACGTGGCGGTTTCTTCCAGCTTTGTGCTGCCAGCTTACACAACGGTGAAACTCATGTCTTCGTACAGCCCGAGCAAAACCACGCGGGTGTCGCTGAATGTGGATAACCTGTTCAACAAACGCTATTACGCCAGTTCATATAGCCAGTTATGGGTCGCGCCGGGGGCTGAGCGCAGTATCAGCCTCACTCTGCATCAGCAATTCTGATGGACTTGGCGGCTCAAAAAACCAGCCAGCGCATCAGCGGTATCGATGCGCTGCGCGGCCTGGTCATGATGATCATGATGTTTGATCATGTGCGCGAGACTTTCTTTTTGCATCAGCAAGTGAGCGACCCCATGGACATGGGCCAGACTGCGCCAGCACTGTTCTTCACGCGGCTGGCGGCGCATCTGTGCGCGCCGGTGTTTGTGTTTCTGACTGGTTTGTCGGCATGGCTGTATGCAAACCCGCCATCTGGGCCGCGCGATGCAAGTAACTTTCTCATCAAGCGTGGTTTGCTGCTGGTAGCGCTGGAGCTGACAGTAGTCAATTTCGCCTGGGCCGGGCAATTCCCGCCTGCGACGATTTACCTGCAAGTGATCTGGGTCATCGGCCTTTGCATGATTATCCTCGGCCTGCTGCACAAGCTGCCACCGCTGTTATTGGGCACACTGGGCCTACTGATCGTGGGTGGACACAATGCCCTGGCTGACTTGAGTATCGCACCTGGCACGGTGTGGTATACCCTGTGGGCTTTGCTGCTGCACCGTGGCTATCTGATCAGTGATGTTTCGATCAGCGTCAAGGTCAGCTACCCCCTGCTGGCGTGGATAGGCATCATCTTGCTGGGTTATGTTGCTGGTAGTTTGTATGCAGCAGGCATCAGTGCAGCACGCCGCCAACGCCTGCTGACTATCCTGGGCATCACTGCCCTGCTTATGTTTGCCGTGCTGCGCGCAGTGAATGGCTATGGCGAAACCCAGCCCTGGCAAGATCATGGCAATAGCCTGCTGACGCTGATGTCTTTCGTCAACCTGACCAAATACCCGCCCTCGCTGGACTTTGCCCTGTTGACGCTGGGTACAGGCATGTGTTGTTTAGCCTTACTGGAAAAGTATCCTGGCAAGTTAAGCCGCATCGCCAGCGTATTTGGTGGCGCACCCATGTTTTACTACCTGCTGCATCTGTATGTCTTGCTGGCTTTGCAGCACCTGATGCTTGCTGTGTATGGTGCTAATCATGGGCAGCGTTTTGGCGTCGATCATGTCTGGCAAATCTGGTTGATTGCTGCGGCCCTGATACCCGTACTGTATTACCCCTGCCGCGCCTTTGCGCGTTACAAACGGCAAAGCGGGAAGGCATGGGTTAAGTATTTTTGATAGGTAGGGATCGCCCAGTAGGGTGCGCCGTGCGCACCGTCGTCGCATACAAAAACGGTGCGCATGGCGCACCCTACGAAACCCGCAAACATCGCAGGTTAAGGCTGTGGCACAGCCGTAACGGGAGGCGCATTGCAATGCGCCCTATCTTACGTCTACGCTTATGGCTATGATTCAGAATCTACCGGAGCAGGCGGACAAAACCACGCAAGTTCCAGCCCATCCCGTGCCATTGCGGCTTCATCGAGTATGGGGGCAAATGGCACGACAGCCTGCTGCTCCAGCCTGGCATACAGCTCTGCCGCAAAGCGGTGTGCATAGTCTTCTTTGGTGGCTTTGGTCTTACCCGCCCACTCTTCAGTCGTGCTACGTTTGTAATCGACGTGATGGCCGGTCTCATGCAAGAGTGTGCGGTACAAAATGGTATTGCGCATGGCCTGGGCATCAGATGAAATTGAATAACCCTGGCGAGTTCGGGTGATGGCATGGCCATCTTGCTGCAGACGGGCCAGCTCACGCTGGCTTTCCTGGCTCAGCGATTTTGGCCATGTATAGCCAGCCAGGTTATGCGCCTCGATGACAATGGCGGCACCAGGCTGCTTGCTTATCTCAAACGAGAATATCGCCCTTCCCCAGCACGGACGCAGGATACGCTGCTTGCGCGTGGGCTGGCGCAGCACGATGAAATCAAAAGCAGATAAAACTTCTGGCGGGCAATGCGCAATTACCCTGCAGATATCATCGATGCTGCAGGCATAAAAACAGTCAGACCGGGTTGGTTCGACAAAGAAACGCATTTCACGCCCGGCGATATCGCGCCTGACCAGCACGTGCGTAGTCAACTTCTCATAAAAAATTTCGCCCCAGGCTTCTGGCACAACCATGCGGTTGTCATTGCCATGACCCTGGGCTTTGGTGCCTATGTTTTTATTCCTGCGGGTGGGGTTCCAGGCGCGGTGCATAGATCATGAATGATGTTGAGAACAGCATCGATTCTAATGCAATGCGCGTGATATCACTTGGCAGGGTGCGCCGTGCGCACCTTTTTCCTGAGACGGATATGGTGCGTCAAGACGCACCCTGCGGGGTAATTTCTTCCCGGCTCAATACTTGACGATATACGTCAGCGCAAAATACGGTGGCCGGTTTTCATGGGCCTGGCCGCCGCCGGTTTTGTCTGTGCCGCCTATATAGGTGTTATACCTGGTTTCATAAGGCAGGTCAGAGTCGTTGTTACCTTCAAATGAACGGTTATGCAAACCAAAATCACCGTTGTTGATGGTGTGCGAGTGGGATGGTATCTGGTCTGTGGTGAGCGTTACGCTCTCAAGACCACCGGTTGCGTTGGTGGCATAGTTACTCAAGCCTGCACCCTGCCCTGAACCAACGACAAAGCGGCTGCGCAGGTCTGGCAGTGTGCCGTTAACCAACATGGGATACAGGTTAGGATAAGTTGCCTGGTCGATGCGCGTGCCATCGCATAGCAGCCAGCCATTCGGCGCGCTTTGTCCCAGAAAGCTGATGACCGTGCCAACCGGCATGGCGATCAGGGCAACTACCGAGCTGCTGTCTGCGGGGAGTTCGGCATCGAGTGTATATGTCATCATCCAGTCCTTTTATCTGAGTTGCACAGCGAGGGGTTAAGCGGCATAAGGCATAAGACATCAGAACACCCTGGGCGACCAGAGCGAGCGCCATTAATTGACATAACAATAATTGTTAATTAATTAAATTTCAAGCTTAATTCGCAAATAGCGTGCAAATCCTGGGAAAGATGAACATTACTATCTTCAAGGCAAGCTGAAATCAAAAGTGTAAAAATGCTGCCCTTCCTTGATATCGATGCTCATGCTGCCGCTGATGCCTGTCAGCTCATCGGTACCCGAATCCGGCACAACCTGCACCGTCAGTTGCGGTTGTCCCCGGTTCATCAGGCCGGTATGCATGAGCACGAAGCTGCCTTTTCTACCCAACAGGCTACCGCTCACCCTTTCTATCGCAACATAGCCTGCCGAGCCCTTGACCTCGCCCATTGCAGACATCATCTCGCCCAGGCTATGGGCTTGCAGGTCACCATGGAATTGCTTGTCTATCGTCATTCGGCCCAGCTTTGCTGCCTCGATGCCCGGTGCGGCGGCTTGCGGGCTGAGTTTGACTTCAAATGTGCCGCTGACCTTATGCGTGTTTTGCATGCGCTGCTCCTTTACAATGGTGGATGGGAATGCTGCAGTTTGTGCGCCGGACCTACCAGTATAGAGGCAGAACGTACTGGCGATGACAATAGTGATAGTGCTGGATAGTATGGTTTTCATCTCTGCTCACTATGGAAGTTTACATGAACAGGATTACACCAGAACCATCATGCACAGGATAGTAAAAACGCGACAAGCAGCCAAAGAAGTAAAAGAGGCACAGAGATGAACCAGCCCGCTTCGACAATCACCAGCACAGACGCGGGCCAGGCACGCGGCGTGCTGCGCCCGGCCTTTAGCGAAGGTGAATTCCAGCACCACCGGCAATTGCCCTCGCCCGCGCTGGCCGGGCTGGTCGCGCATTACTGGCATGTGGCCTGGGATTTGCGCGGCCTGCCAGCGCAGGAGCAAGCGACCCTGCCACATCCGAATGTGCACCTGGTGGTGGGAAATGGCCAGGCGCGCATCTACGGCGTACATAGCGGGCGCTTCATGCGCACGCTACAAGGCAAGGACAGAGTATTCGGCATCAAGTTCAAGCCCGGCGGCTTCTATCCATTTTACCGGCAGGCGGTGGCGCAACTGGGCAATACATCCATTGATGTGAGCGCTTGTTTTGGTAATGAGGGGAGTGATTTTTGCGAACAAATACTTGCCGCAGATGATGTACAAACCATGTGCGCTGCGGCAGAAACATTCTTGCTGCATCACCAGCCGCCAGCCGATGCGCAAATCGACCGTATCAGCACCTGGATGACGCAAATAGAGCAAGACCGCAATATCCTCACCGTCGAAGACGTGATGGCAATCGCAGACCTGGATAAACGCAGCCTGCAAAGACTGTTCCAGAAATACGTGGGCATAGGCCCGAAGTGGGTCATACAACGCTACCGCCTGCATGAAGCGGTGGCCCAGGTGCAAGCTGGCAAAACCCTGAACTGGGCAGCCCTGGCGCTGGAACTGGGCTACTTTGACCAGGCGCATTTTGTGCGCGATTTCAGGAAATTGGTGGGAATGACGCCGGGGGAATATGAAAAGAGTCTGGGGTAAGGTGCAGCTTATATGCAGCTTGTATAATTTCGACACATCTTATTGACAATCATATACATCAGAAATCATGTTCAAATTTTTTCTTGCGCTGGCTTTGGCTCTCCATGCTGTTTGCGCCAGCGCAGCCGTAAAACCTTACTCCGCTGATGTCAGCACCTGGAAAGAGATCACTGTCCCTGCATCAGAAGAAGAGCGGGAAGTATGGCGTTACGCAGCCAATGATTCTGAGATCGCATGGCGCGTATATACCGAGGGAACTATTGTCAAGGCAAAACTGGATGATCATCATTCAAAGAAGGCAGACAGGGACACGCGCTTTGTCATTGCAGCAGAACCGTTGTCCGGTTTTTCAAAAACATCATTCACCGAAGTGGATGACGGCTGGCTGGTTGGCTATAACCGTGGCGAATTTGGCGCGTCTCTTTACTGGTTTAGCAAGGACAGAAAAAAACATTACAAAATATCTGATCACCAGATCATACGGTTCATTCAAAAAAGTAATGCCTTGTATGCGATAGAGGGCCTGTCTCATCTTGGAGTTTCCAGAGGCTCATTGATCAAGTTTATCAAGCACTCTGGCCGCTGGCTGGCTAGCACAGAAGTCAAGTTACCTTGTGCGCCCAATACCGCCAGCCTGAAGCGTAATCAGGAACTGTTGCTGGCCTGCCCGGATGCCTTGCTTGCCATAGATCAGGATAATTTCATTCACACTTTGTATAAGCCATTTATCCAGGATGGTATATGGCCCATATCGTCCGTTCTGTCTGAAACAGAAGACTATCTCTACATAGGCGCAGTTCAATATGTGATTCAGGTTGATCTGAACAGCAAGCAAATACGTTACCTGATACCGGACGAAAGTTTGCTCAACAAACGATCAGCAAAATAAGAAGCATCAATACGATATCAGTTCAAGGCAGTAGGCCCGGTCAACAGCCATTAATCCATCACACTCACACTTGCAATATAGTTAAGTGTGAGCTATCTTTAAATGACCATCCCTGTCCTGCCACAGGAGTACACATGCAATACGATCCGAGCAAAGCGGCCTTGTTCCATCCTGAATCCCAGCCTGCCTTGTTGGGGACGGAGTTGCCGTGGACCACGCATGCCATCTGCGCCGAATTGTCGCGGCTGGCTTACTGGCATTATGACAAAGGCGGCCAGGTGCTTGAGCACTTCCAGGGGGTATTGGCGCAGGCACAGTTTGGAGCAGCAACGCTGTTCACGGATACAGGCACCAGCACCCAGGGGGTTGCCGTCACCAAGGGTGAAACAGCCTACGTCGCCTTTCGCGGCACCCAGCCGGACGACCCTACCGACATCCTCATCGATGGTCTGTTCTGGCCAGTGAACTGGCAGGGTGATGGCCAGGTGCATGATGGTTTCTTGCGCGCCTACAACAGCATAGCGCCACAACTGCAAGACTGGCTGGGCAAGTGCACTGCCAAAACCGTTTATCTGACCGGCCATAGCCTGGGTGCTGCCATTGCCACCCTGGCCGCCGCCCTGCTGCCCGAGACCCGCCTCGTCACCTTTGGCTCACCCAGGGTCGGCAATGTGGCCTTTACATCCATGTTCAAAAGTCGCGTGGTCGACCGCTATGTCAATTGCGCAGACGTGGTCGCCATCTTGCCGCCAGAGTCAGAATATTATGAGCATGTGCACGGCATGCATTATCTTGACCGCCACGGTGCATTGATAGCCGCACCGAGCAGCCTCGACATCTTGCAGGATCAGACGATAGCCAAGGCAGAATACCTGTTTGAATATGCGTGGCGTAGCGAGAACGTGGGTTTTCGTTCACTGGCCGATCATGCGCCGGTGAATTATGTGCATGCGGTGTTGGGTTTGTGAGGGGCCTTGTATCCGAGTATCAAAGCAATATCCAAGACCCATCACCACAGAGGATAAGCGTGTAGGTACGATTAGCGGAGCGTAATCGTACGCATGCCTCGCAAAAAAACGATAAGCGTAAGGTATTGCAATGCACCTCTTGTTACGGCTACATCACGGTTTAAGGTCAAATTGTAGTTCACTTGTCATTGCCACGCAGATGCGGGCGATTACACGCTGCTAATCGCGCCTACTTCCCTGAAGTGAGCGAATATCTGTCTCACCTGCTCTCATCAAAAGTGCTATCCTGAGCTTACACTTTACCCGATTCCACCATGCCTGCCAGCCCGCAAAAACAATTCACCATGCTACCCTGCCACCTGGCTGGCGTAGAGGCCGTGCGTGCACAATCGCGGCACAAGTTTGGGCGGCACATGCATGAGCAGTTTGGCATAGGGGTCGTGGTGCAGGGTGCACAAAAATCCCTCAGCGGCGTGGGCATGGTCGAGGCCATGGCGGGCGATACGATTACCGTCAACCCCGGTGAAATCCACGATGGCACACCCATAGGCGAAAACGGACGCTGCTGGCAAATGCTGTATGTGGAGCCTGCGCTTATCGCCAGCCTCATGGGCGACATCACGGAAGGCAAGACTGTGCAGGCAGAATTCAGTTTGCCTGTCATGCGTGACAAACGTATCAGCCAGGCGGTGCAGACATTGTTTGCAACCATGACATCTCCGCAGGGGACGCATGCATCAGCAGAAGAACAGATACTCATGCTGTTTGCCCGCGTCATGCAGCCAACCACCCTGCTCAGCCACAACGTGCAAAGTGTGCAGGGTGTGCAGGGTGTGCCGTCAGCCATACAGCACGCGCGCAGCCGCATTGATGATGATCCGACCGCCCTCCTCAGTCTGCAAGACCTGGCGCAGCAAAGTGGCCTGAGCCGTTTCCAGCTCTTGCGTGCTTTTGCCAAGGCCACCGGCATGACGCCGCATGCCTATATCCTGCAACGCCGCCTGCACCATGCCCGCCGCCTGATTGCAGCGGGCATGCCACTGGTACAAGTCGCGATGGATAGCGGCTTTGCTGACCAAAGCCATCTGACGCGGCTGTTCGTGCGTAATTTTGGAATATCACCCGGGGTATATAGCTCGAGGAGCTAGCCTGCAATTTTATTCAAGACGACGCCATTTCAAGCTGGCACGCTGTCACTTTTCCATACAGGGTGAGGCAGGCGATGTCAGACAGATTCACAGGATATGTATATTTGGCGCTGGCGATGATTGTCGTTGGCAGTACGGTAGTCGCCAGCAAAGTCATAGGCAGTGGCTTGCCGGTGTTCACCGCAACGGCGCTACGCTTTGCCATCGCCTTCCCCTGCTTTTTATTGTTGATGCGCGTCACCGGCGCGCGACTGCCCAGGCTAGGCAAGCGCGACTGGTTCTTGCTGGTCTTGCAGGCTGGTGCTGGCAGTGTGGGCTATACCACCCTGCTGATCGCTGGCATGCACCTGACATCTGCTGCTGATGCCGCTGTGATCATCGGCACCCTGCCCATCGTCTCTGCCGCGATTGCCATCGTCTTGCTGGGTGAAAGACCGCAAGCCAGTTTATTGCTGGCTGTGCTGCTGGCGGGTGCAGGTGTGTTGTCGATCGCTGTGCGGGCAGATGGGGCAAATGCAGGTGCTCAGCATTCACTGTTGGGCAATGCCTTGATTTTTGCAGCGATTGTTTGCGAAGGCTTGTTCATCCTGTTGAATAAACGCCTGAAGACGGCAATCCCACCGTTAGCCTTATCGACCATCATGACGGGCCTGGGTCTGGCCTTGTCCATCATCCCCGCCGTGTTTGAAATGCCGTGGCAGACGCCTGTCACCGCCAAGGCAGTATGGGCCGTGGTCTATTATGCGATGGTGCCTACTGTGGCCGGCTTTTTGCTCTGGTATGCAGGCGCGGCCAAAGTCAGCGGCAGCGAAGCCGCACTCTTTACGGCCCTGGCCCCGGTATCTGCCGTGGTGCTGGCAGTTGTGGTACTCGGCGAAGTGGTCAGCGGCAGCCAGCTAACAGGCATCGCCTGCGTGTTGCTGGCGATAGGTGGAATGGCGTTGTTGGGCAATGGCGGGTTTGTGTTTTTAAAAAAGACCAAAAATCTCACCACAGAGGCACAGAGACACAGAGATAACACCGAGAATTTAAAATAAGCGCACCCTACTATAACGCTCTCAGACTATGCAATTTCTCTCATATTTTTCCTCTGTGCCTGCTCTGTGCCTCTGTGTCTCTGTGTCTCTGTGGTGAGTGGTTTTAAGATTTTCAACGCTGCAAGTTACGAACAACGCTTTCTACTGATGTTTGCATCCTCCCCCTACCCGCAAAACCGTGTACATTATGCATCTGTCCAAACCAGCCAACACAGATACCAGGAACGCGCCATGCTCATCAAAAAAGTGCTCCCGTTTTGCATCGCCTTGTCCATAGGCGCATTGACATCCACTGCCAACGCGCAAAGCCTGTCACCGACTGAACAAAAAATTGTCGCTGCTGTGCAGGCCAGGTCAGAAGCCGCGCTGCAACTGCTGGAACGCAGTGTCAACATCAACAGCGGCACACTCAATCATGCAGGCGTGCGCGAAGTCGGCAAGTTATTCAGCAATGAACTTGAGGGCCTGGGTTTCAAGACCAGCTGGTCAGAAATGCCAGCAGCGATGAACCGTGCCGGGCATTTGCTGGCCGAGCGTGATGGCAGCCAGGGCAAGCGCGTGCTGATGATAGGCCATCTCGATACCGTGTTTGAAAAAGACAGCCCCGTGCAGTTATGGGACAGGCAGGGCAACCGCGTGCGCGGCCAGGGTGTCAATGACATGAAAGGTGGCGACGTCATCATGATAGAAGCCCTGCGCGCCCTGCATGCCGTCGGTGCACTCGACAATACCCGCATACAGGTCATCTTCAGCGGTGATGAAGAAAGTGCAGGCCACCCCATCGCCACTTCGCGTGCTGACCTGGTCAATGCAGCCAAACGCAGTGACGTAGCCCTGGCCTTTGAGGGTACGGCACTCGATAAAAACGGCAATGCCACCGGCACCGTAGGCCGCCGCGCCTCTGGCGGGTTTGTGCTGGATGTGACAGCCAAGCAAGGCCATTCCGCTGCCGTGTTTGGCCACAATGGCTATGGCGCGATTTATGAAACCGCGCGCATCCTGAACAGCTTTCGCGAACAATTGATCGAACCCGACCTGACCTTCAACCCCGGCAATATCGTCGGTGGCACTGAGATCAGTTACGACAGCCAGAACAGCAAGGGTACTGCCTTTGGCAAGACCAATGTCATCGCCCCCAGTGCCCAGGTACACGGCGATTTGCGTTACCTCAGCGCAGAACAGGGCCAGCGCGCCAAAGACCGCATGAAAGACATCGTCAGCAAGAACCTGGCTGGCACCAGCGCAACGATACGCTTTAGCGAAAACTACCCACCGATGTCCCCCACCCCCGGCAACTACGCCCTGCTGGACCTGTACTCCAAAGCCAGCTTTGATGCAGGTCTGGGCGAAATCAAAGCCTTCCCACCAGGTGAACGCGGCGCTGGCGACATCCAATTCGTCGCGCCCTATGTAGCCAGCCTGGATGGCCTGGGTGCCACCGGCAGAGGTGCGCACTCACCGGACGAAGACCTGGATATTTCTTCGATACAGAGAGCGACGATCAGGACGGCGATTTATTTGTATAGGTTGACGCGGTAAAACCAACGGCCAGGCAGTCGGTACGACCACGGTCTGCGCCTGTTACGTCAGCCTTTAGCACGAGGTAGAGGAAATTAAAATGCAGACAATAGAATTTAAAAACCTAAGTATTGCCAAACCATTTAGTGAAGAATACGTGGATGAGGTTGAGGCAGAAATCGGAATCAAGTTCCCACAAAAATATCTTGAACTGATGAGGCAGAAAAATGGAGGTGCCCCTGTTCAGCAATGCTTTACTGTTGGGATGAATGAGAAAGTAATCGAGAGATTTTTGTCCTTTGTAGAAAATTACAAAGTTGATCAATGCGGCATCTACGATATAGAAGTTGTATGGAGTCAGATAGAGGACAGATTAGAAGAAGGCATATGCCCGTTTGCGGCATTATATGGAGGGGATTTTCTCTGTTTTGATGGCCGCTTTCAAGATGAAGCAGCGATAGTGATATGGCACCATGAACAGGCTTCTCAGGGAAAATCGAGCATTACACCCGTAGCTGATAGCTTTGAAGTATTTTTAGAAATGTTGAAGGAATTATGAATCAAGAGCCGCAGCTACAACTAGTGGACTAATTCCCTGCGCTGGCATGCCGAACTGAACATATAAATACCTTAAAGCGTATCCATGATCACAAAGAGTAATTTTTCGCTTGCTTACTTCAAGTTTCTGGAAGTTGAGGAAGAATTTGAAATCGTTGAATTTTTTGGTTTTTCCGCACTTCATCTATCACTTACGGATCAGCCCCTTCCCTCATCACAATTGTATGGCTCAAGCTTGATGCTGCGAGGCTGTGTGGCTTTAAATCAGGAATTACGACAAAGCCTGTTATCAGGCCATCTCCCTGTGCAGATGAAAGAGATGACGATATTCATGCTTGATGGTGAAGGTCAACGACTCGCTGGATATGATGTGACTGTATTGACTGTAATAAGCACAGAGGCAGGTAATGACGGGAGTATGGATATCTGCCTGGCCGTATCGCATTACGACACTGATCTTATGCACGTCAATGTGCTACAAAGCATATGGTGCAATGGAATTCAAGAAAAAAACCTGTGGGCCGGGCTGGATTATTTGCAGCGCAGATCATGGCTGCACCTGGTTCGCAAACATCATTGCCTGAGTCAAATCGCGATGGAAGATAAACCAGCCCATATGGTTTATGAAATGGATGGCCGTTTTATCACCGACTACCCCAGCTTTTTTATCGCCCTTGGCGAAGCCATCAACGGGCCTGGAGCTTATTTTGGAGGAGGTTTCGATGCACTGGCTGATTGCCTGTGCGGTGACTTTGGCGCAAAGACACCATTCTCGCTGGTATGGACAGCATCTGATATCGCCAGAGCAGCCCTGGATAAAAACAAATCCTTAGAAGAAGCATTGGCTTCACGCGAAGATGCTTTGAAAAACCATGACTTTGAAGAAGATGAGTTCGCAAGCGTTGCCGAAATAATGCGAAACAACACCAGTTCCTTGTTTGATAACTTGATCGATAATTTGGGAAGGCTGCATGCGATCAGGCTGACGCTGGCCTAAGAAGCGTTGCTGTGATTAGGATCACAGTACAATTGGATTCTATAATTTTTGTCAAGTGTTGATTGCGATCAAATCATTCATTGTTTTTTTGGATTTTTGGCATTATATTCAGAAGTTGTAGTCTTCATTTTCCTCAGCGCACAGTTAATTTGAGAGGATGCCCAGTGCTGCCACAATTAACCTCTATGATTGATATGGCTTTATTGCAGAGTCTTTGCTCCGATAAATGCCCTGAATCACAGACTCTCGAATTTAAAAGATGTTTGCGTAGTACAAGCGAGAAAGACAAACAAGAACTCGCAAAGGATGTCACAGCATTAGCCAATACTGAAGGCGGAGATATTATTTACGGTATTGTCGAAGTTAACGGTGTTGCTGGTTCACTCGAACATATCAATGCTGAATCCAACCCTCCCGATTCTGTAGTTCGTCGCTTTATTCAAACACTTGAAGCTCTCGTCGAACCAAGAATCCCTGGACTTAAGCTGCATCCAATTGAAGTAGAAGGCGGCTACATATTGCTTTTGAGAGTTCCAGCATCGTTCGATGGACCTCATTCAATTAGAATTAATCAAGCCAGAAGGTTTGTGATGAGAAACGGTACTGCGACAATTGATATGAGTTATGAACAAGTACGCTCAGCATTTGATCGAACAGCGACTCTTGCCAAAAGTGCTCATGACTTTATTGCTGGTCGTTTAAATTTAATTTCCGAGGGGAGAAGTGCTGCAAAGCTTTTAGATGGGCCTCTATTTGTGACACACCTAGTACCAATTTCCGGTCTTGCAGGACGAAAGTCTGTAGATTTGCAGGAGATTTACCATAATAGTTTCTTAAATTTCGTGAGTGCAGACTGGGGGCAGAGTAGTCGAACTTTTAACTTTGACGGACTGCTTGTGCATCAACCTCCAAATGAATCTGGTCAACACTATATCTATAACCATATATTTCGAAATGGGTCAATGGAAGGTGCTCGCTTAGGCGGCGCAACACGCAATTACAATGGTGAGCAGAGAGCATTGGTATGGTCTGTTGATATGTCAAATTTTTTCTACAATTCATTTCGAACATTCCTGGCTTCCGCAAAAAATTGGGGATTTTCTGGTCCGGCGGTACTGAGTGTCGCAATTTTGAATGTCAAAGGATATGAACTAGGTATTGGCAATAATTTTCTTCCATTTAATCCTGCTATAGCTGATCGTCCACATTTGATAACGCCCGAAGTATGGATTGCGGACATCGCCTCTGATGATTTGGATAATTTAATTCGCCCAGTGCTAGACATGCTTTGGCAGGCCTTCAACTTTGAACGATGTCTTGATTTCGATCCAGCGTCAGGAGCCTTTAGGCCAAGGTCAAACTGATTCCCCCTTAAAAAAAATCTGGGCCGGTATAGTTGGGCCATAGATACTGTTATCCAAGTCATCTCAAGAAAACCATATTCCCGACCACCAGCAAGACCATCACCAGCAAACCCCAGGCAAGAAATTTATTTGAATTTTTTGTCGCAGTCTTTTTATGCTGCGCAATGACTATGGGCCACAGCAGCAGGTAGTCTGCAAAAGACTTGCTGTCACTTTTCAGGACACGTAACAGGATGCTCAAAATACCTGCCAGTAGCAGGATGATCCCCAGTGTGAGATAAGCTTGGGGGTCATTTGCCAGCCAGGACAAGAAGGTGTTCATGATATGTTTTTTCACTCCGCACGACGGAACTTCAAGCTTAGCACAAGCGGCACCGCCAGCACATACACCACCATCACGCTGAGCCAGATCGCCCCCGGCCATTGTGAGCGCACGACAAAATACAGCGTAGAAAACATCAGCGGGCCAATGATGGACGTGAGGCTGACGGCGGATGCCAGCACGCCCTGGAATTGCCCCTGCATGCCTTCATCGACCATGCGGCTGGCGAGTGATTGCAAGGCCGGTATGCCGACACCACCCAGCACAAACACCGGCATGACGGCAAATACCATCCAGCCCTGTTTGGCAAAAGCCATGACGACCAGGGCCAGGCAGGTACCCACAAAGCCGGTCAAAATGGTGCCGCGCTCGCCCAGCAGTTTGACGGCAGGGCCGGGCAAGAAGGCTTGCGCGAGTGCCTGGCACAGGCCGTAGGTACCTAGCGACAGACCTATCCACAGACCGTTCCAGTGGAAGGCATCATTGCCCCACAGTGACCAGCAGGTGCCATACACCTCGCCCGTCATGCTGAGGATGAAGAAGAGCAGGATCACCGGCAGCAGGTTTTTCATGCGCCATGTCCAGCGCAAGGGGCGCAGCGGGTTGAGTGCTGCAAGGTCCAGCTTCTCGCGGCTGGGTGTGCGTGATTCTGGCAAGACAAAAAAGGCCATCAGCAGGTTGGCCGCATTCAAGATCGCTGCCGCGATGAAAGGCAGGCGCAAGCCATAGTCACCGAGCACGCCACCAAGGATGGGGCCGATGATGAAGCCTGCCCCAAACACGGCATTGAACAGGCCAAAGCGGCGCGCCCGCTGGTCTTCTGGCGAAATGTCGGTGATATAGGCCATGGCCACCGACATATTGGCACTGGTCAGCCCGGCGATGGCGCGGCCCAGGAATAGCATCCAGAGTTGTGGCGCGAAGGCCATGACGAGGTAATTGATGGCTGCCCCGGCCAGCGAGATCAGCAACACCGGGCGACGGCCCAGCCTGTCACTCAATGCACCGAGCACGGGTGCAAAAACAAACTGCATCACCGCATATAGCGCAGTCATGATGCCTATGTAGGGCGCGACATTGTCGCCATGGGTAACCTCTGCCAGCAAGCGTGGCAGGATGGGGAAGATCAGGCCTATCCCGACGGCGTCCAGGCCAATGGCGGCGAAGATGACAGCCAGGGCGCGGTTATTGCCCACCCCTGCGGCCTGTGCATGCTGGCTGCCTGTACTTGTTAATGTAGTCATAAAATGAGTCTTTCTTAATATATACTCAATACATATATATACTGAGTACATTTAATATATGCTATGATGCAGCTCATGTCAAACCCTACCGATCTCCGCACCCGCAAACGCCTGGCCATGCGCCAGGGCATCTCTGATGCTGCCACCCTGCTCTTCCAGGAGCGCGGCTTTGATCATGTGACGGTGGATGAAATTGCAGCCGCGGCTGACGTGGGGCGCATGACGGTGTTCAATCACTTCCCACGCAAAGAAGACATGTTCTTTGACCGAGATGAAGAAGGGCGCGAAATATTGCGCGAGGCTTTGCGCCAGCGCGACCCTGCTATTTCTCCAATTGAAACCTTGCGCCTGCTCGCCCATAAGCTGGTGGCAGACGAAAGCCCTTATGTCAGGTTCGCTGCCGGTGCCAAAGGTTTTGTCTCACCAGGCAGCCAGGGCTTCATAGAAACCATAGAAGGCAGCGACACCCTGAAGGCACGCGCCAGGGCCATACGCGATGAGATAGCCCAGGTCGTGGCAGAGGCAATGGCCTTATCCGTCAAGCGCGAAGCTGGCGACACAGACGCCATACTGGCCGCCAACCTGTTGCTGGCGACATGGACAGTGGCACTTGTCCAGGCTCACCAGAGTTTCAGGCAAAAGCAGGATGCGGCGGAAGCGAAAGCGGTTTTTCTGGCGATAGTTGATAAGGGAAGTGTGGGGATCAAGGCGGCGATGGCAGGGACGGTTTATGCTTGAATTTAACGTCATGAATACCGGAACCTGATGTTGCTGCGGCATCGTGATATCGCCCGTCACCATACTACTGAAGGCTACTCACTATCGTTAATGAAGGCATTTGCGCAGATGGATTCCAGCCTGCGCTGGGATGACCTGAATGTGTATGGCGGGGCTTTAAACTCCAGGGCTTCGATGCGGCTATAAGAGCCGCACGTTCATCCTAAAGCCGTATCCGGTGGGGTGCGTTGTAACGCACCGCATGGATGCACGCAAACAAATACCATCAGTTTTATAGATTCCCGTATGTGGTGCGTTGCAACGCACCCTACCGATTGTTATTATGAAGCGCAATTTTCCCATTCTGGTAAAAGATGCGTTTATCCATAATCATCAGGCCTGCCATTACTCAAAGCTAATCGCGTATGAATTCACAACGATTTCAACTCATAGTTGTAATACAAGCGGCAGAAATATATTCCGTCTGTTAAGACAGATATCGTACGGGACAGCGCTTGCATGTCTATGTTGATAGCATCGACTATCTTTGTGCTGGTGTCGTCAAAACGCACAAATCCCGCTTCACTTTCTGCTGGAGGTCCGAGGAAAGAAGGGATATCAGGCAGTAAAAACAACTTACTTTCATGCTGGCTGACTCGTCCATGGCATATTGTATGGTAGGCGTTTAACTCACCATCATTATTGAACCAATTGACACTTAAACCTGGATCAATCGCTTCATCGTAAAAACTGCCATCTTCATAAATAGTAAGCTGCAAGCCTACCATCGCTTTGAGTTCTGATGGTGCGTAGTCTGCTTCCTCCAGTAAGTATGCCCGCGCCAATGAAGGATCAATTTGTTGCTGCCTCATATCATCTGCCGCAGCAACAAGAGACCAAACGCTTTTTATCGCACGCCCACCCACAATATTCTCTTTATTTTTTCGCCGCATCTGCTCAGGAAGTATGACATTACTGGGGTGATAAAAAGAATTTGGCAATCCTACATCTTCTTTGGATATGGAAAATGCGTGCAATTCATCATAAGAGAATTTTGTATAACTGCTACTATGCGAAACGTCCATCACTACCACATTCGGTTCTTGCTTTCCTGCACAAACAAATGCAATCATCTGCTTTACCAAACCAGAGAATTCTTCTATTTGTGTTTGCGATTGTGCAGGGGGCTGAAAATTCTCAACTTTGCGTTTCTGGCGATAGGCGATTTTGCATTCCCCAGAATCGATCTCAAATCTGAACGCCACGCTATCGAAATCGCGGATATGTTCATTTGAGAACGCGCGCAGCAATTTCTCAAGTTGATCAGCAATTGGATTGTTCATCATGGGGATGCGTATTTAATAAAGATTAATTATCGGATTTTGCAGGATTTTCTACGGCCAATCCGCTGACATACCAATGCCGTTCTGTGACTTCATCTCTCCAGCCTTTGGTGATATAGCGGAGAGGGTCATTCAATACTGCCCTGAAAAATTCAAGATAGCTTGCAGCAACTTCTTCAACATCTTCTGGCTGTAGTGGCCCGCCATATCTCAATCCATGACCAATAAAAACAACTCTGCACTCATCATCTGAGCGGCGGTTGCAAGTATCAATGGCAAAACGATCGCCTGAATAAAACGGGGCGGCAATGGGTATCAGGCCAGCCATCCATGCGAGTTCTTCTGCATCGTCACGGCTGGATTCTGTACCGTCAGAAAATTCGTCCTGAAAATCAATTTGTTCTTGCGCAATTTCTTCCAGGTCAAAAAAAACAAAGCCTGCATTAGCCTCAGCAGTGGGGCGGAATAAATTGGCGCCATTAAAATTCTTGAATAATTCTTTCATCGAGGGCGGCATCCATTTGGCCAGTTTCCTGGCGGGCAGCTTGTCGCCAAACTGATGTACTGCCTGATATAGCCGCTCAGTAGATTCGCCTTCAGCAACGCATCGCATTGCTGGAGGAAATTTTAAAATATTCAGAACTGCGCTTAGTTCTTCCTGCATGTCAGCATTTCCTGAAATTGATACTATGTTGTTATTCTTGCAGTTCCTGTTGTCCGACCAGTATTTACCGCTTTTTGGGAATCAAGATTTCCTCCCCTTCTCCAGCCGCCACTCCTTCTGACAATCCGCATAATTCGCAAACTCATAACTAACACCGACTTCGCCGCGGTTGATGGCGTGGGCCTGGGCGAAGACGATGATGTTGAGGATGTTGTCGGGCAGTTCGCGTTCGGTTTTGCCATTGGCCCACAGGTAGCCGTAGCTGACTGAGCCTTCTTTGAGGCCGACCATCCAGAATTGCGGGCGGCGGTTGTAGATGTCGGTTTTGACTTTGTCTTTTTTGAGGCTGGGTTTGCCGTATTGCTGTTCCAGCGCTTGCGCGATGCGGTCGGCGGCGGCTTTGATTTGTTCGCCGGTGCCGCTGACGGCGGTGATGGTGCGCGACGCACCGACCTTGCAGACGCCGCTGATGGGGGCGGTGACGGCATAGTAGTCGCTGAAATCATCTGCGGGTTTGGGTGGTTGGCCTTCAAACAGATGCTTGGCTTTGCTGGATTTGACAAAGCCCAACTTGCTGGCGAGCTCGGTTTCGCTGATGGCCATGGCGAGACCAAAGGGGCCGGATTCTGTGGATGCAGGTATAGCGTCTGAGATTGCTTCTGCGGCAGTGCTGGTTTCTGTCGTGGATGCAAGCACGCTGGCAGATGGCATCGCTACAGAGCTGGCGGTAGTGTTGGCAGTGGCATCGGCAGTTTTTTTGCAGGCGACGAGGCTGGCTGTCGTCATCAACAGGGCAATGATGCAGAGGTGGTGGAGTTTATTTTTATGCTGCATCAGGCTAGGATGGATGTATGGATATGGTTTGCCAGGGTCGCTGCAATTTAATGATATTCGGGCATAAATTGCAATGGCTTTGATCTAATTCCTTCTCACACATAAATAGGGGCACGGTATCGCGTTCGCGGCAGAAGCCGGTTCTGCTGGAAATTTGTCTTGCGGACTATAGGGCATGTCAAAGAACATGGCATAAATACGATGGATTCCTGCCTGCGCACACTGCTGTCCGGAATAATTATCTTGACTCATTCGGAGAGTGAAGTACGAACAGCGTCCCGGCGATTCTTCTACGTCGAAGACTTAATTCTGCAATTGAATAATTTTTGTCAGCGATCATGCTTGAAGCTCCTTCCGCTTCAAGGGGAGGGTTGGGATGGGGATGGGTTTCTGTAGCAAAATCATTTACAGCCAATCGACTGAAACCCATCCCCACCCTAACCCTCCCCTTGAAAGGGAGGGAATTTACTCGTTATTGTTTGTCAAGGACATTATTCCGGACAGCAGTGTGCCTGGGCAGGAACGACGATTTTGCGGAGATGCAAATAGGCGGGCAATGGGGTTTGCATGAGCCATGCCTCGCCGGCCCCAACCTACAAATTACGTAATCCCCCTCTCACACCCTGTCCAGCGGCAATCTCGTCATCAAAAAATCCAGCAAGGCTGCCACGCGTGGGGGTATGGCTTCCTGTTTATAGAATACCGCCCAGACTGGCTGCATCCAGGGCAGGCTGATATCGGCCAGCACGGGTTTGAGCCTGCCGTGGGCGCGGTCGGCCATGGTCAGGAAGTCGGACAGACAGACGATGCCAGCGCCCTGCACGGCCAGGTGGCGCAGGGTTTCGCCATTGCTGGCACTGACTACAGGGTCTATGACATAGCCCTCATCTTTGACGCCATCCAACTTGGGCAGCGGCCAGGTATTAAGGCTGGGGGGCAGTAAAACCCAGCAACCTGTGCTGTGCCAGGTCAGCCACGGTTTGCGGTTCACCGTGACGTGCGAGGTAGTGCGGTGCAGCGACCGGGCGGATGCGGCTGCTGCCCAAGCGGCGTGCGTGCAGGCTGGAGTCAGTCAAATGGCCTATGCGTATGGCCAGGTCGGCGCGCTCTTCGATGAGATCGACAAAGGTTTCACCACTGACCAGTTCGAGCTTGATAAGGGGATAGGCATCGAGAAAATCGGCTACCAGCGGGGCAAGCAAATGATCCAGCGTGGGGGTGGCGGCGTTCACCCGCACCAGGCCGGATGGTTGTGACAGGCGTGCTGTCAGTTGTTCTTCGGTGTCATCAATATCACAGAGTATCTTCTTGGCCCTTTGCAAGAGCCAGTGGCCTTCTTCTGTTATCTCCAGCTTGCGGGTGGTGCGCGTCATCAGGGTCATGCCGAGCTGCGCTTCCAGGCGAGAAATGCTGCGGCTGATGCCGGATGGCGTTTGCCCCAGGCGCTCGGCAGCGGCTGAGAATGAGCCGGTATCGGCCACTGCGACCAGGGCTTTCATGGTTTCCAGGCTTAGCATTGTTGACTCCGAGTCATAAGTAAAGTGTAGCTTAAGCTATTTTTCTTTGTTCTGCATGGGCCCAGACTGCAGCCTGTTATTCATTTCCCTCATGTATGGAGTCCATATGCCCTTAGCCTTGTGGGCGCTGACACTCAGCGCCTTTGCCATCGGTACGACAGAATTTGTGATTGTCGGCCTTATCCCTACCATCGCCAGCAGCCTGGCGGTGTCTGTTCCTTCTGCCGGTTTGCTGGTCAGCCTGTATGCGCTGGGCGTGGCTGTCGGTGCGCCCGTATTGACAGCACTGACTGGCCGGGTGCCGCGCAAGCAGTTATTGCTGGGCCTGATGGCCTTGTTCACGATTGGTAACCTGGTGGCGTGGATGGCACCCAACTATGCCTCGCTGATGGCGGCACGGGTCTTGACTGGCCTCGCGCATGGGGTGTTCTTTTCGATAGGTTCGACGATAGCCACTGGCCTGGTCGCCAAAGACAAGGCCGCCAGCGCCATTGCGCTGATGTTCAGCGGCCTGACGGTGGCGCTGGTGACGGGCGTGCCACTGGGAACCTTCATCGGCCAGCACCTGGGCTGGCAGGCGACGTTTTTGGCAGTGTCGGCACTGGGCGTGATTGCGTTTATTGGTTGTGCGATCCTGATCCCCTCGACGATTGCCAGCAGCAAGTCAGCCTCTTTATTGACGCAAATGGCGGTACTCAAAAAACCGCGCCTCTTGCTAGTGTATGCGATGACGGCGCTGGGTTATGGCGGCAGCTTTATCGCCTTCACTTACCTGGCACCGATACTGCAAGACATCAGCGGTTTTAGTGCCAATGCGGTGGGCCTGGTGATGCTGGTGTATGGTGTCTCGGTGACCTTTGGCAATATCTGGGGTGGCAAACTCGCCGATAAAAAAGGCCCGGTCGCAGCATTGCAAATCGTGTTCGCCTTACTTGCCCTGGTCTTGCTGGTGCTGACTTTTACTGCACACAATAAATGGCTGGCCTTGCTGACAGTATTGGCCTGGGGCGCGGTAGCCTTTGGTAATGTGCCGGGTTTGCAGGTGTATGTGGTGCAGCGGGCTGAACAGGATGCGCCGCAGGCTATCGACGTCGCATCTGGCTTGAATATCGCTGCCTTCAATGTCGGTATCGCCTTTGGTGCCTGGGCGGGTGGCTTGATCGTCAGCCACATCGGTTTGATGCACACACCCTGGATAGGTGCGCTGGTTGTGGTAGGTGCCTGGGGTCTGACAACGCTGGCAGGCAAGCTGGACAAGGCGGATGGGATAGATTTCGCCACAGGACAAACAAGGGTACTTGCGATGCATTGAGCGTTTTCAGAAAAGCGTCGGTTTTACTCCTCAGTAGCGACCACGTAAGTTGCGCCGGGCATCGCCAACTACGTAGGTTGGGCCGGGCCTCGCTAGGCTACGCCTTATCGGCCCAACACTGGGCATTTGAATGGGCGTATACGTTTGCAAAGGCCGAGTGTTGGGCTGATAAGGCGCAGCCCAACCTACGGGGTCGGCCCAATTTGCGGTCTACCCAATTTACGCCCCCCACCATGCGCGCAGGACACGATTGATGTGCATATAAAAACCTTGGTAGAATTGCGCCTTTCTTTCCTTTGCTACGAACGGGCAAACTTATCCAGCCCCGCCTGTGCAAGCTATCCCCATACAAGCACTTTAATGAACATTTCCAGACTATCTCTGATTATTTTATTGTCCCTCGCCAGCCAGTTGCCTGCGACCAGCATTGCTGCTGGCCCCGCAAACCCTGCCAGCCTGATCGCGCCAAAACAAGTTGTCGCGGGCAAAACCCAGGGAGAATGGTCCAGCGCCTGGTGGCAGTGGGCGCGTTCATTTGATGGTGAAAACAATAGCCCGGTTGCAGACAAAACCGGTGAGTCCTGCCATTTCAAACAGCAAGGTCCTGTCTGGTTTTTGGCTGGCACGTATGGCACGCAAAGAACCATCAGGACTTGCACCGTCCCCAAGGATAAATATCTTTACTTCCCTCTGATTAATTACATGGTCAATTCAGGTGTACCAGGCAAAATCAGTTGTAAGGGCGTCACGGAAGCTGTCAGGGAAGCCATTGATGGCATCCATATGCTGATACTGGAAATTGATGGCGTACGCGCCTCAAAACTTGAAACACACAGACAAGTCAGCCCTGTTTGTTTTGACGCAGGAGCACTTACCGGCGGCAGAGTCAAACTCGACCCCTCTGCTGCTGACGGTTACTATGTCATGCTCAAGCCCTTAAGCCCGGGCAAGCATACGATCAACTTTGGTGGGCGTAGCAACGATATGTCGCAAGCAGTGACATATACATTGATCGTCGAATAAACCCTGGTCTCGCCTATAGTAAAAAACACCCACGATGTGGGTGTTTTTTTAAAGGTGTCTGCCTGCAGAAATTATGCGGACAAGGAATGATGATAATTTCTTTTTTCCAGATCCGCTTTCGCCTTCGCAGAAACAGCGCCAGCTTCTTCACTACGTCCGGCAGCCTGCAATACCTTGGTGATATTGTCGATGTCCCGAATAAACCTGTCCTGGATATCCTTTATAAACACCACCCTGCCAGTTTCAGGCATGGCCCCCAGGAATTTCAATGTTTCATCATGCATGTTCAACTTGGTCTCATAGAAGGCCAGCGCATCATCCATATAAGTGGCGCACACTATAATGTGTGGTGAAACGACCAATTCATCCCAGATGAAATGCACTATTTGCGCGGCGAGTTCAGGGTCGGCATGGTGATAACCCACGAATTTTTCCAGCACGGTTTTTTGCTGATTAAGGCTGGCGCCTATAGCAGCATAGTCATGAAAATAAGTCAGATTGCGTGACTGTTCCAGTGCCTCGATACTGTGTGCAAATTTTTGTTCAAGACGAATTCTGGCTGTCTCATATTCCTGGCCCAGCCGGGCCCATCCAAACAGGCAATATGACAGGCGCACGCCGTACAGCGAAGCATTATCCTCATCCAGCGCATGATCAAAAAACCATTCATAAGATACCAGCGACGTCTCATATTCTTTTGCGGCATGCGCCTCCATCGCCTTTTCAAGAACTTGCTTTGCATGCTGATTATGGTCGTTCATCAAGTGATTTTTCTCTGCCGTTGAGCTGCCATATATGCCTCATGCACATGAGGCCAGCATAAGCTAAATTATCTTCTTCTATTATAAGAACTGCTGCTTCTTTCAGGATCAGGCAAACCCATTAATTTGACTTCGATATTCTTGGCGTCTTGCGGTGGCACTTTGTCGTTGAAGTTTTGCTTCAGGTAAGCCCACATATCTTTTTCCAGCACCTCACATTGCAAGACAGCGCGACTTTTGCGGGTATCCCTGTGGCTATATTCGAGATCATCGACTTCTTGCGATGACTCTCTGTATTCGCGACGCTCCCTGTAAGTTCTATAGCTGGTGCTGACGTTGTCGTTGGCGCGGTCTTTGATGAACTGGTTTCTCGGTATGGTGCAGTTTTCCTTGAAGTTGGTCATCAGGGTGCGGTCTACGCTGACATCGCATTGACTATACCTGTGCTCCAGCACCCAGCAGCTTTTGCCGGTATCGCGGTCTTTTTGCATGGCCGTGATCTTGCGCAGTGTGGCGTCGTTTTTGACTTCGGTCGCGTTGCTGCCTATCTTGGCATTGCAGGGTTGGTCGGTAAATATCGTTTCACCGGAAGGCGTCACACACTTGCGCACCTCGGCCTGCGACAGGCTGGGCCAGGCAAAAACCAGGAAAGACAAACAGGCCAGAAATGTTTTTTTCATAATATATAGTGACGATGAGCAGGTTTTATTGTCTTCCATTAGTCAAAATAGCAACGTGGGCTCGCAAAACAATTGCAGATTATAGCTCAGGCTACAATTGGTTACATTTGAAATCGTAAGGGTATTTGCTTATCTATTTTGTCAAGTAAGGCTGGCAAACCCGGATACTCAGCAATAATCAAGCCGTTTCTCGTCCAGGCTGGCGGCATCAAACCCGCTCGTTGACGCCCGGTTTTTTCTTTGTTAGGATCGCCCCCATATCACTGGAAACAGTGACGTAAGCGTTTACGTTAGCCAACGCGCAAACAAATTTGTCCTGCATTTGCAAGCAGATTTGTCGCGCCATGGATAATGTATATGCGATTACTATTACGACTGCTGTCTCAGCTCCCCCGCAGGTTCTCTGCTTCTCTCCGCATTTTCACGAATGCGCCTCTTGCCACTGCTGTTGGCCTTTTCCTTTGTTTTTTTGTCGGCTTTGCTGATGGTGTACTCGTGCCGTTTTTTGCCCTTTGGGCAGAAAAAGAGGCAGGCATTTCTGCCAGCCACATAGGCTTGCTGCTGGCTTGCTATTCTGGCGGTGAATTGCTGGCCACGCCTTTGGTTGGCGGCATTGCCGACCGTGTCGGGCGCCGCCCGGTCTTGCTGATCTCCACTGCGGGTGTGGGGATGGGCTTTGCGATACTCTACTTTACCCATGGTGTATGGGCATCTGCCCTGGTGCTGATCTTGATAGGGGCGTTTGAAAGCGTCTTGCACCCCACTATCTCTGCCGTCATTGCCGATGCCATACCGGCTGAGCAGCATCGCTATTACTTTTCCATCGCACGCGTCATGTCGAGTGCAGGCCGCGTGGCTGGCCCGGCAGTGGGCTCTGTGCTGGCGCTGTTTTCGCTGGGTGCCGTGTTCCTCGGGTCTGCGTTGGCGACACTCATCAGTACGCTGATCATTGCGCTGTGGCTGCCAGAGACACTGACAAAAGATTCCATTCCCGATGATGAGGATGAAAGTTTGATCGGCATCCTGCCCGCCTTCCGGGATGCGCGTCTCGCGGGTTTGCTGCTGTGGTCCATGTGTTTGCAGATATCGGCGGGCTGGTTAAGTTCAGTCTTGCCATTGTATGCGGTAGATGCAGGCACCCTGACACCTTCGCAGATAGGTTTGCTGTTTACTTATGCGGCGGTACTGACGGTGCTGTTCCAGTTGAAGATCAGCGCTGTTCTCGCGCATGTGTCTAATTTCAGGATGGTGATTGCCAGCGGCTGCGTGCTGGTGGGCGCTT
Organism: Undibacterium sp. YM2; assembly: GCF_009937975.1. Taxonomy (NCBI): domain Bacteria; kingdom Pseudomonadati; phylum Pseudomonadota; class Betaproteobacteria; order Burkholderiales; family Oxalobacteraceae; genus Undibacterium; species Undibacterium sp. YM2. Next base: position 4,719,150 of record NZ_AP018441.1, read on the forward strand.
TTATCTGCCTGCTGTTTTCATCCAGCCTGACGGCGCTGGTGCTGGGTCTGAGCTTGCTGTCGCTGTCGCAAATGCTGTTTGGCCCTTTGCTGCCTACCCTGATCATGGAGCTGGCACCTGCGCATGCGCGGGCTACCTATATGGCAGCCGCATCGGTAGCGGCAGACTTGAAAGATACCGTAGGCCCGGCAGCGGGCACATCCCTGTATGCAATTGCCGTACGCCTGCCATGGATGGTGGGGATACCTGTTGCGGTATGCGCGACGCTGGCGCTGGCGTTTAATGTCAGGCGGTGTGGGCGAAGGACGGCCTCGTAGGTTGAGCTGGAGTGTAGGTTGGGCCGGGCCTCGCTAGGCTACGCCTCATCAGCCCAACACTCGGCCTTTGCAAACGTATACATCATTTAAAAGCACAGTGTTGGGCTGGTAAAGCGTAGCCCAACCTACACTCCGGCCAGCCCTGCACCTGGCCCAATCCACGAAAACTAATCAACACGAACCAATACTCACAAAATCAAAACATCATGACCACAAATACCAAACACCACATCGAACGCCTGCACTGGGAAAAACGCCGCAGAACCCTGCGCGTCACCAGCGTCATACGTTTGACACCAAATATGCAGCGCATCACTTTTCAATCAGATGATCTGCATGATTTTGCCAGCCTCGCGCATGATGATCACGTCAAGATCTTGCTGCCAGTTGCCGGTGAAGCAGACAGCTTTGTTACACGCGAATATACGCCGCGATATTTCGACACACAGGCGCGCACGCTGGTGCTGGACTTTGCGTTGCATCAGCATGGGCCAGCCAATGCATGGGCGATGCAGGCAAAACCCGGCGACACACTGATCGTCAGCGGGCCGGGTAAATCCATGGTCGTGGCAGACGACTTTGACTGGTATCTGCTCATCGGCGATGCCACTGCCCTGCCTGCAATCACACGACGCCTTGAACAATTGCGCGCAGGCGCGCATGTCACCAGCATCGTCATGCTTGCAGATGCGGCAGATCAACAGGCTTGTGTGACAGCGGCCAGTTGGCAGACGCAATGGCTGATACGTGATCGCAATACAGGCAATGATGAACAGGCTTTGCTGACAGCAGCCGCTGCTTATACTTTTCCGCCTGGCGATGGTTACATCTGGATAGCTGCCGAAAGACAGGTTGCGCGGGCATTGCGTACTTATCTGGTAGAACAGCGCGGGCAGCCAGAAGCATGGATAAAGTCGTCAAGTTACTGGACACGCGAAGACTGATGTGTGTTGCAAAATGATGCTGGCACCATTTTTTTGCATCTGCATTTGTAAGTTTTCTGTAACAGGGAAATCAATTTGTTTCTTACAAACTTGTCATAAACGCGTTGCGCACTAAACAGGATTTTCTTTTTTGAGGATGGATTAAATGATTGCGGGTTCATTTGTGTATTTGCGGGACGTTTTTTGTCAGCGGTTTAATGAGCATTGTTATTGATCCGTGCCACGTACAGTCGCGCGCATAGTTTGTAGTTTTATTTGAAATTTGCGATGCTCGCTGTATCTTTGCGCAATCTCGGGATGGAATTTTTACTGGCATCAAACTAAACCTATTCCTACTTCTATTATTGTTGATTACTAAATCCCCTCCCCTTCAAGGGGAGGGTTAGGGTGGGGATGGGTTTCGGTTGATTAAGCTGCGATCAAATTTCATAAGACCCCATCCCCATCCCAACCTTTCCCTTGAAGGGGAAGGGAAAAACATGTGCATCTGCATGAAGTTGCGCAATTGTTCAAATCGCGAAAAAACTGGAAAAGTTTCCATTTCCAACACCCATTCCCGTGCATGCCCCAAATGGGATGCTTTCCAAAAACTGACCAATTATGTCAATCGACTGACAAAAAATGAGATGCGCCACAAGAAATTTCGGAGCGATACCACTGGCTGATTGCTTACCTTTTTGTTAGCTATCACCTACCTTTTGGTGATTTGTTTAGTGCCGCCCGCTGGCTTGCAAGTGGCATGCTGATTATGTAGTGTTGCGCTTCGACGGACCAGGAAACCCGTTCCTGGCGTTGCTCTCTTTATAGAATTCATCGCACTACCGGCGCTTCACCTGTCTGCACATGCACAGACATGCAGTACGCAATACAACAGGATGTGGACTACCTGCCACATGCAAATACAAAACGTACCAACCAGGAGTTCTTACGTGAAAAAAATATCCAACCGCATGACGGCCATCTGCCTGGCCTCATCGCTATTATGTTTACAACTGGCAGGCTGTGGTGGGTCCAGCAATGCTGATTCTGCACAGAACGGCGCGGGCGCGACGCCTATGGCTGCGCCACCGCAAGCTGCACCGGCAGAAGCCGCGCTGACACCTGTGACGGCGACTGCCAGTTCTGTTGAACGTGGCGACCTCTCTGCGCTGGCGGCGATAGACCATAACGACAATACGCGATGGAGCAGCGGCTTCACGGATGACCAGTATCTGACCCTGGACTTTGGCAAGACAGAGACCATTACCCGCGTGCGCATACAATGGGAAAACGCCCATGCCACGCAATATCTGTTGCAGGTGTCTGACAATAATAGTGACTGGACGACGATCAAGACCGTCGATAACAGCCAGGGTGGTGTCGAGGACCTGACGGACCTGAATGGCAAGGGCCGCTACCTGCGCGTGAAAGGTATCAAGCGTTCTACCCAGTATGGTTATTCCATCATAGAGATACAAGCTTTCTCAGGCACAGCGGTTACACAACCGGGCACAGATCCAACCCAGCCTGGCCAGCCCAGCCAACCCGGCAACCCTGGGCAGATCGATTTGAGCAAACCTGGTGTTGCCGTCAAGCCTGTCGCAGCGACTTCTTCTGCAGTAGAAAACCAGGCCATGTCAGCCGCCATGGCAATCGATGGCAAAGCCAATACGCGCTGGGGCAGCACCTCAGAAGACGGTGCATGGATACAGTTTGACTTTGGCAGCAAGACACCCGTTGGCTATATGAAGCTGGTATGGGAAAACGCCTATGGCAAGGAATATGCACTGCGCGTATCCGACGATGGCCAGACCTGGACGCAACTGCGTTATGTCAGTGGTGGCAAAGGCGGTACGGAAGAATTCTTTAACCTCGGTGCGAATGCCCGCTACATACGCCTGCAAGGCGTGGCCCGCGCTACCCAGTATGGTTACTCGCTGTTTGAAGTTGAATTCAAGTCACCAGGCAGCGACAACACCCTGCCAGATGCAGCGACCACCGCCTTGAAATTTCCAGCCAGCGGCAGCGGCTGGGCACCTTTGCCTGCCGCCGCAGAACCGCTGGAAAGCCTGCAATTTACCCTGCCTGACGGCACCCTGGTCACGCGCTTTGGTGCACGCGGCCTGGCACGTCATGGCCGTGAACGTGGTGAAGAGTGGAATGAAATTGGCTACGGCCCAAATGAAACTGTCGATGCTGTCACCGGCCTGCCAGTTGATAAGGGCCCGGGTAATTACCTGACCTTTGTACCGCAATACTTCAAGAACCGCACCTGGGGTTTTGAGATCATTGACAATAGCCGCGTGGCTGGTGTGACCAAGCCAACACTGACCGTCAATCAATACAATACCGTCGATTTCTTGCCGGGTGGCGTGGCCTTCTTCCGTGGTTTTGACCGCGTTGGCGTGACCGGTTATGGCTGGATGAATCCGGGTGAACTGGTCGATCGCAATGTCGCCATCTGCAAACCTGTACCCTACCCTGCCAACAACAAACTCAGCAGCCCTGATGGCGTAAATGGTGCCTGTACCTTGCGCGTGAAAGATTATCCTGGGCATAGCGACCTCGATGCAAACGGCTTCCCGAATGGCAAGAACATCCCGGCACGTCCACTCGTCGTGGGTGACATCATTGAAGTCTCGCCATCGATGTTCTCCACGCCTGAAGGTATGGCTGCCAAGGGTGACAATGGCGGTGTACGTTATTACTCAGCCGAATGGATTTATGTGGTCGGCTCTGGTCTCAAGCCATGGTATGGCGTGCAGCCACGCTTGAACTCGGTGCCTCTGCCGGAGGATACTTTGTCGGGTGGCCAGGGTTCGGTCTCCTACAATTATTCTGACAATGGTCTGTTCATGTTCCAGCAGCCACACAATAATGCGGGTATGCAAAACATACAGCGCTTTGTTGAAGGTCGCCGCCTGGTGCATACCAACTTTACGACCGGTGACCATAATGAGAATGGTAATGACCGTTACCAGCAAGCCGTAGGTTTGCAGGGGCCGCGTTTCAACCAGTCTGCCTGTATTGCCTGCCACGTCAATAATGGCCGCAGCCCTGCGCCTACCGCCATCAACCAGCGTTTGGACAGCATGTCGGTGCGCGTAGCAGCCACCAATGCAGCAGGCCAGCAATTGCCGCATCCGCAATATGGCACGGTAGTACAGATGAATGCCTTCTCCAGCAGTGGCGTGCCGCAAAACTGGGGTACCAATGTCAACGTCGCCGGATTTGAAACCCGCACGACCAAGCTGGCCGATGGCACCACGGTAGAATTGCGCAAACCGACACTGGCATTTGAAGGTGCCGTACCAACCGTGTATTCGCTGCGCGCTGCACAGCCTATGATAGGCATGGGTTTGCTCGAAGCCATACCTGAAACAGACATCCTGTCCCGCGTGCGCTCTGCACCCGATGCTGATGGTGTCGTCGGTATTGCCAACTATGTGTTTGAACCAGAGACCGGTGCAGTACGCGTAGGCCGCTTTGGCTGGAAGGCATCCAAGGCAAGCCTGCGTCATCAGACTGCGGCTGCGCTGTTGCAAGACATGGCCGTCACTTCACCAAGCTACCCTAACCGTAGCTGTACAACGGACCCGGCTGGCTGTGCTGCTGCACCTGCGCAAAAAGGTATCACCGAAGCTGACCTGCAATCCATCACCCGCTACCTGGGTCTGGTGGCCGTGCCTGCACAACGCAGCATTGCCAGTGGCTTCCCCAAAGGTGTCGCACCTATGGATGAGCATGTCGTCAATCCTCAACAAGTCAGTGCCGGTGCCAAGGTGTTCCAGAACATGCGTTGTTCAGCATGTCACACGGTAGAGATGAAAACTGGTAATGGCCATTTGCTGGCTGAATTGCGCAACCAGACCATCAAGCCATACACAGACTTGCTGCTGCATGACATGGGCACAGGTCTGGCCGACAAGCTGGTAGAAGGCCAGGCCCAGGGCAATATGTGGCGCACTTCGCCACTGTGGGGCATAGGCTATACAGAGAAAGTCATGGGCAATAACAGCAAGGTCGGCTACCTGCACGATGGCCGCGCCCGCAACCTGACCGAAGCCATACTCTGGCACGGTGGTGAAGCAGACAAGGCACGCCAGCGTTTTGAAGGCTTGTCTAAAGCAGACCGCGATGCAGTACTGGCTTTCCTGAAGTCTTTGTAATCACCTGGCACTAAAAGCAACGGCTGCTGAACAGATACATGTTCAACAGCCGTTTTTTTATGCGTGCTACATTCAACACGCTTGGCAAGTCTGATGCATATCAGATGAATTACCGTCTGCTAAAATTTGTCTTTCTCTACATACCCAGCTTCTTTTAGCATCCTTAGAAGCTCCTCATTCAAAACCTCGTCCCTCATTCCCTGTGTTTTGCCAGGTCCTTTCCAGTGCCAGATAAGCTGCCCCGCCAAGCCATCAACATTGATAAACTCCAGCCTGAAAATCTGCGAAAGACGAAAATTGGTAAGTGCAGGATCTTGTTCAATCAATTCTCGAAAAATGGCACAGGGCAATTTTCCGTTGTAAATTTCTTCAAGCATGCTCAGCTCAATCAAAAAAGTTAAGTCGATTCTTTAGCTGCTTGAGTATCACATATATCCATGTATATTTGTAAATGAACATCTGCACTCTCAGCCAAATGTGAAGGCAAACGCACCTGCCCCGGCATCGAGAAAGCGGATTTCAAACGTGGCTTCCCTGACCTTGCCAGACTGGCGCACCAACTGGTAAAGGCGGGCATCGCTGATGATGCCATTGCCTTCTGCATCGGTATCTGAACCATGGTCCGCACCGGGTGCATCGCCATCTATCCTGACCTGAAAACGCACAGGCATGCCATCGGCGCGTGGGCCCAGCACCAGGTGCAGGTCACGAGCTTTAAAGCGATACACTATGCTGCCGCCTACCTGGTTGAGGTTGGCACGTTCTGCACCCACCGTCCAGTTGCCTGCCAGGCTCCATTCATTGAGTTGCGGCATGTTCTCGGCGTAGCTGGCGTAGTCATGGGCCGCATCTTTTTTCAAACCACTGCGCGAGATAAAGTTTGATGCCTGGGCATAACCAACATAGGTTTCGCCTGAACGCAGGTTGGCCATATCCGGCCCCGCCTGTTCGGCACTGGCCGCCAGTTTTAAAGCTGTCGATGGCATAGGCTGCGCCATTGCAGGTCTGGCCCTGGAATTGCCCGCTTCCGCAAGTAAAGACTGGATGATGTTCTCGGCCTTGTCGTAATTGCCTTCACCGGCAATGCGTGCCCTGATCTGACCTTGCGCATCAACGAAATAAAAGACTGGCCAGGCATTGTTGCGAAACGCCTTCCAGATGCGATGCTCGCTATCCACTGCGACCGGATAATCAATCTTGAAGCGGCTGATCGCTTTCTGGATATTCGTGCTGTCTTTTTCAAAATCAAAGTCGGGTGTGTGTACACCTATCACGACCAGACCCTGGTCACGGTATTTCTCTGCCCAGGCACGCACATGCGGCAAGGTGCGTATGCAGTTGATACAGGAATAATTCCAGAAATCAACCAGCACCACCTTGCCGCGCAACTGCGTCATATCCAGCGGTGCAGAATTCAACCAGGCCGATGCACCTGTCAAGGCAGGCATTTGCCCCAGCACAGGCAAATCGCTGGCGCGTGCACTACCCAGGGCTTGCTGAGCTTGTCGGGTTTTATCCCTGGCCTCGTCAGCGGCAGACCTGTTGCTGAACATAGTAATACCAAGAGCAAGCATGACGAGCGCAGCACCAGCCAGGCAGCGATGATGGCCTTGTTGAAACAGAGATTTGATGAAAAGCAGCATGGTCTATCCTTTTTACTTTGTTGCGGGGGCATGTCAGGTTTGATGAAGCTGTATTGCACCATTGCGCCATTGTCCCGCTGATCACATCAGGCCAGCGTGACACTCACGTCGATATTGCCGCGGCTCATCTTGGAGTAAGGGCAAATCTGATGGGCCGCCGCGATCAGCTCCTGCCCCACATCGCCAGGCAAACCCGGCAGACTCACCTTGAGGCGTGCCTGCAAGAAAAAGCCACCATCCCCGGTACCCAGATCGACCTCGGCATCAACCGCAGTGCCCGCAGGCAGTACGATATTTTTTTCTTTCGCTGCCCGGCCCATCGCACCGATGAAACAGGCTGACCAGCCTGCCGCAAAAAGCTGCTCAGGATTAGTGCCCGTGCCATGGCTGCCAGGTGGCGATAATTTGATATCGAGACGACCATCGTCGCTTTTTGCTTCGCCATCGCGGCCACCGCTAGTGTGGGTTTTGCCTGTATAGAGTACGGTTTCTATCTTGCTCATGATGATTCCTTTAGTATGATATTGATCGTCGAAAAAATTGAATGCGCCACCATTACAGATGGTCAGCGCTGATCACAGCATCAGCAAAGGCGCGAGGTGCCTCTTGTGGCAGGTTGTGGCCTATACCACCGCTGATCAGCACATGCCTGTATTTGCCGGTAAAGCGTTTTGCATAAGTGGCAGGATCAGGGTGAGGTGCACCATTGGCATCGCCTTCCATCGTGATGCTTGGTACCGTGATGGCAGGGAAGCTGGCGAGTTTTGCTTCCAGCGCTTCATATTTCGCTTCGCCATTCGCCAGACCCAGGCGCCAGCGATAATTGTGGACAGTGATAGCGACATGGTCAGGGTTGTCCAGTGCCACGGCGCTGCGGTCAAAAGTGGCATCGTCAAAGCGCCATTGTGGTGATGCGGTTTGCCAGATCAGCTTGGCGAAATCGTGGCGGTTCTTGTCGTAACCTGCGCGGCCACGCTCGGTGGCGAAATAGAACTGATACCACCATTGCAGCTCGGCCTTGGGTGGCAAGGCTTGCTTGCCCGCCTCCTGGCTGCCGATCAGATAACCGCTGACAGCAACCAGCGCCTTGACGCGCTCAGGCCACAGCGCAGCAACAATACCTGCCGTGCGCGCACCCCAGTCATAACCGGCAAGCACAGCTTTGTCTATCTTCAGCGCATCCATCAATGCCACGACATCAGAGGCGAGCGCCGCTGGCTCACCATTGCGTAAGGCATTGGGGTCGAGAAAGCGGGTCGTGCCATAGCCACGCAGATGCGGGACGATGACGCGATAACCTGCCTTGGTCAGCATAGGCACGACATCAACAAAGCTGTTGATGTCGTAAGGCCAACCGTGCAGCAAAATCACTACCTGGCCATTTGCCGGACCTTCTTCGACATAACCGACATTGAGATCACCGGCATTGACTTGCTTGATGGCAGTGAAACTAGGCAAAGTCTGGCTGGGCAAGGCCTGGCTGGCCTTTGCAGCGATACCCGGTACCGCGCTGACGGACTGTGCCAGGGTTGTTGCTGGCAGCATGAATTGCACACCGGCCACAGCCAGTGTGGCGACGGCAAGAACAAGGCGGCGCTTGCCGCCTGCGCGAATGCCCTGATCGCTCAGATTGATTTGATTGCTGTCGGTGAGATGGCTAATTCGAGCGGCGCGCTTCAGATTTTGGTGCATTTGCTTACTCCTGTGATGGTGGTCTGGTCTTCAGTTTGGTTTTCAGCTTCAAGTAGAAGATAAAGTCGCAACTTTATCTCCTGGTAAATTCAGTAATTTAGTTATCGTCATAATGATTATGAAGCGAAATATATACCACTACAAAACAGTTTTCAAGTACGATAATCATTATTACGATAATTATTTTTGTGAGAATATGAAATGAGCAACAAATTGGGCAACAAATCCAGAGCTGACAAAAACACGGCAAAGCTGGGGGATTTCATGTGCTTTGCCATCTACTCCACCAACCTCGCCTATTCCCGCGTCTATAAACCCGTGCTGGAGCAACTGGGCCTGACTTACCCGCAATACGTCACCATCATCTGCCTGTGGGAAGAGGACGGTCAGACCGTCAAGGCATTGAGCGAAAAACTGTTCCTCGAACCAAGCACCATGACCCCGATGCTGAAACGCCTTGAAGCCATGGGTTATGTGAGCCGCGAGCGCGACAGCGAAGACGAACGCAGCGTGCTCGTGTCACTGACCGACGCGGGACGCGAACTGAGAGAAAAAGCATTTGACTACCGCGAAGTGACGGCCAAAGCCGCTGGCCTCGCGCCGGAAGAATTTCGCGTGCTGCAAAAAGCCATCGTCAATTTGCGCACCAACCTCATGGATGCTTACCGGCTGAACGAATAGGCAGTTAGCATTCGCCGTGCAGACTGCCATTCTGCATGCGCGGCAAGACTGCTGTATAGTTTTTCACTCGCTAATTGAAGAAAATTCGTGAGGAGAAATATATGACTAGCCTGGCTGGAAAAACCGCAGTGATCACCGGCGCAGGACGCGGCTTGGGTGCCGCGCTGGCGATCTCTTTGGCAGAGGCGGGCTGTAAAGTGATTTTATGTGGCCGCAAACTTGCACAACTAGCCGACACCGCCAGCACCATACAAAGCCTGGGACATGAAATGCCAGCATGTGTAGAAACCGATCTGGCCGATATCCACAGCGTGCAGGCCACCATCGACACGCTGAGCAAATCGCACACCCACATCGACCTGCTCATCAACAACGGCACCATGTGGCTGGAAGCCAGAGACCACGCCTACACAGCAGCCGAAGTACTGGGCGTCATCAATTCTGCCGTCACCGGCACCTTCCTGCTGACGCAGGGCCTGTTGCCATTACTGCGATTATCAAGTGGCGCAGACATCCTCACCATAGGCTCCATCAGCGGCTTGCCAAATGCAAGGATGCAAACCGTCTCCGTCCCCTTCTACGCCGCCAAACGCGCCCAGGCCGGCCTCGCAGACGGCTTCCGGCAAATGCTGGCAGGCACCCCCATCCGCTCCATCAGCTTACATCCACCTTACCTCGATGACGTAGCACCGCAGCAGCCAGAATGGCACGCCGTGCAAGACCGCCAGGAAGGCGAACGTGCGACCAGTAAGGACGTGGTAGATGCCGTCTTGTTCGCGCTGACCCGGCCACGGCATATTACTTTGCAGGTGATACTGGATGCGGATGAGGGTGGGGTGTTTGGGTGAGATTAGCTTGTATCTATTGGTGAGAGACGTTATGAAATAAAGTGCTCATGTCAAAAAGCATAGGGCCTGAAAGCTCAACACAGAGTCACAGAGAAATGCACTAGAATGATGGAAATGTATGCTGCTATATACCACCATGTTTGAGGTATTTTTTTTGGGGGGCGGGCAAGCTTGTGTACGATTACGCTGAGCTAATCGTACCTACTCTGGCTCACACCAATTTCGTTTTTATTTCGGACAACCGTCAAGTGGCGCGCGTGCCGATGGATCGACCATTTTAATCAAAGTGGTAACCGCCTCTTTTTCACTCAGTCCTTGTGCAGATACCAAGCCTAACGCAGCTTTGGCCGATGGTTCAATGGTGGCGGATGAAAACCGGCCGCTGCATACCAGCCAAAAAATCACTTCACGCGCTTCTCCTATGGTGCCGACGCCATTCTTTGAAATGCTAGTCCCAAGTTCATAGAGCTGCCCTTCTGTCATACCGACGTAACCCCCGGTCAATTGCAGAGCAGATTGCATACGGCGTTGATCACCAGCCCCTTGCATTGCAACAACCACAATAATGACTACAAGGCCGACAACGACGATTCCTAACCACTTTAATATTTTCACGCTAAGTCTCTTTCAAAAAATAGATACGATTAAATTACAGCTGTGCGACTCGCAACGGTCAAATAGTCCAAAAGGGACGTGGGTACGATTAGATTCTATGGTTCCCGTCAAGTTTTTATCGAGATGAGATCAGAATTAAAATCAACGCCGTTCTTGATCAAGCTAAAAGCAATCCGCAGTATTTTACGTGCGATGATCATAATGGTGGCCGTTGATGGCCAGCCAAGCTGACGGTAATGTTGGTACACAGGTGCCCATACCTTTGATTTTGCTGCCGCCATACCAGCGTTAAATAGCAAGCGGCGCCCTTCAGCAGGGCCTCGCTTGGACAACCTCCTGCGTCCACGCTTTTGGCCAGAGTCACACGGACGTGGGTCCATACCGACAAATGCAACGACAGCATCACTGTTTGTGAAGCGAACGCGGTCAAACAGATTGGCCAGCCAGGAACTCGTTAATAGTCCGACTCCTGCAATGGATTGCAAGCGGCAGACTTGTTCATCACGCTTGGGAATATCCTTATTCAATCTGGCAATGTCCTGATCGATTTGCTTGAGTAATTCTGTGAAGCTGTCTAAAAGCCTGGCTGACTTCACTTTCAGTGATGGTGCTCCATCACAGGTCAGACGCAAAGCCGTCTTTAGAGAAACAATTTTAGCCCGGCGTTTAAGCAGTTCATCCATCGTGCGTTGCTCCGGCGTAGCTGGTTCATAGCGACGCAGTTCCTTGATTTCATGGGCCAGATAACGTGCAATGAGCATGGCATCGACGTTGTCAGTCTTGGCTCGCGCCCCAACCCCTTTCGCATAATGACGGGTATCTTTAGGATTGAGCACATAAACATGCAGGCCCATCTGGAAAGCCAGGTCGGCCAGCATCTGGTGATAGGTGCCAGTTGCTTCCATCGCAATAGACGAGCCAGGTGGCAGTTGTTTCAGGAATTTCTTTAAAGCAGCTAATTCATTAGGAACAGCACGCACTGGGAAACTGCTTTCAGAGCAGGCGATAACGACCTCAGATTTCGCCACATCAACACCTATGCATAACGGGGATTGCATGATTGCCTCCTTATCGTTAAAGTGAGAATGTTGGGGTGGCCACTTCTTCACGTTAGCTTGCACATATCGGCGGTATTGGTTGGCAGGCCTATTGACCGCTGGATTCCTCATCGACGTTGAAGAGGTGGGGTGGGAGAGTTCTAATCGGGTCTGTCAGCGAAAACTGCAGATGCGCAGCGTTGTCCCTCCACCCCGACGCTTTCTAGTTTCCCAGAAATCGTCACTTATAACCATACAAGCGCAAGCGTAATCGTACGCATGTTGCAGACTTCCACTTGCTTCTGCAAGCATGGCTTCTTTGCGATTACCAGTCAAGAATAAACCATGTTCATCTTGAGATGGACCGAAGATAACCATGCGATGTGCTTGATATCTTTTCTTTTGGGGACACGGATTTGTACGATTACGCTTCGCTAATCGTACCTACGCGGGCTTCTGCACCTTGCGAATTTCCTCACTATTTTTGCTCTACAAAGTCGAGTGATATTTCGCTCAGATAAGGCTGTGCCTGGATCACTGCGGGCAGGCTGGATTTGATTTTTTGTTCGCCAAGTATGGCCTTGGGTGCATTTTTATCAGTACGTAGCTGGAAGCGGAAATGCGGCGTGCAGTCGCCGGATGGTTTTGAAAAAGCACCGTCATTGAAGCTGGTGACGTGGCCGCCGTAATCCCAGCCAAAACCATACAGTGTAAATGGCTTGCCGTTCTGTTTTTCTACTGCCTGGATGGAATCAAGTATCTTCAAGCCCTGATAAGTCCACTGGCTTTTCTCAATATTGATATTGACGGAAACAAGGCGGGTCATTGCGTCATCATCAAAGTACACTTCTACCCTGTAGGGCTTCATGAGGTTTTGGGGATAAAGCACCAGTACTTTTTGAGTTGCCCCTTCCGCACCATCCACTTCCTGTACCGTGGTGTTTCCTGGATAGCGTTTCTTCAGGCTTTGTGCGGTGTCGCCTTTCTTTACCGGATTCTGGCAGGAGAGCGCCAGGTCAGCGGGGGCAGCAGGTTTATCCGCTGCATAAGCACAAGGTGAACTGGCCAGCACGGCGGCTGCGCATAAAAAAACGACTGGTTTCAACGAAGAATTCATGACGCTCATTTCTCGAAATCTGGCATGCGAAAAGTAAATGGATGATATGCCTGTTTCGGGTTTATGTGAACCAGACTAAAGTTCAGGTCGCTGGCTTCATATTGCGGCAGAGCACAGGAGAGAACTCTCTGTGCTGAGACATGCTTGGGCAGTCTGCTTTACTCCTCTCGCTTTATTGTTGCGCATGGTCTTGCGCTGGCGGGCTGAATGGTGCTTCAGCTCTGCTGCCACTGGCAGTGATGCATCGCAGATTGCCCTGACTGGAAAGGCAGGTGACTTCCATGTGATCGCAAAACTCAACATAAGCTAGTCAGATTTCCTGAAAAAGTGATGAAAAACAGTCGCACATGTTGTATTTTGAATAATTTAAGTGCATTTATGCTAATAATAGATGCATTTATGATAATCTGCATTTCGTCAGCAATTTTTAGACACCTTTATAGCGTTCGTCGCGTTTGTCGCTTGCCTCCTGTTCTTGATCAACGCCCTTAACTTAAAAATTTCGTTGAACAATTTAGTTAAACAATCTTCGTCACCGCTACATTTGTACCGGCTTGCACGAATACCATCCTGAGACTACATCACATGAAAATTCAGCGTTTGATCGGTAACGGGGCGCCCTTGCTGGCGGCTCTATTCTTTGCGCCGCAAGTCGCGCATGCCTATTTTGAAGATCTCTGTGTCTCCACGAAAGACCGCAAGATCGTCGCTTGCGTGGAGCCGCGTGCGGCGTGTGCAAAAACGCCGTCTGAAGGAAAAGCTTGTCCGGTGCAGCTTGAGCAGGCGGTAAAGCAAATTGCTGCGCCGGTTCCCGCCAGAAGCATGATCCATTCAGATGCCACCTACTTTTTGGCGCAGGCACTGGGCTATAGGGCCGATGTAGCGTATTGGATTGTTGCTTACAATGAAGTGGCAGACTACACCCAATATGCACCCATTGACCAGTGCGGCGTGCAGGCGTCTGCCAGCAACTCTGGCCAGTCTTATATCACGGCCAAATTTAATGGCTTTCAGCGCATCAATAACACGACCGATGGCCCCTTGTATCACTACGTGCTGCCGTTTTCCCCGAACGGTGCAGGCACGGACGTGCATGGTGCCGGCGGCATCCAGGCGGTCTATCCATTTCATTTCCCTGCACCCGGCTATCCGCTCGTGATTGACGACGTTTATGAGGGTTCGCTGTCCAATCTGCGGCAATGGGCCATGCAACCAGATGAAGAACCTGGCTTGCTGTGCGCGGCTGGCTTGACGGTGCCAAATGGTGCTTCGAATTTCAGTGGCCGCACGTGCAGAACCGGGATCACCGTGCAAGGAACCGTGCCGGTGATTACACAGTCACAGAACGGTGTTCAGGTCAGCTTTAACTCGGGGCCTAAAATTCTCGACAATAGCAATGGTGATGTCAGTTACCGCGAACTGGGCCAATGGCTAAAGGATAAATCCCGTACAACCGGTGTCTTGTGGAAAGATCCGGCCATGCCGCCGGTTCCGGTGCAACTTGCCCGCATCGGCTTGTATATCCACAGCATGCAGGACACGGCTTCGCATTCGACTTACTGTGGTGACGATGCCCCGTCTCCTCCTGGCGGCACCGATGTCGGTAGCTATATGAAACTGGATGGCAATAATCTGCAACTCATCTTTGGCGCGACCTGTGCCACGGCGCCGCACATCGCCGGGCATACCGAAGAAACCGCGACCGGCGATGCCCCCTTGCCCCTGCGTAATTACTCAGCACTCAATATGACATTGAACGAGCTGATTATTTTTGGTAATACAGTTGCCAAAGCCAGGGGATGGATCGTCAACCCAGACCTGCTGCCTCCCGATGTCGTTGGCGGCAAGAATGCCATGGGGCAAAGTGCCGCCGATCTGCAGGCCAGGCTCGTCGGCACCATCACCCAGGGTCAGCAATGGACACGCGGCGAAGTTTACAAGTCCGGCCTGGTGACATTGCCATTGCAGGAGCTTTCCACTTTGATCCGGCTGCACGTCATGAACGCCGCGCTGATGTCGTACTCCGACTATGTGCAAAAGCAAACCACGGCCCCTGGCCGCTTCACGCCATTCGAGCTGATGCCCGGCAATGCGAAAAACCCGCAAGATACCAGTGCATGTTTTAAATAGGATAGGGTTTGCAAAAAATTGCCAAAACAAGGCTATCGCTGTAGGGAACCCTCTCTTGCCGGAGAGGGTTCCAAGTTTGGCAAACAAGAGCTAGTCTGAAAACACTGACTATGCCCCCAAGACAAAGAACGTGTCTTGCTTCTATCCCCATCATTTCACCTCTGACAGGATTCATCATGAGCAACGCAGCATCAACACCAGACGCCAGCCAGTTCAGCCTGCAACTGCCACAACTCAGCCTTCCCGATTCAGGCAATGCCGAAGAAGAGTATGCGTATTCGCTGGGCATTCAAGCCTACGTCTTTGGCTTTCCCTGGATTTACAACACGCAACTGCGCTGGCTGTGGGCCAGCGAAGCTGGCAGGCATTTTTCAGAAAAGCATGGGCTGCCTGACCTGTATGCGCCTATCAATACTTTTCATCACGCAGCCGTGCTGGCTAGCCCGGCGGCACAAACGGGTGGCGCGCCCAATACCGATACGCTGTATTCCACCGCCTGGCTGGACATAGCCGAAGACCCCATCGTTATCTCGGTGCCGGCAGTCAGCGACCGGTATTTCGTGATCGAAATGGTATGTATGGATGCCGACAACTTCGCCTATGTAGGTACGTACGCCACAGGTACAGAAGCAGGCAACTACCTGATTGCACCACACCACTGGAACGGCACGGTGCCAGATGGTGTGGCAGACATCTTGCCACGCTCGCGCACTGATACCGTATTCCTGTTGGGGCGCACCGGAGTCAACGACAGCAGCACGGCCGAAGTTCAAGCCGCCAATGAGGTCCAGCAACAATACATTTTGACGCCGCTGGCAGACTGGCCCAATGCGCCCACGCCGTATAAAAAACCTGTGATGATACCCTGGGGTGTCGATTACAACCATACCGCAGGGGCATGGCACACCATGAACGAAGCGATGACACAAAACCCACCCGGTTTGCCGCCGGGGATCAATCAGCAGCAATTGCTGAGGCTCTTTGCCACGATCAACATTGGTCCGAACCAGCATGTAGAGAAGCAATCCGAAGCCACCCGCATCGGTCTTCAGCGGGCAGCGAGAGACGGGCTGGCCTTGCTGAAAAAATTCAGCAAGAGTCGTGGGAAAACGGTGAATAACTGGACGTATCCACCGCAGGACGTTGGCCGCGCCGGGCAAAACAGCGACTTTATTACACGGGCAGCGGTGCAATCGCTGTCAGGCATCTGCGCCAACGACCCTGACGAAGCCGTGTATATCAACACCAGCATAGACAGCAAGGGCAATGAATTGAATGGTTCCAATTGCTATCGCATGACTTTTTCGGCAGATAATTTCCCGTCGTTCAACGCAGACATGCACGGCTTCTGGTCGGTCACCTTGTATAACTCGACTTACAACCTTTGCCCTGGCTCAAGCAATTATTCCATCAACGGCTACTACCCAGAATTTTCGACAACCGATGCCGAGGGCGGCATGAGCATCGTGATCCAAAGCGACAAGCCCGACAGCTTGCCTGCAGGAAGTTATTGGTTGCAGTCGCCCAGTGACGAAAGTTTCTTTTTGATTTTACGGGTCTATGTACCCGGCCCTACAGTCAGCTTCACGCAAACCTATAGCCCGCCAGCGCTTGTTCTTGCAAGCTGATTGAATCCTTATGGAAAAATGGCTCTGCCACTGGACAGGCCCCGTTGATAAGCGCAGAAAGACGCAGAAAGACAAAGACGGGGTCACCACTGACCTCCAGTAGTCAAGTAATCAAGCAACACAATTAGATCGCCACGATCATTCCCCTTGGCTGCTACATGAATAATTTTTCAGTCCCCCTATTTTCCCGCATCCAGATACCCAAAGACCGCACGCCGTACCCGTCTGCGTAAATTCACTGCACTCGTCTCGATATGTGAACCGGCACGCACCCCCGCTGCATCGACCATGCCCTTGATGATGCCCATTAAATCGGCCATGACTTCTGCATCGTTTGCACCTTCTGGCATATCGGCCTGAGAGAGTATGTCGTGCACGGTTTTGCGCAGGCGGGTGGACTGGCGTTTGAGGTCTGCGGCGACGGGCAGGCGCAGTTCTTCTGCGTCGAGTATTTTTGCCAGCGCCGGTCTTTTTAGTTGGTGGATGATGGCGACATCGATCAAGTCTTCCAACGCCTTGCGGCCACCCTGTTCCAGATCTATTTTTTCGGCATCTTCAACCAGTGCGGTGGTTTGTTCCAGTATCAGCGCCCTGCTGATGGCGTCTTTTGAGGGGAAGTACTGGTACAGCGAACCTATGCTGACGCCAGCCTTTCTTGCTACGGCATTGGTGGAGCAGGCACTGAGGCCTTCAGTTTCGAGAATGTGAGCAGCAGCTTGCAATATGGCTTCTACAGTGGCCACAGAGCGGGCTTGTGTGGGGCTTTTACGAGGGGCCAGCGGGGTGGCGGCCTTCTTGATGGGTTTGGTCATGAATGCGAGTTTTCAATATGAGCGATAGCTCATATTATATATCTACCTTAACGAACACGAATTAATCATGAAAACCTTAAACAAAACGGAATTCAAAAATGGATACGACCCGCAATTGCTCGACAAAACCGTGATTGCAGTGCGCGAAGCGGCTGACCTGCTGCTACAGCGTTTCAAGCCAGATGCACGTCCCGCTGACTTGCCGCAACTGCTGACGATGATAGAAGACAATGACGTTGCCGTCACAGCGCAATTGCGTGAATCTTTACTGACCCTGCGCCCTGGTGCGCAATGGCTGGACGATGAAAAATCCAGCGGCCCCCTGCCTGCTGGCGAATGGTGGGTGGCTGACCCGGCAGAAGGCAATGTCAACCATATCCACGGCACGACTGAATGGGTAGTGACGGCAACGCTGGTACGTGACAATGTGCCGGTGCTGACGGTGGTTGCTGAACCGCTGGCGGCAAAGCTGTATACGGCAGTGCGCGGTGGCGGTGCTTATCTGAACGGCCAGCCTCTGCATGTATCACAAAAACCCACTCTGGCAGCGGCCCTGGTCAGCACTGGTCAGGCGACGCCCGGTGAAGGCAAGCTGGCTTACAGCAAGATAGGCCAGTCTGTCACGGCCATGCTGGAACATGCGCTGCTGGTGCGCATGGCTGTACCTGCCACCATGCAACTGGTACAGGTCGCCAGCGGACAACTCGATGCATTCTGGCAGCACGGCAATGTCTTGTCTGGCCTCGTCAGCGGTGCCTTGCTGGTGACTGAAGCCGGTGGACTGGTGACAGACTGGACAGGCCAGCCCTGGACTTTATCCAGCCCCAATTTTATTGCCAGCGCACCTGTGATGAATGGCCAGTTGGTCAACGTTTTGAAAAACATATAAACAGAATATCAATAGGACTTAGGTAACACAGCCCCAAAGCTTGCAGCTTACCGGAGGTTCCAATTCGTCATACCCGCGCAGGCGGGTATCCATGCCTGATCGGCCTTGCCTGCCTTACTGCCTGTGCGGTTGATCAACGATGGATTCCCGCTAAAAGCCTGCGGGAATGACGGTTTGGGGCGCGCTACATAGCTTGCGCTCATCGTGCTCATTGCCATCCATGCATGGTTGAGGCAAAAACCGTCAAGGCCAATTTTACGTATGTCCTAATCAATAAGAGAAAAGAGAATGATCATGAAAGAATACGCAGTCGTCGGTGCCAGCAGCGGCACAGGTTTGGCCATCACCCGTTTGCTGGCCAGCCAGGGTCACACAGTACGTGCCATAGCACGCAAGCCACCCGCAGCAACAGAATTTATCAAGCCTGTTGTTGCCGATGTGGGCAAGCCGGACGCCATAGCCGCAGCACTGGCAGGTGAGCTGGAGGCAGTGTTTTTTACGGTGGATATTCACAAGGCATTTGCATCAAAACAGCTGATACGCTCGGTGATGTTTGATGGTTTCGTGAATGTACTGAATGGTATACAGCGTCACGCAAAACCACCACGCATTATCCTGCTCTCGGTCATGGGGCCGGGCAAATCATCACTGACCTGGCATTTGCTGAACCTGGCCAAGCGCGGCATGCAAAAAAATATCGTGGACAGGGAACAGGCACTTTTGGATAGCGGCCTGCCGTATGTGATACTGCGTGCGCCGCGCCTGGTTGATGTACTGGAAAATGGCATTGAAACGACCAGGCCAGCAACAGCCGCCATGCTGTCTGCCCAGGCGAATCATCGTCTCGACATGAAGCGCACGATAGCAAGACCTGACCTGGCCGCTGCCATGGTTGCGGCGGCAAGCTCAGCACCTGAGGATAGTGTATGGGATGTATATGGTAATGATGCCGGGCCGGTGCCTGTATGGCTGGAATGGCGTTAAATAAAGGACTACTTATTATTTTTCCCGGTGCAACCTACAATGCGAATCTGACAGCCGCCATGATTGCGGCAGCTACAGGCATATCAAATTCAGGCAATGGCCCTGCGCGTGAGATTATCAATGGTAAGCAGACAGATCATGCATATATCCTTTGTTCTGTGGAACTTTCTCGGCTAAAAATGGCCTGAAGCAGACCGTCCGTAAAGTAGTCACTACGGGCATCACTTGAGAATTTCCATTAACAGATTGCCTATGAATAAGCTACTGCCAGCCCTTGTTCTGTCTTTTTCGCAAATTGCTCTTATAGAAGCAGCGCAAGCAGTGCATTCTGACCCTGGCCCCAGGGCCGCAACACCGGCACCGTCAATCGAAACACCGCGTGACCGGGTGTTTCATGGTGCCATGGCACTGGATGTCGATGCCTCTGATACGGTGCACAAGATCATTCGTGTGCGGCAGAGTATACCCGTGCAAAAAAGCGGCCACATGGTCTTGCTGTATCCCGAATGGGAAACCACCAGCCATGCGGCCACGCAAACCGTCGCTGACCTGGCAGGCCTGAACATCATGGCAGGTGAGACAAAGCTGGAATGGCAACGCGATGCGGTGAACCCGTATGCCTTTCACATCAATGTGCCAAAAACTACGCGTGAACTGAAGCTGGATTTCCAGATACTGCCAGCCAGCCGTGGTTTGTCGCCGGACATTTTGAAATTGCAATGGTCTAAGCTGGCGCTGTATCCGGCGGGCTGGTATCTGCGCAATATTGCCAGCACCGCCTCCCTCACCCTTCCTGAGAATTTTCAATTCGCTACTTCGCTGGATAGCAATACAGTCAATGGCAATCAGATCAGCTTCAAACAAACCAGTGTTGAAAAACTCATGGATGCGCCTGTGTATGCAGGGCGGTATTTCAAACGGGTAGAACTCACACCTGCGGGCGCGGCTGTGCCGGTACGTTTGAATATGCTGGGCGACTCTGAGGCTGCGATTGCCATCACGCCAGAATTTCTGGCGAGGTATCAGTCTATGGTGGCGGCAGTTCCTAAACTGTTCAAGGGTCAGCCTTATCCGCATTTTGATTTTCTGGTGACGCTCTCGGATACGATATTTTCTGGCGGTGGTGCCGAGCATTCAGAATCGACAGAGATCAATCTGCCTGCTGATTTTTTCACGAATGCCGATGCACAATTACGCATTGCCAGCCTGCATCCTCATGAATATGCGCATGCCTGGAATGGCCGCTACCGCCAGCCTGCTGATTTATGGACGCCCAACCTGAACATGCCCATGCGCGGCAGTCTGCTGTGGATGTATGAGGGGCAGACAGAATTCTGGGGCCGTATACTGACATCGCACCTGGGCTTCATGACACGCCAGCAAAGCCTGGATGCACTGGCGATGGATGCCGCCTTTGTCAGCGCCCGCGTGGGCAGGCAATGGAAATCACTGCAAGACAGCACGATAGACCCCATCTACATGGCGGGCGGCAAGGCCGCAGTGCGCTGGCGCGACTGGCAACGCCGTGAAGATTATTATGTCGAAGGCGTGATGCTGTGGCTGGATGTAGAGATGCTGATGCGCGAACGTTCCTCCGGCAAATTCGGCCTGGCAGATTTCGCCGGCAAGTTCTTTGGTGGCGGCAAAGCGAACAGTGCTATCAGCACCTATACCTTTGTGGATATCTGCAAGGGTCTGAACCAGTTCGTGCCTTATGACTGGGCTAGTTACTTCACCAACCGCCTGCAAACCCACGATGCCAGCCACGCGCTGGATGGCCTGACACGCAGCGGCTATCGCCTGATTTACACCGATGAACCCACAGACTATTTCACGAAGATGGAAGTGGATGCAGGTGCGACAGATTTTTCTCATTCGCTGGGCCTGACAGTCAATGGCAATGGCGTGGTCAACAGCGTAACATGGGAAGGCCCGGCCTTTCGCGCTGGCATCAGCCTGGGTGCGCGCTTGCTGAACGTGGGGAAGGAAGCGTATTCGGATACGGTATTGAAACAGGCGATCAAGGCGGCAGCGATATCAAAAGAAGCGATAGAACTGACTTTCATGGCTGATGGTAAAACGCGTACTGTTGCCATCAACTATACCGGCTCGCTGCGCTACCCGCGTCTGGAGCGTATTCCTGGTACGGTAGATAAGCTCGAAGGCTTGTTGAGTTTGCCTGTTTATGTGGGCGGGTGATTGCGGATGGGCCGGGCCTGTAGGTTGGCCCCGGCCTGTAGGTTGGGCTACGGGGTATCAGCCCAACACTGGGCTTCGAAATAACGCATACGTTTATTAAACGCTGAGTGTTGGGCTGATGAGACGTAGCCCAACCTACAATATTGCTTATACCTTATACGCCCCCCGTATCGCTTCCGCCAGCGCCATGCTCGCTGCACTGGCCCCATGCGCGGGCATGCGCAGGCTGATGGCAAATTCATCGAGCACTGGCAAGCCAGCCTCTTCGCCGAATATATCCAACCCGGGCGGTACCGTAGATGGCAGCAAGGCCGTCACTGCCAGGTCTGCCTGGACGGTGGCGCTGATGGCTTCCATGCTGGGGTAATCGACGACATTGCGCCAGTCTATGCTGGCCCTGGCGAGTTCACGCACTACCGTGGGTTTGAAGACGCAGGTTTCTGACACCAGGCAGATCGGCAATGGCCGTTTTTGCCAGGCACTGCCATCGCGCCTGCCTGCCCAGACTGGTCTTTCCAGTGACAGCAATTCTCCTTGAGCAGAGCCAGCAGGCGCTTCAATGATGGCAATATCCAGCAGGCCGCTGTCAAAGTTTTTCATCAACTCAGTGGATGAACCTGCGAGCAGGGATATTTCTACCTGCGGATAGGCTTTGACAAAGGCAGGCAGGATATTCGGCAGGTGCATGACCATCAGGTCATGTGGTACACCGAGGTGCACTGTACCTGCTACTTCGGCCAGCGTCATGGAGGCGAGGATGGCGTCATTCATTTCTACCAGGCTGCGCGCCTTTTGCAACAATACCTGCCCTTCCACTGTCAGGCTGACACCAGACCTGGCCCTGTCCAGCAAGCGCTTGCCGACCATGTCTTCCAGCCGCTTGATTTGCTGGCTGACTGCGCCCTGCGTCATGTGCAGCCTTTGCGCGGCAAAACTCATGCTGCGCGTTTCTGCGACATGCAGGAAGGTTCTGAGCAAGCCTATGTCGAGGTTTTTCATGGGAGGCGATCAATCATTAGGCTTTGTAATACCTTGCATTATGAATATTCGATTTATTAATGGGTCTCAGCTCACTATAGTAGCCGAATGCACTCTTTTGAAGGAAAACCCGCCATGAAATTGATACCCCGCGTTGCCTTTACTTTCATCCTGACCCTCACTATAGCAAGCACCATGACCAATCCTGCCGCCGCAGCTGTCCCCTCCTCTGTCGATTTTCAATCCCATTACTTCAACAGCGCTGAGGACAAGCAGGCCATAGCGCGCCTGCTGAACAGCTACACGACATCCGTCAGCACGGGTGACGGCAAGACCTTTGCCACGCTCTTGCTTGATGCGCAAGTGCCTTTCATGGCGGTGCGAGGCGTCGCAGATATCGCCAATACTGGCGCTAGCATCGATACCCGCCGTTATGCGGATTTTCACCAGGGTGTATTTGGCAGCGGTCGCAAGCTGGAACAGGATTTTTATAATGTCGATATCAAGCAGGATGGCGCACTGGCGCAAGTGTCATTGGATTTTGTGACCAAAGAAGCAGGCACGCAAAAAGGTGGCTTTGGCTGGAAGCTGCTGCATCTGCTGAAGATCAACGGCCACAGGAGAATCGCCAGCGAGTTTTATACCGTGCGGGCATTGCCGTCTGAATAAACCCGAAAAAAATGATGGATGGCCATGCGGCCATCCACCATTTTTTAGTAACTACACGCGTAATAATCTTAGCGTAACAATCTTAGCGCTGCGGTGTCACCACCGTACGCGGTACGATCGCAAATTCTGGCCATGCAGTGTAATCAGGCAAGACACTGCGTTGCATGAATTTTTGCCAGGCTGCGGCACCGCCAGTAAAGCCAGAATCTGCTGCATAGGCCAGAGCGGGCTGCATGTTCGATGGATAGCCGGTAGCTATGCTTGAATAGCCTGTCATCTCACCCACCTTCAATCCCAGCGCTTTTGCCATTTCCGGGCTATTGCAGGCCATGCCAGCCACGACAGGATTGCGGCTGGCTTCATACGCCTGCCCAAATGTGGTGTACAAGGGTGCCGTTGCGTTTGCCCTGAGGTTGAGGCTATAGATGCCACCAAAAATCCAGCAGTAATCAGGTGCCAGCATGCGGTTCACCGGGAACCTGGCTTTCCAGCTCAATAGCGGCTGGGCCTTGCTGAAGCCCAGTTCAGCAGCACGCCCAGCCGCCGAGGTGAAGAAGTCATCCATCCACGGTGCTATACCGATATTGCTGTTATAAACAATCGCCCCCGGGCCGGTGATGGCACCAAAGATATTGGCTGCCGCATTATTGCTGTAGGTGGTGTTGTAGTAATCCAGATTGTTCGACAATATCCTGGTGAACTCGGCCTTGAGTACATCATTGTCAGGCGTGATATAGGCGGTCTCGGCCAGGTTGCGTATATCCCAGGCCTGCACACGCACGTTCGACTGATACACCAGTCCCTGGATATTGGCGCGATAACCGGGGTTGGTCTGGAACACATCCCACATCGCCCAGAACTGCATCTCCTCAAGGTGATAATAATCACCCGTGACCAGGTAAGGCAGGTAGCTGAAGGCTGGTGTATGCGCAGCGTCTGCAATATTAGGGTTGGTGCAAGTACCGCCACAAACTGGGAAAGCCTCGCGCTGCCTGGTGGCCGGGTTGTAGGTGTCGCCTGGTGTGCCCAGTATGGTCATGTAGGGATAATCATGCAGGCTGATGGGCTTGTCAGTCTTTTGATCGCGGTAATGGGCAGACCAGCTGCCAGCCAGGTCTGCCGTCGCCAGTGTGGCGTCTTTGGCGCGCTTGTCCATGCTTAGCAGGTACGCGGCAGACCATCCAGGCATGAGGCCAATATCCGGCCTGCCACCAGTAGTGGGCATGCCAGGTTCCGCCAGGCCCGGCCCCATGGGCTGGAACTTGACGCCGCTCATGAGGTTTTTCATATTGTTCAACGCTGTCTCGGAAATGGCTATGCGCTGATCATAATTGGGCACAGCCTTGCTGGCGATGAGATAAGCCTTGTTATGGGCAATATGGGTTTGCGGTGCTCCTCCCCACCAGAAAGTCTTGCGCCAGCGGGTGTGATGAAAATGCGTCAGGTTGGCTTGCGAAAACACGCTCTGGCCACCGATGACGACCTCGGCATCATAAGTAAAATTTTGCGGTGCCGGTTGATAGGCCCAGTCATTTTCTATCGTCACATCAACCCTGGCCTTGCCATAGCCGGTATAAGAGCGTATTGCAAAGCGCGCATGCAGATGCGGATGAGTCAGGCCGGTGGAATCATACAATGGCGCAGACACCAGCCATTCACCCGTTTGCGAACCACTGAGCCAGTCTTGCACCTTGCCACTCCTGAGCGCCTGTTCAATTGACGCGGTATACAACTTGCCAGCAATCGTAATATTTACGCTGCCATTAAAACCGGCATTGAGCAAATCGGCAGGCTTGGCGACCTGGCTTGCAGGTGGTGCCAGAGGAGCCAGTTTCAATTGCAGGCTTTGCGGCGCACTCTTGCTCAGTTGCGGCAAGACCGTGCTGATGATGGCATGGCGCACCGAGCCATCGGCATGCCTGGCCTTGACATCGACCTGCAATGAAATGCCTGCTCCGCTACTGAGCTGGCCCGCCAGACTGGCACCGGCTGGCACATCACCAACGGCAAAAGCCTGGCCGAAAGTGACGGGAACATTGCTCTGCACAGTATCAACCGTGCTGCTGATACTGACATCAGGAAGTGAGGCGCCTGTAACGCTGCCTGCCTGGGCAAACGCAGAGGATAGCGCAAGGGTGAGCAAGCCCAGGGCTGCGCATGCAACCGGAATTTTCTTTGACATGGTGAATTCACCTTCGCTTGTGAAAGGGTAAGAAGAGCACAGCAACAGTGCCGCGTTGAGCCCCTGAATAGTAGTCAAAAAATAAAGCAAGCACATGACCGTTCGTCGCCAGAAACCTACCAGTGGTGCATAAAAACGCAGAAACAAAATACAGTGCAACCAAACACACAAATGGATACAAATTGTTGCAACTTTAAAAACATCAAGCGGCTAAGATGGCCCACCCAATCTGAACTTGACTAGCATGACTTTGCCTCACTCTGCTGTATCTGCAATCTCAATAAACACGCGTACGACAATATGTACGACAATGCGAACGCGCACGCTGGCGGGCCTGGGCTTGATCTTGCTGGCTACCGCATGCAGCAAAAATACCGACAATGCACCCGCAACGACTGCAACCCAGCCCGTTGTCGCAAGTCAGGTACAAGTTGCGCCAGCGACTGCGCCGGCAGCGGTCTCTACCCCCGCAGCAAGCGGCTCAGACAAACTGCAAGATTACATCGCCTGCTATAACCAGCTCGACAGAAATGCCCATCGCAGCATTGCGCGTTACGCGAGCTGGGTCAAGAACATGGAAACTGGCCCCAGCGGAAAAGAAAGCGTGGTGTATGGTCTGTATAAAATCGATGTCGATGAGATAGCCAAATGCCAGGCCAGCTTTGCCCAGGCAGGCAAGGCAGCACCGGGCAAACTTGATGTGGCCGCTACGGCTTACATCAACAGCCTGGCAGAGTTGGGCACACTGGTTACCGATGCCGACCAGTATTACAGCCGCGACAACTACAAGGATGATGCCTTTGCCAAGGGCAAGAAAATGCATGCGCCGCTGGCAGCAGCGATGAAGCTGTTTGAAGAAAAGAGTAATATTTTTTCTGATGAAATCGAAGCAGAGAACGACAAGGTACTCGATGCAGAAATGCAGCAACTTGAAAAAAACGAGGGCCGCCAGCTACCCTATCTGCAAATGGCCCTGATGAGCAAGGCCAAGCACCTGATACGCCTGATAGGTGAAGAGAAATTCGACGCCGTCACTGCTGCCAAGGCACTGGCCGAGTATGAAAGCCTGACTGACGAAGCGATTGCCTATGTCAAAAAGAATAGCGAAAGCGCGGCCAGCGGCTGGTCCAGCCTGGAGAGAGCCAGCGAAGATTATCGCAAGGCCGCCAAAGAACGCGTGCGCCGCATCCGTGACAAAGTACCCTACAGTGAAGGCGACAAGATGATGCTCAAGCCAGGTTCAGCCTGGATGGTAGAAGGCAGCCAGGAGAAAGTCACCAAGGCCTACAATGAATTGATAGAAGCGAGTAACCGCATGCACCGCTGAGGTCGATTAATTATACAAAATTGAGCATAAAAATAAGCATACACAATTAAGCATTCACGATTTTTTTACTCATGCGGGATTTTTTCAAGCGTGCATCGGTACTCTGCAGACTTGGAGTGCGTTTGAAGAAGCCCCACATGAACCCCACCCGGTAGTACTCCAGGTCCCCATCTGGAGTTGCTCTTTACAATGCCCTTGTCGTCTGAGGGCATTTTTTTATGGCTTTACAGGCTTGCATTGCGCGGCCTGTTTATCCACTGCGGCCTTGTCGCCGAACAGCAATTTCACCCCGCATTGCGAACCGAACATCCTGGTTTGGTCATGCCCTACGCCTTCCACATCGAGGTAATGATGGTTGCTGGCTGGCAGGGCTTTGGCGACCGGGGTTTGCTTACCCAGATATTGTTCATAAGCCCAGTAGGCATGGGCGCGGTCATAGCGCGTTGGCCCTTCTGCCTCGGCACCGCAGGACTTGTCGAGCACGCGGTGGTTTGGATCAGTATCCAAGCTACCAACCAGATAAGTCACCTGTCTTTGCAGGTGACGGTTGTATAAATCCAGGCCAGCCATGCCCTTGGCATAGGACACCATATTTTGCATACCATAGCGGTAGTCATCATAGGCGGGGCATACTGATTTATCGTAGAGTGCAAAACCAGTGGATGCGGGCCGCTCAGGCGTGAAATACAGATACGATGAGGGATTCGCCACCACATATTGCACATCCAGCCCGCGCGCCCGCAAGGCTTCATCCACATGATTGAGGACAGCATAACGGTGTATCAACTGCCCACCACCAGAATGCCCAGCGAAAGTGATTTTCTTTAGCTGAGGCAGGCGTGACTTGTCGGCCAGCAGTTGGGCGATATCATCGATGACCTGCAATGAACTCAAACCCGTCTGCGTGCCTGTGCCCGGCAAGGCAGGCTCACCCCCGGTCCAGCCCTGCACCGACCAGACCGGCATGCCATCAAAACCAGTATCCGGTTTGCCCGGAAAATTAGGCACAATCACCAGCACTTCATCCAGCGAGCGGCCAGATGCCTGCAACAAGGCCATCGCCGCCGCATAATAATCGTCGCCATTACGCTGTATGCCATGCTGGACGATGATCACTTCACGTATCGTATCGAGTTTTCCATCAAGCATGTGATTCGCATACACCGGAAAATCATATCCGGCCTGCTGACCAGGTACAGGAAGATGCAAACGCTGCCAGGCAGGTGTGGCACTGGCAGGCTGCACAAGACAGCAAACAGCCAGCGTCGAGGATGCCAGCATGCCAAAGAAATTAGATGCTTTCATGCCAGCCCCCGTGTTATTTGAATAGCGGGAATGATAGCATTGCCATGCGATTCAAATTTACCGCAGCCCGCCCATTTTGGAAATGAAATGTAATGAAAAGTAGCATCTTATGTATCAGCACGGCGCTGCTGCTGGCGTCGGGCAGCAGCCTTGCGCAAGACACGGCAGGCGACATCCACCAACTAGCTTCCCTGTTCATGGTCAAATTGCTGTATACGACCGCCGATGAACTGGAAACACATTGCACACAAATTGACCCAGCCTACCAAACACGCTTTGCCGAGAAAAGAATAGCTTGGGACAAGGACATAAAAATGATGTATGCAATGAGTTCTACCACATCAAAATTCATGGGGATGGCAAAGAAGCACTCTGCCAACACCGCGACCAATCCACTCAATTACGCTGAACAAATGACAGATATGTCAAAGCAGCGGGCCGACAGTGCAAGACCAGCCTATGAAATTCCAGCGAAGTGGAAAGAGCTTAAGCTCAACAAGAATATCAAGGAAGACGTGGAAAACCACTTTGCCGGTCTGGATGAAGCCGGACAAAAAAAACGCTGCGAATATATACTCACAAAAAAAGGCATGCCAGCCTTGCCACCGAAAGAATTGCCATGAATCGCGTGCATGGGCTGGAAGTGATGAGCGCTGCAATATAGTGGCTTGGCATGAGTTTGAGTATCTCGTGTGGAGTATTATCTTGCACACTACCTCAGTGATTTTTCGGCACTTCAAAAAAACTCAACCTGCATTTAGGATGAAAATCGTCCAATCCAATCGTCATGCCGGACTTGATCCGGCATCCAGCGACTTTCGTCGAGCATTTGTGCCCTTGTTCATGAAGGGAACTCTGCGCACTGTTTTTGCATAATCCAGCAAGAATTTGCAAGCCCGGGCCAAACGCCACTGGATGCCGGATCAAGTCCGGCATGACGGGTTTGGTGCCATGAGCAAAATCAGGCTGTGAGTCTTTCTAATAGCAGGAAAGCGGGGGCGTACTGCACTTGACGGTTTTTTTACAAAAACTCATCCCCTATTCAAAACTACAAGGTTCGAATCGTCATGCCGGACTTGAGCAGGTATCTGGCGCACAAATTCAGGCACGGTGTAAAAACCACCCACAAGTGCTAGCATATACCCCATGGAAGCGAGCACACCGCCATGAGCAAGAAAAACACCGACTGGATACGCCAGGCGCCAGGGTCTGACCGGCTGGAACGTATTGAAGCTTATTTTTCAGGCAATGCCTATGCCATGCACAGACACGATACCTACGCCATAGGCAGCACGCTGGCGGGGGTGCAAAGCTTTGCTTATCGCGGCAGCATGTGTAACAGCCTGCCTGGTGGTACCATTGTGCTGCATCCTGATGAAGCGCATGATGGCCAGGCAGGTACTGGCGATGGTTTTCATTACCGCATGATCTATGTCGAACCTGCGCTGATACAGCAAATCCTGGGCGGCCAGGCTTTACCATTTGTCAGGAACGGCATTTCCACCGATCCACGCCTGTATGCCGCCACCCTGCCACTGCTGCAAGCCATGGACAAACCCATGGATGCGCTGGAAGAACAAGACGCGCTGTTCGACCTGGCCCATGCCATGCACACCTGCTCAGACAAACTCGCTGGCGCAGCGACAAGTAAATTGCATTTTGATTACCAGGCCGCCGAACGGGCGCGTGAGTATATCCACAGCGCCATGACGGACAACATCACCCTCGATGAACTGGCAGACCACAGTGGCCGTGACCGCTGGAGCCTGTCACGCGATTTCCGCCTGCTGTTTGGCACCAGCCCCTACCGCTACCTGACCATGCGCCGCCTTGACCTCGTCAAAAGCCTGCTGATGCAAGGCTACACGCTAGTAAATGCCGCACTGGCTGCCGGGTTCAGCGACCAGAGCCACATGAGCAAACACTTCAGCAAGGCCTTTGGCCTGACACCTCTGCGCTGGCTGAACATGCATGGCAAAACATCACGGCCTGAATAGCTGACGCACAAACGTACAAGAATTGATGTGGCAGCTTGCGTATGCTGGCGCTTTTCAAACAAAAGCCAGGAGCGCCAGCCATGAATGCCAAAGTCAACGACAGCAAGACTTATCACAGCATTAATTTCGCCAACAAGTTCAGTCTGTTCAGCGAACAGTGGTCACAAAAAGTCATCGCCGAGATGAATAACTACCAATTCAAAGTCGCCAGACTGCAAGGCGATTTCATCTGGCATGACCATGCCGAAACTGATGAAAGCTTCATCGTGCTTGAAGGCCAGTTACGCATCGATTTTCGCGATGGCCATGTACTGATATCTACAGGCGAAATGTTTGTCGTGCCCAAAGGCGTGGAGCATAAACCCAGTGCAGAACATGAAGTCAAACTCTTGTTGATAGAACCGCGTGGTGTGGTCAATACCGGTGATGAAGGCGGGGAGCGTACCAGTGAGCTGGATGTGTGGATTTGATTTTGGGGTTTTGTTCCGGTTTTTGGCGCTGGGTTTTATCGTACACTTTAAAAAAATATCCAGCTCAGGCAAAACAGCAATCTAAAAGTCGTCATGCCAGACTTGATCTGGCATCCAGCGGCTTTCGTCGCATACTTGCGGCCCGGCCCATGAATAAAATGCAACACATTGTTTTTGCATATGTTCCAAGAATTTTCAGGCCCGGGTTAAACGACACTGGATGCCAGATCAAGTCCGGCATGACGGGATCGGGGCTTATTTGTCTATCTTGAGCGCTGCAGTCTTTGACCTTTTGAATTCACACGCACAACTTACGCAACACGAGCATTCTTGGCCGAAGCTTGCAGAGTGCGCCGTGCGCACCCCACCTCGCAGGCAAGTCATTACTTAATTATCACGCCATTGGCGCAAGATACCGATCAAATACCTCATGCAACTTCTCCAAGTCTATATTCGCCGGAACAATTTGATCCTGCGATTTAGCTGAACCATGAAGCACTGTAAAAATCGCCCAATCCATTTTGAACAAGTACCCATTATCTTCCATAGCGTAAATGGCAGATTCCACCGTATCATGCGTCTTGCTCAACTCAGGTATCGTGACTCCGCCATTATCATGGAATTTTTTATTACTCACATTAATACTTGCAGGCCAAAGAGAAATTACTTTTTGGAACACCACATCAAAATTTGCTTCACTTGCCATATAAATTCCAGTTCATCAATCACTGTTTTGCCAAATCAAAACCATTTCGGCCGGAGGATCTGAGCCTTCACAAAATGGTACCCACGTGTACTCTGGTTTAATACAAACGTGTATCCAGGCTTCATACGAGTCCTTTAGACGGTTAGGAGCAATGCAAAGCCATTCAAGTTTATGCCGCTTAAATATGGCATCAATATCTTCTGCGTCTCTCTCGCTAAGACCCGAACGACTATGAGCTGGCAAGAAGTAGCTGGCCAATTCGTTTTCTGCTTCATATGAAGCTTCAATCGGTACAAGATAGCCTTCCAAAGAAGGATGAAAACACGCAGTGCCAGCACATTGATGGGTGTATTCAACTCCCGTCGGGTGATGGACGATGAGATACAAACCTCTTATTTCCGGAATTTCCACATCAATCAACTTACGCTTTTCACTCTCAAGCACAATTTTACGGGCAGCAGACGTACGTGGCGAAAATGTATAAGGTGGGAAATTACTACTCTGCGACTTTGCTATAGGTTTGGTTGCAAGTGGCACCTCGTCTTTGATACCCAGTAGTTTCTTTAACCAACTCATTCTGTATTCTCGTGTGAAATTGCATCTATCTTATTCTTAAGCTACTCAGAAACGGCAATATTGCCAAGGTTGCTAAAAACAATTAATTAACATTAAAGCATGTGCTATTCCAGGTGGACAATAAATTTCTGTAAGCGACAGCTTCAAATTTCTGTAGTATATTACATACTACAAACTTAAAATTGCTTAGAAATAACTTTACTTATCATTTAATAACACCCAACCCAGCATGCCCATCCCCACCAGCACAGCCCCCTTAAGCCGCTCCCTCGCCCGTGAAGAGGTCTATCGCAGTCTCAAGCAATGGATCATAGAATTGCAGCTCGCGCCTGGAGAAATTTTGCGTGATCAGGAACTGGCCTTGCAGCTCGGGGTATCGCGCACGCCTGTGCGTGAGGCCTTGCGGCAACTGGAGGATGAGGGTCTGGTCATTACCAGTTTTCATAAATGGACCAAGGTCGCACCTTCAAGGCTGGAAGAAATTATCGAGCTTTACCCGGTCGTCGCCGCACTGGAAGCGACGGCGCTAGAGCTGGCAGCACCCCGACTGACTGAAGCTGATTTACAGGAACTTGAGGCTGTCAATACGGCACTCGCGCAGGCTATTGCAGCACATGCGCATCAACGTGCGACTGAACTTGATGCGCAATTCCATGCCCTCATCGTGCGGGCCAGCCAGAATGCGGAGATAGAAAAACTGCTGGCAAATCTGCGCCCGCGCATTAAACGCATAGAGCTGGCGCATTTTGATGACCAGCGCATGGCACCGCAATCGATACAAGAACACAAAACCATCATCGCGGCGCTTCGTGCCGTTGATACCCAGGCAGCAGTGCAGGCCATCAAACAAAACTGGACTCTGCCACCAGATTTATTGCAAGTGATCGCAACTGCTGTTTCTGCATAAGCCGATAGTCCCCTTTCTAAGCCCGCTTATCAATTTTGGAGTAAACCATGCCATCTGCCCTGCTCATCATCGATTTCCAGAATGCAGTTTTCATCGACCCGCCAGCTCATAGGGCAGACGAGGTGCTGACGCGTATCAACGAATTGATTGCGAGAGCGCGCAAGGCCAACATGCCGGTCGTGTATGTGCAGCATAATGAAGAAGGTACTGCATGGGAAAAAGACAGCGACAGCTGGCAATTCCCCACCGCCATTGCACCACAGGCTGGCGACTATGTTTGCGCGAAGCAGCACAGCAGCGCTTTCCAGCAAACCGGCTTTGAAGCCGGGCTTGCTAAACGTGGCATAGATGAAGTGTTTGTCTGCGGCTACGCCAGCGAGTTTTGTTTAGACAGTGCAATACGGCAGGCAGCGGCGCTGGGTATCAAGACCAACGTCATTGCCGATGCCCATACCACGCGCAACCGCCCTCACCTGGATGCAGCGACCATCAGCAATCACCACAACTGGGTATGGAGCGAGATGGGGCAGATCAGCGTGATACCGGCTGCGCAACTGCCATTCTGATCAGCGTTTGGAGAGTATAACCATGACTGACATCAGCACCAGCCTCGTAAAACCTGCCAGCGATATCCCGGATGGATTTGCCTCGTTGTCGCAAGGTGTATTCCATGCATCGACTATCGTTTTTCCTGACGTTGCCTCCTTCCTGCACAGGCAAGCGCAGGCACACACGGGTTATAGCTACGGGCAAAATGGCACGCCCACCCACTATGCGCTGGCAAATAAATTGTCTGAGCTTGAAGGTGGTGGCTATACCGTGCTGGTGCCAACTGGCCTCGCCTCGGCGGTGCTGGTCAACAGCATGTTGCTGGCTGCGGGCGACCATGTGCTGCTGCCGGACAGCATCTATGGCCCGACGCTGGAAACCACCAAAACCTTGTTTGCCAAATGGGGTGTGCGCCACAGCATTTACCCCAATGATATTGGCGCTGGCATCGCTGATTTTTTTGAAGACAATACCAAACTGGTGTGGACAGAAAGCCCGGCCTCCAACAGCATGGAAATGCAGGACATACCTGCCATCGTTGCTGCTGCCCATGCACGCCAGATCAAGGTGGTGATGGACAATACCTGGGCCACGGCACTGGGCTTCAGGGCGCTGGATGCCGGTGTCGATTTCAGCATACAAGCACTGACCAAATACGTGGGCGGGCATTCTGATTTATTGATGGGTGCAGTCAGCACACGCGATGAAGCAGCCTACCATGCCCTGCGTGATACCGCAGAACTGCTGGGCTATTACGTCGCCCCCGATGAATGCTTCCTGGCCCTGCGCGGCTTGCCGACGCTGGCCTTGCGGCTGGAAAGGCAATATGTATCTGCCCTGCGCATCGCCGCATTTTTGCAAAGCCATGCAGCGATAGCGCAACTCAATTATCCCCCACTGCCGGGGGATAATTATCACCACTTATGGAAACGCGATTTCAAACTCGGCAATGGCTTGCTGTCTTTCAGCCTGAAGCAAGACAATCTGCCAGCGATAGAAAAGTTTGTCGCCGCACTACAGCTATTCACGCTGGGCAATAGCTGGGGTGGCGTACACAGCCTGATCGCGGTTGCGCCACAGCGTGCGCCAAAAACCGGCTGGCTGCTGCGCCTGCATGTGGGTGTGGAACATGTCGATGACTTGCTGGCTGATCTTGAACGGGCGCTGGCTACTTTGGACTAATAATGGCCTGTGTTAGACTGGCAACATACAATATGTGGACTGTACCAGCCCAGGCAGCCCAAAACAGATATTCCCCTAAATGACCGAGAGTACAGATTCCATACACCAGATACCCGTCGCGACTTATACATGCAAACAGCGTTTAGATTTGCAAACACAGGTGCAAGCAGATTTTTTTGCGGCACTTGAAGCAGAACTGTGCAGCCTGGTATGTGATCGCCTGCTCGTTTTCCGTAAGCGGATTTTTACAGACACCATACAATTACTTCGCGCAAGGCTGGCGAAATATGCCAGCGCCATTGGGCTCTGTCTATCGGTGGTTTTAATTTCCCTGGATGGCTCGACAATGCATGGCATCAGGGTTGGTCTGCTACTTTTCTTCCTGTTTTCTGTAGCTTTTTTTGCCACCTGGGATACCGACAGGCTCCTGAAAACACAGGAAAATATCATCCTGCCCTACTGGCGCCGGATTGCCAATCTTAGTGCCGCCAAAATACTCAAGGCCCCAAAAAAAGTCTTGCCATTCACTGCAGAATATCAGTTTCGTGATAATGTCGTCTCTTGTTACCGCATCAACACCAACGGCACCTGGCTGGCCTGGAGCAAAACACTGGAAGGCTGGTACTTCAGCGGACAACATGTCACCATGCTGTTCAAGAAGAAAACTTCAATCCATCCTTACCTGCTCATCATGCACGAAGCCCCGCAAGAGCTGGCATTGTATCTGGATGCGCTGAGCTTACATTGCATTGACAGTCTCCAGGCTACATAGATTTGTGGGGCGCACCACGCGCACCGATTTACTATCAATGAATAGGGCGCATGACGCATCTACCCAATTGCGAACGTCGCCACCTACATAGCAAATGCAGAACATATGCAATACACCGTAAGCTGGCGGTATGCAGCACGCTATCTTCTCTAATAACGCATCATATAGCCTCTTGCAAAAATCTGGAGTATCCGCAAATACGCGATATTGATATTTCAAATATAGAAAGTCCATCATGAACCAGTACAGCAAAAAGTTCTTCATGCCACACAAGGCGGCAATCGGGCCGCCTGGGGTAATGAGGAACTATCATGAAAGATCTCTCTCGTGCTTTGCGCAGGCACCATGCTGCGCGTCTGAAAAAGAAACGTCAGTATTATTTTTATAGCTGGGAAGAAAAGCTCAGTGTCTTGCGCCTGGGTATGGTCTTGCATACACCAACAACCTGCAGTTGCCATATGTGCGGCAATCCGCGCAAGTATTTCAAGGAACGCACCATGCAAGAAAGGCGATGGATGCAGGTAGTTGAATAGCACGAAATTAATCAACTTCGCAGGTGCGATTAGCGCAACATAATCGAACGTATGCAAGCTATTGAAGCCATTAATCTATCTCAGGTTTTATAGCTACATGCGTACGATTATGCATTGCTAATCGTACCTGCAACACAATACCTCAGGACGCCGACAACATCTCCAGCAGCCGCGCAAAGCCTGTTGGTATTTCATGCATCTGATCGGGTGAGTAAAGCACATTCAAGACCTGATCTCCTGCATCAAGGTCAACGACATCCATTGCCAGCCAGTCTTTGGACCAGAAATCGATCGCGCCGATTTTGGAGGATGATGAAAATTCCAGTCTTTTCAAATCACCAAAATCCCCTTCCAGATATTCAGTCCAGGTCAGGACATAGGAAGCGGGGATCAGGGGTTCTACAAGTTCCTTGAAATAGGCAAGGTGTTCGTTCATATACTGGTGGACTGTAACAGTGGAAACCGGGAACACGCATCTTATCCTGAACCCATCGCCGGTGTCACAAATACGGAGTGATATTGCGCATGGTGCGCTCCACATAGTCTTCTTTCTCACCGACCGGGGCAACATAGTGAATGGCGCTTTCTGCGGCTTCTGTTCCTGCCAGGCGGGCAATGACCCAGGCAGCCAGGTATTGTGAAGCCAGGCAACCGCCCGCAGTGGCGACGTTATCTTTGGCGAAGAAGGGTTGGTTCAGGACTTCAACACCTGCTGCCTGCACCCAGGGTTTGGTGGTAAGGTCAGTGCAGGCTGGCACGCTGCCCAGCAAACCCAGTTTGGCCAGCACCAGCGTGCCTGAACACTGTGCGCCCAGGATTTGCCGGGCTGGGTCAAGCCGCAATTGCGCCATCAGGGCGGCGTCTTCCACCACTTCTCGGGTGCGCATGCCACTGCCGATGATGACGGCATCTGCTGCATTTGCTTCCTGCAGGGATATCTGCGACTCCAGCAAGAGCCCATTCATGGAACGAACCTGTGCAGCAGGACTGGCGATGGACACACGCCAGCCTGGCGTCTTGATGCGGTTCAAAATACCCAGAGCGATCAGGGAATCAAGTTCATTAAAACCTTCAAATGTCAGGATGGCGATATGCATAATCTCTCTTTCGGTTTGCAATGGTGATGAGGCATAATAAGCTGGCAACACAATACAATCAAATAATTGTCATGGATACGCTTTACTATGCCGCTGAGCCGCTATAAACAGCTAGTCGATACACTCGCCAGCGAAATACGTTCTGGCCGCCTGGCGCCAGGCACCCGCCTGCCCACACACCGCAAACTTGCAGCAACACATGGTCTGGCGCTGGTCACGGCCAGCCGCGTGTATGCAGAGCTCGAAACCATGGGCCTGGTCAGTGGTGAAACCGGGCGCGGCACCTTTGTGCGTGAAACGACGCTGTCACCTGGCATGGGCATAGACCAGCATGCGACCGCGACAGGGATGACTGACCTGAATTTTAATTATCCATCCCTGCCGGGCCAGGCAGAATTATTGCGCGCCGCCTTGCGCCAGCTGGCATCTTCAGGTGATATAGATGCACTGCTGCGTTACCAGCCGCATGGCGGCAGACAGCATGAGCGTGCCGCCATGGCCCGCCATCTTGCGAGTCGTGGTCTTGATGTCAGTGCTGAGCAGGTAGCCATCGTCAGCGGTGCGCAACATGGGCTGGCAGTGACCGCCATGGCCTTGCTGCAACCCGGTGATGTGGTTGCTGTAGATGCCCTGACTTATCCCGGCTTCAAAGTTGTTGCACAAGCACAGCATCTGGAATTGCTACCGATTGCAATGGGCAAAGACGGCCCCAACCTGAACGCACTGGAAAAACTATGCAGGCAACGCAAGGTGCGGGCGGTATATACCATGCCCACCATGCACAACCCTCTGGGCCTGGTCATGGGTCTGCCATGGCGGCAAGAGCTGGTGCGCATCGCCCGCAAACATGGCTTGCTGATCATGGAAGATGCTGCTTATGCGTTTCTGGCGACCAGGCCACCTGCACCACTGGCGGCAATGGCACCTGAGCTGACGGTGTATATCTCAGGATTTTCCAAGAATATTTCTACCGGGCTCAGGGTGGGTTATGTTGCCGCCCCCAAGCAACACCTGCCCGCGATTGAACGCGCAATACGGGCCACGACCTGGAACACTCCTGCCCTGATGACCAGCCTGGTATGCAACTGGCTGGGCGATGGCACGGTAGTCCGTCTTGAAAAAGAAAAGCGTGCCGATGCCAAAGCCAGACAGGCCCTGGCGGGCAAAGTACTCACCGGATTTGATTACATCAGCCATCCGGCATCGTATTTTATCTGGCTGCCGCTGCCAGCAGAGCTGCGCGCAGACCAGATAGCCATGGCACTGGAACGCGAGCAGATTGCCGTCTCAACGGCAGAACCCTTTGCCACCACAGAACAGGTGCCGCATGCCTTACGTCTGGCACTGGGCTCGGTGGAGATGGATGTACTCAAAGTGGCGCTGGAGAAGTTCAGGCAGGTGTTGGCGCGGTATGTGTATTGATCAGGAATGATCATAAATGATCAGGGGATGCTGGCCTGCTGACCAGGCCGCTGCCGCATGAGATCAACGAAGGCATCCAGCGCAGGTTGTGGCCCGGCACCCAGATTGGCATTTGTCCCCATGTCATCAATCTCGCGCAAGACCGTGCCGCCACCCATGGAAGTCTGGCCCAATACATCGTAACGGATATGTTGACTGGACTTGTTACGCACGATGCCCGAGAAATGCGGTGCCAGTACCCAGGTGCCTGCGCTTTGCTTGACTTCTTCCAGCGACTTGCCCGTCAGATCAACCGGCGTGGCCTGGGGATAAGCCAGCACCAGCAGGGTATGGTTGGCATCAAGTTCACACTGATGCCAGCGGTATTGCGTGGCTTCTTCCTGCAAGCTGGGTATTTCCTGCGCTTTGCAGCTTAGGTGGTAAAACAGGTAGTGGGAATTCTCGTCGGCTTTTTCGACAATATCAAACAATTGCGCGGCCTGGCGAAAGACATAGTGCGGCAATATCTGGTAGGCGATGTTATAAGACAATTGCTCCAGCGAAGTGCGTGCGGCTGGCTTGCTTTTGAAAAAGTCGAATAGTCCCATGGTGTCGCCCCGGATTTTTGTATGT
Organism: Undibacterium sp. YM2; assembly: GCF_009937975.1. Taxonomy (NCBI): domain Bacteria; kingdom Pseudomonadati; phylum Pseudomonadota; class Betaproteobacteria; order Burkholderiales; family Oxalobacteraceae; genus Undibacterium; species Undibacterium sp. YM2. The sequence goes on from NZ_AP018441.1 coordinate 4,758,118, forward strand.
TTTCTCTTTGCCTCGCAAGAGACAGGATTGCAAATGAAACCATACGGGCGGGAGTTTTGTCAATTAGTCAGGTAGGGCATGTGGGCAACGGAGACAAATTCCTTGTAGGGGATGCATGGCGCACCCTACTGAAGCGCATCATTTTCTCCTGTTTCTACGGGGATGTAGAAAAGCTGCGAACCATACGGCGCATTCCAATGCGCCATACATCACGGCATGAATTACGCTTGTGGCATGCAGGGCTAACCAAGCCTAAGTTGCTTCCAAAGGAAGCAACTTGCTCAAATCCGTGCTCTCTACAAGGGCTTCATCCAGCCCTTCATTCCAGTCGCCCAGGGTTTCGTCAGCAAGAAAACCTGCGACTTCCATCAATTGGTGCTCATCATAGTCTTCAGCGAAACTATCCTGCACTTCATCCAGCACCGCCGCAAACTTTTTGTCCTTGCGCAAGGCGTTCAGGAAAATTTCTGTGACCTGCGCATATTGCGCTTTGTCCTCACCTGCGTAGATACGGGCGAATTCGCGTAATTGCCAGGCAGATTCAGGATCAGGCAAGATCGCCAGTGCAACGCTGACAAAATCCTCAAGCACGATTTGCCGTTTGAAGCCATGGCGATACAAGGCACGCAAGACATTCTCACCGCTATGCTGACCATCGGCGCAAACACGCGCTGCCAGCAAAAACAGTGTCTGTTCTGTATAGCCGTATTTTTCAAAGAGTTTATCGATGAGCCTGTAATGATAGGTTTCATGGCCCATGTCCCAGTTAAACAGGAGTTGGGCAAATTGCGGTATATAGTTTTGATCAGCCAGCACCAGTTCTGCAATGGCATAACTGCCTCTGGGGTGGTATTCATCCTGCCAGGTGTTGCTCTCATGATTGACATTGCTCACATATTGCGAGATCAATGATCTCAGGGCAGCAAACTTTACCCCTTCATGGAAGAAGGCACGTTCATGGACGATGGTGTCGCCATGCCTGAAAATGATCTTGTAATCACTGGATTGTTTACCATTGCCAAGATCTAGAAATTTTTCCATGTCAGATGTAGCGGCAATCAATTGCTCGCAGGCCGCTTGCAGGCCTGCCTCATCCATCTGTATATCTATGGTGAGGACCAGCCAGTCGCCAAAATTTTTTCTGTCACCTGCGTGTCGCCAGCGCTGCATCTGTCATTCCTATTAAGAAGTAAGCTGAGGATTATGGCATTTTTTTAATCGACAAGCCGATTGGTGATATCCTCACGCAAAAATGTAATACAAAGCCAGAAAAAAATTAGATAAATACAGGCATCAACTTAATGATCAAAAGTCCTGCCAGTGGTGTCGCGGTGGTTTGGTTTTAGCAAAAACAATACTTACAATGATTTTAATTTCTAAAAATCCCGGATTATCCAGGCGAGAAAGTAGTCACTAATGGGAATAATTGCTTTCGCCGGTTTATTGATTTGCCTTGCCGGTGCAGTTTTACTATATCTAATCTGCGGATGGGCAGTCAATCGCAAATTCAGCGCACAAAGCGCCCGTCGTCGTTCTGTCATTCATAACCTCAGTGTATTCGTGCTCGTCCTTACGGCTTGGTTAGCTTTCAACTACTCTGATATCGTCAAACAACATCAGATAGACGCATTTACCCAAGATTGTGGCTGGAAAGTATATAAACAAGCGGTCGATGTTGAAGGCGTTTATCTGGAAGATGACAATACAGGCCGGTACGGTGATATCAATAAACTTTATCTGGGTATTTACCCCCAGATTGAATATCAGGACAAGGGAAAAAAATTTCATGTAAAAAAACTAGGCAGTGCGGAAGAGTCAACGTTAAACAAGCGTACTTTCAGATACGGTTTTCGCAGGGAGCATCAAGAACTGCCGCATCAACTTACGCGATATGCCATAACCTACCTGGACTTTGATACACAAGAAAAGTTAGCAGAGGATATTTTTTACGAAATCAACGACACAAGCAATCCGGATATCCAGTCCTTGATGTTTTTTTTCGTCAGTTATCACCCGCATTCTTGCGGATGGGCTGGATCATTGGAACGTGAAAGGCGTTATAAGTCTGTATTGCGTCCCAAACTCGTAGAAAAATCTGAATTAGCAGAACATGCGTCACGGCTATAGTGGAGAGCATGTATATTCCCAGTAGGGTGCGCCGTGCGCACCGCTCCGTGAAGTTTGAATGAGTTAGCAGGCGGTGCGCACGGCGCACCGTACAAAATCAAAGCGCTTCCAGCGCCCGCGCCAATATCTCCACATCATCCTCGGTATTCAAATAAGAAAACGATGCCCGCGCTATGCTTTGCAAGCCACGCGCCTGCATGTCCAGAGGTGTATAGGGGACGCCGTTTGCACCTATGTAGATGCGTTGCTGGGCCAGTGTGTTTTTCAGGGCCATCGCATCATGCCCTTGCAAGTTGAAAGAGACTATGCCGGATCGGGCGCCCTCTCCCAGATCATGCAGGCTGATGGCCGGGATGTTTGCCAGACGTTGGCGGCAAGCTGCTGCCAATGCAGCGCTGACAGCGCCCAACTGGGCGACGCCCGTGTTCAGTGCCAGTCTGACTGATTCTGCCAGCCCCAGTTGCAGGGCGACTGCGGCTTCGCTGGTTTCAAAGCGGCGAGCGTCATTGCGCAGATGGGTTTCATTTGCCGTGATGGGGGCAGATGAAACATCGACCCAGGCGGGTTCCAGTTTATCGAGAAATGATTTGCGCACATACAGCAAGGCGGTGCCGCGTGGGCCGCGCAAGTGTTTGCGGCCTGCGCTTTTTAATATATCGCATTGCAGGGCTTTGACATCAATCGCTACTTGCCCCATGGCTTGCCCGGCGTCGATGAGATAAGGCACGCCAGCCGCGGCGGCGACACGGCCGACGGCAGCGGCGTCATTAATGAGACCACCATTGGCGGGCAGCCAGGTCAGCGAGACCAGGCGTACATGTTTGTCGATCATTTGTGCCAGGGCATTTGCATCGACACTGCCGTCCGCATGGCTGGGGATAGTCTCTACCGTCGCACCTGCGCGCTGTGCGGCACGCTGGTAATTAGCGAGGTTGCCGCCCCACTCCTGTCGCCCTGTCAGTATTCTGTCGCCCGGTTTTAATTGTGGCATGGCGGCAAATACACTGCCAAAGGCACTGGAGCCTGAGCTCATGAGGGCGATTTCATCGCTGCTGGCATTGATCAGTGCGGCCGCATCTTCACGCAGGCTTTGCAATCTGTCCGCCACCAATAAAGCAGCCTCCATGGGGCCGACCTGCGCTTCGAGATCAAGGTGGGCATGGATGGCTTGCAAAGAAGCTTGCGGCAATAGCGAGGCACCGGCATGATTCAGGTGCGTGCCTTGATCAAGGCCGGGTGTCTGCATACGCAATTGCGCGAGTTGTTCAGTAGTGAGCACGGACTTGATCATGCTTCCACCAAAGTGACTATCGCATCGACTTCTACCGCTGCACCTGTGGGCAGACTGGATACTCCTATTGCCGTGCGGGCATGGCGGCCACGCTCACCCAGAACAGCAACGAAGAGATCAGATGCGCCATTGGCTACGGCGCTGTGGCCATCAAAATCATGGCTGGCGGCGACGAATACGCCCAGGCGCTGTACCTGTGCTATGCGCCCTATGTCACCACCAGTGACTGCATCAATGACGGCCAGAAGGCGCAGCGCTGCCATTTGCGCTTCTTTGTGTGCTGCCTCGACTGAGCCGCCTGCACCCAGCACGCCGTCTTTGGCTGTGCCTGGATTACCTATCTGCCCGGCGATGATGAGCTGCCTGCCTTGCAGGGTGTAGCTGAGATAATTTGCTGCCGGAGCCTTGACGGGTGGCAGGGTGAGACCGAGTTCTTGCAGTTTTGTTGCGATGCTGGACATGTTGTTTCCTTAAACAAGTTGAGAATTGATGGACAATAAAAGCTTGCCTTGCGTACCGCGTTCTGCCAGTGCCGCATGCGCTTGTGCCACATCTGCCAGCGCATATTCGGCATGGATGCGCAGCTTGACCGTGCCAGTGGACAGGTAGTCAAACACCTTGCCTGCATGTTCCTGCAAGATGGTGGATGTGTTCAGATAATGCGGCAAGACCGGGCGTGTCAGGGTGATGCTCTTACGCATGAGTTGCAGGACATCGACAGGATCAGGCTGGCCGCTGGCGGCACCAAATAAAATGACATGGCCGCAAGGGGCGACGACATCCAGGCTTTGGGTGAAAGTACTTTTACCGACGGAATCAAACACCACATTAACGCCGCGCCCCTGGGTTTTATCGCGGATGTGGGCGACCCAGTCTATGCCATCTTCATACGCCACTGGCTGGGCACCAACGCTGCGCAACCAGTCAGCCTTGCTGGCGGACGATGCCGTGCCAAATACCGTCAGACCGCGTGCCACCAGTAACTGCACAAGCCAGCCGCCAACACCGCCAGCGGCAGCGTGCACCAATACCGACCCGGATGCTGGCAGGCGAGCGACATCGTCAGTCAGCATGATGGCAGTCAGGCCGTGCTCTATGGCGGCGCAGGCATCACGCAGGCTGACAGCATCGGGTATGCGTATCAAGTGCGCGGCAGGTACGGCCACCTGGCTGGCATAGGTGCCCTGCACACCTGTGGTATAGGCTACCCTGTCGCCCGCATACCAGCCGCTGCCCGCCGGTGCGCTGGCGACGATGCCTGTGCCCTCTATACCCATGGGCCAGGGCTGTTTAACGCCGGGGTAGCGGCCTTCACGCTGGTAGACATCGACAAAATTAATACCCGCCCAGGCGGCATTGACGATGACATCGCCGGTGGGTGGAGGCATATCCTGCAAAAGCAATTGCTCAGGCCCGCCAAACTGGTTCACGATGATCGCCTGCATGGTCTTTCCTCTGTCAAGTTTCGATGGGCTAATTATTGTCGTAATATAGGCGGGTAAAAAACGATACTTTCGCAATATGAAAGTGAGGAAAATTCAATATGCAAGGAAAACTGCCACCCCTGTTCACGCTGCAAGCCTTTGAGGCAGCCTCGCGCCTGGGCAGTTTTAGCAAGGCAGCCGATGAGCTGAGCCTGACGCCGGGTGCCATCAGCCGCCAGATACGCCAGCTTGAAGACTGGAGCAGCCTGACCCTGTTCAAGCGCCAGGGCCCCAAAGTCAGCCTGACCGATGACGGCGCAGCGCTGCTGACTCGCCTTGCTGGCCCCCTGTCCGCCTTGCACCAGGCAATTTACCCACCGGCAGATGCCGCAACAAAGACCCTGCACATCTCCACCCTGGCATCCATCGCCAAGGAATGGCTGTTGCCACGCCTGGCCAGCTTCAGTGCGGCCCACCCGCATATACGCCTGATCATTGATACCGACTACGCACTGGTGCGCCCTGCCCCACGCGTGGCAATGGTGGCGATACGCCACGGTGCAAGGCAAAGTACAGACCAGATTTGCGAGACCTTGTTCACAGACCGCTTATTGGCAGTGACATCGCCAGAAGTCAGGAGCAGGCTGGGTACAGATGCACGCCTGTGGCCCGCATCGATGATGCTGCAGCACCTGTCACTGGACCCGGCTCACTGGCTGGCTGCCGCTGGCCTGCCTGAGGACTACAGTTTGCAAGGCCAGGCCTATAACGATGCCGATGTCCTGCTTGAAGCCGCCCAGCACAGCCAGGGCATCGCCCTGGGCCGCCTGTCGATCGCCTGGAGACGCCTGCAGGCTGGCAGCCTGGTACTGGCTAACAATACCATCTGCCCTAGCTCTCGGGACAATTTGCTGGTCTTGCGGGAAGATAGTGCGGCACTGCCCGAGGTGCAGACCTTTACCACCTGGCTACGTGAGCAGGCCAGGCTGTGGCAGATGGAAATGGACAAATTCGACAGCATGCATCAGGTCGGGCAGGGATGATAAGTATCTCAGTGTGCCCACAAAGCTATCACTGTGATGGAACTGATTGTTTTAATTAACAGATTAATGCGTGAAACAAGCGGCCAGCGCTCAACGCGTTGCCCTGTGACGCTGACGAAAATCCAAATGAAGTTTACAATGGAGGAAACTTCATCTCTGCAATATGGTCTCATATTGGTACAAGCGAGATTTTACAAACGCAATCTCAGGGCCTGTTGCAGTAATCCTGATTCGATCAATTCGAGAGTAGCGTCATGAAACCAGTGAACAACACCATAGATGTAGCCAGCCTGAGCGCTATTGTGGGCATTACGGCCTTGACCGGATTGCTGTTATTTAATATCCATGAAACAAGGCAGGCTGCTGTCGCCGGCCTGCAGGCCAGTACTGCCGCTAAAGTGGCCGCAGGCAATGCCAGGCCAGCCTCGCGACTGGTTGGTAAAGCAGAATGGTCACAATTAAGCGCAGCCCAGCAAAAGACCCTGTCACCCCTGCTCAGTCAATGGGGTAAGCTTGACGACAAGAACAAGGCAAAATGGATCACCATCGCCGACCGCTACCCAGGCCTAAAACCTGAAGAACAAAAACGCATACAAAAGCGCATGGAACTGTGGGCGCAACTGAGCCCAGAGCAAAAACAGATCGCCCGCCTGAACTACGCACAGGCCAAGAAAATCGAGACTGCCCAAAAAACCAGGCAATGGGAGTTGTACCAGCAATTGCCAGCAGAGAAAAAACAATTGCTGGCCAGCGGCATGCCTTTCCAGCTCGCCAACGTACCCGCACCCAAAACCCTGGCAGACACCGTTGCAACCGTCAGCACTGAAAGCACCGCTGCATCTGTCACTGAGCAGAGCTCGGCTTCAGCCAGCCAGTCTGCTGACCTGGAGGTAACGGCTTCTCCCGCCAGCCGTGGGGATTTGCCGGTCGCGAAGTAAGCTCAAAAGCAAGCATGCTGAAAATACCCCGGACTGAGACGGACTCAAGCCGGGGTATTTTTATGAGCACCTGCGTAAAAAATAGCAATAAACGACCAACATGAAATTTTCAAGAAAACTATGCACAACCTTGCTCTTGTGCGCATTCGTAAGCATTAACGCCAAGGCCGACAACAAGGCGGCCCCGGCTTTTTGCGAACAGTTAAAAGCATTTTCAACAGATTTGAAAATCGATCAGAGCCGCAGCATTACTTTCTTTGTCCGCCATGTCGATATTCTCTCGTATCAGAGAGTATGCAAGCAGAGCAAAGCAGACGACGGAGCAGACGACAAAGGCAGAGCATTTTGTAACTGGTTGAGCAAAAACAGTTCTGGCGAGTTCATGGCTGCCAATGTCACCAGAGCATTGTCATGCGTAACGGGGAGCACTAACTTTTTTGGCAGACCAATGGAAATTAAAGAACTCAAAGGAAAATTGACTGCCTTTGAGCCTTTTCAAGACATGCCGGACATCATCATCGACTTCAAATACTCATTTGATGTACGTGCAAAAGACGAAGAGAATTATTTCACGATTACGACACGCAGAGTGAAGCTGGAAGAGGATTGAGGGTATTTTTCCCGCATCATGGCAACTGGTGTTTTGCCATGCCTGTAAATCAGGAACATGCTACTTGCATCCTCAACAGATTAATGCAATGCTAAGGCATCACACCGCCACCAGGATGCCATCATGTTTTTTTCCACTTCAGCCAAACCAGACGAAGACAGTGATCGTTTATTGGGCATGAATATGACACCGTCGATCGGCGTCATTCTGGTGCTGATGAAGGTAATGATCATTGGTGTTCCAAGGCAGCGGGATATGTTGCTATGGAAACTGCCAAGCCTGAATTATGCTGCCTGCGACGGCATGGCCGAAATATCTTTAATAAAAATTACGATAGACTTTGACGACAGCATATTGTGGGACGGGCATGTGATATCTATTGAAGAGATGCAAGCCCGTTTGTCACAAATAAGCAAGGCCGAAGCCTTGCCAGCAGTGGTGTACTTGAAACCAAGCTTCATGACCAGCCACGCGAGCCTGGTATCAGTTACCAATGGCATACGGCGCAGCGGAATAGACAGCATACGTCTGGTGATGAGTGAGTTCAGGACGGTATCATAAAGGCGTAGGGCGCATGCCATGTCTTTATTCAATAAGCATGTACCCGCATAGGCCCCAGTTTGACGATGCTTCCTTTGTTCTTTTCTATGAATGCGATCATTTGCGCCTTTTTTTCTTCGCTTGCTTTTCCGAATTTAAAGCTGTAATAGGCAACGGTGAAAGACAGGGCTATTACACCCGTGCAAGCGGCGACAAACCACCATGCGTCGCGGTCGATTGGGCTGCCGGACAATATGATCAACATAGATAAAATCGACACAATAATCACAGCACCTATCAGTAACCTCAAATATGCAAAGGCGATAGATTTGAAATTGATGGGAATACGCAGGGCATGCGTATTGTCGATCACAATATAGCTGCCCTGATAAACCAGAGGTATCAAAGAAAAATGATGGAATCGTGTTGCTATATGCAAGTGACTGTCAACAGACTCAACCTGCCCAAAGAATTTGGTACCATAAAACATTCTCTACACTCCAGTGAAATTTGCGCACAGTATCAACCCGGCGTAGCCGTACCAGCCATAATTGCGATGCCGATCTTACTAGCTTTAACAAGTGCAGGCAAATGAAGTAACGGTATGTCGCATTAATGCCGTGACCGTAGAGCGCATTGTAATGCGCCGCATGAGAGCGTTGCACGCCGTGGAAAATATCTATGCCATGTAGCGCGCCTGCAGGCAACTCAATGTGAGACTAGGCTTCAAAAATTCCCACAAACTTTGCCGCATCCCATTTCTTGCGATCAGAAACCTGACCGTCGCCGAGTTCCATCAACCTCGCTACACCGTGACTATTCAAAACGATATCGATGGAAAAAAAAGGGCTGTCTATTCGCCGTGCAATATTCAACACGATATCGGGCACCACATCATCACGCGCATAGACATGGCCACCCAATACAAAGTAGCGTTCTTCTGTTTCAGGCAATAGCTCTTCAAACTCACGCACGCAGTTGCCGCCTTCAATCTGGCCGCGGTAGCGTTCTATCATACTGACGATTTCGCGCACCTCGTCTGCATTGCGTGCCACCGATCCTCGGCTTGTGGTCAGGGACTTCACATAGTCCTTGACGAAATACGCCTTCCAGCCTGTGCTTGCCAGTGCTGCGTCAAAGTCGTCATCGCGCGTCAGGAAGATGGTGTCTGGTGTCACGTCGCGACAAGCCTCATACCATGCAGGCAGGTAATGACATTGCCTGTATTGATGGGCAGTAGTGAGCAGACTGGCATTTTTTGCTGCAATTGCCTGTTCCAGTTGGGCGTAGCGCTCTGGTGTCAGCATCCAACCCCTGTATAGTATATTCCCGGAAAACTGGTTTGCCGGTCTTGGCCTGAAGTCACCGGACTCAAAGTCTTCTGCCGAAAACAGGAAACAGGTCAGGCCTGCTGCTTTGGCCGCATGGAATTCTTCTGCATAGGCTTCATCAGGCTGGTTCTTGTCAAAGGGATCGCAAGGATAGAGGAGTTGCATGTTTTATTTTTATGCTTGTATAGATGATTGCTTGTGCAATTTCAGCCTGTCACTTCAGATGATTGAATCAAAGAAGAGGTATCAGACTGGCCGTGACCGTAGGGCGCATTGTAATGCGCCGCATGAGAGCATTGCAAACGTGGGAGAAATACCGATGCCGTACACGCCGCGTACATGCGGGCACTGCAATACGCCTTACGTGCCAGCGTAATTGAGCGATAGAAAACGTGCGATTACGCTACGCTAATCGCACCTACGCGATGCATCTTGACTGCCTCAATTGCCTTTATAAATCCCTGCTTCGAGCGTGTAGTCGCCGCTGCGGACATAGTAAGTGGATTTATTTTCGAGTTGTTTGGTGACGGGATTATTGTAGCGGTAATCGACCCAGCCCTTGCCCTTGGACTTGGCACCTTCGACGATTTCCTTGCGGAACAGTTTACCGTCTGCATCTGGCAAGACGATCATGTTCTTACCGATGAGCTTGGGATTGACGGGGTGGGCCATGGTGGTGCCATCTATGCTGCGTACGACCAGATAAATTTCGCCTTTGACAAATTCAGGGTTTTTGTTATTGACCTCTTTGATGAGCGCTTCAATACTGTTTTTCTTGACATAGGCCAGACCTTTTTCAACCATGTCGATAGCATCAGACGGGTTATCCGCATAGGCATTCGGGAAAATCATGGAACTTAACAATGCCAGAAAAATCAGCGCGAAACGTTTCATGATGTCTCCCTGTATGGTATTGGTCTTGGCTCAGTATAGGCAAGTCGCATGGGTGAGACAAGCTATATTGCAGAAAAGCCGCATGGGCAAAGCCACAAATGCGGGGAAAACTCAGATGCACTGATTTAGCATGTCTTTTCATTAAATCCAGGGAATACCTCTCTGGTTTGTCATATTTTCATGCAACTCAGGAAGCCATCACCATGCAACTACTCTACCAAACCCATTCCCCTATGCCCGCAAGGTATTGGTATTCGCCCATGAAGCCGGCCTGGCCGGGCAGATAGAAGTCATCCACCACGAGACCAGCCCGACCAATCGTAATGAAGCCGTATATGCGCAAAACCCTTTGGGCAAGGTGCCAGTGCTGGTGCGCCCCGGCTTGCCGCCGCTGTTTGATTCTGACGTGATTTGTGAATACCTTGATACCCTGCACTCTGGCAGGCCGCTGATTCCGCGCGAAGGCGAAGCGCACTGGCATGCCTTGCGGGTGCAGGCGGTGGCCAAGGGCATGGCAGATTCTGGCATCGCAGTGCGCTGGGAAACCTCGCGCCGCCCGGAAGCCCTGCGCTACCAGCCGCTACGTGATGGTCATACGCAAAAGCTGCTGGCCAGCTATGACTGGCTGGAGCAAGGGCTGGATGTGGATGGCCCTGTCCATATTGGCCACATTGCCGTGGCAACGTCCTTGAGCTGGCTGGAATTTCGCGGCTTGCCCGGTTTCAGGGATGGTCGCCCCAATCTGGTCGCATGGTATGAAGAATTCATTACGCGGCCATCGATGCGGGCGACACCCCTGTCAGGTGAAACCCAGGACTGAGCTGGACTTATACAGCCTCGTCGAGTGATACAGGGATAGTCAAACCGCGCTTGACCAGACCCAGGCTGACATTGGTAGTGAAGCGCCTGACGTTGACATTCTCTTGCATGAGGCGCGACATCAGGGCATCAAAGGCTTCCATATGGGGTGCGGTGACGATGAGGACAAAATCAACTTCGCCGGTGACGTAAAAGGCTTGCTGTATATGTTCCTGCTCATTGAGCCAGGTGCGCAGTTGCGCCAGCAGTTCTGGCCGTTCGCGCTCAACTTCAAGCGAGACGATGAAGAAATTCGGGCGGCCAATTTTAAGCGGATCAACGATTGCAGCATCCCGCAGAATGACGCCCTGCTCACGCATGCGGCGCAAGCGTCTTTGTATGGCAGACGGTGACAGCGGCACCTGTTCAGCCAGGCGCTCAGCCGCCAGGCTGGAATCTTGTTGCACGAGATTGAGTAACTGGCGGTCGAATCTGTCGAGTTGCATGGTGGATATTGGTCTGCTGGAAGTGGCATGACAATCTGCTGTTGTGCAGGATTGTAGCACCCGGTGATCAGGCTTACTTCTTCGTCCTGGGCTTGGCGGGAAAGGCAAGTCCAAATACCTGACGCGCCAGTGGGTGCGCATCTTCTGGCAACCAGCCTTCGTAATAGGCGGCGATGGCTTCCAGTATGTCGCGGCGGGCGAGTACGGCATTGATCTGCTCTATGACTTGCTCACCAAAGGGCCCCTTGGAGCAGGCAGCATAGCCGGACAGGAAAGCCGGTTGCTCTTGCAGCGGATAGAATTTCAGATCGACAAAGTCAGCGCTGTCGCGGTTATTGAGGAAATTGGCTTCATACGGGTAGCCAAGGATGAGGTTGACACGGCCCAAGGCATTCATCTGGAACAGGCTTTTTGCGGCATTGGGGGCGCTGTTCAAAAAGATATTTTTCTTGCCCTTGTAGGTCGCCAGGAGCTCGTCTATCGCTGCACCATAGCTGCGGCCACTTTGCACACCGACAGTCAGTACTTCGTCTTCCAGCAGTTTGCTGAAATTGAGTTTATCACCCGCGACGAGGTAGGGCCGCAACTGGGCAATCTGTGCACGCGGTATCATGGCACCAGGTGGTATCTGGGCGAAAAATGGCGTGGAGAACACCATGGTTTTTTCACGTTCGGCATTTTTAAATAGGCCCAGGGCGCAGGCATTGGCTTCATCCCTGAGCATGAGCTCCAGGCGTTTGAGTGGCACGTTGATGAATTTGTGCTGGTAGCCTGGCAGGTTGGGAATGAGATGGCGTTGCAGGGCCAGATCAACAATGCCCTCACCCTTGCCTGGTCCCTCGGGTATATACAAAGGAGGCAGCGGAAAAACATACCAGTTGATCTCGCTGGCGGCCTGACTTACAGCCGGTACAAGGCCACTGGCAAGCACACCCATGGCCAGTGCTGTGCCCCTGAGCCATTTCCTTACACACGCCTGCAGACATGAGACACGCCGCATTCACCCTCCCACTGTTCATTCTTGCTTACATACCTCATAAGTATGTCATATTTTGCAAGTTTGACAAAGATGATAGCCCGCATGCGTTTGAGAAAAACCAAAAGGCTCACCACAGAGACACAGAGGTAACACAGAGTAAAGGAAGATTCTTAGAGGACGCAAAGTAGATGATAAACAGAGAGGAGGCATGCTCCTCCTTTTTTCTATGCAAAATCCCCATCTGTCGATACCGACAAGACCCGCCATTGCTGCAACTCTTGCTGGTGTTTTTCGAGGCTGGCGCCAATAACCTCTATCGCGTCTGAACCGGCGGCATAACGCAATGGTGGTTCTGCCATATTGCTGATGGTTACCACAGCAGCCCCCAGTTTGACCGGGTCACCAGCTTGCTGGTGATTGTAGCTGGCGAAAGTCTCGCGGCTGTTGATGCCACTGCTGGCATAGTCGGCGATGGTTTTATCACCATAGCGTACCGAGGTCTGATCCAGGAAATCAGTGCGGAAGAAGCCGGGTTCAACGATGGTGATGTGTATGCCAAAGCGTGCCACTTCCAGCGCCAGTGATTCTGAAAAACCTTCTATGGCGAACTTGCTGGCGCAATACACCGATGCGCTTTCAAAACCGGCGATACCGCCTATTGAAGACAGGTTAAAGATATGTCCGCGTCTTTGCTCACGCATGACAGGCAAGGCGGCGCGTGCCATGTTCATGCTGCCATACAAATTGGTGTCGAATTGCTGGCGTATCTCTGCCGTGCTGATTTCTTCAAACAGGCCCAGTTGACCATAGCCCGCATTATTGACCAGCACATCCAGGCTGCCAAATTGCGCGCAGGCTTCCTTGACGGCGGCCTGTGCCTGGGCTTCATCATTGACGTCGAGTGTCAGTGCCAGCACCTTGTCACCATAGCTGGCGAACTGGCTTTGCAGTTTGCTGATATCGCGGCCAGTGACGACGACCTTGTCGCTGGCATCGAGTGCGGCTTTGGCGATGGCTGCGCCTATGCCACGGGTGGCACCAGTAATTAACCAGGTTTTTTGTTTCATGATCTGCCTTTCAAGGATGACCGCTGATTGCGGAATGTAGCCATGATAGGCAGCCTGCGTCATAAGCTAAATGCCGGAAACTTTCTGATTCTTGCCTAATCCTATTTCTGGCTTCATTCGGAGAGCAAAGTGCCCGGTATTATTGCTATGATGAATGCCTGTTCCTCTCTGGCCATCCATAAGCAAGAAATAAGCAAAACACAAGCAAAACATGCAAAACAAGGACGACATCAATCAGCAGTTGGCCGCCATGGTCGCCACCATGGCGCAGCAGGAAGGTTTTACTGCATCTGCACTCGACTATGTGCATTTCATGCGTAGTGAGCAAGCCTACAGTCGCACGCCGGTGATGTATGAACCCTGCATCTGCATCATCGTGCAGGGGCGCAAACGGGCCTATCTGGGTGAGGCCATCTACACCTATGATGCGCGGCAATACCTGGTGGTATCTGCCCCCATGCCTTTTGAGGCGGATACTGAGGCGAGCCCCGAGCAACCCATGCTGGGCATACACCTGGGCATACAGCAGACGCTGGCAGCCGAACTGGCACTGGCGGTGCAGGAAGCGCAGCAGTTGCAAGCCGATGTGCCTGCCAACGCCACAATTACCCCCACCTTCATGTATGCCACCCAGGTAGATGATACCCTGGCAGCCGCCGTGCTACGCCTGTTGCAGGCACTGGCATCACCGCTGGAAGCCAGGATACTGGCGCCTGCCATCGTGCGGGAAATCTATTTCCGCATACTCATGGGTGAACAGGGTGCAGCAATGCGGGCGGCGCTGAGCCAGGGCAGTCACTTTCAAAAAATCACCCGTGCCCTGCGCAAGATACACGATGGCTTTAGCGACAAGCTTGATGTCGATAGCCTGGCGCGTGAATCGGGCATGAGCCTGCCCGCCTTTCACCTGCACTTCAAGCAGGTGACGAGTACCACGCCTATCCAGTACATCAAGGCCATGCGTCTGCACAAGGCGCGCCTGTTGATGATACGTTCAGGCATGAATGCCTACACCGCATCGAATACCGTGGGCTATGAAAGCAGCTCGCAGTTCAGCCGTGAATTCAAGCGCCTGTTTGGCCGCAGCCCTCTCGAAGAAGTCAGGCAAATGCGCAGTGTCTTGCGCATGCATGAGGTAGCTGGCTTGTCTTAATCAAAATACAAGGTAAAATAATCCCACCCTTAAGCCTGTCTACCTTCAGCAAGGAGTGCCCCCATGGCGATCACCATAGTCAACAACACTGGCTACGAAGCGTTTCTCACCGTCAACAAAGGTGACCTGGTCATCGCGCGTTGGACACGTACAGGTGCCGGCCACAAGCTGGAAATCCCTACCCATATCATAGGCACTATCGTCGCCAAGGCCAACTTCCAGAACCGGGAATACGTGTCGGACAGGATGCAGTTGAACGACACCGCCGCTTATATCGCACAGATGGAGCAAGACCTGGAAAACAAATCTTATGTCTTGCGCCTGGTCGAAAGTGGCAGCAGCGAGCCACCCTTCATGCAGTTGTACAAGACCTGCACACCAGCTGTCAGTTTCATCATCCAGATGCATGGCCTGTTCGAGCAGGAAATCACCCAATCGCGCGGCTTTAATCCCTACAATTTGCACAGCGGGCCAGCTTATACACTGCAAGCCGTGATCAACGGCATCACCCTGCCGCCCGTGCATTTCAGTGATGAGAATGCGACGATTACGGCGGAGACGGTGCAAAACGATCCCATCGCAGGTTTTTACAGGCTGGAAGTGGCGCAATCAAAAACTTGAAAACCTGGGGCAAGCAATGAGTACATCCAACGCCTGGTTTTTTTGGGCCGCCCTGTCGGCGATGTTTGCAGCGATGACGGCCATTTTTGCGAAGATAGGCATACAGGGCGTAGATTCTGATCTTGCCACCCTGATCCGTACCGCCATCATCATCGTCGTGCTGTCGCTGTTTGTGGTGTATGCCGGTAAATGGGCCAACCCGCTGGCCTTGTCTGGCAAGACCTGGCTGTTTCTGACTTTGTCCGGTCTGGCCACGGGTGCATCCTGGGTATGTTATTTCCGCGCCTTGAAGCTGGGTGAAGCGTCAAAGGTCGCGCCTGTCGATAAATTCAGCCTGGTGCTGGTGGCGGTGTTTGCGTTTGCGTTTCTGGATGAACGGCCATCCTTGCGGGAATGGGCAGGTATAGGCATGGTGGCGGGTGGGGTTTTGTTGTTGGCGTTCAAGCGGTGAGGTTGATTTATTGTTTTGAAAAAGACCAAAAATCTCACCACAGAGACACAGAGAAAGCACAGAGAAAGGCTGAGAGATATGTGGGCAGTAGTAAGTTGCCTGCATCTTTTAGTTCTCGGTGCCCCCTCTGTGGTGAGTGGTCTTAATTTAGTACGTAGGTTGAGCCGGGCCTCGTTAGGCTACGGGGTATCAGCCCAACACTTAGCATTTGCAAACGTGTACGTCATTTGGACGCAGAGTGTTGGGCTGATGAAGCGTAGCCCAACCTACGTGGCTGTGTTGAGTGGTCTTAATTTAGAAAAGCCGTGCCTCTGTTAAGCGCTCAAGCTGCCTGCTTTCGAGACACCCTGCCCTTATTTCAAACTCGCCTTCAATTCACTACCGGCCTGCAGCATCGCCGAGCGCACTGCCGGTACTTTGGCCAGCACATTCAACAAACCAAAATCATGGATCATGCCCTTGTAGCGCACGGTCGTGACCTTGACGCCTGCGGCATCGAGTTTGCGGCCATAGGCTTCGCCTTCATCGCGCAGGACATCGAATTCTGCGGTTTGTATCAGGGCGGGTGGCAGGCCAGTCAATTGCTCATTAGTTGCACGTAATGGGGATGCGTAAATTTCCTGGCGTTTGGCAGCGTCGGTCGTGTAATTGTCCCAGAACCATTTCATCATATTGCGTGTCAGGAAGTGGCCATCGGCAAACTGCTTATAGGATTCATTATTGAAATCAGCATCTGTTACCGGCCACAACAGGATTTGTGAGCGCAGTTTGGGGCCGCCCTTATCCTTGGCCATGAGGCTGACCACCGCCGCCATATTGCCGCCTACGCTATTGCCTGCAACAGCCAGACGGCTGCCATCGACCTGAATTTCCTTGCCGTGTTCTGCCACCCACTTGGTGGCGGCATAAGCCTGCTGGATGGCGACGCCATAACCCGCTTCTGGTGAGGGTGTGTAATTGACGAAGATGGCAACGGCACCGGATTCTGCCACCAGGTCGCGCACCAGTCTTTCATGGGTAGGATAATCGCCGAGTACCCAGCCGCCGCCGTGGAAGTACATAAAGCCGGGCAAGGTTTTTTTGACGCCAGCCGGGCGCACGATCGTCAGTTTGATGTCGCCACCATCGACCTTGATGATTTTTTCGGATACATCAGCAGCAGGCAATGTCAGCTTGACGCCAGCCTGTGCACCGACCAGTACGCCACGTGCATCAGCTACTGGCAATTGTTCCAGCGGCTTGCCGCCCCCTGCTCCCAGCGCTTGCAAGAAGGCCTGGGTAGTCGGCTCAACACCGGGGCTGCCTGCTGCAAAGGCATTGCTGATGGAGAGGCTGATGGCGGTTGCAGCTAGCAGGGATTTCAGATGTGTCATGGTCATTTCCTTTTCATGTTATGGCAGTGTGATTACTGCGCGGTGACTACGTTGGGGTGCTACAAACTGGTTTTCTTTCTTCTTGCCAAAATCTTTTTCCAGGCTTTTCTAGTCATTAATTTAAATAATCAACTATTAAATAGTGCACTATATATTTACCAAGCTACTGAAGGCGTAACAAACTCACGGGCAGACAAAGTCGCCCATGCTTATAGCGTCATTAGCCATCTCTTCAACATCAGCCATGTCCGCAATATCCCGTAAAAGCGGCTTTAGCCGCGAACATCCAGCCGTGTCGATTATTCAAGTTGCGCAGCGATTCGCGACTGAAGCCGCTCCTACTTCATCAATGCAAATCAGCACAAACAAATAAAATAATAAGCTATTAAATAGCACGCTATATATTTAATACTCCAAAAATCTCTGGACTATCCTCACACATTCTTCATCAATGCTGCACGCAGAGCCAGTATCTCTTGCTTGAGGTCACGCGCCTCATCGGCTGAACACTCTGCTGCGCACAAGACCGAGGTCGGCAGACTGGCTGCCTGCTTGCGCAAATCACTGCCGGCCTTGGTCAGCGAAATGATGACCTGGCGCTCGTCTGCGGCTGACCTGACGCGGTTGATCAACTCCTGCGCTTCCATGCGTTTGAGCAGGGGTGTCAGTGTGGCTGAATCCAGTATCAGGCGCTCACCTATGTCATTGACGGTTTGCTCATCCTGCTCCCACAAGACCATCAGCACCAGGTACTGCGAATAGGTGATCCCCATTTGCTTGAGCAATTTGCGGTACAGCTTGTTCATTGCCAGCGAAGTCGAATACAGTGCAAAACAAAGCTGGTCACCGAGTTGCGGCGTTGCCGTTTGCTCTGCTTTTGCTGCTGATTTGGCGTTTGCGGTTTTCATGCTTTGCATTTTAAATAGTGCACTACTTATTTGCAAGCTATTTTTAAAATATTTATTGATCAGGATGTGCCAGGCACACCCTGAATAGCTACAATTATTTATTGGCGACGCACTTGAACTCGATCTCAGCTTGCGCATCCGATGTGAACGGCACCATGTCTTTCTGCGTTGCCTTGATGATTTCTATCGTTTTATTTTTCGAAGCACAATACTCATTGGCATCTTTCAAAGCTTCCGCTTTTACTTTTGAGCCAGTAGTATCAACGCCTTTTCTTGAGTTTGAAATCATATAAGTGTCACTGCCCGTCGCTACCACACCAGACGACGATGCGCACGCGGACAAGATCAATGCGGGAATCAGAAGAGATAATTTTTTCATGGGCTTGCCACATAAAGGAAGATGCACGAACCGTGCTCGTGCATCTGTAATGTTTATTCGGTATGGTTCTGGCTCTTTGGATAGGCCTTGAGCCGTGACTTTACAAAATCACGGCTTGCATCATATTACATGATGTATGACTATAAAAACATTACCATGAACTTCAAGTTCCAATTTTCCACCCCACACTAATTTATGCAAGTCTAGCCACAGAAATTTTCTAAGTCCGCACCAAACGCAAGTCCGGGCGTTTGTGTGGCACATGTCCGGTCACTGTTGCGCTAACCACCTGCAATTGCGACTTCGCCTTGTGCCCTGCGCCAGGTTTGAATCCATTACTCAGCCGTGTCAGATGGCTGGCATGCTGCTCCATTAGTTTGGCGGCTGTCGTGGTGGCGCTGAGCAGGACAGCGTCCTTGCGGCTGGCATAGTCGAGATCACTGACGGTATGCCTGATCTGTCTGAGGTCTGCTTCCTGTTTTTTGCCTGCGGCATCGATTCCTGCCATGAGCTTACTGGCATGCTGCAGGGTGAACAGCAGCTTTTCTGCATCGGCATTGTTCTGGCTGGTCAGCCTGCCAGCGCGGTCCAGGCTTTCCCATGATTCATTAAGCAGGTTCTTGATTTCATGAACGGCACAGGCAACGCCTTGTGCAAGGCCGCGCACTTCGGATGTAACGCTGGCAATGTGCAGTTCAGCGCCCTCAGCCTCCTCTGCAAGCTCCGCAGCCTTGCCTTCTATCGTACTCCTGAGCACTGCGGTGTCGAGCTGGAAAACAAGTTCATCTATCACCTGGATGTTGGTGTCCAGCTTGTCCCAGGCATGCCTCAATTCTGTCATGGCGGTCATTGCCTCGCTGCCCGCCTGCGCTTTTTTAATGGCAGTTTCGCTGGCCTCGTCAGCAAGCTGCATGGCCTGGCGCGCCTGTCCAGAATTCTGGCGTATGGCTGTGCTCAGGTCCCTGGCGGCCAGGTTAATCTGTGTATGCGAGGCGGCCTGCTGATCCATGCGTGAGGATAGCTGCACATTGTTATTCTGTATTTGCACGGATGTCCTGGCAATGCTGCCAGTATGGCGGTGCAAGTCCTTGCCGATTTTTTCCAGCTCTCTTTGCAGTTGCTGCAGCGAGGACAGCAAGCTGGCATCATCATGCACATCTGGCGTGATACTGACAGTGTGATTACCATCTGCCATTTGCCTGGCTACCTGCGCCGCATAGGCAGGCTCACCGCCGAGCTGACGGTAGATCACATGAATGAGGAAATAAGCCAGTGCTGCGGCCAGCACCAGGCCCATGCCTATGGCGGCCCACATCAGATTGCTTATCCTGGCATAAGCAGCCTCGGCACTGCCGTATTCTTTATTGAGTGTATCAAGTTGCAGGCTGCGCAGGCTGTCCATTGCGCTGATGACGGGGCCCTTGAGTTTGTCTGCGGCCAGTCTGATTTCCCTGAGACTGGCGACGTCAGCGGCGTGCATGGCCTTGATCGCAGGCAGGGTCACTGCATGGTCGAAGCTGAGACGTGCTGCACTGAGTTCATCCGCTTTTTTCCTGGCATCCTGTGACATGGGGAGTGTCGCAACGTCGAGCCATAACTGTTCTATGGCGCGCCTGTCGTGTTCCATGGTATCGGCAAGGGTACTGAGTTTTCCGGCGTCCGGTTCAGCCAGTGCTGCCAGGATGGCATGCCGGTTTGCCAATAACAATTTGTCCATGCTGGCGAGCTTATACAGCCCCAGGCTGCGCTCTTCATGGCTGCTTTTCAAACTGTCATGCGAGGCTTTCATCGAATACAGACCTGTCAGCCCCAACAACAGCATGAGTGTGCTCATGATACCCATCACCAGCATGAGTCTGGTTTTCAACGTCGTCTTCATTGCCCGGCCCCGGTCGTGAATCTGTATAAATAAAATAGCAAAATCCAGAACTCCCTGCGACCTCAATGCTTGTCATGTTTTTATTTTTTCAAGACCAGATCGCAAGCGGAATTCTTTTACTGTATTAAACAGGAAGTTATAAGAGAATTGCCCGATGGAAAACCGTATTTAGCAATGTTTGACCGTGTGCAATATGAATTCACATTCCTGTGTAAATGGCATCATCAGTATCTGGATAAACCATCAACTGCGACTTACCATTTCAGCAGATTAACTCAGTGAAGGATACGGTTACGTGCAGAACACTCATGGACCTGTTTAAAATTCCTGTCAAAAAGACCTTCTTATGTGTGGTATCGAACTGTTAAGACTTGCAAGAAAGCGCATGCTCAGCTCTCCACTCACCCTGAAGGACAAGACAATGATTGATACTACTTCCAGTACTTATACTCCCGGCAGCTCTACAAATGGTCACAAGGGTCCGGGCCCTGAACTGATGGGTGCCAACACCCTGACTGGTGACAATGTCGTCAACCAGGCGGATGAAAATCTGGGTGACATCAAAGAAATCATGCTGGATATGCGCACTGGCCGTGTTGCCTACGCGGTCGTGGCTTTTGGTGGCATTCTGACCATAGGCGAAAAACTGTTTGCGGTACCGTGGTCAGCACTGACGCTGGACACTACCAACAAACGCTTTGTCCTGAACATAGAAAAGAGCCGTTTTGAAAATGCACCAGGCTTTGACTCTGATCACTGGCCAGATATGGCAAACCAGGCCTGGGCAGATTCCATACACAGCTACTACGGCATGACTGTCTGACTGCATGACGAAGCGCTGCAGGCGCAGATCGCAGGGGTCAGAATGACGACCCTGGTCTATGAACAGCAGCATTTCGTTTTTATCGATGATGAATAGCATAAACCGGCACTGCAAGCGCAAGCTTGGCAGTGCCGTTTGCTTTAAAGAAGCAAATCCCTCCATTGGGTGGTTGATCGCCGGAACCCAGTGCCGGACTGTTCTTCCAGATTCAAACCGGCACTCAAAATTTGCTGTCTGTGTACGCTATCGTACCGATCACTTTCATTGCGGCGCACATACTGGAGGCTCCAATTCTTATGAAGGAAAAGATGATGATTGATATTAATTCCAACATTTACGATACGGGCCCGGGTAACAATGATCACAAGGGGCCTGGCCCTGAGCTCATGGGTGCACGCACGCTGACAGGTGACAATGTCGTCAACCATGCCGACGAATACCTGGGTGAAGTCAAAGAGATCATGCTGGACATGCAAGCCGGGAGGATAGCCTATGTGGTCGTCGCCCACGGTGGCTTGCTGGGCATAGGCGAAAAACTGTTTGCCATCCCCTGGACAGCGCTGACACTGGATACAGTCAATAAACGCTTCATCCTGAATATAGAAAAAAGCCATTTCGACAATGCCCCGGGATTTGATCCTGAGCAGTGGCCAGACATGGCAGATGAAATTTGGGTGGATTCAGTACACGCCCATTACGGCACGAAAACATGAAGCAGTAATCAGCTAAGCCTTAACCAAGCATCAACTGAGCATCAGCAAAACAAGAGAACAGGAGAAAGACATGGACTACACAGAAATGCAGTTTGCCTTCAAGGTATATGAAAAAGCCCTCAACAAACGCAGCCGTCATTTGATACGGACGCCAGAATCTGTACGTGAAGCGGAAGAAGCAAAATACACTTTGCAAATGGCGGTCAATGATGTGCTGGCTGAAACGCGTGAAGTAGCGACGATGATCAGGACCAGCCCGTATTGATGGCAGCAATGCCATCTGCAATCGTGCAATACTGCAATGGCAGTCTTTAAACATAGCAGCTCTTAAAAGGGCTGCTATTTTTTTGCCGTTTTCAACAAGCTGCCACAGCCACTGGCCTGATCCGGCCCGGTACTCACCAGTGGCAAGAGTGCGGCAAATGGCGTCAGCAGGGCCAGGCCTATGGCACCACCGGCGCGCAGGGCCATCACACCCTTATCGACTGAGACCTGGGGATGCAAAAAAGTGCCGCGTACATACAAAGGGGCACGCAGGGAGAAGACACGCAAGCCTTTGCTATTGGGCTTGATGGTCAGGTTCAGGTCCTCCTTTTGCATATTGATACTGCCACTGATGTCTATCAGTGCTTCGTCAGTATCAACCAGGAAACTGCGGGCATTCATTTGGCCATCTTTCACGGCAAAATCTGCGAGCATGCAATTGAGTTTGACCTGTTTATCACCAGACAGTCGGGTCAGGATGACGTTACCTATGTTCAGGCCCATTTCTTCCAGCAAGAGCTTGCTGACCGTGCCACGGTCTATCATGCTGCTGAGCTCGCCATTCGATGTTCCCAGCAGACCGGCGACAGAACTGCCGGTCGCGGTCAGGTTGCCGTCGGCATTGATCTCGCCGACTGTCAGCTTTGATGCGGCCAGTGTCGGGATGAATTTTTGCAATTGTATATGCCGCGCAACAAGCCGCATTTTTGCCCGTATGGCATGCGCCTGTGTCTCTTCATCGCCCTGCTCGCCTGGCTTGTTCTTGTTGCCGCCACTGCCGTCGAGGGTGATATGCGCCTGCAATTGCCCGCCTGCAAGTTCAAAACTCAGAGGCAGCATGCTGATGACACCATCTTTCATGATCAGCCTGGTTTGCAGCTTGTGTATGGGCAGCACTTTTTCACGTATCAGTTTGGTGGCGCTCAGGTTCACGTCTGCATCAATGCTGCGCCAGCGCTCAGTACGAAAATTTTCTACCGGCAGGAGTTTATCACCCGGTTGTACTGCAGCCATGCCACGTTTGAGTTTGTTGGCATTGGAATCAGCACCGACCAGTGGCGCCAGGTCGGCGGATTGCAGTACCTCTGAACTCATATTCCCTTGCAAAAGTGGGCGCAGCTTGTCTGCCTTTCTGGTCTGGTAATCGAGGCTGCCAGCGAGGTCACTGGAACCTACCTTGCCTGTGAACTTTTCATATTTCCAGTGATTATCTATCTTGCCAAGGGTGGCACTGAGATGGCCAGCAGTGCTGTATGCCGGTGTCTCAGGCAAGACTATGCCAGTCAATGGATACAGTCTTGCCATGCTGTTGCCCGAGATTTGTAATTGCATATCGACCGCAGCCAGTTCGCTGGGCTTGGTGACACTGCCTTCAACACTGACCCTGGTTTGCCCCATTTGCAACTGCGCCATGATGGGGAAAGGCTGGGTCTGGTGCTGTAAGCTCAGGATGGCCCCGGCCTTGCCGTTGCCAGTGATGGCTTCACCGTGTAGCTTACCCTTGAGCTTCCAGCTGATGCCGTAATTGGCCTCCGTCGTCAGGCTTTCTATATCGGCGACGACATCGGCATGGCGTATGGCATCGACATAATGCACTTTGCCCTGGCTGAGTACCAGCCTGCGTAGTTCCAGCCGCCACGGAGATGCATTGCTGCTTTTCCTGAAGGTCCAGTTATTGCTGCCATCGGCAAAGCGTTGCAGGGACAGGCTGCTGCCATGGAAGCGCAGCAGGGGTATCTCAAGTCGTTTGTCCAGCAAGGCCAGCGGATTCAGGGAAAACGAGACTTCATTGATCTGTGCCATGTCTTCTGTCGGCGCGGTGGCAGATTTTGCGGATACGGCAGATGCGGCAGATTGCCTGGCTGGTGGCGCTCCAGCCAGAATATCCGGCGGCTGGCCAATATGGATATCTTGTGCCAGCAGATGTGGCCAGGGTATCTTGCCGCGCCAGCCAGTCGCGTTTTCCGGCCCGCTGAGCTGCTTTTCCCAACTGAGTGCCAGGTTGCCACGTATGCTGAAGGGCCGCCCCAGTGCTTCGCTGGTGCGTTCATTGAGCCAGGGCCTGGCACGGTTCCAGTCCATATTGAGCAGGATCAACACAGCAACGGTCAGCAGCACGATGATGCCGGACAGTAGCCAGAGGCTGATACGCCATATTTTATTGTTGAGTTTCATGGATCATCTTCTTTTTCGCCAGCCTACAGGCTAACGCAAAACTATATAGCTCTATGTACGGCAGCGTACTGACCTTATTTTTGGTGAGGGATATAAAGGAGCCTGGACGAAAAAAATCGTCCGTCTGAATTCTCTCTCTTAATTTAACCGGAATCTCATCATGCATGAAGTCAATAGCAATCTCCGCAATGGCATGGACACTGCTGCCATCCGCGAAGCAGCCAAAAATCTTGATGACGGTGCAGTCACTGCAGGTTATCAAGGCAATCGTGAAGAAGTCATCGCCATGCTTAATGGCGCACTGGCTACGGAGCTGGTGTGCGTCTTGCGCTACAAACGTCATTATTACACTGTTTCAGGCGTGCACAATGGCCCTATCAAGGCAGAATTTCTGGAACACGCAATAGAAGAACAGGCGCACGCTGATTTGCTGGCAGAACGCATCGTCCAGCTCAATGGCAAACCCGACTTTAACCCCGCCACACTGACTGAACGCAGTCATGCTGAATATGATGATGCCGAAGATGTGCGTGCGATGCTCAAAGCCAATCTGATTGCTGAACGGGTCGCCATAGAATCATACCGTCAGATGCTGGCAAAAATCGGCGACAGTGATCCAACCACGCGGCACATGCTGGTCGGGATCATGGCTAAGGAAGAAGAACATGCGGATGACATGAGAGATTTACTGGCTTGAGAACCAAGGCAACACCAAGGCCGCAAGCAGTTTCAACAACCGTTTCAACAATTGCAGCGCCCAACCCCACACTGAAAGGTAAGCATCATGCTCGAATCTGATTTTAAATCTGTCAACAAAGACATCAAAGTATTACTCAAGGATGCTCAGGCATTGCTGACCGCTGCAGCATCCCTCACCGGCGAAAAAGCCGATGAGATGCGCGCACGCGGGATGAAGATGATAGACTCAGCCATGCAAAAGACGCACGACGCTCAGGCATCAGTGCTCGCCACCGGCAAGCAGGTGGCTGAATCTACCGATACTTACGTCAAGGATCATCCCTGGAGTACCCTGGGAGCAGCAGCCACCGTGGGTTTGCTGGTTGGCTTGCTGTGCTGCCGTAAATAGCAGGCTATCGTAACAAGCCATACAGGCTTACTACAACAGTAAGGTCAAGAAAGCAGAAGCAGCCCTGTTCCAGTATCAGGGCTGCTTTTTTCTTGCCTGCGCTGCCAGCGTAATCTGCTCTACACAAAATACCCTCAGTTGCTGCAAGACCTGGGCTACCGCCTGATTGCTGGCGAGCACGCTGCCATAGGCATCTTCACTCGCAGTGGGGATACTGATGCTGAATTCACGCCAGGCCATGACCTGCTGAGTCTGGCGGTCAGACAAATGGGCGCGCAGCTTGAACTGAACATGGCTGGGCTTGCTGCTGAAGTCTTGTTGCAGACTCAACAGCTCAAGGTCCAGACGGTAAGTTGTCAGCGTCGCATTGGGTGCTTGCAGAACAGCCTTGAACATGCCGGTCGATTCCAGCGCCGTTGCCACCAGCGGCATGAGCATTGCAGCGGGCGGCTTTTGCCACTGGCTTTGCTGGAATTCTTCTACCTGATACGGCTGGCGTGTATAGAGCATGCGACTGGTGTCAAAACCGGCAGCCGCGCGGATATTGCCAACCAGGATACTGGCCGTGACATTGGCGGGTGCGACTGAGCTGCCGGGCGCGGTGGCCTCCAGTCTGTAGACGGCCATGGGCGGCACATTGGCAGGCTGCAGGGCGGAGCAGCCAGTCAGGGCGATTGCCATGATGGAGACAAAACTGCTTGCGGTTAAGTGTTTCATGGGGTGACTCCTTTAGTTTTATTTAGCTTCGCCCGGACCTGCCGGTGGGGTTTGCCGCCCTCTGATCAGGCTGCTGGGATTATGTTCTGTCTGCTCTATGAGACGGGTCATCGAGGCTGACAGGGTCGTCAGCTCTGCCATTAGCCTCTGCAATTCCGGCAGGGTATCGCTGCTTAACTGGCGCACACCGCCACCGAGCTCGTCTGCAGTTTTCCTGGTGCTGTCGCTGGCCATGCCTGCCTTGTCTGCCATGCTGGCGACGGCATCGGCACTCTTGCCTATGCGCTGGAACAAGAGATCAATCTTGGCACTGGCCTGTGCAGTGTTGGCGGTGGTGATGGCGGCATTGCTGATGGCCATGCGCATGGCATTTTTTTGCGAGGCCAGTGTATCCATGACAGTTGAGGTATCACGCAAAATCTTGCCAAAGGCAGCGCGGTTTTCATCATTCAGTATTGCGTTAACATTGGCGGCTGTACGGTCGAGATTGGCCAGCACGGCACTCAGTACATTCTCCAGCCTGGCACTGAGTGACGGCTTGGTGGGTATCTGTGGATAAGCCTGGCCTTCCCTGGCCTGCAATAATGGCGCTGCCGGTGAACCGCCGCTCAACTCGACATAGGCAATACCGGTCAGGCCCTGGGTCTTGAGAACAGCCAGGGTATCAGTCTTGATGGGTGTACCTGCAGCGATGGCGAACACCAGTTGCACTTGCTGGGGATTGGCAGGGTCAAGGCTGATAGTGCGCACCTTGCCGACATTCACGCCCTGGTATTTGACAGGCGCATCGAGGTTCAGGCCCGCCACCGACTCATTGACGATGGATTGATACAAGACAGTCTGCTGACGTTTTCCCAAACCGACGGAAAGCCACAATACCGCGGCCACCAGCAGCGCGCCCAATGCCAGCACAAAGGCACCGACAGCGGCATAATTTACTTTGGTTTCCATGGGGTTCCCTGTGCGCTCTTGTGTACGCTGTTGTGATCATTCTTTTGCTCGTTCCTGAATTCAATGTCGCCTGCCTGTTGCGTCCGTTGCGCCTGTTGCTGTGCAGCCCTGCCACGTGCGCCATCAAAATAATCGCGGATGACGGGGTGCTGCAGTTGCGATAATTCTTCCATGCTGCCCACTGCCAGCACCTTGCCCTCACCCAGTACCGCTACCCTGTGTGTGACTTGCCATAGCAGGTCAAGATCATGGGTGATCATGACAATGGTAGGCTGGTACAGCTCGTGCAAATGACGCAGCAGGGTATCGAGCCCACCGGCGCTGGCCGGGTCCAGCCCGGCAGTCGGCTCATCAAGAAACAATAGCTCAGGGTCCAGCGCCAGTGCCCTGGCCAGTGCCGCCCGCTTCAACATTCCGCCACTCAGCTCTGCCGGGTAAAGGCCCGCAGCTTCGGGCTTGAGGCCGCTTATTGCGAGCTTGAGTGCGGCGATATCATTGATGCTTTTATCATCCAGCTCACTGTGCTCACGCAAGGGCAGGCCGATGTTCTCTGTGACAGTCAGGGTGCCAAACAGGCCGCCTTTCTGGAACATCACGCCGCAGCGCTGCCGTAAAGAGCTGGCTTGCTCATCGCTGATATCAGCCAGGTCCATGCCCAGCACTTTGACCGTGCCTGAGTCTGGTGTATGCAACAAGATCATCTCGCGCAGCAAGGTCGATTTACCAGAACCGCTACCACCAACAATTGCGAATATCTCGCCACGGCGTATCTGCAAGTCCAGGCCTTCATGCACGATCTTGTCACCAAAGCGGGTGCAGACTTGCTGCATGTCTATGGCGTAGTCATACGCTTGCGCCGGGCTTGTGGGCTGGTCTGTATTCATTAAAGTCCCAGCAAATTAAAGATGACGGAAAATACCGCGTCGAGCACGATGACGATAAAGATCGCCTGCACCACACTGCGGGTAGTCTGGCGACCGACACTGTCGGCATTACCTCTGGTGCGGAAGCCCTGGTAGCAGCCGATGATGACGATCACCGCGGCAAACACCAGTGATTTACCCAAGCCGATGAGCAGGGTCTTGAGCGGGATCTCCGTGGCAAAGCGATCAACAAATTCATGCATGCCCACATCCAGCTGGCTACTGGCCATCAGCATGCCGCCAATGATGCCGATCAGGTCGGCAAACAGGGTCAGCAAGGGCAAGGCTAGCATCAGCGCGATGAGTTTTGGTAGCACCAGTAACTCTATGGGTTTGATACCTATGGTTTGCAGGGCATCGATTTCTTCTGTGACGACCATGGTGCCTATCTGTGCCGCATAGGCAGAACCAGAGCGGCCAGCAATGATGATGGCCGTGATCAGCGGTGCAAATTCACGCAGCATGGCGTAACCCAGCAGTTCAACGACAAAGATATTCGCGCCATAATGCTTGAGCTGGTCTGCTCCCTGATAGGCGATGACGATACCGAGCAAGAATGATGTGACACCGACTATGGGCAGCGCTTCAAAACCGGCGATCTGGATATTGTGCAGGATAGTGCGACCACGCCAGCGGCGCGGATGCAGGAACAGGCCCAGCAGGCTGACAGCAGTTTCCCCTACAAAGCTCAGTAGCGCCAGGTTGTCTTTGAAGATATCGACAGTGGCTTTGCCGGCTCTTGCCAGCACGCCTGGCATCATTTTGTCCGGAACAGCATCCTGTGGCAATTCACCCAGCCCATCAAGCATTTGCTGATATTGCGCAGGCCAGCCTTGCATGCTGATCAGCACACCGCTGTCACGCAATTTTTTCAAACGTGTTTGCAAGACCCAGGCCGTGATGCTGTCTATCTTTTGAATTTGCTGCCCGTCCAGTTGCAATACCGCTGCATGCCGCATGAGCAGGCCATCAAGCTGACGCATGACATTGCCAAGCTGGCAAACTGTCCATGTACCGGAAAATTGCAGCACGCCCGGCGCAGTTTGCAGTATGCGGGCAGGCATGCGCGCTGGATCATTGGCAGCCCTGGAGCTGGCAACTTCGCTTGCCACCCTGGTGGCAGATTTGATGGGACTGACAGGAGCAGCAGGCATGATGGATTCTTTTATTTGCACACGCTCAACAGCTTGCCGTTTAACAGAAACTTAATCTGTGCGCTGGCGTACTCAGAAACTGAGTAAACACAGGAAAACAAGCACTTGCGCAAAACCACTCCAGCGACCCTTACTGTATTTGCATACATATTTGCATGCGGTATGGGCCACCGTTTGTGCTGGAGTGATCTTGCGTAAGTACTCCTTTCCTGACGTTTCTGCGTTGGCAGTTTTGCCTTGACTGCATCAGTAAGAATTAACTGACATTATCTTGGTCAATTTCTTCCCTGGCGTCCGTACGCTGGCGAACAGACGCTGGCCGGCTGCTGCATCACGATGCAAGCGTGCTTCAGGTAAGACCAAACGTTGCGTTGTTGATGCGGATTGTTGAGCGATATGACAATGAGAATAGCTTCAACACGGTTTGATCACTTATCTGATGCCAGCATTCTTAAACCCTGTGCGCAATCGCTACGCTTGTGCACTTTTACAGGAAGAAAAATCATGCTCTATACCATCGCTGTTATTTTACTGATCATGTGGTTGCTTGGCATGGTGTCGGCTTACACCATCGGTGGCTTTATTCATATTCTTCTGGTCATCGCCATTGTCATGATACTGGTTCGTGTCATACGAGGCGAACGACTCTGAAGCCTTTGCTCTCTGCACTCGGGTCGCTGCTGAAACGTGGCTTTACGCTGCCACTGCTGTTGCCGGACCTCGTCCACATCCTGCAGCGCACCCTGAGTGAATGGCTACGCCACCGCGCCGCCAGCAAGGGCGCGGCGCTGGCTTTCTATACCCTGTTTTCGATGGCACCTATCCTGGTACTGGTGCTCGCCATCGCCGGTTTTTTCTACGGCCAGCAAGCGGCACAGGGGCAGTTATTCCATCAATTACAAACCCTGGTCGGACACACCAGTGCCGAGGCCATACAAGCCATGCTGGCGGGTGCACGCAATGAAGACGAAGGCCGTCTGGCGACCATCATTGCCAGTGTGCTGCTGCTGGTTGGTGCCACCAGTGTCTTTGCCGAACTCAAGGAAAGCCTTGATGAAATCTGGCAAGTGCCACACCAGACCGACAGCAGCATCTGGCATTTGCTGCGTACCCGCCTGCTCTCTTTTGGCCTGGTGCTGGTACTGGCATTTCTGATGCTGGTGTCACTGGTCATCAATGCCGTGCTGGCAGCGCTGGAACATTACTGGAGCGGCAGCCAGATTGCGATTTCCCTGGTATTCCTGCCCTTGTCTGCGATGACCAGCTTTGCCGTCATTGCCTGTCTGTTTGCGGTTATTTTCAAGATGCTGCCGCAGGTAAGGCTTTCCTGGAATGATGTATGGGTAGGTGCACTCGGTACGGCGGGCTTGTTCCACGCCGGTAAATATGCGATAGGCCTGTACATAGGCAATAGTGGTGTCGCTAACAGCTTTGGCGCCGCCGGATCAATGATCGCGATTTTGTTATGGGTATATTACTCGGCCCAGATTTTCCTGCTTGGTGCAGAATTTACCCGCCAGTATGCGTATTCTATGGGCAGCTTGCAAAATCAAAAGCAAACTGCCGCGACCTGAACCAAGCAGCTAATTTATTTTGCCGAGACCCTCCAGATGATATTACCAACGTCATCTGCCACCAGCAGAGCCCCCGCCTTATCGACGACAACGCCAACAGGACGTCCTTTGGCTTTGCCATCTGCAGTTAAAAACCCGGTCAGTACATCTTGCGGTGCACCGCTGGGCTTGCCATTTGCAAACGGTACAAAGATGACTTTATAGCCGCTATGCGGCTGGCGGTTCCATGAGCCATGTTGCCCAATAAATGCGCCTCCGGCATAGCGTTCAGGCAGCATTTTTGCACTATAGAATGTCAGACCCAGCGATGCCGTGTGCGCACCCAATGCATAATCCGGGGCAATGGCTTTGGCGACAAGATCGGGCCTTTGTGGTTTGACACGTACATCCACATGCTGACCAAAATAACTGTAGGGCCAGCCATAAAATGCACCATCCACCACTGAAGTCATGTAGTCGGGGACCAGGTCATTGCCCAACTCGTCCCTTTCATTGACTGCCGCCCATAAAGCACCACTTTGCGGTTGCCATGCCAGGCCATTGGCATTGCGCAAGCCGCTGGCAAATACACGTGTGTGGCCAGTGGCGATCTCGATCTCATGGATGGCAGCACGTCCCACTTCTTTATCCATGCCATTTTCAGCTACATTGCTGTTCGACCCTACCGAGACATACAGACGCAAACCATCGGGGCTGGCAATCAGATCCTTGGTCCAGTGGTGGTTGATTTTTCCGGCAGGCAGATCGACCAGCTTTACTCCGGGTGTCGTGATCTGCGTCTGCCCACGCTGGTAAGGGTAACGCATGATGGCATCGGTATTGGCAACATACAGATAGTCACCGACCAGTGCCATGCCAAAAGGTGAATGCAGGCCTTCCAGGAATACGGTGCGCGTTGTTGCCTTACCCTGACTATCCATGCCACGCAACAGCGTGATGCGGTCAGCGCTTTTCACCTGGGCACCGGCTGAACCCTTGACCACAGACTCCACCCATTTCTTGATGCGCTTGACGCCAGTGACAGTGTCATGTACCGCTGGCGCGTTACTTTCTGCCACCAGCACGTCCCCGTTTGGTAATACATGCATCATGCGCGGATGATCAAGTTCTTGCGCATAGGCATGAACAACCAACCCATCGGCAGCGAGTGGTTTATCACCTTGTTCCCAGCCTATCGCCTTGGCGATATTAATGGTGGGCAGCAATTTTTTTTCCGGCTCAGGCAATACGGGCTGGCTGCCAAAACCTGGCGTGTCAGCAAGTGTGTTTGACTCCACAGGCGCGACCAGGCAGACTTGCAGGCTCAGCAGCACACAGGTGCTGAAAATGGGTATTGTGGGTTTCATCCGTTTCTCCAGAGCAGAAAAGTAGTTTTTAAATAGGCGATAGAGACTATCGATATAAAAGCACTGGAGTTGATTGCGCGTCTGTTCGTCAAAGCACACTGGTGAAAACTAGAACTCATTTTATAAATAGGGATGAGTACGAACGAGACGATTTGGGATGCAGTGCAAGGCCTCAGTTGCCTAACCTCTGCAGCTAAGGCTCACACCTCAGCAAAGGAGGGGTGGCATACTACCCGCGGCAATGCGCCCAAATCGTCAGTTCACTAAGGGGTTGCCTCATAACGTGTACCAGATAACATAGAGTTTATTTTTGATGATGCGAGCATAAACTGCCGTGTCCGCATTGCCATTCCGCGTTATGAGGCAAACGCACCTCATTCATATTTATGAAATGAGTTCCAATGACCCTTTACCTTTCAGAGATAAAACTTGATCTGCTAAACAACATGGCAGGGTGCATTTCATCATGCTAAAGAAATCATATTTGATCGCGCAGCGCTTGAATCTATATCAAAAACATCATGTTTCAATGAAATTTCATCACAGCATTTCAATGCCGAAATATTTACTTACAATTACCTAAGATTTGTCACTGAAATAATATTGTTAAACAATGTAAACTATATATTATTGCTGTTGGTTAATAGTTTTACAGATGGGAACGCACCAAGCCGGTGTCGTGATATCCATTCTCAGCACATGAACACAGCATTTCTACACGTAGTAAAAGAACCTGATCTGGCCAGAGACTTGAGCCGGATTGCGGATGATTTTGACATACTCGGTTTTTTCCATCACTTTGGCAGCTCCTGTTTTGCCATGTCAGCCATGCTGGCACAGATACTCATAGCCAAAGGTTATCAGGCCAAAGTACAGGGCTGCTACGGCGAGATCAGGCAGGGCAATGGGGTTTTCTACATAGGCTATCAGGGCTTTGCCCATCAGGGTCAAAAAGAAGGCCATGCGGTTTGCCTGGTAGAAGATAAATACCTGATCGACTTTGGTCTTGGCACGCTCAAAAAACACTATGCTGCCGACTTCAAGCCTGCGCTGGCCAGCCCGCTGCAAAGTAATGCGGGTGGGGCTGGTGTGATTGCCCACCTGTCACTGGACGATGGCAGTGATATGGTCTGGCGCACAGACTGGATTTCCCCCATGGTAGAGACTGAACTGCTGTCGCAGACAGCGACCGTGCAAAGGATACTGGCGGTATTTGATGACTTTCAAAGAAACCGTGTTGCCCATCTGGTCAAAAAGCTGTTTTCAGATAAGAACGCTACTCCCGCAGTCCATGAACTCATGGTCACGCGCAATCCCCGCATTGATGCCAACGACACTACCGAAGTGCAGCGAAGACTGGCATAGTCAGCCTGCTTTTGGCCTGCCACACAAAACTCAACCTCCATGCTTCCTGCGCAATCCTGCACAACTTAGCACTGTTCAATCCATGAATTGCTGGCTAAGATTTATATCAGTAACATTTTTAAAAAATTAAATCTTGCCGCAAGTCACCTTTTGAAAAGGATATAGTGACCGCTTCATGTTAAATTATTGATCTCAAACGGTTTTTCATTCCAGACCCTGCACTGTGGGAAAGCAAGATGACAGAAACGCGTGAAGACTTACCGGCATCAGCTCAGCCAGCGCCAGCGAGGTCCATACGCAGTTATTTGCTGATGCTGGTACTGGCCGTGTCCTTGCCACTGGTGGCTGCTGTCGCCTTTGGCATCTATTACGACTTCCAGCAATCAACCAATTTCACCAAGACCACCCTGAAGACCATGATCAGCGTCATGATCAAGAACACCCATGGCAAGCTGGACCAGGCGCACAAGATCATGGCCGGAGTCGCCAGCCTGCCACTGGTGAGGCAATTGCAGTTACAGGGCTGCCCCGAAAAAATGACCAGCCTGGCCAGCCTCGACCCTGCCTATGCGCGTCTGGCCATTGTCGATCTGCAGGGCAATATCCTGTGCAGTGCACGCAATGTTCCTGCTGCCGTGCTGAGGGCCATGATCAACGTCGCCGACTTTGCCGAAACCGTGAAGACCGGGCACCTGACTATTTCGCCTCCACACAAGGTACAGGCATCATCCCCCTGGAATACGATCATGAGCCTGCCTGTGCGTAATCAGGCAGGCCAGATCATCGCCGTAGTGATACTGTCACTGGATGTGAATTTCTACGATCCCGGCATTCCTGCCGAGTTCTTGCCTGACGCCAGCCGTTTTGGCTTTTTCAGGGATGACGGCATCATGGTCTGGCGCAATCTCGACCCTGACCAGGTCATCGGCACCCGCCCCAATGCCGAAGCTGCCAGGCGTATTGTGACAACCAGGAAAGGCGAATTCGAGAGTCTGGCCGTGGATGGTGTGACGCGTTTCTTCTCGGTCATGCCCATGCCTGAATACGGCATGATCGCCTTTGTCGGTGTACCGGCAGATACCATCTTTGCCCAGGCCAGGACACGCGCTGCCGAAGCCATCCTGCTCACGCTGGTGATGATAGGTTTGTTGTGGGTGGTCGCACGTGCCTTTGGCCAGCGCATCACCCGGCCCATGACCGCACTGGAAAGGGTTGCCCGGGCGGTGCAAAGAGGCAACCTCAGTGCCAGGGCCAGCCTGACCGGGCCGGGCGAATTGCAGGCTGTGGCAAATGAATTCAACCGCATGCTGGCGGCACAGCAGCATAGTGATGAATTGTTCCGCGCTTTTCTGGACAATAGTGCTATTGTCGCCTGGATCAAGGATGAAGATGGCCGTTACCAGTTTGTCAGCGACAATTTCTTGCGGCGTTTTTCTTTCCAGGCCAGCGAGGTCATAGGCAAGACTGACCACGATATTTTACCGCCAGAAATTGCCGACAGCTATCGCGCCAGTGACCTCGCCCTGCTGGCCACCGGCGGGCAGGACGAGGCCATCTGGCCCTCGGACAATCCCGGTGAAAGTGTCAGCTGGTGGCTGGTCAACAAGTTTGTGTTTACCGGCTCGGACGGCAAGCGCCAGCTTGGCGGCCTGGCCGTGGATATCACTGAACGCAAGCGCATGACCGACCTTGATGAGTTGATCCTGCAAACTGCCATGGACGCTTTCTGGCTGGTCGACAAGAACGGCAAGCTGCGCGCCGTCAATGAAACTGCCTGCAGCATGATGGGCTACAGCCGTGAAGAAATGCTCAAGCTCAGCATCGACGATGTCGATATCATGGATGAATTTGAAGGCAAACCGGTGCATGAAAGACTGGACATCGTGCGTCAGGCCGGTGCCCAGCAATTCGAGGCCAGGCACAAATGCAAGGATGGTCACATCATCGATGTTGAAGTCTCGGTACGCTACCTGCCCGGCCAGGAATTATTCCCCGCCTTTGTGCGCGATATCACGGCGCGCAAGCAGGCCGAACAAAGCCTGCACCTGGCAGCTACCGTATTTGAATCGCATGAAGGCATGTTCGTGACGAGTGCCAACAAGATTATCCAGCAAGTCAACCGCGCCTTTACCGAAATCACTGGCTACAGCCGTGAAGATGCGATAGGACAAAGCCCCAAAATCCTCAATTCTGGCCGCCACGACCAGGATTTTTTTGCCGACATGGATGTGCACCTGGGCATGAGTGGCTCCTGGCAGGGTGAAATCTGGAACCGTCACAAGGATGGTCATATCAGCCCGCAATGGCTGGCCATCACCGCCGTGTATGGCCGCAATAATGAATTGCTGCATTATGTTGGTACCCTCGTTGATATCTCCATGCGCAAGGCCGCAGAAGATGAAATCAAGACCCTGGCTTTCTATGACCCGCTGACCCACCTGCCCAACCGCCGTCTGCTGACCGACCGCCTGCAACAGGCCCTGCTGGCCTGCGCCCGCAGTGGCCGCAAGGGTGCGCTGATGTACATTGATCTCGACAACTTCAAGACGCTCAATGATACCCAGGGCCACTACAAGGGCGACCTGCTGCTACAGCAGGTATCCGGGCGCCTGACCAATTGTGTGCGCGAAGGCGACACGGTAGCACGCATAGGTGGCGACGAGTTTGTGCTCTTGCTGGAAAACCTCAGCGAATCCACCCATGAAGCAGCCAGCCAGATAGAAATGGTAGGCAAGAAAATACTCGCTGCACTGAACCAGCCGTATGACCTCGAAGGCTATGAATGCCATAGCACCCCCAGCATAGGCGCGACCCTGATTGCTGACCAGGACAATGGCTATGAAGAGTTGATGAAGCAGGCCGACCTCGCGATGTATGCTGCCAAGACGGCGGGCCGCAATACCCTGCGCTTTTTTGACCCTGCCATGCAAGCCGTGGTCAGCTCACGCGCCCGGATGGAAAAAGAATTGCGCGACGCCTTGCGCGAACAGCAATTGCGCCTGTTTTACCAGCCCCAGGTTGGCCGCGACGGTGAACTGCTGGGGGCAGAGGCCCTGGTACGCTGGCAGCACCCTCAGCGCGGCATGATCTCACCTGCCGAATTCATCCCGCTGGCAGAAGCCACAGGCCTGATCCTGCCACTGGGCCAGTGGGTCTTGCGCACCGCCTGCATGCAATTACTGGATTGGGCCAACGACCCCGCCAGTGCAAAACTGACCATTGCCGTGAATGTCAGTGCCCGCCAGTTCAGGCAGATAGATATCGTCGAACAGGTCCTGGGCATACTGCAAGAAACCGGGGCCAACCCGCAATTGCTGAAACTGGAATTGACAGAAAGCCTGCTGGTCGATGATGTGGAAGATACCATCACAAAGATGGAACAACTGAAAGCCGCAGGCCTGTGCTTCTCTCTTGACGATTTTGGTACCGGCTATTCTTCCCTGACTTACCTGAAACGCCTGCCGCTGGATCAGCTCAAGATAGACCAGTCCTTTGTACGCGATGTCCTGACTGACCCCAACGATGCCGCCATCGCCAGGACCATCGTCGCCCTGAGCCAGAGCATGGGCCTGTCTGTCATCGCCGAAGGGGTGGAAAGCGCCGAACAGAGGGATTACCTCGCCAGCCAGGGTTGCTTTGCCTATCAGGGCTATCACTTTGGCAAGCCTGTCCCTATTGCTGACTTCACCACGGCCCATCTTGATCAGCCGGGTCTGCCCTGATCTTGCGGTGGGCACAAGTCAGTGAAGTTCGAAAGACACGCCTGGCTAAGCCGTTTTGCGTAATGCCCGCCCTACTCCCAGGCCCAGCAAGGCAAAATTCAGTACTGCAATCAGTGCTGCAAAAAATACAAACACCAGCCAGGGCAAGCCCTGCACGCTGAAAGGTGAAAACAGCGCCGCAAATTCCCTTGCATCTGAATACATGCCATTGCGCAAGGCTTCATACTGGAAGATATAGCTGGTATCACTGAAGGCCGAGTAACACATGACGATGCCCAGGCATTGCAAGACCAGCCGCTGCCAGGCGTCTGGCGCACGCATCAGCATGACAGTCATCAGTATCAGGCTGACGGGCAAGATCAGGCCCAGCAAATGTGTGGCATGCCATTGCGCCAGTATGGGATAAGTGCTGCTGCTCAAGAAAACCGGCTTGATCATGTAGTAAGCACCGCAAACAAAGAAAAGCAACAGGACCAAATACGCTATCCGCAACTTCTCTGCCCGGGTCGAGACCATCAGCAAGATGCTGCCAGACACCGCTGGCCCCAATAAACCACCCAGCAAGACCAGGCTTTGCCAGCCACCGCTGGTAATCGCCGCACCACCATCGCCATCCATCTGGAACCAGTAAAACGAACCACCACTGAGCAGGCTGGCCAGCCCATGCCCCATCTCATGTACGAATACCCCCAGATAGCGCAGCGGCGCGGTCAGCCAGTACAACAGATACGCTTGGGCAGGCAATAGCAGCGGCAAGACTATCCATAACAGGAAAAACACCGCCATCAGTGAAAGCAGCATGCGCCTGTGCCCCAGGCCGCGGTTGCTGGCACCATGTACTGGATCAAACGGCATCTGCTGGCTTGCCATGGGTATTCCTGTCAAAAAGATATTGGCTTAGTGTAACTCAAGATCAACTTTGCCCTGCACAAGCGGCCTATGCCAAGCTCAGATTAAACGACAGCAAAGCCCGGCGATACTTCAAGGCAATAGTAAAAGCCGCCGAACATAGTAAAATTGCGGGATACCCCTTACCGGAAATTTGCATGTCCAAGAAAAACGAACTTACCCTGCTGATGGCAAAAGTTCTTTTAAAACTCAGCTCCGAATCCCCGCAAGCCTGGGACCAGTCATATTGCCGCTTTTTAGCGCAAGGTCAAACCCGGCCCGGCTTTGAGTTCGTCATCCGCTGGGGCAGAACCATCTACACCCTGCCAGTACAAGCTGAATACACCGATTTGCTGGCACCGCTGATGCAATCACTGTTTGATGAAATGCAGGCAGAAACAACGCACAGACCCATACTCGCCGTGTTGACGGTAGATTCAGCAAAAACCTATAAACTCAAACTTGAGTACAACAATCCACAGGCGCATGAAATCAGCGTGCAGGCCCTGGGGACGGCTGCTTCGTATTTTGCGAAAGATGAGGTTGATGTGCCACCACGGGATCAATTCAGATTTTAAAATGATGCGTCTTGATTCAAGGCAGTAATGCAGGGCGCATTACAATGCACCTCCCGTTACGGCTACGACTATCCATTTGCAATCGCCCCAGCAAATCAAGTAATGCTAATATGTCATGGCAACATTTTTATCAAGCCTGACATGCCATGAACAAGAAATTACTGATACTGGATCTGGACGAAACCCTGATCTTCGCAACGAAGAAGCAACTCGCGCATGAAGCTGATTTTTGCTTCTTTACTTATCATGTCTATCTGCGTCCCCATGTCAGGGAGTTCCTTGCATTCTGTCTTGAGCATTTTGACTGCGCGGTCTGGACATCGGCATCCGAGAGTTATGCCGCTGTCATCGTCAAGCATCTGTTTGGTGAAGAACCGCCATTAAAATTTGTCTGGGCCAGGCAACGCTGCACGCGCGTGTTCGATCCTGAATATCAGGACTTTGAATGGGTCAAGGATTTGAATAAAGTCAGGCAACGTGGCTATCTGCTGGAGCAAGTCATCATGCTGGATGACACACCCAGGAAACTGCGCCGCAACTATGGCAATCTGGTGCGCATGAACATGTTTGAGGGCGATACCCAAGACCATGAGCTGAAGCTGGCCATGGCCTATCTGCAGGAGTTGAAGCACGCAGAAAATATCCGCGCCGTAGAAAAACGCGGATGGCGGACACGGTTTCTGGAAGCTGATGGGAAGGCGATATTCGGATAGATAAAGTCATCATCGTGATCTCCGTAATCTAGATTGCGGTTACGGCTATCCCTTTACCATCATCACGCCAAATCGCAAGGAAAGTTTACGGCACTATCGTCGTAAACAAATACACCGCAAAGATCACGCAATGAATAGTACCCTGCATGATGGTGGTTCGCCCCGTTCCCAAGGACAAAGAAGTAATCATCAGTGACAACAGCAGCAGCACCGTCGATTTCGCATCGATGCCGAGGTTCAGTGACCAGCCCGTGGTCAGCGAAATCACGGCAACGACAGGGATGGTCAGGCCTATGCTGGCCAGCGCTGAGCCCAGGGCCAGGTTGATGCTGGTTTGCAGGCGGTTGGCGCGGGCGGCGCGAAAGGCGGCGACACCCTCTGGCAACAACACGACAATGGCAATGATAATGCCCACCAGCGCCTGCGGTGCACCGGCAGCAGCAACCGCATTTTCCAGGGTAGGTGCCAAAGCTTTGGCCAGCAACACCACCGCCCCCAGACATAACATGAGCAGACCGGCACTGGCCCAGGCCACGCCATTGCTGGGTGGCGCTGCGTGCGCCTCCTCATCACCGCTGGATGCAGCGGGCAGGAAATAATCGCGATGGCGCACAGTCTGCACCAGTACAAAAGTGCCATACAAGACCAGCGAAACGACAGCAATAAAAGCCAGCTGACTGGCGCTATACACAGGCCCCTGCGCAGTCGAAGTAAAGTTCGGCAATACCAGGGTCAGTATCGCCAGCGCAGCCAGGGTCGCCAGTGAAGTGCTGGCACCACGCAGGCTGAAGCTTTGTTCCTTGTGCAGGCTGCCTCCGGCCAGCAGGCACAGGCCGATGATGCCGTTGAGGATAATCATGATGGCGGCAAACACGGTGTCGCGTGCCAGGCCTGCAGTGACTTCGCCACCGGCCAGCATCAAAGAGACGATCAGCGCCACTTCTATCAGCGTCACGGCCAGAGCCAGCAAGAGCGTGCCAAAGGGCTCGCCAATTTTATGCGCGACTACTTCAGCATGATAGACGGCAGTCAGCACACCACCAAACAGGGCGATGGTCAGCAGGATTGCATATAAGGGTGCGGTGATCAGCATGCCGCCGCCGAGGATGACCCAGGCAGCAAAAGGCATGATGATGGACCACCGCGGCAAATTAGCAGATATCGTCATGTATGGAGTCCGAGGGTAAAAAAAAACGTCAACACATAGCGTGTTGACGTATTGTATCAGGAGCCCAATGAATCTATCTTGCCAGGGGACTAACGTTCTTTCACCACACCGCGATAAATCAGCAAGGTGGCCAGCAAGCCGAAGGCACCAGCCATAGCCATCCAGTATCCAGGTGCGGCCTTGTCGCCCGTGCTTTCTATCAACCAGGTAGAAATCAGCGGCGTCAAACCACCAAACAATGCCGTTGCAAGACTGTAAGCAAGGGAAAAGCCGGTGGTGCGTATGCGCACAGGGATGATCTCCGTCAGTGCGACAATGGTGGCACCGTTATAGCTGGCATATAGAAAAGACAGCCACAGTTCGACCATTAACATGTGCTCAAAACTGGGATTAACAATCAGCCATGATAACAAAGGGTAAGCTGTCGCCATTGTAAGGGCAGAAAACAAAGCCATGATCGGCCATCTGCCAATACGATCTGAAAGTGCGCCCATTATCGGCAACCAGATAAAATTTGATACGCCCACACAAAGGGTTACAAGCAGACTTTCTACCGTTGTCAGTTTCAGTACGGTTTTGCCAAAGGTCGGTGTGTAAACGGTGATGAGATAAAACGACACCGTTGTCATGACGATTAACATGGTACCAGCGACCACCAGTGGCCAATTAAGCGAAATGGTTTTCAACATTTCTTTGAAGCTGGGATGTGTCTTTTGAGCCAGATAATCTTCTGTCTCCTGCAAAGAGCGACGGATGTAAAATACAACAGGGATGATGGAACAGCCAATGAAAAAAGGGATGCGCCAACCCCAGTCGGCGATAAATTCCTTGCTCAGCGTTTCATTGAGAAAGTAGCCCAGTCCCGCAGAAAATACGATCGCTACTTGCTGGCTTGCCGATTGCCAACTGACATAAAACCCCTTGTGTCCCGGTGTCGCCATTTCTGACAGATACACTGACACACCACCGAGTTCCACGCCGGCAGAAAAGCCTTGCAGCAAGCGTCCTATCAGTATCAGGAAGGGTGCCAGCAAGCCTATGGTGGAATAATCGGGGATGAAGGCTATCATCGCCGTTCCTGAAGCCATGATAGCCAATGTCAGCACCAGGCCCTTGCGGCGACCTATGCGGTCAATATAGCTACCAAGAATAATCGCGCCCAATGGCCTCATGAAAAACCCGGCACCAAAGGTGGCAAACGTCATCATCAATGCAGCGTACTCGCTACTGGCCGGGAAAAAGGCTTTGGCAATATAGGTGGCATAAAATCCAAAAAGGAAAAAATCATACATTTCTATGAAGTTTCCACTGGTGACACGAATAACGCTGGAAAACTTCGACTGACGCTGTGCAGGAGCTATGGGCACCTGATCAACGAGAGTTGGTGCTACTGATGGGTTGCTGGACATT